>NZ_CP054706.1:0-2400000 GCF_016495865.1 Salicibibacter cibi
ATGCTGAATGGAAAATACACGTTCAATACATTTGTCATCGGTTCCGGCAATCGATTTGCACACGCAGCTTCATTAGCAGTATCCGAAGCTCCTGCAAGGGCATATAACCCTCTCTTTATTTATGGGGGCGTCGGACTTGGAAAAACACATTTAATGCATGCCATCGGTCATTATGTGATGGAACACAACCCGGAATCACACGTCGTTTATTTATCATCCGAAAAATTTACGAATGAGTTCATCAATGCGATTCGGGATAATCGCGGGGAAGATTTTCGCAACAAATATCGGAATGTAGACATTTTATTAATCGACGATATTCAATTTTTAGCCGGAAAAGAGCAAACGCAAGAAGAGTTTTTCCATACTTTTAACACGTTACACGAAGACGCGAAACAAATCGTAATCTCAAGCGACCGCCCGCCAAAAGAAATCCCGACACTCGAAGACCGCTTGCGCTCACGTTTTGAATGGGGACTTATTACGGATATTACTCCTCCCGACTTGGAAACTAGGATTGCCATTCTGCGCAAAAAAGCCAAAGCAGAAATGTTGGAAGTTCCAAATGAAGTCATGCTGTACATCGCAAACCAAATCGACACAAACATCCGTGAATTGGAAGGAGCCCTCATTCGAGTCGTTGCCTATTCTTCCCTTATTAACGAAGACATGAATGCCGATCTCGCCGCTGAAGCATTAAAAGATATCATTCCAAGTTCAAAACCGCGAGTTATTGGCATCGAGGATATTCAAGCGCATGTAGCCGCCTATTACCAAATAAAACTGGAAGAAATTACAGCAAAAAAAAGAACTAAAGCCATCGCCCATGCCAGACAAGTCGCCATGTACTTATCAAGGGAAATGACAGAATCATCGCTGCCAAAAATAGGCGAAAAATTTGGAGGAAGAGACCACACCACTGTTATTCACGCACACGATAAAATCAGCAAATTATTATCCAATGATCAACAAATGCAACATCAACTCGAGGAAATCACGAATAAAGTGAAACAATAACAGGTGGATAACTCTAATTAGACGAAAGGTTTACCCACAAGTCTATGCACAAGGAATAAATCTTACAAACACAAGCAAAACTTCTTTTATTCACAATCTACACATCCTCTACGACTACTACTGAATTTTATATAATAAATAATAAAGGGATTTTAAAACCGTTAAAAACCTCTGTTTACTTATGATAGGAGAGGGAATTATGCATATTACCATTGATAGCCATACTTTTATCACCGGTGTGCAACATGCAAACAAAGCAGTATCTTCAAGAACAACCATTCCAATATTGACGGGAATAAAAATTCAAGTGCATACAGACGGAGTTACATTAATCGGCAGTGATTCTGATGTTTCGATTGAAACGTTTATTCCAAAGAGTGATGAAGAACAAAGTTATATGACCATTTATGAAGAAGGAGAAATGGTTTTACAAGCAAAATATTTTTCTGAAATTGTACGGAAAATGCCCGGAGAAACGTTAACCTTAAAAAAAGATGGCAATATGGCGGCAACGATCTCGTCAGAAAATGTTATTTTTCATTTGAACGGTTTTGATCCCGATAATTATCCAAAACTGCCGCAACTAGAGGAAGACCAAGTATTCACACTTCCATATCATTTATTAAAAGATATCATTCGCCAAACGGTTTTTGCCGTCTCAACGCAAGAAACACGCCCTGTTCTTACCGGTGTCAATTTTTCCATAAACAATCAAGAACTCACAGTAACGGCAACCGATAGCCACCGACTCGCGATGAGAACAGTTGGCGTTGAAACCGAGGAAACATTGGAAATCAATAACGTAATCATCCCCGGAAAAAGTCTAACCGAACTTAGCCGTATCCTGGATGATAGTGAAGATATGGTCACAGTCATTGTGACGAAAACACAAGTGCTTTTTAAAATGAAAAATTTACTATTTTTTTCCAGGTTACTCGAGGGGAAATTTCCCCTTACATCAAATATGATTCCATCGGAAGGAAAAACAACCGTCACATTGTCAACGAAAGCATTGAACCAATCGTTAGAACGGGCGATGCTCCTTTCCAGGGAAGCAAAAAATAATGTCATTCACATCAAAAGTACCGGGACAACTGAAATAGAGATTACATCGATCTCTTCAGAAGTAGGCAAAGTAAAAGAATCCATCGAAGCTGATGAAATAAAAGGCGAAGATCTACAAATTGCCTTTAACGGTAAAAACACATTGGACGCTTTAAAAACACTTGACACTGAAAGAATTTCCCTTATGTTCACCGGTACGATGAGTCCTTTTGTGATTCGTCCCCTTGATCATCAACAAATGATTCACTTATTTTCTCCGGTTCGTACATCTTAGCGCAAAACATTGGCGGCTCCCTGCATTTGGGGCCCCTTCTTTCTTTTTTCCCTCGCGAAACTGGCTTTCTGTTGCTTTTTTTAGTAAAATAGAAGATGGAATCACATGCACGTTTATCGACGAACGCCGGATGGTGATCACAAATGCAAGATAAAATCCGAATAACAACTCCCCATATCACTCTGGGACAACTATTAAAAGAAGCTGCCGTCGCAGATACAGGGGAATGGTTAAAATCCTTTTGGCTGAATACAACGTCTATGTGAACGATGAACATGAGGAACGACGCGGGCGAAAACTATACCCCGGGGATCGCATCGAGGTTGAAGATACAGGAACTTTCATCGTTGAAGAAGCGTAATTTCCTTAGAAAACTTGGCTTTTCGCCAAGCTTTTATGGCGAAAGCCTTCGCCCAACTTTAAGAAAGTTGATTTATACTTTCTTACCTGCCAAAAAGGAGCGATGAAGTTGTATGTACGCAATCTCTCGATCAGCGATTATCGAAATCTCGAAGAAACAACCCTCACTTTTGAGAATACCGTTAACTTAGTCTTAGGGGAAAATGCACAAGGAAAAACAAATCTTATGGAAGCATTATACATGCTAGCATTTGCTAAATCGCATCGTACCAATCGTGATCGGGAACTTATTACTTGGGGAAAAGATTACGCACGTGTCCATGGCGAGATAAACAAGAGAGTAAATTCGCTTTCCCTTGATATACAATTTTCAACCCAAGGCAAACGCGCCAAACTAAACGGGTTGGAACAACAACGGATCAGCGAATTTATTGGCGCTTTGAACGTCGTTATGTTTGCCCCTGAAGATTTAACTCTCGTCAAAGGCGGGCCAAAACTGCGCAGACGCTTTATTGATATGGAAATCGGGCAAATCAGCAACGTATACCTTTATCATTTGGCCCAATACCATCGCATATTAAAACAACGAAATCAGTTGCTAAAAGAATATGCCCAAAAGCGAGCATCCGATATGACACTTATGCACGAAGTTTTAACCGAGCAACTCGTGCAAGCTGCCGCTCAAGTTGCACAACGCCGGCTTGTCTTTATCCAGCAACTGCAAAAATGGGCAGGCCCGATCCATCGATCTATTAGCCGACAATTGGAAGAACTGCAAATCGCATATGTTCCGAGTGCCGATGTATCATTAGAGCTAGACTTGTCGACAATAGAGCATAGGTATACAAAAGCTTTTCATGAAAAAAAAGAACAAGAACTGCGCAGAGGTTTAACGCTCATTGGCCCCCATCGGGAAGATCTTGCCATCTATGTGAATGATCGTGACATCCAAACGTATGGTTCCCAAGGGCAACAGCGAACCGCTGCTCTTTCATTAAAATTGGCAGAAATTGAGCTGATCGAAAAAGAGACCGCCGATCCTCCGGTTTTATTATTGGATGATGTCCTCTCGGAACTGGATGATTTTCGCCAATCTCATTTACTAAATACCATCCAGGGCAGAGTACAAACGTTTATTACAACAACAAACATTAGCGGTATTAAACATGAGGTTCTTCAACACGCGAAAACCTTTCATGTCCACAATGGAAATATTTCTCCCGATGAATAAAAAAAGTCGGCTAAAACCATCACGTCCTGGGCGTCGAAATGAATCGGACGCTTACTATCGGATAGACACCTACATCCCGGACACGAAAGGTCATCCGATATATCTTTGATTCATAGATTCAAATTTTAGGGAAATGAGGTGTTTTTTTGTTTGTTCACATTGGTGGATATACAGTCATCCGCTCCAAAGATATCGTTGCCATTTTAAATTACGACGTCCAGGAATCGTCGACGATTACCCAACAATATCTCGCATCCTTAAATGAAAATGAGATCGTAAAAATTGCGGAGGATTACAATTCAACAAAATCACTCGTCATCACCTCCGAGAAATTATATCATTCGCCCATTTCCTCCACGACCTTGAAACGACGCTCGCAAAATATGCTCGATGACGGCAACGATGAAGCATGACCTTCCCACGAATGATGGGAGAAGTGCCTCGACTCGGTTTTGTACGAACCTCTTAATTAGAAACGTAGGTGAAGATTGCCCATGGAACAACATTCGTATGATGAAAGTCAAATACAGGTACTCAAGGGTTTGGAAGCTGTTCGCAAGCGCCCGGGGATGTATGTCGGTTCCACAAATGCGCGGGGACTCCATCATCTCGTTTGGGAAATCGTAGATAACAGCATTGATGAAGCGATGGCCGGCTTTTGTGATGAAATTCATATCGCAATTGAAAAAGACAACAGCATCACGGTTACCGATAATGGCCGTGGCATCCCCGTCGGCATGCACGAAAAAGAAGGAAGGCCAACGCTGGAAGTCATCATGACTGTTCTTCACGCAGGCGGAAAATTCGGCGGCGGCGGATATAAAGTATCCGGTGGCTTGCATGGCGTCGGGGCTTCCGTTGTAAATGCCCTATCCGAGCATATGGAAGTTGAAATCCATCGCGACGGAAATGTTTATTATCAAGATTACCGGCAAGGAATTCCACAGCAGGAACTTTCGGTCACAGGACAAAGTAACCAAACAGGAACACAAATCCGCTTCACGCCAGATAGCACGATTTTCACCGAAACGAGAGAATATGAAGCTGACACGTTAATGACTCGTTTAAGAGAGTTGGCATTTTTGAATAAAGGGCTCCGCATCTTCTTTACGGACAAACGAGAAGAAGCGTCAGAAACGAAAGACTACTACTATGAAGGCGGTATTCAATCCTTTGTTGAGTATTTAAACCAGTCAAAGGAACCGCTTCATGAACCACCGATCTATATCGAAAGTGAACAAGCGGGCATCCAAGTAGAGATTGCGGTTCAATATAATAATAGTTTCACAAGCAACATCTATTCATTTGCCAATAATATCAATACGCATGAAGGTGGCACCCATGAATCGGGATTTAAAACGGGATTAACACGTGTGATTAATCACTACGCCCGTCAACATCAATTGTTTAAAGACAATGATCCGAATCTTGTGGGGGAAGATGTCCGTGAAGGTTTAACCGCTATAATATCCGTGAAAATCCCGGATCCGCAGTTTGAAGGACAAACGAAAACCAAGTTGGGAAACAGCAGTGTCAGAACGGCTACCGATCAACAATTCAGCGATCATTTCGCCCGTTTTCTTGCTGAAAACCCCGATACTGCCCGAAAAGTGGTGGAAAAAGGAATCACTGCATCGAGGGCTCGTGAAGCGGCTAAAAAAGCTCGGGAATTCACTCGCCGCAAAAGTGCACTTGAAGTTGGATCGCTTCCCGGAAAATTGGCGGATTGTTCTTCGCGGGATGCTAGCATTAGTGAAATATATATCGTGGAGGGCGATTCGGCAGGAGGTTCGGCAAAAGCAGGTCGAGACAGCCATTTTCAAGCGATTCTTCCCTTGCGCGGGAAAATTTTAAACGTAGAAAAAGCGCGGCTTGACAGGATTCTCAACAACAATGAAATTCGTTCCATCATTACTGCGCTCGGCACGGGGATTGCCGATGAATTTACGATCGAAAAAGCACGTTACCACAAAATCATCATCATGACGGATGCGGATGTAGACGGGGCACATATCCGAACGCTTATTTTGACGTTTTTCTATCGTTTTATGCGCCCATTGATTGAAAAAGGGTATGTATATATTGCCCAGCCCCCGCTATACCAAGTGAAACAAAGCAAAAAAGTCCGCTATATCCAGGACGAAAAAGATTTACAACCGCTTTTGGATGAATGGCCAGACACTCCTGTACCGGAAATTCAACGGTATAAAGGTTTAGGCGAAATGAATGCTGATCAATTATGGGAAACAACGATGAATCCGGAAGGGCGAAGACTTCTGCAAGTTACTTTGGAAGATGCAATGATTGCGGATGGCGTTTTCGATACGCTTATGGGAGACAGGGTCGAGCCAAGGCGAGAATTTATCCAGGATAACGCAGAATACGTACAAAACCTCGATGTTTAATACCGGAAGTGTGAGAATACTCCCTTTTCACACCTCGGAAATTGGAGGGTAAGGAATGGCAGATCACGAATCTAATGTTCATGAAATTAATATAAGTCAAGAGATGCAGTCATCGTTCCTGGATTATGCCATGAGCGTTATAGTCAGTCGTGCCCTTCCCGACGTTCGTGACGGCATGAAACCCGTGCACCGGCGCATTCTTTACGCGATGAACGAACTTGGGATGACCCCGGACAAAGCCCATAAAAAATCAGCGCGAATTGTCGGAGATGTGATCGGTAAATACCATCCCCACGGCGATAGTGCTGTCTATGAAACAATGGTGCGAATGGCACAGGATTTCAGTTACCGTTATATGCTCGTTGACGGACATGGGAACTTCGGTTCGGTCGACGGGGATTCTGCTGCCGCCATGCGGTATACGGAAGCTCGGATGTCAAAAATATCCAACGAGCTTGTTCGGGATATTCGCAAAGACACAGTGGATTATCAAGACAATTACGATGGTGCCGAGAAGGAACCTGTCGTGTTACCAGCGCGTTTTCCCAACCTGCTCGTGAACGGTGCATCCGGGATCGCAGTCGGAATGGCGACGAACATTCCCCCACACCAATTGGGAGAAGTAATTGATGGGTTATTGGCACTGAGTCAAAACCCTGAGTTAAGTGTGGACGAATTGATGGAGTACATTCCCGGTCCCGATTTTCCAACGGCAGGTTTGATCATGGGTCGGAGCGGAATCCGAAGAGCATACCACACAGGTCGGGGATCCATCACGTTGCGGGCCAATGCCCACATTAACGAACAAAAAAACGGCAAAGAAGAAATTATCGTCACGGAATTGCCATACCAAGTGAATAAAGCGCGTCTCGTTGAAAAAATTGCCGAGCTTGTAAAGGAGAAAAAGCTCGATGGAATCACGGACTTGCGTGATGAAACATCTCGCAACGGCATGCGCATTGTGATTGAACTTCGCAAAGATGCAAACGCCAATGTGATTTTAAACAATTTGTATAAATGGACGATGATGCAAACGACGTTTGGCGTTAATCTATTGGCCCTTGTGAATGGACAGCCGGAGGTCCTCAATCTTAAGCAATCGCTAAGCCTTTACCTTGATCATCAAGTGGAAGTTATTCGCCGGCGCACCCAGTTCGATTTGAACAAAGCAGAAGCACGCGCACATATTTTGGAAGGCCTAAGAATTGCCCTCGACCATATTGATGCGATCATCGATTTGATTCGCTCATCTGAAACGACCGATATTGCCCGTCAGGGCTTGATCGAGAACTATGATCTAAGCCATGAACAAGCGCAAGCAATCCTTGATATGCGCTTGCAGCGCCTCACCGGCCTTGAAAGGGATAAAATCGAAGATGAATATAAAGGGTTGATCGAGCGCATCACGGAATTAAAAGCGATTTTGGCAGATAATGAAAAAGTCCTCGATATTATTCGCGATGAACTGGGTGACATTAAAAAACGTTACAATGATGAACGCCGTACAGCCATTCATGCCAGCGAAAATGTACTCGAAGACGCAGATTTAATTCCGCAAGAAAACGTCGTGATCAGCATTACGCATGAAGGGTACATTAAACGCTTGCCGCTTACGACATATCGTAGCCAGCGCCGCGGAGGCCGTGGGATTCAGGGAATGGGCACAAACGATGGAGATTTTGTCGAGCATTTGTTTACGACCAACTCTCATCACACGATCCTTTTCTTTTCAAACAAAGGAAAGGTTTATCGCCTGAAAGCATATGAAGTTCCCGAGTTAAAACGATCGGCCAAAGGGATTCCGCTGATCAACCTTCTGCAAATCGAAAAAGGGGAAGAAATCAGTACAGTGATCCCGATTGAAAAATACCGGGACGATGCCTATCTATTGTTTATTACGAAAAAAGGCATTGCCAAACGAACCCCATTATCTGCATATGCGAATATTCGTAAAGGCGGACTCTTCGCCATTAATATCCGGGAAAATGATGAACTGCTCGGCGTACGTCTTACGGATGATGCCAGTGATGTTATTCTCGGCACCAAAAAAGGAATCGCCATCCGATTTAATGAAGACGATGTAAGGCTCATGGGCAGAACAGCTACCGGTGTTAAAGGGATCTCCCTTGACCAAGACGATGAAGTCATTGGCATGGACATGATTCAGGAAGATCAAGATGTGCTCCTCGTCACCAACAAAGGTTTTGGAAAAAGAACAAAAGAAGACGAGTTCAAAGTGCAAAATCGTGGCGGAAAAGGCCTAAAAGCATGCACGCTTACCGATCGAACCGGGCATTTGATCGCACTCAGAGTCATTTCCGATGAATACGATTTGATGGTAATGACAGAAAAAGGCATTATCATTCGTATCCATGTCAACGAGATCTCGAAACTCGGACGGTATGCCCAAGGCGTCATGCTCATTCGAGTCGATGAAAATGAAGAAGTTTCAACCGTAGCCCCCGTTGAGGCGGAAGAAATAGAAGAAGAAAATCAAGAAGAAGAGGAAAGCGCACCGGAAGACGATGAATAAATTGCAAACGGCCCAGACATCCGGTAGGGATGCGGGCCGTTTTTGGTTTATCAGCGGAAAATGATAATTTATCAGCCGAAAAAAGCAATATATCAGCCCAAATACCACATTTATCAGCCAAAACCCGGTGAAGCATTCATGGCGCCCTAAATGCGGGTTCAGCGCGCGTTTCAGGCGCTATGGAACCGTTATGGCGATCGAACACAGATCTTTTTTCGATTTTCGGGAACCATGAGCCGCCATGGCGACCAAACTTAGGCGCATCCCCGTTATTGGTCGATCCAACGTTCTAAATAACGGAAAAAGACTGGCACATAAGCATTTTCCATTGGTGTTGTCAAAGCTGGATGCAAGGAAATCCATCCTATAAGCAAAAAAACCCTTGCACTTTTGGCATCCCGGCTTCTGCTGATAGCTGCAAGTTGTTCAGCAATCTCTAGTCAGGAACACTCCCTGTGCTTCTTCAACGATAATTTTCTCACACAATGCAGCACAAGCTTTTACATAAGTCTCAATCAACGGAAGATCAGCCGAAGAACGTTGGGAGATTAACTCTCCCCACCATTCTGTTTCATAACGGTTAATCATACTAAGGTTATACAACAGCAAATAGTGGATCAATAAAGCCGGCAATGTCGCCTCTTTTCTTTTCGATTTGAACCGCGGATCATCACGGATTGTATCTTGGAGAACAGGAATTTGTAAAAAAAGCGTTGCCATTTGAAAGCGGTCTTGATTGGATGGCTCTATCTGATACATGTGTTCAAGCACATGGGGGAACAGTCCATGCTTCTGGATTTTAACCTCATCATCAATAAAACGATAATCTTTCCGTTTTCTTTTTCGAGTGGATACGCCGTGGGCGAGTACATTTGTTGTGGAAGGGTAAGTTGGGTCATAGAGTAAAATCAACGCTTTTATTAAATGGCTAAATCCATAAAATAAAAGCAACGGCTGGGCATGAAAAGGCATGCGTTGACTCTCTTCCAACAATGAACGACCTTGTTGCCACCGGTAGATAAACGGCAACGTGTTTTCATATGCGTATTTTTTCGTATATTTTTCCTCGTCGAAGAGACTTTGATAACGATGGTACAACTTTTTTGTTAATGTTTCCGTTACGGTAAATCGCTGAAAATCAGTAAATGTATGCAAAACACATTCCTCCGACGGACATACTTGTTAGAAATTTAGAACTTCTTAAAGAGGGACGATAAAAAAAGACAAGCGTGATAAAATAGAAGGAATAACCGAACCAAGGAGACTTACAAATAATCTTTCCGATTGTACGCTTTTTTACGCACGATCATTCAAAGAAAGGGTGAAAAAATGAGAGAGGATAAGTTTGGAAAACAAGGGTTAACCTTTGATGACGTTTTGTTGCTTCCGGACCGGTCGGAAATCCACCCCCGCGAAGTAGACATTCACTCCAAATTGACAGCGAAACTGCCGCTTAATATGCCAATCTTAAGTGCCAGTATGGATACGGTAACGGAAGCGGAAATGGCGATTGCGATGGCCCGTGAAGGTGGTCTTGGCGTCATTCACAAAAACATGTCCGTTGAAGAACAAGCAGAAATGGTTGACATGGTAAAACGTTCGGAGAGCGGCGTAATCACCAATCCCTTTTTTTTAACACCGGATCGGCAAGTATATGATGCCGAGCACTTAATGGGAAAGTTCCGGATTTCAGGCGTTCCGATCGTGGATGAGGATCAAAAACTTGTCGGGATCCTCACGAATCGCGATTTGCGTTTTATTGACGATTATGCGATTAAAATTGACGATGTTATGACCAAAACCGACCTTGTTACCGCTCCAGTCGGCACAACATTGGCAGAAGCGGAAAAGATCTTGCAACAGTATAAAATCGAGAAATTGCCACTCGTCGATGCGAACATGGAATTAAAAGGTCTCATCACGATTAAAGATATTGAAAAGGCGATTGAATATCCGAAAGCTGCCAAAGATGAACAAGGACGATTGCTCGTGGCGGCTGCCGTCGGTGTTGCCCATGACACGCAGGTCAGAATGAAAGCACTAGTAGGAGCAGGCGTGGATGCCATTATCATTGATTCGGCACACGGTCATTCACGCGGTGTGCTCGATCAAGTAGCGCAGATTCGCGACGCCTATCCTAACGTGATATTAATTGTAGGAAACGTGGCTACCGGAGCCGGCACAAAAGACTTAATACGGGCAGGTGCCGATATTGTCAAAGTAGGGATTGGACCGGGTTCCATTTGTACAACCCGAGTGGTCACAGGAGTCGGTGTCCCGCAGATCACTGCTGTCCATGAATGTGCTACGGAAGCGGAAAAGCATGGTGTCCCGATTATCGCCGACGGCGGAATCAAATTCTCCGGAGATATTGTAAAAGCCTTGGCGGCCGGTGCACATGCAGTTATGCTAGGGAGCATGTTGGCAGGGGTTTCGGAAAGCCCCGGCGAAACGGAAATTTATCAAGGACGTCAGTTTAAAGTTTATCGGGGCATGGGTTCCATGAGTGCGATGGAAAAAGGAAGCAAGGATCGATACTTTCAAGAAGACAATCAAAAGTTTGTACCGGAAGGCATCGAAGGGCGAACGCCTTATAAAGGACCACTAGCAGACACGCTCTACCAACTAACGGGTGGTATCCGTGCAGGTATGGGTTATTGCGGGGCACCCAACTTAGAAGGGTTGCGCAACGATGGTCAATTCGTGCAAATTACCAATGCATCCTTAAAAGAAAATCATCCCCATGATGTTCAAATTACGAAAGAAGCACCGAACTATAGCATCTAAAGATTATCAAGGGACGATCATAGCGAGCATTTCCCAGGAAATAATCTGTGGAAATGCTCTTTTTTTGGCAGGTAAGAAAGTATAAATCAACTTTCTTACCTGCATAAGTGCAACTAAGGCTTTCGCCATAAAAGCTTGGCGAAAAGCCAAGTTTTCTAATTTTTAAAAAGGAAGTCCCCGTGTTTTTCCGCCGCTAGCTATTGTAATTGCCGTAATTAGGGATTGCTGAACAACGTGCAGCTATCAGCTGAAGCCAGGATGTCGCTTCCATGGCTTCGCTTTCCGCGGACGAACGGTCAAGCCTCCTCGCGCAAAACCGGCGCTGCGGGGGCTTGACGCGTCCGTTTTTCCGCTGGAGTCTCGCCATTGCAGCACCATCCCTCCGTCCGTTGCCAGAAGTGCAAGGGTTTTTTGCTTATAGGATGGATTTCCTTGCATCCAGTTTTGACAACACCAACGGAAAATGCTTATGTGCCAGTCTTTTTCCATTATTCAGCAGTCCCTAATTATTCGCTGATATCAACGATAGAATTTTGGTGAAGAGTCTTAAAAAATAATTCATTTTTTCGCTTAAATGTTTGCTGCCTTTTTTAGGATCATTATGATAAAATAACGTTTGGGAAGTACACCTTGGAGGTGCCAAGTGATGAAAAAATGGACGAGTATAGTAAGCGGTGCGACTTTGTTTCTGGCTTTAACAACAACAACAGAAGCACAAACCCCGGAGATTGAAGCTGAAGCCTCGATTTTGGTGGATGTGGAAACCGGAAAGATTTTATATGACGATGACATAGATGCATTGTTGCCAATGGCGAGTATGGCAAAAATGATGACGGAGTACCTCGTCAATGAAGCGATTGAAGAAGGCGATCTAAGTTGGGATGAAGAAGTTTCCGTCAGTGAAGAAGTTGCGGATTTATCACAGGATGAAAGTTTATCCAACGTCTATTTGCGAACCGACCAGACGTATAGCATTGAAGAGTTATACGAAGCTATGGCGATTGAGTCCGCGAATGGCGCGACGGTTGCGCTTGCGGAAGCTGTCGCCGGCTCAGAAACGGATTTCGTGGATATGATGAATGATAAAGCTGCGGAGTTGGGAATCGAAGATTATGAATTCGTTAATTCCAGCGGATTAAACAATTCGTCGATGGAAGGCAATCATCCGGAAGGGACCGATGCAGACGCTGAGAACATGATGTCTGCTCGGGGAACGGCTCAGCTTGCTTATAACCTGATCCAGGATTATCCTGAAGTATTAGACGTCGCGAGCACTGAAGAAATGGTTTTTATGGAAGGCAGTGAGATGGATGAACTGCCGATCGCGAATTGGAACCATATGTTGGGTGGGACTGATTTCTCACATGCATATGAAGGCGTGGACGGCATAAAAACCGGCAACACGGATGCTGCAGGTTTTGCATTTACAGGGACCGTTGAACAAGACGACACCCGTTTATTGTCCGTTGTTATGCGTACGGATAGCATGGATGCGCGTTTTGAAGAAACGGCGGTATTGTATGATTACGGGTTTGATACCTTTACAACCGAAGAAGTAATTTCTGAAGGAGAACAGGATGATGAAGTCTCGACATTGCCGGTTCCCGATGGACAGGAGCAGGAAGTGTCTGTCGAATCCGGATCCGCTTTATCCTTGCCTATTATTGAAGGAGAGGAAGAGATGTATTCAACTTCCGTGACGGTTGAAGAAGACCTGCTCGACGATGATGGAGCATTGAGTGCACCGCTAGAAGCTGGTGAGGAATTGGGCTATGTAACGGTCACTTATGAAGGCGAAGATGAAGAAATGTATCTCACGGATGAGATGGAAAGCAATGTCTCTGTTCCACTCGTTGCCGGGGAAGATGTAGAACGGGCGAATTGGTTTATTCGATCGATGCGTGGGATCGGTGGTTTCTTCTCCGGGCTTTGGGATCAAACGACAGATACGGTGGGAGGTTGGTTTTCGTAGTTTCCCTATCGTACTAAGCGTGTTATAATAGGAAAAAAGCTTACCGGAGGGAAAGGCATTGGCAGATACAGGTACAGATCGCGTTAAACGAGGAATGGCTGAGATGCAAAAAGGCGGCGTCATTATGGACGTTGTCAATGCAGAACAAGCAAAAATTGCCGAGGAAGCAGGCGCCGTTGCCGTTATGGCACTTGAACGTGTTCCTTCAGATATACGAGCCGCGGGCGGGGTCGCCCGGATGGCAGATCCAAATATATTGGAAGAAGTGATCGAAGCGGTGAGCATTCCGGTCATGGCGAAAGCGCGGATCGGTCACATTGCGGAAGCGCGCGTGCTGGAAGCGCTCGGCGCTGATTATATCGATGAAAGCGAAGTGCTTACACCTGCTGACGACATCTACCATATTGATAAGAGCACTTATACCGTACCGTTCGTTTGCGGCGCCCGCGACTTGGGCGAGGCGTTACGCCGCATTGGCGAAGGCGCGTCGATGATCCGGACAAAAGGAGAACCGGGCACGGGCAATATTGTGGAAGCTGTCCGTCATATGCGCATGGTGCAGGGGCAAATTAAAAAAGTAGCGGCCATGTCCCGTGATGAGTTAATGACCGAAGCGAAGAACTTGGGAGCCCCTTACGAACTTCTCGTTTCCATTCAGGAATCGGGCAAGTTGCCGGTCGTCAACTTTGCTGCCGGCGGGATCGCTACCCCCGCAGACGCGGCATTGATGATGTCGCTCGGTTCCGATGGTGTTTTCGTAGGATCCGGCGTATTCAAATCGGATGAGCCGCAAAAATTTGCACGCGCCATCGTTGAGGCGACGACACACTTTGAAGATTACGAATTGATCGGCCGTCTATCAAAAGGCTTGGGAACAGCCATGAAAGGCATTGAGATATCCAATATCCCTGAGCCGGAACGTATGCAAGATCGCAGTTTATAAGAGTAATGAGGAAACGATTCGGCAATCCTAATGAGAGATGGAGGTGAGCGCAGATGGTGAAGATCGGTGTGCTTGCACTCCAAGGCGCTGTTCACGAACATGCGAAGAGGCTTGAAAGTGAAGGGACAAGCAAAGCAGTTCTTGTCAAAAGAACTGAGCAGCTTTGGGATCTTGACGGACTTATTTTGCCTGGAGGCGAAAGTACAACGATGCGACGGCTGATTGACCGTTATGATTTTATGGACCCGCTCCGTCAATTCGCCGCTTCCGGGAAGCCGGTTTTTGGCACATGTGCCGGCCTTATTCTAATGGCAAATGCGATTGAAGGAGAAGAAAAAGGGTATCTGGCGTTCATGGATGTAACCGTCGAACGAAATGCTTTTGGCCGCCAAAAAGAAAGTTTTGAAACGGAATTGTACGCAAAGGGAATCGCGAATGATTTGATTGCTGTTTTTATACGCGCCCCTTTAATCACGAAAGTTGGAACGGATGTTGAGGTTATCGCTTATCATCAGGAAGAAATTGTCGCCGCAAAACAGGGACAATTTCTTGCTTGTTCGTTTCATCCTGAACTGACAGATGATCATCGTTTTCACCATTATTTTGTTGACATGGTAAAAAACGCAAAAAAAAACGTCGTATAATAATGAAAAACGTAGAAGGACATGAGTATGCTTGGCGCTGATCCAGAGAGCCGGTGGTCGCTGAAAACCGGTGAGGCAAAAAGCAGAATCCCGTCTGGAGTGGATGCCCGAAACGATTATAGTAAGGTTCCCGCTTGCCGGCGTTAAGGCATTTGAGCCGGTTTGTTTCACGTGAAACAAACAACGAGGGTGGTATCGCGGAAACGTCCGTCCCTAGAACAGGGGCGGTTTTTTTATTTTATTTTAATAAAATGGAGGTTGATGCACATATGTTGGATATTAAGTATATGCGCCAAAATGAAGAAAAGGTAAAAAAAGTGTTGGCGGAACGAGGCATAAAAGCAACAGAGGTTGAACAGACAATCGCTTTGGACGAGAAGCGCAGGGATTTGATCGTTCAAACGGAAGAAAAGAAGAAACAAAGAAATGAAATTTCACAGCAAGTGGCTGAAAGAAAAAGGGCGAAAGAAGATGCCGGCGATTTAATCGCACAAACGAAAGAAGTGTCACAGGCAATTAAACGGCACGATGAAGAATTACGCAACATTGAAGAGAACCTTCAACAGTTTATGCTTTCGTTTCCCAATCTGCTGAATGAATCTGTTCCCGAAGGCGAGAGTGAGGAAGACAACGTTGAAGTGCGCCAATGGGGAACACCAACGGCATTTTCTTTCACACCGAAAGCACATTGGGATTTAGCCGCTGAGCATGATCTGCTTGATTTTGAACGTGCCGCAAAAGTAACCGGCAGCCGTTTTGCATTTTATAAAGGGGCAGGCGCACGGATGGAACGGGCATTGATCCAATACATGATGGATGTACATGCTGATGAACATGGCTATACGGAGACGTTGCCTCCTTACATCGTGCATCGGGACAGCATGATAGGAGCGGGGCAGTTGCCGAAGTTCGAGGAAGACGCCTTCAAGCTTGAAGACAATCCATACTATCTCATTCCAACATCCGAAGTGCCGGTCGTGAACATACACCGTGACGAGATTCTCGATGGGGATGACCTAAATATTAAATATGTGGCTTACAGCGCTTGTTTTCGAGAAGAAGCCGGTTCAGCCGGACGCGATACGCGAGGGTTGATTCGCCAACACCAATTCAGCAAAGTGGAATTGATTTGGTTTACGAAACCGGAAGATTCTTACGAGGCCCTTGCCGCGCTTACCGGCCATGCCGAAAAAATTTTAAAAGAACTACAACTCCCTTACCGAGTCGTCGATCTCTGCAGCGGTGATATCGGTTTTGCCGCGGCGAAAACGTACGACCTAGAAGTGTGGCTGCCGAGTTATGAAACCTACAAAGAGATTTCTTCATGCAGCAATTGTGAAGATTTTCAGGCACGGCGAGCCAATATTAAGTTCAAGCGCGAACAACAAGGAACGGCAGAACATGTTCATACCTTAAATGGTTCAGGACTTGCTTTAGGGCGAACAGTGGCCGCCATCATGGAGAATTACCAGGAAGAAGACGGCAGCATAGGCATCCCCGTTGTTTTGCAACCATATATGGGTGGGAGAACACAGATATGAAGTGACATTTCCAAGCGGAGTCGGGAGGTTCATCGGCTGCTAAAAACCATCCTCAATAAGTAGGGATTGCTGAACAACTTGCAGCTATCGGCTGAATCCGGGATGTCGCTTCCATGGCTTCGCTTTCCGCGGACGAACGGTCAAGCCTCCTCGCGCAAAACCGGCGCTGCGGGGGCTTGACGCGTCCGTTTTTCCACTGGAGGCTCGCCATTGCAGCACCATCCCTCCGTACGTTGCCAGAAGTGCAAGGGTTTTTTGCTTATAGGATGGATTTCCTTGCATCCAGCTTTGACAACACCAACGAAAATGTTTATGTGCCAGTCTTTTTCCATTATTCAGCAGTCCCTAAGTAGTGACGACACTCAAGAGAAACAATTTTCGGGATACTAGTGCAGGAATGATCGAATTATCCGGTCACATCCAAAGGAAATATCAAAAAAGGAGGACAGTCACTAGTCATTATGGCTGAATTTCCTTACACTTGATGATTTTACCTCAGGCGCGTTGATTTACCTTAAAATACCTTCTGGCATGAAAAAGAAAACTGTTTAGTATCAGATAAGTCCTTTCGAACATGATCTGCGGACTCAAAACAGTGCTCAGAAGCCAAAGGAGTCCTCAGGTCTGGGTTTTGGGAGCCGTAATGGCTGGGCGAATACCAAATTAATCCGCAAATGTATGTAACATAACACGGTATGTTTAATACCCTTTTCGTCTAAACCCTTTTGTTGGAAAAATACGGATAATCAACGCGCCTGATTTTACCTTCCGGTTGTTCCACATGACTTACTCATGGCACCTCTGATTGGATTATTTAACCTTCGAGTGGTTCCACATGACTCACTCATGACACCTCTAATTGTGGTAATTTCCCTTCTAGAGGTGTCATAACGGGGATTCCCGGGCGTTCTCTTCACGGAAGCTAATATTAAACGTGCCTTCTATTTTTGGTATCCCAACGACTGGGTGGAGATCTGGCACGTTTGGCACGTTTCCTAAATTTGGCGCCAGCTACCGAAGGTTCGGATTCAAACCATAGTTATCGACCGGCTTAAGCTGCTACAGCGCGAGTAAAGGTATCAAAGACTCTCGTCAATGACCGAACGTCTTTACTTTTCTTGATTATTCGTCGCCACAAGCCGGATGTGGTCATTTATTGCCATCATTCCCCACTTACCACGTGATGTTTCTCCTTCACAAAAAATAAACTTAAGAAAATCATTGATCTTATGGAAATGAAAAAGTATAATAAATTCACTATAATCATTACGAAATTGCCAAAAAAATTGAGCTATTTTGTCGGTATAGAGTATTTTATTTTAAAGAAAATGATGTGATGCGAAGATGGAATTGGATCAAACAGACTTCAAGATTTTATCAATGTTACAAGACGACGGCAAATGTTCGTACAGCAAGATTGCAAGGAACATCGGTGTCAGTGAAGGTACGGTTCGCGGCAGAATTAACAAAATGTTAAAAAACGATATCTTTGAATTTATTATCCATACGAACCCGTATAAAATCGGCTTGCATGTTCAAGCCATCATCGGGCTGGAAACAAGGGTTGGCTATCATGATTCCATTGCATGTCAATTACAACCCCATCGGTCTGTCCGTTTTATCGGGGCATTTTCCGGAAAGCATGACCTCATCATGCAAGCTTTTTTTCAGAATAACGAGGAATTAATGGCGTTTGTCGACCGAACATTGTCGGGGATTGAAGGCATTATAAGCGTTGATGTGAACGTCGAGCTCAAACAATATAAAGATACGTTTTCCTATGTTGATTGACCTGAAATATGACAATTTTATCAAAAGAATATTGTGAATTCCGTGAAACATCCTTATAAATGGGAAGCGGCCCATGAATGATGAGATAGTCATCGATGTTGAAAACATCTTTTTTTAGCAAAAAAACAGAATTGCCCGTCGTTGACGATGCTAGCTTTTCGCTAAAAAAAGCAGAGGCAACGGTCATTGTCGGGCGTTCGGTTCCGAAAAGAACATGAAATCCCTTTCCATTATGGGAAGTCGCAACGTTCGTTGTTATTTATCGGTTTTACGCGAGAAGCCTCCTAGTTCCTACGAAGTGTAAAGTGGGGAAGGGATCGCCTTGATACTGGCAAGTCGTACGGTTTTCTCATCAGCATTGCCATTAGACGCATACTGTCGTATAATAGGCATAAGCTAAAAAAGCCTGTGAATGCTAAGCACACACAGGCAATCATAGAGCCCGTGACCCAAAGGTTGCGGATTCACCGTTTTTCTCGGATAACCGCCCGCATGGCTGTCAAACTCAGGGGCGGTTATTTTTGTCGTCGTTTTTGTCTTTAGCGATGAAGTATACTAGCGTGGAAACCGTGACGCATAGCATTAATGCTTCATACGTTGTCATGACAATTCACCTCCCTCCTGTCCATTAGGTATGGACATTAGAGGTTTAACGGTGAACGACCGCCTCCTGAGAAACGAACTCTATGTCTTTATATTACCATATTTCCATAGGAATTCAGATATTTTTCACAATGTATCGATTAAACGCTTTGTACCTTGACTACAACATGGATTCGTTTAAAATGAATGAAGGATTGATTAAGCATTAGAAAGGCTTTAGCCATGGAAAAAACGAAAGTAATGTTTTTTATTTACGAAATGGGTGCGGGTGGGGCGGCCAGAACGTTATTGAATATCATCAATCATTTGGATCGCACGCGCTTTACGCCTGTATTGGTGACGCTAAACTTTAGCGGGACGTATGAACAGGAATTGGCCGAAGATGTCACGTTTATTAAGTTGGAGACAAAGCGGTTGCGAAAGGCCATTTTTCCGTTGGCGAAGGTGATTCGGGCGGAAAAACCTCACATCGTTTTTAGCACGCAATTTCCCGATTTGAACGTTGCTGCGATACTGGCCAACCTTTTTTCCTTCACGCGCGCGAAAAGCATCGTTCG
The DNA here is from genome assembly GCF_016495865.1 of Salicibibacter cibi. Taxonomy (NCBI): domain Bacteria; kingdom Bacillati; phylum Bacillota; class Bacilli; order Caryophanales; family Bacillaceae; genus Salicibibacter; species Salicibibacter cibi. Next base: position 19,724 of record NZ_CP054706.1, read on the forward strand.
CGAGGCGGATCATTTTGGCGGAGGGTTTCGAACGAACACAAGGTTGTTTATTACCGGGTTCTTTTACAAATGTTCCCGGCAAGTGATTTCGTTATCGGAAGGCGTAAAAGAAAACCTTGTCCGACGCTATAAAATAAAGCCCGGCCATATACAGGTGATTCATAATCCGATCGATGTTGAAAATATACAAGCGAAAATGAATGAAGAGATTGATGCGGAACATCGGAACTTATTTGCAACGGAAGACAACGTCATTGTGACAGCAGGACGACTCGTTGAACAAAAAGACCAGCAAACGTTGCTGAAAGCTTTTGCGGCCGTGCACGCACGCATCAAAAGCCGTTTGGTCATTCTAGGAGAGGGACCGTTACAAGCGACGCTAGAGCAACAGGCGGCTGAGCTAAACATCGGGGAACACGTGCATTTTATCGGCTTTCAAAGTAACCCATATCGTTATTTTCGCCGAGCGGATGCCTTCGTGCTTGCTTCTAAACATGAAGGCTTCAGCCATGTGATTGCCGAAGCATTGGCAACCGGAACGCCTGTCGTTTCCACCGATTGCCGCTCGGGTCCGGCGGAAGTGCTCAATGATGGTGAATTCGGCTCCCTCTGTGAAGTCGGCAATGACGCGCAAATGGCAGAACAGATTGCGGAAGTCCTATCCCTTTCGGAAAAAGAACGAACGGAATGCGTGGGAAAGGGCTATAAACGGGCAAAGGATTTTGACGCGGGACAGATTGTGGCGCAGTATGAAGAAACATTCCTGCGAACGTTAACGTAAGGGTGCATTCGTATGAGCAAAAAAGTCGTGCACATGACCTCGGTGCACCATCCGTTTGACACGAGGATTTACCATAAAGAGTGCCTGTCGCTTCAGCGCGCGGGCTATGATGTCACGCTGATCGCTCCTGAAACCGATGCCGAAAGTGAGATCAACATCGTTCCTATTAAAAAATATAAAAATAAATTTTTGCGAATGGCGTTTTCCACTTATCAGGTGTACAAACAGGCGAAAAAGCTGCAGGCGGACGTTTATCATTTTCATGATCCGGAACTGTTGCCGGTTGCTTGGTTGCTGAAGGAAAAAAATAATGCCGTCATCTATGACATACATGAAGATTACGCGACGAGCATTATGCAAAAGGAATATCTTCCTCGGCTATTACGAAAACTGATTACGAAGGCGTACAAAAAGATGGAGAACGTTTTCGCCCGGGATATGGACCTTTGTTTGGCGGAAAAATATTACCAGGAGCTGTATCCGAGCGGACAAGTGATTTTAAATTATCCGCTGCTTAATCAATCGCTGTTAAACCGAGAGGTTAGCGAAGACACCGGACAACCTGCAAACAAGGTTTTGTATACGGGAAATGTTGATGTCGATCGGGGGGCGTATATACAGGCACGATTACCGCTCATCGACAATGAAATCACCGCTTATTTTTTTGGCAAGTGCGCAAGTGAAGTGGCCGCCAACATGTATGAAACGGCCGGTGACCAAAAGGATAGACTCATCATTGAAGGAATTGATCGTTACGTACCCCGCGAAGACATTGACGATCAGTACATGAACCGGCACTGGTTGGCAGGCATCGCGCTCTTTCCGCCTACGGAGCATTATAAGCGCAAAGAACTCACCAAATTTTTCGAGTACATGAGTGCCGGCATTCCGATCCTATGCTCTGATTTTCCGGTTTGGAAAGCATTCATTGACCGTTATCAATGCGGGATCGCGGTTGATCCCCAAGAAGGAGAAGCGATTCGGGATGCGCTTGAATATTTGCGATTGTACCCGGAAGAAGCGGCGAGAATGGGCAGGAACGGGCAAAAGGCGGTACAGGAAGAATTAAATTGGCAAAAGGAAGAAGAAAAACTGCTGCAATGGTATGATGAGATATGGGAACAAGCGCGGGAGGCGGGTGATGACCATGCAAAATGATCAAGCCCGGCCGCTTATTTCCATCATCACGCCGAGCTACAATTCCGAAACGTATATTCCGGATGCGATTCGCTCCGTGCAGGCGCAGACGTACACAAACTGGGAAATGATCATTACCGATGATTGTTCCACGGACAACACGATCACTGCCATCCAACCGTTTCTCGAAGATGAACGTATGAAGCTGATCCAACTTTTCGAGAACAGCGGACCCGGCGTGGCGCGAAATACGTCCATAGATGCCGCGAATGGTCGCTTTCTCGCCTTTCTGGATGCCGATGACCAGTGGATGCCCGAAAAATTGGATAAACAATTGCGGTTTATGCAGGAAGGACGTATTGCCTTTTCGTTTACCCCTTATCAAAAGGTAAAAAAAGATGGCACGGACACTGGCACCATCGTCAGCGTCCCCGAAAGCATAGAATATGAACAGCTACTCAAACAGAATGTGATCGGTTGTTTAACGGTTATGTTGGATCGCCAAAGAATCGGGGAAGTGAAGATGAATCCGATGCGCACGCGTCAAGATTTTGCGCTCTGGCTCAGCCTTTGCAGACGAGGATGGACGGCTTACGCTCTTCAAGAAGTGCTTGCCAAATACAGGGTTGTCGAACACTCCATCTCCAGCAACAAACTAACGATGGCCAAAAACAACTGGCGCATGTATCGGGATATTGAACAGCTAAGCGTGCCCCGCAGCCTTTGGTATTTTCTTCATTACGTCTACCGGAGTTCCAAAAAATATTTGACAAAATGATCGACATGGATGCCGGCGGACGTCTGTTGTAGTAAAATGATATGCTGGATAGGCACGGAAAAGATAGGCGGAATCTTATGCGACAATATTTGCAGGAAATACAAAAAAGAAAAGACCTCTTGGTCTATCTGGTACAATCAGGGTTGAAGGCCGAGAATCGCAATAGCTATTTAGGCTACTTCTGGTGGCTGCTGGATCCTTTGCTCAACGTCCTCGTTTATTATTTTTTGGTCGGTGTTTTGCTGGACCGCGGCGGGGACAATTTTGCCGTCTTTCTGGTGATCGGCTTGGTCGCCTGGCGCTGGATTAACACGACGGTGAACAGTTCCGCAAAAGCGATTTTAAAATATTCGTCGATCATTAATCAGGTATATTTGCCGAAAGCAATCTTTCCGATGACGATTACATCGACGCAATTGATCAACTTTGCTTTCGGACTCGTTATTATCGCTTCATTTTTAATTGCGACGGGGACCGTTCCCGGATGGCAAGTCGTGTTTTTGCCGGTGATTATTTTGATTCAATATCTGTTTTTATTGGCGATTAGCTTGTTCTTGGCTTATGTCAGTGTGTTTATTCGTGATGTGGACAATATTATGACTCACGTGACACGGGTGTTTTTTTATGCATCCCCGATCATTTGGGAAGGCGGACGATTGGGCCCGGCGGCCGAAGATAACCTTTGGATAGAGATCCTTGTCACCGTCAACCCTATCGCACATATCGTAACCGGATACAGGGATATTCTCATGGAACAATCCATGCCGGATTGGACCGGATTGTTATTGATTGGATTTTTCTCGATCATGGCGATTATTCTCTTGATTTATTATTACAGCCGGAATGAACATAAAATTATTAAAGCATTGTGAGAAGGGTAGATCATGGTAACTTTACAAAAATCACATGATTCAACGGATGGCACCGGAGAAGTTGTGATGCAAGCCGACAACCTCGGCGTGTCGTTTCAGTCCGGACATAAAGATGATTATAAATCTCATATCTTCAATATGTTTACAAAAAGTAAACCCGAAACGGAAAAAAATAAAACGGTCTGGCCGTTGAGAAATATTGATTTTACCGGCTACCAAGGGGAGATTTTAGGGATTATCGGTTCGAATGGATCTGGGAAGACGACGCTTTGCAAAATGATTTCGGGCATTTTGCATCCGGACGAAGGCCGTATTCACGTCAATGGCAATGTGACCGCTCTTTTTTCCATGGGAATGGGCTTTAACAAAGAATTGACAGGCCGTGAAAATGCCTATTTGAACGGGATGATGCTCGGCGTCACGAAGAAAAAAGTGACGGAATTCATTGATCAAATTCAGGAATTCGCCGGCCTCGGTTCATTTTTGGATCAGCCGATGAAGACGTATTCCAGCGGGATGAAAGCAAGGCTCGGTTTCAGCGTAGCCGCGCATTTGGAACCGGAGATTCTCATTCTCGATGAGGCGTTAAATACCGGGGACACAGCTTTTGGCGATAAAGCGGCAGGGAAAATGCAGGAGTTGGTGCAAAAAGCAAAGATGGTCATCCTCGTCACGCACAGCATTAATTTTGCCACGAAAAATTGCGATCGTTTAATGTGGATTGACAAGGGTGACGTCAGGAGTATCGGACACCCCGACGAAGTCGCGGAGCAATACTTGGCGACAATCCCTGATAAAGGTAAAAAGCGCCGGAGAAAACTGGAATTACAGAAAACGGAAGCGGATGTGAAAGAAAAGCCTGTTCTGGAAGCAGAAAATCTGGGATTGTACTATCCGATGAAAAAAGATAAATTTTGGGCACTAAGAGATGTAAGCTTTACGATTAACGAAGGCGAGATCGTCGGCATCATCGGGCACAACGGAGCAGGAAAAAGCACAATCTGTAAAGTGCTAACGAATATCATTAAACCAGATAATGGGACATTCGACATGCAAGGGGAAACGACGGCGCTCCTCAATTACGGCACCGGCTTTAACGATCAACTGACGGGCGCCGATAATGTTTATCTCAACGGAATGTTCATGGGACTGCCGAAACCGTACCTTCATGAGAAATACCCGGAAATCGTTCGCTTTTCCGAACTCGACAAATTTATGGACCGCCCGATCAAATATTATTCCAGCGGTATGCGGGCAAGACTTGGATTCAGCATTGCCGCAACGTTACAACCGGATATTTTTATTATCGACGAAGCCCTCTCCACCGGTGACATCGCCTTCCAACAAAAAGCAAGCGAGAAAATCCAGGACATGATGGAAAGCGCCAAGGCCGTCATCATCGTCTCCCACAGCATGAGTTTTGTGGAAAAGGTATGCACCCGCGCCATCTGGATGGAACAAGGCACCGTCAAATACGACGGCGAAGCCCAGGAAACCGTGAACCTCTACAAGGGGCAAGTAAAAGGAAAAGTCGGCAGGAAAGTGAAAAGAAGAAAACAACGGCAAAAGGAAAAGAGCGCAAGCAAATGAGGGTCGTTGGGAAGATTTGCACGGGTTCGGACATTGTTTGCAGGTAAAAACGAATAAATTAACGTTCTTACCTGCATAAGTGCAACGAAGAGCTTTGCCATAAAAGCTTGGCGAAAAACCAACTTTTCTAAAAAGGTAATATGATCACTAATAAGACTGGATGTTGAAAGTCATGTTAAAAGCACTCGCGCAACGAGTCACCAATTTTGTGGAATTGTCGATTAATCGTCTATTTACCTCTGATCGAAAGCGTTATATCAGTGATAAACTGACCCAAAAACAAAAAGATACGATCAAGAAAATTTTATTTTTGGGAAAGTATCAAACGCAAGAACGAGAGGTAAGGCGAGTAAACCATCTTCTTTATAATCTTGGATTTAGAAAACGCGGGCTGGCAGAACTCGAGAAGTTCTTTTACCAAAACGAAGACCAATATTTAAAAAAACTTGCGGCTTGGGAGCTTTTGTTATGGCATGCGAACCAATACACCGAAGAGGGAGCCAGGAAGTGTCTGGAGATTTTACCTTGGGTTGCTCAAGAGGAAAAAGACCCTGTTCATATACGCAAAGCCGCAATTATGACAGCGGAATGCCTGAATCGATTAGGAAAAGCAGCAGAGGCCAAATATGTTCTTTCGCCTTTGCTTGAATCAACCAAAGGCGGGAATCCTCACCCTGATCTTTACCTCGCCATAGCAAATTTGGAATCTTCCATCACTGAAAAAATGGAGTGGGTCAACAAATCCTTGCAATTAAACGGCATGTCCATGATTACATTAGAATCTTCCGCATTATCATCTCCCTATGACAGTATTGAGATGGATCGATCATTGCCAGCACGACAAAATGAGCCAAAAGCGAAATCTGAAACGTCTAATCATCTTTCCCTTGTCACTGTCATTATGCCCGTCTATAATGCTGAAGATGTCATCCGTACGTCTCTCCAATCTATTCTGGCGCAAACGTGGACAAACCTTGAAGTATTGGTAACGGATGATTGTAGCAACGATTCAACAGCGCAGCTTGTGGAAGCATATGCTGCCGAGGATTCGAGAATCCGGCTCATTAAGGCGGAATCTAACGGTGGCGCATATGTCGCACGTAACTTGGCACTCAAAGAAGCCAGCGGTGATTTCGTAACCGTCAACGATGCAGATGATTGGTCTCACGCAGAGAAAATTGAAACACAGGTGAACCATTTGCTTAAAAATAAAACGGTGATTGGGAATACGTCGGAGCAAGCTCGCGCGACGAATGATCTCATTTTTTATCGCAGAGGAAAGCCTGGGTGGTATATTTTCAGCAATATGTCATCGTTTATGTTTCGCCGCAAACCTGTGATGGAAGCCATCGGTTTCTGGGATTCTGTTCGGTTTGCAGCCGATTCAGAATTTATCCGCCGTATTAAGAAAGTATTTGGCGAAAAATCCATTGCATACCTAACTACAGGTCCGCTCTCTTTTCAACGGCAATCCGATTCATCATTGACGGGGAATGAGGCCTTTGGATACCACGGATTTAAAATGGGGGCGAGAAGAGAGTACGAAGAGGCACATGATTATTTTCATCAGACCTCGAAGCATCTTAGCTATTCTTTTCCTTTGAAAACCCGGCCATTTGCCGTTCCCGAGCCTATGTGGCCAAAACGGGAGGTAAAAAAAGGCGAGCGGCGTCATTTTGATGTAGTCATCGTTTCTGATTTTCGCTTTGATGATCCAACCACCGTACGTAATACAGAAGAAATTCTTGTTCATAGACAAAAATATGAACGGATTGGGCTAATCCAGCTTTCGGAATATAATGTGGCTCCGGATCGAACCATTCATGCGAATATACGTGAAATGTTGAATCAAGATTATGTGCAGATGATTGTATACGGAGAAAAAATTGCCTGTGACACCTTGATAATTAGACATTTACCGTCATTACAGGAGTGGCAACGCTATGTTCCGGATGTGAAGGCCGGGCAAATTCATGTTGTCATCAATCAACTTCCAAAGCGTATTCAACAATGCCAAACGCATGTGAAAGAATTTTTTGGTGAATCAGGTATATGGTATCCTTTTAACCCTTCTGTTTACAAAGAGTTACAAGAAAACGACACGGCATCAATTATCGTTGCAGATAGAGTTTGGACCCATAATGACTAGCTTTAATTAAAGGGGAGTTAATGGTTGGAAAAGGATAATAACACGTATGAATCATTAGCCCTTCAACAAAAGCGAAATGAACAACTTGTTCATGATATAATGCATGTAGAACAGCAAATTGCGGAGACAAAGAAAGAAAACGAAGAAGTTGTAGAAGAAAAAGAACACTATGAACGAAAATGTGCTCAGATTGAACGAACCCTGTTGTGGAGAGGCTCTAAACCCATACGGAAACTAAGGGCATGGCGAAAGCGTTCCAAATAGTACTGCTAAGCCGTTGGAGGCGTTTATCTTTGAAAAACAACGATTCTGTCCGTCAACAATTGCAGGCTGAATATGAGAGAGAAGAAGAATTGTTGCATACATTGCTGCAGCGGGGAGCCGAATTGGAGAAAATTACAAATGAGAAAAAAAGCAATGCAAAAGAACGGAATCGTTTGAAGGCGAGATATACGTCATTAGGCAAACGACGTTTATGGGCTTTGACATGGCTTGAAAGAAAAGTGTCAAGCGTTATGCGGATAAGCAAGGAACGCGTGCAATCCTTTTTGTTCAGCACCGATAACAAGGTTCTCATGGAAAAAAACAAACAGCTTTCAGAAGAGAATACGCGGCTAAAAAAAGAAACAGCGTCTCTTCAGCAACAACTGCGCACGGAAAAAAAACAAGCAGGCGTGACGATCGTTGACTGGCAAAACTTGAATCAAGATCAACTCGAGAATAGCTTACAGAAGATAAAAGAAGACGGTCATATGCTTGATTATTTGCAAGACCTTATTATGAAAAGAAATGTTCATGATAAAAATTATCGCTCTGCACTTAAGTACGCGGCTCTTCTGTATAACAATGATCCACTAGCTGTCAAACAGAAGATCTATCAAACATTGTTGGACGCATTAAAAATCGAAGAAGTTCCGGAAATAATGATTCGGTCAAAGTCAGACCAAAAAGACGACACAGTCCCCCTTCAAAAAATCGCATCCTTCAGCGCTTCTCTCACTTTGCAAGCAAGAATCAGGCAACTTGAGGCATTCAGGCCGGAATGGGAACTTGATGACAAAACAACTGCCTATACGTTTATTGATGAGCTCGGGAGCAGAAGACCATGGGTAGCTGAAGAACATTTTTCACATACGGCGATTCCTGAAAAAGAAGGAACCGTAATTAAACCAGTGAATGGAGCCGGCTCCCGCGGGGTATACATCGTCTTTGCATTGGATCGTATACAAGATGTGAAAAGATCGAAGATGCTTAGTAATTGGGATGCCTTTATCGCTAGTATGCGGGAGGACTTAACTTTAGGCTTGGTCAGTGACGATCAATGGCTGGCTGAAGAGTTGCTCTATGAAAACAACGAAACACAAACGCCGGCACGAGACATAAAATTTTATTGTTTTTACGGAAAGGTTGGTCTCATTCTGGAAATCAGGCGTTTCCCGAAGGTGGAATACTGTTGGTGGACAGCAGATGGAGAACGTGTGCATACGGGCAAATATGAGAACAAGCTTTTCGAGGGCGAAGGGGTTTCACAAGATCAACTGGACTTGGCTGCTTCCATCAGTTCTGAAATTCCCGCTCCTTTTATTAGGATCGATTTTTTGAAGACAGAAGAAGGACTAGTGTTTGGAGAGTTTGCCGCCAAACCAGGCAATTATGATGAGTTTGATCAACAGACGGACTGTCAACTGGGCAATGAATTTTTAGAAGCGCAAGGACGCCTTTTAACGGATTTAATACAAGGGAAATCATTTGGCCATTTTAAATCTTCTTTGGAATATGGTGGGCGAAATAAGCAGTTGAATGTATGAATCAGAAGGTGATGGAATGAAAAATGGGCAACCGGTCTGGCTTCCCCATCTAAGCGGAGAAATCGTTTCAGAAGCACTTGGGCATGAACTTTGTGCTTATGCAGTGGCTCTGGAAGGATGGAGACGGGGACTGACACTCAGTTGGTACACGAAAGATGCAGAGCCTTTTCAGCGCATGAAAACGTGGCACGTGGATGCTCCCGGCAAGTTATTTTCTTTGGGTTCTGAGGAGAAAATTCACTATTTTTTCCGCACACGCGGAGACAACGTAAGTAATGAAGCGGTTCGAATCGGTGCAGATAAAGGGCAAACAAAAAAGGTATTGGCTGAAGCCAGCGTTTCTGTTCCGGAAGGAAGCCGATTCAGTGTGGATGCTCGCGATGAGGACATTATAAACTATGCCTCAAGTATTGGCTTTCCTGTTGTTTTAAAACCAACCGATGGAAGCTTTGGAAAAGGTGTAATGACCAATATCCAAGATAGGAAAGAACTACGGAAGGCACTTAGAAATGTTCGTCACTCTGACGTGCTAGTGGAACGTTTTATTTCCGGAGAAGAGTACCGTTTCTACGTTGTCAGCCAACAAGTCGCAGGAGCGATTCATCGCATACCTGCCAATGTTCTCGGAGACGGCCAAAATTCTATTGAAACTTTAATTGATATTAAAAATAAGCAAAGACAAAGCAATCCTCGCCTCGTCAGTTGTCCCATCCAAATCGACGATGAAGTTATCGGTTACCTTCACGAAAAAGGGTATACGCTTAAAAGCATACCTGATGCAAAGAAACGTATTTTCCTGAGAGAAAAAAGCAATATTTCCTTGGGAGGCGATCCGGTTGATGTCACCGATGACTTACACCCTGCTGTAAAACAAACAGCAATTGATGCCATAGAAGCCGTTCCGGATTTATATCATGGCGGTGTTGATCTTATCATTGATGAAAATAAACCTCCGGAAAATGCAGCTACCATCATTGAACTGAACCCAACAGCGCAAATAGGCTCCCTTCTATACCCAATGAAAGGCTATGCCAGAGATATCCCTGCAGCGATCATCGACGAATATTTCCCGGAAACAAAGGAAAACGGGGAAGAGAAAACGAGTTTATATTTTGGATTTAAACGTGTGCTGGAACCTTTGCAAAACAATTCTTCAAAACGAACAACCGTATCTCCTGTTCAATCCCAAAATGTATATGCGAAAAAATATACGGTGTCCGGGGAGGTACAAGGGGTCCATTATCATCGTGAGTTAAGAGATCGGGCATTAGCCACTCATTTACATGGATTTATTAATAATCTTGATAACGGCAATATTGAAGTTGTGGTAGCCGGAATGGATCAAGATCCTATCGATGCCTTTCAGGAAATCCTTTTGCGAGGAACCGACGATGTTCATGTCACAGACGTGTATGCAGAGGATTGGTTGCACCCAGTGAAAATTGGATTTGACATTCAAGCTGATCCTAATAAAATAACAGATGAAATAAGCAAAATAAAGCAAGAAAAGGCCAATATGGAAAAAGAAAAAGAAAAGGCAGAACGCAAGTATATGCAGTATCAACAAAGTCGTTCCTGGAAATTGACGCTGCCTCTTCGGAAAGCATTAAATTACATGAAACGCCGGTCCTGAATTGAGTTAATGGGGGATCCCACTGTGAAAAATTATGATGATAACTGGTTGCCACACTTAAAAAATGCTATACCGATTGAATCATGTAAAAATAATGTGAGCATGTATACCATTGCTTTAGAAGGTTGGCGTAGGGGATTAACATTAAAGTTTTCTACGGAAATGGATGAGAATCATAGCCGGCAATTGCGTTATTCTCTAGCCAACAAGGGAAGAGAACATCTCTTCAGGGGATCGAAAGGCGATAAAATCACGGATGAAGCATTTCATATCTGTGATGACAAAGCATTAACGTATGAATGGCTTTCCAAGGCCGGTGTTCCTGTACCTATGGGCAAAAAGTTTACGGAGAAAGCACAGGAAGATGAGATAATCGAATATGCCAAAACAACCGGCTTTCCACTCGTATTGAAACCGACGAATGGAAGTGGGGGCAATGGCGTGATCGTGAATATCCAAAGTGTAAAGACACTAAGGGAAGCCTTATTCTACGTTCGGGAGGAACTCAAGTTCAAAGAGATTATTATTGAACAATTCATTACCGGAGATGAAGTTCGTATTTTTGTCCTCGGCGATAAATTGTTCAGCGCTGTGAACCGAATACCTGCTAACGTGGTCGGAGATGGCAAACATTCGATTCGGACATTGATCGATCGAAAAAATACAGAAAGAAAAAACGTTCCCCATTTATACGATCGACCGATTAAGCTGGACAGGCAATTGTATACGACCTTGCGTGGGTCGGGTGTGACGCTGGACACTATTCCCAAACAGGGCCGGCGTGTTTTTTTGAAGAAAACGAGCAACGTCTCTTCAGGGGGAGACCCTATCGATGTTACCGATCGATTAACGCCTGAATTAAGAAACATAGCTGTCCAAGCTTGTCAGGCGGTTCCCGGTCTAGCCCATTGCGGGTTAGATATGATGGTTGATTGGCAAAATAACAAGGGTTTTGTCATTGAATTAAATACAAGACCCGGGATTGGTTCTTTTCTTTTTCCAATGGAAGGAAAGGCCGAGGATATTCCAAAAGTAATGATCGATGATTATTTTCCGGAAACAAAAGAAGTTCAAACGAGGCATTCAAACATTTATTTTGATTTTAAAACCATCAATGAGAACCTACAGAACGGTACCGTTGAAGAGATAGAAGTGGTCCCGGCGCCACCTGGAAACTTATACACCAAGAAATTCATCTTATCGGGTGTTATCCAGGATAGAAACTATCATCAATGGTTACGGAAACAAGCATTGCAAAGGGATTTAAGTGGTCATATTAAAGCGTTGGGCAGTCGTGATATGGAAATTCTTATCGCCGGCACGAGCAAGCAGGAGGTGGAGAACTATAAACAAGTATTTAATCATTGGAAAGATCGACATGAAGATTTGCAACTGCGGGAAGAACCGTGGGAAGCGCCGGTGAAAATTGGTTTTGATATTGACGGTCAACTAGAAACAGCTGGTTTAAATCAGCTTGAATCCCAGTGGCAAAAGCTACAGGAGGAAATGCAGACGATACAAAAAGAAAAAAGCCGTATCGAACGCCAGAATAACAAAATTGAGCGAAGCAGTGCCTGGAGAATCACTCTACCTTTAAGGAAAGCAGGGGATATGATGAAGAAAGTATTACCTTTAAACAGACTATAACTCTTTTCAATAAAAGGAGATTACTCAGTAATTATAACTATCATGTAACAAAAAAATAAGATCCTTGAGTAAGCAAAAAGAATAGTATAAAATTATATGGTTAGGAAAATGATAAACGTGGCAAAGACAATCGCTCATTTGTAAAAAATCTAATATTTTTGTTTACATGGGAGGATCATAGGATGGAAGACATTAAAAATAAATGGTTACCGCATTTAATAGATGCTGTACCGAGCGCTGGACAAGGGAAGCGAATCAGCACATATACGCTTGCCCTGGAGGGTTGGAGAAGAGGAATTCCTCTAAAGTTTTATCGGGTACATGATGAAGAAGACCATTTAAAGATCAGATATTCATTAAATTATAATGGGAATGAACACCATTTTTCTTTATCCATGGGGGACAAGGTTTCTGATAAGGCTTTTGACATTTGTAATAATAAGCATCTTACGAAGGAGTATCTTTCCAAAGCAGACGTCCCTGTTCCTGAAGGGAAAAAGTTTGCGGAGGACACTTCAGATGAAGAGATTGTTGATTACGCGAGGTCCGTCGGTTTTCCGGTTGTTTTAAAACCTGTTGATGATAATGCGGGCAAAGGTGTATTTGCGAATATTTTGGATGCGGAAAGATTACAAGAAGCTTTAGTACATGTTCGCCAAGAATTGGCGTATACGGAAGTCCTTTTGGAGAAATATGTGCCGGGTAAGGAATTTCGCATTTTCGTCATTGAAGACCGAGTTTTGGGTGCCATGAACAGGAGACCGGCAAATGTCATCGGAGATGGCGTTCACACGATCAAAGAGTTAATTGATCTAAAAAATACAGAACGTAAAAAGAATCCCCATACCACCAGCCGTTTGATTAACATTGATGATGAAATCCTTGATTTTATTGATCGAGCCGGTTATACACTGGAATCGGTTCTCAAAGATGGTGAGTTTTTGTATATTAGGCAAAAAAGCAACCTAGCCAGAGGTGGAGAATCGATTGACGTAACCGAACAGTTGACCCCTGAATTAAAGCAAATCGCGATTGGCGCGGGGAAAGCTATTCCCGGCTTGCCGCACTATGGGGTCGATATGATTGTCGATCTGGAAAACAATATGGGAGTTATTTTAGAAGTGAACTCCAGACCCGGATTCGGAGGGCATTTATTCCCGATGGTTGGTGAACCACGCGACTTTGCCAAAGAAATTATTGACTATTATTTTCCGGAAACGAAAGATATAGAGCGTACAAATCTATTTTTCAATTTTAATAAGATCATAGAACCTTTAAAAAGCCGAGCAGCCATCTCGACTGAATTACCTGTGCCACCCACCGGCAAGTTATACGGAAAAAAATATATTGTTACCGGAAATGTGGAAGGTCAATGGTTCAGAAAATGGGTGAAACGGCAGGCTTTGAAAAGAGATTTACATGGCTATGCAAAACCCTTGAAAAATGGAGATTTGGAAGTTGTTGTTGCCGGAAAACAACAGAGTGTTGTTGATCGATTTAAGAAATTATTGTTTGAAGGCAAGGAGAACGCAGCGGTACAAGAAATCAATGAATATGATTGGGAAGATCAACCACTTAGAGTGGACTTTCAACTGAAGAAGAAAGGTAAAGCCAAACGGCCAAAAAATGTACATCAGAAATATCAACGTGTATCGAAGGAATATAATAAAATCATCAATAGTACATCCTGGCGCATAACTTACCCTCTTCGCTATGCAAAAAATTTATTGAAACGCATAATAAAACGATGACACTTTGGTAACACTAGATAACAATAAAATTAAAAGTTTAGAGACAAGCTTCTCAAACGCTTGGAGGTGATTTTATAATGACTAATGAACATGCCTGGTTACCCCATCTAGAAAATGCGATTCCGAAGTCTGCATATGGGAAAAAGCTCAGTATGTACACGATTGCATTAGAGGCATGGAGACGAGGCATAAACGTTAAATTTTATAGACTTGAGGATCCGGAAGAAAATAAATTGCGCATCAGGTATTCTTTGACTTACCAAGGGAGAGAGCACAGATTTGAGTCATCCCGAGGGGATCTATTGACCCAAGAAGCGTATGACGTTTGCGATGACAAAGATCTCACGAAACAAAATCTCTCAAAGGCTGGAATCCCGGTCCCGGATGGGAAAAGATTTAAGGAAGATGCTTATGATGAGGTGATCGTGGATTATGCCAATACACTCGGTTATCCCGTGGTTATTAAGCCTATTAGTGAAAATGGCGGGAAGGGTGTCCATGCTAACATTCAGGATACAGAAGAGATGAGAGAGGCTTTAATACATGTGCGCCAAGATCTCAATTACCGGGATGTCATTGTGGAAGAACATGTACCTGGAAAAGAATTTCGTATTTTTATCGTTGGAAATAAAATCATAGGTGCTGTTAATCGAATTCCAGCAAATATTGTTGGAGATGGCATCAACTCTATTAACGAGTTAATTAATAAAAAAAATGGGGAAAAACGAGGGAACCCTAATTTATCTAAAAATGCTATTGAGATTGATAAAGAAGTACTCAATACAATACAGTTTAAAAATTATACACTAAATAGCATTCCAGAAGCAGGAGATTGTGTTTTTTTAAGAAATAAAAGTAGTGTATCCATGGGCGGGGACCCTATAGATGTTACGGAAAAGTTAACAACTCATATGAAAGATCTTGCTATAAAAGCATATCAAAGCATACCTGAGTTGGGTTTATGCGGATTAGATATGATCATTGATGAAGAAAATAATTTAGGCACTGTCATTGAAATAAATACAAAGCCTATGCTGGGTCTTCATTTGTTTCCGGTAAAAGGAAGCTCACGGGATATTACATCTCCAATCATTGATTATTATTTCCCGGAAACCGTGGATGTGGAGAAAACAAATCTGTATTTTGATTTTGACAGTATCTTGGAGCCTCTGAAGAGCCGATCAACCGACATGATTGAGGTTACCCTACCCCCATTAGGTAAGCTATATGCCAAAAGATATATCATCTCTGGCCATGTACAAGGTGTTGGCTATCGAAAATGGATCAGAAAGCAAGCGCTGCAGCATCATTTACATGGCTACACCAAAAACAAGAAAGACGGCAAAGTTGTTGTGGTCGTTGCAGGCTCAGATGAAAGTGATGTTCGTGCATTTAAAGATATTTGTGCCCAAGGACCGAAGAAAGCTCAAGTAGAGAAAGTAAAAGCAAAAGAATGGGAAAAACCCGTGAAAATAGGATTTGAAATAAAAAAAGAGCCAACAGAGAAACGGTTAAAAGATCTGGAAAAACAACTGCAAAAGGAAAAGCAAGATAAAAAGAAAATCGCTCAAGAAAGAAGTGCGCTTGATCAAGAAAAACGAGAGGTTAAGCAGAAATTGGAAAGTATGGAAGAAGAAAAAGAACGCTTACAACAAGAATATACGGCGCTTCGAAATAGTCGTGTGTGGCGCTATACAAAACCGTTGAGAAATATAAGTAGCATGGCTAAACGATCTTAAGTTCCGTATTGCAATTAGACGTGTCTTTGAAGAAACAACCCGACAAATGAATTCGCAATTCATCAATGACAAATTATCCTGATGAAGAGGTGCTGGAACATGAGTAAGCCATACACGATAACATTTGCTGGAGACACCAGCCTTGGTGAAGGGTATTTAAATAAACCGAATCGAAAGAAAGAGAAAGAAAGATTAGATGGAGATCCATTCTCTTTTTTTAAAGAAGTAGCACCTTTCGTGAAGCAAAGCGACTATTTTATTTTAAACTTAGAGACCGTTCTAGCTAAAAATCCTTCCGGTTTCTTGGAAGGAAAAGAATATCCTAACTGGGATTCTCCTAAACGAACCCTTGATATACTCCAGAAATTAAATGTTAATGCTGTAAGTCTAGCTAACAATCACACAATGGACTATGGTGAATCAACATTAATAGACACGATCAATGAACTTAAAAGTGCGGACATCACCTATTTTGGCGCTGGCCAATCTCGCGATGAAGCGATCAAGCCTGCAAAAATAGAAATACAGGGAAAATCCCAAAAAAAAAATGTCTATGTATTCACTGGTATGAAAGCTTCTCGTCGTTATCGAGTAGATTATAATTTCTTTGCTAAACGAGAAGAATCTGGAGTTAATTCTTTAAATGAGGATAAATTGATTCGTAATATTTCATCTATAAAAGAAGAAGATACAGACGCAACTGTCATTGTCTGTCCTCATTGGCAAGGAAAGGATTATAAGTGGGTGAACGAAACTGAAGAATCTCGCGCTCGGACTTTCGTTGAAGCAGGAGCGGATTTAGTCATAGCACATGGAACACATATGGCAAACCATATTGAGAAATATAAATCAGGAATTATTGCATACTCTATCGGGAATTTTGTGTTTAACTCTCCAGGCCGTTACAAAAAAATGCAAGCGCCTCCTTATAGCTTTATCGTTAACATTATATTTTCGGAATCGGAAAACGGTTGGGATATTCAACCTGCTTTTTACCCTATCGTCACCGATAATAAAGAAACAGGTTTTCGAGTTCGGTTTGCCACTCATGATGAAGTTGTTGAGTTGTTCGAGTTACTAAATGATAAGCACCACCTAGGTGAGGAACAAGATGTTGTAAAAAAAGACGAGGATCGATATTATTTTGATATTCGTCATACGAAAACGAATGTAATATCGGATGAAGTTGATCAGCTTCTACCAGAGCATTCATTGAATTCAAAAACAAATTGTCCAGATGACTTAGAGTCGTTTAAAGAAGAGATCCATCAACTTGAACACATTCAAAGTAAGATTGACGATTATTTATTCCGATACTATCAAATGTTTAATCAGGATAAGACCATTTACAAAAATAAAGCGAAGTTGCAATTGCTGGCTGATGTTGTAGAAAAACGACATATGAGCCATAACTTCCTAAAAAAATTTGAACGTAAAGAGATTCCTGCAACTAATTCATTATCTTTTCGAGATATTATGGTCGAAAAATCAGCGATGAGAAAACTTGGTTATCGGGACTATGCTTGGACAATTAATCGCAAAACAAAAGCATATGTTTTCGCCGATAGCATCGGCTTACGTAGGCCTAAATCAGATCGTAAGATTTATCGTTTTGATGAACTAAAGGGAACAAAAGGACCGATTGTAGTGAAACCTGTAGGAGCTACAGGTTCCAAAGGTGTATACTTGATCTTCGATAATAATAAGATATTTTCCGCTCGTGAAGAAAAGTATTTGTCGAATTGGGATGAAATAGAAGCGGAAATGAAAAATGATCTTAATGCGATCAAGCGAGGGCAACCAGTTAAGTCAATTGTCAAAGATGAATGGTTTGTGGAAGAACTTATTCTGAAGGCTCCTAATAGCACAGAACCGCCACTTGATTACAAATTTTATTGTTTCTATGGAGAATTGTTATTTGTCTTGGAAGCAAATCGTCAGGATTCTTCTCAATTTAGCACTTGGGACGCAAATGGACATTTCATAAAAACGGGATGGCATGACGAAAAAGCACGACCAGGGGTCGGATTTTCTCAAGAAGATGCCGAAATTACGAAAAAAGCCAGTCTAGAAATCCCAAGTCCTTTCGTGCGATTTGACATGCTGAAGGGTCATGATGGCCTGGTATTTGGAGAAGCCACGCCTAGACCAGGTGGATTTCACTTATTTAATAAGGAATATGATCGGAAGCTTGGACAGGCCTACAGAGAAGCAGAAGCTCGCTTGACAAGAGACCTTCTTCGTGGGAAGAAATTTGAGGCGTTCACCAAAAACTTCAAGATTTAATCCAGAAGGTTGTTTAGTAACGAGAGTTGGAAATTTAGAGTCGATGCATACCATGGGGATGTTAAACCTCACATTATTCATGACAGGAACATTCCTTTATAGTAATACATTGCAAAAAGAAGGGACCTATCCAATTGTTGTGGGTCCCTTTTTGGGTGTTTTCTCGGAATTTATTTGGAGTCTTGGCTTAAAATATTATAGTACGCAATAAAGCTGGAGATGTTATGCTGGGTGTAATCATTTCGTATTTCGTAATTTGATAAGCCATGATGCACAGCGCCGAGGCAAAGTTTTTTGTTTTCATAATACATCGTTGTTTCGGGTCTCAGTTGCATTTGCAACTGAAATTTAATGCTCTCATGAAGAGCTTGTATTATTTGTTTGGCTTCTTTGTCGTAACCGTAATCCACAGCTAGCTTATAAGCGGCACTTAGTCCTTCACTTCGACACGCTACAGGCGTAGATAAGGGTTTAGGATGCGTATCATATGCGCCTTTCCACTCAGGTTCCGCATCATCATCTAAAATTTGGGTCTGCATAATCGCTCGGGCGATAAAGAAAGCATGGTTGATATAAATTTCTTTCGGGCGTTCCCTGTAGAGTTCATTCAAGCCATAGAGAAGCCAATGATCATGGGCAATGGTTTCGCTCGTTGCTTCTTTATCCCTGATAGTGATTAAATAGTTTGCTTCATTTTCCGCCACATCAAGCCATTGTTCATTGCCGTCGATCTGGTACAGGCGCACCAATGCCAATATTGCTTCACCGGGATAATAGTGAGATATGAAGTCTGATGCTGCACCTGTTGAATATTTTTGTTTATGAAAAGCAAAACGACCATTCTCATCTTGTAATTCGCGCATCCATGTCGCCATGCTTTGCATCACCGGGAGATATTGATTATCTTTTGTTACTTGTGTATATTTGGCTAATGCCACTACAGCAAGCGCATTACCGCCAAGTTTGGCCTGATCTTTTTCAATAATGACCTGTACTTGATGTCCGTTTATCTCCATATCCATTGCTTTTTTCAGTAAATAGTTAATTGCTCGTTTTGCAGCATTTAATAGTCGTTCATCTGGCATCAGTTCATATGTTTCCAGCATTGAGTAAGTTGTTCCCGCGTGGCGTAGGATATTATAACCGCCCCGGTTTCTGTTCTCTTGCGGAAGGTAGGAATAGATGAATTTCCCCTTCGTATTGACGACATTTTTAAAATAATTGTCTTTGGTTAATGCTATCGCGTCTCTAAGGTCTTGCTTTGATAAATCTGAATAGATACGATGACCATGGTAAAGAGGGGTAAAGCCATTTTCATCAACATAATAAGATTTTGTTTGGAATTTATATAATTCCAGTGATTGGGAAGTTAGCAACTT
The DNA here is from genome assembly GCF_016495865.1 of Salicibibacter cibi. NCBI lineage: Bacteria > Bacillati > Bacillota > Bacilli > Caryophanales > Bacillaceae > Salicibibacter > Salicibibacter cibi. The sequence continues at coordinate 39,274 of NZ_CP054706.1, forward strand.
TTTCACTAACGAATTTTTTGACAACAAACCATGTTTTTCATAAGCATTAAAGATATTTTCAGGTTTTATTTTTTGATCTACAATCATTCGGTATGCTTCAACTTCTTCGGGTAGGAAAGCTACATCAAAAGATGCGTCGATCGTAAGGCCATCTTCCCCACGTTTGTAAAGGACGGTGTCTTTTTCAAGGTTGACTTTCTTCTTTGATGACTTAGCAGGTCGCATGTCCGTAACAACATCTACTTTCACAGAGATGGGTTTAAAATTGGCAGGTTTATTGCTTTTATAGTTTTGATAAGCAGATTCAAGTGCCCATTTAGCATTTGTATCTTTTCCTATGCCGACTAGTGCTCGTGAATAGGGGTTTGATACGGATATAAAAACGACAATTTCGCCATCTCCTGTTCTAAAGCCCGTATCGATTTCGTCAGTTATTTCTCCAAGAGACTTTTTCTTATTAATCGCCGCATCGTATATGTGTTGTAAGGTATGATTCAATTTTACCAGCCTTTCGTTCGTTTTGATGATTATCAATGCCATAAATAAGATAATTCATTATAGCACTTATCTATATAATCTGCTACTATATTGGTATGTATATAAAAATTGCCTGTTATTAGACATTTCGATACATGTTATATTTACACATTCTTTTATAGATGAGAATATTGTCACTACCTAGAACAATAGATATAGATGTGACCTTTTATCAACTAGACATTGACAAAAGGCATTTAAATTTACTGAGGGGAGAATTAGGGATATGGCAAAAACATTTACATTAACGTTTGCAGGGGATACAAGTTTAGGAGATTGGTATCTCAGAAAAACAGGTAAAGAACATTTAGTGGAACGACTAGAAAAGGAACCACTATCTTATTTTGCAGGGATAAAGCCTTTAATAGAGAAAAGCGATCATTTTATTCTAAACTTAGAAACAGTTTTAGAGGAAAGCCCAAAACCAATATTAGAAGGAAAACAATATCCTAACTATGACAATCCAGATAGAACATTGCAAGTATTAAAGGACTTAGGGGTAACAGCAGTTGGTTTAGCTAACAATCATACTATGGATTTCGGCTCTGAAGTTTTACTAAGAACTCTAAATAGATTAGAAGAGGCCAATATTAAAACCTTAGGAGCAGGGAAAGATAGAAAAGATGCTTCTAAACCACTTAAAATAACACTAGATGGGAAAAAAAGCGTGAAAAATGTCTATATATTCACTGGTATGCGGGCAGGAAAGCGATACCGAGAATATGGTTTTTTTGCAGAGAATGAAAAACCAGGGGTAAGTCCATTGCCACAAAAGGGATTATCCAGAAAAATTTCTAATCTTAGACAGGAAGATCCTGAATCAATTATTATCGTATGTCCTCATTGGCAAGGAGAGGACTATAAATGGGCTTCAGATCATGGAAGAATCCAAGAAAGAAGCAGGGCATTTATAGATGCAGGAGCAAACTATATCTTTGGTCATGGACCCCATATGCTAAATGATATTGAAAATTATAATGGAGGAACCATAGCTTATTCTATTGGAAATTTCGTGTTCAATTCTCCAGGAAGGTATGAGAAACTAGATGCTCCACCTTATAGTGTTGTTGTAAATATGGAAATTCAAGAGGAGGGAGGAGGAACATGGATCGTGAAAAACAAGTTTTATCCTATTGTTACAGATAATAAGAAAACTAATTATAGTGTAAGAAAAATCAATGAAAAAGAAACGGAGGATATAGTATATAAATTTGATGAAGATGAACTCGGCTTATATATAGAAAACACAAAACATGACGATAAATGTGCTAGCAAATCAGAGGTTAATGAAATAATAGCAATGATAACTGGTGAGAAGAAAATAAATCAAGATAAATTTAAGGGCATTGATAGCGTCGAAAAGCAGATATTAGCACTTAAAGAAGCTCAGGATCGGATAGATAAGAACTTAAAAAATTATTATTCAAAATTAATTAGAAGTAAATCAATGAAAAGGGTAGAAGATGAAAATTATCATTTATATCAAATGCTGGCAGACACTATTAAAAAAGATTATATAACTCATGGAATGTATCTGAAGTTCGGTAAGAGAAAATTAAATATACATGATGCCATTTCATTTCAAAATTTCATAATACAGAACGCAGAAAGTAAAAGGTTGGGGAATCCTTATTATGCCCAAATGCTGGATAAAAAATTACCAGCTTATGAGTTTGCTGATAAAATAGGGTTAAGAAGACCATATACGGATCCAAACGTATATAAATTTTCAGAGTTAAAACCACAAACAGGCCCAGTTGTAGTTAAACCTACAAGTGCTACAGGAGCTATGGGTGTGTATCTGATTTATAATGAGAACAAGATTTTATCCGTGAGAGATGGCAAATACTTAAATAGTTGGGATGAACTTGTAAATGATGTTCAAATGGAAATTGAACGTGATAAGGCCAGAGTAAGAAAATATTTCAAAAAAGATGCTTGGATGATAGAAGAATTGATTATAGATCCAGAAAAACCAGATAGTCTCACTGATTTAAAATTTCATGTCTTCTATGGTGAAAATGTACTAGTACAAGAAGTAATCAGAGAAGATGGCGGAAATAAATATCAATTTTGGGATGCAAATAATAAGAAAGTATTTACTGGAAAATTAGATGGAGAAGATCAAATATATAAAGAAGCTAAAGGTTTTAATAACGAGGATTTAGACGCCATTATTCAAGCAAGTTTAGAAATACCGGCTCCATTTATGAGAATTGATATGCTAAAAGGTAACAACGAATTGGTGTTTGGAGAAGCAACATATTATCCTGGTGGATTTCATAATTTCAATGCAGAATGGGACAGAAGGTTAGGAGAAGCCTATGTTAATGCGGAGGCAAGATTGAAAAGAGACCTATTGGAGGGAAAAGAGTTTAAAGCATTTAATGAAACATTCTTCCGTAGCCCATCTTTAACATTGTAGTTAAAGTATTGACTCTGATCCTTGATTGGGGTCTTCTGTTCTTTTACGTGTATTTTTATATTTTGACTTTTGCAGTTTAAATGAATAAAAAATTGTAAGGAAGGCTAATCTTTTTTTACCTTTCCTTACCTAAATTTTTTTATTTCCCAAACGACATATCTCTTGATAAAATCGATGCTAAATTCTTCTCCTAGATCAGCCAGGATCATCGTAATGATCAAACAGGAAGTAGTTTTGTTGAATATAAACTGCAGGCAGGATCTAGGTCTATCACGGCTGATATCTTAGCCCGTGTATGGGAATCGTTGGTGGGTCCTTTAATTTTATCAGAGGGCATCCATTTTGTTCACTGAAAACAACATGGTTGAAAAACAAAAATAAGTTTGGTTTCCACTAAGGGATCACGCTTATTTTTTAATCATTTTGAGTAAAGAACGAAAAGGTTGAGTGAAACGCCAGCTTTTGCTATGCACTATATAGTTATATTTATCCTTCGTATCTTCGAGTTCATCATTTTTGGTCATAAGTTCATTATTTTTCTTTTCTAGTGAGGATTGAAGTTCCTGGTTTTGTTTTTTCAAATCAACATTTTGTTTTTGCATTTGTTTTAATTCCTGTTTTTGCTTCTCCTGCTTCCTTAATTTTTTTTGTTCGAGTCTCTCTCTATCTTTTTTTAATAATATCGGCTTATTCGTTTTAAGCTCATTACTTACATACTGCAACACTTCTTCTGTCAAATCTCCAAACATAGGTTTTTGAGCGGCCAATTGATAATACGATTGTGTTCCTACAAAATTAGCTTCTAAAAAAAGAGGTTTGCCATCGAATCCCACGATAATATCCCAGGAAATAAAATTCTGGTGTAGTATATTTTTATGGCAGTCTTTGGCAAACTGTTTGAATTCATCGTAATTAGGGATGGGTTCAAGATCAGCAAAGCAATAGCCAGTCGTGGGATGGTGAGTATGCATTTGACCATCATCACTTATTGCAACATTAAAAAATTCACCCGTGTCTTTTACTCCAAGGCGTATACCACCAGCGGTAGCATTATCTTTTATATCGTTATCTTTCCCAAACCTAGCGAAGGTAAACAAATATCTTATTTCATCTTTCCATCTGAACGTAACCATTCTAAGTGTATTCACAGAAGCCGGGTGAGGAGCGGCCATGGTTGGATGTTGTTGTATTGCTTTTTGCACCATGAAGTTCTCTTTATAGATGTCCTCTAGGTGATAAATGGTAACAATATTTCCATCCAGGTAGATGTTTTCATCTTTCACATTTAGTTTTCTGATTCCATCGCCATTGTTCGTCTGGCTAGGCTTTATGATCAAATCTGTGTTGTTTTTTAATAAAATTTTTGAAGCATTTTCAGTATCAATACTATCATGATATGTATCAAAATAAATTCCATTTATATTCTTTAATATAGTTTCAGCTGATCTGGGGGCATCTATCAAAACATCATAGAGGTTTTTATCCCCATAAAAGGTCGACATATTGTAATCATTTAATACAGGAAGAATTTCTCTTCTCATTATTCTTCCGGGTATGACCCTAACGTCTCTTTTTCCGGTATAATTCATAAAAGCCAAATGTAGAGAAGGATTAATCGTTTTACCGTAGTGGCCTTCCCAATATTCCTTTGTTTCGGCAACAAAAGCTTCGTCTACCTCGTTTAACAAGCCGCCATTAAGCCAGTTTTGAAATTGTGTAGAGTCGGTTTTTGCTCCTAGTTCTTGATATAAAGTTAAATCTTTATGCACCGTTTCTATAGTTTCCAAACATAATCAACCCCATATAAAATGATAATTATCATCACTATTATATTACATTAGCTAATTGAAGTGAAACAATATGATATGGTACTGTCAAGAAGTATGTTTAATCAATAAGGTATGCTCGGATTAGGATTTTGGGACCTTAGCATCTCCGCCACATAGAGTTTCCTACTGGATGCTCAGTATATTCGTAGGATATAATATACTAACTTAATCTGCTATAATTTATTAGATTTTAAGGTATTTACTTGTATCATGATATAAAGTCTGTCCTTACATACGATAATCATGATACTAAACTAGTAATTTACCGGGAAGAGGTGAGAGTAGAACGTGCAAAAGAAGTTATTTAGGTCAGCTTTTATAGTTTTTTTCGCTTTTTTGGTCATCTTTATAACCGGAGGGCAAGTCACGGTTGAAGCAAATGAAGTGAAGGAAGCGACACACAGTCATGGCGTGGTCCAAGGATCCGACGCGTTGGATGTCCGCGAAGGCCCTGGCACTGATTATGAAGTGGTCGGACAGCTGGACAATGATACGCGAGTGGAGTTGGAAGGCCAGACCTCGGATGGTTGGTATAAAATACATGCCGATGACATCAGTGAAGATGCCTACGTCTCGGAAGAAGGCCTTGAGCCGGTTGATGCACCGGACGAGGATGAAGGCTATGTGGACGCGGACACCTCTGTCAATGTCCGGGAAGGCCCGGGGTCGTCTTATGCCCAAGTTGAATCCATCCCGCAAGGCGAATCGATTGATCTCCTTGGGGAAGTTGAAGGCTGGTATAAGATTCAGTTAGAGGATGCGGATGGTTCTACATATATCAGTGGCGATCATGTGACGTTCACCGAACCTCCGGAAGCCGCTGAATTAACGGAAACAGAGCGCACGCACGGCGTGGTCCAAGGATCCGACGCGTTGGATGTCCGGGAAGGCCCCGGCACTGATTATGAAGTGGTCGGACAACTGGACGATGATACGCGAGTGGAGTTGGAAGGCCAGACCTCGGATGGTTGGTATAAAATAAATGCCGATGACATCAGTGAAGATGCCTACGTCTCGGAAGAAGGCCTTGAGCCGGTTGATGCACCGGACGAAGATGAAGGTTATGTGGACGCGGACACCTCTGTCAATGTCCGGGAAGGCCCGGGGTCGTCTTATGCCCAAGTGGATGCCATTCCGCGAGGGGAATCGGTAGATATCGTCGGCGAAATCGACGATTGGTATCTCATTCAATGGGCCGATATGGACGATCCCGCGTATGTGAGTGCTTCTCACATAACGTCAACAGACATACAGGAAGAGGCGCGTGCAGAGACGCAAGCAGAAACGCAAGATCAAGCGTTGACGGAACCCGACCATAGCCATGGGATCGTGCAGTCCTCCCACTTGAATGTCCGTTCCGGCCCGGGAACCGATTACGACAAGATCGCTGGATTGGATGATTACACAAGGGTGGAGCTGGAAGGCGAAACGTCCGATGGCTGGTATAAGATCAGTGGCGAAGGATTGAGCGACGAAGCGTATGTGTCGGAGGACTTTATTGTCCCGGTGGATGTACCGTCCTATGACGAGGGGTATGTCGACAGCGATCTTCTAAACGTGCGCGAAGGGCCAACGACTGATGAGGCGCGTGTGCATCAATTAGAACGTAATGAACAAGTGGCCATCGTCGGCGAGATTGGCGACTGGTACAAATTACAATTGGATGATGTCGAAGGGCCGACATACGTAAATGCGGATTACATCAGCGAGGAAGAGACGTTAACGTCGCCCGAACGCAGCTATGGAATCGTGCAGTCTTCCCACTTGAATGTCCGTTCCGGCCCGGGAACCGATTACGACAAGATCGCTGGATTGGATGATTACACAAGGGTGGAGCTGGAAGGCGAAACGTCCGATGGCTGGTATAAGATCAGTGGCGAAGGATTGAGCGGCGAAGCGTATGTGTCGGGGGACTTTATTGTTCCGGTCGATTTACCGGAAGAAGATATCGGCTATGTCGATGCAAATGTATCTCTGAACGTACGTGAAGGCCCCAGCACATCTTATGACCAAGTCAGTTCTATCCCACGTGGTGAACGTGTCGACATCGTGGGCGAAATTGACGGTTGGTACAAGATCCAGCACGATGATGTCAGTGGACCGACGTACGTGAGTGCGAGTCTAGTATCCAATGAAGAAATTACTGTCCCTGAAGTCAAAATCTTCATAGACCCTGGTCACGGTGGAAGTGACTCCGGTGCCGCCGGTAATGGTTTACTGGAAAAAGATGTTGTGCTTGATATATCACTCCATGCAGCTGAAGTATTGGAGGAAGAATATTTAGGCGTTGACGTCATGATGCCAAGAACAACAGATGAGTTTATTGAGTTGGAAGATAGAGCAGCTATGGCGAATGATTGGGGCGCCGATTATTTCGTTAGCGTGCACAATAATTCCTTTAATGGCTCAGCAAATGGCTTTGAAAGCTATATCTTTAATGGCAATGTGTCAAGTACAACCATAGAGAAGCAAGAAGAGGTTCACCAGTATATTGCTAATGAGTTAGATGCTACTGATCGAGGTATGAAAACGGCAAATTTTAGCGTGTTACGCAATACGACCATGCCAGCTATATTGTTAGAGTTATTGTTCATCGACAATGCTACAGATGCAGAAATGCTAGGAAGTGCTGAAGGTAGAGCTGAATTGGGCCGTATTACGGCTGAAGGGATTGCTCATGCTTGGGATATAGAGGAAAGGTAGTAACGGGATAATCAAACAGATGTTATAACAGGAAACTGTCAAACTGGTTTGCTCTTTCACAAAGCTGTGGATAAGCTAGGCATCATATTTATGCCATCTGGTTGACACCTTTCAACTATGGCATCATAGTTAAGTGTCCAAATCACTCTGCGATTTGGACCTTATTTGTAATTGATTGTCGAATTTTGACTCATAATGTGTTTTGGAAATAGATTTTATAGTAAATGGGGTATTCAAGTGAGCATAGATCATCATTTAGAGCATTTGAAACATTCATTGCCCAAAGATGTTGTTACATATCAAACATCTTTTTATACCGTTGCTTTAGAGGGATGGCGAAGAGGACTAAAATTAAATTTTTATAATAATAAAAGAGGAAGCGTACCGCCACTTGCATATCAATATTCCCTGTCTGATGGGAAAAACGAATATTTATTTACTTGTGCTCGTGGTTCCAAAACATCGAATAAGGCTATTGATCTAGCAGAAAATAAAAGTACTGCCTATAAATATATGAAAAGAAATAACGTTCCGGTACCTGAAAATAAAACATTTACCTTTAGTAAAACCTCAATAGAAAAAATGTGCAAGCATGGCGAAAAAATTGGCTATCCGCTTGTAGTGAAACCAACTGATAGGGGTAGCGGTAAAGGGGTTTATACGAACATTACCTCCAGGAAAAAGTTAGCAGAATGCATATTGAAAATAAGGGATGAGTTTAGGGCTCAAGAAGTTATAATCGAACAGTATTTTGCAGGAGGCGTAGACTATCGCTTCTATGTGATAAAGGATAAGATTATTGCGGTTACTAAGTCATACTCTTCAAACGTTGTTGGAGATGGCGTCAATAATATAGAGGACCTTATAAGTAAAAGAAATAGAGACATACGCAAAAACGTCGCAACTAAGAACAGGTCTATTGTGATTGATAATGATTTAAAAAGATTTTTAGAGGAACAACACAAATCGCTTGAGTTTGTGCCTGAAAATGGGGAGCGAGTGTTTGTAAGACGACATGGTACGCATCTTGGAGATCGATTGAACGTTGATTGTACCCAAAGCGTAGATCCAAAATTTAAGGAATATGCCATAAAAGCTTTAAATGCCGTTCCTGGTTTACCTACAGGTTCTATAGATATGGTCATCAATGAAGAAAGGAATGAAGGCATTGTAAATGAGATTAATACCAAAGGTGAAATTATGATGCACGTTTTCCCATTTGAAGGGCGTGCAATCGATGTTCCAAAACATGTAATAGATTTTTACTTTCCCCATAGTAACAGTAGAAACGAGAATTTTTATTTTGAGTTTAAACCTATAAAAGATTTATTATTTAATGGGTATGCAGATCAGATCAATATACCAATGGTTCCAAAAGGGATACAATATCAAAAGAATTTTACTATAAAAGGAAAAAATCTCGGACCTCGTTATTTGAGACTGTTGAAAAGACAAGCAGTGAAATTATATTTAATCGGTAGCATTAATCCAGTCTCAAAAAAACGGTTAGAAATAAAGACAATCGGTTCCCAAGAAGAAATAGACCAATTTGAAAAAGTTATTAATGCATCAGGTACTAAAAAATCAAAAATAGAAGATGTTACTGCAACTCAATTTGAGGAGTTCAAAGGAAAGAGTAACATCTCTTTTGAAATCATTTCTGATGATTAGCTCATATATGATTATCTAGCAAAATTAATACACGTGTTCAAAAACTGACTTCATTTTTCTGGAGTCAGTTTTATTGTTTTACATAACATACCCATTTATTATCACAAGATGATCCTATAATAATAGTTTTAAAGTCTTTATCATTTCCTAAATATGTAGTGTGAATTTAAAAATTCTATGATATTATGATTATATACAAACGAATGCATAATGAAGGGGAGTTGAAATGAAGTTATTCAGGTCTTTAATGTCAGTTTCAATAATCTTATTTCTATTTATTGCTCTACAAGACGTTGATCTAAATAATGAAACCTTAGCAGAAGCTAGTACATTGGAGGAAGTTGAGCACGATTATGGCGTGATCCAAGGATCCGACGCGTTGGATGTTCGCGAAGGCCCGGGCAATGATTATGACGTTGTTGGGCAGCTGGACAATGACACGCGAGTGGAGTTGGAAGGCCAGACCTCGGATGGTTGGTATAAAATAAATGCCGATGACATTAGCGTAGATGCTTATGTATCGGAAGAAGGCCTTGAGCCGGTTGATGCACCGGAGGAGGATGAAGGCTATGTGGATACGGACACAATCGTTCGGGAAGGTCCGGGGTCGTCTAATGATCAAGTTGAATCCATCCCGCAAGGCGAATCGATTGATCTCCTTGGGGAAGTTGAAGGCTGGTATAAGATTCAGTTAGAGGATGCGGATGGTTCTACATATATCAGTGGCGATCATGTGACGTTCACCGAACCTCCGGAAGCCGCTGAATTAACGGAAACAGAGCGCACGCACGGCGTGGTCCAAGGATCCGACGCGTTGGATGTCCGCGAAGGCCCTGGCACTGATTATGAAGTGGTCGGACAGCTGGACAATGATACGCGAGTGGAGTTGGAAGGCCAGACCTCGGATGGTTGGTATAAAATAAATGCCGATGACATTAGCGAAGATGCTTATGTATCGGAAGAAGGCCTTGAGCCGGTTGATGCACCGGACGAGGATGAAGGCTATGTGGACGCGGACACCTCTGTCAATGTCCGGGAAGGCCCGGGGTCGTCTTATGCCCAAGTTGAATCCATCCCGCAAGGCGAATCGATTGATCTCCTTGGGGAAGTTGAAGGCTGGTATAAGATTCAGTTAGAGGATGCGGATGGTTCTACATATATCAGTGGCGATCATGTGACGTTCACCGAACCTCCGGAAGCCGCTGAATTAACGGAAACAGAGCGCACGCACGGCGTGGTCCAAGGATCCGACGCGTTGGATGTCCGGGAAGGCCCCGGCACTGATTATGAAGTGGTCGGACAACTGGACGATGATACGCGAGTGGAGTTGGAAGGCCAGACCTCGGATGGTTGGTATAAAATAAATGCCGATGACATCAGTGAAGATGCCTACGTCTCGGAAGAAGGCCTTGAGCCGGTTGATGCACCGGACGAAGATGAAGGTTATGTGGACGCGGACACCTCTGTCAATGTCCGGGAAGGCCCGGGGTCGTCTTATGCCCAAGTGGATGCCATTCCGCGAGGGGAATCGGTAGATATCGTCGGCGAAATCGACGATTGGTATCTCATTCAATGGGCCGATATGGACGATCCCGCGTATGTGAGTGCTTCTCACATAACGTCAACAGACATACAGGAAGAGGCGCGTGCAGAGACGCAAGCAGAAACGCAAGATCAAGCGTTGACGGAACCCGACCATAGCCATGGGATCGTGCAGTCCTCCCACTTGAATGTCCGTTCCGGCCCGGGAACCGATTACGACAAGATCGCTGGATTGGATGATTACACAAGGGTGGAGCTGGAAGGCGAAACGTCCGATGGCTGGTATAAGATCAGTGGCGAAGGATTGAGCGACGAAGCGTATGTGTCGGAGGACTTTATTGTCCCGGTGGATGTACCGTCCTATGACGAGGGGTATGTCGACAGCGATCTTCTAAACGTGCGCGAAGGGCCAACGACTGATGAGGCGCGTGTGCATCAATTAGAACGTAATGAACAAGTGGCCATCGTCGGCGAGATTGGCGACTGGTACAAATTACAATTGGATGATGTCGAAGGGCCGACATACGTAAATGCGGATTACATCAGCGAGGAAGAGACGTTAACGTCGCCCGAACGCAGCTATGGAATCGTGCAGTCTTCCCACTTGAATGTCCGTTCCGGCCCGGGAACCGATTACGACAAGATCGCTGGATTGGATGATTACACAAGGGTGGAGCTGGAAGGCGAAACGTCCGATGGCTGGTATAAGATCAGTGGCGAAGGATTGAGCGGCGAAGCGTATGTGTCGGGGGACTTTATTGTTCCGGTCGATTTACCGGAAGAAGATATCGGCTATGTCGATGCAAATGTATCTCTGAACGTACGTGAAGGCCCCAGCACATCTTATGACCAAGTCAGTTCTATCCCACGTGGAGAACGTATAGATCTCGTTGGCGAAATCGACGGCTGGTATAAGATTCAAATGGATGATGTCAGTGGCCCGACGTACGTCAGTGGTAGTCTAATAGAATTCTATGAGACGTCTGGTAATGAGCACATTGCTTATACAAGTTACGATGTTACGTTTGACGAAGCATTATCTATACAAATGAATGGTTCACCGCAAATATCTTCTGCAAGCGGTGGGTTTCAGGATGCCAGTGAGGCTGATGTAGCCGAATATCTTGATCCCAGTAACAATGATCAATTTCAACATCTTTTACTAACTGAGAGTGTTGGGGTCTCAGCCAACGAGTTGAACAATGTTTTATCTGGAAGCTTAGACGGCATGGGACAAGCTTTTATTGATGCGGGAGATGAGCATTCGGTGAATGAAGTATATCTCATATCACATGCTCTATTGGAAACAGGCAATGGCACATCTAATTTGGCGACCGGGATTGAAGTAGGCGAAAATAGCAACGGCAATGCACAAGTAGTTACTTCAGGTAACAGAAGCAATTTAAGTAATATCAGAACCACGTATAATACATTTGGAATTGGTGCAGCGGATCATGATGCGGAGACACTCGGGGCAATCTATGCCTATAATGAAGGATGGTTTTCTCCGGAAGAAGCCATCGTTGGTGGTGCAGCTTTTATTTCGCAGAGATATATCCACAATGATTATAATCAAAATACGCTATACAAGATGAGATGGAATCCTGCGAATCCCGGTTATCCGCAATATGCGACGGATATTGGATGGGCTGTAAAACAAGTCCCGCGCATTGAAAGTTTATATCAACAATTAGATAATCCTGACCTATACTTTGATATCCCTGAATATCAATAATCTGTGACTCCGGTGCATCACCGGAGTCATTTACTTAGCATTCGCTCACATTCCGAAAAAATTACATATTTTATCTATGATCTCCCATATAATTTCCAAGGTGCTGATCTATTGCCGTCTATAACAGTGTTTATTTTTAATTCGGTGATGAAATGTCTATGGAAGGCTCACAAATTGTCACCACCTTGTAGATTCTATGCTGAATTTGCAGTTTTCTTTTACATGTATTTTTGGTATGGTATACATGCATAATCAGTGGTTCTTCTGTTTAATATTAATGATTAAATGAACGGATATGTTTTAGTTATTTTCAGATATAGGAATTTATTTACAGTATCTAGTGGGAGAGATACGAATGCCGGATAACAGTGAATCGCGAAATCATAAATTTATTATCATACTGATTGACCTCTTCTGTATTTTGGCGGCGTATATAAGCGCATTTTATATTCGGTACAACGGATTCCCCGCGGAAAACTGGTCATCGTTTGTGGCGTTGTTGCCTTGGATTTTGTTGATCGGTTTATTCTTTATTTCCGTATATGAATTATATGCGTTGAGTCGTAAAAATACGATTTGGGATGTGCTATTGAAGATACTTATTGCGGTGTCTTTTATGGCTTTCTTAACGATGGCTGCTTCTTACTTGTTTAGAGAGTTTGCCCTTCCGCGTTCCATTATATTAATTGCCAGTATCTTCACGGTTTTATTCATGGTTTTTTGGAAATCACTATATTTAAAGTTCATTCGTCGCAATGTTGTCGGGAAAGTTCTTTTAATTGGAGATGGCGAAGAAGCGCAAAAAATGATGTCGAAAGTAAAACACCCGATGTTGCAAGGGACACGCGTCAAACACATCGAAGCCGATACTCCGATTGGGCTCGTGACATCTTTCTTTCGTCAAGTGGATTATGTTATTTTATGTCCCAACATCAGCAAAGAACAAAAATCGCAAATCATTTATCATGCGATGGAATGTAACAAAGTCGTTTACGTTATTCCGACCTTATATGAATTGCTCATGCAACGGTCGCAAGTGACGCCACTTGAAGATACGTTGGCCATGTCGGTAAAACCGTTCGGTTTGACGTGGGATGAAAAATTGATCAAACGAACGTTTGACATCCTCGCTTCCGGAGTGATTTTGCTGATCACTTCGCCTTTGTTGCTTTTGGTAACATTGGGCATAAAAATCGAAAGCCCGAAAGGCAGTATTATCTATAAGCAGGAGCGGCTCGGACAGGACGACAAAGCGTTTATGATCTATAAATTCCGTTCCATGATTGAAGGGGCGGAAAACGGCACCGGACCTACGTTATCGACAGAAAATGACAGCCGGATCACAAAAGTCGGGAAATGGATTCGTGCCACGCGATTGGATGAGCTTCCGCAATTGTTTAACGTTTTTAAAGGGGACATGTCCTTAGTCGGTCCACGGCCGGAGCGTGAATTTTTCATCAAACAGCTTTCCGAACAGTATTATCACTACAGTTATCGCAATACGGTAAAACCGGGAATCACCGGGTATGCCCAGATTATGGGAAAATACAGTACGGAAGCGGACGATAAATTACGGTTTGATCTGTATTATATCCGGAATTACAGTTTTTGGTTAGATATCATTATTCTGCTCAAAACGTTCGCTGTTGTGTTTGACATGTCTAAAACAGAAGGAACGACAGAAAAAAAAAGTACGTCGTCTATGGAGAAAAAAAACAAAGCAACCTTTAATAACCAGTAGCGGAAATATAAAGCTTGAAAATGAGGATAGGCATATGCAAAAAATACTTGTTACAGGCGGTGCAGGGTTTATTGGCTCGCACGTCGTCGATGCGCTGGTAGAACAGGAGAAATCGGTGCTCATTGCCGATAATTTGAGCACCGGGAAAAGTGCACACGTAAACCCAAGTGATAACACGCATTTTTTTGATGTGGACATCACAAATAGGGATGCGTTGGAGCAAATCTTCCGGCAACATTCCGACATTGACGGAGTGATCCATCTGGCTGCACAAAGCAAAGCAAGCCCTTCCCTGGACGCTCCGGAGCACGATGCGAACATCAACATTCATGGCACGGTGAACGTGTTGGAATTAACAAAGGCTTATAAGGTAAAAAATTTCATTTACGCGTCGTCCGCGGCGGTGTACGGTGACCAACAAACGTTACCCATCGCAGAAGATGTGGCGGTGGAACCACTATCCCCATACGGCGTGTCCAAATATGCCGGCGAGGAGTATGTGAAAGCTTATCGGCGGTTGTACGATATCGATGCCCGGGTGCTACGTTTTGCCAACGTGTATGGTCCAAGGCAAAGCGTCGATACGGAAGCCGGGGTCATCACCATTTTTGTTGAAAAGTTGTTGAACGGCGAGCAGCCCGGAATTTATGGGGACGGGAAACAAACAAGAGATTTTATCTATGTAAAAGACGTCGCGCGGGCGATGCTTCAATGTTTATTCGAAGCACCGAGCGTGCCTGAGGCGTCGCCGGTCTACAATGTGAGCAAGGGAGAAGAAACGAGCATTGAAGAGCTGTTGCAAGAATTATGTACGATTATGAACCAGCGTTACCGTCCGCTTTTTATGGAAAAAAGGACGGGTGACATCGAGAAAAGCTACCTGGACAATCGCAAACTGCGCTCGCACTATGCGTGGGAACCTGAAACGTCGCTGACAGACGGTTTGTCTGCAACGATCGCTCATGCTAAGCGCTCCGGTGCCCCGTACGAAAAAATCGATTCGTGAATGGGAGAACTTGGTGCAAAGCCAAGTTCTCTTAAAAAAATTGCCTGATCAGCTTGCAATCACGATCTGAACATGCTAATATGGTTTTTGTCACTGACAGATCTACATACGGAGGAGTACCCAAGTCCGGCTGAAGGGAGCGGTCTTGAAAACCGCCAGGGGGTTAACGCCCCGCGGGGGTTCGAATCCCTCCTCCTCCGCCATACTAATATGACGGTACTTACAGCGATAAGCAAAGCGTTGATATGGTCGAAAACTGCTAGACTAATTACGGATATAAACCGCACGTAACCGCGGCGGGCATTTCCGGAATTAGTGAGCAAATTTGGCCGCACCGTTACCGTAAAAATTTACATAATTGTTCGTGCCTCTCTAGGTGTACCTAGGGAGGTTTTTTGCGTGGATAAACGTAGCGGTCGTAAGGTTATGCGCAAACGTAAGCCAACCGAAGTGAAAAAGAAAGCCGTTCGCACGTTAGATGACGCGCTTAAGTTTGTACTTAACGTGAAGCGAGCGAAGAATTTAAAAGAGCGCACGTTACGAGATTATAAAATTCACTTCCGATATTTTGGCGACTGGCTAACGGAAACCTACGGCGAAAATATGCTCGTTGAACATATCGACCTTGAAATTTTACGGGAGTATGTCGTTTGGTGTTCGAACGATAAAGAATACTACGGCGGGCATCCTTACCGCGAAAGGTTCGAAACACATAAGCGCGGCTTGTCGCCCGTAAGCGTTAACGTCCGAATTAGAATCCTTAAAGCATTCTTTATGACATTGTACACGGAAGGTGTTTTGCCGAGCAATCCGGCGGCCAATCTATCAGTTATGAAAACGGATGACGACACAATCGAGCCGTTAACAAAAGAAGAAATAGGGCTTTTATTAAAAATACCCGATCAAGATTATTTTGCGCAGTTTAGGAAAGGGCACGACGTGCAAGGAGCATGAACGTTGAGGACCGATACATATACGAACGACCCGACCGCTCTCTAGGCTTAGTGCTTTGGGGGTTTTTTTATTGCCAAACTAGGCTGTTCTCTTATTGGACAAAGGAACATACACAAATACAGCCACCACAATCTGTTTTGTTGCAATTGCAGACTCATTTGACTCTCAAGCAGTACTAAGAGTCCGTTAAACCCAATCCTGAAGACTTATATGGATTTCGTGCAACACAAAGCGTCCTCAAACCCACGAAAAGAGGTTTTGTAGAAAAATTTTCAAATATATAGTACTATAGGTTCGGGATTTATAAACAAAGGAGTTATATTACATGAGGAAGTTAGGAATTGCTGTTGGAATTGGCGCGATGCTGTCATTAGCAGGGTGTGGAGCGGAAGATGTGGAATTAACGCTTCCTGCCGAACTTATGGAAGAAGCAGGGGCAGATTCTATCGAAGAGCTTGCAGCCGATGCTGATGAAGAAGATGGCATAGAGGAAGTCGCGGAGAATGAAGACGGCTCTGTATCGATTACAATGACAGGTGAGGCTCATCAAGAAATGATGGCTGAAATGGAACAAGAAGCGAACGAATACATAGAAGAGATCGTCACTAATGATGAATTTGCTTCGATTGAAGATGTGACTGCCAATGATTCATTCGACGACATAACGTTTGTTGTCGATCAAGAACAATATGAAAATAGTTTTGACGGCTTTGCAGCTTTTGGCGTATCTATATGGGCGTTAATGTATCAGGGATTTGACGGTGTAGACGAGGAAGAAATGGAAGTTACGATCCATTTGGAGAGTGCCGAGGATGGCGAAGTGTTCGACTCCGTTACGTATCCTGATGCGTTTGACGACATGGAAGCAGATTAAAAAAATTCGGCGGGGGTGCTCCCGCCTTTTTTAGCAGGTAAGAAAGTATAAATCAACTTTCTTACCTGCATAAGTTGGGCTAAGGCTTTCGCCATAAAAGCTTGGCGAAAAGCCAAGTTTTCTAATGTTAAATTAAGGATACGGATTCTTGAGGGAGGGGTATTGAAAGGATAATGCAAAGGAGATACGCTGGAAACAGCGCTTTAATAATTTTGAAAAATCATAGTTACTGTAGAAAATAAAGACCATCCGCTCAATACAGATTTGGAACGGGCGGGACTAATTCAATTATTTGAAGTGACCTTTGAATTGGCATG
The DNA here is from genome assembly GCF_016495865.1 of Salicibibacter cibi. Lineage (NCBI taxonomy): Bacteria > Bacillati > Bacillota > Bacilli > Caryophanales > Bacillaceae > Salicibibacter > Salicibibacter cibi. Next base: position 56,608 of record NZ_CP054706.1, read on the forward strand.
GAAAGTTTTCAAGGATTATCTGGAGGCAGAGGGGTACATAATGAAAAGCCCTCGCCAAACGATAAAGCAAGCATTTCAAATGGGCATAATAGAGGATGGGCATACATGGATAGACGCGTTGTCGGATCGAAATCTGACTGGATTAATTGATCGGGATTTTTTTTATATTCGTAAAGCACTTGAAAAATATTCGGAGATTGCACGTGCAATCTTGTATGGCAGTCGTGCTTTAGGCAATAACAAAAGTGGGTCAGATGTAGATCTTGCCATTGTAGGGGAGAGGGTTTCCCACAGAACCATGGTGAAATTAAACGACGATCTGAATGAGGAGTATCCACTTCCTTATATGTTCGATCTTCTTCATTATGACGAACTGTGAACCTCTCCACCTAAATCAAAGATTTTGATGGAGCCTCCCTTGTCTTAAATACAGCTCATTATCTCGCATTGTCATTCCCTTCGGGAAGTTTTGCGCCAGATTTAGGCTAATGAATGAAGACAAGTTCCGGAATGTTCTTATTCGCAGCATAGAAACTTTTGTCTACAATGCGAACCTTATTATTTCTAACAAGGGTTTTAAACGCCGGATATTTTACGTGTCGAACGCTTTTTCAACACAACCCCATATATCCAATTTTTGAAAGGGAATGCGGCGCTAGAGTGTTCAAACGAAGACCTTAAAAATCATATCGATCAATATGGCAGGGAACTATATAGTAAAGGTGTTTCACATGAAACAAAACGATGAATTTTATATGAAAATGGCACTCGAGGAAGCTGCTAAAGCCGAGGCCGAGGATGAGGTCCCGATTGGCGCTGTGATTGTCCATGAGGACCAAGTGATCGCTCGTGCATACAATCGCCGTGAGCAGGATCAGCATATCTTCACCCACGCGGAATGCATTGCCATGCGTGCCGCGAGTGAAGCGATCGGTTCTTGGCGTTTGGAAGGATGCACGCTCTATGTCACGTTGGAACCGTGTCCGATGTGCGCGGGTGCAGCATTGCAGGCGCGTGTGCCCCGTGTTGTTTTCGGTGCTTCCGATCCTAAAGCCGGTTGCGCGGGCACGTTGATGAACTTGCTCGATGACGGGCGTTTTAATCATGTGAGCGAAGTTGTCGGAGGAGTGTTGGAAGACGAATGTAGCGAGCGTTTATCGGTTTTTTTTCAAAAATTACGTGCCGGAAAGAAGAAATAAACTTATCCCGTTGATTTCTTGTTCGCTATGATTTATACTGTAATTTGCCGTGCTAGGCGGGGAGGTAGCGGTGCCCTCTGCTCGCAATCCGCTAGAGCGAGGCTGAATCCCTTCCCCAGGTTTGCATATTGTAGGGACTGCCCTTTGTAAGTGGTGTTGACGTCCGGGTTCCGCGCAACGGAAACTCGTGAACCCTGTCAGGTCCGGAAGGAAGCAGCAGTAAGCGTGACCTTTCGTGTGCCGCGGAGGCGCCTGGATCGAGCTAACTGCTTAGGTACCGCTTATGATATGCTTATCGAAGGAAGGTGCACGGCGTACATATTTGAGAGGAGTCCCAGGCGCGAGCTTGGGATTCTTATTTTGGGCAAAATCCGCCTTCATCAGCTTTTTATGGTAAAATGAATATAAGCCTGAATTATTCATACTTCCAAGTGAAAGCGTGAATGAACATCAAATCCCACCATTATTTGGTTTTGTTCACAAAAATGAAGCGTAATAAATCAGGACTTGAACCTGTTAAGCGATATAATGAATTGTTGATTAATGGCGTTAAAAAAAGAAGATATAGATGTATAAATCTATCGGTACCTATTAAGGTACTTTTTTTGTCAGAAGAACGTGATCGAAAAGTTCGCTTTTGAAAAAAAGCCGCGAAAAACGTATAATAAAAGAAGTGATCATCGCTTTTTTTACATCCGCATGAATAAAACAAGGAGGGTTTTTGTTGAGTTATCAAGCGCTTTATCGTGTCTGGCGCCCGCAGCGTCTGGAGGACGTTGCCGGTCAAAATCACATTACACAAACACTGCAAAATGCGCTTCGCCAGCAAAAATTCGCCCATGCCTATTTATTCAGCGGTCCGCGGGGCACGGGGAAGACGAGTGCTGCCAAGATTGTCGCGAAGGCCGTGAACTGTGTGCATGCCCCGGTGGCTGAGCCGTGCAATGAATGTGACGCATGCCTTGGGATACAGACAGGTTCCGTCGTTGATGTGATCGAAATTGATGCGGCCTCTAACAACGGGGTCGACGAAATTCGTTACATACGCGATAACGTCATTGCCGCACCGCGCGATGTACGTTATAAAGTGTACATTATCGATGAAGTGCATATGCTCTCGACCGGTGCTTTTAACGCCTTGTTGAAAACATTGGAAGAACCTCCTGCCCACGCTGTTTTTATTTTAGCGACGACAGAAGCTCACAAAATTCCGCTCACGATCATCTCTCGTTGCCAACGTTTTGATTTCAAGCGGATCAGTGGAGAGACCCTTGTGGCGCGGATGAAAGAGGTTGTCGCTGAGGGAGAGATCGAGGTAGAGGATGATGCCCTTCATTTTATCTCCCGTGCGGCTGAAGGTGGAATGCGGGATGCATTGAGCCTGCTAGATCAGGCGATTTCTTTTGCAGAAGCGAAAGTTACCGTTTCTGATGTCCAAGCGATAACGGGGGCGGCTTCCCAGTCGTTTCTCGCTTCCGCAATAACGTCATTGATCGAACAGGATGCGCGAGAAGCTGTACAATCAGCGGATACGTTGATACGGGAAGGCAAAGATCCGTTGCGTTTTATGGAGGATGTCATCCATTATTTGCGTGATTTATTGCTTTTTCAGACCGCTCCCGATGTGGAGGAGCTCCTGGACCGTGTACAGGTCGATGATACGTTTCGTTCGCTCGCGGCTAAAATAGAACCGGACTGGGCCTATCAAACAATTGATGCGCTTCATGACGAATTGCGGGAGATGAAAGGGTCGCCGCATCCGAAAATTTTTCTGGAAATGGCCTTTATTCACATTTGCCAGGGAGATGCCGGGTCGCAGGAAAATGTTTCGGCGGACAATCAACAGGTGCAACGGTTGGTGGAGCAAGTACAAAACCTTGAAGCAAAAATCCGTACCTTGGAAGAAGGGCAAGCGGCACAAGCTTCACCTCGGGAAGAAGATGCTCCCCGTCAGGCCGCCCCGCGAGAAAAACCGAGGCCTTCTCCAAGTTCCTCAAACGGCGCAGGGGTAAGACAAGCCCAACAGTTGCTGGAGCAAGCTTCGAAGGAAGAGCGGATGAAAATTGAATCACGGTGGGCGGAAACGTTGCAAACGCTGAAAAAAGAAAGCGTGCCCGCGCATGCATGGTTGAATGACGCGCAGCCGGTAGCGGCGACGACGGACGCAGTACTCCTCGTTTTTCGCAATGAAATGCACCGCGGCATGGTTGCTGATAAATTCAAAGCATTGACAGAGCACGCCATTGCGGCTAATAATGACCATAGCTATCATATAATGACGCTTCTTAAGCAAGACTGGGATCAACTAAAAGAAGCTTATCGAGGAAAATCTCAGCAAGCGGCTACGAAGGAAACACCAACGGAATCAAGCGAGGAGGACCCTTTGATCGCGGAGGCGAAGAAACTCGTCGGACCTGAATTGGTTGAAGTCGTGGACGATTCGAATATCGAGGAGGAAGACCAATGAAAAACATGGGTAACATGATGAAGCAAATGCAGAAAATGCAAAAACAAATGCAACAGGCACAAGAGGAATTGAAGGAAAAAACGGTAGAAGCGACTGCGGGCGGCGGCGCGGTAAAAATCGTTGCCTCAGGCGATAAACGCATCTTAGATGTTGAAATCGACGAAGAGGTCGTTGATCCTGAAGATGTTGATATGCTTCAAGACTTGGTTTTAGCCGCCATTAATGAGGTTATGGGCAAGGTGGATGAGCTTGTGGAACAAGATATGGGTAAGTTCACGAAAGGGATGAACTTGCCACCCGGAATGTTTTAGGAGGATTGACGCGTGCAATATCCTGCTCCGATATCAAAACTGATCGACGGCTTCATGAAGTTGCCGGGCATTGGTCCGAAAACCGCGAGCCGTCTTGCTTTTTATGTACTCAATATGAAGGAGGACGATGTGCTTGATTTCGCAAAAGCGCTCGTTAACGCGAAACGCGATTTGACGCATTGTTCTTCTTGTTTTTATATCACGGATCAAGATCCGTGCATAATTTGTGACGATAGCCATCGTGATCGTTCCGTCATTTGTGTCGTCGAAGATTCCAAGGACGTCATGGCGATGGAAAAAATGCAGGAATACAACGGGCTGTATCATGTTTTGCACGGGGCTATTTCCCCGATGGACGGGATCGGTCCGGAAGATATTCGTATCCCGGAATTAATTAAACGGCTGCAAGATGAAACGGTCCAAGAAGTGATTATCGCTTCAAATCCCTCCATTGAAGGGGAAGCAACTGCCATGTATTTATCTCGTATGATAAAACCTACAGGGATACGCGTTACGCGCCTTGCCCACGGGCTTCCGGTCGGCGGAGACTTGGAATACGCCGACGAAGTCACGCTTTCCCGCGCAGTGGAAGGAAGGCGTGAGCTGTAAGATGGCAAAAAAACAAAAAATAAGAAAAAAAGAAGAAACCCGTCTGTATCAACTTATCGATCGCCAAAAACAAAAGTATTTCCGTCGAAAAAATTTATTGGAACAAAGCATCGATCCCGGAGAAGATGCCCGAATCCAGTTGAAAGTGGAAGAAGCGAAGTATCGCTTTTTACTGAGAGAAGCGCGCTTGTTAAAAAAACATACGAAATCATAGAAAGACTTGCCATGTTTTAGGCAAGTCTTTTCATGTCCAAGCATATGGATCTATCAGGAGGTTCTGATCCAGTGCAGGGTGTTCCTCGTGACAACGGGAAAAGGTACGACGCGGCACCCGTAGGAGGTGATAGGTATGGATCCGGTTCTCATTGTGGCAGCAATTGGACTTGGGATTTTTATATTGATGTTTCTCGGTCTTCCGCTTAAAAAGCCGTTTAAATGGGTGGGGAACGGCGTTGTTCGGATTATGATAGGCGCCCTCGCGCTGTTTTTAATTAATTTATTCGGCAACTTTATAGGATTGCATATGCCGATTAACCTCTTTACTTCCGCGGTTACCGGAATTTTAGGGATTCCCGGTGTCCTCATGATAATTGCCGTACATTTCCTTGTACTGCCCGGCACAATGTAGACGGTGACTCGCCGTCTTTTTTGCGTTATAAAAATGGAATAAAAAAGTAAAAAAAACGCAGGCTTGTGAACGGTTGACACTTCCTATATGAGGTGATAGCATTTGAACAGTCGGCGCAATCAGCCTGGTTGATTCCTTGATTCGGAAGCAAAAAAAAGCAATCATCGGTATTGACATCAAGGTTGCGCGGTGATATGATAATAGAGTCGCTTTGAAACGCGACGACATCAATTGCCCATTGAAAACTGAATGAAAGCCAAGCGAACGAATGAAGAAATGAAGCCAGCGCTTCCGGCACCCCCCGTGTGGGAAGCGGAACTACTTTTATGGAGAGTTTGATCCTGGCTCAGGACGAACGCTGGCGGCGTGCCTAATACATGCAAGTCGAACGGGCCCCCGAAGGTGCTTGCACCTTCGGGAGGCCAGTGGCGGACGGGTGAGTACCACGTGGGCAACCTGCCGTTGAGCTGGGGATAACACCGGGAAACCGGTGCTAATACCGAATAAGTCCTTTTTCGCACCTGCGAAGGAGGAGAAAGGCGGTCTTTAGGAAGGCCGTCGCTCAACGAGGGGCCCGCGGCGCATTAGCTAGTTGGTGGGATAAGGGCTTACCAAGGCGACGATGCGTAGCCGACCTGAGAGGGTGATCGGCCACACTGGGACTGAGACACGGCCCAGACTCCTGCGGGAGGCAGCAGTAGGGAATCATCCGCAATGGGCGCAAGCCTGACGGTGCAACGCCGCGTGAGTGAGGAAGGTTTTCGGATCGTAAAGCTCTGTTGTGAGGGAAGAACAGCTTTTGGAGGAAATGCCGAGAGTATGCCGGTACCTCACCAGAAAGCCACGGCTAACTACGTGCCAGCAGCCGCGGTAATACGTAGGTGGCAAGCGTTGTCCGGAATTATTGGGCGTAAAGGGCACGCAGGCGGTGAGGCAAGTCTGATGTGAAAGGCCGGCGCTTAACGCCGGAATGGCATTGGAAACTGCCTGACTTGAGGACAGAAGAGGAGAGTGGAATTCCACGTGTAGCGGTGAAATGCGTAGAGATGTGGAGGAACACCAGTGGCGAAGGCGACTCTCTGGTCTGTACCTGACGCTGAGGTGCGAAAGCGTGGGGAGCGAACAGGATTAGATACCCTGGTAGTCCACGCCGTAAACGATGAGTGCTAGGTGTTAGGGGTTTCGATACCCGTAGTGCCGAAGCAAACGCAATAAGCACTCCGCCTGGGGAGTACGACCGCAAGGTTGAAACTCAAAGGAATTGACGGGGGCCCGCACAAGCGGTGGAGCATGTGGTTTAATTCGAAGCAACGCGAAGGACCTTACCAGGCCTTGACATCCTCTGATCGCCTTGGAGACAAGGTTTCCCTTTTGGGCAGAGAGACAGGTGGTGCATGGTTGTCGTCAGCTCGTGTCGTGAGATGTTGGGTTAAGTCCCGTAACGAGCGCAACCCTTGAATGTCGTTGCCAGCATTAAGTTGGGCACTCGACATTGACTGCCGGTGACAAACCGGAGGAAGGCGGGGATGACGTCAAATCATCATGCCCCTTATGGCCTGGGCGACACACGTGCTACAATGGACGGTACAACGGGCAGCGAAGCCGCGAGGTGGAGCGAATCCCCGGAAAAGCCGTTCTCAGTTCGGATTGCAGGCTGCAACCCGCCTGCATGAAGCTGGAATCGCTAGTAATCGCGGATCAGCATGCCGCGGTGAATACGTTCCCGGGCCTTGTACACACCGCCCGTCACACCACGAGAGCCGGCAACACCCGAAGTCGGTGAGCGAACCTTAGGGACGCAGCCGCCGAAGGTGGGGCTGGTGATTGGGGTGAAGTCGTAACAAGGTATCCCTACCGGAAGGTGGGGATGGATCACCTCCTTTCTAAGGAGCTATACCGGTCCCTCGGTGAAGGGACCGGAGGCAAACGCTTGGGCTTTCATTCAGTTTTGAGCGGGCAACTGCTCAAGAGACGTTCTTTGAAAACTGAATAACGCGATAAAGCTTGAATGGACACACACCGGGTGTCGAAAAGAAACGAGCGTTTTTTGGAAAGGCCCATGCCTCAAGTGGTTAAACGAGGAAGGGCACACGGTGGATGCCTTGGCACTAGGCGCCGATGAAGGACGGGACGAACACCGATATGCTTCGGGGAGCTGTAAGTATGCGTGGATCCGAAGATGTCCGAATGGGGGAACCCCTTCTCCGTCATGGGAGAAGATCATCTGCCGAAACCATAAGCAGATGAAGGCAAACCCGGCGAACTGAAACATCTTAGTAACCGGAGGAAGAGAAAGCAAATGCGATTTCCTGAGTAGCGGCGAGCGAAACGGAAGCGAGCCCAAACCGGGCGGCAAGTCCGCCCGGGGTTGAAGGACACGCCATACGGAGTGACAAAGGGGCGATGTAGCGGAAGCGACTTGGAACGGTCCGCCACAGAAGGTAAGCGCCCTGTACGCGAAACATCGCCCTCTCCGGCGTGGATCCTGAGTACGGCGGGACACGAGCAACCCCGTCGGAAGCAGGGAGGCCCATCTCCCAAGGCTAAATACGACCTAGTGACCGATAGTGAACCAGTACCGTGAGGGAAAGGTGAAAAGCACCCCGGGAGGGGAGTGAAAGAGAACCTGAAACCGTGTGCCTACAGGTGGTCAAAGCCCATTCATGGGTGATGGCGTGCCTTTTGTAGAATGAACCGGCGAGTGACGATGACGTGCGAGGTTAAGTTGAAGAGACGGAGCCGCAGCGAAAGCGAGTCTGAAACGGGCGCATGAGTATGTCGACGTCGACCCGAAACCGTGTGATCTACCCATGTCCAGGGTGAAGGTCGGGTAACACCGACTGGAGGCCCGAACCCACGTCAGTTGAAAATGACGGGGATGAGGGGTGGGTAGGGGTGAAATGCCAATCGAACACGGAGATAGCTGGTTCTCCCCGAAATAGCTTTAGGGCTAGCCTCGGAGGGAAGAGTCCTGGAGGTAGAGCACGGATTGGATGAGGGGTCCCCACAGGATTACCGAGTTCAGTCAAACTCCGAATGCCAGCGACTTGTTCTCCGGGAGTCAGACGGCGAGTGCTAAGATCCGTCGTCAAGAGGGAAACAACCCGGACCACCGGCTAAGGTCCCCAAGTATGGGTTAAGTGGGAAAGGATGTGGCGTTGCTTAGACAACCAGGATGTTGGCTTAGAAGCAGCCATCATTGAAAGAGTGCGTAATAGCTCACTGGTCGAGTGACGCTGCGCCGAAAATGTAACGGGGCTAAACCCATCACCGAAGCCGTGGCAACTCGAAGAGTTGGGTAGGGGAGCGTTCTGTGTGCCGGGAAGGTTGACCGTGAGGACAGCTGGAGCGCACAGAAGTGAGAATGCCGGTATGAGTAGCGAAAAGAAGGGTGAGAATCCCTTCCGTCGAAAACCTAAGGTTTCCTGAGGAAGGTTCGTCCGCTCAGGGTTAGTCGGGGCCTAAGCCGAGGCCGAAAGGCGTAGGCGATGGATAACTGGTGGAAATTCCAGTACCACCGAAGGCTGTTTGACCGAAGGGGGGACGCAGAAAGGAAGGGCGAGCGCGCCGATGGATAGGCGCGTCGAAGCGACCGAGGCTGTTGGGCAGGCAAATCCGCCCAACGCAAAGGCTGAGGCGTGACCGCGAGGGAAATGAAGTACCGAAGTCCCCGCACCTCCGCTGCCGAGAAAAGCCTCTAGGAAGGCCGACGGTGCCCGTACCGCAAACCGACACAGGTAGGTGGGATGAGAATTCTAAGACGCGCGGGAGAACTCTCGTTAAGGAACTCGGCAAAATGACCCCGTAACTTCGGGAGAAGGGGTGCTCTTGCGGGTGCAAGCCTGCGGGAGCCGCAGTGACAAGGCCCAAGCGACTGTTTACCAAAAACACAGGTCTCTGCGAAGTCGAAAGACGAAGTATAGGGGCTGACACCTGCCCGGTGCTGGAAGGTTAAGAGGACGCGTTAGCCCTAGCGGGCGAAGCGCGGAATTGAAGCCCCAGTAAACGGCGGCCGTAACTATAACGGTCCTAAGGTAGCGAAATTCCTTGTCGGGTAAGTTCCGACCCGCACGAAAGGTGCAACGACTTGGGCACTGTCTCAACGAGAGACCCGGTGAAATTATATGACCTGTGAAGATGCAGGTCCCCCGCGACTGGACGGAAAGACCCCATGGAGCTTTACTGTAGCTTGATATTGGGTTTTGATATGGCTTGTACAGGATAGGCAGGAGCCAGGGAAACCGGAGCGCTAGCTTCGGTGGAGGCGCCGGTGGGATACTGCCCTTGCGATATGAAAATCCTAACCTCGAACCGTGAGCCGGTTCAGGGACAGTGTCTGGTGGGCAGTTTGACTGGGGCGGTCGCCTCCTAAATGGTAACGGAGGCGCCCCAAGGTTCCCTCAGAATGGTTGGAAATCATTCGAAGTGTGCAAAGGCAGAAGGGAGCTTGACTGCGAGACGTACTGGTCGAGCAGGGACGAAAGTCGGGCTTAGTGATCCGGCGGCACCGCATGGAAGGGCCGTCGCTCAACGGATAAAAGCTACCCTGGGGATAACAGGCTAATCTCCCCCAAGAGTCCACATCGACGGGGAGGTTTGGCACCTCGATGTCGGCTCATCGCATCCTGGGGCTGAAGTCGGTCCCAAGGGTTGGGCTGTTCGCCCATTAAAGCGGTACGCGAGCTGGGTTCAGAACGTCGTGAGACAGTTCGGTCCCTATCCGTCGCGGGCGCAGGAAATTTGAGAGGAGCTGTCCTTAGTACGAGAGGACCGGGATGGACACACCGCTGGTGTACCAGTTGTTCCGCCAGGAGCATCGCTGGGTAGCTACGTGTGGATCGGATAAGTGCTGAAAGCATCTAAGCACGAAGCCGACCTCAAGATGAGATTTCCCGTGAGACCCCTTAAAGACGATAAGGTAGATAGGTCTGAGGTGGACGCGTGGCGACACGTGAAGCTGACAGATACTAATCGGTCCAATGGTTTATCCACGAATGGGTCATGCACATCCGGCATTCATGCATAAGCGTTATTCAGTTTTGGGAGAATGTCTCCCACGGTCAGGTGGCGATAGCGAAGAGGCCCCACCCGTTCCCATGCCGAACACGGAAGTTAAGCTCTTCAGCGCCGATGGTAATCGGGCGGTAACGCCCCGTGAGCGTAGGACGTCGCCTGGCATTGGATGGAAAAACACCTGTCGATTCCTCATTCAGGAATTGGCAGGTGTTTTTTATTTTGAGATAAGGTTTGATCAAAGTAGGCGCGCAAAAATTTCGTTTCGAAGAAAAGGCTCTTCAACACTTAGGATATGGACTAGCCAGCGGAGGAAAAGCACAGCGGGAAGACCCCGCCAGAAAAAAGCGATTTTCTTTTAATGTTGTGTAAAAGTTTGCTCATTTTCTGCCGGGATCTGCCGCAATCGCGCTTCGATCATGTGAAATATGAAAATTTTATTCACTTGGTTAAATTAAAGCTTTGCTCAATTAAGTTATAAATTTCTCCTTCTGGATCGGCACGATCTAGAACAAACGAAATCCAATGTTCCTTGTCCATATGATATCCAGGCAAAATATCTTGTCCATCCCTTAAAGCACCGATTAATTCAGGAGGACATTTTAGATTTAGAATATCGATTTCTTCTTTTCCATCTAATCTTAATTTCTCTGGGCGGACATTCATTACAAGACCATACCATTTTCGGTTGGATGTATGTCTCAAAACAGCATAGTTTGGAAATTTCTTAAACGGGTAATCAGGCGATGTGCCATAGATTTCTTTGACGTGCTTAAAAATGTCTTCTCTAGTTAGCATGCTGGACAATTCCTCCAATTATTGTGAAACTTGCCATTATACATTTGCTTAGGGGTTGAGGATACACGATCTCCCAAGCGAGTTGCATAATAGTTCTCATTCAATCCAGATTCAAAATTTTTGTCCTTATTATATTGCCATTTCATAATGACATATACAAGCATGGAACCAATTGGAAATAGAACTAATAACATTAATTGTTCGAGTTCGAACTCTTCTAAAGTAATAATAAACCGAAGGGAAAGTCCAATAAATACTGCGATAAATAGGGAAGAGCTTCCAATTTACACTTACATCAGGCACAGTTTATAGCGCTGGCGGCAATCGCACCGATCGTGTGGCTATAGCTTATGATCATTATTTTTCGCATAAGTACAACTGCGAAGCAAAGTCGCTGTTGGATATGTACTCGGGTCAGTTTTTTATTGTATTTTTTTAAGTCAGGCACGATTTGGGCATTTTCCCCATATGATAATTTGACACTTCATTTTATTCGGCCTCTATATTGAATAGTATCTATCAAAATAGGAAACACTAAGAAGAAAATGATCATGTGTAGGGGGAAACGGAATGTATAATCAAGTAGTAAGAATGGAGAGTTGCGGGATATGCAATGAGGAAAGCGAAAAAGGATTCTTTTTACTGTCCATTTGGATCTGTCTCTCATGCGAGCGAAAAATGGTAGAATTGGAAGTTGAGGACCCGAGCTATGCTTGGTATATTGACCGGTTACGCGGAAGCAAAATCAATAATCGCATGCTGTCTCATTAAATCCTTGTTATAATGAAAGAAAAAAGAAATGGAGAAAAATATGAACGGGAATTGCCCGCTTTTTGAGCGGCTGTACGCCCATGCTCAATGTGCTCCTATCTCGATGCATGTGCCCGGGCACAAGAACGGAAACTTAATGCCGGCGCCGTATGCTGCTTTTTTTGAGCAGCTGATGCGCTTCGACCAAACGGAATTGCCTGGGCTTGACGATTTGCATGCATCGTCCGGGGCAATATTGGAAGCAGAGCAGTTGGCAGCGAGCCAATATGGTTGTGCACGCACTTTGTTTCTCGTCGGAGGTTCAACGGTCGGTAATCTAGCGATGATTCTTTCTTTTTATCAAAAAGGGGAAAAAGTGTTGGTGCAACGGGATGTTCATCATTCGGTGATTCATGGTCTGGAATTGGCAGGCGTAGAGGCGGTTTTTATTGCTCCGGATGTTGACGCCGAATCGGGGTTGACTACAGGGGTTTCTGAAGCAACGGTTGCTTATGGATTTGCGTGTTATCCGGAGGCGAACGGGTTGGTGTTGTCTTCCCCGAGTTATTACGGTTATGTAGGGGAATTGGAAGGGGCCATTGACGTTGCTAAAAGATATGATGCGGATGTGCTCGTGGATGAAGCGCATGGGGCACATCTTCATATCGATCCGCATTTCCCCGCTTCGGCATTGAAAGCGGGGGCCGATGCGGTTGTGCAATCGGCGCACAAAACGTTGCCTGCTCTTACGATGGGCGCTTTTTTGCATTTGCGTTCCGCGGCTGATGAAGCACGTTGCCGTTATTGGTTGCAACGATTGCAAACGAGTAGCCCTTCTTATCCGATTCTTGCTTCTCTTGATGTGGCACGCGCCTATAACGAATCCTTGATCGGAGAAAACATTGCCGGGAAATTGCATGCTTTTCATCAAAAATTGGAGGAATTATGTCCGGGGATCCGTGTGAAAAACAACGATCCTTTAAAACTGATTTTACGGGTGCCAGACGGATGGAACGGGTGGGAATGGGAGAAACATTTACATACGGAACGTATTTATGCTGAATTAAGCGATAGGAACCACGTCTTGCTCGTTCTTCCTTTGGATCATCCTGAAAACTGGGAACGGGCGCTCCTTCCTAAACTGGTTTCTTTTTACAAAGGGAAAAAAATCAGTCGGGCATACGCGCTTGCATACCCGCCGTATCCAAAGGTTGCGGTGCATTCTTTCGCGGACTGGCGGGGAGAGCAAGAATCGTCGGAGTCCATACCCACCCAAGAAGCGGAAGGAAGAATAATAGCTGAGGATGTTGTTCCCTATCCGCCCGGAATTCCGCTTTGGATGGCGGGAGAGATGATTGATCGGCCCCGTTTACAGTTTCTTCAACATTGGTTGTCATCCGGGGGACACGTGCAGGCAATGCCTCATATACATGATGGGTTTTTGCTCGTTAGAAAAGAGGTCAATTAATATGGGTAGTGGGACGTTTATCACTTTTGAAGGCGGGGAAGGTTCAGGGAAAACAACGGTTATTCCGCGAATCGCTGCCCGGCTGGAGGCGGATGGGTTTGAAACACTCGTGACCAGGGAGCCGGGGGGCGTACCGAGTGCCGAGAAAATACGTACCTTGTTGTTGAGTGATGAGGAAGAGGAGCTCGACCATTACACGGAAGTGCTGTTGTTTGCGGCTGCTCGTCGCCAACATTTGGTGGAAAAAATTATTCCTGCGTTAGCAGGCGGAAAAATCGTTCTCTGTGATCGGTATCTTGATAGCAGCTTAGTTTATCAAGGATATGCGAGCGGTGTCGGGATAGAACAAGTACGGGAAATTAACTTATTCGCGGTTCAAAACTGGTTGCCGGATCGTACGTTTTTCTTAGATATTCCAATTGATGTTGGTTTAGCGCGAATTGCGAAAAATGCTCGCGAAGAGAACCGACTGGACCAAAAGGGGCGAGCGTTTCATGAACAGGTGCGCCACGGGTATCATTTCCTTGCCGAAGAGGCAGCGGAGCGGTTTCGGATGATTAACGCAGCTGCGAGTAGCGCTCATGTCGAAGAGGAAATTTATGCGTCGATTCGGGAGATGTTGTATTAGCCCGAATCGAACTAAAGTATTCCTACCCCCTAGAGGTGAAATCGTTACTTTTCAGCCCCAAAAAGCGTATACTAAGGGTAGGAGGTGAATGAATGGAAACAATCACTTTAAAGGTTGAACTGTTGAAGCCGACGAAGGCAAAGGAACAGCTATATGCCTATATGACAGCTTTGAATACGGCATTTTCAAATTTTCTATTAGATTGTGAAGCGCTAAATAAGGCCGCATCTAAAATCTATCATACATTTACTTCTACGGAAAAATTGCCTTCCGCGATCGTGAACCAAATGATTCGAGACGTCAAATCGAAAAAGCGGTATCAAAAAGCTAAAACCTTTCGTCGTTTCTGGTGTGGGTTTAACAATCAAAATTTAAATCTAGAGAAGGAAAATGGTTTATACAAAGCCTCATTTCCAACCATGGAGAAACGTGTAGCCTGTTCCTTTAGTTGTGAAGCCTTATCAACAATATTGGATTGAACGGTTACTCGAGGGGACGACAAAGCAAGGTACAACGACTCTCTACCAGAAGAATAACCGTTGGTATTTTGCGATTTCCATTTCCTGTGAACCCGTTGAAGTGGATTCTGCTGCCGCGAAAGTCATGGGTGTGGATGTGGGTCTGAACAATCTTGCTGTGGCCTCGGTTGGTACGAAATCGCTCTTTTTTAAAGGTGATGAGGTCGCTTATCGTCGGCGAAAATTCGCTTCCTACCGCAAGAAACTTGGACAAAAGCGAAAGCTTCAAGCCATTCGCTCTTCAAAAAGCAGAGAAAGCCGTTGGATGAAGGAAAAAAATCACCAAATCAGCCGTCAATTAGTGGATTTCGCCATCGCGAACGGTGTTCGCTGTGTGCGATTGGAAGATTTGACTGGCATTCAAAAAACGACTCGTTCTAAGAAAGAAGCTGGACGAAACCTCCATAGCTGGTCCCACTATCAGCTTCAACAATTTATTGCATATAAAGCCAAAATGGCAGGCATGGAGGTCGAATACGTTGACCCAAGAAACACTTCAAAGCAGTGTCGGTGCGGATATACACACAAGAAAAACCGTAGCCGTCACGACTTTTTCTGTATGTCTTGTGGCTATACGGCTCATGCCGACCTTAATGCAGCGATTAATATCGCCCATGCGATTAGTGGCATGGCGGAGAAAAGAAATGACCAAACTGCATAGCAACTAGTGTCGTGGTTATAGCGACACTGCCTGCTTCGGTAAAGGTGTATCTACGATGCATCGAACGAAGCGGGATGGGCTGATGGCACAGCCCCAACCTGAAGATGCGTTCAAAACAGAAATGGATTGCGAACGATTGCATACTTCAGTATCCCATTTCTTCAGGTGGGAGTGTCGAACTGGAGTTTTGACTTTGCATATCGTATGATAAAAGAAAATTTGATTCATATCCCAAAGGGAGGTTGTTGCCATGAAATTAATTATTGCTGTTGTTCAAGATAAAGATAGTAATCGTCTATCGACGGCTCTTGTGGAGAATGATTACCGTGCGACGAAATTGGCGTCTACCGGTGGTTTTTTAAGGGCAGGAAACACGACGTTTTTAATCGGTGTCGAGAATGAACAAGTCGCTGATGTGTTGGATATCATTAAAGAGAACTGTGAAAGCCGTGAACAATTGGTCGCCCCTGTCTCCCCGATGGGCGGGAACGCAGATTCTTATGTTCCTTACCCTGTTGAAGTGCAGGTAGGGGGAGCGACTGTATTTGTTGTTGATGTGGAGCAATTTGAACAATTTTAAAATGGAGGGAGCTCGTGCATGGAATGGGATACCTTGCATAAGGAACAGCCGGTCGTTGCGCGTTTGTTGCAACATGCTGTTTGGCGGGAGCGCCTTCCACACGCATATATTTTTGAAGGGGAAGCGCTTGACGAACAATTCCGGGCGGGGGCGCTTCTTTGTCGTGCTTTTTTATGCAGCGGCAAAAATCCCGGGACGAAACCTTGCAATCAATGCAGCGAATGCAAACGTGTACGTGCAGGCAACCATCCGGATGTAACCGTGATCCGACCGGATGGCCTTTCCATAAAAAAAGAGCAAGTGGCGTTATTGCAAAAAGAGTTTGCTTACAAAGGGATGGAGTCTGCAAAAAAAGCATATATCGTTGAAGAAGCCGATAAAATGACAACGAGTGCGGCTAATAGTTTATTGACTTCGTTGGAAGAGCCGAATGGGGAAACATTGGCTATTTTAGTGACGAAAAACTTGCATTTTTTACTGCCGACGATTGTGTCGCGGTCACAAGTGATCTCTTTTATGCCGTTGTCGGAAGAAAAACGGCAGACACTTTTGAAAGAGAAAGGTGAAACAGATGAATTGGCGGCGATTAAAGCGCGAATCGGAGATGAGCCGACGGATTTAGACGTAAAGGAACGGACAAGTTGGATTGTACAGGGGCGTCAGGTAGTGATACAATTAGCGGAAGAGGTATTAAAAAGACCTCCGCAAGCCAAGTTATTGTTGCAGGAGAAATGGCATACGCATTTTAAAGATAGAGAATCAGTGGATGTAGGTCTTGACCTCTTCCTTTTTTGGTATCGGGATGCATTATATACGAAGTGGGGCAGGGAGGATCTAGCTTATCCTGATCAGTTAGAGCGATTGAAAACAGAAGCTTTCAATCGCTCGGAATCCATGTTGGCCGCTAATATGAGAGCGGTGATGGAAGCGAAAAGATATCTGGCGGCCAATGTGAATCCGCAGCTGTTGATGGAGCGGTTGCTGCTTCGCCTCCAGGAGGGAAAATAACGTTGCATCAAGTGATAGGCATTCGCTTTAGAGAGACGGGGAAAATTTATTATTTTTCTCCTGCCGGATTTGATGTGCAAGTGGGTCATTCCGTAGTTGTTGAAACGGCCCGCGGTGTGGAATATGGATACGTCGTGTTGGAAGAGAGAACGGTAGACGATGATGACGTTGTGCTTCCGCTTAAAAAAGTCGTTCGGATCGCAACGCAAGAGGATAAAACCCGTATAGCGGAAAACCTCGAATTTGCAAAAGAGGCTCAAAGCGTTTGTAAAGAGAAGATCACGGAACATAAATTGGATATGAAATTAGTCAGTGCTGAATATACATTTGACCGTAACAAAATCCTGTTTTATTTTACCGCTGATGGTAGGGTTGATTTTCGAGTACTGGTAAAAGATTTAGCGTCGATTTTTCGGACCCGCATTGAGCTTCGGCAGATCGGTGTGCGAGATGAAGCGAAAATATTGGGCGGCATCGGTCCGTGCGGACTCGTTCTTTGTTGCTCGACTTTTCTCGGTGATTTTGAACCTGTTTCCATTAAAATGGCAAAGGATCAGAATTTGTCCCTTAACCCTGCAAAGATCTCCGGTTTGTGTGGACGTTTAATGTGTTGCCTTAAATATGAGAATGATGAATATGAGCAAGCGAAGAAAGAACTTCCCGACATCGGAGAAAAAATACATGTTGAAGAGGGCAGAGGGAAAGTTACCGGCTTAAATATGTTGGAACGCATCGTCCAAGTGGAACTTGCAGACCCTGAACGAACCTTGGAGTTTTCTTTGGAAGAGCTCATCGGGCAAGGCGCTTTAACCGGCTGACGTTCCACGAGAAGGTGGGGGAAACGTGGCAAAGCAGGAAATGTTTTCACAAGTCATTCATATGGAAAAGAAGCTGCTCACAGTTCATGAAGAAATACGTGAACTGAAAGAACAGCTGGCATCTTTGATTGAGGAAAATCAAGGTCTCGTCATTGAAAATCGAATGTTACGGGAACGCTTGGAAAACGTGGGCGGTTTCTCGGATGCGGCGACGGAGGAGACACCGGACAAAAAGACAGATGCAAGTACCGGGCTCCCGGGAGAAGGCTACGATAATCTTGCCCGTCTTTATCAAGAAGGTTTTCATATCTGTAATTTAAACTATGGAGGTTTACGGACGGAAGGAGATTGTCTCTTCTGCCTTTCATTTTTTCAAAATAAATAAGTGTGTAGGTAGCCCGTGCACCTTGGTAGCACGGGCTTTTTTCGAGGTGAGAATATGCGATTGCATCCGAAGGAACGGATCGATTATATTTATAAAAATCGTTTGCGGATTATTCAAAGCATAGATACGTTTCCTTTTTCCAAAGATTCGGTACTGCTTGGGCAGTTTGCTTCGGTTGCAAAAACGAAGGGAAAAATGGTTGATTTATGCTCCGGAAACGGTTCGATCGCCCTTGTGATGGCCATGCGCAGCAATGTGAAAATAACCGGCGTGGAGGTGCAGCCCAGGTTGTGTGATATGGCCCGAAGGAGCGCAAAATTGAATGGGTCTAAGGAGCAATTGGCTTTTATTTGCGGGGATATAAGACGGGCAAGCGAGTGGCTGGGAACGGAAGCATTCGATGTTGTCACGTGTAATCCGCCATATTTTCAGGAAAAAGAAACGAATAAGCAAAAAGCTGTGGCAATCGCTCGGCATGAAGGGGGCGTTTCGTTCGATGACATAGCCCGAATAGCGGCCAGGCTTGTAAAATATAAAGGGAAAGCGGCGTTCGTTTACCGGCCCGATCGTTTAACGGAGTTATTCAGTGCCTGCGAGCGCGTCCAACTTACGCCGAAGCGGCTCCAGTTTGTACATCCGAAAGCAACTAAGGAAGCGAACATGGTTTTAGTTGAAACGATTAAAGGCGGAAATCCCGGAGTGAAAACATTGCCACCGATCGTTGTTTATGACCGGGAGGGAAAGTATACGAGGCAGTTTTTACAAGCTTACGGTGGAAAAGAAGTGGAGAAGGAACAGCGTCTGGCTGCGGGGCCTTGCAATAACGTTTCCGACCATTACGTGTATATGCTTGAGTGCCGGGATGGCTCGTATTATACTGGTTATTCCCGTGAGCCGTATGCACGGCTTGAAAAGCATAATGAAGGTACGGCGGCCAAATATACACGTGGGCGCGGTCCGGTTACGTTGATCCATTTACAGGCGTTTCCGAGTAAAGAAGAAGCGATGCGGGAAGAATGGCGGATTAAACAGTTATCGAAAGCAGAGAAGAAACAATTGATTGATGAAAGGAGGCGGAGCAATTTTGGGGCACGGCATGCTTTATCTCGTTCCGACACCGATTGGAAATCTTGAAGATATTACTTATCGCGCCGTTCGTATTCTCGGTGAAGCGGATTTGATCCTTGCTGAAGATACGCGGCAAACGCGGAAATTGCTTTCTCACTACGGTATCCATACGCCGATGAGAAGCATGCATGAACATAATGAAGAGAAAAGGACGAGCGAATTACTCGCAACCCTTCAGGACGGCGAACAATGTGCGCTCGTCAGTGATGCCGGAACGCCCCTCGTTTCCGACCCGGGTGAACGATTGGTTCGCACGTGCATTTATGCCGGTGTACCGGTCGTTTCTTTGCCGGGGGCAAACGCTGCCGTCACCGCGTTGGTTGCCTCAGGATTCGGTGGCGGTCCTTTTCATTTTCAAGGCTTTCTTCCTCGCAAGAAAAAAGATCGAAAAGAAATGTTCGAGCGGCTTCGTCGTATTCAGGCGCCGATTGTTTTTTATGAATCCCCGTATCGGCTTACTTCGACAATCGAGCAACTTGCTGAAACTTGGGCGAATCGTGAAGCAGTGGTCGCTCGCGAGGTAACGAAGCATTACGAGGAATTTCACCGCGGCCGTTTGGAAGAATTGGCAAGGATCGGGCGTGAAAACGGTTGGAGAGGCGAATGTTGTTTGATTGTAGCGGGAGTCTCCGATAAAGAATTGGAGGAAGATCAAACGTCCCTTTGGTGGACGGGGATGGCAGTTATCCAACATGTGAAAGCTTATGAAGATAACGGATGGGATCGAAAGGCTGCGCTTAAACAGTGTGCTGCCGATCGAAAAATGAGTAAGAACGATGTGTATGCCATTTATCACGGACTGGAATAACAAAGACGGATCGCACCGGACGATCCGTCAACTGAAACAATTAAGATATTGTTGATTTTGAATTTTCCACATACTTCTGAAGCTGTCCGATAATCTGCTCGGCACCTTCAGGGCTTAAGACGATATTCCCATCGGCAAGCGATAGATTATTGTTGGATACTTCTCCTGTCACTTGGCACGTCTGGGACGGCTGGTATTTTTTTAAAATAATTTGGTCTTCACTGACGTAGATTTCCATCGGATCGCGGTTTGCGATTTCCATTGATTTCCGCAACTCCATAGGAATGACGATGCGTCCGAGTTCATCTACTTTTCGAACAATACCGGTAGATTTCATTTTTCAACCTCCTTGAATTTGAATAGGTGCGTGTGAGTGTCTATTTCAACACTTTCTCTCTCTATTACAAATAGAATACTAGGAATGTAAATACAAGTCAATAAAAAACATATCATACCATTTACATATTGGTGTACGATCTGTATTTAGCGATCGTGTCAATGTTGGATAAAGGCAAAATACCCGGTGGCACACGTCATAAGAGTCGCCCGCCTTGACAGATGGCTTCGACTTTTCTATCCTTTTCAGTAAGTATACGAATAACAATATGTCCTGCGAACGGATGAGTAAATGCTCACGTGTCTACAGAGAGCCGAGGCTGATGAGAACCGGCGGCAAACGAGGTATTGAAGATGGTCCGGGAGGTTTTTTTCCTCGAGCTGTGTTGCAGTAAGGGGAGGACGTCTGTCTGCGTTATTGACAGTCGCCGGTGGAAATAACCGGCGCTCCTAAGCTCTTGGTCACAATCAGGAGGAAAAAGGGTGGTACCGCGTGAGTGAACTCTCGCCCCTGCATGGGGTGGGAGTTTATTAATTATCGAGAAAAAAGTTCATGATGAAAACAAGGAGGTTCTTATGGCCAAGCCAACGTTTTATTTAACAACGCCGATCTATTACCCGAGTGGAAAGTTGCATATCGGCCACGCCTATACGACGGTGGCCAGTGATGCATTGGCCCGTTACAAACGTCTGAAAGGCTATGACGTCATGTTTTTGACGGGTACAGACGAACATGGCCAAAAAATTGAACGAAAAGCGGCAGAAGCGGGCACGAGCCCACAAGCATTTGTGGATGGCATTGTCGAAAGTATCCGTTCCCTTTGGGACAAACTGGATATTTCCTATGATGATTTTATTCGTACAACGGAAGAGCGACATATACGATCCGTTCAACAAGTCGTTGAACAACTGAAAGAGCAAGGGGATATTTATTTAAGCGAGTATGAAGGATGGTATTCCGTTTCTGACGAAACGTACTATACGGAACTGCAACTTGATGACCCCGTTAAGGAAAACGGAAAAGTGGTGGGTGGAAAAAGCCCGGACAGCGGGCACCCCGTTGAATGGGTGCGGGAAACGTCCTATTTTTTCCGGATGTCGAAATACGCGGACCGCTTGCTTGCTTTCTATGAAGACAATCCTGATTTTATCCAACCGGAAACGCGTAAAAATGAAATGATCAACAACTTCATCAAACCGGGGCTTGAAGATCTTGCTGTTTCCCGTACGGCATTTTCCTGGGGCGTCCCTGTCAAAAGCGATCCTGATCATGTGGTGTATGTATGGATTGACGCATTGTTAAATTACATTACCGCGCTTGGATATGGGACTGCGAATGACGAGAAATACCAACATTACTGGCCGGCAGATGTTCATGTCGTAGGGAAAGAAATCGTCCGTTTTCACACGATTTATTGGCCGATCATGCTGATGGCATTGGATCTCCCGCTTCCGAAAAAAGTGTTTGGCCATGGCTTTGTGCTTATGAAAGATGAAAAAATGTCGAAGTCGAAAGGAAATGTCGTGTACCCGGAAACATTGGTGGAACGATATGGCCTGGATGCGGTTCGTTACTACTTGCTTCGTGAAGTGCCGTTCGGTGCCGATGGTCTTTTTACTCCGGAAGCGTTCGTTGACCGTATTAATTTCGACCTTGCGAACGACCTTGGCAACTTGTTGAATCGGACGATCGCGATGCTGAATAAATATTTTGACGGCGAATTGCCGGAATATATTCGCGACGGAACGCCATATGACAGTGAACTTGTGGAACTTGCCTATGCGACGGTGACGAAGGTGGAGAACCATATGGAAGAAATGGAATACTCCGTCGCATTGACGGCAATCTGGCAATTTATCAATCGCGCCAATAAATATATTGATGAAACGCAGCCATGGATGCTTGCAAAAGACGATGATAGAGAACCATTGCAGACAGTAATGTATCATTTGGCGGAATCTCTCCGTTATATCGCCGTTTTGATCCAGCCGTTTTTAACAAGGGCTCCGCTTTCAATTGCAAAACAACTTGGGTTTGAAAATCAGGAGTATTTATTGACGTGGGGTTCACTTCAAAAGTTTGCCCAACTGCCGGCGGGCACAAAAGTGGTTGAAAAAGGAACCCCGGTATTTCCGCGCATCGACGTGGAAGAGGAGGTTGCCTACATCACGAAGCAAATGACCGGAGGCGCTTCATCCCCCGGCGATGACGCCGAAGGAACAGAAGGGCTCATTGCCATTGAAGATTTTAAAAACGTTGAATTGCGGGTAGCGGAAGTTATCGAGGTAGAGCCTGTGAAAAAAACCGACCGTTTGCTGAAAATCCAATTGGATTTGGGCACAGAAAAACGTCAAGTCGTATCCGGCATCGCCGAACACTATGATGAAGCCACGCTCCTTGGCAAAAAACTTATTTGTGTGAGCAATCTTAAGCCGGCAAAATTAAAAGGGGAAGCGTCGCAAGGAATGATCCTAGCCGGTAAAGCGGATGGGGATTTACGTGTCGTCACCGTTGATGGCGATCTGCCAAACGGCACGGTCATTTCTTAATCTCCGGGGAAAGAAGGAAAAGCATATGGTTCAATTATTCGACACACATGTCCATTTGAATGTGGAACAGTTTGACGAAGATAAAGAAGCGGTGATCGATCGCGCCCGTGAGACCGGCGTTACGATGATGAATGTCGTCGGCTTTGATCGCGAGACGATCAAAGGGGCGATTGATCTCGCTGAAACATATCCTTTTATCTATGCAACGGTCGGTTGGCATCCTGTGGATGCTGTTGATATGGCATCGGAAGATTTGGACTGGATCGAATCTTTGGCGAGTCACAACAAGGTTGTGGCGATCGGAGAAACCGGCTTGGATTATCACTGGGATAAATCCCCGGTGTCCATTCAAAAAGATGTGTTTCGCAAACAAATTGCATTGGCGAAAAACGTCAATCTCCCCCTTGTCATTCACGCCCGTGAATCGCAGGAGGACATTGCCGAAATCATGGAAGAAGAAGGATTGGGCCCAGCCGGAGGGATCATGCACTGTTATAGCGGGGACGTCGAAACGGCAAAACGCTTTTTGGCGCTTGGTTTTCATCTATCTTTTGGCGGCCCCGTTACGTTTAAAAATGCGCAAATGCCGAAAGATGTTGCCAAAGAAGTGCCGCTGGACCGATTGTTGATTGAAACGGACTGCCCTTTTCTGGCACCGCATCCCTATCGCGGGAAGCGCAATGAGCCGGCATATGTGGTAAAAGTTGCGGAAAAACTGTCGGAACTTCATGGCCTTACGTCCGAACAATTAGCTGGGATAACCATGACGAATGCAAAGGCTTTATTTAACATCACTTAGGGCAAAGGCCAGAATAAGTGATAGAGGTGTATTGAAGAGTCCTATGCATCGAAGGAGTGCTCGAATGGAAAAAGCCAAGCCGGTGGTGGAAGAATGCATCGTCGTCGAAGGAAGGGATGATACGGTTGCGGTCCAACGTGCCGTTCATGCAGATACGATTGAAACAATCGGTTCGTCAGTACCCCCTCATGTGATTGGAAAGGTCAAACTCGCTTCAAGCCGCCGTGGCGTCATTGTTTTCACGGATCCGGATTATCCTGGCGAACGGATCCGCCGGATCATCTCGGAAGCCGTTCCCGCTTGTAAACATGCATTTGTAAGTAAAAAGGAGGCAATGGCCGCTGATGGGAAAAGCATCGGGGTCGAACACGCTCATCCGCAAACGATCCGACGTGCACTTGAAAGCGTACGGGAGCCTGTTCTCCAACGCCAAAAAAACTCGGAACTAATAACCATCGAAGAAGTGCGGGCAGCCGGCCTGCTGGCCGGTCCGGATGCGCGCGCGAGGCGCTCCCTCGTTGGCGAACACCTTAATATCGGGTATGCCAACGGCAAGCAGTTTTTGAAACGGTTGCATGTTTTTCGTATCGGCCGTCAGGAGTTTCACGAAGCCGTAGCTAAAGTGAAGCAACAAAATGAGGAGTCATCACAATGACAAAAGAAATCGCTACTCCGTCAAGAACAAGGGAAATCATGGATCAACACCATCTTTCTTTTAAAAAAAGCCTTGGGCAAAATTTCATGCTTGACGGGAACATTTTGAATAAAATGGTGGACGCTACAGAAGTAACTGCCGAAGACGGTGTGATTGAGGTTGGGGCAGGCATTGGCGCGCTGACGGAGAAATTTGCAAAACGCGCGAAAAAAGTCGTCGCTTTTGAGATCGATCAACGCCTCCTCCCCGTACTGACGGATACGCTTGCGCCTTACGATAATATAGACATTCGTCATCAAGACATCTTGAAAGCGGATTTGCGGGAACTTTGCGAGACGACATTGAAAGATACGCGGCATATTGTTGCGGCCGGTAATTTGCCGTATTATGTCACGACACCGATCTTAATGGCATTTTTGGAGCAAAAACTGCCGATTGAATCGCTAACGGTGATGATACAAAAAGAAGTTAGCGAACGTTTGGCTGCTGTACCGGGCACAAAATCGTATGGTTCCTTATCCATCGCTGCGCAATATTATGCGGAAGCGGAAGAAATCATGACGGTTTCTGCTACTGTGTTTATGCCGCGCCCAAACGTAGACTCGACGATAATCCGTTTTCGGCTTCGAAACCAACCTGCTGTCCATGTGGATGATGAGCGTTTATTTTTCGACGTAATCAGGGCTTCGTTTGCCCAGCGGCGCAAAACGCTGGCGAACAACTTGCGGCATTGGCTGGGGAAAAAGGGTGCACACACGGATTTGCATGAAGCGTTTCACCTTGCAGACATTGATGGCAAACGAAGGGCCGAAACGCTTACACTGGCTGAATTTGCCGGGCTGACAGATGCTTTGTCAAAAAAGGGGTTCTAGTGTGTGTAGGTTTACGAACAATACGTCTTGAATACTTCCTGAACAAGAGACAGGGTGCTTTGTTCAGGAATATTTTTATTGGTAGCCATTGTCACACCTCCGAGCTTCGGTCACCATGAGCGAGTCATGAAGCCCTAAAACGCCGTCCCGCCCCGACATTATTCACCCTGCCCACATCCTCTGCATAGGCTAATGCATGAAGGAGGAGTTGCGATGTCATTAGAAATCGGTGATCTCGTTACCCGTTATTCCTATAACGAAGATGTTTTATTTCGGATTACGCGCATGCATGAGGATGGCACGTACGAATTGAAAGGTGAGGATTTACGATTGGTTGCGGATGCGCCATATGAAGATTTGCATAAGATTGATGACGATGAACGGGCCAAAAGGGAAAAAGAACAACAAAAAAAAGAAGAGCAATGTTATCATCTTTTTCGGCAAGATTTCCGTTTGCTTAGAGAAAAAAATGATTATGAAATGTCATCAAACTATGCCACTTCCAGCCCCCTCTACTTTGAAATGAGGGGTCGTGTTTTGCATTTGGATGGCGATCCAGCTTATTTACAAAAATGTACGCTCATGTACGAACGGTTGGGAATACCGGTGTACGGTGCTCATATGAAAGAAACGGAAATGCAAAATCAAGTGGCTTCACTTCTTGAAATGGTGCAACCGGAAATCCTTATTATCACTGGTCATGATGCATATTCATCGGCACTGGGGGGACAAAAAGATAAAAAAGCCTATCGTCATTCTTATGCTTTCGCACAGGCAGTAAGGGAAGCGCGGAAAGTTGTTCCGCAGTTGGATAATCTCATCATTTTCGCCGGAGCTTGCCAATCCTATTTCGAAACCCTTATCCGGGCAGGGTCGAATTTTGCAAGCTCTCCGGCGCGTGTGAACATTCACGCGCTTGATCCCGTTTATATTGCTGCAAAAGTGAGCATGACACCTTTTATGAATCGTGTGCAATTGCATGAAATTTTGCGCAATACCCTTTCTGGTGATGATGGCCTGGGCGGCATTGACACAAAAGGGGTTTTGCGACGTGGGATGCCTTTGCGTGACGAAACAGAAATGTAATCGTGCTGTCCTGTTGACGTAAGATCTTTTCCTGCGAATCCGTATAATAGTGTGTATGAATGCACAAAATAAGGGAAATCTTGCCGCTTAGCAATTAGGTATTGACAGGAAAGAATTGAACTTGATACAATTTACTGTTTTGTATGATTTGACACGAGTGTAAATATATGATATCATCATATACGTGAGGTGGGGTGAAGAGATGGGTGAAACGTTAGTTGAGATTAAGGAATCTCTTGAAGAAAACGTCGGAAAACGGATTACGCTGAAAGCCAACGGCGGGCGCCGAAAAATCGTTGAGCGCTCAGGGCTGTTGGAAGGAACATACCCCTCGGTTTTTATTGTGAAATTGGATCAGGATAAACACAAAATTGAACGTGTATCCTATAGTTACACGGATATTTTGACGCAAACCGTCCAACTTACGGTTTGCGCAGATGAAGAAATGCAAGCATAAAAATAGGCGAGAACGATAGCTGTCATTTCTGTTAGAAAATGACAGCTATACTTTTATGGCCAACTATTTACACTATAAACGTACGGCATATTAAAATTGCGGGGGGATGGTTCTTTTGAGCCGGAAGCGCGGAATAATGTCAGATGCTTTAAAAGAAGAGATCGCCAAAGAAATAGGGATTTATGATACGGTCCAACAAGAAGGTTGGGGTGGCATAAAATCAAGAGATGCCGGCAACATGGTTAAACACGCCGTGGAGATGGCTGAAAGGGATTTGGCAAAAAAGCATCAGTAAAAATGTCGTGCACTCCGGGGTAACATAACGCCCCGGAGTTTTTACGTGTGAAGCGTGGTTGTTGCTGTACAGCGATGGATTTTTCCACTAAAATGATTTTAAGTGATGATCGTGAGAAAGTGCATTTCACTATTGGCGACGCCTACGCCAGTGAAGTTCCGGATAGTTGAACGAAAAAAGGAGCAATAGACGTTGAAGTGTTCTCTGAAAGCCCCCGCTAAAATAAATTTATCGTTGGATGTGATCGCCAAGCGCCCGGATGGCTATCATGAAGTTGAAATGATTATGACAGAAGTGGACTTGGCCGATCGCCTGGACTTTGTGACTCGAGATGACGGGAAAATCGTTGTGGAAATGTCAGAAGGATTTATTCCCCACGATGCACGCAACCTTGCCCATCAAGCAGCACAATTACTGAAATCCAAATTTCAGACGCGCGAAGGTGTACATATATACATTCAAAAAAATATTCCGGTAGCAGCGGGACTGGCAGGAGGAAGCAGTGATGCGGCGACGGTTTTACGGGCGCTTAATGAGATCTGGGGGCTTTCCCTCTCCAAGGGAGAGCTTGCAGAGTTGGGCGCAAACCTAGGATCTGATGTCGCTTTTTGTGTTCATGGCGGTACGGCAAAGGCAACCGGACGTGGGGAAAAAATAGAAAAACTGCCGGCGCTGCCCTCTTGTTGGGTGATATTGGCAAAGCCGCCGATCGGCGTTTCGACGGGAGACATTTACAGACAAATCTCCGTTCCTAACCGCTCTTATTCTCCGGCCTCCGAAATGGAAGATGCTATTTATGGCAATGATTACGCCCGGATTTGCAACCATCTCCATAATGATTTGGAAACAGTGACGCTCGCCCTGTATCCGGAAGTTCGTCGCATTAAGAAGCGTATGATTGAATCCGGCGTGGATGCAGCATTAATGAGTGGAAGCGGTCCGACCGTATTCGGCCTCGTCAAGCATGAAAATCAAGTGAATCGTGTGTATAACGCTCTTCGGGGCTTTTGTGAACATGTATATGCTGTCCGTCTCCTAACAGAAACTTGCTAAAACCGAATGATAATGATATATTTTCTATAAATATTCGTGTTTTAGCAAGAGGTGGCGGGATATGAAAAAATTAAAGCGAAGCGGTCGTCTCGTAGATATGACGAATTTTTTACTCAAGCATCCGAATCAGTTGATCTCCCTCCACCGTTTCTCTGAACGTTATGCGGCGGCGAGATCATCGATTAGCGAGGATTTGGGAATCGTAAAAGAAATTTTTGAAAGCGAGCAAATGGGATATTTAACGACAGTACCGGGTGTGAGCGGTGGGGTGCGATATGAACCGGCGGTTTCTGCCCGGGAAGCCGAAATTTTGGTTGAAAGGCTTTGCCGAAAGTTGGAAGAGCCTGACCGTTTGCTCCCGGGCGGTTATTTATACATGATGGATATCCTTGGGCAACCGCGGTGGATGAACGAGATTGGCCGTTTGTTTGCGGGTATTTATCGGGAAGCAAACATTGATGTCGTCATGACCATGGCTACGAAAGGCATTCCGATGGCTTATGCAGTTGCTGCTTATCTTGATGTGCCGATTTGCATTGCCCGCCGCGATCATCGTGTCACGGAGGGGTCAGTCGTAAGCATCAATTACGTATCCGGTTCGGCCAAGCGGATTCAAACAATGTCCCTGGCACGCCGAAGCATTCCCGAAGGCAGTGATGTATTAATCGTTGATGATTTCATGAAGGGGGAGGAACGGCAAGAGGGATGAGCGAATTATTAACAGAGGTCAATGCGCATCTCGTTGGCATTGCCGTGCTCGTGGAAGCGCGTCACAGCGAAAGGCTTATCGACGATTACATTTCATTGGTCCGCCTTGATGAGGTGGATGAAAAAGAGAAAAAAATTAAGGCATGTCCAGGAAATTATACGACATATTTATAACGAGGAGTGTTAGTATGAAAACCGTTTATACGAATCAAGCCCCTGAAGCGATCGGCCCTTATTCCCAAGGGATTATTGTGAACAATCTTTTTTACAGCTCAGGTCAAATCCCGCTAACCCCGGAAATGGAAATTGTCGGGGATGGCATTCATGAACAGACGGAACAAGTGCTCAAAAATGTGCAAGCCGTGCTCAAAGAAGCGGGAGCATCCCTTGAATCGGTTGTTAAAACGACGATTTTTATTAAAAATATGGATGACTTCCCCGTTATTAATGAAATTTACGGCCGTTACTTCGATGAACATCAACCGGCTCGTTCTTGTGTTGAAGTGGCGAGGTTGCCAAAGGATGTCCAAATTGAAATTGAAGTGATCGCATTGGTGAATGAATAAAGGAGAGACCAAGTAAACCACCCTTTGTAGGTGGTTTTTTAAATGCTTATCATTGGCATACTGCTATCATCACGCAAGAATAGCCCGGCACGGTGCCATAGAGGGAAGCAGAATTAAGAGAATTAGAAATTTTATTTTTTTTTACCTTTTGAAAAAGGAATTTGTCTGTCTCGTGTGGAACATTGTAGCCTAGAGTTCTTTTAAGCGCTACATTAAAAAGGTGGTGAAGAAGAAAAAATGGAAGTTACAGATGTCAGACTTCGCAGGGTAAACACATCCGGTCGTATGCGAGCCATTTCTTCCATTACTTTCGATCAGGAGTTTGTTGTTCATGACATTCGTGTGATCGATGGAAACAACGGTTTATTCGTTGCGATGCCGAGTAAGCGAACCCCTGACGGAGAATTTAGAGACATCGCCCACCCGATTTCTTCCCGGACGCGCGAGAAAATCCAAACTGCTGTGCTGAAAGAGTATGAACGGCAAGGGGAATATGGGAAATATGAAGAAGCAGGGGTTTCTTAAAGAGGAAAGGGCCTTGTACGCGTAATGTACAAGGTCTTTTTCAATGAAATTCACACACGAAAAAATCGCTTCGACATCGGTACGCAGGAATGTTTTAAATGCCGCATTACTTTTTTCAATCTGATTGAAGTTTCACTTTATCTCTAAACGTGTTTGCTCAAAAATTACAAAGGTAAAATGTAGATCAAAGTATGGTATACTTTAAAATGGGGGGATACCTATGAGCCACATCGCCTATAAGTTCAAAATTGAACCGGATGAAATGCAAAAAGAAACAATTCTTCAAACCCTTTCCCTGTGTCGATGGCTCTACAACACTGCTTTGGAACAACGTATTTATGAATACAAGACACATAAACAGGCCCTGTCCCTCTACACGCAGAAAAAGGAACTTCCGCAACTCAAGCAAGCTTTTCCTGTTTATAAGAGCGTTCATTCCCAGGTACTGCAAAATGTAATTGAACGATTGGATAAAGCCTATCAATCCTTTTTCAATCGGTTAAAGAAGGAAGAAAAGGCGGGTTTTCCCCGCTTCAAAGGAAAAAAACGTTATCATTCGTTTGTCTATCCTCAAAGTGGTTTTTCTTTAAAGGGAAAGTATATTTTTCTCTCCAAAATTGGCGATGTACGAATCAAAAAACATCGAGAAGTGCGAGGGGACGTAAAGGCCTGTACAGTCATCCATAAGAATGGAAAATTCCATGTGTCTTTATTGTGTGAAATCGAACCACAAGAAAACCCTATGACCGATAAAGCAAAAAAACCAAAAGCCATAGGTATTGATCTTGGTATTTCTCACTTAGCGATTACATCAGATGGATACTTTTTTTGACAATTCGAAACACTAGCAATATGAAGAACGAAAATTGAAACACCTTCAACGATTGGTATCAAAGAAAAAGAAGGGATCCAGCAGGCGCAAAAAGGCTGTACAGCTCCTCGCAAAACAGCATGAACGAGTGGCCAACAAACGAAGGGATGCCGCTCATAAAACCTCACGACAGTTGGTTAACCACTATCACACCATTGTATTTGAAGACTTGAATATTCAAGGGATGGTGAAAAATCACCGCTTGGCAAAAAGTATAACAGACGCTGCTTGGCGACAGTTGATCAAGTTCACGACTTACAAAGCTGAGAAGTGCGACTGATCAATCCCTATAACACAAGTCAAATGTGTTCTGGTTGCGGTGCATTTGTGAAAAAATCATTATCCGAAAGGACACACCGCTGTTCTTGTGGATATGAAGAACATCGGGATATCAACGCTGCAAAAAACATATTACGCCTTGGCTTGATGGAAGAACCAAAAGAAATCCCATAACAAAATAACAGGTGCGGAACGTGCCTTCGTGGAGAGCACGAGGTTGCTCGGCTCTATGAAACGAGAAACATCAAAAGATGTATCTGATTTTTTTCAGATGTTCGTCCTTGAAATGACGAGAGGTTCACGATATATTCGTAGTATGAAAAAAAACATTTATCGAATGTAAACAGTAGCAATAGAAGTGGAAGCAATAGGTTTTCGCATTTTCTAACCTCTAACCTCTAACCTCTAACTTTCCACTTCTAGCATGGGAGGGCATCGGATGGACAATCGATATGCAATCGTTCTTGCAGCGGGCAAAGGAACACGGATGAAATCAAAAAAACCGAAGGTTTTACATACCGTAGGCGGCAAGCCGATGGTTTCACACGTCGTGGAGCAGGTTCAGACTGCCGGATTTGAACAAATCGCCGTGGTGATTGGCCACGAAGGTGAGCAAGTGCAACAGGTTCTTGGAAATGACGTCGACGTTGTCTGGCAAACAGAACGTCTGGGAACGGGACATGCCGTTCAGCAAGCGGAACCCCTGCTCGGAAATAAAAAGGGCGTGACGCTAGTGATTAGCGCGGATACCCCGCTGATTTCATCCGTTACCATGCAAGCGTTAAGTGACCACCATGAATATAGCGGTGCAGCGGTAACCGTTTTAACGGCGCGTGTGGATGATCCTACTGGGCTTGGACGCGTGATTCGCGATACCCGGACGGGCGATGTGGAAAAAATTGTTGAACATAAAGATGCAACCGCCAAAGAACGAGGGATATCCGAAATCAATACGGCCACCTATTGCATTGATAACGAAGCACTTTTTTCTGCGCTTGAAGAAGTGTCGAACGATAATGCTCAGCAAGAATATTACTTGCCGGATGTCATTGAAATTCTCAAAGCACGGGGAGAAAAGGTTTCGGCTTGGGAAACACCCGATGCTTCCGAGGCGTTGGGGGTCAATGACCGTGTGGCATTGTCAGATGCCGAACAAGCCATGCAAAAGCGGATCAATGAATATTGGATGAAACAAGGCGTTACCTTTGTGGATCCTGCCCATACATATGTATCGGCCGATACTGAATTGAGTCCTGATACGACGCTTTATCCGGGTACGATGCTGCGCGGGCGAACCGTGGTTGGGGAAGGTTGTCTCATCGGACCCCACTCAGATATCAGCAACAGTGCCATTGCAGCCTTCACGACGATTAAGCAATCGACGATTTCATCAAGCGCAATTGGGGAGCAGGTTCAAATTGGTCCATTTGCGCACATTCGTCCGGAAACGAATATTGCCGCTGGGGCAAAAGTAGGCAACTTCGTCGAAATAAAACAATCGAGCATCGGAAAAGATTCAAAAGCAAACCATTTGAGTTATATTGGAGATGCCAAGGTTGGTGACGACGTTAATCTTGGTTGCGGTGCGATTACGGTCAATTACGATGGGAGGGAAAAACATTTAACGACTATTGAAGATGGGGCTTTCATCGGTTGCAACGCGAATCTTGTTGCGCCGGTAACGGTTGGGAAAAACTCATTTATCGCCGCCGGATCAACGATTACTGAAAATGTCCCCGGGGAAGCATTGTCTATTGCACGCTCTCGGCAATCAAATAAAGAAGGCTACATGAAAGGAAAATAAAACGACCGGTTAACCATATCCACAGAACGAAGGAGAATGGCAGCATGTCCATGTATAATGATCCAACGTTGAAAATCTTTACGCTTAACTCAAACCCGAAACTTGCTGAGGAAATCGTCAAGCATATCGGTGTTGAACTGAGCGAAATGTCCGTCAAGCGGTTCAGTGACGGCGAAGTGCAAGTGAACATTGAAGAGAGCATTCGCGGGTGCGATGTTTACCTCGTTCAATCCACATCCGAACCGGCTAACGAGCACCTCATGGAATTGCTTATTATGATCGATGCTTGTAAACGGGCATCTGCAAAAACGGTAAACGTCGTCATTCCTTATTACGGGTATGCACGTCAAGACCGAAAAGCACGTTCCAGAGAACCGATTACATCTAAGCTTATTGCCAATTTGTTGGAGAACGCAGGAGCAACGAGAATATTAACCCTCGATTTACACGCTTCACAAATCCAAGGCTTTTTTGATGTTCCGGTTGATCAGCTATTGGCAACTCCACGCTTTGCCTCTTATTTTAAAGAAAAAAATCTGGATGATATTGTGGTTGTTTCCCCGGACCACGGAGGGGTTGTGCGAGCCAGACAGATGGCCGACCGCTTGGATGCGCCGATTGCTATCATTGACAAACGCCGCCCGCGTCCGAACGTCGCGGAAGTCATGAATATCGTTGGTGAAATTGAAGGCAAAACCGCCATTATTGTCGATGATATTATTGATACAGCCGGCACGCTTCAATTGGCAGCCGAAGCGCTCATTGAGAAAGGGGCTAACCGAGTGTATGCCTCTTGCACGCATCCGGTCCTGTCAGGGCCGGCGATATCACGTATTGAAGAGTCGAAACTTGAGGAACTGGTGGTAACCAATACGATTGCCCTCCCGGAGGAAAAACAAATCCCGCAGATTACCCAGCTCTCTGTCGGTTCACTTATCGCAGACGCGATCATTCGGGTGCATGAACAAACATCGGTGAGTTCGCTATTCAATTAAAAAATGTTGCATTGAGCCCCATCTAATGCTATGATATCGTATTAGAGTGCGTGTGCTTCAATCGAGGGAGCGAAAAAGATCAATTTGTATGCGTGAAAGCAAACAATAGGACTTTGAAAAATAGATGAGGTGAAAGTATGGCAACATTAGAAGCGAATAAAAGAGAAGATTTGCGTCGTTCCGAAACGCGTAAGTTAAGGACCGAAGGGTACGTCCCGGCGGTTTTGTACGGAAAGAAAACAGATAGTACCCCTGTCTATGTTCCAAGCATTGCATTCACCAAGACATTGCGCCAGGTAGGATGGAATGGCATTATCGATTTGATGGTCGATGATGGCAGCAAACATCAAGTGATGGTGCATGATTTGCAACAAGATGTGATTAAAGGGCATAACACACACATTGATTTTTTTGAAGTGGACATGACTTCCGAGATGGATGCCGATGTTGCTGTCAACCTCGTTGGGGAGGCACCAGGTGAATCCGAAGGCGGAGTGCTTTCCCATATGCTCTATACAGTCTCAGTTCGCGCGCTACCGAGGGAGATTCCGGAACAAATTGACGTCGACATCAGCGAGCTCGGCATTAATGACTCCATATTAGTTGGCGATTTAACAGCAGGCCAAAACTTTGCATTTAGCAATGAAGCGGAGGAAACGATCGTTTCCGTGCTTCCGCCGACAGATGAAGAGCCTGAAACTTCCGAAGACGACGAAGAACAAGAACCTGAGCTCGTAGACAGTAAAGGCGAAAAGGAAGAATAAGATGTGCGGATTGGAAGGGCATAGCCTAAAGGTTATGCCTTTTTTAAGCAGGTAAACAAGTATAAAACAACTTGCTTATCTGCATAAGTGCGCCGAAGGCTTTCACATAAAAGCTTGGCGAAAAGCCAAGTCTTCGAACACTATTTCTTCTAACCTTTTCCTGTTGCTCCTTTAAAGGAGGTTTACATTTGAAAGTACTTGTTGGACTCGGCAATCCCGGGTTAAAATATACGAAGACCCGTCATAACATTGGGTTTATGGTGATGGATGATCTCGCGAAAGAATTGAACATCAAGCTAAAAAAACATAAGACGTTTCACGGGGAATATAATGAAGTGACCATTAATGGCGAGCGTATTTCGTTATTGAAACCATTAACGTATATGAACCGCTCGGGTCAATCGGTTCAAGCAGTTACCAATTATTTTGACATTGATCCCGCGAATATCCTCATCATCTATGATGAACTTGATTTACCTGTCGGAACGGTGAAGTTTCGAAAAACAGGTGGACATGGAGGACACAATGGCCTTCGTTCCATTATCGAGCATATGGGCACGAAAACGTTTAATCGCGCGCGAATCGGCATCGGACGCCCGTCCGAAGGAAAGTCGGTAACGGCGCATGTGCTTGATCGTTTTAACAAAGAAGAGCTTTCCGAAATCGAGCAGGTGCGTCGGCATGCCACAAAAGCTTGCAAAACTTGGTTGGAACAAGATTTCGATTTCGTCATGAATCAATTTAATTAAGTTGAGGGTTTTCTTTTCCTCATCTCCAACCTCTCACTTCCCACTTCTAAATAGTATATCTCCGTTTTCAATCGTTGACACTATGCGTAAGTGTGAACGGAAAGGAGAGCGGTTGGTGATGGCCATTTATTATCAATGCAGGCAATGCGGAACAGAGATGGGCACAATTTCAACATCTGAAGCAAAACACAGGGATCTCGGGTTTGATGTCCTCTCTCGGCAAGAACAAGAAGAAATGATACATGTGGATCAAGCAGGGCATGTTCATATGGACATTCTTTGTGAATCCTGCCACGAAGCAACAGCTTTAAACCCCGAGCTTCATGAACAGAAACGTTGGGTTCATTAGATGACGCGAACGAAAGGCTTTGGACGTTCTCCAGAGCTTTTTCGGCTGTTCGCCGGGATATTCACGGGAAGATACGTTTAAGAATAGTTTGAAAAATAGATGAGTGAATCATCATGTGGTTTCGATCTCGCCATACTGAAAAGAAATGAGTTGTAGCAGGGGAGGAGTCGTGCTCATGAAGGCGATTACACAGAAGTTGATGGAAAATAAGCATATTCAAAGCATAGAGGAAGGCTTGGAAAACGGTTTACACGAACAACTGTTGACGGGATTAAGCGGTTCGGCAAAAACGATATTGTCATCTGCGCTTTATCATTTGGGGCGAAAGCCGCAAGTGCTTGTCACCTATAATTTATTGCAAGCGCAAAAATGGCAAGAGGACTTAAACGATTTGCTTGGAGAGGACAATGTATATTTATACCCCGTGAACGAGTTGATATCCGCGGAAATTGCAGTTGCCAGCCCGGAGATGAGGGCACAACGCCTGGAAGTCATGAATGCGCTTTTTACTGATTTTCAAGGGGTGATTATCGTACCAATGGCGGGACTTAGACGATTGTTGCCGCCAAAAACGGTTTGGGGAAAAAGCCAACTATCCCTTCATGAGCAAGATGACCTGGACGTGAATGATTTGTTAAAGCGCTTTGCCTCAATGGGGTATGCACGCGCAGACATGGTTTCCGCTCCGGGGGAGTTTAGTGTGCGCGGCGGAATCATTGATGTCTATCCGTTAACCGAAAAGCATCCGCTCCGCATTGACTTGTTCGATACCGAAATTGAATCCATTCGTTACTTTGATGCGGAAGATCAACGTTCGTTGGAAAGAATAAGCCACGTTCAGATCGGCCCGGCAGATGAGGTCGTTTTATTTGATGAACACTGGCAACGAGCGTATGAGAAATTGGATGCAAATTTGGACGAGACCATTAAACAGGTAAAAGAAGCGGAAACAAAGGATCTATTACAACAAAAATTGTCACGGGAGCGCGATCTGTTAAACGAACAGATCCGCTTTCAAGGCTTGTACAAATACATGACATATTTTTATACGGAAGCAAACACGCTTGTGGACTATTTGCCGGAGAATGCGCTCGTATTGATCGATGAGATTAGCCGTGTTCAAGAAATGGCAGAACAATTGGATCAAGAAGAAGCGAATTGGCAAATGGCGTTATTAGAACAAGGGGATGCTCCGCACGGCATACGTGTGTCCGAATCTTTCCAAGATGTACTGCAGGCGATTCAACGGCAAATCGTTTATTTTTCATTGTTTTTGCGAAGTGTTCCGGCTACTCAACCGCAAAACATCGTTAATGTAAATTGTAAAGCTATGCAACAATTTCACGGACAGATGCCTGTATTGCAGGGAGAGATGGAACGATGGATGCGAGGGGATTTTACGGTTGTTTTTGTTGCTGCCGATGAAGAGCGTGGCCGCCGTTTGCAACATATCCTAAGCGACTATGAGATTGACGCGGAATGGGTGTCGCGTGATACGGAATTGCAAAGTAGGCGTGCATATATCATGGAAGGGGATTTACACAATGGTTTTGAACTGCCCTTCGATCAACTTGCCATCGTAACTGAACGGGAGACGTTTACGAAGAAAGTGACTCGTAAACGTCGACAACAAAAATTATCGAATGCAGAACGGATTAAGAGCTATTCCGAGCTACACGTCGGAGACCTTGTCGTTCATGTTGATCATGGAATCGGCAAGTACTTAGGTGTGGAGACACTGGCTGTGAATGGATTGAATCAAGATTATATCCATATTTCTTATGCGGGAAATGACAAACTGTACGTTCCAGTCGAACAAATTGACCAAGTGCAAAAATATGTCGGTTCTGAAGATAAAGACCCGAAGATTTATAAACTAGGCGGGCAAAGTTGGAAAAAAGTCAAGCGGAAAGTGCAGTCGTCCGTTGAGGATATTGCGGACGATCTCGTCAAGCTGTACTCGGAGCGTGAGGCTTCACAAGGATATGCTTTCTCGACGGAGACCCAAGAGCAACGGGATTTTGAAGCATCCTTTCCTTACCAGGAAACAGAAGATCAGTTAAAAGCCATTAACGAAATAAAAGAAGACATGGAGCGGGAACGTCCGATGGATCGACTTTTATGTGGAGATGTCGGTTATGGGAAAACGGAAGTTGCCATCCGCGCCGCTTTCAAGGCAATCATGGATGGGAAACAAGTGGCGTTGCTCGTCCCGACGACGATTCTTGCCCAACAGCATTTTGACACAATTTCCGAACGTTTTTCCGATTATCCTCTCAATATCGGGCTTCTTAATCGTTTTCGCACGCGCAAACAGCAAACGGAAGCCCTCCGTTCTTTAAAAACCGGCGGACTCGATTTGGTGATTGGGACCCATCGTCTGCTGTCCAAAGACGTTCAATTTAAGGATCTCGGCTTGCTGATCGTCGATGAAGAGCAACGTTTTGGTGTGACGCACAAAGAAAAAATCAAACAATTGCGCGCCAATATTGATGTGCTTACACTAACTGCGACACCAATTCCGCGAACTCTTCATATGTCTATGCTCGGGGTACGTGATTTATCTCTTATCGAAACTCCGCCGGAAAATCGTTTTCCTGTGCAAACGTATGTGTTGGAATATAATCCGTCGCTCGTCAAGGAAGCAGTTGAACGTGAATTAAGCCGTGGTGGGCAAGTGTTCTTTTTGCACAATCGTGTAGATAATATTGAGCGAATGACCGAGCAGATTTCCATGCTCGTTCCCGAGGCCGAAGTTTCCTATGCCCATGGCCAAATGCAGGAGCAAGAATTGGAAGCGGTCATGATTGATTTTCTCGAGGGGCATAAAGATGTATTGGTAACGACAACGATCATTGAATCCGGTGTGGATATCCCGAACGTTAACACCTTAATTATCAATCATGCGGATCGTATGGGTCTTTCCCAATTGTATCAAATCCGTGGACGGGTCGGTCGTTCGAATCGAGTCGCTTACGCCTATTTCTCTTATCAGCGGGATAAAGTGCTTACAGAAGTTGCGGAGCAGCGCTTGCAAGCAATTAAAGAATTTACAGAGCTTGGGTCCGGTTTTAAAATCGCCATGCGGGACTTATCGATTCGGGGAGCCGGAAACTTGTTGGGAGCCGAGCAACATGGCTATATTGACTCCGTAGGTTTTGACATGTATTCGCAAATGCTGAAAGAAGCGATTGATAATCGTAAAGGTATACCGGAAAAAGCGGAAGCGAAACATCCCGATATTGAACTGGATGTGAAAGTGGAAGCTTATATTCCGGAAGACTATATTAAAGACGCCAAACAAAAAATCGAAATGTACAAACGTTTTCGCGGCGTAGAGACGTTTGATGACTTAAACGATTTACACGATGAAATGATCGATCGTTTCGGTGAATATCCGGATGAAGTTCGTTCCTTGTTCTCCATTTCGAGAATAAAGCTGTTTGCCCAACAGGAAGGGGTAGAGGCTATATCGGAAAACAGCGGCAAATGCACGATCATGCTCTCGGAGGAAACATCCAACGTCATCGACGGAGCCTTGCTCTTTAAATTCGCCAATGAGTTGGGCAGAGATGTCGTTGTCGGAACTGAAGGAAAGAAAATTAAGCTGATCATCCATGCCAAGCGTTTATCCTCAGCGGTGTACGTCTCTTTGCTTGAACGAATTCTTGCCAGGATTCCGGAAGTACGGAAAGATTATATGTCAGAGTCGGTATCTTCGTGAATGGAGCCGTGTAATCGCATAATGAATGCCAAAAGCCCCATTGTACGTTACACGATTGTGAAATCGATGCGAATTCTTTTGAGAGGGGCGGGAATTCCGTTGTCGTCCCTCAAAAAGAGTGCAAGCCACGCTGCAAGGGACCGGCCATTCATCCATTCGACGTTTCCTGCACTTTTTCCATCACATCAATCTGCTCCGGGTTCGTCACCTTTCCTTTGCCATACAGATAAATGTTGATTTTGCCAGTGGTGGTGCCCGTATGTTAAATTTCTTTGATGATGGGTGAATAGTTCTTTTTTGGATGACGGATACTACCAGTAATCACGTAAAGCAGGCAAGTTTGGTCATTAAAAGAAAATTCATCTAGGAAAGAGAGGCATCAGCATGAAAGCTACAGGTATTGTCCGTCGAATTGATGATTTGGGCCGTGTGGTAATCCCAAAAGAAATAAGGCGAACGCTTCGAATACGTGAAGGTGATCCATTGGAGATTTTTGTCGACAGGGATGGGGAAGTAATTTTAAAGAAATACTCTCCGATCTCCGAACTCGGTGATTTTGCGAAGGAATATGCTGAAGCGTTGTATGATAGTTTGGGGCATCCGATTCTCGTTGCCGACCGTGACTCTTACATTGCCGTATCCGGAGGATCCAAGAAAGATTACGCCCACAAAAGTATTGGTGATGTCGTGGAGTCAGCAGTAAACAAAAGACAAACGATGGCAGAATTTGAACATGGAGAATATAACCTTGTCAGCGACCATCGTGATGCAATGCAAGGGTACGTGGTTGCTCCGATCATTGCAAATGGTGACCCGATTGGAGCGGTTGTCATGGTGGCTAAAGACAAAGCTCCGGATGAACAAGTTGCCCGGACACTCATTGAGACTGCTGCCGGATTTCTCGCGAGACAGATGGAGCAATAAATGTCGCTATGAGCCCTGTTCAAACTTGGCTTCTTATATTTTATAGGCAAAAAAAGCAGCCGGAGACTCGTTATAAGACGCCGGCTGTTCCAGCATCATGACATAATGATTGAACCCAAATATCATACGTGAAGCAGGCTCGCCTTGGAGCCTGCTTCACTTTCGGCATTTATTTTAAAAATATTAAGACATTTAAATAATAAAAAATCATATGGGTGATGAGGTAGAACCAGTGTGCCTGTGAAGGAAATGTTCTGCGTATGGGTCAGCTTATTAGAGTTACTGAGTCCACCTCATCATGCTTATTTTACATTTTGCGGAAAAAGCGTCTGAATGTCTTTTTCTGGCGTTTAGGTTCCGCCGTTTTTATTTCATGCGTTTCTTCTACCTGGTTGTTCTCATCTGCTTTTGTCTTTTCCTGTTCAATCAGGTCCTTCTCGATAAGCTCGCGACCCTTTGTATAAATGAGCATTTTAATCCCCCTTCATTTCTTTAATTATTCTTACTATTTATATACAAAGAAACAGAAGATCGTACTTATTTCTTTTTTTAATCCCCTTTCTTTTTTTATAAGGTTTAGCGCGATTGATTTACTTTCATGATACAATGCGATAATATCATACCATTATTCATTTTGGGAAGAGGGAATGTGAGGAAATCAAAAGTTTTCCAGCGGACGAGTGGATCATGAAGCGTTTGACGAATGCTATATATGGGTAAATAATGATATCTTGGTAGGTAAGAAAGTAAAAATCAACTTTCTTACCTACATAAGTGCAACGAAGGCTTTCGCCATAAAAGCTTGGCGAAAAGCCCAGTTTTCTAAAATGGAAAGGATGAGAAAGTTGCCAACCTTTGATGTTAGAGTTTCGCTGAAAAATGGGCATGTGATTCATGTGGAAGAAGAAGGCGAAAATGAAAATGAAGTCAAGAACGAATTTATGGGAGAAAGCGGTACGTACAACAAAAACGGTGTTTCTTTTTATAAGGAGCACGTCATCTCGGTAGAAGTATCCGAGCATGAAAAATAAGCGCCTTGCTGGGCGCTTTATTATTGCTTGGCCAAAATCGTTTGTGTATGTTCCGCACGTTTGCGAATTTCCGTTTCAAGCAACAATATAAAATTTTGATCGAAATTATTGTCTTTCGCTAACTCGTATGACTTTAATAAAAGTTCATTTGTAATATGTTTCATTTCATTCCCTCTCCGAATAATTCTTTAAACCTAGTATATATGGATTATATATGATAAAAAATAATTACACAACGATGAAGATAAAAAAGAGGGGCATGAGCTAGTGCTAGAAAAAGCAATAAGCTGAAAAAATGCGGTGATTTTGATCACAAAATTTCACAGTTTCTCTGATTTTGATAGGAAGCGGGACATCGTTTATAAGTCGTTTGCGCCTATAGATCTTAGTCGTTAACATGGATATTGAAAGGTAATCAAACGAAACGAACGAATGAATGAAGGAGTGTTTCAGATGCGTACAGATTTTTATCCATCCAGGGTAGGAAGTGAAGCTAAGCTGATGAAGCGCGAAGATCCGGTCATTCATAATCGAGGGCAGTTTGATGGACCGCTTAACGCTTCTGATCTCGACGCTTATGAAAAAAACGGTTTTCTCATGCTAAACGATGTGTTTTCGGAAGATGAAGTAGGAATTATGGCTGAACAACTGAAACAAACACTGGAAAA
Source organism: Salicibibacter cibi (assembly GCF_016495865.1). NCBI lineage: Bacteria > Bacillati > Bacillota > Bacilli > Caryophanales > Bacillaceae > Salicibibacter > Salicibibacter cibi. The sequence goes on from NZ_CP054706.1 coordinate 98,445, forward strand.
TGCCAAAGGAGAAAAGTCGGATGCCGTCGTTACCGAACCGGAAGGCGATGAAGTCCGATCCATTTTCGAAGTGCATAAAAACAATGACTTCTTTAGCAGACTGGCTTCCAATGAGCACATTGTAAAAGCTGCACGTCAACTGCTTGGCAGTGAAGTATATATCAATCAATCTCGGATTAACTTCAAGCCGGGTTTTAGCGGCAAAGAATTTTATTGGCATTCGGATTTTGAAACTTGGCACGTAGAAGATGGGATGCCGAAGCCGAGAGCGGTAAGTTGCTCAATCATATTAACCGATAATTATGAATACAATGGACCTTTAATGCTAATTCCCGGATCCCATCAATGGTTTGTGTCCTGTTCGGGTGAAACGCCGGAGAATAATTATGAACAATCCTTGCAAAAACAAGAGCTAGGCATTCCTGATCAGAATAGTTTGACGCAACTGTTTGAAAAAGCAGGAAAGCGCATTGAAACGGCCACCGGGAAAGCGGGCATGGTCCTTTTTTTCGAAAGCAATACCATGCACGGTTCCGCCGGCAATATCTCCCCATTACCGAGAAGCAATGCTTTCTTCGTGTTTAATTCCATCCATAACCAGCTGGAAGAACCGTTCGGCAATGCGTCAAAGCGTCCGGAATTCCTCGCAAATCGGGAAGGGATCAAACCTATTGAACCGCAGCTTACCTTTGAGAAAGAGAAAGTGACGACGTAATCTAGCAAAAGCCACTCCCGAGCGGGTGGCTTTATTTTTAGATAAAACACAGAAGTTTTCAACGAATGTAAATCCAAGGGTGTAAGACGATGACAGGCGTGGAGCGCCCATGCAACCCGAATTCTTCATCAATCGCTCGATTCGGTCGGCATGGAACGCTCATGAAGCCTAAAACCCCCACTATGCATCCTAAATCATTCTTGCAGTCTGCCTATCATTCTTCTCCACGGCCAACGTTCCTAAATACTTTTTCTCCGCGTTCGTATTCGATATCTTTTTGCCCGGCGCGGGCATTTACGACGCGGCAAATGACAAATAAATAGTCGGATAAACGGTTTAGATATTGGCGTACACACGGGTTAATGTACGCTTCATTTGCTAGCTGAACCACCCGTCGTTCCGCCCGTCGGATAACCGTACGTGCCGTGTGAAGATAGGCCGCAGCCGGTGTGCCCCCGGGTAAAATAAAACGTTCCAACGCGGGCGCTCCTTCATTATAGAAATCAATGTGTTCCTCGAGGGCCTTTACAGTGTCTTCTTTTACTTTGTAAGCGATCGTTTTTTTAATGTCATCCTTAAAACTTAAATCGCTTCCGCAATCAAAAAGTTCATGTTGTATTTTTACGAGTGCTGTTTTGATATCGGCTTCTTTTTCCGTTAATAATGCGGCCGCCACTCCGATGAAGCTGTTGGCTTCCTCGATGGTTCCGTAAGCCTCGACTTGTACACTTGATTTTGAGGTACGTCCCCCGACAATGCCCGTACCCCCATCATCGCCGGTTCTTGTATAAATGCTCATTTTTTGCCTCCTCAGATATGCTCCTTCCTTCATAATGTCGCTAAAGGCTTCCTAATGTCAAAAATGTCTGTTTAAAAAATATCAGCATGTGTTATGGCATAAATAAGGAGGGATCCACGATGAGTATTAGTGAAAAGATGAAAAGCGTTGTCAGTAAAGCCAAAGGTGAAACAAAAGATCAAATAGGGAACGCGATGGATAATACAAAAATGCAAGCGGAAGGAAAGAAAGATAAAATGAAGGGCGATGCGCAAAATGCGGTCGGAGAGGCGAGAAATAAAGATAAACAAAACGAAAAATAACCCATATCGGCAACTTTCGTGCCCCCCGATAGGATTGCTGTTGCGTTTCTATCGGGGTTTTTTATGCTCAGAAAGCATTGCATTCCCCTTGAGCGTGACTGCTTATTCCGGCCGTATTGTTTGTCACCATCGAGCTTCCCGATGTTGCGCTATTTTTTAACCGCTGTTTCCGGATGTGCTATACTGTTCGTCAGGAAGTTAGAGATTGAAAGAGGGGCGTTACTTCGTGAATGATACGATAAAACCTGAAATTGAAATTATTGGATTGGGTCCGGGAAGCCTTGGACAACTGACGTTGGATGTGTACAATCGTTTAAAAGACGGGGGAATGGTATACGCACGCACAACTCACCATCCTGTAATTGCTCAATTGCAATCCGAGGGGTTGGAATTTGAGGCTTTTGATGGCATCTACGAGGCGCATGAATCATTTTCGCCGATTTACGAGGAAATCGCGGAGACGTTGCTCGGCGCGGCCGCGGGGTCCTCCGGGGAAGGCGTCCGTTACGTCGTCCCCGGCCATCCGCTCGTCGCGGAAGAGACAGTTCAGCTTTTGCTGGCTGCTGAAGCCGAGGGCAGGGTGAGCGTGAACATTATCGGTGGGGCCAGTTTTTTGGACCCTGTCTTCTCCGCCCTTCGCATCGATCCGAATGATGGATTTCAACTGCTTGACGCGACTAATTTTACAGCGGATGATCTCTCGTTAACCCAGCACTTGTTTTTGTCGCAACTGTACGATGGCTTCATTGCTTCGGAAGTGAAGCTGACGTTAATGGAGCACTTTCCCGATGACTACGAGGTGATACTGGTGGAAGCAGCGGGAAGCCCCGGGGAGGAAGTGACGAGACTCCCGCTTTATGCGCTTGATCGGGAGATGAACGTTAGCAATCTTACGGTGCTTTACGTCCCGCCGGTGCCGGATGAAAGCTATTTGAGCCATACGTTCAAGCGGCTTCGGGAAGTCATTCGTATTTTGCGAAGCCCTGACGGCTGCCCCTGGGATCGTAAACAGACACATTTTACATTGAAACGATTTTTGCTTGAAGAAGCGTACGAGGTACTTGATGCGATTGATGAGGAAGATGACGACCATCTGATTGAAGAGCTCGGCGATGTGCTTTTGCAAGTGCTCCTGCATGCGCAAATTGGTGAGGATGAAGGCTATTTTAACATTGCAGATGTCGTTGCCGGTTTAACGGAAAAAATGATCCGTCGCCATCCACATGTTTTTCATGAAAAGATAGAAGGAGATCGCGCCGAAGATGTTGAATTACGTTGGGACAAAATAAAGGAAATGGAGAAAAAAGACCAAACGCCGGCTTCGCTTCTTGATAACATTCCCCGTTCAATGCCGGCGCTGATGTCAGCATTTGAACTCCAGAAAAAAGCGGCAAAGGCTGGATTTCAATGGCACGAAGAAGCGCCGATGTGGGAAAAACTCGAAGAAGAGCTCGCGGAGTGGAAGGAAGCTTTGACGGAACACAATGATGAAGAAGCGAAAAAAGAATTTGGCGACGTCCTTTTCGTTCTCGCTAACCTTGCCCGTTTCTTCAAGATTCAACCTGAGGAAGCATTGCTGATGACAAATCGAAAGTTCATCCGGCGTTTTCAATACATCGAAACGCAATTAAAAGCAAACGGCAAAAAACCGGAAACCTCGGACTTAACGGAAATGGACCGCTATTGGGACGAAGCAAAAAAGAAAGGAATCTAAGGTGATGACATGCGGATTGATAAATTTTTAAAAGTCTCGCGCCTGATAAAAAGGCGGACGGTCGCAAAAGAAGTGGCCGGTGCAGGGCGCCTGCAAGTGAACGGACAAGTTGTCAAGGCCGGTACGGAGGTAAAACCCGGCGATGAAGTGACGATTCGCTATGGAAGAAAAACGGTGAAAGTACGGGTGGAAAGCCTGGAAAACGCGGCGCAAAAAGGAAAAGCCGAATCCCTGTACACGACGCTGGAAGAAACGAAAGTAGATGATTAACCGGGACTGCTCTTAACGCTCTGAACAAGCGCTTTTTCACGCTTGTTCTTTTTTCCCTTCGTGGTGCATAAACTAACGGCAATGAATGCCATCTTGGGGGGATTATCATGAGCGAATATGTGCCGAGCCAACGCTATAAAAACACAAATCCTGAACATGATATCGTAATAAAAGGGCGAAAGACGTTGGAAATCAGCGGTGTCAAAGAAGTGGAGAGCTTTGACAGCCGGGAATTCTTACTTGAAACCGTCATGGGTTATTTATCGGTGCGGGGGAACGACTTGTATATGAAAAACTTGAACGTGGAGGAAGGTCTTGTTTCGATCGAAGGCAGAATCGATGACCTGATCTACGTCGATGAACAGAGCCAAGGGAAACCAAAAGGCTTCATCGGGAAGTTGTTCAAGTGACCCTTGACGTTCAGTTCCAAACGTTTTTCGCCATGATGATGACCGGTGCTGTTATTGCTGCCCAACTTGATGTTTATCACCGCTGTTTGCCGCGTAAAGCCAAAAAAAAATGGCCACAAGCGTTATTCGATCTTCTCTTTTGGGTCGTACAGGCTATCCTCGTTTTCTATGTTTTGTTTCAAATGAATCTTGGAGATTTGCGAATCTATGTTTTTCTATCAATCTTGCTAGGTTTTTTAATATATTGGCAGACTGTCCGTCCATTGTTTTTACGCGTGCTGGAAGTGTTGATTAGAATCGTAGAGACAATTTATTCGATGATTTTGAAAATCTTCTATTTGTTCTTATGGACTCCTGTGGTATGGTTATACAAAGGAATGAAACAATTGCTTATTATTGTCTACCGCAGCATAAGATGGCTTCTCTATCAACCCGGCCTTTGGCTATTACAGCCTTTGTATCGACTTGTGGGTGGTCCCCGCGTTGTTTCGCTGGTGACTCGTTGGTGGAAGCGTCTGAGGAATTGGTTTTCCGGGAGATGAGCAATCGTTTTGCTTGCAATCGTAGGAGGAGGTAAGGCAAATGTCCGGGACACCCCCAAACCGCAAGGTTACACCATTAAAAAGGGAAAAAATGAGCGACAAAGAACGAGAACGGCTTGCGATGAGAGAACAAAGACGCAAACGCGGTTTAAGACGGCGACTAATCGTCATTGGGATTGTGGCCAGTATGGTTGTTGTTTTCGCTGGCGTCGGGCTTATTTCGCAATACGGGATGATCCAAGCGAATAATGCCGAAAAAATCGAACTGCAAGAGCAATTGGAAGAGCTCGAGGCGAATGAAAACGATCTGGAACGGGAAATCATGAACTATAACGATGAGGAATACATTACCGAAGTCGCTCGCAAGGATTATTATATGTCCAAACCGGGGGAAACGCTTTTCCAGTTACCTGAGGATGAGGATGAAGATGAAGGCGACGATGACTAACCGGCCCCTGATTTTCCAACCCGTCACATAATCATCGTGTATGCTTAAACTACTTTAGGGGAAAAGAACCCTTAAGCTTAAAAATAATGAAGGAGGAGCATTTCGCAAAATGTCGATTGAAACAGGCAGTAAGTATCAGGGTAAGGTATCTGGCATCACCCACTTTGGTGCGTTTGTAGATTTACCGGAGGGAAAAACGGGATTAGTGCATATAAGTGAAGTCGCCGATCAATATGTGAAGGACATCAATGAATTCATAAAGGTTGGGGATGATGTTACGGTAAAGGTGCTTAAAGTCGGGGATGACGGGAAAATCGGCCTATCGATCCGCAAGGCACAAGAAAGCAAGCAAGGAAGAAAACGGGAGCCAAAGGTGTCGTTTGAAGATAAGATGAACCGTTTTCTTAAAGATAGCGAAGAGAATCTGGCAACCCTCCGAAAACAATCCGACAAAAAAGGCGGGTCGAGACGATAACTTACACTGTGTGAACCTCTCCACCTAAATCAAAGATTTTGATGGAGCCTCCCTTGTCTTAAATACAGCTCATTATCTCGCATTGTCATTCCCTTCGGGAAGTTTTGCGCCAGATTTAGGCTAATGAATGAAGACAAGTTCCGGAATGTTCTTATTCGCAGCATAGAAACTTTTGTCTACAATGCGAACCTTATTATTTCTAACAAGGGTTTTAAACGCCGGATATTTTACGTGTCGAACGCTTTTTCGACACAACCCCATATATCCAATTATCAATGAACGAATATAAAGTCCGTACCTCTTCATTGGGCGGTACTTTATACGATAGATACATTATAGCAAACATTTGTTCCTGATACTAGTCCTTTTAGAAATATTTTTTATTACGAATAAAAAATAAAAAGCGCGCCTAACGCCCACTAAATCGTAGATTTTGAAGGAGAATGCGGCGCTAGAAGTGTTCAACTGTATAGAAAGATGGAAAAGAGAGGGCCGCCTCTCTTTTTGCATTTTATTCATGTTTACCTCTAGGAAAGGATAAAAGATAAGTTTTTCTAACTGTCAGAATTGATCCTGTTTACGACACACGCGCAGATTTAGCGGCGGCCGACACAACATCGATGCCGGCCTACCAGTGATTGGTTTATTTTTCCTTTTAGTGGTATCATGAACTGTTCAAAAGCCTTCCGCTTTGAAAAGGGAACACCGATATTCAATATCAGGTTAGCCCTTGAGATTGATTTTGGCGGACTCAAATCGTTGCCGGGGAGCCAAATGAGTCCTCAGTACTTGGTTTGGTGGACTCAAAGCCCTGCACGAGCGCCAAATGAATTCGCAAATGCAATAAAACACGATAAGTTCACCATCTTTTTCCTCTTTCCGTGGGGGCGCAACGCGTAATGGTTGTTTGACATAAAAACGAATGATTTGCGGATAGAAGCGATGTTGGTTCGTGAAGGGGAATGTTGAGGAGGAGCAAAAAACACAGCGTGAACCCGGTCACGTTTTTGTGCCGAAGGCGAAAAAATCGGTCCAGCGCAAAAAACGTAAAAACTATGCGGATCCCATTGACTTAAAAAAAAACAATGGTTATAATTGGTCTTGGCTTTATGGCGGTGTAGCTCAGCTGGCTAGAGCGTACGGTTCATACCCGTAAGGTCGGGGGTTCGATTCCCTCCGCCGCTACCATCAAATGAATAAATGCGAATTGTACAGAGACCCGATGTGATGGTCTCTTTTTTTTAATGCAAAATGCAAAATCGACCGAGGGCATATGTGTGAAGCCAAAATAGGATGGTCCGTACCCATTTCATCCGCCTTATGGAAAATATTTAATTTCGGACGACCCCATCGAAATGTCGAACGCTTCAGCATTCCAAATTTTCGTTGTCGGAAGTTCCATTTATCCATGTTTTATCGATACAATATGTGCGAATTCTTTCCTCGTTCGCAGCCTCGCGTGTTCTAAAACCAATTCCTCCAAGCTAATTTTCAATCCAAAAACGCCGATAGGAACAGCCAATTTCTCAATCTGTGAAAGTCGTCGAACGATTTTCATCATAAAAACTGTATTGTGACAAACGTTGCGCTATCAAGCCTCTATACTCGACTACCAAGAAAACAAAAACGGTGGTGGTGCAGATGTTGCAAAAAGAAACGGTGCAAGATCAGCTAGGAAAAACCCTGGGGGCGGCTGATTGGATGGCTCGCATAAAAAGTCTTTGGAAAAAAGGAGTAGAGTCCTTAAGAAAAGGCTCGGCAGTCGTGTTTCTAAAATGGGGCATGCTGTTGTTCCTGGTGGGCGTGATGTTGGGACGAGCCGCTATTTTATCGGATCTTTACCCTTTTGCGCTTCCTTTTTTTGCCGCGATTTTTGCCTGGAAGAAAGAAAGAGCCGTATTGGCAGCAGTGGCGGTGATTGCCGGAACAGCCTGGGGGCTCACCTTTAACATTCCATATGTTCTTGCCGGCTTATTGCTATTTCTTCTTTTCTACCGTGTGGCACAATATATAGGCGCAAATCGAAAATGGACACTACCCGCGGCTGTTTTCCTCGCTTCACTAACATCAAGGGTTACCGTCACAGGCGTAGGAGAGGCGTCCATGACACAATATCATTGGTTTATGGCCACGATTGAGGCGGGACTTGCACTCATGTTGACGATGATATTTTTGCAAAGTTTGCCGTTATTAGGTGTCCGCAAGAAACAGCGTGCGTTAAAGAATGAGGAAATCATTTGTTTTATCATCTTGTTGGCTTCCGTGATGACCGGAGCGATCGGATGGGTCGTTTACGGCCTTGGCGCAGAGCATGTGCTCGCCCGTTACCTCGTGTTGCTGTTTGCCCTTGTCGGCGGGGCGGCCATTGGTTCAACCGTTGGGGTTGTTACGGGACTTGTGCTTAGTTTGGCGGCGGTAGCCAATTTGTACTATATGAGTTTACTCGCGTTTGCCGGTTTGCTCGGCGGGTTGTTAAAAGAAGGGAAGAAACTTGGCGTAAGCATGGGGATCCTGATTGGAACAGCTTTAATTGCTTTGTACGGAAACGGCATGAACAATCCGGCCATTACGGTGATGGAGTCCGGACTCGCTGTCTTGCTGTTTTTACTTACACCGAAAGGGCTAACAGATTATATGGGGAAATATATCCCCGGAACGATGGAACATTCCAACGAGCAACAACGATATCTCCGAAAAATTCGCGATGTCACTGCTTCGCGTGTGGAGAAATTCTCGGATTTATTTCAAACGTTATCCGCCAGTTTTTCATCGCCGGGCGATCGAAATCAACAGATGGATGACGAGGAGGAGGAGGGAGATCGCTTTTTGGCTGATATTACTGCGAATACTTGCCAGAAATGCTTTCGGAAAGAAAAGTGCTGGGTGGAGCGTTTTGATGCAACTTATGATGTCATGGGCAACATTATGACCGACATTGAACAGACCGACAAGGTAGAGACGCGGACGTATGAACGGCTAAAACGGCATTGCATTTATCCGGATCGCATTGTTCGGACGATGAAAGAGCAATGGGAGCCACATGAAATAAGGCGGCTATATACGCGGCAAATGGAAGAAAGCAGAAACCTCGTGGCTGACCAACTTCAAGGCGTCTCTAAAGTCATGGGTGCATTTGCCAAGGAGATCCAAAAGGAAAAAGAAACTCATCATTATCAGGAGGAACAAATTTATGCTGCGCTGTTTGATGCCGGGCTTAATATTGAACAAGTTGATATTTTTAATCTCAGCCCCAGGGATGTTCATATTGAAATTGAACTTGGGAATGGGATGAATCATGAAGAAGCGGAGAAGCTAATTGCTCCGATGCTTTCGGGAATCTTGTCTGACCATATTATTGTGGAGGTTATAGATGAAACAGCATTTGAAAATCGGGTTACATTCGCGTCAGCGAAGACCTACGTGGTTGATACAGGATCGGCAACGGTAGCGCAGGGGGGTGCTTGGATATCCGGAGATAATTATGCCGCCATGCAACTGGGATTTGGAAAATTTGCAGTAGCTATCAGTGACGGCATGGGAAACGGCCGCCGTGCGCATCGGGAAAGTTCGGAAACGTTGCAGTTGTTGCAAAATATATTGAAATCGGGCATTGACGAAGGGGTGGCGATCCAATCCATGAATTCCTTATTATCTTTACGGGCAGATGATGAAATGTTCTCCACCCTTGATCTAACGATCATTGATTTGCAGACGGCGGATAGCAACTTTCTTAAAATTGGTTCAATGCCGAGTTTTGTTAAACGAAAAGAGCGGGTCTTTTCGATTGAAGCCGGAAATCTACCGATGGGAATCGTTTCGGAAGCAAATTTTGAAATGAAACAAGAACGCCTTCAAGATGAAGATATTCTTGTTATGATGAGTGACGGCTTATTCGATGGTGCGCGTTGGATTGAAAATAAAGAATGGTGGATGAAACGGTTAATTCGTGAAATTGAATCAGTTGATCCGCAAATCATTGCGGACGTGTTGCTCGAAGAGGTGATGCGCATGAGTGAAGGGAGCATCGCGGATGATATGACCGTTGTCGTTGCAAAGGTACGTCGTAACACCCCGAAATGGGCAACGATTCCAATGGGGAGGTGGGCACAACCGTTTGCAAAAAATGCGTAGCGTAGTATAACTCCCCTCGTATTCGTCAATGATGGTGATAACCAAATTGACTTGGCAGGTAAGGCTTTTCTCCATAAAGCCTTGGCGAAAAGCCAAGTGTTCTAACGAGGGAGGATATGACGTATGGGGACAGGAACATTAAGGCAAATACTGCTCATCACGGACGGATATTCCAATGAAGGTGGGGATCCTTCGGCAGTTGCGGCGCTGGCAAGAGAGCAACAGGTAACCGTTAACGTCATTGGTGTGCTTGAAGAAGGAGCGATGAATCAACAGGCACAAATAGAAATTGAAAATATTGCTTTAGCCGGCGCCGGTATCCATCAAATTGTTTATAAGAAACAATTGGCGCAAACGGTACAAATGGTGACAACGCAGGCAATGACGCAAACGCTGCAAGGGGTGGTCAATCAAGAGTTGTCACAAATTTTGGGAAAAGATCGGGAATGGGACGAACTACCGCCGGATAAACGAGGCGAAGTGATGGAAGTTGTCGATGAGATAGGAGAGATCGTTCATTTGGAAGTGGTGATTCTTGTGGATACGAGTGCCAGCATGCGTACCAAATTGCCAACAGTCCGAGAAGCATTGGAAGATTTATCGATTAGCATGGCCTCACGGGGTGGAGACAATGAATTTAAAGTACTTGCTTTTCCGGGCAAGAAACACGATGCAGACGTTGTACGGGAATGGACGCGCGGGATGGATCAATTAACCGGCATGTTCCAAAAAATAACGACCGGTGGAATAACCCCAACCGCCCCGGCATTAAAAACCGCACTTAACCAATTTGACAGGAAGAAAAAAAGGAGCTTGATCTCCCGTGGAGAAGAAGAATCCTATCTTGAAGAACGAGGCTCCTGATCTCCCAGCCGGTACGAGGATCCTCGGAAAGTGGCACCGCAATCCTTACGACATTCGAAAAACATTAGGAAGAGGTGCAACGGGTATCGTATATTTGGCGGATGCGCGTACCGGACCTGTCGCACTTAAAGTCGGGCATAATAATGTGTCGATCACTTCCGAGGTAAATGTATTAAAGCATTTTGCCAAGGTCCAAGGCCAAATACTTGGACCTTCTTTCATCGATGCCGACGATGTCATGGTTGGAGGGGATAAGTATCCTTTTTATGTAATGGAATATTTAGAAGGGGAGACACTATTTCAGCATATCGACCGTCACGGGAAAGAGTGGGGGCCGGTTCTTCTTGTGCAACTCTTGGGGGATTTGAATCGTTTGCATCGCGCCGGCTGGGTTTTTGGTGACCTGAAACCGGAAAACTTAATCGTTGTCGGCGGTCCCCCCTATCGAATCCGGTGGCTCGATGTCGGAGGAACGACAGTACTTGGACGAGCAGTAAAAGAGTATACGGAATTTTTCGATCGCGGCTATTGGGGGCTGGGCGACCGTAAGGCTGAACCCACCTATGATTTGTTTGCTGCCGGGATGGTTTTATTGAATATAACGTATAAACGGCGATTTGAAAAAGGACGCGATGGTAAGGAAACATTAATGGCTTATATTGAGCGTTCCCGCGTGCTTGCCCCCTACCGGCAATGGCTGAAAAAGGCATTGTTTGGTCAATATTCTGATGCGGAAAAAATGCGGCAAGGGCTGATGAATATTATTTCCAAAGAAGAAAAAACTGTAAATAAGAATGCTTCGCCTCGACAGGAGCAAAAAATCGGGAATCACCACAGGAAAAGAAAAAAACAAAACAGAAGCAGAAAAAAACGCAGGTTCGAAACCGTGGACGTCGTTTTAGTCATTTCTTTTCTATTGCTTGCATCTGCTTTATACTGGATAGGACAAGTGATTTAAAGCAGAAAAACGCGCAATCTGTAAGTGATTCCCTTATAGGGGACAGAAATCATGGCAGAAAAGGGACGCTTGGTGGATTTATGTCTTTTTGCCGGGGAATTGATGGTTACTTACGGGGCGGAAACCTACCGGGCAGAAGATATCATGAATCGCATGGCGGTTGCGGGGGGCTTGAAGAATGTCCACAGTTTCGTGACAACGACCGGTATTTTTTTATCGGGGGTTCAAGAAGATGGCGATAATTTAATGCAGATGATCCGGATCGTGGATCGTTTTCAAGATTTAAATAAAGTGGCGGAAGTGAACCAACTTTCCCTGGATTTTGTGATAGGTCGCATCGACGAACAAGAGGCCAATCAACAACTGTTAAAAATATCGGCGGCACGGATGAATTATCCGCTTTGGCTCATTTATATTGCCTCCGGTGTAGCGGGCGGGGCATTTTCCTATTTAGTCGGCAATACGAAGTTTGATATGATCCCGGCAGCCATGGGCGGGTTAATGTCCACGTTATTCCTCGTTTTGTTTCAACATTATTTACACGCAAAATTTTTCTCGGAATATCTCGCTTCATTTTTTGGCAGTATTACAGCGTTAACGTTGGTGCACAGTGGGTACGGAACGAGTGTCGATCAAGTGATCATCGGAACGATCATCCCGCTTGTGCCCGGCATTCCGCTAACAAATTCAGTTAGGGATCTTATGAACGGGGATTTGATTTCCGGACTCGCCCGCGGGGCAGAAGCTGCATTAACCGCGCTCTCGATTGCGGCTGGCGTTGCTACAGCTGTATCATTGTTTTTGCCGTAGGAGGCCACAAGATGTGGGAACTTTTGATTTGCTTTATGGCGACGGTAGCATTTGCGATTATCTTTAACACTCCCGCCCGGTTGTTATGGAGGATCGGTTTGATTGGTGGCCTTGCCTGGACCATTTATAGTTCCATTCAAGACATTAACGTTTCCTTCATTGCCGCTGCCGCGTTGGCTGCTTTTTCTGCAACCCTCATGAGTTACGGGTTATCGCGGCGCCATCGTGTTCCCGTGACCACATTTGCGATTCCCGGGATTATCCCGCTCGTGCCCGGTGGGAAAGCATATGAAACGATGCTGGCGTTTGTCGACGAGAATTACATAGAAGGACTGACGCAAGGAGCGGCAACACTATTGCATGCCGGGGCCATCGCGGGCGGCCTCGTGTTTGCGCTGTCGATATTTTCCATTGGCAGAGGAGTTGATCAAAGATATGAAACGTAAAATCGAGGCGTTTGCTGCTCGTCATGGGATGTTCCCGCAAGGGTCTTCTGTATTGGTTGCCGTATCCGGAGGTGTTGACTCCATGGCATTGCTCCACTATCTCTTTTCAAGAAGGGATGAATACGGCATTACGCTGATGGCGGTCCATTGTAATCATGGACTGCGCAAAGAAGCTGAAGAAGATGAAAAACTTGTAAAACGTTTTTGTGCAGAACGCGACATTCCTTTTTTTACAAAATACCTTGATTTGCCGAAAGACGAGGGCAAATCGATCCAATCGATCAGCCGAGAGATGCGCTACGATTTTTTTTCCGTAATCATGAAAAGGGAAAAATCGGACATACTAGCGACTGCGCACCATGGGGATGACCAAATCGAAACGATTCTCATGCAACAGATGCGAGGTTTTGACTATTATGGGGGGCAGATGGGCATCCCTGTTGAACGTTCGTTTTCGCGAGGGAAGCTTCTTCGTCCGTTTTTACCGGTGACGAAGCAAGAAATCATGGCGTATGCACAAACGCACGCAGTCCCCTGGGGGGAAGATGAAAGCAATCGAAAGGATGACTATACGAGAAACCGCGTGCGTAAGCAACTGCTTCCGACATTGAAACAAGAAAACCATGAAGTCCATGCGCATTTTCAAAAATTAGCCGAGGATTTCAGGGGCGATGCGGCCTATTTAACACAACAGGCGGAAAAAGTGCTTTCGGAGACAGTCGTGCAAACGGAAGGTGGTTATGTTTTACAATTGCCTCGATTTCGTAAAGCCCCTATTGCTTTACAACGGCGCACGATTCACTTACTATTGACTTATCTTTACCATCAAAAGCATGGACAGTTTTCTCGCATACATATTGAGGAATGTTTTGAATTAATCTCGGGTACGCATCCGTCAGCACAACGATCATTGCCGAATCGTATAAAGGTATATCGCAATTATGAACAATTATGTTTCACGGATGCTGAGCGCGCCTCTTATGATGATGGACAGAGACCCATGCAGGTAGTGTCCGATCTTCCGGCAAAGGTTGAAACCGGGCTTGGGACGCTTGTATTTGAACCTTTCAAAGGGACGGTTCCTTCCCATGATGATACGTCGTTTTATTGCCCGTTATCGAAGCTGCATTTGCCGCTTTCGGTGCGTGCGAGGCATCCTGGAGATGCGATCCGGCCGCTTGGTCTTGACGGCACCCAAAAATTAAAACAAGTAATGATTGATGCCAAGGTTCCTCGCCCGGAACGTGAATGGTGGCCGGTCATTACCGATGCAACAGGGGTGGTGCTCTGGGCACCTTTATTGAAAAAAAGTGAAGTTGCAGGCCGTGCCGGTGAACAAGATAATTATGTTCGGATGCAACTTGTCAAAAAGGAAGCACATACGTAGATATTTACAGGGATGAAGTCAAATTCATAAATAAGATGTAAAATGAGGGTGCCGAAAAAGAATGAAGGAAGATATTGAAAAAATTTTGATCAAAGAAGATGAAATCAAGGAGAAAACGAAAGCGATCGGCAAACGTATGACACACGAATATAAAGACAGTTTTCCGCTCGTTATCGGGGTGCTGAAAGGTGCCATGCCTTTTATGGCGGATCTGACCCGGGCGATTCACGCCCATCTTGAAATTGATTTTATGGATGTTTCCAGCTATGGAAACAAAATGGTCTCTTCCGGAGAAGTTAAAATTGAGAAAGACCTGGACGCTTCCGTGAAGGACAGAGATATTATTATCGTGGAGGATATCATTGATAGCGGTTTGACATTAAGCTATCTCGTCAGCTTATTCCATCATCGCCAAGCGAACTCCGTAAAGATTGTAACGTTATTAGATAAACCGGAAGGGCGAAAAGCTGACATTGTACCGGATATTGTCGGTTTTACAGTGCCGGATGAGTTTGTTGTCGGCTACGGGCTTGACTATGCGGAACGGTACCGAAACCTCCCGTACATCGGCATTTTAAAGCCGGAGATTTACCGAGGTTCTTGATTGGATAGAAAGCGCAAATGTGATAAGATTACTTTTGTTGTGTTACCCGCGGGAGGAGGTCAGGAATGAATCGAACAGTGAGATATACATTTTTTTGGTTATTTGTTCTTCTAATACTTATCGGGATTGTTCAACTGTTTACAGATGATCCGGTTGAAGATGAAATGATGAATACGGATGAATTTATGCAAGCGCTTGAACAAGATGAGATTGCCTCGATGACCGTTCAGCCTGAGATGGAAGTTTACCTCATTGAGGGTGAAATGGTGAATGGGGGCGAAGAAGACGAAGCGAATGAATTTACCGCGCATATTTTACGCTCTCCGGAAGTTACGGACATGTTGCTGGATGCAATGGAAACCAATGAGTCATTAACGGCTGTTGATACAGAACCCGGCGAGGAACCGGGAGGCTGGTTGCAATTTCTCGTAGCGGTGATTCCGTTCATCATCATTTTCATCCTTTTCTTCTTCTTGCTGAGCCAGATGCAAGGCGGCGGAAACAAGATGATGAATTTCGGGAAAAGCAAAGCGAAAATGCAGCAGGAATCAGACAAGAAAAAAGCCCGTTTTAAAGACGTCGCCGGTGCTGAAGAAGAAAAGCAGGAACTTGTGGAAATCGTGGACTTTTTGAAGGATCCGCGCAAGTTTGCAAACATTGGCGCGCGTATTCCAAAAGGGGTGCTCCTTGTTGGGCCTCCGGGAACGGGTAAAACATTGCTCGGTCGGGCAGTTGCCGGTGAAGCAGGCGTTCCTTTCTTCTCCATCAGCGGTTCCGATTTCGTGGAAATGTTCGTTGGTGTCGGTGCATCCAGGGTGCGTGACCTGTTTAACAATGCAAAAAACAACGCTCCTTGTATTATTTTCATCGACGAATTGGATGCTGTTGGCCGTCAACGTGGCGCAGGCGTCGGCGGTGGCCACGATGAGCGTGAACAAACATTAAACCAGTTGCTCGTTGAGATGGATGGATTTGAAGGAAATGAAGGCATTATTATCATTGCCGCAACCAACCGCTCTGACGTTCTTGACCCGGCACTATTGCGCCCGGGACGTTTTGACCGTCAAATCACTGTCGGATTGCCGGATGTAAGGGGCCGTGAAGACGTACTGAAAGTTCACGTTCGCGAAAAGCCAATCGATGATGACGTTGAGCTTGGTGCCATCGCGCAACGAACACCCGGCTTCTCAGGTGCCGAATTGGAAAACCTTCTTAATGAAGCTGCGTTAGTTGCCGCGAGATCCAATAGCGTCAAGATTAAAATGGTGCATATTGAAGAAGCGATTGACCGTGTTATTGCGGGTCCTGCGAAGAAAACGAGAGTGATCTCCGAGAAAGAGAAAAATATTGTAGCTCACCACGAAGCTGGCCATACGGTCGTTGGTGTGAAGCTGCAGAATGCGGATGCCGTGCATAAAGTGACGATCGTTCCGCGCGGGCAAGCGGGCGGCTATGCCATGATGCTCCCGAAAGAAGATCGCTACTTTATGACAAAACCGGAGTTGCTTGATAAAATCGTCGGTTTGCTAGGCGGACGCGTATCGGAAGATATCATTTTTGGAGAAGCAAGCACAGGTGCACACAATGACTTCCAACGCGCTACCGCAATCGCGCGAAAAATGGTCATGGAGTACGGCATGAGCGAAAAATTAGGGCCGTTGCAATTTGGATCTACCGGTGGAGGGCAAGTATTCCTCGGCCGCGATATTCAAAATGAGCAAAATTATTCCGATGCAATCGCCCACGAGATTGATAAAGAAGTGCAAAAGATTATTAAAGACAGTTACGAACGTTGTCGTCAAATCTTGACAGAGAACAAAGATAAACTTGAACTCGTTGCGCAAAATTTGCTTGAATTAGAGACATTGGATGCCGAGCAAATTTATTCTCTTGTCGAAGAAGGAAAGTTGCCTGAGGGTCATCATTCCAATCAGACACAAGAAGATGCGCTTAAGAATTCGGGAGATGTTGATCCTGTAGATGATGAAAACGTGAAGGTTAACATTGGCTCACAAGAAGAAGAGCAACCAGAAACAAAAAACGATCAATCAAAAGCGAATGAAGAAACCGAAGAGCAAGATCAAACCGAAGAACAAGACAACGAAGAGAAACAAGAAGACGATAATCGTCGCTCATAGCTACCTTCGTGGTGTTGCATTGGGGATGTCCACTGGGCATCCCTTTTTCTGGGCAGGTAAGAAAGTATAAATCAACTTCTTACCTCATAAGTGCGACTAAGGTTTTCGCCATAAAAGCTTGGCGATAAGTCAAGTTTTTCTAAAGAAATCGGAAAGGGTTGAGCCTATGATTCTTGTTATAGATATTGGGAATACGCACATTGTTTTTGGGGTATACAAGGAACGGCACCTCCTAAACCATTGGAGAGTTTCAACGGTTCATGATAGAAGCGAAGATGAATATGGCATATTAATGTGTACACTCCTTGAAAACAAACAGATTGCCGTTGATAAGATTAAAGGTGTTATCATCTCGTCGGTAGCCCCCTCGCTCATGTTCGCGTTTGAACATATGGCCGAGAAGTATTTTAATCAAACCCCCATGGTCGTTGGTCCGGGCATCAAAACAGGGTTGAACATTCTGTATGACAACCCGCGTGATGTAGGTGCCGATCGTATTGTGAATGCAGTAGCGGCCATTGAAGAATACGGAACGCCTCTCGTCATCGTGGACTTCGGGACGGCAACGACATTTTGTTATATCGATGAGAAGGGAAGCTATGTAGGAGGGGCGATCGCCCCTGGTATTACAATATCCACAGATGCTTTGTATACCCATGCGTCAAAGCTTCCGCATATTGAAATTGCAACGCCCCAATCCGTTGTCGGTCAAAATACCATTCAAGCGATGCAATCGGGAATTTTCTATGGCTATATTGGGCAGGTTGACGGAATTGTCAATCGGATGAAGGCACAAGCGGCTAAAGAACCAAAGGTGATTGCCACAGGGGGACCGTCGGAATTAATCGGGCAATCTGCTGCTTCGATTGATACTGTTGATGCATTTTTGACACTAAAAGGGTTGAAATTGATTTATGATAAAAACAAATGAAGATTGAGGATTCATTTGTATGGGTGCATATAAGGATGGATAAAGTGAAATTCCCATCAAAGGAGGGCTTTTTAGCTTGCAAGATTATCTTTTGAAAGCAACAGCTTTTGAACAACAAGTGCGCGTATACGCGACGATTACGACCGATATGGTGAACGAAGCCGTACTACGTCATCAAGCGTATCCCACGGCGTCGGCTGCGCTTGGTCGGACGATGACCGTTTCCACGATGATGGGTGCGATGATGAGCGGCGACGATAAACTTACGGTGAAAGTGGAAGGGAACGGCCCCCTCGGTCCAGTCATCGTCGACAGTACGGCAGAAGGAAATACAAGAGGATATGTGCACAATCCCCGGGTTCATTTTGAATTAAATCGTTTCGGCAAACTTGATGTCGCCCGCGCCGTTGGACATAGCGGTCATATTGCTGTCGCCAAGGATCTCGGCATGAAAGAAACGTTTACGAGCCATTCCCCTATTGTATCGGGAGAATTGGGAGAAGACTTCACGTATTACTTTACGACATCCGAACAAGTTCCTTCCTCTGTCGGGCTTGGCGTCCTTGTGGATACGGACCATTCTGTTTTAGCCGCGGGAGGATTTATCGTACAAGTTTTACCGGGAACAGAAGAAGCCGTCATCGATCACGTAGAGAAACACATTGAAGCCGCTCCGCCAATCTCAAAATTAATTGAACGGGGGTACAATCCGGAACGCATCGTCGAGACGGTCACAGGCGGAGATTATCAATTTTTGGAAAAAATGCCCGTGCAGTTTAAATGTTCATGCTCAAAGGAACGGATTGGACGCGCGATGGTTGGGTTGGGAAGCGAGGAAATCCAATCGATGATTACGGAAGATCACGGTGCGGAGACGGAATGTCATTTTTGCCATGCCCAATATCCATTTAACGTTGAAGATTTGATGCAATTAAAACAAGAAGCATTGAGTCAGGAAAATCACGAGGGACGATAACCTGGTCCGAAAGGAAAAGCATTAGCATCACTGGTTCGTTGACAAACGTAACCGATTCGAGTACGATGAATATAATACCAATAAACATACTGGGAATTAAGAGGAGGAAAAAACGATGAGCAAAGTGGTAAATTCCATTACTGAACTAATTGGGGACACGCCTCTCGTTAAATTAAATCGACTCACGGGAGAAAACGATGCCGATGTTTATTTGAAGCTCGAATTTTATAATCCTGGCAGCTCGGTGAAGGACCGAATCGCCTTGGCGATGATTGAACGGGCTGAAAAGGAAGGCAAGTTAAAACCCGGCGATACGCTTATAGAAGCTACGAGCGGGAATACAGGAATCGGACTCGCGATGGTTGCCGCTGCGAAAGGCTACCGTTCCGTTCTCGTCATGCCGGATACGATGAGCCAGGAACGCCGTAATTTGTTGAGAGCATACGGAGCAGAACTCGAACTGACTCCCGGGGCAGAAGGAATGGGCGGCGCGATCCGTAAAACCAATGAATTGGCAGAAGAAAAGGGTTACTTTATTCCGGAGCAATTCGAAAATCAAGCCAATGTGGACATTCATCGGGAAACGACAGGCCGGGAATTGCTCGAGCAAGTGGATGGACAAATTGATGCCTTTGTAGCCGGAATAGGTACAGGCGGTACGATTACCGGTGCCGGCCGACTGTTAAAAGAACACTATCCGAACCTCAAGAACATTGCTGTTGAACCGGCGGACGCACCAGTATTGTCCGGTGGCGAAAAAGGACCCCATAAAATCCAAGGTATTGGTGCCGGGTTTGTTCCGGGAATTTTGGATACGGAAGTCTATGATGAAGTTGTTACCGCAACAACCGACCAAGCTTTCGAATACGCTCGCCGTGCGGCTCGTGAAGAAGGCATCCTAGGCGGCATTTCTTCAGGCGCTGCGCTTTATGTCGCTGTGGAAGAAGCCAGAAAGCAAGGAAAAGGAAAGAAAGTCGTCGTTGTGATCCCGTCCAACGGTGAACGTTATTTAAGTACACCGCTTTATCAGTTTGATGATGAGTAATTAGACGTATCTTTCTTTCTGCCGGAGAAAACAAGTGCTTAGTCTTGTTTTCTCCGGCTTTTTTTTAGCAGGAAAGAAAGCATAAATCAACTTCCTTACTTTCATAAGTGCAACGAAGGCTTTCGTCATAAAAGCGTGGAACTTGTTTGATCATTGATTGCCCCTTTTGTCAATGATAAACTATAAAGGAGTTATTGAGATGAGTACAGGTGAGCAGAGGAGGAGAAAAGATGTTATTTGTGATTGATAATTATGATTCATTTACGTATAATCTCGTTCAATATTTGGGCGAGTTAGGTGAAGAATGTGTGGTGAAGCGTAACGATGAAACGTCGGTGAAGGAGATCGCGGAGATGCAACCTGATCGGTTAGTGATATCTCCGGGACCTTGTGCTCCCAATCAAGCCGGGGTCACGCTTGAAGCAGTTCAGTATTTTAGCGGCCGGATTCCCGTTCTCGGTGTTTGCTTGGGGCATCAGGCTATTGGTCAAGTATTCGGCGGCAAAGTCGTACGGGCATCCCGATTGATGCACGGCAAAACCTCTCGTTTGATTCATGATAACCAAACCTTGTATAAAGGGATTTCTCAGGAAACTGAAGTCATGAGGTACCATTCTTTAACGGTAGAATCGGCTTCTCTCCCCGATTGCCTGGAGGTTACGTCGTGGACGGAAGAAGGAGAACTGATGGGTTTCCGGCATCGTAGTCACCCGACGGAGGGTGTTCAATTCCACCCGGAATCGATCATGTCCAAACATGGCAAGGAGATGCTCGCCCAATGGCTGACTGCGTATACAACCCCTGATCTTTTGGGCGTTTAACTTGCTTACAAGACCACAAAAGGCACGAAAATTGTTCAACCAAGGGAAGGCGAAAGTGTATAAACGGATGCCCTTCATGTTTCAATAATTCAGAGGGGATGAACCCCTCTGATGGAAGTTTCGTTTTATGTTTGTTCGTAGAAAAACTGGTTATTTTGATATGAGATTAGTTGAGCGTCGTTGAAAGAGCAAGCACATTATTAATGCAAATCCAAAAAAGAGATGGGAAGTGCAGGCTGTCTCCTCTCATGACTGGAGTCACGAGTCTCCGACAGCCCTAATTCAATGAAGCTCGGAGTTGCAAAGGAGGGGATGGAAAAAATGGTTAGCGATCGTTCCATTTATGGAGATGGATGGACACTCGATTTTTCCGAAAAAACAATGGTAATGGGCGTTTTAAATGTCACCCCCGATTCATTTTCCGATGGGGGTTTTTATAGCAATATTGATCAGGCGGTGGCAAGGGCCAAAGAAATGGTAGCAGAAGGTGCAGATATCATAGATATCGGCGGGGAATCAACACGCCCGGGCTTTGAGCCGGTTTCTTTGGAAGATGAACTTTCCCGGGTTTTACCGGCGATACGTGCTGTGTCAAAAGCCGTTGATATCCCTATTTCGATCGATACGTATAAAGCTGAAACAGCTCGGCAAGCGGTAGAAGCAGGCGCTGATATCATTAATGACATTTGGGGCGTTAAATATGACGAGCAAATGGCTACGGTCGCAGCTGAAGCTCAAGTGCCAATCATCCTGACGCATAACCGGGAACATCCGTCCTATGATGATCTTATTCCGGAGATTATTGCTGATTTGAAAGAGAGCATTGATAGTTGCATATCAGCGGGGGTGAAACATTCCAACATCATTCTTGATCCCGGGATTGGTTTTGGGAAATCACATGAGGATAATCTGGAAATAATGCGCCGTTTGGATGAGATTGTGGAACATGGATTTCCGGTTTTATTGGGAACGTCAAGGAAATCAATCATTGCCAAGACCCTCGGTCTCCCGGCTCATGAACGCTTGGAAGGAACCGGAGCGACGGTCAGTCTCGGTGTCGAACGTGGTTGCGATATCGTGCGCGTTCATGATGTCAAAGAAATGGCCCGAACTGTACGGATGATGGATGCCATGTTAGGGAAAGGAAAGGTTGGGGTTCCGTTTGGATAAGGTATTTGTGACCGGAATGAAATTCTACACGTACCACGGTGTTTTTCCGGAAGAAAATAAGCTAGGGCAACGTTTTATCGTAGATGTTGTATTGGAAGCTGATTTAAAGGAAGCAGCTGACCGTGATGATATTGAGAAAAGCGTTGATTACGGAGAGGTTTATGAAGTAACAAAGCAAGTCTTGGAAGGATATACGTATAGATTGGTGGAATCGATTGCCGAGGAAGTAGCTGCACAACTGCTGAACACTTTTTCCATTGTGGAACGGACAACGGTGAAAGTAATAAAGCCTGATCCTCCTATCCCCGGCCATTACGATCATGTCGCGATTGAAATTGTGAGGAGTCGTAGATGAATATCGCTTATGTTGCACTCGGATCAAATATCGGAGACCGGGCCGGATATTTGCAAAAAGCGCTTAAAGAAATTAATCAAACGCAGACAATTCGGATATTCTTGATTTCATCAATCTACGAAACCGAACCCGTAGGTGTTGAATCACAGCCTTATTTTCTTAACATGGCTATCGCGATAGAAACCAATGACTCTGCTGATCATTTATTGGCAAAATTGCAATCGATCGAGTTACGGTTGGATCGCGTGCGGGACATGGAACAAAACGGTCCGAGGACGATGGATCTTGACATTCTTTTATTTAACGATGAAAATATGGAGAAGAATGGGTTGTGCATCCCTCATCCGCGCATGCACGAGCGTGCTTTTGTGCTCATTCCCATGGCAGAAATTGCTCCTCGAGAAGTGATTCCGACTTACAAACAAACGATCGAACATATTTTACATTCAATGCCGAAAAGACTTAGAAAGGAAGTCCGTTTATGGAAACGACAAGGGCAGGGGGAAGAGTTCGGGCTTTTCGAAAATTGAAAGGTTATACCCAGCAAAGCTTTGCAAAGAAAATGCATATGTCCGTATCCGTTGTCGGGGAAATCGAACGCGGGACAAGACTGGCGGAAGAAGACTTTATTAAACGTGCATCCGATCTTTTGGACATTACGATTGAAGAATTGTTGGGCGAAAATCAAATGGAGGATCAGAGTCGGTGAGATAAATGTTACAAATTGGAAATATAAAAATGGAAAACCAAGTGGTTGTGGCGCCTATGGCCGGTGTCAGCAACCCCGCGTTTCGTTTGATTGCCAAGGAGTTCGGTTCCGGGCTTGTTTGTGCCGAAATGATTAGCGACAAGGCTATTTTACATGAGAATGAAAAATCCATGAAGATGCTCTATGTTGATGAGCGGGAGAAACCCCTTAGTCTGCAAATTTTCGGGGGCGACAAAGAATCGCTTGTTGCTGCCGCCCAGGTTGTTGATCAGCAAACGAATGCAGATATTATCGATATTAATATGGGGTGTCCGGTTCCGAAAGTGACGAAATGCGATGCCGGTGCGCGCTGGTTGCTCGATCCCGATAAAATTTATGATATGGTCGACGTAGTCGCTCACAATGTTCAAAAACCGGTGACCGTGAAGATGAGAACCGGATGGGATGATGATCATGTTTATGTGCTCGACAATGCACAAGCAGTGGAATCGGCAGGTGGTCAAGCCGTTTCGGTGCACGGCCGGACACGTTATCAAATGTATGAAGGTTTAGCGGATTGGGAGCTTATTCGGAAAGTGAAGGAGACGGTGAACATTCCGGTCATCGGGAATGGAGATGTCAATACCCCTCAAGATGCCAAACGTTTACTTGAAGAAACCGGTGTTGACGGAGTGATGATTGGGCGTGCGGCATTAGGCAATCCGTGGATGTTATACCGCACTGTAAGATACTTGGAAGACGGCTCGTTACCTGATGAACCTAACGCCAAAGAAAAAATGGACGTCTGTATGCTTCATATGGATCGTTTGATTGATTTAAAAGGCGAAAAAATCGCTGTGCGTGAAATGAGAAAACATGCAGGGTGGTATTTGAAAGGGATGCGCGGCAATGGAAAAGTGCGGGGCAAGATTAATGAACTCGACTATAGGGATGATGTGGCGGATGTCTTGTACCGATTTGTTGAAGACTTGGAAGAAGCGGCCGCTGTGCAATAGACGGAAGTCAGATTTCAGAGGCCAAAGGTCGGTGTCCAAACAACAGAAATCCGAAGACAGAGGTCAGATGAATGGTATATCGAAGAAAAAAAGGACTTCAGTCTGGCTTCCCGCTTTCGAAGTCTGATCTCCGGAATTGCGGGTGCTTACTACCGGGGATAAAGCAATGGGGCGAACAGCAGAAAAACATAAGTGTGCTGCCAGTGCTTAGGCTGGCAGCTTTTTATGGGATCGGGGGATAGCGCCGGTTGCCTCGATCCATTTCAGTAATCGGCAGTTTTCTATCAGAAAGGGGAGATAATCGTATGGCGAAAGACAATCAACAAAATGATCAAATGCTTGTGCGCCTTGAAAAATTACAACAGTTGCAAGAACAAGGGTATAATCCGTTTGGCGTGCGTTTCGACCGCACCCATACAGCTGCAGCGATGCATGAAACCTATGATGAATACAGTAAAGAAGAACTGGAAGTAAAAGAAGGGGAAGAGGCGGTAGCTGTTGCCGGTCGCTTGATGACCAAGCGCGGAAAAGGAAAAGCCGGTTTTGCCCATATTCAGGACCTCAGCGGCCAAATTCAATTATACATCCGAAAAGATGCCGTCGGTGAGGAGCAGTACGAGCGATTTCAGACGTGTGATATCGGGGACATTGTCGCCGTTGAAGGAGTCGCTTTCAAAACGAAGGTTGGAGAATTATCGGTTAAAGCCAATGATTTTCATCTACTGACAAAATCATTGCGTCCGCTCCCGGATAAACACCATGGGCTAAAGGATATCGAACATCGTTATCGACAACGTTACCTTGACCTTATCGTCAACCCTGACGTTCAGGAAACGTTTATCAAACGGGGGCGAATTTTACAATCGATGCGTCGCTATTTAGACGCTCAAGGTTTTCTTGAAGTAGAAACGCCGATGATGCATCAAATCCCCGGTGGA
Organism: Salicibibacter cibi; assembly: GCF_016495865.1. NCBI lineage: Bacteria > Bacillati > Bacillota > Bacilli > Caryophanales > Bacillaceae > Salicibibacter > Salicibibacter cibi. Next base: position 123,398 of record NZ_CP054706.1, read on the forward strand.
GCCTCTGCTCGTCCATTTGTTACGCATCATAACGCGTTGGACATAGATCTTTATATGCGAATCGCCATCGAACTTCATTTGAAACGTCTCATTGTCGGCGGTCTTGAAAAAGTGTATGAAATTGGGCGTGTATTTCGAAATGAAGGTGTCTCTACAAGGCATAACCCTGAATTTACGATGATTGAATTATATGAGGCGTATGCTGATTTCCGAGATATCATGACCTTAACGGAAAATTTGATCGCTTATATCGCGAAAGAAATCCATGGGGAGACGCAAGTGCAATATGGCGATGAAACGATTGATCTTTCTCCCTCATGGCGGCGCGTCCACATGGCAGATTTGATAAAAGAAGAAACAGGTGTAAATTTTTGGGCGGAAATAAGCGATGAGGAAGCTCATCAGCTTGCTAAAAACCATCGCGTCCAAGTGGATGATCATATGACATTCGGCCATATCGTGAATGAGTTCTTTGAGCAACTGGTGGAAGATAAGCTCGTGCAGCCTACATTTGTCTATGGACATCCTGTTGCCATATCTCCATTGGCACGCCAGAATGCAGAAGACTCCCGTTTTACGGATCGGTTCGAATTGTTTATCGTTGGCCGGGAACATGCAAATGCTTTTACGGAATTAAACGATCCCGTTGATCAGCGAGCAAGATTTGAAGAACAGGTCAAAGCGCGAGAGCGCGGAGATGAAGAAGCGCAAATGATGGACGAAGACTTTTTGGAAGCATTGGAATACGGGATGCCACCCACGGGTGGATTAGGCATTGGCATTGATCGCCTAGTTATGTTGCTTACAAATTCATCATCGATACGCGATGTACTCTTATTCCCGCAAATGAAGGCAAAGGATTAAAATGGGCACTGCATTGGTATAATTGCTAATGCAGTGTCCATATCCTGGCTTCTTGGTACATGCTCGTATAGGAGAGCAATTTAAGTTTGGTCCCAGGACTGCTGTCAGTGTAAAATTTAACACTTGCTATAAATGTTATCAGATGGTATATTCTTATTTGTCGTTGCCTCGCGTGACACCACAAAAATTAATTAAAAAAGTTGTTGACACGGCTTTTTGATAGTGATAGCATTATAAAAGTCGCCGTAAGGAAACGCGACGACATCAATTGCCCATTGAAAACTGAATGAAAGCCAAGCGAACGAATGAAGAAATGAAGCCAGCGCTTCCGGCACCCCCCGTGTGGGAAGCGGAACTACTTTTATGGAGAGTTTGATCCTGGCTCAGGACGAACGCTGGCGGCGTGCCTAATACATGCAAGTCGAACGGGCCCCCGAAGGTGCTTGCACCTTCGGGAGGCCAGTGGCGGACGGGTGAGTACCACGTGGGCAACCTGCCGTTGAGCTGGGGATAACACCGGGAAACCGGTGCTAATACCGAATAAGTCCTTTTTCGCACCTGCGAAGGAGGAGAAAGGCGGTCTTTAGGAAGGCCGTCGCTCAACGAGGGGCCCGCGGCGCATTAGCTAGTTGGTGGGATAAGGGCTTACCAAGGCGACGATGCGTAGCCGACCTGAGAGGGTGATCGGCCACACTGGGACTGAGACACGGCCCAGACTCCTGCGGGAGGCAGCAGTAGGGAATCATCCGCAATGGGCGCAAGCCTGACGGTGCAACGCCGCGTGAGTGAGGAAGGTTTTCGGATCGTAAAGCTCTGTTGTGAGGGAAGAACAGCTTTTGGAGGAAATGCCGAGAGTATGCCGGTACCTCACCAGAAAGCCACGGCTAACTACGTGCCAGCAGCCGCGGTAATACGTAGGTGGCAAGCGTTGTCCGGAATTATTGGGCGTAAAGGGCACGCAGGCGGTGAGGCAAGTCTGATGTGAAAGGCCGGCGCTTAACGCCGGAATGGCATTGGAAACTGCCTGACTTGAGGACAGAAGAGGAGAGTGGAATTCCACGTGTAGCGGTGAAATGCGTAGAGATGTGGAGGAACACCAGTGGCGAAGGCGACTCTCTGGTCTGTACCTGACGCTGAGGTGCGAAAGCGTGGGGAGCGAACAGGATTAGATACCCTGGTAGTCCACGCCGTAAACGATGAGTGCTAGGTGTTAGGGGTTTCGATACCCGTAGTGCCGAAGCAAACGCAATAAGCACTCCGCCTGGGGAGTACGACCGCAAGGTTGAAACTCAAAGGAATTGACGGGGGCCCGCACAAGCGGTGGAGCATGTGGTTTAATTCGAAGCAACGCGAAGGACCTTACCAGGCCTTGACATCCTCTGATCGCCTTGGAGACAAGGTTTCCCTTTTGGGCAGAGAGACAGGTGGTGCATGGTTGTCGTCAGCTCGTGTCGTGAGATGTTGGGTTAAGTCCCGTAACGAGCGCAACCCTTGAATGTCGTTGCCAGCATTAAGTTGGGCACTCGACATTGACTGCCGGTGACAAACCGGAGGAAGGCGGGGATGACGTCAAATCATCATGCCCCTTATGGCCTGGGCGACACACGTGCTACAATGGACGGTACAACGGGCAGCGAAGCCGCGAGGTGGAGCGAATCCCCGGAAAAGCCGTTCTCAGTTCGGATTGCAGGCTGCAACCCGCCTGCATGAAGCTGGAATCGCTAGTAATCGCGGATCAGCATGCCGCGGTGAATACGTTCCCGGGCCTTGTACACACCGCCCGTCACACCACGAGAGCCGGCAACACCCGAAGTCGGTGAGCGAACCTTAGGGACGCAGCCGCCGAAGGTGGGGCTGGTGATTGGGGTGAAGTCGTAACAAGGTATCCCTACCGGAAGGTGGGGATGGATCACCTCCTTTCTAAGGAGCTATACCGGTCCCTCGGTGAAGGGACCGGAGGCAAACGCTTGGGCTTTCATTCAGTTTTGAGCGGGCAACTGCTCAAGAGACGTTCTTTGAAAACTGAATAACGCGATAAAGCTTGAATGGACACACACCGGGTGTCGAAAAGAAACGAGCGTTTTTTGGAAAGGCCCATGCCTCAAGTGGTTAAACGAGGAAGGGCACACGGTGGATGCCTTGGCACTAGGCGCCGATGAAGGACGGGACGAACACCGATATGCTTCGGGGAGCTGTAAGTATGCGTGGATCCGAAGATGTCCGAATGGGGGAACCCCTTCTCCGTCATGGGAGAAGATCATCTGCCGAAACCATAAGCAGATGAAGGCAAACCCGGCGAACTGAAACATCTTAGTAACCGGAGGAAGAGAAAGCAAACGCGATTTCCTGAGTAGCGGCGAGCGAAACGGAAGCGAGCCCAAACCGGGCGGCAAGTCCGCCCGGGGTTGAAGGACACGCCATACGGAGTGACAAAGGGGCGATGTAGCGGAAGCGACTTGGAACGGTCCGCCACAGAAGGTAAGCGCCCTGTACGCGAAACATCGCCCTCTCCGGCGTGGATCCTGAGTACGGCGGGACACGAGCAACCCCGTCGGAAGCAGGGAGGCCCATCTCCCAAGGCTAAATACGACCTAGTGACCGATAGTGAACCAGTACCGTGAGGGAAAGGTGAAAAGCACCCCGGGAGGGGAGTGAAAGAGAACCTGAAACCGTGTGCCTACAGGTGGTCAAAGCCCATTCATGGGTGATGGCGTGCCTTTTGTAGAATGAACCGGCGAGTGACGATGACGTGCGAGGTTAAGTTGAAGAGACGGAGCCGCAGCGAAAGCGAGTCTGAAACGGGCGCATGAGTATGTCGACGTCGACCCGAAACCGTGTGATCTACCCATGTCCAGGGTGAAGGTCGGGTAACACCGACTGGAGGCCCGAACCCACGTCAGTTGAAAATGACGGGGATGAGGGGTGGGTAGGGGTGAAATGCCAATCGAACACGGAGATAGCTGGTTCTCCCCGAAATAGCTTTAGGGCTAGCCTCGGAGGGAAGAGTCCTGGAGGTAGAGCACGGATTGGATGAGGGGTCCCCACAGGATTACCGAGTTCAGTCAAACTCCGAATGCCAGCGACTTGTTCTCCGGGAGTCAGACGGCGAGTGCTAAGATCCGTCGTCAAGAGGGAAACAACCCGGACCACCGGCTAAGGTCCCCAAGTATGGGTTAAGTGGGAAAGGATGTGGCGTTGCTTAGACAACCAGGATGTTGGCTTAGAAGCAGCCATCATTGAAAGAGTGCGTAATAGCTCACTGGTCGAGTGACGCTGCGCCGAAAATGTAACGGGGCTAAACCCATCACCGAAGCCGTGGCAACTCGAAGAGTTGGGTAGGGGAGCGTTCTGTGTGCCGGGAAGGTTGACCGTGAGGACAGCTGGAGCGCACAGAAGTGAGAATGCCGGTATGAGTAGCGAAAAGAAGGGTGAGAATCCCTTCCGTCGAAAACCTAAGGTTTCCTGAGGAAGGTTCGTCCGCTCAGGGTTAGTCGGGGCCTAAGCCGAGGCCGAAAGGCGTAGGCGATGGATAACTGGTGGAAATTCCAGTACCACCGAAGGCTGTTTGACCGAAGGGGGGACGCAGAAAGGAAGGGCGAGCGCGCCGATGGATAGGCGCGTCGAAGCGACCGAGGCTGTTGGGCAGGCAAATCCGCCCAACGCAAAGGCTGAGGCGTGACCGCGAGGGAACTAAAGTACCGAAGTCCCCGCACCTCCGCTGCCGAGAAAAGCCTCTAGGAAGGCCGACGGTGCCCGTACCGCAAACCGACACAGGTAGGTGGGATGAGAATTCTAAGACGCGCGGGAGAACTCTCGTTAAGGAACTCGGCAAAATGACCCCGTAACTTCGGGAGAAGGGGTGCTCTTGCGGGTGCAAGCCTGCGGGAGCCGCAGTGACAAGGCCCAAGCGACTGTTTACCAAAAACACAGGTCTCTGCGAAGTCGAAAGACGAAGTATAGGGGCTGACACCTGCCCGGTGCTGGAAGGTTAAGAGGACGCGTTAGCCCTAGCGGGCGAAGCGCGGAATTGAAGCCCCAGTAAACGGCGGCCGTAACTATAACGGTCCTAAGGTAGCGAAATTCCTTGTCGGGTAAGTTCCGACCCGCACGAAAGGTGCAACGACTTGGGCACTGTCTCAACGAGAGACCCGGTGAAATTATATGACCTGTGAAGATGCAGGTCCCCGCGACTGGACGGAAAGACCCCATGGAGCTTTACTGTAGCTTGATATTGGGTTTTGATATGGCTTGTACAGGATAGGCAGGAGCCTAGGAAACCGGAGCGCTAGCTTCGGTGGAGGCGCCGGTGGGATACTGCCCTTGCGATATGAAAATCCTAACCTCGAACCGTGAGCCGGTTCAGGGACAGTGTCTGGTGGGCAGTTTGACTGGGGCGGTCGCCTCCTAAATGGTAACGGAGGCGCCCCAAGGTTCCCTCAGAATGGTTGGAAATCATTCGAAGCGTGCAAAGGCAGAAGGGAGCTTGACTGCGAGACGTACTGGTCGAGCAGGGACGAAAGTCGGGCTTAGTGATCCGGCGGCACCGCATGGAAGGGCCGTCGCTCAACGGATAAAAGCTACCCTGGGGATAACAGGCTAATCTCCCCCAAGAGTCCACATCGACGGGGAGGTTTGGCACCTCGATGTCGGCTCATCGCATCCTGGGGCTGAAGTCGGTCCCAAGGGTTGGGCTGTTCGCCCATTAAAGCGGTACGCGAGCTGGGTTCAGAACGTCGTGAGACAGTTCGGTCCCTATCCGTCGCGGGCGCAGGAAATTTGAGAGGAGCTGTCCTTAGTACGAGAGGACCGGGATGGACACACCGCTGGTGTACCAGTTGTTCCGCCAGGAGCATCGCTGGGTAGCTACGTGTGGATCGGATAAGTGCTGAAAGCATCTAAGCACGAAGCCGACCTCAAGATGAGATTTCCCGTGAGACCCCTTAAAGACGATAAGGTAGATAGGTCTGAGGTGGACGCGTGGCGACACGTGAAGCTGACAGATACTAATCGGTCCAATGGTTTATCCACGAATGGGTCATGCACATCCGGCATTCATGCATAAGCGTTATTCAGTTTTGGGAGAATGTCTCCCACGGTCAGGTGGCGATAGCGAAGAGGCCCCACCCGTTCCCATGCCGAACACGGAAGTTAAGCTCTTCAGCGCCGATGGTAATCGGGCGGTAACGCCCCGTGAGCGTAGGACGTCGCCTGGCGAAATTTGTGGAGGGTTAGCTCAGTTGGGAGAGCATCTGCCTTACAAGCAGGAGGTCGGCGGTTCGAGCCCGTCACCCTCCACCATTTTGCCGGTCTAGCTCAATTGGCAGAGCAACTGACTTGTAATCAGTAGGTTGGGGGTTCAATTCCTCTGGCCGGCACCATTTTACATAACATAATGAGCCATTAGCTCAGCTGGCAGAGCATCTGACTTTTAATCAGAGGGTCGGAGGTTCGAATCCTCCATGGCTCACCATTTTAGCGGGAGTAGTTCAGCGGTAGAACACCACCTTGCCAAGGTGGGGGTCGCGAGTTCGAATCTCGTCTTCCGCTCCATAGGCGCCCGTAGCTCAATTGGACAGAGCGTCTGACTACGGATCAGAAGGTTAGGGGTTCGACTCCTCTCGGGCGCGCCATTATTCATAACGGGAAGTAGCTCAGCTTGGCAGAGCACTTGGTTTGGGACCAAGGGGTCGCAGGTTCAAATCCTGTCTTCCCGACCATGATTTTAGGATTAGGGGCCTTAGCTCAGCCGGGAGAGCGCCTGCTTTGCACGCAGGAGGTCAGCGGTTCGATCCCGCTAGGCTCCACCATCAATTGCCCATTGAAAACTGAATGAAAGCCAAGCGAACGAATGAAGAAATGAAGCCAGCGCTTCCGGCACCCCCCGTGTGGGAAGCGGAACTACTTTTATGGAGAGTTTGATCCTGGCTCAGGACGAACGCTGGCGGCGTGCCTAATACATGCAAGTCGAACGGGCCCCCGAAGGTGCTTGCACCTTCGGGAGGCCAGTGGCGGACGGGTGAGTACCACGTGGGCAACCTGCCGTTGAGCTGGGGATAACACCGGGAAACCGGTGCTAATACCGAATAAGTCCTTTTTCGCACCTGCGAAGGAGGAGAAAGGCGGTCTTTAGGAAGGCCGTCGCTCAACGAGGGGCCCGCGGCGCATTAGCTAGTTGGTGGGATAAGGGCTTACCAAGGCGACGATGCGTAGCCGACCTGAGAGGGTGATCGGCCACACTGGGACTGAGACACGGCCCAGACTCCTGCGGGAGGCAGCAGTAGGGAATCATCCGCAATGGGCGCAAGCCTGACGGTGCAACGCCGCGTGAGTGAGGAAGGTTTTCGGATCGTAAAGCTCTGTTGTGAGGGAAGAACAGCTTTTGGAGGAAATGCCGAGAGTATGCCGGTACCTCACCAGAAAGCCACGGCTAACTACGTGCCAGCAGCCGCGGTAATACGTAGGTGGCAAGCGTTGTCCGGAATTATTGGGCGTAAAGGGCACGCAGGCGGTGAGGCAAGTCTGATGTGAAAGGCCGGCGCTTAACGCCGGAATGGCATTGGAAACTGCCTGACTTGAGGACAGAAGAGGAGAGTGGAATTCCACGTGTAGCGGTGAAATGCGTAGAGATGTGGAGGAACACCAGTGGCGAAGGCGACTCTCTGGTCTGTACCTGACGCTGAGGTGCGAAAGCGTGGGGAGCGAACAGGATTAGATACCCTGGTAGTCCACGCCGTAAACGATGAGTGCTAGGTGTTAGGGGTTTCGATACCCGTAGTGCCGAAGCAAACGCAATAAGCACTCCGCCTGGGGAGTACGACCGCAAGGTTGAAACTCAAAGGAATTGACGGGGGCCCGCACAAGCGGTGGAGCATGTGGTTTAATTCGAAGCAACGCGAAGGACCTTACCAGGCCTTGACATCCTCTGATCGCCTTGGAGACAAGGTTTCCCTTTTGGGCAGAGAGACAGGTGGTGCATGGTTGTCGTCAGCTCGTGTCGTGAGATGTTGGGTTAAGTCCCGTAACGAGCGCAACCCTTGAATGTCGTTGCCAGCATTAAGTTGGGCACTCGACATTGACTGCCGGTGACAAACCGGAGGAAGGCGGGGATGACGTCAAATCATCATGCCCCTTATGGCCTGGGCGACACACGTGCTACAATGGACGGTACAACGGGCAGCGAAGCCGCGAGGTGGAGCGAATCCCCGGAAAAGCCGTTCTCAGTTCGGATTGCAGGCTGCAACCCGCCTGCATGAAGCTGGAATCGCTAGTAATCGCGGATCAGCATGCCGCGGTGAATACGTTCCCGGGCCTTGTACACACCGCCCGTCACACCACGAGAGCCGGCAACACCCGAAGTCGGTGAGCGAACCTTAGGGACGCAGCCGCCGAAGGTGGGGCTGGTGATTGGGGTGAAGTCGTAACAAGGTATCCCTACCGGAAGGTGGGGATGGATCACCTCCTTTCTAAGGAGCTATACCGGTCCCTCGGTGAAGGGATCGGAGGCAAACGCTTGGGCTTTCATTCAGTTTTGAGCGGGCAATTTGCAACTGATATTCCTACATATTTTCACAGATGGGCCTGTAGCTCAGTTGGTGAGAGCGCACGCCTGATAAGCGTGAGGTCGGTGGTTCGAGTCCACTCAGGCCCACCATCTGATTTTAATAAATGGGGCCTTAGCTCAGCCGGGAGAGCGCCTGCTTTGCACGCAGGAGGTCAGCGGTTCGATCCCGCTAGGCTCCACCATAAGCGATAAACACAGACGGCACTGCGGTCTGTTTTTTTATGTGATTAAATGGATGTGTAGTTTTTGGAAACTTGGTCTGCTCTCACTTCTCTCCGCCTCTTTTATCCTTATCGGAAATATAATCCTTTTTTATGGCATGAATGCTTTTATTTCAGGCTATCCTGTTACCGTGGATGGCTTTTTTTAATCGGCAAGTGGGCAAGTGCCGACTTGAAAATGCAATGAATTTGTATTATATTAAAGTCAAAGATAGTCAAGGTCAGGGGGTGGGTATGATGGGGAATAACATTTCTGATGTCATTGAACATTATATAAAATCGATTTTGACCAAAGAAGAACAGAATTTAATAGAAATAAAAAGAAGTGAACTTGCCAAGCACTTTGAATGTGTACCTTCGCAAATTAACTATGTGATTCGCACCAGATTTACAGTAGAGAAGGGCTATGTTGTTGAAAGTAAACGTGGCGGCGGTGGTTATATTCGGATTACAAAAGTACGGCATGCAGATCATCAGGAATTGTGTGACCAATTAATTGATCACATTGGGAAGGCCATTGATCAAAGGATGGGAAAAAGCATTGTTCTTCGATTATTGGAAGAGGGGGCTATTAGCAAGCGAGAAGGGAATATGATGCTTGCGGCGATCGAACGGGAGGTCATCTCTCTTCCGGTTCCTGCTCACCGCGATATGATCCGGGCGAATGTTTTGAAAGCAATGCTTTCGAGTTTGAAGTATAAGATTTAACTTAGAGGGGAAGTGGGTTCGTGCAGTGCCAGGAATGTAATCAACGCCAGGCAACCCTGCATTTCACGAAGATTGTTAATGCGGAAAAAACAGAGATGCATTTATGCGAAGTGTGTGCCAAGGAAAAAGGCGATGAATTCCCGGGTTCAAATAGTTACTCCATTCATGACCTCCTGTCTGGTTTATTGAATGTAGACCCAAACACGAGTAATGGCGCAGGCTATTCCCAGAAGGTGCAAAAAGAATTTGCCTTGCAATGTCCAAAGTGCGGGATGAATTACAAAGATTTTATAAACAATAGCCGCTTTGGTTGTTCTTATTGCTATCAAGCGTTTAGTGGCAAGCTTGACCCAATTCTTAAACGTGTGCATGGGGGAAATCATACACACACCGGAAAAATTCCGAAACGACAAGGCGGCAGGCTAAAGTTGCAAAGAGAAATATACTCATTAAAAACGAAAATGCAAGAGCATATCGATCGTGAGGAATTTGAGCACGCCGCTGAGGTTCGCGATAAAATTCGGGAGTTGCAAGAGACTAAGGAGAAGGAGGAGGGGCAGTAATGTCTTTGGAGCAATTTATCTCTCATGCAATCAGCCCGTGGATAAAAGATCCCGGTCCTGATGATGACATTGTTATGAGCACTCGCATTCGGCTAGCCAGAAACCTTGAAGATTTCCCCTTCCCTTCTTCTACTTCCCAAGATGCGGCGAGGGCACTCTATAAACATGTTTATGAGCGATTGTCCCAAACAAGCGAGGAAATGGTTGGGAAATTGATATGGTTGCCGATGGATGGACTTTCAAAAATTGAAAAAACCGTTCTTGTCGAAAAGCATTTAACGAGTCCGCAGCTTGCACAAGAATCTAAGCAAGGTGCTGTTGTATTGAATAACGATGAAACGATTAGTATGATGGTAAATGAGGAAGACCATTTAAGAATCCAATGTTTATCTCCCGGCTTTCAATTATCCGAAGGCTATAAATCTGCAGATAAGCTTGATGATTGGATTGAATCCCATGTAACCTATGCGTTTGATGAAAAAAAAGGATATTTAACGAGCTGTCCCACAAATGTGGGCACAGGTATGCGAGCTTCGGTTATGATGCATTTGCCAGCGCTTGTCACCACGCAACAATTAAATCGAATTTTGCCTGCCGTCAGTCAGTTGGGACTTGTTGTTAGAGGAATTTACGGGGAAGGCAGCGAAGCTAGAGGGAACCTGTTCCAAATCTCTAACCAGATGACGTTAGGCAAATCAGAAGAGGATATTATTGAGGAATTACGCGGCGTTGTGCTCCAACTGATCGAAAGGGAGCGAAACACCCGACAGGAGTTGCTTAAACACAGTCAATTACAGCTTACTGACCAGGTTCATCGCTCCTATGGTATTTTGGCAAACAGTCGCATCATAGAATCGAAGGAAGCTGGCAATCACCTGTCCACGCTTCGGTTAGGGATCGATTTGGATTTAATCCGTGGCATAGAGGGTAATATCCTTAATGAGTTGATGGTTTTAATTCAGCCTGCGTTCCTACAACAGTTTGCAGAACGGGAATTAACAGCCGATGGCCGCGATGAACGACGGGCAACGTTAATTCGCGAAAGATTAAAGCTTGAAAATATACAAGACGGAGGTGGCGAAACATGATGTTTGGCCGTTTTACAGAGAGAGCACAAAAGGTACTCGCGCTCGCCCAGGAAGAAGCTGTGCGGCTTGGCCATACAAATATTGGGACCGAGCATATCCTGTTGGGTTTGCTTCGTGAAGGTGACGGCATTGCCGCTAAAGCCTTGCAGGCCTTAAATTTGGGACCCGACCAAGTTCAACAAGAAGTTGAGAACCTTATAGGACAAGAAGCAAACGGAACAATGAAAAAGCAAACGCCCCATTACACGCCCCGTGCGAAAAAAGTAATCGAACTATCCATGGACGAAGCGCGAAAATTAGGCCACTCTTACGTAGGCACCGAGCATATTCTCCTCGGCCTGATTCGGGAGGGCGAAGGCGTGGCAGCACGTGTATTGAACAACTTGGGTGTAAGCTTGAACAAAGCCCGTCAACAAGTGCTGCAATTACTTGGCAGCAATGAATCTTCCGGCAACAATGGCCAGCAGGGAGGAAGTGCGGCAGGAGGAACTGTGAACACGCCTACCCTTGATGGTCTGGCTCGAGACCTTACGGCAGTCGCAAAAGAAGAGAGCCTGGATCCGGTCATTGGCAGGGAGAAAGAAATTCAACGTGTGATTCAAATCCTTTCGAGACGGACAAAAAATAATCCGGTGCTAATCGGAGAGCCCGGTGTAGGTAAAACGTCCGTAGCCGAAGGGTTGGCACAATCGATTATTTCTAATGAAGTTCCGGAAACCTTACGTGGCAAACGGGTAATGACCTTGGATATGGGAACCGTCGTTGCCGGCACGAAATATCGCGGGGAATTTGAAGATCGATTGAAAAAGGTGATGGAGGAAATTCGCCAAGCAGGGAACGTTATATTATTCATCGATGAGTTGCATACATTAATCGGTGCAGGTGGTGCAGAAGGGGCAATTGATGCTTCCAATATTTTGAAACCGTCATTGGCACGCGGAGACTTGCAATGCATTGGCGCAACAACCCTTGATGAATACCGCCGTTATATCGAGAAAGATGCGGCTCTTGAACGTCGTTTCCAACCTATCCATGTTGATGAACCTACATTGGAGGAATCCACGCAAATCTTGAGCGGCTTGCGTGATCGCTATGAAGCGCACCATCGGGTAACGATTACGGATGAAGCGATCGAAGAAGCAGTAAGAATGTCCGATCGCTATATTTCTGACCGATTCCTCCCTGATAAAGCGATTGATTTGATCGATGAGGCAGCTTCCAAAGTTAGGCTTCGTTCTTATACCGCTCCGTCAGACTTGAAAGAAAGGGAACAAAAGCTTGAAGAGACACGCAAGGAAAAAGATGCGGCGGTTCAGAGCCAAGAATTTGAAAAAGCAGCCTCCCTTCGTGATAGTGAACAACGCCTTCGCGAAGAACTGACCGAACTCAAGAACGAATGGAAAGAAAAGCAAGGCCAAGAAAATACAGAGGTGGCCATGAATGACATTGCCGAAGTCGTTGCCAGCTGGACGGGAATTCCTGTTACGAAATTGGCTGAAGAAGAAACCGAACGTCTTTTGCGAATGGAAGATATCCTGCACGACCGGGTTGTCGGGCAAGATGAAGCCGTTGATGCGGTTTCAAAAGCGGTACGCCGTGCCCGTGCTGGCCTGAAAGATCCGAAACGCCCCATTGGGTCCTTTATTTTCTTGGGACCTACCGGTGTTGGGAAAACCGAATTGGCCCGTGCCGTTGCGGAAACGCTCTTTGGGGATGAAGACGCGGTTCTCAGGATCGACATGTCCGAGTATATGGAAAAATATACGACGAGCAGGCTAGTAGGTTCGCCGCCGGGGTATGTCGGTTATGATGAGGGCGGTCAACTTACGGAAAAAGTCCGCCAACGTCCCTATTCCGTCATTTTATTGGATGAAATTGAAAAAGCGCATCCGGACGTCTTTAATATCTTGCTTCAAGTATTGGAAGACGGTCACCTTACGGATTCCAAGGGTCGAAAAGTAGACTTTAGAAACACAGCTATCATTATGACCTCCAACGTAGGAGCCGCGTCACTGAATAACAAATACGTTGGGTTTACGACCAATACGACAGATCAAAAGCACATGGATATGAAAACGAAAGTCATCGACGAATTAAAGAAAACGTTCCGACCTGAATTTCTAAACCGAATTGATGAAACGATTGTGTTTCATAGCCTTGAAAAGAAACACATTAGGGAAATCGTTGGTTTAATGGCCAATGAACTGAAAAAACGGCTAAATGAACAAGAAGTCAACTTTGAACTTACCGATGCAGCGATGGAAAAAATCGCCGATGAAGGTTTTGATCCCGATTACGGGGCGCGTCCGCTTCGCCGTGCTTTGCAGAAGCAAGTGGAAGACCGCTTATCCGAAGAGTTGTTAAAAGGCAACATCGAAAAAGGACAAACAGCGGTTATTGCTTACAGAGACGGTGAGTTTGAAGTTCAGCTAAAGTCTAAAGTAACAACGTAAGTATGAAGCCGGGTTTTTCCCCGGTTTTTCTTTTCATGGAACGGTTTTAGCCAGGCAATGGTTCCATATGACTTAAGAAGGGGGAGAATGATGGCGAAAACAAAAACCAAGTTTGTTTGCCAGGAATGTACGTATGAATCCCGGAAGTGGATGGGCCGTTGCCCTTCATGCCAGAATTGGAACACGCTAGTAGAGGAGATGGAATTGGATGAGCCAAAACGTACCAGTGGTACGGTGCGTTCCGTCGGCAGTAATCGCCCGCAAAAAATCAGTCAGATAAACAGCCAAGACGAACCGCGAATGACAACGAAATTATCAGAATTAAATCGTGTTTTAGGCGGGGGAATTGTTCCCGGCTCCCTGGTTCTTGTCGGAGGCGACCCCGGCATTGGCAAGTCAACGCTGCTTTTGCAACTTTCCGCACTGTTGGCAGAAGACGGAAGGAAAGTGTTATATATATCCGGAGAGGAATCGGTAAAACAAACAAAAATGCGTGCGGATCGTTTGAAGGCAGGAGCGGATGCCTTGTACGTGCTTACCGAAACCGATACTTCATTGATTGATCGAGCAGTGGATATGGTTGAACCGGACGTGTTGATCATAGATTCCGTTCAAACGATGCAAACGCCGGACATTGCCTCTGCCCCCGGAAGCGTTGCACAAGTGCGCGAGTCGACATCTGCTTTTATGAGCATGGCAAAATCCCGGGGCATTTCGGTGTTTGTTGTTGGACATGTGACGAAACAAGGGTCGATTGCAGGACCGAAAATGCTGGAACATATGGTGGATGCGGTTCTATATTTTGAAGGGGAGCGGCACCATACGTTTCGAATTTTGCGGGCAGTGAAAAATCGCTTTGGTTCTACAAATGAAATTGGCATATTTGAAATGAATGAAGAAGGTTTGCGGGAAGTGTTAAATCCGTCGGAAATTTTCTTGGAAGAGCGTTCGGAAGGGGTGGCGGGTGCAACTGTTGTGGCCTCCCTTGAAGGAACCCGCCCCGTTTTGGTGGAGCTGCAAGCCCTCGTTGCCCCGACTAGCTATGCCAATCCCCGGCGTACGGCAACCGGTGTTGACCATAACCGTGTTTCCTTGCTGATGGCGGTATTGGAAAGGCGCGTGGGAATGTTGCTTCAAAATCAAGATGCTTATATTAATGTTGCAGGCGGCGTAAAATTGGATGAACCGGCCGTAGATTTGGCATTGGCGACGAGTATCGCTTCGAGTTTTCGCAATCAAGTGACACGTCCGACTGATGTTGCGATCGGTGAAGTAGGCTTAACAGGGGAAATCCGCAGGGTCTCCCGTATTCAGGAAAGGGTAAAAGAAAGCGCGAAACTAGGGTTTGACCGATGCATCATTCCGGAAAAAAATATGGGTGGTTGGAAAGCTCCCGATCAGATGACATGTATAGGCGTTGGTTCCTTGGAAGAGGCATTGGATGTGATGCTTGAACAACGGGCGAAAACTTGGTAATAGGAAGTGAAACAAACGATGAGTGACCGCGATCGTAATCATTTTATCAATCATGTATTTCCGTTTCTTGCACCCGGAACCCCCTTCAGGGAAGGGGTGGATAATGTATTGCGTGCGAGGACCGGAGGGCTGATTATTGTCGGATTTAGCGAGAATGTTGAAAAAATTGTGGATGGCGGCTTTGAGATTGAAGCAGCGTATTCCCCTGCCCAGCTCTATGAATTGGCAAAAATGGATGGGGCCATTATCCTCAGTAAAAATGTTGATACCATTCTTTATGCAAATGTTCAACTTGTGCCGGATAGCAAAATTCATTCAAATGAAACCGGGATGCGCCACCGTACGGCAGAACGTGTGGCCAAATCTACCGGGGAGCTTGTGATTGCCATTTCTGAACGTCGTCACGTCATTACCTTGTATCAAGGAGATCATCGATATGCGCTCAAGGATATGGGCGTCATTTTAACAAAAGCGAATCAAGCCATTCAAACATTGGAAAAATATAAGACTGTATTGGATCAGAGCATTACGAATCTCGGTGCCCTTGAATTTGAAAGGCTCGTCACTTATCAGGATGTTTCGCAAGTTCTCCATCGTGTGGAGATGGTCTTGCGAGTGAAGCGAGAACTGATTACTTATGTGCATGAATTGGGGAATGAAGGTCGGCTCATCACGATGCAACTCAATGAAATTTTGACGAACGTGGAACGGGAAGCGTTTTTGCTTTTGAAAGACTATGTGAATCATAAAGAAACAGATGCCTCCGAAGCATTTCGCGAATTACAAATCTTATCGGAGAAAAAACCGTTAAATGATGAGTTGATTCTACAGCTACTCGGGTATATAGGACCTCTCGAAAATCAGGAAAGAATATTATCTCCGCGGGGATACCGGTTGTTGCATCGAATTCCGAGGCTTCCCTCCATGATTATAGATAATATTGTCGAACATTTCAGCACTTTGGATGCGATTAGCAATGCGAATTTAATCGATTATGGAAAAGTGGAAGGAATTGGGGAAACAAGAGCGAAATTAGTAAAGGAGGGGTTGGAACGCGTGCAAGAGCAAATGTTTATCGATCGTTATATTTAATCTTTTTGTGATGAAAATGTAAAGCGTAAACTGATAGTATGGGGATACATTCCCCGGAAGGGGGTGATGCTTCTTCGAAGAAAGCAAATTTGAGATTCAAAGGTTAGACGGAAAGCTTTTTGGCAATAATGAAAAGAGGGAGGTGAATGATATTTTAAAACGAATGGTGCAAGTGTTTTTTGTCGTTATTGGTGGAGCCCTTGGTTTTATATTTATGTCCGAAATTATCTCATCATTGAACATGCAACTACCTGCCTGGTTGATGAATGAGTATGTAGGTGGAAGCGTTGGTGCACTGTTATTCTTTATTTTATCCATGTGGGTGGCTGATCCGATTGTTCGCGTGTTAAGTGTTGTCGAGGAAGCGATTATAAAAGCACCGATTACAAATGTGTTATTTGGCACCATAGGATTGATGTTTGGATTGATCGTTGCCTTTTTGATTGGGCTTCCGTTGGGAGAAATTCAAATTCCGGTGATCAGCCAAGTCGTACCGATCTTTATGACGATTATTTTAGGGTACTATGGTTTCCGCATTGGTTCCCAAAAGCGAGATGAAATTGTTGCCCTTGCCGGCGGGTTAGGCAGGAGCGGTAATAAAGAGCGTAAAAAAGGGGATGGCCGTGCGGGCCTTAATGAAAATGAGAGCGAACGGCCGTCGGTTCCCATAAAAATTTTTGATACTAGTGTGATCATTGATGGACGCATTTCTGATGTTTGTCGGACACGTTTTCTGGAAGGGACGATTGTTATTCCCAAATTTGTGCTTGATGAACTGCAACATATTGCGGATTCCTCCGATGCTTTGAAACGGAATCGGGGCAGAAGGGGCCTTGATATTCTTAATCAAATTCAGAAGGAAAGTTCTGTTGAAGTGAAAATTGAGGATATCGATTTCGAAGATGTAGATGCTGTTGATAGCAAGCTCGTTAAATTGGCGCAAAAAACCAATGGCGTTGTGGTAACGAATGATTTTAATTTGAATAAAGTGTGTGATTTGCAGGGTGTCGGTGTACTAAATATTAACGACCTTGCCAACGCGGTCAAACCGGTTGTTTTACCCGGGGAAGAAATGTCCGTGCAAGTGATTAAGGATGGAAAAGAAGAAGGCCAGGGCGTCGGCTATCTTGACGATGGCACGATGATTGTCATCGAAGACGGGCGTTCCTATATCGGCCGTCAATTGGATGTCATTGTGACGAGTGTGTTGCAAACGAGCGCCGGTAGGATGATTTTTGCAAAACCAAAATTACTTGAAAAAGCACTTTAGTTCTCATTGTTTAATGCCCTGATCGTGATAAGGTTGGTGATCAGGGCATTTTCTTATGGTCATGCCTGCTCCTCTGTGGCGGTTGCTTTTCAGCCCCTTTCAGTTGTATCATAAAGTGAAACTTCTATCGGAGGGGCTTTTCCTCTGAGGGAGGAAGTCGGCTAAATCCGTCACGTCCTGTGGCAACGCCGACACTAGCACATCCTGTGCGTCGGAACAATCGGGGTGTTAGTCGCCCGTTTTTCCGGAAATCAGACATCGGAAGCCGGAATTCGGAAGATTATTTCTTGAAAAAGGTCTTTCCGACCTCTAGCCTCTGAAATCTGATCTCTGGAATAGCGGACGCTTACCACCGGGATGAAGATTGTTATTACAAGGAGCGGGAAAAGGATGGCATATACGGTAATCATACCGGCAGCCGGGCAAGGAAAGCGTATGAATGCAGGGGCGAACAAGCAATTTTTAAATCTCCAAGCAGTTCCGCTTATCGTTCGTACGCTGCAAATATTTGAAAATGACGAAGCCTGTGAGGCAATGATTGTTGTTGCTAACAAAGATGAAATGATAGAGATGAAACGATTATTCACGGATTACGGATTAAGAAAAGTGACAGCACTCGTTCCCGGCGGCCAGGAACGACAAGAGAGTGTATATGCCGGCTTGTTGGAGCTCAATCAACCGGAAGGCGTCGTTCTGGTTCACGACGGTGCCCGTCCGTTCGTCCGTCCGGAAGAGATTCGAAGACTTGTGGCCGAGGTTGGGGAAACACAGGGGGCTGTATTAGCGACGAAGGTGAAGGATACCATTAAGAAAGGGTCTCGCGAGCAAATGGTGACAGAAACATTGGCACGCGAAGAACTTTGGTCCGTCCAAACCCCGCAGGCATTCCCTCACAAGCTGTTAAAAAAAGCGCATGATGTCGCAAAAAAGAAAGCTTTTGCAGGGACGGATGATGCTAGCCTTGTTGAACATATAGGGGGAAAGATTCGAATCGTCCCCGGGAATGAAGAAAATATAAAGTTAACGACGCCGTATGATATCGGTATTGCCGAAGTGATACTCAAAAAAAGAGAGGAAGATCAGCATGAGAATCGGGCAAGGTTTTGACGTTCATGCCTTTGCGAAAGACCGGCCGTTGATTATTGGCGGTTTGTCTATTCCGTATGAGTACGGGTTAAAAGGACATTCCGATGCTGATGTTTTGTTACATGCCATTGCCGATGCATGTCTGGGTGCCATTGGCGAAGGGGACATCGGTCGTCATTTTCCGGATACGGATCCCGTCCATGCCGGTGCGGATTCAGCCAACATATTGGAAGAAGTGTTTGTGTTGGCGGAGAATAAAGGGTATACGCTCGTCAACTTGGATGCAACGATTATTGCCCAGAAACCGAAAATGGTTTCTTACATATTACCGATGCGTGAAAGGATTGCCAAGCTTTTCCGTGCGGATCTCTCTCAAGTGAATGTGAAGGCGACAACTTCCGAACGGCTTGGATTTGCCGGTCGTGAAGAAGGCATTGCGGCAATGGCGGTTATTTTACTGGAAAGCAAATAATATCGTTCATGTTTCATCTATGGTACAATCTTTGCAAGAGAAATGGACGTAAGGGAATAGGAAGGTGTTAGCGATGACACAGGAAGTCCGGGTTCGGTTTGCGCCAAGTCCAACGGGGCATTTGCATATCGGCGGCGCTCGGCAAGCGCTTTTTAATTATTTATTCGCCCGGCATCATAACGGTAAATTTATCGTGCGGATTGAAGATACGGATCAAGCGCGGAACATCGATGAAGCGACGGATAAATTAATGGAGAGCATGAAATGGCTCGGGTTGGATTGGGATGAAAGCATCGAAAACGGTGGCCCCTATGCCCCTTATCGGAGCAGTGAACGATTCGACATTTATGCCAAATATATCGAACAATTGCTGGATGAAAATAAAGCCTATCGTTGCTATATGACAAGCGAGGAACTTGAAGCAGAGCGGGAAGCACAAATCGCACGAGGAGAAATGCCGAAGTATAGCGGCAGGGACCGTGATTTAACGAGGGAACAACAAAAAGCGTACGAAGAAAAAGGCATCAAACCGGTGGTGCGTTTTCGCGTTCCCGACGCCAATGAAGTTCCCACTGTTGTCGTCAGTGATGTTATTCGCGGGGAAGTGAGTTTTGAAACGGATGGGATTGGTGATTTTGTCATCGCCCGTTCCGACAGGGTGCCAACCTATAACTTTGCGGTCGTTGTTGATGATTATTTGATGAAAATATCCCACGTGATTCGCGGAGAAGAACATTTATCCAATACCCCGAGGCAAGCCCTGATATACGATGCATTTGGATGGGAACAGCCTTATTTTGCCCACGCGCCGTTAATTCTTAACGAAGACCGGCAAAAAATGAGCAAGCGGGAAGAATCAATTATGCAATTTGTCGAGCAGTATCGGGATTATGGTTATTTGCCGGAAGGCCTTGTCAATTTCCTCGCATTGCTCGGATGGTCACCAGGCACTGAGGAAGAAAAATTTACTGTCGATGAATTGATTGAGAGGTTCTCCCTCGAGCGTGTGTCAAAAGCCCCGGCGGTGTTTGATAAAGACAAACTTGCCTGGATGAACAACCAGTATATGAAAGAAGTGGACCCCGACCGATTGACGGAGCTTGTGATTCCCCATTTGCAAGAGGAGGGGTTACTGAGTCTCTCCTATACGGAAGAGGACTGGGACTGGTTGAAGAAACTTGTAGAAATTTATCAAGAGCAAATGCACTACGCCGAAGAATTTGTTTCGTTAGCTTCCTTATTTTTCCAACCATCGATTGATTACGAGGCAGATGCTTTACATGTGCTAAACGAAGCCCATGTTCCCGAGGTGATGACAACACTGTCTGCACAGTTGGACGATGTCGAAGCCTTTGAAGCGTCGGAGATAAAAAAAGCGGTCAAAGCGACGCAAAAGGAAACCGGCCATAAAGGGAAAAAATTATTTATGCCGATTCGAGCGGCAGTTACAGGCCGAACTCACGGACCTGAATTGCCGAAAGCCATTGAATTACTCGGGAAGGAAACCGTACAGGCAAGATTAGCCGATGCGTCGCATATAAAACAATAATGTGAAACTTCCTAAAGGAAGTCGGCTGAATCGTCATATCCTGTGGCGACGCCAACATCAGCACCCCCCTGCGCACCGGAACTAATCGGGGTGCTACACTGATAAAAACCGAACGTTGACAAGGAAGAGTAATCGATTGTGTTTCTTTCCAGAGACGGCTACAGTGGTGGAAGTAGCCGAAGGAGCCATCGATGAATGCCCCTTGGAGTCTTTCGTTGAAGATCTAAGTAGGCGAAAGCGGCTCACGGCCGTTAATCCGTATGAGGGGAGCCTTATTGGCTCTAACAGGGTGGAACCGCGTGAAAAGCGTCTCTGTGCGTTAGGCACAGAGTTTTTTTATTTGGGAAGAATTTTTTTCATAAGGGGTGAGGGGGAACTATGTGGCGAACATTAAAGCGTGACATCGATGTTGTTTTTTTGCGTGATCCGGCGGCAAGAAACCGTCTTGAAGTCATATTGACGTACGCTGGCGTTCATGCGGTTTGGAGCCATCGCTTTGCTCATTGGCTTTGGAAAAAACGCCGATATCTCTTGGCCCGGATCGTCTCGCAAATCAGCCGTTTCTTTACCGGTATTGAAATCCATCCAGGAGCGGTCATTGGAGAGCGTTTGTTTATTGACCATGGCATGGGGGTCGTTATCGGGGAAACGTGTGAAATCGGCAACGATGTTACGATCTATCAAGGCGTGACTTTGGGGGGGACCGGCAAGGAAAAAGGGAAAAGGCATCCGACGATTGAAGATCATGTGTTGTTGGCGACGGGCGCCAAAGTGTTAGGTTCGATGCAGATCGGGCATCATTCCAATATTGGTGGCGGAGCTGTCGTTCTTAATGAAGTGCCGCCCAATTCTACTGTCGTCGGTGTCCCGGGGCGTGTCGTTGTGCAGGATGGCGTGAAGGTGAATCAGGATCTCCAACACCATCTACTGCCCGATCCCGAGGACGATCGCTTTACGGCCTTGGAGAAAGAGGTGGAGCGGTTACGTTTGGAATTGAAGGAGCTCAGGAAGAAAGAAGAACAGGAGTGAAAAAACGATGGCTGTACAAATGTACAACACGTTAACGAGGCAAAAAGAAACCTTTCAACCTCTCGAAGAAGGAAAGGTAAAGATGTATGTCTGCGGCCCGACGGTTTATAATTATATTCATATCGGAAACGCCAGATCTTCGATCGTTTTTGACATGATCCGGCGCTATTTGATCTACCGCGGCTATGATGTGCAGTATGTCACGAATTTTACCGATGTTGATGACAAAATAATTGATGCCGCTAAAGAATCCGATGATGATGTTTTTGCACTGGCCGAGCGGTTTATCCGTCAGTTCCATGAAGATACATCGGCATTGGGGGTGAAACGGGCAGATGTTTATCCGCGTGTAACGGAGACAATGGCTGATATTATCACTTTCATCGAAGCAATCATTGATAAAGGATACGCGTATGAAGCCGAAGGAGACGTTTATTTTAAAACGAAGGCTTTTCCCGATTATGGAAAGTTGTCGGGGCAATCCACCGACGACCTTCAAGCGGGTGCCCGCATCGAAATTGGCGAGCAAAAGCAGGATCCTTTGGATTTTGTATTGTGGAAAAAGGCAAAAGCCGGGGAAGTGTCCTGGGACAGTCCTTGGGGCCAAGGGCGACCCGGTTGGCACATCGAATGCTCGGCGATGGTAAAAAAATATTTGGGAAGCACGATTGATATCCATGCCGGTGGGCAAGATCTCATGTTTCCCCACCATGAAAATGAAATCGCGCAATCGGAGTCTTTGCTGGAGGAGCCGATGGCGAACTATTGGCTTCATAACGGCTATCTTCAGATTGACAATGAAAAGATGTCCAAGTCGCTCGGTAATTTCGTACTCGTCAACGATTTGGTCCAACAACACGATCCCGAAGTGGTCCGTTTCTTTATTTTGCAATCGCATTATCGGCACCCACTTAATTTTAATGCTGAGTTGGTGGAAGCCGCAGGGGCCGGATTGGCAAGGATCCGCACGTTTTTGGAAAATGTGCGGCATCGTTATCGCGCGAGTGCGGATTTTGCCGGAAGCGAGCAGTGGCTAAAAAAGGTTGCGGAGTTTAAGGATCGGTTTATTAGAGAGATGGACGACGATTTCCACACGGGAAATGCGATGACGGTTTTATTTGACTTCGTAAAAGAAGGGAATCGCTATTTGCAAGAACCTCATACGTCAAAAGACGTATTGCAAAAGATGCTGGATGCATTTGCGGAGTGGGGAGACGTGCTAGGTATTTCTTTTTCCGTCGAAGAAGAGCTGTTGCCCGACGATATCGAAAATTATATCGAACAACGAAGAGAAGCGCGGACACATAAAAATTTTCAGGAAGCCGACCGTATTCGAGATTTGTTAAAAGTAAGGGGTATCGAGCTTGAAGACACCCCGCAAGGCACGCGTTGGAAGCGAGTGTCGAAATCATGAACGCCATTGATCCTGCCCAGTTAAATGGTCTGGCACTCGCGTATATCGGGGATGCTGTCTACGAGTTGTATACACGCACCCATTTTTTGCAGGCAGGGTATACGCGTGCCCAACAGCTCCATCAGAAAACGACGTCTTACGTGAGCGCGAATGCACAGGCCAAACACTTGCATCGTTGGTTGGAGAATCAACGGTTGAACGCGGATGAGGAGATTATCGTCCGCCGCGGCCGCAATGCAAAATCGGGAAGCATCCCGAAAAATACCGATGCGTTTACGTATCGATACAGTACCGGCTTTGAAGCTCTGATTGGCTATCTGCACCTTTGCGGTCGTCATGAACGGTTAAAGAGTTTATTGTCGGAAATGCAAAGCACTTGGGAGGAGGAGAGTGGCGATGAACGAGAATGAGTGGTTAACCGGCCGCAACCCTGTCCTCGAAGCGCTTCATTCTTCTGCATCCGTTCAGAAAATTTGGGTGGCACAAGGAGTTAAGAAAGGGGCTATACAGGGGCTGGTCTCCAAAGCAAGAGAAAGAAACATTGTCATCAAGTATGTGCCTCGAAAAAAAATAGACCAGTTGACCGGCGTTCAAAATCATCAAGGCATTGCAGCTTCGGTTTCGGCTTATGCCTATGCGGATATGGACGCGCTGTTTGATCGTGCGAACCAAAAAGGACAAGCGCCTTTTTTTATTCTATTGGATGGCATTGAGGACCCGCAAAATTTAGGAACGATATTGCGCAGTGCGGATGCAGCAGGCGCTGACGGAGTCATCATCCCCAAGCATGGGGCAAGCGGCCTCACCGGTGCGGTAGCAAAGGCGTCTACGGGTGCTATTGAACATGTCCCGGTCGTAAAAGTGACAAATCTCGTGCGGACGATGGAACATTTGAAAAAGGAAGGGTTTTGGGTGGTCGGAACGGATGCCGATGCGGAAGCCGACTACCGTGAACTGGATGGGGACATGCCTGTTGTTTTGGTCATTGGCAGTGAAGGAAAAGGAATGAGTCGTCTCGTGAGAGAATCCTGCGATTTTTTATATCGGATTCCGATGTCGGGTGCAGTTTCTTCCTTGAATGCCGCCGTGTCGTGCAGTCTCCTGATGTATGAAGTGCAGCGGAAACGTCATCCATTGGGAGGTGCAACGTGAAGAAAGAGATCGTGCTCGTCGACGGTTATAACATCATCGGAGATTGGCCGGAATTAAAACATATCAAGAAATATTCGCTCATAGAAGCGCGGGATTTGCTCATTGGAAAAATGGCAGAGTATCAAGCCGTGACAGGGAGGAGCGTGATTATTGTTTTCGATGCCCATATGGTGCCGGGTACGGGGAGCAAAAATAAACACCACCGTGTAGAGGTCGTCTATACCCGCGAGCGGGAAACCGCGGATGAGCGTATTGAAAAACTCGTAAGTAAACTGAAAAATGTCGAAACACAAGTCTATGTCGCCACTTCGGATTATGTGGAGCAGTCAGTGACATTTGGAAGTGGCGCTCTTCGCACGTCTGCCCGTGAGTTAAGAATACAAATGAATGATGTTGAACAACATGTCGCCGAACGGGTCTCGCGGGTGAAAAAAGTAAACGACTATGGGAATCGTGTCATATCTAAAGAGGTCGCTGAATATTTTGAAAAGTGGCGTCGAAATAATCAATAAGTGATTGACTTGCCGTATTGTGCTCTTTATACTACTAGATACAGAGACTTCCATCAATGGAAAAAATCCCGCAACTCCGGCCGGTCGATCACCATGACCTGTGGCTCATACCCCGGGATTAAAGATGCATAGAAGGCGAGGGCGAGGGATGGTTGTGAATATACACTTCATAGAGAAGAAACAGCGAATCGTTGAGGAGACAGAGGACGAGCGGCTTATAAAAAATGTACATCAGGGAGACTCCGCTGCGTTGGAACAATTGATTCACAAGTACAAAAACTTTGTCCGTATAAAATCCCGATCTTATTTTCTTTTAGGGGCTGACCACGAAGATATTGTGCAGGAAGGGATGATTGGTCTTTTTAAGGCCATTCGTGATTTTAAGGGAAACAAAACTTCCTCTTTTCGTGCTTTTGCGGAACTTTGTGTTACACGCCAAATCATTACTGCGGTCAAAGCCGCTACCCGTCAAAAACACTTTCCTTTAAACTCATATATATCGTTGGACAAGCCAATTTATGATGAAGAATCGGATCGTACGTTGATGGATGTGATTTGCGGCACGATTGTTACAAACCCTGAGGAAGTGCTGATTAATCGAGAAGACTGGAAAGATGTTGAACACAAAATTACCGAATTACTAAGTGAATTGGAACAAAAAGTGCTTCATCTTTATTTGAATGGCCATTCCTATCAGGAAATTTCTGTTGTTGCAAATGCACATGAAAAATCGATTGACAATGCATTGCAACGGATAAAAAGGAAACTTGAAAAATTCACACTCGGGAAGAAAATTCTATTTTGACAAAAAGACAGAATTTTCGACTGTTTTCGAGGATTTGTACACACCACCGAGTGAGCGCGGGTTTGATGGCCAGCCGTCGATTCGTGCTCAAGTTTTTCGGTCTGCGGCTATTGTACGAAATGTCCTCTGATTGACAGTGGGAGCCTGCTATGGTACAGTTTATGGCATAATTTGCAGCTAACCGGGATTCAATACTTATACAAATAGAGAGGCTTGAGTTGAAAACACACCGGGAGCGGTTGTTTTTTTATGTTTGCAGGTAAGAAAGTATAAACCGACTTTCTTATCTGCATAAGTGCAACTTAGGTTTTCGCCACAAAAGCTTGGCGAAAAGCCAAGTTTTCTAGTAAAGATTTTTTCGAGGCCAATAACAGGGGAGGGGCTCGTAATTTTTAAGAAAAGTGTTAAGTTCCTGCGTGAAGTAGGAATAGAAATGAAGCGTGTCACTTGGCCAACACCGGGAGAGCTTTACAAGTATACGCGAACGGTGCTGGTTACACTCATCTTTGTTACGATCTTTTTTACACTTGTAGACTCGGGGATATCTTATCTCGTGGAAACATTCCTCGCTTAAGAGATATCTTTGATGATCGGGTATTTACGGAAGGAGGAAAGGGATCAATTAACCGGTCCGTTAATTATGGAGAAAAACTGGTATGTGGTACACACGTATTCCGGATATGAAAACAGGGTGAAAATTAACCTGGAAAAGCGTGTGGCGTCCATGGAGATGTTGGACAAGATCTTCAGGGTGCTTGTTCCGATGGACGAGGAGAAGGAAACGAAAGATGGAAAGACGAAGACCGTCACCAAAAAAACATTTCCGGGATATGTCATCGTGGAAATGATTATGACCGATGATTCTTGGTATGTGGTCCGAAATACCCCGGGGGTCACCGGTTTTGTCGGCTCACCCGGAGCAGGTTCAAAACCCAATGCACTTTTGCCGGACGAAGTGGATGACATTTTGCGGAAAATGGGCGAAGATACACCGAAAATGGAAATTGACCTTCAATTGAAAGAGTCGGTTAAAGTGAAAGATGGTCCGTTCACCGATTTCACAGGCACTGTGGAAGAAATCAACGGTGAACAACAAAAGCTTAAGGTACATGTCAATATGTTTGGGCGTGAAACACCTGTAGAGCTAGACTTTAATCAAGTGGAAAAAGTGTAACCGTAAGAGAAGAGTTGTGAACGTCATGTTTAAAATGCTTGCGGTTTATCTTCTTAGATGATACGATTTATTTTGTTTGCTTCCATGAAGAAGCGATAAGTGGGAGGGCAATTGTGCCCGAAACACCACAATACGAATGAAGGAGGTGTGTCGCGTGGCTAGAAAGGTAGAGAAAGTCGTAAAGCTTCAAATTCCTGCAGGGAAAGCCAACCCGGCACCGCCAGTCGGTCCTGCACTCGGTCAGGCTGGTATTAACATCATGGGTTTTTGTAAAGAATTCAATGCTCGTACCCAAGAACAGGCAGGGACGGTTATTCCTGTCGAGATTAGCGTTTATGAAGATCGCTCCTTTACATTTATAACCAAAACGCCGCCCGCTCCGGTTTTGCTAAAAGAAGCCGCAGGTGTAAAAGGCGGATCCGGTGAACCGCATAAGACGAAAGTTGGCAGTGTGAGCGCCGATAAAGTTCGCGAAATTGCGGAAGCGAAAATGGAGGATCTCAATGCCGAGAGCACAGAAGCAGCTATCCGAATGATAGAAGGAACTGCGCGAAGCATGGGCATTACGGTTGAAGGTTAGACCATATTCTCGGATTTGCCAAAGCCGGAGTATGGTCCTACGTGGGAGGTAAAACCGTTAAAACCACAATAGAGGAGTTGAAATGAAATGCCTAAAAAACAAGGGAAAAAATTTATAGATGCACAAAAGCAAGTAGATACGTCACGCAACTATGCCTCCGTCGAGGCATTGGAGCTCGTGCAAAAAGTAGCTCCCGCGAATTTTGACGAGACGGTAGAAGTTGCGGTTCGCCTCGGTGTTGATCCACGTAAAGCAGATCAGCAAATCCGCGGTGCCGTTGTTCTCCCTCACGGAACAGGAAAAACAAAACGTGTACTTGTATTTGCGAAAGGCGACAAAGCGAAAGAAGCAGAGGAAGCCGGCGCAGATATTGTCGGTGAGGAAGAGCTTGTCAACCGTATCCAGCAAGGTTGGTTGGATTTTGATGTCGTCGTAGCGACACCCGATATGATGGCTCAGGTTGGTAAACTCGGGCGCGTGCTCGGCCCTCGCGGCTTAATGCCGAACCCGAAAACAGGGACAGTAACGATGGATGTTGCTCAAGCGGTGAACGAAATTAAAGCAGGTAAAGTCGAGTATCGTGTGGAGAAAGCGGGAAATGTTCATGTGCCGATCGGAAAAGTATCTTTCGATGCGCAACAGTTGAACGAGAATCTTAATACGGTTATCGACACGCTTGCAAAGGCAAAACCATCCGCCGCCAAAGGCGTCTATATGCGGAATATTTCGGTCGCTTCTTCCATGGGACCGGGGGTAAAGGTAACGACAAGCGGAATTAGTGTTTGACATTCGTGTCGGACCTGCCTATAATCAACATTGGTAAATGAAAAAAGCATCAACCGTAGACAGCGGGTGCACGTTTTGTGCTTAATTTCCTGCCGAGGTTTCGTTCTACATCATAGCGAGCAAGCCGGTTCGGGCTGTTCGAAATGAGAAGACCTTTTTATGTCTACGAAAACGCGGCGTAAAGAGGTCTTTTTTAGCTGATAAAAAAGTATACATCAACTTTCTTATCTGCATAAGTGCAACTAATTTCGCCATAAAAGCTTGGCGGAAAGTCAAGTTTTCTAAAGTTGCAGAGACGCTTAAACCCGTTCCGCGTGATTGATCCAAATACAATAGGAGGTGGAATGATGAGCACTGTGCTCGAACAAAAACAAGCGGTCGTACAAGAAATTGCCGAAAAGCTTGCAAACAGCGAATCGATTATTTTCGTCGATTACCGCGGGCTCAATGTCGCTCAAGCAACGGAACTTCGCAGCAAGCTTCGTGAAGCGGACGTAGATTTTAAGGTATATAAAAATACAATGACACGCCGCGCGACAGAAGAAACGAACTACACCGACGTTGATGAGCATCTCGTCGGGCCGACGGCAATTGCTACGAGCCGTACGGATGCGGTGGCAGCCGCGAAAGTTTTGCATAACTTCTCGAAAGAAAATGAAGCACTTGAGATCAAGACAGGCATCATCCAGGGAGAGGTAACGGCTGTTGAAGACATTAAACAACTCGCCGAGCTCCCTTCTTACGACGGACTTATGTCCATGTTGCTCAGTGTCTTGCAAGCGCCGCTTCGCAACTTCGCCCTTGCTTCCAAAGCAGTGGCTGACCAAAAAGAGGAAAACGAAGACGCGTCCTAAATTATATTCCTTAAGGAGGATATCACAATGGCAAAAGAACAAATCATTGAAGAAATTAAAGGCATGACCGTTCTTGAGTTGAACGATCTTGTCAAAGCCATCGAAGAAGAATTCGGAGTAACTGCAGCAGCACCGGTCGCTGTCGGCGCTGCCGACGGTGGCGGAGAAGCTGCCGAAGAAGAACAAACGGAATTTAATGTCGTGTTAAATAGCGCAGGTTCTTCCAAAATTAATGTCATCAAAGTTGTGCGCGGCATAGCAGATCTTGGCCTTAAAGAAGCAAAAGCGCTTGTGGACGGTGCTCCGGAAACAATTAAAGAAAGCGTGAGCAAGGAAGACGCCGAAGACATGAAGAGCCAGCTTGAAGAAGCGGGCGCAGAAGTTGAATTAAAATAAAGCATTGTAAGCGAAAAGCTTCCCTGCACATGTGCAGGGAAGCTTTTTCTCCCCCGTTAGGAGGTGGAAGTTGTTGTCGCAACATTACTATAGCCAACATCCGGAAACGCCAAGTGAACGGCGATATTTTTCCACTGAAATTGAGGGTCGCTCGTTTTCTTTCGTTGTTGATAACGGCGTTTTTTCAAAAGAAGGGCTGGACTTTGGGAGTCGTTTCTTGATTGAGACATTTATCGAACCTGATATTCCCGGTCCGTTGCTGGATATGGGGTGTGGATATGGGCCGATCGGCATTATTCTCGCGGCATCTACAGAACGCCGCGTAGTGATGAGTGATGTGAATGAGCGGGCGGTAATGCTCGCGCGGGAAAATATTACGCATAATGATGCAAATGGAGTGAAAGTTGTTTCGGGAGACCGTTTCTCGGGTGTGGGGAGTGAAGAACGATTTTCGGCAATTATGACGAATCCACCGATTCGGGCAGGGAAAGCGACGGTGCATGCTATTTATTCGGAGGCTCGGGATTATCTGTTGCCGGGGGTGCGCTCTGGGTTGTGATCCGAAAAAAACAAGGGGCGCCAACAACAAAACGAAAACTTCAAGAATTATACAAAGAAGTCGTTGAAGTGAAGAAAGAAAAAGGGTATGTCGTTTATAAGGCAGAGGGATAATTCTTGAAGTTAGAGGGGATAAATTCACGCATCACAAAAAATGGTTGACCTTCTACTTTCTTTATGGTACTATCATATAATGCGTATAACTATATGAATCGTATCGTTTTTCTTTTCATTTACTCGTATAAAGGTTATTGGGTTTGGGAACACTAGTATAATCCGAAAAAAACGACCCGAAACGATTTTGGGTTATATTCATTGTACTACGTGTTGCCCCCCTTGTATATAACTGACGGCATCATTCTTTTAAAAATTAGCCGATCGCTATTTTTGGCGGAAGTCGGATTTATAAAGAATGATCTTTTTTCTTCCATAGCATGGGCCGTGCCGGGGGCCTGAAGGATGCTAAACAATATACGGATTTTGAGGGGTGAATTCGTTGACAGGTCAACTTATTCAGTATGGACGTCATCGCCAGCGAAGAAGCTACGCAAGAATTAGCGAGGTACTTGAGCTACCCAATCTCATTGAGATTCAAACATCTTCCTATCAGTGGTTTCTCGATGAGGGGATGCGAGTCATGTTTCAGGACATCTCCCCTATAGAAGATTTTACTGGCAATCTCGTCTTGGAATTTATCGACTATAGTCTTGGCGAGCCGAAGTATTCCGTCGAAGATTCTAAAGAGCGGGATGTCACGTATTCTGCTCCATTACGTGTGAAGGTCCGTCTCATGAACCAGGAAACCGGTGAGGTGAAGGAACAGGAAGTATTTATGGGTGACTTCCCGCTCATGACCGATACCGGAACATTTATTATAAACGGGGCTGAACGCGTGATCGTTTCCCAGCTTGTTCGTTCTCCCAGTGTTTATTACAATCAAAAATTCGATAAAAATGGGAAAAGAGGTTTTACTGCTACCGTCATCCCAAATCGCGGAGCCTGGCTTGAATTTGAAACGGATGCGAAAGATATTACCTACGTACGGATCGATCGCACCCGAAAAATTCCCATAACCGTCTTATTAAGGGCACTTGGCTTCGGGTCAGACCAAGAGATCGTTGATTTAATAGGAGAAAATGAGTATCTGCGCAATGCTTTGGAAAAAGACAATACGGATGACACGGAAAAAGCGCTGTTGGAAATCTATGAGCGTCTCCGTCCCGGCGAGCCGCCGACGGTAGACAATGCCCGCAGCTTGCTTGAATCTCGCTTTTTTGATCCGAGACGATATGATTTAGCGAATGTAGGGCGCTATAAAATCAATAAGAAATTGCATATTAAAGAGCGTCTTTTTAATCAAGTTTTGGCAGAGACCCTTGCGGATCCGGAAACCGGAGAAATTCTTGCGGAAGAAGGAACGCTTATTGACAGGCGTGTGCTTGACCGTTTGCTGCCTTATCTGGAAGATGGTCTCGGGTTTACCTCCTTCAGGATTGCCGGGGGCATTGTTGACGAGGAGAGCGAAGTGACCGTTCAATCGATTAAAGTTTATGCTCCCAACGATCCGGATGGCGAGCAGACGATTGAAGTGATTAGCAACGGGACCTTGGATTCCGGAATCAAAAACATTACACCTGAAGACATCGTCGCTTCCATCAGCTATTTTTTCAATTTGCTTCATGGTGTCGGCGGCACGGATGATATTGATCACCTCGGAAATCGTCGTTTGCGCTCGGTCGGTGAATTGTTACAAAATCAGTTCCGCATTGGTCTATCTCGAATGGAGCGTGTCGTGCGTGAACGTATGTCTATTCAAGACCCGAGCCAAATAACGCCGCAAGGGCTCATTAACATTCGTCCGGTCATTGCTTCTATCAAAGAGTTTTTCGGAAGCTCTCAGCTCTCGCAATTTATGGATCAAACGAACCCGCTTGCCGAATTGACCCATAAGCGTCGTTTATCTGCACTCGGTCCCGGAGGTTTAACGAGAGAACGGGCCGGTATGGAAGTTCGAGACGTTCACTATTCTCACTATGGACGCATGTGTCCGATTGAAACGCCTGAGGGTCCGAATATCGGTTTGATCAACTCCTTGTCCTCGTATGCAAAAGTCAACAAATTTGGGTTTATGGAG
Organism: Salicibibacter cibi; assembly: GCF_016495865.1. Lineage (NCBI taxonomy): Bacteria > Bacillati > Bacillota > Bacilli > Caryophanales > Bacillaceae > Salicibibacter > Salicibibacter cibi. The sequence continues at coordinate 155,195 of NZ_CP054706.1, forward strand.
ACGCCTTATCGACGGGTCGACCCGGAAACAGGGGTTGTCTCCGATCGCGTGGACTATTTGACGGCCGATGAAGAATTGAACTACGTTGTGGCTCAGGCGAACGCGAGTCTAAATGATGACGGCATGTTCGTCGATGACCATATCATTGCTCGTTTCCGCGAAGAAAATACGATCGTGTCGAAAGATCGCATTGATTATATGGATGTTTCCCCTAAACAAGTTGTGTCGGCTGCAACAGCATCCATCCCATTTCTGGAAAACGATGATTCCAACCGTGCGTTGATGGGGGCGAATATGCAGCGTCAAGCCGTTCCGTTGCTCGAGCCTGAGGCCCCTGTCGTTGGAACAGGGATGGAATATGTTTCCGCAAAGGATTCCGGTGCGGCCATCACTGCCGCCCACCGTGGGATTGTTAAACGTGTGACAGCAAGGGAAATCCGGATGCGTCGCCTTGAGGAAGTAGACGGAAACGAAGTTGAAACCGATGAAGATGTATATAGAATGTCCAAGTTCATCCGTTCCAATCAAGGCACGAGCTATAATCAACGTCCGATTGTAGAAGGCGGCGATGTTATAGAAAAAGGAGAAGTGTTGGCCGACGGACCTTCGATGGATAAAGGGGAAATGGCGATCGGCCGAAATGTGCTTCTTGCCTTTATGACTTGGGAAGGATACAACTATGAGGATGCCATCATTCTCAGTGAGCGGCTTGTAAAAGATGATGTATTCACCTCCATTCATATCGAAGAGTATGAATCGGAAGCGCGTGATACGAAGCTCGGCCCGGAAGAGATCACCCGCGATATCCCGAACGTCGGAGAGGATGCTTTGCGAAACCTTGATGATCGGGGCATTATCCGTGTCGGTGCCGAAATTAAAGACGGAGATATCCTCGTCGGCAAAGTGACACCGAAAGGGATGACCGAACTCACGGCCGAGGAACGCTTGCTTCATGCCATCTTCGGTGAAAAAGCGCGTGAAGTGCGCGATACTTCGTTAAAAGCACCCCACGGCGGGGACGGCATTGTGCTCGATGTCAAGATTTTTAACCGTGAAGATGGCGATGAGCTTCCGCCGGGTGTTAACCAGCTTGTTCGTGTGTATATCGTGCAAAAGCGAAAGATTCACGAAGGCGATAAAATGGCTGGGCGACACGGAAACAAAGGCGTTATTTCTCGGATTTTACCAGAGGAAGATATGCCTTTCATGCCGGACGGCACACCGGTAGACATGATGTTAAACCCTCTAGGGGTGCCTTCGCGAATGAATATCGGACAAGTGCTGGAAATGCATTTGGGCATGTCTGCGCGCGAACTTGGCATTCATGTTGCTACGCCGGTCTTTGATGGTGCCCGCGAAGAAGATGTCCAAGAATCGCTCGAAGAAGCAGGGATAGCCGGCGACGGCAAAACGGTTTTATATGACGGGCGCAGTGGTGAGGCTTATGATAATCGTGTGTCTGTCGGTGTCATGTATATGATTAAGCTGGCGCATATGGTGGATGACAAACTTCATGCCCGTTCCACTGGTCCCTATTCATTGGTTACGCAACAACCGTTGGGCGGTAAAGCGCAATTTGGCGGCCAGCGATTTGGCGAGATGGAAGTTTGGGCACTTGAGGCCTACGGTGCTGCATATACGTTGCAAGAAATCCTAACGGTAAAGTCTGACGATACGATTGGCCGTGTTAAAACGTATGAGTCTATCGTTAAAGGCGAGAATGTACCGGAACCAGGCGTTCCGGAATCGTTCAAAGTGCTGATTAAAGAACTCCAGAGCCTTGGCATGGACGTAAAAATGCTCTCCAGTAATGAAGAAGAGATTGAAATGAAAGAGCTGGATGATGAAGAAGACCAGTCGAGTGAGAAAATGAACCTGAAATTGGAGTCTACAGAGAACGCTTAAAGATGTAAAAGAGACAGGTGAAGGGCACCGCCTTAAAAATATGGTGTTCTTCACCCTTGTCATCCGTGCCTCTTAGACGGGAGTCAGAGGCCAGAGGGCGGAAAAGACTTTTTCAAGGTCTTCCGATGTCTGATTTCCGGAAAAGCGGGTGACGAACACCCCGATTCGTGCAACTAAGGCTTTCGCCATAAAAGCTTGGCGAAAAGCCAAGTTTTCTAATGACAATTCGTGCGCCAAGAAAGGGAGGGACCACCCTTTGATAGATGTCAATAATTTTGAATACATGAAAGTAGGCCTTGCTTCTTCCGATAAGATTCGTAATTGGTCGAGAGGAGAAGTGAAAAAACCCGAAACCATCAACTACCGGACATTGAAACCGGAGAAAGATGGCTTGTTTTGTGAGCGTATTTTCGGTCCGCAAAAGGACTGGGAATGCCATTGCGGAAAATATAAACGGGTCCGTTATAAAGGGGTTGTCTGTGACCGATGCGGGGTTGAAGTAACACGGGCGAAAGTTCGCCGTGAGCGTATGGGTCATATTGAACTGGCAGCTCCGGTATCACACATTTGGTATTTTAAAGGTATTCCGAGTCGGATGGGGCTGGTGCTCGATATGTCTCCTCGCTCCCTCGAAGAAGTTATCTATTTCGCTTCGTATGTTGTTACGGAAACCGGTGATACACCGCTTGAATATAAGCAGTTGCTTTCCGAAAAAGAATACCGCTCGTATTATGATAAATATGGGCGTTCTTTCACTGCGCAAATGGGCGCGGAAGCGATTCGCAAGATTTTATCCGATTTAAATCTGGAGCAAGAAGTAAAAGCGTTGCGAGATGAACTTGAAACGGCACAAGGACAACGTCGCACACGTGCCATCAAACGTTTGGAAGTGCTGGAGGCTTTCCGTCATTCAGGCAATCACCCGGCATGGATGATCATGGACGTTCTCCCTATCATTCCACCGGAATTACGCCCGATGGTTCAGCTGGATGGTGGACGGTTCGCCACTTCTGACTTGAATGATTTGTACCGTCGGGTAATTAACCGAAATAATCGTTTAAAGCGTTTATTGGATCTCGGTGCGCCAAGCATCATTGTTCAAAACGAAAAACGCATGCTCCAGGAAGCTGTTGACGCGCTTATTGATAACGGAAGGCGTGGTCGGCCGATCACCGGTCCGGGAAATCGCCCGTTAAAATCACTTTCCCACATGCTCAAAGGGAAACAGGGAAGATTCCGGCAAAACCTTCTCGGGAAGCGGGTTGACTACTCCGGTCGTTCAGTTATCGTCGTTGGTCCGAGCTTGAAAATGTATCAGTGTGGGTTGCCGAAAGAAATGGCGTTGGAATTGTTTAAGCCATTTGTCATGAAAGAGTTGGTGGCAAATGGATCGGCACATAACATCAAAAGTGCTAAACGGAAGGTCGATCGTGTCCAACCGGAAATATGGGATGTCCTTGAGGATGTGATCAAAGAACATCCGGTATTGCTAAACCGTGCACCAACGCTACACAGGTTGGGGATCCAGGCGTTTGAGCCGGTACTCGTTGAAGGTCGCGCCATCCGTCTGCATCCGCTCGTTTGTACGGCTTACAACGCGGACTTTGACGGAGACCAAATGGCGGTTCACGTGCCGCTATCGGCAGAAGCGCAAGCGGAAGCCCGGGTTCTGATGATGTCTGCGCAAAACATCCTAAATCCAAAGGACGGAAACCCGGTCGTTACACCTTCACAGGATATGGTGCTCGGTAACTATTACCTTACCTCCGAGCGTGAAAATGCCGCGGGTGAGGGTGCTGTGTTCAAAGACAGCAACGAAGCGGTTACGGCGTACCAAAATGGCTTTGTGCATCTGCATACACGCGTGGCTGTTTCGGTTTCTTCGATGAAAAGCAGTAGGTTCCCTGAAAAAGTGAAAGATCAATTGTTGTTGACGTCGATCGGGAAATTGATATTCAATGAAATTTTACCAAGCAGCTTTCCGTATATTAATGAACCCTCTGCCGGCAATTTGGAAAACGAAACACCGGAAAAATACTTTGTTCCGAAAGGAACGGATATAAAAAGTACACTAGCGGAAATGGAACTTGTTTCCTCATTTAAAAAAGGTTTTCTCGGCGATATCATCGCTGAAGTATTTAAGAAATTCCAGGTTACGGAAACCTCACGAATGTTGGATAGCATGAAAGATCTTGGTTTCTACTACTCAACAAAAGCCGGGATTACAGTTGGGATTTCCGATGTGGTTGTTCTTCCCGAAAAGAAAAAGATACTTGATGACGCCGAGGAGAAGGTCAATCGTGTGATGAAGCAGTTTAGACGCGGTTTGATCACAGACGATGAAAGATACGACAAGGTCATCTCCATTTGGAGCGAAGCAAAAGAGACGATTCAAGAGCGTCTGATGAAAACACTGGACACGGCGAATCCGATCTATATGATGAGTGACTCCGGTTCTCGCGGGAACGCTTCTAACTTCACACAGTTAGCCGGAATGCGTGGGTTGATGGCTAATCCGTCCGGACAAATCATCGAGCTCCCTATTAAGTCTAGTTTCCGGGAAGGGCTTACGGTATTGGAGTATTTTATATCCACCCATGGTGCGCGTAAAGGTCTGGCAGACACAGCGTTGAAAACCGCTGATTCCGGTTACTTGACCCGCCGCCTCGTTGATGTTGCTCAAGATGTCATTGTTCGTGAAGACGACTGCGGAACAGATCGCGGTCTCTCGGTTGAGACATTGCGAGAAGGGACGGAGATTATCGAAGATCTACACGACCGGCTTGTGGGGCGCGTAGCGTTTCAAACGGTCGCCCACCCTGACAGCGGAGATACACTTGTGCAAAAAAATGACCTGATCACTGAAGACACCGCGAAGGCGATTGTCGATGCCGGTATTGAAAAGGTAACGATCCGTTCTGTCTTTGCCTGTGACACTGCCCGTGGCGTTTGCAAAAAATGCTATGGTCGTAATTTGGCGACCGGCAGCGATGTTGAGGTTGGAGAAGCGGTTGGTATTATCTCCGCGCAGTCTATCGGTGAGCCGGGGACACAGTTAACGATGCGTACGTTCCACACCGGCGGGGTGGCCGGCGATGATATTACCCAAGGTCTCCCGCGTATTCAAGAACTCTTTGAGGCCCGTAATCCGAAAGGGCAGGCGCTTATTACCGAACTTGAGGGTACGGTAAGTGAGATTCACGATGCGGGTGATAAGAAAGACATCATTATCAGCGGGGAAATTGAATCGAAATCTTATACAACAGCATACGGTGCACGGTTGCGTGTGGCTGAAGGAGATCGTGTTGAAGCCGGCCAAGCGCTCACGGAAGGTTCGATTGATCCGAAAGAATTGCTGAAAGTGACCGGCATCAAGGAAGTAAAAGAATACTTGCTCAAGGAAGTTCAGAAGGTCTATCGCATGCAGGGCGTGGAAATTGGCGATAAACACGTAGAAGTCATGGTTCGGCAGATGCTCCGTAAAATCCGCGTGAATGACTCGGGGGATACGGATGTACTGCCTGGCACATTGGTGGAAGTGAACCACTTCAATGATGTTAACAAAGATGTACTTCGTAACAATCAGCGCCCGGCAGTCGGTACGCCTGTTATTCTGGGGATCACAAAAGCTTCCCTAGAGACGGACTCTTTCTTATCGGCGGCATCCTTCCAGGAAACAACCCGTGTTCTTACGGATGCGGCGATCAAAGGGAGGTCAGACGCGTTGCTCGGCTTAAAAGAAAACGTGATTCTCGGAAAACTCGTTCCGGCAGGAACAGGCATGCAACGCTATCGTTCGCTCAAAGCGGACAACGGCGAAAAAAGTGAAACAGAAACCGCGGAAGAACCCGAAGGTGCGCTTTCACGTCGGTAAATCTGTAAAGCCAGCCTGTGTTTAATGTGAGGATTAGCCACGAGGGGTGAAAAATGAAGATGTTTTTCACCCTTACCGGCATCCGTCGTTAAATGGTAGGGTCACCAAAAATGAATTGACATCGTATTGCCCCTTTGGTAAAATATCAAAGGTGCGCGTGATTTCCCGAAAAAAGGGAATTCATAATAAGATATCTTAGTTCGGCAAAGCCTTAAATAAAAAAGGAAAAATGCTGAAAAACGGTAAATGGTTTTTACTCGGCAGTCTTGACTGCCCGGTAAGAACATTCCTTTTGCTTTGATGTGAACCACCTGGAACAGTGGTCTTATAAAACCTGGTTGGGCAAGGGTTCACGGGCAATTAGCATCATTCAATTACTCGCACGGAAAAAGTGTTCAAGAAAGGAGGAGAAAATCGATGCCAACGATTAATCAGCTTGTTCGCAAGCGACGTCAAACAAAACCGAAGACATCTGATGCGCCGGCACTTAACAGAGGTTTTGACAGCATTAAGAAAGTGCCGACCAATCAGTCTTCTCCGCAAAAACAAGGCGTTTGCACACGTGTCGGCACAATGACGCCAAAAAAACCAAACTCGGCACTGCGCAAATATGCACGTGTTCGCTTGACCAATGGGATTGAAGTAACGGCATATATCCCGGGAATCGGTCACAATTTACAAGAGCACAGTGTTGTACTTATTCGCGGAGGTCGTGTGAAAGACCTTCCGGGTGTGCGCTACCATATTGTCCGGGGAAGCCTAGACACTGCAGGTGTCCAGGGTCGTAAGCAAGGTCGTTCCAAATATGGAACAAAACGTGCAAAAAAATAAACTGCAGTGATAATGAAAGGAGGGTGGGACATGCCTCGTAAAGGTCCTGTACCTCGTCGTGAAGTATTGCCGGATCCGATTTATAATTCCAAGTTGGTGACTCGTCTCATTAACCGTATTATGATTGACGGCAAAAAAGGAAAAGCACAAAATATCTTGTATAAATCATTTGATTTGGTTCGTGAACGCAGCGATGAGGAACCGATGGAAGTCTTCGATCAGGCGTTGAAAAATATTATGCCTGTGCTTGAAGTTAAGGCGCGACGCGTCGGCGGTGCCAACTATCAGGTGCCGATCGAAGTGAAGCCTGATCGTCGTACGACCTTAGGGTTGCGTTGGTTGGTAAGCTACGCGCGTTTACGCGGAGAAAAAACGATGGAAGAGCGATTGGCAAATGAAATAATGGATGCAGCCAATAATACTGGCTCAGCTGTCAGAAAACGTGAGGACACTCATCGTATGGCAGAAGCAAATAAAGCCTTTGCCCATTACCGTTGGTAATGTTGTCGCTCTTTTAGCGGACCTGTCAGAAATGGATGAAAGGAGAAAGTGTAGGCCATGTCAAGAGAGTTCTCCTTGGAAAAAACACGTAATATCGGCATTATGGCACACATCGATGCCGGTAAAACGACGGCCACGGAACGTATTTTGTTCTATACGGGCCGTACGCATAAAATTGGAGAAACACATGAGGGTGCTTCCCAAATGGACTGGATGTCGCAAGAGCAAGACCGAGGGATTACCATCACATCTGCCGCGACAACAGCCCAATGGAAAGACCATCGCATTAACATCATTGATACGCCCGGGCACGTCGACTTCACGGTCGAAGTGGAACGTTCCCTGCGTGTTCTTGATGGCTCGGTAGCTGTTCTTGATGCGCAATCAGGGGTTGAACCGCAAACCGAAACGGTTTGGCGCCAGGCTACGACGTATCATGTGCCAAGGATTGTTTTCGTCAACAAAATGGATAAGGTTGGTGCGGACTTCCTCTATTCGGTCAGTACATTAAGAGATCGGCTTGGAGCGAATGCTCACGCCATACAGCTCCCGATCGGTGCTGAAGATGAATTCGAAGGAATCATCGATCTTGTGGAAATGAAAGCCCACTATTATTTGGATGATTTGGGCAAGGAAACAGAAGTGCATGATATCCCCGAGGAGTACCGTGAACAAGCGGATACCTATCGTGAGAAGCTGGTTGAAGCGGTTGCTGATTTCGATGAAGACCTTATGATGATGTACCTGGAAGGCGAAGAACTCAACAACGAGGATGTTAAAAGGGCAATTCGCAAAGGAACGCTGGATATTGAATTTTATCCCGTCCTCTGTGGATCTGCCTTTAAAAACAAGGGTGTCCAATTGGTGCTGGACGCTGTCCTTGACTATTTGCCGGCGCCGACGGATGTTCCGGCCATTAAAGGCATAAAGCCGAATTCAGAAGAAGAAGTGACTCGTGAAGCTGATGACGCAGGGACATTTTCTGCCCTGGCTTTTAAAATTATGACAGATCCTTATGTGGGCAAATTGACATTCTTCCGCGTTTACTCAGGCACACTCTCATCCGGGTCTTATGTGCGGAACTCTTCAAAGGATAAACGCGAACGCGTCGGTCGAATTTTGCAAATGCACGCCAATTCACGGGAAGAGATTTCTGAAGTTTATTCCGGAGATATTGCCGCAGGCATTGGTTTGAAAGACACAGCGACAGGTGATACACTTTGTGATGAGAAGGACCGGGTGATCCTCGAATCCATGGACTTCCCGGAAACTGTTATCTCCTTGTCGGTAGAACCGAAGTCAAAAGCGGATCAGGATAAAATGGGCGTTGCGCTCGGTAAGCTTTCGGAAGAAGATCCTACGTTTAAAACGTATACAGATGAGGAAACAGGTCAAACGGTCATTTCCGGAATGGGTGAATTGCACCTGGATATCATTGTGGATCGATTAAAGCGAGAGTTCAAAGTCGAGGCTATTGTCGGCGCTCCGCAAGTCTCTTATCGTGAAACGATCAAGGCATCGGCACAATGTGAAGGCAAGTTCATTCGCCAATCCGGAGGCCGTGGTCAATACGGCCATGTTTGGATTGAGTTTAGTCCGAATGAACAAGGGGCAGGCTTTGAATTTGAAAATGCGATCGTTGGTGGCGTTGTCCCGCGGGAGTACATTGGATCAGTAGAGCAAGGCGTGGGAGAAGCGCTGCAAAACGGTTTGCTTGCCGGTTATCCCCTAATTGATGTAAAAGCGCGTTTATATGATGGGTCTTACCATGATGTGGACTCGAATGAAATGGCATTTAAAATTGCCGCTTCAATGGCGCTTAAAGAAGCAAAATCCAAGTGTGATCCAGCTCTGCTTGAACCGTTGATGAAAGTGGAAATTATCGTTCCGGAAGAATACATGGGCGATGTTATGGGTGACGTTACGTCACGACGCGGCCGGGTTGAAGGAATGGGTGCCCGGGGAACGCGCAAATCATCAGCGCTTTCGTGCCGTTGGCAGAGATGTTTGGATATGCAACAACCCTTCGTTCCAACACACAAGGGCGCGGAACATACTCGATGCACTTTGATCATTATGCGGAAGTACCAAAGAGCATTTCCGAAGAGATCATTAAAAAGAACACCGGAGAATAATTAGGTTCTCTAAAACCAAAAGCCTAGAAAGTAGATCAACGATCATGCTTTCTTGCTATAAAAAACCTTAATTTAAGGGAGGAACATTTCAATGGCAAAAGAAAAATTTGACCGGTCGAAAACGCATGCCAATATTGGCACAATCGGACACGTAGACCATGGAAAAACAACGCTGACTGCAGCGATTACAAAAGTCCTTCATGAACAATCCGGCGAAGGTGACGTCATGGCATTTGATGCGATTGACAACGCACCTGAAGAAAAAGAGCGCGGCATCACAATCGCAACTTCCCACGTGGAGTATGAAACGGATACCCGCCACTACGCACACGTGGATTGCCCGGGACACGCAGACTATGTGAAAAACATGATCACAGGTGCTGCGCAAATGGACGGATCCATCCTGGTTGTATCCGCAGCTGACGGTCCGATGCCGCAAACACGTGAGCACATTTTGCTTTCTCGTAACGTCGGCGTTCCGTCCATCGTTGTTTTTCTTAACAAAGTGGACCAGGTCGATGACGAAGAACTACTTGAACTCGTGGAAATGGAAGTGCGCGACCTCCTTTCCGAGTATGACTTCCCGGGAGATGACATTCCTGTTGTATCCGGATCTGCTTTGAAAGCTCTTGAAGGAGATGACGAGCATAAGCAAAAAATCCTTGACTTGATGAAGGAAGTCGACAATTATATCCCGACTCCTGAGCGTGATACAGATAAACCATTCATGATGCCGGTTGAGGACGTCTTCTCCATCACCGGCCGTGGTACGGTTGCAACCGGCCGTGTTGAGCGGGGCATGCTAAACAGTGGGGATGAAGTAGAAATTCTCGGTATTACGGAAGAGAAGAGAAAAACCACCGTTACAGGTGTTGAGATGTTCCACAAAATTCTCGACTATGCCGAAGCCGGTGACAACATTGGTGCATTGCTGCGTGGTGTTGCCCGTGAAGATATTACACGTGGACAGGTGCTTGCGAAGCCGGGTACGATCACACCTCACACGCAATTTAAAGCAGAAGTCTATGTACTTTCAAAAGATGAAGGTGGCCGTCATACGCCATTCTTCCAAAATTACCGTCCGCAATTCTACTTCCGTACAACGGATGTTACCGGTGTAATCAACCTTCCTGAAGGGGTAGAAATGGTTATGCCCGGTGACAACATCGAAATGGACGTTGAGCTCATTCAACCGATTGCGCTCGAGGACGGCACAAGATTCTCGATTCGCGAAGGTGGACGTACCGTAGGCTCCGGCGTTGTCACAGAGATCGTGAAGTAAACAGGTTATTAAAAAAAAGCATCCCGCGGGATGCTTTTTTTTTGCACTCTAAGATTGTTCACCTTCGTTAAAGGACGAAAGGATACGAAAAAGACGTTAACGTTCGCTATCTTTGGTGAGAGAAGTCTTTAAATAAGCGTTTGTTTACATTTGTGTGTGGCTGAAAAAGTCGTTGAACATGAAAATATAGTGATTAATTGGTAAACTTGGTGCAAAGAACAATGAATAAGGTGAAACAACATGAGTAAAGAGGAAACGGTAACAAAAAAACTGCAAGAATTTTCAGATCTAAAACCCCAGGGGGTGAGTGCCAGGGAAATCGCCGTTGCTTTGCAGATTAACCGTTCCACCGCGAGTCGTTATTTAAATGATCTTTTCCAAAATGGACAGGCAGAAAAGATCACCGGAAAACCTGTGCGTTATCGCCGAAAAACCTCCCGTACGCCTAAAGAGATTGGAGAGAGTTTGCAGCCGTTGATCCAACAAGGACTCGCTGCCCTTTCCTATCCTTTTCAATCGTTCCATATTCTTTTTACCGGGGAAACTGGGACAGGGAAGACATATCTAGCGGAACGTTTATACGAAATAGCTACACGAGAAGGATATATTAAACGTTCCACTCCTTTCATCACCTTCAATTGTGCAGATTATGCCCAGAACCCAGAGTTATTGGTCGGACAAATTTTTGGGATTAAAAAAGGAGCGTTCACAGGTTCTGTTCAGGATGAACCTGGGCTTGTCGAACAAGCTGATGGGGGTATTCTCTTTTTGGATGAAATTCATCGTTTGCCGGCTTCCGCACAGGAAATGTTATTTTACCTGATTGATAAAGGAGTCTATCGTCGGTTTGGTGAAGCTACACGTGAACGGCAGGCCAACATAACATTTATCGGAGCGACGACTCAAAGCCCAGAGCGTGCTCTTTTAATCACGTTGCTACGAAGATTTTCTGTTACGTTAATCGTTCCACCTTTGCGTGAACGCAGCCATGCAGAGAGAGAAATGTTATTGGAACTGTTTTTGCAGCAGGAAGCAGATAAAATGGATGCTGATCTATCTATGGAAGATGCGGGAAGAGATAAACTTCTTCATTATGCTTGTCCGGGTAATATTGGTCAGTTGCAAAATGATATCCAAATTGCGTGCGCAAGAGCTTATTTAAGGTATTTAAATAAAGAATTCTCGGAAGTGCTGGTAGGTGTTGAGGATATTCTCATAAAAATGGACGAAGGGCAAACTTCATTTCCCTTGGAAAATGAGCAGGCAAAAGCCGCGCAAATAACGAAAGGGGAATCTCATTCCCTGTTTCCCAACATCTATCAACGGTTAAACAAAAAACGATTAGAGTTATCTTCCGCGGGAGATATGACCGTTGAATCCTCACTACAACACGTTGTTAATCAATATATTGCGGATTTAACTGCTCGCTATCCTAAAGTTACTTTTTCTTATGATGTTGGGCATGATCTTATTGATGGAGATTTGCTCTATGCATTGCAACGAGCGCCAACAGTTCTTTCACCTCAGATTAACAGAGAACTTAATGAACAAAGTATGTACGTTATTGGGCTGCACTTGCAAAATTTGCGAAATCATGGTCGAGAAAATAAACAGACACTTCCGTCTTTTTCAAAAGCTTCGAAAGAAGATCGTTACGCTGCTCATCGTCTGGCTGAATACTTGACAGAGACAATCGATCTTAAGCTTCCGGATGATGAAGTGGAATTACTAGCCCATTTTTTGACGCCTGTGCAGCAATCACAATCATTACCCAATGCCCAAACAATTTTTGTGCTGCTTGTCACTCATGGACGAACCACAGCTTCATCGATGGCTGAAGTGACCAATACATTACTTGGGGCCGAGGTCATCCAATCCGTCGATATGCCACTGGAAAAATCAGCCGAAGACACCAATGAAGAGGTAAGAGTCTTCATTGATAGAGCGCTTGCCTCTAATACGTACCAGGGTGTACTCTTACTCGTTGATATGGGCTCACTGGTAACGATGGGAGATACATTCTATAGCGAATGGGGAGTACCAGTATTTACTGTGCCTTATGTGAATATGCCCATGGTTATGGAAGCTGGACGAAAATCACTCGTGCAGGATATTACGGTTAAAGAAGTCTATGAAACAACTCAGAAAGCGATGACGGCGTTTATGAGTGAAGATCATTCGGATCCTCATACTCGGAAGAAACGTTTAATTGCAACCGTTTGTTTCACTGGGGAAGGGGCTGCTCAATTACTTGAAGAATGGTTAGCGGATCAACTCACAGATGCAGATGCAGACGTTGTCATTCGCTCTGTCCGTGTTGATCCTGTCTCTAGGGACACTTCGATTTTGCGTCAATTAAAAGATTACTATGATATTGTAGCTATTATCGGTACGGTGTTTATCTCGATGGATGAAATTCCTTTTATTCCTGCATGGGAACTTCTAAAACAAGAAGGTACGTCTCGTTTACTCAAATTAGTAGAAGTAACACGCCAATACGGGGTTCGACAGGGAGAAACAACGCAACAATCTCATGGGAGGGGTTATCGCGAGATTCAATCTGGACTTGCAGAAATCGTGACTTATCTTAATCCCCGTCTTTTTTGTACGATTCTGGATAAATACTTTCCGCAAGTACAAGCATACTATGACTGGGATGATGACCGCGCCCTAGGGATGAGTATGCACATAGGGGTTTTGCTGGATCGAATGATAAAAGCTCATGTACATGGTGAAATAGAAGAATTAAAGCAAACGATACCGATGGACAATCATTTTCAGTACGATCAAGCCGAACGAAGCATATGGGAGCCCCTTGTTTCTAGCTTAGAACAATCATTTCAAATTCCGTTTCCGGAATCTTTTGTCCGGGTATCGATGAAAATCTCAAGATAACATTCAAGAAACCTTATTTGATTTGCATTGACATGGCTATGATACACCTAGAGGTCCTTTAACCAGAAAGAAGATCACCTATCTGGAACACTCCATTGTAAAACAAAGAGGCGTTGGTTTCCACTGACTACTATATCACCTGGTAAATCCTAAGTAACGACAGAACTTGATGCGATTATCTTAGACACTATATATACGTTTTTTCAGTTGAGCATAGTAACTCCTTTAATAATGTTGATCGCTTTGCTCCTCGGCCAAAAACACCCGAAGTGTGCACTGTTTTTGCACACTTCTTGAATGTGCTATAAAAGCCCGCTATGATGGGCTTTTTATTTTTGGCATGATAGTTGCATTAAAAATTAATGATAATAAAGAAAGGAGGCGTAGATGTGCTAAGGAAGGTATCCTTTTGGTACACATTAACGTTTATTTTATTTTGGAATGGCTATGCCGCTCAGCAATATTTTACCGGACAACCGGGCGCCTTACAGCTTTTCCTTTTCGGCATTGGTTTTACAGTGGTTCTTCTAGCTACGACATGGTTCTCGAGATGGCTGATGAAACATTATAAAGTCGTGGACGAGAAAGCTGAGGAAATTTTATCTGCGAAATTCAAAAACAAGAGGAGTGAGCGAAATGGCAGAACAGTCTATTAAAGTGATTATTTTATGTAGTTGGGGCGCAACATCAAGTCAATTGGCTAAAAAAGTGGAGGAAGCGGCCACGAAAAGAGGAATCACAGCCGATATTTATGCAGGAGGAACCGGAGACTTTAAAGATAGAGCGGCCGATTATGATGTCGCTTTGCTCGAACCGCAAGTGCGGCATTTACGAAAAGAAGTAACACGCATCGCGGAGCCGCACAATGTCCCGGTAGAATTGGTTGAGCAGACCGCGTTTGCCCTTATGGACGGAGAAAAGGTCCTTGATCAAGCATTGAAATTAGCTGAAAAATAAGGAGGTGCTTCCGAGATGATTCAATGGCTGGAAGACCATTTAATGGAACCGCTCGGTAAGATTGCGCAAAATATATATTTGCAATCGATACGGGATGCTTTCGTTATTTTTGCATTGCCGGTCATTATCACCGGTTCCATTTTCCTGATCATTGCCAATCCGCCTGCTGAAATTGGCGGTATGCCGGTGTTGGGACCGCTTGTTGATATGTGGGTGAACGCGGTTGAGCCAATACAGGCCCAATTGTTGTTCCCCTTTCACTTAACCTTTGGTTTGATGGCTTTAGTCGTTGCTTTTGGGGTTGGCTACAGTCTCGGCCAACGAAAAGATATGGATGCTGTGATGGCAGGTATCTTGTCTATGCTCGCCTTTTTCATGTCAGCGTTCCCGGTCGTGGATATTGAACAAATCGAATTTGGGCAAGTGCTCGAATTTCTTGGTGGAGAGGGCTTATTTGTAGCCATTATTTTGAGTATTCTTGTGACGGAATTGATGAATTTTTTCATTAAAAAAGGATTCACCTTTGAAATGCCGTCGAGTGTTCCGCCTTATGTGTTGAGATCTTTTCGCGTGTTGATTCCATTTATGGTTATTTTGCCATTGGTATGGATCTTGCAGTGGATCGTGTATGCGAATTTTGACCTTACATTGCCGCAAGCCGTCATGGCGATTTTTCAACCGCTGGTAACAGCGTCGAATACCTATTGGGCAGCGCTCATCATGATTTTATTGATGGTCGTTTTATGGAGTATGGGTATCCATGGCATGAATGTTGTGTCTTCGGTCGTCTATCCGTTCTGGATGAGCCAACTTGCCGCGAATGCTGATGCGGTCTCCGCCGGTGAAGAAGCAACGGGCATTGTGACGGAACCCTTTTTCCATATGTTCACGCATATCGGTGGTTCGGGTGTCACCTTAGGTTTAGCTGTATTTATGGTGTTTTCGGCATCAGTTCAAATTAAACAAGTAGGAAAAACAGCGATCATTCCATCGATCTTTAATGTCAATGAACCGTTGATTTTTGGCTTACCGATTGTGCTCAATCCGATATTGATGATTCCATTCGTGATAGCGCCGGTCGTTGTTGTCACTATCAATTACATTATGTTCGCAACGGGTGTCTTACCGCCTGTGGTCGTGCAACCACCATTTACGGTACCGCTTGGTTTCGGTGGGTTTTTGGCAACAGGAGGATCATTGATGGCTGTATTGATTCAGGTCATAAATGTTCTTGTGGCCACGATGATATACTATCCATTCTTTAAACGTTATGAAAAACAGTTAGTAAAGCAAGAGCAATCAATTGAAGCGAAGGAATAAGCAGATGAAGAGGTGAATCAATATCGATTATGAAAAGACGATGACCCAATTAATCTTGCATGGTGGCAATGCCCGTGGTGCTGCTTACGAAGCATTGGATGCGGCTGAGGAAGAGGATTTTGAAACAGTGGAGTTGAAACTGGAAGAAGCAGATGAGGAATTTGTGGCTGGCCACAAATGGCAGACGGAGCTAATTTCCAATCAGGATGATGAAGCCACTCCCACTTTCTTAATGATTCACGCGCAAGATCATTTGATGACAGCCCAAGCAGAGCTTGTGTTAATTAAACGTTTGATCAATCAGCATCGTGAAATGGAGAAGCTAAGACAAAGAATATCGGTGTTGGAAAAACAATAAGGAAACGAGGTAGCAAGTGCCGGGGACTCCCGCCGCTTGCTGTTTTTTGGGGCTTACTTTGCGGTCTTTTTGCTTCGCTAGGAACGAATTAAGCCAAAACCTAAATTTCTGCTTGCAATCGCTGTTCGTAGCCTTTATAATGATTAGGTGTGACAAAGAAGGTGGGAGGAGGCCATGCATACGGACCTCCCCTTTTTGATTGTCAAGCGAAGAAGTGGAAGGTTGCCCGACACACCCGGCCCCTTTGCCATGGCGGGTGGGGGGAATTTTCACGGAGCAAGTCTGGAAATCAGACGAAAAGGAGGGTTAAACATGGCAAATGAGAAAATCCGAATCCGATTAAAGGCGTACGATCACCGAATCCTTGATCAATCATCCGCAAAAATTGTGGAGACCGCGAAGCGCTCCGATGCAAGAGTGTCCGGACCGGTGCCTCTTCCGACAGACCGATCAGTGTACACTGTTATACGCGCGACGCACAAGTTCAAGGATTCTCGGGAGCAATTCGAAATGCGCACGCACAAACGCCTTATCGACATTCTCAGTCCGACGCCGCAAACGGTAGACGCCTTGATGCGTTTGGATCTGCCTTCAGGTGTCGATATTGAGATTAAGCTCTAAATTTAACATGAAAAATAGGAGGTGTGACTGATGGCCAAAGGAATCTTGGGTAGAAAGATCGGCATGACACAGGTATTTAAAGAGAACGGCGATGTTGTTCCTGTAACTGTCGTTCAGGCAAACCCGAACATTGTCATGCAGTTAAAAACAGAAGCAAATGATGGTTACGATGCGGTTCAACTAGGCGCGGATGACAAAAAAGAACAGCGTGCCACCAAACCGGAAAAAGGCCATGCTGAAAAAGCAAGCACGGCGCCCAAGCGCTACGTTCGTGAATTTCGCAATATGAGTATTGGAGATCACGAAGTTGGTCAAGAGGTCAACGTTAATACATTTGCATCCGGCGACGTCATAGACGTTACGGGTGTTTCGAAAGGGAAAGGGTTTCAAGGTTCGATTAAGCGACACAACTACGCAATCGGTCCGAAATCACATGGTTCCCGCTATCATCGAGGTTCAGGCGCATTGGCCCCTATTGACACTTCTAAAGTGTTCAAAGGAACAAAGCTACCCGGGCAGATGGGCGGCAATCAAGTGACCGTGCAAAACCTTGAAGTCGTACAAATTGATGAAGAACGTAACTTATTGCTTATAAAAGGGAATGTGCCGGGACCCAAGAAGGGTTATGTAAAGGTGCAATCCGTTAGCCAGTAATGCTAAAAGAAAGGAGGAACCATCATGCCTAAAGTAACGGTATACAATCAAGCCGGCTCGGAAGTTGAGGACGCGGAACTTACCGATTCCGTTTTCGGTATTAAACCGAATGAAAGTGTTGTGCACGATGCGGTTGTCATGCAACAGGCTTCCCTTCGGCAAGGAACCCAAAAAGCAAAAACCCGTTCCGAAGTTCGCGGTGGCGGTGCAAAACCTTGGCGCCAAAAAGGTACGGGACGTGCACGCCATGGCTCCAACCGTTCCCCAATATGGACGGGCGGCGGTGTCATTTTTGCGCCGACCCCAAGAAATTATGGGTATAAACTTCCGAAAAAGGTTCGTCGCCTCGCACTTCGATCAGTACTTTCCGCAAAAGTACAGGATGATGAACTCATTGTTGTCGACGATCTACATTTTGACGTGCCGAAAACTAAAGAAATGATGACTATTCTTTCCAGTCTTTCCGCCGAGCAAAAAACGTTGATTGTCACAGCGGACGATGACGAAAACGTAAAGAAATCTGCGAACAATCTGCAGAACGTAAAAACCATCGACGCTAAAGGTGTGAATGTTCTGGATGTGATTAACAGCGATAAGTTAATCATCACGAAAAAGGCTGTAGAGAACGTAGAGGAGGTGCTTGGCTAATGGATGCTCGCGATGTGATTAAGCGCCCGGTCATTACGGAACGCTCTACAGAGATTATGGAAGATAAGAAATACACGTTTGAAGTGGACATTAAATCGAATAAAACCCAGATCAAACAAGCGATTGAAGAAATCTTTGAAGTAGACGTTGATAAAGTAAACACGATGAATTATAAACGCAAGTTTCGTCGTTTTGGTCGTTTCGAAGGCTATAAGCCCGCGAGAAAAAAAGCGATTGTAACTTTAACCGAGAACAGTGACGAGATCGAAATATTCGATGAAGTTTAAGTCTCACAGTAGAGGAGGGAAAACCAATGGCAGTTAAACGCTATAAGCCGAATACAGGCGGGCAACGTTTTATGACCGGGAAGAATTTCTCCGAAATCACAACGGATAGCCCAGAGCGGTCATTGCTTGCCCCGCATTCCAAAAATGCCGGCCGAAACAATCATGGTCGAATCACCACTCGTCACCAAGGTGGCGGCCATAAACGCAAGTATCGGATCATTGACTTCAAGCGCAACAAGGACGGGGTTCCGGGTCGAGTAGCAACAATTGAATACGATCCGAACCGCTCGGCAAACATCGCGCTCGTTCATTACGTAGATGGAGAAAAACGTTATATTCTCGCCCCAAAGAGCCTGAAAGTCGGAAGCAATATAACGTCAGGAACCGATGCGGATATCAAAATCGGGAACGCCCTTGAAATAAAGGACATTCCAATAGGCACAACCATTCACAACATTGAAATGAGACCCGGGAAAGGCGGCCAATTGGCACGCGCTGCAGGTGCGCATGCACAAATTCTCGGACGTGAAGGCAAGTACTCACTTGTTCGTTTGAAGTCCGGTGAGACTCGTCTTATTCTATCCACATGTCGGGCAACGATTGGACAAGTGGGCAACCTTGAAAACGAACAGATCAATATCGGCAAAGCCGGGCGCAGCCGATGGCTCAATAAACGCCCTACGGTTCGCGGTTCAGCCATGAACCCATCTGACCACCCGCACGGTGGTGGTGAAGGACGGGCACCGGTCGGACGCGATGCACCCGTATCTCCTTGGGGTCAACCGTCCGTTGGCTATAAAACGAGAAAAAGAAATAAACCTTCAAACAAATATATTGTTCAAGGCCGGAACAAAAAGAAAAGAAGATAATCGCGATCGGTTTAGCGCCAACACCCTAAGTCATCGAATTGGGGAGGCGCTATTCACACGTCGCGCCTGTACAAGAAAGGAGGCTTTTAAATGGGACGCAGTTTGAAAAAAGGACCATTTGTAGATAATCATCTAATGAAAAAGGTCGAAGCTATGGATGAGAATAACAAACGTGTGATTAAAACATGGTCACGTCGCTCCACGATATTCCCTAATTTTGTTGGACATACCATTGCTGTCCATGACGGACGCAAGCATGTGCCTGTTTTCATCCAGGAAGACATGGTCGGTCATAAACTTGGCGAATTTGCCCCAACACGAACGTATCGGGGACACGACAAGGACGACAAAAGAACGAGACGACGTTAACAAGAGAGGAGGTAGACTACAATGGAGGCTAAAGCAGTTGCGAAGCAAGTTCGTGTCGCTCCTCGAAAAGCACGGATGGTCGTTGATCTCGTGCGCGGCAAAGACGTCGGAGAAGCCATTTCCATACTACGGCATACAACGAGAGGCGTGTCGCCAACTGTGGAGAAGGTATTAAAATCCGCGATTGCCAATGCGGAGCACAACTATGAAATGGAACCGGAAGATTTAGTGATCAGCAAAGCTTACGTGGATGAAGGTGTCACCTTGAAACGTTTTCGCCCGCGGGCAATGGGACGTGCATCCAGGATCAATAAACGAACAAGTCACATCACAATCATTGTTTCAGAAAAGGAGGAAGGATAAAGCGTGGGTCAAAAAGTTAATCCCATAGGTTTTCGGATTGGCGTAATCCGTGACTGGGAATCAAAATGGTACGCAGAAAAAGAATACGCGACGTTGTTGCACGAAGACGTAAAAATTCGCGAGTATATTGAAACGCGTCTCAAAGATGCTTCCATATCGACAATTGAAATTGAACGGGCAGCAAATCGGGTGAATATTAATATTCACACAGCTAAGCCCGGCATGGTGATCGGTAAAGGCGGTTCCGAAGTTGAGGCATTACGAAAAAACTTAAATGCTCTCACCGGTAAACGTGTGCACATCAACATTTCTGAAATTAAGCAAGCAGATTTGGATGCGAAGCTCGTCGCTGAAAACATCGCTCGCCAGTTGGAAAATCGCGTATCTTTTCGCCGTGCAATGAAACAATCGATCCAGCGTACAATGCGTGCCGGAGCAAAAGGGATTCGCACAGAAGCAAACGGACGTCTCGGTGGTGCGGACATGGCACGTTCCGAGAGCTATAATGAAGGAACTGTACCATTGCATACGTTGCGAGCGGACATTGATTTTGGCACAGCAGAAGCAGACACCACATACGGGAAGATTGGTGTAAAAATATGGATATACCGTGGAGAGGTTCTTCCCACGAAAGGTGACCGTACAGACGAAGGAGGCGACTAAACATGTTAATGCCTAAACGCGTGAAATACCGTCGTCAAATGCGTGGCCGTATGAGAGGTCGTGCTAAAGGCGGCACGGAAATCACATTTGGTGAGTATGGCCTGCAGGCCCTGGAAGCATCCTGGGTTTCAAACCGACAGATTGAAGCCGCTCGTATCGCAATGACTCGTTACATGAAACGTGGCGGTAAAGTTTGGATCAAAATTTTCCCCGATAAACCTTATACTGCAAAACCGTTGGAAGTCCGCATGGGCTCCGGGAAAGGTGCGCCGGAAGGTTGGGTAGCCGTTGTCAAACCCGGCAGAATTATGTTTGAAATTGCAGGTGTCAATGAAGAAGTGGCACGAGAAGCATTGCGTCTTGCATCCCACAAGCTTCCGATCAAATGCAAATTTGTGAAACGTGAAGAAATGGGTGGTGAGGCAAATGAAGGCTAAAGAAATTCGGGAAATGACCACGACGGAAATCGAGCAAGAAACGAAATCATTAAAAGAAGAACTGTTCAACCTTCGCTTTCAACTGGCAACCGGTCAGTTGGATAACCCCGCCCGCATCCGCAATGTTCGTAAAGCAATCGCCCGTGCCAATACCGTTTTGAGGGAAAGAGAACTTGGCATAAACCGAGGGTAAAAAGGAGGTAATCGACAGATGAGTGAACGTAATGATCGAAAAGTACGGATCGGTCGCGTTGTTTCCGATAAGATGGATAAAACGATCACCGTTGTCGTTGAAACGTATAAACGAGATAAGCTATACGGCAAACGCGTCCGTTCTTCAAAGAAATTTAAAGTACATGACGAAAAGAATGAAGCGAAAGTAGGCGACACCGTTAGAATAATGGAGACACGTCCGTTGTCCAAAGATAAATACTTCCGCCTCGTTGAAATCGTCGAAGAATCAGTGATTATTTAAGACATCTTTGATTGAAGGGAGGCCGTGAAAATGATCCAGCAAGAGTCGAGGCTAAAAGTTGCCGATAACTCAGGTGCACGGGAAGTGCAATGCATTAAAGTGCTCGGGGGTACTGGGCGAAAAACCGCAAACATCGGCGACATGATTGTCTGTTCCGTCAAAAATGCAACGCCAGGAGGCGTTGTCAAGAAAAACGAAGTTGTGCGCGCGGTCATCGTTCGTTCCCGCAGTGGTGTAAGACGGACGGACGGCTCGTATATCCGATTCGATGAAAACGCAGCGGTCGTGATCCGTGATGACAAGAGCCCAAGAGGCACGCGAATATTTGGACCGGTTGCGCGTGAATTGCGCGATAGCCAGTACATGAAAATTATATCGTTAGCACCGGAAGTGCTTTAATACTTGGCAAGAACCATTGATGAGGGAGGTGCGAACCAATGGCGCAACAACCGAAATTGCATGTGAAAACAGGCGATAAAGTTAAAGTGATTACCGGGAAAGACAAAGGGATGGAAGGTGAGATCATCGGAGCTTATCCCAGCCGTGAACGTGTCCTTGTTCAAGGTGTCAATACGGTGACCAAACACATGAAACCTTCACAGGATAACCCGCAAGGGGGCATCGAAGATATGGAAGCGCCTATCCATGTATCAAACGTGATGCTCATTGATCCGAAAAGCGGTGAACCTACCCGGGTCGGTTATAAAACCGAAGACGGCAAAAAGGTACGCATTGCAAAAAAAACCGGAGAGGTTATTGATTAGTAACGCTTGCTGAAAGGAGGCCCGAAAATAATGAACGCTTTAAAAGAACGTTATAAAGACGAAATTATGCCCCGCTTACACGACCAATTCAATTATCCATCGATCATGGCAGTTCCGAAGATCGAAAAAATTGTGATCAACATGGGCGTGGGCGAAGCTGTATCCAATCCGAAGACCTTGGATAATGCCATGGAAGAACTCGCTTTAATCACAGGGCAAAAACCGATCGTAACAAGAGCGAAACGGTCGATTGCGGGATTTAAACTGCGAGAGGGGAACCCGATCGGTACGAAAGTGACCCTTCGCGGAACACGCATGTATGACTTTCTGGAAAAGTTGATTCACGTATCTTTGCCTCGTGTTCGCGACTTTCGCGGGATTTCAGGAAAAGCATTCGACGGCCGCGGAAATTACACGCTCGGTGTAAGGGAACAGTTGATTTTTCCGGAAATTGAATATGACAAGATTGACAAAGTCCGCGGAATGGACATTGTGATTGTAACGAGCGCCGAAACGGATGAGGAAGCGAAAGAATTGCTTACTCAAGTGGGCATGCCTTTTCAACGATAAATATCAAAACGAAGGAGGGAATGCATTTTGGCTCGAAAAGCGATGGTCGAAAAGCAAAAAAAACCTCAAAAATATAAGGTTCGCGAATACACCCGTTGTGAACGATGTGGACGGCCGAACGCTGTATATCAAAAGTTTAAGCTTTGCCGGATTTGTTTCCGTGATCTTGCGTATAAAGGACAGATCCCCGGTGTGAAAAAAGCAAGCTGGTAAAACCTGAAAGATGGAAGGAGGTTTATCGATATGGTTATGACAGATCCGATTGCCGACATGCTTACGAGAATTCGCAACGCTAATACCGTTCGTCATGATAAGCTGGAATTGCCGGCATCAAACTTAAAAAAAGAGATTGCGCAAATCCTTAAACGTGAAGGGTATGTACGCGATGTTGAATTCGTGGACGATAAAAAGCAAGGGGTTATCCGTATTTTTCTTAAATATGGGCAAGGAAATGAACGAGTTATCTCCGGACTAAAAAAGATCAGCAAACCGGGATTGCGCGTATATGCCGGTTCCGATGAAGTTCCCCGCGTGTTGAACGGATTGGGCATCGCGGTTATTTCGACTTCATCAGGAATTGTTACAGACAAAGAAGCCCGCAAACAAAACATTGGTGGAGAAGTACTCGCCTACGTATGGTAAGCGTGTGCGAATGGAGGTGTAATATAAATGTCACGTATCGGTGTGCTACCATTAGAAGTACCGGATAGTGTAACGCTTACGGTCGACGACGGACATGTAACGGTGAAAGGGCCAAAGGGGGAATTGTCCCGTCAGTTTAATTCTGGCATCGTGATCACTCATGAAGAAGGGGTCGTTACGACTAAACGTCCATCTGATCATAAAGACCACCGTTCCATGCACGGAACGACAAGAAGCCTCATTGCAAACATGGTGAAAGGTGTTACGGACGGTTTCGAAAAAAGCCTTGACCTTGTCGGTGTTGGTTACCGTGCATCAAAATCGGGCAACAAGCTCGTACTAAACGTTGGCTATTCACATCCGGTTGAAATGGAAGAACCGGAAGGCATTGAATTTGAAGTGCCATCTAATACAAGAGTGCTTGTTAAAGGAATCGATAAACAATTGGTTGGAGCCGTCGCTTCGGATATTCGTTCCGTTCGCAAGCCGGAACCCTATAAAGGAAAAGGGATTCGCTATACGGATGAAACGGTGCGAAGCAAAGTTGGAAAAACAGGCAAATAAAACCAATGCCAAATGCTGCCTGAAGCAGGCAGGAAAGGAGGAAAGTTTTCATGGTGGCAAAAACTAATAAGCAGACGGCGCGCAAACAGCGTCATAACCGAATACGAAAAAAGTTAAGCGGAACTTCGGAACGCCCGCGCTTAAATGTTTTTCGTTCTTCAAGTCATATCTATGCCCAACTTATCGATGATATAAAGGGTGAAACGTTGGCAGCCGCGTCTACGTTGGATCCTGAATTCAAACAGGAAAATGGCGGAAACGTGAATGCTGCTAAAGATGTGGGGGCGCTTGTTGCAAAGCGCGCGCGTGAAAAGGGATATGAAGATGTCATTTTTGACCGTGGAGGCTATATCTATCATGGACGTGTAGCGGCACTGGCTGATGCTGCTCGTGCGGAAGGCCTGAAATTTTAAAGCATGAAGGAGGGACAATATATGGCCATTGATCCGAACAAACTTGACTTGGAAGAACAAGTCGTTGCTATTAACCGTGTTTCAAAAGTAGTAAAAGGCGGTCGCAGCTTTCGCTTTGCAGCGATTGTCGTTGTTGGTGACCGCAACGGGCATGTAGGTTTTGGCATCGGGAAAGCCAATGAGGTACCCGAGGCTATTCGAAAAGCTGTGGAAAGCGGAAAGAAAGCTCTCATTAAAGTTCCTCGTGTAGGTACGACGATCCCTCACGAATTGGTAGGGCGTTACGGAGCCGGCAAAGTGTTGCTGAAACCCGCGGCTGAAGGTACGGGGTTATCGCCGGAGGTCCTGTGCGTGCGGTTCTTGAACATGCCGGGGTAAATGATATTCTTTCAAAATCACACGGCTCAAGCAATCCGATCAATATGGTTCGTGCCACGCTACAAGGTTTGAGCGAATTAAAAACAGCTGAAAATATTGCCAGACTACGCGGCAAAAGCGTCGAAGAATTGCAAGGATAGGAGGGAGTACAAGTGGAAAATAAACTGGAAATCACCCTCATCCGCAGTCTGATTGGCAGACCGGAAGACCAGCGTGTAACGGTACGGACACTGGGACTGCGCAAAGTAAACCACTCGGTGATCCAAAAGGACGATCCTGCCATTCGCGGAATGGTTAACAAAGTATCCCACCTTGTAAATGTAAAAGAAATCAGCGGTTAAGGGAACGCTTCAAGACAGGAGGTGTGAAAACATGAAGTTGCACGATCTAAGACCAAAAGAAGGTGCTCGCAAAAAAGGGATCCGTCCCGGACGAGGGTATGGGTCAAAGCGCAGCAACACCGCCGGCCGAGGAGAACACGGTCAAAAATCTCGTTCAGGGGGGAATGTACGGCCGGGTTTCGAAGGCGGGCAAAACCCGATCTACAAACGGTTGCCTAAACGCGGATTTACAAATCCAACTCGGAAGGCGTATACCGTTGTTAATATTGAAACCCTCAATCGTTTTGAAGATGGAACGGAAGTTACGCCGAAGTTGCTCATCGAGACCGGCACCGTCAAAAAAGAAAATGATGGCATTAAAATCCTTGGGAATGGTCAATTGGAGACAAAACTGACAGTGAAAGCCAATAAATTTTCTGCCTCTGCAGTTAAGGCAATTGAAGCAGCCGGCGGTCGAACCGAGGTGGTTTAATGTTTAAGGGCTTAGCCAATATATTTCGTGCAGCAGATCTGCGTCGAAAAATATTCTTCACCCTGGCAATGCTCATCGTCTACCGTATTGGGACATTCATCCCAATCCCCGGATCCGATAGCGACGTTTTGGATTTCCAGGGGGAAGCATCAGCTTTCGGTTTTCTTGACACGTTTGGGGGGGAGCACTCGGCAACTTCTCCATTTTTGCGATGGGTGTCTTCCCTTATATTACTGCTTCCATTGTCGTTCAGCTCTTGCGGATGGATGTTGTCCCGAAGTTTACGGAATGGTCAAAGCAAGGGGAAGCAGGAAGAAGAAAACTGGCACAGTTCACTCGTTATTTCACCGTCTTATTGGCGTTTATTCAGGGATTGGCAATGTCCATCGGTTTTAATGCCCAATTTCCGGGACTTATTCCGGACCCGGGAGTTGCCACTTACCTACTTATCGCGCTCATCATGACCGCAGGGACCACCTTTCTCATGTGGTTAGGGGAGCAAATCACTGCAAAAGGGGTAGGGAACGGGATTTCCATTATGATTTTTGCCGGTATTGCTGCCGGTATTCCAAATGGGCTAAATCAAATTTACGCTACGCAAATCGAAGGTGCGGGCGAGCAACTGTTTATGGGCATTGTTACCATCCTATTATTGGCACTTGCGGTACTCTTGATTATTGTCGGTGTCGTCTTTGTACAGCAAGCGATTCGTAAAGTGTCAATCCAATATGCAAAAAGGGTGGTTGGCCGCCAGTCAACAGCAGGTGCGCAATCCACGCATCTTCCACTGAAGGTGAACTCTGCAGGGGTTATCCCGGTCATTTTCGCGATGGCGTTATTTATCTTTCCGCCGACAGTTGCAAGCTTTTTGGGAGAAGACAACGCGATTGCCCAATGGGTAATCAATAATTTTGATTACACGCAACCGGTTGGGGCAATTGTGTACATCGGATTAATCATTGCTTTTACGTATTTCTATACGTTTGTGCAGGTTAATCCGGAAACGATGGCAGAGAACCTGAAAAAGCAAGGTGGTTATGTTCCCGGTATTCGTCCCGGTAAAACAACGGAACAGTATATTCGCCATATCCTGTATCGACTTACGCTTGTCGGCTCTCTATTTTTGGCCACGGTTGCGATTTTGCCGGTGTTCTTTACGACTCAACTCGGATTGCCTGAAGCGATTCAAATCGGGGGCACGGGCTTGCTCATTGTTGTCGGTGTTGCACTGGACACGATGAAACAGATCGAAGGACAATTGCTGAAACGTAGCTACAAAGGGTTCATAAAATAAGGAGTAGCGAGTAAGACTAACGCGGGATATAAGGAGAGGTATCATGGATTTAATTTTAATGGGACTTCCGGGTGTCGGGAAAGGAACACAAGCGGGTACGATCAGTGAAGAGTACCGGATTCCCCATATATCAACAGGGGATATGTTCCGGGCGGCAATCAAAAACGAAACCGAACTCGGCATAAAAGCAAAGCGCTACCTTGACGAGGGGGAACTTGTGCCTGATGAGGTGACAATTGGAATCGTTCGGGAACGATTGGGTGAAGATGATTGCGCAAAAGGATTTTTGCTTGACGGATTTCCGCGCACAATCCCTCAAGCGGAGGCGCTACAGGACATTCTTACTGATCTTAACCGTTCGCTCGATTTTGTCATTAACATTGAAGTCCCTAAGGAAACGTTGATCAAACGTTTGGCAGGTCGTCGTGTCTCCCCTTCTTCCGGTGAAACGTACCACGTGGATTACAATCCGCCAAAAGTGGAAGGGATCTGTGATGTGGACGGCAGCAAGCTCATCCAACGTGATGATGACAAACCGGAAATGGTCAAAAAACGCCTGGAAGTGAACATTGAACAAACGCAACCGCTGATTGATTTTTATAGCCAAAAAGGTTATCTCCGCAATATCGATGGGAACCAAGAGATTGATGAGGTGCACGGGGATATTGCTCAATTATTGGAAGGTTTGCAGCATGCATGATTATTCGTAAAACCGATCGGGAATTAAAAATTATGCGGTACGCCGGAAAAATAGTGGCGTTGACCCATGAAGAACTTCAACGTCATATTAAGCCGGGGATTACAACCGCTGAACTTGACCAAATCGCAGATCATTTTATACAATCGTATGATGCCGTTCCTTCATTTAAAGGTTATCATGGATTTACCGGGAGTATTTGTACTTCCGTAAATGATGAACTTGTTCACGGTGTACCGGGAAACAGAGTGTTAAAAAACGGCGATATCATTTCCATTGATATTGGAGCGAAGATTCACGGATACCATGGTGATTCTGCGTGGACGTATCCTGTTGGTGTAATAACAGCCGAAACGGAGCAACTCTTGGAAGTGACCCGGAATGCTTTATACAAGGGGCTTGCGGAAGCAAAACCGAAAGAAAGACTCTCTAATGTCTCTCATGCGATACAGACATTCGTGGAGAAACATGGGTTCTCGGTTGTCAGGGAGTATGTAGGTCATGGTGTTGGTCAAGACTTGCATGAAGACCCGCAAATCCCTCATTTCGGCCCCCCTGGAAAAGGAGTCCGTTTGAAACCGGGGATGGTGCTTGCCGTTGAACCGATGATAAATATGGGCGAACGTTATGTCCATACTTTGGATGACAATTGGACAGTGGTCACAACGGATGGGAAAAACTGCGCACATTTTGAACACACGATTGCAATTACGGATGCAGGATATGAAATTTTGACACAAACTTGATACCGACGTGTGACTAATGCCAAATTGCGCCACGTGATGATGCAATTTCGTAGAGGCTACCTGATATTAGGAAGGGAGGAGAGTAAATCCATGGCCAAAGATGATGCGATTGAAGTGGAAGGCACTGTTATCGAGCCTTTGCCAAACGCCATGTTCAGAGTGGAACTGGAGAATGGTCATCGAATACTCGCGCATGTTTCCGGCAAGATCCGCATGCACTTTATCCGTATTTTACCCGGCGATAAGGTTACTGTGGAACTTTCCCCATATGACCTTTCCCGTGGTCGAATTACGTATCGATACAAATAACAATCGCAGGAGAACACTGCAACAGTTCCTTCTGGGAAAGTTATCGATCACGAAGGAGGGAAAGAAAAATGAAGGTCAGAGCTTCCGTAAAACCGATGTGTGAACGATGTAAAATCGTTCGCCGCGAAGGTACAGTAATGGTGATATGTTCAAACCCGAAGCATAAACAAAAACAAGGTTAACCATAAAGGAGGTGTATGTTCATGGCACGAATTTCAGGAGTTGACGTTCCTCGTGACAAACGGATCGTTATTTCACTCACGTACGTTTACGGGGTTGGAAAAAGCCGTGCGCAAAGTATTCTTCAGGAAGCGGACGTACCGATGGATACTCGGGTTCGCGATCTTACGGATGAAGAACTGGGGCGCATCCGAACCGCTGTCGGAAACTACACGGTAGAAGGGGATCTTCGCAGGGAAAAGTCTCTTAACATTAAACGTTTAATCGAAATTGGTTCCTATCGTGGTATCCGTCATCGTCGCGGCCTTCCTGCCCGTGGACAAAGTACGAAAAATAATTCCAGAACCGCGAAAGGTCCTCGGAAGACGATCGCGAATAAGAAGAAGTAAGGAGGTTTAAAAAATGGCTAAACCGAAAACAACATCCCGCAAAAAGCGTCAACGTAAGCATGTGGATTCAGGAGTTGCCCATATTCGTTCCACATTTAACAATACCATCGTGACGATTACGGATACGCAAGGAAATGCATTGGCATGGGCAAGTGCTGGCAACCTTGGCTTTAAAGGATCACGTAAATCCACCCCTTTCGCTGCTCAAATGGCAGCTGAAACAGCTGCTAAGGGAGCGATGGATCATGGTATGAAAAATGTGGAAGTTGCCGTAAAAGGACCGGGTGCCGGCCGTGAAGCAGCTATTCGTTCACTGCAAGCAACCGGGCTTGAAGTGAATGTTATCCGTGATGTTACACCTGTTCCCCATAACGGTTGCCGCCCTCCAAAACGTCGCAGAGTATAACACGTCATAGACCATTATAAGGTTTGAAAACATTGCGTTCTGTCAATAATGGTTAGACAAAGTGGGCATCAAAATAGCGGACTTTATGTACGGTGAATGGTGAAGTGTGTAATACGGATGCTGACGTTTTAAAGGAGGGTATCATTTAAAAGATGATCGAAATCGAAAAGCCGAGCATTGAAACGATTGAAGTCAGTGAGGACGGCAAATATGGGAAGTTTGTAGTTGAACCGCTTGAACGTGGCTATGGAACAACCTTAGGAAACTCCTTACGTCGAATTCTGTTATCCTCCCTACCGGGATCAGCGATTACGAATATTCAAATCGATCAAGTCCTTCACGAGTTCTCAACAGTGGAGGGCGTCGTGGAAGACGTTACCACCATTGTGCTGAATTTGAAAAACTTGGCTCTCAACATCCATTCCGATGATGAGAAAGTGCTTGAAATTGAGGCAAGCGGCGAAGGTGCAGTAACTGCACAAGATATCAATCACGATAGTGATGTTGATATTTTGAATCCTGAGCTTCACATCGCTACGCTTAATCAAGGTGCGAAATTTCATATGAAAATGACCGCCAAACGCGGCCGTGGCTATGTTCCTGCCGATGGAAACAATCACGAGGACTTAGCCATCGGTGTCCTTCCGATCGATTCGATTTTCACACCGGTTGACCGAGTGAATTTCCAAGTCGAAAATACGCGCGTCGGGCAGATTACAAACTATGATAAGCTAACGCTTGATGTTTGGACGGATGGGAGCATTCGCCCTGAAGAAGCTGTGTCTCTAGGCGCCAAGATCATGAATGAACATTTAAGCATCTTTATCGGTTTGACAGACCAAGCACAAAATGCGGAAATCATGGTGGAAAAAGAGGAAGACCAAAAAGAAAAAGTATTGGAGATGACAATTGAAGAGCTGGATTTATCGGTACGTTCTTACAATTGTTTGAAACGCGCAGGCATTAATACCGTTCAGGAGCTCACACAGAAATCAGAAGAAGACATGATGAAAGTGCGCAACCTGGGACGGAAATCCTTGGAAGAAGTGCAAGAGAAACTGGGAGATCTAGGTCTCGGCCTTCGCGATGAGGAATAAACGCATCCAAACCATTGGTCAAAAGGAGGGAAATAACTGTGGCATACAGAAAGCTGGGAAGAGATAGTTCAGCACGAAAAGCGTTATTTCGTGATCTCGCAACGGATCTTTTGATCAACGAAAAGATTGTGACCACGGAGGCAAAAGCTAAAGCGCTACGTCCGATTGTGGAAAAAACAATCACGCTCGGCAAAGGTGGCACTTTGCATGACCGTAGACAAGCGGCAGCATTTATCCGTAAGGAAGCGGCAGAAGAAGACCAGGATGCCATTCAAAAATTGTTTGATGACATCGGCCCACGCTACGAAGAGCGGCAAGGCGGCTATACACGCATTATTAAAATGGACCCGAGAAAAGGGGACGGCACCCCAATGGCCGTCATCGAACTCGTTTAATAGGTGTGAGGGCAGGACGATTCCAAAGTCGCTGTCCTTTTTCTTTTGTTAACTACATGGGCATTATGGTTAACAAATAAGTCGACGCATGATACAATTTTATTTGTCTCGGTGGTAAGCGCCAGCAATTCCGGAGATCAGATTTCAGAGGGCAGAGGTCGGAGAGACCATTTTCAAGAAATGATCTTCCGAATTCCGCTGTCTGATTTCCGGACAAGCAGGCGACTAATTCCGAATGGTTTGACTTGTAACGTGACACGGTAAAAGCTTTTTAGCAGAAGCAAGAATAGGAGGAAGAACGATGCCGCCCCTGATTCATTGTGAACATCTGTATTTTCGCTATCGGGAAGAACAGGATTTCATTTTACAAGACCTTTGTTTGCAAATAAATCAAGGGGAATGGGTGGCATTGTTGGGGACGAACGGTTCCGGCAAATCTACGTTTGCCAGAATGTTGAATGCACTATTGCAGCCGGAGAGCGGTACGGTCATGGTTAGGGGTTTGCAGGCGGATAAGGAAGAAAACATATGGCAAATCCGCCAAACGGTAGGGATGGTGTTTCAAAACCCGGACCATCAATTTGTCGCTGCCACCGTACGGGATGACATTGCTTTCGGGCTTGAAAATGCCGGTATCCCACGCCAAGAAATGCTCGATCGTATCGAAGAAGCAAGTGAGCGGGCGGGGATCGAAGATATGTTATTCGCCGAACCTCATCGTCTTTCGGGCGGGCAAAAGCAACGGGCGGCAATCGCGGGCATTCTTGCCCTGCGTCCGGAGATCATGATTTTTGATGAAGCGACGTCCATGCTGGATCCGAAGGGCCGGGGAGAAGTCATGCAAACGATGGCTGAGCTCAACCAGTCCGGGATTACGATCATTATGATTACACATGAGTTAGAAGAAGCGCTTAAAGCAAGTCGGGTTGTTTTTATGGAGCAAGGGAAAACGTCGCGGGACCAACCGACTTATGACTTTTTCCAAGCCCCTGATTTTTTGCTTTCCCGATCGTTTACGTTGCCGTATTTTTTACGTATGCAGGTAGCCTTACAAGCGCAAGGCGTCCATTTGGGCGATTTATCGCTAAGCGAACATGAATGGGTGGAGCGATTATGCACATCTCCTTTCAAAATATAAGTTATTCTTATATGATTGGTTCTCCGTTTGAAAAACAAGCGCTTGATCATGTGGATATCATGATCGAATCGAAGGCGTTTACGACACTTGTGGGCAGCACCGGTTCGGGGAAATCGACGTTAGTGCAATTGATCAATGGACTGTTGCTTCCCACGTCGGGACAGGTCCAATGTGGCAGTTTCCGTTTGCATCGAAAATCAAAACGGAAAGAAGTGAAACCGTTGCGCCGAAAAATCGGCATGGTTTTTCAGTATCCCGAGCATCAGCTGTTTGGCGCTACGGTTGAAGAAGACATGTTGTTTGGCCCTAAGCATCTCGGCTTAGATGTAGAGAGGATCCGTAAACGGCTTCCCGAGCTTTTGGATGTTGTAGGCATTAGCGACAAGGTGCTTCCTGTTTCGCCTTTTAATCTTAGCGGTGGGCAAATGAGGCGCGTCGCCATTGCCGGTGTGCTTGCCGCCGACCCTGAAGTGCTGATCCTCGATGAACCTGCTGCCGGCCTTGATCCCGCCGGCCACCGGGCGCTATTGGATTTATTGAAAGACTGGCATGATAGGCATGGCTTAACGACGATCCTTGTCACGCATGACATGGAAGATGCCGCGCGTTATGCCGATGAGGTTATCGTGATGGGACCCGCAGGAAAGCCGGTGATAAGCGGTGCACCGGCACAGGTTTTCCGGGAGGCAGATCTGTTAGCCGATATCGGGTTGGCTGCCCCGCCTTCGGTTCGAATGGTCCGTGCCTTGCAAGAAGCAGGGTGGGATATCGACAACCTCCTATTGGAACCGGAAGCATTGGCATCGGTCGTTGCCGATCAGTGGGTAAGTGAAAAAGAAGAGGGATAGCCATGTTACAAAACATCGTCATCGGACAGTATGTTCCTGTTTCATCGCCCATGCATCGATTGGATTCGAGAGCGAAACTTTTATGTTTGCTTGCCCTTGCCGGTATCGTCTTCTTGGCAAATGAATTTTGGAGTTACAGTGCGTTGCTGGCAGCTGTCGGATCGTTTGTGTTGTTGTCACGGGTGCCATTAAAATTTTTTCTTAAAGGATTATTACCGGTCTTTATTTTAGTTATTTTTACATTTTTTCTTCATGCTTTTTTTACGAATGAAGGGCAGGTTCTTTTTACGATTCTCGGTTTTTCCATCTATAGCGGCGGGATTGAGCAAGGGGTGTTCATCGCTGTGCGGATTGGGGCGCTCGTCGTTTTTGCCTCATTGTTGACATTAACGACGACGCCGATTGATTTAACCGATGGACTTGAATTTTTCTTGCGACCCTTTAAGCGGTTTGGTCTTCCTGCCCATGAAATGTCCTTAATGATGTCGATTAGCATTCGCTTGATTCCAACTTTACTGTTGGAAGCGGATCGGATATTGAAGGCCCAGGCAGCACGTGGAGCGGATTTTACAAAAGGATCATTGAAAACGAGGCTGGAGACGATGACGGCTTTTATCATCCCGCTATTCGTCCGTTCATTTAAACGGGCAGAGGATATGGCTACGGCGATGGACGCACGTGGTTATCGAGGCGGGGAAGGGCGAACGAAATTGCGTGTCCTTAAGTGGCGCTTGCAAGATACGGTTGCTTGTCTTGTGGTCGTAGGCGTTGGCGCTGTGCTAGCTTTGTTACGTGATTTTTAGGAAGGATGCGGCTTTATGGTACGTTGGAAGGCAACGATTGCCTATGATGGCACTCATTTTTCCGGGTGGCAAGTGCAACCGGGGAAGCGGACAGTGCAAGGAGAGCTAGAAAAAGGACTCACAAAATTGCATAAAGGAAAAAATAAAAAAGTGGTCGCCTCCGGACGCACCGATGCCCATGTGCATGCCCGCGGGCAAGTTGTTCACTTTGATTCTGGGTTACAAATTGCGGGTGATCGCTGGCCGTGGGCATTCGCTTCGGTATTGCCGCCGGATATGCAGGTGTTAAGCGCAGTGCCCGTTTCTGACGATTTTCACGCCCGCCATGATGCGAAGGCCAAGGAGTATCGTTATTTTCTCCGCGTCGGGCCGGAGCATGATTTATTTCAACGTCATTACGTTTATCACGCATATAAAAACACATTCGATCACGCATCCGTTCAACGATCATTGCAGCTATTGGTTGGCACTCACGATTTCTCGGCCTTTTGCGCGAGTAACACGCCTGTGCAAAATAAAGTGAGGACGTTAGATTGCGCTACGTATATGCACATAGCGGAAAATGCGTGGTGCTTTCGTTTGCAAGGAAATGGTTTTCTTTACAATATGGTACGGATCATCGTCGGAACAGCCATTGATATCGGCCTGCGACGCCTCAATGTCGAGGATATGGGCCGAATTTTGCAATCCCGTGACCGCCGGGAAGCAGGAAAAACGGCACCAGGACATGGGTTGTATCTATGGAAGGTGTATTACGCCCCTTAAAGGCGATTACTGCGCGGCATCCGGTTATTTTTCATTATTGACATTGCCGGACGATTGTTATACGATGTTAGTTGGCATTTCGTCCTCCACTAGCCCCGGAGTTACGAAGATGATGAACGAAAAAATAGAAGAAAAGCGATTGAAAAAGGAGGGAATCCCCCAATGCGTCAGACATATATGGCCAAAGCAAGTGAAATCGAACGCAAATGGTATGTCGTCGATGCTGAAGGAAAAAGACTCGGACGTCTGGCAAGCGAAGTTGCAACCATTTTGCGCGGGAAAAATAAACCGGAATTCACGCCGCACGTGGATACAGGTGACAATGTCATTGTTATCAACGCGGAAAAAGTGGAACTTACCGGCAACAAAATTACGGATAAAATGTATTATCGCCATAGCGGACATCCCGGTGCTTTAAAATCTACGCGAGCGTTGGAAATGCGTAAAAACAAGCCGGTAAAAATGGTGGAACTTGCCGTACAAGGCATGCTTCCAAAAAATGCGCTCGGCCGACAAACATTTAAAAAACTGCACGTATATGCAGGACCAAACCATAAACATGAAGCACAAAAACCGGAGAGCTTGGAGCTCCACGGATAACAAAAAGGAGGGATTGAATTGGCATCTTTGCAATATTATGGAACAGGCCGGCGCAAAAACGCCGTTGCGCGGGTATTCCTTTCACCGGGAAACGGAAAGGTAACGATCAACAAACGGGAAATGGATGATTACTTTGATCACGAAACGCTCAAAACGGTCATTCATCAGCCGCTTGTGGAAACTGGCACCGATGGTCAATATGATTTAAAAATCACAACGAAAGGCGGCGGCTTCACCGGGCAAGCGGGAGCGATTCAGCTTGGTGTCGCACGTGCTTTGTTGCAAGTTGATCCGGAATACCGGAAAGTGCTTAAGGAAAATGGATTGCTCACACGTGATTCCAGAATGAAGGAACGGAAGAAATACGGACTCAAGTCCGCACGCCGTGCGCCGCAATTCTCAAAGCGTTAAGAGCGAAGCGTTATTATGGATGGATACAGCCCTCAGGAAAAATGCCCTGTGTTGGCTGTATTTTTTTAGTGTAAGGATTTGACCAAATGTTTCTTAAGTAGGGACTGCTGAATAATGGAAAAAGACTGGCACATAAGCATTTTCCGTTGGTGTTGTCGAAGCTGGATGCAAGGAAATCCATCCTATAAACAAAAAAACCCTTGCACTTCTGGCAACGTACGGAGGGGCGGTGCTGCAATGGCGAGCCTCCAGCGGAAAACCGGACGCGTCAGCGCCGGTTTTGCGCGAGGAGGCTTGACCGGTTCGTCCGCGGAAAGCAAAGCCATGGAAGCGGCATCCCGGCTTCAGCTGATAACTGCAAGTTGTTCAGCAATCCCTAAATAAACCGCCCTCCCATTCCCAGACATGTTTCGCTCGGTTGAATCTCACACTAATATTGAGGGGGGCAAGCATGGGATCAGTCGTATCTTTTCAAGAGCATAAGCGTTTAAAGGACTGGGAAGTGGAGAAAAAGTTATTGCACACGCTGAGCATGGAAGATATGGTCTATGCTACTGAAAAATACCTTATCCCCGTGTGTGCTGATTTTCAATTCCGCCACTCTTTTTTAGAGGAAATTTGCATGGATGTGGCGATCGAAACGTTTATCTCCTCGGCCAAACGAGGAATGACCGAGGCCAGAACCGGCAAGCAACAAGCCAATACCGAAGATGAAGAACAGGTGAACCAGCGTGCGGCTGAACTGAAAGCATTTATGGTTGACTGGATTCAAGATGAGCATATCAACCGTGGCCAGATCGCGAGTGGTGCTGAAGCTTATGTGCAACATTGGTGGCAAGTCGGTTTTAAAACAGGCAAAAATCAATCGCAATTGCGTCTTTAGGCGGGCATACGCCCGTCCCTTTTTTCATAGGATGAACTATCCCTTCGAAAAGGATGTTCTTTTTATGAAGAAAATGATCTGGCTTGCCTTTCCCCTTTTGGCAATTGCTTTGATTGTCGGTGTGTATAATATTTTTTCCGCTTATTGGTCAGAAAATACAAGTGGTTTATTACCGCTTAGCGGCCAGGTAATTGTGATCGATCCCGGCCATGGGGGAGTCGATGGGGGTTCGAGTTCCCGGGAAGGACTCATGGAAGATGAAGTGGCATTAGAAATTTCTTTTAGGCTTAGGGATTATTTACAATCAGCAGGTGCTCTCGTACTGATGACGAGGGAAGAGGATGTTGATTTAGCTGCTCCTTCCACAGAAGGATTACGCAATCGAAAAGTAGAAGATTTGCAAAAAAGAGTGCAATTAATTAACGAATCGGGAAGCGATTTGTTCATTAGTTTGCATCTGAACGCGGGTTCTTCTAATTGGCGCGGTGCACAGACGTTTTATAATCCGGCCTTTACGGAAAGTCAAATGATGGCAGAAACTGTCCAAGGGGAATTGACACGGCAGTTGGAAAATACAAATCGAAAAGCCGCGGGCGTGAATAACATCTATATGCTTGATTCGGCGGAAATCCCCGGTTTGCTTATTGAAGCAGGATTTCTGTCTAACCCGGAGGAGGCCGGACGTTTTGAAGACGAGGAATATCTCGACCAAATGGCTGCCTCCATTTATCAAGGATTAGCACGCCATTTTGATGCTGATCAATGAAGATTCAGGCGTTTCGATTAAATCCCATTCCCAAGGTGTGATATACTGGGGGCATCCCTCGATATCAACCTCAAAGGAAGGTGTTTATTGTGTTACAAGAGCAAGACATTATGGATGTCTTAAAACAAATCAAAGATCCCGACCTGAAAAAAAGCATCGTAGAAACTGATGGTGTTCGGGATATTCGTATAAAAGACGGTGACAATGTGAGCTTGAAAATTGCGCTGGCAAAAACGGGGACCGGCGCGCAAATGCAAGTGCAGCAAAACATTGTTTCTGTTGTAAAAGAAGCCGGCGCATCGCAGGTAGGGCTGCGATTTGAGGAACTTTCAAAAGAAGAAACGCAGCAGCATGGGGAGCCGGAGGCGCAAGAAGACGACGACGGTAGTCTTTTGAGTGAAAACAATCCGGTTAACTTTATCGCGGTTGCCAGCGGGAAAGGCGGCGTCGGTAAATCGACGGTTACCGCTAATCTCGCAGTGGCACTTGCTCGCGAAGGGAAGAAAGTGGGCATTATTGACGCGGATATTTACGGTTTCAGTATTCCGGATATGATGGGCATTGAAAACCGCCCAACCGTTGAAGGAGATAAAATACATCCTGTTGAACGCTATGGTGTGAAAGTCATTTCCATGGGTTTCTTCGTTGAAGATAATGCCCCGGTGATTTGGCGCGGTCCTATGCTCGGTAAAATGTTAACCAATTTTTTCAATGAAGTGACGTGGGGAGACTTGGACTACCTCATTTTGGACTTGCCTCCGGGGACGGGCGATATTGCGCTTGATGTCCATTCCATGCTGCCCGAGTCTGATGAGATTATTGTCACGACTCCACACGCGACAGCAGCGTTTGTAGCTGCGCGTGCGGGAGCGATGGCGATTAAAAGCAACCATCGCGTGCTAGGGGTTATTGAGAACATGGCCTATTACGAAAGCAAATCAGGGGAAAAAGAGTATGTCTTCGGCCAGGGTGGCGGCGAACGTCTAAGCGAAGAGCTAAAAGTCGAATTGCTCGGCCAGATCCCGTTGGGACAACCAACCATCGACGATGATGACTTTGCCCCTTCCGTTTATGAAAGAGAGCATCCGATCGGAAAAATGTATGAAAATATCGCGACACATGTTATTGAACGAAAAGAAGGGGCTCGGGTAAAATCGCCGTTTGAATAAATAATGGGAAGGTGAGGCCGACGGTTGCCTCGCCTTCTTATGTTATCCCGGTAGAAAGTGCCGCTTTTCCAGAGATCAGACTTCGGAAGCCGGAAACCGGAAGATCCTGAAAAAAGCTTTTTCCGACCTCTGCTCCCAGAAATCTGATCTCGGTCTATGGGGCGGTTGACACCCTGACCGTCGGGTTTGCACCAAGCGTAGCATCGGACAAATTGGAGCGGAAGAACATGATGGACACTGCTGGAAGCCTTCCATCGTCCCTCAAATTAGGTTTATTCTGTTTTCAGGGACGCAGAGCCTTCCATCGTCCCTCAAATTGAAGTTTATTCTGTTTTCAGGGACGCAGGGCCTTCCATCGTCCCTCAAATTGAGGTTTATTTTATTTTTAGGGACGCAGAGGCCTTCCATCGTCCCCCAAATTGAGGTTTATTTTATTTTCAGGGACGCAGAGGCCTTCCAACGTCCCCCAAATTAGGTTTATTCTGTTTTCAAGGATGCAGAGGCCTTCCATCGTCCCCCAAATTGAAGTTTATTCTATTTTCAGGGACAGCAGAGCCTTCCATCGTCCCTCAAATTGAGGTTTATTCTGTTTTCAAGTACGCAGAGGCTTCCATCGTCCCTCAAATTGAGGTTTATTTTATTTTCAGGGACGCAGAGGCCTTCCAACGTCCCTCAAATTGAGGTTTATTCTGTTTTCAGGGACGCAGAGGCCTTCCAACGTCCCTCAAATTGAGGTTTATTCTATTTTCAGGGACACAGAGGCCTTCCAACGTCCCTCAAATTGAAGTTTATTCTATTTTCAGGGACGCAGGGCCTTCCATCGTCCCTCAAATTGAAGTTTATTCTAATTTCAGGGACGCAGAGGCCTTCCATCGTCCCTCAAATTGAAGTTTATTCTGTTTTCAAGTACGCAGAGGCCTTCCATCGTCCCTCGAATTGAGGTTTATTCTGTTTTCAGGGACGCAGAGGCTTCCATCGTCCCTCAAATTGAAGTTTATTCTGTTTTCAAGTACGCAGTGGAGCCCCCCAGCGCATCCCCTGTTTGAGAAATCCCATTTAAAGGTGCGAAAATCTTAATCCTATTTGTCCATTAAAAGCGTCTTTAACGAGGGTGGCTCCCTAATTCAACCGTGCTGCATTAGTGCTGGCGTTACCACAGGAGTTGGCGGACTTAGATGGCAAAATTTAAAAACCAGTCAGAGGGGGCAAAAAAAGAATCCCCTCCCCTAATGATGGAAGTTTCACCTTAGCCACCGTCGCCACCACTGCCACTTCCGCTATCTTCTTGATTACCGCCGCTATCGCTGC
The DNA here is from genome assembly GCF_016495865.1 of Salicibibacter cibi. NCBI lineage: Bacteria > Bacillati > Bacillota > Bacilli > Caryophanales > Bacillaceae > Salicibibacter > Salicibibacter cibi. Next base: position 194,987 of record NZ_CP054706.1, read on the forward strand.
TTTCCTCCTGGGAATCGCCGCCCTGTTGTTGCTGTTCGATTAAGTCGGAAAGCTGTTGTTGGAAATTAGGATTATCAAAGGCTTCTTCGATGGCTGTCTGCATCTCTTCCCGGAACGTTTTGCTTTTCAATAACTTCACGTGTTCTTGTTGCATCTCCGGGTCCTGCATAACTTCCATCATCATCTGTTGATATTCAGGGTCTTTCATTAAGCGTTTTAATATCTCTTCATTTTCTTGTTGCATGCTGTTAGCGACATTTTCTTGAAAGTCAGGTTGCTGCATGACTTCTTGAAAATATTGTTGTCCGTCCTCCGATGTTAACGTCGTCTGCACGGTATCTTGCACAAAATCTTGCTCCATGAGAATGGAAGCTTGCATATCTTCGTCCGATAAAACTTCCTCCAAAGCAGCTTTGCCATCCTCGGTTTTTAGCACATCGGTGACCATTTCCTTTGTATCTTCAAATTCCCGGGATTCGTTCCCGGATGAGCTGTCCTGGCTTTGCAAGGCTGCACAACCGGTCATGAGTAATAAGAGCAAAATGAGAAAAAAAGCCCGCTTTACGCCCAATGCCGTTTCCCCCTTTCTCTATACTACTATGGAGCATTCCGTGACAAATTATGCAACGACTGGTGTTTTGCGCGATCGATTGATACAATCAATGATGGTGGAATTTTAAAGTGGAACTTCCATCAGAGGAGGGATTCCCCTTTGAGGAACGAAATCGGCTAAAACCGTCACGTCCTGTGACAACGCTGATACTAGCCCCGTCCTGGGCGTCGAAACAAATCGGGCGCTTACCACCGGGATAAAGTGAGGATTGATTTTGTGAACTCCAGAAAAGTCGTTTTTTTATTTTTTTCGACGATGCTTGTAGGTGCCTTTGGCGGCGCGCTCGTTGGTACTGTGCTATATGACCCGCTTTTTGCAGAGGGTGGCTTTTGGAATTTTATATTTGGATTTATTTGGTTATTAGGCGTTGGCGCGGCAGTAAGTGCTGTAGCGCAAATGGGTTATTTTGCGTACTTGCTGTTAAACCGGCTTGCTTTATCGCTGTTTAAGACGAAAAGGCTCTGGAACCGGGTACAGCTTTTTTTAATCGCTTTTGTTTTCTTTGATTTGTTCTATTTTCGTTATCTTGCTTATGCAACCGAGGATGAAACGATTTGGGGATATTTGCTCACGCCTACATTATTGCTCATTTTTGCAGCGGTTGTCGCATATTTCAAGCAACGCGAAACCCACCGGGGCGCATTCATCTCCGCATTTTTCTTTATGTATGTCATTACCACGATTGAATGGGTGCCTGCGCTGATTGTTCCTGAAGTGAACGACAGCAGTTGGCTGTGGATTTATCTTGCGCCGTTGTTGTTTGCAAACACCTATCAATTGATGATGCATCATCGTTTGCAACGTAACTAGTGGGTATCGCGGCAATTTGTTCCAGCAATTCATAGAATTTGATGGATAGTGAAAGATCGAACCCTTAGTAGGTTCGATCGCGCTCTTTCATAACTCCTCAAAATCTGTTTCCGCACCGCTCATTAGCGCTTCAACGGAGGTTATATTGTAATTTTCGTTTTGCAGTGCTTCAATAATATTCGGCAAAGCTTCAGCCGTTTGTTTTGCCGAATCGGAAGCGTCAAGCATAATGACATCACCGGGACCGACGCTTTCCATTAAGTTAGCTACGATCCGGTCAACGCCGGGGTTTTGCCAGTCCTTACCGTCTGCTCCCCAATGAATGACGGAATAGCCCATTTGATCGGCTGCTTCCAGCACTTCCGTATCGAATATTCCGGCCGGAGGACGGAAAAATACAGGGGACTCGCCTATTACTTCCTCGATCGTATTATGGCCTTCCCGCATATCCCTGCGCATGTCTTCATTTTCTTGGTCGGGGTATGGCTTAAATTGAAACCCGTAGTTTCCAATGTCATGCCCTTCTTCAAGCATTCGCTCCAGCAATTCCGTATGGCGCTCTGCCCACACACCTGAAACGAAAAAAGCCGCTGTCGTGTCTTTTTCTTGAAGGGTATCCAAAATGGGTTCCACATGCTCCTCGCCCCAACTAACATTAAAGGTGAGCGCGACCTCCCGCTCGTCGGTCTCCGCACTTGAAAAAGCTGATGGCCCTTCCTCTTCGGTGAATACTGCAATAAAAGGTTTTTCCAGCAAAATTAAACAAGCGGCACAAAAAGCAATAGCTGCTATAAAAACGTACTGCGACCCTTTTCTTCTATTAAAAACCCAAAATTGTGCCAATTGTACATCCCCCCTCACAACCAAAATCTATTCGTTATACCTGGGATATATATATGCGAAGAAGGACAAGATATAACTAATGATTCTGTCAAAGAGGGGATAGCAATGTTCGGGATGGCTTTAAAGGAGAAGGAAGCGGAAGAAATCATTTACTTGTTAAAAAAAGAAATGGAGGACGTGTATGAAGATCTTCAAGATCACTCCTTAGAAGGATGTGTGAAGCGTACGATCGAAGAAAAGTATGCACTTTTATTTAGTGTCTACCGGAGGATGGTCCCCTTTTCAGAGAGCATGAAATATGATCTGACGAAAAGATAGATAAAAAAACATAAACCCCCTTGCACAAATTCTGTGTACATGATAAATTAGTAATCCGTTGCAATCAGCCTGGTTGATTCCTTGATTCGGAAGCAAAAAAAAAGCAATCATCGGTATTGACATCAAGGTTGCGCGGTGATATGATAATAGAGTCGCTTTGAAACGCGACGACATCAATTGCCCATTGAAAACTGAATGAAAGCCAAGCGAACGAATGAAGAAATGAAGCCAGTGCTTCCGGCACTCCCCGTGTGGGAAGCGGAACTACTTTTATGGAGAGTTTGATCCTGGCTCAGGACGAACGCTGGCGGCGTGCCTAATACATGCAAGTCGAACGGGCCCCCGAAGGTGCTTGCACCTTCGGGAGGCCAGTGGCGGACGGGTGAGTACCACGTGGGCAACCTGCCATTGAGCTGGGGATAACACCGGGAAACCGGTGCTAATACCGAATAAGTCCTTTTTCGCACCTGCGAAGGAGGAGAAAGGCGGTCTTTAGGAAGGCCGTCGCTCAACGAGGGGCCCGCGGCGCATTAGCTAGTTGGTGGGATAAGGGCTTACCAAGGCGACGATGCGTAGCCGACCTGAGAGGGTGATCGGCCACACTGGGACTGAGACACGGCCCAGACTCCTGCGGGAGGCAGCAGTAGGGAATCATCCGCAATGGGCGCAAGCCTGACGGTGCAACGCCGCGTGAGTGAGGAAGGTTTTCGGATCGTAAAGCTCTGTTGTGAGGGAAGAACAGCTTTTGGAGGAAATGCCGAGAGTATGCCGGTACCTCACCAGAAAGCCACGGCTAACTACGTGCCAGCAGCCGCGGTAATACGTAGGTGGCAAGCGTTGTCCGGAATTATTGGGCGTAAAGGGCACGCAGGCGGTGAGGCAAGTCTGATGTGAAAGGCCGGCGCTTAACGCCGGAATGGCATTGGAAACTGCCTGACTTGAGGACAGAAGAGGAGAGTGGAATTCCACGTGTAGCGGTGAAATGCGTAGAGATGTGGAGGAACACCAGTGGCGAAGGCGACTCTCTGGTCTGTACCTGACGCTGAGGTGCGAAAGCGTGGGGAGCGAACAGGATTAGATACCCTGGTAGTCCACGCCGTAAACGATGAGTGCTAGGTGTTAGGGGTTTCGATACCCGTAGTGCCGAAGCAAACGCAATAAGCACTCCGCCTGGGGAGTACGACCGCAAGGTTGAAACTCAAAGGAATTGACGGGGGCCCGCACAAGCGGTGGAGCATGTGGTTTAATTCGAAGCAACGCGAAGGACCTTACCAGGCCTTGACATCCTCTGATCGCCTTGGAGACAAGGTTTCCCTTTTGGGCAGAGAGACAGGTGGTGCATGGTTGTCGTCAGCTCGTGTCGTGAGATGTTGGGTTAAGTCCCGTAACGAGCGCAACCCTTGAATGTCGTTGCCAGCATTAAGTTGGGCACTCGACATTGACTGCCGGTGACAAACCGGAGGAAGGCGGGGATGACGTCAAATCATCATGCCCCTTATGGCCTGGGCGACACACGTGCTACAATGGACGGTACAACGGGCAGCGAAGCCGCGAGGTGGAGCGAATCCCCGGAAAAGCCGTTCTCAGTTCGGATTGCAGGCTGCAACCCGCCTGCATGAAGCTGGAATCGCTAGTAATCGCGGATCAGCATGCCGCGGTGAATACGTTCCCGGGCCTTGTACACACCGCCCGTCACACCACGAGAGCCGGCAACACCCGAAGTCGGTGAGCGAACCTTAGGGACGCAGCCGCCGAAGGTGGGGCTGGTGATTGGGGTGAAGTCGTAACAAGGTATCCCTACCGGAAGGTGGGGATGGATCACCTCCTTTCTAAGGAGCTATACCGGTCCCTCGGTGAAGGGACCGGAGGCAAACGCTTGGGCTTTCATTCAGTTTTGAGCGGGCAACTGCTCAAGAGACGTTCTTTGAAAACTGAATAACGCGATAAAGCTTGAATGGACACACACCGGGTGTCGAAAAGAAACGAGCGTTTTTTGGAAAGGCCCATGCCTCAAGTGGTTAAACGAGGAAGGGCACACGGTGGATGCCTTGGCACTAGGCGCCGATGAAGGACGGGACGAACACCGATATGCTTCGGGGAGCTGTAAGTATGCGTGGATCCGAAGATGTCCGAATGGGGGAACCCCTTCTCCGTCATGGGAGAAGATCATCTGCCGAAACCATAAGCAGATGAAGGCAAACCCGGCGAACTGAAACATCTTAGTAACCGGAGGAAGAGAAAGCAAACGCGATTTCCTGAGTAGCGGCGAGCGAAACGGAAGCGAGCCCAAACCGGGCGGCAAGTCCGCCCGGGGTTGAAGGACACGCCATACGGAGTGACAAAGGGGCGATGTAGCGGAAGCGACTTGGAACGGTCCGCCACAGAAGGTAAGCGCCCTGTACGCGAAACATCGCCCTCTCCGGCGTGGATCCTGAGTACGGCGGGACACGAGCAACCCCGTCGGAAGCAGGGAGGCCCATCTCCCAAGGCTAAATACGACCTAGTGACCGATAGTGAACCAGTACCGTGAGGGAAAGGTGAAAAGCACCCCGGGAGGGGAGTGAAAGAGAACCTGAAACCGTGTGCCTACAGGTGGTCAAAGCCCATTCATGGGTGATGGCGTGCCTTTTGTAGAATGAACCGGCGAGTGACGATGACGTGCGAGGTTAAGTTGAAGAGACGGAGCCGCAGCGAAAGCGAGTCTGAAACGGGCGCATGAGTATGTCGACGTCGACCCGAAACCGTGTGATCTACCCATGTCCAGGGTGAAGGTCGGGTAACACCGACTGGAGGCCCGAACCCACGTCAGTTGAAAATGACGGGGATGAGGGGTGGGTAGGGGTGAAATGCCAATCGAACACGGAGATAGCTGGTTCTCCCCGAAATAGCTTTAGGGCTAGCCTCGGAGGGAAGAGTCCTGGAGGTAGAGCACGGATTGGATGAGGGGTCCCCACAGGATTACCGAGTTCAGTCAAACTCCGAATGCCAGCGACTTGTTCTCCGGGAGTCAGACGGCGAGTGCTAAGATCCGTCGTCAAGAGGGAAACAACCCGGACCACCGGCTAAGGTCCCCAAGTATGGGTTAAGTGGGAAAGGATGTGGCGTTGCTTAGACAACCAGGATGTTGGCTTAGAAGCAGCCATCATTGAAAGAGTGCGTAATAGCTCACTGGTCGAGTGACGCTGCGCCGAAAATGTAACGGGGCTAAACCCATCACCGAAGCCGTGGCAACTCGAAGAGTTGGGTAGGGGAGCGTTCTGTGTGCCGGGAAGGTTGACCGTGAGGACAGCTGGAGCGCACAGAAGTGAGAATGCCGGTATGAGTAGCGAAAAGAAGGGTGAGAATCCCTTCCGTCGAAAACCTAAGGTTTCCTGAGGAAGGTTCGTCCGCTCAGGGTTAGTCGGGGCCTAAGCCGAGGCCGAAAGGCGTAGGCGATGGATAACTGGTGGAAATTCCAGTACCACCGAAGGCTGTTTGACCGAAGGGGGACGCAGAAAGGAAGGGCGAGCGCGCCGATGGATAGGCGCGTCGAAGCGACCGAGGCTGTTGGGCAGGCAAATCCGCCCAACGCAAAGGCTGAGGCGTGACCGCGAGGGAAATGAAGTACCGAAGTCCCCGCACCTCCGCTGCCGAGAAAAGCCTCTAGGAAGGCCGACGGTGCCCGTACCGCAAACCGACACAGGTAGGTGGGATGAGAATTCTAAGACGCGCGGGAGAACTCTCGTTAAGGAACTCGGCAAAATGACCCCGTAACTTCGGGAGAAGGGGTGCTCTTGCGGGTGCAAGCCTGCGGGAGCCGCAGTGACAAGGCCCAAGCGACTGTTTACCAAAAACACAGGTCTCTGCGAAGTCGAAAGACGAAGTATAGGGGCTGACACCTGCCCGGTGCTGGAAGGTTAAGAGGACGCGTTAGCCCTAGCGGGCGAAGCGCGGAATTGAAGCCCCAGTAAACGGCGGCCGTAACTATAACGGTCCTAAGGTAGCGAAATTCCTTGTCGGGTAAGTTCCGACCCGCACGAAAGGTGCAACGACTTGGGCACTGTCTCAACGAGAGACCCGGTGAAATTATATGACCTGTGAAGATGCAGGTCCCCCGCGACTGGACGGAAAGACCCCATGGAGCTTTACTGTAGCTTGATATTGGGTTTTGATATGGCTTGTACAGGATAGGCAGGAGCCAGGGAAACCGGAGCGCTAGCTTCGGTGGAGGCGCCGGTGGGATACTGCCCTTGCGATATGAAAATCCTAACCTCGAACCGTGAGCCGGTTCAGGGACAGTGTCTGGTGGGCAGTTTGACTGGGGCGGTCGCCTCCTAAATGGTAACGGAGGCGCCCCAAGGTTCCCTCAGAATGGTTGGAAATCATTCGAAGTGTGCAAAGGCAGAAGGGAGCTTGACTGCGAGACGTACTGGTCGAGCAGGGACGAAAGTCGGGCTTAGTGATCCGGCGGCACCGCATGGAAGGGCCGTCGCTCAACGGATAAAAGCTACCCTGGGGATAACAGGCTAATCTCCCCCAAGAGTCCACATCGACGGGGAGGTTTGGCACCTCGATGTCGGCTCATCGCATCCTGGGGCTGAAGTCGGTCCCAAGGGTTGGGCTGTTCGCCCATTAAAGCGGTACGCGAGCTGGGTTCAGAACGTCGTGAGACAGTTCGGTCCCTATCCGTCGCGGGCGCAGGAAATTTGAGAGGAGCTGTCCTTAGTACGAGAGGACCGGGATGGACACACCGCTGGTGTACCAGTTGTTCCGCCAGGAGCATCGCTGGGTAGCTACGTGTGGATCGGATAAGTGCTGAAAGCATCTAAGCACGAAGCCGACCTCAAGATGAGATTTCCCGTGAGACCCCTTAAAGACGATAAGGTAGATAGGTCTGAGGTGGACGCGTGGCGACACGTGAAGCTGACAGATACTAATCGGTCCAATGGTTTATCCACGAATGGGTCATGCACATCCGGCATTCATGCATAAGCGTTATTCAGTTTTGGGAGAATGTCTCCCACGGTCAGGTGGCGATAGCGAAGAGGCCCCACCCGTTCCCATGCCGAACACGGAAGTTAAGCTCTTCAGCGCCGATGGTAATCGGGCGGTAACGCCCCGTGAGCGTAGGACGTCGCCTGGCATTGGTTGGAAAAACACCTGTCGATTCCTCATTCAGGAATTGGCGGGTGTTTTTTTATTAAAGTGCCAAAATATCGCTGTGAATAGACCGAGTTGCCAATGGCGAAGACAACAAAACGGACGCGTCAAGCCCCCTCAGCGCCGGTTTTGCACGAGGAAGTTTGACCGTTCGTCCGCGGAAAGCGAAGCCATGGAAGCGGCATCCCGGCTTTAGCTGATAGCTGCAAGTTGTTCAGCAATCCCTAAGTAAAGAATGATAAATTCGAGATCGGTGGTTTTGTATCATACACTCTTTCTTTGCAATTTACTTTACAGATTTTTATAGGGTTACACACGAATTTTGTGCGAAACATCGTGTTGTTTTACTTTGATCATCAATCGCGCCCCATCGACACTTTAATTATTATAACGGTATCCCCTTATATTCCTTTTACCATAAGAGATCTCCTTTAGACAATAAATTTCAAGGGGGTGTGAAGCTTCGACTTTAACATCGCGGCTTCATTTTAACTTACATTATGCACAGTGACTGTGTACAGCGTAAAGTCCGACGTTCGTTATGTACTCCGGGTCGGGGACTGTTGTACAATAGAAGGAAACAGTCGAGTGTGGTGTTGTTAATGTTCGATAGTGAAAAAATCAAAGAATTTTTACAAGTGGCGAAGGTTTCTAGCCCGGCGTTTGGACCGGGTGGAAACAATTTATCGTATATCACCGATGCGGAGACGGGGCTTCCGCAATTATGGGCGTACGATTTCACAACAAGACGCAAAACGCAAGTGCTCCACACGAATGACCGCGTGATGTTTGTCAAATATCTTCCGGGTTCCGATATACACATTATCGGCATGGATGCAAATGGAAATGAGCGTAAGCAACTGTATATGGTGGATGACCAGCATACCCTTCATCGACTGACTCCTGATGACGACGCGATTTATCAGTATGGCGGAGCATCTTCGGATGGCCGTTGGATTGCTTGGGCGAGTAACGAAAGGCACCCGGCCTGTTATGATCTTTATATTGCCGAAATTGAAACAGGAAACATTCACAAGGTTTACGAGAGCAATGCTGCGACGTATCATATTATGGCTTGGCATCCGGACGGCAAACATTTACTTGTGCAGAAAAAGTTCACAAATCTTTATAATTGTATCGGTTTATTGGATATAGCCGGTGGTAACATTAAATGGATCACGCCCCAACAGATACATGCCGCCTACACGAACCCTAGGTTTAGTATGGACGGAAACACGCTTTATGTTTTAAGTAATCAGGATCGGGAGTTTAAGTCACTAGCCCAAATTGACATGGAGAGCTTTGAGTTTACGTGGTTAAGCGAACATGATTGGGATGCAGGGAATTTGACGATGGACCAAAAGGGAACGAAACTCGCGTATACGACGAATGAAGCAGGCAGTTACCGAGGTTGGCTGTATGACTTGGAAGACGATCGTATTGTTGATTGGGAAGTCGGAATGGGAACGATCGAGGGTTTAACGTTTAATGCTGACGGATCGAAACTTGCGTTTGTTTTCAATGGACCGACGTCAACCGCAGACCTTTGGACGTTGGAAACCAATCGTTTAGAAATAAACAGGCTTTACTGTACATCAACAACTTCGTCTTTTGAAGAAAAGCTCCGAAAGCCAGATCTTTATAAAATCCATTCATTTGATGGTCTTGAGGTTCCTTCTTTTCTTTATAACCCGGAGATTCTTGATGAGCAAGCTCCGTTGGCATTTTGGGTGCACGGCGGTCCGGAAAGCCAGACGAAAGCGGAATATCACCCTGTTATTCAATGTTTGGTTCACCTCGGCTATATCGTCTGCGCTCCCAATGTTCGCGGTAGCCGCGGCTACGGACGGACGTATATTCATTTGGACGACGTTCGTAAACGAATGGATTCGGTCCAAGATCTAGTTGAGATCGCAAATACTTTGAAAAAAGAACCGGAGGTCGATGAAAATCAGGTGGCCGTCATCGGACGCAGTTATGGCGGATTCATGGTGCTTGCTTCGATCACTCATCATCCGGATGTATTCGATGCCGGTATCGCACTTGTCGGTATTTCCAGTTTCCGCACGTTCCTTGAGAACACAGGACCCTGGCGTCGAAAACTGCGTGAAATCGAGTACGGGACGATTGAAGAAAACGATGCATTTTTTGATCAAATCGATCCCATTCATTATACCGATCGTATTACCGCACCGTTACTCGTTTCTCATGGTGCCAATGATCCACGGGTTCCGATCGCGGAAACCGAGCAAATGATCGCTGACCTCAAGAAAAGAAATCATCCTGTCGATTATATCCGTTTTGAGGATGAAGGCCACGGGATCGTGAAAATGAAAAATCAAATAACGGCGTATACAGCAATGGTTGATTTTTTAGATACCCATTTGAAATAGAGAGAGGTGGCCAAACTGCGGTCGCCTCTCTTTTTTCATCAAACGTTTAATTAAATAAAACAAAAGTAACAGATAGACTTGCCGTTTATACATAAATAAAGTAAAATATGGGCAAAAAGAAGGATGAAGGTGAACATTATGGGCAGAAAACATTTTCGTTTTGGAATTCGCAGAAAATTAATTTTGGGTGTGACCGGGATATCATTTATTACATATGGTGTAAGTGCGATTTTTATTTTTTTTCTATCTGATTTCTTCATGGCTCAATTTGGCATTTCCGAAGATGGAATGATATTAGCTGTTCTTCTGCTTGGGTTGATTTGGAGTGCGGTATTTGCTTTTCTGCTCGCGCCGGTCATTACAAAACCGATCGCCCGAGTGACGCATGCTACGAGGGTGACAGCTGACGGAAACATTCAAACAGAAATTCCCGTAACTAAGTCCGACGATGAACTGCGGGAACTTGCCCTTGCTTTTAATAAAATGAACCAAAACCTTCGGACGATCGTTCAAGAGATCGATCAACATTCAACACATACCCACACACAAGCAGATGAGCTATCATCGTCGTCGCAAGAAGCTGCGAGTCGTTCGGAAGAGATCACTGACACCGTGGGTGAGATAGCAAGTGGAGCTGAGAATACGGCACAAGCAATCCAGTCCATCGCCGAATCGATGGAAGATATGACGAAAATCGCGGATAATGTTCACGATCGAGCGACTTCTTCAAAAGAAGCATCGACGGAAATGGTGACAATACTAAAGAAAAGCCGTGAGAATACACTTTCTCTTTGGGATGGCATCAATGAAATTGAAAACAGAAGCGAGCAATCATTGGAAGCGATGGGAAAACTTGAAGAAGGGGCACGGAAAGTCGAGGAAATTATAAATCTGGTCGGGGACATTGCAGACCAGACGAATTTACTTGCCTTGAATGCTTCCATTGAGGCGGCAAGGGCCGGAGAACATGGCAGAGGGTTCGCCGTGGTTGCTAATGAAGTCAGAAAACTCGCGGATGAAAGTTCGGACGCTGTTCAAAACATAACATCGCTGATTAAAAACATTCAAACTGATGTAAGCCGGGTCGCGAAAGAGATTCAAACACAAGTGGATGTATCGGGGAGCGAAGCTTCTAAAGGAAAAAACACAAAACATGTGATTGATCAGCTCGTATCTTCCTGTACCGATGTCGCAAAAACCGTTGATACGATCACCCGACTCGTCGGACAGCAAAGAGAAACGATTCAACAGACGTCCCATCAGTCACAGGAAGTGGCGGCGATTGCAGAGGAAACATCCGCAGGTGCCCAACAAGTGACGGCAACAAGTGAATCGCAAAGCACGATGATTACCGCAGGGGCAGAAGCGGCATCCACGTTAACGAAGCAAGCAGATGATTTGCGAAAGACCATTGCCAAATTCTCGGCTTAACCTCCGTGGGTTAGATATCGGATGCCGGGAGCCAGATGGAAGTTCAATTTATAACCTCGGGATATTGTCCATTACGAAGAGAGATGTTATTCTTCTTAAGGAGGAATACTCGCAAAACGTCGAAACGCGACAAGGGAATATCAGGAGGTTATTGGATGTCTAAAGTACTTGTGACCGGCCATAAAAATCCGGATACAGACTCGATTTCTTCGGCCATTGCTTATGCCTATTTGAAAAAACAACTAGGTGTTCATGCACAACCGGTTCGAATCGGTAATGTAAATAAAGAAACGGCATATGCCCTTCATTATTTTCAAGTTGAACCGCCTGTTTTTGCTGACGAGGATGTTCGAAAGGGTGTTGAGGAAATCATTCTCGTTGATCATAATGAGGCTCAACAAAGCATAGACGACAGGGAAAATTTTAGAGTCATCGAGGTGATTGACCATCACCGCATCGCTAACTTTGAAACGATGGCCCCTCTCTACTACCGCGCGGAACCTGTGGGTGTACGGCCACGATCTTGTTGAAATTATTTAAGGAGAACAATGTGGATATCCCGAAAGATTTGGCAGGGCTTATGATGTCTGCGATCATTTCCGATTCATTGTTGTTCAAATCACCGACTTGCACGAATGAAGATGTTCAAGCTGCCAAAGAACTGGCGAGCATTGCAGATGCAGATTTGGAAAGCTATGGATTGGAAATGCTCAAAGCCGGTGCCGACATGAGCGATAAAACGCCGGATGACTTATTAGCTATGGATGCAAAAACATTCGATGTCGGACCTAACAAGCTGGAAATTGCACAAGTCAACACGGTTGATGTAGAAGATGTGCTTGAAAATAAAGATCTAATTTCCGATAGAATGGATGAAATCATCCGGGAAAAACAATTATCGGTTTTCATGTTCGTGATTACCGATATTCTTAATAGTGATTCCACTATCGTCGCCAGAGGTGATGATAGCGATAAAGTGGAATGTGCTTTTGATGTAAGCCTTAATGATGACACTGCTGTGTTAAAAGGGGTTGTTTCCCGAAAAAAACAGATTGCTCCCGTATTGATGAAGGAATTCTCGGCCAAGACAAATGCTTAATGTGTTGAAGCAAAGCAAACCGCTCTGTATAGGAAACAGGGCGGTTTGCTTTTAATAAAGGATTCGCCATAAGTAAAAGGTTGCGTACGTTTCCCAGCCTTTCCAATTTTCGGCGTATTGACGGATTTCTGCTTTGGTGGGTTTCTCGTCGTATCCGAGCATAAGTTTGATAGCGTTTTGCAACCCGACATCGTCGATGGGAAAAGCGGATGGGTAACGTAAACAGCGCATGAGCACGTAATTGGCTGTCCAGGGGCCAATGCCGCGAATGCTCACGAGCATCCTTTCAGCTGTGTTAAAGTCTGCTTCAAGCAATTTTTCCTTTGATAACTCACTGTTGGTGATGAGTTGGGCTACGTTGATAAGGTATTCGGCTTTTTTCTTTGTCATTTTTAAACGTGCCAAATCTTCGACCTCAAGTTGTGCGATGTTTTCCGGACGAGGGAAAAGCCAATCATTATTCACTTTCTCCCCGAATGCTTCTACAAAACGGCGTTTTAGCGTATAGGCGAAAGAAAGGTTGATTTGCTGCCCTAAAATTCCCCACGCGATGGCTTCGAATAAATCGGGAAGTCCAACGTTTCTTAACCCATAAAATTGGGCCGTAGGTGCATACAATAACGGATCGTCTTTCGCGAGCTGATAAAACGGCTCTAGGTTTGTGTCCATATCGAACCATTCCCATATATAATGGGCAGCTTCTTCTCGGTCTTTTTTGTTTTGTGGAGTGGTCTCCGACGAGAAGCGGATCTCGAGTATCCGGTCGTTCTCCGCGCTGATCTCAACGAGGACGGTTTTATTTTGCAACGCCAATGCCCGGTGAATCTTTCCATCGATGATGTCAAACATACATTCATCGGCTGATCGTGCCAGATAGCCGAGGTTTTCTTTGAAACTAAATGCTTTCGGTGCAAGAATTCGCAAAGTTTCGTTGTGATCTTCCCAGTGCATGGCTATCCTCCCGTTTCAATATGTTGCTATTATGACTGTATAATGTTCATTGATCAATGTTTAGCGGTTATAATAAGACATGAGGACGGGATGAAAATTTCACATATGAATTGGACTGCGATTGTTGATGATTAACGACCGCACGCCCGTTTCTTTAGTGACGAGAAGTTCAATGGAGATGAAGCGCAATGCAAAGCGAACTGCTTTATAAATACCCAAAGACAATCCTCAATAAAGGGACCGGATTTTTGTCCGGGTACACCCATTCGTTAAACCCTTATACGGGCTGTGCCTACGGCTGTTCTTTTTGCTACGTTCGGCAGATGCCTGTTTCCACATTCCGTGAAGGGGAGTGGGGCAGGTGGGTCGATGTAAAAAAAGGGGCGGCGGACCTTTTGCAAAAAGAACTGACGCGTGCCAAGAAAAAGGGCAAAGTTACCATCTTTATGTCCTCCAGTACCGATCCTTATCAACCGGTCGAGCATGAAGAACGCATTACACGATCGCTTCTTGAGGTAATGGCCGAAGATCCGCCGGATTTTCTGTTTGTCCAGACGAGAAGTCCAATGGCGCGCAGGGATATTGATTTATTTTTACGGCTGAAAAATAAAATACGCGTCAGCATGACGATTGAAACAGACCGCGAAGAGATTCGCAAGCACTTTACACCCGATGCGCCGGCGATTCGCGGCCGTTTAAAAACATTGCAATTGCTGAAGGAAGCGGGTGTGCCGGCCCAGGCGACCATTGCGCCGCTTTTGCCAAGCAGTCGGTCGTTCCCGGATCTATTGCGGGAATATGTGGCCCGCGTTTGCATTGATGATTTTTTTATGGGTGACGGCAGCGGAGGACGACGTACCGAAAACTTGGGCATTCGGGAAAAATATGAAGAACTGGGCTTGGAAAAATGGTACGACCCGGTCGCCTATCAAAAACTAATGAGAAGGTTTCAGCGTGTTTTTCCTGACGAGCAGATCTATGTCAACCGGGATGGGTTTATGCCATAATGAATTTGGCCGCTAAACGTGCGGTACGCACCTATCGCGTTTGCCATCAACAAGAAAGGAGCCCCTTATGCCACATCTTTTTTCACCATTATCCATTAAAAATATCACGTTGCGAAACAGAATTGGCGTTTCACCGATGTGCCAATATAGTGCCGAGGATGGTTTTCCTAACGATTGGCACCTCGTTCATCTCGGTTCCCGTGCGATAGGCGGTGCGGGACTTGTGATTGCCGAGGCTTCGGCAGTAGAAGCGCGAGGACGAATCTCTGCCGAGGATTTGGGCATTTATACTGATCAACATATTGAAGCTTTTCAAAGGTTGACCCGATTCATCAAAGAACAGGGAGCAGTTCCGGGTATTCAGCTAGCGCATGCGGGGAGAAAAGCATCGACGTATGCACCATGGAAGCAAAAAGATTACGGCGTGAATCTTCCCGATGATCAAGGGGTTGGGAGGTTGTCGGCCCAAGTGCCGTTCGGTTTTCCGAAAAACACCGGACACCGCGAGAGCTATCTGTAGAAACGATTCATGAGATTCAGGACGCGTTTCGCCAAGCAACGGTTAGAGCCAGGGAGGCTGGTTTTCAATGGATAGAGTTTCACGCTGCTCACGGTTATTTAGCGCATAGTTTTTATTCCCCGCTCGCGAATGAGCGCACCGATGAATATGGCGGCAGTTTTGAAGATCGCATTCGTTTCACCTTGGAAACAGCGCGAATCATGCGACAAGAATGGCCGGACGATTTGCCGTTCACTGTCCGTATTTCCAGTTCTGATTGGGTCGATGGCGGTTGGACACTAGATGATTCCATTGAACTGTCGAAACGCTTAAAAGCAGAAGGCGTAGACCTTATCGATTGTAGTTCCGGCGGGAACACGCCCAATCCAAACATTGATGTCGGTCCGGGGTATCAAGTTGCTTTTGCCGAAAAAATCCGGCAAGCTGCCGATATCCGAACAGCCGCCGTCGGCTTGATTAACGAGGGGATGCAAGCGGATGATCATATCCGTAACGGCCGGGCTGACCTCGTACTGATGGCGCGGGAAATGTTAAGGGATCCCTATTTCCCATACAGGGCGGCGCAAGCTGTCCATCAAACCGATAAATTGGATATACCATCGCAATATGAACGAGGATGGATTTAAGAGAAACCCGCGTAAACGTGCGCGGGTGTTGTCTTCCTGGTATACTATATAGAAATCTATGAAAGGACGGATGCCATGATAGTAAGAGAACGTGAACCGTCTTACGAATTAAAAATTTTGCGATTATTGAATCCACGCATGACTTTGCCGGATAAACAGTATTATTTAAATCTGGAAAAGGGATTTGAAGGCGAACGGCAACTGGATGTTTGGCTGGAAGACTTAACGAATGATTGCCTAATCGTCAATGACTTATTACTCAAGCATAAACAACAGCTTTTCCAAATCGACACACTGCTTATTTTTTCTAACAAGATCTATCTTTTTAATGGGAAATATTATGAAGGTGATTATTATACGGACCAAGACACGTGGTATATAATGCCTGGCAAAGAAATCAACGATCCGTTGCTGCAGTTAAAACGAAGCGACTATCTTCTCCGCCAATTGCTTCAACGCCTCAAACTGAACTTTCTCCCGGTTGAACCCCTCCTTATTTTTAACAACCCTGCATTTATGCTCTACAATGCCCCCTCCAATCTACCGGCTGTTTTTTCACCCCAACTTCAACGCTATATGAAAAAATTGAACAACGAACCATCAAAGATCAACCGCAAACACGAGCATCTAGCTGAAAAGTTAGTGTCCCTACATGAAAAGGAGTCCCCGCATACCGAGCTTCCGGATTATGACTTTGATCGATTGGCGAAAGGAGTGGTATGTGTTGAGTGTGGCGCGATGATGGTTCATAGAGGGAAAAGTTTTGGTTGCGAACGTTGCGGCTACGTCGAAAAGGTTAAATCCGGGATTATTCGGAGTGCAGAAGATTACAAAGTCCTTTTTCCGGATAGCAAAATAACCACGCCTGTCATCCGTGAATGGTGCGCCCTCCGTGGTGATAAGAAAATGGTAATAAAAGCCCTCGGCGAGCGTTTCAAACTCGTCAGAAATGGGCGGCATTCATACTATACGGATTGAGTTCACCAAGGCAATCTTTTAGGGACAGCTCCATCGTCCCTGGAAATGGGAGAAAGCGGAAAAATGCGGACGGAAGAGCTGGCCAGCGTCCCCGAAAAGAACGGAAGAGCTATCCCCGAAAATGAGAGAAGGCCGAAAAAGACGAACGGAAGAGCCATCCAGCGTCCCCGAAAATGAGAGAAGGCCGAAAAAGACGAACGGAAGAGCCATCCAGCGTCCCCGAAAATGAGAGAAGGCCGAAAAAGACGACGGAAGAGCTCCAGCGTCCCCGAAAATGAGAGAAGGCCGAAAAAGACGAACGGAAGAGCCATCCAGCGTCCCCGAAAATGAGAGAAGGCCGAAAAAGACGGACGGAAGAGCCATCCAGCGTCCCCGAAAATGAGAGAAGGCCGAAAAAGACGAACGGAAGAGGCAGCCAGCGTCCGCGAGAAAGGAAGAAAGCCGAAAAAGACGGACGCAAGGCACCCTCGCGTCCCCTCCCCCGTTACCTCGGCCGCGCCTCAGCGACGAACTTCCTCGCGTGTGCGGTTAAGCCTTCCCAATCCCGGGCCAAAATCAAGTTTTTATCCAGCAATGAACCGCCCGCACCTACGGCAACGGCACCGGCGCGTATATAATCGGCAATATTACCGAGGTCAATGCCCCCCGTGGGCATCATTGGAATATGGCCGAGTGGGCCTTGCAATGCTTTTATAAAAGCGGGACCTACAGCATCAGCCGGAAATACTTTTACGAGGTCAGCCCCCAATTTTTTGCTTGCAATGCTTCTGTTGGCGTGAAGATCCCCGGGATGACGATCGTATTGTACCGATTGCTTGCCTCAATGGTCGCCTGGTCAAGCGTCGGGGCAAAAATAAACTCAGCGCCCGCTTGAATCGCCTGGACAGCGGTTTCTTGATCCAAGACCGTGCCCGCCCCGACAACCGCTCTGTCCCCCAAACGTTCGCGGAGTTCGCGAATGGAATCGAATGCATCATCCGAGTCAACGGTAATTTCCAGTCCGGTGACACCTCCGGCAACGAGTGCATCGGCAATGTGATGAATATGTTCACTTGGCAATCGGCGCATAACGGCAACAACGCCGGACTCGAGTAATTGCGGCAACTTTGTTTTCATCGAAAAAATGCTCCTTTTTTTAGCGACTTACATCGGTCGTTGTTTTGCCTGTAAATGCTTCTACTTCCGCGCGCGTCGGCAATCCTTCAATGTCCCCGGGGAACTGACGACGAGCGCGCCGACGGCTGATCCCAATCGAACCGCTTCTTCAAGGGATTCGCCTTCCAGCAAACCGGCGATCACCCCTGCGGCAAAACCGTCGCCGGCACCGATCGGATCAACCACTTCCTCCACCTTGTAGCTGGAAACGCTCCCTTCTTTTCGATATCGGTCAGCATAGTATGAGTGGCTGGCGCCGTTTTTGATAACGATGTCTTTAGCCCCGTCTTTCCACGCCCGTGCTGCGATTGTTTGCTCATCGCGGGTGCCGTACATCCATTCCGCTTCATCTAGACCGGGTAAAAAGAGGTCGGATTTGGCCGCGAGTGACCGGATTCGTTCTTTTGCTTGCTCCTCTCCATACCATTGCATGATTTTAAAACGCAAATTCGGGTCAAAAGAAACCATCAGTCCGTGTTCATGTGCACGATCAATGGCGCGCTCCACCGTTTCGTCGCATGTCTCACTCAGGAACGGCGTAATACCGGTGATATGTAGGATCTTTCCTTCCGAAAACACAGCTTCGTGAAGATCGTCCGGCGATAATTTGCTCGCCGCTGAACCTGCGCGATAATAATGAACGTGGTTTTGATTCGGCCGTCTTTTTTCTTTAAAATACAACCCTGTCGGCGCTTCCGCATCGGTCGTCACAAAGGAAGTGTCTACTCCTTCGCCGCGGATGGCGTGCAGTAAGTATTCGCCAAGTTCGTCTTCGCCGATTTTACTGACCCAAGTCACAGCGTGTCCCAATTTCGTCATCCCG
This sequence comes from Salicibibacter cibi, assembly GCF_016495865.1. Taxonomy (NCBI): domain Bacteria; kingdom Bacillati; phylum Bacillota; class Bacilli; order Caryophanales; family Bacillaceae; genus Salicibibacter; species Salicibibacter cibi. The sequence continues at coordinate 213,693 of NZ_CP054706.1, forward strand.
ATCGCGAAATTAGACTCCGCTCCGCCGAAGCGTTTTTGAAAATAATTCGCATATTTCATCGGCCCTGTATCGGTCGCTTCCAATACAACCATGGTTTCTCCGAGCGTAATGACTTCCGTCTCCATGTTGTCCTCCTGTGTTATGTAGGTTTTATCACTTTATCTTATCATAAAATAATGCCCATGTGTTCGTAAGACTGTCGAAGTCATGCATCTGTTGGTCGTGACCAATGGCTTTCGCTATGATAGGATTTTGACAGAGAGAGGAGAGATACGCATGAACCGATATACGAAACGTTTGCTGGTGTTCGCTGCCATCTTCGGATTGATTGGAGTGGGGTTAGGCGGACATATGGCAGGTGCCGGGTCGCCGGCATTACGACCCGTGCACGCCCACGCCCTCGTCGTCGGCTGGTTATCGCTTTTCAGTTGGGGCATCTATTACCAACTTTTTTCTGTATCGAGAAAGTTGGCTAGCGCCCAGACATGGACAGCGATCATTGGAACGGTCTTTCTGGTGATCGGCATGTGGATTCACCTTGCGGGAGCGCTGGAAGCTTTGCCGTATGTCGTAACATTGATTATTTATATTGGTGGCGGAACCGTTTTAATCGCCAGTTACGTTTTATTTTTCTTTATCGTTCTTAAACAGAAGGTTGTCAATTAAGCATCTTTCAGCTGTGCCAAAGCATAGTTGGCAATAGCTGTGTCTTGCACGCCTGTGCCGGTTAAATCCGCCACGGTCACTTGTTGATCTTTCGTGCGACCGGTCGCATCACCGCTTAAGATTTTTCCGAGCTCCGTCACATCGTCTTCTTTTATGATGGTTTTCGCATGTTGAAGCTCTCCGATTGCAAACACTTGTGAGGTAAGATCGCCGACTACGAGATCCGCTTTTGAAAAAATCGCCGGGTCCAATTCTTGCTTTTGTTCAGCGTCGGATCCCATGGCGGTGATATGCAAGCCATCGTGAAGCCATTCCGGTTTTATTAACGGTTCTTTGGCAGGCGTCGTCGTGACCACAAGGTCATTGCCGCGCACGACTTCTTCGGGGTTTTCTGCCAATCGAACCGTAAGGCCGTGCTTTTCTTCCATTTCCTTTTGGTATTTTTTTACATTTTCGGCTGTGCGTCCATAGACGTGTACTTCATGAAAAGAACGAACGAGTTGCAACGCTTCGACTTGCAACCGTGCCTGCAGCCCCGTGCCGATCACGCCAACGCTTGAAATATCCTGTACGGCAAGTTGATCTGCGGCTATGGCTCCGGCGAGTGCAGTTCGTACATCAGTCAAGTAGCCGTTATCTTGAAGCAACGCCTTCGGGATCCCAGTTTCCGAATCCATGGCTAGCATGAGGCCGCCGAGGCTGGGCAGTCCTTTTTGCGGATTTTCAAAAAAACCGGCGGACACTTTAATCGCGAATGTATCAAAACCGGGAATATAGGCGGTTTTGATATCGGCTTCTCCGTTGTGTTCCGGGATGTTGACATGGATAACGGGCGGTTGCGAGACGCCTCCTTCGTGAAGACGCCGAAAAGCGTTTTCAATTTTCGATAACGCGTCTTTGGAAAGTGATACATGCCGGCGGATTGTTTCTTCTTTATGGATATCCAAAACCCATCACACTCCTTTTTTAATTCTATTTCCTTTTTTGAGGTTCATTAATCCGCATTTTACGGGTAGAGTCATGTATATATATGAAAAAAAGGGGGTCCATGATGCGTTCTGTTTGGAAGGCGCGAAAGCGATTGCGCGAACATGTAGATAAAACGCCGTTGATCGCGAGTCCCGTACTCTCGGAAAAAAGCGGCGTTCCGGTCTATTTAAAGCTGGAAACGATGCAACCGACCCGTTCGTTTAAGCTTAGGGGAGCGTTTAATTTTTTATCTGCTCTAAATGAGGAGGAAAAAAAACGAGGCGTAAGCGCGTTTTCCACCGGTAACCACGGGCTGGCGGTTGCTTATGCGGCGAAGCAGATGAACATACGCGCGACGATTTTTGTGTCGGAATCGGTCACGGAAGCAAAAAAAGAAGCATTGCGAGGCAGTGGCGCAGAACTCGTCGTCATCGGAAAAAGTCAGGATGAAGCGGGAGCGGCTTGTCAAAAACAAAGCCGTGCGAAAGGATTGACGATTGTGCCGCCTTTCGATCATCCTGAGGTCATTGCCGGGCAAGGGACGATCGCGCTTGAACTATTGGAAGACCTCCCCGAACTGGAAACCGTCGTGGCAGGCTTATCGGGGGCGGGCTATTGGCAGGGATAGGCATGGCCCTAAAACATACCGATCCGGCGATACAGATTGCAGGCATCAGCGTTGAAAAGGGCGCAGCCATGGATGAAAGCATTAAAGCCGGAAATCCGATCGAGATTCCCGAACATTCCACCTATGCCGATAGTTTGCTCGGAGGTATCGGGCTCGATAATCAATACACGTTCTCCGCGATCCAAAAATACGTAGACACGCGCACGCGGTTGGCGGAAAGCGACATCGCGAAAGGGATGGCGTTTCTGTTCGAGCACCATCAACTCGTCGTCGAAGGCGCGGCAGCGGTTGGCGTCGGTGCCTTATTGAATGGCACTATCCGACCGAAAGGGCCAACGGCCATCGTCGTGACCGGCGCGGGGATTGATGTGAAAAGCCATCAAGAGATCGTAGGGCCTTATTTAGGGGGATGAGGATTATTAGCCGCGAACGTAGGAAACCAAGAAAATATAAAATCTCACTATCCAAACCATTTATATGTAGTATAATGAGGACGTAGCCAACGCTGTATAGGGCAGGCTGCCACTCCCGACAGAAAGGGGGTGAGGATATTGGTTGAGGCGTTAGTTTTTCTGCTTCTGTACTTGCTGGCACAAGCATTATGGGACAGAAAAAAAGTAAGACAAGCCTTGAGGCGGCTTGCCTTACGATGCGCCGATTGGTTCAAAGATTGAATCAATCGCCAATCCATTAGAAGGGGATCTATCCCCTTCCCCTATACAGTATTATACATGATTCGCTGAAATTATGCTACTAAAAATCTGAAAATCAACGTTAGTAGGGATGAAAAACATGAGGGTTCGCACATTTTCTATCCAAAAACCGAAAGCATTCATAATGATGCTTGTGAAAAAATTTATGAACGATGAGACGACGGGGCTTGCCGCGCAATTGGCGTATTATTTTTTATTGTCGTTGTTTCCGTTGTTATTATTTATCCTGACATTGCTTCCTTACTTTTCATTGCCGGTGAGTCAGGTGGTTGATTTTATTCAGACGTATGCTCCCGGGGAAACCGGGGAACTCATTGCCAATAATGTTTCCTCCCTTTTAAGCGATACGAGAGGCGGGTTGCTTTCCGTCGGTCTTATCGGTACGCTTTGGACGGCATCCGGAGGCATTAATGCCTTTATTCGCGCGACGAATCGTGCCTATGAAGTCGAAGAAACGAGGTCTTTTCTGACCGTGAGGCTTTTGTCGATGACCTTAACCTTTTCCATGGTTTTTGTTGTCGCTATTACTTTGTTTTTGCCCGTATTTGGACAGGCAATGATGGATTTCATTCAGTCATTCATTCCTCTTGCCGATCACATGGCATTGCTCTACCAAGTTTTAAGGTGGGTTGTCGCTATCGGCATTATGGTATTCGTCCTTATGGTGTTGTATCTTGCTGCACCTAATGCCGCTTTTAAGCTGCGAGAAGTATTTTGGGGTGCATTGTTTGCAACCGTCGTCTGGCAGTTAATTTCCGTTGGTTTTTCTTATTACGTTTCCAACTTCGGGAATTATGAAGCGACGTATGGCGCGATCGGAGGCATCATCGTGCTCATGATCTGGTTTTATTTAACGGGCATCATTCTCATTGTCGGCGGCCAACTCAATGCGGTGCTCTATAAGTGGAAACAATCGTAAGTTTTGTTGCGCGCGAGGAAGGTATAAAAGAGACTGCTCATTCCTGTGTCACCAGTTCATTCTGCAGTTCTGCGACTCCATTTTAACAACGGAGTTGCATATACCTGCATGAGCAGGGTCCCTGCCACCAACAGGGGTGACCCGGGACGATTGCGTGCAAGAGGCGGCCGGTCAACCGGATCAGAGCCATCAGCCGAATGAAATAATTGTCTTACGTAGCGCTCTCCGGTTCGGCTTGGTCCTCCAACCTTTGTAACTTGCCTTCGAATCCTTCTTCCGAGCCGTCTCGTAATTGATGACTGACGGCCAATTTGCATGTATTGATCGCTTTTTGAAGATCGCCATTTGTTTCATGGATAATGATTAACCTTTTAAAGGATGGCATGAGTGGAAGTTTTTCAGGATCACGATCCCCATTAAGGTTTTCTTCGATGTACTTTTCGATAAATTCAGGGAAGATTTCAATATCCCTGCCACAATATTCTTTGCAAAGCCGCGGAGCGTGCGCCCATTTATTCCTTTGTCTGTAATACAAATGGATGAACTGATTGTAAATAAAATGCATCTCGATAACGTTTTCCGCATTTGTTTCGGCGTGGGATAACATTTTTTCTTTTTCAAAAGGGTCTTCGATATGTATTGCCTCGGCCCATGTTGATGTTTTTTCCGGATCTTCGGGAGAAGAAAGCTTGTTATCGGCCGATTTTGTTTTAAAAAAGGAAAACACTCCCATGGCAAGCCCCCCTATAGACATAAGTATACCCATTGTTATGCGCATTGTCCAAGTTTAATTCGAACGCTTCCTTTTTTGGGAAACTTGGTTTTTCGCCGAGCTTTTATGGCAAAAACCTTAGTTGCACTTATACAGGGACGCAGGAGATGTCTTGCGTCCCTTTATTTTCGCTTTTACTCATTTACAGGGACGCAGGAGTCGCCTAGCGTCCTTCATTTTTCACTTTCTCTTATTTACAGGGACGCAGGAGGCATCTAGCGTCCTTCTTTTTCGTCTTTCTCACATTTTCGGGGACGGGACGCTATGCAGGCAATAAATCTTACCTGCCGAAAAGAAGCTCCGAATCCTCGAAGCTTCCCACCTTTTCGAACATCTTTTAACCTTCGCCTTTTGGCTCCGAGGTTGACTGGTTCGTTTGTTGAGCATTCTCTTGTTCTTGTTGTCGTTGTTCCTGCTCCTGATCGATTTTTTCCTGTTCGATAAGGTCTTTTTCCAACAGTTCTTTAGCGGCTGTAAAGACGATCAATCGTGTCACTCCTTTCTTCCATACATGCCCTTATTATGTCCGGGATTGATTGTTGTAAACATAAAAATGCACCCTTCATGTTATGATGGATACAAGGAGGAGATGCCTTGATGGATAAATCCTATGCAAAAGCGCAGGAATACGATCAATGCGATGCGTTGAGCGGATTCCGTGATGAATTTTATATTGATAATGAAAAAATTTATTTTGACGGAAATTCATTGGGTATATTATCCAAGCGAGCGGAGAAAACAGCGCTGGATGCATTGGAAAGTTGGAAACAATATGGAATTGACGGATGGACCGAAGGGGAAGAGCCTTGGTTTTATTTATCGGAAAGGTTGGGAGCGAAAACAGCTCCGCTCATTGGAGCCCGGGCGGACGAAGTGGTTGCCACTGGTTCTACGACGGTGAATCTTCACCAACTCGTTTCCACGTTTTATCAGCCGAAAGGGTCGAAAACGAAAATTTTAGCGGACGAATTAGCGTTTCCCACTGATATTTATGCGTTGCAAAGCCAGTTAAAGCTCAAAGGGTACGATCCGGAGGAACACCTTGTCTTCGTGAATAGCCGGAACGGGACAACGTTACACGAGGAAGATATGATTGAAAAGATGACCGAGGACGTTGCGTTGATTGTTTTGCCATCGGTTTTATACCGAAGCGGGCAGATTCTATCGATGCAACGTCTGACCGAAGCAGCCCACGATCGAAACATCGCGATTGGATTTGACTTGTGCCACTCGATCGGTGTATTCCCCCATCATTTACATGATTGGGGCGTCGATTTCGCTGTATGGTGCAATTATAAATATTTGAATGCCGGTCCGGGCGCAGTAGGAGGATTGTTTGTCCATCAGAAGCACATGGCTCAAACGCCCGGTTTGACCGGTTGGTTCGGTTCGCGAAAAGACAAACAATTTGATATGGAACATGCCATGACACCAGCGGATGATGCCGGAGCATACCAATTGGGAACGCCGCATATATTGAGTGCCGCCCCATTAATCGGTTCATTGGAATTGTTTAAGGAAGCGGGACTGGAACAACTGCGAAAAAAATCCCTTGCGCTCACTCGCTACATGATGGAATTGACGGAAAGCAAACTGGAAGGAATGGGGTTTTCGATTGCCAATCCTCGGGCAGATGAACAGCGCGGCGGGCATGTGTATCTTGAACATCGTGAGGCGGCACGGATTTGCAAAGCATTAAAGGCAGAAGGGATTATTCCGGATTTTCGTGCTCCCAAAGGCATCCGCTTGGCCCCCGTTCCGTTTTATAATACGTTTACGGAGGTTTGGCGCGTGATCGATCGCTTACAAATGATCATGGAAAAGGAAACGTTCAAGAAGTATGAAAATAAACGAGGGGTGGTGGCATAAATTGGGTAATGAAGCAACGTGGATTGATATCTCCCAACCATTGGATCAGAAAATTGCCACTTGGCCGAACGACACTCCGTTTTCTTATGAACGAGCGGTAACGAAAGAGATGAGTGGATCGGTGAATATCGGGAAAATAGCGATGAGTTTACATACCGGCACGCATGTCGATGCTCCGTTTCATTTTGATAACGAAGGCAGCGGCATCCTTGACTTGGATATCAATGTGTTCATAGGCAAGGCTCGCTTAATTGATGTCACGCATTGCACAAAACGTATTGACGCACAAGCATTTGCAGCGGCGGATACAGATGCGCTCCCTCCGCGTGTACTATTGCGAACGTCGCTCCCGAATGATCGGGAACGGTTTCCGGAGCGTATTCCAGCTATCGATGCAACCATTGTCCCTTTTTTAAAAGAAAAAGGTGTTCGTTTAATCGGCGTAGACGTCCCCTCGGTCGATCCGTTGGACAGCAAAGCATTGCCGGCTCATCACGCGTTTTCTGATCATGGGATTCACATTTTGGAAAATGTGATGCTCGATGGGTTAGCCCCCGGAGACTATGAATTCGTCGCTTTGCCATTGCCTTTGGCAGATGCAGATGGGAGCCCGGTGCGGGCGGCAATAAGACCATTATATGGGAAGGAAGAGCATGATGTCGGAAAAGAATCGTAATGGCGATATTCACCTTGATTTTCGGGAGCGGATGACTTACGGCGATTATTTAGATCTCGAACGGCTCTTATCGAGCCAACATCGATTATCGGGACATCATGATGAAATGTTGTTTATTTTGATTCACCAAGTCCAAGAACTTTGGATGAAATTAATCTTGCATGAGCTTCATGCTTCCATAGAGGCAATTAAAAATGAAGAACTATCGGCAAGCTTTAAAATGTTGGCTCGTGTATCATCCATCGAATCCCAAATGGTACGGGCTTGGGATGTTCTTTCCACATTAACCCCTTCGGAATATATGGAATTCCGTGAGCATCTCGGAAAGGCTTCCGGTTTTCAGTCGTACCAGTACCGAATGATCGAGTTTGCCCTCGGATACAAGACCCGCCATGTGCTGGAGATTTATGAAAAAGACCCCGCTTTACATCAGCAATTAAACGAAGCACTGCACAAACCGGGATTGTATGATGTATCGATTCAAGCATTGGCAAAAGCAGGATTTGACATCAATCCGGCCATATTAAACCGGGATATGTCTGAAACGTATGAGGCTGATCCATCCGTGGAAAAAGCTTGGCTTGACGTTTATCGTGACGTAGAGAATTATTGGCGTCTGTATGAATTGGCAGAAAAGTTAGTCGATGTGGAAGACCAATTGCAGCAATGGCGCTTTCGGCATATGAAAACGGTGGAGCGTATTATTGGAAATAAAACCGGCACAGGCGGATCTTCCGGGGTCGGTTATCTTAAACACGTGCTCAACCATCAATTTTTTCCCGAACTATGGAACGTGCGAACAAAGATTTGAAACATGGGGCTTAAGGATGCTGATTCATCTTAATTGCCGATTTTCCAATAGATGCGTATAATTGCCTTTTAGTCTCTGAAAAATTGTGGTGGCCCATATGAATGAACATGAAAATTATAATAGAGTATTGATCGCAGGGCTCTTAATTGCCGGTTCTTTTATCGCTGTATTGAACCAGACGTTAATGATTACGGCTATCCCTCCGATCATGGAAGAAATGAATATTACCGCGAATACGGCCCAATGGTTAACTACCGTGTTTATGCTCGTCAATGGAATTATGATCCCGGTTTCCGCGTTTTTGATTGAAAAATTTACGACACGGCAACTTTTTTTGACGGCAATGGCTGTTTTCACGCTTGGGACATTGCTCGGCGGGGTGGCGACCAATTTTCCTTCTTTGCTGACGGCGCGCATTATTCAATCCGCCGGGGCAGGTGTTATGCTCCCGCTCATGCAAACGGTTTTCCTCCTCATATTTCCGGTGGAACGGCGCGGAACGGCCATGGGCTATATCGGCCTCGTCATTTCGTTTGCGCCTGCAATCGGCCCAACAATCTCCGGTTGGGTCACGTCTAATTTTGAGTGGCGTTTTTTATTTTGGGGTATTTTACCACTAGCTGTTATTATGATGATTGTGGCCTATTTTATCATGAGGAATGTGACCGATCGTAAAAATCCGAGCGTTGATCCACGATCCATCATTTTGTCGACCTTCGGTTTCGGCGGATTGTTGTACGGTTTTACGAGTGCCGGGAACTACGGATGGGGCAGCCCGATTACACTTACTGTTTTGGCGGTTGGAACCGTGACCATCGTAATTTTTATACTTCGACAGCTTCGTATGGGGCATCCGATGCTGGAAATGCGTGTTTTTAAGCAGCGCATCTTCACCCTTTCGACGATCATATGCGCGATTGGTTTTTTGGGACTGATTGGTTTGGAGACCATCATCCCTTTATACTTGCAAAACATGCGTGGGTTTACAGCCATGGAAGCGGGGCTCGTATTATTGCCCGGTGCTTTGCTTGCCGGATTGTTGGCTCCGATCACAGGCCGCATTTTCGATCGGATCGGTGCGAAGGCACTCGCGATACCAGGCCTTATATTGATGACAATCTCGACATTTGCGTTTCTTTTCGTTGATACAACCACCTCACTTATGTTTATAGCAGTGATGTTTGCGATTCGAATGTTCGGTTTTTCTATGGTAATGATGCCGGTAAATACTGCCGGGCTGAATACAATGCCGCCAAAATTGATCCCGCATGGAGCGGCGGTAACCAATACGGTGCGACAAATGGCCGCCTCCATTGGAACGGCTGTGCTAGTGACGACAATGACAACATCCGCGCAGGTGAGTGACGGAAGCCCAAATATTGCTCATCCGGAAATCTTCGGCGCGATCGTTTCCTTTGGTTTGATGGGTCTTTTAACCGCCATCGCGTTACTGCTCGCTTTTCAATTGAAAAAAACGTACCCTCCGACAGATGAAGAATGGGATGAGGAGTACATGGGGGATAAAAGGCGCCGGGAAACGGCTTAAAGGGATAGCTGAGTGCACTCCGGGCATCGGAAAAACGTTCACCAGAGGAGCGATGCCTTTAAAAGGACGGATCCATATCAAATATTTACTTACATTGGTGGTTATATGTCTGATGGTTGGATGTGGGAATGAATCGTTTGACGAAGAAACGTTTGACGTTTCCGGGAAGAATGAAATACAAGAAGCATACGAAAACGGGGACCTTGAGGAAAAAGTTTTCGATTATGAAGAACGCTTTTCGCAAAATGATTATGCCGGTGATATTCATGCAGACAGTCAGACGGAATTTGTGCAAGGTTCAGGTGACAGCAATGTGTTAGTATCTGCTCCGCACACAACAACACATATACGTGAAGATGCAGTTCTTGACGCAGAAATTTATACCGGATCCATCGCGCTATTGATTCAAGCATTCACGGGAGCCCATGTCATATACAATGTCCATGAGGGGGAGGATGCGAATCATGTTTTGGGTGGTTTTTATAAAGAAAAAATCGGAGAAATCATTGAGGAATACGAGGTAGATCTCGTCATCGATTTACATGGGGCAGGAGGAAGTTGGGATTTTGACTTGGAAATAGGAACGGATCATGGAGAGACCATCAGTGATGAACGGGCGGATCTTCTCAAATACATCCTTGAAAACAATGGGATCCAAGATGTCTATCGCAATGAGAATTATCCTGCAAGCGGGGAAGGAACAGTCACTTATCAGAGTTGGCATCACTACCAGACCGAAGCGATGCAATTGGAAATTCATAGCGACTACAGAGATCCAAGGAATGACTTTGCATCTTATTTCGACATGCTAAAATCCCTTGTTTATTTCGTTGATAATGTCGATCAAATCGACAACCCCGCTGAAGAGCGTTGAGGTTATACGCTTTGCCTATAACCTTCGCGTTCTTTTCTAATGCCTAGACATAGTGGCGCCGAGGAGCCTCTCTTTTTACGTTAAAAGGGTGTGTGTTCGGGGCATGCTTGTAGTGAAGAACCATTGGTGTTTTTTCAAAAGCAAAAGTTAGTGTTTATTCGGTCCATATACCCGTTTTTCTGAGGAAGAAGATTGACCGAGGATACGCTTATTTAACGTACGCTTCCAATTTGTCGCCAAAAGTTCGCATGATGCCAGTTTCTCGACCAGTTGCAGATTATCTTTATCAATATACATCACGTTATTGCATGCCTGTATTGTCCATTCCGGATATGGCCGTTCGATCAATTCCAAATGGACGCCTGCTCGTACGTAGCCCTCCTGTAAAACTCGGAAATACCATCCGGTTCTGCCGCTATTTTGAATTCTTAACGCAAGATCCATCGTTTGAAATCTTCTTGCCGGCTTCCAGCAAGGGCGCCTTGGTTGGGACACTTGAAGCAATGCATCGCCAAATCTGTACGTATCCCCGATACAGACGGATGATTCATCTATATCAAGGACAGCCAAATTCTCTCCCATGCCGCCGACATCAATGGCGTCCGTCCCCAGATCTTTTTTCCAATAATCGTAATGCTTGATTGGATAGGAAAAAATGGCTTTTTCCGGTCCGCCATGAGTTTTTTTATCGGCGACTTCATCCCCGATAAGCCCGGTTTCGCTCGCCCAAGTCTGCTCCTTTGTTACCGTTTTGAAAATACCGCTTTCCCACGGCTTATCCATTGGCGATGTGGCATTTGGATCTCCCGCTTGCTTTACTTTTCCGGTAAATAATTGCCGTACATAGGCTGTTGTCATTGTCTCACCCACATTTTTTGAAAATTTTACCGGCTGGTATTCGATCATTCATTGATGAAGAATTCCTTTTTTCGCGCTTCCTGTAAGCGATAGGACCGAATTTGTCTTGATAAGAATCGGCGCATGTCCTCTTCCTGATACCCGACTTGAAGACGTTTATGATCAAAAATGATCGGTTTTCGCAGTAGCCCCGGATGTTGGCTGACCAGTTTAAACAAATGCTGCAAAGACAATTCATCAACGTCAACGTTTAATTTCTGAAACGCCTTGGAACGTTTGGATATAAGCTCATCCGTCCCATTTTCCGTCATACACATAATAGCCTTCACCTCTTCAACGGAAAGGGGTTCCGCAAAGATATCTCGCTCTGTAAAAGGGATGTGATGTTCTTCCAACCATCTTCTCGCTAATCGGCATGAAGTGGATCCCGTTGATGTCAGTAAAATAACCAATGAAATCTTCTCCCTTCTCATTTGTTTCATTCTCAAATCACTTCAAATGTTCCAACCATGGGCAGGCTCATCGTAAATACCATTGCGGAGATGATGATGCAGTAAAGCATTTTGGGCCATTCACGTTTATTGAAAAAATAAATAGCAAAACCTACAAAGATGAACAATATCGTTAGGGCGATCTCCATCTGCTTATCCTCCTTGTTCACTTTCGGGTCCGTATGCTCAATAGGGCTTCAGCAATTCATATAGTGTATAGATATCAGAGACAAACGGGCATGTAATCCGAATGCCGGCGATATCATGAATATTCTTGAGCATGCGCCGTCGAGCTTTCATAGCCTTTTCGCTCCAATTTAGCAGCAATGCTTTTGGGATCTTTCACCCGCGTTTTCAAATGTTCAATCGGGTTATGCTCGTGCGTGTGATGAAATTCCTCACTTAAAAACGTTAATTTGGAATTGATTTCTTCAATCGCAAACTTGTACACCAGTAAAAAGTTTTTCCATTCCTGTAAATAACACTGGATAGACATCCGTCATCGTTCATGTTCAGGTAGCTCTTCAGATTGTAATTGTTTCAAAAGGTCATCATGAGCGTTCAAGAGATGATCCAAATCCTCGGAGGTATAATCATTTAATTGGGTCGATAACCGATGCATGATTTGCCTGTAAGCTTCTTTTTGTTTGCGTCCCCCTTCTTGTGTCAGACGCAACGTCAGTGAACGACGATCCGATTGTGCATGTTCTCTGATCACATAGTTCGCCTTTACAAGACGATCAACGATCCCACTCATTGTACTATTGCTGGAATACATCCCTTCGGCGATGTCACCAAGAGTACTATTCGGATTCTTGGACAATCCTGTAAGGACTAACGTTTGCATAATGGTGACGTCGAGCTTGTCCGCTTCTTCCTTCATGATTTGATAGAGCCTTTGGTCAATTTTACGAAAAGAATCCAACATTTGGCGAATGCTCTCATATTCATCTTGATCCATTTTAGCGCCCCCTTCATTATTTTCAGCCCTAATCATTCGTACACGAAATGTTTGTATCTAAATTATATATACAGCCCAAAGTGCGTGTCAACAACACAAACATAATGTCACAAACCCGTAAAAAATAGTGAATTAATCACGTTCATAAACCTTTCACATGTTAAGCATTGATGTTTGCGGATAAACCTGTTAATGTTTTTTTAATTGCTTATTTGTTAATTAACTAAACAGTATATAAATTTAAGATTGGAGGGGGCATGTCTTGCATGAGCATCAGATTATCTTTCAGGATATCGTAGAAATGATGAAAAGCATTGAGCGAAGTCTGATTCGGCAACAGCAACTTCCGACCTTCGATGCCATCAGTTTGACGAAAAGGCAAGAATCGATTTTGATGTACATTTTTTCTACTGAAAACGTAACGATGTCCGACATCGCTTCTTATTTTGACATTTCTCGAAGTGCCGTCAGTCAAACGTTAAATAAACTGGAAGAACAAGATATTATCGTTCGTTCGATCAATAAAGAAAATCGCAGGGAATTAAACCTTTCGTTGGGAAAAAACGGAGAAAAGCTTCATCAGGAATATAAAAGAATCGAAGAAATGTTTGTTCAGGATTACTTCTCAAAAATAAAGACGGAAGATCTGCGACAAGTTCGAGATATTATTCGCAAGCTTCAAGGCATTATTGTTAAAGAAGAAACGCCATAAATCATTCCCCTCTACATAGGGACTGCTGAATAACGGAAAAAGACTGGCACATAAGCATTTTCCGTTGGTGTTGTCGAAACTGGATGCAAGGAAATCTATCCTATAAACAAAAAAACCCTTGCACTTCTGACAACGTACGGAGGGACGGTGCTGCAATGGCGAGACTCCAGCGGAAAAACGGACGCGTCAAGCCCCCGCAGCGCCGGTTTTGCGCGAGGAGGCTTGACCGTTCGTCCGCGGAAAGCGAAGCCATGGAAGCGGCATCCCGGCTTCAGCTGATAGCTGCAAGTTGTTCAGCAATCCCTACATACAGGGAGAATAACTTAAAACCGGAGGCATAAAACGTGAAGATATCCAATTTTTCTATCAAGAGACCAAAATTTACGATTGTCATTATGCTCTTATTTTTAATTGTGGGCGCTGTTTCCTTGACACGGCTGCCGCTTCAGCTTTTTCCGGATGTAGAGGCTCCGGTGGCCGCAGTAGCTACAAGTTATGAAGGGGCGGGCCCGGAAGAGGTCCTTAATGATGTGACCGAAGAGCTGGAAGGGGAGCTGGCGGCAACGTCCGGTTTGCAGGATATGACGTCCCAATCGGCTGAAGGGTCTTCCATCATTATTCTGGAATTTAGCCAGGACACATCGATTGATGATGTTGAAACGGATATTGTCTCGACGATTACACAGGCGGAGCTTCCGGATGATGCCGGGCAACCGTCGTTCATAGAATTTGACCCTTCCATGCTCCCGAGCATGCAGCTCGCCGTCTCGGCAAACGGGGATGAGGTCAGTGACTTCCAAGATGATGCTTTAGACATGCAACAAGAGTTATCTCGAGTAGATGGTGTTGCGGACGTAGATGAAGCCGGATCCATCACTGAACTCTATGAAGTAGAGCTCAATCAAGATGATTTAAATGACGCCAATATGCAGCAAAGTGATGTTGTTGACATGATCCAGGGAAATGACATTGCCGTTCCCGGTGGCATTGTTGAGGATGAAGATCGTAATATCACTACGCGTGTATTAAGTGAGCTGACGGATCAGGAAGATCTGGAAGAGCTCGTGATTTCCCAGGACCCGGAAACCGGAGACGACATCACGCTTGATGACGTTGCCAGCATTTCTTTCTCAACGGAAGATGAGGATGCCATTACCCGGGCGAACCAGGAAGCCGCCATGCAGTTCAGTGTCATGCAAGAGTCTGATGCGAATGCGACTCAATTAGAGCAAGAATTCAACGATGAACTGGCGGCGTTGCTGCAAGAGGACGCTTATGAAGATTTATCGGTCGTTACGCTTTACAGTGAAGGGGAATTTATTCAAGAGGCCGTGGACAATGTCGTTGTCATGTTAGTGACTGGCGGTATCCTTGCGATGTTGGTTCTTTTTGCCTTCTTACGTAATTTAAAAACACCATTTATTATAGGGCTCTCCATGCCATTTTCCATTATTGTCACCTTTGCCCTCTTTTTCTTTACCGATATCAGTTTGAATATGTTGACGCTCGGGGGGCTTGCGCTCGGTATCGGAATGTTGGTCGATAATTCCATTGTTGTGATCGAAAACATATATCGGCACCTATCAATGCGAAAATCGCCGAAACAAGCAGCTTATGAAGGAACAAGAGAAGTAGGAACAGCCATCACAGCTTCAACGCTGACGACGATCGCTGTCTTCCTCCCCGTTGTGTTTATAACGGGAATGGTCGGAGACTTATTTGCACCTTTGGCTATAGCTGTTTCGTTTAGCCTATTGGCTTCATTGGGTGTTGCGCTTACCGTCGTACCGATGATTGCCAGTCGAGTATTAAGCATGCCATCGGAAAACACAGAAGAAGAGCGACAAAGAACATCCCGTCTCGTCAACTTTGTGGAGAAGGGGACGAAATGGGCGCTTAGACGACGATTCGTTGTCGTTACGATCACATTGATTCTGTTTGCCATTGGAATATTGGGGCTTACAACCGCCGGGATGGAATTTATGCCTGATGCCGATGAAGGCTCATTTATGGTTGAAGTTGAACATGACTTTGGGACACAACTGGAACAAACGGAAGAAACTGTTGCCGAAATCGAAGAAGAAATTGACGATCATCCCGAGATTGATAATTACTTGAGCACGATCGGATCCAGTGCCATGGATGAAGGCTTAAGTGAAGAAAGCCATATTGCCGAGGTCATGATTAATTTGGTGCCGGTGAACGATCGAAATATGGATACAATGGAATTCTCGGAAATGGTTGAAAGTGATCTTGATAATATTGATACAGATGCCGAAATAGACGTTAGTGTGATGTCTCAGGCAGCGATGGGAGATCCAAATACTTTTGTCTTCTCAGTCAACGATCCTGATCGTGAACGCCTGGAGGAAACAGCAGATGACTTGGTAGATGAATTGGAAGATGAATCCGGGATTAATCAGGTAGATACCAGTTTGGAAGAGACAGCCCCGGAACTGCAGGTGCTCATTGATGAAGATGATGCCAGAGAAGAAGGCCTTGTTCCGGCTCAAATTGCCGAGAGCGTCAATGAGCAAACCACGGGCGTAACAGCAACGACCATCCAATCGAATGGGAACGACCTGTACGAAGTCAATGTTCGAGCCGAGGACGAACTAACGGAAAGCGTGGAGAATTTTGAATCGCTCACGATTCAAAATGAAGATGGCGACAACATCTCCTTATCAGATGTGGCTGATATTGAAGAAGATGAAGAGCCTGCGACCATCGAACGTGCCGATATGATTCCTTCGGTTGAATTTGATGTTGTCTATGGAAGTGGATATAATCTAGGGGATATAACCCCGCTTGTCGAGGACGTTGTGGCAGATTATGAGCTGGATGACGAAGCCGAGTACGTTGTTGGCGGAGATCAGGAAATGCTGGATGATGCGATAGGCAGCATGGTACTTGCCTTTGTACTCGGGATCATCTTTATATACCTTGTCATGGTGGCCCAATTCGAGTCCTTTAAGTACCCATTTGTGATCATGTTTACGGTTCCGTTCTTTGTCATTGGCGTTATGCTGGCATTGACGGTTACACAAACCCCCGTCAGCATCGTCGCCATGATAGGGATTCTTGTCCTTACCGGAATTGTCATTAACAATGCCATCGTGCTCGTCGATTATGCCAATCAGAAAAAAGCGCAGGGCATGAGGGCATATGATGCAATAGTGACGGCCGTTCAAGATCGGGTCCGTCCGATATTAATCACGGCCATTACGACGATTTTAGGGGTTGTACCGCTTTCTCTCGGTATCGGTGAAGGTGCGGAAATTCAACAACCCATGGCGATTGTTGTGATCGGCGGTTTAATCAGCAGTACCTTCTTAACGCTCTTTGTCATCCCGGTTATCTACAGCTTTGTGGATCCTGATATTCGAAGCATGAACAAGAAGTATATGACACCTGAAGGAGACGTTGTCTACGCAAGAGATTTACCTCCAAAGGGGGATGGGAACGAGATAGAAGAAACA
This sequence comes from Salicibibacter cibi, assembly GCF_016495865.1. Classification (NCBI taxonomy): domain Bacteria; kingdom Bacillati; phylum Bacillota; class Bacilli; order Caryophanales; family Bacillaceae; genus Salicibibacter; species Salicibibacter cibi. Next base: position 230,637 of record NZ_CP054706.1, read on the forward strand.
GGCGAAGACGGAAAAGAACAAGGAGAAGACGTTACCGAATCATCGAAAGAACAATCCAGCGATGAACGAGAAAAAGATCTATCCAATGATGATGTTATGGATGCATTAGAGGAAATTCTTCGCCGCAGAAAACGAGATAAATAATTGCCATGAAACGGTCCCCTGAGATGTTCAGGGGACCGTTAATGCTTTCTGCTTTCCAATTGCACGTCGACACGACGGTTACAATTTATTGTATGAATAGCAAGTGCTGTGGTGTCGCCCCGTTTATTTGAGTGTGGAAAGACGAGAATGAGAAGGGCCTGCGCGATATACCGCACTATCAAGATCATGATCGACAGTTTGCTTCAATTCATTCGCAGTTTCCAGTAGATCACGTAGATGAATGCCATTGTTGATTCCCATTAAATCGAGCATGTGCACAACATCTTCCGTAGCAACATTTCCGGTAGCCCCCGGGGCAAAAGGGCAACCACCAATCCCCCCAAGAGCTGCATCGAACGAACGTACACCTGCATCAATACCTGCTAAAATGTTTGCAATGGCTAACCCCCTTGTATTATGCAAATGAAGACTAAACGCAACATCCGGAAAATGGTTTTTCAACTTCTCCATCACTGTATAAACGAGTTTTGGATCTGCCGTCCCAATTGTATCTGCAACGGCCATTGATCGTATCCCCATTGAATAGTAAGCTTGTGCTACATATAAGATATTTTCAAACGGGACCTTTCCTTCAAAAGGGCATCCAAAAGCCGTGGCCATTGCTCCTCGAATCTTTATATCCCCATTCTTTTTAGCAAGACGTGCAACCCTTTCATGTTCTTTAATCCCTTCATCAACTGTTTTGTTTGCATTGGAAAGGCTATGGGATTCAGTTACAGACAACATCAATTCCCATTCGTCAGCTTTCATGGGTATCGCCCGTTCTGCTCCACGTTCATTGGGTACTAATACACTATAAGACACTCCTGGTTTTCGGTTTATTTTTTCCATTACTTCTTCCGCATCCGATAATTGAGGCACTGCCTTTGGATGAACAGTGGATGTAACCTGAATAGCAGAGATGCCAGTATTGGATAACGCATTAATTAACTCCACTTTTTTATCCGTTGAGATAATGTTCGTTTCCATTTGTAGTCCATCACGGGGGCATACATCTTGTATTTCCACAAAATCACTAAAGTTCCAGTTCATATTAATTCCCTCCGGTCTTACTTTTAGGTTGAAAGATCATTGTTTGTTTTAGTTTTGATTGCTGTTAATATTTCCGCTTTTTTCCTTTTCTCTTGATTCATTGGAATCATCAGTGAACCGACCACACAGATAATAATGTTGATTGTTAAACCATAGAGACCACCGTGAATACCGAAAACTGTTTCATATCCGGCAATGGTCATTCCTGCCGCGACAATTGCTCCGATCAGCATCCCCCAAAAAACCGGGCCGGATGACAATCGTTTCCAGTAAAGTCCAAGTATGAAAACAGGAACTAGCTGAATAAGAAATTCTAATTTCAACACAAATATTTGGTATAATGTTCCGGGTGGATTCCACGCTATCCACAGTATTAGACCTACCAAGACAATGCCTGTAAGTTTTCCTACTTTAATTTTACGTTTTTCAGATGCTGACGAATTGATGTATTTTCCGTAAACGTCGTGTGAGATGATCGAGGAAAAACTTAACAATACAGAATCAGCAGTGGAAACAATCGCTCCAACAATGGCACCGAAAAAGATAATCATCATCCAATAATAGAATAAATTGAGATCGGCGATATCATTTGCAAGCAGGCCAATAATTTCTTCTGACTCTGTAACACTCAGACCCGGATATAATTGAATCGCAATGATTCCCAAGATGAATACTACTCCGACAGTAATTGGCGGCATCCAAGCTAATCGTGCCAATGATTTTTTAAACGTTCGTTCACTCTTGGTGGAATAAATTCTTTGAATTGCTTGCGGGTAAAGCGCGGCTCCGAAGCCAGCTAAAACAATCATGCTTATCCAATTTATATTCGTAAATAGGTCAGGAACGCCAATTCTTTCCTGATCAATGGCAGCGATATTTTCACTTATGCTTGTTGCCCCTCCACTGCTAAGCGTGATACCCCCAATGAGCATGACAATGACTCCTATTAATAAGATACTCCCTTGCAATACGTCAGTCGTTGCAACTGCCTTCATTCCCCCAAGCCATTCATATGTAAGCATCACGATAATAAATCCAATAACAGCGACGCCGTAAGGGATCGTCCCCCCTGTTAAGCCAGAAACCGCGGTACCTATTGCAACGATTTGCTCTAGGAAAAAGTTCCCAATCCCCCAAAGCATGAGGATAATTGCCAGAATGGTCACTTGCTTAGATTGAAAGCGATATCTAACCCAATCGGTAGGTGTAATAAACTTGGCCTTTTTGGCGATCGTATACAAGCGTGGGGCATATAATAAATAAACGCCAATAACAATTGTTAGCATTGGAACGGACTGAATCCATGAAAATCCTTCGCGATAAGCTTGTGGCGCATAACCAATAATGGTGTTTCCGCTGTATTGCGTAGCGTAAAGAGTGAAGAATAGTGTGATTATTCCAAGGTTACGTCCGGCAAGATAATATTTACTAACGCTCTTCCCTATATTTTCTCCTCTGCCGGCTAACCAGCCAATGATTACCATGATTACCGCATAAGCCAGTAAAATAATAATGGAATCGATACCAGAAAATCTTAGGTCTTGCATAGCTAATCACCTTCTTCCTCATTGTTTGCTTCTTCTTCTTCGATAACGTTCCATTGCGTCAAACAAACCCAGCTTAAATAAGCAGAAAGAAGAAGGGATAATAGGAGTGAAATCAATGCCCAATATGGAATGCCGAAAATCATCGGTTCAATGCTCCCTTCCGGTAAATACCAAGGGGCATTAAAAATGATTAATAAACCCATAATGACCCAAATCCAAGGTTTTCGTATCGGTTCTTTCACTTTTTCACACCTCTCATTTAAAAAAGTTTAAGATGGTTTTCTCCCATGTAATAATAATTAAGGGAACAGGTATAATTACTATCCAAAAAGGGTGAACAGTTTTTCATTTTAACGGATAGGAAGGCATCGCTCCTTTGGTGTATCTTTATGGTAGCTGCGGTGCCTTCATTTTTAGGTGATCCATACGCCTGGCGAAACACAAGTGTCAAAGGTTTATATAATGCCTTTGTCTTGAAGTTCTTTTATCTTTTCTTCATTCATATTTAAATAATCGGTTAAAATAGGCTTGGTATGCGCGCCTAGTTCTGGACCTAGCCATTGTGTCTTTCCTGGTGTTTTGCTCATTTTCGGAACGACTCCAGGAATTTTAAGGGAATCCGTCTCGTTCAACATGAAGTTTTGAATCATTTCTCTTTCCTGATAATGCGTGTCTTGGACGATATCTTCAATATTATAGATACTTCCTGCTGGAACTTGGGCTTCATCCATGATGTCCAATGCAGGTTGCAAATCGATGCTTTTGGTCCAGTTTTCGATTGCTTCATCAAGGAAATCGGCTTTTTTCGAACGACCCTGATTGTTTTTAAATTGAGGATCATCTGCTATATCCTCTCGTCCGATTGCATACATTAAACGTTTAAAAATAGCATCACTATTTCCGCCAATGACAATATATTTTTTATCTTTGCATTGATAGGTGTTCGATGGGGTGACTCCAGGCAATTTCGCCCCGGTTCTTTCCCTTACCACACCGAATTTATCATATTCGGGCAACATGGATTCCATCATACTGAATACTGATTCATAGAGTGCGACATCAATCATCTGGCCTTCGCCAGTGCCTTGTACATCGCGATGATACACTGCCATCATGGCACCGATAACCGCATATAATGCAGATAATGAATCGCCGATGCTGATACCGACTCTTGGGGGTGGAGAATCGGGATATCCTGTTATGTAACGAATCCCTCCCATGGATTCACCGATACTACCGAAACCTGTCTTGTCACGGTATGGGCCTGATTGTCCGTAACCGGAAACCATTACCATGATTAACCCCGGATTTATTTCAGAAAGTTGCTCATAGCCAAGGTTCCATTTTTCCATCGTACCGGGCCGGAAATTTTCAACAACGATGTCTGCTTCTTTCACCAAAGATCTGACAATTTGCTGCCCTTCCTCTGATTTAAGATCAATGGTCACAGATTTTTTATTTCTTGATTGAAGGGAATGCCATAATGATTGTCCTTCATAAATGTATCTCCATTCACGAATGGGGTCTCCCTTCCCCGGTGCCTCTATCTTAATAACATCTGCGCCAAATTCTGCAAACAGTCTGCCGGCGAATGGCCCTGCGATTAAGGTTCCTAATTCAATCACTTTTAGCCCTTCGAGTGGTGAAGCCATTTGCGATCATCCTTCCTCTTCGCTTGAATATTGTAACATTTGTTTCCACGCAACTAAGTCCTTTTGTATGTGTTCTTTCATGGCAAATCCAGCTTTTTCTTTCTTGCCTTCACTGATTGCTTCTGCGATTTGCCTATGCTCGTCAATAAATACCCATTTTCTTGTCCGGTCACTTAAAAGTACATTACGCATATAGTTGTTTTTAGAATGAATCAGATCCATGAATTGAATCAAGTGCCCATTTTTAGAGGAATGAACGATGTGTTCGTGAAATGCTTTATTCAGTGAAGCTATTTTTTTGTCTGGTTCATTGTTGTTTAACGCAGTTTCCGTTTGATTAACAAAGTGGAATAATTTTTTCTTGGCGTCATTAGTCATATATTCAGCAGCAAGTTCTGCAGCGAGGGACTCCAATCTCTCTCTGCAACGATAAAGGTCGATGACATCATTAAAATTTGGTTCATAGACGTACACATGGCTTCCCTTTTGCACGAGTAATCCATCATGAAGCAACATCCTTATTGCTTCCCTGACCGGACCGCGGCTGATTCCGAGCCTTGTTGCCAGTCCGGTTTCGGTCAATTTCTCACCTGGGGAAAATTCCTTATTCAGTAAATAAGTATGAATTTGTTTATATGCTTGGATATGAAATGGTTCAGATTTAACAATAGCATCCATTTTTCTTGATCTAGTCCTTTCTGCTGACAGCATAATTGAAAGCGTTTTCAATAAAGGGTAAACGGTTTCCTGTTTTTTGTCAACAGTTAACCATAGATCATTCATCAAAAAACTTATCATCCAATGGAACGTGAACATAACTGTTTTCTCTAGTTAAAAACCGAATAGAAGTCCATAAATATCGGGGAGGTGCAGATACATGAAATACGAGTCCTTTTCATGTCAGTTATATTGCTAGGAACGATAATACTGGATGCATGCTTTTCAATCTCTCTTTTGATATCCTTATAACAGCTTGTAAAAAGGAGCAGACGAATGTTTTTTGGGTATCGGACACTTAAGACCGCTGTAGGGGCGGGCATCTCTTTATTGATTGCCCAATGGCTTCAACTTGATTTTTTTGCATCGGCGGCGATCATTACTGTTCTTTGTATCACCGTTACAAAAAAAGGATCGGTCAGTAAAGCCTGGGAACTGTTTCTTGCATCATGTGCGGGATTGCTCTATTCCGCGGTCATTTTCGAAATGATTGGATATCATCCGTTATCGATCGCGATCTTAATATTAGTGTTCATTCCGACCTTGCAAAAAATTAAAGCTTTAAAAGGGGTCATTAATAGCATCGTAATTATCTCTCACGTGTATACGGTAGGAGAAATTACCCCCGGTGTTCTTATGAACGAATTTCTTCTCATCACTATCGGCGGCACAGTCGGGCTAATCATGAACATTTATATGCCGAGCATTGATGAGGATCTCTATCAGGATCAACTGAACCTGGAAGAGCAGTTTTCAAGGATATGGAAAGAATATGCCCGTTATTTGCGGGATCAACGTGTCGATTGGGATGGCCGTGAGATCACGCGGGCAAGTGAACTCATCGAAGATGGAAAATCAAAAGCATTAAGAAGCATGGATAACTACTTTTTGCGGCACGACAATTATTTTTACCATTACTTTGAAATGAGAGGGCGTCAATTTGCCATTATTGAACGGATTTTACCGTTTGTATCTGCCTTGGATAAAGTTGATGAAGGAAAACTTATGGCCAACTTTATGGATGGGTTAAGCAGTGCCGTCCAGCCCGGGAATACTGCAAGCTACTATTTGGAAGAGTTGAAAGAACTCAGGGAAACGTTTAAGCAACACCCACTCCCGGAAACCCGGACTGAATTCGAAACGCGGGCATCACTATTTTACATTCTGCATGAGCTGGAGCAATACTTGCTGATTAAAGATATGTTTAAACCGGACCGTAAACGTACGCTCGATTTAAAAAGGAAAAAGCGAGCACGGACGCTGCGAAAAAGAGAGAAAAAGAATCAATAAAAGAACGCTTTATACTACAACTTTTTGACAAAGGAAAACAGCCGGTAACCCTATCTACAAAGGGGATTATGGCTGTTTTTTTCACACTGTTTGGTTGCAAAAGTTAAGCAGGGAATGCTGAACAACTTGCAGCTATCAGCTGAAGCCGGGATGCCGCTTCCATGGCTTCGCTTTCCGCGGACGAACGGTCAAGCCTCCTCGCGGCGCTGCGGGGGCTTGACGCGTCCGTTTTTCCGCTGGAGTCTCGCCATTGCAGCACCGTCCCTCCGTACGTTGCCAGAAGTGCAAGGGTTTTTTTGTTTATAGGATGGATTTCCTTACATCCAGCTTTGACAACACCAACGGAAAATGCTTATGTGCCAGTCTTTTTCCGTTATTTAGCAGTCCCTAAGTAACATAATCCACTTTTTGAAAAGCCAGTGGCAAACGTTCACTAACTTATGATAGGATATGAAAGGTTGACTTGTAGTACACAAACTGACGTAAACTGTAAGGAGAACGAAAAAGTGAATACATCTGTTTCTCGTATTTTATTCGTCTCGACAGCTAGTGCTTTTACCTTTGCTGTGATTGGTATTGTGTGGGGGATATACAGTTCATCACAAATGATTCTATTCGATGGCCTGTATTCGATCATCAGCTTAGTCATGTCGTTAATGGCTATTCTCGCGTCTCAATACATCAATAAAGATGATGAGAAAAAATTTCCCTTCGGAAAAACAGCCATTCAACCCATGATAGTAGTCATGCAAGCCATCGTTATGGGCTTGTTATGCGTTTCTGCTCTCACTTCATCCGTTATTGCATTGCTTACCGGCGGGAGAGAGATCGCTGTAGGAAGCGCCCTATTATATGGTTTTTTTTCATTGGTCTTTTGTTTTGCAGTTCAGCTCTTCTTTAGCAAGAACAAGCATCGATCGGAATTTATTCGTTCAGAAGCTGCCCAGTGGTTTATGGACACGATTCTAAGTTTAGCCGTTGTTATCGGTTTTCTTATAGCGTTATTCCTCGATAATACGCCATGGGCGTTCATCATTGATTATATAGATCCAACGATGGTGTTATTAGCCGGTTTATATTTTTTATCTGTTCCCATCAAGCTGATTCGTAAAAATGGAAAAGAACTTCTCATGATGACACCTGATCAAGATTTATTCAACAATATTCGTTTTGAAATGGCGATCCTGGAGCGAAAATACAACATTCAGGATTCTTGGTTACGAATGGCTAAAATGAGCGATGTTTTGTATCTGGACATCGATATCATCGTAAGTAATGATTCAACTATTTCAACCATAGAAGATTCGGATATGTTTCGAGAAGAATTTCAACAACAACTGGATCAATATGACGTTGTCCCATGGGTCACCATTGCTTTTACAAAAGAGAGGAAATGGGCGGAATGATGATAGTGGAAAAATTTGATGATAGTGGATTCTTTACAAATTTATGTAAAGCCCGTACAATAGAAAATGATGGTCATAAGGAGGCTGAGTTATATGAGTAAGCATGTTGCTGTTCTCGTTACAGACATGGTAGAGGAAATTGAATTAACCGATCCTGTGAAAGCTTATAAAGAAGCTGGTCACACGGTAGATATTATTAGCAATGAAGGAAACAAAACAATCAATGGCAAAAATGGAGACGAAATACAAGCAGATCGGGGAATAGATGAAGTGAATGCAAATGATTATGATGCATTGCTCGTTCCCGGCGGTTTTTCTCCGGACTTACTTCGTATTGATCCAAAGAATAGTGAGTTTGCAAAAGCATTTTTGCAAGATAACAAACCAGTATTTGCAATTTGCCATGGTCCGCAGTTCCTCGTCAATACAGACCTACTAAAAGGAAGAGAGCTAACGAGCTTTGTTTCCGTAAGAAAAGACTTGGAAAATGCAGGGGCAACGGTAAAAGATGAAGAGGTTATCGTAGATGGAAACCTTGTAACAAGCAGAACACCTGATGATCTTCCTGCATTCAATCGCGAATCTCTAAACCTTTTGGAGAAATAATCTTTGAATCGTGAGGGAAGTTGCTAATGACGCAGCTTCCCTTTATTTTTACCCAATAAAATTCATTAAAAATTCCCTATTTTATCGTTTTTATGAATATCTCTTGTTCCTGCATGCACGTTTTGATTAAAATTAAATATCCAGGCATAGGAGGAGTAATCTTTCATGAAAAAATACATGGCACTTGGCTTGGTCATAGCATTGGCAGGTTGTGCCCCTGATGAGGAGGAACCGGAATCTGAAACTGGCGAAGATATTGATGATCAGGAAGATGAAACAACGGATGAGGATGGGGAAGCCTTTGACGTCGAAGACGGGGAATATGAAGAAATCGCCACCGGACTTGAAGCGCCCTGGTCGATCGTGAGGGCCGATGATGATGAATTTTTTATCACGGAGCGGGCAGGCGCGATCGTTCATATTGATGGAGAAGAGGTCACACAAGAAGATATCAATCTTAACGAAGAGGTGTGGGATGAAGGAGAAGGCGGTCTTCTCGGGATGGTGCTCGTTCCGGAAGGCGATGAGGAAGCGATCGTATATCACACGTACGAGGATGACGAAGGAACGGTGTTGAATCGAATTGTCGCGATTGAACGGGATGCTGAAGGTTGGCAGGAAACCGACGTGCTCCTTGACGACATCCCCGGAGATACGATCCATGACGGCGGACGCCTCGCCATTGGCCCCGATGATCATTTGTACGCTACGACTGGAGACGCTGACGTAGAGGAATTATCTCAAGATACCGACAGCCTTGCAGGAAACATTTTACGTATGGAATTGGATGGATCGGTTCCTGAAGACAACCCTTTCGATGATTCTTATGTGTATTCATACGGGCACCGAAACCCGCAGGGTATCGATTGGTCGGGAGATGGACGAATGTTTAGCTCCGAACACGGACCGACCGCCCAAGATGAAGTGAATGAAATCGAGGTCGGAAGCAATTACGGCTGGCCCGAAATTACCGGGGACGAGGAGGCTGAAGGAATGGAATCCCCCATCTTCGAATCCGGTGATGACACATGGGCGCCATCAGGTGCGGCATTCGCGGGAGAGAGTGACTTTTACGTTACTGGACTCGCTGGGGAAGAGCTAATGCGTTTTGATGTCGACAACGGCGAAATGGAAACGGTATTCGAAGGCGAAGGTCGATTGCGTGATGTTCTCATTGATGGAGACGCCCTCTATGTGATCACGAACAATACGGACGGCCGCGGGGATCCGGACGAAGACGATGACCGTTTGTTGCGTTTGGGGAATTGAGGTTCATATTCATTATACAAGGATGCGCTTAAATGGAAAACTGGTTACACGTAGGATTCTTGGAATCTTTAAAAGAAGATAAAGCAAAAGTGGTCAAAGGCGCAATTGCAGTTTTTTGCCACGAAGCGCAGGTCTATGCCGTGGACAATCGCTGTCCGCATATGGGCTTCCCGCTTCACATGGGGAGCCTCTTCGATGGCATACTCACCTATCACTGGCATCATGCACGTTTTGATGTAACAAGTTTTAAAAAACCTGCTTAACCACACCATACAGCCTCGAGATTCTAATTGAAGCATCCAGGTTATTTATCTAAAACTTATGTTCGATTATTGGTTGAAGGAAAAGCCCTACTGAAAGGGCTGTGTACTCTTTACTCTAAATCTTCTAAATCAATCGTTGTTGTATACGGATCGCTGTCAAAAGAAAGTAGCACGTCCAACTCTAACTCGAGTTCTTCGTCCATGTCATTAATGCCGACCGTTGTTTCAGCTCCTTCTACTTCTCCTCCGGGCTGTACATCGTTTTGACCAGTTTCTAAATCAACGTCTTCGACTATGCCCTCGCTGTCGGTTTCGACACCATCTTGATAGCCAGTAAAGATAAATGTCATAAACGGAGACGCGTTTTCATCAGAATTATTTACCCAATCGTACTCAATAACAAGGACGTCATCTCCATCATGATCGGTGCTCAAGGTGTAATCTTGAACGGTCAAGGTATAATCATCAATCTCCATCGATTCTCCTATAACAATCTCCGCGTTTTCATCATCTGCCTCCTCGATATTTTCTTCGTTAACGCCTTCTTCAGTGTCTTGTTCTTCTTCCTCTGTTGCTCCTGCGTCCACTTCTTCTGTAACATCGTCCATCTCTTCTTCTGATTCAGATTCTTCGCTTTCGTTATCTTCGTCAGACGCAAAATCAGGTTCTTCATCTGTTGGCAACATTGCTATAAGTATCCAAAACCCAAACTTATAAATAATTGTAATAATACCTAAGATCATGCCGACAGTAGCGCTTGTCTTTTTAAACATTTGTTTCCTGCCAATGATGCCAAAAATAATTGCCATAACCCAAGCCGGGAACATGAACCACCCTAAAAAAGGGATGAAACCTATAACTAACCCGACAATCCCTAACACCAATGCCGCCGTAGCCATTGAATTTTTTTCCGGCATAGTGGTATTAGCTGTTGCTTCACTCATAATATTAACCCCCTATAGTTCATTACAAATGATATGATACTATATAATCTAAAACTTTTGTAGTAATACGCAGAAACTATTACCAACTTTAAGGTGTTTCATTCTTCATTATCCTTATACAATAGTTTTGGTTCTTTTGGGGTTCCTTTTCTGAAATATTGAGATTTAGAAATGGAATTTGTTACAGAGTTTGTTGAAAGATTCAGGTTGATTGAAACAGTTGTTACGGCGTTTTTGGCTTTTCTGGGTTATGCCGGTAAGAAAGCATATCCGTTTGTAAAGGATGCACTTAAAACTATCAAAAAAGAAAGTAACTCAGACATCATCTCATGGCTAGCAGAAGAAGCCGTCGAATTGATGGAATCGAGATTTGAAGGGCAGGCAGGTGCAGACAAGTTTGAAGAAGCGACTGCATGGCTTGCGGAACCCTATATGCCATTTGATGAAGAAGCGCTTCTGTGTGCATTGCAACGAAAACAAAGATAACCTGTTCAATTAGGCCATGCCTTATTACGTGAAGACGCCAATTTTCATAGTTATTAAATGTATAAAGCCGTTTACGCGCAGAGTATAATCACTGGGAAAAAGAAAGCGGATCGCTGTTTGCAGAAAGCCAAAGAGACGATGTTCATTGCTATGGCCAGGTATTTGGCCGCCCATGCGCCAACGGCCTGTGAAATGCCACACACCGGAAAAATCGCCTGGATATTCATCAGGGCGATCAGTTATTCGAGGATGGTACAGGAAAGCTCTGAATGACTATCGGTTTTATCCGGTAGTCGTTCAGTTCTTGACTTCCTTACCTACAGGCTGTAGGATTGAATAAACTACACTCGGTAGTTGAAATCAATGGCTTACGGGAATGCAAGCGAAGGAAAAATCGAAGACATAGACGGCCATGAATTATCGGCGAGGGTCCTGGCCTGAGGTTCCTTGCGTCGGAAATGGAGTGGCTAACAATGCTGACGCTCAAGCGAGTGAAAAAAGGAACGAGGAAGAAACTCTGGGGTAGGTGTCTCCTGTGACAGAAATGTATATACATATTTTCATTATGACAGTTGTAGCAAGTATTGGTTTCTTTATCATGAAGGTGGCAAATAAAGCGACGGAAAAATATCTTCCTGCATCGTGGCATTATTACTCCTCCATGATGCTGTTTTCCCTGTTTGCGTTACCTATTTACGCTTGGTTTCAGTCGAATGCTGCATTATCTACGGCGACCGTCTTCATCCCTGTGAATAACGCAGCAGATACACTATTTTTTATAGATATGATTCCTTATGTGTTGCTCATGGGGACCGTCCTTTTTTTGGGGCTCCATGGGTACCGATATGTGAAAATGCACCGATGGTTACAATTCGCGTGTGAAGAATCCCTCGATGATCATCACCTTATGGCGTTTAGACGGGCTAAGCAAACATTGAACATTAAACGAAACATCCCTGTTTACATCTCCCCGTATATGACCACGCCCTTTATTTACGGCATTTTGAAGCCGAAAGTGGTTATACCGAAACTTGATTTCAGCCAGGAAGAACTTAGGCATATTTTTCTTCATGAATTAACCCACTATAAGCGTGGCGATTTGGTAACAAAAGCGATGAGCTTAATCATTCAAGCGATACATTGGTTCAATCCGGTGGTTTACATGGCCCGACAGGATATGGATCGTTTTGGCGAGTTTGCCTGCGACGAACGGATCACCAAGCATATGGACCAAACGGAAAAAACGAGGTACTGTGAACTCTTGCTTGTCGTTCTTTGGAACGTTCTCGACCAAAAAGAAGGTCATTATGCGGCGATGAGCCAAGGAAGAAAACATTTGGAACGAAGGCTGAAGGCCATTTCCACCAGTAGAGCCAGGTGGCGACGAACAATATTGGTGTGTGGAACAATCTTCACGGTATTGATAGTAGCTTTAGGAACAACAGCAGGCTTTACGGCAAACGCCCATGTTGAAACAGTTGAGCATCATATAAGTGAAGATTCAGCAGTGAACGGAGGCTATTTGGTTGCTCAATCGATCGATAAAGAAGATGTTAAAGGCGAAAAAAGCAAGTGGCATGATATTTACGGCAAAGATGAAAAGAAAGAATCAAAAAATAAAAAGGGAGGCGACAATGATACTGATAACAAGAAATAAAAGAGAGGAGGGGACTTACGGTGCAGAGAATTTCTCGTTCTGAAAAACAGATCATGGAGATTATTTGGCAGAATGACCGAGCACTAACGACAGCTGAGATTTTACAGCAACTGCCTGACGAGAAAGCGTGGAAGCAAAATACTGTTATTACATTTTTGGCGCGTTTGATTGAAAAGGAATGTGTAAGAGCCACTCGGATCGGTCGGGCCAATCATTATGAGGCTTATATCACGGAGGAAGAATACCGGGCTCAGGAGACCAAACAGTTTATCAATGACGTACACGAAGGCTCATTATCCGGTTTTCTGCAGACGCTCACGGAGAATGGTGATTTAACGAAAGCAGATATCGAAAGCATCATGAAGAAAATGCGAGAGTGATCAATCATATGTAGGGACTGCTGAATAACGGAAAAAGACTGGCACATAAGCATTTTCCGTTGGTGTTGTCAAAGTTGGATGCAAGGAACCCACCCTATAAGCAAAAAACCCTTGCACTTCTGGCAACGTACGGAGGGACGGTGCTGCAATGGCGAGACTCCAGCGGAAAAACGGACGCGTCAAGCCCCCGCAGCGCCGCGAGGAGGCTTGACCGTTCGTCCGCGGAAAGCGAAGCCATGGAAGCGGCATCCCGGCTTCAGCTGATAACTGCAAGTTATTCAGCAATCCCTATGTATAGGAATGTTAAGCGGGAGAGTGAAAGGGATGGATGCTGCTCTAACCATATTGATCATCTTCATGGGTTTTGCGGTTTATTTTTTTCACAAACGTGCATGGGGCAGTATGCTTTACTGTATCATCATTACCGCATTGGTGTTTACGGTGAGCCTTCCCATGGTTGGAACGTTTAATGACATTTAAGTTGCGAATGAGAAGGAGAGGGTTTCATTGGTTCATATACTGACAACGTCGGGTTGTACCTCCTGTCGGCAAGCAAAAGAATGGTTGACAGCCCATCATATCCCTTTTACGGAAAAGAATATTTTTACGGAACCCCTTTCCGTTGAAGAAGTGAAAACGATTATGTTTATGACCGAAGATGGGACGAATGATGTGATATCTAGACGTTCCAAAACATTTCGAAGATTAAACGTTGACCTTGATACGTTATCATTACAGCATTTGTTTAAATTGATCAGTCAATATCCCGGTTTATTGCGAAAACCGATCATTTTTGATGATAAACGGCTGCAAGTCGGGTATCATGAAGAGGAAATGCGCCAATTCTTACCTAGACAGGTTCGTTCCTATCTCTTGCATGAAGCGCGGAAAATAGAAAAAATAGTCGAATAAAGTTAAGCGCTGATTTGTAGATACGCACGCCAAAGTGATTGATCTCGTTCATGAGATCCTTCCGATCAAAAATATCGTGATAGAGGTGGCGCAGTTTGATACGCAGAAAATCAAAAAACCATCCATATCCAGGGATTTATACCAAAAAGGTGATCAATTAGGCTTGCTTTTGGAATGTACGGGAATATGTATTGTTCCGCGACAATCACACATGCCAACATTGCAAAGGAAAATCAAAAGATGCTTAAATGTCCATCATATTGATTCCAGAAAAATGGGCGGAGACAGCCCTGATAATCTCATCTGCTTATACGAAACATGCCATAAAATGATTCATCAAGAAGGAAAAGAGCATCTGTTTAAAAGACAAACGCCATCGTTGCGGGACGCCTCATAAATGACCGCGATGCGTTGGTTTATCTAAAGCTTTTCAGCTGTTCGACAAAGTTCAATTCAACGAAAAGATTGTTTCATCTTTGGCCGAAGAGCAACTGGACATTTTGATTTAAGATTATTGGATGGTACTTGTGTCCACAAGAGTGCTAATTACAAAAAATTGAGAGCTATTGAGAGAGCAAGCACATTATTGACATAAACCCAAAAAGGAGGGGGCAGGCTGTCTCCTCTCATGACTAAAGTCACGAGTCTCCGACAGCCCTAAGATGAAAAAATTTTTAGTGGTATTATTAGTATTTTTACTCATTCCATCGGGGACGATGGCGCAAGAAGAAAGAAGCAATACTGAAGATAGGGATGGATCAGATTGGACGATTGAAAACATTTGGAATGATATCGCCCAAATGATTGAAGACCTCTTTGATATCGATCTCGATAATATTGAAATGCAACCACCTCCGGGAGATCAAAATACGGAGGAAGAATCCGCTGATGATGGGTCATCTGAACAAGATGAAACATTGGGGAGCGCTCAAACGAGTGACGAGGATATCGAAGTAGGCAGCGATTTCGAGCAGGAAGTCGTGCGCCTGACGAATGAAGAACGAGAAGCTCAAGGGCTAGAGCCATTAGAAGCGCACGAAGAACTCGCTGAGGTAGCGACGGTAAAATCCGAAGATATGCGGGATAATGAGTATTTCTCCCATGAAAGCCCGACGCATGGTTCCCCTTTTGATATGATCAGTGATCATGGCATTGACTTTACAGTTGCCGGTGAAAATATTGCCGCGGGGCAACCGTCACCGGAACAAGTCGTTGAAGCCTGGATGGATTCTGACGGACATCGGGCCAATATCCTTAACGACGACTTTACACACATTGGCATTGGCCATGTTGAAGGTGGCAGCTACGGAGAATACTGGACGCAAATGTTCTTAACGGAATAACCAGAAAATCATTGTATTTTTTGTGGTCCCACCCTTGACCTAATAAACTACAACCTGTAGAATCTAATAAACTACATAATGTAGTTTTTTAAAAGGCTCTTCAATAAAATCTATGGAGGGGCAATTATGATTTGTAGTGACCGCTATGGAAAAACACTACGCTTTCCGTGGGCCCCGAGCTCAGCCTCCTCGGAAAAAAGAAGTTCGCTTTTTTTCTGCGGGGGTCTTCCCGCTGCGCTTTCCCACAGGAGTCTACGTGTTTTCCCTTTGCTAGCTAGTGTCACCACCATATTTAATCACGAATATCAGCCATTGATTTTAGTGTTGCCCTTTAAAAATAGAGAAAAAGAGAACCACGTACACCATCAAGTTTTTAATGATTTCGATATTCCCGTTTTCCTCTTATAAAAGCATTCAGGAGAATTGGGAGTATCGTGCGCAGTTCATATACTTGCTTCATAGATGTGTTTATCTTCGACCAAGGCGGTGTGTTAGTGAGACGAAACATGATATATTCGAAATTCAATCGTCATACCGGCTTTGTTTTTTCCGCTATTGCAACCGTATCGTTTGTGCTTAGTGGATGTGCCTCGGAAGAAGAGACAGATAATGAAACCGAACCCTCTGAAACGCAAGATCAAAATGATACGCCCCCAGATGAGCAAAACGATGAAGATGAAACCGATGATGAGTCAGCAGACGATGCGTCTGATGTTCCAGACGCCTACGGAGTGAGTGCCGGGCACCCGGAAGCCGTCGATGCAGGCAAGGAAGTTCTGGATAACGGGGGAAGTGCAGCAGATGCTGCGATTGCTGCTGCTTATGCTATATCCGTTGTGGAACCCTTCGCCTCCGGCATCGGCGGCGGAGGTGTGGCACTGATTCAAGAACAGGGGGAAGAACCTCAGGCTTATGATTATCGTGAGGTTGTCCCGGAGGAAGGAATACCATCATCTGATATTGGTGTGCCGGGGTTTGTGGCCGGAATGGTGGAATTACATGAAGACCATGGGGTGGCTGATTGGCAAGAGCTAATGGATCCGTCTATTGATTTAGCTGAAAGTGTTGAGGTTTCAGAAACGCTCGCCCAGCAGCTTCAATCCGCTCAAGATCGGTTGCCGACAGAGCAGCTTGAGCATTTCTATCCCGGTGGAGTGCCATTAGCGGAGGATGCCAATCTGGAACAGCCGGAATTGGCTGATACACTGCGGGAGATCCGCGATCGTGGAGGAGAAGCCTTCTACGAGGAAGACATCGGAGAAACATTGGCTTCCGATGTGGAAGGCCTGAACATGAATTCTCTGTCAGACTATGATGTTGGGCGCCATGATCCGGTTACCGGAGAATTTGCCGGGTATGAAATGATCGGTGCTCCCCAGCCACTTCCCGGAACGAGCGTCATTCAGATGCTGCAAATCAGCGAAGAACGAGACATTTTAGAGGAAGAACGAAACAGCACCGCATTTATTCATGACATTGCCATGTCATGGAGGCTTGCACGACAGTTTATTGAAACAGATTTCGGTGACCCTGATTATGTGGATGATCCGGATGATAACATAAACGACCCTGAGCGTAATGCTGCTTGGGCAGAAGAAATATCCAGCGACAGTCTATTGCCGATGGATGCTGAACAGTCTTACGGAGATGCTGACCCCAATACGACCCATATTACCGTCGTTGATGATGATGGAACCGTTGTTTCCATGACGAACACGCTTACAGATTTCTGGGGAGCCGGAGAATATATCGAAGGATTTTTCCTTAATAACCAGATGGCGAGGTTCAGCATCGGCGAGGGGGAGGAAAATGAACCGGAGCCCGGACGACGTTCGGTGACATGGTCTTCTCCACTGATTATTGCTGATGAAGAGGGGCCGGTGATGGGCATTGGAAGTCCCGGAGGCGAGCGAATTCCCATCATGCTTACGCAAGTGGTCGCCGATTGGGCCGGGGGCACGGATCTTGACGAAACCGTGGAAGCCCAGCGTTTTCATTTGGATGAAAATGAACTCATCATGGAGGAACCACTACCTGAATCTGACCAACGGGAAGCATTGCTTGACATCGGTTATAGCGAGATTCGTGAACCCCCTACACCGCTCTACTTTGGATCGATCCAGGCTTTGGCTATCGATCGGGAAACCGATGAGCTTTCAGGAGTAACCGATCACCGGCGTGAAGGGGACTGGGGTATGGAAACAACAGATTAAGCTTTTAGCATTCAGGGAACCCTAATCTAGCCTTGGACGTTGTTTAATCCCGACTTTTTCTTCACGTATTTCACGCGGGCTTTCCTCCAACGTCATCATTTTTAAAAAGAGGAAGGTTCTATGGCACCGATAAATGGAAAAGATCAATATCAAAGAATTGCTATTTTAGATCAAATGAGAGGGTTGGCTTTACTAGCCATTTTTTTGGCAAATGTGCCTGGCCTGGCGCAAGTAGATACGGATGGCCAGTCCTCCGCAAATCAGGTCGTATACGATTTTTTATCCATTGTACTGGACGATAGTGCAAGGCCATTGTTTGCGTTTATGTTTGGCATAAGTCTGCTCCTCATTTATAGTAAATTAAAAAATAAAGATTTGCGTCCGTATTCGACGTTAGTGAGAAGGCTTTTATTGTTGGCTTTTGCAGGGGCTATTCACGGCTATGTCGTATGGTCGGGAGATATTTTACTCATGTACGCCATGGCCGGCTTTGTGTTGTTGCTGTTTATGAATCTAACTGCAAAGTGGTTACTCACAGCCGCCTTGCTTTTTTGGTTAGGATATACGGTAGGGATCGATGTTATGAACGATTACTCGCCCTATGAGTTTTCCCTTAATGGATGGCTGAAACATCTCTTACTTGGTTCGGGAGAACCTCCAACAGGAGCAGAGTATTTAATTAATGAGTTCACTTCGATGATGCGACATTTAGGTTTTTTCCTTTTTGGGATGTATGCCTATCGTAAGGGGCTGTTGTCGTTCATTGGGGAGCGAAGAACGTTGATGTGGTTCCTATCTTTTGTGTTTCTTGCCATCGGTTTAGCAGGGAAGACAAGCCTTTATGATGATGATTTTCTCAATCCTTTGGACGCTTTTTATCCATTTGTTTTGACCATCGGCATGATCCTGTGTATTATCCTGTTGGGGACAAGCAGAACATTCATCTCAAAGGCTCCCTTTCCATTTTCTGCCATCGGTAAAATGGCTTTTACCCATTATCTCATGCAATCCCTTGTGTTCGTGAGTGTGTTTCATTTAAGTGGGAGATCGATTTTTACAGGCATCGGCATATGGACGGAACCTACTTATTTATTTGCGCTCAGTATAGGTGTCATTTTATTTGTAGCACAAATGATTTTTAGCCACTTTTGGCTACAAAAATTTTATTATGGTCCGTTTGAATGGCTCTGGAGGATCGGGACGTATGGAAAAGTCGTTCCGTTGAAAAGGAGAATTTAAGGGGGATGAAAAGATCACATTTCATTGCGAATGTGATTTTTTTAGTAGATAAGAAAGATGGATCAACACCAAAATCAATGGTTGAAACATATGAATCAGGCGCGTTGATTATCCATATTTTTCAACAAAAGGGCTTAGACGAAAAGGATATTAAATATACTGTGTTATGTTACATACATTTGCGGACTAATTCGGCATTCGGCAGCCATTACGGGTCCCCAAAACCCGGGACTGGGGATTCCTCTGGCTTCTGAGCACCGTTTTGAGTCCTCCGATCATGTTCGATAGGACTTATCTGAAATAAACAGTTTTCTCTTTTCATGCCAGAAGGTATTTTAAGGTAAATCCACGCGCCTGAAAAAACCTCAATTTGGGGGACGTAGGAAGGCACATCGTCTCTAAAAAAGAATAATTCTCAATATGAGGTGCATTGGAAGGGATTCATCTTTAAAAAGATGAATCAACAAAGGCGGGATTTCTGGAAAATAGACCGAATCATCATAGAGAGAAATAGGCACATATACACCCATAACCTTTGTGTAGACACGAATGTGGATAAGTTTTTCTACATGTGGAGTTTTATTAATTGACACGCGTGGATCAATGACATAGAATATTATACTGTATAAATCCTATGAATTTAATAAGATATTATGGAGTGTTCAACCATGACTTTACAATTCGACCATGTGATTCATTATGTTCATGATGCCTATGACATCAAGCATTCGTTGCAATCACAGGGTCTTCACGCAGTGAACGGTGGACGGCACGAACACCGTGGAACATACAATACATTGCTCCATTTTGATTTAAGTTACGTTGAATATTTGGGCATAGATGATGATGATGTATTCAAACGTTCGAAGGCTCAAGAGATTACGCACAGCCCTTTTTCCACGATTGCAAAAGACCATTTTGTGGAAGGTTTTTCACGAGTAGCGTTGCGCACGCGCAACTTGGAAGCTTTGGCGGAAAAATTACAGCGCAAAGGCTTGTCGGTGAACGGACCTGTGCCGCTTAGCCGGAAACAACCAGATGGCAAAATGCTTGAATGGTCGTTACTTTTCGCTGCAGATCCGCATAGTGATTTGCCTCTGCCGTTCTTCATTGACTGGCAGAAGAGCGATGAAGAAAGACGCACCGAATTAAAGCACAAAGATATCATTACAACACATGAAGCCGGACCGTTATCGATTGCCTATCTTGCTATGGCAGTTAATGATGTTGATGAAACAGTGAAAAAATGGTCGAAATGGTTTGATTTAGAAGCGGATGTGCCCACAAGTGATGACACGTTGAACGCGAAAGTGAGAAAACTTCATTTGCCGGGCGGTGATCTGCTTTTCGCGGAACCAACAGGAACAGGAATGGTATCGGATGCTTTAAATAAACGTGGGGAACGGCCGTTTTTATTGGCTTTCGAAGGTGCGGAGAATACCAATGACCAAGAGCTCCGCGGTGGTTTGTACCGTTTCAAGTAGCTTTATGGCAAATGGCGAGTGAACGTCATGGGAAAATCACGTTAAATAAAAAGAGTAAAGGGGTAGGAGTTTTGACGAAAACATCATTCTTTTTAAAGTCAGGTTTGACCGCAGGTTTATTGAGCCTCGGCCTTGCCGGCTGTGGCGATACAAACACGAACGATGCAGAGGGAAACGGTGACACCGTGACGATAGGATATCAAACAGGGAATACGTTGAATGTATTAATGGAAACTGGATACCTGGATGAACGCTTGGAAGAGGAAGGGTATGACGTCGAGTGGATCGAGTTTGAAGTCGGTTCAGCCTTGATGGAAGCTCTTGCAAGCGGAAATATTGATTATGGCAATGCTGCGGATGGGCCGGGGATTTTCGCCCAAGCTTCTGGCCACGACATTGTTTATACCGGGGGAAGTGTGCCGCACGAAGAGGGTGTTGGCATTATGGTGCAAGAGGATTCCGATATTGACTCCGTTTCTGACCTGGAAGGTAGGAGCATTGCAGCGACAGAAGGCGGTAATCACTTCTATCTTGCAGTTTTAGCATTGGAAGAAGCAGGATTATCATTTGATGATGTTGATTTCACTTATGTGAACGATGCTTCTCAAGGTCAAGCTGCATTGGAATCCAATGAGGTCGATGCACTCGCTTCCTGGGATCCATTCTTCGCAGCCGTTGAAGAAAATCTGAATGTACGGACGTTAGATCATGATGTGACCGACTATCCAAACCGTACCTTCTATTTTGCTACCAACGAATTCGCGGAAGAATCTCCGGAAGTTGTACAAATGATTTTGGAAGAAACCAATCGTTCCGATCAGTGGGCGAACGAAAATCCCGAAGATGTTTCGGAACTGCTCGCGGGTATGGTCGGTATGGATGAAAGTGTCATGGAACGCGCCATTGATCGTCGAACTTTTGGAGTTGAAAATATCGATGAGGACATCATTGATGCGCAACAACAGCAAGCGGATGTTTACTATGAAATTGACTTGATTGAAGATGAAATAGATGTCTCCGAAGTTATGCCTACTGATGCACCTTGGACATCTGACAATCTAGAATAGTACAGTAGGTGAACCCTGATGAAGAAAAAATTTCAATCACAACTATTGCCATGGATTTTGCCTATTCTCGTCTTGGGAATCTGGCAAATTACTTCGATGGTTGGAATCGTATCACCAAGCTTGTTTCCTGCACCTACAGTAGTCCTTGCGTCTCTATGGGAAATGTTGAGCAGCGGTGAACTTCTTGAACACATTCAAATCAGTTTATACCGTGCTTTTGTAGGCCTCATTATTGGAGGCGTCATCGGGCTAATACTGGGTGTTTTAAATGGGTGGTCGAGAGTCTCGTTTTTAACATTTGATACGTCCATTCAAATGGTACGGAATATCCCGCACCTTGCCCTTTTGCCATTAGCGATTGTATGGATGGGAATCGGCGAAACGTCGAAAATTTTCCTTGTCGCCCTCGGTGTCATGTTCCCGATATACATCAATACATTACACGGCATCCGTAGTGTGGATCCGGGTTTTATTGAAATGGGAAAAATGTATGGCTTACGCGGCTGGCAATTATTTCGCCATATCTATTTGCCGGGGGCACTTCCATCCATTTTCGTTGGTTTCCGTTATGCATTAGGAGTCATGTGGCTAACATTGATCGTGGCGGAAACAATTGCAACTAGTGAGGGACTTGGTTATCTCGCCATGAATGCACGTCAATTTATGCAAACCGATGTCATCATTGTTACCGTCCTTCTCTATGCCCTTTTTGGGAAACTGGCCGATGTCATCGCCCAGTTTGGAGAGAAGCGTTCTTTACGCTGGCATCCGAATTATCGTAATTAGGAGAGAGTGCATTGGCACAACAAACACATGAAAACGCGATAGAAATCAAGTTGGAACAAATCCATAAGTCATTCGGGAACAACGAAGTCCTCCACAATATCAACGTCACCGTTGATCAAGGTCAGTTCGTTGCGATCGTTGGAAAAAGCGGTAGCGGGAAGAGTACATTGCTGCGCCTCATTGCCGGTCTCGAGGAAATTAACGAAGGCACGCTGCTCTTTAATGATGAGGAGCCACGAAAATCCCAAGCGAGCGTAACCATGATGTATCAGGATTCACGCCTGCTTCCCTGGAAAAAAGTGATCGACAACGTGGGCATTGGCTTAAAAGGAAAATGGAAGGAGCACGCCACAGAAGTGCTCGAAGCAGTAGGTCTCACACAATTTAGCAATGAATGGCCTGCGACCCTTTCCGGTGGTCAACAACAGCGTGTTGCCCTTGCGCGCGCACTCGTTCGTGACCCGCAATTACTCATGCTCGATGAGCCATTAAGCGCACTCGACGCCTTAACACGTACCGAGATGCAGGATTGGATTGAGAAAATCTGGTTGGACAATGGCTTCACCGCTCTCCTCGTTACCCATGACGTCCGTGAGGCGGTGCGACTTGCGGATCGTATACTTCTGATTGAAGATGGTGAAATTACGCTTGATCTCACCAATTCGGAACCTCGCCCACGTAATGTTTCAAATGAACGAATGGTTGCGCTCGAAAAGCAAGTGTTCTCGAGGATTTTGAAAGAAGAATAAACAAAAGGAGACAGCTGTTTTTACGGTGCTTCGGTCACAACGGGATTAGATGCACACCATAGAGGAGGCTAACCATGAACGTAATCGTTGTAGGTGGAGGAATTGTGGGCGCAAGCGCTGCTTACCATCTCGCCCTTGAAGGGGCGAATGTAACGCTTGTGGAGCGACAACACGAAGGACAATCCACTGCCGCTGGCGCAGGGATTGTTTGTCCATGGATATCGGAGCGAAAAGAAAATCAACCCTGGTATGAATTGGCGCGCGGGGGTGCTCATTACTACGAAACGTTAGTCGAGATGTTACACGCAGACGGGGAAGATGATTGGGGATTCAAACGCGTGGGCGCGCTTGCGGTAAGCGAAGACGTGGCAGAACTCGATCAAATTGAAAAACAAGCCCATGACGCCCGGCAAACATCTCCGGAAGTGGGAGAAATCACACGTATGACAAATGCTGCAGCCAGAGACCTTTTTCCGCCATTAGGGGCCCATTTGGATGCGGTACATATCGCTGGAGCAGCACGCGTAGACGGTCGGCTATTAAAGGATGCTCTCCAACGCGGCGCCGAAAAACAAGGAGCAACCATTATTCATGGCGAAGCACAACTGAAAAAAGAAGGACAACGGGTGAGTGGCGTATATATAAATGAAGACGTATATGAAGCGGATCATGTATTTGTTGCTGCCGGTGCCTGGGCTCCAGACATTCTTGCTCCTATAGGTGTCTCCCTTCCCATCCAACCGCAACGAGGACAGATTATTCATTTGCACATCCCGGAAACCGATACATCCGATTGGCCGGTGCTGCCCCGAGAAAGGGTTATTACGTGCTCGGCTTTAACGGTTCCCGCGTGGTAGTCGGCGCAACCCGTGAAGATGGGGTAGGTTTTGATTACCGTCTAACAGCCGCAGGCATTCAGAAGATACTGGAAAACGCACTTTCGTTGGCTCCCGGATTAGCAGAAAGCACGGTGCTCGAAACTCGTATTGGCTTTCGTCCCATGGGCCCGGATGACGTTCCATTAATGGGAAGCATAAAGGGAATTGAAGGCTTAAGCGTTGCCAACGGCCTCGGACCTTCAGGCTTAACGATGGGCCCTTACGTTGGTAAACAGATGAGTGACGCTGTTCTTGGCAAGGAAGTTGAAGTTGATCTGTCCCCTTATAACCCGCTTCGGTTTGAAAGGTAAAAGTCCGAATGCAATAACGGATCACCGGCACTTTAGGTGACACCCCAAACTAACGGATAAGTTTGGGGTGTCACTCTAGCAGGTGTTCATTATACATAGGAACGCTCCGGCTAGTGCGCGATTCTCCTTAGTTAATAATTAAGACTCGCGCCGGGACCGACAGGGATTCCGAGCAAGTACCATACGAAAAAAAAGATCGACCAACAAATGAGAATGACGACCGAATACGGCAACATGAGTGATATGACCGTACCTACACCATTTTCTTTTCCGTATCGTTGTGCAAATGCGACAACCAATGGGAAAAATGGCATTAGGGGCGATATGATATTTGTTGTTGAATCTCCAATGCGATAAGCTGCTTGTGTGACCTCGGGAGATATTCCCATCTGCATGAACATCGGAACGAATACAGGTGCCATAATTGCCCATTTTGCGGAATCTGCAGCAATGAATATATTGATTATCGCTGTAATGAATATGAGCGCGACGAGCAATGGTGCGCCATCAAGTTGTATTGCCTGCAATATTTCCGCTCCATTGACAGCTAGAATCGTACCTAAATTCGTATAGTTGAAAAAGGCAACGAACTGCGCGGCAAAGAAAATTAATACAATAAATCCTGCCATGTTTCCAGGGAAGAGGTCATGAGGTTAGCGACATCTTTATCATTTTTAACCGATCTCGTAACCAGACCATAAACGATACCAGGTACTAGAAAAACCAACATCATAAGAAAAATTATGCTGTTCATAAATGGCGACTCCATAATGCTGTCGTCCTCACCGCGTAAAGGCGCTCCTTCCGGGAGGACAAGTAAGGCAATCGCCGCCGCTGTTAGTAAAATCGAGCTATTCGCCCAACGTAAACCTTTCTTTTCAATTGCGGAAACTGTATTTTTCACACTCCCCGGTTCAGCCGATTCATCGGGTACGTACTTTCCTAATTTCGGTTCGATGACTTTATCGGTAATCAGCGTACCAATGATAACGACTAATATCGTAGAGACAAATATAAAGAACCAATTATCTGTAGGATGAACGATATAACCAGCATCTAAAATATGAGCAGCTTCAGTAGAGATGCCACTTAATATCGGATCGTTCGTACCGAGGAATAGATTGGCGGAATAGCCGCCCGCAACTCCGGCAAATGCTGCAGACAATCCTGCTAATGGATGCCGATTAAATCCCAAGAAAATAATAGCGCCTAAAGGCACCAATACAACGTATCCAACAGAGGCTGCTACGTTCGATAATACCCCCATAAGTACAACAATTGGCGTAACAAGTTTCTGAGGTGCTCGCGTCACAGTATTGGTCATGATCGCGCTAATATAGCCACTTTTTTCGGCAACGCCGACTCCAAGCATAGCAACGAGAACAGGACCAAGAGCCACAAATGATGTGAAGTTGGAAACAATGGTTGAAAACATATATGCAATTCCATCAGCACTCAGCAAACTGATTGCCTCAATCGTTAACATTTCTGTTTCCATCGTCTCATCGTTAATTCCTTCAAAGGTCACACTCGTTCCCGCGAGATAGAGAATATGTGAGAGCACAATGACGATTAACGTAAAAATAACGAAAATCGTTATGGGATGAGGCATCATGTTCCCTTTTTTCTCAATATAATTAAGCGCACGAATCGTTTTACTTTCCCGCCTCATGACAGTAGCTTTCCTTTCTCTGATTAAATATATACAAATTTCAAAACAATACATATTATAATGAGCGCTCATCTTTATTGTCAAGATTCGAGACCTGAAGAAGGGATCTAAGGGGTGATGGGTTATTGTTATATGGAACCATTAAATGCCTCCTTATCTTCTGTATGTACAATTACTGTGGTATGATATATAATAAGTATTCAGAAATCTGAAAAGAGGGATTGGGTCCCGGTTCGTAAACAGCAGCTATCGGCACGGGAGCAATTGGTGCCGATGAATTAGATTAAGAGGAAGAAACTAATTAGTAGAGGATTAAATGAACATTTTCAAAAAGGAAACCGAGAAGGTGCAGAACAATTGATCGAATATGTTGATGGAATTGTTTATATGTCTCCAACACCTTCTACAAAACACCAAAGAATATCTTCAAGATTACACGCACGACTGTTTCAGCATTTAGAGAAATCGGATTGTGAAGTGTTCCCTGCTTCTTTTGATATAGAGCTAAAAAATGAAGAGATGGAAGGAGCGAAAATCGTTATACCGGATTTATCTGTGATTTGCGATAAAAGTGGTTTTGATGAAGCGAAATAAGAAAAAGACCGGTTATATACATTGACGAACAAACTACGCAAAGCGCAACGGATGTCGGGTTGGATTGCTGCGTCTAATTTTTGGCGACAAATCAACGACCTTCAGGGTTTAGGTTAAACGGTAGAAAAGCAATGAGGGTTCGACGGAATAAAGCAGCAGACAGCCAATTGGGAGACTCCCATGCTTGTTTTAGAAAAATGGTATAAATATCTTATTTAGTCAGATTTTATTCATGAAGAGCCGGTTTCTGTCGATGGAGGGGTAAACAGTGTCATGGGATATTTTCTTTATAGGCTTTGTGTACATGAGCGTCTTTCTTTTCGCCGACAAGATTATTCCCACCAACAAAATCAGACGAAAACAATGGATGTCATTTTCAGGGGGGCTGGCCGTATCTTACGTCTTTGTTTACCTCCTTCCAACGTTGCATGACCAACAAGCGATGATTCATGAAGAATATGGTCGATTAGCCATGCAAAGCGAGTTATATTTTGTTGGATTAATTGGATTGATCCTATTCTTCAGTATTCAAAAGTATGCAGACCACGTTCATAAATCAACGCCCGGTCACGATACAGATAAGGAAAATAATGACGCCCTATTCTGGTTGGAAGAAAGCGACTGGTATTGTTCGATTGTTCGATGAATGGGTGACTTAGGTCGGATTTCTATTCCCAAAGAGATTCGGAAAACGCTTCGTTTTCGTAAAAATGAGCAATTAGAAATGTTTGTGGACCATGATGAAAGCATCTTCCTCAAAAAAAACTCGCCGATCGGGAACACTAAGAAGAAAAGGGTTTCTATGTGGTCTTCATTAAGCTCTTAATCATGAACATTCCTATGGTCAAAATAAGATGAAAAGCGTATAATGGGAGTCAGAAAGGATGTGAGCATCATGACGCTGATTGATAATGATCGCTTATTTAACGTGTCTACAACCAAACGAAAATTATCCGAAATTCTCAACTCCGTGCAAGAGGAACCTGCGTATATTATTAAAAGGGACCAAGTGCAAGCAGCGATTATTAGTTTGGAGGAATTAAAACGGAAAGATGCCTTAATCGAACGGTTAGAAGAAGAAGTATTTGAAGCTGCTGCCAATGTTCGTGCGTTGAAAGCCGAACAAGAAAGCGCCGAATGGGTCAATGCCGATGAGATGGTTGCTTCCGATTTGACGGATAACCCTTATGCTAATTTGAGCGACGAGGAATTGTTTGATTGATGTTTGAGGTCTATGTTATCGCTGAAGCTGCCAAAGAGTATGATCGATTAGCTGGCAATGAAAAACAATGGGTCGACGCTGCCATCCAAAAACTGAAGGAGCGGGGCGAAGGCATCGGAGAACCGTTAGGTAACACCAAATATGCGCGGTTACAGACGTATAAGAAAGTAAAACACCGGAAGCTTGGTTTAAGAATGATCTTCCGCGAAGAAAAACAGCAAACGAATGTCATAACGGTTATTGCGATCGGGAAACGTACCGATGAAAAAATTTATAAGGATGCCCACAAGCGATTATAAACGGTGCTGGTGATTTAAACCGGTCGCCTTTATCGGCGGTCGGTTCTTTTTTTTAGGCAGCAGGGTTGGCATGTGAGCGGCTCATTACGTTATAATTAAAACATGGAGCGTGATCACGATGAACCGTGTCCATCACCCAAATATCGACCCGAAAAAACAACGCCGTTCCATGACACCAGTTGACCCCGATGAGCAATATATTGATGATCATTTTGGTGGCGTCTACGCCGATAGCCGTGGCAAGGACACCGAAGAAGAAATGGAAATCACACGCGAGCTTATTCGAAAATACAAAGAGAATCGCCATAAATCCTCGGAGTGAAACCGAGGATTTTTTGTGAACTAGATATAAGTTTCATCGGTAGCGGACCCCGCTACCGATTTTTTTCGCGAGTGGCAGCACATACGCTAAAGGGTGCAAGTCCCGAATGCAGCCGAACAGCCGGTAAGCAATAGCTAACAGATAGTGCGATGACCGTGAGGTATCGTGCGGAGGATCTGAAGGCAAATCCCTGAACAGAGTTGAAAGCCATGATGGTTCCCATGTTGGCACGCGAGCGGGATGACTGTGCAAGAAAACAGGAAGTCCAAATAGCTGATCGCTCAAAGTGTTAAGAGGGCTGGATTAGGGAGAAAGTGTATGATGTGACCCATTGAGATCTCCCTGCTTCCTCATAGAGGTATTGATATCGCAAGGCGATGCCAAGGATATTGAGATGAGAGGGAGAAGTCAGAGATCGCCATAGTAGTGAAGAAGCTCGTGCCTAAGACTTCCTGGTAACAGGAACGAGGACAGCACATGAGTGAAACTGTGCATTGTTACAGTTGGAAACCTTGACCCAAAAGGCAAGGATTTCATGCGAAGGGCGTGACCCATGAAGATCAATGCGAGTAGACTTTCGGATGTCTGTGGAAGTGGGCAGAAACTGGACAAGCGTCAAAGAGGACTGATGCCAGGGTCGAACAGAAGGGTACACCGTCCACCGCCGATGGCATGTGAAAGTAAGGACTGCCAAGAGCTAATTGCCTTACAAGAAGCGCCATTACAAGGAGAAACAGAAACAGCGAGAGAACGGAAAGCAGTGACGTAAGGAGCGTAGCCAGATGAAAGGACGCGTGTGGTACAGCTTGTACGACAAAGTGTTCGCTAAAGCCAACCTAAGAGATGCCTTCGTTCAAGTGAAGAAGAACGGAGGGGCTCCCGGTGTAGACAAGGTGACGATTGAAGCCTATGAAATGTCGTTGGAGGACAATCTAGAAGTGCTCCAACAAAAGCTCAAGGAAAAGCGTTACCGCCCCAAGCCGGTCCGTCGGAAGATGATTGAGAAAGAAAATGGAAAGAAGCGTCCGCTCGGTATCCCAACCGTGGAAGATCGAGTGGTACAAGCGGCGATTCGAAACATTCTTGAGCCAATCTTTGAAGAAGACTTCCTTCCGTGTAGCTATGGGTTCCGCCCGAATATCAGCGCACACATGGCCCTAGACCAAGTGAGTAAACACCTTCGGAAAGGGTATGAGTATGTGATTGATGCGGACCTGCAAAGCTACTTTGACACGATTCCGCATGACCGTTTGGAAACGCAAATCCGTAAGCGAGTCACGGATGGCTCCGTCATTCAACTCATCAAGCAATTTCTGAAAGCAGGTGTGATGGAAGGAAATTTGTATGAAGACACACCGATGGGCGCGCCCCAAGGGGGCGTCCTGAGTCCATTAATTTCCAATATTTACCTGCATCAGCTGGATCAGCTTATGAGTGAGCGCGGGCATCGTATTGTTCGATTTGCGGATGACTTCGTCATTCTGTGTCGGAGCCAGAAAGGTGCCGAACGAGTGAGGAGAAGTGTCACCCGTTACCTTGAAAATGACTTGGGATTAACGTTGCATCCAACGAAAACCAAGGTCGTTGATGTCAACCAAGAACCGTTTACATTCCTGGGCTTTGAGTTCTATAAGCATATCCGAAGAATCGATCCGAAGAAGGAAGCGAAATTCAAGAAAAGAGTCAAGGAAATCACAAGACGGAACCAAACGGTTGACCTTGAGACACTCATTCACGACCGATTGAACCCGTATATCCGAGGATGGGCCAATTACTTTGGTCGTGGACATGTGAAAGGGAAATTTCAAAAATGGGACGCGTGGATTCGTCGCCGATTGCGCATGATACAGCTACGAAGCTGGCGTCATGTGAAAAGCCTCCATCGTGTATTAAGACACAAAGGATGGAAGGAGGATGAACTGCGAGGGATTCGCATGTTCGCCTGGCGAAGTTCCAAAAGTCCGATGGTTCACGTCGCCCTCGATAATGATTACCTTCATCAATTAAATCTTGTTAGCTTAACATCTGTTTACCAGAAACTTATCCCTAAACGGGATAAATGGGAGGAGCCACATGCGTAGACCCGCACGTGTGGATCTGTTATCCGGAAATAGGAATAACAGATCTTATCCCGACAAAATTGTTATCCCGACTT
This sequence comes from Salicibibacter cibi, assembly GCF_016495865.1. Classification (NCBI taxonomy): domain Bacteria; kingdom Bacillati; phylum Bacillota; class Bacilli; order Caryophanales; family Bacillaceae; genus Salicibibacter; species Salicibibacter cibi. Next base: position 261,297 of record NZ_CP054706.1, read on the forward strand.
TTGCGTTTGGTGTCACTGTTAGTATTGAAACATAGGCATTTTCAATACCACCGCCATCCCAAAAGTCGGGATAATTTTTCTGAAATATCTATTCATCAATAGCAATAGGAATATATAATTCTCCTGACAACATCAAAATATTGAAAAGTCAGGAGGAGGAGTTAGTTTGAAGGAGATTTACGTATCTCAGCTAATCGAAAATGCTATTGAGCAACTGAGAACTTTTAACTTCAAGCCGAGTACAATTGCCGCCTATGAGCACAGATCATTTAATCCGATAAGAGAGTTTTTTGATGAACGGGAAGAGAAGCTGTACAGCACTGAGCTTTCAGTGACTTTTTTGACTGTGACCAACAGACTGTTTGAATTACAACAAATATCGGCTAAAACAAAAAGGTTCCGAGAGAAAGGTGTATATGTTTTAGATGAGCTTTATTTAACCGGGTGTCTTGTTTGGAAAATGCGCTCCACCGGAAAATGTAATGTAACCCTTTGTCAAGACACGAAAATTGATTTTTTAAGATAAATCCTCCCCTCTAAAATGTGTTGTATTTGGATTTCATATAGCTCATCATTTTGGCTTCTGGTATTTGTTGGTTCCGCCCAGTTTCACCAGCCAGATCCGCCGCCATTGACAGCTGTTTGGGTTCGTGGTGTGCATGTGATGGCGGCTGGGTGAAAAAAGCTCAAAGAGCCATCAGCCGCATGCGAAGGTTACCACGAACCCATCGCTTCAACCCGATCCTGCGGCCGGGGGCCCCGATCCCCAACCGCCGGATCGCGGAAGCGAACACAGCTGTCAATGGTACCCTTCGGCGGCTCCCAGCAAGGCGAGAACGGGCATCTTGTAGCGTCTGTTTCTTTCGCTAGAACGGGTGCTTACATACCACATTCGCCAAAATAAATGCGTGCCGGTGTATGGTCTTCCAAAGCTTGATGAGGCCGGTTCCAGTTGTAATGAGTCATATAAAGCTTGGTCATTTGCTTTAATTCCGAGACCGTTTCCGGGCAGAGAAGATAGAGTCTTTCCCATTTGTAACTCCGGAAAAACCGCTCTGTCCGGGCATTGTCTGTCGCGCGCCCCCTCCCGTCCATGCTAATTTTCACGGTTTCATAGTTTTTGATGAAGTTAATGTAATCGTTGGACGTAAACTGGCTTCCTTGGTCATTGTTGATGATGTCAGGTTTACCGTACGCTTGGATCGCCTCCTCTACGGCGCGTATGATAAAATCGGTATGCATCGTGTTGCTCAAGGCCCAACCCACAACGAGCCGTGAGAACCAATCGATGGTGGCCACAAGGTACATAAAGCCTGTAGGTGTGCCGCAATACGTGATGTCAATCCCCCAGACCTGATTGGGACGAGTGATGCTCACACCCCGAAGCAAGTAGGGATAGGTTCGAGCTTGTAAATCCCGTTTGCTTAAATTCGGACCGGGATAAAAGGCGACAATGCCCATCTCCTCCATGTATCGGCGTGTACGTTTGAACCCAACATCGCTGAAGCCACGTTTATGCAGCTCTCCGCGAATGCGGCGACAGCCAAATGCAGGCTCATCATAGTGAATTCGGTCGATGGCATTTTTAATTGCAATTTCCCTCTGATCAGGCTGCTTAACGTTGATCGGATAATAAGCCGTCGACCTGGATAGTTTCAAGAGTTGACACTGACGCTTTACGGATATCTTGCTATGATCAAACTCGATTAATGCTTTTTTCTCCTCCAATCCGAGACCTGTTCTTGTTTTTTTTTGAGCCAGTTCATTTCTACCGTAAGCTCTCCGATTTGATTGATGAGCTCCTCCTTTTCAGCTTCATGCTCCTGTTTAAGCTTTTCGGTTTTGGCAGCTTTTTTATCAAAGACGGTTGGCATATTATCCAAGAATTCCGTCCGCCATCGACTGATCAACTGTTGGCTCACCCCATATTTTTGGGATATCTCTTTGAGGGTGCTTTCCTCTCTCAAAACTTCCAAAACTATCTTGGCTTTTTCTTCTGGGCTGTATGTTCTTCTTTGTTTACTCATAGCTATAGTTTATCTTATTTTTTCTCATTTTGTGTCCAACACCCTGGTTACAGTATAGTTTCCACATGCTAAATAACAGCAAAATAAAATGATGATCTTTTACGCCGTTGTTTTTGGCGTATTTTTTTGTTTTTTAAGGGTGGTGATGATGGGAAACCAAAATGAATGGTACAGCAATGGGTATATGATGCTTTTACCTTTAATACTGAATGTTGTGGTGAAGTGACTTTCAATTCATTTTTACACTCCGTATGGTATGTTTTCTTCCACTCAATTCACACATTCTGAGCCGGGGTAAACAAAAAGGGCGACATGACGGTGTCCTTTTTGTTTCATTAGTGATTTCGAAAAACCCACTTGTAATTCTTCTCAATATATGTAAAATAGGTTTTTGAGTAGGAGGGTTGATTACGGTGAAAAATATAATTACGTATGTGGTAATGGTAACAACTGTATTTTTATTATCAGCTTGCTCTGAAGAAACGGAAGAATCTGATAGTTTAAGTTATCAGGAAAAAGAGTCAGCGCAAGCAGTTGAAGAACAAAAAGAGAAATTAAAGGATGTTGAAAATCAACCAGAACAAGAATCAGAGGATTATGATCCTAGTATAGACAAAAATAATATTGAGAACCCCGCCATCTCTTATTTTGTGAGAGATAATCACATGGATATGACGGCTTATGATTCCTATGGATATGATGATGAAAATTACACATTGGGAAGATTAGAAGATGATGTTCATAGGGATTTGGATTGTGAACCAGTACAAGACCGAGAGAGAATGGTTGAGGACTGCATTCCTGATTTAATGGATATCGTAGATAATGACAACTTAAAAAAAGATTTTGAAGACATTAAGGCATTGACATTGGATTTAAAAGATAACATTGATAATGATGAAAAAAGGGATGAGTTGGTTAAAGAATTGAGAGATATGTACCGTGACATTGATTATTACCTAAGAGATAATGACAATTTTGATCCGCCCAATGTCACCAATTACGCGGAAGAACAATCCTGAACTTTATGGTGGGATTGGATCATGTCTTAGAAAAAAAGGCTGAAATCGTAAAGATCGAAGACGCATTGAGACATTCAACGTCATCTGGTTTCAAAACTTCCTTTACCTTTGTAGCATTTGATGCATCAATATTGAATGGTAAGCGTCAATGCTCTGAACTATGATAGGGATTGCTGAACAACTTACATATATTAGTTGAAGCCGGGATGCCGCTTCCATGGCTTCGCTTTCCGCAGACGAACGGTCAAGCCTCCTCGCGCAAAACCGGCGCTGCGGGGTCTTGACGCGTCCGTTTTTCCGTTGGAGTCTCGCCATTGCAGCTTCATCCCTCCTTACGTTGCCAGAAGTGCAAGGGTTTTTTTGCTTATAGGATGGATTTCCTTGCATCCAGCTTTGACAACAGCAACGGAAAATGCTTATGTGTCAGTCTTTTTCCGTTATTCAGCAGTCCCTATGATAAAATAGATATACAATAAACAGCTTATCCAGGGGTGATTGCTCACCGTTCGCACAGAACACAAAAAAGCCAGCTAACCTGAGGTCAAGGATAAATTGGTCAAGAAAAATAAAAAGCTGACTGTTGTAACTTTACAAACAGCTGTGGTATGTACAAATGCTAAGAAATAAAAATAATAACGAGGAGGTGGATGAATTGCCCTCGAGGCAGGATGGTTCAAATTCAACACCTAAAAGTGATGAAGATCTTCAGAAGGCTACAGTTGGAGAACGTAAACCTCACAATGCGCCCATCACCCTCCATGAATATGATTCCCGGTGGCCAGAGCTATTTGAACGAGAGGCCAATCGGATACGTTCTGTACTTGGCAACACGGCCTTGCAAGTGGAACATGTTGGCTCAACGTCAGTGCCGGGATTGTGTGCCAAGCCAATTATAGATATTTTATTAGTTGTAAATGACACTGCTGACGAGGCGACCTATGTATCGGACTTGGAGGAAGCAGGCTACACGCTACGTATTCGGGAACCCGAGTGGTTTGAGCACCGTATGTTCAAAGGTCCCGGTACAGATATTCATTTACACGTATTTAGCAAAGGTGTATCTGAAGTTCAAAGAATGTTGAGATTTCGGGATTAGCTTCGAGCTAATGCGTCTGATCGAGATCAATATGCATCTGTCAAACGTCGTCTGTCTCAGCGTGAATGGCGACATGTACAGCACTATGCGGATGCCAAAGATTCAGTCGTCCAGGAAATCATGGAGCGAGCAGAGGGGTTTGTCGCTGATGAGCAATAGGACTAATGAAGAAATACCAAAGGAAGCATTTGACGCATTAAAAATTGCGGAGAATGTATTCGGAAGCAAGTTAGTTGGTGTGTCTCTTTATGGTTCGGCAGTAAGCGGCGGGTTACGCATCAATAGTGATGTCGATGTCCTCGTTGTCGTGAATCAGCGATTATCTGAAGCTACTCGAAGAAAACTAATAGAACGCTTAATACCGATATCGGGAAAAATAGGAAATGAAAAGGGGATACGGTACCTTGAATTAATCGTTATTAATGAAGAAGATAACGTACCTTGGCAATATCCACCAAGGAAGGAATTGGTCTATGGAGAATGGCTTAGGTCTGAATTTGAGGATGGTCAAATTCCAGAACCAACGGTTGATCCTGATTTAGCTATTGTTTTAGCACAAGCACGAGAGCATAGCGTTTCACTTTTTGGGTCTGATCTGTCAACGATACTTGACCCCATTCCGATCACAGATATTCAAAAAGCAATAGAGGCGTCTTTGCCAGAGTTAATTGATGATATTAAGGGTGACGAACGTAATGTGCTATTAACGCTCGCTCGCATGTGGCAAACAATGGCTGAAGGTACAATTTCTCCAAAAGATGTGGCTGCACAATGGGCGATCCCTAAGTTACCGAAGCAACAATTGGAAGTGCTCGATATCGCTAGAAAAGCTTATCTTGGCGAGTATGATGATGATTGGGACGGAATGGAAGCCGAAGTCATGTCGTTGGTCAGTCATATGAAAGAGAAAATAGAGGCTTATTTTAGTACCTGAGCCACGATCTTCCTCGAAGCGCATTAATGGCATAAGCAGAATATGTCTTGACCTAAAAAAGCATTACTAAAGAAGCTTCCAATATGTCAAAATAAATGTAATAAATTTATGAATGAAGGAGTGTGAATCATTTTGGAAAATGAAAAGAGAGGTCATTACAATGAGTAATACGCCTTTTGTAAATATTCAAATTGATGATGAAGCAGGCACACGCACGCTACTTTAATGCTAGAAATGAACGAACATGTAAAAATCGTTCAGCAACGTTTAGGGCACGTTAAAGCTGAAACCACGATGGACATTTATTCACACGTCCGCCCACAGGTGCATCAAGATTCTGCGGAACGTTTCTCGAACTTCTTTAATGCGTGAAAAGGTAAGGGTAAGCGGGTCATGTCGTCACTGTCTCGTCACTGCGATTGCAAATGTCACCAGAGCAAAACGGCTGTAACCGTTGGCATAACTGGAGCTTCCTGCCGGACTCGAACCGGCGACCTCATCCTTACCATGGATGCGCTCTACCTACTGAGCTAAGGAAGCGTGGCTCCACAGGCCGGATTCGAACCAGCGACCTACCGGTTAACAGCCGGTTGCTCTACCACTGAGCTACTGTGGAATATGTATTATATCGTTGGTCACGGATAGTATATTATCATATTGTCCTGCTTGTAGCAAGTGACATAAACAGCCGCTTTTCTATTGTTTCAGGAGATGGTTTGGTTTATACATTTTTGGTCTCCCCTGATAACGCAGATTTCAACTTTAGGATTATTTATAATTTTATAATTGCTCCTTTCCTGTTATAATAATAAAAATAGCCTTTTCTTTAGAAGTAATGTTATTTTATATAATGAATGAATATTCAATCACCGAGGAGGGATCGATGATGCAGGTGTATAAACGGATCGATGAGTTAACATATGAAGGTATTGCGATCCTCCAAATGAATGAACGTTCCATTGCTAAGGAATGGGAGCAATTGCTTCGTCGCCAAATTATTAAAGAGGGGCAAGTAATGCAATGGAATGAAGAAATATTGAAGTCACATCTGGAAACGATGATAAAATGCCTGAAATCTCAATTATTTTTAGGTGAAAAAAAGGATATTGAAGAAGATATCTATGGAAAAATGATCTTAAATGAAGTAAAAATGGCGTGGCGCGCAGAGGACATTCACATTGATAAACATGAAATTACTTTTATTTGTCATTTATTGGAGAATGCTACCCATAAAGCCATACATACACCGGACGGTTCCGGAATTACATTCCGAAATCATCAGGCGGTTCATCATTTTTTTACAGTGCTGAGCCAATATTTGACGCCTTACCGTTTAGATGCAATAAATTTGAAATCGTATGTAAATTATTTGTTTTCACTTCCCGAGTTTTCCGTGCAATTTATCGTGAGTGCTCGCACGGAAAACTCCATTTTTCAGGTGAAAGATGTCATGGAGAAACACGGGGACTCCATGGATCCTGGATGGCTAAACATGTTGCAAAGTATTCGGACGGAATCAATCGAACTTTTAAAAAAAGCCGTATTACGTTTGATGGGGAGTGAGGATGAAGCAACTGGAAAACATGTATTTATCACACAAGAAATCCGAAATGAACTGCTTTTGTTTTACGTTCCCCAAAAGAATATTTCACGTACAAAATGGTTTTTAAAGCTTGCTTTCCATATGTACGAAGACATTCGGGAGGCCGCTTCCAATGCTGAAAATCAAATAAATTGGAATGCATTGGTGGCTCTTTTCTTTGAATGGGTGATGCGAGGGCGGCGGTTGGAAGATGCCTTTGAGCACATTGCCTCCGGGTACGTGCGTTACTTGCCATTTGAACGTTGTGCGCTTTTTTTATATTTGCCGAAGGAAAAAAAGGGTGTTGGCATGACGGGATATAATCTGAACGTCGAGGAGATCAAGAATATCACGGAGCATTTCTCGAGTTCCTCTGCGGTTCGGGAATTTTTGAATAAGATGCGAACGTACCGCCCCATTTTTATCGATGATGCATCTGATGCCCTTCCGGAGTACTATATCAACAAATTTAAACTGAATTCTTTGGTCGTGTCTCCCATTTATTCACTGTCGAAAAAAGAATACATAGGGGCTGTCTTTTTGGATCAAGGGGAAGGACAGGAATTTTCGGTTAACGATGAATTGATGAATGTGTTGGTGAAAATGGGCCACCATGTCGGGGAGATGTTGATGCAATATCAAGACTCTCAGTACGATAATTTACAAAATACAATTTCATCTCGCCTCTCGCCGCGAGAGATTGAGGTGATGAATTTTGTCAAAAACGGGAGATCCATCAGCGAAATTTCCATTGCTTTGCATCTCAGCCAATACACCGTAAGAGATTATATTTCCAGCTCCATAAAAAAAGTGAATGGGAGGAACCGTACTCACGCCGTAGCCATCGCTATTCAACAAGGGTTTATCTAGGGATTGCTGAACAACTTGCAGCTATCAGCTGAAGCCGGGATGCCGCTTCCATGGCTTCGCTTTCCGCGGACGAACGGCAAAATCTCCTCGCGCAAAACCGGCGCTGCGGGGGCTTGACGCGTCCGTTTTTCCGCTGGAGGCTCGCCATTGCAGCACTGTCCCTCCGTACGTTGTCAGAAGTGCAAGGGTTTTTTTGTTTATAGGATAGATTTCCTTGCATCCAGTTTCGACAACACCAACGGAAAATGCTTATGTGCCAGTCTTTTTCTGTTATTAAACAATCTCCATCTAAAGAGAAGAAAGCGGAAGGGGTATAGTTCCCTTTCCGCTTTCAATTGTTTTCTCCTGTGTGGCTTGGCAAGGTGACAACCATTGTTCCGGGCCCCACAGATATTCCTTCTGAATTTTCCGACCACATTTCCAGTTCGAGAAAATGATCGGTTCCTTCTTGCCATTTCTTCTTGACCCGTCCTCCTGTGGAAACTGTGTCTCCAACAGTGTTAAAGCGTTTCATCCGAAATCCTTTCAAATTTCTGATTGTTCCTGCCAGGCCAATGTATGCGCGGGCGGTCTTCTCCCACATGCCTTGCAGAAAAATATTATTTGCGTACATTTCCGGTGCTCCGGTTTCACGGGCATACTCCGAATTATGGTGAATGGAATTGAAATCGCGGTTTGCGCCGGCTTCCATAACGAGCCTGTAAGCTGTAAGCGGAAAGTCAACAGCTGGGATTTTATCCCCTTCAGAAACATCTTCCCAATAGCGTGGTTTCATTATTATGCCTCCATTTTCGTTGTATGCGGATTGTACTTATAGGTTCCGATGCGCATCTTTGCTACTTCTTCCCCGTGTTGGTTGCAAATGCTTGATTCCCAAACCAAAAATGCCCCGCGTCCCACTGTTGTTTCTTTAGGAACACACGAAAGCAATACATTCCCGTTGTTGCAGAGCCAATCTCCGACTTTAACCGGTTGTAAATAATCGAACTCGATATCCGTGGCAAAAAAGCCAGCCGTTTGCGGTTCCAAATCTGTTTGCACTCCTCCTACAGGATTGTGGGCAGGTTGTGCATTTCGTTCGGAACTGGTAAATATCTTTTCTCCTGGATTCCAATGAGCAGAGATGGTCCATGTTAACAGGCTGCTGTATGGAGCGATCACATCCGAGTAACCATATTCATCGGCGACGGTTTTATCATAATGAAGGGGGCAGTCAAATTCCAAAGGTTCAAGAAATCGACGAATTGCCCCTTTTTCCACCGGATCTGCTCCCCATATTTTTTCTCCGTCACTAAAATCCTTCCCAATCGCGTTCATCATTGGCTGCCAATCTTTTTTCCAACCCTCCATAGTAGTGCTCCTTTCTAACAAGTTCTTCCCCCTTTAATCATGCAACGTTTATGCCAAATCAAAGAAAAAACTCTGATTTTTCTTTGATCCCGTATTTTTTTAACTTTTGGTATAAGGTTGAGCGGCTGATCCCAAGTGCTTTGGCGGCAATTGTACGGTTCCCGCCCGCCTGTTTCAGCGCATCCAGAATGGTAACTTTATCGGTTTCTTCCATACGTTTTTTGCGGTTTGCTTTTACGGGAATATGTTCGTTTGCTACATGTAAGCTGGAATGCTCTGTTGGGGTCGGATCTTTGGCGTCGATAAGAATATGATTGGTTTCGATGCGGTTCGTTTGCGCGTATAAAAAGGCTCTCTCCATCACATTTTCCATTTGGCGGACATTTCCGGGCCAATGATAATTCCGGAGTTTTTCGATTGCTTCGGCGCTTATGTCGGTAATGCCCGGTTTATCAAGTTTCGTTTGCATTTTTTTCATAAAATGGTTCGTCAGCAGCGGAATGTCGTCCAGACGGTCACGAAGGGGCGGGATCTCCAATTGAATGACGTTTATCCGATAGTAAAGGTCTTCCCTGAAGGCGCCTTCTTGAACGAGCTTTCCTATGTCTTTGTTGGACGCAGCAAGGATGCGAACGTCCACTTTTCGGGTTTGGGTATCCCCGATTTTTTCGATTTCTTTTTCCTGGACTGCTCTTAACAATTTGGCTTGCAAAGGTAAAGCCATGTCGCCAATTTCGTCCAGAAACAATGTTCCTTTATCCGCCTGTTCAAATTTTCCCGGGCGCCCGCCTTTTTTTGCTCCTGTAAAAGCCCCGTCCGCGTATCCGAACAGTTCCGATTCAATTAAATTTTCCGGGACGGCTGCGCAATTAATTTTAATGAATGCCCCTTGACGGTTGGATGCAAGGTGGATGCCATTTGCAAGCAATTCTTTCCCGGTCCCGCTTTCACCGTTAATCAATAGGTTGGATAACGAAGGGGCAACCGTTGTTGCATCTGCTTTCAATTGCTCTATCTTTCTGTTATTGGAAATGAGCGGTGTGAATGGATCATTATTTTTATTTAATTCACCGCGATAGTAAGAAATTTCTCGCTCTAATTTCTCTATTTGATTAAATAAATCTTTCCATAAGTGTAAGTGCTGGTAAATAATTTTATAGATAGAACCGATGGTTTTATTGTTTTGTACGATTGGCGTTTGGCTGACGATGGCTTTGTATTGGTTGATTTGAATAATTTCCGCTTCTAATTCACCTTTTCTATTTTTGCTTTGCTGTTTGTGGATTTCGGGAGCTATGTTTTGTAGAGGCTGATGTTCGATTTTGGAAAAAGAAGTGACTCCGTACAGTTCCATGAAACCGTGATTAGCTTTCGTGATGTGGCCGACATGATCGGTAATGATGACTCCGTCGTAGGCAACTGCCAATGCGCTGTCCAGTATTTTTTCAATTCGTTTTGTTGATTCCAATTCATTTGCAATTTTTTCGAGCTCCGTAATGTCTTTTAACACAGCCATGGCTCCGTTAACCTTTCCCCATTCTTGGATGGGGATAATCGAAGCAATCACAATGGTTGCGCTTAAGCTGATTTTTTTAACTTCCGTTCGTTTGCCATGCAGGACGGCGTTCGATAAATCGTCATCTAACGTGGGGAACCATGTTTCCGAGGACTTCCCCACTATTTCGGTATCTTCAAGCCTGAAAAGTTTTTGTGCAGAGGCGTTGATGGCGGTGATGTTTCGTTCGGTATCCACGGAAATAACGGATTCTTGCAAATTATCGACAAGCGATTGCAATCGGGTCATTAAATGGTCCGTGCCGGCAAGTAATCCGTAGATTAAATCTGAAGTGGCCAAAACACCAACGACATCTTCGTTGACATTTAGCACAACTGCATGTCCGACACCTTTCTCCAAAAGGATATCTCTTGCATGGTAAACGCTTTCGTTTTCTTGCAGAGAAATGATGTTTGTTTTGATCGCCGGTTGTATTGTTACATCCATCGAAGTGCTTTCCAATAGGAGACGGTATAGAGAATACTTTGTCACAATTCCAAGAAAATGATGCTGTTCCATGACACAGCCGATATCCTGGCGGTTTTGTAAAAATAGTTCCATCGTTTCACGTGCGGTTGTGTCCGGCTGAAGTTTTACGAACGTTGTCGCTGAGAGTTCTCCAACTTGCACCATGTCACCCCCTTTTAATTAACTAAATATTAAGCCAATGAAGAAATCAAGTCAATACAGTTGTGCGGATGGATAACCAACTGTTTGATTTTCTGAACATAGTTTAGGAGCGCAAGAGACAATTCCCTGCTTTAAAAAGTGGAATAAAAATTGCATTTTTAAAGGGGGAGGGAGGGAACCGATGAGTTACGAAACGATTGTTTATGAAGTTAACGAACATATTGCAACGATCACGCTTAATGTACCGGATAAAAGAAATCCGCTAACGGCCCAGCTCACGACGGAATTGATGGATGCGATGCAACGGGCGGATGAGGATGAAGACGTAAGAGTGATGATCCTCACGGGAGCCGGAAAATCGTTTTCGGCTGGCGGAAACTTGGAGGAATTCAAAAGCAACTTCACAAAGCCGATACCGGAGCTCCATTTTGATGGGAGAAAAAGCACGGAATTATTCAAGATGGGGGAAACGCTCCGAACCCCTCTGATTGCTTCCGTGAACGGTGCGGCACTTGGCGGTGGTACCGGGCTTGTCGCCATGTCTCACATTGCGATCGCTTCAAGAACAGCAAAACTAGGGTTAACCGAACTCAAACTTGGCATCGTGCCTTATGTCATTCTTCCGTGGGTGCGGCGCGCGGTCGGGGATCGAAAAGCGATGGAGATGATGTTAAGTGCCGATATTTTGAGTGCTGACGAGGCAGCGGAACGGAATCTTGTCCACCGTGTCGTTGAACATGAAGATTTGGAAAAAGAAACATGGGAACTGGCACAAAAAGTAGCTTCCAACAGCCCGCTTGCGGCGAGTCTCGCCCTTGATGCTTTTTATACGACAGAACAAATGGACTTGCAGAAATCGTTCGATTATTTGTCAACATTACGCCTCGTGTCCTTTCGCAGCGAAGATTTGAAGGAAGGGGCGACGGCTTTTTTGGAAAAACGAAAACCGGAATGGAAAGGGAAATAAAGGCTGTGCATACCAAAGTGCCAGATTATCTTATGGAAAGAAGGTTGATGACATGGAAATCAAGTCACCAATGGGAGGAAACATGTGGAAAATAGAAGTCAAGGAAGGCGACAAGGTGGAAGTCGGACAGGTTGTTGCCATCCTGGAATCGATGAAGATGGAAATTCCGGTGGAGGCGGAAAAAGACGGAACCGTTAGCAGCATAACGGCCAGCGAAGGTGATTTTATACAGGAAGACGACATCGTTATGAAGATTGAAGAATAACATCGGGGGAGGTGCACACGTCATGAAAACAGTACGGATCGGGGCGGCGCAAGGTTTCTACGGGGATACCATTGAACCTGCGGTCGCTACGGCACAAGCAGGAAATGTTCAATATTTATGTTTTGACGCGCTCGCTGAATTGACGATGTCCATCCTTACGAAGGACAAAGAAAAGGATCCAACTATGGGATATACGAAAGATACGCCGATGAACATGAAATATTTGCTGCCTTTTGTGAATTCAAAAGGGATGAAAATATTGACGAACGCCGGCGGTATCAACCCGGTGGCCGCCGGAGAAGCTGTCATGGCTGTGGCGAAGGAGCTAGGTATTAAAGGGTTAAAAATCGCCGTTATTACCGGGGATAACGTCGTAAACCGCATCGATGAACTGATCGATAATGGCGCTTCCCTCGATCATTTGGAGACGGAAGAAGCGATCGACACGGTGAAGGATGATTTACTCTTCGCAAATGCTTACCTTGGCGCGCGCCCTATCGTTGAAGCGTTGGAACAAGGGGCCGATGTTGTTATCACAGGGCGAACGACGGATACTGCCCAATTTTTAGCCCCTTTGATTTACGAATTTGGCTGGGGCGAAGAAGAATGGGATCACTTGGCTTCCGGCATTTTTATGGGGCATTTGTTGGAATGTTCAGCCCAGTCCACCGGCGGAAATTTCAGTGGCGAATGGTGGAATGTTGAGGGGATGGAGCAGATTGGTTATCCGATCGCGGAGGTTTCGGAAAATGGCGATTTCGTTGTCAGTAAAGTTGAAAACCGCGGCGGGTTGGTAACGGTCGATACGGTCAAGGAACAGATGTTGTATGAAATTCACGATCCGTCCGCGTATGTTACCCCGGATGTGGTCGTTGATTTAACCGATGTGAAGTTGGAAACCATTGCTGAAAATGAAGTGAAGGTGACCGGAACAAAAGGCAAACCGAAACCGGACGAATTGAAAATGGTCGCCGGTTATGAAAACGGATACATGGGGCAAGTGATGATTGGTTATTCGTGGCCCGATGCATTGAACAAGGCGCAAAAAGCAGATGAAATCGTTCGCGCGCAAATGAAGCGGTACGGGTGGGAATATGACGAAATCCGTACGGATTACGTTGGCTATAATTCCCTTCTCGGACCGGTGGCAGAGGAACCGAACGAACCGTTGAATGAAGTGTATTTACGGATGGCGGTGCGGGCGAAAACGAAAAAAGATGCGGCAAAGTTAAGTCGCATGTTCCCGCCTTTAGCTCTGGATGGTCCACCATCGATGGGAGGAGCGGTCGGAAATATCCCCCCTCGTAAGCTTATCGGGATGTGGTCAAGCCTTATCCCGCGTGAGTTAATTGAAAAAGACATCGAAATTCAAATGAATGAAGTTTAAACAAGGAAGGTGAGGCATGTGGAAAGGGAAAATAAAGTGCTTGCAGAAATGGAACGCATCAAACAAGGCGGTCCGGAAAAAAACCATAAAAAAAATAAACAAATCGGTAAACTGTTTGTCAGAGATCGACTTGAACTATTTTTTGATGAAAATAAACCATATTACGAAACAGGATTATTTGCGAATGCGATGAAAGAAAAACTTCCTTCTGACGGCGTTGTCGCCGGCACCGGGAAAATCGATGAACGAAAAGCATTCTTTATCGCCAGTGACTACACCGTAAAAGCCGGATCAATCGGAAAATTCCACGGGGAAAAAATATTACGTATGCAAGAAGCTGCCATTCGCGGTCGAAGGCCGATTCTTTATTTAATTGATTCATCCGGCGGTCGGATCGATGAGTCTGGTGGCTATCATGTCGAAAAATATTCCGGGGGCAAAATTTTCTATAATCACAGCGTGCTTTCCGGGCGCGTTCCGCAAATCGCTGTTATGTATGGTCCGTGTTTTGCCGGTACCGCTTATATGCCGGTGTTCTCCGATTTTAATATCATGGTGAACAAAATAGCGGGGATGGCGATCGCCTCCCCGCGCATGGTGCAGATGGCGACCGGTCAACAGGTGGACGTGGAAGAGTTGGGCGGTGCTAGGATGCACGCGACGAAAAGTGGCTCGGCGGATTTTGTCGTTGAATCCGAAGAGGAGGCAGCAGCGGTTACGAAGCGATTATTGTCTTATCTGCCCGATCATTTTGAAGCGAAGGTGCCGGAACAACCCGCTGTTGAACCAAGCCGTGATTCGCGTGACATTGATGATTTGATCCCGCAAGACCCCAACAAATCGTATGATGTTTTGGAGTTAATTGAATCGATCGTCGACGGCGACAGCTTCATGGAAGTGAAAAAAGAGTACGCAAAAGAACTCGTCGTCGGTTTTGGCCGGCTTGATGGAAAAACAATCGGCGTTGTCGCCAATCAGCCGAAAGTGAAAGGCGGGACTATTTTCCCCGAATCGGCCGACAAAGGGGCAAAATTCGTATGGACGTGCGACGCGTATGACATTCCGTTGCTGTATCTATGCGACACGCCCGGGTTTATGGTCGGTACCAAAGTAGAGCAAGAAGGCATTCTCAGACGCGGACGCAACTTTATTTACGCGAGCTCGAATGCCAATGTTCCGAAGATGTGTGTCATCGTGCGAAAAGCATACGGGGCAGGCATTTACGCGATGGCCGGCCCGGCGTATGAACCGGATACGACGATCGCCCTGCCATCGGCAGAAATTGCCATCATGGGTCCGGAAGCGGCCATCAATGCTGTTTATGCCAACAAATTGCAAGCGATTGAGGATCCGAAAGAGCGGGCGGAAACGATGCAGAAACTCCGCGATGAATACCGTGCCGGTTATGATGTTTATAAGTTATCCGGTGACCTTGTCGTTGATGATTTAATCGTGCCGAGCGAGCTGCGGAATGAACTTATCTCCCGTTACGATACATTTGAAAACAAAGAGTTCCCTCTCCCGAGAAAAAAACATGGTACGATTATTGACTAAAGGGAGTGAAGATGTTGTTCAATAAAATTTTAATCGCAAATCGCGGAGAAATAGCGGCAAGAATTATTCGAACGTGTGGAAAAATGGGAATTGCAACCGTGGCCGTTTATTCGGAGGCGGACGCTGATGCTCCCCATGTAGTGATGGCTGATGAATCATATTTAGTCGGGAAACCACCTGTCAATGAAAGTTACATGAATATCGATAAAATTATGGAGGTCGCAAAAACATCAGGTGCAGAAGCCGTCCACCCGGGTTATGGCTTGTTATCGGAGAATCCTGACTTTGCCCGTCGATGTGAAGAAGCGGGACTTACGTTTATCGGACCTTCACCAGACGTCATCGCGCAGATGGGAAGCAAAATAGAAGCGAGGAAAACGATGCATCATGCAGGTGTACCATTGGTGCCCGGGATTAACCACGCGTTGAAAGATGCCGATGAAGCGGCCGCGGTTGCAGAAGAAATCGGCTATCCGGTCATGTTGAAAGCTTCCTCCGGGGGCGGTGGCATTGGCATGCAGGTGGCTCATAACAATGAGGACATTTTAAAGGCTTTTGAAGGGAATCAAAAGCGGGCGAATGACTTTTTTGGCGATGGGTCCATGTATGTTGAAAAATTTATCGAACATCCACGCCACATTGAAATTCAAATTTTAGGGGATCATCAAGGGAACTCCGTTTATTTATGGGAAAGAGAATGCTCCATTCAGCGCCGCCACCAAAAAGTTGTGGAAGAAGCGCCTTCCCCATTTCTTGATGAAGAGACGAGAAAGAAAATGGGGGAATTGGCTGTTAAAGCAGCAGATGCCATTGGATACAGTAATGCAGGGACGATTGAATTTATCGTGGATGAAGAGAAATACTTTTATTTTCTGGAAATGAACACGCGCTTGCAAGTGGAACACCCGGTGACCGAAGAAATCACCGGTTTGGATATCGTTGCACAGCAAATAAACATTGCGGCAGGAGAAACGTTGCCCTTTAAGCAACCGGGGATTAAACGAATGGGCCACGCCATCGAAGTGCGAATCTATGCCGAAGATCCAAAGACATTTTTCCCGTCACCCGGTCAAATCACGAAATTGAGCATACCGCATGGATCGCATATACGTCATGAACTTGCCGTCACCGGACAATCCAAGGTCACGCCTTTTTATGACCCGATGATTGCTAAGTTAATTGTAAAAGGCAATACGAGGGAAGAGGCAATCGATTATATGACGCGGGCGCTTGACGAATATGAAGTGGATGGAATTAAGACGAACGTTCCCATGTTACAGAATGTATTCGCCCACGCGGCTTTTAAAGACGGGGATACCACAACAAATTTTTTGAAACAACACTTGCAAATAGGGGTTAAAGCATAATGGAGGGTATAGGTAAAGTTCTTGGTTGTGAATGACCCGGTCGTAAATGCCGATGGAGAAACTTCTGCGTTTATCATTTAGGGGGGCGATGAACATGGAAAAACCGACTGTTGCTCATATGTTAGAAAATGCGGTTTCGGCGGTACCGGATAGCGTTTTTCTTCACGAAGGACCAAAAAATGTTACTTTTCGGGAATTGGATAATGTTACGGATCAATTGGCAACAGCTTTTATAAAGGATGGGCTTCGAAAGGGGGATAAGCTCGGGATTATCGCGTTAAACCAGTTGGAATGGTTGTACACATATTTTGCGGCAATGAAAATTGGTGTAGGTGTTGTAGCTTTAAATGTTCGGTATCGTGCTGCCGAGTTTGAGTACATGCTTAACCAATCAGAAGTAAAAGCGATTGTATCCTTAAATGAGTTGGGAGATTTTAGCTACAGTGATTTTTTTGAAGGATTTAAAAATAAGATTCCTAGTGTTGAACATTATATTTTCATGGGGGAGGGATTTAATGGCAGTCGATCATTTGTAAAAATGCTAGATGAACCAGCGGCCAATCAATTGTTAAACGAAGCAAAGGCACGCGTACGTCCGACGGATACCGCGCTCGTTATCTATACCTCAGGAACAACCGGAAAACCGAAAGGAGCGATGATTTCCCATAATAGTGTCATCGCTTCTGCAAAAGCACAAATGGATCATTTTGGGATTATGGAAGAAGATGTGACCATCGGTAGCATGCCCTTGAACCATGTTGGTGGTATTTCCTGTTGCGTAACAGTGGTGCTATTAAGTCATAGTAGTGTGGTTTTGGTCCCGGCCTTTGATCCTGATGAAGTACTTGAAGCTATCCATCATCATAAAGCGACAATTTTTGGCGGAGTTCCAACGATGTACAGAATGTTATTGAACAATGACAAACGTAAGGTCTACCGTTTAGACTCCCTCCGCCTATGCTTTGCCGGCGGATCGAACGTTGAGCCGGAGCTTTGTGAACTCATAACGGGCGCCTTACCGAATGCGAGGCTTTCAAACTTATACGGATTAAGTGAAACATCAGGTGCTTGTGTGCTTTCAAAGTCAACGGATGATATAGAGAAAGTGCAGGCTAGTATCGGTGTAGCTATTGGTGATTTCGACATAAAAGTTGTAAGCGAGGAGAAAAAGACACTTTTTAACGGAGAAATCGGTGAATTAGCTGTTAAAGGTGCCTGCGTAGCAAAAGGTTATGACAATATGATAGATGAGACGAAGGAAAGTTTTGGGCATAAGGGTTGGTTGTATACAGGGGACATGGCCTATATGGATGACGAGGGTTATATCTATTATAAGGGACGGAAAAAAGAAATGATCGTTCAAGGCGGCTATAATGTCTATCCGGTGGAAGTGGAAAATATATTAGTGGAGCATCCCGAAGTTTCAATGGCTGCCGGATTCGGAGTCCCGGATGATTTTCTAGGGGAAGTCGGACGGTTTTATATTGTTCTCGCTCCCGGCGCGAGGCTTTCAGAGGAAGAATTAAAAAACTATTGTGCAGGCGTGATGGCTGATTATAAAATTCCGAGACAGTTCGTTTTTGTGGATGACGTCCCTCTGACTCCAGCAGGTAAGATTCAAAAATCACTTTTGAAAGAACAATATTTTGCATCCCTTCAATAGCTATATCCGTAAATTTTGATAAAGGGGCTGGAATCATGACAAACGGTGTTGGTTCATGGATTGTTAAGCATTGTGATCGTTTTGCGGATAAGACAGCGATTGTTTACAAAGAAAAGCAATTCAACTATGAACAGCTCAATGTCAGGGTAAACCGACTGGCAAACACATTGTCGGATATAGGGGTAAGAAAGGGAGACCGTGTCGACGCCCTCTTGTTCAATACGAATGAGATGTTGGAAGCGATGTTTGCTTGTGCGAAAATAGGGGCTATTTATGTGCCTATTAATTATCGTTTAAGTGTGGATGAGGTGGAATATATTGTTCGGGATTCCTCCCCGCGCCACTTTATTTATGATGAGAGAATGAAACCGTTGGTTGATCAATTACGGGAAAGAACGACGTTCATTAGCGACTGGATTCACGTCGGACAGCATCCTCATAAGCGTGACTTACAATATGATCAACTTTTGGCTGGGGCGAAAGATGAAGAACCGGGTTTTGACATTGGCTTGGATGACGTCCATATGATGATGTACACATCAGGGACGACGGGGAATCCAAAAGGTGCCATGATCAGCCATGGCAATACTTTATGGAATGCAATCAATAGCATCCATTTTAGGTCTATAGATGCCGAAGATACAACGTTGGCCGTTGCTCCCATGTTTCATATCGGCGCCATGGGTGTGTCGGCAACGCCCCTCTTGTATAAAGGCGGGACCGTTGTATTGGAAGATCAATTCGATCCTCGTACTGTGCTGGAATTGGTGCAAACAGAAAAATTATCGAGTTTATTCATGGTGCCGGCCATGTGGATGGCAATGACCCAGGTGCCCAACTTTGACGACTATGACTTAAGCTCAATAAAGTACAATATTTCCGGTGGTGCCCCGTGTCCCGTAACGGTCATTGAATTTTTCCAACAAAGAAATATACCATTTTATGAAGGGTTCGGCCTTACGGAAACCGCCCCGAGCGTTAGTTTATTAGATCCGGAAAATAGTTTTCGAAAAAATGGCTCTATAGGGAAACCGTTATTCCATGTGGACGTCAAAATTGTTGATGAGCATGGCCAACAAGTACCGACGGGAGCAGTAGGTGAACTGTTGATTAAAGGACCGAATGTATTTGTCGGCTATTGGAATAAGCCGGAGAAAACAAAAGAAGCATTGCAAAATGGATGGTTTTATAGTGGAGACTTGGCAACGTTGGATGACGAAGGGTTTCTCTATATTGTGGACCGGAAAAAAGACATGGTCATCTCCGGTGGGGAAAATGTGTATCCCATTGAAGTCGAACAGGTGTTATTTCGACATCCGAATATTAAGGAGGCGGGTGTTGTTGGGGTTCCGGACGAAAAATGGGGAGAAACGCCGAAAGCTTTTGTCGTGTTGAAAGATAAGAATCAGACAATGACCTTGGAAGACATTGAATCCTTTTGTGAAGGCAAACTCGCACGCTTTAAAATTCCGAAAGTCATTGAAATCATCGAGGCGTTACCGCGCAATGCTACGGGAAAAGTGTTGAAAACGGCGTTACGCAAAGGCGTAAAGGATCAAGTGAAGTAATGATTTAAAAAGAGGTGAAAAAATGTCGACCATCCAGTTAAAAAATGTTGCGCAAGCTAGGTCTGGAGACAAAGGTAATAAAGTTGATCTCGGACTTTTCGTTAATGATAAAGAACTTTACGATGTATTGCTTCAACAGGTCACTGTAGAAAAAGTAAAAGATCATTTCCAAGGACTGGTCTTTGGTGATGTTTACCGTTATGAGCTGCCCAACATTTTAGCGTTAAAATTTGTGTGTGAAGACGCATTGAATGGGGGAGGCTCAGCGTCGCTACGAATCGATAATTTGGGGAAAACATTTGGGTCCGCTCTCTTGCGCATGAACATCGAGGTTTCAGATGAGTTATTGGAAAAATTGCAAGCAAACGCAAAAGTATTCAACTAAAAAGGAGATGAGCGCGATCACACGTCAACCATATTTTACAGAAGAGCATGAAAAAATGCGAAAAACAATACGAAAATTCGTAAAAGAGGAACTCAGGCCCCATGCGGATGAATGGGAGGAAGCAGGTGAGTTCCCCCGCGATATCTTTAAGAGAATGGGGGACTTAGGTTTTCTCGGCTTATACTACCCTGAGGAAGTCGGCGGCCAGGGCGGCGATTATTTTATGGCGCTTGTTTTTGCCGAGGAGATGCATGCCTGCGGAAGCGGCGGTGTTTCCATGGCAACGGCCGTACAGACCGATATGGCGACACCGCCGATCCTTAAATTCGGGACGAAAGATCAGCATGAGCGGTTTTTGAAACCGGCTTTGAAAGGCGAAAAAATGGCATCCATCGGTATATCGGAGCCGAACCACGGATCGGATGTGGCGTCCATTGAGACTCGGGCAAGAAGAGAAGGCGATGAATGGGTCATTAATGGTGCGAAGACGTACATTACAAACGGACCGCGCGCTGACTTTATTACATTGGTCACCCGAACATCGGATGAACCGGGTTATAAGGGCATCAGTTTATTTCTCGTTGAATCGGATCGCCCAGGTTTTTCTGTCAGCAAAAAATTGGATAAGGTCGGCATGCGCGCATCGGACACGGCAGAACTGATTTTCGAAGATGTCAGAGTTCCCCATGAAAATTTGTTGGGCGTGGAAGGTCAAGGGTTTTATCAGATTATGTGGGAACTGCAAGGAGAGCGTTTAATCAGCGCCGCGGGAGCTGTTGCCGGAGCCGAACATACCTATAACCAGGTGCTTGACTATGCGAAAAATCGCAAGCAATTCGGTCGTCCGATCGTAGACAATCAAGTGATCGCCCATCTGTTCGCAGAAATGGCAACGGAAATCGAGCTGTGCCGTGAAATGACCTATGCCACCGCCTATCGATTTCAACAGGGAGAAGTGCCAACGAAAGAAATATCGATCACAAAACTGGCTTGTTCACAAATGGCTCACTGGGTCGCGGATCGTGCCTTGCAAATCTACGGTGGAAACGGTTACATGGAAGAATATCCGGCCGCACGTTCCTGGCGTGATTCCCGCCTGGCTCGAATCGGAGCCGGCACCGATGAAGTCATGAAACAAATTATAGCGAAACAAATCGGTTTATAAAATGGGGGGATACGATGAGACACTGGATTTTTACAGACGAACATGAATTGTTTCGTAAAACGGTGCGAAAATTTGTTGCCAACGAAATGACGCCTAACGTCGAACAATGGGAAGAAGATGGGGAGGTTCCAAGAAGCTTATTTCACCGTTTCGGTGAACTCGGTTATCTCGGGATTAAATTTCCTGAAGCATACGGTGGAGGCGATATGGATCTCGTGACGGCAGCGGTTCTTACCGAGGAAATGGCTCGAGCGGGTGCGGGCGGTGTCGGGGCATCCATCGGGGCGCACACGAACATCGCGTTACCTGTCATCGCCAATTTTGGAAGTCATGAACAAAAAGAAAAATATCTAGCCCCGGGCATTAAAGGTGAAAAGATCGCAGCCCTTGGCATTAGCGAGCCAGAAGCAGGTTCTGATGTTGCTTCCATGAAGACGACCGCAACACGGGAAGGGGATTATTATGTGCTAAATGGATCCAAAACATTTATTACTAATGGGGTCAATTCGGATTTCGCAGTCATTGCTGCAAAAACAAAAGAAGAACCGCAGCATAAAAATATCAGTTTTTTTATTGTGGAAAAAGGAACGGAAGGCTTTACAACCGGAAAAAAGTTAAAAAAATTAGGTTGGCGGTCTTCAGACACAGGCGAGTTGTTTTTTGACCATGTGAACGTGCCTGCTGAGAATTTGATAGGCGAGGAAAACAAAGGTTTTCGCTATATTATGACTAATTTTCAATGGGAACGTCTCGTTATGGCGCTCGGCTGTATCGGCTTAGCGGATATAACGTTGGAAGCTGCGGTCAAATACAGCAAAGAGCGGACACAATTTGGTCGCCCCATCGGCAAATTTCAAGTGTTAAGCCATAAAATGGCAGACATGGCCGTGGAAATTGAAAAAACGAAACATTTAACCTACCGCGCGCTTTATCTCTATGAAAATGGCGAAGATGCACTTAAAGAAACAACCATGGCGAAAAAGTATGCCTCGGAAATGATTAATCGCGTGACGGATCAAGCCGTGCAAATTCATGGGGGTGCCGGTTATATGATGGAATACCCGGTGCAACGTTATTGGCGTGACGGAAGAATCCAATCAATCGGCGGCGGAACGACACAAGTCATGAATGAAATTTTGGTAAAACGGTTAGGGATCATAAATTGATATAGAAATATGGGGTGGGAGACGCGCGAATATTTCTTGGAGGTGCAGGGATGATGGACATTTCTGTTGTGAATCGCGTGGCGATTGGAGATATTATCCGCAGGAGCGCGCGCCGTTTTCCGGAAAAGCCGTCTCTGATAGAAGATGAACGGATCTTGACTTTTAAAGAACTCGATGAGATGTGTAATCGGTTTGCCAATTATTTGCTTGATAGTGACTTGGTGAAAGGGGATAAGGTTGCCACGATTTGCGGCAACTCCATTGAACACGCCGTTGTCTCTTATGCCACGGCTAAAGCAGGGATGATTTGGGTGCCGATCAACCCAGGCGTTGGACTGGACGAGAAAACGTATATCCTAAACGAAACAGAGCCGAAACTATTGATCGGTGATGCCGCATTCATCAAACGTTCGTTTAATGAATTATCCAAACTTTGCCCATTCATTCTGTTCGCTGATGAAGATTCCCATGGTGCGGGAAATACCGTTCAATATGTTTTGGAACATCAGGATCAATCAGAACCCGATGTCCATATCGAAGACCGGGATGTGGCGCAAATCATGTACACGAGTGGAACGACCGGCAACCCCAAAGGGGTGATGATCAGTCACTTATCGGTTTATATTTCCAGCTTGGGAAACATTATTGAAAGCGGTTATAAGCAGAATTCCGTAGCTCTTGCTATGATGCCTATGTTCCATTGTGCCCAACATGCGATGCTGACGACGTCATTGCATCACGGCAATACGATTGTCATTTTAAAGGGATTTGACCCGGAAGTGTTTATGCAAACAGTGGAGAAACACAGGGTGACGGGAATGCTTGCCCTGCCCCTCATGTATCGGGTGTTGCTCGATCATCCGAAACGGGCGCAATATGATTTAAGCTCATTGGAAAAATGCATGTATGCCATGGCACCGATGGATAAGACGACACTTGAGCGGCTCATTGAAGCCTTTGATGCAGATTTCTTCCTTGGAACAGGACAAACGGAAATGTATCCCGCGACCATGATGTTCAAACCTGAAGAGCAATTGAGGCGATTCGGTTCTTATTGGGGCGAATCTTCTCTGCTTGTCGACACAGCTATTATGGATGATAATGGAAGCGTTGTTCCCGATGGGGAAGTTGGCGAAATCGTCCACCGCGGCCCGACGGTGATGAATGGGTATTTTAATAAGGAAGAAGCAACGGAAAAAAGCCGGGAATTTGATTGGCACCACACAGGTGACCTCGGTTACTGGGATCCGGACGGACAAATGGTGTTTGTCGATCGTAAAAAAGATATGATCAAAACCGGCGGAGAAAACGTTGCATCGATAAAAGTGGAAGAAACACTCTTTTTATATCCAAAAGTGGCCAATGCGTCTGTTGCCGGTCTGCCCCATGAGCATTGGATCGAAGCGATTACCGCTTTTGTCACTCCAAAGCCGGGCGAAAGCGTTACCGAGCGGGAGATTATCGACCATTGCGCTGAACATTTGGGTTTTTTTCAGGTCCCCAAATCCGTGATTTTTTTACAGCAGTTGCCCGCGACAACAACGGGAAAAGTGAAAAAGAATGTATTGCGCGAAGAATATAAAAATCACTATCTCCAAGCCCCTTCGCATTAAAATCACTATCTATACAGTGTGGCGCGTAACGACATCATTCGAGAGCGATTTCCTCCCGAATGATGTCGTTTGCGCATGACTCATCCATTCCGTTCCCGTCGTTTCAAAAAATGTTTCCGCAGTTGGTAAATGTTATGCCTGAACTGCTTTTTCCGCCCCTATTTCACGGTGGTAATGATCCACATCCATCTTGATTTATTAATCAAGCATTATGTTGATGTTCGGCAAAACGTCTTCTTGAACAGTGACTACTAGGTGCATCCCCTACATTTGCGGGGGAATCAAACGTTCGCATGTGTTTACCTACCTTTGTAATGGAATACATGCATAAGTAATCCATCCTGTATATCGCAGTGTCCTTTGACAAGAGAGGATCGATGCGAGCCATGGACGATGTGTGACAAAGTCTGCAACGCGCCGAAAAAATAACCCTGAACAAACGTCACGGCATTGGCTTTAGCCAGCTTCATTGTCGGAGTCTTGCTATTATCCCGTAATTGTGTGAAAGCAGAATGAAAAAAACCTACATTTTACGGGGTTATTACAACATGATTAAAACGATATAATTTTCGTAACTCTTCAAATTGTGGAGGGCCTGGGAAGTATATATAGGGGGTGTGTAGGTAGGTTTTTTACAGTTATTTTTAAAAATACCGACATTTTGGGGGATTGTGGTTAAATAGAACTAGGCTTATGATGCTAG
Source organism: Salicibibacter cibi (assembly GCF_016495865.1). Lineage (NCBI taxonomy): Bacteria > Bacillati > Bacillota > Bacilli > Caryophanales > Bacillaceae > Salicibibacter > Salicibibacter cibi. Next base: position 286,166 of record NZ_CP054706.1, read on the forward strand.
TATATCTTCCCAAGTTTCTAAATCGAAACGTGTGGGCGAAGGTATTTATTTTGGGGGAAATAGGAGGTATGAGAGGAATAAGGAGGGAACATATGGGGAACGCATTACAGATTAGCAAAAAACGTTTAGGGATTATAGCGAGTGCGGCAGGAGCGGGGCTCACGGCGTTGTTGCTTTCGTTGTTCCTGTCTGGTTCGTTATTTGCCGCATTTCCAATCGCGGGGGTTGGTGGCTTTACGATCAGCGCTGATGAAATTGAAGGAGCGGATTTCGAACTGTACCCGGTCCTCGGTGAAACGGAGGAGAACCCGGTGTGGGCTCAAGCCGCTGTTGAATTGGGAACGGCTGCCATCGATGGATTAGTATTATCGAAAAACATTAACACCGAAGATGCGCTTGGGGCTTATGGGGTCAATAGTGTGGATGTGCAAGTGACATCTTCAGGCGTTGTCGAAGGGGATGAATTAAGTCTGCGCGTATCGGGCATTGACTCCGAAGACTCGCAATTTGCAGGATTGCAAGTACAGGAGCATTACACCGATAATCCTCTCAATGTCATTGATTTGGAAGCGCCCGAACTAACCCTTGACAATCCGGAATTAAATACGCATTTCTTGTCTGCGCAAAGCATCGGAATCCCGGGCTTGCAAGTTCAAGTCATCTCTAACACGGATGATGGGAGCATCGGGGGCTTTTAAAGTAAGGCGCGATTAGCCTTCTATTTCCCCCAAAATGACTGATGGGTTTCACTTCTATTAAAGGGACTTTATATCGATGGAAATTGCAATCCTTTTTACCTATCTCTTATATCGACCAGTCATGTAAAAGCTTTAACTTAAACCAAAAATTTTAAAAAAAATGTAAGCGAAAACATTTCACAATTTTATGTTAATCCTTTTCTTTGCGTGAAGGTATTTATCTTGGGGGAAATAGGATGGTCTTTTTGGCAGATAAGAAAGTATAACTCAACTTTCTTATCTGCATAAGTTGGGCTAAGGCATTATGAGGAGGGAGCATTTATGGCAAACGCGCTGAACGTTAGCAAGAAGCGTTTGGGAATGATTGGGGCTGCGGCAGGTACAGGGCTGATCGCAGTGTTATTGTCGTTGTTCATCTCAGGGTCGTTATTCGCTGCATTTCCGTTAGCCGGGATTGGCGGTTTTACGATTAGTGCCGATGAAATTGATGGGACAGATTTCTCGCTGTATCCGACAATTGGTGAAACGGAGCAAAACCAAGAATGGGCACAAGCGGGTGTTGATCTGGGGACCGCTGACATTGACGGCCTAGTCCTTTCCAAGAACATTGATACGGAAGATGCGCTTGGCGCTTATGGGGTCAATAGCGTTGATGTGCAAGTGACATCTTCAGGTGTCGTTGAAGGGGATAATCTAAATCTGATGGTATCCGGCATAGATGCTGTTGATTCTCAATTTGGAGGCCTGGAGGTCGCGGAATACTACACCGACGATCCGATGGATTCCTTTGACTTATCTGCACCGGATTTACTGCTTGAGGATGCAGAATTAAACACGCATTTCTTGTCCGCTGACAGCATCGGCATACCTGGCTTGCAGGTTCAGGTCATTTCTAACACGGAAGATGGAAGCATTGGAGGTTTTTAAGGCTAACATGGCTTAGCCTCCTATTTCCCCCGAAATGAATGACCTTACCAAAACGATCGGGAGGGAACTCTTATGGCAAAATTGGGATTGATTTTAGATGCTCTGGGCATGGCGATTATAGGTCTGCTTACCGGTTTTTTTGTTGGAGGGCTCGTTCTGGGGCTGGGCATGCCGGGAGGAATTGCCGGAGGAATAATGGCAGCAGCTTTTCTTGTGTTATTTACACTGACGTTTCATTTTTTGGAATGGGAGGTGGCAAACAGAAAAGTAAAATATGCCAGCATTGGAATTTTGCCCGGAGTGTTAATCGGAGGTACCCAACTTATGGGTTTTGGCATCCTCGGCGCGATTACCTTTGGAACGGTAAACGCCATTATTTTTGCTGCTGTTCTTGACCCCATCATTCAAAACTATGTCAAAAAAGAACGCTACGTATTGTATCCGGGGCATTATTTAGTGGTGTTTTTCCTCGGTACGATTAGCGCATTTATAATGATTCAAGTGGTCGGAATCACAAGCCGGATGGTGGATTTCGAGGCGGTTGTTTCCGCACTCCCCTTGTTAATGACGAGCGTCATCGTTTTTGGAACCGTTTTAGCCATTTGTTTTGTTGGATTAGCAGTGAAAAAAAGACAATTGGAAAGTTGGCGTATGGCATTTAAGGCGAGGAGGTTGTTGCTGATCATGTCGGTAGGTTTGGGTATTGCGATAACGGGAGTAATCACTTTCGTTCATCATGGCATCGTTTTGTCAGAAACTTTGGTGGCCGGTGCCGCTTTCGTTTGGATATTTGGCGGCTCAAAATTCAAATCGCCCGGTAATGGGTTCGGTCTTTTCCCTCGTCGGCGGTCTGGCCGTATTGGCTTTCGGCATCAGTGTAGCTCCTATGCTATTGTTGCCGGGAAGCGGTTTAATGTGGGCCGGGCTGATTTTTGGTTTGTTCATGGTCATGTTATCTTTTGTAAGTTTGACTAAGCCGGAGTTGAATGTGTTTACAGGGTCCTCGATCATTATTTTCTCCATTCTGTCCTTTATCGGTGCGGCCGGGGGATTAATCATCGGAGGGCTGCTTGGCATCGCAGGCGGTATACTAATTGCGGCCTGGAATGGTTCTGTTCCGAAAAAGGATGATTATGACGAAATGGAAGAAGGATCACAAGATATCTCCTCTGCTTCCCCGCATACAGTAAATGGGTAATAACAACCGTGATCGGTCAGTGGAGGCATTACTATGAAACTATGGAAAAAAGTGAAGATATTGGGCCTTATTATCGTACTTATCGTTGCCTATAGCCATCCTCCGGGAGGAACGGATCAAGCTGACGCGGAAATAGAAGAGGAAGAATACGGGGATTTCGATGGTTTTGTGCTGACGGTAGATCAAATTTCGGGAAGAATAAATTTGCTCGGATTGAGACCCGGAATTATTGTTGATACACAGGTATCTTTTACAAGTGCAGTGGCAGAAGGATTATCTTTATCAACATTGAAGGAAACGGATCAAGGCACGATGGTGCTGACGATTGAATCGGAGACGCCGGAAGTGCCTGTTGATGTTAGCTGGATGGACGTCACTGTCAACTCATTAAATATTGGAGGTTTATGCTTTCCGGAACGACTCCTGGATGTCTGTTTGTCAGATGTGATCATTGACGCCAAAGAATTAGAATCGAGCAGTGCCGGGCTTCCGAATTTAACGATGCGGACGAGCTTTGATCCGGACGATGTAGCGGAAGTGGAAGCACAAAAGCAAATGCTGGAAGATCAGGATGATGAAGAACAACTGGAAAAACTCATTACGGCCGTGGATGATGCTGAAGATGGAGAGTTGTCCAACGAAATCGACAACGTTTCTGATTTGCAAGCAGAAATGGATCAGCTGGATGACTTGATTGAAGAAGCGCAAGATCAGCATGAAGAAACGGATGGGCAAATAAACAGCTTGGAAGCAATGATCGATGAAGCCAATGCGTTGGTTGATGAAGCTGATTTTGAAGAAATGCAGGAAAATATGAGTGAACAACACGATGAATTGACGACGGAATCGGAATCGTTTTCTGCAGTCGTTGAGCAAGTTGACGAGCAACTGCAGCACGTGCAAGATGGTTTGGGATCCTTCCGTGAAACCGTTGAGGACAGGCATGAGTATTTAGAGGACTTGGAACTGGACGGATGGTCGGAGAGCTATGAAGAACTGGAGGAAACCGAGGGCGAGCTGCAAGCGGTCGAAGATAGGATTCAAGAAGCAAGTGAACAAGTGGAGACGCTAAAAGATGAGAATGAAGATGTGCGTGACCGGCTGGATGTCCTTCGAGAAGAAATGGAGGATCTGGACTTCGAGCGGGAGGAAGATTCGGAAGAAGCGTCTGATTCCGAAGATGACGATGCTGAAGATCAAGACACGGAGCGTCGTTCCGAAGATGACGATGCTGAAGATCAAGACATGGAGCCTCGTTCCGAAGATGACGATGCTGAAGATCAAGATATGGAGCCTCGTTCTGACGACAATGAAGACGAGCTGAAGGCTTTGGAATCAGATGCAGAAGAATGGCTTCAGGACATGGGAGAAACGGAGGAGGAGTTCACCGAGTTGGAAAGTGATCTTCAGGATGAGTGGATCGAGCCCGTTGAGGAGGCTTTCGAACATCCATTAGAGGAAGAGACTTTGGAGTTGTTACAAGAAAAAACAGAGGAAGCGAAGGAAGATGACACGTTTGTAAACGCAGTGACGGAACTCTACCGAATAGAAGAAACATTGGATAACGATGCATCGGATGCAGAAGATCTTGAAAAGAAACAGCAAGAATACGAGGATGAAGAGATAGATAGCTATGAGATTGAAGATCATCTAGCGATTGGCGTAGAACAGTATGAAGAGATGCAAGGCAGAATTGATGATGTCGAGGAAGCATTAGAAGAACGCTTCAGTGAGGCAAAAGAAAAGCTGCAGGATGAACAGGAAAATGTCAGTGTAAGTGAAGACCTTGAAGACCTTGAAGACCTTGAAGAAGATGATGAAGCGTTTTTGGAAATGCTTGAGGCGGTGCGGGAAGATTTCGAATCCCTCTCAGAGGATTACGAAGAGCTTAAATCGGAAGGGTGATGACGACCGCCTTTCCGGTTTTTTCACATCGCATAGCGGAGAAAAATGGAAATGGTATATGAATGGTGTGCGACGTTGACGTCGGACATAAGGATGAGGATGACCAGAAATGCCATTATAAGGAGCGGAAGCTAGTGGTGTATTTTAGAAATTGTTTCTCTTAAATGGTATCGCTACCTATCCAGGTGCGGCAGCGCGAGTCTCTCAAACGGGGGGAAAGCGAACTAAGCAAAGTAATCCCTCAAACGGAGGTCGAGCTGCTCCGAGAGGAACAAGAGAAGTAATTTTTAATCCCCATTCCTCTCAGAATGGGTTTGAGTACCATCGGAGCCTCTGCCAAAATTAAAATGAAGCTTTAGAGTAGCGAAACGTTAATGAAAAGCGTGTTTACAAATGATGTCAGAGTACAAACGTTTGACGCCATGAATCGACAGAATCCATTATATAATGGCGTCATCTGGATAGTTATGACGCCATAAAACAACGCATGTGTACATTGAATGGCGTCCACCATGGGCAACAATGACACCATGAAAGTTCCTACGCTTGATTATGATGGCGTCAATAATGAAAAGACAAAGGCTTTCGTTCACCATATATTTCCATGAAATTACGCGTGCCCTGCTCAGAAGAAAACCACGCCAAATGACGGCCAATCACCGAATTTGATCATTGACAGATGAAGACACATGTCCATCATTTTGCTTTAACGGAAAAAAGGACGATAAATGTCATTAGGTTTTAAACTGTCATGGCTGGGATTTATGATTTTGGCATTGGCACTCAGGATGAAATACGGGTATGGCAAACAAAGGGAGAAAAAATTTCTGAGCCACCCACCCCCCTTTTTTTGTAGTGCGGTGCCCATTATCCAGGCTCCCCCCCAACATTTGTGGGGGGTATCTCGCATGCGCTGCAATCTAACGGAATTGATTGGCATCCTATTGCTGTTTATGATAAAAAGATAATGGGATAAAGGAGATGGGCCATATGCAGGCTTTCAGTGATTCGGAACATTTGTACAGAGTGGTTGGTGAGTTTTTGCAAGTTCCGACGCACCCGAGAACATATGAAGATTTGCGGCAATGGTGGGGAGCGAATTCGGCGTATCATGAGGAAGGGGATGAAATTGATCTCATCAACGATATCGGGCGAAAGGTTGCCAAGACAAAAATGAGTGCAGAGTTTGTGTTCTCGGAGCCGGAAGCCCTTATTTGTATGGATGCCCAAAACCCAAAAAAGGGAGAACAATTCAGCATTTATTTGGGGCATTCCCCTATTCCCGTGACATTAAGCGTAAAAACCACGGGGGATATGGCTCATCAATTTTGGGCCGGGAACGTAAGTGTCACGGCTGCAATAATGACAGGCAAGATCAAAACAAAGGGTTCTAAACAAAAGGCATTAAAGTTGTTGCCGCGAATTGCGCCGGCATTTGCCCTTTATCCTCGTTATTTGGAGCTTATAGGCGAAGAACGGTTGCTTAGAATGTTATAAAAAGCAAAACATCGGAGGGAAGGCAAGTGGCGTCGGCGATGCATAACGATAAAGCAATAAAAAAAAGTAAGCACGATCAAGTTGAAATCATAAAAATATCGGTCAATCCATATTTTCCTTTAATATCTGTCTATCTCTACTATATTGACGGACTGCTTATTGATACCGGGCCAAGCAAAAGACGGAAGCGTTTGATCCCCCTTTTCCGTTCATGGGAGCTCGAGCGGGTAGCGATAACCCATTACCATGAGGATCACTCGGGGATGGCATCATGGATCGCGCGTAACACGACAGCGGAGATATTCGTACATGAAAAAACGATTCCGATCGCGCAGGAGACAGCACAAGTGCCATGGTATCAAGAATTTTTCACCGGACGCCGCCTCCCATTCAGTGCCAAAGCCTACCCGAATGTGATTGAAACGTCCAAATACCGCTTTTACCCGATGGAGACGCCCGGTCATACCAATGATCACGTCTGTATATTTGAACCGAAAAATGGTTGGCTGTTTACCGGCGATCTCTATATCACCCCCTATCCAAAGGTTTTTTTGAAGGAAGAATCGATCTCTGCATACATCGAAACATTGCACAAATTGAATCGTTTCGAATATCAGACCGTGTTTTGTGCTCATGAGGGTGTCATCCGCAACGGAAAAGAAATGATGAATCGCAAACTGGAGTATTTAGAGAAAACCCGAGATGAGGTTGTACGCATGCATCGAATGGGATGGAGAGACCGAACGATCATGAAGAAACTGTTTCCCGACAAAGTGAAGCTGGAACAACGGTCTTTCGGCACATTTTCACGGTTGAATATGATCCGTTCTTGTATTCGAGAACAATAAATATCCTCCTCCGAAAAAAAATGTACCCCCTATATTTTACGTATGGTCACACGCTGAAAACAATAAAAACCCGACATTTAGGGGAATAGGCAGCGAGTGACTGACCCCTTACAATTATAATTAACCGCTTACATTCGTTGAATTTCGAATACTGCGATTAAAAAAGTACGGATACGTATCAGTATTGCAGGAGTGAATACCGATGATTTCTCTGCTGTTCCATCATCAATCCTATAAAGATCCGCAAAATAAACTACTTGATGCTGCATTGCATTTATACACCGGAAAAGGGTTTAGAGAAACGTCGGTGTTGGAAGTTGTTGAACGGGCACGGGTGTCGAAAACGACATTTTATCATTTTTTCAACAGCAAAGAAGATTTGCTCGTCCAATTGTTTCAGTCTTTGCTTGAAGAAGTTTTGCAAGAGGTAAGACGAACAGCAGAACTAGAGACGCACATCGCTCATAAATCATTTGCCGGTATTCGCCGTTACCTGGAAATTTGCAACGATCATCGTCCCGTCGCCCGTCTTTTACTGGTTTCATCCGCAGGGTTGAGTTCGGCAGTCGAAGAGGTGCGACACAAAGCACACGTTGAATTCGCCATTTTTATCTATGAAAGTGTGCGAGTAGAAATTGAGCAGGAAGGATTGGTTTCCGACGACCAAATCCATACCGCAGCGCAAGCAATGGTAGGCGCCATTAATGAAGTCGTGATTCACAAAATTATCGTTGAGAATAAAAAAAACATCGATGAATTGGCGCATTTGTTAAACCATATTGCCATCGGAGCGTTTACGATGCTCGCGGAAAATCAAATGTCATTTAAAGGGGGGATGCGGTTGTAAATTACGGTGAAATGATGATGAAGGTACGTTTAATTAAATATTTATTTACATTTAAAAGAAGGGGAGTTTTCCAAAATGGCAAAAGTAAAAGAGATTTTTGATCAAATAAACGCAGGTCTTAAGGATGATCCATCTCGGGCAGGAGGCGTAGAAGCTGTTTACCAGTTTAACTTGAGTGGAGATGAAGCCGGGACCTATCAGGTCGTTCTGAAATCCGGAGAAGGATACGCACAAGAAGGGGAACAAGAAACACCGGATTGCACGCTAACACTCGATTCCGAGGATTTCGGAAAAATGGCGGAAGGAGAACTGAACGGAACGGAAGCGTTTATGAGCGGGCAGTTGCAAATCGACGGAGACATGGGATTGGCATTGCGTCTCCAAGAAGTGTTGGAAGCGTACAACGCCGAGCAAAAATAAGTTTCATGATTTTCATAAGTCGGCGAAGCAGCCACATGTTTAGCCGACTTGTTTTTACACTATCAGAATGTATAAATTGTTCGGATGAATAAGAAAAGATTTTTAACTTTCGCTATTCTTGGCGATAAGCCAAGTTTTTCTAAAACAAGGAGGTGGCTACGTGGATGAATTTAAGCAAAATATGGCGTGATAACATTGATGAGTACGGAGAGTATCCAATTCTTATCTATGAAGGGGAAGCGTATACAAATGTGCACTTGGATGAAGCTTCTTCGCAATTGGCGCACGCGTTAAGGGACATGGGTGTGGAAAAGGGCGACCAAGTCGTTGTCACGATGCCGAATTGCCCCGAAGTTGTTGTCGCATTTGGCGGTGTCATAAAAAACGGATCGGCGGTTGTCCCGGTAATGCCGCTTTTGCAGACACAAGAACTTCGTTATATATTGGATGACTGCACGCCCAAAGTTGTTTTGACGACAAACACGCTTTTTTCCAAAGTGCAGGAAGCAAGCAAAGATCTCGCATCACCGCCGCAAATTTTTACATTGGAAGAATCGGAACAAGAAAACGCTCTGCAAGCAGCCATGCAAAAAGCGCCGGCAACGGCACCCGATGGGCACATTCATGAAGATGACGATGCCGCACTTTTGTACACCGCAGGAACAACCGGTGCTCCGAAAGGGGTTATGCTGTCGCATAAAAATTTGTATTCCAACGCGGTGGCTGCTTCAAAAAAAGCAGAAATTCTTAAACTTAAAACGGGACGGGTTAGCCTAAGTATCTTGCCTTTTTCACACGCATTCGGGTATACGATGATGAATGTCGCGTTCATGCTCGGGGATAAAAATGTCCTCTTGCCTTATTTTGAACCTGTGAAAGTGCTGGAAGCAATTGAAAAATACAAAGTCACCCATTCAGCGATGGTGCCCGCTATGTTTCATGCCTTATACAATCATCCTGACGCAGACAAATATGATACGTCGACATTTTTTGCCTGTATTTCCGGTTCGGCAGCACTTCCGAAGCCTATCGCCGAAGGATTTCAAAAGAAATTTGGCTGCCTCGTTTTGGAAGGGTATGGATTATCGGAAGCGGCGCCAATCGTGACGGCTACCGATCCAAGGCAGAAAATCAAGCCGGGATCCGTCGGGCAGCCACTACCGGATATTGAAGTTGCGGTCGTAGATGAACATGACCAGCGGTTGCCTGCCAATGAAGTCGGAGAGTTGATTGTTTCTGGTCCCAACGTACTGAAAGGGTACCACGGAAAACCGGAAGAAACCGAAAAAATCCTGAAAGACGGCTGGTTATACACAGGGGATATGGCCAGGATCGATGAGGAAAACTATGTTTTCATTGTCGACCGCAAAAAGGATGTCATTATTCGCGGAGGCTTCAATATCTATCCGAAAGATCTGGAAGAGCTGTTATTGAGCCATTCCGAGGTGTCTGAGGCGGGTGTGATCGGTATTCCCTCTGAAAAAATGGGTGAAGAAGTTGGCGCCTATGTAGTGAAAAAACGAGGATCTGACATAAAAGATGAGGAGCTTATCGCTTTTTGCCAAGAACATTTGGCGAAGTACAAAACGCCTAGATTTTTGAAAATCGTCGGCTACCTTCCTAAAAATGTGATCGGAAAAATAGATAAAAAGCAACTTCGCGAATGGGCGAAGGATTTTCATGCCACATCAAAATAAACGATATTATCTGTGAAACCGAAAAAGGAGGAATACCCATTGATCTCATTTTCGCCTACCGAAGATGAAACAGCATTCGTTGATGTTGCCGAAGGATTTGCGAAAGACGTTATTCGCCCCAAGGCAAGGGAGTGTGAAAAACATCGAGCAGTTGATGAAGCGATTATCGCGAAAGCGGAGGAGATTGGCGTAGCCTCCCTTGAATTTCCCGAAAGTTGGGATGGACTTGAATTGCCTTTAATTTCCCAGGTGCAAATGTTTCAAACCCTCAGTTACGGGGACTTGGGAATTGTGCAAGGCTTGCCGGGCGCCGGCGATGCGGCCTCTATCATTCGGATTGCGGAAAAAAACCCAGTGCTTGAAACTTATAAGGAAGCAGGACGGGGAAGGTCTTGGCCGAATGTTGCGTTCATTGATGCCTTTGATCTCGGACAACCGTGGGCCGAGGAGTTACAAATCAGCAAAAATGGCGATGGTTATACGTTATACGGTGTTTCCCGCCCTGTACGTTTGGGCGTAGGCGCCGAATATGTGGTTGTGGCCGCTGTTGATACAGACAATGAACCGGTAGTGTTATGGCTCCATAATACGCTGGGAGGTGACCGTTGGACGGCAGCAGAAGGAGATTATCGCCTCGGACTGCTGAGCGCAGGCCTTGCCAGGCTTCAATTTAATCATGCCGAGGCGCACGCTAATGAAGTTATCGCCACAGGCGATGAAGCCCGAAGATTGATTACCGGGGCGCAAACGCGCATTCGGATATTACAGGCAGCAAAAGCTGTTGGCTTAATGCAAGCCGCGCTCGAGTATGCCACGGAATACACAGCGGAGCGCAAGGCGTTCGGCAAAACGATCGCGCAATTTCAAGGGGTTTCATTTAAAATCGCGGAAATGGCGATTGAAACGAAAATTGCAAATCACCTCGTTTTGGAAGCGGCAACAAAAGCGGACGCAGACAAGAACGATGCCGTTGAGATGTCATTGCGGGCATTATATCGCGCCCATCGTTCCTCGCTTTTCGTTACGGACGCAGCTGTGCAACTCCTCGGTGGCCATGGATTTGTCGATGAATTCCCGGTGGAGAAATGGGCACGTGACGCCCAGGCACAAGCCAGTCTGTATGGCAGGGAGCATGATTTGCTTACTCGCCGCGGCGAACAGATTGTAAATGGAGCAACAGGGGCGAAGAAGGGAGTTTTGCAATGATCTCGTTTGAGTTATCACCACAACAAAAGCAAATTCAGCAAATGACCCATTGGTTCGCAAAAAATGAAATTCGGCCCATTGCGATGGAAGCGGATCGCCTTGAACGTGTCCCGGATGATTGGCTGGATAAAGTGAATAAAATGGGAATTCACTTGAACACGTCATCGTTCGGCGGTGGCGGCGGAAAAGACAAATCCTCCAAAAAGAAAAAAGAAAAAGAAGGCAACCGCATGGGTGTCCTCGCGACTGAGGAGATGGCATGGGGCTGTCCGGCAATCGCCCTTTCGCTTCCCGGTGCCGGTCTTGGAGGGCCGCCCGTGCAAAGCAGCGGCACTCCTGAACAAAAGGAACGCTTCTTGACCATTTTCACAAAAGATGAGCCACGCTGGGGTGCCTACGCATTGACGGAGCCGGAAGCCGGCTCGGATGCATCGGGCGTACGCACATCTGCCGAGAAAGTGGATGGCGGATACGTGTTAAATGGCCAAAAAATCTTCATTACCAATGGAGGACGCGCGTCCTGGGTCGTCGTGTTCGCCACTGTTGATCCAAGCCTTGGCCGTTCCGGGCAGCGGGCGTTCGTTGTTGAAAAAGGAACGCCGGGATTCTCGTGCACACGATTGGTCCATAAAATGGGGCTTCGGGCAAATGAGACAGCGGAATTGTTATTGGAAGATTGCTTTGTCCCTTATGAAAACCTTCTCGGCGGAGAAGAACTGTATGAGCAAAGCAGCAGCAGTTCAAGTCCGTCCGGGTTTCAAGTGGCGATGAAAACGTTCGACAGTACCCGTCCAATTGTTGCGTCAATGGCTGTTGGCATTGCCCGTGCCGCTTATGAATATACGGTCGATATTGTGCAAAGGGAATACCCGAAACAAGGCCGTTACTATCACTTGGCAGCGGAAACGTTGGCAGAAACAGAGCAGGATATTGATGCCGCAAGATTACTCACATGGGAAGCGGCCTGGAAAGCGGACGTTGGAAAAGAAAACGCCAAAGAAGCAGCCATGTGTAAAGCGTACGCCGGGCAAATGGCACATGATGTCACCGTGAAATGCCTGGAACTTCTGGGTCCTGTCGGTTTGGATGGGCACATTGTCGAGAAGCTTTTCCGCGATGTGAAAGTTTTCGATATTTTCGAAGGAACCAATGAAATCCAACATCTCGTAACCGCCCGACGTCAATATCAACCTTATGGCGTCAGGGTTTAGGGAGTGAACAATATGGCTTACGAAACCATTCAAGTGGAGAAAAAAAACAAAGGTGTCACGTGGATTACCATCGATAATCCTCCCGCCAATGCTATCGGGGATCAATTGATGGAAGAACTCGTGAATGTGGCCGATGCACTGGAAAAAGACAAAGACGCTCGCGTTGTCGTCCTTACGTCTGCACATGAAAAAACGTTTCTTGCAGGCGCAGACTTAAAAGGGATGATGCAAGGCAGCGGCAAAGGAGAAAGTGTCGCAGAAAAAAGCGGAAGAATGCAAGCCTGTTTTGACCGATTTGCTACACTCGAGAAACCGGTTGTCGCCGCCATTAATGGTCACGCCCTGGGCGGAGGTTGCGAATTGGCACTTGCATGTGATTTCCGGGTCATGTCCAAAGGGAAGATCGGTTTAACGGAAACCAACCTCGGCTTGCTCCCGGGAGCCGGTGGCACACAACGGATGACTCGCTTGTTGGGTCGTGCAAAAGCAACGGATTTGATTTTTAACGCCAAGCGGCTCGAGCCTGAAGAAGCGCTTGAAGTCGGATTGATCAACCAAGCGGCTGCTCCGGAAAACCTTAAGACGGAAACGACGGTGTTTGCCGAACACTTGGCCGAAGGTGCAATTCAAGCAATGGGGTTGGCGAAACGCGCCATCAATGTAGCTGAAGGCCCGATCGGAGATGGGCTGAAAGTCGAAGCAGAAGCGTTTGCGGAAACATTGAATACAGGGGAACCAGGCGTTGGAATTCAAGCTTTTTTTCAAAAGAAAAAACCTAATTTTATTAAATGATGTAGCAACTTAGCATAAAGGTGGGATTTGCATGTCTTCTTGGGATAACTTATTGGAAGGGAAAGTAGCGGTCGTAACAGGCGCTTCCCGGGGACTTGGGCGAGCAGATGCATTGGCTTTGGCCGAAGCCGGGGCCGATGTCGTGATCACCGACATTCTTATGGAGTCAGATGAGGAAAGCTCATCAAAAGCAAAGGAATACGGAGCGATTGCACAAGTCATGCAAAGTACGAAAGTGGTGTATTCCGAAAAAACCTCCGAGGAAATTCGTGATATGGGACGTCGTTCCGTAGCGATGAAAATGGATGTTACAGATGTTGATGAAATTAATGAAGTTTTTAAAAAGATCTATGAGGATTTCGGCAAAATCGATATTCTCGTTAACAACGCGGGAACGGTTGATCATGTTTCAAAAATTGAAAAACAAAATGATGATTTATGGCAACGGGACCTCCAGGTGAACTTGACCGGCTCTTATAACTGTACGAAAGCGGTCTGGCCGTACATGAAAGAGCAGGAATACGGTCGCATCATTAATATGGCTTCGATCGTCGGAATAAATGGAGGATTCGGCCAGGCCAGCTATGCGGCCACAAAAGGCGGGCTGCTCAGCTTCTCGAAAAGCATGGCTTTGGAAGGTGCGAAACACGGCATTAACGTCAACGCCATTGTCCCCGGAATTATCGGAACGGAAGCCTTCAAAATGGGCAATAAAAAAATGAACGACCGCATGGTTGAACGTACGGCGTTTAAACGCCCGGGCGAACCGAATGACATCGCCAATGCCATCACCTTCCTCGTCTCGGACAAAGCCAAGTACATCACCGGTGTCGGCCTGAACGTGACCGGCGGAATTGACCTGTTTACATTCTAATTCGAGCATACGAAATACGTTTGTTTTTCCGTATACAAAGGAGGGTTCTTCATGACAGAAGCAGTCATCGTCGATGCGTTACGAACACCCGTCGGGCGCAAAAAAGGGTCACTGTCGCAAATGCATCCTGTCGATATACTCGTACCGGTGCTTCAGGAACTAGTAAATCGGAACAACATTGAAGCCGGTGAAGTCGAGGATGTCGCCACTGGCTGTGTCACCATGATCAAAGAGCAAGGCGGTAATATCGGACGCCAGGCTGTATTGGCAGCCGGCTTTCCGGTTGAAGTGCCGGCCTACTCCTTGAACCGCATGTGTGGTTCAAGTCAACAATCGCTCAATTCCGCGGCTCAGGAAATTATCGCCGGAGACGCTGATGTCGCCATCGCGTGTGGAGTTGAAAATATGACGAGTATTAAAATGGGGACGGACATGGGCAAATTCAGCAAGGATTTGACGAAACGGTTCAACATCGTTCCTCAAGGATTGTCCGCGGAAATGATCGCGGAAAAATGGAACCTGGAACGTGAAGAACTCGATGAATTCTCGCTGGAAAGCCATCAACGGGCTGCCAAAGCGACTGATAACGGGGCATTCAAACGGGAAATCATTCCGCTGGAAGTGAAAACGGAAGATGGCAAGCAAACCCTTGACCAGGATGAAGGGATCCGCAGGGAAACATCCATGGAAAAACTCGCCGGTCTCACGCCCTCCTTCAAGCCGAAAGATGGGGTCGTCACCGCCGGTAATGCAAGTCAGGTCAGCGACGGCGCGTCAGGTGTCTTGCTCATGTCGAGGGAAAAAGCCAAAGCATCCGGCTTGAAGCCTCGTGCCAGAGTTATTGCTCGGGCGGTTGTCGGTGAGGATCCGGTGATCATGTTGACCGGGATTATTCCGGCGACACGAAAAGTATTAAAAAAAGCGGGATTGAGTCTGAATGATATGGATGGCATCGAAGTCAACGAAGCGTTTGCCTCTGTCGTAAAAGCGTGGGAACGGGAATTTGAACCGGAGATGAGTAAGGTGAATCCTCGCGGGGGCGCGATTGCTCTTGGGCATCCGCTCGGCGCCAGTGGCACGAAATTGACAGCGACTCTACTCAATTACTTGGAAGATACAGATGGAAAATATGGGCTGCAAGTGATGTGTATCGGTTTTGGTATGGCGACGGCAACGATTATTGAGCGACTGTAAATCAAAAAACCTTAAGGAGGCATTGACAATGGCAGAGATGACGCAAAGCACGGAAAAAGTTTTTCAAATGATTGACGCGGCGTTGAAAACAGATCCTTCGGCAACCGAAGACGCCGAAGGCGTGTACCAGTTCAACCTCACCGGTGATGACGGCGGGACGTATCAAATGATTATCGAAAGTGACAGTGCCCGTGCCGTGAAAGGCGAAGAAAAAGAACCGGACTGTACGCTGGAGATAACAGCAGATGATTATAAGAGAATGGTCGCGGGTACGCTCAACCCGACCGAAGCTTTTATGGGCGGGCAGCTGACGATTGACGGTGACATGGGCATGGCGATGAAACTGCAAACCGTGCTCAACACGTTCTCTTTTTAAGGCCAAAAGGTGGGAAGGTCGACTTCCTTCCCAATTATTTAAAAAGCATGAGTATTTTTTAGAAAAAATGTTTCATAACCTTATAGAAATGAGGGGAAAAAATGGCACAACACGAAAAATTCCAAACGGTAGAAAGCCAATTGAATTGGAATGCACCAATGTACAAATTGTATGAAAAGGCCAAAAATAATTACTGGGACCCAGCCAAAATTGATTTTAGCCAAGACCAAGAAGATTATCAGAGCATGTCCTCCATGGATCGAATGTTTGCCTTGCCGCTTGTAGGTGCTTTTGCCGCGGGAGAAGAAGCAGTCACCCTTGACATTTTGCCGATGCTCGAAGTCATGGCTCGACAAGGTCGTCTCGAAGACACGATGTTTTTAACCACTTTCTTGCATGATGAAGCAAAGCACACGGAAATGTTTTCTCGCTGGCAAACAGCGGTTGGCGTCGCGGACTTGGATCTACACAACTTCCATAATGATGATTACAAACGCGTTTTTTATCAAGAGTTACCGGAGAAGATGGATCGTTTGAAGACCGATGACTCTCCGGAGGCTGTGATTCGCGCCGCGACAGTCTATAACATGATTGTGGAAGGCACCCTTGCGGAATCGGGGTATCACGCGTTCCGGCAAATCTTTAAAGAAGCGGGTTTGATGCCAGGCATTTTGGAAGGCATCGACTTGTTGAACCGCGATGAAGGCCGCCATCTTCAATTTGGCATTTTCACTATTCAACGCCTTGTGGCCGGCAACGACAAGCTGTTTAGAGTCTTTCACGATTATATGGATGAATTATCCCCTTACGCGTTTGGGTTTGTTGATTATTTAACCGGTTTGTTTGAGGAGACGAGAAAGCATGAATGGGTCGATATGACATTAAAAGTGGATCCGAACTTGATGAAAGAGTATGCGCGCAGTCAATTTGACACTCGCAAAAGCAAAATCGAACGGGCACGAAAATATGAAAGCGGTGCCGAATTGGAAGCAGCGGCGACAAAACAATAAAACGGGAGGAGGCTCAAAGTGGCTGTATTCAATAATGAAGAAGAGATCTATGAACTTATCGGGGTTTTTTGGCAGGTAAGGAAGTATAAATCAACTTTCTTACCTGCATAAGTGCAACTAAGGCTTTCTTTTATAAAAGCTTGGCGAAAAGCCAAGTTTTCTAAAAGAAATCAAGAACAGTGGACCGATTCGGGAAATGATGCAAATGCTTTCCCCGGATGATGGATACGATGCTTATTGCCAGTTCGTGTACACTGGTCCCGAAGGAAAAGTAACCTTTTACGAAAGGGAAAATCATCCATTCGAAATGGAATTGGGAGAAACAGACTAAAGTGCGGAACTCAAGTTCACGCAAGATGCGGATATTGGGCTGCAATTTTGGCTCGGGGAGTTGAATTTGCAACAAGCAATGGCCCGCCAACAGATCAAAGCAGAAGGACCGCTTGCGAAAGCGCTTAAAGCATTGCCGCAAATTGAGAAATGCACCCCATGTTCAGGGCGTATTTAGAGAGAAACGGCAGAGAAGACGTTTTAGCCATAAAAAATTAAAAAATGGAGTGGAGAGAAGCCCCATCATCAACATTCAGGCAGCACCGAAAAAAGTTATAAAGTTAGGAGGTGCCGCATCTTGAACGATAATGCCATTGACCTCTATGATATAACCATTATTGGCGGAGGACCTGCAGGTTTGTTTACCGCGTTCTACGGGGGAATGCGCCAGGCAAAAGTGAAGATTATTGAGAGTATGCCACAACTGGGCGGGCAACTTTCTGCTCTCTATCCCGAGAAGTATATATACGATGTTGCCGGTTTTCCGAAGGTTCGCGCTCAAGACCTTGTCGACCATTTGGTTGAACAAATGCAAATGTTTGAACAAACCGTTGCGCTTGATCAATCCGTAGAGAACGTCAATAAGCTGGACGATCAGACATTCCAAATTGAAACCGATAAAGAGACGCATTACTCGCGGACGGTTATTATTGCCGCCGGTGTCGGCGCCTTCCAACCTCGCAAACTCAAAATCGAAGAAGCCGAACAATATGAAAACAGAAATCTCCACTATTTTGTTGAAAATCTGGGCGCTTTCAAAGACAAAGAAGTCCTTATTTGCGGAGGTGGAGATTCTGCTGTTGATTGGACGCTAATGCTTGCCAATGAAGCAAATGTTACGCTTACGCATCGTCGTGATAAATTTCGCGCGCATGAGCATAGCGTCGCCGAATTACAATCGGCTCCCGTCAACTTGCACACGCCTTTTGAAGTGAGCGAACTTCGAGGCAATGGTGAAAAAATTAAACAAGTCGTCCTACAAGAAGTAAAGGGGACGGATCAAAAAGTAGTTAACGTTGACAATGTAATTGTAAACTATGGCTTTATTTCATCTCTCGGTCCCATTAAAACGTGGGGACTCGATACGACAAAGAACTCTATCATCGTAAATTCTCGCATGGAGACAAATATCGAGGGGATTTACGCAGTCGGGGATATTACCTCCTTTGATGGCAAGGTAAAGCTGATTGCTACCGGATTTGGCGAAGCTCCGATGGCTGTTAGTAACGCCAAAGCCTATATTGACCCTAACGCTCGCTTGCAACCCGGGCATAGTACGCATATGTTTTAGTCGGTGTGAAAAATGCAGCATTTATTTGTAATTTATTCCTTAAGGAACGTATGGTTGAGGTGAGAAAAAGATGGCATTTGTCATTACATCCCCGTGCGAAAATGAAAAAAATAGCTCTTGTGTTGATGTATGTCCGGTCGATTGCATCGAAGAAGGAGAAGAGATGTTCTATATTGATCCGGATATTTGTATAGATTGTGGTGCGTGCGAGACGGTTTGTCCGGTGGAGGCTATTTATCCTGAAGACGAAGTGCCTGAACAAGAAGCAAAGTACATCGAAATCAATCGAAACTACTTTTAGCAGATAAGGGAGGTCTTCGCCATAAAAGCTTGTCGAAAAGCCAAGTTTTCTAAAAAGATGAAGAAATGGATTGGAGAGAAGCCCGACACAATATACAGGAGGGCTTTCGATGGACCCGAATAATTTAGTGGAGATGTTAAGTCAAACCGTTAATCGTTATCCGGACGAAGAGGCATTAATGTGGAAACAGAGCGGCAGTTACACGAGTATGACGTACCGGGAATTCTGGAAGACAATCCGCAATGTAGCGTCCGGTTTGCATCGGCTTGGCGTGAAGCCGGAGGACAAAGTGGCCATTTTGTCAAAAAGCAGTCAGAGCTGGGCGATTTCCGACTTTGCCATTGCCAGTATAGGGGCGATTAGCGTTCCGGTTTATCCGACACTTCCATCCAACCAGGTTTCATATGTTCTGAACAACGGGGACTGCACGGTTGTCATTGCCGAAGATGATGAACAGTTGCAAAAATTCAAGGATGAGAACACAAAAGTCCAACATTCGATTGTAATGAAACCCGGCTCAGGTTTCACCTCCACTGACAACATTTCCTCTTTTTCTTCTCTGGAAGGAGACGGTGCCAATCATCCTTTGAAAGATTGGGAAGAGCAGTGGAAGGCGATTAAGGGTGACCAGTTAATGACAATCATTCATACGTCCGGTACGACTGGTCCTCCCAAAGGGGTTATGCTTACCCACGACAATTTCCTGAGTCAAATGAAAGCCATTCAATTTTGGGTGATCGAATTAAGAGCGGAAGATATTCACCTCTCGTACCTTCCGCTATCGCACGTGTTCGAACGAATGGCAGGACATTTTATGCCTCTTATGGCCGGAACGACAATTGCTTACGCCGAAAGCATTGATACGATTCAGGATAATTTGCAAGAAGTGAAGCCGACGATCATGACGAGCGTGCCGCGTCTGTTTGAGAAAGTGTACGCGAAAGTGGTCGATCAGATTGAAAGCGGTTCACCGATGAAACGAAAAATTTTCAATTGGGCGGTTGATGTCGGGAAAGAAAGATATGATTACTATGTAAATACGCCCGTGCATGAGTTGGTGCTTCAACCAATGCCGAAAAAGCTCCAAAGCAAAATGGCTCGCGCCGACCGCTTGGTGTATCAAACAATTAAAGAACGGCTTGGCGGCAAAATGCGCGGGATGGTCGTGGGCGGCGGAAGCCTGAATCCTGACATTGCCAAGTTTTTTTGGTCACTTGATATTCCAATACTGGAAGGATACGGCTTAACCGAGACATCCCCGGTTGTGACGACAAACCCGATGACAAGAGCCAAAATTGGGACGACGGGAAAACCAATTCCTGGTTGCAGAGTGCGTATCGCTCCCGATGGAGAGGTACTCGTAAAGGGGCCCAACGTCATGCAAGGCTATTATAAAAATAAGGAAGCAACGGACCAAGACATCGTGGACGGTTGGCTTTATACCGGAGACATCGGAACATTCGATGAAGAAGGCTATTTGAAAATCATCGACCGAAAGAAACGGATTCTCGTATTGTCCACCGGGAAAAATGTAGCCCCGGCTCCGATTGAAAGCGCGATCAATGAAAGCCGTTATATCGAATTTGCCGCTGTGATCGGGGACGGCCGTAAATATGTATCCGCGCTTGTCACTCCGGATATGGAAAACCTGCTTCCGTGGGCGAAACAACAAGGAATTCAAACCGTATCGAGAGTGGAACTGTGCGCACGTGACGACGTGCAACAACTGTTGATGGATGAAGTTGCGCGTCAAACGCAATCTTACGCTGATTACGAAAGGCCTAAGAAGGTGGTCACCATTGGTGATGAGTGGACCGTCGATGGCGGAGAATTGACCCCGAAATTATCACTGAGAATGAAAAATATAGAGGAGAAATATAGCGAACACATTGAAAGAGCGTACGATGAAGCGTCCACCTCTGCAAAAGAAGTAGCTGCAGAAGCACAATAGGCGATAACACGAGGAGGGGGAGAAACACGCCATGGCTGTTTTAAAGGAGAGAGAAAGAAAAGCGAAAACAGCTGACATCCGTGCCGAAATCGAAAAAGAAAAAGCGAAAATAACCATTGGGAATCGACGCAGAAAAATCTTTTCCGTATTTGCAAAACACGGATTAACATATCTGTTCAAAGATACTTTAAGTTGGAAGCTGGCAGGAAAGCAAAAGCGTAGCCAACAAGAAGATGAACACCTCAGACAGATCGGTGCGCGCATGCGCACCGCGTTTGAGGAACTTGGCCCAACATTTATTAAACTTGGCCAAGTTTTGGTTACCCGCCAAGATTTGCTTCCTGCTCCGATCACACAGGAATTGGAAAAACTACTCGACAAGGTACCTCCAATTGGATACGATTATATTCAATGTATCGTCGAAGAAGAATTACCCGAAGGGGTGGATCGATTCGCATGGATTGATGAGACACCGCTTGGATCCGCTTCGCTGGGGCAAGTATATAAGGCCGGACTAAATGACGGGACGACAGTTGCTTTGAAAGTTGTGCGTCCGACTGTGGAAAAATTATTTCAAACCGATATCACTGTGATTAAAAAAATAACCGCTCTTATGCAAAAGCGATTGTCCCCGGAATTGGCTGCCGCTCTTGACCTCGGCGCATTGGTTCGGGATTATTACAGCAGTGCGATGGATGAACTCGATATGGTGGAAGAATCCCGCAAAATGAATGAAATGGCGAAATACCGTAATACCACTTCTCACGTAGACTATCCGTGTGTTTATGATGCGACGAAAAACGTCTTGATGATGGAACACATTGATGGTTGGCTCATTAAAGATTATCCGGTAGATTTTTTGACCTTTGAGGAACGGATGAACATCATGATTGACCTCATCCACCTTTATATTCAGCAAATGATGGACGGGCATTACCACGCCGATGCCCATGGTTCGAACATCATGATCGATAAGCACCGGAAAAAAGCGATTGTCATCGACTGGGGTATGACCGGACGGATGGACAGCGTCATGGCCCATGTGTTGATGAGGGTGATTATGCATATTCAATCCAACCAGACCGAAGACGTTGCGGAAGTGTTTATGGAGCTCATGTCCCCGACGATTTATACCGATCCTACGAATCTGAAGGACGAGTTGAGAAGCAATGCGCTTCATTATGTGAACACTGCGCAAGGAAGTGACCGCTACAATTATGGAAGGCTCGTGATGGAATCGACGGGGATCGGAATTAGAAACTATTGCAAAGTGCCAAATGCTTTGGCGCTATGGGCGAAAGGCTTTTCCGCAACAGAAGGTGCAGCACGTTGGATCTGTCCGGAGATCTCGTATGGACAAGTTGTGGAAGCGTATGAAGTTCCCATTTTAAAAAGCATCCTTGGAAAACGGTTCAATTACCGTACGAACGCAAGCTTTGTGGCGGAATCGTCCAAATTGGCATCCACGCTTCCGCGCCGTGCAAATCGAGTGCTGGAAAACCTTGCAGACAACAATGTTCATATGAACACCCAACTGCAGCCTGATCCCGTGATGCGCAATACCCTCAATCAAATGGCCAACCGATTGGCACTTGCTTTCGTTACGTTTGCGCTTATTATAGCGAGCAGCATTGTGATGAGCAGTGTGCCGGAGGGCACATTTCTGGGATTGTCAATGGAAGCGATCGCGAATATAGGGTTAGGCACGTCCATCGTAATGGTCGTTTTTATGTTTGTGCGATTCATTCGCACGCGAAAACACCGATCTCTTTTATAGTGACCCCCGTCATATGTTGGGGTCCTATAGTAATAGATACGTCATATGTAGGGTGTTCATCTATCGTCGTTAGTGATATGTTATGAACAAGAACAAGGGGATTCATGCTCCTTCGAGTGGGGCATCAGAAAATGAAAGCGTTAACAAATGAAGAGCGGACCATGGTATCTCGCTGAAATGGGAGGGGAGAAATAAAGGCAATGGGAATTGCAAAAGAACAAACTGCAGAAAAAGAGAGCCGGGAAGAACGGGGAGCGAGAGTGAAAGCTGTCCGTCAGGACGTTGAGAAGGAAAAGGCGAAGATCACAAAAGGGAAACGCCGCAGAACAATCGTATCCGTTTTTGCCAAGCACGGGTTGACGTTTTTACTGAAAGACACTGTGCTATGGAAAATGATGGGGAAGCAAAGACGAAGCCAGCAGGAAAATGAACACCTTCGTCAAATCGGCGCACGGATACGTACAGCTTTTGAAGAACTGGGACCGACTTTTATTAAGCTGGGGCAGGTATTGGTCACCCGCCAGGATCTCTTGCCGGCTCCGATCACGCAGGAACTCGAGAAGCTGCTTGATCAAGTCCCTCCGATTGGATATAACTACATGGAGTGTATCATTGAAGAGGAGTTTCAGGAGGGCGTGGACCTGTTTGAGTGGATTGACGAAGAACCGCTTGGTTCTGCATCATTGGCGCAAGTCTACAAAGCAAAACGAAAAGACAAAACGACAGTTGCCTTGAAAATTGTACGGCCGACAGTGGAAAAATTGTTTCAAACCGATATTTCCGTCATTAAGAAAATGAGTGGGTTACTGCAAAATCGCCTGTCTCCGGAGTTGGCGGCAGCCATCGATATAGGATCATTGATTCAGGATTATTACAGCAGCGCGATGGACGAATTGGACATGATAGAAGAAGCAGGAAAAATGAGGGAAATGACAAAATACCGGAAAAGTACGTCGTATGTAGACGTTCCGGCGGTTTACGAGGCGACGAAGAATGTCTTGATTATGGAACACATCGATGGTTGGATGCTAAAAGATTTTCCGGTTGACTTCCTTACATTTGAAGAACGAACGAAGATTATGATCGACCTTGTCCACCTTTATGTTCAACAACTCATGGATGGGCATTATCACGCGGATGCGCACGGTTCGAACATCATGATCGATAAACACAGAAAAAAAGCCATCGTCATCGACTGGGGAATGACCGGACGGATGGACAGTGTCTCGGCATTTGTGCTCATGCGAGTGATTATGCTTATTCAGTCCAACCAGGCTGAAGACGTTGCTGAAGTGTTTATGGAGCTGATGAATCCGACGATTTATACCGATCCGGTTAAACTGAAAGACGAAATACAAAGCCTGGCCCTTCATTACGTTAACTCCGCGCAGGGAAGCGATCGTTACAATTACGGTCAGCTAGTCATGCAGTCGACAGCCATTGGCATCAGTAATTATTGTAAAGTCCCGAACAGTTTGGCGCTGTGGGCAAAAGGCTTTTCCGCAACCGAAGGGGCAGCCCGCTGGGTTGCACCGGAAATCTCTTACGGGAGAGTTGTGGAAGCCTATGAAATCCCGATTTTAAAAAATATCCTTCGATCGCGGTTCAACTATCGGTCAAATGCAAGTTTAGTAGCTGAATCCTCAAAAATGGTGGCCACATTTCCGCGCCGGGCAACAAAAGTGATGGAAAATCTCGCGGAAAACAAGTTTCGCATGAACATGCAATTGCAACCGGACACGGTTATGCGCAATACGCTCAACCAAGTCATCAACCGTCTGTCTTTGGCATTGATCACATTCGGCATTATCGTAGCGAGCGGCTTCATTATTGCGAGTGTGCCGGGAGGAACCTTTTTGGGTATGAGCGCGGTGACGGTAGCCAATATCGGATTGGTGACTTCGCTTATTTTCGTCCTTTTCATCCTTTGGCGCTTAGTGCGAACACGAAAACACCGATCGTTATTATGAAAAAATCGATGGAGGAGGCATTCATAATGTCTGAAAAAAATGAAAACATGAGCATGCAAGAACGAAGTGATTACTTTTACAGGCAAAGCGGTGGTCCCGGAAACCCGGACATTGAACGAATCCTGGATGAGCATTTGAAGAATGGCAAAGACCACGGGGCGCCGGGGGAAAAAGAAGAACCGAAAGACGCGTTTATAGAAGCGTTTCTGAATGATCATTCGACGAAACCGATTGCCATGTGGCTTTTGAGAATGAGGTTTGACCTAAAGGATCGCTGGGAGGAATATTTAAACGCTCAAAAGCAAGACGACGTCCAGCAACTCATCGAAGCGTTAAAAAAAGAAGAAGAGATGACAAAATGAGAGGCGCACAGGATATCGTTCTCATCCATAATATTTAATGGAAAATGTATACGAACCGCAGAAACGCCGAAGGGAAACTCCGGGATAATTGGGGACGTTGGGCGAGGTTATTTTGGCTGGCTGGACCTTCGTTTTCTGAACGATGGGCTCGTCCCCCATAATTCCGCGATTATCGATGGTGCGGAGCATGTCGGTGATTTTTCCGAATGTGATCATCTTGATTTAGTCGTTAAGTTCTTGGTTGCGAAAAGAGCACCAATCGCGTTGCTTGAGGCAGAGGCAAAAACGGGCACGTAAAGAGGCCCCCGTCATTTGTCGGGGATTGATTTTTCACCTTTCCTATAAATATCGTACTATTTTTTATTAAAGAAAATGATAAAATAGAAAGATAATAATTTGAGGGGGAGAGCAGATGAAAGCAGCTGTATTACACAATTATGGACAAGACCTAAAAGTTCAGGATGTTGATTTGGAAGAACCGCGCAAAGGGGAAGTGCGGGTGAAAATGAAAGCGGCCGGCATTTGCCACAGTGACCAACACGTCATTGATGCCCACCTGCCGCTACCGGTACCGATCGTGCTCGGCCATGAAGGCGCGGGGATTGTTGATGCCGTCGGAGAAGGAGTCACCGGCGTCAAAGAAGGAGATCACGTGGCATTAAACTGGGTGCCTTCTTGCGGGAAATGTCATTATTGCCGCATCGGACGACCGGATGTGTGTGACGAAGCTTCGAAAACGGCCTTAATGGGAACGATGCTCGATGGGACGACCCGATTTTCTGTCGATGGAAAGAAAGTGCACCAATTTCCGTTGACAGGCACGTTCAGCGAGTACACAGTCGTACCGGAAAACGCGGCTGTTCCCGTCAATAAAGATGTTCCGTTCGAATTGGCGGCACTCGTCGGCTGTTGCGTTATCACCGGCGTTGGTGCGGTCATGAATACGGCAAAGGTTGAGCCGGGAAGCACGGTTGCGGTAATCGGTGCTGGAGGCGTTGGCTTTAATGCGATCCAGGGCGCCGCATTGGTCGGAGCAAAACAAGTTATTGCCATTGATGTGTTGGATGAAAAATTGGAAATGACGAAAGAGTTTGGTGCTACCCATACGATCAATGCTAAAGAAGAAGATCCTGTCAAAGCCGTCCTTTCGATGACAGAAGGGCTCGGTGTCGACTACGCATTCGAAGTGATTGGTCGTCCAGAAACCATTCAAAATGCATATAACATGACGCGAAAAACAGGGATGGCTGTTGTCGTCGGTATTGCGGCTCCAAATGAAAGCGTTTCCTTTAATGCATTTTCTTTACCTTCCCAATCCAAAACGTTGGCAGGCTCATGGCTCGGTCAAGGGAATCCGCACGTGGACTATCCGAAACTGCTTGATTTGAATGCAGCCGGAAAATTGAAGATGGAAGCGTTGGTCAGCCAAACATATACGCTTGAAGATGTGAATGAAGGTCTTGCCCAGTTAAAATCAGGCCAAAACATTCGCGGTGTTATTCGCTTTGATTAAGGGGGACTGGCTTGATTTCAGCTGAAACAAAAGAAACAGCATTGTTCATTGACGGAGATGGCTGCATCCGTTGAAAGCATTCGATGATGACGACGAAGCCGTCTGCATCGCCAACGACACGATCTACGGTTTGGCAGCTGCGGTATGGACGCGTGATATCAAACGAGGTTTGCGAATGGCGCAACGGGAAAAAAGCGGAACACTCTGGATTAACACCTATCAAGTGCTTACCCCCGACAGCACCGTTCGGCGGATTCAAACAAAGCGGCATCGGCCGTGATTTGGGTATCGAGTCATTGAATGCTTATCTCGAAACGAAATCGGTGATCGCGGATCTAAATGAACGGCCGATGACATTATTTTAAATAGGATGAGAGCCGGGGATTCGGCTCTCTCATACAGAAGATGTGACAGATTAATGCGGAAAAGTGCCAGAATCCGGCACCCACGCGTGCTTCAAAAAAGAAAAATTTAACCCCCTACGCCCCACAAATGGTATAATGCCCCAAAAAGGATGATCCTTAATGAAAATAACACCATTGGGTATTTGGGGCGCATACCCGAAAGCAAATGGAGCAACATCTGCGTTTCTAGTAGAAGAAGAAGGTTTCCGGTGCCTCGTTGATTGCGGTAGCGGCGTGTTGTCTGCCTTGCAAACCCGTATCGCCCTCCACGACCTTGACGCGCTCGTCATCACCCATTATCATCCCGATCATATCGCGGATGTCGGCGTCCTGCAGCACGGGGTGATGATTGAAACGTTGTTGGATAAGCGTAGCCAACCGCTTCAAGTCTACGCTCATGCCGACGACGAAGATCAATTTTCCAACCTGCAGTACGGAAAATACATGAGCGCAACCGCTGTCTCTCCGCAGCAAACACAGACGATTGGGCCGTGGAACGTCGATTTTTGTAAGACGGACCACCCTGTTCATTGTTTGGCGTTAAAATTCACGGATAAACACGATGCATCGGTCGTATTTACCGCTGATACAGCCTGGACGTCCGATCTCTTTCCCTTTATAAATGGAAGTGAGCTACTGGTCAGCGAAGCGAGTACCTATCAGTCTATGATTGATCAAATTCCGGGCCATTTAAGTGGCCGGCAGGCGGGCCAATTGGCGCATGAAACGGATGTTGAGCATTTGTTGCTTACGCATTTGCCCCAATATGGAAATGTAGACGATCTCGTGACCGAAGCTAAAGATGTATTTTCAGGTGAAGTCACGCTTGCTGATCCGGCGAAAACTTATCGTATAGGAAAGGGCTGAATGCATGAACACCCATTATTTGCAACATGCTCCGTTCGAGACACCAGGCATTATTTTCCAATGGGCAGAAGAAAAAGAACATACATTAACAAGCACGTTTCTCCCGGAAAATACAGGGTTTCCAAATCTTCAAGATATCGATCTGCTCATTCTATTAGGCGGCCCGATGAGCGTCCATGATGAAAAAAAACACCCTTGGCTCGCGGACGAAAAAAATTTTTTGAAAAAAGCCATCGCTAATAAAAAAACAGCCATTCTCGGCATAGGTCTCGGTGCCCGGCTGCTCGCCGAGCAATATGGCGCACGCGTCTATCGGGAAGCTGAAAGTGAAATCGGCTGGTTCCCGGTGACATTCAATGAAAGTGCGCATTCACATCCCTTTTTTTCCATATTTCCTGCTGAAATGATTGCCCTTCACCGCCGCGGGGAAGCATTCGAGTCTCCGCGAAACGTCATTTCCTTAGCGTGCAGTGAAGAATACGGACAGCAGGCATTCATTAGCGAAGATAGCCGACACATCGGGCTGCACTTTCACCCCGAAATGACGAAACACAGCGTTGACGACTTTATTTTTCAAAGTGAAAAAGAGCCGGTGATTGATTTCGAGACCATGAAGGGCATGGACCAACACTATGCAGCCAACCAATCGCACCTGTTTGAGCTCCTCGACCGTTGGCTTGCCCGCCATAAGGATGGTATCCCGCATGGAATATGAAATTTTTGAATGCGAAAAAACTGAAGATGTGCCGATGCGATTGCTGTTAATTGCCGATCCTGAAGAAAAAATGATCGAAAGCTACATCCATCGCAGCCGCAGTTTTCTGATGACGCACGACGGCAACATTATCGGCGTTTATGTGCTCTTGGCAACACGCCCGAATACAGTGGAAATTATGAACATTGCGCTCACGCAAACGATGCAAGGGAAAGGCTTGGGCGAAAAACTGCTGCGTCATGCCCTCGAGACAACCCGAAATCTCGGCTATAAGACCGTAGAGATTGGCACGGGCAGCACGGGGACGAGTCAACTTTACTTGTATCAGAAATGCGGCTTTCGCATGGTCGGTGTGGAAGTGGATTATTTTCTGCGAAATTATGACATGCCACTTTATGAAAACGGTCTTCGCATCCGGGATATGGTACGGTTGTCACAAACGCTGTAGGAAGGAGGTCGCTCGCTTTCTCTGGCCGGATTGGGTTTATAATCATCGTGCGCATTCCTCGTCGCCCCGATCTCCTCCGCGTTTGTCCGATGTTTAACATTCATAGAAATCGGGTAATAAACATATAAACCTATGCTTGCAATCAATGTAAGCGCATTCAATAAATGAGAAGGAGGGAACATGAATGCATTACGCAAAACCGGGAACAACGAACGCAATCGTCCATTTCGAATCCCGTTACGGTAATTTTATCGGAGGGGAGTGGGTAGCCCCCGCCGATGGGGAATATTTTGAGAATGTAAGTCCGGTTGACGGCCGGGTGTTCACGGAAATTGCCCGTTCAAAAGAGGAGGACGTGGACAGGGCATTGGATGCCGCTCAAAAGGCGAAAGCAGCTTGGGGAGCGACGCCTGTCGCTGATCGCGCCCGTATTTTAAACAAAATTGCCGATCGCATGGAAGAGAATTTGGAAAAACTTGCTGTTGCGGAAACATGGGATAACGGCAAGCCGGTGCGCGAAGCACTAGCGGCCGACATTCCGCTCGCGATTGACCATTTTCGCTATTTTGCCAGTGTCATTCGTGCCCAAGAAGGCGGGATATCGCAAATTGATGAAGATACCGTTGCCTATCATTTTCATGAACCGCTCGGGGTGACCGGGCAGATTATCCCTTGGAACTTTCCGCTCCTCATGATGTCCTGGAAAGTGGCACCCGCGCTGGCAGCCGGGAATTGCACGGTTTTGAAGCCGGCGGAACAGACACCGGCATCGATCAACATTTGGATGGAGTTGGTGCAAGACCTGTTGCCGCCGGGTGTTCTCAATGTCGTGCAAGGATTTGGCTTGGAGGCCGGGAAACCATTGGCTCAAAGCGATAAAGTCGATAAAGTAGCCTTTACCGGTGAGACGACCACAGGTCGAATGATTATGCAGTACGCCTCCGAGAACATTATCCCGGTAACCCTTGAACTTGGCGGGAAGTCGCCGAATATCTTTTTTGCCGACGTCATGGATAAAGATGACGGTTATCTTGAGAAAGCGTTGGAAGGTTTCGTTATGTTTGCTCTTAACCAAGGGGAAGTTTGCACGTGTCCATCACGGGCGCTCATCGATGAATCCATTTATGATGAATTTATGGATCGTGCCTTGAAAAAAGTCAAAGAAATTAAGGGCGGCGATCCCCTCGATACGAATACGATGATCGGAGCGCAAGCGTCTGAAGAACAATTGGAAAAAATCCTTTCTTATTTTGACATCGCCAAGCAAGAAGGCGCGGAAGTGATTACCGGCGGCAACCGTAAAAAATATGAAGGCGATCAGACCGAAGGATATTACGTTGAGCCGACGATATTCAAAGGACACAATAAAATGCGTGTTTTTCAGGAAGAAATTTTCGGCCCCGTTGTTTCGGTTACGACGTTTAACGGCCACGATGAAGCTTTAGATATCGCGAACGATACGTTGTACGGCCTAGGTGCAGGTGTGTGGTCGCGCAACATGAATACGGCTTACCGTTTCGGGCGTGCCATTCAATCCGGACGCGTCTGGACGAATTGTTTCCACGTATATCCGGCGCACGCAGCATTCGGCGGTTATAAAAAATCCGGTATCGGGCGCGAGAATCATTTAATGATGCTCGATCATTATCAACAAACGAAGAATCTGCTCGTAAGCTATAGCGAGGAACCACAAGGATTGTTTTAAAAGGAGGCATCCGTATATGGTGGAAAAAGTCCGAGCCACCGATGAAACGATTGCCCTCATTCGAAAACTGGAAAAGAAACACGGCCCGCTTATTTTTCACCAATCGGGCGGTTGCTGTGACGGCAGCTCCCCGATGTGTTTTCCAAAAGATGAATTCAGGGTCGGCAAAAGCGATCGTTATCTCGGCGAGATCGGCGGCACGCCGTTTTATATTGCAAAGGATCAATATGAGTATTGGAAGCATACGCAGCTCATCATCGATGTTGTAAAAGGGCGCGGCGGCATGTTTTCCGTCGAGGGGCCGGAAGGTGTGCGTTTTCTGCTTCGATCCCGCGTGTTTACGGAAGAAGAACGAGCGGAACTGCAACTAACAGCGAATTAGAATGTTTGCCCGCCCGGGAGCAGGCTCCCGGGTGTTATACCGGTGTTTCGGGCCGACGCTCAGGGAGTGACACTTTATTTTACATCTTAGAAAGGACGAACAAACATGCAGCCAGAACTTGGAATTGAGACACTACGATTGAACTTGCCATTTCGATTGAATCACGTGAATGTATTTTATGCCGAAGGAGATAACGGTTGGACGGTGATCGACGCCGGCCTACATAATGATGAAACGGTGGCTGCTTGGGATCCTATTTTACGGGATAAAAAAGTGGATCGTATTTTCGTGACCCATTATCATCCCGACCATTTCGGTTACGTCGGTGCCATGCAGAAGAAGACCGGCGCCCGTGTATTTATGACGGAAACCGACGCTGAAGCGGGGAAACATGCATGGACGAGTGAATTTTTGGATGAGATGCGCGCATATTACAACCGCGCCGGAATTCCTGATCATCAAGCCGATGAGATGCGTGCGAATACGGCAGAGTTCGTGCCGCGCGTGGAACCGTTACCGACGATCGATCACTTTTTCCGAGAAGGGGAAAAAGTACAAATAGGGAAATACGAATATGAAGTGATGTTTACGCCCGGTCACTCCGACGGCCTCATTGTTTTTTTTAATCGCGAAAAAAGTGTTTTGCTCTCGACCGATCACTTGCTGCCGAAAATCACGCCCAACATTTCCTATTGGTTTCATGGCGATCAAAATCCGTTGAAATCGTATTTGCATTCATTGAAAAAAATCGAGACGTTAGATGCTGAATATGTCATTCCTTCCCACGGCAAACCTTTTACCGGCGCCAATGCAAGAGCGAAAGAAATTCGTGACCACCATAGCGAGCGCCTGGAAACGTTGCATAGCCATTTGGGCGAACCGTCTACGGTTTACGATCTCTGTCAGCATTTGTTTCCAAAAGTGTTGACGGTTCATGAAACAAGATTTGCTATTGGCGAAACACTCGCGCACCTCGAGTATCTTCGCTATGGAGGAGATTGTAAGCGAGAAGTAGTGCATGGTGTTTGGTATTATTCGCGTTAAGAAGTGGAGGGGTACAAAATGTTAGGAATTGAAGAGGCGAGAAAAGAAGTGCTGGCTAGCGCGGAAAATTTGACTGATGACCAATTGAACCGTGAAGTGGAGGAAGGACGCTGGACGATCGCGCAAGTGTTGGAGCATCTTTATTTAATAGAACGGGGATTAGCAGCTCCCATTATTCAGAAAGAACTGGAGAATGATGATAGCCAACCCGCCCGCAAAAAGAAACCGATCGAACTCACGGTGGATCGCTCCGTTCAGAAGGTAGAGGCAACGGAGCCATTTCAACCATCAAATGAATTTATGACATTCGAGGAAATAAAAGAAAGGCTTAGCCAATCGCGAGCAATATTGTTGAAGGCTTTGGAAACGGTCGAAGATGAAGCGATTTTGTCGCAAAAGTCAGCCAAGCACCCGGCGTTCGGAACGATGGATCTGGCACAATGGGTTGAATTCATCGGTTTACACGAACGCCGACATTTGCTGCAAATTGAAGAATTGAAGGTGGAGCTATAAGTTACGTTAATCGTTCAGAGCTGGAAGTGCCAGATTCGCCAGAATAACGAGAGAAACCACCAGATTCTAACGCCAATCCGACAGAATAACGCCACCGCCCATGTCTCTAACCCAACACCACCGCTCCGTACACGAGCGCCCCCCCAATTACGATTACTGGGTGCACCTTGAATTTTTCCAAAAGCAGCAGGCTTGCGCCGACGAGTATCACGGTTTGCACCATTCCGGAGTCTTCCCATGACATGGTGAAAAACTGAAACGCTAGCACCCCGAGCAACACGGCGATGGGAGCGCGGATGAGCGCGGTCATTTGTTGGACGCGTGGATGATGTTTGTATTTTAATAAAAATTTCATCAGCAAAAGCATGGCAGCCAGACTGGGTGCCACCGTGGCAAAAATCGCGATGAGTGCGCCCGGAATTCCTGCGATTTCGAAGCCGATGAAGCCGGCCATTTTCGTTGCGATTGGACCAGGGAGGGCGTTTCCGAGCGCAAGAACCTCGCCGAATTCCTGCGTGCTCATCCAGTCGTACCGATGGACGACTTCATGTTCGATCAAGGGAATGGAAGCGGGTCCCCCGCCATAGCCAACGACACCGGGGATTAAAAATGCGACGAATAAATGCCAATAAACCATGGGTGGGCTATCCTTTCTGTTCTTGTTTCCGTTCGGGTGCAGCCTTTGGCTTTCGGCTAAGCGCAATGGCCATTAAGAGAACGATCAATATGGCAGGATGGACATTAAGCCATTCAAGCACGGCTAAACTTACAATCGTTAAAATAAACGTGCCCCAAAACCCGACTTTCTGTTTGGATTGTTTTAAAAAATTATAGGTCATTACGATGAGCAAGACGCCTACCACCGGTGCGATCGCTTGGGTCATTCCTTGCACGGCAGGGATATCTTGAAAAGAAACAAGCGTCCCGACCAAAAGAATAGTCAGAATCGCCGTCGGAAAAACAGCCGCGATAATGGCGTTAATCATACCGGTGACGCCTCCGACGTAATGGCCGATGTAGCCGCTTAACTTTGTGACAATCGGTCCGGGTAATGTATTCGCCAGGGCAACGATATCGCTGAATTCTTCATCGTCCATCCATTTGTATGTCCCCACGATTTCTTTATGGAGCAGTGGGATGGTTGGCGGACCTCCGCCATAGCCGAGCAAATTCGCCCGTAACATGGCGACGAAAATATGCCCCTGTTTTCGAAAATCCATCTTAATCACCCCTCACCAAATCGCAAGATGTCCGTCCGCCCGGGGTTCGGTTCCGCCTACGAGTACGCCGGTTTCCTGGTTTCGCCAAATGACTTGCCCACGGCCAAATCCTCCGGCTTCCAACGTCGGCCGGATATGATGGCCTTTGCGTACGAGTTTCCGTGCGATCTCCGCAGGGAAATGGGGTTCCACTTCAAGGCTTTTGCCTCCGATCCATTTCCAACGTGGCGCGTCCAGGGCGGCTTGTGGGTTTAGCCCGTAATCGATAGCATTGACGAGCACTTGCAAATGGCCTTGCGGCATCATGTATCCGCCCATAACGCCAAACGGTCCCACAGGCTCGCCGCCTTTTGTTAAAAATCCCGGGATAATTGTATGATATGTCCGTTTATTCGGTGCCAATGCATTTACGGCATTTTCATCCAACTTAAATTCCCAGCCGCGGTTTTGCATGCTGATGCCGGTGCCGGGAATAACGATGCCGGAGCCGAACCCAGCATAATTGCTCTGGATCATGGAAACCATGTTGCCGTCTCCGTCGGCAGTGGCTAAATAAACCGTTCCTCCGCGTGGTGGCGTGCCGACATACGGATCGATGGCTTTTTCGCCGATCAGCGCTCGCTGTTCAGCTGCGTATTCCGAAGCGAGCAACGTTTCCGGAGTTACGCGCATGTGCGCCGGATCGGTAATGTGTTCATATCCCTCCCTAAAAGCCAGCTTAAGTGCTTCCATTTGCACGTGGTATGCCTCCGTATTTTCCTTTGCCGGCAAATCAAACCCGTTCAAAATATTCATTGCCATGAGGGGCACAAGCCCTTGACCATTCGGTGGAAGTTCCCAAATATCATAGCCTTTATAATGTACCGATAGCGGTTGAGCCCAATCTGTACGAAAACGAGCCATATCCTCTCCACGTAGAAAGCCGTTATGTTCACGCGAAAAATGATCGATACGTTCGGCAATTTCTCCTTCATAAAAAGCTTTTCCGTTTGTTTTTGCGATTTTTCGCAATGTAGCGCCGTGGTCGGGGAAATGCCAAACATCTCCGGGATCGGGCGCATTCCCTTGATGGGTAAACGTATCAAACCAAGGTTTGAACGCCGGCTCGTCAGCCGGATATAAATGAACCGCTGCTTTCCAATGTTTCGATACGATAGGACTCACCGGAAAACCTTCCTCAGCCAGCCGAATGGCCGGAGCAAGCACTTCCCTCAAGGATAATCTCCCAAATTGTTCCGATAGCGCACTCCAACCTCCGGGAGCACCGGGGACGTTCACCGGAATCAAACCGTTTCTGGGAACGCTTTCGTGCCCGCGCGCTTTCACAGCATCAATTGAAATGCCGCCTGGGGACCGACCGCTGGCATTCATGCCATGCATTTTTCCGTCCAGCCAGACAATGGCGAATAAATCGCTGCCAATTCCGTTGGATGTAGGTTCAACGACGGTTAATGCTGCGGCCGTTGCTATTGCGGCGTCCACGGCATTCCCGCCTTTTTTTAGCATTTCAAGTCCGGCCTCGGATGCGAGCGGCTGCGAAGTGGCAACCATTCCGCGCTGGCTATATATGGGGCTTCGTTTTGAAGGATAAGGATGATACCACGGATCAAACTGCAACATAATGGGATCGCCACCTCTTTATTTTAAAAATATTGTCTACCATTCTATCATGAAAGAAAGAAGGCTGTCCTGTTGGACAACCTTCGCTATGCTTTCTCTTCCTTTTCTTCCATAACAATTTCCAGTTTTCGGTAGCGATACGCATCCCGCTTGATGACGCGTATTTTCATCGTTCCTATTTCCCATTTTTCACCTTCGTGGATGTTCGGGTTCATGGAAAACAACCAACCGCCGATCGTATCAAAGTCGTCTTCCTCGATTTTCTCGGGGAGATATGTGTTGATATCGTCGATGAGTACAATCCCGTCGACGAGGAAATGGCCTTCGGCGATCTCTTCAATTTCGCGCATTCCCCCTTCGTCGAATTCATCGCGGATATCACCGACGATTTCTTCGAGAATGTCTTCAATCGTTACCATTCCGGCCGTTCCGCCGTATTCATCGATTAAAATACTTAAGTGTGCGCCCTCGGTTTGCATTTTTTTCAACAGCCGTTTGATCGGGGTTTGGTCGGAAACGGTGAGGACGGGGCGTGTGATCTCATCGATGTTTATTTGTTCTCTTTCCAAATTAACCAGCAAAAACTCTTTTGTATTAATAAAGCCGATAACATCATCCTTATTTTCGCCAACCATCGGGTAACGTGTGAACCGCTTATCTGTAATTTTTTTTATTGCCGCTTCTAAGGGTTCGTCCCGATAGATGCAAACCATATCCGTACGCGGAACCATGACTTCATTCGCTTTTCGTTCATCGAATGCGAAAATGTTATTGACGTAGCCGAACTCGGCTTGATTGATTTCTCCGTGTCGCAAACTTTCCGTGAGCAGTGCTTGCAATTCTTCCTCCGTGTGGGCTTCATCCAGATGTTTCGCCGGCGTCAGGCCGAACAATTGCACAAAAGCGTTAGCCACCCCGTTAAGGACAACGATTGCCGGATAAGCAATGAAATAAAAAAAACGAAGCAATCGCGCGACAGCAAAACTAATCGTCTCCGAGTGTTGCATCGCAGCTGTTTTGGGTGTCAGCAACCCGATCACGATGTAAAAAAAAGTGATAAAGACGAAGGCGATAATAAAAGATATAAGGGTGCTTGTTTCCGTCGGCACGTTTAAGGAGGTAAGGAGCGGCGCCAAAATCGTTTCGGTCATAGGTGCGCCTAGCCAGCCCAAGCCGATCGTCGTCATCGCAATTCCGAGTTGAGCAGCCGAGCGATATCCTTCGGGATGTGCGGTCATTTTTTTTAGGAGTGTAGCTTTTTTGTGGCCTTCAGCAGCGAGTGCGTCGAGATGGGTGTTGCGCATTCGCGAGATGGAATGTTCCGCAGCCACAAAAAACGCTGTTGCAACGAGTAAAAAAACAAACAAGACGACACTAACACCAATATTCAACGGTACATTCTCCCCTATAATCGCATGTGTTACGAAGAGTATATCACGAATAAAGAGAAGAAGGGAGTCAATGTGCTTGTATCCGTCAATAAAAAACGAACAAGTCACTGCTATTCAAGTTCCAAATGTCTCTGTAGCGTATTTGATACACGTTCCTTATCCAGCTCATCGACGACATAATAGTACACACCGTCCAAACGTCCATGTTCGCCGCTTAGGGTAAGTTGTTCAAGATCGTGAATGCCGGATTCATAGCTTTGCATGTCGATCATATCCTGAAACTCCATGTTTGTCTGTACATTTTTGCCAATCGCATCAAGAATGGATCCGATGCTTGTGACGGATGACAGGTTGGCCCCTTCGTGCAGGATGCCTTCGATGACTTGGCGTTGGCGGTCATTCCTCCCCGAGTCCCCGAGAGGGTCGTCTTGTCGCATGCGTACGAATGCAAGGGCTTCTTTTCCGCTTAATTCCAATTCTCCTTTTTTAAACGTTTCTCCGTCATATTCGAATCCCAGATTATTGTTGACGGTAATGCCGCCAATCGCGTCGACCATTTCTGCAAATCCATCCATATTGACCGTAACGATATAATCGATGGGCACCTTCAAAAAATGTTCTACCGTGTCCATCGCCATCTTTTCTCCGCCGTAATAATAGGCATGGTTGATTTTATCATTCCAACCTTTTCCGGCGAGTTCTGTATTTGTATCGCGAGGAATGCTGAGCATCTTAATGGACTGCTCGCCGGGGTTCACGGTTACAACGATGATTGTATCCGCTCGTCCGTAATCCACCTCTTCAGCGTCCAAGCCGAGCAATAAAAAAGAAACAGGATCGTTATCTTCAAAATTAATCTCTTCGGAGCGGATACTTGAACCTTCACGGTCAATCGGCGCAAGCATATCATCAGCTGTCGATGAAAACGAAACATAAAGATAAAGCGCGAAGCCGCCTACAACCAAAATAAGAGCGGAAACAACGATCAGAGCGATGATCAGCGCTTTTTTCATAATAGAACTCCCCAATTCATAGTCTGCACAATGATATGCTTGTCTGAGGCGATGTATGCCGATATTTGATTGGAAGATTCGTCATTATGGGAAGGGGCAATGTCAAATTAGCGGTCCTGGGTAAAGGGTGGGAAGCGCAAAATAAATCAAAATCGACAAATAAGCTATCATGCACCGGAAAGGGAGGGTTGGAAAACTTGGCTTTTCGCCAAGCTTTTATGGCGAAAGCCTTCGCCCAACTTATGTAGGAATTGCTGAACAACATGCAGCTATCAGCTGAAGCCGGGATGCCGCTTCCATGGCGGACGAACGGTCAATCCTCCTCGCGCAAAACCGGCGCTGCGGAGGCTTGACGCGTCCGTTTTGATGTCTACGCCATTAGCAGCATCATCCCTCCGTATATTGTTAGAAGTGCAAGGGTTTTTTGTTTATTAGGATGGATTTCCTTGCATCCAGCTTTGACAACACCAACGGAAAATGCTTATGTGCCATGCTTTTTCCGTTATTCAGCAGTCCCTATGTAGATAACTTTCCTATCTACCAAGAATAGGGAACCCTGGCTCGGGTTCCCTATTCTTCGCGATTTAAGCGATCTTCCACCTCATTGCATACTTGCTCGGCGTTTAACCCTTGAGTTTCAACGACAGGGGCTTGCGAAACCGTATCGCTCATCCCCATGACATTGCTGTCCATCCCGGTGGTCACGCAGCAGTCGCAATCCATGGCGTCTTGTTCTTGTTGAAGAGGGACGACGTCGTGCCCCTTCTCTTCCAGGGCAGCCTGTATATCCGATAGTGAGGCTTCCACTCCGATTCTGGCCATAATTTCCACACCCCCTTACCGGCTCAGCTTTCCCTGGTTCCGTCTCATTATGCTTTTTCTTTTAACAATGGGGAGAATTCAATGGGTTCACGTCAAATGATAATGCCATACCCCTGACTTTTGTTCTTTTTCAATCCGTTCTTTTGCTTCCAAATAATCCAAATGTCCGAGAATTTCCGACATCACCAGCGGAAACTGACTGTCATACCTTTTTTCATAATAGCTTTTTGCGAGGGTAGCAGCCGTCGTTAATCCTTCGGCGATAAGGTTCGCGAGTTTATCCGCTTTGTCCTCGATTTCTTGGAATCGTTTTTGCACTAAATTGGAAGTGCTTTGGATGACTTCGCCATGACCCGAATAAACAGTCGTCGGTTGCAAGGAATCTGCCGCTTTCATCGAATCCATATGTTGCAATAACGGGTATTGCCTTCGTCCTTCGAAATCGGGTTCGGCCAACGCGTTGCTGGAGATATGTTGAATGAGCAAATCTCCGCCGAACAGCCAACCTGTTTCCTCGTGGAAAAATGAAACTTGGTCGGGAGCGTGGCCGGGGACTTCCATGATTTCCAGATCTAATTGCGCTTGGTCGAAGGGAATAATGTCCGTCTGCATCGCCTTCTTTTCATTTTTTTGCAAGGCATTCTTTAAGTAACGAACTTGGGTTTGACCGGCTTCACCGCAATCGGCTTCCTTGTATAATGTTTCAAAGAATTTCACCCTTCGCTCCATGAAATCCCGTTCTCTTTTCAAACGGGGAATGGAAAAGGGGTGGGCATATACAGGAATCGGATGCTCGCTTACAATTCGATCGACGAGGCCGACGTGGTCAACATGATGATGGGTTAAATAGATTTGCGCTATGTCTTGTAGCGAAAATTCATTTGCCTTCAAAGTTTCCGCTAAGGCATTCCAACATTCTTCATTGTTTAACCCTGCGTCGATCAAGGTGAGCGTGTTATCTGATTGGTATAAGTAAAAATTAATGCTTTTTAGATTATAGTTCACGGGAACGATAATGGGATAGACCGTATGGTTTCTTTTCTCTATCTTCAAGATTAAACACAACTTTCTAAAAAAATCATTTCAATTCATCTTATCATAAAAAATTTTATTTGAAACGCATTATTTATGTTTATCAAATATAGTACTGGGGTAACTCTATATTATATTACATATTATAATGGGAGTGAATGGAAATGAATGAAATGGAAAATATGCTTTCACAACTTTTGCAAGCCGTGCCTAATATTATAACGGCACTCTTGTTATTATTGTTGGCGTGGGTGATCGCCAAAATTGTAAAGGGCATTATTTCAACTGTGATCCGGAAAATAAAATTGCCGGAGTTTAAGGAACAAGAAGCAAATGGAAGCAGGAGCGAGCGAAATGAAAATAAAGACAGTCGTGAACAATTGGCGGTGTCCGCCGGATCGATCGGCTATTATTTAGTCTTCATCCTGTTTGTGCCCAGTATTTTGGATGCATTGAATATGACATCCGTGGCACAGCCAATCTCAAATATGATGGAGTCGTTGCTTCTATTTTTACCTAATCTGTTACTGGCGGCGATTATTTTAATCGTTGGCATTTTAATCGCCCGTTTGGTCCGCAATCTTGTGCAAAGTGCACTGGATACCGTTAATTTTGATCGTTTTTTCGATAAATTGCAATCCAATCAAGCGGAGAGACCGGACGCAGCGAAGCTTTCCACGACACTGGCAAATATCGTCATGGTGATCGTTTTAATTCCAATTATCATCATTGCCTTGGAAGCGTTAAGCATAGAAACGATTTCCGAACCGGTTGTTGTTGTGTTGAGCACGATAGTGAACATCATTCCGAGTTTGTTTGTCGCAATTATTCTTGTAATTGCCGGTTATTATATTGCTACCTTTGTCGCTCGTCTGTTAACTGGTTTATTAAATCGCACGAATATTAATCGCGTGTACGAAGCGATCGGCTTCGGTCCACGGGAGGACCAGAAATTTGATCTTCCGGATGTTCTGGGCAAAATTGTCCAAGTGTTGATCATCCTGTTCTTCACCGTTCAAGCTTTGGAAGTCATTGATTTAAATGTGCTCAATCAGATAGGAAATGCCATCATCATCTACCTGCCAATGCTCATCAGTGCACTGTTGATCATCGGGCTTGGCCTTATCGCCGGTAATTTCCTTGAAAAAGCTATTGTTCGCTATACGCGCAGCTCGTTTTCGGGGCTGATCGTAAAATATACCATCCTGCTCTTCGCCGTATTTATGACATTGGAGCAGCTCGGGTTTGCAAGCTCAATCGTAAACATTGCCTTCCTTTTGATTCTCGGCGGCTTGGCCATCGCCTTCGCGATTTCCTTCGGGATTGGCGGACGCGACTTCGCAACGAGACAGTTGGACAAGTTTGAGAACCGTTTGAAGAAAAAAGATGCTGAGGAAGAAGACCGGGATTCATAATGAAAAGGACGCGCTGGAGTAAATCTCCTATGCGCGTCTTTTTTCGGTTTTATTAGCCAAAACTAACAAGGGATTGCTGAACAACTTACATATATTAGTTGGAGTCGGGATGCCGCTTCCATGGCTTCGCTTTCCGCGGACGAACGGTCAAGCCTCCTCGCGCAAAACCGGCGCTGCGGGGTCTTGACGCGTCCGTTTTTCCGCTGGAGTCTCGCCATTGCAGCACCGTCCCTCCGTGTGTTGCCAGACGTGCAAGGGTTTTCTGCTTTTAGGATAGATTTTCTTGCATCCAGTTTTGACAACATCAACGGAAAATGCTTATGTGCCAATCTTTTTCCGTTATTCAGCAGTCCCTAACAAAATATCAGCCATTTCATAGTTGACCCGCAAATCCCGGTTCCGCCCCCGCGTTCATTGCCTGTATCCGCGCGTTACGATGGAAAGCTCCCCGCTTTCCGGATGAATGACGAGGCCGTGCACCGGGATCGCTGTCGGAAATAAAGGATGCGTTCTGAGAATATCCACACTGTTTGTTACTGCTTCTTCCACTGTTTCAAAACCCGCCAGCCATTCTTCTACATCTATGCCATCGTCTGTAACGGATTGAATTTCTTCTTCTGTAATCCCTTTTGCTTTCATTTGTTTCATCACGAATGAAGGATCAAGTTGTTGCATCCCGCAATCTTTATGCCCAATGATCAGCACTTCCTCCGCCTGTAAGACATGAATCGCGATAAGTAGGCTGCGAACGCCACTGCCATAAGGGCTTGTAATCATTCCTCCGGCATTTTTGATCATTTTCACATCGCCATTTTTGATGTTCATGGCTGCCGGCAATAATTCAACCAGTCGTGTATCCATGCACGTCAATACCACACATTTATGGTTTGGCAGTTTGCTTGTTTTATAAGGTTCGTGTTGATTTGAACCGACAAATTGCTGATTGTAATCAAGAATAGTGTCTAGGTACATGCGGGATCTCAACTCCTTTAGCTATATTTTATCAAAAATTACAAGAATGTGTTAGGATTTATATAACATACATAAAGGAGCGATAGAAGTTATGCCAACGGTTCATGTAGATGGAAAGCATTCGTTTGAAGTGGAAGAAGGAAAAAAACTTGTACTTGCGTTGGAGGACAACGGCATTGATATTTTGCACCGATGCGGTGGGAATGCAAAGTGTACAACATGCCGGTGTGAGGTGTTGGAAGGAGAGTTAGCCTCGAAGGGGGAAGCAGAAGCGGCGATTCTTGACGATAAGGGAATCATTGATCCGAAGATTCGACTTTCTTGCCAAAACCGTGTTTATTCCAACCTTACGGTGAAACCGGTGAAAACAACGGCCACGACGGGTTTGGAACCGGGCAAGCGTCCGGAAGATTAAAAAAGGAGAGCCACTGCGGCTCTCCCGTTTTTTAATTAGTCTTCGAATGCTTTTTCAATTTCGGGCAACAAATCATCCCAGTTGGCATCATCGGTTTTATTGACGGTAACGAAATCATTGATGCCGAAAATGTTGTCGACACCTTCGATAACGAGCAATTTTTTTGCGAACGGATGCTCCGTTTCTTCCCCTTTTTTCAGTGATGTGCTCTGTTCAAAAATCGTTTGGTCAGCAGTAAACTTCATCGCATTCGGATTCGGGGTTGGTTCGGCTTGTACATTCATCAGGGGTTGTCCCTCCTTATTTTATCCTGAACCCATCATAACATTATTGTGAAAGAAAATTAAACGAAGCATACGTCGGACGCTTGATTTAGGTGCCTTATCTACTATATCACAAGGAGCGACACTGCATTGCGCACACTTACAAACATTAGCCACTGGACCGGCAAATACTTTGCCCCCCTTGTCATCGTGGCCGCAGTTTTTGCTTATTTTTTTACGGAATTAGCTGTCTTGTCCAATGCGGTAAATATTCTTCTCGGGATCGTTATGTTTGGCATGGGTCTAACGTTAAAGGCGACGGATTTCTCGATGATTTTTAAAAAACCCGCTCATGTCATTATTGGTGTCTTATTGCAATTTACGGTGATGCCGCTGCTTGCATTGTTGATCGTCTGGTTATTTGGTTTTCCGCCTGAAATAGCGATCGGAATTATTCTTTTGGGATCGGTGCCCGGCGGAACTGCCTCTAACGTGATGGTTTATTTGGCAAAAGGGGATGTTCCGTTATCGGTAACGATGACGACGCTCTCCACATTGCTCGCGCCGGTGGCCACTCCGTTGATCATGTACGGGCTTGCGAATAACTGGCTGCCTGTGGATCCATTTGATCTTTTTCTTTCCATTACACATATTGTCCTTATTCCGATTATTCTCGGTGTTATCTTTAATTCCTTCTTTAGCAGGGGCGTTCAAAAGGTGACAGCGGCACTTCCGCTTGTATCCGTGACAGCGATCATTCTTATCGTGATGGGGGTTGTGGCGGCAAATGCGGAACAAATCATTGAAGTTGGCCTGCCGATCTTCGCTGCAGCATTTCTTCACAATTGCGGAGGCTACTTGTTGGGCTATTGGATTGCGAAACTGTTAAAGGTTGATCCCGCGCAATGCCGAGCCGTTTCCATCGAGGTCGGCATGCAAAACTCCGGGCTCGCTTCCGGCCTCGGTGCTGCTCACTTTAGCCCTTTGACCGCTTTGCCCGGAGCAATATTTAGCGTATGGCACAATATTTCAGGTCCAATTCTTGCAAACTATTGGAACCGAAAAAATTCCGATCATTGATCACGGAAACGTTATGAATAAGGGGGCATAAAAATGACCGTAACCGACATTGAAAAACTGGAAGCTTTATTTTCAGATATTGTGCAGTGGAGACGCTATTTGCACACCTATCCGGAGTTATCGTTTCA
Source organism: Salicibibacter cibi (assembly GCF_016495865.1). Taxonomy (NCBI): domain Bacteria; kingdom Bacillati; phylum Bacillota; class Bacilli; order Caryophanales; family Bacillaceae; genus Salicibibacter; species Salicibibacter cibi. Next base: position 329,810 of record NZ_CP054706.1, read on the forward strand.
CGAAGTAGAGACACCGGTGTTTATCGCTGAGAAACTGGAGACGTTAGGGTTGGACGTGAAACGAAACGTCGGTGGCCGTGGCGTGGTGGCTTACTTACGTGGTGAAAACCCGGGTCCGACGATTGCCCTTCGCGCAGACTTTGACGCGCTGCCGATTGAAGAGGAAAACGATGTCAGCTATAAGTCGCAAAACCCCGGCGTTATGCATGCGTGCGGCCATGATGGCCATACGGCGGCACTGCTCGGCGTGGCAAGTGTTTTGGCGGAAAAAAACCCGGAAATAAATGGGACGATCGTGTTTCTTTTTCAGCATGCGGAAGAACAGCCGCCGGGTGGGGCGCGTGAAATGATTAATGATAACTGCCTTGACGGGGTAGATGCTGTCTTTGGCGCCCATGTTGCTTCCGACATTCCTCTTGGGCAAGTCAACGTCACGAGCGGGCCGATCATGGCGGCGGTAGATGCATTTACCATTCATGTTCAGGGTACAGGCGGTCACGGTGCGCGACCGCATCATACGAAAGATGCTGTGGTCGCGGGGACGCAGCTTGTCACTGAACTCCAGCAAATCGTCGCCCGGCGTGTAGATCCGATGGATACAGCGGTCGTAACCGTTGGTGTTTTTCAAGCGGGAACGGCGTTTAACGTCATTGCAGATTCGGCGCATATCGAGGGAACCGTGCGGACGTTCAACCAAGAAACACGTGAGCAAATCGAGGAGGAACTCCGTTCGATCGTAAAGGGTGTGGAAACATCGACGCATGTAAACTGTACGGTGGATTATTTGAATGGCTATCCGCCGCTTGTGAATCATGAGCAGGAAACGGGCATGCTTGGCGAAGTGGTGGAAGAGGCGCTTGGCGAAGAAGCCCTGATTTCCAGGCCTGCTCATCTCGGCGGCGAAGACTTCGCTTTTTATTTGCAAGAACGACCGGGGGTGTTTTTCCACGTAGGGGCGCGAACGAACGATGAAAGCACTCATTATCCCCACCATCACCCGCGCTTTAATTTTGATGAAGAAGGGTTGCTGAATATTGGAAAGCTGTTTTTGGGGATTGTGGAGAAGTATAATAGAGATGGAGATAGTGAGTCGTCATTTCCGAAGTTTCCCTGACTAAGTGCACAGAAGGTCTATATTGCTGGCTTCTATATTATGGAAGTCAGCATATTATGTGTAGAGTGCAACGAAAGATGCATTATCAATTGTTGTGAACCTCTCCACCTAAATCGAAGATTTTGAAGGGAAATGCGGCGTAATTTTTGTTCAATATGGTATAGTCGAAGAAAATGGCGAGGAGGGGCTAATGTGATTTGGCATGAAACGGACGGTGTCACTTTCGCATTGACAGAAAAACATGATTTTCGCTGGTTAAAGAAGTTCGGGAAAGTTTTTACCGTGTTTGATGATCAAGCTTCCGGCAACCTCTGTTTTGGTATTAAATCGACCGGTGTGCAACGGTTTATTAAGTATGCCGGCGCTCAGCCGCTGAGGTATTCCGGAAAACCGGAAGATGCAGTTGAACGGTTAAAACGGGCGAAATTAAACTATGAATTTTTGAAACACCCTTCTCTCATCAGGCTCGTTCATCATGAAGAATTAAAAGACGGCTATGTTCTCCAATTTGATTGGGCACAGGGAGAGAATATGCGACATCTGAACATTGATCATTTGTCTTTTCAAGAAAGATTGAACATATTGGATACGATCTATACTTTTCACGCATTTGTCGAGAAAAAGAATTTTGTATCGATCGGTTTCCACGATGAGAGCCTCATTTATGATAAGGACGCCGGAAAGGTGAAAATTTGTGATATTGATCATTACGAAAGAGTACCGTTCACCAATGACTTGGAACGCCCGCCCGGCTCAAGGCGTTTCCTGGCACCGGAGGAGCTCCACATTGGCGAAATTCTCGATGAGCGAACGAATGTCTATAGAATGGGCGCAGCCGCTTTCGCATTCTTGGGGAAGGACCAAAACTTAGCCGGAAGCCCCATCCACAAAGTCGCGAAAAGAGCCACAAGCAAACAAAAAGAACAACGGTTCCAAACGGTTAAAACGTTCCACGAAGTGTGGAAAAAAGCCCTCGACGTTACGATGGAGGTGTGGGGGTATTAATATTTTTTAAAAGAGGTGCCGCTATGCTCGCTCAAAATGAATACTTATCCTTGGATGCCACGGAAATGGCGAAAATGGTCAAAAATAGAGATGTCACCCAGGCTGAACTCGTTGATGCTAGCACGAATCGGAAAGAAAAAGTGAATCCGGCGTTGAACGCCGTCATTTATGACCGAAGCAATCGCGCGAAAGAGCAACAGCATTTGCGTGGTCCTTTTTCCGGTGTGCCCCTTCTTTTAAAAAATATTTCCCAATCGATCGAGGGGGAGCCGATGACAGCAGGGGCGAAGGTAATGAAAAACAATATTGCGAAGCAGGACAGCTACTTGGTCCAAAAGTTGCGTGAGCAAGGGTTTGTTTTCACAGGTTATACGAATACGCCAGAGTTTGGGTTGAAAAATATTACGGAGCCTGGGCTCTATGGTCCTACGCGGAATCCTTGGAACGTAAACCATTCTCCGGGAGGATCAAGCGGCGGGTCAGCGGCTGCTGTTGCTTCTGGGATTGTGCCGGTTGCAGGTGCAAGCGATGGCGGCGGATCCATTCGAATTCCCGCTTCTTTGACAGGACTATTCGGCTTGAAACCAACGAGAGGGCGTATGCCGGTCGGGCCAGGCACGGGAAGGCAATGGCAGGGTGCGGCCATTGATTTCGTACTTTCGAGGACAGTTCGTGACAGTGCCGCACTCCTTGATGGTCTGCAAGTCCTACAACCGGAAGCTGCTTTTCATTGGCCTCGATATGAAGGGGTTTATGCAGACGATATGTCCAATCCCTTTGCGAAGCCGCTGCGGATTGCTTTTTCAAACCGCTCGCCTGTGGGAACCGAAGTCTCAGAAGATGCGAAGGAAGCGCTCCAAAAAGTCGTAACGTTTCTGGAGACGGAAGGGCATGAGATTGAAGACGTTGATAATGGGATTGATGGTGTTGCGCTAATGGAACAGTATTACCTTATGAACAGCGGTGAAATGGCCGCGCTGAGGGTGAGTATCGAAGAATCGCTCGGACGTGCGCTTACGCCCGATGATATTGAAATCGAGACGTGGGTGCTCAGTGAAGCGGGACAAGCGGTGAGCGCGGCAACGTTCACGCGCAGCTTGGCAGCCTGGGATACGGCTGCGGCGAAAATGGCGGAACTCCACGAATCATACGATCTTTATCTAACACCGGCAACCGCATTTACAGCACCGAGTGTCGGTGAGCTCACGCATTCTGAAGCTGAACGTCAGAAACTCATCCAAGCCATCGAACATGAAAAACACGATCCGCTGCCGGTGCTTTATGATATGTTTTTGCCAAGTCTTAAGTATTCGCCATTTTCCCAGCTCGCGAATTTAACCGGACAACCGACAGCATCGATGCCTGTTCATGTCGGACGAAATGGATTGCCGATCGGTGTGCAGGCGATGGCGGCGAAAGGCAATGAGGATCTTCTTTTGCGCCTTGCTCATCAATTGGAACAATCAGATCTTTGGGAAAGTCGTGTGTGTTTTGGGGAGTGACCGTAATTAAGTTAGGGAAATGGAAAAATTTTCAGAGGTGTTCGTTCACAAGGTTCACTCGGTAATGCGATAATTCGCCTTAACCCGGCAAATCACCCGCTGCATCTAAAATTTGCTCCATGGCAAAAAAGACGCATGGAATACGCTCGGAATGGACATTATCTTTCTTTTCGAAGATATTTTCAAGTTTATAATGCTGTTCGGTCAGAACATACTGTTCCAATGTTTCGTTGGCAGGATCGACAATCCAATACTCGGGGATTTGGTAGTCTTCATATGTGTAAAGTTTATCTTGCTTGTCTCTTTTGATGGAATGCGGGGATAAGATTTCAGCCACCAAATCAGGCGTGCCCTCAATGCCTCGCTGTGTGATGATTTCCTTATTGTTACGGTGGATCATAATAAGGTCAGGCTGACGAACTTCCGTGTTTGCTAAAATAAGGTCGATGGGCGAGACAACTGAGATGTATTCATTTTCACAACTTCCCATTAGGGTGGATAGCAACCTGGAGCAAATCACTTGATGCTTGGGCGTGGGAGCGGGTGACATCAATTCTAAAGCACCGGCGGCTAATTCGTAACGACGACCGTCATCGGGAAGTTGTGCATAATCATCATAAGTCGCGGGTTGTTCTTGGATGGTCGATTTTTTATCTTGCGGCTTCTTCATTTATTTCACCTCCATCCATAGTATATCATAGGATTTTCACCCGGGTTGTGGTGTGGGAATTGATAGGATGGGATGCACGTCGGACACTTTCTCTTCGCATACCTGAAAGTGTCCGAACCAGTTTGATCTTTGATTATTTCACAAACAACCTCCGTTCAAAATCCGTCAACGTTTCACACCCTGTTTCGGTCACTTGAAACGTTTCGCTTACTTCGATGCCTGAACCATCGATCCAGAGTCTAGGGATCATGTGAAAGGTCATGTTCGGTTGCAACACTGTTCGGTCCCCTTGCCGTAAATTCGCGGTATGGCTTCCCCAATCGGGCGGGTAATTAGAGCCGATGGAATAACCAAGGAAGGTATCTTTTAAAACGCCGTGTTTTTCCGCCGTTTGTCGCCAAGCGTATTCAATTTCTTCACATGTTACTCCTGGTTTGACCGTATCAAGCGCTGCGTGTAATCCTTCTACACAGTGTTTTCCGGCTTCTTTTATTTTCTCCGGCGTTTCACCGATGGCGATGGTTCGCGACAGTGGTGCGTGATACCTGGCAGAACAGCCGGATAGTTTCAAAATGGCGAAATCATTCGCATGGAATTTTCGGTCGCTCCACGAGACGTGGAGGGAGCTCGTATCATCTCCCGATGGAATTAACGGTGCCACCGCCGGATAGTCGCCGCCAAATGCATCGGTGCCGGCGATCAATTCATGGTATACTTCGGCAATGACATCATTTTCGCGTACGTCGGCCTCTATTTTTTCAATGCCTACGCTCATCGCATTTTCTGCCAATGTTGCCGCCATTCTCATGTAGGCAATTTCTTGATCGGATTTCACGAGGCGAACCCAATTTACGAGCGCATTTGCGTTCCTGAGTTTGGCGCTTGGCAACGCTCGTTTTAATGCTTCATAGGTTGCAGCCGTGAAATAATACATATCCATTTCCACGCCGATCGTCCGGTTGGATTTCCCCATAAGATGAACGAGCTTAGCAAAAAAATCCATCGGATGTTTTTGATCGGAATGATAATACTCCTCGGGGCAAGGAATAATGTTTTTTTCATTCATCCACGCCGTTATATGCGCGCCATTGGCATCTTGATCTCGCCCGATCCACATCGGTTCTTCTTCATCCACACTCACCACTACGATTTGACCGACATAAAATGTCCAGGCATCATAGCCGGTGAGATAATTCATATTAGCCGGATCGGTAATGAGCAAGACATCCATCCCTTTATCCTGCATCTTTTTCTTCGTATGATAAAGCCTTTCCCTGTACTCGGACAGATGGAACCGGAATGTTCTTTTGGTAATAAACATCCACTCCTCGATGTGACTGTATAAAACAGCTATATGATCTGATTGTCGTCTTATACCGAAAAAATAAACCAGTATCGCGCAAATGCACGTTTCAGGATTTCCGTACGAATTTGATCAAACGAATCACGCCGGCAACGTTCGCGACAATGCTTGCGGCTAAAATCATCAGCCACAGTAACATACTCATGTCGGGGAACCAGAGTAAAAGGAAGAGTAAAACGAAGCCGGAAAACATTAAAAGCATACCATTTCGAAGTAAAGGGTCGATCAGGCATCAGTCCTTCGTGGTTTTACCAAGATTATACCAAACGTTTGCAAATCCATCGATCAACATTATAATTGTGGCAGGACGTTTCGCAAGGAGGGTACGTATGGCAGAGAAACAAAAAAATAAATTGTTTTCCTGGGTCGATATCGTCGTGATTGTATTGCTCATCTTTTTGGTCATTACAATGGATTTTAATAATATGACCGCGATGAACTGGTTCGCGATCATCATCTTCGGGGTTTATGTTCTTCTTTTCATCGTAAAGTTTTTTCTGGACCGGAATACAAATGAATAGCGTAACAAATGAGTATGACGGTATCTTGAATGCCCATGCTCTTTTTTATGCTAAAAAAGTTACCCTTGACGCCTTTTTCGCATTTAATATATAATCCTTATAAGAATGCTTGTGATTATAAGTGATAAAGGAGGAAAGATTACCGATGAAGGTGAATTTGGAGCAGGTAAATAAAACGTTTCCCAAAGGCAAAGATGATTCGCTCCACGTCCTCCATGATATAGATCTCAAGATTGAAGCAGGGGAGTTCGTTTCTTTGTTAGGCCCTTCGGGCTGCGGGAAATCCACGATCTTGAACCTAATCGCCGGTTTGGACAGTCCCACTTCCGGCGAGGTACTGGTAAATGATAAAAAAGTAAAAGGGCCCGGAACGGATCGGGTAGTCGTCTTTCAACAGGGCGGGCTGTTTCCGTGGATGAATGTGCTGGATAACGTTACATATGGCTTGCATTTGAAAAAAATGAGCAAAAAAGAAGCGGAAGAGAAAGCAATGGAAGGGTTACGGATGGTACATCTCGGCAATTTCACAAAAGCTTTCCCTCATGAGCTCTCAGGCGGAATGAAACAACGGGTAGCGATTGCGCGTTCGCTCGTCATGGATCCTGACGTGCTTTTAATGGATGAACCTTTTGCCGCGCTTGATGAACAAACACGTATTATTTTGCATCAAGAGCTTCAGGAGATTTGGCAAAAGACCGGAAACACAATTTTGTTTATTACCCATAATATTCGTGAAGCATTGACGCTTTCGGAACGAGTATTATTAATGAGCACGCGTCCGGGGGAAATCAAACAATCGTTTACCGTGCAGGCGGCGCGGCCGAGGGATCCTGCCGATAGCGTACTGGTAAACTTGGAAAAACGCATCATGAGCGAATTGGAAGAAGAGATGGAGAAAGTGTTGAAGGAGGAGTTTGGGGATGATTACCGCCTTAAGACGAGTGCTGTTCGTGATCGTGATCGTGACCATATGGGAGATTATATCTAAAACCAATCTATTCCCAACATTCATGTTTCCTCCTTTGCTGATCCCAAATGATCCGGGCGGGATTACTGTATTGGGCACACTCGTCGACGGCCTCATCACGGGGCAGATTCTTGAAGCGACAGGGGTGACGCTTGGGCGTTTATTGATCGGTTTTGCCATTGCGGTAGTGCTCGGTCTTACGTTTGGCTTTTTGATTGCTCGTTTTAAATGGGTCAATGACACGCTTGGTTTTTTTGTCACTGCCTTGCAGTCGATTCCGAGCATTGTCTGGTTTCCGCTTGCAATCGTCTGGTTTGGACTCGGGAATGTGGCGATTTTATTTATTGTCGCCATTGGCGCGACGTGGACGATGACGGTGAACTCCAGTGCCGGTTTTAAAAACGTACCGAGCATTTACTTAAATGCTGCCCGCACGTTGGGGTCATCGGGGACGCATTTGGCACGGACGGTGATTTTGCCGGCTTCGGTGCCGCACATCATTTCCGGTCTTCGTGTCGCTTGGGCGTTTGCGTGGCGAGCGATTATGGCCGGTGAACTGCTCGGGGGAGCCGGAGGGCTTGGCTATCTATTAGATATGGGTCGTTCGTTGCAATCGATGGATCTCGTGCTGTCGATCATGATCGTGATCGGAATCATTGGGACGATTATGGATAATCAAGTATTTTTAAGAATGGAGCGCTCCGTCGCCAGAAAATGGGGACTTGGAACTTAATGGAGAGGATGAATGACATGAAAAAAATAATGGCCGGCGCCGGTGCTTTTCTTTTATTGGGAGTTGCCGGATGCGGCGGTTCAGAAGAAAATGCCGAGGAAGTTCACATAGGCTATTTCCCGAATTTCACGCATATTACAACGGTTGTGGCTCTTGAAAATGGTTACTTTGAAGAAGAATTCGGAGACGATATCAATATTGAAACGTCGACATTCCCAGACGGCAGTGCGTTTATGGAAGCCATGTCCACAGAGGATTTTGACATTGGGACGGTTGGCCCGTCACCGGCAACGACGACGTATCAGCGGAATCCGGAGCATGAAATCGTTGCCGGAGCCGTGAACGGGGGTGCAGTTCTTGCCACGCGGGAAGGTGCGAACATTGAAAGTGTCGAAGACCTTGATGGCATGAGTGTCGCCATTCCGACGATCGGTTCCACACAAGACATTATGTTGCGGGAAGCGTTAAGCGATGCAGGATTGGAGGTTGAGGATGCCGGAGGGACGGTAAGCATGGTTCCGCAAGCGCCGGCGGATACATCAACGCTTTTCCTGCAGGATGATGTGGATGCCGCTGCTACTCAAGAACCATGGGGTGTGTACTTGGAAAATCAAGCAGATGCTGACATCCTCCTCGATGAAGAAGAATTCGCTTGGGGAACCGAATCAACAACAACGGTCGTTACGGCTCGCAATGCATTTACGGAAGGGAATCCGGATTTAACCGAAGATTATATGCGCGCCCATATCCAAGCCGTAGATTTTATTGAAGAAAACCAAGAAGAAGCCGTTGAAATATTCATTGAACATATTGAAGAGATTACCGGCGATTCGCTGGATTATGATGAAACACTGGAAGCCAGCGACCGGCTAAATCCTACGTACGAAATTAATGAAGACGTTCTCCAAGATATGGCCACCATCAGCTACGAAGCAGAATACATGCAATCGGACGACATCGACGGATTGGTAAATACAGAGTTTTTAGATACAGTGTTGGAAGAGGAATGATGAATGAGAAGGCCCCCGGCGTAAGGTCGGGGGTTCGTCGTTTTTGGGAACTTATAGAATAATCGAGCGCGTATTTACCAACTTAAAGTTCATCAACAAACCATAATACCTGTTTATATAATTTTTGTAAAAAAATGATGATTGGCAGGGACCGCTACGGAAAAACACGACGCTTTCCGTGGGCCCCAAGCTCAGTCTCCCCGGAAAAAAGACGTTCGCTTTTTTCCTGCGGGGTCTTCGCCCTGCGCTTTCCCACAGGCGTCTACGTGTTTTTCCTTCGCTCGCTAGTGTTATCACCATATTTAATCACGAATATCAACCATTGATTTTAGTGTTGACCCTTTTCGATAAAAACTTGGTCTTGTTTGAGATGTTCATCTGTGTATTCCCCCCATGGTATCTCTTTGTCTTGCAAAACCTGCATGAAACCTCCAATGGATAGGGCTGACAATTCAGCAGCTCGTTCCATAGATATTGCTCTTTCAATAAAGAGTGAAATGGCTAAAGAAACACGAACTTTATCATTTAAGGACTCCGAATGATCAAGAAATTGCAGTATTGGTAAAAAATCGTTGGGGATGGTAACCTGAAAGCCATCATTTTTGTTTAATGACATGTAAAACACCTCTTTTAGGCATAAGTTACTTTTGTTTATTATACAACTTTTCCGGTTTGCAAGTATACACTTGGAGGGTCCTGGCTTAAGATCGGGAGGTATTAAAAGTCCCAGATTCATTCATTAAATGCGAAGGGTGTGATACGCTTGTCCCATACAGCGTTTTATGAATTTTGGTGAAAGGATAATCATCTATGAAAGTAAATGAGATACGGCAAAAACTGCAAAACCGCAAGAAAGATGAGTTACAAGAACTGATTGTGGAAATGTATAAACAGATACCCAAAAAGATGCGCGAAACAAAGGAAATTGACGAACTGATCGACAATCCCGATTTATTTAAAACCAGGAAGCAAAACGCCAAGAAAACCGTACAAATGCCGGATTTTGCGACCGTCGAGGATGAAGTGAAAAATTTTATTAACAATGCCTACAAACAAAATTATGTGGCTCCCAATCGGATTGTCCCCAAAAAAGAACGTTCACAATGGCGTTTTACCGCCAAAAGACTCGTTGATCAGTTGACAACACTTGCCGCTCAGCCGCAAAATGCCAAAGCGAGTACAGCCTATTTAGAAGAATTGTATAAATTATTGTGTTATGCTTGCGGCTATTATACATTTGCAAGTGACGAACCATTCCATACGATTAAAATTCCACAGCCGGATTTTTTTAAACGAGTTATCTCTTTGAAAAAGCAGATAGAAGAGAATCCGGACCGATGGATTCGGGAATCATTGTTGTTGATTATGGAAAACGATATTGACTTCGAAACGTTAACAGGATCGTTATCGGAAGAGTTATTGGAGATTCTTGATAATGCCCCACTCAAGGAAAAAGCGGTAAATATAGCCGAAAATCTAGTGCGGGAAAAAGAAGCGGATATCAGCAAGAAAGAGGGTAAGCATGTCAAGTATCGCGATGAACGGTATATCAACGATTTAGTAGAGATGATCGTGATGACACAAAGCGCGCTTGGCGAATACGAAGAAGCTCGTACATTTTTCAAAAAGCACCACATGGCCAGAAATGACGAAGTGAAATTATACATTTTGCTGAAGCAAGTCATGGCTTATCAGCGGGTGGAGGATTGGGTGCGTGAATATGAATCCGCTGTCCAAAAGGGCATTCAGCCAAGGAAATCACTGCAAGACATGGCTCGCTATATCAAACGGGGAAACAAATTTCCGAAATATATGTTTTAAATCAGGACAAGATGCGAATATACAAAGATAACAAAATAAACCATTTACAATTCACTGCGTGTGTTTTTTTAAAATGTCTTTTTTCGAGTAGTCCAAGATGATCGAAAGACCATGACGTTTGAGCAATCACACCTCGTTAATTTGCTATCAGAAAGATGTTATTGTATTCTGAAGTTAGAAAAGGTATATAGTTAAAAAGACTGCGCGGTGTGGTTGCACCGACAGTCTCCCAATAGAGCAACCCTTACCATGGGATTTGTTCACCTATTGTTTAGATGAAGTAGCCACCCTCTTGGATTGCGGCCCAGGGGTGGTTACTTCTTTTTTTTATCGTCATGTTTCATCATCAAGACCACTAACGTGGCCACGGCCACACAAAGCATGGCTGTTTCATACCTACCCTGATCAAATATAAAAACAGGTTGTCTCATTTTGACAACCTGATTGTAAAATAGAATCTGATCAACGCTTCTAATCTTCATCCCTTAATTTCTTTACTTCATCGAGATCAAGACCTGTTATTTTAGCAACTTTGTCAGGGGGTGTTGATTTCAGCAGTTCTCTTGCTATTTCTTTCGCTTTTTGTTGTGCAGCTTCTTCTATTTCCTTCTCGAAGATTCTTCCGACCTTTGTCATGCTTAACCACTCCCTTATTTTGGTCGCGAATTCATCATCAACAAACTTATCGGTTGCTGTTAGTATGCCTGCAATCACTTGGACTTGTTCTCTTTCGTCGGGTATATTTTTTGCCAAATTGACGGATTCCCACGCCATTTCTTCGCGCGTCTTTGTACTGTGCATTAACGGGAGAATACTCAACTTCATGAGATCTTCTTGAGTTAAGGGTTCTCCCTTTCTTATTTTAGCACTTATTTGTTTCAAAATCACATCCCCATTATGCTCACTGAGTAGAATAGCTCTTGAATGAATGCCTACATCTCCGGCGTTCAATTGGTTTCCGACCGTCGCTACATCACTAGTATATATGACAATGAGCCGGATGGGCTTGATGAGTTTCTCTTCACGATATACCCGATCCAATACTCTATGGGCATAGTTCAGGTATTTGATGTGATTTTCAGCGATGCGGTTATTACTTTCATACTCCAACATAAGAATGGAATCATCTTCGAGCAGAAACTGTGTATCCGTGCGTCTTTCATCGGCCTGAACCTTAGGCATGTTGTTGGGGAGCAATTGTTTGATTTTAAGCATAGCCTCGATGCCAAAAGCATCAAATGTAGCATCTTTGTAGAGTTCGCTCAGGAATTTAAATAGTACATCCTTATTGTGATACGTGATCCCTTCCGACATATTTTTTCTCTCCTTTTTTGAGCTCAAAATTCATGGTTGATTTTCATTTGTCGTTTCTGCGTCTGTTTTGGTCGTAACTGATACCCTTATGGCCACTTTCCGGAAGGGATATATCACATTGATCAAAATCGTTGCTAGGAATCTCCTTCATATCTTCTTTACGTCTATCTCTGAATGTGGGGTCAATGGCTTGCATGTCTTTTTCCGTGAAATTGCCTTTTCGGAATCCGGTATCCTTTTCGCAGTGTTTTACCGGGGCTGTTATCGATGCTGTAATCAATTTTCTCTTCTGCAATCCATTTATAGACGGTTTGTTTATTCACATCAAAAAGTTCCGCGACATCTTTGACTGAATAATATTCTGAATTAATATTCATTTTGGATAAGTGAACGCGTGCGGCCGTATTCAGTTCTAGAATCAGTTTTTGAATATAGGGATCAGCCAAATCCATTTATTTTTCAGTTTATTCAGCCAATTTAAGAATAATGTCATGGGCAATTTTTGTTGAGTCAACCATTCACAGTCACCTCCATCTTTATTATATCACATGATCACGCCTGTTGATTATCCATAATTTAACACACCTAACTTATAGAATCGTTTCCAATTGTTCAACATCACAGCCATCTCCGAGGCCCAATCCACCGGCAAATTTTGAGCAAGAAGGTGTCTAGTAAACGTAATAAATGACAAACGCTTGAATACATGCATTTTCGCCGTCCATTGGAACAACCAACGTAAAAGACGTATGCGATGAGGGCTGCATAAAGCTGATTAAACACCGCATTGGGGGTGGTTCCAAACAGTGTGGGCACATGCAAATATTGTTTGATCCATCGAAAAAAGGACTCCACAGCCCAGCGTTCGCGATAGATGTCCGCAATTTTTTCCGCAGCGACATCCTTGAGATCGGTGACGACTCGGATCATTCCCGTGGTCATCATTGAAAAACACGACACGATGCCTTTTCTGGGATCGAACTTGGGAAGAGCCGAGTTGACAAGTGATATCACGGGTCACACGCGATTCTTCATGTGGCAAGCGTTTTAATGATTGAGGTCGAACGATCGCTACATTTTCCTTCATTCGGATGACAAACGATTGCTCGTCATCAATGAATCGATCGATACGCTTAATCTTGAAATAGGCCCGGTCTTCGACGAGCGTATAATCGGCGTTGACCAGTTGTTCGCCAACCGGTCCATCATGTTTTAAGCCACCGGTCTCTTCGACTTGGAAAGGGCTACCGGTTGAAGGTTTATGAGCCACGTGGAGCTTAACACCCGAACGTTTCCCATGATAAACCGCCCAAGGAAGACGCCCCTCTCCTACGGTAATCGTCGTGGAATCAATGACCAAAAGATCTTTGTCCAAATTTAAGGCTCGGCGAGTGGTGCGATTGCACATGGATACGACCCTGTGGAAAAGCTTTTTGAAAATCGTATACGGAACATGTCTGGCTTTTTTAGACAGAGCCGTGTGATCGACCTCCGCCAAGCCGTATGATCCGCCTTCCGTGGCGGACTGGCGATAACCGCTCCATTCATGGACGGAGGCACTGGTCAAATATTGGAGGAGCGTGAACACATCCACTTTTCGTGCTGTGTCGTTATAACCAACCTTTTCTAACAAGGGTTTCAACTCATCATCAATATGAAGGTTTTGGAGTAGATTTGGGAATGTGGTAGACTTATTCAAGAGAGACATCCTTTCTTGAGTGTTGTTTTCCTACCTACATTCTACGAAAGGATGTCTCTTTTTGTATAGATTTCCTTGGGTTTTATTGGGAAATCAACAGGCGTGTCACATGATTAAACTTAGTAAACTTTTTATATTTTTTCGTATGTCCCCAATCAATTTCCCAAAAAAAGCATGAAATATGATTGAAATAAGCACGATAAGGGAAAGGGAAAATTATGAGATGACATAGCCCAAGGAGGTTTTTTCATGGGAATGAATGTTACACAGAAATTGATCAGCGATCACCTTGTTTCCGGAGAAATGAAACAAGGTGAAGAGATCGGCTTGAAAATTGATCAGACGTTAACGCAAGATGCAACCGGAACACTTGTGATGCTTGAGCTTGAGGCGATGGGCATCGATCAGGTGAAAACGGAAGTTTCCGCGCAGTATGTCGATCACAATTTAATTCAGGAAGATCATAAAAATCCCGATGATCATTTGTTTTTGCAAAGCGCGACGCAACGATTCGGCATCCATTTTAGCAAAGCCGGGAATGGGGTGAGCCATCCGGTCCATATGCAACGACTCGGCAAGCCGGGGAAAACGCTCGTAGGTTCGGACAGCCATACGTGTGCGGCCGGTTCTCTCGGAATGCTAGCCATCGGTGCCGGCGGAATGGAAGTTGCCATGGCGGCCGCCGGAAAACCTTTTTATGTAAAAATGCCGCAAGTATGGGGCGTGAAGCTGACCGGCGATTTGCCGGATTGGGTGAGCGCAAAAGATGTGATTCTGGAATTGTTGCGCCGTCACGATGTTAAAGGCGGCAGCGGCAAAATCATTGAATATTACGGTCCCGGCGTGAAAAAGCTTTCGGCGATGGATCGTCACGTGATCGCCAACATGGGGGCGGAACTCGGGGCAACGACGTCTGTTTTCCCGTCGGATGAAAACGTGAAAGACTTTTTGACAGCTGAACAACGCGGGGGTGATTGGACTGCGTTGGAGGCAGACGCGGATGCCACGTATGATATTAATGAAGAGATTAACATGTCCGAATTGGAGCCGCTCATTGCGAAGCCGTCCAGCCCCGGCAACGTCGTGCCGGTTCGCGAAGTCGCGGGTGAACCTGTCTACCAAACGTATATCGGTTCATCCGCTAACCCGGGTTACCGCGATTTCGCGATTGTGGCGCAAATTGTTAAAGGCCGCACGATCGCCGAGGGCGTATCCCTCGACGTGAACCCGTCATCGCGGCAGACGTTGTCGGATCTCATCAAAACGGAAAATCTGTTTCATTTGATTGATGCCGGCGGACGCTTGCATCAGGCCGGTTGCAACGGTTGTATCGGTATGGGGCAAGCGCCTGCATCCGGGAAAAACAGTTTGCGTACGGTGCCGCGGAATTTCCCCGGCCGTTCGGGGACGAGAGAAGACAGCGTCTTTTTATGCAGCCCCGAAGTAGCAGCAGCGGCAGCTTTAACCGGAAAAATCACCGATCCGCGTGATCTTGATATGGATTATCCAACTGTCGATATGCCGGAGCCGACCATTAACAATGACTTGCTTGATGAACCACTTCCGCTCGAACAAGCGCGGCAAGTTACGATCGAAAAAGGACCGAACATCGCTTCGATCCCGGATTTTGACCGCCTCCCGGATGAACTGGAAATTCCGGTCGGCCTTAAAGTCGGCGACAATATTTCCACGGACGAAATTCTTGCCGGTGGTGGACGGGTGCTCCCTTATCGAAGCAACCTTCCGGAAATTAGTAAGTTCACCTTCGAAAAAGTCGATGAAACTTATTATGACCGGGCAATGGAACTAAAAGAACAAGGCGGTCACGCCATCATTGGAGGCAGCAACTACGGGCAAGGGTCCAGCCGTGAACACGCCGCCCTCGCACCACGGTTTTTAGGGCTGCGAGTCGTCATCGCGAAGGATATCGCCCGTATCCATTGGCAAAACCTCCCCAATTTCGGTGTGTTGCCGCTCACATTTGTCAACGAAGCCGATCACGACAAAATCCAGCAAGGCGACGTGATCAAGCTGACAAACTTGCGGGAATCCATCCAGCAATCCAATAAAATGAACGTCGAAGTCAACGGCAAAAAAACGATTGAAGCCCAACACGGCTTGTCCGAACGCCAAATCGAAATTTTGCTCGAAGGCGGTTTGATCAACTGGGTGAAGAAGGGTGAAGTGCCGAGTTAAAATGTATAGAGAGTACAAAAACCAACTCCGAGCGGGGTTGGTTTTTTCACGTTAAATCAATGGTTCTTCACCAAAATCTATGGTTGATATAAGTGAATAATATTGGTAATGACATTAACTAGCGGAAGAAAAGCACGGAGATGCCTGTGGGAAAGCTTGGGTCCCAAGAAAAGTGTCGTGTTTTTCCGTAACGGTGATCATGAGACACCTCCAAACCCGCTTCTGAGGACTGATCGGGCACAAAAACTGTATATTGAGTCCTCCAAACCCGCTACTGAGGACTGATCGGGCTTAAAAACTGTATATTGAGTCCTTTAATCCCGCTACTGAGGACTGATCGGGCACAAAAACTGTATATTGAGTCCTCCAAACCCGCTTTTGAAGACTGCTCGGGCTCAAAAGCAGCTATTTGTCAACCATAGATTTTAACGTTGACCCAAATCAATGTCTAGTTAAATGATAGGCTGCAATAGCCACTTCCGTAGCCACACGCACATGGGGATTTGTGGTCAATTCCCACCCCAGAAGTTGCTCTATTTTATCTAAACGTTGATAGAGGGTTTGTCGTGCAATTTGTAACTCTTGCGCCGATTGTTGCTTGGAACAATTGAGTTTTAAATACACGTGTAGTGTATGAAGGAGGGTGCTATTTTTGTCGCGATCGTAACGAAGAAGGGGAGACAGATAAGTGTGTATAAAACCATTAATAGTAACATCATCTAATTTAAGTAATAATTGGTATGCGCCAATGTCTTCATAGAAGTGAAACGTGGCGTTGGTTTGCATATTGTCCAATTTCATAACATTTTCAGCTTCTTGGAAAGCTAGATGAGCTTCGAGAAGCTTATGATACGTTTGGCTGGTAAATAAATGTAAATGAAAGTTTTGAGAAGTCTTTTCCAGTTGTGCAACGGTTTTCGCTATTCGTTTCTTTTCTTGATCATCGAATTGCTTATCTACAGAAAGCACAAGAAATGTATTGTTCTGGGAAATAGTGATAAATGATTCCAACCCATGTTTTTGGAAAAGAGAACGAATATGACGCATCGCTTGATATTGCAAAGCTCGTGTATCTGTCGACTGGTCCGAGGGTTCGCTCATTTTGACAACACAAATACGATAAGTTAAATCACTGTTTATGGATTTGTATAATTTAGAAAGAGCTTCATTCTCCGTTTTGATTTTTTGCTCGATTAAGTCATGAATCCAAGAGTGTTCAGCAAGAAGTTTCTTTTCTTCCGTATAAAAGATGCGAAGGAGATTTTGGGCTAGTGAAGCGGTTGCTCGATCTAGCGCATGCGTTTCAAATGATGTTAAGGGCACACAACTACGCATTAAAACAAATCCCCACTTTTGACCCATCGCTTCGATAGGTTTGAGGCGGAAAGATTTTTGTCTTTTTTCGTCAAACCAACTACCATTATTTTCAGCCGCCGTACTTGTTTTGTGCACTTCAGACCTTACCCGGGTCTGTTCTTGTTTATCTAAAGCCGGGAGAAAATAAGAAGTATCATCCGTTGGTAAAAATATAAGTTCTCTGTCAGTAACCGATTGAAGTTTTTTTAGTATTTTCATATTGCCGTGAGCATGCAGCGTCAATTGGTGAAATTCGTTGGATAATCGGTCAAGTTCAGATAATTGGTGGTGTTGGGAATTAATAAGTTCTGCATGAACATCGTGTGTGATATCGACAAATCGGACGATCGATGTAAAAACAATGATGGGGAATTGATGTGTGTCTGCAAGTTCAATCATATCTTTAGGGACAGCAGAAAAGTGTTCTCCCAATTCAATGCATAGGCAGGCAACATCATTGGCGATCAATTTTTTAACATAATCAACACCTCGGCCATCAAGTGCTACCCCGGTACTTAAAATCATTTCATTTCCCCGGAGCAAGGTCTCAAATTCCGTAATTTCCAATACATGGACCCAACGTACATCCCGTTTTAGGTCTGCTTTTTGATTGACTACATGGGCACTTTCGAACATTGGCCTCTGTAAAATTTCTTCGACCGTACGCACGAGAACAATCGCCCCCCCTTTTGTATGTTCATAGTGTAAACTAAATAATCTAAAATTTAAACATACTGTTACCTTTTCCAATGCAGAAAGTTTGGTACATTGATTATATCATATAGAAATCTTCATATTCGAAAATTATTACCAAGGAGACTGGACGAATGACTGAGATATTAAAAAATTATATCAATGGTGAATGGAAAGCATCCGGAAGTGATGGAGAAGATGTCTATAATCCTGCAGATGGAGCGGTCATTGCGCATACCCCTCATTCAACGTTTGCAGATGTCAATGATGCCGTCCAAGCTGCTCGAGATGCTTATCAATCTTGGCGAAAAACACCGGTGCCAAAACGAGCAAGAGTCATGTACACTTTTCATGAATTGCTTGTTGAGCACCATGAAGAACTTGCCGAGTTGCTTACCAAAGAAAACGGAAAAACGTATAAAGATGCACACGGGGAAGTCCTGCGCGGTATCGAGAACGTAGAATTTGCTTCCGGTGCGCCTGATTTAATGAAGGGCGAAATGTTGCCGGATATCGCCAGCGGCATTGATTCAGGCATGTATCGGTATCCCGTTGGTGTTGTCGGTGGTATTACACCTTTCAACTTTCCGATGATGGTGCCTTGTTGGATGTTTCCATTAGCTATTGCTTGCGGGAACACATTTGTGTTGAAACCATCGGAACGAACACCTCTTTTAGCACAACGATTAGCTGAACTTTTAGAAGAATCCGGTGTACCAAAGGGCGTCTTCAATATTGTAAACGGTGCCAAAGATGTGGTGAACGGATTATTGGAGCATAAGGATGTCGATGCCATTTCTTTTGTCGGCTCTGAACCTGTCGCCAAACATGTTTACCAAACGGCGTCACAGCACGGCAAACGTGTGCAGGCACTCGGCGGCGCCAAAAACCACGCGATCGTCCTTAACGATGCGAATCTCGATAAAACAGTGCAAGGCGTAATTAATGGGGCATTTGGAAGTGCCGGGCAACGGTGCATGGCAACATCGGTCTGTGTTGTTCAGGAAGATATCGCGGATGCATTCGTTTCCAAACTGAAAGACGCGTGTGATCAACTAACCATCGGTGATGGGCTTGATGAAAACGTGGACTTGGGACCGGTGATACGTGATAGCCATTTACAAAAGGTTCATAACTATATTGAACTGGGCGAGGAACAAAAAGCGACGTTGACCCGTGATGGACGTAAGGATGTGGAAAAAAACACGGATGGTTTTTATTTAGGGGCTACGATCTTTGATCATGTAAATACAGATATGACGATTTGGAAAGAAGAAATTTTTGCGCCTGTTCTTAGTATTATTCGAGTGAAAGATCTTGATGAGGCGATCGCCTTGACCAATGAATCGGATTTCGGCAACGGCTCCGTTCTTTACACGGAAAGCGGGTCGGCCGTCCAGCAATACAGGGATGATATTGAAGTCGGGATGCTCGGGGTCAATGTAAATGTGCCGGCACCTATGGGTTTCTTTCCGTTTTCAGGCTGGAAAAACTCCTTTTACGGGGACTTGCATACAAACGGACGGGACGGCGTAGAATTTTACACCCGCAAGAAAATGCTCACCAGTCGTTGGTTTAGTTAAGTTCTTTAGAAAGGATGATCGATATGAGTCAGAAAACATCACAGGAAACCCTGTACGAAAAAGACGAACAATATATGTGGCATCATTTAAAACCTTATCAAAAGGATCAAAACCCAATGGTGATCGATAGCGCAAAAGGTGCATGGATTACCGATATTGAAGGCAACAGCTATTTGGACGGGATGTCGGGATTATGGTGTGTAAACGCTGGTTACGGGCGCGAAGAAATGGTTGAAGCAGCGAGTGAGCAGCTTCAACAAATGCCCTTCCACCCGCTTTCGAACAGTCACATTCCCGGTATCCAACTGGCTGAAAAGCTTAATCAATGGCTTAGAGACGACTATCGGATTTTCTTTTCAAACAGCGGATCGGAAGCAAATGAAACCGCTTTTAAAATTGCAAGGCAGTACCATCACCAAAATGGGGAACCGCAGCGTTATAAATTCATTTCCCGGTATCGTGCCTATCATGGCAATACATTGGGAGCGCTTGCCGCTACGGGTCAAGCACAGCGCAAGTTTCGGTATGAACCGCTTGCTCCGGGGTTCATTCATGTCCATGCCCCTGATGAATACCATCTTCCATCCGGCCAGTCATTTGAAGCGTGGAGCTTGGAATGCGCTCGCATGATGGAAGATACGATCAAATGGGAGCGGCCGGAAACCGTGGCTGCCGTCATCATGGAACCGATCATCACCGGCGGCGGTGTATTGATCCCTCATCCTTCTTATGTTAAGGAAGTTGAAAAGATCTGCAAAAAATATGGGCTCCTTTTGATTAATGATGAAGTGATTTGCGGTTTTGGACGCACTGGTGAAAACTTTGGTTACCAAAATTACGGGATTGAGCCTGATATCGTAACGATGGCCAAAGGAATTACCAGCGGGTACTTACCGTTGGCGGCGACAGCCGTAAAACAAGAACTCTATGAGCCTTTTAAAGGGGAAGAGGAAAGCGATCATTTTCGACAAGTGAATACGTTTGGGGGCAATCCCGCCGCTTGTAAATTAGCAATCAAAAATATGGAAATTATGGAAGAGGAGAACTTAGTTGCTCGCTCTAAAGCGTTAGGAAAAAAAATCATGGAAGACATTCAGCCATTGGAAGATCATCCAAACGTCGGTAACATTCGACAAATGGGCTTGCTTTTCGGGATCGAGCTCGTGGCAAATAAAGAAACAAAAGAGCCGATTTCAAATGAAGCAATTGGTAATATGATCGCTGAGTGTAAATCTAGGGGTCTGATTGTCGGCAAAAATGCGGATACCGTTGCGGGGCATAGCAATACGTTAACCCTGGCCCCACCTCTCAGCATAACCGATGAAGATGCGGAAATGATTGTGCGGACGTTGAAAGAGGTTTTTCATGAATGAATATAATCAGTACTTGTAGTTTATTGAGGTGATCATGTTGAAAATCGGGATTCCAAAAGAAATTAAAAACAACGAAAATCGTGTTGCAGTCACCCCGGCAGAGGTATTCCAGTTAAGAGATGCCGGGCATGAAGTTATCGTCGAATCAGAAGCAGGGATAGGAGCCGGGTTTACAGATCGGGAGTACGAGAAGTCAGGGGGCGTAATAGCTACTGCAGCCAAGGATGCGTGGAATAATGAAATGGTCATGAAAGTAAAAGAGCCATTGCCGGAAGAGTACGGCTACTTTTACGAAGGATTAATTTTGTTTGCTTACTTGCATCTGGCAGCAGATGAAAGATTAACACAAGCTTTAATCGACGCAAAAGTAACGGGTATAGCGTATGAAACCATTCAATGGGAGGATGGAAGCCTCCCCTTGTTAACTCCTATGAGTGAAGTTGCAGGGCGTATGGCTTCACAAATTGGTGCTCAATTCTTGGAAAAAATGAAAGGGGGACGAGGAGTTCTTCTTAGTGGGCTTCCTGGTGTCCAACGTGGCAAAGTATGCATTATCGGCGGAGGTGTCGTAGGGACGAATGCTGCTAAAATTGCTGTAGGCCTGGGGGCTGATGTAATAATAATTGATCTCGATGCCTCGAGGCTCCGTGAAATCGATGACTTATTTGGAAATGACGTTCAAACATTGATGTCTAACCCGGTAAATATTGCAGAAACTGTAAAAGAAGCTGACCTTGTGATTGGAGCGGTTTTAATCCCCGGCGCAAAACCACCTACACTTATAACTGACGAGATGGTTCAAACAATGAAAGAGAATGCAGTCATCCTTGATGTTGCTGTTGATCAAGGGGGAATTGTGGAGACAATCGATCAAATAACCACCCATGACGATCCGATTTATTATAAGCATGACGTCGTGCATTATGCAGTGGCCAATATACCAAGTACTGTACCGAGAACAGCTACGATTGGTCTTACGACTACTACGATCCCTTATGCTTTGCAGATCGCAAACCATGGTTTTAAGAAAGCTAGTTCGAACCACTCTGTGATTCAAAAAGGGATTAACACGTTCGATGGATATGTTACTCATCAAGCAGTGGCAAAGGCTCACGGCATTGCGTATGAAGACATATTCGGACAAATCATTGAGAAAGTGTAGTTTTAACGAATGATGAAGTATGGGGGGTACTTTTTGGTTTGAGTATGGGGTGCTCCCTGTTTTGATTTTAGCAAGGCTAGGCCAGTCTAATGACTTTTGAAGAAAATGAAACCGCTATTATATAGTGGGGCAACACCACCATCAATAGAAAGCGAAAGCTTGAGCACTATACATTTATCACGCTAATGTTATTATGAAACACCTTAGTGGCTCTTACGGAACAAGGGGGCTTATCGAAAGGAATGCAATGTCATAATGTATCAGTATTCCGCATATTTTATGTGTGATTAGACATGCGTATGGATCGAGAAGTGTTCAATGTATTGACGCGGGGATGAAAAATATATGAGCTTTTTAATGTTGAGGAAACCTAAAGTTAGATTGGAGTCATTTATATGAAAAATAGCCTCCGTGTTGCTGGTGCTATAGTAGGTACAATTATTGGAGCCGGTTATGCCTCAGGTCAGGAAGTTCTTCAATTTTTTTCAAGTTCTGGATGGATAGGGACTTTAGGAGCTATTATTACTATTGGACTTTATCCTTTAATTTGTTATTACGTAGTAGTATTGGGACAAAGGTTTCAAAGTTCTTCTCATAAAAATGTTATCTATCAAATTTGTGGAAAATACCTTGGTTTTGTAGTTGATATTTTGTTAGCGTTTTTCTATTTTGGCCTTGGTGTAACAATGGTAGCAGGTAGTGGCGCACTTTTTTCACAACAATTTGAAATAACTCCAGTATTCGGATATATGATTTTGACTATTTTTGTTATATTGACATTAATTTTAAACATAAGAACAATAGTGACAATACTTAGCTGGATTACTCCATATGCATTCGTATTATTTATCATCTTAGCGATTTATTCTATATCGATCAGTAGTCTTGAAATTTCAGAATTAGATAGTGTCGCGATGAATCAGCTTTCCGCTTCTCCTCATTGGTTGTTAAGTGCAATTCTTCATGTATCGTTTAACCTTGGTGTAGGTTTTGCAATGATGGTGGTTATAGGGGGAGCAGAAAAAGATAAAAAAGCAACTAGGCGAGGAGCTATCATAGGGGGGATAATCCTTGGTCTTATAGCATTAATCGTCCATCTAGCCGTCTATTTGAACATTGATATGCTAGAAAATGCCGAAATGCCAATGTTAATACTTGCTACAGATATTAGCCCGATAGTTGGCATCTTAATGGCTTTAGCTCTATTGGGTATGATTTTTAGTTCAACAGTGCCTTACTTATATGCATTTACTGCTCGATTTTTTCAAGCGGATACACGTCAGTTTAATATAGCTGTCGTTTTTGTGGGTATAGCCGCTTTCTCATTAGGCTTTGTAGGCTTTTCTGATTTAGTGAACACCGTTTATCCTCTGATGGGATACCTAGGTTTTGTTCTAATAGGAGCTTTGGTTGTGAATGTATTTAAAACCAGAAGACAGAAAATAAATACAGCAGGGTCAAAGAAAGAAGTGTAGACAGGCGCGTTGATTTACCTTAAAATACCTTCTGACATGAAAAAGAAAACTGTTTACTATCAGATAAGTCCTTTCGAACATGATCTGCGGACTCAAAACGGTGCTCAGAAGCCAAAGGAGTCCTCAGGAGCATGATCTGCGGACTCAAAACGGTGCTCAGAAGCCAAAGGAGTCCTCAGGTCTGGGTTTTGGGGAGCTGTAATGGCTGGCGAATGCCAAATTAATCCGCAAATGAATGTAACATAACACGGTATGTTTAATACCCTTTTCGTCTAAACCCTTTTGTTGGAAAAATACGGATAATCAACGCGCCTGAAGTGTAGAAAACATTCTAAACCGAAAATAAATCATGATGCCGAGATAGCAAGGCAATAGGAAATTAAACATCGAGGAAGTGATAATAAATGAAAGCGCCAGTGATTAAGCAATAATTACTGCAAGAGTCACTTTATTCAAAATGTACTTGTCCATGCACCGTTCAAAAAAATTGGTGCACGGATCAGGGAAGGTATTCAACCGTTAGAAGAAAATCCGGTCTTGAAGCCGATTAGCCTTTAATGTTGAAATGTTGCCATGCAGATTATTCCTCTGTAAAACCCGTCCTCAGCCCTTCTCCTGGTTCAATCACAACTTTATGACCAGTATCTCGAAGTTGGGACACCTATGCCGGTGTAATCCCAGTTCTATGTTCATTGTTCTAATTTCTTTAGAATTTCGATATCCAATATTATCTTCGTGTTTACAATAAGGGTTTTATTATAGCTCTAATCATTCTTGAAAACCTTTCTTCAACGTTCGCACAATCATCTTCGCAGCTTCGTCAGTAAAAGTGGAGGCGCCAACATCACCGTTTTGTTGTAACCCGCGACGATCTCAGCATTTGTACCAATAATCAATCCTCAGATCGCGTGTCCATACAAGTTAGGAATTGTTCCATCGAGCGGCAATGAAAAATCCTTCCGAAAGAGGAAGGGAAGTAACCAACTGAGGAAATAAAAACCTTGTTACACTGGTATCAGTGAATGCCAAAAGCCTATATTACCAATGAGGAGGAGCTTTTAATGTCTGAGGAAAAGAAGCTTGTAGAATATATGGAAAAATATACAGATGAATTTTTAGACATATTAAAAGAAGCCGTGAATTTAGAATCACCGACTGAGGGTAACAAGGAAGATTTAAAAAGATGTAGGCATTATTTTGAAAGAATCTTTTCAGAGATAGGTTTTAAGTGCAATGTTGTACCAAGTAATGACAGTCGTTATGGGGATCATCTTCTAATGGAATTAGGAGAGGGTGATGAACAAGTACTTTTTGTAGGTCACTATGACACTGTGTATGAAAAAGGATTATTTAGAAATATTTGGAATCAAGAAGGTTCGAAAATATGGGGACCAGGTGTATTTGACATGAAGGGTGGAGATGTGCAGGTTTATATGGTTACAAAAGCACTAAAGGATCTTGACCTGTTACCTGAAAACAAAAAAATTGTATTCTTCTTATCCTCCGATGAGGAAGCGGGTAGCCCTACATCACATATGCATTATAAGGAGTTAGCAAAAAAGAGCAAAGCTTCCTTTGTTATGGAACCCACTTTTGGTGGTTACTCCAACGGTTTGACAATTGGACGGCTATGCCGGGGGAATTACACATTTGTTGCAGCAGGAAAGCCAGCACACTCCGGTCAAGAACCTGAAAAAGCTGATAGCGGTTTGAAAGAACTGGCACAGCAGGCTATTTACCTTGAAAGCCTGACTGATCTAGAAAAGGGCATGACAATTGCTTGTACTTGTTTAAACAGTGGCAAGGCTGGCTGGCCTACTGTGCCAGGTGGTGGAGAACTTACTATTGATGCTAGGTTTTCTTCAGCCGAACAGGCAAAACAGTATGATTCAATGTTTCAAAATCTGAAAGCATTTAACCCAGCGGTTAAAATAACAACTAAGGGCGGTATAGAAAAACCACTTTTTGATGAAAAAGACCCTAAACACAATGCCCTTTATGAAAGTTCCAAAAAGGTTGGAAAAATGTTTGATATGGAGATGAAGGGACATATTGGGAGAGCAGGCACTGACGGTAATTTTACTGCTGCCGTAGGTTGCCCAACACTTGATGGTATGGGAATGACTGGAGATTTCGCTCATCAGCCGGACAAGGAATATATTAATACAGACGATATTGCTGTTAGAGGTGCTTTCGTAGCACGTATGGTGCTCGAGGTTTTAAGAAATGAGTAGTATATTGTGCATAGTTCGTGTGGCAGAAAAGCTTAATCATAAAAAATTATGAAATTCTTTCATTTCGTTGGAGAGCTTAATAATGTCATTATTTAAACGACCCACATGCTAGAGCAGGTGGATTTGGACATAAAATGTCCGCGACTGAAAGGCGCTTTTCAGACTGAAGTCTGCTGAAAGACCTTAAGCTCAAGCATATGGTTTTTGACTGGAACTCAATCATCAATCCTAAATATATCGTCCCTCTTCTCGCTAGTCTGATTTTCGATGTCATTTCGAATGATTTCTTCCGTAACATTTCCTAGTTTCTTTCCATGTTGCAAAGATCTTTGGAGTTAAGATCCTAGATAGGTGCCAAAATTACTATAGTGCAAGACGGTTGAAATAATTGATCACCGTAGTTGTGACGCCAAAATAATAGAGCAAAGCCCGAAATTAGTCGTCATCCGACGATTGTGGTGCCAAAAACCGACCGGCCAAACCAAGTTTTGTACTGCCACGAAATGTCTTGGCTACGTACGTAATCATAGTTCATCGGTCGATTGCAATTCATGTACTTTAAATTCATCATCTTCGAGCATTACTGTTGTAACGGTTCTGAATTCCGTTGTTTCGGTTCCGTCATCGCTGTGTATATCGAAAACTTCGATTGACGTCACTTCCCATTCCTCTTCCGAAACGGCATCTACTGATTCAAGCGATGTTTCGACATGGGTTTGGGTAATATTTTCTTCTGCCAAGTAATCAATATAGTCTTCAT
This sequence comes from Salicibibacter cibi, assembly GCF_016495865.1. Classification (NCBI taxonomy): domain Bacteria; kingdom Bacillati; phylum Bacillota; class Bacilli; order Caryophanales; family Bacillaceae; genus Salicibibacter; species Salicibibacter cibi. The sequence goes on from NZ_CP054706.1 coordinate 356,361, forward strand.
GTTCTTGAGCGCGCGGACCATCAGATGTCATCAAACCTTCTACAAGGGAGAAATCTTGCTCATTAATCGATTCTACAGACGCTTCATTAACGTCGTAGAGAAATTCTTCCAATTCACTTTCGTCGACCGTTTCCGATGATTCTTCTTCACTATCTTCTGATCCATCAACCGTAAACGCTTCTGAATTCGATGGCGTCCCAAAAGAAAGCGAAGCACTTGCGGAATGATCGTCCAGTAACCACTCTTCACTATCCGTGTCATACACAGCCGTAAACTGTAGGTCGGTCTCTTCATCCGAGCCATCGCTTTCATAGTGAACATTGGCATCAAATGTTGTTGTATATTGATCTTCGTTGTCATTCATCGAAAATGAATCAAGATCGTAAACGATGTCTTGAAGTTCTCCGTCCCATGAATTATCAGCATCGTCCATTCTATCGAATTCCTCATTCATACTGTCAATGTATTGGTCGGTCACTTGTACATACTGATCCTCATCCAAGTTTTGATAAGCATCCGCCCATGTGTCGACATTTTCATTTACCATGTCCATGAGTTGATCCTTCAGTTCTTCTGAAACAGTTGGAATTTCTAAAGACACATTGGTACCGGTGATTTCCTCTTCTTCACTGCTCGCACTACCCCAAGGATAGTCATGTTCAGCATGAATCGTCATGGAACCATCTGTAACGACGGGACCAAGCTCCGAGTCCAACTCTTCTACCGTCATGTCAAGCGCATCGCCATTCACATACACATCGGCTTCCGGTTCATTCGAATCAATATGTATGTACTCGCCATCCAAATTCAGGTCGACTTGTATTTGATCTTGGGGGGCTTCGATCAAATTCAATTCCTCTTCCTCTTCCAGTGTGACATAATCATGGTCTAGCTCCGCTTTTACCGTATATTGACCAGGGGCAATAGGTCCGATTTCCTGTGAAAAATCGTCTTGGTCTGCAACAGCAATTTCTTCTTCATCCAAATAGATGGCTGTATCTGCTTCATTTGTCGTTATATTTATATAAAAAGGAGGAACTTCAAATGAATAAGCATCAAAAATGTTCCAGTTGTTACTGTCCGAATTCAGTTGAAAAAGAGAGTTATCCGCAGAATTAGCTGCAAATTCTTCATCTTCATGATCCATATACTCGGCTTGTTGACGTAACGAGGAGATCTCCTCGTTGACAAAAGAGGCATTCCCCTCCATATACTGCACCAACCCCTGAAAGTCATCCGATTCCATTTCCATTCCGGGGTCACTGCTTGTAACCATCGCGGCAAGTTGTTCCGTATCTCCCTCGGTTAATGCTTCCTCAAATTGATCAACAGCTCTATGTTGATCAAAAATAGATGCTGTTATTTGGTACGTGATAAAAGCGGCTAAAAGAACGCCTGCTGAAACAAGCATCGTCCATTTCTTTTTTTTGCTTAACGAACCTTTTGTTTTTTGCCTAGTGGGTTTTTGGACGTTCATACCGCACTGTGAGCATACATTCGCGTTAGGCTTAAGTTGATGACCACAATGTTTACAAAATTTCATTTAAATTCTCCTCTTGTAAATTTCAAAACATATTCATAGATTCCAAATCATTGAGAAATGAAGTCGTAAGGCTCTCCCCGAACACATACAAAATGACCGCTAACAGCGTCAGAACAATCAATGCTCCATAAAATGTATCCAGTCCGCCTGTAGAATCTTTCAGAAATAAATGCACCGTATACACAATGGCAAGATTAAAAGCCGTCATTGCCGCGAACAGAAAAATAATGCCCAATGAAAGAACATTCACCAATGTTAATAGTAAGGAAAGGATTAAAATAGCAAGCGGAATGACCATCATCGAACCAAATGATGCAACCAACCGTTGAAAGGACACCGATGATTTCCCCATTTTGACAACGACAAACATTCCGCCAATCGTTAAAGCGAGAAAAATCAATAGGTAAATGATCGGAGAAACCACAGGCACATCAGGACTCCATGGAGACAATGTTGACACAATTGATGTAAAAATTAACGGTAGGATGATTGCAACTAGCGCAATGGTGATAATGCCGTAGATCATCTGATTTTTCGTTCCGGTAATAGCACTCGCAGCATTAAAAGGGGATTTTAGTGCAGTTAGGAAAAAGGTCCAGTAATTGTATAAATTTTCCTTTACTTGATCAAAATCCGCGTTCCCTTGCTCTTGTTCTGGTTCTCGCTCTTCTATTGTGCCGGCACTTTCTGCACGGGCCGCCTCAATAATTTCATCATGACGCTGTACCTTCTGTCCACAATGTTCGCAAAAATTATCATCTACACTCAACTCATAATGACAAGCATGACATTTCATTGCATTCGCTCCTCTCAAAAATTCATTTCCTCCCAGGACACAGTCCGAATGTGCTAATTCGATATCCTGAATAATTCACAGAAATCTTTGGGTTAATGACTGGCATTTGTGCGCAAAGACTTTCAACTCATTTGGAAATTCACCCAATAAATGAAAAAAATCCTTATCTGTTAGCGTGTAATTACGCCGAAAGGATTCTCCTAATGACCACTTTATCGCACAAAAGCCTTGATTTCAATCGTTAGACTATATTATCCAATAGAGAATTCAGTGTTCGATAAAAAAATCAGTTTTTTTCCATGAAATCGTTTATCTATATGTTCAGCTATTATTTCCGCCACACCGGACCCTTCCGGGACTGTTTTTCAAATTGATGGGCGATGTTATGGTGACCGAAACTGAAGTGACGGCAATTGTTCAGTCGTCATGAACGGTTTATGGCACCCGAAACCAAGGAATCACATCGAACCTGGTTGTCATGAACGGGTCATGGCGCCCGAAATCACGGAATCGAGGCGCGTACGGTCGCCATGAGATCAATGCCAACGATCCACCGCCATCAGCGCATCCGGCAGCGCCTGTACAATCTGCGAAGCGGTCATCGTTTCCGCCGGAACACCGCGCTGAAGCAAATCATCCGCGCAATATCCGTGCAAATGAACAGCGGTGGAGACCGCCGGTTGCACCTCTCCATAGCGGGCAACAAACGCAAGCATCATGCCCGTGAGCACATCGCCGGAGCCGCCTTTTGCCAGGCCGGCATTGCCGGTATCGTTGATCCATGTTTCGCCGCCCGGTGTCGCGACTAGTGTGCAAGGCCCTTTCAAAACGACATACACGCCGTACTCACGCGCGAACGTTTCCGCGACCTCAAAGCGACGACGATTCACCTCTCCCGGTGTCGCATCAATCAACGCCGCCATCTCTCCCGGGTGAGGGGTAATAATGAGCGGGTGTTCACGCTCTCGCACATTTTCAAGCATCTCGGTCAACATGTGCAAGCCATCGGCGTCGATGATGAGCGGACCCTTAAAATGATCGATAAGGGTCGCCAGTGTTTCCCGCCCCTGGACGCCGAAGCCAATGCCGGGTCCGATCGCGATACCATCTTTATTTTCATAAAAGGGTTCGATTTTATCATCGCGGGCAAAATAAGTCGCTTCCGTAACATGAGCGGCGACCGTGGGCATCACGGCCCGGGGGGCGTTGACGGTTGTTAAGCCGGCGCCGGCATTCACCGCTGCGCCCGCGGTTAAGGCGGCTGCTCCCGGCATCGTTTCGCTCCCGGCGATGATGCCGACTTTTCCGTGGGTACCTTTATGGGAATCGGCTGATCGTGGCTGCCAATGGGCGTTGACGTCCGCCGGCATCCAGACCGCCCGCTGCGTTGAAACAGTTTTATCAAGGGCACGCGGAGGGATACCGATGGGCACGATCTCCGTCTCGCCGTAAAACGCCCGTCCGGGATACGTGTAGTAACTCAACTTCGGTTGCTGCAAGGTAATGGTACGGTCGGCCACAAGGGCGTCCTCGGGCACCGGACTGTCATCGCCGGGAATCCCGCTCGGTAAATCGACGGCGACGACGTCCGCCTCAGCTTCGTTGACTGCCTGAATGATCTCGCGGTACGGCTCCCTGATGGCGCCGGAAATCCCGGTCCCGAGCAATGCGTCAACGACAACATCCGCTTTTTGAAAAAAAACCGGATCAAACGCTGCCCATGTGTACCCGGCACGCTCGTACAATTCTTTGTGCCATTTTGCATCGCCTTTCAACTTTTCCTCAGGAGGAATCAAGCAAATGTCGACGGATCGGCCCATATCCTTGAGTGTGCGGGCGATAACGAAGCCGTCGCCTCCATTGTTGCCGGTTCCGATCAATACGAGAAAACGTTCATCGGCCCCATAATGGGCAAGCAATCGCTCGGCCACCGCCCGTCCGGCGTTCTCCATCAACATTGCTCCTGGCATGCCGAGCGCCTCGATCGCGTAGCGGTCCACGTTTCCCATTTCTTCTCCGGTTACGACTCGCAAGAAATCAAGCCTCCTTTTACTGTTCGACGAGAAATCCTTTCGATTTTAACGCTTGTTTCGCCTCTTCGATTGTTTGCCCGTCGTCGGCTTCCACCGTATGAAGGTGCAACCCGTCGGTGAGATCGGCAAGCAACGACGCTTCTTGTTCATTCATCAACTGTTGAAACCGTTCCACATCTTTGCGGCTTTTAATCATTAATTGGCCGGAAAGCTCCCCGTAAGCGGCGTGTTCCACAATTACGTTTTTGACAAGAATGCCGTGGTCGACGAGAATATTCAATTCCTCCGCCAACTCCGCTTTCGTATGTCGGCAAGCAATAACGCCTGTCGCTTTTTCCGTATCGGTCCGGGGCCGATTATAAATGTAGCCTTGCGGAGTGGCGATAATCGGGTAATTCGCCGCTTTTAACAGCGAGATGTCCTGGACGATGACTTGTCGGCTCACCCCGTGCTTTTCTGCCAAAGCCCCTCCTTTTTGCGGCTCGGTTTCCTCTCTTAATACATTGGCAATTTGCTTGCGGCGTTCATCGCCGCTTATTTTTTTATCATTAGGCATTTTTCGTTCTCCTTGATCGAATGTTCGTCAATTGCATCGCCGCCTCATCGATTTCGGCAAAGCTTGTCTCATGGCTGAATGAAAGGCGGACGAATGTGCGTGCCGTGTCAAAGCTGTGGCCGAGGGCAAGCAACGTTTCCGGAGGCCCGTGATCGCCACTGCGACAGGCGCTTCCCGTCGCGATCGCGATTCCTTGCCGATCACACGCGAGCATCGCCTCCTGCCCTTCCATTTCCGGCAAACAAAGCCCGAGAATGTATGGCGATTGTTTTTCCTGTGCGCTTTCCCCAACCACCTGGTATTCAACCGGCAATTGTTCTGCCATTTTAGCACGTAACGCACGTAAATGCGTGTTCGCTTCCCGCCTTCTTTTCATTTGTACATCCGCAGCTTCGGCAAACGCCGCGATGGCAGGTCCATCAGCGGTGCCCGAAGGAAGGCCATGAGTTGGTTCAACCGTTGTGGAAAAAAAGACAGCCCCAAGCCCTTTCGGGCCATGAATTTTATGAGCGGCTGTGCTGATCGCCGATAAACGCGCATCTTGCATCGGAATATGAATTTTCCCGTAAGACTGCACGCAGTCGCTGTGGAAAGGAACATCGGCACGGGCGAGCACCGTTCCGATGGCGCGAATATCGCGAATCGTACCGATCTCATGTTGAACGTGGGCAAATGTCGCGAGAATGGTGTCCGGCTTGATTCGCGTTTCGACGTCTATCGGGTGAATGTTTCCGCGTTCATCGACAGGGACATTTTCCACATGCAGCTTCGGATATTGCTCGTCGAGGGTGCGCAAATAATCTCGAATCGATGGGTGTTCTGTGCGGCATGTAAGGATGTGGCCTTGAAAATGTTTCGCGCTTAAGAAGCGATGGATGACGTGTTGGTTGGCCTCCGATCCGCTGCGGGTGATCGTGACGCTTGCGTCATCGATCGTTTGTCCCAGTGTGGCAAGTGCTGCCTGCAACACATTGGCTGCGTCCGTTCCACGGGTATGAAGACTGTTGGCGTTTCCGTAATAATTGCCGGCAACTTCGTGGTACACATGCAGCGCTTCCGGACCCATTGGCGTTGTCGCCGCATAATCCAAGTATATCATGTATGTTAATCCTTTCTTTTGAAAAGTGAACTATTTTACATCTTGTCACAGCCTTTATTTTATGTAAAGATAAGTGTAAAGACACATAATGTGAATAATTGAGCAAGGGAGCGAGATGAATGTGAGCAAAGAAGCGTTTGATGTCCTCATTATTGGGAGCGGCTTGGCGGGATTGGTCGTTGCCGAAACGATCGGCCGGCACTTAGATGTCGGTATTTTTTCAAAAGGGCAAACAATTGATAGCAACTCTTATCGGGCGCAAGGAGGTGTGGCCGCGGCGATCACAACGGAGGATTGTTGGGGAAACCACTGGAAAGACACATTGGAAGCGGGGGATGCGCACAACGATCCGGGCACCACCGCTACGTTAACGAAAGCGGGACGGGATGCCGTTCAAATGCTCGTCGAGTTGGGGGTGCCGTTTGATCGGGATGACCGTTCTCGTTTACAACTCGGCAAAGAAGGTGCACATAAATATCCTCGTATCGTGCATGCCGGTGGGGATCGAACCGGGGCGTCGCTCATCCGTACGTTACATAAGCGGGTACGTAAACATGTGCAATTTTTCAACGAAGAAACGGTGTTATCGATATTAAAAGAAAAAGGCAATTGCGTTGGCGTGAAAACGGTAGACCGACAAAGCGACATTCATTTCCGATATGCCGCCCACCTCGTGCTCGCGACCGGAGGCGCGGGTCAGTTGTTTACACAAACGACGAATCACCCCTTTGCCACCGGGGATGGCTACGCGCTCGCTTATCGTGCCGGGGCGATCTTGCGGGATATGGAGTTTATCCAGTTTCATCCGACGCTTCTTGCGACAGAAACAGGAACTGCCGGTCTGATTACGGAAGCAATACGGGGTGCCGGTGCCCAATTGGTGACAGTGGACAATCATCGATTGATGGCGAACCATCCGAAAGGAGATTTAGCGGGACGCGATGTCGTTGCCCGCGCGATTCACACTGCGAGACGCCACGGCGAAGACGTGTTTCTCGACGTCACGCCGGTTTCAAATCTGGCAGAACGTTTTCCCGGCGTCGCTTCATTGTGTGAAACGTACGGCTACTCGTCTCGCGTGCCCGTTGCGCCCGGCGCACATTTTATGATGGGTGGAGTCGTTGCAACGCCTGATGGGGAGACGAACGTTTCCGGATTGTACGCCGTCGGTGAAGTGGCATCGACAGGAGTGCACGGGGCGAATCGGCTGGCGAGCAATTCGCTATTGGAAGCGGTCGTTTTTGGTCGCAGGGTTGGTCGTAAGTTGTTGGAGCGACCGGGGAAGGTTTTTGGGAATCCGGTCGAACAACCGCTAAAAAAGTCGCCTTCGCCCCCAACGAAGACCGAAATCAGGCAGATGATGGATGAGGCATGCGGGGTCACTCGCGACGAGCAAACGTTACGAGAGGCCGGTGATTTTTTCAGATTATCTTTTCAATCAAGCTTTAAAAGTGACGATCCGGAAATTCAAGAGCGCCACAACATGTCCCTCGTTGCCGGGATGATTACAAACGCTGCCTTAAGGCGCACGGAATCACGCGGCAGCCACTATCGGGAAGATCATCCGGGCAAAGATGCTTCATGGCAGGGCGTATCGCTCAAACATAGGCAGAAGGAGGAGGTGCCACAAAATGAACCTTTTAAAAGCAAAAGAACAGCTCCAATCATTTTTTATTGAAGACATTGGGGAACGTGATGTTTCAACAGGGTGGCTTGAGGGCGAAACGACAACTGTTGATGTGATAGCCAAACAATCCGGAACCCTCGCAGGCATTGCATTGTTGTCGATTGGGTATCCATTATTGGATGAAAAAGTGGATGTTACTGTCTATAAATCAGATGGAACTAAGATTAATGAAGGGGAACTTCTCGCGCGAATCAAAGGACCGGCGGTGTCTATTCTCAGTGGCGAGCGTGTTCTTCTTAACCTCATTCAGCGTATGAGCGGGGTTGCTACAGCGACAGCACAGGCGAAGGCTGACCTAAGTGATCCCGGGATCCGGATCTGTGATACCCGTAAAACAACACCGGGGTTGCGAATGTTCGAAAAATATGCCGTTCGTTGCGGAGGAGGCGTCAACCATCGGTACGGTCTTTATGATGCGGTCATGATTAAAGACAATCATATTGATGCCTGTGGAGGTTCTATCCACACAGCGGTTCAAAGAGCAAAAGCAACCGTCGGTCCGCTTGTGAAAATTGAAGTGGAAACCCGCGATGAACAGGAGGTCGTGGACGCTGTGGCTGCGCAAGCGGATGTGATCATGTTTGACAATGCACCTCCTGACGTCGTGCGTCATTGGCAGAGCCGCATCCCGAAAACGATCACAACCGAAGCATCTGGGGGCATTATCCCTGAAACGCTCCCCGGTTATCGCGGCTGCGGCGTAGACTTCATCTCGCTCGGTTATATCACGCATTCCGTTCAAGCTTTGGATATCAGTATAAACCATATGAAGGAGGAAGCATATCGTGTCTTTACTTGATGCTATAAAAAAAGAAACAATGCCTGAAAAATATCAAGAAATGGATGAACAAACGTTGCAAACACGTGCCCGGGAAGCACGGGAAACACTCGAAGATCGTCTATTTATCCCCGGTCATCATTATCAGCGTGATGAAATCATTGCTTTCGCCGATGCAAGCGGTGATTCATTGCAATTGGCGCAACGCTCAGCCTCAACTACCGCCGATTACATCGTGTTTTGCGGCGTGCATTTTATGGCTGAGACGGCGGATATTTTAACGACAGATGAGCAAAAAGTGATCTTGCCCGATATGCGCGCCGGTTGTTCCATGGCTGACATGGCAGATATTCATCAAACCGAGCGTGCGTGGCAAGCACTAACCGAGCAATTCGGTGATACAATTCTGCCGCTCACCTATGTAAACAGTACGGCGGCGATCAAAGCCTTCTGCGGGCGTCACGGTGGAGCGACGGTTACGTCTTCAAACGCGTCGGCGATGATCGAAGAAGCACTCACACGTAAAGAACGGTTATTATTTTTGCCGGACCAGCATCTTGGCCGTAACACGGCCTATGATCTTGGTATTCCACTCGAGCAGATGATTGTCTGGGACCCGATTCGGGAAACATTTGAGGGCGAACCTCATAATGATATTAAAGTGATTCTTTGGAAGGGTCACTGTTCGGTTCACGAGAAGTTCACGGTCGATTATATGGAAAAATTGCGCGGGGAATATGACGACTTGCAAGTGATTGTGCATCCGGAATGCAGCTGGGAAGTCGTCCAAGCCGCGGATCTGGATGGATCAACGAAGAAAATTATTGATACGATTGCCTCTGCACCGTCCGGCACCACCTGGGCAATCGGAACGGAAATGAACCTCGTGCAACGGCTTGCGAGCACACATAAGGATAAAACCATCATGTCCCTAAATCCGAACATGTGCCCATGCCTCACGATGAACCGCATCGACCTTGCTCATTTCACGTGGTGCTTGGAAGAACTCGTAGAAGGTAGAGTCGTCAATGAAATAAGTGTCGATGAAGCGACCGCAACACAAGCGCGCACCGCTCTGAATCGTATGCTACACGCCTTCGCGGTTTGAGTGAAATTCCCTCGATATTTCCCGGGAAATGTCGAGGGAATTTTATTTCGTAAAGGCGGAAATTAGCACTATTTCCCTGGGCGTGCCCGCGTAATTATGATACAGTCTCTTTAAAAGAAAGCGGAGAGAGGCTCCTGGAACACATTTCGGAGAGGATGTGGTTCAAATAGGAAGGATCAGACGCACAGGAGGCGTGTAGCCGAACGTACAACCGATAGGGTGACGCGGAAATTTTTCAAATAGCTCGGCGTTTTCTTCGTAATGAATTGTATAATCGCGTGTAATCCATTGTGTTTTTCATCATTTGAAGTCGGAAAGGAGAGAGGACAAATGGAGGAAACGACCAGGGACGTTGCAAAGACAGAGCGGCTGTTCTCCATTCTTACTTTACTAAGGGACAACGCGACGGTGACGGCAAGGGAACTTGCCGAATACTGCCATACGACGGTGCGAACCATTTATCGTGATATGAAAGAGATTGACGCTTTGGGGTATCAATACATCACGGAAGGGAGATATGGCTATCGATTGCTCCAGAACCCTAATTCACCTATTCGTTATTTGTCAAAAGAAGAATGGCTCGCACTAACCGTCTATCCCCAAATGTCTCAGGACATGACTGTGCGGGATCATCCATACCACCGTGCGTATCGTTCCGGAATCGAAAAAATGAAGGAAATCACAAAAGACCGTGATTCTGGGGATGTAACAGCATTAAGGCAGGAACTCGGCAATCGCATTCGGTTCCATGACCAAGCCGGGGAAAAAGATACAAACCGTGTGATGCCATCGCTTTTTCACTCGATCACGGAAAATAAGGTGCTCGAAATCGAATACTACGCCATCTATCGTGATCAAGTTTCCCACCGCAATATTCATCCTTACTTCATTATTCCGCGCAGCGGTCATCTTTACGTCGTTGGTTATTGCGCGACTCGGGAAGATTATCGTATTTTTCGGCTTAATCGGATCCATGGTGCACGTGTTGGGGATGAAACGTTTACGATGGAGGAAGATTTCAACATCGATGACTACTTATCCGCCCGTTGGTCGATTTTCGCCGACGATGAGGAGGAGACGACGTTCGTCGTACGTTTTCATGAAGACATCGCTCGCTACGTAAAGGAATTCAACTTTTACGCAGATACTGAATTGAAAACTGAAGGAGATGGTTCGTTGCTGCTCACGACGACGTTGCAAAGTACAAAAGAGTTTCTCCGCTGGGTGCGGGGTTTCGGTCTCGATGCTGAATTGTTGGAGCCTCAATACATACGTGAAGAACTACACGCCTTTTTTAAACAGCAAAGCGAGCGATACAAACCGTCTTGAGAAAAAAATAAAATTTTTCCTCACCCCTGACAGTAGTTGTCACCTTCACCCCTATAATAGAAAGCAGATCAACAACATCAATGATAGGGGGAAATGAAGAATGAAAAAATGGATGGTAACACTTGGACTCAGTATGACGTTGGTGGCGGTTGCGGCATGTGGGGCGAGTGAAATTGAAGAGGTCGAAGATGACGGAGACACGGAAGTGTCAGCGGAAGAGGATGATGATGTAGATCAAGCTGAGGATGCTGATGAGAATGAGGGGGCTGAAGATGAAGAAACCGAAACGGTAGAAGAAGAAATATCGATCGGTGACACCATGAACTTTGATGGGCTTGATATTACATTAAATGATGCTTACACAAGTGAAGGTGGCGAATTTGAATCACCGGATAATGATCATTATGTCATTCTTGATCTCACGATTGAAAACACGACTGATGAATCCGCAGACATCTCAACAATGCTACAAATGAGTCTTCAGGATGACGAAGGTTATACTCATGACGTAACGATATTTACGGAAGCGGATGGTTCTCTCGATGGCGAAATTGGTCCTGATCGTGACAACCGCGGGGAAGTTCCATTTGATGTAAATGAATCAGACGAATATGAGTTCATCTTTGAAAATCCGTTCACAAGCGGGCAAGCCATTTGGACGATTACGGATATTTAATAAAAGAAATACGGGGTCGTTGCTCAAAAAAGCAGCGGCCCTATTTTCGTGCGTATAGTATCAGTACCGGTGTTTGATATACTTGAAATCTATTGGGAAGAGCTCTAGATCCCAACTTAATTTAAGGGGCAAAATCGGGCTTGTTGTACCATTGGAAGTTACTTTCCTTCCGCTAGTGCAGAGTGGTTGGGAGCAGCCGTCAAGGCTGAGAATCTAATGGAGTGAGAGTCTCCTATTGTTAATTGACCGATTCAGACAATTAGCATATCCGATGCGTGAGGAGGTAACAAATCACGTTCTGCTCGGAAGTAAAAGTCGCGGCGGCCTGTATGACACAGAGAATGCAAGGTCGCAACCCAATAGAAAGCTAATAGGTGAGTAAACTTGCCATCAATGGGTGAACGTGGGTGTCGCCACTTAAGCCTACGGTGACGAAAGAAGGCTCATCTATGATTGATCCAAGGTCAGAGCCGGACTCGGGAAATCCGACTGTCCGGGACCGTAGGGGGCTTCAGGAAACGTGGCCAATTTGGTGCGCGCGCCTGACTTCTATCCCGACAATTAATAACGCGCCTTCGATGATTTGTCTTTTTACCCCTTCCAGCGTCCCTCAAATAAAGGATTATTCTATTTTAAAGGACGCTAGGCCCTTCCAGCGTCCTTCGAATAAAGGATTATTCTATTTTAAAGGACACTATGGAGTTATGTCAATAATACGAGCACAAAAATTGGTGCCTTTTCAGTCTTCAAGTTTCAAGCGACTCTTCTCCAAATCCGCCGCCTTTGACAGCTGTTTCGGTTCGTGGTGTGCATCTGATGGCGGCTGGAAGAAAAAACTCATGTTAGCATCAGCCGCATGCTTAGGATACCACGAACCGATCGATTCACACGATCCTGCGGCCGGGGGCCCCGATCCCCAACCGTCGGATCGCGGAATCGGGCACAGCTGTCAAAGGTAAAGTTCACGGCTCCCAGCAATAACGATCATGCTTGTTTTCCGCGTTTTTCGTTACGCCGTCGTATCGCCTCCTTGAGCTTGTCTATACTGCCGTTCGAATTGGTTAGGCGACACATAGCCAATGGTGGAATGCGTGCGTTCTTCGTTGTAAAAGCAGGCAATATACTCCCAAACGCTCATCTTAGCCTCCTCCCGTGTATCGTAGGTTTCATGCGCAAGCAGATCTTTTTCGATGGTTGCATGAAAAGACTCGATGCACGCATTGTCATAACAATCGCCTTTCCGGCTCATACTTGTGCGCATGCCGTGTTCCCGGAGAATGGCCTGGTAGTCATGGGACGCATATTGGCTCCCCCGGTCCGAATGATGGATGAGTCCCTCTTGCGGCGGTTGAAGGCGCATAGCCCGATGTAGGGCAGTCGTAGCCAGTTCTTTCGTGAGACGGTGACTGATATTCCAGCCAATGACCTTTCGAGAAAATAAGTCCATCACTGATGCTAGATAAAGCCAGCCTTCCCGGGTCCAGATATAGGTGATATCCGCCACCCAAGTCTCGCCGGGCTGCTCCGTATGAAAATCTCGTTTAAGCAGGTTGGGATAAATCGGTTGATGATGATTGGAATCCGTTGTCTTTTTCCCTTTCTTACTGGCGCTCTTTGGACGAAGCCCATATTCTCGCATATAAGTCGAGACCGTTTTCTGTGTGACCGTTAAGCCTTGTTTATACAGTTCCATCGTTATCCGCGGACTCCCATACGTTTTTCGGGATTGAACGAAGATTTCTTTTATGGCTTCGACGATGGATGCCTTCCGCTGTTTTTGCGAGCATTGCGCACGGTTACGCCATTCATAATAGCCGCCTCTGGAAACACCTAAAACCTTGCACATCTTCGCCACACGAAACTCGTGTCGGTGTTCCTCGATGAAGGCATAGATTACGCCTGGTTTTTGGCGAAGAAGGCCGCCGCCTTTTTTAGAATCGCCACTTCTTCTTCCAATTCCTCAATTCGTTTCATATCCCTTTGATGCTGCTCTTCCGCTGGCGTGAGATAACCGTTTCCGAAAAGGGCGTCTCCCTTGTCCTCCCGATAATTTCTCACCCAATTTTCCAGCGTGCTATCGGAGATCCCATGCTCTCTCGCGACATCCGCTCGCTTTTTCCCCTCCTGAACGATGAGTTTCACCGCATACCGCTTAAATTCTATATCATGATGTTGCACTATCGGCACACTCCTTTAGATCCATTGTAACAACGCACCAATTTTGTGTGTCCAACTTTTATTCTACCTCCAACTAGGCCTTCCAGCGTCCCTCAAATTAAAGATTATTCTATTTTAAAGGACGCTAGACCCTTCCAGCGTCCCCCAAATAAAGGATTATTCTATTTTAAAGGACGCTAGGCCCTTCCAACGTCCCTCAAATAAAGGATTATTCTATTTTAAAGGACGCTAGACAATCCACATCGTCCCCCTGTTTGATAAATCATCCTGTTTAAAGGTACGAAAATCCATGTTTCTACTTTGCTCTGCATTAGAGAAGCACTCGTCCTTCTCTAATGTTCCATCAAGCTATTCACCGATACACTTTGTTCTTTTTCCGGTTGATCAACCGGAAAAATACGCGCGGTCCCGTTTTCTTCATCCACGTGCTGAATATAGATGGGGGTTCCTCCATGTGTCACATGTTTCATATCCGGCGAGTGTGCAATTTCTTGCGCTCGTTGTTCATCCAAGAATTCCTGCCTCCTTTTCCCGTGTAGCATGTGTCGTCCTTCGTCATCTTATGCTGCATTTTTTGTTCTGAAATAATAGATGACGAGCAGCGCGGCAACTGTAACTTCCGCTAGCGGAACGGCGAACCAGGCAGCGTTTGCGTTGTTGAATATGACAGGGAGTGTGAAAAGAAAAAGAAGCATAAACACAATGCCGCGTCCGGCGGTGATGAGTACTGCTTTTTTTACATGCCCAATCGATTGAAAATACGTCATCGCAACAAAGTTTAACCCTAAGAAAAGATACGAAAGAAAAAAGAGTCGAATCCCGGTTGTCGCGAGTTCCGCGACTTGTTCCGGTAGATTTCCGAACACTTGGATGATCACATTCGCGCCCGTCTGCCCGAGAATCATGAAAACAATTCCGACCGCTGTCCCCGTTATAAGGCTTAAACGTAACGCTTCTCTTTTTTTATCTGTCGCGTTTGCCCCGTGAAAATAACTAATGACCGGTTGTACGCCTTGCCCTAACCCGAGAAACAGGAGCAGCATCATCGTGTGCACGTAGTTAATGACGGAAAATGCAGCAACTCCATCGGTTCCGAGCAGCCATGAAAATGCGACATTGTGTGCGATTGTGAAAATGGATATACCTAATTCTACGAGAAAACTCGGGAATCCAAGTGCAATGGTGATCATGAACAATGCTTTTTCGAAGCGAATCTTCACGAACTTGAGGTTGTTTTTCTTTTGAAAGAAATGAATGCTAAGAACGAGCAACCCTAATCCTGCTGCTATCATGGTCCCGAAGGCGATTTCCCGCAGCCCCCAACCTAGGATATAAAGTATAATGAAATTCATGACAAAGTTGGAAACAGCTGTTGTAATCAAGGCGGCCATGGCGAGTGTTGGGCTGCCATCATTACGGACGAAAATGCTGCAAGCGTTCTCCAAAGTTAAAATAAGGCCAAACACTAAAAAGACGTTCAAGTATGCGGATGCATAGGGAGCGGTTTCCGCATTGGCGCCAAGGGCAAAAACGAGTGCTTCATGAAAGGTCAACGCGGTTACACAGACAATGGCTGTTAATGCAATGATTAACATGACTGAGTGGGAGAAAATCTGGCGTGCCCGTTTATGTTCGCCGGCGCCCATCCGTTGCGAATAAAGGGTTGCCCCTCCTACGCCGATCCAAATCGATATTCCGACAAAAAGGGTATATACCGGACTTGCAAGATTAATGCCTGCGAGCGACAGCGCCCCCAACTTGTTGCCGACCATGACCGCATCGACGACGTAATTCACCGCCATTAACATCATGCCGATCATAGACGGGAAGAGGTAACGAAATAGTACTTTCCGAACGGGTTGTATGTCTAAAGGATTGGAAGTTGCAGTTGTCATTGATAAAGGCTCCAGTTCACGAATGGTATCTAACATAGTTTAGCATTTGCTGGATGATGCATACGTATAATTTATTGAAAAATGATTACTCCTCTTCGCTGTGATACAAATGTTCTTCCAGTTGCTCCCTAATTCGCGTGGGAATAGGCTCTGATTTCTTTTCCATATGGTTATAATTCACATAAATTGCTGTGCCCTTTGCACAGAGGATGCTGCCTTGGTGAATCTCTTCATATAGCTCAAGGCTTGATGTTCCGATTCGTTTCACCCATGTGTACACGTCAACATCCGTTCCAAAATAAATCTGGCTCCTATAATCAATCGAGGTATGGAGGATAATCATTCGCCAATTTTCAAATGAATCATCCGGTGTAAATAATTTAAAAATAGGATTTCGTGCTGCTTCCAACCAGACGGGTAAGACGGTGTTATTAATGTGTCTGACACCGTCTGTTTCAGAAACCCTCGGTTCTATTATTTTTCTGTACATATTCTCTCCTCCATAATGTCTACTAAAATGTAATGATGATCCGGGAGGACTCCCCGGTAGCAAGTTTATCAAATCCTTTATTAATTTCCTCCACCGAGTGGCTTTCGGTCACTAATTGATCGACCTGAAGACGCTCCTGTTTAAATAAGTCGATAAATCTCGGGACGTCTCTGTCCGGAATACAACTCCCGACATAAGAGCCTTTCAAGGTTTTTTCTTCCGCTGTTAAACTGACATAGGGAAAGGAAAAGTGATGCTCCGGATGCGGGAGTCCTGTCGTTACGGTCGTTCCCCCGCGTTTTGTAATTTTGTAAGCAACCTCCATAGCCGGTACGGCTCCTGCTGTTTCGAAGACATAGTCGAGACCGCCGTCGGTTGCTTCTCGTATTTGTTCGACGACCCCTTCCTTAGCAGAATTGAACGTTTCAGTGGCTCCCAGTTCCTGTGCCAAAGCCAATTTTTTATCATTAATATCCAGGGCAACAACCTTTCCGGCTCCGGAAGCCCTTGCACCGATAAGCGCGCTTAACCCAACCCCGCCAAGTCCTACAATGGCCACTGTTTCACCCATGTTTATGCCTGCAGTATTCACAACCGCACCAACCCCTGTGATTACTGCACAGCCGAATAGGGCCGCTTGTTCAAACGGAATGTCTTTATCCACTTTTACCAACGACTGTTCAGCGACAACCGCATATTCGGAAAACGCCGATATCCCTAAATGGTGATGAATCAATTCATCTTCGGCATGTATCCTTTTTCCTCCAGTTAGCAACGTCCCCTCATTATTTGATTTTGCTCCATTCTCACATAAGGCGGGGCGTCCTTCTTTGCATGGGAGGCACTGTCCGCAGCTTGGGATGAATACACATACAACATGGTCACCGGGTTCAAAATCATTGACGCCTTTCCCTGTTTCGACGACAACCCCGGATGCTTCATGGCCCAATGCCATTGGCAAGGGTCGTGGTCTGGAACCATTAATAACCGATAAATCAGAATGGCAGAGACTTGCTGCTTTGATTTGTATTAAGACTTCTCCCTGTTGCGGGGGATCTAATTCCAATGTTTCGATGGTTAGGGGGCGGCTTTGTTCATAGGGAGATGGGGCTCCTGATTCGCGCAGTACCGCTGATTTCATTTTCATATAAAACGTCTCCTCTCTGTTATTCATTTTCTGACTGTGGTGCAGCAAACAAAAAATGTCCGAAGCGAATGGTTAACCTCGGACAAGCGTAGGAGGCGTCCGGCTCAACCTCCCTATTATATTCACGCCATTTGCTCTTTTTTGACGGTAATCACATCGCAAGAGGAGCGGCGTACCGATGATTCGGCCACGCTACCGGTAAAAAAACGAGAAACTGCGTGTTGACCCGTTTCTGCTGTGATCAGAAGGTCGCAGCTATTTTCAACCGTGAGGACGCGGGGGATTTCAAGACGCGGATTCCCGGAACGCAAGATTGTTTGTACATCTTTCAATCCTTGGTTTTCTGCTTGCTCTTTGTATTTTTTCAACATATCTTCCGATTCTTTTTGGACTTCTGCCACGTAAGAGTGTTGATAGAAAGCGATATCCTTTGCGAAGGTCCCCCATTCCGATATATGGGCGATGGTTAGCTTAGCCTGATGAATGCTAGCCAACTCTATAGCTTTTGCCAACGCTTTTTCTGCTTGTTTGGAGCCGTCAACCGCTACGAGAATTCTCCGGTAGAGCGTGGTGCTTGTTTTGTTTTTAACGGTGAGGACATCACAGGGGGAGCGGCGTATACATGCTTCCGTTACACTTCCGATGATCATTCGTTCCGCTGCGTTCCTTCCGCTCTCCCCAACAATCAATAAATCGATGTTATATTCTTTCGTCATTTTATCCGGAATCTCAAAACGGGGATTCCCGTTCCATAAAATGGTTTGAACTTGTTCCAAACCGGCATCTTCTGCTTCCTTTTTTGATTTTTCCAACAGCTCCTCGGCCGTCTTATTGTATTGGGACTGTAGCTCACCGTGATGAGGACCTGCCATAGTGGGGAAACTTCTTGCATCAATCACATGGCTGATCAAAAGAGCGGAATTGTAGTGTTTCGCCAAGTCAATCGCTTTTGTCAATGCATGATTGGACGGTTTAGAGCCGTCAATGGAAACGAGAATGTGCTTGTACATAAGTTTGGCCTCCTTGTGCTAGACTTGCATCATTGTTTTTGGACATAAAAAGAACGACCGTTCTATCCTCCTCACATGTTTTTTCATTATTATATCATTTTCTGCACATTCCCCATAATTTTTTATTTAATATTCTATACCCTTTTTCTCATAACCTGAATCATTACCGAAAAAAACTGTCAGGTGTCACTTTTCATAGATTTATAAGTAAAAAATATCTATGTATGATAATAAAGTGTTATCGTCGTGACAATATCCAACAAATTATCAGGGAATCTCCTGCAATGAATCGGGACATTCCCTAATACCCCCGGAGACGTTCCCTTTCCTATAATAAAAGTATCACGAATTTTAAACAAAGAATGCATATAGAACTAATACTTTCCGGTTGCAATTGTGTTTAGCCTTCTCGTCGTGACGCCTTTGTGGACGTTTATGCCACAATAAATGGGGTATACAATGATTAGTCCTGTCAAAATTTCAACCATTCGGTTATCCCTGAACTGTGTGTATCCCTATATTTTTAGTACAAAACAAAAAGCGCTCGGCGCAACTTATTTTAAAAACGTTTTGTGCCCTGAGCGCAGCGAAAGGAATGGCTATAACCATGTACAAACAAATACTGGCCGTCGTTGATGGGTCCGAGCAATCGAATCAAGCATTAAAAAAAGCAAGCCGCACTGCTGAACGACATGGTGCCGGCCTTGTCATTGGTCATGTGCTTGACACGCGCAGTTTTTCAAGAGCAAGCCCATATGGGGATTCCCTGTGGAATGAAATCCAAAAGAGCGCAGATGAATTACTGGAAAATAGTAAAAAGCAAGCCGAAACGTTTGGGGTAAAAAATGTCCAAACGGTTGTTTCCTCCGGGAACCCCCGGGTTGAAATCCCGGAAAGATTCGTCGATGAATATGGCGTAGATTTATTAGTTGTTGGAGGAAGCGGGTTGAACACGGTGGAACGGATATTGGTTGGGAGCGTAACGGAAGCGTGTGTACGTCGGTCATCCAGCGATGTTCTTACCGTTAAAGATGAGTCGGAGGAAAACTCGTATCGAAACATTCTTGTGGCCGTGGACGGTTCCGAGCAATCGGAGCAAGCGTTGGAAAAAGCGATTAATGTCGCAAAAACACACGGAGCGACGCTTAAAATCGCGCATGTAGTCGAAGTCCAAGGAGGGCCTTATACCTATGATTTTCTAGTGATGCAACGAATCGAAGAATCCGATAAAGATACTGAACAAAAGGAAATGCTGGAAAAATACAAACAAAAGGCAGAGGAGCAAGGAGTCGAGGATGTCGAGACCATTCTCCATTACGGAAACCCACGGTTGGAAGTGCCAAACACGCTAACCGTTCAAAATGACATCGACTTGCTCGTCACTGCGGCGACCGGGCGTGGTGCATTGAAACGGTTTTTCACCGGCAGTGTGGCCCATGCTTCCATTCATCACACACCTGCTGATATTCTCACGGTGAGAACATAATGGCTGCGCGATGTGAAGAGCAAGATATCCAAAAAGGGGGAAAACCATTGGTACAGTACACAGATCAATTTGCGGCTACGGGAAGACCAGTGGCTGAAGGGGCAAGGGGAGCAGTGACTTCTCCGCATTATTTAGCGACACAGGCAGGAAAAAAAATCCTTGAAAAAGATGGGCATGCAGTCGATGCGGCGATTGCCGTTAATTCTGTCCTCTGTGTCGTTCTCCCGCATATGTCAGGATTGGGTGGCGATTTGTTTTCGCTCGTCTGGGACCAGTCCGAAAATAAAGTTCAAGCCTTAAACGGTAGCGGTTCCTCGGGCAGCCAAGTAACAAGGTCTGTTTACATACAGAAGGATCTTGACAAAATTCCGGAACGCGGACCTTTATCAGCAAACACCGTTCCCGGTACCGTCGATGCATGGTGGGCCCTTCATCAATGCTACGGAAAGGTGGAATGGGCTGCATTATTTGAAGATGCGATTTATTATGCAGAAAATGGGTTTCCACTCACGGAGAAAACGAGCAAATTTATTGCGGAAAAAGCGGATATTTTAAGTGCTTACCCAGAGACGAAGAAAACGTTCTTTGTTAATGGATCCCCTATACAAGCAGGTGAGATTTTTGTTCAGCCTGACTTGGCATGGTCTTTCAAGCAAATCGCTAGAGATGGCAGAAAGGCTTTTTATGAAGGAGTGATTGCGGATAAAATCATCGCTTCTTTGGAAAAGCATGGCGGTTTATTAGTCAAAAAAGATTTTGAGGATCATCAAGTCGACTGGGAAGATCCGATTTCTACGAATTATAGGGGATACGACGTTTATCAAGTGAAGCCAAATACACAAGGCATTGCCGTGCTTATGATGTTTAATATGCTTGAGAGCTATGATATGACTTCGATTGGCGATGGGACAACCGATTATTATCATCTATTGGCAGAGACCGCCAAATTAAAGTTTCGATATAGGGATGAATGGGTGACAGATTCGAGATCGATCACCATTCCTTACGACTTATTACTCTCAAAAAGCCTTTCTAAAAAAGTACGCACCCATTTGTCATGGGAAGAAGTTTATAGCCTCGATGATTTGGAAGAACTTCCGGAAATACAAGGGAGCCGGGATACCGTATACCTTAGTGTTGCTGATGGAGAGGGCAATGGCGTTTCTCTGATTCAAAGCATCTACCATGAGTTTGGTTCCGGGTTTATACCGGAAGGGAGCGGTATTCTATTACAAAATCGCGGATCGTACTTCAGTCTTAAAGAGGATCATATAAACACTTTAGAACCGAATAAACGTACATTTCACACGATTATTCCTGCAATGGCCTTAAAGGATGGCAAGCTTTTTATGTTGTTCGGATCAATGGGCGGTGAGGGACAGCCGCAAACCCAGTGTGCCCTATTTACTCGAGTCGTTGATTTCGGTTATAACATGCAACAGGCCATTGAAGCCCCTCGTTGGTTGTACGGGAAAACATGGGGTGCGGACAGTACGACACTGAAACTGGAAGAAAGAATATCCGCCAAGACAATGGATGAACTGATCGATCGAGGCCACACGGTAGAAAAAGTAGAAGCCTACTCCCAACTGATGGGACATGCGCAAGGAATTGTCGTTGATCATGATCGCGGAGTATACGCCGCCGGTGCAGATCCGCGCGGAGATGGCATAGCCTTGAGCTGGTAAGGAGTTCCCCTTTTAAACCAATGGGGGAAAGCAAAATAAGGCAAGGCAAGGAGTTCCTTGTCTTGCCGTCAAAAATCCTATTTCATCATAATGAGGGAGGACTCCCGATTGGAAAGTAATTTACCGGTAGATCTCTTGCACTGGTCGCTTGCAATTGCCCCAATGATATTGCTCCTATTGATGCTTGTCGTTTTTAGGTGGTCCGGCGGTACCTCGGGCTGGATCGCGATGGGGATTGCGGCATCTCTATCTATTTTTATATTCCAGGCCCCTTTCGATAATGTGGCGGTTGGATTTGGAAAAGGCCTATGGGAGGCTTTTTATATTTTGCTCGTCGTATGGACAGCGTTATTGCTTTATCGTACGACCGAGCAATCAGGATCATTCAAAGTGATCAGGCATGAGATACAAAACTATAGTGAAAATTATCTGTTTCTAGTGCTTGGATTTGGCTGGGTTTTTTCCTCTTTCCTGCAAGGTGTGGCAGGCTTTGGAGCCCCGATTGCGATTGTTGCCCCTCTTTTGGTCGGTATAGGTGTAAAGCCGATTCCCGCGATCGTTATCCCTTTAATCGGGCATGCCTGGGGAAAAATGTTTGGGACCCTTGCCCTTGGGTGGATCGCGACGACAAATGTCGTACATATTGAAAATCAAGTATTGACGCTTTTCTATACGGGCGTATTGTTATGGATCCCCATTGCCATTGGCGGTTTTATGATCTGTTGGATATTTGCAAAGGGCAAAGGGATCAAAGAGGGCTGGATTGCTGTTGTTGTCATTTCCTTGATACAAGGCGGTGGCCAACTTGCCCTTGTAACAGTTACCCCCGAATTAAGTGCGTTTATTCCTGCCACCTTGGCTTTAGGTGCCCTATTCCTACTGGGAAGAATGAAACGCTACAGTCAGAAAACAGGTCTGGAGAAGGAGACGACGATTCTTAAAGAAATGGATGACGACGAAGAAGGCAAACCGGACATTTCTCTTCATAAGGCATTTATGCCTTATTATGTGTTATCGGTCATATCGATTATCGGTATAGGAATAACGCCGGTCCAAGACTTTTTAAATCAATTTTCATTCGGATTTTCCTTCCCTGCAGTCGAAACGGGCTACGGTTTTGGGGTGGAGGCAGAAGAAGCTTACAACCCTATGGCTCCTTTCACCCATCCGGCATTCTTTTTGCTCCTATCATCTGTTTTCGCCTACATTTGGTATAAATATTTAGGGTTAATGAAAAAGGGGTCGATTAAAAATATATCTACAGGAGTGAAGAATGAGGCTTTAGGCGCAACCTTTTCGTTAACAGGATTTTTGGCCATGGCCATGATTATGGAAAATTCCGGTCAGACGAATGTGATCGCATTTGGGATTGCAGAAGTTTCAACGCCGGCTGTTTATGTTGGGATGGCAAATGTCATCGGAATCGTGGGGGCATTTATGACTTCGTCGAATACTTCATCGAATGTGCTTTTTTCTCCGCTGCACGGTGCAGTGGTTGACTCGATGGAACGTCTTTCTTTGCCACTTGTAATCGCGGCTCAATCCACCGGTGGGGCAATCGGAAATGTCATTGCGCCTGCCAATGTTATTCTCGGCACGAGTACGACAGGAGCACAGGGGAGAGAGTCCGAGGTTTATAGATCCGCGTTTGCCTTTTTATTAATTGTTGGTGTGATTGTTTCTGCAGTATCGATACTGTTCCACTTGTTGTTTGGTTAATAATAGGTGTTTCAGCGTGCGATGGAACTTCAGCAAGAAAAACCTCCTCTTGAGAGAGGGGGGCCGAACTTCAAAATCCCGATGCTTTAGCCGAGGGAGAGGCAAGCAAGCTTCGGTGAATGCCCAGCGCTATAGTTAAGAGAGAGGATTCTTCCTATGGAAAATCATTTACCAGTAGATCTCTTGCATTGGTCGCTCGCAATTGCCCCAATGATACTGCTCCTATTGATGCTTGCCGTTTTTAAATGGTCCGGCGGTATCTCGGGATGGATCGCCATGGGCGTTGCAACATTAGTTTCGTTTTTTATATTCCAAGCCCCTCTTGAAAATGTGGCAGTTGGATTTGGAAAGGGCATTTGGGAAGCTTTTTATATTTTGCTTGTTATATGGACGGCGCTATTGCTCTACCATACGACAGAGCGATCGGGATCATTTCGAGTGATCAGACATGAGATACAAAGTTATAGTGAAAACTATTTGTTTTTAGTGCTTGGATTTGGTTGGGTATTTGCCTCTTTCCTACAAGGCGTGGCGGGTTTTGGGGTGCCGGTTGTCGTTGTTGCTCCTCTTTTAATAGGAATAGGTGTTAAACCGATTGCCGCTATTGTCATCCCGTTAATCGGACATGCTTGGGCAAATACGTTTGGCACGCTTGGTGTTGCATGGATTGCAACCACAAATGTCGTGCACATTGAGAATCAAGTATTAACGCTTCTTTATACAGGCATATTGCTATGGATCCCAAATATTATTGCCGGGTTTGCGATCTGTTGGATATTTGCAAAGGGCAGAGGAATCAAAGAGGGCTGGATTGCTGTTGTTGTCATTTCCTTGATACACGGCGGCGGCCAGCTTGCCATTGTAACTTTTAATCCTGAATTGAGTGCATTTATCCCTGCCACTTTGGCTATAGGCGCTCTTTTCTTGCTGGAAAAAAGAACGGAAAGATATAGTCGAAAGACTGGTTTGGAGAAGGAAACAACGATTCTTAAAAAAATGGATGAAGAGGAAAAAGACAAACCGGCCATTTCACTCCATCAGGCATTTATGCCTTATTATGTATTATCCGTATCAACGGTTATCATGTTAGGAATAACGCCGATGCAAGATTTTTTGAATCAATTTTCATTTGGATTTTCTTTTCCTGCAGTCGAAACGGGCTATGGATTTCAGGTGGAGGCACAGGAGGCCTATAACCCCATGGCGCCTTTAACTCATCCGGCATTCTTTTTGCTCCTGTCATCTGCTTTCGCATACATTTGGTATAAATATTTGGGTTTAATGGAAAAGGAAGCGAAGAAAAATATAGTTACCGGTGCAAAAAATAATGCTTTAGGTGCAACTTTTGCGATAACAGGATTTATGACGATGGCGATGATTATGGAAAACTCCGGCCAGACGAATGTGATTGCATTTGGCATTGCAGAAGTTTCGTCACCGGCTGTTTATACTGCTATAGCAAGTGTAATCGGAATTGTTGGTTCCTTTATGACTTCATCCAACACCTCATCAAATGTGCTTTTTGCTCCTCTGCATGGTGCAGTGGCAGATTCGATGGAGCGTCTTTCCTTCCCTCTTGTGATCGCAACCCAGTCCGCCGGTGGGGCCATCGGAAATATTATTGCACCCGCCAATGTCATTCTTGGCACGAGTACGGCAGGTGCACAGGGGAGGGAGGCCGAGGTTTATAGAATTACGATTGTCTTTGTGTTCGTTGTGGGAGTAACTGTTTCCACAGCAGTGGTGTTGCTCCACTTTATATTTGGATAAAAAGGCTTCAGAGTTAGTCTCAAATCTGGTCATCTCTGTGATACACTACTATGAGAATTGTTCTTGGTTATTAGAAAAAAAGGAGGCAAACACATGTATAAGCAAATTCTTGTCGTCGTTGACGGGTCCGAGCAATCGGATCAAGCATTAGAAAAAGCAAGCCGCACTGCTGAACGATATGGTGCCGGTCTCGTCATCGGCCACGTCATTGACACGCGCAGTTTTCCAAAACTAAGTCTATATGGGGATAACCTGTGGGATGAGATCAAAAAGAGCGCAGATGAATTGGTTGAAAATAGTAAAAAGCAAGCGGAAGCACTTGGGATAAAGGATATCCAAACAATTGTGAAGTCAGGGAATCCCCGGGTTGAAATCCCGAAAACACTCGTCGATGAATATGACGCAGATTTATTAGTTGCCGGGGGGAGCGGGTTGAATACAACCGAAAGGATATTGGTTGGAAGCGTAACGGAAGCTAGTGTACGCCGGTCGGCAAGCGATGTGCTTACCGTTAAAGGTGAGGCGGATGCAACTTTATATCGGAACATCCTCGTGGCCGTGGACGGTTCCGAGCAATCGGAACAAGCATTGGCTAAGGCGATCGATGTGGCAAAGATAGCAGAAGCAACCCTTAAAATCGCGCATGTGGTTGAAGTACAGGGGGGCCCTTATACTTATGGGGCATTAGAGATGCAAAAGCATGAATCGGATGGGGAAGCACCGGATAAAGATACTGAACAGCAGGAAATGTTAGGAAAATACAAGCGAAAGGCGGAGGATGAAGGGGTAAAAGATGTTGAAACAATTCTCTATTACGGGAACCCTCGGACGGAAATTCCGCGTACCCTTACAGTTGAAAACGACATCGACTTGCTCGTTACCGCGGCAACCGGACGAGGTGCAATGAAACGGCTCTTTACCGGCAGTGTGGCCCATGCCTCCGTTCACCACGCGCCTTCCGATATTCTTACGGTAAGAAATGGATGACTTGAGTCTAGTGCAGGGTGGTTGGGAGCAGCCGTCAAGGCTGAGAATCTAATGGAGTGAGAGTCTCCTATTGTCAATTGACCGATTCAGACAATTAGCATATCCGATGCGTGAGGAGGTAACAAATCACGTTCTGCTCGGAAGTAAAAGTCGCGGCGGCCTGTATGACACAGAGAATGCAAGGTCAAAACAGCCTGTGCGGCGAGCAAACCTAGAGGCCAGAAGGCTTTAACGAATACTGCAGTCCTGAAAATGCACCCCTTCAGAAGCTGTTGAAGGGATAATGCGATTCGCCGACCTGTTCAGCCACTGGGGAAGGCCGAAGTCCTGTGGGAAGAAACGGTCAAAGGCACCACAGGAGAAGCCGGGATATGGGTTCTGGCATCTAGGGAAAGATTTTCAGAGATAACGACGGGAAGGTCCTACTTCCAGCTGGGACGACAACAACCAGCAAAGACCGGTCATATAAGGTAACAACGAAAGTGAACGGAGGATTTAGGATTGACGCATGAGGTCGTAGTAGCGAGGAGGAAGGGGTAATGCCCTTCTAAGGGTTTGTACATCCTTCAGCTTATGGTAACGCCGTGAGTTGAGCGAAGGGCCTCTGGGCACTTGGATGCTTTGAGGGCAAAGGACACAGAGACTTTAACAACCCAATAGGAAAGCTCATGGATGAGTAAACTTGTTATCAATGGGGGAACGTGGGTGTCGTCACTTAAGCCTGGGGTGACGAAGGAAGGCTCATTTATGATTGATCCAAGGTCAGAACCGGACTCGGGAAATCCGACCGTCCGGGATCGTAGGGGGGGCTTCAGGAAACGTGGCCAATTTGGTGCGCGCGCCTGACTATCTATCCCGACAAAATTTCCTGTTTCCCTAAGCATGCAACAAGCAACGATTCGTGCCCTAACGACTTCCGCTATCCCGCGTTAGGGCACGAATACTTATTTTGACACCATAATTATAGATGGTCGCCGTTTATTTACGACGTGGTGCACTAATTAATTCTAATGTACGTATGACGTTACCTTTTGCTAGATGAGCAATAAACCATTCATATCAAGGATTTTTATTTGTTTATTCGTGAGCTGTTGAATGACCCCTTGATCTTCAAGAACAGAAAGTCTGCGGCTAATCGTTTCAGGGGTGGTGCCCAAATAGGAGGCGAGGTCAGCTCTGGTCATTGGCAGTTCAAGTACCTCATTAATATTTTCCCTAATTGCCCATAGACGTTGATTGCCAGTAGACCTTGATGCTGATGGAATCGATCTTCGATTTTTTTGCGCAACCCACACAAGAAATGGGGTGAATGTCAAAAACGGCTTTTTTCATCTTTTATGCATCCTTTCCGGTTTTTTCTGAATTCTATTGAAATTGAAAAACCATCGTTAGAATCAAAATTAGACTGTGGGCGGCATGATGGAAAGCAGCGAGGTTGATTGGGCTAAACCCATCCGAAACATAAAAATGGCGGACGAGTGCAATGGCAACGAGAAGGGAAGCGATGACCAAAAGGGATTGGAAGATGAGCAAGCTACTCGTGTAGGCAGCAGCCAAGATAGCGATGAGTAGACGTATGGCATTTCTCTTGCCGATACGGATTGGCACCGTTCGACGCGTGGTGCTGTCTTTTTGGATATCACGAATATTATTCGTCAAGATCATGAGGCCTAAACTGGATAGGGATCGTTTCCCGGCAGAATAGCAATAACCGATCATGAGACCGACAACTCCGATGGGGATAATCCAAAAACTGCTCTTTGACGCGAGCCAAAGCGTTAGTGCGGAAACGAGCATCGTGAGTGCGATAGAAACATAAGGCACTTGTGCGTAGTGCGGTCCTCTAAGAGTGGCGGTATTCTTTAATGCCTCCCATTTCCCTTCTTCTTGGCCTTTCATATAATCAAAATAATCATTTAGCATGTTAACGGCTGCCTGGATCAGCAAGCTTGTGACGATTAGAACAATAAAAAGAAGAATATTAATCTCTACATACTGGGCCGCTAGTAATGTGCCGGCGGTAACAGACATGATCGAGCCTGTTAATGTCGGCGGGCGAATCATCCGAAACCAGGTTGCGTGATAGATATAGGCATCGGACATTTCCTTGTAACCGAATAATTGTGCCACTTTATCAACACTTCCTTTTTTACAGCATTACCATCAGGGTCAAAAGAATCGCAAACCCGAGTCCTTCGACGCTTTCCACTAGAGCCAAGATGATAAGCGCACGGTTTAACGGGCGGACGTGCCCCCTTTCAGCAGCCGTCCATAAACGGTTATTGGATAACATGTTTAATCCTCGACGGTAGCCGACAAAAGTACCTCATAGCAGCGTTAAAATACCGGTGATAAGCGCGGCGAGCCAAAGATTTCCATAGGTAGTGTGCCAGAGCGTGTCCCAACTTGTTATCGGTCCGAGAACGGTTCCGAGCACTGTGCCTGTCAAAATAACGCCAACCCCTGCCAAAGTAAAAAATGATGGCTATGTTTAATATAGCGGCGAGTGTTCGTCGCTGCTCCTGAATAGCAAATCTTTTTACCGCGGGAAATACGTCCCATCCGATGAAGAGCAATCCTCCTACCCAAATGATTGCGAGGAAAATATGCACCCATAGCACCGTTTGAAAGATTGACCAGCTCATGAATGAAGCCCCCTTCACTTTCATTATGAGGAAAAAGGATTGGTTTTTCCTTGATGGAGATCAAGTTTTACAGTGTGGAAAGCAGGCGCGTTGATTTACCTTAAAATACCTCCTGGTATGATGCTCAGTATCAGATAAGTCCTTTGGAACACGATCTGCGGACTCAAAGCGTTGCACTGAAGCCAGATGGGTCTTCAGGCTCGGGTTTTGGGGACTCAGAATGGCTCCCGACCTCCAAATTAGTTCACAAATGTAATAAAACACGGATTCTTGGTGAAATTTGGATAATCAACGTGCCTGTGTGGAAAGGTTTTTAGCGGCAAGAATAAAGACTTCAAAGTGAGTTAGAAAATAATACTGAACGTGGTATAATGAAAAGAAACGACAGGAGAATAAACATGCGTCCAAAACTGCTGAAGCGGGTGTCCCTTGATCGATTAATGGACCTAAAAGTTGACTATGCGTTTAAACAGCTGTTCGGAAGTGAGAAAAATAAAGAGATAACCGTCGTTTTCTTAAATGCTGTTCTTCAACGAAACGAACATCACCGCATTAAAGAAATCGCGTTCGCAAATGTGGAAAACGCCGCCGATTATGAGGAAGACAAAGAGTCACGTCTTGATATCGTTGCCGTAACGGATGCCAATGAGTGGATCAATATTGAAATTCAATTTTCGAACAAATACGATATGGTTAAAAGATCGCTGTACTATTGGTCGGGGTTGTACCAAAAGCAACTAACCAGACGAATGTCATATACTCAGTTACAACCGGTGATCGCGATTAATATCATGAATTTTGATTTATTCAAAGAAATGGATCGTTTCCACACGTCCTATCGCCTGTATGAAGACCATGATCACACCCTGCTTACGGACGTTATGGAATTTCACTTTCTCGAAATGCCAAAGTTGATTCGTGCTTGGAAGGAAGACAAATTAGATCCGTGGAATGATATGTTGGCACGTTGGCTGTTGTTATTAGGGATTGTCGATCATCGCAAAAATAAGGTCTATGAAGATATTTATAAAAAATTGGAGGAGATCGCCATGGAAGATGAAACCCTTCGGAATGCGTTTCAAGATTGGGAAACGTTAAGTGCATCGCAGGAAGAATGGCTCGCCTATGAAGGCCGACTCAAACGGGTGTTGGATGATGAATCTGCGCGCATAGATTCGGAAATTCGAGAGAAAGAAGCACGAAAAGAAGGAGAAAAAGAGGGCCGACAAGAAGGACATAAAGAAGGACGACACGAAGGGCGACAAGAAGAAATCGCCGAGTCTACCATCATGTTTTTAAAAGCCAAATTTCCTGGCCACTCCATGGATGTCATATCGAATAAAATGAAAACCGTCGAAAGCCTCGAATCGATGAAAAAGCTGCAAAAAGACTTAGTTCAAGCTGAAACGTGGACGGAAGTGAAGGAATTGTTGGAATAGCGTTGATGCATGCAAATGGGAGGGGATCTCCGCGAAATCTGGGGTCTAGCATTGCGTCTCAGTACACAAAAAAACGTACCGATCATTTATCGGTACGTTGTATCGTTTAGCACGTTTTTTGACGAGGTGGGCGATGAACGTTGCGTCGTAAACTGTTTCGTGATCGGATTGTAATAGAAGATCTTTTCTTGCTGTTCTCCGCGGAACTGGATATCCACTCGGTATTCAATAATCGGGATGCAATAAAGGATCGCGTGTTCAAGGGCAGGTTCAATTTGGACGTCATATTTATTTTTAATATCAAGCAGTTGTTTGTCGCGCTCAAGGGCAATGGCGTTCGTTTTCGCTTCAATGTCTTTCTTTTTCTCTTCTGTTAGGCCTTTTCGCGAAGCTCTCTTTTTGTTTTCTTCCATTAACTCTGTATAGTATTCTTTGATGCGATCAATATCTTGTTGGAATTCTTGATCCTCCAGGCGGGTGTTCTTTTCATTTTCCGCTTGCTGCTGAACGTTGGCCATGGCGACTTCAAATCCGTGTTGAAGATCGAATGTTTTCGGAAAAGGTAGATTGTACAGGGGTGCCTGCTGATAAATGATGCGGTTTTGTTGTTCTTGAATCGTATGATCAACTTGATCGGTCAATAAATTCACCCATATTTCTTTCGGAGACGCTTCTTTTTGATCGGAAATATAAAAAACCTTAAACTGAAACATCTCCCAGGCGCCCATGATCTGCCGTTCTTCAGTAATCGTCATTTTCCCCGCCTCATCCGGCATGCTTTGTTGGATTTTCTTGAGCGGGTTCGCGAGTTCGAGACGTTCAATCTCTACAAAACGAACGGTGCTTTTTGCTTTTTCGCTTGCCAGCTCTAACAATTGATCCAAAAAGTAGCTCCCAAAGGTGACAAACTCCGCTTCAGGTTTTTCCTGGCTGACTTCAAAATCGAATGCAAGCGTCAAATCGGTTCGACCTTGAAAATAATTTTTATATTCTTCGGGAATGAGCACCTGGCAGAGGGCATATTCCTCGGGGATCACGACGCCGCCCAACGTTTCAACCACTTCCGAAACATATTTTTGCAGCTCCAAGTTACTCCCTCCCTAAAATAAGTGCTTGTCCAACTTTTTGATTTTGTTGAGCTGTTCTTTGTTCTGCAACATTTGCTCGCCGATGGCATCCATTTCTCGTTCCATTGTGTCTTGGTCCTCGGCATCGACCCACGTATTCATGACAATGTCGGAGAAATCTTCTTTTGCTTCTATGTCTCCAAGGATCATATCGACTTCTCCGACGACCAACTCAAACATATTAACCTTACGGTCCAAAATATGGAGGATGTAGTGTTCGAGCGTGTTTTCGGCGACCAGATTATAAACATAGACATCCCGTTGTTGCCCGATACGATGGATCCGGCCGATGCGTTGTTCGATGGCCATTGGATTCCAAGGCAGATCATAATTGATCATCGTATTGCAAAATTGCAGGTTTCGCCCTTCGCCGCCAACTTCTGTGCTCACTAAGACTTGGGCACGATCCCTGAAAAAGTTCACTTGTTCTTCTTTTTCTTTTCGCTTTAATCCGCCGTGAAATTCAGCGACAGCAAAATCGTGATCTTTCAAGACGGATGCCAAAAGCTGTTGGGTCTTTTTGTATTTGGTGAAAACGAGTACCTTCTCTTTCGTTTGCGAAAGAAGCGAAATCAGCTCACGCACCTTGGCGTTCTCGGTGGCGTCCTTTTCGGTGATGACTCGTGCTTGTTCATATATAGCTTTTAGGTTCTGACGATCGATGTCATTTAACTTTTCGTTCGACACTTGGTTCGATAAAGATTGGACGAGCGTGTAAAAGGAACTTCCCATTTGTTCTTGTAATGTCTTGAGTTGAAAGCGGCTCATGCTCGGTTTCTCGTCATTATATTTGCGGCGGATAAAGGTGCTTAGTTCGTCATAAACCTTTTGCTCGTCAGCTGACAAAGACACGGTGGTCGTCTGGGCTTTTCGCTTCGTGAATTGCACATCCACATTGTTTCGTTTATTTCGAATCATCACATCCGAGAGCAGTCGTTTCAGTTGGTCCACGTTTTTAGCTTCCATGCCTTGGTTGTCCTCGACAAATTGTTTCTTGAAATAACGATACGTTTTAAGCTGCCCCGGTTTTAATAGTGTGATGAGATTGTACAGCTCTTCGAGGTTGTTTTGCACTGGTGTTGCCGTTAGCAGGAAAATATATTTTTTGTAAATTTCATTGATAAATTGCCAGGCAAGGGTATTGCGGTTTTTGAGATGATGGGCTTCATCGACGATCACTAAGTCGTATTGGACATTAGTGATTGCGCTGCGATGGTTTTTTCGCTTTGCGGTCGCCAGCGATGCAATCACTTTCGGGAATTCGGCCCAAGCTTTATCTCCTTGTTTTTTAAAAGCAGGGGAATCTGCACGGATAAAGTCTTGATTGAACTTGCGTTTCATTTCATCTTCCCATTGCTGTACGAGGGATGGTGGGCACAAAATAAGAATTTTATTGGCTAAGCCTCTCATGATGTATTCTTGCATGGCGATTCCGGCTTCGATGGTTTTGCCCAAACCGACTTCATCACATAGGAGCGCGCGCCCTTTGAAACGATTCATGACGGATTTTACCGTGTTCGTTTGATACTCAAAAATTTCCAAATCACGCAAATGAGGCAAGCTGATGAGACTGTCTTGGTCATTATTGGAATCAGATTTAAATTGCTGCGCAATCTTGTAGAGATCAAACCATTTATCATCGCTTTGTTCGAAGTTGCTTAAAGCATCCAAAACTTCATGTGTGCGTTCTTTCGTTTCAAGCGGGAGGTCGTATTGATTGATCGGTTCCCAGGATGGGGCAGGGGGCATCGTAATCTTGATTTTTTCTTGATCCATCTGCTCAATCAATAAGTAATGGCTATCATAATGGTTAAAAAAACCCTTGATCCCTCTTCCTTGAATCGTTTGATCATCCCAATGAATGGTAAATTCACGCTCGGCGTCATTGTCATTTATAAATAAATAGGTTTGTTTTTTAGCGTCCGTGTCCGGACTGATGGCTCGGAAAAAAGTGAGCAATCTCTCATCCATTTCGAGCGCGTTAAGTTCCAATAATTCTTTATTCAGCTGAAATAGATAGGGTTGGATCGCGATCACTTCCCTTGTGAAATATAGAAAAGAAAACTACTTTCTATTCTATCAAAATATTTCCGCGTTGGGAATTTGTTGTTTAACCACATTATAAGAAAAAAAGAGCGATTGGGGGGTTCGGAAAGTGTTTCACCTCGAAAGACCGAAGTATCACCTTTTCATTTGGCTCCTTCATCACAATATCAGCAAGTCTTCCACTTCAGCCCACGTTTGAGCTTGAGCCAGCTGTTGTTGAAGTTTTTTTAGCGATTCAAGGTTATCAATGGCGTTCATTTTTTCAGAAACAGCATCCATGGAATGGTCAGGGAATTTTAATCTTAGAAGCATGATTGTAGATTCGGTAACTTCTTCTTTTCGACCTTCTAGTTGGCCTTCCTGTCGACCTTCCACCCACCCCTCTTTTCGTGCTTCTTTCTCCCTGATTTCCGAGTCAATGCGGGCAGACTCATCATCCAACACTCGTTTAAGCCGGCCTTCATAGGCAAGCCATTCTTCCTGCGAAGCACTTAACGTTTCCCAGTTTTGAAACGCATTCCGAAGGTTTTCATCTTCCATGGCGATCTCCTCCAATTCTTTATAAATATCTTCATAGACCTTGTTTTTGCGATGATCGACAATCCCTAAGAGCAACAGCCAGCGAGCCAACATGTCATTCCACGGATCTAATTTGTCTTCCTTCCAAGCACGAATCAGCTTTGGCATTTCGAGAAAGTGAAATTCCATAACGTCCGTTAACAGTGTATTATCATGGTCTTCATACAGGCGATAGGAAGTATGGAAGCGATCCGTTTCCTTGAATAAATCAAAATTCATGATGTTGATCGCGATCACCGGTTGTAACTGAGTATATGACATGCGTCTTGTCAGTTGCTTTTGGTACAATCCCGACCAATAGTATAACGATCTTTTCACCATATCGTATTGGTTTGTAAACTGAATTTCAATGTTAACCTACTCATTGGCATCTGTGACGGCAACGATATCAAGGCGTGACGCTTTGCCCCGGTGGTAAGCGCCCGTTAACACCCCGATTCGTTCAACTAACCATCAGAGGAAAACCACCTCTGATGCAAGTTTCACTTTATCTTCTTCGTAATTCGCAGTTTTTTCCACATTCGCGAACGAGATTTCTTTAATGCGATGGTGTTCGTTGCGCTGAAGGACAGCATTTAAGAAAATAACGGTGATCTCCTTATTTTTCTCACTTCCGAACAATTGTTTAAAACTTTTAGATCCATCAATCGATGAAGGGGCACACGTTTCAGCAGTTTTGGACGCATGTTTATTCTCCTGTCGTTTCTTTTCATTATACCAAATATGTAGCATCTTAAGTTTATCTTTTTTTAAAAATGGGCTGTCCATAAAACAGCTACTGCCAGTAGTAATAAAACGGATTTTTTGATAGTTTAGTTTTAATAGACTTTATGCGGAAGGAAAGAATGCGCATGGTTAACATAAGTTATAAAGAATTTATAGACGAAACCAGATTGCGGTTGGACGATTTTTCGAAAGAGGATCTTCAAACCCTCATCTTGCAATGGGCAAGTGACGAGCGCCCGTCTAATCGGGAAGCTTTTTTGACCAAGTTGACCGTCGAAAAAGAAGGGAAAACATCGGTCAGTTACGCAGATGACGCTCTGATAGAAGATATTGAAACATTTGCCGAAAGAGTGGACACAGGGGAATATGTGGATGGGTTTGGCTGGGACCCTGAAATCATGGATGAAAGAGAGTTTGGCGATGAAAGCTGGGCCGAGGAAATGGACGATTTTTTTCTGGAAGCAAGAGAATTTCTGAGGCAGAGTAATTATGAGGTCGCCGAAGAGGCATACAAAAAATTGTTCGAGGTGTTGGAAATGGGAGAGGAAGGGTCCCTGCCCGGCGATTTTCATCCCGAGAATATGCTGGATGTAGACGTGAGTGAGCATCGTGCGCTTTACTTCCGCTCGGTTTATATGAATGCCGAAGCGGAAGAACGGGTACATAGGATGTATGATGCCATGGTCGATGACACTTATTTGGAATCCGGAACTAAGATAAAAGACGTCAGAGATTCGTTAGATGCACCATTGCCGGACTTTCAATCATTTCTCTCAGAATGGACGGAACTTCTAATGGAAAATCCGCCATCATACGTAAGCGAGTTGCTCAGGGAAGCTGTTTTCCTAAAAGGTGGCATTTCGGCAATCTCTGAATTTGCAAAAGGACATGCTAAACAATTTCCAAAAGCGTATGTGGATTGGATAGAGGCTTTGGAGAAAGAAGGAGATCAAGCATCTGTTTTACAAGCTGCTACAGAGGGATTGTCCAAAATTCCGAGTGATTATATCGTTCGGGCAGAAGTGGCACAGAAATTAGCAAAAATCGGCAATGAACGTGATGATGATAAGCTGAGACTGAAAGGTTTTCGAGAAAGTTTTTACTCCAATCCATCCATGGATTATTTGCTTAATCTGTATCTCACGGCTCACAAAGAAGGCTGCTTTGAAGAGATAACCGATGAGGCAGAAAAAAGAATGATTGAACTTGAAAATAAGGAACATCGTGATTTTACTTTTTACAATATAGAAAGACGTAGCTCAACGTTTCGGGAATCGGTGTTTATTCACGTGCAACTGCTCGCCGGCAAGTTTGAAAAGGTTTTTCAAATGTGTGAAGGATGGGACTCTCTCGGCTGGACCTTCGGATCAAATCCTAAACCAGTGATGCTCATTTTTTTAATGGATGTTTTATCCAAAAGGGACGAGCGCTCCAATATAATCAATGAACAATGGAGAGATACCATTGGCCTTCGACCTTATGGCGAGAAGGAATCAGACATGGAAAAGTACATGAAACTCATCGACCGTGTAAAAGAAACCATTGATTTCACAGAAGAACAAGAGCATTTTTATCTGGACTGGTGTAAAAAAGAAACAGGCAATAGAATTGATGCGATCGTCGGCAATCAAAAACGGGGAAGCTATCATAAAGCTGCCAAATTATTAGTTGCAATGGCTGAGACACTAGCAAATAGAGGTACTCTGCAAGATGGAAATGATTTTATAGCAACGTATCGAAGTAAGTATCCAAGGCATTCCTCTTTTAAGAAGGAGCTTACAAGTGCCTTGCAAGTATCGGGATTGTAGGGCAGAGGGGGAGAAATACCGTGAACAGACAGAAATTAAGAAAACGTGTGAATCAATACGGCGGACAGCTTGTATGGGAAAAAGGCTACAGCACCAGCCATTGAAGAGCGTTATGCGACGCATTATGTGCCTCGTGGTAAAAATAAAAAAGGGGAGTGACATGTCATGGCCAAGTTGGGGACGAGCAAAAAACCGGCAATCCTCCGCGTTGCTAAAGAAGAACGGGCAATGGAACTGCACGATTTTTGCGACAGGAATGGTTGGAAAGTGGTCATTGGGATTGAATCGGACAAGCCGGAGGACTTATCCGATCTGAACAGACTAATGGGTGAAAAAAGTGAAAATACAAAAACGATTGTTAAAGAAGAAAAAGTCGGGAGAAATGACCCTAGTTCGTGTGGGAGCGGTAAGAAGTATAAAAAATGTTGCGGTTAATCTAATTATAGAATTGTGAGGCAAAGCTATGATCTATATCAAATCAACACAGAATTATGCAGGCGTTTCCATTTATGGTGATTTCTTTGATTTTGAAGCATTGTATGATGCTCTGCATATAGTCGTCGGTGATGAAGACGAGTTTATTCGTTATGAGCAAGTACGCCTTCGGGTGCTCGCTGTGTGCTATGACATCCGCCACGCCCTTTTGGGAGGCCGCGATATTGCTTTTGTTGAAAATGGGATGGATGAGGGGAAGATGAAGTCTTTTTCAACGATCACTTCTGATAAAAATGTATATTTGTGCGCAAATGTACTGTGGCCGGAAGTCCTGTTTGTCACGATGGCACTGAATGATTTTATCAGTCTCTACGCTCAGAAACTGACGAAGACAAACATTAATTTCCTTATGGATAAAAAATTGATGTGGGATGCCGCGATTGCACAAGTAAAAGGATTTCAAGCAGCCGTTATTAAATGTTTAAAAGAGAACGTTTCTGATGCCGCGTTTCGGCGCACGATAAACTTAATGTCCAAGGATCATACCTGGTTTGGCGGGTATGCAACTCAATATTTGGATTTGCTTAATATCAGATTTCTGGACATGGACGTGGAAAAACGAAAGAAAAATATCACAATCATGGCGAAAAGACTGGCGGAATACGGTCAGGAATATCTGGAAGTCAAAGATGAAGTAGAACGGGCTGCTAGGGAATATGAATGTGCTGTTGAGAATATCAGTCTGGTATTAGATTATCCGGAAGACGTTGACTGGTAGTTGAGCCAATTACGAATCTCCACGCCTAGGATGAACGAAGTCTCCACTCTTCCCGCCGGTTTTTTCAACAAGCAAAGTTTCTTTAATGACCATTGATTTATCGACCGCTTTACACATATCATAAAAGGTGAGCGCGGCAGCAGTAACGGCGGTTAACGCTTCCATTTCGACGCCGGTGTTGCTTTTTACCGTCACGGTCGCGTGGATGATCAATTCATACTCGCCATCTGCTACTTCATATGAAAAGGATAAATCAGTCCCTTGAAGCGGGATCGGGTGGCACATGGGAATCCAGTCGGGGGTTTTTTTTGCACCCATAATCCCGGCGATTTGCGCGGCTTGTAATGGGTCTCCTTTTTTAAGGTCTTCGCGTTCAATTGCCCGGTATAATTCTTCGGTCAACAAAATACGGCTTTCGGCCGTGGCGGTACGGGTCGACTCTTGTTTTTGGGAGATGTCGACCATTTTCGTGCGACCTTCTTCATTATAATGGGAAAACTCGCTCACGGTTCATGCCTCCAGTCTTCGGGTCGGTTAATGTTGATGAACGCCGGGTGGTTGGCCGGGAACATTAATTGATGGGTTTTAACGTTATCATATAAAGCTTTCATGCTGCTTTCTTTTTTCACCAGTTCCCTTAACTCTGGTAAACAACGCATGTGGTAAGCGGCGTGTAACGGTTGAAAGCGCGCGTCGGTCGTTGGCAGGATGATATCAGAATTGGGGTGTTGTTTTGCTGCTTGAAGAATGTTTCTGACTGTGTCCCCATCGACAAAAGGAACATCCCCGGGTAAGGTTTGTATCCATTCGAAGCGCTCTTCTGATAATTTTTCCATTGCTTTATGTAATGCACGCAACGGACCTCCGTGGGGGTGTTCCTCGATGATAACCGGATGATTTTCAAAAACGGGTGCCAGCTCCCGATTGGTTATGATGTAGACCGATGGGATTCCGGCGTTTTGCATCGCGGCAAGGCTTTGTTGATAAAGAGGCTTGCCATGAAATGACTCAAAAAGTTTTTGCTTGCCATACCTGGAGGATCGCCCGCCGGCGAGTACGAGACCGGCAACGTTCATTTGCGCAGCTCTCCAACGATATGAGGGAGCACCGGTAAAATTAAGTCAGTCATGGCGAGACGAACGGCATTCGATGATCCGGGAAGCGCAAATAGAGCAGTTTGGCCAATAGTGCCCGCAAGCGCGCGGCTAAGCATCGCTTTCGCTCCAATTTCCTCATAGCTTTTCATTCGAAACAGTTCCCCAAACCCATCGATTTCTTTATCAATCATCCCGTAAACGATCTTGTAAGTAACATCTTTGGCGCTAATCCCAGTCCCACCGTTCGTGATGATGGCGTTAAGCGAAGTCTGAGTCGTCCATCTATGGAGCACGGATTGAATGGTCGGTTTGTCATCCTGAATCACTTGATACTCACTCACTTTGTGCCCATCTTTATCCAGAAGAGAGCGAATCAACGCACCGCTCTTGTCTTCATCCTTCGTGCGCGTGTCCGACATTGTTAGTATTCCAACATGAACCGAAGAAACGTCGTGTTCGTGATGCATTCTTTTCCAACCTCCCGACGGCTGTGTTAGAATTAATATAATATCATTATTCTAACACCTTCGCATGTCAACACCAAGGAAGGAGGCCTCCGATGACTACAGGCGTTCATGACCAATTGTCGCGTCCCCTTCAGGATTTACGGATTTCGATTATGGATCGTTGTAACTTTCGTTGTACGTATTGTATGCCGAAGGAAATCTTTGGCGATGATCACGTGTTTTTACCGGAAGAAGCGCTTCTTTCGTTTGACGAGATTACCCGGGCGGCGGAGCAATTTGCCGCGCTTGGGGTGAAAAAAATAAGGCTCACGGGTGGAGAGCCGTTGCTTCGTAAAGATGTTCCGGAGCTGATCGCCTCGCTCCGCACAATTGAAGGCATTGAAGATATCGCTCTCACGACGAACGCGGTCATGTTGCCGAAACAGGCGAAACCGTTGTATGAAGCGGGGCTTGAGCGCGTGAACGTGAGCTTGGATGCGCTTGATACCGAAGTGTTCCAGGAGATGAGCGGACGTAAAACGAGTCCGAATGCCGTTTTGCGTGGGATAGATGCTGCTATCGAAGCCGGTCTTGGCGTGAAAGTAAATATGGTCGTCCGCAAAGGGGTCAATGACGAGGAAGTGATCCCGATGGCGCGTTATTGTAAAGAAAAAGGGTTGACGCTGCGTTTTATCGAATTCATGGATGTGGGCCAGACGAACGGTTGGGATTTTTCCCAAGTCGTCTCGAAAAAAGAACTCCATGAACGCGTGTCGCAAATTGCCCCTCTGGAAGCCCTGGAACGCAACTATTTCGGTGAAGTGGCCTCCCGTTATAAATACCGGGATTCCGATGTGGAAATTGGGTTCATTTCTTCGGTGACGGAAACGTTCTGCGGTTCGTGTACCCGAGCGCGTCTATCAGCTGATGGCAAGTTGTTCACTTGTTTATTTTCCGAAAAGGGTTCGGATCTGCGTACGATTATAAGAGACGGCGCGACCGATGGGCAGATACGGGAGTGGATACGCGCGGTGTGGGAAAAGCGAGAGGACCGTTATTCTGAATTGCGGACGGAAGAATCGGCACGGAATCGCAAGAAAATCGAAATGTCTTATATAGGTGGATAAGCATATGGATCGTTATTCCAGACAAACATTGTTCAAGCCGATGGGGGTCGAGGGACAACGCCGATTGGCGAAAGCCCATGTGCTGATTGTCGGTGCGGGCGCGTTGGGAAGCGCCAATGCCGAAATGCTGACGAGGGCGGGCATTGGCACGCTTACAGTGATTGACCGTGACTATGTGGAGTTCAGCAACTTGCATCGTCAGCAATTGTACACGGAAGCCGATGCCGTGGATCAGTTGCCGAAAGCGGTAGCGGCGAAAGCCCATTTACTAGCCATCAATGGGGATACGGACGTGCAGGCGCATATTATGGACGCGAGCGCGTCCAATCTTGAACCGTTGCTGGAGACGGTAGACCTCATGATTGACGGCACGGATAATTTTGATATCCGCTTCATTATGAATGATTTGGCGGCCAAGTATGAGATCCCGTGGTTGTTCGGCGCGTTTGCCGGCAGTTACGGGATGGCGTATATGGTAAGGCCTTGGGACGGGCCATGCCTGAATTGTTTGTTGGCGTCGATTCCGTCTTCGGTTATGACTTGTGAAAGTGACGGCGTTATCGCACCCGTTGTCCAACAAACAGCGCTTTTACAGCTGGTGGAAGCGATGAAGTGGCTGACGGGGAACCGTGCTTCGGTGGAGGAGCGCCTTGTTTTTTACGATGTGTGGCGCGGTGAGCAGCAACGGATAGGTGTGAGCCGTGTGAAGGACGCCACGTGCCCGACATGTGGCGAATCCCCCGTTTACCCATACTTATCGTCAGCTGAAGATGCCAAAACTGCGGTGCTTTGCGGGCGGGACACGGTACAAATCCGTCCGGAACAAAAGCGAACCTTTGATTTGACAAACTTGGAAACGAAGTTGCAAGCATATGGAAAAACGAAGCGAAACCCGTATTTGTTGTCCTGTGTGATGGGCGAGCATCGCCTCGCTGTTTTTCAAGATGGGCGTGTCCTTGTACATGGGACAAAAAATATTGATCATGCGCGGGAATTGTATGAAACATATGTTTTGTGAAGGAAGGGGGTTGTGCGGCGATGGTAGAAAAGCGAAAACCGATACCGGTGGATGAAGCGGTACGAGCAGTCATGAATGTCGGCGGCAATGAAGCGAAGAAAGAAACGATCCCCCTCGCGAACAGCTACGGGCGAGTATTGGCTGAAGACCTCGTAGCCGATCATGATGTGCCGTCGTTTGATCGCTCGCCTTATGACGGTTTCGCCATCCGTGCAGAGGACAGTGCGGGAGCGAACCGAAACCGTCCTGTTCATTTTCGCGTGATCGGTGAAATCGGCGCAGGGACGGTGTTTCCTCGGGAAGTGAACGCTGGGGAAGCCGTACGTATTATGACAGGCGCACAGATCCCTAACGGATGTGATGCGGTCGTGATGCTGGAGCTCGTCGATGAAGATAGCGAAGAGGACATCTCCATCAAGCGCGCGTTTTCCTCCGGCGACAACATTTCTTTTCAAGGCGAAGATACCGAAAAAGGAGCCAAGCTCGTTCCCAAGGGAACATTGGTAGACCCGGGTGTTGTCGCTTTGCTTGCCACGTTTGGATACGTGGAAGTGCCGGTGGCGATCCGCCCGCGCGTAGGGATTATAGCGACGGGGAGTGAACTGCTGGACGTTCATGAACCGTTGGAACCGGGAAAAATTCGCAATAGCAATGCC
Source organism: Salicibibacter cibi (assembly GCF_016495865.1). Lineage (NCBI taxonomy): Bacteria > Bacillati > Bacillota > Bacilli > Caryophanales > Bacillaceae > Salicibibacter > Salicibibacter cibi. The sequence continues at coordinate 398,263 of NZ_CP054706.1, forward strand.
TATATGATGGCGGCTCAAGTTGAGCGTGTAGGCGGAGAACCGGTGCTCCTCGGGAAATTGCCCGATGATCTGAATGCCTGTGTTGAAGCTGTATCGAATGCGCTTCAAGAGGTGGATGTGCTAATTACAACCGGCGGCGCTTCTGTCGGGGATTATGACTATGTTCCCGACATTATCGAACGTCTCGGCGGAAACCCTTTGTTTAATAAAGTGGCGATGCGTCCGGGAAGCGTGACAACGGTGGCCGAGATAAACGGACAGCTGTTCTTTGGCCTTTCCGGAAATCCAAGTGCCTGTTTTGTCGGCTTTGAACTATTTGTTCGCCCGATTCTTTGCCGTTCTCTTTTTTTCGATAAACCGCATTTAAAAAGAACGAAGGCAACGCTTGGCAAGGATTATCCAAAACCGAATCCGTTCACCCGCTTTGTGCGGGCAACATTGGAAGAAGATGAGGGACGTTTTGTAGCGAAACCCGGTGGTCTCGATAAATCGGGGTCCGTGACCTCCATCGCCGGTGCCGATGTGCTGATCGCTCTTCCTGGGGGAAGCCGCGGATATGAGGCTGGAATGGGCGTCGATATTTTCTTGCTCGAGGATCATAAAGGAAGCGAGTGGCCATGGGACAACATTGTCGCGTCTTACAAGTCGTAGGTTATAAAAATAGCGGGAAAACGACACTAATGGGAGAATTGGTAGAAGCTTTGTCTGTTCGGGGGCAGCACGTTTCCGCGTTGAAACATCACGGCCATGGTGGAGAACCGGCTTCCCCGGATTCTTCAACCGATAGCGAACGTTTTTCCCAAGCGGGCACCATTACTTCCGCCGTTGAAGGAGATGGCGTTTTGAGACTGTCCGCGGTGCAAAACGAATGGTCATTGGAGCAATTGTTGCGTGTGCAGGCGCAATTTGGGCCGGACGTGATCTTAGTCGAAGGTTGGAAGCATGCAGGTTGCCCCAAAGTCGTCTTGTTACGTGGCCGTGATGACTGGAAAATTTTATCTCAACTCACCAATGTTTGTTGTGTGCTGTACCGGGGAGAAAAGCCGCAAACACAACTGCCTTCTTTTTCTCTCGATGAGCCATCGCACGATTATCTGCATTGGATCGTAAGTGAGGTGGAGGATAGCGATGCAATCAAATTTGTTTAATCTGACGTGGGAACCAATAGACATACAACAGGTAATTGATAAAGTCGTCGATCGCAATTGCGGGGCGATTGCAACGTTCATTGGAACCGTGCGGGAAATGACCGCAGACAAGAAAACGCTGCAGTTGGAATACCAAGCCTATGAACCGATGGCCGTCAAAACGCTGGCGCAAATCGGTGAAGAGGTGCAAAGGAAATGGCCCGGGACAAAGGTTGCCATTACGCATCGACTCGGTACGCTCGGCATTTCCGATATCGCGATCGTCGTAGCTGTCTCGTCCCCCCACCGAAAACCTGCCTATGAAGCGAATGAATATATAATGGAGAGAATCAAAGATATGGTTCCGATATGGAAAAAAGAATTTTGGGAAGACGGGACCCAATGGGTCGGCGATCAACGGGAAACGACGTCTTATGAGGAGGAAAATCGATGATACAAGTGCTTCTTTTCGCTCGTGTTCAGGAGGAAGCAGGAACGGATCGTCTCGAAGCGGATGTTGCCGGAGAATCGATCAGAGAACTGAAACGTTGGATGGAAGATCGCTATCCGGTGTCCTCACTCGCCCGCACGATGACCGCTGTGAACGAAGAATTCGCAAATGATGATGAAGTGATCAACGAAGGAGACACCGTTGCGTTTATTCCGCCCGTAAGTGGGGGATAAGTGTAAAGCCTGACCTTCAACATGCATAGGGGCTTTTGAAGCAAGCCCCTGCCTGTCCTATTTTTTCACTCTCCTCGCGAAATCCACGAATCGAAATTTATCGGATCGGTGCCTAGATTCCGTGTATTGAAAAAGTGTTGCATCTTCCAAATACGTATAGCTTCTAATAACGACGATGACATGATTTTCTGCAAGGTCCAGATAGTTTTGATCCTCTTCCGAAGGTTCTTCAATCACGATTTCCTTATGGGCAAAGCTAATCGTAAGCCCCAGTTCGTTTTCGATATAATCGTATATGCTTTTTTCGCTTATTTCCTTCGTTAAGTGTGGAACATCCTGTGCTGAAAAGATATCTTTATCCAGGATAATACGTTCTCCGTCAATGTGCCGGACACGATGGACATGCCAAACTATCCCTTCTTCCCCGAGTTGACCAAATTCCTGTTTCAAATGAATGACCTCGGTTTTCGTGCGTGAACCCAGCTTTTGGCTAAGTTCTTGAAAGGTCGTTACCCCGGAAAAAGGGAAGTTGATTCTCGACATATCCAGAACAATCGAGCCCTTCCCTTGTACTTTTTGAATATAGCCGTGTTCGGATAACATTTTCAGCGCTTTACGGATGGTTTCTCGAGAGGCATTGTACGTGATAGCCAACTGATGCTCGGAAGGCAGTGTTGTACCCGCTTGATAAGTGCCTGCTTCAATACGTTCACTTAATTGTTTATAAATGTCTTGGAATTTCCTCTTCATTTTCCCACCTACTCCGTGAAATAAAAAACAAGCGATTCATAAGGCGCAAGCGCCATCGTTGCCCTCAATTCTCGGTTATCCCCATCGTTGCTTAAGAGTAAGGTTGCATTTTTTTCAAGTAATCCCCCGGGACAGGAAAACGTTGTTTCCGTTCCATAAAAATTATTAATGACGAGAAGCGTTTCCTTTTTCCAAGTTCGTTTGTACGCGAATATTTGATCGTCATCCGGAGAAAGGAGTTCATAGTTTCCATAAGTGATGATGCCATATTCTTTACGTAAGCGAGTTAATTTTTTATAGTGATGAAAAATAGAGTTTGGATTCGAAAGGGCCTTTTCTGCGTTTATTTCTTTGTAATCCGTATTTACATCGATCCATGGCGTTCCACTCGTAAACCCGGCATGGGGACTGTCATTCCATTGGACGGGCGTACGAGCGTTGTCACGGGATTTTTCTTTTAAAATCGCCAATACCTCTTCTTCACTTAAACCATTTTGGAGGAGTTTTTCGTACATATTGTGGGATTCTACATCTCGGTACCGGGAAATATCATCAAACTTTGGGTTTGTCATGCCGAATTCTTCGCCTTGGTAGATGTATGGGGTCCCTTGCATCATATGGATCGTAGTTGCCAGCATTTTGGCGGATTTATTGTGATACTCGCGTTCATGGCCAAAACGACTCACAATGCGCGGCTGGTCATGATTACACCAGAAGAGCGCATTCCAACCTCCGCCTTCATGCATGCGCACTTGCCATTCGGAAAGAATGTTTTTCAGTGAGTGGAAATTAAAATCGGCGAGTGCCCATTTTTCCCCGTTCGGATAATCGACCTTTAAATGATGAAATTGAAACGTCATGCTAAGTTCACGGCGAGCGGGATTGGAATATTTAATACAATGATCAATGGATGTCGACGACATTTCCCCGACAGTCATACTGTCATAATTGGACAAAACTTCCCGGTTCATTTCATGCAAATATTCATGTACTCGCGGGCCATCTGTGTAAAATTTTCGTCCATCTCCGGATGGATCATTAAGAAACCGTTGATCCTTGGAAATGAGATTAATGACATCAAGCCTGAACCCATCGATTCCTTTTTCAAACCAAAATGTCATCATATCATAAATGTGTTTTCGAAGTTCTTCATTTTCCCAGTTAAGGTCACCCTGTGTAACATCAAACAAATGTAAATAGTAATCTTCTGTTGCATCATTATATTCCCAGGCGTTTCCGCCGAATCTTGATTGCCAATTATTCGGATCTTCTTTCCAGATATAAAAATCCCGATAACGGGCGTCCCTGGAGGTTTTCGCATTTTTAAACCAATCGTGTGAAGTGGATGTATGGTTAACGACGAGGTCCATGATTAACCGCATCCCGCGACGATGGGTTTCGGACAACAGCTGTTCAAAATCTTCCATCGTTCCATAGTCGGAGTTTATGGCATAATAATCGGATATATCATACCCGTGGTCATTTTGCGGGGAGACATAAATGGGAGTCAGCCATATCACATCCACCCCCAATTCTTTTAAGTAATCGAGTTTTTCGATGATCCCCGGTAGATCTCCCATGCCGTTCCCGGTTGTATCATTAAAGCTTTTTGGATAAATTTGATAAACGGTTGATCTTCTCCACCATTCTTCCATGGTCGTCACCCCTTTCTTTTATGGTACAGTATCATAACATGTATATACAAGTTATGGAGAAAAGAAACTGTAGGGCTACAGTTTCTTACGGTCATTCGTGTAAACTTTTCGGTTTTGTAAAGCGGGCGAAGAGTAGCGTTAAAAGAAACGGAACGAGGATGACGATTACCATCCCGATGCCGAATGCTCCCCAGCTGCCAATCTGGATCGAAAAGATGCCGGGTACCCCGCCGATACCAACGGAAGTGGCAAGAACTTGATTAATAGTAACGAACATCCCGGCAATGGATGAACCAATAATGGCAAAGATGAACGGGAAGCGAAAACGTAAATTCACTCCGAACAAAGCCGGTTCGGTAATACCCAGCCAGGCGGATAGGCCTGAGGTTCCGGATAAGCCTTTCAGATTGTTGTTTTTGAAAACAAAATACATGGCAAATGCAGCAGAACCTTGCGCAATATTGGACAATGCCAAAATCGGCCATAAAAATGTTCCGTCCGCTGCAGTTGTCAGTTGTATATCGACCGCAAGAAACGTATGGTGCATGCCGGTGATCACGAGCGGCGCATAAACGGCTCCGTACAATAGCCCCGCAAAGACGGGCAACGTATCAAACAGCCAAATAAATCCGTCAATAATCGAGTTTCCGATGGCAAATGTGATTGGCCCGATCACAATAAAAGCCAAGAAACCTGTGACAAGCAGGGCAATAGGTGCGACTAACAGCAGTTGAATGGAATCGGGAATTCGTTTACGTAAAAACACTTCCAATTTTGCCAGTATAATCCCCGCCACAAAAATTGGCAACACTTGTCCTTGATAACCGATCGCCTGAATTTCCAGACCAAAAATGTTCCATGTCGGAATGCTTTCGCCTAACGCTACCGCTTCCCCGTACGCATTGGCGTCCATCAAATCAGGATGGACTAAAATAAGCCCCATTACAATTCCCAAAAGGGGATTCCCGCCAAAACGTTTCACGGTCGACCAACCAATCAATGCCGGTAAAAATACAAATGCCGTACTGGCGATCACATTAATGATATCTGCGAAATCCGCCCATTGTGGGTAAACATCAATGAGGGAGGCTTCATCGAAAAAGATTCCTTCCCCTGTTAAAAGATTATCGATTCCAAGTAATAACCCTGCGGTTACGATTGCCGGAAGAATCGGGATAAAAACATCTGCCAGTACTTTGATCGCCCGTTGCAGTAGCTTTCCTTTATTCTCGGCATCTTCTTTGGTTTCCTCTTTTGATTGTTCTTCTCTACCGGTGATCGTCATCAATTCTTTATATACTTTATCTACAACTCCATTGCCGAGAATGATTTGTAGTTGTCCATTAGAGTAAAAAGAACCTTTAACCGCTTCAATATTTTCGAGTTCTTCCGTGTTGACTTTTTCAGTATCGTTGACAACCATGCGAAGACGTGTCACGCAATGTGTTGCCGAGGATATGTTCTCTTCCCCGCCTATCTTTTCCAAAATTTGTTCTGCTGTCTTACGATAGGTCGCTCCCATATTCACCCTCCCGTTGGTAACGCTTACATGATTAGCCCGTAAATTTGTATATACAAGATTGTTTGCCTGTATACAGTTTAGCTTGTATATACAAATGAGTCAATAAACGATATTATAACAGTAGGATCATGTTGATCCTTTCAATAAACGGTATAAACACCGTGGTTTAGTCTGCCTGCAAGTGGGGGATAAGGAGAGTAAAATCAGAATGAAAAGCGAGGATTCCGTTGTATGTTCAAAAAATTATTTAAAAGTAAATCTGAAGAAGACACAATCGTCGCGCCAATGTCAGGGAAAGTTATCAACCTGGAAGACGTGCCCGATCCGACGTTTTCAGAGAAAATGATGGGCGATGGTATTGCCATTGAACCTTCAGATGGGAAGGTTGTGGCCCCGGTCAAAGGAAAAATCGTGCAAATTTTCCCGACGAAGCACGCGGTTGGAATTGAAACAGAGCAGGGCGTAGAAATTTTGATTCATATTGGATTGGAAACCGTGTCCATGGACGGCGATGGATTTGAAGGTCACGTGGAAGAAAATGATAAAGTGAAACCGGGAACGCCCCTCGTTACGTTTGATGTGGAAAAAGTAAAGGAAAAAGCAGCCGGTACAATTAGCCCTATTATTATTACGAACGGACAAGAGAAGGATCAAATGGAATTCTCGAATGAGGAAGAGGTCGAAGCAGGAAAAACAATACTTTTTACGTATCGCAGAGACTCCTGATGAGGGGTCTTTTTTAAAGATTATAAATCCCGGTAGCTATAAAACGTTTTTATGAGATCCGAAACGCGAGGGTGAACCCGTTCGGTCTCCAAGAAGTTCCTTCCTATATTGTCTCCTGCAGTCGGCCAGGGATTATCTTGAACATTGGTCCGGCAATAACGAGCTATGGTAAAATGGTCCTGAATAAATAGGGACTGCTGACTAACGGAAAAAGACTGGCACATAAGCATTTTCCGTTGGTGTTGTCAAAACTGGATGCAAGGAAATCCATCCTATAAGCAAAAAACCCTTGCACTTCTGGAAACGTACGGAGGGATGGTGCTGCAATGGCGAGACTCCAGCGGAAAAACGGACGCGTCCAAGACCCCGCAGCGCCGGTTTTGCGCGAGGAGGCTTGACCGTTCGTCCGCGGAAAGCGAAGCCATGGAAGCGACATCCCGGCTTCAGCTGATAGCTGCATGTTGTTCAGCAATCCCTAAATATGGGAGGCTTATCATGACGTTGTACGATTGGCTCGTATTTATCCATATAGTTTCCGCAATCGCCGGTTTGGGTCCGGGGTTTGCCATGACTTTTTTGACGCGAGGGGCGCGAACGATGACGGAGTTAAACCATGCTTTTCGATTGCGTCATCGATTGCACCGGTTTGTTATGATTGGCGGGGTTTTGCTGCTGATTACCGGGGTATGGATGGGGGCTTTGCAACCTGCGCTTTTTCAGCAAGGTTGGTATATCACGAGTTTAGTTTTGTTTCTCGTCGCTTTAGCGTTTGGCCCGTTCGTGTTGGTGCCCCGTTCCAAACCGGTCAAAGCGTTGTTAAACAAACATAAAGGCGATGATATCCCGGCATCGTACTACACTCTTTCCCGAACGCTGTTTTTCTGTGAGCACATCCTCAATAGTCTATTTTTAATCATTATCGTACTCATGATTTTGAAGCCGTTTTAAGTAGGTGATGGCGTGATAAAGACCGTTCTAACGATATGTGGCTCTCTTTCAGTCGCTTTAGGCGTGTTGGGTATCGTGCTTCCTTTACTGCCGACGACGCCATTTCTATTATTGGCCGCGGCGTGCTATGCCAAAAGTTCGGACAGATTGTACCATTGGTTAATCACGAATAAACATTTTGGTTCCTATATTGAAAATTACCGGGCAGGAAAAGGAATTCCATTAAAAGCAAAGGTTACGGCGGTATTGGTTTTATGGGTGTCTTTATTTTTAACCATCTTTTTTGTCATTCCTTTGGCAAGCGTACAATGGCTTCTGTTTTTCATCGGAGCGTGTGTCACAGGCTTTATCCTCAAGCAAAAGACGTTGCAGTTAAGCGAAGTGCCGCACAGGAAACAACAGACCGAATGATAACAGCACAATCACGATGATCCATGCTCAAGCAAGTGTCGTGTCGCCGGCTTCTAAAGCTGTAAAAAATGGCGATCGGCATCGTTTGCGTGCGCCGGGGATGTTGCCGGCGAGCATAAAGGCAGCCCCAAATTCTCCGAGTGCTTGGGAAAAGCTGAGGATGAGACAGGTAACGAGGAACTGGGAGGTCAATGGCAGCAAAATATGGATTAATAAAATCATGATATAATTTAAAGAAATAATTAGTTTGATCCTGATCATCTGAAATCTAAAAATGGAATATCTATATTTCCATTGATTTCATGGAGGCACTGATATGAAGAAGGTGTACATAATTGCAGTTGCATCCCTTCTTTTAGGCGGATGTAATAGTAATGAAAATTCGGGGGAAGAAAATGGGGAAGAAGCCAACGGGGAACCTGTCGAACTTTCGATCATGGCTGCAGCCAGCCTAACCGATGCCGTAAATGAGATTCAAGAACTTTACCAAGAAGAAGAAAATGTGGAATTTCTCACTAATTACGGTTCTTCTGGGCAACTTCGTCAACAGATTATGCAGGGAGCCCCGGCTGATCTATTCTTATCTGCATCTCTTTCAGATATGGAAGAACTGGATAGTGATGGCGCTGTGGCAGAATCCACCGACCTGCTTCAAAACCAATTAACACTAATTGCTACGCCGGATGCCGCTGATGCATTAAATGAATGGGGTGATCTTCCGGAGGCAGATCTGCAAGGAATTGCTATGGGAGAGCCTGAAGCTGTCCCAGCAGGAAGCTACGCGCTTGAAGCACTGCAAAACTTGGACATGTGGGATAGCGTCGAAGATAACATTATTAATGGGTCGGATGTTCGGCAAGTGCTGACATACGTGGAAACTGGCAATACGGATGCCGGACTGGTTTACCAGACGGATGCGTTAACATCTGACGATATTGAAGTTGTTGACAACGCACCGGAGGAATCCCACGAGCCCATTCTATATCCTATCGGCCTGTTGACGGAAACTGATGAAGAGCAGGCAGCCCGGGATTTTTATGAATTTCTCCAAACAGAGGAAGCCTTGGATATTTTCGAAGCGTATGGCTTCGAGGGAGTCGAGTAAGACATGGGGGAAGCTTTTTGGAATCCAGTTTTTGTCTCCCTGCGTGTTGTGGTTGTCGCAAGTATCCTTTCTTTTCTTTTAGCGCTTATTGTCGCATGGTTTCTGAAAAAAAGACGCTTTAAAGGCAAAGTTTTTGTTGAAACGTTTCTGATGCTTCCACTCGTTTTACCGCCCACAGTCATTGGGTTCGGACTTTTGGTGATATTCGGACGAAACAGCTGGATTGGCAGCTGGTTTGAGCAATTGTTCGGTCAGCCGATTGTTTTTACATACTTGGCTGCAGTGATTGCGGCATCAATTGTGGCATTTCCATTAGTTTTTCAAATGCTCGTGAATGGATTTGAAGCAGTGGATGAAGAATTAGAAGCCGCTGCCCGGCAAATGGGTGCGGGTGAATGTAAAGTTTTCATATATGTGACACTTCCTCTTGCCTGGCGTTCAGTCATTTCCGGATACATGTTAGGTTTTGCCCGCGCTCTTGGTGAATTTGGAGCCACGTTAATGTTTGCCGGCAGCATCTTTGGGGTCACGCAGACAATGCCAACGAGCATTTATATTGCAGTTGAATCGGGGAATACCGAAATGGCGTATTACTGGGTCATTTCTATTGTTATATTTGCTTTTGCACTACTGGCAGTTGTTCAGAGAATGAAAAAAGTTGATTGATTTGGATTATGTCAAAGTGTTGATTTGCGGAAAACATCCTCAGTGGAAAGCAGCCAAGGGAGGCTCTAGATTGGCGGAATTAAAATTCGATCATATATACAAACGGTTTGCAGAAAATGTGGCTGCGGTGACTGATTTTAATCTCGATATCTCGGATGAAGAATTTATCGTTTTTGTTGGTCCGTCTGGGTGTGGAAAATCGACAACGCTTCGCATGATTGCGGGTCTTGAAGAGATAACAGAAGGCTCTTTATATATCGATGGTGATTATGTTAATGATACTCCCCCTAAAAACCGCGACATCGCCATGGTTTTTCAAAATTACGCTCTGTATCCACATATGGATGTTTTTGATAACATCGCTTTTGGATTGAAATTACGTAAATTCAAAAAAGAAGACATTAAAGCACGTGTGAAAAATGCAAGTCATATTCTTGGTCTGGATGACTACTTACAACGAAAACCAAAAGCACTTTCAGGCGGGCAGCGCCAAAGGGTAGCATTGGGCCGTGCAATAGTACGTAATCCAAAAGCATTTTTAATGGATGAGCCGTTATCAAATTTGGATGCAAAACTGAGGGTGCAAATGCGATCTGAAATTATTAAACTTCACCACCGTTTAAAAACAACGACCATTTATGTCACTCATGATCAAACGGAAGCTATGACGATGGCTTCACGTATCGTCGTTATGAAGGATGGGTATATTCAGCAAATCGGTAAACCCAGGCAAGTTTATCTTTACCCGGAAAACACCTTTGTGGGAGGTTTTATTGGATCGCCTTCAATGAACTTTTTAGAAGGAACGATCCGAAATCAGCATTTTTGGTTTAATGAGCATGTACCTTTGAAAATTCCGGAAAAACGATTCCACGACTTAAGGCAATATGACGGCAAAACGATTACTTTAGGGATTCGCCCTGAAGACTTGCATGAGGAACAAGCATTCTTAGACAAGATGCAAAAATCAAAAGTGAATGTAATGATTGATATTGCAGAAATCACTGGTTCTGAGGCTGTTCTTTATACAAACATTGGCAATCAAGAAATTAGGGCAGTCGTAAATCCATGGAGAAATATTAGTCAGGGTGATCAACTAGAACTCGGATTTGATATGAGAAAGGCTCATTTTTTCAATCCGGATACCGGGGTACGGATTAAGCTCGCCAATTAAACTTGATTGACGATAAGCTGTTTTTGGCGAGTGAGAAGAAATTGTTGTTCCAGATGAAAAAGAACAGGCGTTTATTGTGCCAAAAAATCGTGGATGAATTGGAAGTTGGGCATCGTAAAACAAGACACAAAGGATGCGTTTTCGAAAATCATTAATCGGATGATCGCGGAGGAACGAATGGCTTGAGTCTAGGTTGCACGGAATTGCCGATGATTTCAAATATAGCCGATGTGGATGTTGTGCTGTGGGACACAATGGATATTCATGTCAACAAAATGGTGGAGTGGATGTTCGGATGAGAGAATGGATCGGAACGTGTTCACATTGCCGGAAAGATGTCTATTGTCTGGATGGCTTTTTGAACGGCGTTCATAAAGAAGGCACACTGTATTGTTTTGCCTGCGAAAATAAAGAGGAAAAAGAAAAAAGCCAGTGAGGTTGCGTCAGGACCTCACAGGCTTTTTTAGTAGGTAAAGAAGTATAAATCAGCTTTCTTACCTACATAGGGATTGCTGAACAACGTGCAGCTATCAGCTGAAGCCGGGATGTCGCTTCCATGGCTTCGCTTTCCGCGGACGAACGGTCAAGCCTCCTCGCGCAAAACCGGCGCTGCGGGGTCTTGACACATCCGTTTTTTCCGCTGGAGTCTCGCCATTGCAGCACCGTCCCTCCGTACGTTGCCAGAAGTGCAAGGGTTTTTTGCTTATAGGATGGTTTTCCTTGCATCTAGCTTTGACAACACCAATGGAAAATGCTTATGTTCCGTTATTCAGCAGTCCCTACATAAGAGTGACTAAGGACTTTTCGCCATAAATGCTTGGCGAAAAGCCTAGTTTTCTAAATATCAGGGGATCTCTCGCAATGAATCGGGATGTTCCCTAATACCCCCGGAGATGATCCCTTCTTATAATGAAAGTATCACGAACAATCGGGATATCATGCTTCGGCAAATTTTTAACGAAGTAGGGATATGCCGGGAGTTTTGAAAGGCATCGATTTATGAAGGTGCCATCTTCAATTTGGAACCTTCACTATTCAAAGACTGGTAGCCGGTGGTGACAAATGTTCAGTCAGTGGAAAGCAACGAATTTCAACCATTGCAACGCGAGCAGGTCACCGTCTGGGTTTGTATCCGCGATGAGCATAACAAAGAGGGGGTCCATGATCCCTGGGTTAAGAAAATGATGGCACAAATATCCTTCTGTCCAGATCACACCCATTTGCGGTTCTATTTTCAGGATGGAACTTTTTTAGCCGTTCCGCTTGTTTTGCCGGTACAACAAAAGGGCAGGGAATGGTGCGCCCATGACCGGGAAGCCGGGCTTTCGTATGTGATTAAAATGGAAGAGAAGGTGCATGCGTGAAAAATACAACTTCCTGCAATGACAAAGGAAAATACGATACGGGGAGATGAAGCTATGGAGCCAGCACAGATGAGCCGTTACATGATACAATCACAGGAAGAAGAATTGAAAAGAGTCGGTGACGAACTTCATGACGGTATTTGCCAACGTCTATACAGCATTCATATCGGACTTCATGCTATTGAATCGGCACTTGAAGACTCGGATTTGAAACAGTATGTCTTGCAAGTATCGGACGAACTGTCAAGCACGATCTTGCAGTTACGCCATTTGTCGGAAGAACTTTATCCTCCTACGCTAACGACATTGGGGTTGCTGCCCGCGATGAAAAATTATGCACAATTGTTCACGTCAACGTTTGGCGTTGTTGTCGAGATTTCCTCGGAAGGGCCGGAAAAAATCTTGTCTGAACAAAAAAGCGTAAATATTTTTCGCGTGTGTCAGGAAGCTTTGATCAATATTGCAAAATATGCAGAAGTCGCAACGGCTTCACTTCAGTTCACATGGGAAGAATCGGCGTTGAAAATAGTGATAAAGGACGACGGGAAAGGGTTTGATGCAGAGAATGTTCAATTTTTGGGGATCGCGGTGATGGAGAAACGCATGCGTCTTGCCGAAGGTGATTTTATCCTGTCATCCCAGCCCGGCAAAGGCACAACGATCTCGCTGTCATCATCCATCTGAAAGAACAGGGGGGGTGTCCAATTGATACGGGTACTATTAGTCGATGACCACGCGGTCGTTCGCATGGGATTAAAAATGTTATTGAATTCACTCGAAGACATGGAAGTCGTGGCAGAAGCTTCTGAAGGCAATGAGGCGATTGAAAAAGTACATGAGACGCAACCAGATGTTATTTTGATGGACTTTAGCATGCCGCACGGGAAAGACGGCCTATCTGCGACGGAAGAATTAAAACAACAATTCCCGGACACGGCGATTCTGATTTTGACGATGCACGATGATGAAGAATATTTATTTCGGGCGGTACAGGCGGGTGCCTACGGGTGCGTGTTAAAGAGTGCTCCCCACGAAGAATTGATTCAAGCGATTCGAAACGTGAACAACGGCGAGGCATATTTAACTCCGTCTGCCACGAAACGGTTAATGGATGAATACTTACATACCATGAAGGAGTACGGGACGGATGTGTACCAACAGCTTTCTGTCCGGGAAAAGGAAGTCTTGACATTGATTGCAAAAGGGTACGCGAACAAAGAAATCGCCGGACAGCTCTATATTAGTGTGAAAACCGTGGAAGCCCACAAAAGCAAACTCATGGACAAACTTCAAATGAAAACAAGGCCTGAGTTGGTTTCCTACGCATTAAAGAAAGGATTGCTAGGCAGTGCCATCCAATAAACTTGCTAATTTAAAGACGGACCTCGGTTGTGACTTCGTCGGCATCGCTCTTAAGAATCAAAATAGTGTCGATATTACTTGGCCGTACGCCGTCGGTTATACGAACGATAAATACGTTCGTATTAAGCTTCGTTATGGAAAAGGGATCGACGGACAAGTGATGAGCAGTTGCAGTGCAATGGAAATCAACCATTTTCCCGATAACGCACACGGCAAAGTGACAGACTACCCTATTATGTTGGCAGAAAAGCTGGTGTCGGCTTTTTCCGTCCCTATATTAAAAGACGGGAGGCCGGCAGGTGTCTTGCTCGCCGGTTACCGGACGGTTCATGACTTCCATGCAGCGGAAAAAAAGAAAGTGAAGCAAGCAGCTTTTGCCGTTTCAGAGGAGGTTTTCAAGCATGGACAGCCGGGATAAAAAAACGGAACCGGAAGCAACCATCGTCATCGATGCCTTATCAACGATCCAATCGATTAATCCGGAAGCACTACGTTTTTTCAGCCGTTCTGACGAAGATTTAGAGGGTCAACCCATTCAAATGCTAATACCGGAATTGAAGCTTCATTGTCTCGGGGAAGATCGATCCGCGCTTCAGTTTGGAGAAAGTAGTACGGGTGAGCGTGTGCCTCTTTTTCTTCGCAAACATTCATTTATGCTGAAAGAGGAAAGCTATTCGCTTTTAATTTTACAACATAGCCAAAACTATCCCGTGTTCGACACAGATCCGGAGAAAATATTCAAGGAACTTCTGGATACGAAGTTCGCCCTTGATAAATCAACGATATTGGCGATTACTGATCAAAAAGGGATCATTCAATACGTGAACAAAAAGTTTTGTGAAGTCTCCCAGTATTCACAGGAGGAATTGATTGGCCAAGACCATCGCGTCGTGAATTCCGGCTATCATTCAAAAGATTTTATCCGTAATCTCTGGCGTACGATCGCAAAGGGCCGTGTTTGGACCGGAGAATTAAGAAACAAGGGAAAAGACGGCAGTTTTTACTGGGTCGACTCCACAATCGTCCCTTTTTTAAATGAAAAAGGGAAACCATACCAATATCTGGCCATACGTTTTGAGATTACGGAACGAAAACGGGTGGAGGAAGAGTTGCAACAAACGATGATGAAAATCATGGACGTCCAAGAAGAAGAACGGCGTAAACTCTCCATGGGATTGCATGATGGCATCGGACAAAATTTATATAGCCATCTTATTACGATCAATCGACTGCATGCCGCGGCAGACCATCCGCTTATTGATCAGTTGCGCGATGAAGCCTCGGCGCTCATTGAAGAGGTGCGGGAGATTTCGTGGGAGCTCCGTCCGTCCGTGCTCGATGACCTTGGTCTCGTCTCCGCCCTTCGTTCGTTTTTTAATCGTTACAGGGAACATTACAACATCCATATTTCTTTCGATTATTCGCTGAACCGGCGTTTGCCCGGACGTGTTGAAACGGCGATTTACCGAATGATCCAGGAATCAATAACCAATATCCGGAAATATGCAAAGGTAGATGAGGCATCTGTCAAAGTAACCGAGGATGACGAATGTATTCAGATCAAGGTTGAAGACCATGGCATTGGCTTTGAAAAATGCCACGCTCGCACCGGTGTCGGATTGGTGAGCATGGAAGAAAGGGCTAAATCCGTAAATGGAGCGTTGCGCCTTACGACGGCACCGGGGATGGGCACAACGGTTGAGTTGCAAGTGCCGTTGACACAAATGAGCACGGCAGAAATGTTATAGGGGGACTGCCGATGAATGTAAAAAATATCCATGATGCTAAAATATACGATGAGCATCGATTGGGAAAGCAAACGCTGTTTGAAGCCGGCAAAAGCAAGGCAATCCTTTTTACCTTCATGCCGGGACAAGAACTTCCTGCTCACGGGCATCCTCATGCCCAGGCGTATCTCCTCATTCTTGAGGGCAACGGTATCTGTCAGATTGATGAAACAGAACATGCCATCCGGACAGGCGACGCGCTTCATTGCGATAAAACACAGACGATTCGCCTTGAAAATACCGGAGACGAGGCAATGAGTGTGTACGTTGTACTGGCACGGGAGCCGGAAATGGAGAGATAAGTGCGCCGTTACGCATGCCCTCGGATTTTCGTTTGGATCCGAGGGCTACATTGGAGTGGCGATTAGTCATATCCCATTTGAACCTTTACTTCATCTAATGGATAATCAAATCAAACAGTTGACGTTTGATTTGATAGCGGTCATTGGCGTTCTTTTCGTATTTACCGGCTAATGCAACGAGAGGAAAAGGATTACTTGACTTTAGCAATTTTTCTTCATCTTGGTCCCAAACCCAACATGAGCTAAAGACACACCTGGCTCCGAGTCCGCAGATCCCGATTCTGAAGACTCATCATGCCCCAAAGCAGCTCTTTGAGTCCGCAGATCCCGATTCTGAGGACTCATCATGCCCCAAAGCAGCTCTTTGAGTCCGCAGATCCCGATTCTGAAGACTCATCATGCCCCAAAGCAGCTCTTTGAGTCTGCAGATCCTGATCCTGAGGACTCATCATGCCCCAAAGTACCCTTTTGAGTCCGCAGATCCCGATTCTGAAGACTCATCATGCCCCAAAGCACCCTTTTGAGTCCGCAGATCCCGATTCTGAAGACTCATCATGCCCCAAAGCACCCTTTTGAGTCCGCAGATCCCGATTCTGAGGACTCATCATGCCCCAAAGCAGCTCTTTGAGTCCGCAGATCCCGATTCTGAGGACTCATCATGCCCCAAAGCACCCTTTTGAGTCCGCAGATCCCGATTCTGAAGACTCATCAGGCCCCAAAGCAGCTCTTTGAGTCCGCAGATCCTGATTCTGAAGACTCATCAGGCCCCAAAGCAGCTCTTTGAGTCCACAGACCCCAGATTCTGAAGACATTATACTAAACTCATGGTCGTCTCAGAGGAGGCGGATCCCCATTTAGATAGAAAAAGTATTTTTTATACAAAACACCGTGGGTCTTTCCGTCGATTCAACATTGGCTTTGCCCGAGTGAGTCTTCCATACATACGCGCAAACTTGTTTGCTGCTCCCCTTTCTACACTTATCCGTATAAGCCCTTTGCGGACATTTTAGAGCTCGTCCCCTTGTGATTGTCGGTAAATTTTTCTAACAGTCAGCGATGAACCATGTCTTTTCAAAATGCGATCACTTATTTCCCCCTTGCTTATCTAGATTTTCTCCACAGTTTAAAAGCCTGCCATCTCTCCCGTCTTTAAGATGAACTTTCACGAGTTTGTCCGAATACTTCGTACTCTTTTTTACCAGAAAAGTACGTTTGAATTCCTGTTCCCGTGCGTAATTAAATGAATGATCGTATAGCAATTGGTACAAGTCATATTTAGGGAATGCTGAACAACTTGCAGTTATCAGCTGAAGCCGGGATGCCGCTTCCATGGCTTCGCTTTCCGCGGACGAACGGTCAAGCCTCTTCACGCACAACCGGCGCTGCAGGGGCTTGACGCGTCCGTTTTTCCGCTGGAGTCTCGCCATTGCAGCACCGTCCCTCCGTACGTTGCCAGAAGCGCAAGGGTTTTTTTGTTTATAGGATGGATTTCCTTGCATCCAGCTTCGACAATACCAACGGAAAATGCTTATGTGCAGTCTTTTTCCGTTATTCAGCAGTCCCTATTTATCATAGCACATTGTTTGTTTTTATTGAGCAAAAGGGGTCCCATTTCTCGCCTATAGAGGAGACAGTTTACTCGCCAAAAAAGAATAAATTGACCGCACCGAGCCAAAATTAATGAAGGTAAGGATCATGTCATGTGATCTTTTTAAATAAAATCACCTGGAGGCGTTCCGATGAGCGAAGTTATTCGTCCTGAAGTTGAAGCTAATGATCATGCGGTTGCTGAGGAAGTGAGCGAGCTAAAACAACAGATGAAGCAAATGCAACAGCAACAAAATCAACAATCGTCCGGTCAGCAATCATCCGGGCAACAGCAACCTTCCAACCAACAGTTGGATTCATTGGTCCAGCAGCTACAACAGTTCAGTGACCAAACAACACAACAGAGCCAGCAGGCGGATCAACAACTTCAGCAGTCCATGCAGCAAGCGGTGGACATTCTTAGCCAGGGGTTGCAAACCGTGCAATCCAATCAAGCTTTAAGCCAGGTGAATCAGGCTTTGAAGCAGGCGGAACAACAACTTGACCAAATCAGCCAACAGTCCCAGCAACAGCAACAACAACAGCAACAAAACCAGCAAAATCAAATGGGGCAACAAAATTCTCAAGGAATGCAAGGGCAACAGCAAGGTTCGCAGGGATCCCAGGCTTCTCAAGGATCGCAAGGAATGCAAGGGTCTCAATTCCAATAACGCCTTCCCATGGCCATATAACGCCGCTTTGGCGTTATATGGTCCTTTTGCGTTAACATGGATGAAGAGAGGGAGTGGGAGAATGAAGAATTTGGAAGGGAAACATGTAGCTCTAACAGCTTCACGCAAAACCGATGAGATGCAAACACTTTTACATAAGCAAGGGGCCACAAGCGACGTGCGTTCCATGCAGGGAACCGTCAAACAGGAGAAGGAGATGGTGATCCAGGCCATAAGGCAGGCGATGGTGGAACGCGTTGACTGGTTTATTTTCACAACCGGAATCGGCGTCACAACACTTATGGAAAGAGCCGATGAAGCGGGAATTGCAGATGAATTTTTGGGGGAAATGGAATTCGCCCGTGTCGCGGCCCGTGGATATAAAACCGTTGCAGCTTTGAAAAAAATGGATGTTGATGTTGCTATCCGCTCGGACGATGGCACAACCGCAGGCTTGATAGAACAACTGAAAGAAGTTCATTTTTCCGATAAACACGTGATCGTTCAGCAATACGGTCTGCCATCACCCATGCTGGAACGCTTTTTGGAAGAAAAAGGGGCATCAGCGGTTACCACGTGGCTGCCTTACATTCATGAAGCCCCGGAGCAAGAGGCGGTAGACCGTTTTATTCGGGAACTTATCGAAGAAAATAAATATGATGCTGTTTGTTTTACGACCGGCTTACAAGTAAAGTCACTGTTTCATCGCGCGAAGGATAACGGGAATCACAAACAGCTACTCAATCTTTTAGAAAATAAAACCATCGCTGCTGCTGTCGGAAAGGTAACGGCGGAAGCGCTCGTTGAGGAAGGGGTGGGGAGGGTGGTCACTCCATCCACGGAAAGGATGGGCGCGATGATTGTTGAGCTCGGACGGTATGTGAATGGAGGAGAAGATAATGGGACGGTGGTATAATGGAGAATATTGTGGTGACAATCGGAAACAACCGATTTGAAATGAGCGTATAGCTCATCGCATGAAATCCTAAAAAGGAGGCGGTTTAAAATGGTTCAACGAATCATGAGCGCATCCAAAACAACGCTCAAAGATGCCCTTCATGAGCAAGGGTTAACGCATCTTAACGTTCGGACGCATGGGTCTCATCTCGTCATCTATTCCGAGGAAGATGGTGGAAGGGAAAATCGCGCGAGACTGACCCGATTCAATCCCCAGACGTACGAACTGAGTAGGTGGACCCATCGCGGGGAATGGGAAGCGCCCCCTTTTAGCGGTACAATCGCTGAAATGCTTACTTTAATAACCGAACAGTTTCCGCTTTCGCTCGCGAAAACGTCGCAAGCCATTTTATACGTTGGACACGGGAGCCGTGTAAATGAAGGCAATGAGCAATTTGAAGTGTTTATTGATCATGTGAAAAAGAATTATGATAAAAAAATAATCCAAGAGGTCGCCTATATTGAACTGGTTTCACCGACCATTTTGGAAGGCATCGAACTGTGCATCGAACAAGGAGCGACGAAAATTGCAGTCGTGCCGGTATTGCTGTTAAGCGCTTCCCATGCAAAGGTGGACATTCCCCGTGAACTGGAAAGAGCAAAGGAAGTATACCCTGAAGTTACATTTTCTTACGGAAGACCTTTTGGCATTGAAGATGACGTGATCGATGTGGCTGTAGACCGATTGACAGACGTCGGATTGTCGGCATTGGGAGAAAATCATCAAGAGCGTGAAGACTGTACGGTGTTGGTGGTAGGGAGAGGTTCAAGTGACGGCAAGCAACCAAGCGATGTTGCGAAAATCGCCCGCTTGATTTATGAAAAAATTGCTTGCAATAATGTGGAGACGTGTTTTTTGGCCGCCACAACGCCAACGGTAGAGCAAGGACTCGCGAAAGTGGAAAAACTGGAAGCGTCCCATGTGTATGTGTTGCCTTATTTATTATTTACCGGCGTGTTGATGGAAGAATTAGCTGAAATGCTTGGCGAGCGAGAAGGCAAGACGGGAACCAAGTATACGCTCTGTGACTTTCTTGGATCAGATGACGGCTTGAGTGGTGTTCTCGCAAGGCGGACAGAAGAAACGTTGAAACGGGAAGGGAATGTATAGGCATGAGTGCGCTCCCTTTTATGATCGAGATGAGGGAAATGAGTTGTATCATCGTTGGCGGAGGCGAGGTAGCCTGTCGAAGGGTCAAGCCGCTATTGGAAACAGGAGCAAAGGAGCTTGTCGTTGTTGCGCCAACGCTTAATGAGGAACTGTTGAGGTTGCAGCGAGAAGTCGGCTTCAGATGGGAGCGTCGCTCGGCGGTGGTTTCGGAAGTTTTTTTAGGTGATATGGTATTTTTATGTACGAATCAGCCGGGCTTACATGAAGCGATAATGGAAAATAAGGCCCCGCGGCAATTCATGTATTTGGCGGATGATGCCGGTGAGGGGGATTTTTACATACCGGCCCGGATCAATGATGGGTTGCTGACAGTGAGCGTGTCCACTGCAGGCGCCAGTCCTTCGTATACGAAAAGAGTGAAAAAGGAAATTGAGCATGTGCTACCGGAGAACGCCGGTGACGAGCTTGATTTTTTGCAAAAGGCACGAAGGAAGGTTCTGCAGACCGACGTTTCGAACGAGGAGAAGATGGCGCTACTAAAGGAAATATCGACGTCTGGGTTTTTGCAGGATGAATGGAGGGAAGAGAAATTTGAAGAACGTTTGAGGGAAATAAGAAGATAAAACTGTTGATGAAAGAACTAAAGTTCTGTATTACAATATTATAGAATTGACAATATAAAGAAGGTGTTCTATGCAGGAAGAACGTTTAAAAAATATGGAAGGTTATACGGAACAGCTAATTCGAATGGTAGCCGATAACAACAAGATTTTTTCAGAAATGCGGCAAGATTTTAAGGACGAAAAGCAAGTGAACCAACATCGCCATGAAGTGTTGCTGACAAAATTAAAACAGCAGAATGCAGACACTGATTATCTTCGTGATCAAGTGTCTAACCAGGGCATAGATATCAATCGACGTAAAAACAGTGAATTGATAGGGAGTTGCAATTAAATGAGACAGCTAAAAGTTACGGAACTGAAGAAACAGCTCAAAACCTTGGACAACAAAGAGCTGATTAGTATTATATCGGAAATTTATAAAATCAGTCCTGATGCGAAAAAATATTTATCGGTGAAGTTTGCCGGAGAAGACGGAGTAAATGATTTATATCAAGAAGCAAAGGCAAAGATTAAGGACGAGTTCTTTCCTGATAAGGGCTTCGGGAAATTGCGGTTAAGGGAAGCGAAGAATGCTATAAACAAGTTCAAGAAATTAACGGGGGATAATCGGAAAGTTGTTGATCTTACCCTTTTCTACGTAGAAAAGGGAGTGGATTTCACGAACGAATATGGAGATATAGACGAGAGTTTTTATGATAGTATGGAACGTGCTTATGCTTCTGTCATACGCTGGTGCAGTGAAGAGGAAGATTACTATCGATATTTTGCAGACAGGTTACAAAATGTCGTGATAAACACGGATGGCCTCGGATGGGGGTTCCATGACGGGTTGAGTGACATTTATTATTCGCTTCCTTGGGTGGAATGACTGTGGGAGGTGCTGAATGTGGCGGGACTAACCCGCCACAAAGGGGATATTATAACTATACGATCTCTACAGGCCACCCCTCCCGCTTATATGCCATATCACAGAACATATACTCATACCGGCTCGTGTTCAGAAAAATGGCCTCCAGTCGGTCAAGCTCTTCTTTCGTTTTTCCTTCCGCGAGTTTTGGGGTTTAAGCCTTCTCTCCTGTAAAATCGACACTAACATTTTTATTGACCATGATCGGAAATCGTAAAAGCTTTGATTTGATTGATATGGTCTCTCATTAATTGTTTGGCAGTGTCTGTTTCTCTTTTCTTTATGGCACGTAAGATTTCCTTGTGCATATCATTTGCGGCAAAAGGTCGATCCAAATTTGTCGTTATAATGACCCCAACCCATTGTACCTGGGTTTCGATGCTCTTCCATATTTGTTGTAATCGTATATTATTCGAATAATCGATCAGAGTACGGTGAAGATTGCGGTCAGCATCAAAAAAAGGTTCAACAATACGTTTATTTAATTGTTCTTCTGAATAGGATGTTTCATCTTCCAACTTTTCGATGATTGAAAGAGGGATTTCCGGGATTGCAAGCTCTACTGATAATTCCTCTAAAGCCCTTCTTAAGTCATAAAGATCTTCAATATCTTGTCGTTTTGGTGTGTTCACAAATGTCCCTGACCTTGGTTTGACCTCAATGAGGCCATCTTGGCTTAATTGATTTACAGCTTCCCTTAGGGGCATCCGGCTAACATTTAAATCACTAGCCAACTGTTCGTAATTAATCCTTGTACCGGGAGGCATTTGATTTTGAACAATTTGGTTTCTAAGATAATAATAAATACGTTCGGATAGATTGCTTTTATCTAAAAAATTTTCCATTATTCTCATCCTTAGCGTAGTTACTCAGTTCTCATGCTTTATTTTATAGAGATTTAACTATCCCACCTTCTACCAATAAACTTTGGCCTGTCACGTATGTATTGGCGAAGGATGCGAGATAAACAAGGGTTTTGGCAAATTCATTCGGTTCCCCATAGCGTCCTATCGGTATCTGTTTTAGCTTCTCAGCTTGAATACTTTCTATGGAAGTTCCCGCTTTTTGGGCATTGATTTTATCTACTTCGACCACCCTGTTTGTTTTTATGATTCCCGGCACTAACGTATTTATCAGAATGTTATCTGCGGCAAGTTCTCCGGCAAGGGATTTTGCTAAACCAGCAATACCATTACGGAATGTGTTGGATAAAATTAAATTATCTATGGGTTGTTTGATAGAAGATGAGGCGATATTAATAATCCGGCCACCTTTTTGCTTATGCATATTAGGCAAAACTGCTCGAATTGATCGAATATAGCTGAGTAAATGAAGCTCAAAGGACTGTTGTCAATCTTCATCCGTAAAATCTTTAAATGTACCAGCAGGAGGTCCACCAGCATTATTTACTAATATATCGATACTTCCGAACTTTTCTGCTGTCGTTCTCACTAGAGCTTCAATATCTTCTTTTTTAGATACATCTGCTGGAAAAAAATTAACCTTTCCGTTAGTGGTTTGCCGTATCTCATTGGCGACCGTCTTTAATTTGCTTTCGTTACGACTGGATATTATCACTTGTGCCCCTTCGGAGGCAAATTCCAAAGCCGAAGCTTTACCCAATCCGTCGCTTGATGCGAGTATAATAGCAACTTTATTGGTAAGTTTTAAATCCATTTTTCACCCTCACTTTTGCTATGATGCAAAGCACTGCCCCCAACCAATAAAAAAAAGAGTAAATATGGCAGGGGGCACTACATGCACATACAGATAGATTAATAAAGCAGGTTTTGTTCTATAATGTTATGTTCTTTACAGTAGTTCAAGTATAACTGATATTTGCTAAAAACATCGTCTTGATAAGTCATTTCATCTTTATCATCAATATATTGAATACTACCTTCTAACATAAAAAGTGTGATCATCGGTTCATCTCCATCGACTGTTAATGTATGGATGTCACCAGGTGGTTCATATACAAAGGTTCCGGGTTTAGCTATCCAATCTCTTTCCAAATACCGCCATTGACCTTGGAGAGTGTAAGCGAGTACTTGGCCGCCGGTATGCCGATGACGATTGACAATGCCGCCGGGCTTCACATACAACAAATTAATCCATTGACCGCTTTGCAGGTTAAAGCGCACTGGTTTAAACCATACTCGGTCACTTTGAGGGACCCAAGGTATTTCTTCAAGATCAATGGCCATATCGGGCAATCCAACTTTTTCTGCAAAAGCATTCAAATCTGTGGACATGATACAAAACTCCTTTAAAGTGTTTTTTACTGGGATAAAGTTACGCATTGGCATGCTCTTACGCAGGGGGATACAAGGATGGGTCTCCCGCTAATATCCCGCCATCAATAGGGATGTCTGCTCCGGTAACGAAACTGGCATGGTCGGAGAGACAGAAAGACACAACAGCAGCGACTTCCTCAGGTTTGCCAAACCGCCCTTGAGGGGTCCGGGATAATATTCTTTCTTTAAAATCAGGATCCTTCGTTGCCCCATGTGAAAGGTTAGTTTCAATATAGCCGGGGCTGACTGCATTTACTCTGATATGGTGTTCAGCCCAATCAACGGCAAGCGATTTTGTTACTTGGGCTATAGCGCCTTTAGAAGCTGCATAGGGCAACAAGTTTTTACTCCCATAATGTGAAAGCATGGATCTGAAATTTACAATCGACCCTTTTTTTTGCCGGCTCATATATTTAAATACAGCCTGACAAGCATAAATGGTACCGTTTACATTTACGGTCATAATATCTTCTAGATGCTCCTCCGTTACATCAATGGCATTTACACGGTTAATAATACCTGCGGCGTTAACCAAAAAATCAATACTGCCAAATTGCTGATAAATCTCGTCAACTGTCGCGTTTATTTGATCTTTATCGGTGACATCCACTTTCTTAAAAGTAACAGCGTGCCCACGTGATGCAAGTTTTTGAACCGCATGGTTCCCTTCTTCTGATTTGATGTCGAGAATAACAACCCGATTATTCTCAGACGCGAGCCTTGTAGCAACAGAAAGCCCTAAGCCAGAAGCGCCGCCGGTCACCAAAGCGATCGGCATTGAAAGTTCCAAATGATCCCCCCTTTCATTGATAGATAATCTGATATCTGATATATTAGATGATCGATATAAGTTTGTCAATACAATTTATAATCTTTTACTAGCATCATAAAGAGTTTCCATATACTTATCTGAGACCCACCCGTTATTTGATGTTACCGGTTTAAGTCGTTAAAACTACAGAGGAAAGTTTTTATTTACGATGTATGCGATTTCATGTATAATCAAAAATATATCCGAACTTAATTTTACAATGTAAAACTTTATGCCTGATTTTACATATTCACCAAAGTGGAGGAAGGAGATTAATTTATTGCTTTAATTCAGCTTACCTTTAATTTATAACATTCTAAACAGCTATATGGGTGGGGTGGTGGTTCGTCATTAGAATGGACCATTTCCATATAAATCGCCAAATAGAACATGATCATGAAAGGAGAGTCATTTTTGACCTATACATTTGAAGGCTATCAAAGAAGTGATGGAACGGTGGGGACGAGAAACCATGTTGGTATTGTCTCCTCCGTGATTTGCTCGAGTATCGTTGTGCGGGAGATTGCCGATCGAGTTCCTATGGCCGTTCCTTTTGTGCATGCGAATGGCTGTGCTCAATTGGGGGATGATTTTCAATTAACCAAAAACATTCTCGTTGGTGTAACGAAGAATCCAAACCTTTACAGTTCATTAATCGTTGGATTGGGTTGTGAAACGAATCAAGTTAGTGGCATGCTGAAAAGCATACCAAAAACAAAACCTACTAAGGGAATTGCTATCCAAGAACTTTCCGGTGGAAAAAATACTATTGACGAGGGGGTAAAGACAGCTGAACAATGGGCTGAAGAAGCTGCTTCAGAAACCAGAAAAAACTTCCCGCTATCGGCTATAAATGTAGGGATTATGACGGTGGAGCCGGATGAATCCTCTCTTCATCAGACAGCTCCTGTGATAGGAAAGGTGGTTGACAGGTTAATCGATAATGATGTGAACGTGATCATGGGAATGTCGAAAACATTAGAACCGGCAGGACGAATTTTGTCCAAACGCGCGCCAAATCCAAAAGTGAAACAAGATCTGCAATCTTTATCTGAGGGTATGCGTCGAGGACGTTGGGAGAAAGTTCAAGTTAGAAGCACAGGTCTTGACGAATGGTCTGAAGAAGAAACCGATCTTTCGAACCTCGAAGCACGATTAACCGGGACAAAATCGATTGACGGATTATTAAACTATGGTTCCTATCCGGAGGAGCACGGGTTTAACTTAATGCGTGTACCGAGCAACATTGTTGAAGCGTTATCTGGATTGGCTTCCGCCGGTTGCGCGGTGGTGCTCATGGTGAGTAGTCGTGGGGTTTTCACCGGTTCTGTAGCGCTGCCGAGTATGACGATTGCTCCGCAAAATGAAGACGATTTCGAAGATGAGCTCGTGGATGTGGCCGTTACTAATGATGACTCTGATCAGCAGGCTACTCGAGTGGTACAGAAGATTATTGACATTTGTTCAGGACAGGAATCTAAACTGGAAGAACTTGAGCTTGGAGAATTTTCGATATCGCATTCAGGAACAACATATTGATAAAGAGATGGGAGGAAGGGTATGAGTGAGCAATCCTTTAATTCATTGAAAATGCATGCGGAAGATAATGTGGTCATTGCGCTTCGGAATTTAAGGGCAGGTGAGGCATTGTCCGTCCAAGGAGACAGTGCGGATGTTCAAGTCCAACAAAATATCTCCTATGGGCATAAAGTCGCCACTGATTTCATTCCCGAAGGTCAAAGTGTCGTGAAATACGGGGAGTGGCTAGGCATTGCTACCGAAGACATTGCCATCGGTCATCATGTGCATACTCACAATGTTCGTGGTTTAAATGAACAGGAACGGTACGCTGCTCGTTCTGGCGAAGAAAGGAGCAAAATATGAAAACATTTAACGGTTATCGAAGAAAAAATGGCACGATCGGGGTTCGAAATCACGTGATTGTCATGAACACTACCGGAGAGCTGGCCGGGTTGACAAAAAAGTTGGCGAATCTGGTTCCTGAGGCGGTTCCGGTTACCCATCAAACGGGACAAATGCAGTACCCTGAAGATATCCAACAAATCTACCGAACGTTAAAAGGGACGGCCGGGCATCCCAATGTTAGTGCCACGTTATTCATAGGCATGGGTCAGAATGACCCTGCTGAAACCATCGCTGAGGAACTTCAAAAGCAAGGACACCATGTTCATGCTATTACCGTTCGGAAGAACAAATCGATTTCGTTGGCTTTAAACGAAGGAAGGCAGTGGTTAGCGGAAGCGGTAAAACGGAGTCATCTTGAAAAGATGGAAATGGCCGATGTAACCGAATTAACGATCGGGCTTGAATGCGGGGGATCCGATGCTTGGTCTGGGGTGACAGCTAACCCATCGATTGGAGCATTCTCGGATGCGATCGTTGATGATGGGGGCACAAGTATATTAGCCGAGACCCCCGAAGCCATTGGTGCCGAGCATATATTGGCAAAACGTTCAGTGAGTGAGGAAGTAAGCGAGCAATTTTTGAAGATTGTAGACGATTATGAATCACGTGCTTTAGCGATTGGCGAAGACGTCCGATCGGCAAATCCAAGCCCGGGGAATATTACGGGAGGGCTCACGACACTAGAGGAAAAGTCTTTGGGCTGCATAAAAAAAGGAGGGACCGCTCCTTTACAGGAAGTAATTCCTTATTCCGGAAAACCCGAGAAAAAAGGGTTCATTTTTATGGATACCCCGGGTTATGATGTTGAATCAGTCGCTGGTATGGCTGCCGGGGGGGCGCAAATCGTTTTATTTTCCACAGGGAAAGGCTCTCCAACCGGTTCTCCCATTGTTCCGGTAGTTAAAATCGGTACGAATCCCAAACTATATAAAAATATGCCGGAACATATTGACGTAGATTCGGGAAAAATATTGGAAGGTACACACAATATTAACGACATAGGGATGGAAATTTATGATCTGGTTATGGAAGTGGCTAATGGTAAGTTGACAGCTTCTGAGAAAAACAACCATCAGGAATTTGCCATTTGGAGATTAGCCGAAACAATGTAATGGGAGTGGTTAGTATGTGTATGGTCTGCCCTTAATGTTTTGGGCAGACTATGAAACTTTAAATGCTTTTAGGGGTGGTAGGTATGGGGATCGAAAAGCGTGTGGCCTTGGTTACCGGTGGAGGAACCGGTCTCGGAAAAGCGATAACGCTTCATCTCGCTCGTTTAGGAATGGATGTTGCTGTCAACTATTCCCAATCTAAGAAGGAAGCGCATGAAACTGTAGATGAGGTTATCAAAGATGGCTATGAGGCTATGTCTGTTCAAGCTGATGTTTCTTCAAGTGAACAAGTATATGAAATGATCGAAGCAGTTATTCAAAAATTTGGTAGACTGGATGTTGTCATCGCCAATGCAGGTACGACAGTGTTTCGTCCATTTGATGATTTGGAAGGTGTGAGCGAGGACGACTGGGACCGGATTATGAATGTTAATGTTAAAGGCGTATGGTTGACTGCAAAGGCCGCTGCCCCTTACCTTAAAGCCCGTAAGATAGGCCGATTGATCATCACTTCATCCATTGCAGGAAGCAGACCGACGGGAAGTTCGCTCCCTTACTCTGTCTCTAAAGCTGCGGTCAATCATTTAACTAAAGGTTTAGCTAAAGCATTAGGACCGGAAATATTGGTAAACGCGATCGCTCCGGGAATTCTTGATACGAGATGGACAAAAGGACATAGTGAATCGATGGTACAGCAATTTATAAAGGATTCCCCTTTGCATAAAACACCGACAATCGCTGATTGTGTGAAACAAGTTGACACGTTGGTAGAAACGGATACTATGACCGGTACGATCACTACAATTGATTCCGGAGCATCGCTATAAACTATTTAAGATTTTTTATTAAAAAACTTGAGGAGGATGAAAAAAATGAAATTGTGTACATATCAACAAAATGGTGAGCGTTTCTTGGGGGTATCGGTAGAAGAAGGGATTGTCAACGTGAAAAAAGCACTTGAAAATCAGCCCCAGGAAGGCATTCCAATTCGTTTGGAAGAATTATTATTAAGCGATGGCACTAACTTATTAGAAAGTTTAAAGCAATACATTTCCAATCTTTCACTTTCGAATCAATCTCATCTGTTATTAAATGAGGAAGACGTAGATTTCGAGACGCCCATTGCCAATCCTGAAAAGATCATTTGCGTCGGGTTAAATTATCAACGACACGCTGACGAGACCGGTTCCCCTTATCCTGAGGTGCCTATTCTTTTCAATAAATTTAATAACACGTTGACAAGTCATCGATCAGAAATAGCAGTACCAAAAGTTACCGATCAAATGGATTATGAGGTTGAACTTGCGGTGATTGTTGGTAAAGAAATGAAAGATGTCCCTGAAGATCGAGCGCTTGATTACGTATTTGGTTACAGTACAGCCAACGATTTATCAGCCCGAGACCTTCAGACCAGAACACCGCAATGGTTGCTCGGGAAAACATGTGATGACTTTAGCCCTATCGGCCCTTTCGTTGTCACATCGGATGAAATCAAAGACCCCCAAACATTGGATTTAAAGACAACCGTGAATGGGGAGGTTCGTCAAGACTCTAACACTTCAGATATGATTTTCTCTTGCAAATCAATATTAAGTTATATTTCCCGTCATATGACGTTAAAGCCCGGTGACATTATTTTAACCGGTACACCGGAAGGTGTCGCTTTAGGAATGCCTGAAGATAAGAGAGAGTTTTTGAAGCCGGGGGATGAAGTTACTGTGGAAATTGAAAAGCTGGGTTCGTTAACAAATACTTTCGTAGAAGCTAAGTAGATAAAATTGAACGGGACGAAATCTAGGGTTTGTTTTTATAAGGAGGAGGCATAATGTATTCTTTTGAAGGTCAAATTGCGTGGGTGACAGGCAGCAGTACGGGCATTGGCAGAGCAGCTGCATTACGTTTAGCGGAAAAAGGTGCAGATGTAATTGTACACTGTAATCGCAGTTTGGAGGAAACTAAAGAACTCTCTAAAGAAATTGAGCGATTGGGAAGACAATCGCTCATTGTACAGGGAGATGTGGCTGATAAAATGCAAGTGGATCGAATGGTCGATCAAATACAAGAACGATTCGGGCGGCTGGACATTTTGGTCAACAATGCCGGATCGATGGTCGAAAGAGCCCGTCTGGAAGACCTCGAAGAGGAATTATGGGATCGAATCATGAATGTCAACCTCAAATCTGTCTATTTGGTAACCAAAGCAGCGGTTCCTTTATTAAAAAAACAGGACATAGGAAAAGTGATAAATGTGACTTCTGTTGCCGCTCGTAACGGCGGAGGCTTAGGCGCTTTAGCTTATGCCTCCTCTAAAGGCGGTGTAAGCACATTGACCCGCGGTATGGCAAAAGATTTGGTGGAATACAGCATTCGGGTCAACGCCATTGCCCCGGGGATTATTACCACGCCGTTTCATGAGCAATTCACATCCCCTGAGGTGATGGAAAAAATGGTGGGGCAAATTCCGTTAGGACGGGCAGGGACACCGGATGAAACCGTCGGGTCGATTTTATTTTTGGCATCGGATTATGCTGACTATTTAACGGGTGAAATTATAGAAGTCAATGGCGGTCAATTAATGGATTAGACCTTCCATTAAAATATCAGGTATTCGACGTAGGAGGAGAACGCAATGAAAGCAATCAGAAAGATAGAAAGAAAGCACGGGGGTATCAGTGTAGATAATATTGAACCGCCTACACCTAAGGAAGACGAAGTGCTGGTGCAAATAAAAAATGCTTCTATATGCGGCTCTGATATTCATGCCTACCATTTTGCTCCCACACATCATTTTATTCAGCCACCCGTGACCATGGGGCATGAATGCTCGGGTCAAGTTGTAGAAATCGGTAAAAATGTTACAGATTATAAACTGGGAGATCGTGTGGTCATCGAACCAATCGTGAATTGTGGCAAGTGTGAATCCTGTCTTAAAGGAAATCACCATATTTGCAATAATTTCAACATCAGGGGGATGCATAGAGACGGAATTTTTACAGAGCAGGTAGCTGTTAATCCCAAATTTCTGCACAAGATTCCCGATACCCTCTCCTTTGAAAAGGCATGTTTAGTGGAGCCCACCTCCGTTTTAACACATGCCATATTGGATCGAAGTGATATTAAAGCGGGTGATTTGGTTTTAGTTACCGGTCCGGGTCCAATTGGACTCTTAGCGGCTCAAATGGTGAAAGTTGTTGGCGCAGAGCCGATCGTTGTTGGGATTTATTCAGATGAAGACGTACGCCTTCCCTTGATAAGGGAATTTGGTTTTCAAACGATTAATACAAGTGAGCAATCGATATCAGAAGCATTGAACGAAAAGTACGGCAGAGAAACAGTCCATGCCGTTGTCGAATGTTCCGGCGCCTCTCCTGTTTTCCAAACAAGTCTGGAAGTTGTGGTCAAAGGGGGATCTATCACCCTTGTAGGGATATTTGCCAATCAGGTGGAAGCGAATCTTTCTACAGCCGTGCGTAAAGAGATTTCCATTTATACGAGCTTTTCGCAGGACTGGGTGAATTTTGAACGTGCGATTAAATTATTGGATGAAGGAGCCATCCGAACAGAGGAAATGGTTGCTTACTACCAACCGGATGATGCAGTGGACGCATTCGAAGATGCTATTGCCAAGAAGGTTCCAAAACCGGTTTTTACATTTTAAAATAAAAAATTTCTACAATTGAGGAGGGGTCATAATTAAACCGAAAGTATTCCTTGCTGCACCTGTTCCGGAAGAAGTAGAATCCTATATTGGACAACATTTTGAATTTCGAAAATGGGATGGCGAAGGCCCCATTCCGGACGATCACCTGAGGTCGGAAATTTCTGATGTAGAAGGTCTGCTAATCACGGGAAAGAAAATCGATGATTCATTACTTAATCAGGCACCTAAACTAAAAATTGTCAGCAATGCGTCTGTTGGTTACAACAATTTTGATATAGAGGCAATGCAAAAGCACGATGTTATAGGTACGAATACGCCGCATGTATTGGATGATACAGTCTCCGATTTAATTTTTGGTTTAATCTTAAGTGCTGCACGCAGACTCCCCGAATTAGACCATTATGTGAAACAAGGCCGATGGAAAAATGGGGAGGGGGACAGAAAGTTTTTTGGCACAGATGTCCACCATGCAACCCTAGGCTTAATAGGCATGGGAAGAGTCGGCGAAAAAATTGCCAAACGAGGAAAATACGGGTTTGACATGAATGTCTTATATTACAATCGAAGTCGTAAATACGAGGTTGAAAAAGAACATGGTTATACGTATGCCTCTTTAGAAGATTTGCTGAGACATTCAGACTTTGTCGTGTTAATGACCCCTTTAAGCTCGGAGACGGTTCATTTTATAGGAAGAGATGAATTCAAGCTAATGAAAGATTCAGGAGTGTTTGTAAATGGTTCACGGGGACAAACCGTTGATGAAAAAGCCATGGTTGAGGCATTACAAGCTGGTGAGATCCGTTCAGTTGCTTTGGATGTTTTTCAACAAGAACCGGTCGACCCTGAACACCCGTTATTACAGATGCCCAATGCAGTCACTATCCCTCATATCGGTTCAGCTACAAATAAAACCCGGTCTGATATGGCCAAACTTGCTGCCGAAAATCTAGTTAAAGGTGTCAATGGAGAGGAACCACCAAACATTGTCAAAGAGTTTAAGGATTAAAAGAACTTCCGTTTCAGCTCTCCCACGCAATAGCGTGAGACTTAATCTAGAAGGAATTATTAATCGGTTAAAAAATGCAAAGATGATAGAGAATAAAATAAACAATTTAGAAGCATAACTGGCTTGCGAAACTACAAACACCTTAAGGCTTTGGTAGTAATATGCCCCTGTAGGGCTAATCAAACCACCCGTTGATCGGGTGGTTTGTGGTTACGTAGATTCAGGCCACAATAAGGATGATTTTATGATATGGCAAATGGTTTTGCTTTGTATTATTTGGGGGACAAACTGGGCGGTGATGAGTGTAGCACTAGAATATTTCCCCCCAATTATGTTTTCAGCCTTTCGTTTTGTTCTCGGTTCAGCTGTTTTGCTCGCTATTTGCTTTTATAGAAAAATACCCTTTCCTAAAAAACAAGATTGGAAATGGTACGCGCTTTGTGGTTTACTTCAAACTGCTTACGTATTTGCCGTTACGCAGTCAGTTTTAGAATATTTAAGCATAGGGGTAGGTTCTATTCTCGCATTTTCAATGCCATTTTGGCTGACCATTCTAGCTCATTTCTTTATCCCTAATGAGCGTATCAATTTCGCTAAAATTTCTGGTTTATTGATTGGGTTAACGGGTCTTATTTTAGTTCTAGACGTCAATTTTCTGGAAATGACATGGAGTGGAGTCACAATTGTTGCCCAATTGTTTGCAATCTCTGCTTCAATAGCATGGGCTACCTCTAACATTATTATCAAAAAAGTATTGCACAATCATGATAAAACGCAGTTTACAACGTATCAGATGATAATCGGGGCTCTTGGTTTGTTAGTGGCTTCCTTTATTTTAGAACCGGGGGGCTCGGTGGAATGGAGTTGGATGGCAATATTCTGCCTAGTTTTTGCTGGTGTTCTCGCTTCCGCATTGGCCTATATTCTATGGTCGTTTATTCTTTCTGAGGGGGAAGCGGGTAAATCATCGATTTCATTATTGGCAGTCCCGGTTGTAGGTGCTCTTTCTGGGTGGGCTTTCTTGGGAGAAACTTTGTCATTGGGGACTTTGCTTGGGATACTACTTGTATTATCCGGCATCGCGGTAGTGAATATGAAAGATATCAAGCGCCTCAGACGTAAGGTAGCTTATGATCATGCCATGCCAGATCAGAAAGAAAAAGGTTCACTTTAATGCATCTATTATATAGTCTGCTCATTTTCATTTATTTA
The DNA here is from genome assembly GCF_016495865.1 of Salicibibacter cibi. Classification (NCBI taxonomy): domain Bacteria; kingdom Bacillati; phylum Bacillota; class Bacilli; order Caryophanales; family Bacillaceae; genus Salicibibacter; species Salicibibacter cibi. The sequence continues at coordinate 431,727 of NZ_CP054706.1, forward strand.
ATCAATGCTTTTCTGGAACTGGACAGCCTGAACTATGTCACAGGTATACTTGCAATTCTATTATTGGTTGTATGCTTCCGCAAGGCTGAACGGCTGTTTCAATTGATGGGGACAATCTTTGCTGTGGCTGGATTGGGTTTATTCATCCATAGCGGTATAAACTGGTATGAATTGCCCTATTATCTAAATACCTTTGTCGAGATTTTGGCATTATTTTTTGTTCTGCCTTTTATCAACGGCATTATTATTGTTGGGAGATACGACCAAAGCGTGAATAAGCTTTTGAAGTCACAGGTTGCCCATTTGGGCCAACTATACGGACGAGGAATGATGGCCAGTTATTTACTGGGATCGTTTTTAAATATAGCCATGATTCCTCTGGTGCAATCTGTATTGCAGAAAAATCTACAGACCATGGCGAATAAAATTCGCAGTATATTTATCAGCCAGGCTATGCTAAGAGCCTATGCATTGTGTCTGGTATGGAGTCCGATGGAAGTCATGGTTGCGCTCACGATTGATATTACACAGATAGACTACTTACGGTTACTTCCCTGGCTTCTTGTTTTTTCCATTGCGCTGTTCTTGCTCAGTTGGGCTATTGGACGTCGGTATAAAAAGTATCGGTTGTCCGAGGATCAACAAATGAATGAAAAAATTGAGTGGAAAGTCTATCGCAAAATTGCTGGTATGCTCATTTTTTTAGTCCTGTTTATTGGATGCATTATTTTGATGGGAGAGGTGTTTGGCTTTAGCTTTTTGACAACCGTCTCCATTATTATTATTCCTTATTCCACGGTTTGGGCGTTTCTCATTAAACGAATACGTACTTTTTATATCTATAGTTTGCAATATTGGCGAATGCGTGTCTCGACCATGGGGAGCTATGTCGTTCTTTTCTTGTCTTTAGGACTATTCATCGGTGTATTAAGAGAAACAGAGCTGATGACTATGGTTCAAGAACCGTTGCTTTACCTGTCCGATACACCGCTTTTTTTATTTGTCGGTATCCAATTGTTATTTTTAGGGTTGGCGTTTGTCGGTTTCCACCCGCTCGTAACGATGGGCATCTTGGGAGAAGTGATTCAACCGCTATTATCGATCATTAACCCTATGAGTTTTGCTATCGTCCTGATCACCTCAAGTTTATCGACAGTGATGGCCGGGCCGTTCAATATTACCGTGACGTTAACAGGTAGTTTATTGAAGGAAAATCCATATCGGATTGCCTGGTGGAACATCGCTTTTGCGTTTATATTTAGTGGAACAGGGACTTTAATAGCGCTCTTTCTATTGTAGAACTTTAAGATTTACACTAAAGTTTATATTTTTGTTTACAGAGAAAGCGGTTTCATGTATAATGCACGCATGCGAACGATGTTCTATAATAATGAACATAAAAAACGTTTTTATAGTATTTGAGGTGATAGCCTTATTTAAAGAGAAAGACTACTATGATTTTGATGATTTTATTTTTTTCACAGCTCAATAGTTGTGGTGACCTAAGAGTTTGAAGGAGATGAATTATAGATATGGGTAAAAAAATTTGGATAAGTACATTAGCTTTTTCAATAGCTTTATTTGCTGGATGTGAGGCTGGTGGTGATGAGGACGCTGCTGCAGATTTCCCCGAGGGTCCGGTTGAACTTATAGTCCCTTATGATGCTGGAGGTGGCACGGACGCTGTAGCCAGAGCGTTGGCGGATGCAACCGAGGAACACCTGGGTGAATCAATAGGGGTTGTGAATACGACCGGAGGCGGTGGTGCCGTAGGTTTTACCGAAGGGGCGACTGCAGCTCCAGATGGACAAACCGTCACATTGGTAACGGTAGAATTAGTCACGCTGCCACATATGGGATTGGCGGATGTTTCCCACGAGGATTTTAAAGCGATCGGGCAAATGAATTTTGATCCCCCAGCAGTCACCGTCCCTGCTGACGCTCCTTATGATACGTTGGAGGAGTTTATCGATTACGCTGAGGAAAATCCCGGAGAAATTCAAATGGGAAATTCTGGTTCTGGATCAATTTGGCATTTAGCTGCTTCTGCGATTGAGCAGGAGACGGGTGTAGAGTTTGAGCATGTGCCTTTTGATGGAGCTGCTCCTGCAGTCACCTCCCTATTAGGCGGTCATATCGACGCCGTTCCCGTAAGCCCTGCTGAAGTCTTGCCTCAGGTTGAAGGAGAGGAACTGAAGACATTAGCGGTTATGGATGAAGAACGTGCCGAAGTATTCCCTGAAGTGCCTACTTTTGAAGAAGAAGGATTCTCTGGAGCTGACGGTGTAGGACCGTGGAGAGGCGTTGTTGTACCTGAAGATACTCCTGATGAGGTTGCTTCGGTCTTAGAAGAAGCCTTTATGGCAGGAGCGGAAGAACCGGAATTTCAAGAGTTTATGGAAGATAACGGACTCGGAATGACGATTACAGACGGCGAGTCCTTCGGACAAATGATGGGGGAAAGTTATGATTTCTACGGTGAGTTAATCTCTGATTTAGGGCTTGAGTAATGACAATGAGGTTGGACAACCAACCTCACTCTTTTTAAGGAGGGAACAGATGTGAAAAGGGTGGATTTAATTAGCAGTATCATCGTCATGGCGGTGGCAATCTTTTTTTTATATCAAACATTTGGTTTTCCGGCTACGGGTACAGATTCTGAAACCGGGCCGGAATTCATCCCGAGAATTTTTTCTACACTGCTTATGATATTGGGAATCATCTTATTTATTAAATCATTTATAACAAAAGAAGAAGCGCCAACAACCAAAGTGAAGATGATTGCCCTAACTATCGGCATTTTATTCGTTTATCTGCTATTGATCAACTTTTTAGGTTATTACAGCAGTACGATCCTATTTGTGTTGGTTCTGTTGTTGATTACAAACATTCGAAAGATCGCTTTCTTAATTACTGTGCCTATAATGGTCGCTTTATTCATATTTGTTTTCTTTGAAAATTTATTAACTGTTCCTATTCCAACAGGGATACTGTTCTAAAAAGAGAGCGAGGGAGATATTCATGGACTTATTTATGCAAGGACTGGCGAATGTTCTTGAATGGCAAATGCTCCTCATCCTAATTGTTGGAGCTGCCCTTGGAATTGCGATTGGTTCTTTACCTGGATTGACAGCAACGATGGGGGTTGCACTTCTTGTCCCTGTTACTTATGGAATGGATCCTGCAGCAGGTATCCTATTACTTGTAAGTTTATATTTTGGAGCGATTTACGGCGGATCGATTACGGCTATTTTACTTAGGACACCGGGAACTCCTGCTGCAGCGGCTACTGCTTTAGATGGTTATGAGATGACGAAAAGAGGACTAGGTCAGAAAGGGTTATTGGTTGCCGTATATTCGTCTGCAACAGGGGCTGTTGTAAGCGTTACGATTTTAATTTTCCTTTCGCCTGTTTTGGCTAACTTTGCACTGAATTTCAGTGCACCGGAAACTTTTGCCTTAGCGCTTTTTGGATTGTCCATTATCTCAAGTGTTGCCGGGGAATCGATGTTAAAAGGCTTGATTGCCGGAGTTGCAGGTTTATTGGTAGCTACCATCGGATTAGATCCTATGGACGGGTTTGCCAGGTTTACTTTTGACAACGTTCAATTGCTTAATGGGGTGGATTTTATCCCTGTAATGATTGGGTTATTTGCAGCGGCTCAAGCATTCAAAATGATGGAAGACATTTTTTCCAAAGAACAAATCAACCTTACGATTGAGAAAAGTAAGCTAAAATGGAAAGAATTTAAAAGCTTGATTATCACGATGCTCCGATCATCCGCAATCGGCACTGGTATTGGCATGATTCCCGGTGCAGGTGGAGATATATCGGCGTTTGTCGCTTATAACGAAGCAAAAAGATTTTCCAAAAAACCCGAAGAATTTGGGAAAGGGGCTATGGAAGGTGTCGCCGCCCCTGAATCAGCAAATACCGGTACTTCAGGCGGATCCATGATTCCTTTATTAACTTTGGGTATCCCGGGTGACGCGGTTACCGCTGTTATGTTGGGCTCATTGATGGTGGCAGGTTTGCAGCCGGGGCCTTTATTGTTTGTTGAAAATGCAGATGTTGTATACACGATATTTGTTGGTATGATCGTAGCTACGATTCTTATACTGATTTACGGGTTGATCGGCATTCGTCATTTTGTCAAGATTTTATTAATTCCTAAACCGATTATGGCGACGTTCATTCTAGTATTATGCGTGGTCGGCTCTTACTCTATCGGAAATAATTTCTTTGATGTATGGGTCATGTTTGTAGCCGGGGTGATTGGTTACTTTATGATTAGATATGGGTATCCGGCTTCACCGGTGATCTTGGCTCTTATCCTGGGCCCCTTGATGGAATCGAATCTACGACGATCATTAGTGATGTCCGGAGGGAGTTATGATGTGTTCTTCACTCGACCAATAACGGCTATTTTATTGTCGCTAGCTGTGCTTACATTGTTTTCGCCTTTAATTAGGGCTTGGTATGTTAAACGAAGAGTTAACGGTGATAATAATAAAGATATGAATGCTTAGTTAGCAAGCATGAATCGTTCATATAGGTCGTTCTAAGCAAGGACGACTTATATGAATTTACATTACTCACGTGTGGGTTATCGTTGTGGTGCCAGCGATGCAAAAAAATGTTTTTTATTTACAATGTATGCGGTTTCATATATAATAAAAACTATATAAGAACATAATTTTATATTATAAAACATATAAAGAGAGAAGGGGGATTGGTCTTTGAGAATTTTACGCTGGTTGGACAAACATCTGGAAGAATACATCGTGGTTTTTCTAAGTGCACTTGCGACAGTGGTTGTGTCTTACAACGTCTTTATGAGATTTGTGATGAATAGTTCTTCAAGTTGGGCGGAGGAATTAGCAAGATTTTCTTTTGTGTGGTTAGTTTTGATAGGAATTAGTTACGGGATAAAAAGACAACGCCATATTTCTGTGGACGCCGTTCTCATGTTATTTAAAGCAAGAGGAAAAATCATTATTAACATTATTGCGAACTTTCTTTTCCTTATTTTTGCTGTTACAATGGTCTATTTTGGTTTCGAGATTACCTCTACGACTTTTGATCGAGGACAGATTACCCCGGGATTACAAATTCCGATGGGAGCAGTTTATTTGGCAGCTCCTGTAGGCATGTTTTTAGCGTCTGTTCGACTTATTCAACATATTTGGAAGCAGATTACCCGGTTGAAAACCGGTGATTTTGAGGATGTCGAAGAAGAATTTGAGGAACAGATGAAACAATAGGAGGTGTACTCATGACTGCAATCATCTTATTTGTCTCTTTTTTCATTTTTTTAGCACTAAGCGTTCCTATAGGAATTTCGTTAGGATTAGCTACGATGGTTACGTTATTATATTCGGAAACTATGTCATTAAATTTCATTGCACAAAGTTTGGTAACAGAAACGGATAATTTCCCATTAATGGCCGTGCCTTTCTTCATACTTGCTGGTGAACTGATGGGTAAAGGCGGTATAACTAACCGTTTGTTTAATTTGGCCAATGTGATGGTCGGGGGCTTTACGGGTGGTTTTGCCATGGCTGCCATCGTTACATGTATGTTCTTTGCGGCGATTTCAGGTTCTGGACCAGCCACTGTCGCAGCGATTGGTGCGATTATGATTCCGGCAATGGTAGATATGGGCTATGACAAAAAGTTTGCTACTGCTACTGTAGCTGCGGCAGGTACCATCGGCGTCATAATTCCGCCGAGCATTCCCATGATCGTCTATGGTACTTCATCACTGACGTCAATAGGGGATATGTTTATAGCAGGTATTATCCCGGGGCTTTTTATCGGGGGCATACTAATGCTATGGGCATATATTTACTCCAAGAAGAAGGGGTATAAGGGTCGAGAAGAAAAGACTACTTTTCAAGACTTTTTAAAAGCACTGTGGAATGCCAAGTGGGCTTTAGTAATCCCTTTTATTATTTTGGGCGGGATTTATGGAGGTATCTTCACGCCAACAGAAGCTGCCGTTGTGGCGGTGGTTGTTGCTTTAATTGTAGGGCTTCTACTGCATCGGGAATTGAAAATCAAAAATTTATTTGGTGTTTTTCGTGATGCTGCGCTAACTACAGCAACGATTTTAATTATTGTGGGAGTAGCTGCAGCTTTTGGACGCTTGCTAACGATAGAGCAAATACCTGTTCAGGTGGCAGTACTCATCACAGACTTATCGACAAATCCAATCGTTATTATCTTATTGATCACTGTGCTATTACTTATTGTGGGAGCGTTTATGGAAACGGTTGCTGCGATCTTAATTATGACACCTATCCTAATGCCCATCGTTACGGAGCTTGGTATGGACCCAGTGCACTTTGGTATAGTGATGGTTGTTAATTTGGCGATTGGATTTATCACACCTCCAGTGGGTGTCAACTTATTTGTTGGTTCAGGCATTTCGGGTATTCCGTTATTAACTTTGGCCAAAGCAATTTTACCGTATTTAATCGCCTTGATTATTAGTTTATTAATTATCACTTTTGTTCCACAGTTATCATTATTTCTAGTCTCTTTGATGGATTAATTATTGGAGACTAAGGGGGTGATAAAAAAGATGTCTTGTCCGTTCAGTGCTTGGTTGTACGACTATTTATAGGGGGAATTACATTATGAAAAAAAGGTTTAGAGCGTTTGGGTTATTTTTGACGTTGGCATTGTTGTTGGTGTTAGCAGTTGCTTGTGGGGGCGAAGAAATAGACGTAAGCGAGGATGAAGTCGATAGTGGGGATGCAGAAGGTGAAGATGAGGAAGATGCTGAAGAAATTGAAAGTGATAACCCCGATGCACAAACCCTTCGTGTTAGCTTAGGATTAAACGATCAACATCCTTTGTATGAATCTGCTGTGCACTTTGGAGAGCTTTTAACAGAAAAAACGGATGATTTCAATGTAGAAGTTTACCATTCCGAGCAAATAGCAGGTGACGTTGTAGCTACAGAAATGTTACAAAATGGGGATTTGGAAATCACAATACCATCGACTTCTCCGCTTATTACCTTTTTGCCCGAATATGGAGTATTTGATTTGCCATTTGTAATTCCCGATCATGAGGTTGCCGATGAAGTATTGGATGGGCCTTTTGGAGATCAGATGCTCGATATGTTGGAAGATCAAGATTTAGTCGGTTTGGCGTGGTGGGAAAATGGTTTTAGAAACTTAACAAACGATGTACAGCCGGTCGAAAGCATGGATGATCTTGAGGGATTAACACTTCGTACGATGGAAACAGATATTCATTTGGATGTTTGGGAAACATTGGGTGCTAACCCAACCCCCATGTCTATGGGAGAAGTGTTCACAGGTTTACAACAAGGTACAATAGACGGTCAGGAGAACCCGTATCCTACAATTGATCTTGAAGGTTTTGACGAGGTAAACGATTATCTATCCGGAACGAACCATGTTTACACACCGTTTGTCTTTCTATTCAGTAAACCAATTTGGGATGATTTGGATGAAGAGCAACAGGATGCAATTGCGGAATCCGCATACGAAGCGAGGGAATTTAATCGGGAACGGACACGTGAAGTGGAAGAAAGCAGTTTGGAAGATCTGCAAGAGCGTATGGAATTTTCAGAGATCACAGATGAAGAATTTGAAAGATTCCAGGAAGCTGTTGAACCTGTAATTGAAGATCATTCAGAAGCGATTGGCGAAGATATCGTTAACGATTTTATGGAGGAAGTAGAGGAAGCCTCAGATTGATATTTTTGGTAGAGGGTTGAAAGTGTTTTGAGAAGTGAAGCTAGAGAATGTTCTCTAGCTCTTTCTCTTAAGCGTTAAAAGGATATTTTCATTAAAAGGGGAGGTTTTAAGTTATGAGGATAAAGGATGTACAAACGGCTGTGGTAGAAGCAAACTATGATTGGACGATTATCAAGGTAATCACAGATGATGATACGGTTGGATATGGGGAGGCTTTTTTCGCTCCGGGCTTAACCTCAGTAGTGTCGGAATTAAAAGTAGTTCTAATTGGAGAGGATCCGCGAAATATCGATTATTTGTTTCGACGTATGCGTACAGCGACTGTTGCCGGTGGTCTAACCGGAATGACACTGCATGCGATTACGGGAATTGAAACCGCTTTGTTTGATATCGTCGGCAAAAAACTGAATGTGCCCGTTTATCAACTGCTGGGTGGTAAATATCGGGAAAAGATTCGAATCTATGCTGATTGCCATGCCGGTGATTCTTTGGAGAGTATCTCTCCCGTGTTGTTAACGCGTACGCCACACTGGGATAAAAACGCTAGCGTAGAGGAAGAACAGGAATTAAGTATGAAGTATCACGGCGGCAAGCGTTCAGAAGCGGGAATGATCAATCCGGAAGATTATGCAGAGCAGGCGAAAAAAATGGTTGAGAAAGGATTTACTGCCCTGAAATTCGATGTCGATGTTCCGACACCCTATTCCATGGATGATTATAATCGTTCGTTAACGAGAAAAGAAATTGATTTCATGGTCAGTTTAGTAGCAGCTGTCCGTAATGCGGTAGGCGATGGGATCGATATCGCCATCGATTGTCACTGGAATTATAATGTTAATGATGTTATTAAGTTGGCACGAGCCTGTGAACCTTATGATTTATTATGGTTAGAGGATCCAACGCCTCCTGAAAATATCGATGCTTTACGTTGGGTCACTCATGAAACACAGGTACCGATTGCATCTGGTGAAAATCATTATTTGCGCCATCAATTTGCTGAGATATTGCATAAGCAAGCCGTGAACATCGTTTCCCCTGATTTTCAAAAGGTTGGAGGTTTAATGGAAGCCCGTAGAATTGCTGATTTGGCAGATATGCATAACGTGGTTTTGGCACCGCACAATATCAGCAGCCCTATCGGGACGATGGCTGTGGCCCACGTATGTGCCGCGATTCCAAACTTTCTGGTATTGGAATGGCATGCAGCGAGCGTTCCATTTTGGGATGATCTTGCCAAGGATCACCCTAAACCCCTCATACAGAACGGGCATTTGACGATCCCTGACAAACCTGGCCTCGGAGTCGATCTTGATGAAGATGTGGCTTACCAATATCGAAAATATGGTGAATCCTTTTTTAAATAAATTTATATAAGGCATCATAAAAAAACATTTAATTGTTGAAATTAAAAGCGCTTTCCTTTAAAGTGTATAGTACATCATATAATAAAACGAAGTTTTATAATATAAAATTTTGGAGGTAAACACTTTTATGGCGAAGTGGAAGGTAGTGATCAGTGATTATGAATTTTCTTCATTACAGCCTGAGGAAGAGGTATTTTCCCATGGGGACATAGAATTTATTAAAAAACAGTGTCGAACTGAAGATGAGGTTATCTCCGCCTGTCAAGATGCAGATGGCATTATAACTCAATATGCGCCATTCCCCAAAAAAGTTCTCGATGCATTGCCAAAATGCAAAGTGATCTCCCGATATGGTGTAGGGGTCAATACGATTGACGTGGAGATAGCATCTAAACATGGGATTGTCGTTAGCAATGTGACCGATTACTGTATGGATGAGGTTTCAGATCATGCGTTCGCGTTAATCCTTGCGGCGGCTAGAAAAATTGCATTTCTCGATCATACAGTGAAAAAACGGGTTTGGAATTTTAATGAAGGTCGGCCCATTTATCGGTTACGGGGTCAAACATTAGGGTTATTAGGTTTTGGTAAAATTCCGCAAACACTCACTTTAAAAGCCCAGGCGTTCGGCTTAAATATTATTGCCTATGACCCGTACGCTGATGATCAGGTCGCTCGTGATCATAATGTTGAACTCGTAGATCTTTCGGAACTTTGCCGAAGTTCGGACTTCATCTCGGTTCACGCACCCTTAACGGAAAGCACGCGCGGAATGATTAGCACAGAACAATTTGAGCAAATGAAAACAGAAGCATTCATTATTAATACAGCTCGTGGGCCAGTCATTGATGAAAAGGCATTAGCTGTTGCTTTAGAAGAATATCAAATTGCCGGTGTTGCTCTGGATGTTGTTGAAGAAGAACCGATACCTCTTCAAAGTCCGTTACTGGATATGAATCAGGTCACCCTTACTCCTCATATTGCCTGGTACTCTGAGGAGTCACAAGCTGAATTGAAAAGAAAAACGGCTGAAAATGTTTTACATGTGTTGAACGGCAGGAAGCCTGATTATTTCTTTAATCAACATTTAATAGAATCACCCCGAATGAAACTTTCGGAAAACCATGTATAAAATGGTAAAGGAGTGGAGTTATGACTAATCCTAACTGGGAAGGAATAATTCCTCCTGTCGTGACTTTGCTAAAACAAGACGGTAGTCTGGATGTTCCCGGTATGCAAGCACACATAGACGAACTCATTGCAGCTGGCGTAAACGGATTGTTCTTTATGGGCACCGGCGGGGAATTTGGATATATGTCTCTGCGTTTACGTAAACAAACGGCATTTGAAGCTGTGGCTGCTGTTAAAGGCAGAGTGCCGGTGCTTATAGGCACTGGGACAGCTTCTTATGAGGAAACTAGGGAACTGTCCCGACATGCTGAGGATATAGGAGCCGATGGTATTGTTGTTATACCTCCTTATTTTTGGCAAGTGAATGACGCCAACTTAATTTTATATTATAAACAGTTGGCAAATGATACTAATTTGCCTATGCTTCTATACAATTTTCCGGGGGCAGTAGGATACGACTTAAATCCAAATCTGGTCACAAAACTTGCGCTAGAAGTTCCGTCGATCCTCGGTATCAAGGAAACCGTGGATGAAGCGGGACACATCCGGGAAATGATTCTCAAGACTAAAGAGGTAAGGTCTGACTTTAAAGTTTTTTCCGGTTACGATGACCACTTGTTGAATACATTGATGTTAGGCGGGGATGGTGCAATATCGATGGGTGTTAATATTGCGCCGCATTTGCAAATCGGCATATATAAAGCTTTTCTGGAACAAGACTTTGAATCAATGATGAATTTGCATCGAAAGCTTGCCTATCTTCCTTTACTCTATAAATGGGATGCACCTCCGATAAATGTTGTAAAAGAAGCAATGAGAATGGTTGGAAAAAATGTCGAACCGTATGTATTTTCACCGGGAAATCTCGTGGATACGGAACGCTGTCAACCTTTGAGGGAGATTTTGCAAAAAGCCGGTTTGTCTAATTTTGATTCGTAGGAACCTTAAGTACGAGGAGGGTTAAATGATGAGTATTGTCAATGAATTGCTGGACCCGATCCCGTTACCGGATATGGTTCAGGTTGAGCAATCGTTTGATGTGCCTGTCGTTCAGGATGTGGCGAAGGAAGTTCAGCGGGCGATACAGAAAAGAGATGTTCTTCAAAGAATCAAACAAGGGGATCGGATTGCCATAGCAGTTGGAAGCAGGGGAGTAGCAGAACTGCCGGTCTTGACTCGAGAGACCGTATCAGCTGTAAAAAATGCGGGAGGATCTCCATTTATTGTGCCGGCAATGGGAAGTCATGGTGGAGCAACGGGAGAAGGGCAAAAAGAAGTGTTGGCTGAACTGGGGATAACAAAAGACAGCGTCGGTGCTCCTATTGTTGCCAGCATGGATGTTGTGAACGTCGGCGAAACTCGTGACGGAATGTCGATTTACACGGATCAGAACGCCTATGAAGCAGACCACATTATTGTGATCAATCGTATCAAGCCCCACACCGCTTTTCGGGGAGAGGTGGAAAGTGGATTAACTAAAATGGTGACGATTGGGTTGGGTAAGCAAAAAGGGGCAGAAGCAGCTCATGTCTTGGGTTTTGGCCATATGGCTGAACACGTTCCTGAAATGGCAAGGATTGTTTGTCAAAATGCACCCGTTCTATTTGGACTTGGTACAATTGAAAATGCTTACGACCAGGTAGCTAAAATTGTTGCGATCCCGGCAGCGCGGTTTGCGGACGAAGAACCTGATCTGTTGCTTGAGGCCAAGGATATGATGCCAAAACTTTTTATCGACCCTATAGACGTACTGATCGTTGATGAGATTGGAAAAGATATTTCAGGTGATGGAATGGACCCGAATATAACAGGTCGATTCGGCACTCCTTATGCAGAAGGAGGGGCGAATGCTATAAAGGTAGCCGTTCTCAGATTGACAGATAAAACGGGTGGTAATGCAAATGGGATTGGCCATGCTGATGTAACGACACGTGCTGTTTTTGAACAAACGAAGTTGGAAAAAGGTTACGCAAACGCGCTTACGAGCACCGTATTTGAGGTCGTAAAATTCCCCATGTTTTTAGATTCGGAAGCGTTGGCCGTAAAGGCAGCCATCAAAACCTGTCATAACCCTAATTTTGATCAAGCCAGAGTCGTACGGATTAAAAATACACTTGATATTAAAGAAATTCAAGTATCTACACCACTTATCCCTGAAGTAGAAAAACACCCGCAGTTACAAATGCTCTCAAAACCGAAACCGATAGCGTTACAGGCATGAACTGAATGCCAGAATCAAAATGAAAAGGAATGATGCGTTTTGACTAAATTTCCCCTGATTGAGAATGCATATAATCCTTATAGAGATAACGTACAGGGAAAAGCAAATGAGCCCATTACAGTTGCAGGATTGTTAGATCGTTCCAAGCAAACGCTCGGACAGTACTATGAAGGGGATGCCCCTGATTGGACGCTGGAAGAGATTTACGATCGACTTGAAAAAAATGCTCCACGGATTGCAATCATAGGTGGCTCTTCTGATCATCCTGCACATATTATGGACTTTCAAACATCATCAAGAGCTGCGATTCGAATTTGGCAAAATGGAGGAGTCCCATTTTATTTCTCAACCCCAGTGATGTGTGATGGAACTGCTCAAAGTAATCAAGGGATGAGTTATTCCCTGCAAAGTCGAAATGCCGTGGCGCAAATGATCGTAAATCAACTTGAAGCCCACAATTATCATGCAGCCTTTGTCATTCAAGGGTGTGATAAACAACCACTTGGTGTCGTTAGCGGGCTGGCTCACTTGGACCGATTGCGACAAGAGCGAGGGGAAGCACCGTTTCCAGCCACCTTCGCTCCGGCTCATGTTCTTCAAGGAGGAACAATTCCTGATCGGCTTTGGAATGAACTGGAGGATATCGCGGATCGGGCAAAAAATCAAGGATTTCCTGATGTCGCGGACGATTTACATGATGCCATGTCATATATTCTTCAATGCTCATCTAATACTTCATTTCAGGGTGTTTTTGAAAGAGCGGTGGGACATGAAGTGATCAGTGAAGAAGAACACAAGTATTTTGAAAAACAACTGGCGGTGAACACGTGCGATGGTCAAGGTGGTGTTTGTGCATTTAATGGAACCGGTAATAGTTCTCGTCACATTGTTGCCGGCTTTGGACTAGTACACCCTTCATTGGAACTATTAACAGACGCTCCCTCTCAACCAGCGATAAATGAAGCCATTGATCAGTTTTCAGTCATGTTAAATAAAGAAGAGTATGGTGTTTCTAAACTTGTTGCCGCTAATATCAGAAATGGCATTCGGATCCATAGCGCTTCCGGTGGATCAACTAATCTGATGATGCATATTGTGGCGGCAATGCTATACGGGGGCTATCGCTTCACCCTTGAAGACCTTGATAAACTTCATCACGAAACGCCCGTTCCGGATCTGTTTAATTATAGTCTTACAGAAGATCGGGATATTTATCAACTAGCGATGCAGTGTTGCGATAGTTCAAGCCGTGGAATGGAAAGTTTGTTTTATGAGTTGTTGCAAAATGGGGTACCGATGGATGTAAATGCCTTGACCGTAGAAGGGCGGACATGGGCTGAGCGTTTAGGGAACACGACGGCACTTTCTGCCGAGAATGTAAAGGAAAATCGCGTTATTCTCTCGAAACCAAAAAGAGCTTTCAGTGGCGTAGATGTTTTACGGGGAAACTTTTTTGAAAGCGCAGTGGTAAAAATCAGTGGAATGCCAACCCCTCACCTCGATATGTTTGATAAAAAAGTTGCTCAAGTTTTATATTTTGAAAACGAAGATGAAGCCAATAAACAACTATTAAATGACAATCTTATTGAGGATCTAAAAGAAAGAAACGTCTTTAATCGAGATCACCTTCTTGTTCAGTTACGGGAAAATTATCCTGAATCATTCTCTGAATGGAAGGACCAAAGCTATTCAATGATTTTTGACCATATGGTTGAGGTAGATGCATTGAAAATTGCAGTGGTGATCGCCGGGCAGGGGCCGGAAGCGTTTGGCATGCCGGAAATGTTCACCCCAATGCAGCATATTAACACGAATCGAAAAATGAAGCGATTAGCCACAATCATTAGTGACGGTCGGTATTCAGGCGTGACACTTGGAGCAGCGATTGGCCATATGACGCCCGAATCCCACAATGACGGAGGCATTCTCTATTTACAAACCGGTGACCTTCTTTATCTATCATTAAGGGAAAAACGTATTGATTATATGGATGCCGGCCACCATAAAGACTTGAAAATTAGTGATGATTTTAGTGAAGTTCGGAAACAACGGGCGGCATTGGCTGAAACTCGGCGTAAAAGCATGAGCAAACGGCAAAAGAGAATCGCTGCCTCAAACCGAATGCCTTATCATTCTGATGCTTCAAAAGGTGTTGTTCCTTACGTGATTATGGATGAGGCATCAGATGATTATAAGCCATTGCTTCAAAAATCAGCACTTACAAGTCATGAACAGCACTATGTGAAGAAATAACTCGCTTATAAAAATATATACGGCAGCGTTTATTCTATTTGGTGAAAGGAATTGTGATATATGTTAAGTTAAAATTTATAGGAACTATAGGAAAAGAGAGTGCGAAAAGTGTTTGATACGATGATTAGTAAAAGCATGAATATCCTCGAACCTCTTACCTATAGCCATAATAGGAACTACAAAGAATGGAGTCGATTGGTAAGAATAAGAGGAGGAACAGCCATGCCTATCATTCAATCAGTAGATCGAGCATTGAAGATTCTAGATCTCTTTGATGAACACGAAACAGAGCTCAAAATTACTGATATTAGCGAGCGTTTATCGCTTCATAAAAGCACTACGCATTCTCTGTTGAAAACCTTGGAAAAACATGATTATATTGAACAGAATCCGGAAAACGAAAAATATCGGTTGGCACTTAAACTGTTTGAACGGGGAAACATCGTCATATATAGCCGGGATATACGTACTGTGGCAAGGGAGTATTTGCTTCAACTGTCAAAAGAGTCGGGACACACGGTTCATTTGGTTATACAGGATGGTAAGGAAGGTATCTATATAGATAAAGTGGAGAGTGCGTCTGCTACTGTTTTCTATTCACGAATCGGAAGGCGTGTGCCACTGCATTGCAGCGGAGTCGGTAAAGTACTCATTTCTTTCCAATCAGATGCTGAGATAGAAACTTTGCTGAAATCCTACGAGTTTGTCAATCGAACCGAAAACACCATTACTGACCGTGAGAGCTTCATGAAGGAGATCCAGAAGATTAGAGACCAAGGTTATGCTGAAGACGAGCAAGAAAATGAACCTGGCATTCATTGTGTGGCTATTCCTGTTTTTGATTATACCGAAAAGGTTATCGCTGCTATCAGTATTTCTATGTCAGCCATGCGGATTTCTGAGACGGAAGTTACTCGTTTTGTGAAACTTTTAAAAGAAGCAAGCGGGGAATTATCAAAAAAGTTGGGTTATGGCTATATATAAAATAAAGAGGATATGACTAAAATTCACAGGAGTTGTATAATGAATATCTTTTGTTATGAAACTAACGAAAATCAAAAATCATTGGCTGTTTTAACGGATGATAATGACTGTTATCGTCTTCCCTATCAAACTTGGAATGAATTAATAGCAGAAGCTGAAAAGCAAAATGAAACACCATCCCTCCTTGTTCAACAATCCATTGACAATGCGGACAAGCTTTCAGCAGCGTTTGATTCCTTAAAGTTGTCAGTACCGGTTGAAGCCCCCGAAGTATGGGCAGCGGGAGTAACCTACCAAAGGAGTCGTGAGGCCAGAAATTATGAGGCTACAGAAGGTAAACTGGATAGCTCGACTTTTTATGATAAAGTTTATGATGCTGAGCGACCTGAAATCTTTCTTAAATCGACTGCTGCTCGTACGGTGGGCCCCAATAGACCCGTTTGTATTCGGTCGGATTCCAATTGGCAAGTGCCTGAACCTGAGTTGGGATTAGTTCTTAGCCCCTCCGGAGATATTGTCGGGTATACCGTAGGAAATGACATGAGTTGCCGGGATATTGAAGGGGAAAATCCGTTGTACTTGCCGCAAGCAAAGGTGTGGAAAAAGTCGTGTTCCATCGGACCGGTCATTAGACTGGCTGACACAGTCGATGACCCGTATGATATGGAAATCCGATGCAAGGTGTTTCGAAATGAATCGCTGGTTTTTGATGGAGACGGAAAGGTTGGTCAGCTGAAGAGAAGCTTGGAAGAGCTCGTTCACTATTTAGTGAGGGACAATGAGGTTTATGGTGGAACTGTTTTGCTTACCGGTACAAACATTGTTCCTCCAAATGATTTCACATTACAGCAAGGGGATCGGATTGAAATCGAAATCTCAGGCATTGGAACATTACGCAATACGGTTGAACAAGTAACCGGGAAAGCAGTAGCATCTTCATAATGCGTTAAACTCTACCGAAAATCGGTTAGAGTTTAAATATAAACATTTATATTTTACTAGGAGGATTAACTAATGTCAGTTACATCTCAAGTTTATGAGGCTTACAGTGTTATTAACGGGAACCAACAAGATGGGGAAGCAACAACGATATATAACCCTTCAAATTTATCCGAGCAAGTTGCTGTTTATCATGAGGTCTCCAGTAGTGCCGTTGAAGAAGCTGTTCAAGCAGCAAAACGAGCGCAACGCGAGTGGGCCGCTCTTTCCGGGTTGCAAAAAGGGGCCACGTTAGAAAATATGGCGACCAAATTAGAAGAAAACAAAGACGAAATCGCTACATTAGCCAGCTCTGAGATGGGGAAACCGATCAAAGAGATGAAAGGAGAAGTGGCCAGGGGCGTTCAATTATTACGGTACTATGCCGCGGAAGGAAGCCGTTCTAATGGTAATGTCATTCCGGCTGCAAATCCTCAAGTTCACCAGTATTCAAAACGGGTACCACTCGGGGTTGTTGGGGTCATAACCCCTTGGAATTTCCCTGTGGCCATTCCTATTTGGAAAATAGCGCCGGCTTTGATTTGTGGAAACGCTATTGTTTGGAAGCCTGCAAAACAAGCGGCAGTCACAGCATCCAAGTTAATGGATGTTTTCCAAGACGTGTTACCATCCGGTCTGATCAATATGTTGATCGGTTCCGGGAGTAAAGTAGGAAATACACTCCTTGAAGAAGGTAACATTGATGCCCTCAGCTTTACAGGATCGACGGAGACAGGCATGCATGCAGCAGCGACTTGCGCCTCTCGCAACATTAAATATCAGACTGAAATGGGCGGTAAAAATGTGGCTGTCGTACTTGACGATGCCGATCTTGATCAAACCGTATCGGCTATCCTTAGCGGATCATTCACTTCCGCCGGTCAAAAATGTACGGCCAGTAGCCGAATTGTGGCAGATAAGAAAATTATGCCGACCCTAAAAGAAAAACTGAAGACAGCAGTAGCGGATCTACGTGTTGGAGAAGCCCTTGATGAGCAAGCATTCCTAGGTCCGGTATCTTCGAAAGACCAATACGAAAAAATTAATGAATACATTTCATTAGCCAAAAAAGAAGCGAATGTTGTTGCTGAAACTAAAACCATCGTCAGTGACTATGAAGGGCACTATATTCGCCCGCTTATTGTCGATGGGATGGATGCGAATCACACGTTGGCTCAGGAGGAAGTGTTCGGACCATTTGCGGTTCTTTTGGAAGCGGAAGATTTTGATGAGGCTATTGAGATTGCTAATAACACCGATTATGGATTAAGTGCCTCGATCTTCACAAATGATTTGAGCCGCTCTCATCAATTCTTGGAGCGTTCAGAGGCTGGGATGGTACGTGTGAATCTCGAAACCGCAGGCGTCGAGTATCAGGCACCTTTCGGAGGTATGAAAATGTCCAGTTCTCATACTAGGGAGCAAGGACAGGCGGCTTTGGAATTCTACAGTGAAACGAAGACATGCGCGATCAGACACAGTTTTTAAGTATTGAAAAAATAAGCTTGTTGGTTCTGAAAATATCAGAGAACCAACAAGCATAATTTTCACATAGAGGAAAGGGAAGATTCATGAAAATTATAGATTATACATTATATGAAGTCCCACCAAGATGGTTATTTTTAAAGTTGGAAACGGATGAAGGTATTATTGGTTGGGGAGAACCTATTTTAGAAGGAAAAAGTAAAACGGTAGAAATTGCAGTCAAGGAATTGATGGAACTACTGATCGGAAAGAATCCACTGCATATTGAGGAGCATTGGAACGTCATGTATCGCGGAGGGTTTTATCGTGGCGGGCCGATATTAATGAGTGCTATTTCCGGAATAGACCAAGCACTGTGGGATATTAAAGGAAAATATTATAAAGCCCCTATACATGAGTTGCTAGGCGGAGCGACCAGAGACAAGATTAAAGTGTACTCCTGGATTGGCGGCGATCGCCCCGAAGATGTGGCCCAAGCGGCAGCGGCTGCCTTTTCCAATGGATTTCAGGCCGTAAAAATGAACGGGACTGAAGAAATGCAGTATATCGATTCCTATTATAAAGTGGAAAAAGCTGTAAAGAGAGTGGCTTCAATCAGAGAGCGAGTCGGTTGGGGTATCGGTATCGGTGTTGATTTTCACGGACGTGTGCATAAACCGATGGCGAAACTACTTGTGAAAGAGTTGGAATACTATAAGCCTATGTTCATAGAGGAACCTGTCCTATCGGAAAATAATGAGGTACTTCGAGATATCGCCAATCATACGGCTACACCCATTGCTACAGGAGAAAGAATGTACAGTCGTTGGGATTTTAAACCATTGCTCATCGATGGTTATGTAGATGTTATTCAGCCTGATTTATCACATGCCGGCGGGATTACCGAAAGTAAAAAAATTATCTCTATGGCTGAAGCGTTTGATGTGGCAGTCGCACCCCACTGCCCACTTGGACCAATTGCTCTAGCAGCATGCCTTCAAGTAGATGCTACCTGTCATAATGCTTTTATACAAGAGCAAAGTATGGGCATTCACTATAACAAGCAAAATGATATTCAAGATTATGTAAAGGATGCAAGTGTGTTTCAATTTAAGAATGGCTTTGCTAAGATTTCGGATCAACCCGGACTGGGCATTGAAATCAATGAAACGGTCGTCCAGGAAAGATCTAAGGTAGGGCATAACTGGAAAAATCCAATTTGGCGGCATGAAGACGGTACGATTGCGGAATGGTAACGTATGATTGTGCGAATTAGTGGCAATGCAGTCGTCACTCTTATCCAGGAATCTCGATTCTACATTATAATAAGTATCATTCAGCCAGGTAAGACTGGGGTATGGAGAAAACAGCAAGGAATACCA
This sequence comes from Salicibibacter cibi, assembly GCF_016495865.1. Lineage (NCBI taxonomy): Bacteria > Bacillati > Bacillota > Bacilli > Caryophanales > Bacillaceae > Salicibibacter > Salicibibacter cibi. The sequence goes on from NZ_CP054706.1 coordinate 451,241, forward strand.
AAAATCGCATTTTGATTGGAAAAATGTGGAACAAAGGAAGGAACCTGATTCCGTGACGGTGATTCCCTTTCATTCATCTCTATTATTGATAAAATGGGGGTAGATGAAGCATGAACGCTCTTCAATTTTGACACCCGGAAGGTGAAAGCATGACAGGGAAATTAAACATCCAACTAACGGATGAATATATTCTACCGACGAGCGGGCTCCCGTTGATCGGTGCTTTATTAGAACGGAGCTTTCTTCGCTCTCAACTTTCAGCTTTTTCTATGGAAGGTCTCACAGATACAGCCCAGATTTCGCACGGGGATACGATCGCTTTCTTATATCGGTTTGCTTGCCCAAGGCAAGAATGATTTTGGATGGATCGAATCCCATCGTCACGATCCCCTTTTTCAAACGGCTTTAGGGCTGCATCAAACGCCCTCTGAAGCGACGCTTCGCCAACGGATGGACCAAATCGCCCGCCACGACGATACGCTTTCGGTGCTGGGAAAAGAAAATGTACGCTTTCTTCAACAGCTGGATTCCCGAATAACCTCCACGTCGCTTTCAAATGGTGAAGAAAGAATACCCATCGATGCAGATCATTCGCCTTTTGACAACGGTGATACCAACAAAGAAGGCGTCAGTCGCACGTATAATGGCGTTGATGGCTATAATCCGGGCTTTGCTTACATGGGCCAAGAAGGCTATGTGATTCATGCTGAACTCCGGATTGGCAAAGATCATGTCCAAAAGGGCACGCCTGCATTTTTACATAAGGCCTTGACCTCAGCCCAACAAGTCACCGACACACCCCTGCTTCTTCGGCTCGACGCAGGCAATGACGCGTCCGCGAATCGGAAGGTATGTGACCAATTAGGCGTGGACTATATCATCAAGCGTAATCTTCGCCAAGAAACACCTGAAGCTTGGTTGGCCATTGCCGAACAACAGGGGACAGCTACTGAGCCCCGAGAAGGAAAAAAGGTATACACTGGGAAGATCCAAATGAGAAACAGTCAGGGAGACCCTACATGGCAAGCGTACCAAGTGGTGGAACGCACGATGACAAGGGACGGTCAAATGCTGCTCGTGCCGGAAGTCACCTGTGACAGTTATTGGGTTTCCATGGATCTCCCTGTGGACGACACCATCGAGTTGTATCACCAGCATGGCACGTGTGAACAATTTCATAGTGAGCTGAAAACGGATATGGATCTCGAACGCTTTCCTTCCGGGAAATTTGCGACCAACCATATGATTTTAACATTGGGTTGCTTCGTCTATAATCTCTTACGGAATATCGGTCAGGAAGCCTTAAAAGGCGATGATATGCCCGTGAAAAAGAAAGTCTTTCGCCGTCGCCTGAAAACCGTCATCGATCAGATGGTTATGTTCGCCGGCAAATTCGTTCAGCATGCCAGACAGCTTTATCTGAAGATCAGTAAACACAATCCTTGGCATCATTGTTTCCAACGCCTGTACCAGCAATTTCTATGGTGACAGAGACCCGTCGATTGGCCCGCTGATCTCAACGGAAATAAGTCCTATGCGTATGCTTTTGATGCATGTTCCGTGTTAGGAGTGTCGTTAAACCATGAATAAAGTCCCGTTTTCACTGTTAAAAGCCACATCTCATTCGATTCCCTAAAATTCGACGCCTTTTCATCGTTTCATCACGGAATCAGGAGGAAATCAACGAAAAATGAAGAAACACCTCCTAAGGAACACAAAGGAGGTGTTAGCGGTGGGTAGACCAACATTGCAACAACTACTCACCTATGTGTCTAAGGTATACGGAATTGGCGAAAAAATCAAGAGGGCAAAAGACGGAAGAAAAGATCCACAAATTATGGAATCGACGATATGTTGCGTGATGCTCCTTGGTTTTGTGTGGCGGATGAAGAGTTTGAATCAATTAAATCAGTGGCTTAAATATGGGCGATTCAAAAAACTATTGCCAGGGGTTCGTTTGCCCCGGGTTGATGCTGTTCGCGAGTCGTTGAGTCAGTATGATCTGGAACCGTTGCAGGAGATGCATGACGGCATCATTCACAAGGCCAAGCGAAACAAAGTGTTCCAACAAGGAACGATGAACGGTTGGGTGGTCGTTGGCCTGGATGGGGTCGAACTGTTTGAAAGCAAGGTCAAAAATTGTGATGAATGCTTGACCCGTGAAAAGGATGGCGAAACGCATGATTTCCATCGAGGTGTTGCATGCATGACGGTCGGTTCAGATCCCCATGTCATCCTTGGTATCGATCACATGCATCCCAGAGATGGGGAGGATAAAGATGAAGGTGAACAAACCGTTGGAAAACGACTGATCCGCAATCTTTATGACACGCATCGTCATTTTGCCGACGTCATTGTGGGCGATGCCTTATATGTGAACGCACCATTTATCAATGACGTGCGAGCCATTGGCATGGACGCGGTCATTCGTGTTAAAAACAAACGGTTGCACCTCGTCCAAGATGCCTTGGGTCTTTTTCAGCATCGCGAAGCCGATGAACATTGGTCGATCAAGGATCCCGAACCGAAGGCGAAACGAAAAAAGCAAAAACAAAAGCACATCCATGTGGAAGCGTGGGATGAAGAAGGATTTGAAATGGGAGGCGTTCCGCAACCTGTCCGCTTCCTGAGATTCCGCGAGACGATCACGGAAAACAAGTATCGCGGCAAGAACGTGAAGCGCGTAGAGACAACTAAAGAGGTTTGGGTGGTGACCACACTCGGAAAACATGTACCGGCAAAGCACGTTTGGGAGATGATCCATGAAAGATGGGATGTTGAAAATAACGGGTTTCGAGAACTGAAAACGAAGTGGAATATTCATCACTGCTTTATGCACCACCCACGCGCCATCGAAGCCATTTTGATGTTCATGATGATCGCGATTAACCTCTTCCACCTCTTTATCTTTCGAAGGGTGAAAGATTTTCGAAAAAAAGGGATCACGCAATCTTTTCTCGTCGAGGAGTTAAGGATCGATGCGGTCCTACAGGATGTTCCCCTCTATGCACTGTTAGAATGAATGCGTTGCCCACCGGCCTTTTGTCGAAATGTATCAGCAAATAGCCAAGGATGGCGAAACGTAACCATCCAATAGCTCTTTATGGGCAAATGTACGTCCCTTTTTCGTAGAAATGTGAAACGATGTCGAACATTCTTTGTTCCCATTTACGCTTTTTGAAATTGGAAATTGGAGCCGAGATTTCTGCCGAGGTAAATTAAGCATTGATTTTTAAAGCGGTTTCATATATTATAAAATATATTGACTGGTACTAAGCTTTCTCTATCTAATAGCTGTTTATCAAATAATAGTGATGATTATTTAAATAAATGATTATCTCATTAACTCAGAATGAGTGATCGCCTCCGTTGAAGCACACAAAGTCATTAAACGGCTGAAGCCTTCACTTTTGAATTTCCGCCTGTTGAAACGATAACAAAACTCGTCCAAGTAGGTTTGAAGGTGCTTAGCGTCAAGGCCGTGAAAAGTTCCGCCTACGAATGCTTTGGCATTGGAAAGCACGGTGTGCAGCCAATGTAAATGATCCGGTGTTTCTTTGGCATCATAAACCTGGTACTCATGATTGAAGCCGGCACCAGCCAACGCTCAATAGGAACGGTAAGCATCGCTGCTGATCGTGGAACCTTGCACGATCCATTTCTCTGCAATATCAACCAAGGTTTGCCCTTTGATATCAGGGGTTACTTCCATTTTCACATAGCGTGGATGCCCTTGTTTGTTCAAAGACAATCCGACCAACACTTTGGTCTTTTCCGTGCCGCGACCGCGCTTGCCACCTTCTGTGGGAGCACCGAAGAAAGCATCATGCCATTCCATAATACCGGCGAGTGTATATTCGGCATCGCATTTTCTCATGGCCTGGCGGATTTTGTGAAGCATTAACCAAGCTGTTTTATAAGACACTTCAATGTCTCCCGAGAGCTTATGCGCGGAGATCCCTCCCTTATCATGAGCAATCATGTAGATAGCGATGAACCACTTGGTAAGATCGGTGCGCGTTTTCTCCATCACGGTTCCAACGGTGACGGTTGATTGGTAACGGCATGCTTTACATTCGTAAAGGCGGTGTTTCCGTGTTTTTGTCTCAAAATAAGCGCCATGGCCGCATTCCTCACAGCAGAACCCATCCTTCCACTTCATGTTGATAGGTGGCCATTTTGCGCACCCATTCGAACAATTGTTTGTATTTATGTTATATCACACATACGTTCGTGAAGGTAGTGATTCTGAGCAAAAGGGATACTCATTTTATTTTTTAGAGATATATTAACACTAAGTTTTATATTATGAAAAAGTGAAATGAGTGCTGATTTAGAATGCCATCAAAACCAACGGTCTTAGTTGGTTGTTATTTTTTAGTTATGAACAAAAACTAAGTTTTATATTATAAAAAGGGGTGTGAAAATGAGTGCTGTAGGACGGACACTTAATGGTTTATTAAATTGGACCATATCGATTTTTTTCATAGCAATGGTGTTTCTTGTATTTTTTAATGTTGTTCTTCGTTATGGATTTAACTCAGGTATTACCTGGTCAGAAGAAATGAGTCGGTACTTATTCGTATGGATCGTGTTTCTTGGGGCAATTGTTGCTTATAAGGATAAAGCGCATTTGGGGGTTGATCTTGTAATTGGCAATCTTCCTCGTAGTCAACAAAAAGTTTTATATACAATCAATAATTTAATCGTTATTGGAGTGCTTGGGCTAATTATATACGGAGGGGCGCAAATCTTTGGAGTTGCTTCGATCAACTATGGCCCTGCTACGGGCATCCCTTTTTCATTTATGTATTTAGCTGGATTAATCTCGGCGATTACAATGGTGGTTCTTACGATTATTCAAACGGTGGATTTTGTGGTATTTAACAAAAACGATCCTCCTTGGGCGAAACCTTTTGAGGAAGGAGAGAGTGAGACATGATATGGATATTTTTAGGGGTTCTCTTTTTCTTTCTGTTCTTGGGAGTACCCGTAGCTTTTTCATTATTGCTGAGTGCAATTGCAATGACCTTGGTTATAGGTATCTTTGATCCACAAATAATTGCCCAGAATCTTGTTTATGGAGCAAATAACTTCCCGTTAATGGCCATACCCTTTTTTATCTTAGCCGGGGAAATAATGAATGCCGGAGGCATTTCCAGACGTGTCGTTCATTTTGCTTCTACGCTGATAGGACATATTAAAGGTGGATTAGGCTATGTAGCCATATTAGCCGGTGTTATGTTTGCGGGTCTTTCAGGTTCTGCAGTTGCAGATGCAGCTGCATTGGGCGCAATTATTATTCCAATGATGGCCGCACAGGGGTATGACATAAAAAAAGCCTCAGGACTTGTAGGCTCATCAGGGATTATTGCTACTGTTATTCCTCCGAGTATTCCACTCATTTTGTTTGGAGTTATAGGTGGAGTATCCGTTACCCAGTTGTTTATGGCGGGGATTGTTCCCGGTATATTAATGGGAACTGGATTGATGGTTGCCTGGTATATTGTTTCTAGAAAGGGCAATTTTGCAGTTACTGAAAAAGCAAGTGGCAAGGAAAGACTGAAGGCGTTTTATCAAGCGATTTGGGCGCTACTATTGCCAGTCATTATCATTGTTGGTTTGAGAGGCGGAATATTCACACCTACGGAGGCAGCTGTTGTCGTTAGTGTATATGCCTTTATTTTAAGTTTTACCGTATATAAAGGCGAACTGACACTTAGGCAAATGCCCAGTATTTTAGTTAATGCTGCCAAAACAACTGGAGTCGTTATGTTTTTAGCAGCATGTGCGCTGGTAACTTCATGGGTTATTACTGTTGCGCAAATACCTGATGAATTAGTCAGTATAATTTCAGGTATTACTGAAAATCCAACATTGTTGTTGTTAATTATAGTGTTTTTTCTTCTATTAGTAGGATTAGTTATGGACATGACACCGGCAATATTAATTTTTACTCCAGTACTATTACCAGTCATTGAAACCGCAGGAATTGATCCTATATTTTTCGGAATTATAATGGTGATTGTTTTATCCATTGGACTGATTACTCCTCCAGTCGGCACCGTATTATTTGTGATAAGTGGTATCAGTAAGATTAGTTTAATCAATGTTACTAAAGGAATTTGGCCATTTCTACTCGTTTATATAATTATTGTCATACTCTTAATTCTGTTTCCAGCGGTGGTTACTACACCTATGGAATGGATAACTGGAACATAAATTAACTAGTCGAGGGGAGATGATATTTTGTTTAGAGGAGGGATATATATATTTACGAAAAAATGGTTTTCATATGGTATGGTTGCATCAATGGTGGCATTGGCCGGATGTGGAGAAGAGAGCGCCGGCTCAGAAAATGGTGGGCAGACCATTCGGGTCGCTCATTACTTTGCCGAGGATCACCCGCATCATACGGCATTAACCGAAACATTTAAGCCTTTGGTGGAAGAGAACTCTGATGGGGAAATAACGGTAGAAATTTTCCCGGATAGTCAATTGGGGGCTGAGGAAGAATTTTATGAAAGTGTGCAAGCAGGTACGGTAGAGATGGGAGTTCCGGGAATGATTATGCAAGATGCTGTAGAGAAGTTGGCAGTCCCTGAATGGCCTTTTCTCTTTGATGATTATGATCATGTCCAAAAAGTCCTCAATGGAGAAATTGGTGATGAATTAACTGAGGATTTGGAGGAGATTCATGGTGTGAAAGATTTGGCATGGAGCGCGAACGGATTTAGAATGATTTCTTCGAATCAGCCGATAGAAAGCATGGAAGATTTGGATGGTTTGCGTTTGCGAACTCCTAATATAACAAACTATGTCGAATTAGGTGAGCAGTTGGGCGCAACTATTTCTCCTCTCCCTATTGATGAAATTTATACTGCTTTGGAACAGGGGGTTATTGATGCGCAGGAAAATCCTATCGCATCTGTACGAGCATCCGCCTGGTATGAAGTACAATCTGAGATTCTCGAATCTGAGCACATGTTCAGCCCTAATCTTTATGTAATTAATTTGGACTTCTGGAATGAGCTTAGCGAAAAGCACCAACAGATTGTTGAGAAGGCGGCAGCTGAATCAGCAGAAGATCAGTTTGAATTAATGGAAAACAGTTATGAAGAAGACAAAGAGTATTTAGAGGGCCAAGGAGTAAATTTTACAACCCCTAGTGAAGAATTTCAAGAACAGATGAGCGAAGCTTCGGAGCCGATGTATGAAGAATTTTATGCAGAGTTCGATTGGGCAGAAGACATAGTACAAAGGATTGGGGAAGAAGCTGAGTGATAGAATAGTCAGTATTATAACGCTTTATATTAATTTCTCGTATGGCGGGTAATTGTAACGCACAATTTTGGAATAGGCTTGTTCATTGATCAGTGTGGTTTTCAATGAATGCATGAATCCACTTTAGACAAGCCTGTTTCCATCTTTGTGACTACTGAGATCACTGCAAACGAAAATTTCCCTTAAATTGGAATTTATTTCATGTATCAATATTGCATGATTAAAGGAGAGGCGAAATGAAAGCAGGTCTTTATTTTTCGGAAAAGAAATGTTGGTGTTAGCGAGATAGGTAAACCAGAATTGAGTAAGGGTGAAGCGTTAATTAGAGTCTCTTATGCGGGGATCTGCGGTACCGATATGATATATATTCCGGAAAACATTCAAGAGCCCGAGGACCTCTAGTCCTCGGACATGAATTTAGTGGCTATGTTGAGGAGCTCGATAGAAAATCAACGTTTTCTATTGGTGATAGAGTTGTCATTGAACCGACACTTAATTGCGGTTGTTGTGAGGACTGTACATCATGGTAAAGCCACGTTTGTAAATCACTTAGACTCATAGGCATTGATAGAGATGGTGGATTGCTATAGCAGTCGTGATTTTAAAGTTGTTATTGATATGATGAGAAGTGGTCGGCTTGACATTTCCTCTATAATTTCGCACCAACTTTCTATACATGAAATTGACAGAGGATTCTCATTGATGGAAAATCCCGATGAAACGCTGAAAGCACTATTTGAATTTTAATGAAAGGGAGGGAGTTGTCTCTTATGACATTAAGGCTGTTTGATCTCAATGGAAAAGTTGCGGCAATAACGGGTGGAACTAGAGGAATCGGACGGTCAATGGCTGTGGCGTTAGCCCAGGCAGGCGCTAATATTGCTTTGTTACAGCGTAGGCCGGAGCAACTCAATGTGAAAAAAGAGATTGAGAATATCGGTGTTGCATGTGAAATCATTCCGTGTGATCTGGAAGATGATACGCAAGTAAAAGATGCAATCCCGGCGGTTGTATCGACTTTTGGAAAAATTGATATATTGGTCAATAATGGTGGGATACAACGCAGATCGCCGACTATTGATTTTACAGAAGCGGATTGGGATGACGTCATTGATATAAATTTGAAGACGGTATGGACCTTGTCTCAGCAAGCTGGTCGTTTTATGATTCCACAGCAGAAGGGAAAAATTATCAATGTCGCTTCACTGCTGTCCTTTCAAGGCGGGATTAATGTTCCGGCATATGCTGCTGCAAAGGGTGGCGTCAGTCAACTGACCAAGGCACTTTCAAACGAATGGTCGAAAGAGAATGTCCAAGTGAACGCTATAGTCCCTGGATATGTTGCGACAGACATGAATGTTGCCTTAATTCAAAATGAAGAACGTAATCGCCAAATACTGGAAAGAATTCCTGCTGGACGTTGGGGTGAACCTGATGATTTTCAAGGAACTGTCGTTTTTCTTGCTTCAGAGGCCTCGAATTATATAAGTGGCCACTTATTGGCTATTGACGGCGGTTGGTTAGGTAGATAAACACAACTTCCGTTAATTTGAAATTATGCATTTGGTTCTCACCCAAAAAGGTCAGCTAGCCATTTATGCCACAACATATAGTGTATAAGACGGTGAATTCAAAACAATATAATGTGTGTTTAAGAGCGTATTTTTAAAAAACCTACCTTTTTGGGAGCAAACCATGCATTTAACATTTTGGATGGTGACGTAAATTGAAAAATATTGCGAAATCCCGAGAAAATATTCAAATGAATAGCATTCGTCAAATTATGAATATCGCGGAAGAGATGTCAGACGTAATTCCATTGCAAATCGGAGAACCGGCTGTTCAAACCCCGGATCATATAAAACAGGCTGCGATAAAAGCAATCGAGAACGGCTTTACACACTATACAGCAAATGCTGGAACGGCCTCTGTCAGAGAAGCCATATCCAGAAGAATGAAACGGGATTACAATGTTAACGTACCGATTAATAGAATTTTGGTTTCGGCAGGAGCAGTCTCTGCGCTTAATTTGGCGCTGTTATCCATCGCTGAGATTGGAGAAGAGGTGCTATTACCTGATCCGGCTTATCCGAACTATGAATCTTTAATCAGGATGCAAGGAGCGATACCTGTTTTTTATCAGACGAATGCGGAGAATGACTTTTTACCTGATGTTTCGGATATTGAAAAGCGGATAACACCTTTTACAAAAGCAATCATCATTAACTCACCGAGTAATCCTACAGGAGCTGTATTCACAGAAGAGAAGTGGCAACAAATCTTGCAACTCGCGAAAGAACATGAGTTGTATATTATTTCTGATGAGCTCTATGATGAATTAATCTACGAAGGTAAGCACGTTTCTCCATTGTCTGTTGATCCTTCCATGAAAGATCAGATCATAAGTATTTTTGGGTTTTCAAAGGTTTACGCTATGACAGGGTGGAGGCTCGCTTATGCGATTGTGCCGGAAAAATTATGGTATGTCATGTGTAAATTACAGGAGCCGGTAACGACGTGTGCCCCTTCTATATCTCAAAAAGCAGGTGAAGCAGCTCTCGATGGGCCAAAAGACTTTGTCAAAGAAATGCTCGACATGTACAAAGAAAACAGGGATATTGCATGTGAACTTCTAAAACAATATCAGGTGGATTTTATCACACCCAAAGGTGCTTTTTATATCCCGATCGATATTTCATATACCGGAATGTCAGCCAAGGAATTTGCGATTGAGCTTTTAATGACGCAAAAAGTATCTGTGGCCCCCTGTGATACATTTGGACCTTCAGGAAAAAGTCTCATCCGCATCTGTTTTGCTGGTGACATGGAACAGTTAAAAGAAGGACTAAAAAGATTGGGTGAGTTTTATCAAAAAAAAGCAAATACCTAAAAAAGGACATTCTCCAATATGGAGAGAATGTCCTTTTTTCTCACTGAGTACTATAATAATGAAATTCACCGGTGAAAGCGACAACATAAATTTTTTCAACATCTGTTTGATTGACCTCGCGTGCATTAATTTGTATGTTCCCACTTTTGAAAGTGTCTTCTACCATTTGAGGGATTAAGCCTTTATCCACATCCAATTCCTGAAAGGATTTCGGGATACCTAATTGTTCATTCATCTTAATGACTGCTTCAACACCTGCTTGAGCGGTATCAATAGCATTTCCTTGATAAGCAACGCCGAATTCTCTGGAAAAAAGCGCATGTTTCTCCGGTTCTCCTACCAGGTTGAAATTCAAAATGTAGGGGAGTAAAACCGCGTTAGCCAAACCATGGGGGACATTTGCGATTCCGCTTACAGGGTGCGACATGGCATGAACCAAACCTAGGCGAGAAAGACTAAATGCAATGCCAGCCAAACTGCTTGCATACAGCATTTCACTGAGAGAATCCTTATCCTTGCTGATGGTTGCTTGCTTAATATGCTCACCTATCATGCGAATGGCTTTTATGGCACATGCATCAGCTAACCAATTATCATTTTTATTGGTCAGCGCTTCAACGGCATGAGTTAAAGCATCCATGCCAGTTGACGCGACTAAATGACTCGGCAAGCTATACAAAAGTTCAGGGTCAAGGAGTGCCACAGTAGGCATGAGATGGTCTGAAACGAATGGATATTTGACATGATGTTCATCAGTGATCACTGTCACATTCGTCACTTCAGACCCGGTCCCACAGGTTGTGGGTATTGCGACTAACGGTGGCAGGAGATGATGAATGTTATCGACGCCTGCATAATTCATCACAGGTTCGGTGTTTGTCACCGATAGACCGGCGCCCTTGGCAGTATCAATGGAACTACCGCCGCCAATGGCTAATATTCCATCACACTGTTCCTCAATATAAAAGTCGCGTGCCTGGTATATACATTGGACATCTGGATCAGGGATGACGTGGTCAAAAACGGCAAAAGCCACTGCTTCTTCATCTAAATATTGGGTAATCGTATTTAATATGCCGGAACTTACTATCCCTTCGTCGCAAACAATCATTATGTTTTTGCAACCTAAATCATGAAACTCACGGCCAATGTTCTTGCTCAAACCTTCACCGAATTTAATGCGTCCTGGTAGATAGATCGAGGACAAGTACTTTCAACTCCCTTTTTTTCATAGCTTTAGTTTATTAGAGTGCGTCATATTTTTTATGCGCTTCGATAATCCCCATCCCTTTCTTTAATTCTTCTCTCATTTTATTTTCTGCCTCCACCTTTTCCAGAGCTTTCTCAAAAACTTCGGATCCATGTGCTTGAGGAATCACAACAATGCCATCAAAATCAGCAAAAACTAAATCACCGTTATGAACTTTGACTCCTCCGCATTCGATCGGGATTTTATAATCAATAACATCTAAACGGCCTTTGGAATCGGAAGGATGGAAGCCACTTGTGAAAGTAGGGAAACCCAAATCAATGATAGGTCTGCTATCTCTTGTAAAGCCATCAATCACTACACCTCGGGAGCCTTTTTCTATGGCTACCGTGCTGAGAAGTTCTCCCCAAAAGCTGCTAGTAGTAGAGCCGTTTGTCGTTACAATCATGACATCATCTTTCTCAAGGGCATCCACGGCTTCCAGCTCTTTTTCATACGGGTTTTCAGGCTCTTCATAAACATCCGTAGCTAGGACTGTCAGTGCTCGCCCTACAAATTTAAAAGAAGGATCAATCGGCCTAATATGGTGTTGCATCACTTGGCTTCGTAACCCGATCGAGTCTAACGTATCAGCGATGACTCCTGTGAACAATTGCTCTTCCAATTCATTAAAATTCATTTGTACATCTCCTTGTAATAGTGATCATAGTGATTCATAGGTCATTTGTTTTTAACGCTAATTTCATGCTCATAGAGGATAGAGGAGGGAGATTACTCCCTCCGCAGCTTATTCATCAAAACCTATATCAGAGATTAATTCGCCATAGAATTCATAGTCCTCTGCCATTAAGTGCTCAAAATCATCTCCATCTGTAACAGCCATGTCTAATCCATTATTTTCCATAAATTCTTCAAATTCCGGTTCTTCTGCGCCTGCCATAAATGCATTTGATAAGACTTCAACAACTTCATCGGGTGTATCTTCTGGGACTGTAAGTCCTCTCCATGGCCCTATACTTGGTGTGCCGGTTACACCTTCCTCCTCGAAGGTAGGGACATCAGGCATGACGTCTGCACGTTCATCATCCATAATCGCCAGCGTTTTTAATTCACCACTTTCAACTTGAGGCAATACTTCGGCGGGACTGACAGGTACCGCATCAATATGCCCCCCTAACAAAGAGGTTACTGCTGAATTCGCGCCATCAAATGGAACATGCTCAAATTCTACATCTGCAACTTGTTCAATAGCTGAAGCGGATAGATGCCAAATGTTTCCATTTCCGCCATTGCCCATTTGGATTTCGCCGGGATTCTCTCTCGCATGATCCAGAAACTCTTCCAATGTATCGTAAGGAGCATCGGCAGGCACGGTTAGTGCTGGAGGGTCGAAGTTAATCTGGGCAATTGGATGATAATCTTCATGAGAGATTTCCGCTAATCCCAAGTGTGGCAGTGCTACCAGTTCCACGGTAACCAACGTGACTGTATGACCATCCGGTGCAGCGGTTGCTCCCTCAGTCATCCCGACAGCACCACCGCCTCCTTCAACATTAATGACACCTATGGATTCTCCCAAATGTTCCTCGGTCGCATCAGCCAACGCTCTGGCTACTGCATCAGTCCCACCGCCGGCATCATGGGGCACAATTAACTCTACGGAACCCTCAGGGAAATCAGTTTCAGGTGTTTCACTATCGTCAGCAACGTCGTTATCATCGGTTTCTACGTCATCACTAGTACCACTATCGTCCGCTCCGCATGCTGTTATGGCAAATGCAAACAAAACGGTGAGCAAACTTATCGGTAAATTTTTGAGCATGATTATACCTCCCATTTTGATTCAATAAGATGGTCAATATCATTTCACTGGCGGATATTATAAAGGATTTTTAGCATTTTCACCCCCTTTGTATGTGAATGACTAATTGTGATGCCAGTGTGCAGCGTCGATACATTAATCAGAGGCTTCCTCTACTGCTGATAAGAAATCATTGACGGTATCTTCACCAATCGTCGCTGAATGGTTTTCAATAACAGGCTCAACGGCTTCCTGAAATCTTTCGAATTCTTCATCTGTTATCTCAGAAAACTCCATGTTGTTTTGGAGTTCCTCCAAGCTGTCTTCGGCTACATCCCGTGTGATTTCACGGTTGTATTCCCGAGCCTCATAAGCAGATTCTGCAATCGCATCTTGTTGTTCCGGAGTCAATTCATCCCATATTTGTTTACTGAATAAGAAAATATAAGGGGTATAAACATGATTTGTACCGGATAGATATTGCTGAACTTCATGATAGCCTTCAAGATTAATGATCGGGTAAGGGTTTTCCTGCCCTTCAATCGTTCCCTGCTGTAACCCGGTATACAATTCGTCAAATGACATCGGTGTTGGATTGGCTCCCATTTCAGACCAGGCATCCAAATGGATATCCGTTTCCATTGTACGAAGTGTTAAACCTTCAAGATCATCGATACTTTCTATCGGCCTGACATCATTGGTTAAATTCCTGAATCCATTTTCCCACCAAGCCAATCCAACTAAATCCTGATCTTCCAATATGTCTAACATTTGATCACCGAATTCCCCATCTAATACTTCGTCAGCTACCTCTTCATCAGGGATTACGAACGGCAGGTCAAAAACACCATATTCAGGAATAATGTTCATTACCGGTGAGGTAGATGTGATCGTAATATCTAAGTCTCCGTTTTGTACCATTTCTGTGGCGACAAGATCAGCGGCAATTTGAGCAGAGTGATAAACTTCAACATTAAAATCATCCGTTCTTTCAGTTAGCAATTCTCCAAAATGTATAGCAGAATCATATAGAGGGTGTTGTTCATTTATCCCTACACTAATACGTAAGGTTTGCGCATCGGGATTATCCCCTTCCACTTCTTCGGCATCTAGGCTTTCATCATCTTCACCACTGGCTTCTTCGGTTTCTACATTAATTTCCTCACCGCCACAAGCGACAGTAAAAGCCAGCATTAAGGAAATAGTTAAAAAAATAGAGAATTGACTTAAATTTTTATTCACTTTAGAACCCTCCTCCAAAAAATAAGAGTTCATCTTGAGCCCTCCTTGGTTTAAGACTCGATGAAAGTGACATCTCGTACTATACAAAGGGGGCTCATTTTGGTAAACTTTCTAAGTTTTACACAGTGATCATCATTTAATTTACGGCTTATTTGTAAACATTTTCGGTATTCCTAAGCCTTCCGCTCCTTTTTTGGAGGTGATAGCATCCGGGGCATACCGTTGGATCATTTCGGCTCCAATTTTGGCACGATGCACTCGCTCTTTTGCGAGCATCAAATTTTGAGCTTCCAGATGTTTACCTGACGGATAGACATCCGGGTGATTCCTTAACCCAAATTTAATGTACACCGGCGATAAAATCCGAATCAATTCCGGAATTTCATAATATCTGAGAAAACCACCGAAATTATCCGGAACCTCAACGTATAAATCGATCGGAATATCAATGGCTTCCCGAATTGCAGCAAGTTTCGGCAGGGTAAGTGCTGTGGGTACATTGTAAGTGTCCGCTCCTATATCTTGCATCACCCGCACGGAAACCGGATTAGCAGCCATCATTTGCACCGATACTTTGACTACAAAATCTTGTGGGAGCAGCCCATCTTCCTTCATCTTCTTGGTCATAAGTAGCAGCCCTTCATCGGCGACCAGGGCGCCTCGTAACCCCAACTCAGCACCGCGACGAAGGTCTTCCATCGCATATAAAAGTTGATCGGATCCTTCATGACGTAAAGCAATCACTTGACCCGCGGGTGTTAACGGTTGTGCGCTCACGTCCCAAGTACCACGAGGCCCAACAAACAGGCTTAACTCCATGTGATTTTCAGCAGCGAGCTGATTCATTTGTTGAATTTCTTCGTCTGTCAGTAACATAATGCCGCTACCTTGAGAGACTCTGTGGATGAGGACATCTTGACGTTCAATTTCATCAAGGGTTGTCTTTAATGCTTCGGGTCCTTCAACACTTGGGAGTTCAACACGATATTGCGCCCCATCCGGAAAACGTTTACGGGATGAAGGTAATTCATAGCGATCTGTATCCGGGTATCCATGATCTCGCAATAATTTTTTCGTCTTTTCCATCATTCATTACTCCATTTCTTTAGAATTCTAATAACGCTTACATTTCTATGGTCTATCTGCATAACCCGCTTGCTGCGAGAGTCTGCGAGCTAACTGCACAATTTCTGTGGTTGCCTCTTCTCTTTTCATAGTCCAACTGGACTTTAGCATTGTAAAGCTTATCCCCGCGATGATTTTACCATCATGGTTCATTACTGGAGCGCCAACACAATAAAAGTCGAGTGACGATTCCTCCTCCTCTGTGATATAGCCATATCCCTGAGCTTCTTGTAAATTTTTGTAAAGATTGTCCACGGTGGAAAGCGTATATGGTGTTTTTGGCTCAAGATCAAACTGTGGATATAACATTAAGAGTTCCTCTTTAGAATGGTGGAGGAGTTGCGCTTTTCCTAAGGAAGAGGCGTACGCCGGAAATTTCATACCGGGGTTGGTAATTAGCTGTACACGGGATTCCGATTGCATTTTACCGAGATAAAGTACATCGCCACCTTCTAATATACCGAGTTGCATCGCTTCATGAACGTTGTTGAATGAAGCGGGCGCTTCCCGATAAAAAGCCTCTACAATATCAAATTGTCGAAAATAGCTGGCGCTCCATTTAGCAATCCCAGATCCGAGCGTATAAGTATCTTCCTTATCCTTGTTTAAAAGATTAAGTTGTTCTAACGTGTTCAGCAATGAGTACATTGAGCTTTTATTAACGCCTAATCGCTTAGATAAATCGATTAATCTCAATTTCTGAGGGTGCACTGAGACAAGGTCAAGAATGAGACTTGCCCTCTCTATGGCGGGCACCCAATACTTCTGTTTCATGTTTCACCTCCCCTTGGTAGTTTTTTATAATAAACTGGTTTATTATATATAATTATACCAAGGTTGAAGTTAGTCCGCAATAATTTTTTTAAAATTTTCAGATGTATGGTTTTTACCTGAAAGTGTATAGTCTTCCTCGTTAAGTTGAGTTCTTAAGAAAACAACTCAGGTAACCATAATGAAAACGCTGGGATATAAGCAATAAGTAAAATTACAGTAATGAGTACACCCCAAAAAGGTAGGACCTCCTTTATAAATTGATTTATTTTTGCTTTAGTAATCGAAATAACGGCAAACATAACGGTACCGATTGGAGGGGTTATTGTACCAATCGCTAAACATAGAATGAAGAAGATCCCAAAATGTACAGGGTCAATCCCATAAACATCAAGCATAGGCATAAAAATTGGTGTCAAGATAATTAAGAGCACATTACCTTCTAAGAACATCCCAATTACTATCAAAAAGATCATTACTAAAAATAGAAATAAATATGGACTTTCAATGACACTTGTCATCATATTCATTAAGGTCTGGGGTATTTGCTCTAGTGTTAACATCCAACCAAACGCAGTTCCAGCAGCTATGATAATCATTATAGTCGCCAGAATCTGGACTGATTCTTTCATTGCTAGAAGCAAGTTCGCAAATGATAGTTCTCTATATACTACACCTAGAATGATTGCGTACAAAATAGCTATGGCTCCAGCCTCAGTCGGGCTGAATACCCCTATACGGATACCACCAACAATAATTATTGGAAGTAGTAATGCAAGAAGAGCATACTTGGAGGAAGATAGCACTTCCTTAAATGAGGGAGATGGCTGCTCCTCTGCCTCAAAATGGCGTTTTTTGGAGATTATATGTACAACGATTAACATCATGATTGCCAGTAGAACCCCTGGTAAAATTCCGGCTACAAACATATCTCCAATCGAAGTCCCACTAACATATCCATAGATGATTAATCCAATTCCCGGAGGGATTATAGGTGCAATTAAAGCACTCGAAGCGGTCAAAGCGGAAGAAAAACCAATTGGATACCTTTTTTTTGTCATTTCCGGAACAATGATTTTTGATTGCATTGCAGCATCTGCAATATTAGATCCCGAAAGTCCACTCATCAATAATGACAACAGAACATTGACCTTGGCTAAGCCGCCTACCATATAGCCTGTCAATACCCGGGCGAAGTGTAGTAACCGCTCTGTAATACCCGTATAATTCATTAAAATCCCAGCTGTTACAAAAAAAACAATGCTTAAAAGCGGAAAGGAAAGCACACCACTTACCATCTGTTGAACGACGATGTCATTCGTTACACTATCGGTAAAGATAAAGAAATAAGCAGTACCCGCGATCATAGAAAAAGCAACAGGTACATTTAGTGCAATGAGAAGTAATATAATGAGTAAAGCAACTGCTAGCGTCATAGTGAATTCTTTTCCTCCTCTTGTTGTATATAGCTTTGGTCTCGTGTGATTAGGACTTGAAGAAGAAAAAAGAATGCGAACAAACCACCTAAGGGAACGGCTATGTATATCCAGAAATAACTTATGCCAAGATTAGGGGTGGCAAACCATTCAGTTTGTAAAGTGAGTTGACTCCCCCAAATAATAAATACCGTCAATAGGATGACCGCTATGATTATTACCCTAGCCGTCTGAAGATGATAAAACCACTTGGTAGAGGCCTTTCTTACAAAATAGTCTATACTTACATGACCGTCGTTTTTCTTCATGACATAGCTAACTCCGACAAATGTTAGCCAAACAAACAACATTAATGAAACTTCCTCTGTCCATGGGATTGCATTGTTCAACATATATCTAAAAAAGACATTAGCGATGACAATAACAATCATACCGGCCAGTGCAATAAGACAAATAAACGATTCGATTTTTTCAGTTGCCCTTATTATTGCTTTCATAAAAGATGATCACGATCCTTAGCAATATTATTTTTGCAAAATCTACCCGGCACTCTCTCTGTAATCCTCAAGAATTGAGTCAATACGTTCGTATAAGCCATCTGACCAACCGGGCGGATTCTCGTAAAAGCTCTTAGCTTCTTCTTCAAACGCCTCTTCATCAATTTCATTAATAATTATTCCTTCTTCTTCAAATTCTTCGATTAAGGTTTCTTCTTGTTCTTCAAGGATATCCCGTACATATTCTCCTGCTTCATAGCCAGTTTCTTTTAAAATCTGAACAAGATCATCAGGTAGATTATCCATCATTTCGGTCCCTGTGACCCAAGGGTTTAAATGATTATTGTGACCAGTTAACGTTAAGTAATTTGCCGCTTCATGGACATTTGCACCTTCAAGTACTGGAAGTGGGTTTTCAGCACCGTCCACAACACCTTGTTCAAGAGATGGATATAATTCATCCAGTGGCGTCGCCGTTGGAGAAGCTCCCATCGCAGCGAATCCTCTAATCATAACTGCAGTCTCTGGAACCCTGATCCTCATTCCCTGTAAATCTTCCGGAGTCTTAACTTCCTCTGAGGTCATCAAATGTCTTGCCCCATATGGACTATTTGGATTAGCTATAGCTACGCCTCGCTCAGCAAGCTCTTCTTCTTGTTCTTCAAACCATTCTGTTTCGGTTAAGTAG
The DNA here is from genome assembly GCF_016495865.1 of Salicibibacter cibi. NCBI lineage: Bacteria > Bacillati > Bacillota > Bacilli > Caryophanales > Bacillaceae > Salicibibacter > Salicibibacter cibi. Next base: position 470,185 of record NZ_CP054706.1, read on the forward strand.
AGGGCTTCATCAAGATCCTCAGTCATATAAGGCGCATCAAAAACTCCTAAATCTGCTGCATAATCAGCTACGACGTCAAAACCTGCCCCAGTGATCATGTTGTTCCCTGCCATAGCCATTTCAATAATTTCGTTAGGTGCTCCTAATTGTTCACTCGGAAAAAGGGTTATTTGCAAACGGCCTTCGCTTCGTTCTTCAGCAAGTTCTTTCCATTTTTGCGCCTTAAGGTCAGGCGGCTCATTTGGATTGTTTGGATACGTAATAATGATTTCATGGACATCTTCATCAAAAGAGTCCTCATTAAAAGTAGCGAAAACTGTGTAAGAAACTATAATCATTACACTAGGGAAAAGTAGAATTAAGAGAATATATCTAGTCATTTTATAAACCTCCTATATCTCCATTTTTAAGCGCTTTCAATTTAATTAAAAAAAGATTTTTGTGCCAAATAATAGTATTCAATATCGCTACTCAACTACATATAAGTGTTTATTTTTGTTATATGTAAGCGAGCGCATCCAAATCTTTTTATATCAAAAACAACAAAATGTAATTAAGGGAAAGGTAACTTCACCTCACTAGGTTTATTATAAAAAACTAAGTTTTTATTTTTATTTTGGAAAATATACTATCAAGAATTTTATCAGGGGTCAATTATTTTAATTACTAACTTTAATCGTTTTTATGTGACGTACTTAATTTCTAACAATGCTGGCTTTACCTTGGATAAATAAAAAAGCCCCGAAGGGCCTTTAACATTCAACATCTGGTAGGTGATGGCAAAATTTTAGATATTATGGTATTGTACTTTCCTTTTTTACTCTAATTTCTTCCAGATAGTTATATATCGTAAATTTTGAAACATCAAGATATAAGGCGACCCTTTCTATCGAACGTTTAACTGTGAACATACCTTTTTGATCCAAATATTCTAAGACAGCTAATTTATCATCTTTGTTCATAAAGGGGACCGTCTTTCCTACATGATTCGATGCTTTCTCTAACAAGTTTTCTATAACTTCATTAATATCACCTGAAAAAGTTTCGTCGACTTTTTTATTCGTATCAACAAAATTGTTGATAATCTTAGATACTAACATAAAATCGGAGATATTGTAGTTTATACAAATAGAACCAATTGCTATACCATCTTCATCTCTTATATATATAGATGAACATCTGAGAACCTTGCCATCTTTTGTCGAATTCGTATAATTTAGAGTATCCCCCTCTTCAGCACCATTTCTTAAAACTTCGAGACCAAGGTTGGTAACTGAATCACCAACTTCCCTTCCGGTTATATGACCATTTTCAATAGCCACTATTGAATGCTCAATATCATACAAATCATGCAATACTACTTCGCAATTTGAGCCAAGAGCTTGAGCAATGGCTTTCACTAATGGTTTCACAAAATGATACTCTTTCTTATCTAAATTTCCCATAATACCCCTCCATTTAAATATTTATAGTATGTATAGAGCTCACTAAAAGCTGTTTAACAGTAGGTAAAGTAAGGATAATTGAGGTTAAGGTCCCAGATGACTATATGGGACGCCTTGTTCAAGATATTCCTATCAAGTTAACCCCATTTTTTATGCTTGTCAAGTTAAATTAGAATTAGTTACTTCCTTGGAACAAGAGTGAATGATCAACGGAGATTGTGATCTTATATACCCCTTCGTAGAGAATTGACCTCAATAGCTTTGAGATGTACTTAGAAATTCCGAAAAATAAAATATAACACGAGACAAGTTCTCCATGCACAAACAAGGTAGAGTATAGGTTACTGAGATGACTCAACCCAGCATTGACGTAGTGAGTAATTTTATTATAACAAATCTAAAATGAAAGTAAAAACTATTGCTAGATATAAACAAAAAAATTCAAGTTATACGTTGACTAATTTTTTTAGCTTAAGTAAAATTAATTTTGCATTTTCATTTAGTAACATAAAAAGTATTGAACACAAAAAGAAAGCTCACTAATATCAAACTGTGTTTATTTGGCCTAACAAATGGTCATCCTATAGTGATTATACACAGATGTAGGCTGATTCATCGAGCCATTTCCATTTTTCTAGTTTGAAGCAAAATGGAATAGTAGACAATAAATGTAAGCGATATCAATAGTGTTATAGATGTTCGATAAATAATGTAATGAAGGGAGGAGTCTTGGGTTATTGATCATTAGCTTGCCTAGTACTAAAATTTTTGGAAAATACATTGACAAAAATTTTATTAATGTTTATAATTAATTTCAATTAAAGGGAGAAACTTAATATAAAAATTTAATATTATAAGGAGGAAAAAATGGTTTTTGTTAGGTGGGTAGATTATTTTAATAAAGGACTCAAGTTAATATTGGGATTACTGTTTGTTGCAATGACCCTTTCATTTTTTTTTAATATAGCGGTCAGATTTGTATTTACAGCTTTGGATATACATATATCTGTCCCATGGACACAGGAATTAGCAACATACATCATGATATGGTCAGTATTTTTAGGTATTGCAGTAGCAGTTCGAAACGATAAATTGATTTCTATGGAATTATTTGTTCACACATTGCCTGCTAAGCTAGGAAAAATACTCAAGGTTGGCGCTTTATTGTTAACTGTGGTTTTTTTCTTTTATTTGATTTTTATCGGTTACGATCTTGCCTTTAACCAAGGTTCAAGACAAACATCTCCCGTGATGGGGATTTCTATGACAATTATATATATATCAATGTTCATCGGTTCAATTATAGCTATCGTAAATATATTCACTTTATTTTTAGAGACTTACTTAACAAAGAAAGATATTCGGTTTGTTGCTTCAGATGAGGAATCAGTGGATTAAGAAAACTGGCAATTAACAAAAAAATTACTGACATTAAATATTAGGTATTCTCAGGGAAAGACTTTTTGGGAGGGCAATAATGACTACAAGATTATTCATTATTTTTATATTTTTGTTTATACTGAGTGTCCCGATTGCGGCTACATTAGGTCTCTCTTCTATTTGGTCTCTTCAACTGGAGGGGAGCTCGTTATCTACAGTGGGTCAACAAGTCTTTAGAGGGATGGATCAAACCGTTTTGATGGCTATTCCATTTTTTATCTTGGCAGGTAGTGTAATGCAAAGTGGGGGAATAGCACGAAGATTAATGGCATTTGCAAATGCACTTATTGGTTGGTTTAGAGGTGGATTAGGGGCCGCAACTGTGTTAAGTACCATGTTGTTCTCTACAATGTCTGGTTCATCATCAGCTACCACAGCAGCCATAGGCTCAATTACAATTCCCTCGATGGAGAAAAAGGGGTATCCAAGAAGTTATGCAACAGCGCTGGCAGCTTCAGCTGGGGAGCTTGGAGGGGTTATCCCGCCTGCCACCGCTATGATTATTTACGGTCTGGTAGCAAACATTTCCATTAGTAGTTTATTTATAGCTGGAATAATCCCCGGGATACTTATAGGAATTTCCTTAATACTAACGATATCAATCATTGCTAGGATAAAAGGGTTCGATGCTGTCTCTAATACTGATTTTATTACTTGGTTTAAACAAGTTTTGGTAACTTTCAAAGATGCAATATGGGCATTGTTAATGCCACTAATTATTCTTGGTGGAATTTATTTAGGCTACTTCACACCAACGGAAGCAGCAGTTGTGGCAGTAGTTTATGGATTAATTGTAAGTTTTCTAATCTATCGTGAACTTAAAATAAAAGATTTAATAGGAATTTTTAGTAGAGCTGCAATCAGTAGCAGCATTATCCTTATATTAATTGGTTTTTCTGCTATTTTTGGACATATTCTTACAATTAATCAAGTTCCTCATGCTGTTGGAGGTTTACTCACACAAATCACTGAAAATCCTATAATATTTTTGATTTTAGTAAATATTGTCCTATTGATAACAGGTATGTTTTTGGAAACAGCCGCTGCAATTATTATAATGGTTCCTATTTTAGCACCAGTTGCGTTTGAATTTGGAATTGATCCCATTCACTTTGGAATTATTGTTATCGTCAATCTGGCACTCGGCATGGTCACTCCACCTGTTGCTATAAATCTATTTGTAGCTTGTCAAATTGCAAATATACGTATTGATCAAATAATACGACCCGTTCTAATTTTCTTGGGGATATTAATTATCGACTTATTATTGATTACCTATTTACCGCTATGGATTCCAATATTTTAGGAACAATAATAATTAGAAAGGGGGGGATATATTAATAGCCTTGTTTCTCAAATTAAAAATTAGAAGGAGGATTTAAAAATGCCAAGAAAAAAAATTATAAAGCTGAATGTACTTATTCTTGTGATGGCCTTGGTGCTTATTGGATGTGGCGAAGATACAAGTAGTAATGACGATGTATCCGAGGGAGAATTTGAATTTCAAATCGGTCATTCAACTACTACGGACAACCAGCAGCACGTTGGCGCAGAAAAAATAGCTGAATTGTTAGAGGAAAGTTCTGATGGAACGATTACAGCAGATGTATTTGAACTGGAACAATTAGGTGGAGAGGTAGCAGAACTACAGGCTCTTCAGGATGGAAGTCAAGATATTACAATCGTAGCACATGCTTCAGCTACAAACTTTGTACCTGAGTGGTCAATATTTAATTTACCATATCTATTTGATAGCACCGAACAAGCTAATGCTGTTTTGGACGAAATAGGTGATGAATTTTTTGAAATGTTACCCGAACATGGATTGAAGGGTTTAGGTTGGCTTAGTTCTATCGAACGTAATGTTTTTTCGACAACACCAATTGAATCAGCGGAGGATCTCCAAGATTTTGACATCAGGGTTATTGAAGCCCCGGGCTTTGTTGATGCATATTCTGCACTGGGTGCGCAACCGGTTACGATGCCTGGTGGTGAAGTTTACTCAGGCCTCCAGCAAGGAGTCATTGATGGAGCAGTTAATTCTCCGGAATTGTTTCTTAACTTTGGACACCATGAAGTTGCCGATTATTACAATATGACAAGCATGCACTATATGCCTATTGCTATTGTTATGTCATTGGATGTATGGGAAAGTTTAAGCACAGAGCAGCAAGAGTTAGTCCAGGAAGTCACTGATGAAGCAGTTGAAATTGGAAGAGAACACTACACTCATACGTACGAAGAGGCAATTGAGGAAAGGATGGAAGAAGAGGAAGTTACAGTTGTAGATACGGATATCTCTGATATGCAGGAGAGGACAGCTGATATACACAATAGTATGACAAGCGAAATTCCTAATGGTGAAGAGTTGCTTGAATTAATTGAGAACACTAAAGAGGAAGTGGAATGAATTAAACAAGAATGTTCCTAAGCAATATTATGAAACATCTAAAATAAGGGAAAAATTGACAACAAGGAGATTTCGTTATGATTAATCAAAAACGTATTGAAGAGAGAATAGAAGCACTCAGCAAAATTAGTGAACAAAACGTAGAATGGGTCGGCGTATCGCGTCGTGCGCTTACTGATGAAGATAGAGAAGCACAAGCCTTAACAAAATCATGGATGGAACAAGCTGGTATGTATGTACATTTAGATCCGGCTGGAAATCTTATCGGTCGCAAAGATGGGTTGGATAAAGGAGCTAAACCATTAGTTATTGGCTCTCATATTGATTCCGTTTTAAATGGTGGTAAGTATGATGGCACCATTGGCGTGATCGGAGGCATTGAAGTTGTTCAGCACATTAATGAGGAAAGTATTGAAATCCAACGGCCGGTAGAAGTGATTGCTTTTTGTGAAGAAGAAGGGTCACGATTTGAAGATGGGGGGGTTTTCGGTAGTAGAGCAATGACCGGAGAGATTAAATCGGAACATTTGGATGCCAAAGATGAAAAAGGTATTACTAGAAGGGGGGCTTTAGAAAGATTTGGATTGGCTCCGAATGAGATTTTTACCAAAGGAATTAGAAGAGAAATGGACTTATATTTGGAGATGCATATTGAACAAGGCCCAACATTAGAAAGTAAAGGTATCCCTATCGGTGTAATAAGTGGCATTAATGGCAGGTATTTTGGAGAAATGACTGTGGAAGGAGAAGCCAATCACGTAGGGGCTACCCCAATGGCTCAACGCTATGATGCATTAGTGGGAGCAAGTGAAATTGTAATAGAATTGGAAAAAATATCCTATAGATATGGTGCGCCAGCTGTTGGGACAGTAGCAAAAATGAATGTTATGCCGGGGTATCCTAATGTTGTTCCAGATCGTGTTGAAATGTCGGGAATTGATATACGCGATTTAGATAACGAAAGACGTGATTTAATTGTTGAGCAACTGCAAAACAAAGCAAAGGAAATCGCTCAAGCAAAAGGGCTTAGTGTCGAATTTAATGATCGATTGAGAATGAGTTCCGCTTTGTGCAAACAGCATATTATAGATACGATGGAAGCTGCCGCTGAGGAAATGAATGTCTCCTATCTAAACATGGCAAGTGGTGCTTGTCATGATGCGCAATTCATGGCTGAACTATGTGATATGGGTATGATTTTTGTGCGATCGACTGGAGGAAGTCATAATCCACAGGAGAGAGCATCAATTGACGATATACAATTAGGAACTGAACTTCTTTCACGAACAGCATTAAGTTATTTAAAATATTAATAAAAAAAAATAAGTTATATTAATGGAGGATTACCATGCAAGCCGAACAAAAACTAAAAGATCTGGATATAAATTTACCTAAAATCGCTGAAAACAACGATCTTCCTTTCTCTACCAAAGGAGTAATTGTTGACAAATTAGTATATTTATCAGGGCAAACAACTATGATAGATGGCGAAATGAAAATTACTGGTACAGTTGGATCTGCAGTAACTGTGGAAATAGCGCAAGAGGCAGCAGAGGTATGTACGTTAAATCTAATTTCGGCTCTAAAGGATCTGATTGGAGACCTAAACAAAGTGAAAAGAATTGTAAAATTGACTGGATATGTTGCATCAGATAAAGACTTCGATCAACAAGCTAAAGTTATTAATGGAGCATCCAATCTCTTAAATAGCGTTTTTGGTGGGGAAACCCCACATGCAAGAGCTGCAATTGGAGTTGCTGCATTGCCTGGAGGAACCTCAGTTGAGGCAGAAATGATAGTAGAGTTAAACACATAATTATGTAAATCTCAAAGCTCTCAATTTTGATGCTTATACTTTTAGCAATATCGGACCTTGAACTTAAAAACCAAGGGTGACCATTCGTTTAGTAAAAACTACACAAAAGAAACGATGGCGACACGGATCGCCATCGTTCTGTATCCGCCCTTCTCTTTTACGATGAATAAATTATAATGACACGTGTGTCGCACCCTTTTTTATGAGGTTACAAACGTTAAGACCGATACAATTGTTGCTCGCTTAAGCGGCAAAATTTTAAAAGTTTTGTTTGTCATGGGACAACGAGCTTGTGTCTTAGATCGAGCAAAGCATCTTCAAGAGAGGCACTATAAGGCGCAAACCGCGTAAGCAAGGAGTAGTAAAGAAAACTTCCATATGATGGGTAAGTAATGATACTACAATACTACAACACTCTAGGAATTAAAATCGGAGAGGGAGAGATTACCATGATAAATTCAGATCGACTTGAAGAAAGAATTGAAACACTTGGACAAATTAGTGTCCAAATTGAGGGTTGGACTGGAGTAACACGGCTTGCACTTAGTGATAAGGACAAGGAAGCAAAAGAATTAATGAAATCTTGGATGGAACAGGCTGGCATGGATGTACATTTGGATCCAGCGGGCAATCTTGTTGGCCGCAAAGAAGGTCAAAATAAAGATACTAAACCTGTTGTTATAGGCTCACATATCGATACCACTTTGAATGCAGGAAAATTTGATGGCACTGTTGGGGTCATTGGAGGAGTAGAAGTCGTTCAGCATATGACTGAAGAAGGGATTCAACCTTTGCGTCCCATCGAAGTAATTGCTATTAATGATGAAGAAGGTATACGTTTTAAGGATGGTGGGCTCTTTGGCAGTCGAGCCATGACCGGTAAGGTCGGATCGGTAGACTTGGAACTTAAGGATCAAAATGGTATCTCGAGAAGGGAAGCATTGCAAGAATTTGGTCTAAATCCGGATGAGATCTTTACAAAGGCCGTTCGAAAAAAAGGAGATATGGATATTTATTTGGAAATGCATATCGAACAAGGTCCTGTTTTAGTTGAAAAGGGTATTCCTGTCGGGGTTATTCAAGGCATCAACGGTCGTTACTTCGGACAGATTACAGTTGATGGAGAAGCTAATCACTGTGGAGGTACTCCAATGAATATGAGACATGATGCTTTTCTGGGTGCCAGTGAAATTGCCATAGCTTTGGAAGATCTAGTTAAAGACCACGGTTCACCGACAGTTGGAACATTATGTACAGCTGATGTTTATCCTGGGACTGATAATATAATTGCCGGACAAGTGAAATTATCAGGAATTGACATTCGAGATTTGGACAATAAAAAACGTGATGACATTGTAAACGATTTAAAAAAACGTTCAAAGGAGATCGAAACACGTAGAGGTCTCCACATTGAATTTAATGATAAATTAAGATCTAGCTCAGCTTTATGTAACCAGCAAATCATGGATACTATGAAATACGTGGCCGAGAAACGTGATATTCCATATATAGAAATGCCCAGTGGAGCTTGTCATGATGCCCAGAATATGGCTGAGTTGTGTAATATGGGAATGATTTTTGTACGATCCACCGGCGGGAGCCATAACCCGAGTGAATATGCCGATAAAGAGGATATCAAGCTAGGGACGGAAGTACTTGCCCAAACCGCCATTTATTATGCCACCAAAGCTTAATAAAACACTTACCCAAACGAAAACGAGGAGATAATCTTTATGAAAGAAAAAATTACTACTTCATTAGCTCCCGAACCGGCGGGACAATATTCACAAGGAGTTAAGGTGGGGAATCGAATTTATGTAGCTGGCCAAACTTCTTTAAATGTAGAGACTGGATCCATTCCTGACTCATTAGAAGAGCAAACAAGACAAGTGTTTGCAAACATTAAACATGTGTTGGCAGTAGGTGGGGCTACACTTTCAGATGTTGTGAAGGTAAACGTATATTTAGTGAACCTTGATCATTTCGATGAGTTCAACTCCGTTTTCAAGGAGTTTTTCACCGAGGAACCATTTCCGGTTCGTACGACTGTAGGCAGCAAGTTGAAAGGTATTGAAATAGAAATAGATATCATTGCTGAAATTGAATGTGCAGTCGTTAGTGTCTTATAAGCACCATCTCTAGGCAAAAGGAATCACGTGCACAACACAACAATTGACCGAAAGATTAGGTCATAGATGCAAGTGATTAATATATAATTCTGGGGATATAGATGTCACGAGCCCATATTGCATATCTGTGTACAATTAGGGTTCAAATCAGTACAGGTAAATGCCGAGAGGTTATTATATTTCGAAGAGGGAGGTAATTGTTTTGAAGACAATTATTAAAAACGGTACCATTGTAACTTCTTCTGATACTTATAAGGCAGACGTCATAATAGAAGAAGGAGCCATTACTGGCATAGTAAAAAATGCTACAGCATCCTCAGAAGACAAGGTCATTGATGTAAATGAGCAATATGTATTTCCAGGTGGGATTGACGTGCATGCTCATCTAGCAAACTCTGGAACAGTCGATGATTTTGAAAGTGGCACTAAGGCAGCGGCAATAGGGGGGTTAACAAGTATAATTAACTTCACAATGCCTAATGAGGATCAGTCCATACTCGACAATTTACGAGAATGGAAATCAAAAGCAAAGCCCTCTTATATTGATTACGGATTCCATTCCATTATTAATCAGTGTAATGATAGTGTATTGGATCAAATTCCATCATTGGCTAACGAAGAAGGAGTCACCTCCATTAAGTTATTTATGGCTTATAGAGGTGAAAATATGGTAAGTGACCTTGAAATGTATAGACTTATGAAAAAAGCTGGAGAAAATGGGATGATCGTTAATGTTCATGCTGAAAATGGGGACGTGGTTGACGAACTTAGAATGGAGGCGATAGCACAAGGTAATACAGACCCTATTTATCATGCCTATACAAGACCCGCAACTCAGGAAGCAGAGGCAACGAACAGAGCAATTCGAATTGGAGAGGTAGCAAATACTCCTGTTTATATCGTCCATGTCAGCTGTTCTGATTCACTGGAGCAAATAATTGAAGCTAAAAAAAGAGGTATAACAGTTTATGGAGAAACCTGTCCACATTATTTAGTTTTGGATGAAACTTATTTAGAACAAACAGATTTTGAAGGAGCGAAATATGTCTGCTCGCCTCCACTTCGTAAAAAAGAAGATCAAGATTCATTATGGAAAGGCATTGCCACAGGAAATATTTCTACAATTGGTTCCGATCATTCTTCGTTATTATTTGATGATGGTAAAAAGGGGAAAGAAGATTTCACATTAATACCAAACGGTTTACCTAGTATAGAAGATATTTTTCATATCACTTATCATTTTGGTGTTCATGAAGGTCGAATTTCATTGCAAAAGTTTGTGGATGTTGTAAGTACTGGACCAGCAAAAATATTTGGAATGTATCCGAATAAAGGAACTATTGCTGTTGGAGCCGACGCAGATATTGTTATCTTTGATCCCAAGCAATCGAGAGTTATTTCCCAAAAAACACAATACCAAAGTACGGATTATAACATTTATGAAGGCATGGAAGTTAAGGGTGCTATCATCCGCGTTTTGTCTCGTGGAGAAGAGATTGTTCGAGATAATACTTTTTTAGGAGAACCAGGGCGAGGAAAGTTTATATATCGAAGAAAGTTTTCAGAAAGTAGTATGAATTATAGTGAAAGTGACTAATAATCAGGAAAAAATGTCTGTGATTTTCTTGTAACCGTTTTCGAACGGATTTGCTCGAGCTTTATCCGGGGCGGGCTAGCCCGCCCCAGGTAAACCCTGGAAACCCTGTGCCACGGATCATGATGGTAGTGTTGCATTTAATATTGCAATTTACGATTTTTAAGGTGAAAATTCAATGCCGTCTATCAATCGCGTGCATTTATGATTAAACTGGGTTCTAAAAAAAAGAGCATTAATAATAGGGATGGTGAAAGTTAAAATGGGCTCTAATTTGAGTGGTAGTTTTCAAGATAGATGGGACTCTTCCCTATACAATTCTGATTTAGCACCCGTTCCAACAGAAAAAAAGAGTTGGACATGGTGGACCTATGCTTGTATTTGGATGGGAATAGCACATAATGTAAATCAATGGATTATAGTAGCTATAATGATTCAGCAAGGAATGAGTTTTTGGCAAGCATTTGGAGTTGTGTGCTTTGTGTTTGGGATTGTATATATCGCTATAGTAGCGAATAGTATAGCTGGTGCAAAATTTGGCATACCTTTCCCTGTTATTATTAGAGCAGCATTTGGACACAGAGCTGCTTTGGTACCAATTTTCATACGAGGCGTTATGGGGATTTTTTGGTTTGGAATCTTTATGTTTTTAGCTAGCGAAGCAATAGATGTTGCATTTGGAGCTGTTATTCCCGGGTGGGGTGGTTTGGAGGATATTCGAATACTTGGAATGGGTCTGAATACATTAATTGGCTATGCAATCTCTATTGCTCTACATTATTTCGTTATTACTAAAGGGATTCAGCGAATAAAGAACTTTGAAATGTGGGCAGGCCCTGTAATTATGGTTGTAGCTATAGGTCTAGTTTTCTGGGCTATGGACGTTGCGGGTGGATTTATGCCATTGATTACTATTGAGTCTACAATTTCAGGTGGAGAATTTTGGTCGCTTTTCTTTCTATCGGCAACGGGAATAATTGGTACAGTGGCTACTTTAATAGTAAATATTTCTGATTTAACGAGATATGCTCGGAGCCAAAAAGACCATTTGATAGGCTCGTTAATTGGTGTGCCCGGGATGTTTATTTTATTTAGCGCGATTACACTTCTCGTAACGGCTGGTTCTGTAATTGCGTTCGGTGATGCCGTTTATGACCCGATACAAATCATAGCACAATTAGACAACAATTTTCTTGTTTTTATTGCTGCTATAACAGTTTTGTTTTCGATAATAGGTTTAAATGCTGCCACAAATGCAGTAGCAGTAGGATTTGATTTGGCAGCTCTAGCACCTAAGTATCTTTCTTTTTCAAGAGCTGGAGTAATCGCTATCGTAATTGGTGTATTTATGGTTCCTTGGTTATGGTATGGTCAGGCAGAAACTATGAACAATATTATGGGTATACTTGGTTCTCTTATGGGAGCGTTGTTAGCTATCATGTTAGTAGACTTTTATTTTGTGCGACGCAGGAAATATGATGTAGACAGCTTGTTTATGAAACATGGGGAATATGAATATAAAAATGGTTTTAATTGGCGTGGAATAACAGCATTTGCTATAGGCTCGTTTATAGCTTTAATTGGCCTTATCATTCCTCAACTAGGATGGTTATATAGTTTTAACTGGTTTTTGGGAATAGCAGGAGCTGGTATCTCTTACATGATATTGACAACACGTAAGGTAGATAAAGAGAAAAATACAGAGGTAACAACCTCAGATGACATAGCTAACTAGTTGAATAACCGAGCAAAGTTGTGTCATTTAATAGATGGAAGTAGGCTACCTGAGATCAAGTAGGACAGATGGTAAACGGAATAGAAACACTTACTTTGCATAAAATGGGCTAATACCACCTTTAAATGTTGATTAAATTTCAAAGCTTAAATTTCTAGCTCAAGATCGAGCGAAAATGAAAAAATTCCCCCAAAGAGGGGGAAGCTAGTCAGGTGAGGCAAGGAAGCCTTTGCCTCACCAGCATCAGTGACGAGATGTAATTTTAAGGGAGGACGGAAATGAATGTTTTGGTTACAGGGAGTTCAGGTCTTATTGGAGCTTCCTTAGTTAAAGGTCTAGCAGATGAGGGTTTTAAAGTGATTGGATATGATAAATTTAGCAACAATGCTATCCCTCACAAAGATTACAAATTTGAGGAAGGAGATCTTTGTGATTTTCCCCGTTTGGCTTCGGTCATAAAAAAATATAAGATAGATTCAATTATCCATTGCGGAGGCATGTCTCATCCTCAAGTAGGTGCTATCTCGCCCTATAATATAGTGCAAACAAATATAGTGGGAACTACAAACGTTTTTGAAAGTGCACGTTTATTTAATGTAAAAAAGGTTGTTTATATAAGCTCAGGTGCTGTTTACGGAAAGAATCAGTTATGTGTTACAAAAGAGACTGACCAATTAAACCCAACAACTATTTATGGTGTTTCAAAAGTAACAGGGGAACAAATTGCTGCTGTTTTTGCTTCAAATTACGGAGTAGAAAGTATCTCATTAAGATTGGCATTTGTCTATGGTCCTAATCGCCTTATGCCTGATCCATTAAAAATGTTATTGAGTCAAGCAATAGCCGGAGAAAATATATATGAAGAAAAAGGTGCAGATCAAAAACTGGAATTTATTTATATAAAAGATGTAGTTACTGCAATAAAAAAAGCTTTGATTTTGACTAATCTAAAACATAATGTTTTTAATATTGGAAGTGGCGTAAATGACTCATTGATGGAAGTGATATCCGTCATCAGAGGCTTGTTTCCCAATATTTCAATTGAAATAGGGAAAGGTGATTTTGGCTACGATAGAATAGGAGCGTTTGATTGCTCTAGAGCAAAAGAGGAACTTGGTTTTAGCCCAAACTATTCTTTAAAAGAAGGAATACGTGACTATGCTAAGTTTTTGAAAGAATATCAAAATCAAACATAGATTTTTAGCACAAATTAAATAGAAAGAAGGTAGATCTTTTGAAACTGAAAGGTAAAGTGGTGGTCATAACAGGAGCAGGTCCAGGTTTGGGAATGGGTAGAGGCTTTCCAATTGCTTTTGCTAAAGAAGGAGCGAATCTTTCTCTGAATTACTACGGAGAAAATAAAAGTACAGTTGAAGACTTTAAAGACGAATTACAAAAATATGGATCTGAGGTAATTTTGAAGGAAGGAGATATATCAAATGAAGAAACGGTACAGCAGTTAGTAGAGTCCACAATAAATAAGTTTGGAAGAATAGATGTTTTACTAAATAATGCAGCTATTTCAACTCAAAGTCTAATTAAAGATATGCCAACCGATATGTGGGATAGAATGATGGAGGTTAATTTAAAGAGTGTCTTTCTAACAACGAGATATGTAATTCCTCAGATGATTTCTCAAAAACATGGAAGGATAATTAATATAGCTTCTCAAATAGGACAAAAAGGAGGTGTAGAACATAGTCATTACGCGGCTGCCAAGGCAGGGGTAATTGGTTTTACAAAATCAATAGCACAAGAATTAGGTCAATCCGGCATTAATGCAAATTGTATTGCACCTGGGCCGATAAATACCCAATTAATGGCTGGGGTGAATGAAGAATGGAAAACTAGAAAGTTAAACGAACTTGTAGTACCTCGACTAGGGGAAGTGGAAGAGGTTGTCCCTACCGCTATCTTTTTAGCATCAGAACCAGATGGTAATATTTACACAGGACAAACTTTAGGCCCTAATTGTGGAGATGTAATGTTATAAAGTTTGTAATTAAGTAAGGGCAGTCATTCCCAGCGAGTTAGTTAATAGGGAGGGTAAGTCTGAAATAAACCACTGATGCTTTTGCTAAATAAAAGCGCATGGCAAATAAGCCATCACTAGATGACTGATTTGGTAATGTATGGTAATAAGGGTGGTTGGAGTCTACGTCACTGTTTCCTTGATCCGAAAACCTTGGGATTTTGCCAATGATAGTGCTTGTTCAACCGTGATTTCACGGCTTACCGGAAGAACATCGGCTTTTTGATACAAATCCGGATTGTAAGGTTCTTTCTTCTTTAGGATATGGTAAATGGCTGTTAACAACATGCGTGCGATAGCGATGATGGCACGCTTGTGTCCTCGACGCTTTTTGATTCTCAAATAGCGGTTTCGGATTTCGGGATGTTTATCGCTTTTGACGACAGCGGTCGCACAATGGACTAAAAGGGGCTTGATGTAGACCCCTGCTCTGGAGACTCTTACTGACTTTTTCTTGCCGGCACTTTCGTTATTTGTAGGGGTTAACCCTGCCCAGGAACATAAATGCTTAGCTGTCGGGAACACGTCCATATCGACACCTATTTCAGAAACCACGGCAATGGCTGAAAAGATGTTTTTAAAGGACGGAACAGTTAAGATCAAGTTAATTTCTTCTGTGTAGGGCTCGGCAAGGGAAAGGATCAGTTCCTCAAGGTCAGATTTT
Source organism: Salicibibacter cibi (assembly GCF_016495865.1). Taxonomy (NCBI): domain Bacteria; kingdom Bacillati; phylum Bacillota; class Bacilli; order Caryophanales; family Bacillaceae; genus Salicibibacter; species Salicibibacter cibi. The sequence goes on from NZ_CP054706.1 coordinate 485,450, forward strand.
CGTGCGTTAAGGTTGTCGTAATGTTTTTTAATAACGGCCAATTTACCGGACTGTTCTGGTGTAATAAAACCCTCAACGGCAAGTTTCAGCTCTGGAATTTTATGATCCATGGAGCCGTGAATCAGAGGCTCAATGTCAAAGGTGGTGTCCGTTGGATCTTCCAGCAGCTTGCCAATGATATTCATGGAACTTTTTCCAAAGGTATCAGACACCACATTTCCAAGCTGGATGTTCGAAACGGTAAGGCTGTTTTGAACTCGATTTTTCTCGCTTGATGTAAAGTTCGTTAGTTTAAAACGATAACGCATCAAGTCACGAAGCTGCCGAATAGCGAGCGGAGGCATAAAGCTTCCGGCTACAAGGTCATGTTTGAATAAATCAGCGATCCATTTCGCATCCTTTTTATCCGTTTTTTTACCACGGATGGCTTTGACGTATTTCGGATGGGCCAAGGTGATGTTGCAGGAATGTTCCAAGACATTGAACACGGGAATCCAGTACTTTCCGGTCGATTCCATGCAGACATCCTTGCAATTGTGTTCACAAAGCCACTGTGACAGCTCTTTCAACCCTTTGGTATAGGTTGAAAAGCGATGGCGTTTGTAAGTCGTGACGCCTTCGTCGGTAGAAGCAATACAAGCAACAACAAAGGTTTTGTGGACGTCAATACCACAACAAATGGGATATACAATTTTTAATCCCATCAAGGTTTCACTCCTTTCTAGAATATATAGGGATAAACAGCATTGACTGATTGCCCAGCAATAAACGAGTGAGTTGTTTATACAAAGATAAGTCTACGTGCTCGATGGCACACTTATTTGTGCTTGGGAAGGCAATCTACACATATAATTATTCGGTCAATCCGCTATCGGAATGGCCCACTCACCTCCGCGTGATTTGTAGTTAACTGCGTATCCCTATAAATCTAGAGTAATACAAAAAACGCTCGGCGCAAGTACACATTTCATGACGTTTTGTGCCTTGAGCGAAAGGAATGGCTATAATTATGAGTGTTGAAAATCTTAGAGAAAAAATCAGGACAGCAATTGACTCAGATGAATTGATGGATATAGTAAGGAAATTGATATCAATCCCAAGTCATACAGGGTTAGAAGAAAAAGAAAAAAATGTTGCTCAATATTTATATGAGCTTTTTAAATCAGAGGGAATTGATGTTTATTTACAAGAAGTATTCGATGGTCGTTCCAATGTGATAGCAACACTAAAGGGATCAAGTAACGGGCGTAGTTTAATGTTAAATGGACATATTGATACTGTCCCACCTCTTTCAATGGAGAGCCCTTTTACACCAATAGAACGTGACGGTAAACTATATGGCCGCGGATCTGCAGATATGAAATCTGGTGTTGCTACAATGGTCTATGCCTTAATTGTCCTCAACCGATTAGGTATAGAACTTAATGGGGAGCTTGTTTTTGCTGGTGTTATAGATGAAGAGTCGTCAAGAAGTGCAGGAACCAATTTCATTGTAGAAAATGGACCGAAGACAGATTTAGCTATAGTGGGTGAGCCTACTAGCCTTCATCCTGTTGTTGCGCATAAAGGCATTACTTATTTTGAGGTTAGTTTTACTGGAGAAGCAGTTCATTCCAGTGTACCTGAAAATGGTGCAAATGCGATTAATGCAGCTGCCGATTTCATAAAACGAGCGGAGGAAGAGTTGGTACCAAAATATAAAAAAATGAACCATCCATATGTGGGGGCGCCTACAGTAACTATGAATTTGATCCAAGGAGGATCTAAGGGGAATATGCCTTATTTATCTGATCCTAATTTTGCAATAGCGGGTACTGTAGCTGACACATGTAGTGTATATATAGATATACGCTGGACTCCTTATCAAAGTTCTGATAACATTCAAAAAGATGTAGAAGAGATTGCAAAATTTATAGAGAAAAAACGTCCGAAAATTAATGTTGAAGTAAAACCTATATTACCTCATCCTGCAATGGAGATAAAATCTGATCATGTTTTAGTACGGTCTGTACAATCAAATTTAAGAGACGAGTTAAAAAAAGAGAAAAAGATAACCGGAGCAACATATTGGGGTGATTCTGGATTGTTATCTGACCTTTCAAATATTCCAACCCTCTTGTTTGGGCCTGGAGATATAGGATGTGCACATTCAGATAATGAGTTTATCGATATTAAACATATTGAGCCAGCAGCTATAGTATATGCGCTTACTGCTTTAGAAATGTGTGGGAAGAGTTAATAAATGCCAAATGGTTACTGCCAGCATCAGACCAATTAAATTGAAAACATCATAAATATAGCCTCTCGGAATTCGTGAGCCAAAAAAGGGAGGAGCGCTAAAATCTGAACTGGGAAAAATGGTAATGGAAACCATTTTCAAAAAAGGGCGCACTGAACTAAGGTTTGATCAGACTATTTTTAAAAAACTTAGACAGCAGCCGGACAGATGTGTTTCTTGAGCTTGTTCCACTCCTCTTTTTGGCTAGCGTACCAAGCGTCGAGATGTTGGCAGATCATAATGCCATAGATGCGCATATACCACATCATGGTTGAACGATGGCGGCCTGATTCCAAATGATAATCCACCTTTTCACGTTTGTTCGTGCGCTCACTGGATGTGCGTGTGTTATAAACGAGCGTCCATGCCTTGGTGTCTTGGGAAACAAACGAGGGTTATCTTTGGTACGCGTGTAATAGGTTCGGCCGTACTTGGCATCCGAACATCCGCAATCGGGCGAACAGCGCCACTTACGGCGGTGACGGCCTTTGTCATAGCCGTTGGGTTTCATCTTGTTCCCATTCGGACAGATCGGAATGCCTTCCGGAGATATCTCAATGTCACTGCTTGTTTCTATGTTCGATTTGGTTCGAGTGTTCAAATCGATAAAAGGCTCGATCTCTTGATGGATTAAGAGCTCGTAGATGGCCTGAGCATCATGGGCGGCATCAAGAATCATCCGGCGGGCCGTGCCCAAGGTGAAACGTTGCTGGAATTCAACCGAGCTGGCGACCAGGCTGACGGCGTCATGCCGGGAAGCCGGCTGCAATCGCGGATAGATAGGCAAATCGTAAGGGCTATCGGCAGCGGTGAACATGTAGAGGTGATAGCCGTTAAAGTAGCGCTCTCGAGAGCTATCCCATCCCGCGTCACAGTCGGGTTGGGAAAAGAAGCGATGATGGTTGCATCCAGTTATACCACGGGCACGACAATCACATGTGGCTTTGCTTCGGCGATAGGCTTGGGTGACAAGGGGTGTTCCGTCCCCGGCGACACTAAGATGGTCGGCATCGCCGAGCAAGCCAAGCGCTTGGGAAACACTCAGAATATTCGTCTCGAAGAACTGGAAGAGCCGATCACCGGGCAGTTCCACATGGACGTCGATGGATCGTAACACCCACGTGACTAAACGCTGGACTTTTCCCGGTTTCATAGGAGCTTTCTCCCCCTTCTTGTTCTTGGATGTTTGCTTTTTCTTCTTCTTGGGCTGTTTTTTGGGTTTGATGTTTTTGTCCGCCACCGGCCACAACCGTCGGAAGAAGTCATAGAACGTTCCGAGTCCGGGGATATCATCCGGCGAAAACCCACTGAGGATGGCATAAATAGGCGTTCGCATCATGATATTCACCCATTCCGTCAGCCCTTTTTCTGGATTCGTAAACAAGTAAACGAGATACGAGCGTATCATCGAGGCTGGATCGCGCGGTTCAGGCCCTCGGTTCGAGTAAGTCGCCCTTAATTGAGTGGTAATGCCGGATAGATCAGCCTGCCAGCATTTTAAGATTAAAGGCCAATCGGCATTCACGAATAAGATCGCGCGTCCATAACGGGCGTGAAGTTGTTCCATGACAAAATGTTGGTAATCAGCATGCGGAATAACCGTCGGTTTCAAGTAAAAACCCCCAATAATCGTAGTAAGGGAAAAAGTTCCCATCACTGGCGATTATGAGGCCAATTTGAAAATGTCAAGTGCTTTTTTACCTATAAAACAAAGAAATTTAAGAACATTAATTTCCATTTTCAAATCGAGCGAAAATGAAAAAATTCCTCCCGATAGAGGGAGGGAAGCCAATCAGGCGAGGCAAGGAAACCCTTGTCACGCCAGCCTCGGTGAATTCCGAGAGCCTATAAATATAAGGGGGAGGGATGATAAACTTACCCCTTAAGGGCCTGATCAAAATCATTGGTTTTTCTGTTACAAAGACCACAAGAAAAAAGGTAGGAAAGCCCCTACAAGATTACGATTGTCTTGCGGTGGCTGAATGTGGTTGCAAATGAATCGAAATGTCCTATTAAGCAAGTCCAATACAAAGAACAGAGATAGATTGGATGTATATCCGCTTTTCTCTGTTCTTGATTTTCTATTCACACAAATCTTGGGTGGTTTTTAATCAAGTTCTAAATCAGTAATTAATTCACCGTAAAATTCAAAGTCATCGTCCATGAGCTGGGAAAAATCATCCCCGTCTGTTATTACCAAACCAAGCCCGTTGTTTTCCATGAATTCAACAAACTCAGGCTCTTCATCCCCTTTCATAAAAGGCATCCGAACGTTCATTGTCCATCACAGTCAGTATTTTAGTTCATCGCCATAATAAAGAGGGTGACGGCAGGCGCAGCACCGTCAAACGGAACATGTTCGAACTCAACTTCTGCAACCTGCTCGATCGATGAACCTGCCAAATGCCAAATGGCTCCAGCTCCTGAATTTCCCATTTGCAGCTCCAGGGGTTTTCACTAGCGTAATTCAGAAACTCTTCTAATGTATCATAGGGTGCATCAACAGGGACGGTGACTGCCGGAGGATCATAATTGATTTGTGCAATCGCCTGATAATCTTCTTCATGAGAGGATTCCGCTAATCCCAAGTGCAGTAGTATAACTAGTTCTACTGTCACTAGTGCAGTATGGTTAAATTATGCACCCCTTGTTCTTCTGTGGCATCAGCTAATGATCTCGCTACAGCATCAGTCTCACCCTCCTACATCATGGGTACAATTAACTATACAGAATTTCCAGGTAAATATTTTCAAGTATTTCTTCTTGGTCATTATTGTCACCAGTTTCATCGATGGGACCATCTACATCTTCCTAATTATCGTAATATTCCGATTATAAGAACAAACTTCGTCTGCGCCACATGCGGTTATCGTAAATACAAGTGAAAGAAGACCCTTGAAAATACAAATTTTTTTGACTATTACTTGAGCTCCCTTCCAATAAATATACTGCTCCAATTAAATAGGAAATATCACCTCCCTTCACTCAAAAGTAAACACTTTACGGCATTGTAGAACACAAAAACTAATACGTAAGATGATGGCTATTATTGTAAGAATGTTTTTGACTATGGGATTAGCTCACTCACCGTTTTGATTAATATTGCATTGAATATTAAGTGAAATTAACTCCAGCAAATAAAAATTTTTAACTATTCATACTATAATAAAAAATGGAACCTCAATGTATTTTGTGTATTAATGGTAAAGTTAAACTCATTTTCCATTCTTAATATTCTGGTGGGAGCTTGTGCAGTCATTTAAGTTGTTTTCTCTTCAATTTTGCGAAATATGATATTTTCAAACATAAAGTATTGACATAATGATATATTTAAACAATAATATATGCAACAACGTTAATAATAAACATCCTGTGAGGTGAACAATGCAAGCAAAGGTAAGAAAACAGAGAATTATAGATGAAACCACAAATCAGCAAAGAGTTGAGATCGAACAATTATCGTCTGATCTAAATGTGTCCACAATGACGATCCGCCGGGATCTTACCGAGCTTGAAAAGCAGGGGTATTTAATTCGTGTCCATGGTGGAGCAGTAGCTGCGGAAAGTTTGGTTGCTGAAACTCCTTATTTCAATAAAGCTTCACATCATTTGCAGGAGAAGAAAGCTATTGCAAAAGAAGTGCTTCAAATCATTCCTGAGAATTCACGAATATTGTTAGATTCTGGAACTACTACACTGGAAATTATTAGGTTACTTAAACATCGTGAAGATATAACTGTCCTCACCAACGATATTAAGCTGGCCGTAGAGTGTTTGGATGGACCCTTAAAGATTATTCTCACGGGCGGGGAACTTCAAAAAGGGATTGGTTCTTGTACCGGTCCCAGTGCAGAAGAGTTACTTTCCTCAGTGCATGTAGATTTGTTCTTTCTTGGTGCTCATGCGATTGATCCGGAAGCAGGCGTTACCGCCCCTACGTTTGAAAAGGCAAGCATTAAACGTGTAATGATGAAAGCGGCAGAAAGAACCATTCTTGTTGCCGATTCCACAAAGTTCGGTAAGAAATCTTTCGCCCGTGTTTGTAGTCTTGAAGAGATTACTCAAGGGTTTACAGATGCCAATTTGCCAGAGCATAAGCGTGATATGTTTACAAAATTTCTGCCTATAAAATATATCTCAACGGAGGTATCTTGATTCAATGGACATTGCAGTCATTGCAGACGATTTAACAGGGGCTAACGCCTGTGGTGTGCGTCTTGCGGAATTAGGGCTTCGAACGATGACAAAGTTTCATTGGTCTGAGCATCAGCATTACACAAACGATACCGAGGCAACCATCATTGATACGAATAGTCGCTACCTTGATAAGACGGCTGCCAAGGAACGACTGCGAAGCGTTATCGATGAATATAGATATATCGGCGTTCGGAATTTCGCAAAACGGATTGACAGTACCATGAGAGGGAATGTTGGAGCGGAAGCGGAGGAGTGGATCCGTGCTTTTAATAATGAAGCGATTGCGGTTATTGTTCCTTCTTTTCCAGATTCGAATAGAACTGTGATTGGCGGTTATCTGTTAGTTGATGGCACATTGCTTCAACATACAAATCTATCTAAAGATCCTTTAACACCGATGACTAAATCCTATGTTCCTGATCTAGTGAGAGCAAAAACAAGTCTTTCCGTAGCGCATATTGATCTCAAAGAAGTCGAACAGAGTGTCAGTGACTTAAAAAATAGTTTTCACCAATGCATCGCTGATGGATTTAGAATTCTTGTTGTTGATGCGATCACAAACGCCCATATAGAAAAAATTGCTACAGTTATGGTTGCATCAAAATACCGGATGAACCCTTTTGATCCCGGCCCGTTAACGACGGCCTATATGAACAGGAAAATGAAAAACTTGAACCGGGAAGATAAAATCATCATTTCTATTGGGAGTGCAAACGAACTGGCAGAAAAGCAAACTCAATATTTCATTGAACGACGCAATGTTTCTCCTATAATTGTGGATCCAGAAAAGTTCATTGATCCAACAAAATGCATGGACGAAATGAGTAAAACCATCAAAAAAGCTTCCGATCATTTGGAACAGAATAACATTGTGTTAATAACGACCATTAAACCCAATCAGAAAAGGCTGAACTTTAGACAATTAGAGGAAGAATGGAACACGTCAGTCAACAGCATCGCCCAACGAATAACTGAAGGACTTGCAATGATTACAAAAGAAGTCATTGCACAAAATCCGGAGGTGAAAGGCTGTTTGACAAGTGGTGGTGATGTGACGGCATCACTTTGCTCTCTCACTAATGCAAATGGAATTGAATTACTGGAAGAGATCAACCCATTAGTGGCCTATGGCAAAGTAAATGGCGGCGATCTTAATGGCATCAAAATCATGACAAAGGGAGGGTCAGCCGGCAATAAAAATACCCTTGACCATTGTATACGTGCACTTGAAACGCGAATTGTAAATTAATTCTTGGAGGTTTTAACTTTGAATAAACCAGTCATTGCCATCCCTATGGGGGATGCTTCCGGAGTTGGACCGGAAATTATAGCGAAATCAGTTGCAGAGGACGAAATACAAAAGCATTGTTATCCATTAGTGATTGGAAATAAGAATGTGATGGAACAAGCGATTGCTCAAACGAGTGCTGATCTTTCTATAATGACCATTGCACACCTGGAAGAGATACAAGACCAATCGGATACATTATATTTAATCCATATGGATAACATTGACATTGAACAGCTTCAGAAAGGTGAAGTGCAGGCTCAGTGCGGTCAGGCTGCTTTTGAGTATATTGAGAAAGCTGTTGATTTAACAAAAGAAGGAAGAACAGCGGCGCTGGCTACTCCCCCTATTAATAAAGAGTCATTAAAGGCTGCAGAAGTGCCTTACATTGGTCATACGGAAATGCTTGGTGCAATGGCAGGAATTGACGACCCTTTGACTATGTTTGAAGTCCATGATTTGCGTATTTTCTTTTTAACCCGTCATGTTTCTATACGAGAGGCGATTAATCAAATGACCAGTGATCGTGTCTACGATTACCTTGTTCGCTGTGATCAAGCCTTGCAACATTTAGGCATTGAAAATAGAAAAATAGCGGTTGCCGGTTTAAACCCGCATAGCGGAGAAAACGGGCTTTTCGGTACAGAAGAGATTGATGAAATCAACCCGGGAATTCAACGGGCGCAAGAGGCGGAGATTGTAGTGGAAGGTCCCGTGCCTGCAGATTCTGTCTTTTATCAGGCTTTAAATGGTAAATATGATGCCGTTCTTTCTTTATATCATGATCAAGGACATATTGCTGCGAAAATGACTGACTTTGAAAAAACCATTTCAGTTACCAATGGCTTGCCATTTCTTAGAACTTCAGTTGATCATGGGACAGCTTTTGATATTGCCGGTACCGGGAAAGCCAGTGCAGTCAGTATGGTGGAGTGTATTAAACTTGCAGCACAGTACGCCCCCTATTTTATAACGAATCAGAAGTAAAATTCTGTAATCAAAAAAATTCATAAAAAAGTTGACCCTTAATTACTCCCTTGGTACACTTCTATTTAAATATAGTTGATATAAAAAACCAAGTTTATTATTTAAAACCAATGCTTGGGAGGGAATGAAACAAAACTACTGGATTCCTACCATATAAAGAACTCTTTATATTCGTTGTTGAGTAAAGGAGGGATATATACATTACAATTCACCTAGTTTCAATAAGTTGGTTATATAGATAAAAATAACGCAAGAAATGAAAGCGCTTAATAAGGTTATTACAAATATAATTGAAAGGTGTGTGGCAGATGGATAAACAAACCATTGCATTAACATTAGGAGATTCATCAGGAATTGGTCCTGAACTTGTTGTTAAGGCGTTAAATGATAAAGAAGTTCGTGATAGTGCGAACTGGATTATCGTTGGTGATGAAGATGTTTTTAACAAGGGAATGAACATTGCCGGTAAGACGTTGAACTATAATAAGATTTCAAGTATCGAGGAATTTGACTCGCAGAGAGAAGATCTCTGGCTTATAGATTTAAATAATATGAATAAAAACGATTATAATATCGGTGAACTTTCGGCAGCTTCAGGCAAACAATCAGGTGAGGCATTGAAATACGCAATGGATATTGCATTAGATAACTACGCGGATGCTGTCGTATATGGTCCATTAAACAAGAATGCTCTTCATAAAGGTGGTTTCAATTTTCACGATGATCTACACTTTTTCGCAGATTTGTTAAATTGCAAGGAAGGATTTGGCGAAGTTAATGTAATGGACGACCTATGGGTGACCAGGGTAACTTCTCATATTCCGTTGCGAGAAGTGAGAGAAAATATTTCAAAGGATAGGGTGAAAAGAACCATTGAGTTTGCTAATGGCATCTTAAAACAAGCCGATATTGATAATCCCAAATTGGCGGTCGCAGCCTTGAATCCCCACGCGGGTGACAATGGATTATTGGGGGATGAAGAATCGGAGATTATATCCCCTGCCATTGAAAAGGCACAAGAGGAAGGAATTAATGTCGCCGGCCCTTATCCTTCCGACACTATTTTAAATGAACGTAAGAAGCTTGATTATGATTGTATGATCGCCATGTATCATGATCAAGCACAGATAGGCATGAAATTATTAGGTTTTAATAGAGGAGTAACAATTAGTGGGGGATTGCCAGTCATTTTGACGACACCGGCTCACGGTACAGCTTTTGATATAGCCGGAAAAAATAAAGCAGATGCAGGTGCGATGATTCATGCAATGAGAAAAGCCCAAAATTTAATTACAAGGAAAGCCACAAAAAAATAATTAAGGGGGGTCTTTAATGAAAGGAAGAGTTTTATTTGCTGTGATCGGACTTTCAGCTCTACTGAGTGGTTGTGAAGCTGTAGGTGGTTCTGAAAGTGCAGAAGATTATCCGACAAGAGACATCGAAATACTTGTTGGTCATGGGCCAGGTGGAGGAACTGATGTCTTTGCAAGAACAGTTGGGGAGTTATTAGAAGAGGAACTAGGCGTCAATATAAATATCGTCAATATGGAAGGCGCAGGTGGAGCGACAGCGAAAAATGAAGCGGCATCTCGGGAAGGGGACGGTTATACACTTGTCGCTAGCTCTGCATTTGCTCCAGCGACAGCTCAAGGAAACATTCAAGGGCTAGAAGATCTTCGACCTGTAGCAAGAATGCAGTCAGATGTTTTTACCATTTTAGCTAACCCGGAAGTATACGAAGATTATGAGGATTTTGTAGAAGCGGCTGAAAATGGGGGTGTTGAAGTCGGCGGTGTCGGATCAGGTGATATGGACGAAATCACTACACATTTACTAATTGAGGAAACAGGCCTAGATATCAACTATGTTTCTTTTGAAGGAGCAGGAGATATGCATGCAGCTGCTTTAGGTGGGCATATTGATGCAATGATGGAGGAACCTGGTCCTGCGGTTGAGTATATAGCTTCCGGTGATTTAACACCTCTCCTAGCATTTAATGATGAGCGATTGGATGATTTTGAAGATGTTCCTACTACTGTAGAAAATGATATTGATCTCACAGATGGTGTTGAAAGAGGTTTCGTCGTACCTGCGGATACACCGGATGAAATCGTCTCCGCAATTGAGAGTGCTTTACAAAATGTGTATGAAGATGAAGAATATCAGCAACATGCTGAAGATCAATATTTGACATATCGAGAAGGGTGGTTAGGATCGGAAGAATATGCACAAAAATTAGAGGAAGATATCGAAAGAATTTCAGAGGTCGTTGATTAAAATCATACGTGAGAAATAGGAGGGGATTATAATGGCTGCTAGTAAGCTAACGCCTATCATATGGATAATCTTTGCCATAACATTTATCGCAGTGGGTTTACCACTCCCATTTTTCGAACCAGGAAGCGTTGGATTAGGACCCGGGGGTTGGCCCATTATTGTCCTTTCAATGATGCTTTTAGCAGCCATGGTCCTTCTGGTACAGGAGACACGTTCCCAAGATAAGCAAGAAGAAACGGAATCAGATGAAGAAGAAAATATGCTAGACGGAGAAGTGATTGATGCAAATAACCATTGGTATTTGCTAAGCGGGTTAGTTGGTTACTTAATCCTTGTTCCAATATTAGGTTTTTTCTTAATTAGTGTTCTTTTTATCCTTTTTGTGATTAGGAGGATGGGATCAAAGAATTGGCTCGTTAATAGTGGTGTATCACTCATTACGACAGCTCTTTTTGTGTTCATGTTCGGTGTTTTGCTCAACATTCCGTTACCGCGAGGAACTGGAATACTCAATGACCTCAGCTTTCTATTGTACTAAATGTTCCGGTAACACCTTTTGATTGGGAGGCGTCTATCGTGATTGAAAATTTGCTCATGGGGCTTGAAACGGTGTTTCAACCCCTTAATATATTAATTTTATTATCAGCCATATTTATCGGTTTTTTGGGTGGAGCGCTTCCGGGTATCAGCGGAACGATGCTTGTCGTGATCTTATTGCCAATCACTTATGATTTTGATACCACGAGTGCCTTTCTGTTGCTCACGGCCATCTATGCGGCCACGGTATTTTCAGGAATGATCAGCGCCATCTTATTCCGGACTCCAGGGACCCCGGAGGCAGTACCCACCGTTTTCGATGGCTATCCGATGGCTAGAAGCGGACATAGTAGTCGTGCGTTGGGGATTGCTATTGTGAGTTCGGGTATAGGAGGAATTTTCGGGACATTAGTGCTGATATTTCTAACTCCGGTACTCGCCAGTGTTGCCTTAACGTTTTCTTCTCCGGAATTTTTTGGACTGGCATTATTAGGACTCACAGTCGTCGCTTCATTAAGTGCAGGTCAACTATCAAAGGGAATTATTGGCGTCGCTTTTGGGCTATTTATCGCTACAATCGGGATCGATCCTCTATCTGGAACTCATCGGTATACCTTCGACATGAATAGTCTAATGGCAGGAGTTGAGTTAATCCCCGTTTTAATAGGGTTATTCGCTGTAGCTGAAGTATTGAAGAAAGGGCGGGAAAATACAAAGGAAAAGCAACAAGCATCAAGTACGAAAATAACAATATTTGAAAAAGAAATCTTTAGAAAGATCTACGGGACGATTACCAGATCTTCATTGATGGGGACATTTATTGGGATTTTGCCTGGTGTTGGTGCCACAACCGCATCCATGCTCAGTTATAGTGAGACTGTACGTTGGTCAAAAAATCCAAAAAAATTCGGCAAAGGAGCCCCGGAAGGGATTGCGGCGCCGGAATCTGCGAATAACTCGGCTGCTATGGGCGCGTTGGTTCCATTACTCGCCCTGGGTATTCCAGGCAGTGCGACAACCGCCGTTTTGATCGGAGCGTTTATTCTACATGGTCTTCAGCCAGGTCCCAATTTGTTACAGTCCCAAAGCGATTTAGTCTACTCTGTTTTTATCGGGTTACTGATTGTTAATATAGCGATTATCGTTTGTTCCAAGCCATTTATTAAATTATTTACGAAGATCATAAATATTCCTTATTACATTTTAGGACCAATTATTCTTATGTTTTGCATCATCGGAACCTTTGCCGTTCGAAACTCTATATTTGATGTATGGGTTATGCTTCTTTTCGGGGCGTTAGGATATTTGTTTACAAGAATAAACTTCCCCGTCGCCCCCATTGTTTTAGGCGTGGTATTAGGTCCTATTGCAGAAGATGAATTCCGTCGTTCACTGCAAATGTCCGGAGGTAACTGGTTTGTCTTTTTCGAGCGCCCGGTCAGTGCTACGTTGATAATCTTAGCTGTTTTGTTCCTGGTATATCCGCTTATTAAGAAATTCTTTAAGAAAAAAGGATCTTCATCTCAAGTACAATCTGGATAATAACTTTCAGTATAATCGACGCCATGGAACAAAAAACAAGACTCGCCATTATATCCCTTTGAGGAATAAAAATCCGCCATGATGACTTCTTCATCATGGCAGATTTTTTGCTGCAAGATAAGGCAGTTCTACTAATTAGTAAGCTCGCTTAAGTAACGCCACTAAATCCTCTTCTCTAGGATTTCTTGGATTGTTACGAATCAAACGTTCAATATGAAGAGTTTTATTGGAAATCTCTTGTAACTCTTCTTCCTTAATGCCAATTGTTGAAAGTTTAGTGGGAAGCCCAATATCCTTTACAAGCTGTTGGACAGCGTCTGCTGGAGATAACTCCACGTCTTTAGCTGCATGCTTTCCACCATTCAATTCGAAAACCTGAGCAATTTTTGTCATTTTATTTTTTGAGGTTGAAAGGTTATAGCGCATGACATACGGTAGTAGAAGCCCTGTAATCTCCCCATGTGGGGATTTAACCTTACCTCCTATAGGATAGGCTAGGGCATGACCCAAAGCATTTCCGGCATTTGAAAAAGCCATACCGGCTAGCACACTCCCAGCAAGCATACTGGCACGAGCTTCAAGGTTGCTACCTTGATGTACGGCCAGCACAAGATTCTCGTAAATAAGTTCAATCGCTTTTAATGCCAATGCATCTGTTATAGGGAAAGAACCTTGGAAAAGAATATCTTCTGAAGCCTTTATATGTTTATATTCTAAAGCCGTGTATGATTCAATGGCATGCGATAAAGCATCAATGCCTGAACATGCTGTAACATAAGGAGGTAACCCTATTGTTAATTTCGGATCCAGTAAAGCGACAGCTGGTCGTAAATAATTGTCGGAAATCCCCACCTTTAAATCATTGTCGGTATCATTCACAACAGCCACTGAAGTAACTTCTGAACCTGTTCCGGCGGTAGTAGGAATGGCTATTAGTGGGGCAATGGGTCCCGGTACATTTCCTTCTTCAAAGTAATTTCTTGGATGACCGCCGTGTTCCATCAGTAAAGCAACGACTTTGGCTAAATCTATACTACTGCCTCCGCCAAGACCAATAATAACGTCTGTATTATTTTCGCCCTGTGCAAAATCGTAGGCTTCCATGACACTGGAAATAGGAGGTTCTGGAGTAGCTTGATCGTATACAACACATTGATAACGATGCAATTTCAGGTACTGCAACACTTTTTCCAGAATTCCTGTTTGGACAATGCCTTGATCTGTAATGATAAAAACGTTCTTGGCATTAAAACGTCTTAGAATCCCATCAATTTTTTGTATGGCTCCGTTCCCGAAAATGATATTCTTTGTTGAAAAATATTCCCAAGTATTTCTCACGAGTTCACTTTCCTTTCATTTGTGTGAATTATATGTGCATCGTAATGACCTTTTCATTCGTCATTTCTTTAATCGCATTATGCGGTCCCTCTTTACCGATACCACTATCTTTTACACCGCCATATGGAAGAGTGTCTGCACGGAAAGTTGACACATCATTAATATTTACGCCACCAAATTCCAGTGCTTGGACAGCTCTCATTGCAATGTGTAAGTTAGAAGTAAATACACCTGCCTGTAATCCATATTTTGAATCGTTTACTTTTGTGAAAACGTCATCGATGTCATCAAATGGTACAATACTAATCACTGGTGCGAATACCTCTTCGCACATAACTTTCATATTCTCAGTAACATTGGTTAAAATGGTAGGATAAAATAGTGCCCCTTCTCTTTTACCACCTGTCACTAGTGCACGATGGTTGAATTATCCTCTCACCCCAATGTTATCCTGTTCGTAGAATCATAGATACGGGGTGAGTGCCATGATGGTTACTCGACAAGCGGCAACCATAGAACTCAGTCAAAAAGAACGTCAAATCCTTGAAAAACTGGACAGAGGGACGCATACGCCTCTTCATCTGAAAACACGTGCGCATATCATCTTGCAAGCCACCGATGGTATGAACAATAAACAAATCTCAAGGCAGAGTCATCTTAACCGAAACCAGGTCAAAAAGTGGCGCAATCGTTGGGCTCATTCAGCCGAAGCCATCGCTCAAATTGAAACCGAACGGCCGCGGGCGTTAAAAGAAGCGATCCATTCCGTCCTTAGCGATGAACAACGGTCGGGAAAGCCACGTTTCTTTACAGATGAACAGGTCGCCCAAATATGGACCTTATCTTGTCAGTCTCCGAAAGACAAAGATTTACCGTTTAGCCATTGGACACACGGAAAACTCGCTCGACAAGCGAAGGAAGAAGGTATCGTGGAAAGTATTTCAACCAGAAGTGTCTCGCGTTTTTTAAATGCGGCCGACCTAAAACCCCATCAAAGCAACGTATGGTTGAATCCAAAGATTGATGATCCCGAACAGCATTGAGAAGAAATGGGAGACGTTTGTGACATCTATCAAGAAGCGACGAAGCGAGACGAGTATGTCCTATGCACGGATGAAAAAACTGGCATTCAAGCCTTGGAACATGCCCGTGCATTAAAACCGATGAAGCCGGGTTCTCCGGAAAAACGAGAACAAGAATATATCCGACATGGAACAACCGGACTGATTGCCTCCCGGGACGTTCAAACGGGAAGAATCGTGGCTCCAATGATTCGACCAACCCGAAAAGAAGAAGACTTTGTTGAGCACATTGGAAACGTTATAGATCAAGATCCGGAGGCTTCGTATGTTTTTGTGGCAGATCAACTCAATACACATCAATCCGAATCTTTGGTCCGTTTTGTCGCTGAACAATGCGGTATTCCACAGGATTCGCTCGGTCAAAAAAGACGTTCCGGCATTCTAAAGTCTCAAAAGACCCGAAAGAAATTTCTCAAAGACAAGCATCATCGTATCCGGTTTATTTATACACCAAAGCACTGCTCATGGCTCAATCAAATTGAACTTTGGTTTAGCATTCTATCCCGTGATTTAATCAATCCGAGAGCAAGCTTTCATTCGGTCGAAGACTTGGCTCATCGTTTGGCTCAATACATCGATTATTACAATCGAATTCTAGCCAAGCCGTTTCGTTGGACCTACAAAGGTCGTCCTTTACAGGTGTGATCGTTTATTTCAGCCATTCTGCACTAGGTTAGCCCCCTCGTTTAAGGCTTCTTTTATCCAATTCTCCGTCCTTTCGGCTTCTTCAATACTAATCATCGGACCTATATTTGTCGTTTCTAACTCTGGGTTTCCAACAGTTAAAGATTCTGCTAGTCTTGTAGCCACGTCAATAACTTCTTCATATATATCACGATGAACATATACGCGTTGGACAGCAATGCAGGCTTGACCTGAGTATGAGAAACCTTTGGACACAACTAATTGTACCGCTCTCTTTAAATCTATAGTATCATGATGAATAACATTCGGAGAATTATTGCCTAATTCAAGTGTCACTTTTCTTATCCCGGATTTATGTTTAATTTCCTTGCCTACATTAGGGCTTCCTGTGAATGTATACATTGATATTCTGTCATCTTTTAAAAGAACAGAGCCTGTGTCTTGACCATAGCCATTTACGACATTAATAAAACCGCTTGGTAAACCAGCTTCGAGCAATATTTCAGCCATTTTAATAGCAGTAACCGGAGTTTTTTCAGCCGGTTTTAAAACAATTGTGTTACCGGCAGCGATCGCTGGGGCAACTTTATGAGCCGTTAAATTAAAAGGAAAATTAAATGGCGTAATGGCACATATGACTCCAACCGGAGCACGAATGGTAAAGGCCATTTTCTCTTCGTTATGAGGTTGCCCATGAATGGGCAACCCTTGACCGGTTATTTTCTTCGCTTCTTCAGCTGATGCAATAAAGGTTTGAATTCCGCGATCTACTTCAGCTCTAGCATCATTGATGGTTTTACCTGCTTCACGGCAGATTACAAGAGCGATTTCTTCTTTTTGTTCTTTAAACAATTCAGCAGATCTTGTGAGAATATGGTAACGTTCAGTAGCTGTCATCCTTATTTCCCGAAAGGTATTGGATGCATTTGTTATTGCTTTATTAATTATTTGTTTATCTGCTTTACTGACATAAGCAAAAGGTTCATGGGCATATTTATTTTCAACGACAAAGGTATCGTCATTTTTTATCCATTCACCGTTAACCAGATTTCCATAGTGTTTTGAAGTTTGTGTAGTCATTGTTCTTCCCCCTTATCAAAACTCCTAGGAGTTCAGAAAATCATAAACAGACGATGGTATTGGGATGCCTTTTTCAAATCTTTTTTCAGATAGTATTTGTTCTGGTTCACCCGGTACGTATACATTCGAAAAGCCCTTAGCGGGTGTAGATGAATGAAGTTCGTCAATCATCTGGTCGACTTGCTGATAGAACATATTTTGAGGGATAAATAGTCCGGGATCTATGACAAGTATAAAATGACCGAGTTCTCTATTTTGTTCATAGTTTCCATACATAGGTGTAATGTGTGGCCCGAAACCGGAGCCTGTTAAAATACCTGAGAAAATGTCTACCACCGCCAAACGGGAGCATGGCGAGAACTTCATTTGGATCTGTGACCGGCACCCCTTCAGCATTTACACCCCAATCATCGGGTATATCCACTCCTGATTCTCTTGCTTTTAACACTTTACCAAACGCAGCGCTACTTGTAGCCATATCCAGTACAATTGGTTTGTGTTGTAACGCCGGCACACCCAATGCGATTGGGTTAGTGCCGAAAAAAGGTTGTGCTCCGCCATAAGGAACGACATATTGATCAGTATGCGTCATCATTATGGCCAATAAACCCTTTTCAGTCGCCTGTTGAACAAAATAGGAAAGCGCCCCGCAGTGGCTGCTATTTATAACTCCAACTATACCTGTCCCATTTTCCCGGGCACTTTCCATGGATAACTCCATAGCTTTTTGAGCAACTACATGACCTAAGCCGTGATCACCATCAAAAAGGAATGTATTGTTGTTCTTATTTTGAGTCGAAAAATTTGGGTCTGTTTTAATTCCTCCTGCTTTAATACGCTTACAATAGTGTTCTGTTCGCAGTGATCTGTGGGAGTTCACTCCACGTAAGTCAGCATGAACAAGCACTTCAGCAGTTATTTCCGCATGTAATTGGGGACCCCTACATTAGATAACTGGTTAGAAATCAGTTGTTTTAAGTCATTATGATGGACTATTTTATCTTCCATATTACCACTCCAGAAGGCGTAATTCATACTAAACTATTGACCAACTATTTCAGTATAGTTTTCTATATCCTCTGCTAATTTCTCGTCATATTCGTCAGAACCTAACCAACCTTCCCGGTACGTCAAGAATTGATCTTCAACATGTTGTTGGTACTCCTCAGTCTCATATACGTTTTGTAAAGCGTCTTCTATTTGTGTCACTATTTCAGTGGGGGTATCTCTAGGTACCATTATCCCCCTCTCGACACCATTAGTAACATCGATATCGTTTTCAACAGTAGTAGGAACATCTTCAAAATCGTCTAACCTTTCCTCATTCAGCACGATTAGGGGGAGTAGTTCTTCAGATTCAACATAATCAATAGTCGGGCCAATTTCTTCAAAAATGGCATCTATATGTCCGCCTAATGCGGCCGCATGCATATCTCCTGCTCCTTCAAAAGCAACATAATTGATATCCAAACCTGTTTCTTCAGCCAATAATTCAACGATGACTTCATCATTACCTCCAGCTCCTGTCCCCCCAATCTCGACACCGCCATCTTCAGCCGCCTCCACAAGCTCGTCAAAATTATCATATTGTTCCGGGTTAGCCATAATGGTAGCGACATCGCTTTGCATTCTAGCCACAGGTCGCAAGCCATCTAAGCCTTCATTGAAATTTCCTAACGCGGTTGTTACGGCAACTGCAGATACAGCGATCATTGAATGCCCGTCTCCATCTCGGATAGCCGCTTCGTTTTTAGCTGTTGCTCCACCAGCTCCTTCCATATTGACGACATTTATATTCGCCCCTAATTCATCTTCTAGTAAATCAGCTACCGTCCTAGCATAAACATCCGTTCCCCCTCCAGGACCATGTCCAACTAACATCTCGATATCTCTTGTTGGAAAATCCTCCTCACTACCTGAACTCGTTGCTTCACAACCGGCTAACAATGCTGATACACCCACGGCGGCTAATAATACTCTTATGTTCAAAATAAACCCTCCTTGATTTTAAAATTAATTTTAGCTCTAGGACTCATTAGAGGTACGATCACGCGAACATCGTTCTCCCACCCTCAATTGAATAGGTTTTTGGGATTAACAGGTCGTACTCTGGCTTTATACGACATCTCAAAGCCAGATTTACCGCTTCACATGTCGTACTCCGGTTTTATATGACCTCCACTCTACACTTGGGCGCAAGACTGATGACAAATGTCGATGGAAACATAACGAGAGCTTTTTGCGTTGTAACGATTTTTGCGCTTTAGGCGTAAAAACGGGACCAGGTTCACTCCTGGTTTTTTGTTGAAAACGCCTTAAAATTTCCTTCCACGAACCAAAATCGCTACTATTCGAATATCATTCGTTTTTATACCTCAAAAAAGACACACGTACCCTGTTATCCACAAAAACTGTTTTAAAATTCGGTTTCCCACATGTGGATGCTTTCAGGAAACCAAGCTTCGCATTTTTTCCGGGCGGCCTTCTTGGATATGGCCTAAAGCCATCGCCAACATCGTGCACAGAGCCAACCCAGTTTTCATTTTCATCTTCTTTTGCCCGCGTGTGGTATGCTGTTCGAAGCCAAAGGAGACGTCAAGCCGGCTGTTCACACGTTCCACGGCCGTTCGTTTCGCGTATGCCTTCGCCCATGTGTAACTGGCTCGATCGATCGGCGTGAAGATCCGGCGGTCCTCCTTGAGCGGAATCCGAATTCCTTGGGCAATCGGACACTCCGCTTGTCCTTCACAGGTGATGCCATATTGTTTGGCCGGACAACGCTTTTTGAGGGTGGCTCGATCTTTCTCAAAGCCCCCATTCGCCATTTCGCGCTCTTTCCCGGTCAGCGGGCAGTGACAGTACACGGTGCCTTTATAGTCATGCGTGACATTTTCAATGTCCATCAGTTGGCGCGTGTCCTCGCCATCTTTCCACATGTCCCGGATATCAATGACAGGCTTGGTTTGATGGTCATCCCACAGCCGCTCAAGCATTTTGGTGTCATCGTAACCGCGATCACCGGCGAGTGTTTCTGCTTGTCCCAAAAGCCAAGGGCGTTCTTTTTCAAGCTCATTGATCATATCATGACCGGCGTTAATATCGGGCACCGATGCTTTCGTAACTGAATAAGCCACAGGCAATTCATAGGCCGCGTCGACGATCAGGTGGATTTTATAGCCGAACCATTTGATCACTTTGTTCCAGATCGTCCCGTCTTTGTGTTTCCCCTTATATTCTTTCTTCCCATAATCGGCATCGGTATCACGGCGTCCGTCAGGATCCTCATCCTTATGTTTTCCCTTCGCAAAAGAGTCTACTGCCTTACCATCGATCGCAAGGGCCTTCCCGAAATCAGGGAGGAGCTCGCTCAATTGTTCCACCATCGTTTCAAAAATCGCTTCAACCTTTGATTCGTGCGCCCGCAGCTTTTTTAAAAAGCGCGTATATACATAAGCAGGGGGCACGATCACGGTGAGGCCACACAATTCGCGTAGCTGTCCATTGCGGCTCAATTCCCGACGCAATGATTCAATCGATGTGTGCTCAAAGACAACCCCTGCAAGCATCGTATTCCACATCGCGCGAACAGGGTATTCATTTCGCCCTTTATATCGTTTTTTCTCCAACGTTCGCATCAACGCTTCATCCGGTAAATAATCGAGCACCAAACGTAAGCGTTCCAAATCTCCAAGATCCGCAAGATCTTCCCATGAAAACAAGCTCATTTGTGGTATAATAGCCATAACAGGTGACCCTCCAGGGTAATAGTTGGTTTTTTGTCTATAACTATTCTAACCCACTAGTGGAGCGGTTTCACCTGTTTTTTTATGATTTGGGGTCGATGTATCAGGATCCGTGCTTTTGACCTTCGCCAAGCCTTTAATTCCGTTTGATTTTGGGAGAAAATATTTTTTTACGTCACTCGCACCCCTTGTGCGGCAACGGTTTTGAAACAGCGCAATTAGCTCAACGAATAGATGCTTTTGCAGATGTGACCACTTATTTCAGCGGTCCTGTACTAGGACTTAATTTGTTCTTCAAGAAAGCGCTTCCCATTTCTTTTATAAAAATCTGTTCCCGCTTTGACACTTTCTCTTAAATTGTTTGAAACTGCTTTTCTTTCTTTTGCAGGAACACCAGCGGCTATCATTTCTTCTTCGATAATTTTATTTTCTCCTACGACAGCACCTGCCGCCACAACGGCTCCCTTTTTTATATGGGCACCGTTAAGAATAACGGCACCCATTCCTATCATTGCTCCTTCATCAATCGTACACCCATGTACAACGGCACGATGCCCGATCGTAACATCTTTATCAATCACAAGAGGATATCCAGGATCGACATGTAGAATACTACCTTCTTGTATATTAGTTCCGGCACCTACGGTGATCGACTCATTATCTCCTCTTATGACCGATGTGAACCATACAGAGGTGTTTTCCTGAAGTTCAACTTGACCGATAATATAAGCCCCTGGCGCTAGATAAGTCGTTGGATGAATGTTAGGTTTATGTGCGCCCAAATTATAGATCATGGCTCACTTTCCTTTCTTGAGTTAAGTTCAGGAGTATTTGAAATGTGCTTTCCTTTTTTCGAGAAAAGCATTTACGCCTTCTTGATAGTCTTCCGAAACAAAGGAATCGAGGATTAGCTGAGCCGTTTCATCCGAATCTTCAGTAGCACCTTCAAGCACTTCATGTACTATACGTTTAGAACCTCGCACGGCAAATTGTGCGTTATTACAAATGGTACCGGCGTAGGCCCCCGTTTCCTCTTGAATATCTTCACTGCTGATAACCCGATCAATTAATCCGATTCCGAGAGCTTCTTCTGCCGTTATTAAACGGCCGGTGTATAAAATGTCTTTAGCTTTTGCCGGACCCACAAGGTCAACAAGGTTTTTTGTGCCAGGTGTGTTATAGACAAGCCCTAACCGAGCGGGAGTAATGCCGAATTTGCCATTTTCATCGCTAAAGCGGAAATCACAGGCCACAGCAATTTCACATCCGCCACCTACGCAAAACCCTTGTATCATAGCAATGGTAGGCTTTGAAACATTCATAATGGCTTTTTCAGCTTTCATAGTTACATCATTGTAATGAGAGGCACTTTCTGCTGTGTAGCGGTGCGTCTTAAACTCACTAATATCTGCGCCCGCTGAGAAAGCTTTTTCATCGACGCTTTGAAAGATAATCATTTTTACATTCGGATTATCTTCACATTCTTCAATAATTTTGGGGATTTCTCTCCAAATGTCATAGGTTAGCGCATTTCTTTTGTGGGAGCGATTAAAATAGATGGTGGCAATCTCGTCGTTAACTTCGTAATAAATATCCTTTTCAGTCTTTGTTTCTTCCATGGTTGACTTCACTCCTTGGCATTATAAATTTTGGGTAGAAATTTGCTCGTTATACGAGCGAATGGCTCCCTCATTTTCCATGTGTTTAATGGTTTCTAAATCGTACCCGAAAGTTTGAAGGATCTCTTGTGTGTGCTCTCCATGTAAGGGGGCAGCGCGACGCACGGCACCTGGTGTTTCTGAGAATTTTGTAGGGATGCCCATCATTTTCATGTTTCCCATGACAGGATGGCTAACTTCAGTGACCATCTCCCGTTCGATATAATGGGGGTCTTGAACAGCTTCTTCAAAATTATTTATAGGACCTGCTGGAACACCGGCGTCCTCGCATTTATCCACCCAATATTGCTTATCCTGTTGAGTGAAAATCGTTTCTAAGTCCCGTTCTAGTTCATCAATATTTTCTTTTCTTAAGGAGTTCGTTTTGTATCGGGGATCTTGTATCCATTCAGGTTTTTCTATCACGTTCACACACAAATTTTCCCATGTTTTTTGATTTGCAGCACCTAACATCATATACCCATCCCGTGTTTGAATGGCTTGATAGGGCGCCGAAACCCGATGACGTCCTCCTGTTGGTTTAGGAATTGTCCCCTCAGCGAAATAAGAGGCTGCTTCCCACGTGAACCAAGGTAAACCAATTTCAGCAAGGGATAAATCAACATTTTGGCCTTCGCCTGTCTTTAATTTATGAATATAAGCGGCCATGATCGCGTAAGCAGCTGTAATGCCTGCCCCAATATCATAAACTGCAATCCCGGATTTCATGGGCCTGGAGTCAGGTTCACCCGTCATGCTCATTAAACCGGTCATTCCCTGAGCAACAAGGTCGAATGAGCCTTTGTGCGAGTAAGGGCCAGTTTGCCCATAACCGGAAATCGAGCAGTAAATAATATCTTCTTTGAGTTGTTTCATTGATTCATAGTCAATTTGTAACGATTTAGTAACACCAGGTCTAAAATTTTCCACAATGACATCTGCTTTTTTAGCAATTTTGTAAAATGCTTCAATACCTTCATCATTTTTAAGATTTAGTGAAATACTCTTTTTATTTCTATTGATTTGAAAAAAGCTGGTGGATTCTCCGTTGACGTAGGGTCCCATTTGTCTTGAATCGTCCCCACCTTGTGTTTTCTCTACCTTAATTACCTCGGCACCAAGGTCAGCGAGCACCATCGTGCAATATGGCCCTGCCATAATTTGTGAAGCATCAAGAACGACTAACCCGTCTAAAGGTCCCATTTTTTCACCTCTAATTTCTATAGTTTATACATCTTGACGAATCTGATAAAATATAAGTCTAGGTTATTATCAGGAATATCTGTGTTCTGCTCAACACAGATATTCCCTTACCCTTTTCATAAATCGATAACTTCCCGCCCCCTTTCTACGTCATTGTTAAGATGACTTTCCACTTGTTTAATCACATCTTGAACGTCCCCCTTTTTTAAACTTTCCAATATTTGGCGATGCTCGTTTATAATTTCTTTATTAGAATCGTAGTTGTATAAAATTTTAGCCCTGTATATTAAAAGGAGTGATCGAACTTGTTGTACAAATTGAATGGCTCTTTTGTTTGGACATGCCTTTAGTAAAGTGTCATGAAAATCAGTATTTAATTGAAGTAATTGTAAGTATTCACGATTTCCCAACGCTTGATCTGCTTCATCGAGAAGCTTTTCGACTCTGTTGATTAGTTCTTGATCCGCTACATTAGTAACCGCTTTCATAACTTCTTTTTCTAAAGCTACCCTACAGTCGTAAAGATCTTTAAAATCATCAATATTAAGTTCAATGACACGTAGTCCAGGACCATCTTGAACAAGTAAACCTTCATTTTGTAATTGTCTTAAAGCTTCTCTCATGGGGGTTCGACTAATGTTATACTCCGCAGCCAATTTAGTCACTATAATTTTTGATCCTGATTGGAACTCTCCAGTTAGGATCGACTTTTTCAATGATTCGTACAGTTGCTGATATAACGGTTGAGAAAAAACCAAATCTTGCAATGCGTTCCTCTCCTCAGGAAATAACATGATGTATCCTGTATCCAGGATACATATATCATATTTGATCATTTCAGAAATGTCAACATTGTGAGATGGAATTTTTATTATAATTTTATTGGCATAAAAAAACTCCATCATTGCTCCAGATGAACAATGATGGATTGCACTTGACTTCTTCAATAGCCGGTTTACTCATTGACCCATTCTTCTCCGATACTGATGGGGCGTAGCCTGCACATGTTTTCTGAATGTACGGTAGAAATGGGGCATGCTGTTATAACCGCATTTTTTGGCTATGGTTTCAATTTTATCATCAGATTGGCATAGCATGTCCTTTGCGCGTTTCATTCGCTTTGTGGTGATATATTCGCCCAAAGTGATTCCGATGGTTTGTTTAAAGATTCTGCTTAAATAGGTAGGGGAGACATTTGCATGTTGTGCCATTTCTTCCAAATTCAATTGTTGGCATAAGTTATCCTCTATATAAGTTAAAAGCGATCGCACCCATTCCTGCTCCTGACCCGACTGTCGTGTTTGGGCATGAAAGCAGTGGCGATTCAACATTAACAATAATGTGTGCAGATGCAACGTCAGAAATTCATAACGATCACTCTTAATAAGATGGTTTTCAGTATTCATTTTTTCCAGGTATGATTCAAATTCCAGCAAAGGGTTCAAGTCCATGCGGTAGCGATATTCTTTCTTTTTTAGGGATTGTGTGTACAATTTTAGAAAAGTATCTTTTGGATTGAAATGGTGATGTTCTACAGATTCGGTTGAAAAATATAATACTGATGTAATCATATACTTATAGTCGTCTATAATAGCCCGGTGGATAGTATTGGGAGGCACAAGAATGATGTCTCCTGATTTAAGTTTATAAAAATTTTGATCAATAAAAAACGTACTGTCTCCTTCATGGATATAGATTAATTCATACCAATCATGAGTATGATCCGGAAGTTCTTCTTGATTACTTTTCTTAGTTTTGTAAAACAACGATAACGGAGAAAAAGCGTTCTGTGCTAACATATTTTCCATCTCCTAGTGCAAGATTAGCAATATATTGTGCAATATAGGCAATATTTATACCCTTAAATTTATGGTACACTAATAATAACATAATATGATAACGTTTACATTATATTATTAAAGGGGTTGGATGTAGTGAGATTAAAAGAAAAGGTAGCACTAGTAACCGGTGGCGGATCTGGGATTGGTCGCAGTACTTGTGAACTTTTTGCAAGGGAAGGTGCGAGCGTCATTGTCAATGACATGAATGATGAAGCGGGAAACGAAACTGTACAGCGTATTGAAGAAAAAGGTGGAAATGCATTATTTTTAAAAGCGGATGTTACAACTGAAGATGAAGTTCAAAAAATGGTAGAACAAATCCTTCAAAAGTTCGATAGTATTGATATTCTTTTCAATAATGCCGGTATCAGTAGGGTAGGGCCGCTTCATAAAATAGACACCGAAGATTGGGAAAGGGTTGTAGATGTCAATTTAAAAGGCGTTTATCTTACAAGTAAGCATATTCTTCCAAATATGATAGAAAGACAGCAAGGTTCAATTATCAATATGTCTTCTTGTATCGCGGAAATTGGCTTGGCAGATCGAGCTGCTTATGCTGCTACTAAAGGTGCGGTGCTCTCACTGACAAAGTCCATGCAAGTGGATTATGCGAGTGACAACATTCGTGTTAATGCCCTTTTACCGGGAACCGTCTATACGCCCTTTGTAGAAAGATATCTAAAGGAATCCTATAGTGATCCTGAACAAGCCATTGAAAAGCTTAAGGGAAGACAACTGAGCGGGGAATTAGGTACACCGGAAAAAGTAGCGAAGGCTGCGTTGTTTCTAGCCTCGGATGATTCCGAATTAATGTTCGGGTCCCCTTTATATATCGACGGAGGAGTTACTTTCGGGAAAAATGCTTAGGAATTAAATAGTATAGTTAAAAACAGGGAGGGTAAAGATTCATGAAAAAGAATCGGGGAATAAAAAGTGTTTTATTTCTTCTGCCGGCGGCCCTATTAGCAGCATGCGGGAACGGGGACGCGGAAGAGGGAGCATCCGCGGATGAAGAGGAAGTATATGAAATTAGTATCGCTCATGGTAACCAACCGGGTGAACCTACGACTGAAGTTGCTGAAAAATGGGCTGAGTTGGCAGAAGAGGAAAGTGACGGGAGACTCGAAGTAACCGTTTATCCGAGTTCACAATTAGGTGATGAAGGTGACGTGGTTGAGCAAGCAATAGCTGGCAATAATGTTATCATCATGACGGGCTATGATTATTTAATGGATTATGTGCAAGACCTTGGGATTCTAACAGCACCTTATCTGACAGAGGATTTTGAGGAACTGATCTATTTAACTACGACCGATTGGTTTGATGGATTACACGATGATCTGAAAGAACAAGGCCTTGAGATTGTGGCAACCAATAATGTTTATGGTGAGCGCCATTTAATGACAAATGATGAGGTGTTAACTCCGGATGATTTAAACGGGATGGTTATTCGTACGCCGGACAACAATATGGCGATTCAATCTTTTGAGGCTATGGGTGCGTCACCAACAGCCCTTCCGCTGGATGAATTGTACACTTCACTTCAACAAGGCGTTGTGGATGGTGCCGAGAATCCGCTTCCGGTGCTAGAAGGAACGAACGCACATGAAGTTACAAATCACCTTGCTTTGACCGGGCATCAAAAATTTATTACGCCTTGGGTGGCAGGGACGACGTTTATGGAAACGCTTCCTGAAGATCTGATAACTATCCTGCAAGAAACAGGGGATGAAGCAATGGAAGATTCGGAGCAACTAGTTGAAGAGGCAGAGGAAGAAATACTGCAAACATTTGAAGAAGAAGGAATTACCATTAATGAAGTCGATCAAGAACCGTTTGAAGAAGAAGCTATGAATTTGTACGATATTACAGACCAATGGTCTGAAGACTTATATGATCATGTTCAACAACTTCTTGAAGAGCGTTAAAGGGCATCGAGCTTGGTAGCGAGGGCAAGTGAATGTTTAACGCACTTGTCCTGCTATTTTTTAAGAGAAAAAACGAGAAGGTGAAATTCTCATGAATTTTGTAAAGCTATTGCGAAACATAGATGATTATATCATTACAATTGCGATTGCGGGCACTATTATCGTTGTCAGCTCAAATATTTTCTTCAGATATGTACTAAATAGTCCAATAACATGGACAGAAGAATTGAGTATTGCTTTTTTTGTATATGTAACATATTTTGGATTGAGCTCAGCTATGAAGCGGAACAGCCATATAGGAATCGACTACTTCGTTCGTAAACTCCCTGATCCATTATCATATTTTTTTCAATGGGTTAGACTTATTACGATCTTTGGCATCATACTTTTTGTTTTTGTTTACTTGGGCTTTCAATTGGCGTTAGACACCACCGCACAGACGTCCATCCTGGGAATTAGTTATATATATATTTATTTATCTATCCCGCTCGGAGGCATTTTAGCGCTTCTTCATTTGACGTACGTTATTGTAACAAGGAATAAAGATTTTATTAAACACAACAAGGGAGCTTATTAGTCGATGGATCTACTAATTACCATTCTCATCTTACTGGTTAGTATTTTATTGAACATCCCCGTTGCCTTAGCTCTCATTTTTAGCTCTGCGTATTACGTATTCATGTCTAATATTCCTAATGGCATTATTGTTCAACAAATGGTAGAAGGGTCTGTATCTTTTACGTTGCTAGCCATCCTTTTTTTCATCACCACCGGTAATTTAATGAACTATACCGGTATTACAACAAGGATCTTGAATTTTGCACAAATCATCACCAGGCACACCATTGGCAAGCTTGCCAAAGTTAATGTCCTTCTAAGTACTATCATGGGTGGATTATCGGGCTCAAATATAGCCGATGCGGCGATGAATTCGAAGATTCTTGTACCTAGGATGGAAGAAGAAGGATATGATAAAGGGTTTGCAACGGCATTAACCGCCGCAACCTCCCTCATCACACCTATTCTACCGCCTGGGGTTGGATTGATTTTGTATGGGTTTGTAGGTAATGTCTCGATTGGAGACTTGTTTATGGCCGGTGTATTACCGGGTCTAGTGTTAGCATTTTTAATGATGGTGCTCAGTCATTTTATATCCAAACGTCGAAACTTTGAAGTCGAAAACAAACAACCGATGGCTAAGCCCAAAGAGGCGCTTATTGCTTTAAGGCCTGCATTGCTCGCAATTCTCCTACCGGTTATTATTATTGGAGGCATCCGACTTGGGGCTTTTGGGCCTTCAGAAGCTGGTGTTGTTGCTGTTCTCTATGCGTTATTTCTCGGCTTAATTGTTTACCGTGAAATGAAGCTCCCTAAGCTTGCTCATGCATTGTTTGAAAGTGCCCAGTCAGCAGCAACAATCATGCTAATCATTGCAGGAGGGTCAGCCTTTGGTTGGGTCCTGACTGTGGAACAAGTCCCACAACAGTTAACGGAATTTGTCAGCAGCTATGTGAATAATCCTTTCATGTTTTTTATTGTAGCTTTGATTTTTCTCCTTTTCGCGGGCATGTTTCTTGAGGGGAACGTTTTGATCATGATTTTGACTCCACTTTTTATGCCCATGTTGGACACCTTCGGCGTTGATCCGGTGCATTTTGGTATATTTTTCGTATTTACGGTGAGTATTGGGACTCTAACACCCCCGGTGGGCACCATTTTGTTCACCACCAGTTCCATCACTGGTGTATATATTGAAAAATTAATTAAGGAAATGTTACCTTTTTATGTTCTCCTTATTATCGCTGCTCTTCTTCTCGCTTTTATCCCTGCCATTAGTCTATGGTTACCGAATATATTATAGGGATCACAATTAATAGACTACATTCAGCAATAAATAATAAGGGGGCCTTATGGGCCCCTTTGTTGTATTTCTAGTTTAACGATATATTTTTTGCTAATATATAAATAGGTCAATTCTATGGAGGTGCGACTGAAATTGGCTTCCGAGCATCAGAGACTCGTGATGATCGCCGATGATCTAACAGGTGCGAATGACAGTGGCGTTCAATTTACGAAAGACGGTTTTGAATCGACGGTACTCTTTCATGTGGATGAGGAAATTTTGCAGACGACAACAGGGCAAGTGTTGGTCGTTGATACGGATTCCAGGGCGTTGCAAGCCGGTGAAGCATATTCCCATGTGCATAAGGTGACGGAATATGTTAACTCAGCCTCTTTCGATGTTTTTTATAAAAAAATAGATTCTACCTTACGCGGCAATATCGGGGCGGAGATTGAAGCGATACAGGTAGCAGGAGGTTTTGATCTGGTTGTGATTGCCCCGGCTTTCCCGGAAGCCGGACGTGTGACGATCGATGGGTTTCATTATGTGAACGATGTACCCATTGATCAAACATTGTTCGCGAAGGATCCCCATACTCCGGTTTCGGAGGCTTACATCCCATCTTTAATAAAAAAACAAACAGATCGTGAGGTGCTGGCAGTATCGATAGAAAGTGAATGGCCAGCAAATGAAGATGGAGTGCCTTGGCTTGTCTTCGATGCCAGAACGAATGAGGATCTGAAACAAATTGTCGAAAATGTCACAAGTGGTGAATACTCGCGAATACTTTGGGTTGGCTCGGCCGGACTCGCGATACATGTATCAAAATGGTTTCAACGGATAACCAATAAAAAAGTGCTGACTGTTGCCGGAAGCGCATCGGATGTAACTGTGCAACAAGTTCAACGTTTACTGGAAGAGAAAGATGTGGCGGGCATTCCAATTAACCCGGAATTGTTATTGAAGGGTGGATATAATAGTGAAGAAAAAGAAGAGTTGTTACAATCTATAGCAGCTGGTTACAGCAATAGAAAAGATATCCTGATATATTGTGATGTGAATGCTTACCCAGTTTCCAAGATCATCGATATTGGGGATGCCTGCGGCTATTCAGCAAGTCAAGTAAGCGGGAAGATAGCTGAATTCATAGGCGAATTGGCTGCTAATGTGATCACACTTCATGACATTGATCGGCTTATTTTAACAGGTGGCGAAACCGCAAAAAATGTAAGCAGAGCACTTTATGTGCAAGGCTTTAACCTCATGGGAGAGGTTGAAACCGGAATTCCCATTAGTCAAATGCTCGGGACAAATATTCTTGCGGTCACGAAGGCGGGCGCTTATGGAAATGAGCAGTCCATCGTACGAGCATATGAGTTCTTAAAACAAGGGGGTGTTCATCATGGATAAACCTATTATTGCCATTACGATGGGGGATGCAGGCGGGATTGGCCCTGAAATCATCGTTAAGTTATTCAAGCGTCAAGACATTTTCAATCACTGTGTTCCTGTAGTCATTGGTGACGAAAAAATATTGAAAAAAGCGGAAAAGGACCTTCAAACAGGCGTTCATATTGATAAAGTCGATCGGATTGATACGCTTACAAATAAGGCAGGACGTATGCCTTGTTTGGATTTAAACATACTCCCAAATGACTTGCCTAAAGGGGAAGTGTCTGCGTCGGCAGGAGATGCAGCGTTTCGTTTTATTGAAAAAGCGGTTGAACTTGCCAATTTAGGGAAAATCAATGGTATTTGCACGGCGCCGCTCAATAAAGAGGCACTGCATAAAGGAGGGCATCTGTATCCTGGGCATACGGAAATTCTGGCTGATCTGACGGATACAGATGATTTTGCCATGATGTTATCCGCTACGAATCTGAAAGTGATTCACGTGACAACACACGTCGGATTGTTAGAAGCGGTTCGTAGGATTGATGACAATCGTGTTTATAGTGTTGTGAAAATGGCGCATGAAACGCTTGTGAGAGCTGGCATCTCACAACCGAAGATCGGTGTATGCGGGATCAACCCCCATGCTGGTGAGAATGGTTTGTTCGGTGAAGGGGAGGAGGAGGAGAAAATTGTACCTGCAATTGAACGCGCGAGATCAGGAGGGATAGAAGTAACCGGTCCTTTTCCTGCTGATACGTTGTTTTTTCGGGCAACGCGAGGCGACTTTGATATTGTTGTCGCCATGTATCATGATCAAGGTCACGGGCCCATTAAAGTCCTCGGACTGGATAATGGGGTGAACATCACGGTCGGCCTGCCTATTATCCGTACGAGTGTTGATCATGGTACAGCTTTCGATATTGCCGGGAAAGGGGTCGCCAGTGAAGATAGTCTTATTGAGGCGTTACTACAGGCTGCCGAGCTCGCAGGAACGAACGTTAAGTAATCACCTACAGAGGAGTCACTTATGAAAACATCAATATCATATATTTTCGTGATTGCTACACTTATGGTCACCACAGGGTGTCAGCAACAACTCTCTGAAGCAGGCAGCAACAACGAGGATAGCCTTGTGATCTCCTGGCCGCAAGATATAGGTCTTCTGGATCCCCATGGTTATGGCGAGAATCAGATGTTTGCCCAAAATCTTGTTTATGAGTCACTTGTGCAACACGACGAAGAAGGAGACATTAAACCCCATTTAGCTGAGTCATGGGAGATATCGGATGATGGAAAAACCTATACCTTTTTCTTAAGGGAAGATGTGCAGTTCTCGGATGGTTCCGAATTTAACGCGGAGAATGCCAAAAAAAATTTCGATGCCGTCATAGAGGCACCTGAAGACCATGCATGGTTAGAGCTGGCCAATCAAATTAACCGTACGGAAGTGATAGATTCTTTTACTTTTGAAATCACATTAGAAGATACTTATTATCCGCTACTCGAGGAGTTGGCGCTTGTGCGGCCTTTCCGTTTTCTCGGAGAAGCCGGTTTTAACGAGGATCAGCAATTCAAAGAACCGATCGGGACGGGTCCATGGGTTCTACATGAGTACCGAAAGGATGAAGAAGCTGTATTTCATCGCAACGACCACTATTGGGGCGAAAAACCGGAAATGGAAGAACTGGTTGTGCGCGTGATTCCTGATGGCGATGCTCGTGTGATGGCTTTTGAAAACGGAGAAATTGATATGATTTATGGGAGCGGTTTAATCAGTTTAGATGCATTTGATCACTTGCAGAATAACGAGAATTATGAAACGGGCACATCCCCACCACAAGCTAACCGTGTAATGGCTTTAAATTCGAATCGAGGAGTTACTGAAGATCATCTTGTTCGGCAAGCACTTATTCATGCATTTGATGCCCATAGTTTTATTGAAGATATGCTGTATGAGACCGAGGAGCATGCCACGAGCCTCTTTCCTGATGATGCGCCATATCAACCGGATGATTTAGATCCATATGAGTATGATCCTTTGAAAGCTGAATCACTGCTGGAAGAAGCAGGTTGGGAACGGAGAGATGATCATGAGATTCGGGAGAAAGACGGGCAACCATTGCAACTCACCTTTGTATTTGATGCGAATGATGAAATTCAAACCATTTTGGCAGAGTACATGCAAAGTGAACTTCGTGCTTTAGGGGTTGATATTGTTCTTTCCGGCGTGGACAACCAATCCTATCTTGATGCACAAAAAACTGGAGACTTCGATATTATTTACCATGAAACATGGGGAGCTCAGTATGATCCACATGCAATGCTGTCTTCCATGCGGGTTCCTTCGCATGCGGATTATCAGGCACAGCGGGGGTTGGCTGATAAAGATGAGCTTGATGAAAAGATTAGTCAGGTCCTAGTTGAAACAGATGAGCAGCAAAGAGAAGAACAATATGATGATATAATAAGAACGCTGCATGACGAAGCCATTTATGTACCGATTTCCAGTCCGTCAACAACCGGTATGTACCATAATGATATTGAAGGTGTTCGGTACTCTCCCATCCCCTATGAATTTTCTCTAGAGCACATAAGGAGATAGGGAACATGGTTGCTTTAATCACTCGACGAATACTGATGCTTTTTCCATCTTTGTTGTTTCTCTCGATGTTCGTATTTTTACTAATGCATATGATCCCAGGGGATCCAGCACAAGCTTATTTGACATTATCACAAATTCCGCCTACGGATGAGGCGATCGCAGCCGCTAGAGGGGAATTAGGCTTGGATCTCCCCCTTTATGAGCAGTATTGGAATTGGCTCATTTCTGCACTGCAACTTGATTTTGGGACATCCTTTTTGACGGGTGAACGTGTTCTTGAAGAAGTGTTGTATTATTTTCCTTCAACTTTACAATTGAGTCTCGCCGCTTTTTTATTTACGATAACGATTAGTGTGCTGATCGGTATTTTTTCTGCTCGTTATCAACAGCGCTTATTCGATACATTCAGTCGTCTATTCTCCGTGGGAGGTTCCGCAATACCTACTTTCTGGCTTGGTTTTCTTCTTGTCTATTTTTTCTCCTATCAGTTGGGGTGGTTACCATCAGGGGGAAGAGGGGGTTGGACCAGTTTGGTGTTACCGATGCTCACTCTTTCCATTCCTTACATTGCATTATTTAGTCGTTTACTAAGAACAAGCTTGCTGGAAGTGAGCAAGGCTTCATATGTTACGTACAGCCGAGCTCGTGGACTTCGGGAACCATCCATTTTTAGAAGGCATATTCTCCGTCATGCCCTTTTGCCTCTCCTTACGGTGTCGGGGGTGGCACTAGGGTATCTACTAGCCGGCACTGTTATCGTTGAGAGCGTGTTTTCCTGGCCGGGTATGGGCAGATATATGGTAACGGCGATCACCAACCGTGATTACCCTGTGATCCAATTTTACATCGTTTTCATGGCGTTTATTTTTCTGATCGTTAACATGATCGTTGATTTGTTGCAATTATGGGTGGATCCAAGATTACGTAGCAAAGAAGGATCACCCAATGTTTAGGATTTTATGGAAGAAGAAAGCATTAATCTTTAGTGGTTCTATCCTCTTGCTGGTATTTCTTTTTGCATTGTTGGCGCCTTTTGTTGTTCCCGTTGACCCGTTTGACGGTGACACTTCACATCGTTTGCTGCCTCCTTCCTTTGAATACTGGTTTGGAACGGATCATTTGGGTCGTGATGTTTTCTCACGTTTATTGTATGGGGCGCGCTATAGTCTTCTCGGAGCTCTTACCGTGACCATCATTGCAACGATACTCTCTATAGTGATCGGAACATTTGCTGGTTATAAAGGCGGCTGGTTGGATCAAATATTCATGCGTCTCAGTGAATGGATGCTTGCCTTTCCGAGTCTGATGATTGCTCTCGTCCTGGTCGGTATGTTTGGTCCGGGGATGATTAATTTAATGCTTGCGCTTGTTCTTGTTTTCTGGATGCCGGAAGCTCGACTTATTCGAAATATGGTTGTGCGTTTAAAAGAAGAACGATATGTACACGTAGCCAAGCTTCATGGAGTCTCTTCGTTCCGGGTCATCACGCGTCATCTTTTTCCTTTCGTATTGCCACACGTGCTCGTAATGGCGACGCTTAACGTTGGAAGTGTGCTGTTACATATCGCTGGTTTTTCATTTCTAGGACTCGGAATACAACCTCCCCTCCCGGAATGGGGAGCGATGTTAAACGCAAGCAGTGATTATTTTTACAGTGCGCCTTGGTTGATGATCTTTCCCGGTTTAATTATTTTCGTGATTGTTCTTTCATTTAATATCCTTTCCGACTATTGGAGAGACACTTTGAATTTACAAAAGTAAAGGTGATGAACATGCTGGACGTCGATCGATTAAGTATCTTGGCCCAAAATCAGCACCCACTTCTCAAAAATATATCTTTTTCGCTTTCATCCGGGAAAACATTAGGGGTGATTGGGGAGAGCGGAGCAGGAAAAACCTTGCTTAGTAATGCGCTCATACGGTTGTTAGATCCAGCGTTTCACGTAAGTGGACAGATTTATTTTCAAGGAAAGGCACTCATGACGTTATCAACGAAAGAAATGACTCGTTTACGTGGGAAAGAGATTGGATTTTTAACTCAGCATCCTTTTTCTGCATTTGACCCCATATATACGGTAGAGAAGCAAATGATCGACACGATTCGAACGCATTTCACCTGTACGAAAAAAGAAAGTCGCAAAGTGGCCATGCTTATGCTGAACAAGATGGCTTTTGAGGATCCTGAGCGGTTGTTTCAACGCTATCCTTTTGAGCTGAGCGGTGGTATGATGCAAAGAGTGATGATGGCCTTAATGATGGCATTAAAGCCTAAAATGATGATTGCAGATGAGCCGACGACGGCGATGGATACTATAACTCAGCGGGAAGTGCTTCATCAATTTGACTTATTACGAAGTGATGGAACTGAGGCGATGTTGCTCATTACACATGATTTAGGTGTATTGGCTAAACTCGCTGATGAAGTTCTTGTATTAAAATCAGGTTCAGTGGTCGAATGGTTGTCTGTCGATAAGTTTTTTAAAAACCCGGAACATGGTTACACGAGAAGCTTACTTACGTCGTATTTGAAGTTCCATGGAGTGAATGCGTAATGGTTGTGGAAGTAAAAAAAGTAGCAAAGCGTTATGGAAAAAAGAACGCCACTCAGGTATTACGAGATGTTTCTTTGCAAATCGAACAAGAGACATGTGTAGCCCTGCTGGGGGCAAGTGGTGTAGGCAAAAGTACGTTAGGGCGTATAATGGTCGGGTTGGAACGTCCAGATGAAGGTGCTATTTTCGTCCAGGGCGAGCGTTTGCTTGTTGCCAAGCACAAACGTTTTAGAAATAAAGTTCAGATGGTATTTCAAGATCCGCAGTCCGCATTTAACCCACGCCTGACGCTAGCTGAAAGTCTGGCCGAGCCTTTATGGGTGGAACGGGTCAGTAAACGCGAGTGTGATAAACGAATCGGTGCAATGTCAGAAGATGTTCAACTCGATCAGGAATTTTTGGATCGTTACCCTGAGCAATTAAGCGGGGGGCAACTACAACGGGCAGCGATAGCTCGTGCCCTGATTTGCCGTCCTTCATTTGTTGTGTTGGATGAAGTTGTTAGTAGTCTGGATGTTATCCATCAACATCATATCCTTGACTTACTTCATGGATTGAAAGAAAGGTATGGACTCTCTTACTTATTCATTACGCACGATTTTCAAGCAGCAAAGTATATTGCTGAGCGCATCGCAGTCCTCTATGGCGGTAAAGTGGTTGATCAGATTAAAAAGAAGGAAAATGAAGGGTGGCAATGTTTTAAGCATCCACATGCGTTACGTTTGCAAAAAGCGGTGTTGGCACCACACGGAATTTTATCGCGTTTTATTTAATACTATTATACTTTGTTGTATAATTAACATTAGAAAATTGCTTGTAAACGCTTACTGTTCTATCAAAAGGAGGCCAATAGCATTGAGGATTAAAG
Organism: Salicibibacter cibi; assembly: GCF_016495865.1. Classification (NCBI taxonomy): domain Bacteria; kingdom Bacillati; phylum Bacillota; class Bacilli; order Caryophanales; family Bacillaceae; genus Salicibibacter; species Salicibibacter cibi. Next base: position 522,334 of record NZ_CP054706.1, read on the forward strand.
ATACTATTGAGAAAGTGCCGGGAGGTCTAATGGTTGTTCCGCTCATGTTGGGAGCAACGTTAAATACGATTGACCAGCTTCAAATTCCTTTTATTGTAGAATTTCTAAGAATTTTGGGCGCACCTGAGCTGGAAAATGGAAATTATGAGTTTTTAAGAATCGGGGGGTTCACCCAAGATTTATTTAAGGACGGGGCTATGGTGCTGATTGCCTTGTTCCTCTTTTGCGCCGGTAGCCAGATGAATTTAAAGATCGGACGAAAAGCACTCAAGATTGGATCTATTTTGTTGGTATCGAAATACCTGTCAGGTCTGGCAGTGGGTCTTCTCTTTGGCTATTTCTTTGATCCAATGGACGGGTTGCTTGGCTTATCGATGGTTGCCATTATTGCTGGTATGACAAACGGAAATGGTGGGATGTATGCAGCGTTGACAAGTCAATATGGGCGTCGCTCTGATATTGGTGGTGTGGCTGTGCTATCATTAAATGATGGGCCGTTCTTTACCATGATTTCACTCGGTATTATTGGTCAAAGTTTCCCTTTTATCTCTTTTATAGCCGTGTTGCTTCCCATTGCCATTGGAATGATTCTTGGGAATTTAGATGAGAAGATGCGTGATTTTCTTAAAGCGGGGGAAATTCTCCCTGTGCCATTCTTTGCGTTTGCCCTTGGTGCAGGCATGAATTTGACGTTATTTTTTAATATGGATGTCTTGGGAGCAGGCGTTACCATCGGTTTAATGACAACAATTGTCACCGGATTTGCAGGAATGTTAGCGTTCAAGTTGTTCCGGGAAAGAAGCTATATTGCACCTTGGGCAGAAGCTTCTACAGCAGGGAACGCAACAGCAACTCCAGCAGCGATTGCATCCGCTGCAGCTGTATCAGGGGGCTCGGGCGCAATGCTTCAAGCAGATGTAGAAATGTATGAAGCCCTTGTTCCAATAGCCACCGCACAAATTTCACTTGCGGTTATTGTTACTGCGATCCTTTGTCCAATCGCTGTCATTCTTGTGGACCGTTATCAACGTAAGCGCGGCATTGATGGACGTTTAGAAGATGATGAAGTAGAAAAATAGTGAAAGGTGATACAACATGAAACAAACACTATTGTATGGCCAAGAAGATTTAGATGTTCAGGTTCCGGACGATACAGTCGTTATAGAACCATCGAATATTCCAGCACTTGAAAGACAGGAGGAAGCGATTCTTGAAGCCATGAACACGCCCATCGGGACACCACCTCTTAGAGAGGTGGTGACCGAAACAGATACAGTGGCGATCGTGATCAGTGATATTACAAGACCAACGCCCAACGATATCCTCGTCCCTACGATTATAAAGACGCTGGACCATGTCCCGCTGAAAAATATCGTGATTATTAATGGAACCGGCACCCACCGCGACCAAACAAAGGATGAATTTGTGGGGATGCTCGGACAATGGATTGTAGACAACATCCGCATCGTTAATAACCATTGCCATGAAAAAGATGAACATGTCAAAGTGGGCCATAGTTCTTACGGTTGTGACGTCTATTTAAATAAAGAGTACGTGGAAGCCGATTTCCGTATTAGCACAGGGTTTATTGAACCGCATTTTTTCGCCGGCTTTTCCGGAGGACCAAAAGGTATCATGCCGGGGATTGCAGGCATTGAAACAATCATGACGTTTCACAATGCCCGTATGATTGGTGATCTCCGTTCTACATGGGGGAACATGGAAGATAACCCTTTGCAAAATATGACGCGTGAAATCAATCAGATGTGCAAGCCTGATTTTATGTTGAATGTAACCCTCAATCGAGAAAAGGACATTACGGAAGTTTTCGCAGGAGAATTGTATGAAGCCCATGATAAAGGATGTGAGTATGTAAAGGAACACGCAATGGTGCAATGTGACGAACGTTTTGATGTCGTGATCACCTCGAATTCCGGTTACCCGCTTGACCAAAACCTTTACCAAGCGGTTAAAGGAATGAGCGCCGCACAAAAGATTGTGAAAGAAGGCGGTAGCATCATCGTCGCTTCTGAGTGTTCCGACGGATTACCCGGTCATGGGAATTATGCCGACATTCTGAAGATGGCAGACACACCACAGCAATTGTTGGAGATGATCGAGGATCCGGAATTTAAGATGTTTGATCAGTGGCAAGTGCAGAAGCAAGCCGTTATACAGGTCTGGTCAGATGTATATGTATACTCCGGGCTAAGTGATGAGCAAGTAAAAACAGCGATGCTCAAGCCAAGCCAATCGATTGAAGAGACGTTAGCTGAACTTCGTAGAAAATATGGTGAACAGATGTCAGTGGCCATTTTGCCACTCGGACCTTTAACGATCCCGTATGTAGAAGAGAAATAAAAGGGGAGATAACATGAAACAAGCAGAAAAGCTACACGCACTCCAAGAGTTGTTGGCAGAATTAAAAACGGTCGTAGTGGCGTATTCCGGTGGTGTAGATAGCACATTTTTATTAGCTGTTGCTTTGCAGACATTAGGCAAAGACCATGTGCTGGCGGTGACGGCAAACTCCGAAACGCTTCCTGAACGGGAACTCGCGGAGGCAAAGGAATTCGCGGCGAGCTTAGGTGCACATCATCAAGTGATAGAAACATCAGAATTAGCCGTTGAAGGCTTTGAGGATAACTTGCAAAATCGTTGCTATTTGTGCCGTGATAATCTGTTTGAGAATTTACGGCCAATTTTAGAAGCTGAAGGCTTTGAAAATATTGTTTTCGGATTGATTGCTGATGATATGGGTGAGCACCGACCCGGTGTTGTTGCAGCCAGAGAACACGGCGTACGCGGTCCTCTTCAAGAAGTAGAGTTATATAAAGACGAGATACGGGCGCTATCACAAGAGATGGGCTTGAGTACATGGAATAAGCCTTCCTATGCCTGTTTGGCATCACGAATTGCTTACGAAGAAAAGATCACTATCGGAAAATTAGAAAAGGTGGACCAGGCAGAACAATGCGTACAATCCTTCGGTGTTCGTCAAGTGCGCGTACGTGCTCACGAACAGATCGCCCGCATTGAAGTGGAGCCCGGAGATATGGAAAAGGTGCTCAATCATCATGATGAGATTACCGGTCAGCTACGTGAACTAGGGTTTGTCTACGTAACACTAGATTTAGCAGGTTACAAAAGCGGCAGCATGAATGCTGCCTTAGCCACAGAAAAAGCGAACTGAGAGGGGAAGTATGACAAATTTTGAAGATCTTGGTTTTAGCAAAGTGGATTATGATCGGGAAGAACGTACAGGTTTCCCGGAAATCGTATATGGCTTGTCCAAAACAAGTGAACAGTTAAAAAAAATTGTCGAAAAGCTCGTTTCGAATCATAACAAAACCCTGGTTACCCGCATTAGTAAAGAGAAGGCTACGGATGTGATGGCTTCAGTTCCCGGAGGTGATTACTGTGCACGCTCACAAACCCTTGTTTATGGTGAAAATGAACCGCTAGACGAGGGGTACGTATTGATTGCATGTGCGGGCACGTCGGATCTTCCTGTGGCTGATGAAGCTGCACGTACATGTAAATGGATGGGCTGTCGAGTGAAAACATTATACGATGTGGGTGTTGCCGGGATCGATCGCTTGCTTGCCCATCGCGAACTCATTCAAGGGGCAAGCGTGGTCATTGTGATTGCAGGCATGGAGGGCGCGTTGGCAAGCGTGGTCGGGGGATTGGTGAAGCGCCCGGTCATCGCGGTCCCAACATCTGTGGGTTATGGAACGAATCTTGAAGGTCTCACACCACTTTTGGCTATGCTTAATTCCTGTTCATCGGGCATGAGTGTGGTTAATATTGACAACGGGTTTGGTGGGGCATATCAAGCGACTCTTATAATGAAATTGGCAGTTGATGGAGGGCATCCGAATTGAAAACCTTATATATCGACACAGTATCTGGTATTGCCGGAGATATGACACTGGCTGCGCTTGCGGATTTGGGGGTAAATCTGGAGAAAGTTGCTGTTGATTTGCGAACATTACCCATTGATACTTTTGCGATGGATACAAAAAATATCGACAAGAAAGGGATATCGTCAAAGCAATTACTGCTTACGCTTGATGAGGAACATAGCCATCAACATGGTCACGGACATCACCATAGTCATAACCATGATCATTCACACGACCATCATCACCATCGCAAAGCGTCTGACATTCTGGCAATGATTGCAGATAGCGAGCTTCCAGAACGGGTGAAAGAAAGAAGTATGAAAATATTTGAAGTCATCGCGGATTCTGAAGGTAAAATCCATGGGATGGACCCAAAAGATGTCCATTTCCATGAGGTCGGCGCCATGGATTCCATTATTGATATTATCGGTGTTTGCTTGGCGTTAGAGCAATTGGACGTTGATCAAATTACGGCTTCACCCGTGCCCACCGGATCTGGCAAGTTGCATATGGCACATGGACTTTATCCAATTCCGGCACCGGCAACGGCTGATTTGTTAAAAGGAATACCATTAGTATCATTTGACGTTACCGGTGAACTCACAACTCCTACAGGTGCCGGGATATTAAAAGCACTAAGTAATCATTTCGGACCGATTCCCGAGGGAACGATCACTGGCATTGGTTATGGTGCCGGAAAAAAAGATTTCCCCCATCACCCCAATGTTTTACGTGTGCTGCTCATGGAAGGTGTGCAAAGCCATCAAAACCAGGAAAGGATCCATATCCTGGAATGCCAAGTCGATGATATGACAGGTGAAGTGCTAGGCTATACGATGGAGAAATTGTTTGAAATTGGTGTACTGGACGCGTATTATACACCTGTTTATATGAAAAAAAACCGACCTGGTGTGTTGATTACGGCACTTACAGACACACTTCATGTGGATGAAGCAGAAAAATGCCTGTTAGAAGAGACAAGCACATTTGGGGTAAGACGTACAGAGGCAAAGCGACACCCTTTACATCGTAAAGTTGAATCCTTTTCCACCTCACTGGGTGACGTTAGAGTAAAGATAGGGTATGATAAAAATAAAACGTATCAAACCTCGCTTGAGTATGAAGACATTAGGCAGATTGCACAAAAAGAGGGCAAATCTTTTGCGCATGTATATGAAAGGGTTTGGCGAGAAATCAGCATTGACGATCAAATAAACCATCAGTAAAAATGAAAAAACCTCCTACTAGAAGTAGGAGGAAACCCAATAGATGAATCGGATAAATTTATGTTATCTCAGCCTCGTTTAATGCCGAGAGTGTAAAAATCTTACTCAAGGAGAGATTTATAATGAAATATTTTGCTGTATTGTTACCTACTATTGATGCAGAAAAAAGTGCTGAATATCGTTCCCAGCATTTAGATTATCTGGAGAAGATGAGAAATGACGGACATATTTTTGCTAATGGACGTTTTACTGACGGATCTGGCGGATTGGTCATTTATACGGCACAGAATTTAGAGCAAGCTGTTCGCTATGTTCAAAATGATCCATTTGTGATTCACAAAGCCAGGGGCTATGAGATTCACGAATGGGATATGGTTCTTCCAGGAACTTGACAATAAAGGATGAACAAAAGAAGTAGCCATGGGTTCCAGTCAAAATCAGTATTCTTAAGTATAGGATCTTCAGCAGACTTCAGCCTGAAAAGCGACTTTCTGTCGTGAACATTCATGTCCAAATCCACCTGCTTTAGCAGGTGGATCATTTAGTGTGCCCCGCAGTCACACAATCTAGGTGGTTAAAATCCACCCGGTAACTTGCCCTTTTGAAGTGCCGTAGCCGAAGCAACGGCCCCCTCTCTCAGGAGGAAGGTCGGACAGGGTGTCTCTAGAGATAGAGAATCTGAAAGGTCTGCAGGCAAAATCCAGCCCGGAACATGATGTGAACCAGAGGTGGCGGCGATGGTGGGTGACCCGCCTAAATGACGGGGAAACCTACGGAAGACCGTATCTTGTCGGGAAACATGAAGAAGGGAACGACCGGCAAGGCTCATCGACGTGTTTAGGGTCGGGATGGATGGAAAAGAAGGTGTGATGACCGGGGGAAGCACTGTAGGCTCCTTATGGCAAACGCCATAAGGTAGAGGAGGTATAACCCGAACGGGGAAAGCCAAATCGATGGCACTGCAGGTGGCGGAAGAACCCGTAGTAGTGAGGAAATCCGAGCCAATGAAGCCTGGTGACAGGATGGAGGCGAAAACTCGGATGAGGAGATGCAAGGAGTTGTCTTGCCCGGTGTAAAGCCAAAAGCTCTGCATCGGAGGTGAAGGGGTTCTACTTTGTCAACGTTGGGAATAATCGCGAGTGGGTTACGTAAGCGCCTTAATGAAAAGAGGTGTAACCGAGTGGGTGGCGTCCCTGCCAACCGTTCCTGAACGTGAGGAAAGAAGGGCACCGGCGACTTGAGTACATCGCCTGGAAGAGGAGCGATTGGAGCATTCCTAGACACGCACTTGTGGGCGGTGGAACGAGCAAAGAATCGTGATCTGTAGCGAGCATAAGACCAACGTGGTGAGAAGCGCGAAGGTGGTGATAGAGATAAAACAACCAACGCGCAGATACTATTCCATCATTGATAAGGTGTATCGAATGGAAAACCTGCAAGAAGCGGTGAAAACCAATAAGGGGAGTGCAGGCATTGACGGGGAAACCATCAAGTGGTTTGAGATTCAGGAGGATCAGAACCTGAGAGAAATCCAACGATTCCTCCAGGAGAATCGTTACCAACCCAATCCAGCCTTGCGGCACTACATCCCCAAGGATGACGGTAAAAAGAAGCGCCCACTTGGTATCCCAACAGTGCGGGATCGCATCGTGCAACAAGCCGTGCGGCAGATGATTGAACCTCTTTTTGATCGAGACTTCTATCGTCACAGTTACGGATTCCGGAAAGAGCATTCCCAGCATCAGGCGCTCGATACCGTCGTATGAATACGTGGTGGATCTTGATATCCAGTCATACTTTGACAATATTTCGCACGATACCCTGATGGATAAGGTACGGGAGAAAATTGCCGATGGGAGAATCTTGGATCTGATCGAGTCCTGGCTAAAAGCCGGGATCATGGAAGATGCGCAGTTCTATGAAACGAACTTAGGTTCCCCTCAAGGTGGGTTATGCAAAGCTTTGCATAAGGTGGATCCATTAGTATTCTGCTGAGTAACCTTTACCTTCACTATGTACTGGACTTATGGTTTGAAAAGAGTGTCAAACCAAGGTTGAAAGGAGAAGCATATCTTCTTCGATTCATTGATGATTTCGTTGTATGCTTTCAATATCGTTCGGATGCCAAACGCTTCCATAAAGCGCTGGAAAACCGATTACAGAAATTCTCGTTAGAGCTGGAGCCTGATAAAACAGGACTTGTCGAATTTGGGCGGTTTGCCCAAAGGCATGCGAAGGCAGAAGGTAAGAAGGTGGACACCATATACTTCCTAGGTTTCACCCATTTCTGCACAACCAACCAGAAAGGAAATTTCATGGTGGGGCGGAAAACCGAGAAAAGCAGGCTTAAGCGAAGTATTGGAAACATGAAAGAAACATTAAGACGTATTCGGCATTCACCACTCTATGATCAAGCTGAGATCATCAACAAGAAACTGCAAGGGCATTATGCGTATTATGGCGTAGCTGGGAATTTTCAATCCCTTGTTAAAGTCTACGAAGCAACCGTCAAGTATTGGCGGAAAATGTTAAGCAGTCGGAGTCGAAAAGGATATGTCACGTGGGAGAAATTCCATGAGTTGCGGACATTGTTTCCATTATTGCGTCCGAAAATTTCAATTCCGTATCGGAAACTGAAATTCTACGCAATGCTGTAAAACCATTTCTGAAGAGCCTGGTGCGGGAAATCTGCACGCCAGGTTCTGTGGGGGTTTAGGCCACCAATGGGTGGCCATTCTACCCGGAGAAGAAACATAAGTCGTAGTTGATCAGCGCATGTTAAGCTTCGTATGATGGTTCTTGGAATTGTCTAAATCATGATGATCTTTTGATTAGGATATTTCTCAAGCACTTTCAAAATGTGAAGAACACTTTAGCATCATAGCGCCTTCCTTAACACAAAACGTTTCATGATCAAGGGGCTCTAATAACTTGACGACTTGGTATTTTCCGTAAGTTGGGGGGGCGTCTTTTGTTGTTCTAATGGAAAAGTCTAATATCAATTGAAACTACCATATCGTTATTTCCAAGTAACAGAATAAAAAATAAAATCAATTACTTAATAAGAGTTATTCCCGTACAGGCCACCCCTCCCGCTTATATGCCATATCCCAGAACATATACTCATACCGGCTCGTGTTCAGAAAAATGGCCTCCAGTCGGTCCAGCTCTTCTTTCGTTTTTCCTTTCGCGAGTTCATCCAGTTTCCCGATCAACCATTCGCCAATTTCGCCGAATTCATCGGAAGCATACATCCGCACCCATTCGCCGTATCGTTCGTGTTCGGTGGCGCCGGGGATTTTCGCGAGTTCAAGGCCGATTTCGTAATAGCTCCAGGCGCACGGGAGAATAGCTGCGATCAGCTCCGCGATGGACCCCTTTTGGGCTTCCGCCATCATGTAGCCACTGTAAGCAAGGGTGATAGGGCCGGGAACAGTTTCTTCAAGATCTTCACGGGAAATGCCCAGACGTTCAGCATAGGAACGATGAAGATCCATTTCCATGTTCAAGGTTTCGTCGAGGGCTTTGGCGAATCCGGACATCGTTTTCAAGTCAGGCGCAAGAACGGTGCCCATGGCCATGACGCGGGAATACTCAATTAAGTATTTGTAATCCTGGCACATGAAAAATTTAAAAGATTCAATGTCCAATGTGCCGTGTCCGATTCCCTGTACAAAGGGATGTTCATGACTTGCTTTCCAGATCGGGTCCGCTGTTTTTCGAATGCGTTTGCTGAATGTCATTATGATCTCTCCTTTGGTTGATTGCACCACTTAACGATGAAGCGGAGCAGTGTTTTCGTGTAGTCCAGCAATTGATCGATGTTGAGTTGTTCATTAATGGCGTGCGCATGTTTCAATTTTCCGGGGCCGTAGCAAACCGTAGGGATGCCGGCCTCGGCGAGCCAACCGCCGTCATTGACAGATGGCGACATGGATATTTTTGCAGGTTTTGAAAATGTATGCTCATGCGCTTTCATCAAGTCATCGACAGCTGCATGATCTTCATCAACGGTAAAAGACGGAAACACCTCGCCGCGCTCTTCAATCATCGATGCGCCGCCCCATTGAAACGTTGGGGGGTAATTTTTCATCCAGAGATCTGCGTTTGCCGTTGCCAGTAGGTGTTCTTCGATTTCTTTTGCCACGGAATCTGCACTTTCATCCGGATAAAAATGAACAGTGATCCAGAGCCGACATTCGTCTGCTACGAAAGCGGCATGGCGCCCCCCTTCAATGACAGCGGGGTTAATCGTGTTCGTCCCCGGAGTGAAACCGGGATATGATTTGTTAATCGCCCAATCACGCTCTAATTCTTGTAGGGCGGTAATCAACTTGTTCATTTTTTCGATGGCGCTTGCCGCGCGTAATCCACCACCGGCGTGGACCATACGGTGGCGTGTGCCATCATGATGGGTCGTCGGGCTTTTCACCGTTACCCAGCCTGTGATCACACCGCCTTGTCCGTGAATCTCACAATCGCTTGTGTCGGCGACGATGGCGAAATCCGCATCATAGCCCCGATCGCAACACTGCTTCGTGCCGGCCTCTCCAACTTCCTCGCCAATCACAGATTGCAACAACATGTCTCCGCGAAGCTCGACGTTATTCTCGTGCAACAGTTGAAGCGCAAATAAACAGGCGGCAACACCTCCTTTCATATCCGCTGCTCCACGTCCGAAGAGCGTTCGATCGCGGATAACTGCTTCAAACGGAGGCGTTTCCCAGTCTTCGTCTTCTTCCACCGAGGCCACATCGATGTGGCCATTCAATATTAGACTATGAAAATTTTCTGAATGGGAGCCTTTACGTGAGCCAACAACATTCGGATCCCCGAGGTAAACGTCCCAGTGGTCTACATCAAAACCGATCGTTTGGAGTTTGTCGGCTATGTATCTTTGAATCTCATCTGTGTTTCTGGCCGGCGGCGCAGGTGTGCGAAACGCGATTAAATCCGAAAGCAAGCTAATTAACTCATCTCTGCGCTCTTCCACTTGTTGAATGAGCGTTTCCATCTTTCTTCACCTCTTAGAAAATTTGGTTTTTCGTCGCTTTTATGGCGAAAGCCTTCGCCCAACTTATGCAGGTAATAAAGTTGGTTTATACTTTTTTACCTGAAAACAAAATAAAAACCACTTCAGGGAAGTGGCAACAACAAACAATATACGTCATCAGCCCACTTCCCTCCGCCAGTGCGAACTGGATCAGGTGAATAAGGGTCGAGGCTATGCCTCTCTCAGCTAATAAAAGCACCCCTAGTGGTTTTAAATATTTTAATTTACTTTATTAAAAGTAACATAAAAAAAGAAAATAATCAAATATTTCCTGCCGGTCGTTTGATTGGGTATATACAAGGGAAAAGGATAACAATCATTTTCCAAAGGTATAATATGACTGTAGTGATCGGCCACAGGGGCTATTATCAAAAATAAAACAAAAGGGAAACTCAAATTTATACTGGCAAGGGAAGGTGAGAAGAGACCTTTATGTCTGCGCAGGCAAAAAAACCGGAACTATACGTGTTATCAGAAACCGCGATCAATATTGTTTTTGGGACGGAAATTGATCCGGAAATCCATAAACGCACAAAAAAATTGATGGACTTGTTGGAAGAAGCTCCATTCGAATGGTATCTCGAATGCGTTCCGAGCTATACTGGTCTAACCGTCTTTTACGACCCGATAAAGGTGCTCCGTATCATGGGGAAAAGAGACACCCCGAGTGCATACGTGATGGAAAAGTTGCGGGAAAAAGTTCGTGAGATAGGGGAGACGACGGGGGAAGAAGGCGAGAGGGCTGTCGTAACGATCCCCGTTTGTTATGAAGAAGCTTTTGGTCTCGATTTGTCCCATGTGGCGACGGAGAATGGCCTTTCTGAAGAAGAAGTGATCCGAATTCATACAAGCGGCGAGTATCTGGTATACATGATCGGTTTTGCTCCCGGCTTTTCTTTTCTTGGCGGTATGTCGCAAAAGATTGCTACGCCGCGCAGGAGTGAACCACGAACAAAAATCCCCGCCGGTGCTGTCGGAATCGCCGGCATTCAAACAGGAGTGTATCCGCTTGAGACACCGGGAGGATGGCAACTGATCGGGCAAACACCCCTTAAAATGTTTGACCCTAACCGGGAACAACCGAGCTTGCTGAAGTCCGGGGACACGGTTTATTTTAAGGCAATTACGCGCACGGAGTTCGAAGCGTACGAGGAGGGGGACATGTGAGTTTATCTATCTTGAAAGCGGGCTTGTTTACGACCGTTCAAGATCGAGGCCGAATTGGCTTTTTGCAGCACGGGGTTTTGGAGAGCGGCGCGATGGATCGTATCGCTTTGCAAAGCGCAAATGCCATCGTGGGCAATCATGAAAATGAAGCTGTGCTTGAAATGACGATGAACGGTCCGGAGATCAAGGTCGAGAGGGATAGTCTTATAGCAGTAACAGGGGGCGGAATGGTGCCAACAGTCAATGGTACGGCTTACTCACTTGGGGTACCTCTTTTTGTCCCTGCCGAAAGTACGCTTGCGTTTAAACCGGTTGCCCTCGGTTATCGCGCTTATCTGGCGGTTGCGGGTAGTATCGATGTACCTGTAGTGATGAATAGTAAGAGTACGTATGTGCGTGCGGGAATCGGAGGTTTTGAAGGTAGAGCACTTCAAAAAGGTGACCGATTACATATAGGGAAGAAAAATAAAGAAGCGATGAAGCGATTTGATCAAATTGCTCAAAAAGCGGATGGCGGCGTCTTCGCTGAAAACTGGGGAGCAAATGGCAGTCTGCTCGACCGCGGACAACAAAAAATACGGGCGTTTCCCGGTACCCATTTTAAGCAGTTTACAGCGAAGAGTCGGGAACGATTTTTCCAACAAGCGTTTACCGTTTCGACACAATCGGATCGTATGGGGTATCGGTTGCAAACAGAAGAAGACGCTCCCATCGAACGCCAAGAATCTTTTAGCCTCTTATCGGAACCTGTCGCGTTTGGGACGGTGCAAGTTCCGAGTGATGGCCAACCGATCGTTTTAATGGCTGATCGGCAGACGACAGGCGGGTATCCGCGTTTTGCACAAGTGGCAGCGGTTGATTTAGGGCGGTTTGCCCAGTTCCGGCCGAATGAACAAGTAATGTTTGAACCGATTACCTTTCAAGAAGCTGAAACGCTTTATTTAAAACAAGCCCAAGCAATGCGTGAAAGAAAAATAGGGATTGCTTTAAAATGGAAAGATTATTAGATATTCCGGGTGAGGATATTTGCTCATATGGGGAGGATGTAAAATGAAAACCATCGACATGAACTGTGATATGGGTGAAAGCTTTGGCGTTTATACACTTGGAACGGATGAGGAAATTCTCCCTTACGTTTCTTCCGCCAACATCGCCTGTGGATTTCATGCTGGCGATCCTTCGATCATGCGGAAAACGGTGAAACTGGCGATTGAAAATGATGTTGCAATCGGTGCGCATCCCGGATTGCCGGATCTCATGGGATTTGGGCGTCGTCACATTGACCTTTTACCCGAGGAAGCGTACGACATTGTCGCCTATCAAGTTGGCGCGTTATGGGGTGTCGTACAAACGGAAGGCGGACGACTGCGACATGTGAAAGCCCATGGCATGCTCTATAATAGGGCGACGCAGGACCCGGAACTAGCAGATGCCATTGCCCGGGCGGTTTATGATATTGATCCCGACCTGGTTCTTTTCGGCCTGGCCGGTGGCGAGCTCCTTAAAGCGGGAAAAAAAATCGGGTTGAAAACGGGCAGTGAGGTATTCGCCGACCGTACGTATCAGGAAGATGGAACACTTACCTCACGTCGTGAGGCGAACGCTTTGGTTGAGGACGCCGACGTAGCGGGAGATCAAGTCATTCGCATGACTGACGAGGGTAAAGTGCGTTCGCAACAAGGCAAAGACGTGGATATCCTCGCCGAAACCGTCTGTATCCACGGCGACGGTCCCCATGCATTGGCGTTCGGGAAGAACATTCGGAAAAAAATCGAAAATGCCGATATCGATATTCGGCCAATCGGATAGATGCATGCTTGAATGCTGTCGTGACATTCGTCGCGACAGCATTCATCATAAAATCCTCTTTCAGGTCATCCACTTGTCACCTGTTGCTGATTACGGATGCGTTTGATATTAAAATGCATCAGAATAGCCATCACAAGTGCTATCGCTAACAAAAAGATAAATAAAACAAAGGCATCTGTATAATCAGCGGTAGCTCCAACGATTGTGGAAACAGCCATTGGCCCGAAAACACCTGCCATTGCCCAGGCGGTTAGTGTATAGCCGTGAATCGCTCCCAACTGTTTCGTGCCAAATAAATCGCCGATGTAAGCCGGCAAACAGGCGAAGCCTCCGCCATAGCAAGTCATGATAATAAATAAGAGAATCGCGAAAAAGATTTCATTGGTTGTGAATGGCAAGAGGATAAATGCTCCCAATTGTAATGCGAAAAAGATCATATACGTGTTTGTGCGGCCGATATAATCCGAAGCGCTTGCCCAGCCAATTCTCCCGAAACCGTTGAAAAAACCCATGATGCCGACAATGGTCGCCGCGGCGGCTGAGCTTGTGCCTGTAATCGCCTGCGTCATATTTGAGGCGACAGCGAGCAGCATGATCCCCGCGGAAATGTTGATAAACATCATCCCCCACAGCAAATAAAAACGGAATGTTTTCAATGATTGTCGGGCATTGAGTTGCGCCAGATCTCCCTGGGTATCTTTTTTCTTTTCCTTCTTTTTTTGTTCCTGCTTTTTCATGCTTGCCGGTTCCCAACCTTCCGGTGGCGGAGCGATATAGCTGGCACCGGCAAACATGAGGATTAAATAGGCAACTCCTAGCGTGTAGAATGTCGCAGGAATACTAATCATGCCCATCAAGCTTTCGGCCACCGGGCTGGTAATGAGAGAACCGGCACCGAAGCCGAGGACGGCCATGCCTGTTGCGAGTCCGCGTCTGTCCGGAAACCACTTAACGAGGGTGGAAACGGGCGATATGTAACCGATCCCAAGACCGACACCACCGATCACGCCGTAAAAAAGAATAAAGAGAGGTAAACTCTCCATCTGTATCCCGAAACCCGCACCTAATGTTCCCGTGCCAAACAGAACGGCAGAGATCATGGCGGATTTGCTGGGACCGTTACGCTCGACAAATTTTCCGAGAAAAGCGGCGGACATCCCGAGAAAAAATATTGCAGTCGTAAAGGCGAATGTTACCGCCCCGATGTCCCAACCAAGCGATTCGTTCAATGGATTTTGGTACACACTATAGGCATAGACGGAACCGATCGACAAATGAATAGCAATGGCTGATACAGCAATTAACCAACGATTTTTGTTTGCTTGCAAAATATACACCCCTTTTCACTTATGAAAATATTGAAACATACTCGGTAAGTACCCCACAAGGTGTTGCGGTTGAAACATATATAAAATACACGATTTTAAACAAGTCTATTTCGGCAGCTTGTTTTACATTGTTGTTAAAAAATGATATATATTAGAAAAAGAATACGGTAAGGAGGTCTTCTAAAATGCCGGATGTAACGGTAAATGGCAAGCGTATACATGCAAAGGAAAAGCAGAACGTACTGGATGTATTGACTGAACATGACATTGAAGTGCCAAGCCTGTGTTACCACCCAAGCCTTGGTGCTATTGAAACGTGTGACACGTGCATCGTCAGTGTGAACGGAGAATTGGTACGTTCGTGCTCCGCGACGGTAAAGGACGGAGACGCGATCGCTACGAACGAAGAGGCACATGAAGCACAACTAATCGCGATGGACCGCATTCTCGGTAATCATGAACTGTACTGTACAGTCTGTGATTACAACAACGGCAACTGCGAGATACATAATGCGGTCAAAGAGATGAGAATGAGCCATCAAGAGACCCCTTTTGATTTCAAGCCCTATGAAGTGGACCGCAATGCTTTCTATCGTTATGATCCCGATCAGTGCATTTTGTGCGGGCGGTGTGTGGAAGCTTGTCAAGACGTGCAAGTAACGGAAACGCTAACGATCGATTGGGACAGGCAGCGCCCGCGCGTTATCTGGGACAAGGACTCTCCTATCGAAGAATCTTCTTGTGTTAATTGCGGGCATTGTTCGACGGTGTGCCCGTGCAACGCCATGATGGAAGTGGGCATGGAAGGCGAAGCTGGTTTTTTAACGGGAATTAAAGATTCCTCCATGCGCCCGCTCATCAATATTACCAAAGAGGTAGAAACGGGTTATGAGCAACTCATGACCATCTCAGATATGGAAGCCTCGATGCGAGAAAATCGCATTGAAAAAACAAAAACCGTATGTACGTACTGTGGAGTAGGTTGCTCCTTTGATGTCTGGACGAAAGATCGCAAAGTTCTCAAAGTTGAGCCGCAGTCGGAAGCGCCGGCAAACGGAATTTCTACTTGTGTAAAAGGGAAGTTTGGCTGGGACTTTGTCAATAGTGAGGAGCGGTTGACGAAACCGCTGATTCGGGAAGGAGATGCTTTCCGGGAGGCGGAATGGGAAGAAGCTTACGATTTGATCGTCCATAAATTCAAGGAAGAAAAAGAGAAAAACGGTCCCGACTCACTTGCGTTTATTACGTCTTCCAAATGTACGAACGAAGATTCATATGTCATGCAAAAGCTCAGCCGCGCGGTGATCGGAACAAACAACGTTGATAATTGCTCCCGTTATTGCCAATCCCCGGCCACGATGGGGCTATGGAGAACGGTTGGTTACGGCGGCGATTCTGGAAGTATCACAGACATCGAAAAAGCTGAGCTCGTCATTATTACCGGTTCGAATACGGCGGAAGCCCATCCGGTACTTGCGACAAGGGTGAAACGGTCTCAAAAACTTCATGGACAAAAAGTAATTGTCGCGGATCTGCGTAAACACGAAATGGCCGATCGGGCCGACCGTTTTGTCCAACCGAAAGCGGGATCGGATCTCGTCTGGATTTCAGCCGTCACGAAATACATCATTGATAAAGGTTGGCATGACCAGGCGTTTTTAGATGAGCATGTCAACGGCTTAAAAGATTATATCAAAAGCCTTGAACCGTACACCCTCGATTATGCCGAGGAAGTTACCGGTTTGACGAAAGAGGAAATGATCGAGATTGCCACATCGATCCACGAAGCGGAAACGACGAGCTTTTTATGGGCGATGGGCATCACGCAACATGGCGGAGGCTCTGACACGAGCACGGCCATATCGAACTTGATGCTCGTGACCGGCAATTACATGAAACCGGGTGCGGGAACGTATCCGTTGCGCGGACATAACAACGTCCAAGGCGCCAGTGACTTTGGCAGCATGCCTGATCGTTTCCCGGGTTACGAAAAAGTGCACGATGATGCGGTCCGTGAACGTTATGAAAAAGGCTGGGATGTGGATCTTCCGGCAGAACCCGGATTGAATAATCATGAAATGGTCGCTGCTATCCACGACGGAAATTTAAATGTGATGTACCTAAAAGGGGAAGAGATGGGTATCGTCGATTCCAACGCCAATTATGTGCAAGAAGCACTCGAAAAATTGGATTTCTTCGTCGTCCAGGACATCTTTTTTTCAAAAACGGCCGAGTTTGCGGATGTAGTGTTGCCTGCGTCTCCAAGTTTTGAAAAAGAGGGAACGTTTACGAATACGGAACGCCGTTTTCAGCGTTTGTATCAAGTGTTCGATCCGCTCGGCGATTCAAAGCCTGATTGGAAAATTATTATGGAAATCGCCAATCGCATGGGTGCAAACTGGAACTTCGAGCATCCAAGCGAAATTATGGATGAAGCAGCCTCCCTGGCCCCGATGTTTGCAGGCGTCAGCTATGATCGCCTGGAAGGGTATAACAGCTTGCAATGGCCGGTAGCCGCAGATGGCACAGATACGCCGCTTCTATTCGAGAATCGGTTCCCGTTTCCGGACGGCAAAGCAAAGCTTTTTCCTGTGGAGTGGACGAAACCGCTTGAGATGGGTGAAGAATATGACCTTCACGTCAATAACGGGCGTATGCTCGAACATTTCCACGAAGGAAATCTGACGTATAAATCCGAAGGGATAACGAAGAAAACACCGAGTGTTTTTCTTGAAGTCTCTCCGGAACTTGCGAAAGAACGCGGGCTGGAAGATGGAACGGTGGTGCGTTTAACGTCGCCTTACGGCAATGTGAAAGTTCCTTGTCTCGTTACGGATCGCGTAAAAGGCAAAGAACTGTATTTGCCGATGAATGACTCGGGCGATGGAGCGATTAACTATTTAACGAGCAGCCATGCCGATAAAGATACGGATACCCCCGCTTATAAAGAAGTCTCGGCCAAAATGGAAATTCTGGAACCGAAAGGAGAAAGCCCATTGCCGAGAATCAACCATCGCAATGGCAACCCGCAACCGCAAATAGGGGTAGCGGTGGAAAAGAAATGGGAACGCAAGGATTACACATTTCCAGGCGATCTCGTGAAAGAAAGGAGGTCTCAGCACAATGGCTAAAGCGACAAAAGTGATCCATCGCATCGAACCGACCGACGAAGAATTGCGCAAGCGAGATTGGGATCAAATTGAAGCCACCCTTTTGGAAAACAAAGATGTCATCGCCGATACGTTTGAGCTGATGAAACAGCTTCAGGAAAGGGAAGTGTTCCATGCGCTGAACGCCCTCCTTAAACAAGGGGATGAAGTGCTGGAAAGACTGACCACAGCCATTGATAACTCTGAAGCCACCCAATCAATGAAAAACTCGCTGCTCATGTTTAGCGTACTCGGAAACCTAAATATGGAAGAAATAGAACCGCTTATTTTAAAAGTGAATGCGGCCGTTTCCCAAGTGGCCGAATACGAACATTACGGAAAAGAGGGAGGCGGATACCCCGCCCTCCTTCGTACCATGAAAGACCCGGAAGTCGTTGAAGGCATGAATGTGATGATGGCTTTTCTCAAAGGATTCGGCGCTAATCAAGAACACAAAGAAAAATTGGAGGATCAAGGCGCCCAACTTCAACACGAGTCGGAAAAACCGGTATCCGGAAGCCGTGTATCCCGTCGTTCGTCTCCTTCGTCCAACAAATGGTATGTTGCCGCAGCTGGTGTATCTCTGCTTGTTTTGCCTTTTATGTTTAAGAAACAAGGTTCGTGATCGCCATGAATGAGCAGACACAAAACGTTCGGTCCATCCTGCGTTTCAATAGTGGGAGTACTGAATGGAAAGAAGACATCGTCGCAGCCGAATATCCCGTGACGATAAAAATAAATGGGGAAGAGTTCGTGACGATGGTGTGCAGCCCGGACTACATCGAAGATATGGTGGTCGGATACCTTGCCTCGGAAGGGATCATCGCTCGTTTTAACGAGATAAAAGAATTAAGAGTCGATGATAAAAACGGTTATGTTCACGTGGCTTTGACGAAAAAAATCGATCATCTGCACCGGCAAATGCAAAACAAGCGCTACATCACTTCCTGTTGCGGGATGAGCCGACAAGGATTCGTTTTCGCTGCCGATGTGAAAACGACAAAAAAGATGCGCACACGCCAAGTGGGCATCGCTCCGGAGGATTGTTTTCGTCTAATGGAGGACATGCAACATGCGGCGCAGACGTTCCAAGAAACCGGCGGCGTACATAACGCCGCCTTATGCACACTCGATGGCATTGTTCTTATGCGCATGGATATCGGCAGGCATAATGCCCTCGATAAAATCTACGGGTACTGCCTGAAGCACGGCATTTCCTTGCAAGATAAGATTATTGTGTTTAGCGGACGGCTTTCGTCGGAAATCCTCCTGAAAGTGGCAAAAATCGGCTGCGAAGTTGTCCTCTCCAAATCAGCTCCGACCGATCGCGCCCTGGAATTGGCCGAAGAGCTGGAGATTACAAGCATTGGTTTTATTCGCGCCGGATCGCTGAATGTGTATACGGTACCGGAGCGGGTTGTTATGCCGTAAACGCTTTTGGGTTTGGCTGATAAAACAGCCGGGAACGGAACAACGTTCCCGGCTGTTTTGCGTTGATTCGAAAACACCGAATAGACTTTATTCTGTAGGAGAAACGAACAATTCATGGTAAACTAACCATAAGTGGAGGGGTGGACGTGTCATACTACATGATCAAATGGAGAGGATGAAAGCGATGAGTGACAAATTGTTAAAAGTCATTCTCGAAAAATTGGATACCCAACAACTAGAATTAAAAGAAATCAAAGCCAAAGTAGGGCAATTGGATAATAAAGCAACTAACCTGGATGATAAAGTAAACAATCTGGATAATAAAGTAAATAACCTGGATGATAAAGTAAACAATCTGGATAATAAAGTAAATAACCTGGATGATAAAGTGGAGAAGATGGATAAAACCCTGGATTATAACACGCAAATGACTAAACAAACATTGGACTACGCGGTGAATGTTGACAAACACCAACAAGAAGATCATCGCTACCTCACCGAAAAATTGCTGGTGCATGATAAAGAAATCTTTCATATTAGAGAAAAGATCAAAGAAAAACTCAATACTAATTTTTAACACTAGCTTAAAGGAAAAGTTTGGCGGATAAATCGATGGATTCAGCTGATAAAATAAACTGGGAACGTGTGCCGTTCCCGGTTGTTTACGTTATTCCCACTCTTCCACTAATGCATTCGCTTTTTCCTGCAGCGTTTCATGGACGTCATCGGATATCCAGTCTTGTGCTCGTTGGTGGTCAAGCAAATCTTTGAATCCGCCCATATGGTCAATGACTTTTCCCGCCTCTTCTTGATTTTCGAAATGATCGACGGACGTTAAATGTACGTCCAACGCGCGGACAGCCTCATCGTTTTCAAATTCGCCTTCTTCGGCAAAGCGATCCACTAATTGTAACAGCACTGCTGCACTAACTTCATCATCTGTTTTGCTTTGCACGAGGGCGCTTCCTCCCCCGCGACGCTCAGGTTCGGTGGCTGCAGTGACTTGACCGTCATCTGAAAATTCAATGCCGACTGCCGCTCCGATCCCCTGCTCGTTCGTATTGGCCGTAAAGAGATGGGCCATCGCTTCTAGTTCTTCGATTTGTTGCTCTGTTTCTGCATCCATATAGTTTTCTTCATACTCAGCCAATGCGTTAAAATTGTTTCGTTGCGACAAGCGAGGCTGTTCAATCGCTTCCGGAAGCGGTTTATCAAAATCCAAGTTGTTCATCATGATTTGTGACACGGTTGTTAAAATCGAATCATTTCCCGGAGCCCCCACTGTTAGGACAGGCGACTGATCTTCCATGACAAGGGTCGGGGCCATGCTGCTCAGGGAGCGCATGTCCGGTCGTGGGTAATTAGGATGCGTAGGAGATTCGGTTGGCGTTCGCCCATACACGGCGTTATTTAACAAAAAACCATACCCGGGAACGACCATGCCATTGCCGCCGATCGATACAATCGTTGACGTATAGCTCACGACGTTGCCTTCATCATCGCTAGCAGCAAGGTGAATCGTCGATTCATCGATAATATCTTCTTCGTCTTTTATGCGTTTTTCTTCATCGGCTTGTACCCCTTGAGTTTCCTCTTCTAAGGAAGTCGTTTCAGGCGGAGGGGTTGCATCGTTAGCCATTATGCTCGTTTGGCTAGGCTCCGCAAGCGTTTCACTATCTTCGGTTACGGGTTCAGCTTCAATATGATCAAGGAAAAATGTTTGCGTTTGTTCGTAATCAAAATTAATCACGCTCATCATTAAACGGCCGAGAGGCTCATCCAACTGGTCTTCTTCCGCTAATTCATGGACGGCTAACCATTCTTCGGGTTCCTCGTCATCCGCTTCCCAGGCACTTATTTTAAGCTCGTTATCTTCTGCCCGGAAACGTAAATCGTGCCAATCTGTTTCTACGGGATAATCGATACGCTCGAGCGTTGCTAAGTCACCATCGATGACACGCTGAAGAACAAGTTCGCCGGTTTCCGTGTTGATTTCCAGTCCGTAGCCATTGCTCGGTACGCTGCTGCCTGACTGCCAAACGTCGCCGTTCAGCCATAATCGCAAGCGTTGGTCATATTCTTCTTCATCCGCGCGTACTCGCAAGTTTACTTCATTATCTTCCACGGGATTCATGTTAGCAGCGGCCCGTCCGTACGCGCTTCCTCTGCCGTCAATTCTTTCTGCCAATTCAATTTGTCCGGTGTTATCTTCAATCGTAAAGCTTGCATCAAAAGGATGGCTTTCAGGCCCGGTATCGATTCTGTGAAACTTATGGGCATCCCATTCAGCGCCATCGTCCTCTGCAAAATCATAGAAGAAGTCTTCGTCATCTTCCGACCGTGGATTGCCGGGAGGAACCTGGCCAATTGATGCACGGTCCGAATCAATATTTGTGATCCGTTCTTCGGTGTATTCATCGGAAAGCAATTCATCAACGGGGATTTCCGAATGTGCAGGGTCTCCGGTATACGCCCGCCGATCGGCAAACGCATACCTCGTTGCTTCCATAAAATGATGCCACGCCTCGGTACCGGACATATTTTCAAGATCATAATGCTCTAACATATTAAACGTTTGTCCAACCGTGAGGCCGCCACTGGAAGAAGGAGGCATGCCATAGATGTCGTAGTCACGGTAATCGGTGTGGATCGGATCGCTGGTAACCGTTTCATAGTTTGTAAAGTCTTCCATCGTGACATCGCCTTCCAACACCCCGTATTCCGTAAGCCATTCGCTGCTTACGGCTTCAAAGTCCGGGTCGTCCACGACCGGTGGATCGTTAATCGTGTCAACCATGGCCTCGGCGATTTCTCCTTCATAGAAAACCTCGCTCCCTTCCTCTGCCAGCAATTGATAAGTATGGGCCATATCAGGGTTTTGAATCACGTCGCCGGGTTCCGGAGCGGATCCGTCGTCATTGAGGTAAATGTCTCTTGTAGAAGTGAAAAGATCAAAACGTTCTTGATTTTCCGTCGTTTCCCGCACAAAATTTTCATCTGCGACGAACCCTTCTTCGGCTACGTCAATCGCCGGTTGCAGCACTTCTGCAAACGTCATCGTTCCATACTCTTCTAAAGCAACTTCCCAATTTTTTACCGTCCCGGGAATTGAAAAAGATGATCCACTTGAGATTCTCATCGCTGATGGGAAAATCTCCCCTGTGTCTGGATTTATGTACGTTTCGTCATTAAACGAAGCCGGCGTAATGGAACGGCTGTCAATTGCGATAGGTTCGTCTTCTTCCGCCAAATGGATGAGCATCATGCCGCCTCCGCCAATGCCGCCGGAGTAAGGCCTTGTTATCCCTTGTGCAGCCGCAACTGCAATAGCTGCATCAACGGCATTGCCTTCTTGTTCAAGAATTGTCATCCCGGCTTCAGAGGCATGCACATCTTCGGAGGCTACCGCACCGCCATGGCCGGTCATGTGGGAATCGGCATCGGCAGGTTCCTCTGCATGGATCGATGGTGCGAGCAAAGAGACGATGAGTGTTGCGCAAATCGAGAATGTGACAATTTTTTTCTTTTTCATTGAACCCCTCCAGTGTCATCATATATTTTCAGCTATTTTACAAAAAATTGCTAGATTTAAAAATAGTCATATCCTCCTTTTATAGGAAAATCTATGAAAGTGTATGAAATGTGTAAAGAAAATCCTATTCCATTAAGATTTATAATAATATAAAAAATAAAAAAGTAATATAGACACATTAACACTAAATGGATAATTAAGAAATAAGTTTCAAAAAATGATAGAAAAACTTTCTATTAACCCAATAAAAAGATAGTGCAAAAAAACTACTTTTAATATTAAATAATAAATAGTTATATATTTATAAGTATAACTTATTTTTTTCTTTAATGTCATAATGGTAATATTTTGTATGAATATCTTAAACTTTTGAAAAACTTGTAAAAAAACGAATGGGAGGTAGATTTAACAAGCGGCAGAGAATATAAAATTTTCGAGGAGGATCGCGTGAAATGTGGAAACGCTCTTTCATTGTTTCGTTAGCAGTCATTTTTATAGGCGGTTCTGTAGGGGCATTGGAAAATAATAACCAAAGTGATGCCCAAGAAAATGAATTCGATACGATTATTAAAAACGGCACAGTGATGGACGGGACAGGTCAATCGAGTTATGAAGCAGATGTAGGGGTCCGAGACGGTTACATTAAACAGATTGGAGATTTGGGTGAAGCCAATGCTGCGCATGAAGTCGATGTTGACGGGAACATCGTTGCGCCGGGTTTTATTGATGTTCACAGCCATGCCGATCTGGAAGCGTTGCAGACCGCGACTAGCTCGCTCACACAAGGAGTGACGACAGAAATCTTAAGCCCGGATGGCGGTGGACCGGTCGATGTGACGGAACGGCACGAACTGGAAGCTGAAGGGTTGGCAATTAACATCGGCACGTATATTGGATTTAATTCAGTCTGGGAAGAAGTTGTCGGTGAAGACGATCGCGATGCCACGGAGGAAGAAATTGCAGAGATGCAAGGATTAGTTGAAACAGGATTGGAAGAAGGAGCGTTTGGCGTTTCGGCGGGGCTCTTTTACACGCCTGGCAATTATGCCGATACCGAAGAAGTGATCGATGTTGTCGAGGTTGCTGATCAATGGCGAACAAATTTCCCGCACCATATTCGGGACGAAATGGATGATGTCGTAGAAGCGACCGAAGAAACGATCGAAATTGGAGAAGAGGCAGGACTCGTTCCGGTCATCACGCACATGAAAGTGATGGGGGCGGATAACTGGGGAGCATCAGAAGAAACGGTTGATCTCATTGAAGAGGCCAATGAGCGCGGAACATATGCAGCCGCTGATGTTTACCCATATCTGGCCAGTCAGACCGGTTTGACGGCACTCGTCCCGCAATGGGCACAGGATGGCGGTTTTGACGCGATGCTGGATCGTTTTGCCGACCCCGAATTACGTCAGCAAATTGAAGATGAAATTGCAGATGTGATGACGAGCCGGGTGGAAACAGCGGAAGATGTTTATTTTCCTAGTGAAAATGAAACGTTGGCCGACGTTGCTGAGGCAGAGGATGTGAACCCAGGGGAAGCGACAATGCGAATATTGGAGGATCAAGGGAGCTTGACGACGATCTATCATTTTGGAAATGAAGATGATTATGAACGAATTCTCCAAAATTCAACAACGGCTGTCGCTTCAGATGGAGGCGCCACTTACTCGGACAGTATTCACCCTCGTCGTTATGGTACACAGCCACGGGTGCTTGGCGAGGATGTTCGGGAAGAAGGCCTGCTTTCTTTTGAGGAAGCCGTGCAGAAGATGACAGGCTTGCCGGCCACGATGATTGGGATGACTGATCGGGGTTTTATCGCGGAGGGCATGGTCGCTGATATTACGGTTTTTGATCCGGATACGGTTACGGACAATGCCGAATTCGATGACCCTCAGCAGTATGCGGACGGGATCGAGCATGTGCTCGTGAACGGTGAATTTGCCCTGCAAGACGGTGAAACGACCGATGCTCAAATCGGAGAAGCATTGCAACGAACGGGGAATATGCCGAGTCGGCCGATGAGCGTCGATCAGGATGTCAGCGTCGAAGGCTCTGGAACATTGCGCAATGTAGATAGTTCCGGTTCCCCGGATGCAGAAGTAGCGGTGGCTGTTGAGCAATCAGCAAGTGATTCATCAGCGACAGGTTATTTCCAATTTAATCACGAGGGTGAAGATATCGAGATAGAAGCCGAGGAAGTGGGCCAACTGCAGGCGAAAGAAGATTGGGCTAGCGTTACTGGTCTAGGAACGCTTGTAAACGGTGAAGAACGAGCGTTTGAAGTCATCATAGAAGAAAATGATCCGATGATTGAAGACGATCGCGCCTCCGTTACAGTTCATATCGAAGACGAATTTGAATATCAGGGAACGCTATCTCCGCAACAAATGGATGTGCAAAGTACGGAATGAACCTGAAGTCGGGCCGCCGGAAGACCGGAAGAGGAAGCCTATAAGATTTTATGTGTCCAGGCAGAAGATCTACTGGAAATATGGAAGTGAAAAGGAGCGGGTGAATTGCGCAAAAAGATAAGCGTTCCTGTCCGACTATTCACGGTGACTTATTTATTGTTTTTCATCGGTGTTTTGGGGACGTCGCCGACATCGGCGACGTTTGAAGACGAGGAATCGCTGGAAGGCAAGATTTCATCGACTGATTCATTTGGAGAAGAGGACGAAGAAGATGTCGAGAGTGATGACGAGGATCACGATGAAGACTCGGAAGAAGATGAAAGCGAACAAGAGCCGGACGATGAGGATGAAATGGAGGAGGACGAGGACGAGGAAGAATAATAACATCCCAAGATTTTTAATATAGCCAATCAAGCCAAGGTTACAAAATATGTCATGAGGGTGATGAATACTTATGTGGCGTGTCACTAGAAAACTTATCAGCGGCTTTACAACAGCTTTGCTGTTTACGTTACTCGTTGTCACCTTATTCGCGGTTATTTCCAGCCAAGCGGCTGATGGCGAACCGAATGTCTTTGGGTATGAATTGAAAACGGTTTTATCAGGGTCCATGGAGCCGGAGATTCAAACCGGATCGATGATCGCGGTCCAACCGACGGAGGAAACGACCCAATTTGAGAAAGGAGATGTCATCACTTTTACCAATCCCGATGACAATCTCGTCACCCATAGGGTTCACGAAGTTGAAAACGATGGCCAGCAGTATATTACCAAGGGCGATAACAATAACTCGACGGATGCAGAACCGGTGCTTGCCGAAAATGTGCTTGGTGAACACACAGGGTTGACCGTCCCGTTTCTCGGTTACGCGTTCGTCTTTGCCACCTCGGAGCAGGGAGCGGTGCTGTTATTAATTCTGCCTGGCGTTTTGCTTTTGGCATACTCCGCGTTCACCGTTTGGCGAGCGTTGCGACAAATCGAATCGTCAAAGAAAAATGAAGAACCGGCCACTGAAGAATCGGTGTCGCCGCCTCGTCAGGAGTAACCCAGAATTTGATGAGGCGTTTCAAAACTTTACAGGGAGGAATCCATAATGGGAATCAAACAACAGCTTGGCATGGGTGTAACGACAGCCGTTCTCGGCTTGACGTTAATCGGAGGAGGTACTTTCGCGTATTTTAGCGACAGTGTCGACACGAACAATACGTTCGCGGCCGGATCCCTTGATTTGGACGCGGAACCGACGGAAGTGATTGACGTGGACAATTTGAAGCCCGGGGATTCGATGGTTCGCGATTTCGAATTGCAGAACAACGGCTCTTTGGACATCGATGCGGTAACATTGGAAACCGACTACACGGTCATTGATGCAGAAGGCGATAATACGGAAGATTTCGGAGAGTTCATTGAGGTGGAATTTTTGTATAACGCCGATAATTTGGACGAGGTGATCTTTCAAACGACCTTAAGTGAACTCCAGGATATGGAACCGGAAGCGATCAGTGAGCACGTGTTCTATCCGGAGTTGGGCGATGACGGTCTGCCGATCGATGAGTCCCATGATCTCGTCGTGCAATTCAACTTCTTAAGCGATGTTGAAGAAGACTTGAACCAATTCCAGGGCGATTCTTTAGAGATGGAGTGGACGTTTACAGCTACGCAAACCGAAGGTGAGGAGTTGTAGATGGCTAAAAAATGGACGAGCTGTTTGTCGATGGGTTTAATCGCGTCACTGGCTGTCTCCAGTGGAGCTTTAGCTAATTCCGAAGTTCTGGAAGAAAATAGTGAAGATTCAAGGATCATTTATCAGGATGATACGGATGTGTCCGCGCAAATGCAGCGTTCTGTTGAAGATCAGGAAAGCAATGCGGATGCAGCCAAACGATTTTTGGAAGCCAACAACGATTTTTTTGATATGACGGATCCAATCCAGGATATGGAGGTGCTTGCAGAACAAACCGATGACGAGGGGATGACCCATATTAGATGGATTTGATGGGGTGGGGATTGAGTGAAAAACGATCGGTTGCTAAAACAATCTGTCACTTTCACTCTCATCCTGGTGTTTTTTCCAGAATGAGAGATGCAAACATTGGGAGGTATAGCAATGAAAGAAAAACGTTGGCGTCCGGGGATGGCCATAGCAACTTCTTTTATGCTCGTCGCCTCGACGGCAATCGCGGGTCCCGGTACGGATAAAACCGCTGCTTCCGAGGATCCATTGGTTGATGAGGGAGAGGACGGCATGGTGTCGACATCCCATGCTCTGGCTTCTGAAGTTGGAGAAGAAATGCTGGCAAGAAACGCGAATGCAGTTGATACGGCCATTGCTGTTCATTTTGCCTTGAATGTTGCGGAACCGATGATGTCCGGAATGGGTGGCGGCGGTTTCATGATGGTCTATGATGCCGAAGAAGACGATACGACGATCGTGAACAGCCGGGAACGAGCTCCCGCCGGTGCCGATCCGGATATGTTTCTGGATGAAGACGGCAATGAAATTCCTTTTGATGAAAGAGTGACCAGTGGTGATTCGGTTGGCGTCCCCGGCACTCTGGATGGTTTGATGACGGCCAGTGAAAAATGGGGGTCCGTTGATTTCGAAACGCTGATGGAACCGGCGATTGAACTGGCCGATGAAGGCTTTGAAATCGATGGTCAGTTAGCGAACGCGATCGATAGTAATCAGGATAAATTATCGCAAAGCGCAGCCGAGGATGTTTTTTTGCCTGAAGGTGAGCCTTTACAGGAAGGGGATCACCTCGTCCAGGAAGACTTGGCTGATACGATGCAACTCATTCAAGACGAAGGACTGGAAGTTTTTTATGATGGTGAGATTGGACAGGCCATTGCCGATACCGTCCAGGAGTTCGACGGCAGTATGACGATGGATGACTTTCGCAATTATGAGGCGGACATCGATGAACCGGTTTGGGGAGAGTATCAAGGATATGACATCGCGAGCATGCCCCCGCCGAGTTCAGGTGGTTTGACGCTTTTGCAGATGCTCGCTCTTCTGGATGATTTTGATATCGGGCAGTATGGCACCCAGGATGCGGAGCGTTATCATCTATTGGCGGAAGTAATGCGTCTCGGTTACGCCGATCGGGGTGAGTATATGGGCGATCCCGAGTTTGTGGACGTTCCTTTTACAGGGCTGTTGCATCCTGAATACATTGAAGAACGCAGCGCTTTGGTCGATCCCGAAGAAGTCAATGAAGACGTGGAGCCCGGAGATCCCTGGGCCTACGAAGATCAGGAACCGAGCCATGAATCCGGCGAGGTGGAGGTAGAGGAAGACTCGGGGGAGACTACTCATTTTACAGTCACTGATCAATGGGGCAACATGGTCAGTTTCACGACCACGATTGAGCAAGTCTTTGGCTCGGGCATTATGGTTCCCGACTACGGGATTATGCTGAACAATGAGTTGACGGATTTTGACGCAACTCCCGGCGGGGCCAATGAAGTGGAACCGAACAAACGGCCATTGAGCAGCATGACCCCAACGATTATCTTTGATGACGGTGAACCGTATATGAGCGCTGGTTCACCGGGAGGAACACAAATTATTAACGCAGTATTTAACGTCGTCAATAATGTTATTGACCATGATATGAGTTTACAAGAAGCGATCGAGGAGCCCCGTATTCATACGATGGACTATCCCGATATCAGTTGGGAGGAAGGGATTCCTCAAGATGCCCGTGACGAACTGGAAGCGCTTGGCCATGAATTTGACGAGAACCCCGGCGGGATCGGTAACGTCCAAAGCATCATCGTTGACCCCGGTGAAGGCGTCTATGAAGGAGTCGCGGATGATAATCGCGAGGGAGCAGCCATCGGGTTTACCCTGGACAGTGCATCCATGATGACGCTCGTGGAACGTTTTGAAGAGGAGGATGAATTTGAGAATGAGGAAGCGGCCGACGACTTGCATCTTCATTTAACGTCCGTGAATCATTATGAAAATCAAGGAGACTATGAAAAAGTGGTCCAGCACATGGAAGAAGGGTTTAACGATTTGCTGAACCATCAGCAAGAAAATGACCTCATTTCCGATGAAGCTTATGACATTCTCGCTGCCCAAGCCGATACCTTGGTTGAAAAACAACCGTAATGTGGAATAGCTATGTTCTGCGGCCGGCGATCATAGAGAACAAATTTTTGCTAAAGGAGCGTTAGTTATGAGAATGGTAGTCAGCATTCTATGCATTTTTTCCGTATCCTTTGCCTTTCCCGGAATGTCTTTGGCCAACGACCAGGGCATTCACTATCAATCTACTGTGGTAGACAGCCATGTCGACACGTTTATGCATGCGTTGGATGAGACGACTTGGTTGCCGGAAACGGACATCGGGGAAGAAACATCGTTTGACTTCGACATTCCGAAAGGGCAAGAAGGCGGGTTGGATGTTCCATATCTGGCGGCTTATACACCGGGATATTATGAAAATACGCCGCGTAGCATTAGCGAGACGCTGGCCAAGATCAACGGCCTTTATTGGACGGAAGCCAACAACCCGGACGAGATTAGCATAAGCCCGTCCTATGAAGACATCGAACAAGCGGTGCAGGATGAAAGAATAGCTGCCGTGCCAACGATTGAAGGCGGATATTCCATGGAAGAAGAAAATGCGATTGAGCTTTTGCACCAATACGATGATTTAGGGGTAAAAGCGCTCGGATTTACGTGGAATACTTCCAATGCGCTGGGTGAAGGCGCTGACCGAGTATACGATGATCCCGATGAAACACCTTCCGAAGGCGGGCTAACAGACCTGGGTGAAGAAGTGGTCGAAGAGATGAATGACATTGGGATGATGATTGATGTCTCGCATATGGCCAGGACAACGTTCTGGGATGTGATCGAAGTTTCCGAAGAACCGATCATTGCCAGTCATTCGGGTGTGAATGCTTTGCACGACCATCAACGGAACCTTACCGATGAGCAGTTGGAAGCTTTGGCTGACAACGGCGGTGTGTTAGGGGTCGTGTTTTACCCTGCATTTTTAACCGATGAATCGGAGGGTTACGTGGATGATATCGTCGACCATATCGATCACGCCGTTGATGTCATGGGCGTGGATCATGTCGCGTTAGGGTCGGATTTCGATGGTGCGGACATGCCGGAAGATCTTCAAGATGCATCCGAATTCTATAAAATTACCGATGAACTTGAGAATAGAGACTACTCAGAAGAAGATATCGAGAAAATACTGGGCCAAAACCATCTGCGGGTTCTGGAAGAAGTGGAGCAAAATGAAGAAGATGCCGATACAGGCGTAACCATAACCCCCGCGCTGGAGATGGGCGAGGAGTTGGCAGATAACACTCCAATTTTGCAGGCAGACATTGAAGGGGGAGAAGCCGATGAGGGCGACTTCCGTATCATCGTTGATGGCATCGATTATGAACCTGATGAGTTTGATGAAGAAACAGGCACATTATCGGTGGAACTGGATGGGCCGTTAAAAGAACGCTTCCATGTCGTTACGTTTGAAGGAACAACGGAGGACGGAGAAACGGAAAGAGAGACAAAAATCTTTTACGTCGATACAAGTGTCGATAACATGAAAACGCTTGTTGAGCATTTTGAAGAAGAAGGTGCATTCGAAAATGATGACGTCGTCCGATCGCTGAATCTTCACTTGACGACCATGGGGCAATTCGAAGATCAAGAAGAAACAGACAAAGTCATCCAACACACGGAAGGCTTTCAGGATCTCCTCGACCAGCAGCGAGAAAACGAATTGATTTCCGAGACGGCGTATAGCATTCTTTCGAATGATGCCGATGTGCTTATGGAGGAATGGCAGTAAGAAAATGGTGACATCGCCTTGATAAGGCGTTCACATAATTAAAATTTTACAGGGAGGAATTTCAACATGGGAATAAAAAAACAGCTTGGCATGGGTGTGACGACAGCCGTTCTCGGCTTGACGTTAATCGGTGGGGGAACGTTCGCGTATTTTAGCGACAGTGTCGAAACGAACAATACGTTTGCGGCCGGGACCCTTGATCTGGACGCGGAACCGACAGAAATCATTGACGTGGACAACTTGCAACCCGGGGATTCGATGATTCGTGACTTTGAATTGCAGAACAACGGCTCTTTGGACATCGATGCGGTAACATTGGAAACCGACTACACAGTGATTGATGCAGAAGGTAATAATACGGAAGATTTCGGGGAGTTCATCGAGGTGGAATTTTTGTATAACGCCGACAATTTAGACGAAGTGATTTTCGAAACGACATTGAGTGAGCTTCAGGACATGGAACCGGAGGCGATCAGTGAGCACGTGTTCTATCCGGAGTTGGGCGATGACGGCTTGCCGGTTGATGAGTCCCATGACCTCGTCGTGCAATTTAACTTTTTAGGTGACGTTGAAGAAGACTTGAACCAATTCCAGGGCGATTCTTTAGAGCTGGAGTGGACATTTACAGCTACGCAAACCGAAGGTGACGAGCAGTAAAGGACGTAGAAGAACTGACTCATGAACATACGTTTACGGTCAGTTCTTTTTTCTAGAAATCTATGAAAACGATTTTAAGGAGGCTATTATGAAAAACATGAAATGGAAGATGCCCCCCTCTGCTTTATTTTTCGCATTCTTACTCGCCGGAAGCCCGATGGCAGGAGTCGCTGCCCAAGAAAATGAAAGCGCGGAGGAGCCTCCGACGACCGGATTTGAAGACAGTGATGGTGAGGAGTGGACGAGCCATGAAGATGAATTGACATTCCTGGAAGAAGTAGCGGAACAATCGGAGCGTATGACGTATTCCGAGGTCGGGACTTCCGTGGAAGATCGACCATTGCATTTAGTGCAAGTGGGAGATCCGGAACCGCCAGCGGATGAAGCCATCGCCGATAGTCAAAATATGTTGGTGATCGGTTCACAGCACGGAAATGAACCGGCCGGCCGGGAGATGGCGTTACAGACGCTGCGAGACTTGGCATTTACTGATGATGCGGAGTTAGAGGAACAGTTGAGTGAAACGACGATTATGTTCATTCCATCGGCCAATCCGGATGGTCGCGAGGCAAACACGCGTGAAAATGCGAACGGAGTTGATATTAACCGTGATCATCTCAACCTTGAAGAACCTGAAGGGCAAATCATTGGAGATGTTTTAGAGGAGTTCTCTCCAGATATTACGGTTGATGCCCATGAAAGACCTTCGGCTACCGGTGATCCTGATATGGAAATGTTGTGGCCGCGCAATCTTAACGCGGATGAAGATCTCCGCAATTTAAACCAGGAGATGGTGGAAGACTACTTATTTCCTGATGTTGAGGATGCAGGATTTTCGACCGGCTTGTACGGTGAGCCAGGCGGATCCGGTGGTGGAGATGAACGGATTTCCCGAAACGTTTTAGGTCTTCGGCACGGAGTGGGTTTGTTGACTGAAACTGCAGGTGAACAAGAACCCGAATATCGGGTGGATGCCCAGATGGAAACAGTCGAATCAGTGTTGGATTTCTATCGCGAACGAATGGACGAGATTGCCATCGAAGTGAATGAAGCTCCAGAACGTAAAGCGGCTGCGGGTGAGGAACAATCTGAGCCGTTCTATCTTGACGGGGCGGACAATTGGGAGCCAACCGAAATATTAGACCCTCACGCGTGCGGCTACATGCTTCATACCTCTCAGGCTGACGATATCGACCGCCATATCGATGGTTTCTCCCTGGAAACGGAAGATGTTGGGGAACACGGCGTTTTTGTCACGATGGGTCAGTCGATGATGACCGTTATTCCTTTTCTAATGGATGGAGAAGCGACTTACAACGAAGTGAGCGCCATGCCACTGGATGATTGTGAAGATCCGCAAGTCACGGCTTCCGGCTTACAAACGCTCGTAGGGCAATTCGATGAAGATGGAGAATTCGAAGGGGAAGACGCGTCCCATGACTTGGACATTCATTTGGAAACGGTAAGTCACTACGAAAACCAGGAAGAGACGGAAAAAGTGATTGAGCATATGGGCGGTTTTCATGATCTTCTCAATCACCAGGTGGATAATGAATTGATTTCCGATGAAGCTTTTGAGATTTTGAGTACGTTCGCGGATGATCTGATTGCAAACGATGAAACAGTATTTGAGGCTGACCGGGTCATGGACCATGTTGAGCATTTAAGTGTGGATATCGGCCCACGGGTCGCCGGCACTGCCGAAGAAGCGGAGGCTGCCGATTACATCCAGGATGAGTTTGAAAATCTCGGCTATGAAACGTCTATCCATGAATTTGAAATCGAGGACGGCGACGAATCACAAAACGTCGTAGCGGTGAAAGAAGCGGAAGACGTGGAAGATCCGGAAATCGTTTATCTCACCGCCCACTATGATAGCGTCCCGGAATCTCCGGGAGCGAATGACAACGCCTCGGGAACGGGGAGCCTGATAGAACTTGCACACGTGATGCAAGATACGCCGACGGATAAGGAAATCAGATTCGTAGCATTCGGTGCCGAAGAAATTGGGCTGGTTGGGGCATCAGAGTATGTAGACCAGTTGTCCGAGGATGAAATTGATCGCAGTGAAACGAACTTTAACATGGATATGGTCGGAACAGATTGGGATCCGGCTACGCAGCTATATGTGACCACCGTTGACGGGGAGTCGAATGCCGTATGGGAATCTGTAGATGCAGCCGCTGAACGATTAGACTATGAAGACGATCAACGAACACTGCACGAAATGGGTAGATCCGACCACGTTCCTTTTCATGAAGCAGGCATTGATGCAGCCCTCTTTATCTGGATGGAACCAGGAACGGAACCGGGAGATGCCGGTGTAGAACCTTGGTATCACACGCCGGAAGACACGATTGATCGTGTGAGCCCGGATAAGATTCAGCATGTTGGCGACCTGATTGATGAGGCGGTTTCTGATTTTGTGAACGCACAAGATTCATAGTTAGAGGAGCATTCCTGGATTTAATTATAGCCTCTCTGCTGTGTGAAAAAAGAAGTAGCCAGCGGGGCTACGGTTTTAGATTTAAATTTTCTTAGTCCTTTTCGGCTCTTCACCAAAATCTATGGCTGACAAACTAGGGGCAATTATGATTGGTAGTGACCGCTACGGAAAAAACACTACGCTTTCCGTGGGCACCGAGCTCAGCCTCCTCGGAAAAAAAGACGTTCGCTTTTTTCCTGCGGGGTCTTCGCCCTGCGCTTTCCCACAGGAGTCTACGTGTTTTTCCTTCGCTCGCTAGTGGTATAACCATATTTAATCACGAATATCAACCATTGATTTTAGTGTTGACCCTCCTTTTCTAGAAAAATATGAAAATCGCTGTTAGGAGAGTTTTGGATGAAAGTAGGATATTGGAAGATGACTCCTACGGTTTTGTTTTTCTCTTTATTGCTCATCATAAGCCCAATGGCAGGCGTTTCAGCTCAAGAAAATGAATCCGAAAAAAACCTTCCAACGACCGGATTCGAAGATAGCGATGGAGAAGAATGGACGAGTCATGAAGATGAATTGACATTCCTGGAAGAAGTAGCGGAACAATCGGAGCGCATGACGTATTCCGAGATCGGAACATCATTGGAAAACCGACCATTGCATTTAGTGCAAGTGGGAGATCCGGAACCGCCATCGGATGAACAGATTGCAGATGGAAACAATATGTTGGTGATTGGTTCGCAACATGGAAATGAGCCTGCCGGTCAGGAGATGGCCTTGCAGTTGTTGAGAGATTTGGCATTTACGGATGATCCAAAACTAGTGGAGCAGTTGAACGAAGCAACGATCATGTTTATCCCAACGGCAAACCCAGACGGTCGTGCGGCCGACATTCGAGGTAATGCTAATGAGGTAGATATTAATCGTGATCATCTCAACTTGGAAGAGCCTGAAGTGCAAGTCATTGCGGATGTCTTAGAAGAGTTCTCCCCAGATATCATGGTTGATGCGCATGAAAGGCCTAGTGCAGCAGGAGATCCTGATATGGAAATGCAGTGGGTGCGTAATCTAAACGTTGATGATCCATTACGAGAATTAAATGAGGAAATGGTTGAAGATAATTTGCGTCCAGATGTTGAAGAAGCTGGCTTCTCAACGGGTCTTTATGGCGATGCCACTGAGACTACTCTCGGACTCGAGACTGTATTATCGCAAATGGCAGGATTGCGGCATGGGTTAGGTCTGTTGACTGAATCAGCCGGCGAGCAAGACCCGGAATACCGAGTAGAAGTACAGATGGAAACGCTTGAATCCACCTTGGAGTTTTACCATGAGCGGATAGAAGATATTACAACTGTTGTCGATGAAGCGCCAGATCGAAAAGCAACGGATGGCGAAACCCAAAATGAGCCATTTTATTTTGACGGGGCAGATATACGGGAACCGGATGAAGCTGATATATTAAACCCTCACGCGTGTGGCTACATGCTTCATACCTCTCAGGCTGAGGATATCGACCGCCATATCGATGCTTTTTCCCTGGAAACGGAAGAGGTGGATGAGCACGGGATATTTGTCACGATGGGTCAGTCGATGATGACCGTTATTCCTTTTCTGATGGATGGACAAGCGACTTACAACGAAGTGAGCGCCATGCCACTGGATGATTGTGAAGATCCGCAAGTCTCGGCTTCCGGCTTACAAACGCTCGTAGGGCAATTCGATGAAGACGGAGAGTTCGAGGGGGATGACGCTTCCCATGACTTGGATATTCATTTGGAAGCGGTAAGTCACTATGAAAACCAGGAAGAAACGGAAAAAGTGATTGAGCATATGGACGGCCTTCATGATCTTCTCAATCACCAGGTGGATAATGAATTGATTTCCGATGAAGCTTTTGAGATTTTGAGTACGTTTGCTGATGACCTGCTTGAAAACTATGATGAAGTTTGACGTTGACTGGGCCATGGACCATATCGAATATAGAAGTGTGGATATCAGTCCGCGTGTTGTAGGCAGTGACGAAGAAGTAAAATGCCAGATTATCTCACAAAAAACGGAATCGAATGCCGGAAATCTGGCACATATTTTTAAAAAGGTGGTCATTCCATGAGATGGCGATCCATTTTGGCGGTAACATTATTAGTGCCTTTGATGATAAGCCTACATTCACCGAGCGTCGTACAGTTAAATGCTCAGGAAGAAGTTGAACCTAACGAGATCGAATCCATTATGGACGATATGACGTTGGAGGAAAAAGTCGGGCAACTTTTTATTGTTCATGTCTATGGAGAAACGCCGACTGACCCGAATTATGAAGAAGAAAATCTAGAAAATGATCGCGGTGGAGAGAACTTTAAGGAAGTGATTGAAAATTACCATCCCGGCGGTGTGATTTATTTTAACTGGGCCGATAATATCGGCATGCCTGTGGATACATCGCAGGTGAACGCCCTTTCCAACGGGATTCAGGATATCGCGATGGATGAAGGGTCGTCTATACCCATGTTTGTATCAACGGATCAGGAAGGTGGCATTGTCGCGCGTGTAACAGAACCTGCCACGACATTCCCGGGTAACATGGCGATTGGCGCGACCGGATCTTCAGCCTACGCGGAACAGTCTGCGGAAATCCTGGGCGAAGAGATGAAAAAGTTAGGCATAAATATGAACTTTGCACCGACATTGGATGTAAATGTTAACCCGGACAACCCTGTCATCGGTGTTCGCTCTTATTCTGAGGATCCCGATTTAGTCTCAGATTTAGGGATTTCCCAAATTCAAGGGTTCCAATCGGAAGACGTAATTTCGACGGCGAAGCATTTTCCCGGCCATGGAGATACGGATGTTGACTCTCACTACGGACTTCCAATTATTGAAAAAGATATGGATACGTTGCTTGCAGAAGATTTGCCTCCATTTAAAGATGCCATTGAGCATGGAGTGGACGCGATTATGCCGGCTCATATTGTTGTTCCTGCGCTGGATGATTCGGAGCTTCCTGCTACGTTTTCCGAACCGATCCTAACGGATTATTTGCGTGGCGAGTTAGGTTATGACGGGCTAATTGTGACCGACGGTCTTGATATGGACGGTGTCGACGTCATACCGGAAGAAGAAGTACCGGTGGAAGCCTTTAAAGCCGGAGTCGATATGCTGTTGGATCCACCGGATATTGATTTGGCATACAACGCGATGCTTGATGCCGTCGAAGATGGTGAAATCAGTGAAGATCGACTAGATGCGTCTGTTTACCGCATTTTGGACAAAAAAATGGAACAGGATTTGTTCGGTGATCCATACGAAGACCCTGAAGCAGTTGATCAGATCGGAAGCGACGAAAATCTTCAATTGGCAGAGGACATGACAGACGATAGCATTACCCTCGTTAAAAATGACGATGACGTTCTTCCATTAGATTATGATACAGACTTGCTGGTTACCGGTCCTGAATCCGGAAAACCGGATGTGCTCTCGGATCTTTTACCTGAGACTGAAAGCTATGAAACGAGCGACAGCCCAACAGATGCAGAAATCGAGGAAGCCGTTTCTTTAGCGGAAAATAAAGATATGGTTGTTGTGCCGACGTCTTCCGCCCATTTGGAAGAGGAGCAGCAAGAATTAGTCACTGCTTTTCAAGAGACAGGCACATCGGTTGTCGTTGCTGCCACGGGCAATCCATATGACATCGCGGAATTTCCTGATGTCGAAGCCTACTTAACGACCTATGGCGATCAGGATATTTCCATTGAATCTTTGGCAAAAGTCTTAACAGGAGAGATCAATCCGGAAGGGGAATTACCGGTCACAATCCCTGAGCATTACGATTTTGGCCATGGATTGAATTATGAAATCGATACGGCTAATATCGAGCAGTTGGTCGATCGCTTCGAAGACAGAGGAGATTTGGAAAACGATGAAGCTGTTCATGCCTTAGAGCGCCATTTAACAGCTGTCGGCCATTATGAAAATCAAGAGGAAGCGGAAAAAGTGATCGATCATATGGAAGGGTTTATGGATTTGCTTGATCAGCAACTGGAAAATGAATGGATCTCGGAAGAAGCTTATGACACGCTCATGGATCGTACGGATGATGTGATTGCAGGGTGGCACTAGGTTTAATTTTTTAGGGGATCGGGTTTTCCGTTCCCCTTTGACAAGGAGGAATGGAACGTGAAAAAAGGTTTTATTTTGCCAGTAGCGGTTGTTTTTGTTCTTTCTGCCCTTTCCGTGACCGCGTCTGGTACGGAGCAAACGATCACCGATGAGGCGGAAGAATCGGTGGATTTAAAACTTGGCATTGACGTCTTGCTCGAGGACAGGCTCGATGAACTTGAGGGTGAAAACGTGGGTCTGATTACAAACCCGACGGGTGTCGATGCGGAGTTAAACAGCATCGTTGATGTATTGCATGAGCATGAAGATGTTGATCTCGTCTCCATGTTCGGTCCGGAACATGGCGTGAGAGGGGATGCGCAAGCGGGAGACGGTGTTGATAAATACATTGATGAGCAGACCGGACTCCCTGTTTACAGCTTATATGGGGATACCGAAAAACCAACTCCGGAAATGTTGGAGGACGTTGATGTTCTTCTTTTCGATATTCAGGATGTTGGGGCTCGTTTTTATACGTACATCTACACGATGGCTTACGCGATGGAAGCGGCCGGTGAGAATGATGTGGAAATGATGGTCCTTGACCGACCGAATCCGCTCGGCGGGTTGGATGTTGATGGACCGGTATTAGCCCCGGATTATTCTTCGTTTGTTGGTCTGTATCCGATTCCTTTGCAACATGGCATGACCGTTGGCGAATTAGCAAGGTTGTTTAATGAAGAGTTCGAACTTGGTGCTGACCTGAATGTCGTGGAAATGGAAGGATGGGAGCGTCAAATGAAGTATGATGATACTGACCTCGAATGGGTCCTCCCATCTCCGAACATGCCAACCTTTGACTCAGCTATCGTTTACCCCGGTGCGGCGCTTATTGAAGGAACGAATGTGTCGGAAGGGAGGGGTACGGCGAAGCCATTTGAACTTATCGGTGCGCCATTTATTGATGGAACCGCATTGGCAGAAGAATTGAACGAACTGGACCTTCCGGGCGTGCAATTCAGAGCTTCTTATTTTACTCCTATGTTCTCGAAACATGAGGGAGAATTATCCGGCGGGATTGAGCTACACGTTCAGGACGATGAAGCATATGAACCCCTGGAGACAGGCCTGCACATCGTAAAAACAATTCATGATCATTATCCCGAAGACTTCGAATTCGACGATTTCTTCGATAACTTAATGGGGAACAGCTGGGTTCGTGAAGAAATAGAAAACGGCACATCCGTTGAAGAAATCATCGATAGCTGGCAAGACGACCTGGAAGATTTTAATCAAACGAGAAATGACTATCTTCTCTATTTTGATAGTGTCATAGCCTTACAAACCTCTGTTGAAGAATTTGAAGAACGGGGAGCATTTGCAAGCGAAGAGGCTGCACGTGAATTACTGACACATTTAACTGCGGTTGAGCAGTTTGAGCAGCAAGGAGATATGGCGAAGGTGGTTGAGCATATGGAAAGTTTTTATCATCTGCTCGATAACCAACAGGAAAATGAACAGATAACGGAAGAAGCTTATCAGGCACTCACGGAAGAAGCCGATGCCTTCATGGAGCAGTGGACCGGATAATCAGTGTGAAAATGCTCGGCAGGAGTCGTTGAGTGTTTGGCTGATAAATAGAGATTTTTGGCTGATATGTCGATCGTTTTGGCTGATAAACAGTTGATTTTCGCTGATATATGTGCCATTTCAGCTGATAAAAAAGCCCACCGGGGCTATCAACATCCCTCAATCCCTCGGCAGGCTTTTTTTACGTCGTGACTTCCGTTTTGTCTTCTCGTTCTATCGCTTTTTTGCGCAGGAAATGAATACTGAGGAGCAGCGCAAAGAGCGCGACACCAATGAGGTCTGAAACAAAAGCAGGATAAATGAATACAAGTGCGGAACTGAGGGCCAATACCCACTCATACCAGCGATATTTTACGAACATATAGTTTTGAATAACGGTGACGAATGCCAGAATGCCAACGAGGGCGGTGATGAATGCCCAAATGATTTCATACCAGGCAAACATTCCTTGATTTTCAGGCAAAAACAAGATGATTGTATTCATGACGAACACAAATGGGAGTAATAATGCCCCAGCGTCATACTTAAAGCCTTGGACTCCGGTAATGATCGGGTCCGCTTTCGCGATCCCGGATACGGCATACGCCGGCAAGTTCACCGGAGGTGTGTCATCGGCAAGCACACCGTAGTAAAGAACGAATAAGTGTGCGGCCATAATCGGCACGTTCATCTCGATGAGCGCCGGTGCGATCATGGAAGCCAAAATAACATAAGTCGCCGTTGTCGGAAGCCCCAGTCCGACAATGAGACAAGCGATAAGTGTAAAGAAAAGCACAATGATCAAGTTATCGCCTGCAAACCCTATGATAATGGTAGGTAGGGAACCGGATAGCCCTGTCAAGTTAATGATCCCAATGAGAATACCTGCGGTTGCACAGGCGGCAATGACGGTGAGTGCTTTTCGTGAAGCCATTTCAAGACTGACCATTAACTCGCGCACTCCGAATTTAATAGGAGCGGAGGCAATCTTGAATTTATTTTGAAAGAGCACGAAGAACACACAAATGAAGGTACCGATTGCGATCATGATGGAAATTTCAATGTGCCAACCGAATATATAGTGCATACCATACGAAACTGTTGCCAGTACACCCGCAATCAGCAACCCTGCTCCGAAGCGTCCCCTCAGCCGATGAGCGAGAACAGCAACCGTCAAAAGCATCACAATCGAATAAAAGGCAGCATTGAAGACGGTGTTACCGACCATGACAAAGTACACTAGCGCGATGATCGGAACAATCAGGTAGCCTTGTTGCAACAAACTTTTTCTTCCGGAAACGAGCGATTCCTTCGCCAGTCCCTGGATGTTGTGTTTCACTGCTTCGATGTGCACCATCCAGATGATCGCGATATACGTTAATATCGCGGGGATTAACGCAGAAATCATAATTTGCGCGTAGCTGTAGGGCGTATACTCAATCATTAGAAAGGCTGCGGCCCCCATAACCGGCGGTAATAACTGCCCACTCGAGGA
Source organism: Salicibibacter cibi (assembly GCF_016495865.1). Taxonomy (NCBI): domain Bacteria; kingdom Bacillati; phylum Bacillota; class Bacilli; order Caryophanales; family Bacillaceae; genus Salicibibacter; species Salicibibacter cibi. The sequence goes on from NZ_CP054706.1 coordinate 563,429, forward strand.
TGAGGCAACTTCGATGCCGCCTGATGTTTGCGGCCGAAATCCTACTTTTTTCATGAGCGGGATTGTGAATGTTCCGGTCGTGACGGCGTTGGCTACCGAGCTTCCGGAAATGGATCCCATAAAGCCGGAACCAACGACGGCTGCTTTTGCCGGTCCGCCCCGAAAGTGACCGACTGCGCGAAGAGCCAGGTCGATAAACATTTTGCCTGCACCCGTCGCTTCCAAAATCGCCCCGAACAAAATAAAGATGAAAACGTAATTGGCCGAAACAGATAAGGGTGTCCCCAAAATGCCCGTCGATGTGTACATCATTTCATAAATGAACTGTTCAAAATTTGCACGGCTATGGCCAAAGGGCGGCGGTAAATAATCTCCTAGGAAATAATAGGCAATGAATATAAAGGCAATAATCAATAAAGGCTTCCCCACCACTCGCCGAGCCGCTTCGAGGAGCAACAAAATCATGATAATGCCGGCGATCATATGGGTTGTCTCCATATTTCCCTGCAAGATCGTTTGGTTGGTTTGGTTCAGCATAACAAACGAGCCCACGACGAGCACTATACTTGCGAGTACCATGTCGTACCAAACGATGGTCGATTGAGCCAGTCCTTTTTTTCTCGGGAAAATAAGGAAAATGAGGATGAGTCCTGCAAGCAAGTGAATAAATAAATGCTGGTTTGTGGATACGATCAAACCGAAACCGGCTGTGTATAAATGATAAAGAGAAAGCGCAATAGAGATAATGAGAATCAGTATCGCTTTCCAGCCAAAGACGCTCCGGTCGCTTCCTTCCGCTTCCAGCGCTTGCTCTGGTGTTTCTTCAGGAGCTTCAATGGTTTCCTTATTTTCAGGATGCTGTTTTGAAGTGTCTGCCATCACGCTATCCTCCTTGCACGTGAATCATGACGCGGCGGTCATTTTCCGCCATGTCCGATAAATAGAGGGTTTTATTTTTAAATTGAAAGGTGTGGGTATAGAGGTTGGATGGGATCAACCGTAATTCTTCCACGACTCTTCCGTCATCGGGAATAACGTAAAAGTCATCCTCTTTACGGATCGGTTCGTTGGATTCATAGGGAATGCCCGCTCCGAAGGCCTGGGTCCATGTTTCTTTCGAAACGATTTCGAAATCACTATTGATCTCGAAAACTTCCCGGATCGGCGTTTTCATGACCGAATGAATATATTCATGAAAAAACGTGTCTCCCGGCTCAATCTCTTCGCTGAATAAAACGTCATCGGACTCTGTAGCGACAACTTGTAATTTCGGCGCTTGTTCCCAAAAGACGATCAATAAAAGCAGGAAAGCAAGGAAGAGAAGGAAGACTCCCCGTCTCCCTTGCAAAAAGGCTAAGATGCTTCTCATGATCTCACCTATTGATCTTCAAAGTATTGTTCCGCACCTGGGTGCAAATCGATCGGCATACCTTCCTGGGCGGTTTCGATATCAACATAGCTGCCAGACTCATGGGCGGTCTCGAAGCTATCCGTGTTGTCATAGATCACTTCCATGATTTCGTAAACGACCTCCTCATCCAACTCGTCATGGGCGACGAGCATGGCTTGCACAGCGAGCGTATTCACTGCATCGTGATCATCCTCATACAACCCTTCTTCAATCTCATGCTCCGTGTAGTACGGGTATTCGTCAACCAGTTCGTCCGCTACATCTTCTTCAACTTCAACCATCGTGATATCCTGTTGGGCAGCCAATGCTTCAATCGCACCCGTCGGAGTTCCTGCAACCATAAGCGCAGCATCGATGTTCTCATCCTGTAAGCCGTCAGCAGCGTCTTCAAAATCCTGGTATTCTACCGTGATGTCGTCATACGTAATGCCGTGGGCTTCAAGAATTTGTTGGGAAACGACTTCCGTGCCTGAACCCGCGTCCCCTACGGCAACGCTCATGCCTTCCAGATCTTCCACCGTTTCAACACCGGAGGATTCCGTGGCGACAATCTGAATGACTTCCGGATAGAGAGAGGTCATTCCGCTGAATCCATCCAGGGGTTCTTCAAAATCAACTTCGCCATTGACAGCATAGTAAGCGGTATCATTTTGCGTTAAAGCGAGATCCCCCTGGTCATCAGCAAGATCGTTCAGGTTTACTACTGAGGCACTTGTGGCAAAATGGGAAGCATCGTAATCTTCCACATTCTCATTAATTAATGTGGCGAGTTGCCCTCCCAATGGATAATAAGCGCCTTGTTCACCACCCGTGAGAATTTCCAGTTCTTCATCAAAATCACCGCAAGCGGTAAGCAGTACCGTGGTTGAGCCGACAGCAAGTGTTTTTGCCAGTATCTTTTTCATAATGGTAACCTCCCTGAAAAATTAAAATAAATTCCTGTGTCATTATATTATAAAACTATGAAAAAATCCCTATTGATGAATAAAATAAGAAAATTCTTTTTTTGCAATAGCGATTAAGTCTTTCGTAATAAAAGGCGTATAAGGTGTCTCCTCCCAAATCAGTGAGATGGAACTCATATAGTTTTCACCCGCGATTGGAATGGATGCTACATGCTCTTCTGTCATGACAGCGGCCATATCAGCAGGCATGAGCGTGACGCCGATTTCGTGGCTAATCAAGTTTTCAATTGTCCGCAATTCAGGGCCTACACATAGCGTGTTTGGCACAAATTCGGCTTCTAGACAAGCTCTTTCCAGTAAATAGTAAAGCGTAGGTGAATTTTTCGGATGATAGTGAATAAAAGCCTCGTTTTTAAGCGTTTTCAAATCAAGGCTTTGTTCGTTGGCCAACGGGTGATTCATTGACAGGACGGCCACCAACGGATGTTTGCTTAGCTCCAATGCAGTGATATTCATATTTCGAAGCTCGTCTAAATCAGCAGGTGTACGAATAAAAGCGAGGTGGCTTTGTTGTTTTTTAATTGCTTCGATTGCCTGCGCTGATGTCGTTTCTTCAATATATAGCTCAACCGTGTCAAGTTTCGCTTGCATTTTTTTCAACAATTGTGGAAGCCAGATGCTTGCCGCTGATGGTACGGATGATATCCGAGCCGTTGTTTGCGGAATTCTTTTGGATTTAACGACTTCATGAATAAGGCCTTCAATTTTATGAAAAGATGGATATAACTGTTCATAAAGGTAGGCGCCTTCTTCTGTCAGAGACACTTGTCGCGTCGTTCTCCTTAGCAATTTGAAGCCGATTTCATTTTCCAATGACGAAATTTGCTGGCTTAAACCGGGTTGGCTCACATGCAATCGTTTGGACGCTTCACTGAAGTTTAGAGTGTCCGCGACTTCCATGAAATATCGAAAGGATAAAAGGTTCATGGTCTATACCTGAACTTCATCATTTGAAATTGGATGAATACTGTGAAAAGGAAGCCCGGCCTCTAGCATTGTCAATAACCCCGGTTTTTGCTGTGTAACAATTCGCTTCCCGGTATTGATGATCATGGAAGCGGTTGCGGTATCGCCGAAAATTCCGTTTGGGATAATGACATGAATCGGGTCTGTTCCTTCGACGAAGATTTCATCTTTCGACTCGACGCCTAAAGCCATTGTTAACTCCATCTCTATGGTTACGTTTTCAGAAGTGGTTGCTTTAGCGGTTTGGTGTTGTCCACTGACCTCGCCACTTTTAAGCGTTAGCCAGGAAAGTTCATAGTCTTGGGCGGCAAATGTCGGTTCCAGTTTTGTCTCCAAATGTTCGATATACACGTTTAATCCGGCGGCAACGAGGCGAACGGTTTCCTCCAACCCGACATGGCCGATTTTCCCATCTTGAGCAAGTTGTCGAAATTCCTCTTCGCTTTTTCCTATCCCAACTTTTTTCTGTAATGGGACTCGCCGTTCTCTGACATTCGCTTGGCGAATCGCTTTCACCGAGCGGATGCGATCCGTCACAGCTGTGGCGGTGAGTGGGAGGGAATCCATTACAAATCCGGGGTTGATGCCACTTCCAATAACGGATTGGCCTTTATTTTTCGCATATTCATTAATTTCATGGCTGAGAGACGGGTAGCGATCCCACGGATAGAGCATTTCTTCACAAGTGGTTATGACATGATAGCCATGATCAAGCAATTGTCGAATTTGTGGCCACACAGAAGGAACATTGGAACCGGTTGCATGAACGGCAATTTTTTGTTGATAAGGTTTGGCCTTCTCTGAGAGTTCAGAAATGTCGGAGACAACAAAGGTATCCTTTGGCCCTTCTCCGTGAAGCGTGGACGACAGCGGTTTTCCGATCAATTCCGGATCAATATCAACGCCGCCGATCACATCAAATGCTTCATCTGTCACTCCTTTCTTTAAAATCTCCTTTCCTATTGGGCCTAGCCCATAAGGAACAAGCGCAATTTTATCTTTTGTCATGGATTCCCCCACCTGCTTTCTCGTTGTTATTAATAAGGTAACATATATTAGTTTTGATTATAAATAATAATTGGTTATTTTCCTATAAGTATTTGTTATAATTTCCGAATACACAGCCTCTAGGAAGGATATATGGTATGATCAAAGCAACAAATTCAAGTGTCATAAATGAAGGGAGAAATGTGCAAATGTGCCCACGAAAACCTTCTGATAAAACGAATACGGTGAAAGAACAGCCGGAGTCATTCTCTTGGCCCAACGATCTCTACGAAAGTCCGCTCATCGAAGAAAGGTATGAAATGATCAACGGGATCCGTTATGATTTATCACCTTCTCCAGGACTTGATCACCAGCTTTTGGCTACAAAAATGTCGAGTGTCATGCATGATACTTGTCAATCAAACGGCATTGTAGTCGTAGCGCCGATGGATGTACATTTGGATGAAGACAACGTATTACAACCGGATGTTATTTATATTTCCAATGAAAATATGGATATTGTTCACGGTCAAAAAATTGAAGGTCCGCCCGATCTTGTCGTGGAAATTTTGTCCCCGAGATCGGGAAAGCACGATAAAATACGAAAAAAAGCGGTATACGAACACTTTGGCATTCCCGAGTTTTGGGTTGTCGATCCCCCTCATGAGACCGTTGATCAATTCGTGTTGGACAAAGGAAACTATCATTTGCATGGAACATTCAGCGAGGACCATTTACTAATTTCGCCGAAACTGGCGTGTGTTCATATCGATCTAAAAACCTTGTTTCAAGAAAAAATAGAATATAGGCAGTGATGGGCATGAAAAGCTGCTCAGGTATTACCGAACAGCTTACAATGCTTACGTTGATTGTGACGGTGTTTGTTTTCTTCTTCTTTTTCTTTTAAACCATGCGCTCGACAACGGAAAGATGATCGACAGGAGCGTTAATATTCCAAGTACAATGGTGATGGGTGAAGCGAATAGAATTCCAAGTGCATTATCATAGATCACTAGTGAGCGCTGAAATTCTTGTTCTAAATCTCCTCCGACAATTAACGCGAGAATGAGCGGTACGACCGGATAGTCCATGACCCGCATTAAAAGCCCAATAACCCCGGCAATCAACAAGATATAAAAATCAACCGTGCTATAGCCAAGGGTGTATACCCCAATAAAGGATAGAAGAAGAATAATAGGATATAATACTTTTGGAGGCGTATGCAACACCTTCATTAGCACACCGACTAACGCAATGTTAAGGATGACAAGAATAATATTTCCTATGAACATACTATTAATTAACGTCCACACAAGATCCGGGCTATCTTCAAAAAGCAAAGGCCCCGGGGTTATCCCGATCATGATTAAGGCACCAAGCATAACCGCCGTTGCCCCTGAACCGGGGATCGCCATTGTTAATGTCGGGATTAATGCACCGACAGCAGAAGCGCTGTTTGCAGATTCAGGTGCAACTAACCCTTCTACTTTTCCTTTTCCGTATTCTTCAGGTTTTTTTGATAGTGATCTTTGCGCGCTGTAGGCAAACAGGGAAGAGATCGTCCCTCCGGATCCCGGCAAAGCACCGAGGATAAAACCAATGGGTCCGCTCCGTATAATGGGGGCTAAAGAACGCTTCCATTGTTCTTTTGTGAACCATTTACTTCCAATTTTGTGATTTGTAGTTTTTGGCTGATTCGTATTGAACAAATTATAAAGCACTTCACCGATGGCATAAATACCAATAATGACTACAATGAAATCAACGCCTTCGATTAATTCCGGGATGCCAAAAGTAAATCGCTGAACTTCCGATTGTAAATCAACCCCAATGGTCGCAATCCCCAAACCGATAAACATCGAAAGGAACCCTTTGATCGTATTCCCTACAGACAACGTTACAACAATCGATAAAGCAAATAAAAATAGCAATACAAATTCCGCGGGGCCGAAGTTTAATGCAAAATCAGCAAGTGGGATGGCTAGAAAAATAAATCCAAAAATAGCCATAATGCCGCCAAAAAGTGACGCGATTGCAGCAATGGACATGGCTTGCCCGGCTTGTCCGTTTTTCGTCATCGGATAACCATCAAAAGTAGCTGCGACCGAAGATCCGTCTCCGGGTGTATTGATTAAAATCGAACTTCTTGAACCACCGAATAAAGCTCCGTAATAAATAGCGGCCATTAATATTAAGGCGCTCACAGGCTCCATTCCAAACGTTAATGGAATGAGCACAGCAATCCCCGTAGCAGGGCCCAATCCCGGCAAAATACCGACAATGGTTCCCAACAACGCTCCTAATAACAGTAGCAACAAATTAATCGGCTGTAGTGCAGTGACCAGCCCATCAAGAATGATACTCATATCCATCGTCTTCAAACCTTCCCCTCTACGGCAAACTGATCTCCAATAGCTGGCTGAATATATACCAAGAACTAAACGAGAAGATCAATGTTACTGTTAGATTTAATACCCATCTGCGATAACCGTTTAGATAAAACATTAATGCTCCCAAAAATAAAAGCGTAGCAATCAGAAAACCTAGCCATTCAAAAATCAGGGCATAACCGACACATAAAGCAAGTATGACGCCGATGATTTTAAGTGAATCCTTTTTGATAAGTGCAGCCAGATCTTCATTAGTCTCCACATTCTCTGTCCGTACGTTAATTAAATCGATCACTGCAAAAACCAATATTCCTGCAGCGACAATCGTCGGGAAGTATCTTGGTGCATAGGGATCTCCCAACAGCGCCGAAGGCAATTGAAAGATCATGATTAGATAAATAAGACTTATCGTGATGAAAAAAATAGGAAATGATAGGCGTACTGCTCTCATTTGTTCTGAAACCTCCCTATGGCGCGAGTTCTACGCTTTCAATGATTTCTTCAAAAAATTCTTCTTCCTCTTCCAGAAACGCTTCAGTCTCTTCCCTATCCATATATAACTGATCCAAGTCGTTATTCTCCAAGTCCGTCTGAAATTGCTCTGTTTCAACCGCAGAACTTAATATTTCTTCCCAAGCTTCCGCTTCGTCTTTCGTCATGTCCGGGGGTCCCATAATGCCACGCCAATGGGGGAATACGACATCGATGCCTTCCTCCTGCAAGGTTGGCACATCCTGAAATTCCTCAAGCCTTTCAGGTGAACTAACCGCTAAAATATCGACTTCATCGGCCTCATACTGTTCAACCATATCCGAGATAGAGTTCACCAAAATATCAACGTGCCCACCGAGGATGGGGTTCATAGCGTCGCCGCCGCTATCATAAACAAGGAAGTTTAACTCTTCCGGATCTACTCCGGCTTCTAAGGCGGTTTGTACAAAGGAAAGATGGTTTCCGCTTCCCAGGGACGGGCTAACAGATATACTCAAGGATTCAGGATCTTCTCTGAGTTGATCCATCACCTCATCAATATTATCAAATTCTGCATCTGCACGAACGGCAACTCCCAACCATTCTGTGGAGAGCATTCCAAGTTGAGTGAAATCTTCGTGGTGAAGGTCCGTTTGTCCGAGTAGATTCCCTGTCAGCAGCAAGCTTGAATTTACGGAAACAACATGTGGGTCGTCCTGTTGCAATAAATATTGCCACCCTACTTCACCGCCACCTCCCGGCTGATTAACAACCGTGACGTTTTCGTCTGTCTGATCATCCTGGATGATCGATTGCTGCACGGTACGTGCTTGCATATCCCAACCGCCCCCCGGGGAAGCGGGTGCGACAATTTCAATGGGACGTTCAGGGAAAGCGTCTTCATTGCTTTGACTTGACTCTGAACACCCTGCCATTGATAGAGCAGCAAGGATAAATATGAGCTTGCGCATGTATATTCACCTCTTTAGTAATCGTTTTCATGAATGCTTGATACAATCTATCATGTTCACCAATTCGACAACAATATTTCATACATATATCATTTATTATCTATTTTTGCCTTTTTGTCCTTTAAAACCACAAATAAAAACACCCTTCGCAAAGGATGTTTAATCTTGCGTTTTTAGTAGGTAAGAAAGTATAAATTAACTTTCTTACCTACATAAGTGCAGCTAAGGTTTTTCGCCAAGCTTTCTAACATATACACGTTCCGGGCGTCCGATCACCCCATAATTTAGCTTCGGTTCGGCTTTTGAGGCGGAAACGAGATATTCCAGGTATCGTCTTGCTGTTGTACGGGAGATGCCTACAGCCTCACATGTCTCATCGATGGTCAATCCTTCTTTTGCATGGGAGAGTTGTTCTTCTACCGTTTCCAATGTGATCAAATCAATGCCGGTAGGCAGTTCGCTTTGCTTACCGGGGGAACGTTTGCTTCCCGAGTGCCCAAATAGATGCGCAACATCTTTCGATCGAAAGGGGTGTTTTTCCTTAAACCATTCATGGTCTCTTAGATAACGTGCAACCACTTGCTGAAAATCCGAAGCTGACACTGGTTTTATAAAATAATAATATACCCCGTGACGCTTAGCGATTAATAAATCATTGCGATCATCCGACGCAGATATAATGATCACGTCGACATGAGGATAGTTCGTCCGAATGAATGACAGTAGCGCTGTCCCATGTATATCCGGAAAATAAATATCAAGTAAAATCAGTTGGGGTTGTTCTTTTGCCAAAAGTGCTTTTAATTCTTCGCCGTTTAACGCTTTGCCGACGACATGGATGGAGGAAAAGGCCTGTAAGTATTGTTCGTGTAACAGGGATACACGATAATCGTCTTCTGCGATGATGACGTTCATACCCATCACTCCTAATGTTTAGGTAAGTATAACGAAAAAACTGTACCTCCTTCAACGGGGCTTGAAACATCAACGTTACCCCCGTACTTCCGTGCGGTTTCCAACACATTGGACAGGCCGAAGCCACGCCCTTCTCCTTTATAAGAAGAACCTTTTTGAAATATTTCCGATTGCAATTCCCGGTCGATGCCCGGTCCCGAATCTTGGACATCGATTACAATGTCGTTTCCTATGTCCGTAATAAATACAGTGATTTCTTTTTTAATCTCCGAAGCAACTTCTTCAATGGCATTATCGAGCAAATTTCCGAGCATGACAGCCACGTCGGATGCCGGGTAGGATGTTCGTTCAAGCGTGCTATTTTCATCCACCCATAAATGAATTTTTTTCTCTGCTGCTTTTGCCATTTTTCCGAGAAGAATTGCTTGGGCTCCGGGGTCTTTAATCGAGTGAAAAAGAGGCATTGTTGTTGTCGAAACGGTCGTTTCTTTCTCAATTAATTCAAGCGCTTCTTTGTCATTTCCCAATTGCAGCAATCCCATAATGACGTAAAGCTTATTTTTATATTCGTGCGCTTGCGCACGCAATCCATCAGAGTATCCCTGTACTTGAATGATCGTTTCCCGAAGTTGTTTCATGTCGGTTTTATCCCGAAAACTGCAAATGGCACCGACGATTTGTTCTCCGTCATAAAGCGGACGCCGGTTTGCAATTAACACTTGATCGTTATGCATACGTTCATCGTCATCAACAATATCGCCATTTTCCAACGTTTCCGATAATCCAAGCACATCGATGAACACACTTTCCTCCGTAAGGTTCAGATCATTCAATATCGTTTGTGCTGCCGGGTTTAACAAGGTTACTTGTTTTTCTTGATTAACAGCAACTACACCTTCTTTTACAGAATCGAGCATCCCTTCCCGTTCTCGATATAATCCGGCAATTTCCGCCGGTTCCATTCCCAGTGTATCACGACGAATATTTTTTCCGAGGATGATCGCGCCTCCAATGCTTCCGACAACACCCAATATTGCTACAAAGCCCAGGCGCAGTAATTTGTCAAAAACCGAGGCGTTAATATCTTCATACAAATATTCAACCGTTACCGCACCTACGACTTGATCTGCTTCCCCCACCGATTCATAGATGGGAGCAGTTGTCACCATTGATGGGCCGAAAACACCATCATCTTCTTCAGTGATAAAAGAACCAAATGCGATAGCCGAGGTAAACTGACCATCATCCACGTTTTCGCCTATTTTTTCATCTTCTGGGTGATAGACATAATAGCCATCATGCGAAACAGCGGTGATGATCGGGTTATCTGCTTGCAGTTGAAGCTGATTAATAATCTCTTGAGCCTCCATTTGTTCATCATTGGTAATTGCTTCTGCCATTGCAGGCATAAAAGCAAGGCTATTTGCTGCCTGCCTTGATAATTGAGCATACTCTTGCTCTACATTTTGAATTTCTATCTTTGCAAAAATAGCCATCCATACGAACAAAAGTAAGAATGTTATTAACAAGAAAATGGAAACAATACGCGTGCGAACGGTTGCGTGTTTAAAGAGGCGCATAGTAAAATCCTCCTGTTTACGATGACGGCGATGGGTCATTGCGTGTCTCTATATTTTATCTTATGGTTATCAAGATGGCCAATCGGCGTTAAAATATGAGGTGGGTATGAAGCAAAGGATTGACAGAAGGAAGCGTATAGGAACATGACATGAAGAAAGCCGTGTATAATGATGAGGGTTTATAAGCTATTGTTTCTAGCCGTGGCACTAATGGTCGGAGGTTTTTTTTCATCGATAGGTGTTCCGGCCGGTTGGTTGCTTGGCGGTTTGCTGACAGGAATATTTTATGGGTTATTTATACGTGCGTTTGATTTTTCCGGATGGCCGTTTCAAATGGCCTTGGCGATGGTAGGCATAAATATCGGAATTATCATGGAGTCAGACTTATTTCAGCAATTAACCCATTATCTTTTTCCATTATTTATTACATTAGTGTTAACGCTGCTAACCGGGCTTTTACTTGGTATCTTTCTTGATCGTTGGACAGATCTGGATCGACGAACCGCTTTTTTTTGTACAATTCCGGGAGGGGCATCAGAAGTAATTGCGATTTCCAGTGACTACGGAGCGGATCAACGTATCGTTGCTTCCTTTCATACTGCGCGAATTACGATGTTTGTGCTCATTATCCCGTTTGGCATAGGGATGGTGTATGGACAAGGAAATATGGACATGCCATCGGAAGCGCTGCTAATCCCAACAACTTTACAGATTTCTTTTTTCGCCATCATTATTTTGGGGTCCTATGTTTTGAATCGACTCATTTCTTTTCCGGGCGGTATTTTGATCTACTCTATTGCATTCGGATTTCTGGGTAGTGAATTTGTCGTCAATATCGGTGAGGTGCCTGGATATGTTTCCGGAATAGGGCAAGGATTAATCGGAGCCATGGTCGGCATACGTTTCGAAAGAAGTACCGTTGTGCGATTAAAATCAATTGGATTTGCAAGTTTGAAGGTGCTGGGCCTGTACCTCTTATGCAGCCTTGGGATTGCCGTATTGTTTTTTTGGTTAACGCCCCTTTCCTATTTGACGAGCCTTTTAAGTACAGTCCCGGCCGGTGCGGCCGAAATGGCCTCAACAGCCGTTGCGCTGCAAATCGAACCGACGCTTGTTGCGAGCTTACATATTATACGCGTGATCTCCATTTTTATCGTTTTGCCTTTCTTGTTTCGGTGGTTGATGAAGGACAGGTCATGATGCCGAGAAAGTTGAGGTGATATCCCTGCCTACGTATATCAACCGAAACCGGCGGTTTATCAGCTGGAAATCGAAGGATATCAGCCAAAATCGATGATTTATCAGCCAAACGTCCATTAGGCATCCGTTCGCAGCGGCTGGACTTGGGAAATGCAGGGTAGCGGTTAACGATGAAGAGCTCATGGTAGATGGGATACTTTGTAGCAAGTAGAACACAATCGCAAGGGAAGCTGTTAATGAAGCAGCTTCCCTATTCTTTTTCAATTATTTCGCGGTATATGATCGAATTTGAATGTTTTTGATTGACTTTAAATGAAAATGAATATATTCTAATATGTATACGCTTACTAAAGACGAGGTGTGTAATGTTACACGTAGAACGACAGGAAGCGATCCTTCAGCTGTTACGGGATAAAGAAAATGTCTCGGTCCAGCAATTGACCGACAAAACAGAGGCATCGGAATCGACTATTCGCAGGGATTTAATTGATTTGGAAAAAGAACAACAACTCAAAAGAGTCCACGGGGGTGCATCCCTCGTGAAAAGGAGGAAAGAAGAACCGACGATCGCGGAGAAAACGTCCAAAAATCGGACGGAGAAAATAACCATTGCCAGTTATGCAGCTGGGCTCGTTCAGCACAAAGATTGTATTTTTCTCGATGCCGGGACGACAACGATCGAGATGATCCCTTTTCTGACTGAAAAGGACGTCATCGTCGTGACAAACGGGACGCAACATGTCCAGCGTTTGATTGACTATGGCATTGAAACGTATGTCACAGGCGGCCGGGTTAAAAAAGAAACCGCCGCGCTTATCGGCTCGAAAGTAGTGAGCGCGCTATCGGCATATCGTTTCGATCACTGTTTCCTCGGCATGAACGGTGTGCACGAGCAACATGGGTACACGACGCCGGATCCGGAAGAAGCGATTGTAAAAGAAACCGTTCTTCAGCTGGGAACTCAGGCATATGTGCTCGCCGATCATTCCAAGCTTGGAGAGGTATCATTTGCGAAAGTTGCCGAGCTTGCAGACGCGGCATTTATTACCTCTGACGTAGCAGCGGGCATCGATCGTGAACGTTATCAAGACTATACAGAAGTAAGGACTGTCAAAATGTGATCTATACATTAACGCTTAATCCAGCGGTGGATTATATCGTGCGGATATCCGATTTTGAACTTGGCCGCCTCCATAGATCGGAAAGTGACCTGAAGTATCCAGGAGGGAAAGGGATTAACGTCTCCTGGGTGCTCAATCGCCTTGGGCAAGACAATGTAGCGTTTGGCTTTCTTGGTGGTTTTACCGGTCGTTTTATTGAAGACTCCCTTGCAGCAGAGGACATTCGTGCCGATTTTGTGCCCATCGATGGAGACACACGATTGAACATTAAATTGAAAACATTTGAAGAAACTGAGATTAACGGACAGTCTCCGCAAATTTCTGCAGCACATATGGAGGCGTTAAAACAAAAACTCGAGTTGTTACAGGAGGGAGATATACTCGTTTTGGCAGGAAGCATACCTGAAACAGTATCTTCCGGCACGTACCACGATATTGTACACACATTGACAGCTAAAGGCATCCGTTGTTGTGTCGATACAAATGGTGATGCTCTTCATGAAGCGTTGCGCGCGCAACCATTTTTTATTAAACCGAACCATCATGAGCTTGCAGAGCTGTATAACGTTCCGATTGTATCGCTTGAACAAGCAGCTTTTTATGGGAAAAAGTTGCAAACCGACTACGACGTATCTCATGTGCTCGTCTCCATGGCAAGTCGGGGAGCGCTCTATATACACGAAGAACAAGTCGTTCACATTGAATCTCCCCACGGAAAACTCGTCAACTCTGTAGGAGCCGGAGACTCAACAGTCGCAGGCTTTCTGGCAAAGTATGAAAAAACGAATGATCCGCAGAAAGCGGCGATCTATGCGGTGGCCGCAGGGAGCGCGAGTGCTTTCTCTGAAGGATTTTGCACGAAAGCAGACGTGGATCATTATAGCAGTATTATGCACAGTGAGCGGATAAATATCTAGGGGGGAGCATTGTGAAAATTACTGAATTATTACGTTCAGAGACGATGATCTTAAATCTGGCATCTACCTCTAAGGACGATGTCATTGAGGAATTAACGGCGACACTCGACGAAAACGGTTATTTAGACGATCGTGATGAATTCAAAGCAGAAATCGAGAAACGTGAGTCCGAAAGCAGCACGGGCATCGGTGAAGGAGTCGCGATTCCCCACGCGAAAACGAGTGCCGTGAAAACACCTTCGATCGTGTTTGGGCGTTCAGAAGCGGGCATTGATTACGAGTCGCTTGACGGACAGCCGGCGCACCTTTTTTTCATGATCGCCGCAAGTGAAGGCGCCCATCAGGATCATTTGCAGACATTATCACGATTGTCGACGTTGCTCATGGATGAATCGTTCCGTGCACAATTGTTGGAAGCGGAGTCGAAAGAAGCGATTTTGGCAGCGATTGATGAGAAGGAAAAAGAGAAACTCGGAAGCGAAGAAGAAAGCTCGGAAGAAAATGAATACCATCGTCTATTGGGTGTTACCGGTTGTCCAACCGGAATCGCTCATACCTATATGGCCGCCGACGGGTTAAAGGATGAAGCTAAAAATCGAAATATCAGCATTAAAGTGGAGACGAACGGTTCTGATGGTGTAAAAGATCCCCTCACCACAGAAGAAATCGCTGCTGCGGACGCGATCATCATTGCGGCTGATACAAAAGTGGACACCGACCGTTTCGACGGGAAACCGCTCATTCAGGCGAGCGTTGGTGACGGCATTCGTAATGCTGCGTCGCTCATCGACCGGGCGACAAGCCAAGACGCGCCTATTCATAAAGGATCCGGCGGAAGCGGTGGTGAATCTTCCGCGAAATCCGGCGGCGGAGGCGGTTTCGGATTTTATAAGCACTTAATGAACGGCGTCTCGCATATGTTGCCGTTTGTCGTTGGCGGCGGAATCTTGATTGCTTTGTCGTTTTTCTTCGGCGTTGATGCAGCCGATCCGAATTCATCGGATTATAATGTATTTGCCGCCGCGCTTGATTCCATTGGCGGTGAGCATGCCTTCGGGCTAATGGTTGCTGTGCTTGCCGGTTTTATTGCGATGAGCATCGCGGATCGTCCCGGTTTGGCACCCGGCATGGTCGGTGGTTTTATGGCCACAACGGGAGACGCCGGTTTTATCGGCGGGATCATTGCCGGTTTCTTGGCGGGATATCTGATTTTAGGGTTGAAAAAATTATTTTCCGGACTTCCGGCAACATTTGACGGCATTAAAACGATCCTTTTTTACCCCTTAATCAGTATTTTTGTCATAGGGATCGTCATGCATTTCGTGCTTATTGAACCGCTCGCTGCCTTTACATTATTCCTCCAGAATTGGTTGGATGGCATGCAAGCCGGGAACATTGCCATACTCGGAGTGATCCTTGGTGGGATGATGGCGGTTGACTTAGGCGGTCCCGTAAACAAAGCGGCGTTCACCTTTGGCCTTGCCATGATTGATGCCGGTCAGTTTGGTCCCCATGCTGCAGTTATGGCCGGCGGGATGGTTCCGCCGCTCGGCATTGCACTGGCAACCACTTTCTTTAAAAATAAGTTTACCGTTGAACAACGAGATTCGGGCCGAACCAATTATATTTTAGGCTCATTCTTCGTCACCGAAGGGGCCATTCCGTTTGCCGCGGCGGACCCAGGACGAGTACTTCCTTCTGCTATTGTTGGATCCTCCGTTGCCGGAGGGCTTTCTCTGCTTTTCGGTGTTACCTTGCAAGCCGGGCACGGCGGATTGATCACCATGTTGACGCCGGCCGTAACGAATACGCTCGGTTATATCTTCGCGATCGTGGTTGGCGCGATTGTCACAGGTCTCATGCTCGGATTTTGGAAAAAAACGTTGAAATGAATGAAAGGGGGAGCTCGCGCAGCGCGTGCGTGGGCTTTCCTGATCTGCTATACTGTTGTTGAAAGGAAGTGAGCCATGAATATTATCAAGTCACGTGAAGAACCCCCTGAATTAAAAGTTTTTCGATTATTGAAACCGCGAAAGGAACTTGTGGATCAACAGTATTACTTGAACCTGGAGAAGGGCTTCGCCGGCGAACGACGGATGGATGCTTGGCTGGAGGAAGGGCTTTCGGCTGAATGCCTTGTGTTGAACGATTTGCTGCTCGAACATAACCGAAAGCTTTTTCAAATCGACACCTTGCTAATTTTTCAGGAAAAGATGCATCTTTTTGATTCGAAAAATAATGAAGGCGACCTTTGTATCAAATCCGATAACTGGTACACGTTGCCCGGCACCGAAGTCACGAACCCTTTACCTCAGCTTCGACGGGCTGAGTCTCTACTGCGACAATTACTCCAACATCACCGAATGAGCTTTCCGATCGAGTCCACACTTATTTTTCCAAATCCGCAATTCATGTTGTACAACGCGCCACCACAGCTCCCTGCCGCATTCCCGCCCCAACTGCAACGATTTATGAAAAAATTGAATCACACACCTTCCAAACTCCTTCATAAACACGAGATACTTGCCGAAAAGTTACTCTCCCTCCATTTGCCAGTGTCTCCAAATGCTCGCTTCCCGGAATATGATTATGATCAATTGAAAAAGGGTGTTGTTTGTGTGAGGTGCGCTGCCATCATGTCACATCAAGGGAAAACCTTTTACTGTGATCACTGTGCCTATGTCGAAAAAGTAGAAACTGGCGTTATCAGGAATGTAGAGGAATACAAATTTCTTTTCCCGGAGAGAAAAGTGACCAATCAAGCTATGTATGAATGGTGCGGAATGCAAGGGGATAGAAAAACAGTTATAAGAGTGCTTACCAAACATTTCAAACTCGTCAGAAATGGACGATACTCGTATTATATTGATTGATGCTTGAGTGAAGCCACTGCCACGCCCCTTCAAATGGAATAATATACCGAAAAAAAGGACGTGGTAAGCTCCAACGTCCTTTTGGATAGAAAAATTTACTATTTAGGGGGATGCGGTGCAAGTACACTGTCCCTATAGATGGTATAAGATCCCAGACATAGGGACGCGACATAAGCGCTATTTCTGCTATGAATAATCCCCGTCATCCCTTATTCCCCGGAATCTTCCTGCTCATCCCGCTTCGTCAGCGTCCATCCAGTATACGCATAAAACAGCGCGATAAACGGCGTTACAAGACTAAGAAACACAAAAAACACATAGTCCATCCCTACGTTCAACGTTGTCATGACGAATGCACCGATGACACCCCAGGGGACGAGTGGATGGAGGATGGTTCCGCCGTCTTCAATCGTTCGGCTTAAGTTTTTCGGATGAAGATTGTGCCTTCGATACGCCTCTTCGTACATTTGGCCGGGCAAAATGAGCGATAAATATTGCTCGCCGGTTGCGATATTGACACCGAGACAAGAGGCCAATGTAGATGCGATCGTATTGCCCCGGCTTTTGAGCACCCGCTGCAGCCCCCCGATTAATGCTTCGGTTATACCGATCCCTTGAATGATACCGCCGAACGCGAGCGCGATAATAATCAGCGATATCCCGAAGAGCATGTCTTCCAAGCCTCCCAGTGACAGGAGCTCGTCAATGGCTTCAAAGCCGGTTTCAGCGGTAAAGCCGGAATGAGCGGCTGCCATGATATCACCAAGTGTGCTGCCGGGTGCTGTGACAAATGTTGTCAAAGCCGCAACGATAAGTCCCAGTGCCAATGAAGGGATCGGCTTCACCCGCGCGACGGCCAAACCGATGATAAGCAATGGCGATACAAGCGTCACAACGCTAATCGTAAATTCAGCTTGCAACACCTGCATCATTTCTTCGATTTGGCTCGTATCTGCCGTCCCTTGCGCTGTGGCAAACCCGATACCACCAAAAATAAGTAAGGTTATAACAAGCGCCGGGATCGTCGTCCATAACATATGGCGAATGTGTTCAAAAATATTTGTTTTCGCTGTCGCGGCGGCAAGGTTGGTCGTATCGGAAAGGGGCGACAATTTATCGCCGAAAATCGCGCCGCTCACGATCGCCCCCGCAGCCATTGCCGGTGACACATCCATCCCGTAGGCGACCCCCATGAGCGAGACACCGATCGTCCCCATCGCACTTAATGAACTTCCGACCATCGTTGCCACAATCGCGGTGATGACCACGGTGGAGACGAGAAACGTGGCGGGAGATAAAAGCTGTAAACCAAAATATGTAATGGTTTGGACGGTGCCATTCAACACCCAGACGCCAATGAGTGTCCCGATTAAACTGAGGATCAAGATCGGGGCGATTCCTTGCGCGATGCCGTTAACCATCGCTTTTTCCATGTAATCCCATTTATAACCGATCATGAAACCATAAATGGTAACAATCATCGCCCCGATTAAAATCGGAATATGGGGGGCTGCTTCATAATGAAGAATGCTAATCGCAAGAACGAGAATAACGATAAATAAAACCAACATGGACCCACGTAAACCAGCTTTATTTTCCACGGTGGCATCTCCTCTCTTTAAAGCGGTAAAGGGCCATTGTAATAGACGTTAACACGAGGATCAACTATCTTCCTTTTGTTCCATGTCCCTGTCCCGGTTTTTGATCGTTTCTTCCTGCTCTTTCGTTCGCGCGGCGGGGTGGTTGGGATCGTCGTAGCTTCGTTCTGACGTGTGCCAGTGGTTGTGGCGAATGACATCGTAAATCGCCCGTCCGTTTGTCGGTTGTCCATCGGGTTGATAGACCGGCAAGGCATCAAAAAGCACAAAATAGAACGTATAAAATAAAAACGTATTCCAAAAAATTTCTCCGCCCAAAATTTCGGCACCGAGCAGTGTATTGATAATGATGGCCACGATAATATTGCTAAGCATCGGGGAAGCATAAATCAAAATATGCCAAAATTTATGGTCCGGGCGAATTTCATCGTAGGTGATCCAGCTCGTCATAAAAAAATACCGGCGGACTTCGATGGAAGGGAGACGAAATAACACCGGACCGGCGCCGACGACGATATGCTTGTTTGTCGCGCGCATGAGAGTTGCAGCTAAATAATAACCCGCTTCACGAATGACGGATACAATCGGCAAGATAAAAAAGATCGACACGAGTAAACGTAAAAGGTCAAGTAAATCAAACATTCGTCCACCTCCAGTGCATGGTTCATTTTACCCGCGAAGGAGGCAGACTAAACGAAGAAGGGCATGTACTTTCAAATACATGCCCGGACATTCACCCTTCTAATGTTTTCACCAATTGCTTTGCCACGTTCACGGACGATTGCGGGTTTTGCCCGGTCACGAGTTTGCCGTCCGTTTGCGTGTTTTCCGTCCAATCGTCTGCCGTTACAAAAGCGGCACCTTGTTCTCGCAGCTGCGATTCCAACAAAAAAGGAACTTCGTTTTCCAATTGTACGCCACGTTCTTCGGAATCGGTGAATGCCGTGATGGTTTTATTTTTTACGATCGGTGTTCCGTCGTTCAGGGTAGCGTCAACCAAACCGGCTGGTCCGTGGCAAACGGCCCCGATCGATTTGTCGTCTTCCGCGAAATTGCGAAGCAAAGAATGAAGCTTGGCGTTCTCGGGGAAATCAAACATCGTTCCGTGTCCGCCGGGGAGGAAAATGCCGTCGTAATCATCGGCGTTCACGTGATCGATCGCTTCCGTATTTTTTAAAAGCTTCGCAATTTCTTGCCAGCCGACCGGAATGGTGTCATTTTCCAAACTATTTTTGTCAATGCGAGATTCCCCGCCTTTCGGACTTACGACGGTTACCTCATACCCATTTGCTCGCAATTCCTCATACGGCTCGGCGAATTCAGAAAGCCAGATGCCTGCAAAGTGCCCATTGCTCATTTCTTGGCCGTTGGTGACGACCATCAGTATTTTTTTATTGTTAGCCATAGAGCTTCACTCCTTTTGCTTAGGTACACCATGCCAATACCCGAAAAAAATAGAAGCATAAACATAAGCGCGGGGGAAAATACCATTGAATTTTTATGCAAAAAGGTTATAATTTACTTTAACGAAAAAAAACATTAAAGGAGTAAAGGATTAAATTTTAGAGGGAGAGTGATGAAATGAAAAAGCAGGGGATGTTTCAGATAGGGTCTATTGTTTTACTTTCAGCGTTGCTGACCGCCTGTGGAGATGAAGATACAGATACAGAGGACGCGGCGGCCGGTGAAGAGAACGGGGATGCAGCGGATGGGGAAAGTTATGACATTGGCGTCGTGCAATACGCTGATCATCCGTCGTTGGATCAAGCAACGGAAGGGTTTAAAGAAGCGATCGAGGAATCCGGGCTTGACGTCACGTATGATGAGCAAAATGCAAGCGGTGACATGAACGTGATACAAACGGTCGCGGATACATTCGTCGGAGACGATGTTGATTTAATTTTCGCAAATGCCACACCTGCGGCTCAAATCATGACGTCGTCCACCGATGATATTCCGGTTATGTTCACGTCCGTCACTGATCCGGAAGGGGCAGAGTTGGTTGATTCGATTGATGCGCCGGGCGGAAATACGACGGGAACGATGGATCTGCATCCCGACGCCATTTCGCAATCGGTTGAGTTGATGGGCGACGAACTGGATGTGGAGACGATCGGTATGGTGTATAACGCCGGTGAGCAAAACTCGGAATATCAGGTGGGAATAGCAGAAGAAGCAGCAGAAGAAGCCGGTATGAGCGTACAGACGGCAACGGTCCAAACGTCTGCTGATGTGCAAAGTGCTGCGGAAAGTTTAGTTGGGAATATCGATGCATTTTATATTATCACTGATAATGAAGTCGTCTCGGGACTTGATTCCGTTATCGGTGTCGCTGAAGATGAAGGGTTGCCGCTGTTTGTCGGCGAGCTTGATTCCGTAGAAGCAGGCGGGTTTGCCGGTTTCGGGTTTTCTTACCATGATATTGGCTATGTAACAGGAGAAATGGCGATCGACGTGTTGAACGGTGAAGCGGACCCAGAGACTTTGGCCGTGGAATTTCCGCCGGAATTGGAGCTCGTTTTTAATGAAGGGGCAGCCGAGCGGATGGACATTGAGTGGGATGACAGCTGGGATGACCTGGCAGATGAGATTATTAATGAATAGGAAGTCGAGGTGAAGAGGCATGTTCACCGCCATCTTTGGCTCGATTGAACTTGGACTTATTTATGGCATTATGGCTCTCGGCGTTTATTTGTCGTTTCGGGTGCTTAATTTTCCGGATTTAACGGTCGATGGAAGTTTTGTCACCGGCGGGGCGGTCGCGGCCGTTATGATTGTCGCCGGGTATTCGGCGATTGTGGCGACAATCGCCGCCTTGATCGCCGGTTTTATCGCCGGCTGCATCACGGGAACCCTGCACGCCAAAGGAAAAATCAATCCGTTGTTGTCGGGGATTTTAATGATGATCGCGTTGTACTCCATTAATTTGCGGATTATGGGAAACAGCCCGAACATTTCCTTGATGAATGACAACACGATCATTTCCATGTTTTCCGATTTTTGGGCTGGCCTTCCGATCGATGATTGGGTAAATGGCGCCTTGGCCGCGGTTGGCATTCCGTTTATCCCATCGACGTGGGCAGTGCTATTATTGGCGATTCTTATCATCGTCCTTGTAAAAGCGTTTACCGATTATTTTTTAAAAACGGAAGTGGGCCTTGCCTTACGGGCGACGGGAGACAATCCGGATATGATTCGCAGTCTGTCGGCCAATACGGACCGATTAAAAATATTGGGACTCGGCATTTCTAATGGTTTTGTTGCGTTATCGGGGGCGATTGTGACCCAATATAGCAGTTTTGCCGATGTAAACATGGGGATCGGGATGATTATTATCGGGCTCGCCTCTGTTATTATTGGGGAAGCGCTCTTTGGAAAAGGGTCTATTTTTAAAATCACCCTCGCCGTGATTTGCGGTGCCGTCATCTATCGAATGGTTGTGGCGCTCGCCCTTCGGGTTGACTTCTTGGAAACCGGCGATATGCAGTTAATTACCGCGGTAATCGTGGTCGGCGCCCTTGTCATTCCGAAAATGCTCGAAAATCAAAAAGAGCGCAAACGCAGATCCCGCAAAGCGCGCCAATTGAAACAGGAAGATGAAGGAGGGAGCGGTTCTGCTTCGGCTAAGTCAGATCTATAAAGTGTTTAATGAAGGAACGGTCGACGAAAAGAGCGCGCTCGAGGACGCTAACCTTACCCTAGAGCCGGGAGATTTTGTGACGGTTATTGGCAGTAACGGGGCCGGGAAGTCAACGCTCATGAATATGGTTTCGGGAAAATTGACCCCGGATGTCGGTGATGTGGAGATTGATGGTCGAAATGTGACTAGGCTTGCCGAATATGAACGTTCCATGTTTATCGGCCGTGTGTTTCAAGACCCCATGGCCGGCACGGCGCCATCGATGACCATCGAAGAGAACATGTCGATGGCTTATAACCGTACGAAAAAACGCTCCGTATTTTCTGTTGGTGTCACAAAAAAAAGAAGAACGTATTTTAAAGAAAAACTTGCGACCCTCGGCCTCGGGCTGGAAGATCGCCTGTCGGCGAAGGTCGGTTTTCTCTCCGGCGGGGAACGCCAGGCATTGTCCTTGCTGATGGCAACCTTCACAACACCTTCGATTCTTTTGCTTGATGAGCATACCGCCGCCCTGGATCCATCGCGCGCAGAACTGATCACCGGCATTACAAAAGACATCGTTGAAGAAACGCGATTGACGACGTTGATGGTGACGCACAATATGCAACAAGCATTGGATCTGGGCAATCGCTTAATCATGATGGATAAAGGAAAGATTATTTTCGAAGCGTCGGGAGAAGAGAAGCAAGCGCTCACGATCGAACAATTGCTTAACGAGTTTCAGAAGATCCAGGGCGAGCAGCTTGCCAATGACCGGGCAGTGCTTGGTTGAGCGCGGGTGGCATGTATTCGGCGATTGGCCGTGTGCATGCTGTTTGGACCGCGGGAAATGTTCAACTTGATCGCGAGTGTTTTGTCATGAATCAAGGTGAATCGAGCCATTGAGCCAAAAAAGGGTGGGACGAAAAAATAAGAATGATGCTACATTCTTGCTCTCAATATGGATGGGTTCAACCAATCAGCTTCTATACACGATATAATATTCGACGATCGCTCTGTGATTATATCGTATACAACGATAAAGATAGATCCCTTAAAATTGCCCAAATTGATCCTTGGTTCGGCCTCTTTTCTGTTGGTTCACCGCTAAATTATCCGAAGTGCGCACTGCGTACATGGAAGCCGTATCAGCCAATCCCGCGCGGGATTCTTGGAGACTCGCTGAAGGTGCCATATTGAATGATCACGCCTTGTTTCTTTTTCATAAAAATAGGAAGGGCTTTGGCGAATCGTGCGCATCATACCGGTCATGTTGACATCGAGAATCCGGAGCCAGAGTTCGTCGGCTATTTCCGTGGCTGGCACCATATTGTCCATTACCCCCGCGTTATTAACGAGAATATCAAACGTGCCGAAATGTTCAATCGCGGCGTCAATCAAATGCCCAACATCCTCTTCCCGAGCATACCGCTGAGCAATCGCTCGTCCCACACCTGAACCGGCGTCGGTGACAACTACGACTTTTCCCTTCATTTTCATGTCTATCCTTCCATATCCCTAAAATTGTTCGCACATCAATGCTATAATAAAAAAAGAATAAAGCAATGGGAGTGAAAATATTGACTTCAACCCGCAAAATCTATGTGACACGCAAGCTTCCGGAAGATATTGAGGCACGACTCGCCAAACATTTTGATGTACGGTCATGGGACGAAGAAGACAAACCGGTGCCACGTGAGACGCTGCTTGAAGAAATAAAAGACGTCGACGGGTTATTTTGCATGATCACGGAAACGATTGATGAAGAAGTCTTGCAAGCAGGGAAACGTTTAAAGGTGGTCGCGAATATGGCGGTTGGGCATAATAATATTGATGTGGAGACGGCCACTGCCAACGGCATTACGGTCACGAACACGCCCGATGTTCTGACGGAAACGACCGCGGACCTTGCCTTCGCGCTTTTAATGGCTTCCGCGCGACGATTGGTAGAAACGTCAGACACGCTTCAAAAAGGAGAATGGGGCGCCTGGTCGCCGATGCAATTCACCGGTCAGGATGTGTTCGGCCAAACGCTCGGCATCGTTGGGCTTGGCAGAATCGGCGAAGCGGTCGTGAAGCGCGCGAAGGGCTTTGATATGGACGTCCTCTACTACAGTCGGACGAGAAAAAAAGATAAAGAGTCAGAGCTGGACATTGCATATGCGGAACTGGACCGGCTGCTCGAAAAGGCCGATTTCGTCATGCTCCTTTTGCCCTACAGCTCAGAAAGCCATCACTTGATAGGACAACGAGAACTTGCTTTAATGAAAGAGAATGCTATTTTAATTAACGCTTCCCGCGGCGGCATCATTGATGAAGATGCGCTCTACCAAGCGCTTGCCAATGATGAGATTTGGGGTGCCGGGCTTGATGTTTATGAACAGGAACCTGTCCCGACGGACCACCCGCTCTTAACATTATCGAACGTCACGGCGGTCCCGCACATCGGTAGCGCCAGCGTGAAGACCCGACGCGCGATGGCCGATTTAGCCGTTGATAACCTTATTCAAGTCCTCGATGAAAAAGAAGCAGTGACACCGGTCAATCTACTTAAATAGGAGAGGAACAATGAGCTATCCATTAAATGATACATTTAAAATTTTTACATTAAGTTCGAACCCTACGCTCACTCATGAGGTGGTCCAACATCTGGGCTGTGAACTCGGAAAAAGTTCCGTCAAACGGTTCAGCGATGGGGAAATCCAGGTCAGCATTGAAGAAAGCGTTCGCGGATGTGAAGTGTACGTCCTCCAATCGACGGCACAACCCGGAAACGAACATGTAATGGAATTATTGATTATGTTGGATGCGTTAAAGCGCGCTTCGGCAAAAAAGATCAACGTAGTCATTCCTTATTACGGGTACGCGAGACAAGATCGAAAAGCGCGCTCCCGGGAACCGATTACCGCAAAATTAATCGCCAACCTCCTGGAAGCCGCCGGTGCGACCCGGGTCGTCACCATGGATTTGCACGCACCCCAAATCCAAGGATTCTTCGACATTCCCGTCGACCAGCTGCTGGGCGTGCCAATCGTTGCCGACTATTTCAAAGCAAAGCAATTGGAAGACGTAGTCGTAGTCGCGCCCGATAATGGCGGAGTCATCCGCGCGCGCAAAATGGCTGATGAAATGAACGCGCCCATCGCCTTCATCGACAAGCGCCGCCCCCGTCCGAACGTATCTGAAGTCATGAACATCGTTGGCGAGTTCGAAGGAAAAAACGCCATCATTATCGACGACCTCATTGATACCGCCGGCACGATCACATCCGCCGCCAACGCGCTCATCGAAAACGGGGCCAACGCCGTCTATGCCTGCTGTACGCATCCAGTTCTTTCCGGACCTGCGATCAGCCGCATCGATGGATCGCCGATCAAAGAACTCGTCGTCACCAACACGATTGAACTTCCCGAAGAAAAAATGATCGACAAAATCACAACCCTCTCCGTCGCGCCGCTGGTGGCAGAAGCGATCCACCGCGTGCACAATGAGGTATCGGTGAGCTCGTTATTTGAATAAGGAAGAAAAAACCCGAGTGCGGGGAAGGGGCTGCACTCGGGTTTAAACTATGACGAGGGATTAAGATTCTTTTTTCTTTTGTTCTTCAATCCCTTGTTCAACCGCCATTTTCTTCGCTATTTTAGGGGCGCCCCATAAGATAGGCAGCATAATGATGGAAATTGGCACAGCGGTAATAATGATAAACGATTGGATCGCATCGATACTTCCTTCTCCGATATTAATCAAAATGATCGAAATAACACCGATCATCACTGCCCAGAATACCCGGATCGGTTTCGGCGGATCCCCTTCACCGGTCACAGACATGGAAATAGAATACGACATAGAATCTGCTGTGGTGATCACAAACAAAATGGTTAAGATAGCTAAAAGTACAGCCATTAAAGCCCCTAATGGTAATTGTTCTGCAAGGCTAACGACAGCCGCGGGTAAACCATCTTCCATCAGAGGACCACTGACAGAACCTGTATTCTGTAACTCATAAAAAATACCGGTTCCTCCCAGGACAGTAAACCAAACATTGGACACAAGCGCGGCTACAATTGACACGACAAAAAATACTTCTCTAATGGTTCTTCCCCGAGACACTCTGGCAACGAGCATCGCCATCAGAGGACCATAACCGATGAACCATCCAAAGAAAAACAGCATCCATAAACCTAACCACTCTTCGTCGCCTCGAAACGTATGGATGTTCAGAAATTCGGTTATATAGGTTCCGTAGGATGATATAAATGTATCGATGACAAAAGCTCCCGGACCCAACAGAAGGATTAGGACACCGACAGGAAATATCAGCCAAATATTCATCCTGCTCAAAAACTGAATGCCTTTTGAAATGCCTGTGACTGCAGAAATTGTAACAACAGCAATCAGCAGTCCAATAACAATCATTTGTGTAAATAAACCATCAGGGATGCCAAACGAATGCTCCAACCAATAACTTAATTGAAATCCAAAAAAACCAACGGTTCCAATTGTGCCTGCAACCGCCCCTAAAATACAGCATACGTCAGCCGCTATTCCCCATTTATTATGCTCAATTTTTTCACCAAAGATCGGATATAATAAGGTTCTCGGCTTTAGCGATAGCCCTTTATTATAATGGGCGTACATAATGACCATGCCACTAACTGCGCCATAAACCGCCCAAGCGGTAAATCCCCAAGACATAAAGCTTTGCGACATGGCGACCCCCACTGCTTCTTGTGCCCCGTCAGCGATGCCGGTGTGCATAGGAGGAACTTCCGTAAAATAATAAATAGGCTCGGCAGCTGCCCAAAAAATCCCCCCGGCTCCCAACCCCGAAGAAACCAGGATAGCTGCCCACTTAAAAAAGCTAATTCTCGGCTTATCTTCATTTCCCAAACGAACTTTGCCATACTTCGAAATGGCTAAAACAACCCCGACAACGAACGTCGCTAATAATAACAGTTGCCAAAAAGCGCCAAAATAAGCGATTGAAAGATCAAAACCCGTATTAACAAAATTAGCAACACCATCAAAAAAGAAAAAAGACATAACAACAAATAAAACCAACAACCCGCCACTGATTAAAAAGACGGGCATATTAACTCTCTTTTTCAAATCCCCAAGCTTCATTATTTCACCCTTCATGATGTTATTTTTATTGTGCGGGGAACACATTATAGCTAAGTGTTAATCATTCTTGAAATTCATTGTTTTGTCAAGGAGTTTTTTAATGGGTGGGTGCCGGAAGAGAGCGTCGGAAGAGAGGATAAGAATCTCTAAAATTCCAATTGACAAGTAAATGATTCTATTGTATGATTAAATTGTCTCACATAACCGACGGGTTATGTATCTACCTAAGACTGCAGGATCTGCTAAAACAAGGCCTTAGTGCCGGAATTGATCTTGTAGGATCAAGAAAGAGCCGCCAATTGGTGGTTCTTTTTTTATGTCTAAAAGTGTCAACTTATGATATAATTTCCTTTAAATAATCTTATTTACAGGGGTGTTACTGTGAAAAAGGACTATAGTATAGGGTTAGATATAGGAGTTGGGTCCGTCGGGTTCGGAGTTATTGATGATCAACAAAATATTATTGAAGCAGGAACAAGGCTCTTTCCGGAAGCGGATGTATCAAATAATGATGGCAGAAGGTCGAAAAGAAGTGCCAGAAGATTAAAAAGGAGACGGAAACACCGTAAGGAAAGACTTATGGAATTATTATCATTCTACGATATATCTCCACATCGAACATCTAACGTGAGCCCATACATACTTCGAGTTAAAGGATTAACAGAGCAGCTTTCGGAAAATGAATTAGTAACGGCCTTATTTCATTTGATAAAACGTCGTGGCGTCCATAATGTTACCGGTTCAAATTTGGATGAAGAAGAGGCAAATGACGAATCCTTATCAACGAAAGAACAGATACAAATCAACGAGAGACAATTGAAGGATAAATACGTTTGTGAGCTTCAATTAGAACGACTGGAAAATGAAGGTGAGGTACGAGGCCATAAAAATCGGTTTAAAACCGAAGATTATGTAAAAGAAGCGCGAGCCTTACTCAATAAACAAAAGACGTTTGATACCCGTATAGATGATTCATTCATTGATCAATATATTGACTTGGTTGAACAAAGAAGGGAATACTATGAAGGTCCCGGTGCCGGCAGCGAATATGGCTGGGATCAGGACATTGAAAAATGGTATCGGCAAATGATGGGGAAATGCAGCTATTTTCCGGAAGAAACAAGAGCCGTTCGCCAATCGTATTCTGCTCAGCTGTATAACTTGCTCAATGACTTAAACAATTTAACGATATTGCGTGAGGAAAATACCAAACTATCCAAAAATGAAAAAGAGAAAATCATTGATCAAGTTTTTATGAGTAAAGGAAACCCGACACTTAAAAAGATTGCCAAAGTGATTGACGTTGCCGAAGAAGATATTCGCGGTTATCGAATAAAGAAAAATGAACAGCCGGAATTCACTACATTGGAATTCATACAAACATTAAGAAAAATTGACCCAGCCCTTATAGAACTGTCTGCATCAAAGTTAGACCAAATTGCTGAAATACTTACCATTTGGCAGGACGAAACAGATACAAGAGATAAATTAGATGATTTGGACTTGGATGTAAAGGATTCAACAATCGATGAAATAGCACGTCTGAATTTCTCTGGTACCCATAGTTTAAGCTTAAAAGCGATCGATTTGTTGTTGCCAGATTTGTGGGACACAGACAAAAATCAAATGCAGCTATTTTCCGAAAAAGGACTGTACCCTAAAAAGGTTGAACTGAAAGGGAGGACTAAGATCCCGTATGAATACGTTGATGATTTAATACTCTCGCCCGTTGTGAAACGATCGTTTATCCAATCTATCCGTATTGTAAATGCCTTAATCGAAAAATATGGAGAACCGAAAACGATTGTGATCGAACTTGCTCGCGAAAAAAACAGCAAAGAACGACAGCAGTTTTTGAAGAAGATGCAAACAGAGAATGAGGCGCTTAATCAACAAGTCAGGGAAAAGTTAGATGACCGTGATTTAGTAGAGAAATCCGGTATGTTCAATAAGCTACGACTTTGGCACCTTCAAGATGGGGATTGTTTGTATTCATTAAAGTCAATCGAAATTGAAGATTTAATTGAGAATCCGGCAAACTATGAAATTGACCATATAATCCCTCGTTCTGTCTCTTTTGATGATTCGCAGGCTAATAAAGTTTTGGTTCATACTGAGGAAAACCAAAAGAAAGGGAATAAAACGCCGTATCAATATTTAAAATCTAGCCAAGGTGGGATCTCTTACGAGAAATTCAAAAGTCATATCCTTCAACTCTCCAAATCCAAGGATAAAATGCCAAAGAAAAAGCGAAACTATTTGCTAGAAGAACGAGATATCAATAAGTTTGATGTTCAAAAAGAATTTATCAATCGAAACCTTGTCGATACTCGCTACGCAACACGAGAACTTATGACCCTGTTAAAAGCTTACTTCAATGAAAACGATAAAGACGTGATTGTTAAGCCTATTAACGGTTCTTTTACCAACTATTTGCGAAAGCTTTGGGGGCTGCATAAAGACCGTGATGAAGACTATAAACATCACGCACAAGATGCTCTCATTGTTGCCATGGCCGGGTATTTATTGGAAACAAAAGATTTATTTAAACAACAAAATGTAATGATTGATGATGAGCGAATTATTGATAAAGAAACAGGGGAACTTTTGGATGAGTCTACATTTGATGCAGCCTTCACGGAAAAATATCATAAAGTAAAAGAGATTAAGAACTATCAACGTTACAAATACTCTCATAGGGTTGATCAAAAACCGAATCGGCAATTAATGAACGACACCATTTACTCCACTCGTGATACAGAAAACGGGGAGTTCATTATTGGTAAAATCAAAGGACTTTATAATAAGGACGATGAACAATTAGCAAAACAGTTTAAGAAATCACCTGAAAGTTTTTTAATGTATGAACATGACCAACCTACCTTTGAGAAGCTGGAAACAATTATGAAGCGGTATGCAGAAGCAAAAAATCCTTTGGCTAAATATCATGAAGAAACAGGAGAGTTTTTAACGAAGTATAGTAAAAATGGCAAAGGTCCTGTTGTTAAGTCATTGAAGTATAAATCTTTCAAATTGGGCAGTCATAAGGATTTATCGTACAAGTTTGAGCCGAAAAACAAACGAGTGGTGACCTTATCATTAAAACCATATCGCATGGATGTTTACAAGGACGAAGAGCGATATAAGTTTATTACGATACGTTACGATGATTTAAAAGAAGAAAAGGGCCAGTACATTATTCCTGAAGAAAAGTATTACGAGAAACTTGAGGAGAAAAGGATCACCAATATAAATCACTTTCAATTTAGTGCGTACAAAAGTGATATGATCGTAGTTGATGATTTAGAATATCGTTTTATTGGGGTAAATAATGATTTAACAAATATAATAGAGTTAGATACTCTTAATAAAAAATCAGATAAAAGGATTAAAAAAACAATAGGTAAGAAAATCGGGAAATTCGACAAAATAAATACAAATGTTTTAGGTGATAGATTCCCTGAAAACGGAGAAAAACTACGATTCAGCTATAATAAATAGGAGGAATTCCATGTCCTGGAGGGTAGTTCATGTCACAAATGTTGATCAAATGTCATTGCACTTAGATAGTCTAAAGGTAAAGCGCGGAGATGACGAATTGAAAATCCCTTTGGCAGATATTTTTTCGGTTGTCATTGAAGATCTAACATGTAAGTTAACCGGAAGACTAATCGTTGAACTTTCAAAGCACAACATATTAGTTCTCGTATGTGGTCAAGATCACCTTCCAGAGACACAACTATTACCGGTAACTGGCCATTTTGGGCAGCATAAACGCATGACTCGACAATTAGAATGGGACGATGATAAAAAGGGGGAGTTATGGAAAAAAATTGTAGGACAAAAGATTTTTAATCAAACGAGAATCATGGAGCGAGCAAAGGTTGAACAGCCAAGAATTAATCGTCTGTTAAATCTATTATCGGAAATTGAACCATTTGATCGGACGAATTGTGAAGCTCAAGCGGCTAAGATCTATTTTAACTCATTTTTTGGTGAGGATTATAATCGCAGTAATAGAGAAATTATTGAGAACTCAGCTTTAAATTACGGCTATTCAATCCTTCATTCGGCAATTGGCAGAACCATCTTAGCTAAAGGGCTGCTTCCCAGCATCGGTATTTTTCATAGGGGAGAAAGAAATCCTTTTAACCTGGCATCAGACATTATAGAACCGTTCCGTCCAATTGTGGATGCTTATGTCATTGAACAGCCGCCTGACGAGTTTTTAACGAAACAATATCGCTTAAATTTAATTAATTTGTTGCATAGTCGGATATCAATAGATGGGAAACTCCAAACCGTTATACGTGCTATTGATATTTTTGTAGGCTCAATTATCGAATATTTTGATACAGGCAATCAAATAAAATCACCTAACGCAAAGAAGATTGCTTTCCATGAGTTATAGATTTATGAGAGTGTTTATTATGTTTGATTTACCTGTAGAAACAAAAGCCCAAATTCGAACGTATACGAAATTTCGCAAACGATTAATTCAGGACGGTTTCTTAATGATGCAGTATTCCATTTATATAAAATCTTGCCTCAATAAAGAAGCTGCGCATCAATCGGTGAATAATGTAAAGCGCTATTTGCCTAAAGATGGACATGTGAGATCTTTGGTTATCACTGAGAAACAATTTGAAAATATGATGATTTTGGTTGGTGAAGAGGATAAAAATATAGAGTTATTGGGCGACAATCGAACGATTGAATTTTAGGCAGGGGTGATTGCTTGAATATGCGTTGGAACGTGAGGTCTGAAAATGTAGACCTCAATTTAAATATTTCAAACTATTGTTGTATATTTGATAATCACTCATTTAATGAAAAAGAGTTGTTGGATTTACTTGTGGGTTACTTTCAACCACGAAGTAAAGTGAAAAGTTTAGTTAGTATAAAAGAGATAGACAATCATTATGAAAACGTTACCGCGCACCATTATCAGTTTTTCAGTTTATCGACTGTCAATATACTAGCTGACACACAGCTGGGAAGCAAATCAATCCTTAAAAGGAAACTTAGACAGGATTTTTTAAATGAAATTGAATTCTCTGGATATTTACAAACTATTAATAGTTTGATCGAAGATGCCGTTCAACTAATTGAGACTGATCTGCCCATTGAGGTGAAAAAACTCGATGTGGATGGGCTGATTAAATTATTGGATGTTAATTTTGAGCTAAAAGAGAGTGCTGATTACGGGGTTATTTTTCACCAATTACAATTATTGCTGCCGATGATAACAAAAACAATATTGAAAACGAGCAAAGTACAACCATTAGTGATCTATTACTATCCCGAGCACATGTTGGGGCCGCGCCAACAAGTACAATTTAAGAAGATTCTGGACCAGTGTGCTGACAAGATGACATTCATCGTCTTAACAAAATCTCGGTATTTTCTCTCCAAGGATTTACTGAGTAATAATTTGATAATAAACGGTAAACAGCGTCTAACCAATGAGTATTTTGAGGAGATGGAATGGAATGCGCCGTTAGATTTTAAGAAGGAAGAGTTGGAACACACTTTTTCAAAGATCTTTAATACTTACGTGGTGAATCTTGAGACATATCCGACGATCTCAAATTATCAAATCGCAGATATTCAAGTGAACAGAGATATTGAACTATACGTACTCATTGATTTTATGGAGGAAATGGGGTTAGAATATAGTTTAGACATTGATTATTCTCTATTAAACCCTGTTATAGCAAGGTTTGTAGAGAAGTTTGGAAGGGCATGAAAAATTTTCACGACAGGTTTTAGCACTCTGCAGTTTTAGGTAGGTATGAGACTTGGAATGAGGTAAATCGAATGGAGAAGGAGTTTTAGCACTCTGCAGTTTTAGGTAGGTATGAGACAAAAAGGTTGATCGAAAATCAGTCGAACAAGTTTTAGCACTCTGCAGTTTTAGGTAGGTATGAGACCCGCCTTTAGATTTTTCATGCAATAAGGGTGTTTTAGCACTCTGCAGTTTTAGGTAGGTATGAGACTCTGGCGACGGTCATGGGCGACGTATTACGGTTTTAGCACTCTGCAGTTTTAGGTAGGTATGAGACCGGAAGATAATACAAATGCGTCCCCACAAGGTTTTAGCACTCTGCAGTTTTAGGTAGGTATGAGACAACAGGTAGGAAGGCAAGGGCAACGAGTAGGTTTTAGCACTCTGCAGTTTTAGGTAGGTATCAGACATGCGTTGGATTTCAATTCACGCACCCATGATTTTAGTACCCTGTAGTATTTGGTAGATATGAAAATTATCGGAAAGGCTGTAGAAGGGTGCTTTTCAGCCCCCTTCACCACTTGTTACGCCCTCGGCAATATTCTCCAAATGTGGCACATGCCCTTTCAACACACGTACTTCATAGATGTCTTTTTCCTCATAATAAACAAACCTGCCGTTATTAAAATCAGTATGGATGTGTTTATAAAATACGCCTTCGTGGGTGACGGTTGTGTCGTGATGGAAGGCAAGGTTGTATGTCCCGTCTTCCCGCCCGTGCAAAAAGGCATTTATTCCGTGTTCGTAATTCGTATCATCCTCATGATGATGTTTCGGCACAACTCTCACGTCTGCATGAGGGAGGTCCTTTAACAAACTGTCAAGTGTTGTGTTTCCCAAAAAGCGTCGCCACACACTTTCCACCATCTGTCCGATGATGATTTGAGTGGCCTTGATTTCTTTTGCCTTGTTTGCAATGACCTTTTTCACACGATAAGATTCGCTCTTAACCATAATCAAATCGGCGCCATAATGGTGCGAAATTTTTTTGAACAACGGCATACCGACAATTTTGTCGTGCTCATCGTCATGGGGCAAAGACCCGAACACCATAATGGTCAGAGGCGCTTCCAGCTTTAGGGCGAGCTTAAGGCCGCGGCGGATAAGTCGGATCCCAGATTCGCCGTGATTCACGCAGACCAAAATATGCTCATCGTGATGACTGTAATCCATGAAATTTCACTTCCTTCGCGCATCGTTAGAATTTGTGATCTATTATGCCCAGCCAAGGTTTGAGGTATACGGAAGGAAGCCGTTTATCGTGTTCTTATTTCGAAAGGATTTAATTCTATTTATTCAGAAAAGCACTTCCGAAGAGGTCGAACCGTAACACAGTTCGATGCGCTATGTTTATTAAGCGAAAAATTAGGTGATAATTGCGCTTATATACGCAAAAAGGTACAATTGAACAAAGGAGGTGTCCTTTTTGGCCATAAAAGGAATCGACAACTTGCCGATCGATGTATCTACGGAAGATGCTCTACGTATATTAAATGTATTAGCTGAGGTTAATGCTAAGTTAGGGAAGCTTGAGTCAGAATTTAAACACGCGATTGTAAGTCAGCCACTTATACAGATGTTATCGCTAAGCGAATCGGTGGAATCCACGAAAATTGAAGGAACCCAAGTTACATTCGCTGATATGGTTGAAGAAAAAGATAACAGAGAGCGAAGATGGGAGATCATTGAAGTAGAAAATTACCAATTTGCGTTACATGAAGGTTTCGCCAGGGTTCGTGAAGGTTATCCCATATCCACAAGACTGATCAGGGAATTACATCAATTATTAATGGAGGGAGCTAGAGGTTCGACGACCTCGTCAGGGCAATTCAGGAAAATCCAAAACTATATTGGACCTACGAATCGAATCGAGGATGCCACTTATATTCCCCCGCCTGCTCACGAAATTGATGACTACATGGCTAATCTTGAGAAATTTATTAATGGCGATACGAATAACCGAAAAAACGTAACAAAAGATCGATTTGCCATCCATGAAGGTTCAGACCCCCTTATAAAAACGGCCGTTATGCATGCCCAGTTTGAATCGATCCACCCTTTTCTCGATGGAAATGGACGGTTAGGCCGAATTTTAATTGTGCTATCGCTTGCGAAGGATTGGGTAATTTCACAGCCAGTATTTTTTGTGAGTGAAGAATTGGAAAAAGAAAAGCATCGATATTATGATTTGTTGAATGGGGTGCGAGGTCAACATCCTGATTGGGGTGCCTGGATTCTTTTTTTCTTGGAGGCTTCCAATCGTATGGCAGATCAACTGTTGAACAAATTGGCACAATCGGAGCAACTTGCAAAGGATGGACTCGATCTTTGTGAAACCGCTTCTGAGCGGCATGTTTGGCTCTATACGTTCACTGACCCTTCTACGACAGCGAAAAAAGCTGCAAATGCAACGGGAGTCTCAACCAATACGGCCAGAAAAGCCTTGAATGCCCTAGCGTCAAGAAGGCAAATTTATGCGGATCAGCAGAAAATGCGAAATGTGAAATATCGAAACTATGACCTGCTACGCATCTTACGAGATTAGACATAGAAGGGATCCTCCGAAACCCATCAGGTTTCGGAGGATCCCAAAAATATTTCCTTTGCCTCTTCCCGCAATTTGAACTTTTGGATTTTGCCCGATGCGGTCATCGGATAGCTGTCAACGAAAGTGATGTGTCTTGGAATTTTATGATGGGAAATGGAGCCGCGGCAAAAGTCTTTTATAGCTTCAACGGTTGCTTGTTGGCCTTCTTTTAATCGCACATAAGCTCCGATTTCTTCCCCGTATTTTTCATCGGCGACGCCTACGATTTGTACGTCTAAGATCGAGGGGTGGCGATATAAAAATTCTTCGATTTCACGCGGATAAATATTTTCCCCGCCGCGGATGATCATATCTTTCATTCGGCCGGTGACCGTGCAATAGCCGTGTTCATCCATCACAGCGAGATCACCGGTGTGAAGCCAGCCATCGGTGGTTAACACTTCAGCGGTCGCTTCCGGATCATTATAATAGCCTTTCATGACGTGGTATCCGCGTGTACAGAGTTCGCCTTGGGTCCCGGCGGGTACTTCTTTGTCCGTCCCGGGAGCGACGATTTTGACTTCCACATTCGGGAGTGCCCGGCCGACGGTTTCTGTTTTTCGTTCGAGTGAATCGTCGGTTCGCGTTTGCGTAATGACGGGTGACGATTCCGTCTGTCCGTAAGCAATGGTTACCTCATGGGCACCCATTCTGTCCATAACGGCTTTCATGACCTCAACCGGGCAGTTTGAGCCTGCCATAATCCCGGTGCGCAGCGCGGAAAAATCGTATTCAGCAAAATCGGGATGATTGAGTTCGGCGATGAACATGGTCGGCACTCCGTGAAGGCCGGTACATTTTTCTCGATGCACCGCCTCCATGACCATTTTAGGATCAAATTCCTCGACGATAACCATTGTCGTTCCTTTGTTGACACAAGCGAGTATTCCGAGTACACAACCGAAACAATGAAAAAAGGGAACGGGAATACAGAGACGATCCTCATGGGTGAGGTTCATACATTCGGCAATGTTCAAACCGTTGTTTACAATATTGGAATGGGTTAACATGACCCCTTTCGGAAATCCGGTCGTTCCGGAAGTATATTGCATATTGATGACTTCATCTTTATCGAGACTCGCCATGCGTTTATCCAGCGCATCTTCGGACACTGTATTTCCCGCTTCCAGAAGCGATTCCCACAAATAGATGCCGGGGTAATGTTCTTCGCCCCCGTCCACAATGATCACGCGTTTTAAATGCGGAAAGCGTTCCGATTGTAATCTTCCCGGCTCTGCTGTTTTTAGTTCAGGAACGAGCCTGTACAAAATGTCAATGTAAGACGTCGTCTTGAATGTCGGTTGTAAAATTAAGGTCGACGACTCCGATTGCGAGAGCAGGTAGGCGAGCTCTTCTTCCTGATAACTGGTGTTTACGGTAACAAGCACCGCCCCTGCTTTTCCGGTTGCGAATTGTGACACAAGCCACTCCGGTTTATTCGCCGTCCACACCGCAACATGATCCCCTTTTTCAATGCCGAGTGCCATCATTCCCCGGGCGGTTTGCCGGCATAAATCGTTAAACGTTCGATAGGAGAGACGCAAGTCGCGATCAGGATAGACGACCGCTTCTCTTTCTCCCTCGCGTTCGGCAATATTTTCCAACAGTCGTCCGGTTGTTACTTCTAGCAAATTCGCCATCATTTACCCCTCCTTAGTACATGAACACCTCCCTTTATCATTCGTGATGAAACGTCAAATTTCCTGCTAACGAAACGCCGCTTTCAAATAGAAATGACGCGTGATTAAATAATAGAGATATTGCAAAATGGCGTAGATAGAGATGACCATGACGCCGCTCCAGAACAAATTAACGTCAAGGATGCTTGCGAGCATGGCGTAGGCAAAACTGGCGTGCAGTGCACCGACAGCCAAAGGTACAAAGAAAAGGAATTTAATTTTATGCCCGAGAATTTTTCCTGCTTCTTTGCGGGTGATGCCAATACGGTTTAACGATAGCAACTGTTTTTTCGTATCTTCCAATTCCGTGAACAGTTTCAAATAGAGCATGCTTCCTTGCACGATAAAAAAGAGGACGCTGACGAATAACCCAATAAACAACGTTAAGGAAAATGTTTGCTGTAGCGCCTGAAAAGGCGGAGCCATCGTTTGGAGAAGGAAGGAGTCCTCGGCCTCTTCATCCAACGCATTGGAGACATCTACTTCATTTTCCCAGTCGACAAAATGATAACCTAACGCGCGAAGTTTTTCATCGTCCGTGTATTGAGAGGCATAGTGGAGAAAACTCACATCATTCATGACGACTTGAATTTGCCCCTGATTTGTTGTGCCGACAATCGCGTCTTCCGCTGTGCCGGCGATGTCCATGGTGGTTTGTTCTCCGTTCATGCCCATGTCTAACTGTTCCATGCCTTCAAAATCTTCCCATGGCCCAAACCCGAGCATGGGGGATGTGACAAATACTTCATCTTCTTCCAATTCCAAAGGGTCCAAACTTCGATAGGCGGCAATTTCGTTGTACTCGGTTTCCGGAAAGACAGCAACGACGCCTTTTTCGCCGGCGTCAAAGGAGACATCCGCACGGAGCATTTCTACGTCGAATGTGTATTCAATCTCCGTATCGTATTCTGCAATGATTTCTTCCGCCCGTTCCGGCTCAAGAATGGCATTTTCAGCCGCGCTTTCTTCCGTCCAAGTGACTGAAGCCGGTGTTTGCTCCATGACCATGTCAACCAAATATTCATTCGCAAGATATACCGTGCCGGCTGCGGTGAGCACGACGGCGGTGATCGTCGAGGTGAGGAAAAGCATACGTGCGTAATCCTTTAAGCGGAAAAGGATGTTCGTGCGTGTAACCAGGTGCGTTCCCTGCAACAATGATTTTCTTTTATATAAACGCTTGTAGACGGCGACGGTCCCTTGTGTGAACAAAAAGTAAGACCCGATCAGAACGAAGAAAAGAATCGGAAAGATTAACAAAAATGACAGTTCAATGCTCGCTGTGGCGGCTATAAAGTAACCGAAACCGAGAAACAAAAGCGCGATCACCGTTACTGTTATGGAAGAACGCGGCATTACTTTCGGTTTGCGGGCGTCCTGCAAAAAATCTTGAACGGTCTGCCCGCGCATTCTCCAAAAAGACAGCAGCGTCAACGTTTGAAACAACACGATGAAGCCAATCGCCGTAATAACGTAAGCCATCGGCACGAATTCGAAAGCGATCGGCGTTTCCGTATCAAGCATCGCGCTCATGAGCATCAGAAATAGTTTCGAAAACAATGTGCCAAGTCCAAGGCCAAACACAATCGCGAGTAAAGACGTGATCGTTTGCTCGAGGTAGATCAGCTTTCGTAACTGCCGCTTACTCATCCCAAACAGCGTCAATAAACCAAATTCCTGTGATCGGGTTTGCAAGAACGTGTTGTTTGAATAAGCGATAAAAAAGACCGAAAAAATCACGATAATCACCTGGGCAGCGATCATGCCGCTACGGACGGAATCTCCGGCCTGGATGTCCCCGCTCATGACCTCCGGATGCAAAATGAATTGCGCATAAATGAAGAAAATACTTACCGCGAACACACAACTGAGAAAATAAGCGGCATATTGCTGGGCATTCCCGGTTAAATTCTTACGTGCGAGGCGACGAATGTTCATGGAAATCACCTCCGAGGACAGAGAGCGTATCAAGAATGTTTTGGTAGAATGCCTGTTGGCGATCCCCTTTGCGAATTTCCGAGAAAAAGCGGCCGTCTTTGATGAATACGATGCGATCACAATAGCTCGCGACCGTCGGGTCATGGGTGACGGTAAAAATGGTCGCGCCTTGTTCGCCATTTATCGTCGTGAGTGTATCCATTACTTGTCGGGCTGATTTGGAATCAAGGTTCCCCGTCGGCTCATCGGCGAGAATCATCGTCGGATCGTGAATAATCGCACGTGCGCAAGCGGTACGCTGTTGCTGTCCGCCGGAAATTTCGGTGATGCGTTTTTCAAGAATATCCGTAATCCCCAGTTGTTCGGCGATTTCATTCAGACGTGTGTTCATTTTCTTGTGTGAATATTTATCGAGGGCGAGCGGCAACAAGATGTTTTCCCGGACGGTTAATGTATCGAGCAAGTTGAAATCCTGAAACACAAAGCCGAGTTGCCGACGCCTGAAAATCGCCAGTTGATTGTCGTTTAATGTCGTGGGGTCGGTGTCTTTGATGACCATTTTTCCCGATGTTGGCGCGTCGATTGTCGCGAGCATATTGAGCAACGTCGTCTTCCCGCTTCCCGACGGTCCCATTACCCCGATGAATTCCCCTTTGTCTACTTGCAGATGAAAATTGATTAAAGCTTGGTACGATAGCCCTTCTTTTTTCGGATAGTACGTTTTGCCGAGGGCATCGACTTCGAGTATCGGCATGTAGGCCACTCCTTTTCTGGATGTCTGTCTTTATTTTAAAAAAGAAGGCCGTCGGCTCCCATCGATTTACCTTTCAAATCATTCGTGAAATCTTACAATCTTGTCATCTGTCATGCAAAGTTCGTGAAGAAAAGCGAACGGTCATCGTCGTTCCTTCGCTGACTTGCGAATGGGCGTACAGAGAGTGGCCGAGCCGGTCGGTGATTATCCGGCTTAAATACAGTCCCATTCCGGTCGACTCCGTTTTTTTCCGGCCATTATCTCCGGTGAAAAACGGGGAGAAAATGTTCGGCAAGTCATGCGCGGGAATGCCGATGCCACGGTCTTGAATCTCTACGAGGGTGGCGTCCCCCTCTTTAAAGACGGCAATGGTGATGCGATCGCCCTTTCCTTGTTGGGAATAACGAAGCGCGTTCAGTAAAAGTTGGTGGAAAACGACGCGCAACCACTTTTGATCACTGTAAACGAATGGGTCCTTAGTGTCGACTCGGATTTCCGGGAAGAGATTTCGGCGTATAAACTGGCGTTTTTCTTCGTTGACGAGTTCGCGCAGTAACGCGACGACATCGACTTCATCGGCAACAAAATCAACGGCGAAATGGTCGAGCCTAGCCAAATGAAGCATGAGTTCAAGGCCGTGGCGAAAACGGTCGTTTTCGTCGTTGATTTCATCGAGAAACGTTTTCGATCCCTGGTCTTCAAGCTGTTGTTTTCCCTGCTGCGTTAAAAGCGAGATGACCGATACCGGTGTTTTCATGTGATGCACCCACTGGTTGACGAAAATTTGATGCTGCTCTTGCATCGCCTTGTAATGATCTAATTCTTCACGGTAGCGTTCCTGGTAACGGCGGAGCATACCGATGAACAGGAATGCCTCGCGCGATGGTACTTGCATCGTTTCCAATTCAAGCGCAGTTTCCAGCGGCAATGGGTTTCTTTTTTCCATTTCCAATAATTTTTTCAGTAACGGTCGTCTTCTTGCATAATCAATGGCCAGTCCCAAAAGCAAAAAAAATAGGGCAAGGAGCCCCATATAAGTGAATTCGCTCCATGGCTGTTCCAAGCCGGCAAACAGAAGAGACAAATAAGCGACGAGCACAATTGCAGCAGTGTTGATCACATAAAAAAGAATAAAAAGCACACGGTCTGCCAGGTAATGTCGAATCATTGTGCATCCTCCTGAGGTATTTGATGCATGATAGAGTAAACATATCATATTGGGGGAAGGGAGATCATCTATTTAGGAGCAATGGCCATGGGCGGGGATACATAGCGAGGAGTAGGGGAGGAGGGGTCTGGCATTTTTCATGCTTAATCTGTCATTTTGCCCCTTCGTCTTCTCGCCAATTAACATTTAATCGGTATCCTTGCCCGCGAATCGTCTGGATCGCATCGTGGATGCCCAATTCTTGCAGTCGTTTTCGCAATCGGTTCACGTTCACGGACAATGTGTTATCGTCCACGAAATCAACCTCATCCCAAAGCGCTTCAAGCAGGTCATCCCGGCTGACGATGCGGTCATGGGCTTCGCTTAATTTCCGGAATAAAGTGAACTCCTTTTTTGAAAGCTCGATGCGTTCGGAGTCGTACACCAATTCATTTTTTTCCGGATGAATAAAGAGACCGGCTAATTCCTCCGTTTGGCTATGGGCGTTGTTCAGGGCATACTCTCCGTAAGCTCTGCGCAAAACGCTTTTGATTTTCGCTGTGACAACATCGAGATGAAACGGTTTGGTAATATAATCATCGCCGCCGTTTTCAATCGCCATCACCTGGTTCATGTCATCCGTTCGTGCCGATATAAAAATAACTGGTACATTGGATACGCTCCTAATCTGTCGGCACCAATAAAAACCGTCGAAGTAAGGCAAGTTGATGTCTAGCAGGACGAGGTCGGGGTCTATTTTGACAAATTCTGCTTTAATGGCATATAACTGCTCTGCTGTACGGACGGAATACCCATAGCGCTCTAAGTGATCGCTAAGAATCCCGGCAATTTTATCATCGTCTTCTACGATAAGGATGGAATACATTTTTTACACCTCGATTATCGCTAACATATCTTTTTTCAGGCGCGTTGGTTATCCGTATTTTTCCAAAAAAGGGTTTAGACGAAAAGGGTATTAAACATACCGTTTGTTACATACATTTGCGGACTAATTTGGCATTCGCCAGCCATTACGGCTCCCAAAACCGGACCTGAGGACTCCTTTGGCTCCTGAGCGGCGATTTGAGTCCGCAGATCATGTTCCAGAGGACTCCTTTGGCTTCTGAGCGGCGATTTGAGTCCGCAGATCATGTTCCAGAGGACTCCTTTGACTTCTGAGCACTGTTTTGAGTCCGCAGATCATGTTCCAGAGGACTCCTTTGACTTCTGAGCACTGTTTTGAGTCCGCAGATCATGTTCCAGAGGACTCCTTTGGCTTCTGAGCGGCGATTTGAGTCCACAGATCATGTTCCAAAGGACTCCTTTGGCTTCTGAGCGGCGATTTGAGTCCGCAGGTCATGTTCCAGAGGACTCCTTTGACTTCTGAGCACTGTTTTGAGTCCGCAGATCATGTTCGAAAGGACTTATCTGATACTAAACAGTTTTCTTTTTCATGCCAGAAGGTATTTTAAGGTAAATCAACGCGCCTGATCTTTTTTATAAAATAAGCACCGTATCACTCAGAAAGCAATACCTAACGTGCTCCCGAGTTAGGTCGTCAAAACTCATGTTAGCGCCCTAATCCAGTTTTTAAAGCCACAACGACAGACGATCACTCATTACACTCGTGCTGCACTAGTGCAGAATGGCTTAAATAAATGGTCACCAACTATAAATTATGGTTCAAAAAAATATTGATGCCCTAACGGGAGGTCGCGGATGTCGTTAAGGCACGAACCGATCGGAATGATGCCCTAACGCGAGTTAGCAGATGTCGTTAGGTCGTCAACTTTGCTCTTCTTGTTCCTATGAGAGCAGTTCGTTCTCCGCCGGAGGGCATATCGCGATCCTTCCCCTCGATAGGTAGCGATAACACCTAAGAGAAACAATTTCTGGGATAGAGTACTAGCACATTTTTCACGATTAATCCACGGAATGTTTCCCCCGTTTCCAATAATAAATCGCAAGCTGGGTCCGATCCCGTAATTCGAGTTTATCCAGAATGACAGAAAGTGTGTTGCGCACAGTGCCGACACTCAAATATAGTTGCTCGGCGATTTCTTTATTGGACAGTCCTTGAGCGATGGCGGCGGCGATGTCATTTTCACGCTCGGTGAGACCGTCGAGTTCGTCGTATGCTCCAGGGTTCATGATTTCTTGCAAGACATCTGCGTCAAGTACTGAGCCGCCGGCCATTAAGGCGCGTATTTGCTGGGCCATATTCTCCACGGGCGTTGACTTCAGCAAGTACCCTTCCGCTCCTGCCTGAAGGGCGAGGCGGATATTCTGTTCATCTTTAAAGGTTGTCAGCATCATGATGCGAAGCTCCGGCGATTGCGACTTCAGCTGTTTCGTGCTTTCAATCCCATCCATGTTCGGCATGCGGATGTCCATGAGTACAACGTCCGGCAGCGTTGTTTCACTTTGCTCGATCGCTTCTTGGCCATCCGCTGCAAGGCCGATGACTTCAATATCCGATTCCTTTTCAAGTAATAATTTAAGGCTTTGGCGTACGAGTGGATCATCATCGACAATCAGGATCTTCATCGGTCTTCCTCCTCTTTTCCGAGCGGCAAAACACAGACGACGAGATGGCCGAAAGCTGTATCGACGGAAAGGCTGCCCCCGGCGGCTCGAGCGCGAAGCTTCAGATTTCTGAGTCCGGTGCCCTCGCTTGAATCGGTAGAAGCCGTGCCGTTATCTCGAACGCTCAGGCGAACGATCGAAGCGGTGACATCAAGCTGAACATCAACATTTGTCGCGTCACTGTGACGAGCAACGTTTGTAAGCGCTTCTTTTAAACAAGGCTCCAGCAAGCTCCAATAATGTACGGGAACTTGGCTCATATCTCCTGATTTTTGGAAGTTGGTATCGGCCTGGTTAAACTCATCTACGATATGCTCCAGTACGTCTGCTCCCATTCTCGTTACCGGGGTCATGTCATGGACAGTATCGCGAAGTCTCGCCGCACTTCTTGTGATCCTGAGCTTGATTTCCTGTAGCATCTCCTCGGCGTCTTTTCCTTCCAGGTGTTCGAAGGTGTCCATCGCCAGGCTTGCTCCGGTCAGATCATGGCCAACATGATCATGGAGGTCACGGGCAATGCGATTTCGTTCCGATAGTTCAGCAAGTTGTGCGGTCTGGCGATTGGCTTTGAGCAGTTCATTTTTCATATTTTCCAATTCATAGCGG
The DNA here is from genome assembly GCF_016495865.1 of Salicibibacter cibi. NCBI lineage: Bacteria > Bacillati > Bacillota > Bacilli > Caryophanales > Bacillaceae > Salicibibacter > Salicibibacter cibi. The sequence continues at coordinate 607,622 of NZ_CP054706.1, forward strand.
GCATACCGCTCACGGTCGGCTTCCGAAATATACAAATCACGCTGTCTTTTCCATTGACGGGCGAGCAAGCCTAAAAACCCTGCTTGAAAAAGAAACCAGAAGAGGAAGACGGAGTATACGTCTCCGATTGGGATCAAAACGACAATTGGTATGATATATGCATATTTTCCCCTTAGGATACTTTCAAATAACGGGAGGGCGAAACCAAAGACACTGGCGCTCCAGACGGGGATAAATAGCGCGCAAATAATGATATCAATAAGTACAGTCCAGGCAGGCAGTTGAAAGCGCCAACGCAAGCAAACGAGGATGGCGAGTGAAACGATGAGTAAAAAGCTGATAATGCTTTCGGCTTGTATGGTCCATAAACTGAGAAGAAAAAGGATATTAATAAAACGCCATATGGTTACGAAGCTTTCCCTCATCGCTCGTTCCCTCCTGCTGTTTCTTTTAACTATAAACGTGAAAAGCCTCCGGCTCAAGTGCCGGAGGAAATGATTCAGCCGATTCTGCGTATACTGCCGATAATCAGGAAAAGCAATGTATAGAGCAATAAAACGCCATTGATGAGCAAGAAATCCGCTGTGTCCTCTCCCATCACCACCCAATCCAGGCCTTCGGCAAGCCAATAGGTTGGAAAAATGACGGCGATCTTTTCAAGGATATCCGGTAACATTTCGATGGGAAACATGATGCCTCCAAGCATTGCCATGAGAATGATGACGCACATGAATACAAGAAAGGATGTTTCTTTGTTGCGATACAGCGAGTTCCAGGCAAGACTCAAAGCGATGGCCGTGAAACTGAAGACGATAAATAGGATCAACAGCAGTAAAGGTTCATACAGGTCATGTCCATAAATGACGCCCCCTGCGATTATGAACATACATTGGGCGATGAGGATCACAGCAAAGGCGAGTAAATTCTGAAACAGATATTGAAAATGAGTGACCGGCGCTGCCGCTAATCGTTTCAAAACGCCTTTCTGCCGATCTTCGACCAAAATTCCGGTGAGTCTGATGGCAACGAAAAGAATCAAGACACCAAAGTAATGATAGCCGAACGGCAACAATGGCCAAACATCCGGTTCCGGCAGGAAGATGGCTGCGACGGGAAACATCGTGAGAAAAATAAGGTTCGTCTTGTCTTTGAAAATACGTTTAAGGGCAAATGTAAAAATCGTCATGGTATCCGTTTCCGTCCAATGAGTAACATAATTGCAAAGGTGATAACGATAAGTCCGACGAGAAGTCCCGCGTTCATCCAGGCATCTCCGAGATTTGCATTTCTGTAAGCATCAATCGCTTCATAAGCAAGCATGATCGGATTGATGTACTCATTTACCCAGTTGATCAAAGCGTGATCGGGCATTGGGAAAATTAAACCGGCGAGTAAAATCGCCCCGACGCCGTAAACTTCACTCAGTCGTTCCGCAATATTAAATTTTTTCACGGAAAAAGTGAATATCAGGCACACAATGCTTGAGAGTGTCGCCATGAGGGCGATGATCAAAATCGACCAAGCGATATTTCCCCAATCGACGTTCCAGGCGAGTGTCGCATAGCCGACCAAAATCGTACCTAAAACAATGGAATACAGGGTGCCGACAAGCATGATGGTGAAACCGTAAACGCTCGTATTCAGCGGTAGCGATTGAATACGATAGCGGCGTTCGGTGAAGAAGTCCTCGTGAATGTAATTCATGGTGACCGAGCCGCCAAACAGTTGAAAAGCGAGGACCATCATCACATTGATTTCATCCCGGAGCAGCATGCCATCTTCTTGGGCATCTCCCATTACGACGGACAAGAGGGTAATAAGCACGAGCGGCACGGCAAACAGGAGCAACAATACAACCCAAGCGCGCATGAGCCTCATGGCGGTAAATCGCATCGTGTAAAGTTCTTTCATTCTTCACCCTCCCCGTCACGAAGTTGTTTTCCCGTAAGGGTGAGGAATACATCTTCCAGGTTTGGTTTTTCCGCTTGAATACCGACAACTCCGCTCGTTTCTTTGATGAGTGAAAGCAAACGGTCGAGGTTTCCTGATCCGACGGTGGATATGATTTGCACTGTACTGCCCTCGACGTGTACGTTCTTCACGCCGTCTAAACCTTTGAGACGTTCAATCGGGACATCACCGGGCGTACTCACGTCAATGTTTATTTTTTCTTCATGTTGGATGTTCGCGATCAGTTCGTTTACCGTGCCTTCCGTAATGACTTGACCCTGGTCGACGATCACGACCCGGGAAGCGATCGTTTGCACTTCTTCCATATAATGCGTCGTATAAAGAATCGTCGTCCCCTGTTCCCGCAGTTTTTTGACAGTTTCCATAATGTGGTTTCTCGATTGCGGATCGATGCCGACCGTTGGCTCATCCATGATGAGAAAGTTCGGACGGTGCGTGAGGGCACAGGCGATGTTGAGTCGCCGTTTCATCCCTCCGGAGAATTTTGCCGGTGCTTTTCCCGCATTTGAAGAGAGCCCGACAAATGCGAGCGCTTCTTCTACTCTCTTTTTCCGTTCCTTCCCCCTTAAACCATAGACCCCTGCGAAGAATTCCAGGTTTTCTTTTGCCGTCAGGTCTTCAAACACCGTCAGTTCTTGTGTGACGAGTCCCATTTTTTGCTTGTTTTCATGACTGAAAACTTTATCTTCACTGCCGAATAACTGGATGCTTCCTTTATCGAACGGAATCATGCCCAGAAGCGTATGGATCAACGTTGTCTTTCCGGCGCCGTTTGGTCCGAGCAAGCCAACAATCTCTCCTTCTTGGATGGAGAGGTCAACATAATCCAACACAAGTTCATTGCCGTATCGTTTTACAATTCCCTGCATCGCTGCAATCGTCATAGGACACAACCTCTTTTCATTGAGTAATTACTTGTAGTATGCCGTGGTTTGAAATTCTTTTGTAGTGACATTTGTCATTGGATGGGTGTCATGAGGCAAGCCAAATGCTGTGTTCGGAACAGAACCGGTGGCCGTCCCATTGAGTTACATGAACGGGAACGGTCACTGTGCGTATTTAAATCACGCAATGATACTGCTAAACTAAAGATATCGGGTAACCAACTCCGGAAAGGACAAGATTAAATGAGTAATCATTCTAAGAAGCTAAAGCTATCCATCTTAGATTTGGCCACGATTTATAACAGTGAATCCGCATCGGCGACATTGCAAAATTCCGTGGAACTTGCACAACTTGCGGATCGTCTGGGATATGAGCGCTATTGGTTCGCCGAACATCATAATACGAAATTTCAAATGAGTACTTCTCCGGATCTTCTCGGCGCACATGTGGCAGCGGTTACAAAAAACATCCGCATCGGTTCCGGAGGTATTATGCTGCCGAACCACAGTCCGCTGAAAGTAGCGGAAAATTTTTCGTTGCTGGAAGCGTTGCACCCAAATCGCATTGATTTAGGGATTGGACGTGCACCTGGAACGGATGGACTTACGGCTGTGGCATTGCGCCGTTCTCGTGAAGCGGTGACCGGCTATGATTTTCCGGAACAGCTGGATGAATTGCTTTCTTATTTTAGCGGGAACTTCTCGCCGGAACACCCCTTTAAAGACATCCGTCCATCTGCCGAGCAACTGATTCCGGATGTTTACATGCTTGGTTCCAGTGACGGCGGAATGCGATTTGCCTCTGAAAATGGACTTGGTTTCGTGTTTGCCGCACATATTGCGCCGCATTTGGCGGTTCGAATGCTGAACGCTTACAGGGATCACTTTAAACCCTCATTATTTTTGCAAGAACCAAAAAGCGCACTCGCCATCATTGTCATCGCCGCTGATTCGGAAGAAGAAGCTGAGTATCTCGCTGGTCCTGCGGAACTACAATGGGTCAGATGGGGTACCGGGCAATTCACACATGCTCCACCAACCCTTGAGGAAGCGGAGAATCACGTATATACACCTCAAGAAGAAAAAATTCGTCAAGAAAACAGAGGGCGATTCGTCATCGGAAGCGTAGAGGACGTAGCGAAGAAATTAAGAGATCTCGCGGAAAAAGCTCGTGTAGATGAAATGATGATCTTGAACATGCTAACGGAAAAAAAGACCAGGCATCGTTCCTTTGAATTATTGGCCGATGCGTTTGAATTAAATTAATAGGGTTTTTAAGACAGGGGCATCTTTCGTGGATACTAACCAATGGGAAGACAGCGACTTAGCGTTATTTTTGAAATAAAATTGACGTGAGAAGTGGAATTAATTTTATTATCCGGATGACCCGGTTGATCAACCGTCAACACTTTTAGACAAGCTTCGTTGGTTAAACAATGCGGGTTTTACGAATGTTGAAGTGCTGTGTTGCGATGGCGGGCATGCGCTTTTTATGCCGGACTGAACACAAATCTTCCCGCGTGATCTATTCGAGGATGATTATAATGATAAATCGAGATTATAAAAAAATATTGGTCGGCGTGGTCGGCTTTTGCATTGTCGTACTTTTTGCTTTCAGTTATAACCAATATAATGAACGTAAAATGTACGAGGCGAATATTTCGCAGGAACTGAATAATGACTTTCACAGATTGGTTACTGCTATGAGCCATAATCAGACTTATTACGTGGAAATACTGGAGACGGAACAGGTTACGAAGCGTCATGCCCAATTGTTAGGACTTCGAACATACAATGGAGACATCTCACGGATAAAAGAAGAGTATGAACGTTTGGCTGTCGAATTCGAGCGTTTAGAACCAAGAATGATTGAAAACGATACAGCCGTAAATGCCATAGAGATTGGCAGTTATTTTAGCGAATTAGGTGATTATCAAAGGCCTGAACCGGAAGAGTTGGATGACGTGCTTCTTGAACTTGACGCCGATGATAGGGAGAAGATAGAGCATGTAAAAGCCTTAAATTCAGTATGGCTCGAAGCTGCCGAAAGAAATGTTGAAGGCGTAACGGTGGAAGGCGATAACGTAAACTTCGACGCTCGTAGATATCACAATTACTATGGAGAGAATAGTCTTTCAAACGAATTTTGGGTAGACTTGCTTGTTGATTTAGATGAAGAAACACTTAGATATTTGGACCAACATAATTTATCCAGCATTGGAGAACGATTGGAGTGAGATCCGTGTTATAGATCGAAACGTAAAAATCCTGCTAAAAATCATTCAGTATCCATGTTAGTAAACAACACAATTTATTCAAATAGACTGAAAAATTTTGAGAGAATTGGTTTGAAATCATTTTGATTTAGACATCCAAGTCTTTTTAGTACCATAGATCCATCGATAGTAAAAATTTTATTGACCCTAACGACAGAAGGTTTTAAAAGACCAGCCTCATTCCATTCAAGGATTGGAATATCAGAAGAAGTATGCCTATGGACAGAAGAAATCATCATGCATATTAGCAAGGATTGCTTGTTAACGTTAGGCTTATTTAAGATTAAAGCGGGGCGTTTCTTATTCCCGGTCAAGTCTGAGAAGGGAAAAGGTATTAAAATGATATCGCCCTGTTTATAAGTCATTGTATTCGTCGTCCTCCTGATTATCCCATTCTTTAAAGGATGGTTCACTTACCTTCAGGGCATCGTAGATATCTTTCTGTTCTAATTCTTTTAAAGCCATGGATTCGACAACGGTTTTTAACGCAGAAATTTGTTTATCATCGAGGGTGTTTAGGAGTTGAATCAATGTTTCTTTTTCGCTCATTGCCATTGTTTTCACCTCACCATCATTATATGCTGGACTTGGGACATAAGCAACAATAGAATCGGGAGGGGATAACATGCAAGCAGATCTAACCACGGTAGAAGAAGCGGAAGCTATACTCGCCGAGCATCGTCAATTTTTTCTGACAGAAGCGACCAAAGATTTTTCTTTTAGAATCGAGCAGTTAAAAAAATTGCAAAAAACGATTGAATTGCATGAGGATGAAATTTTCTCGGCGCTGCAGGCGGATCTTGGAAAACCCCCTTTTGAAACATACTTAACAGAGATCGGAATCATCCTGAACAGCATTAACGATGCCATCAAGAACGTAAAAACATGGGCGAAGCCGGAGAAAGTCAAGACGCCTACTTATATGCAACCGTCAAAAAACTACATTGTAAACGAACCTTACGGAACAGTGCTGATCATCGGTCCGTTCAATTATCCGTTTCAGCTATTGATGGAGCCATTGGTTGGCGCGATGGCTGCCGGAAATTGTGTCGTGTTGAAGACGTCGGAACATACACCGGCAACAGCTCGGCTCGTTAAAGAGATGCTCGCCGACATTTTTGATTCCTCTTATGTTCGGGTGCTTGAAGGGGGAGCGGACACAGGCAATGCTTTGGTCCATACGCGATTCGACTATATTTTTTTTACGGGAAGTCCGAGAGTTGGAAAAATAATAATGAAAGCGGCTTCCGGGAATCTCACGCCATTTACGTTGGAATTAGGCGGCAAAGCGCCGGCCGTCGTCCATAAAGATGCCGACCTGAAAAAAGCGGCGGAACGGATTGCCTGGGGCAAGTTCATCAATACCGGGCAAACGTGCATTGCGCCTGACTATGTGATGGTTCATGAAAAGGCTAAAAAACGCTTCATGAAACTGCTGAAAAATAAAATCAATAAATTTTACGGGGATGATATTCAAAATAATGAAGATTACGGGCGCATCATTAATGAAAAGCATTTTGATCGTTTGAAGGGGATACTCGACGCGGATCGCGATGCAGTGGTATACGGCGGGGCGCACGACCGCGCGGATCGTTTTATCGAACCGACGATTCTCGATATTTTTTCTAGAGAAGCGGCATCGATGCAAGAAGAGGTTTTCGGGCCGATTTTACCTGTCATCACCTTTACGGATATCGACGCGGCCGTCGATGACGTGAATGCCCAACCGAAGCCGCTCGCCTTTTATTTGTTTACCGAAAATGAAAAACTGCAAACGAAGATTATGGAGCGGACGTCGTACGGCGGGGGATGTGTCAATGACACGATCATGCACGTCGCGAACCCTCACTTGCCGTTTGGCGGCGTCGGCCCCTCCGGGATAGGTGCCTATCACGGGTATTACAGCTTCCAAACGTTTAGTAATCAGAAAGGCATCACCAATCGAAGCACGAAAGTCCGGCTTCCGTTCCTGTACCCTCCCTATAAAAACAAATTGGCAATCGCGAAAAGGATGCTGAAATTGGGGAATTGATATTATTGGAGAAATGGTCTCGCGGGCTCGCAAAGATGAGCTTTACCCAAGAGATGTTAAAATAGAAAACAAACCAAAAAAGGAGCTTGAATATGGGGAATCAACTCAAAAACATCTGGATTAAACTTATGAAGGGAGGACCGATGGTTCCGGCCGAAGAAGCGATTTTCAACAAAGGTAATGGGATCGCAGGCAATGCAAATCTGGGAGGACGCCGTCAGGTGACGATCATTGAAGAGGAGCTGTGGGAAGAAATGATGAACGAGTTGGGGGCTTCTCTTGATCCTATGAATCGACGTGCCAATTTGTTAATCAACGGTGTTTCCCTAAAGGAAAGTCGAGGTAAAATCCTTCATATCGGGGAAAACAGCATTGAGATATGTGGAGAAACAAAACCTTGTTGGCAAATGGATGAGGTACTCCCTGGTTTAAAGGATACGATGTTTCCGGAATGGAGAGGTGGTGCTTTCGGGAAAGTATTGACGAATGGCAAGATTCGACGGGGCGATCCGATCGAACTAGTGGATAAGAATGATAATGTCGGGGGATGAAAGGGATTAGAGACGGTAGGGAACGCGAGTGAAATGCTTAATTGGCAGAATATTTAGACCTATCGACCAACCAGAGAGATCAAATGCACATAACTTGTAGCACTAGGGGAGAGTGGTTGAATGAATCTCTCCCAGCGTACCTCGTATTGAGAATTATTCTCGATGGACATTCTTACGTCCCCAAAAAAAGAAGTATTTTCTTTTAACAGGGACGATGGGCAGCGGATTCATTTATCAGCGGAAACTGACAATATATCAGCCAAAAACCGGTTTTATCAGCCAAAACAAGACATATATCAGCCAATTCATGATAGCAACGCATCCCGGAGTATTTTTGTGCCCCAAAAAACTGTTAATCTGCTTCAATTTGCTCCCATTTTTTCTTGGCTTTCACAATGCCGAACACCATCAAAGCGAGCGGAGCGACAATCGTCGCGAGTGCAACCCAAATGAGTACCCATTCCGTGCTGTTGATAAAATGCATGCTCACGATGCTGGCCGCCATCACCATTAACCCGGTAGCAATATAACGGTTCGCGACTTTTTTGACCTCGGTGGGCTGCTCCTCTTCCCATAGATTCACGGGCGGATTAAATGTGGCTATTAATCGAGCGAAGTATAACAGCATCAATACGACGAAGCCTGTCGTAAGCAGTGAAAATATCGGGTAGGGCAACGCATCAAGATTAAAAAGAATGATGCCTACGTGGAGGGCGGTGAAGGCGATGATGATCGCGCACTTAATCCGAATAAGCATTGCCTTGCTGATGTTTGCCGCCTCGATTTGTTGCACTGACGGCGCTCCATCATCGAAGAGGGGACGGATCGGCGGCATAAATTTGCTCGCATTACAAATGAATAGGATAATCACCATAACCCCTATCAATCCCCAGACACCAAAATTTTTGTGCACGCTCGAGCTTGCCTCGGATGTCGCCGGATTGAACTGAATCGCAACCGCATCCGGCAATAACGGATAGACGAACGCCGTCCCGATCATCAATAGAATAAGAATAGGAATGAGAAAACGGTCACTGCGATCAAAAAAAGTGATCGTTGGCATCACGCCATTCCTCCTTGTTTTAATTCGTTATCCAATGCTGCATGCCCAACCCGCGATCGTAAGCAACCAAAAATACGTTATGTGCATGGATAGGAAAATAAAGAAAGGGAAAACCTTCATCATGATCATGAACGTTTTCATCTTAGCTGCTTTATCCATTTGGATCGCTTTTATTGAAAAAAGAACCGTTGCCCACGCTTCACCATTCCTTTCATTGCTCCGCCCCATGTTTTTGATACGTATATGGAAACGTGATACATTAGATGTCCGTAATGATAACATAAGTTGGAACGTTTTTTAGAGCGAAAGGAGAACCTCCGGTGAGTCAGGAACATATCGATTGGGAAAAAGAGAGTGAACGGTTGCAGGCCGTCATTTCCCGTGTGAAAAAGAAAAAAGAATCATTAAAAGAAGAAAGCAATGAGCTGAAAGATGATGTCATCGAGCTTCGGCGCACGTTTTGGGATGATGTGACCGTTAACCTTGATGAGCCGGATGATGTCATTGAAACGCAAGCAAGCCTGAAGCAACGCGCCGAGTTGCTGAGTGAACGTGAGCGCAGCCACGGGCTTCTTCATCAACAAAAAAAGACATTGAATAAATTAGAAGAAAGTCCTTATTTTGGCCGAATCGATTTCACAGAAGACGGGGAAAACGAAACGGAACCGATTTATATCGGCATCGCTTCGTTGATGGATAAAAACGATGAAGAATTTCTCGTTTACGATTGGCGTGCACCAATTTCCGGCATGTATTACGACTTTGCGCCAGGGCGTGCCCATTACCCGACGTTAGACGGAGATGTAGAGGGCGACATCACCCTGAAGCGACAATACATTGTAAGAAGCGGAAAGCTTGAAGGAATGTTTGATACCGGACTGACGATTGGCGATGAGCTTTTACAATCATTGCTCGGCCAGCAATCGTCCCCGCAAATGAAGAGCATCGTCGCCTCGATCCAACGGGAACAAAACCAAGTGATCCGCAATGAACGAAGCAAAATGCTCATCGTACGCGGAGCCGCGGGAAGCGGGAAAACATCAGCGGCGCTGCAGCGCGTGGCTTATCTCCTGTATAAGCACCGGGAAAAGTTGGATGCCGGGAATATGTTGTTATTTTCGCCAAATCCGCTGTTTACCCGTTATGTTTCCAACGTCCTTCCGGAACTGGGGGAAGATAACCTGCAGCAGTCAACGCTCTTTCAACATTTTGAAAAACGGTTGCCGAACGGTTGGGAGTTGGAAAGTCCCCACGCCCATATTGAATATTTTTTATCCGAACAGGTTGAATCGACCCGCTCCCAAGGCTTGTCGGTGAAAACGGACCCTCGTTTCATCGAACATCTTCACGATTATGTAGTCTCGCTCTCCCGCGCCGGTCTTATTTTTAAAGATCTTTATTTTCGCGGAGAGGTATGGGTGTCAAAGGAGCAACTTCAGGACTATTTTTATCAAATGGCGTCGTCCGTGTCGATGTCTGACCGTCTGGAAATGGTGGCCGAATGGCTGCTCCAAATGTTGCAAATCACCGAAAGAGAAGAAAGGCCGAAAGCCTGGGTCGATGAGAAAATGGATCTGTTGGATCAAGAGACGTACAACCAGGTGTTTGAAAAGGTAGCAGAGAATGAGGGGGCATTCAACGATGCCGTATTGCAAGAGGATTTATTGCGAAAGCTCGTCGTTCGTCGCGCAGTAAAACCGCTGAGAAAACAAATTCAAACCTTCGACGTTCTGGATGCGGAAGCGATGTATATCCAGTTTTTCCGGTGGGCAGGGTATAAAGTGATTGCCGAGGAAATCGCGTATCATTTTCAAAAAAAGGAGATGCACTGGGAGGATGCCGCGCCTTTTTTCTATTTTGAAGACCTGTTAAAAGGAAGGCCAATCTACGCGGATATCCGCCATATTTTCATCGATGAAGCCCAGGACTATACGACGATCCAAATCCGTTATCTGCAGCATTTGTTTCCATCAAGCCGGCTGACGTTGCTTGGCGATGCCAATCAAGCGGTGCACGCGCATACAAGCGCGGGGAATGCGCCACTGGCAGAGGATCCGGCTGCAAAAGAACAGGAAACGATCACGTTGCATCGGAGTTATCGTTCTACGCAACCGATCGTTGAATTTACGAAGCAGTTGATTCCGAATGGCGAACAGATCGAGGCTTTTGAACGGCCGGGGCCGATCCCGGAGATGAAGCAGCTGGAAAATGAGGCGCAGCATAATCGCTATGTGGGCACGCTTGCCAAGCAACTCGAAGAAAGCGAATTGGGCATGGTGGCGATTGTGACGAAGACGTTCGCGGAAAGTGAAAAGATATGGGGGCAGTTGGAAAAGGCAGGGCGGGACGTGCAACTTATTCATGAACAGACGTCTGAGTTTAAAGCGGCACTGCTCGTATTGCCCGTCTATCTCGCGAAAGGGATTGAATTTGATGCGGTGGTCGTCAGTGATGCGTCTGCGGCAAATTATCATCGCGAGCGGGACCGTTACTTGCTTTATACAGCCTGCACGCGCGCGATGCATGGATTGTATCTATGTGCGAATGGTGCGTTTTCTCCTTTTATTACGGGGAGTGCCTATAAGCATTATATTCAAGGATAGGAAAGGATGCGGGCAGCTTTGTGGCTGCTCGCTATTTAAATGGGAAGCGTTCTGACGTTAGAGGAAGGTTCTGTTGAATTATTAGATGATGAGAGCCAACACTAAATAATTGTGATGTTAATCTAATAATTGGACACAGATCAACCTCCGATCCTGCTGAAACGGGACAGATCGTATTGTGGAATAAGCGGAGTTCCGCCCCAAGCCGCGTTCCGATTCTCCTTCTTTTGACTCATTGTTTGATCCTGCTAAAGAGAGAATAATAATTGACGAGGTTATTCAATCCTAGTAGAGAGAATGTTGTTGGAGGAATCGGTTTTAAGGTAAAATATGAAGGCTCTTCACCAAAATCTATGGCTGACAAACTAGGGGCAATTATGATTGGTAGTGACCGCTACGGAAAAACCCTACGCTTTCCGTGGGCCCCGAGCTCAGCCTCCTCGGAAAAAAAGAAGTTCGCTTTTTTCCTGCGGGGTCTTCGCCCTGCGCTTTCCCACAGGAGTCTACGTGTTTTTCCTTCGCTCGCTAGTGGTGTTACCATATTTAATCACGAATATCAACCATTGATTTTAGTGTTGACCCAATATGAAAAATTTTTAATTGACTCAAGGAGCTATTCCAAAATCGAAACGCGATTGTTGAATATCACATTCGAATGTGATCAAACTTTTTTATAAAAATTAAACAATACTGATACAAATTGAATATGCTTGACAATCGGTGGAGTCTGCTCCATTCAGGCTCCTTTTTTGATTTTTTGGTAAAAAGATATAAAATGAGAATGTCTCTAGTGGGAATGGAGGGGTAGATGTGAAAGAACAATTTGTTGTTCTCGGGCTTGGGCGGTTCGGTCAAAGTGTAACCAAAACACTGGTTGATAATGGGAAAGATGTTTTAGCGATTGATAAAGATGAACAAATCGTACAAGAGGTCACGCCTTATGTCACCCATGCCGTTCAGATCGATGCGACTGACGAGACAGCCTTAGAACAATTAGGTTTACATAAATTTTCCCATGCTATTGTTGGGATCGGTGAAGATTTACAGTCCAGTATTTTAACAACATTAATTCTTAAGGAACTGAATATCGCTGAGATTACGGCTAAAGCCAAGGATGATCATCACGGGAAAGTGCTCAGTAAAATCGGTGCTGACAATATTGTTTTTCCGGAACGAGATATGGGAGAGCGATTAGGGAACTTGTTGAGCTCCAGTGATCTTATCGATTATCTGGAACTTTCATCGGAGTACAACATGGCTGAAATACGAGCACCTAAGGCCATGGATGGATGCACCCTCCAAAAATTAAACATCAATAAGACGTATGGGTGTATTATTATGGCCATCAAGGATGAAGACGAAGAGGTTAATATTTCGCCTCACATTGAAGATGAAATCCATCACGGCGATATTCTTACAATTATCGGTAAACATAAAGATATCAAGCGGCTCCAAAAAGATTACCGGGAAAAAGGCAAAACGAAGTAGGTGTTATACTCATGCGTCCGCAGAAAAAAGCCATTCGTTTCAGTCCGCCTCAGTGGATTGTTTTTGGTTTCATAACCCTCATTTTCATTGGCACGATTTTGCTGGCTCTTCCGCAATCCTCCGCCGATGGAGAGAGCGTCGGTTTTATAGATGCCTTATTTATGGCGGTTTCTGCTGTATGCGTAACAGGTCTTGCAGTATTGGAGCCCGGCGGGGATTTTTCATACTTGGGGCAAACGATCATCCTCGTTCTCGTACAATTGGGCGGGCTTGGTTTTATGATTTTCGGGGTAACGGTTGCCATCTTGGTTGGAAAAGTGATGGGGATGAAATACCGCCTACTTCTTCAACCCACCACCAATACGTTTTCCGCACGTGGCATTTCCAGATTGGCGATGACGATTCTGCTTCTGGCCTTGGCTTTAGAAGCCGTAACAGTCCTTATTCTAACAATCCATTGGAGTGGTGAAATGGGTTGGGCAGAGGCTGCTTATTCCGCTCTTTTTCATTCAGTGATGGCCTTTAATAACGCAGGATTCACGCTTTTTGACAACAGTATGGAAGATTATCTTGGGGATCCTCTTGTGAATCTGAGCTTATCTGGACTTTTTATTATCGGCGGCCTGGGTTTTATGGTTCTAGTTGATTTATACCGGCAACGTTCGTTAAAGAAGCTGTCTTTACACTCCAAGCTTGTTCTCGTTACATCAGGAACGCTTTTGCTCGGAGGGTTTTTCTTTCTTTTCGTTGTCGAACTTTTTAATCCGGCAACCGAAGGATTATCATTAACCGAACGTTTATTAGCTGCTTATTTTCAAAGTGCTACCCCTAGGAGTGCAGGGTTTAACACGTTTGATATTGGGAGTATGCTTGTCGTTTCCCAATTTTTCATTATCGTCCTCATGTTTATCGGCGCTTCTACCGGTGGTACGGGTGGAGGCATAAAAACCAATACATTTGCCATTATTGTACTTGCGACGATCAATACGTTTAGGAGTGGTCATCAGGTCCATGCGTTCCATCGAAAAATAGCATTGGAGACGGTTATGCGCGCACTTGCAGTCGTGATGAGCTCTTTAGCGTGGATTGTTGGAACCACTTTGTTACTATCGATCACGGAGGGACTACATGATGTCCACTTCCTCACGACGTTATTTGATGTCGTCTCCGGTTTTAGCACGACAGGTTTGTCCATGGGTTTAACAGAAGAGCTTTCGCCTATCGGTAAAGTAATTATGATGATCACTATGTTTGTCGGACGATTAGGCCCTTTAACGCTGGCTTACTTGCTGACCTACAAACAAAGACCAAGTCGCATCAATTATCCTGAAGATAAAGTGCTTATTGGCTAGAACGATGTTCATGTTTTCTTCACATTTAGGGTTGACACTGTTTTCGACTTGCATTAAGATGATATCATCATAGTGAATTCAGTATCATTTAGGCATTTGTTGATGCAAAAATAAATAAGCGTAAAAACTGGAGGAGTCTGCTCACCGCAGGCTCCTCTTTGTCTTTTTTTAGAACGTTCGTTATTTGCAAAGGAGCCGAATGGCAATGAGATATTATGAATTTTCCCTTCCATTTCATGCATTAATTAAAGCAGAAACCGAAAGGAAAGCAAGGACGATATATAAAAAACATGTTTGGGAGGGTGGAGGTGATAAATGGAAAGAACGGTCTCATGATTATGCAATGATGAAATTTGCGATGGCACACGATAGCAAGAAAACAGAAGTTGGAATGTTGCTCACGCAATTTTTCGATGATAAAAACAACATTCTGCTTGCCGATCCTTATCCTTCTGATTAAATCCAGTATATTTAGGGATTGCTGAACAACGTGCAGCTATCAGCTGAAGCCGGGATGCCGCTTCTATGGCTCCGCTTTCCGCGGACGAACGGTCAAGCTTCCTCGCGCAAAACCGGCGCTGCGGGGGCTTGACGCGTCCGTTTTTCCGCTGGAGTCTCGCATTGCAGCGTCATCTATACGTTGCCAGAAGTGCAAGGGTTTTTTGCTTATAGGATGGATTTCCTTGCATCCAGCTTTGACAACACCAACGGAAAATGCTTATGTGCCAGTCTTTTTCCGTTATTCAGCAGTCCTATTTAGATGTTTTGTGGAAATTCAAACATGATCATTCAAAGGAGGAGTAACAATGAATGTGAGAACAAAAATCTCACAACTGACGGCCATGTTGATTGAGCATGCAAGGTTTCAAGGGATCACTGAACTGGAAATACAACGCGCCATCCGCGAAGAAGATGTTGATTTTCTCAATCAAATAAGTGGGGATAATTTTCAATATAACGGATTATTCGATTACGCTAAACAGTATGAGGAAGAATTGGAAAATGCCATTTTAAAAGGGTATCAAATGAAATTTAACACCTTGAAAGGGTTACAAACGGTACTTCAATATAAATTTAACTTCGCAGAGAATGTCGATTATCGTGTTGAAAATGATGAGATTACGATATCAAGAATGACAGATGAGGAAATAAAAGTACTCATAAGTTCAATCGCTACGAATTGGCATATATCTCCTCAAGGTAAGATAGATGGGGAAGAAGAACAAACAGTAGTGCTCCGTTTGAATACCCTGCTCGCTTAATGAATTCAATTTTTTCCGTGTAACTTGAGATATAGACGAGTTTTTCAAAAGGCAGGTTTGATTTTTATCTGCCATAACCGCATCGATAAACCGGGCATATTGTTCCGTGAATTTGATGAGATCGTAGACAAGCACTATTCACCTATTGAGAAATACAAAATAATACAGGGATAAAAATGGATGATTTGTAAGACTAATAGGGATTCGCCTTCCAAGGGGGAGATCCATAATTTTATCAAATTTTTAGTAAACGACTGAACTTTATTTCAGTGCCACAATACTATCAGTTTTCAATATGTGGATTTGTTGAGATTGGTCAATGATGCGTAATTCCTTACGATCCCTAAGAAAACCGTCAATGTAACCAACAAGCTCCGAAAATTGCCCTTCTTGATAGTACGTAAATGTTACAGGCGCCTTGTTAGCCAAGGCCATGTGAAAGGTTTGATTCAATTCTTCCAATTCCTGTTCATCCAGCTCCGGTTTTTTCACCTTTTGTTGCTCTTTCTTATGATCTAATAAAGCCTGCTTATGTTGAGGAAGAAACATCCTGGAACCTTCCCACAACTTATTCCCCCGCTGTAAATATTCCCTCATTTATAGTGTCCTCCTATCGTGGCAGCTCTATGATATGCTTGACCGGCATCGGTCAATGATGAGGCATGTACAATCGCAGCGTCTCCAAACCGATTTTTAATGCTATCCACCGTGTAATCAAGATCTCTTTTTCGAATCACATTGTTGAACAAATCAAGCTGCACACTGTCGGCACTGCAAAGATTGGATAACCCCGCACTAATTCTACGGATAGGCACGCAATCCCAAAAGCGCTCGAATAACTCCAAAGCTGTACGGTACACATCCATCGTGTTATTCGTTGTATTCAATAATGTGACCTGTCTGTGAAATCCGGTTGGAGAGCCAACGTTTGCCCCGTGCACACTGATTGAAACCGTCCTTCCCATAACACTAGCAGAGCGAGCCCGACGACAAACTTCTTCACACAATTCAAGCAATACCACTTTAATATCTGATTTTGAAGAGTAGTCTCGAGGTAACGTCATCGCATGGCCAATAGCCTTTTGGTTGCTGTGCGAATCTGCAATAACAGGGGAAGCATCGATTCCGTTTGCTGTCTCCCAAAGCACTTGACCGGGGATCCCCCACCTTTTCTTCAAGGTGGATAAAGGATAGGTGGCCAAATCCCCTATGGTACGCATTCCCATTTTGCATAAATGTTCGCTCATCCGCTCTCCGACACCGTGCATTTTATCAATGGGTAAGGTCCACATAAATTGTTTCATATTGTTGGCGTTTAATTCAAAAATCCCTGAGGCATTCTTTTTAGCAAAACCTTCACAGGCCATTTTTGCAAGAAATTTATTGGGACCTATGCCCACCCTTGCCTGGATTTGAGTCTCTTTCTTGATAATTTCTTGAATGTTCTTCGCCATTTCCCAAGGAAGACCCAAGAGGTTTTGCGAACCCGTTACATCCAAAAATTGTTCGTCAATAGAGTATGGTTCAACCTGATCCGTAAATCGTTCAAGAACATTGGTGATTTGCAAAGACACCTCAAGATACTTTTGCATTCTTGGGCGTATTACCACAGCGTTGGGACATTTCAATTGGGCTTCACCTAATCTCGATGCGTTTTTAACACCATGCTTTTTTGCCACAGAGCAAGCCGCAAGAACTACGCCACTTCTGCGCTCGGGGTCTCCTGATACAATGACAGGTCGATTGTTCAATTCTAGGTGGTCAGCCTTTTCAACACTGACGTAAAAGGATTCCATATCGACAAGAAAGATTACTTTATTTTTCATGATGATTGCCTCCAACCTTAGAAAAATGAAACGTTTGTTCTGATTATATGTATTAGTTTAGTGGAATATACGTTCGTTTTCAACTCGAAATATATTCCAGCGATAAGAAGTGTTTTTGTTATTCCGGTTTGAACATATCAAAAGACTTGGCGAGGTCGGTCGATATTTTTTTCCTTTCTGCACACCCTTGTGTACATGATCCAGGGCTTCAAACAACTTATTCGGATTAGCGCAATGATGCTTAACCAATCAGACAGATTAGGCAGCGGAAGGCATGTCTCCCGCTTCAGGAGAAATTGCTATGGGGGGCGCTGCAATGGCATAGATATCAAAACGGACGCGTCAAGACCCCGAAGCGCCGGTTTTGCGCAATGATGCTTGACCGTTCGTCCGCGGAAAGCGAAGCCATGGAAGCGGCATCCCGGCTTCAGTTGATAGCTGCAAGTTGTTCAGCAATCCAAATTGACTTAAAAGCCCATTTCCATTAACCATCTGGAAAGCTTTTCTTCCCTGGCTTTTATTTCGTCGGTATTCTGATTATATTTGCCTAGCAACTTTTCGCCGACAATGTTTCCGTCGACCATATAAAGGACGCGTTCTGTTTTTGCAGCCACTTTGACATCGTGGGTGACTACTAGAATTGCCGTCCCTGTCTGGTTGACATCCGCTAATATATCCATAATTTCGGTAGCGGATTTAGAATTGAGTGCACCTGTGGGTTCATCAGCGAAGATCATTTCAGGATCATTAATCAGTGCTCTGCAAATGCCCACTCTTTGCAGCTGTCCACCTGAAGCCTGCGTAATGTCATGATGGGCAAGGTCTGCAATGCCTGTCTGCTGCATTAATTCCAGCGCTCTTTCGTTTATTTGATGACGACTGCTTTTCTTAGCCAAGTATGCTGATAGGATGATATTGTCAAAAACACTCAAGTTTTTTAATAGATGAATGCCTTGAAAAATAAACCCCATATGATGTAAGCGCAATTTGGACAACTCTGTTTCGGAAAGTGTTGAGATCTCCTGTCCATCGAACATCACAGTTCCGGCGGTCATGCGGTCCATGCCGCTCATATTGTACAGCAAGGTCGATTTACCAGAACCGGACGGTCCCATCACCGCTACAAATTCTCCTTTTTTCATTTGTACATTCACATTTTTAAGAACGTGTTGGTGATGATGTTTACCGAGCCTATATGTTTTGCATAATTGCTTTGACTCTAATACAACTTCCATATCAGCACTCCCTTATTCTGCATCCAGATCAGCGATACTGGATTTCTTGATAGATACGATGCTCATGAATGTGGCTATAGTCACCACAATCATTAATAACAATGGGCAAAGAATATAAGCTTGGATAGGATCGATCACAAAACTGATTTCGGAAGCACCCATAAAGGATAGCAGAAGGCTAACGACACGCTGGCCAACCGTATTGGCAACGATTGTCCCGAAAATAATCCCGACCCCCAGCACAAGCAATGTCCTGGTAACGTATTGGGTTCGAATATCTTTGAAAGAAAAACCGATACTCTTCATAATTGAGATTTGAGCGTCATCTTTGGCTATTAACATTTTCAGAAACAACGATGTCATGAGCAAGGCGATACTGACGGCGATGATAATCGCTAAAACGGTTAGAAGTCTGAGCTGTTCGATCGTATGTCCAAATGTTTCAGCTAAATAGCCTTGCAAATCCGTGACCTTCGCCGGATGAAAAATCTCTGCATATTCATCCAGTTTCTCCCGGATATTAATAGGATGTTTTACATCCACACTCACTTCATACCAAAGCACGGTATCGGGATTGAAAGGCATCAACGCTTTTGCTGTTCTGCCGCCATTCGTCACGTCCTGGTAGATACCACTGACGATCATCTCCTGCTCCTGCCCATTGATGATTAAATGAAGACGATCCCCCGCATTTTTTTCCAACTCCTGGCCATTCAAATAGGAAAGCGCGATCTCCTGCTCGCGTAATGGCGGATCCCCTTCTAAATATTCCAACGGAAAAATAGAAAAATCTCCACTTTCAACGGTGATGTTTTCTTCAGCGCCATCACTATTGACGACTTTGAATTGACTGGTGATCAGCGGCGAAAATTGCTCAACATCTTCGTCGTTTTGAATATAGGCGAGCATATGGTTAAATTGTTCCATGGTGTCGTCTGATTGTTGTAAATCGATCCGTATATCACTTCGCTCGATCCCCATATACGTGACAAAATCAGGTGACTGGACGGTATTCAGAAAATTGACCGGGACGATGATCATAAAGGAACATACGCAGAAGACAAATAATAATAAGCTGTACATTTTGAACCGCCCGAAGACATCCTTTAACCCCAGGAAAACAGGAACGTTAACGTATTTACTTTTACTCAGTGATAGTGATTTCCGACTTGCGTTAGCTTCCTCTCCCATATATCCCGAGCGTAATGCTTCTACTGCTGTTAATTTATGTAACTTTCTGAGTATTAACGTGCAATAAAGTAGAACCGTTAAGAAGATGACAAGCACAGCAATAAACGGAACCATATAGTGCAGCATACTCTTTTCGGCAGCACCAAAATAGAGCTGAATATTGGCCGTCAATAGATCGTTCAGAAATAAAGAGATCAAAAAACCAGTCACAGAAGCCAAAGCCGCCAACATGATATATTTGAACAAATACATTTTTTTAATATCCTTTTGCTCAATACCGACCGCTTTCATAATACCAATCTCTCTATAATCTTCTTCAAGCGTCGTAAGCATGATAAAGCGGATACAAAGCATCGCTATCAGTGTAAGCATAACGCTGACGAATAGGATGGCGGCTGCCACCACACCGTCTGTTAGCGCGTGCAACGTCTGAAATAACGGGTAGTCAATATTCGGACCTTGCTGGGGCATGCCTGCTGTTTGATAGGCATTTCTAAATTCGCTCAGTTTGCTTAAGTCAGTGAGTAGAAATTCCACCATGTATTCAATTTCGCCAACGTTTTTGCTCAGCATATCTAAATCATCGTTATGGACGACAAATCGCTTTGAATGAATGATGGACGGGTTCATCTGCACATCACGAACAAAATCTACGACTGTGAATGTCGCATCAAATGGGGAATCTGCTATTCTGATTTTATCTCCAAGATTCAGATTGTATTGCTGCATGAAGTAAACAGGAACGGCAATTTCCCCTTGGGAAACCTGGATGATTTCATTTTCTAAATTAAGCAAGTAATCAAATTTTTTATTTTGCTCAACGAAGTAATGATCCATGATACCACTTGTTTCTGGTGTAGGATTGTCTCCTAATGTCAGATTTAATCCGTCAATATTAACCATCTCGACAAGTTGCTGTTCTTTCACGTCGCTGTTTCTTGATGCAAAATGGTCAATAGCGGCCTCATCCAGTTCACCAGCATGCATCTGCACGAAATGCGGAGCATTGGACTTCGTAAATAAGGTGTTCATGGAATGGGTTAATTCCATCGCCATATTCGAACCACTGGCAACGAATAAAGACGATAGTGTGATCAAAATAAATAGCGCCGCAGTGATCGTCTTTTTTTGGGCAATATCCTTCCTCAACATTTTGAACAGCATCTTATTTCCCTTCGCTCCTTGTTTGGATAAATCATATTTTTCAAAAATAAAGCATTGCTAATAACAAAAATAATATTACAAATAAAATAACGACTCTTCACCAAAATCTATGGCTGACAAACTAGGGGCAATTATGATTGGTAGTGACCGCTACGGAAAAACCCTACGCTTTCCGTGGGCCCCGAGCTCAGCCTCCTCGGAAAAAAAGAAGTTCGCTTTTTTCCTGCGGGGTCTTCGCCCTGCGCTTTCCCACAGGAGTCTACGTGTTTTTCCTTCGCTCGCTAATAGTGATACCGTATTTAATCACGAATATCAACCATGGATTTTAGTGTTGACTCAAAATAACAATTAGTATACTCATTTGCAGCGTGATCACAAAATTTCCCATCTTAATCGCTCTAGACAAATTGTAAAAATAGGCATGCATTTTCAAGTTTTCTTTCACCGTCATTTTATCGTCGAGCGTAGAATCTTGAAAAACAACGCTGATGGCACTTCTGAAAGCATCCTTATCTGTGCTCACATCTTTGCCGTCTATGCGCAAGGTTCCTGACGTTTTTTCCAAAATGGTACATAAGTTTGCCCGCGCCGTTAGGGTCCAAAAAAGCAAAGATACTTCCGCATTTATTTGTTTTTGAAAAAGTGCAACACTTTATAAACCTTATCAAACGCACTTCGTACATCTTTTGATTGTGATAATTCAGCGCTTAAGACGTCTTCAAAAGCATCCAACACTTTTTGGCAATCTTCAATACTGACACCTGATTCCTCCGCAACTTTTGCGATCGTTTCGGTTTTATTCATCGGACTCTTCTCCTTTTTCGTTTCCAGGACTTTGCGTGAGTCTTTCATGGAGATAAGCAAAGCTGCCCGGTTCTGCCCCTAACGACGTTTCGATCATGTGTGTAAAGGCAATTGCTTTTTGCATGAGTTCCTGGGGCTGCCACTCGAAAATGCCGTCATCAAACACGAGTTGGGCGACAAGCAAAAATTCCACCGTTTCCCTTGGATAAAGGGTTGTGAATGCACCTTCCGCTAGTCCTTGTTCGACGACATCTGTTAAAACAGGAGTCAGCCGCCGGATGGTTTCGACCAGGCTTTTTTGGTGCATTACGGCATTGTGAACATCATGTAACTCTTCAAGCATGCGCTTCTCTCGGCTTGCGTTGGGATTTTGAGCCATAATGATTTGAAATATTTTTTCGGGTGCCTCGAGATTGGCATTTGCGGCAATCATCTTGGCAGCTTCGGCCCCACTGTCTATAAACCGTATGACCACGGCATCCATGACATCTTCCTTGGACCGAAAATAATAATAGAACGTTCCTTTGGCGATCCCGACCATTTGTAATATGTCGTTTATTGTTGTGTTACCATACCCCTTTGTTGTAAAAAGCGTCTCGGCAACGTCCAGAATTTCGTTTCTCCGTTCTTCGGGGTTTTTTGAGGTTCTCATTTTTTATGCCTTTCCAATTTATTGACCGACCGTCGGTCTATAAAAAGAATATCATTACTCCGCTTATAAAGTCAAGAGCGATCGGAGACATCGTCAATCCAGCAAATTTCCGGTAGGGAAGCTACTCTCATTAAATTTTGTATGAACAAACAAACCAATCATCATTCTAAAATCAATTGCAAGATAGATCTTCGCACTGAAATGAAGGGATCAGGAAGCCCGAGTGCGGTGAAAGTGTCAAATCTCGGTCGCCATGGAGCGTCCGTGGCGACCGATCCCGATGAGTACTTTCAACCGCTTTCGTTTCCCCCTTACAATATCGGCGACAACAACCGGGCGATCGATTCTTTGAAACGTACCCACATTCCCCGTTCTTGGTAACGTTGCGGGGTCATTTCCGAGGAAAAGGCTTGATCGGTTTCGAAAATCGTTGCCATTTTTTCGCCGAGGGCATCATTATACATAAAGACGTTTACTTCAAAATTCAGACGGAAGCTGCGCACGTCAATGTTCGCGGTTCCGATGGTGCCGACACTCCGGTCCACGACGAGCATCTTCGAATGAATGAAGCCTGCATCGTAAATGTAAAAACGGGCGCCCGAATTGAGCAATTCCCCCATGTGGGAATACGTCGCCCAATAGACAAAGGGATGATCCGGTTTATTCGGTATCATAATGCGTACATCCTTGCCGGCCAGGGCAGCGATACGCAAGGCGTCAAGCAAACTGGCATCCGGAATAAAATAAGGGGTTTGGATGAATACGGAGTCGCGTGCCGACGTGATCATCTTAATATAACCGTTTTTGATTTCTTCCCATTCGGTATCGGGACCGCTGGAGACAATTTGCGTGCTAATTTCTCCCTGTGGTTGCATGTCTGGGAAATAATGGGGCTCATAGTGAACGGTTTTGTCTTTGGATGCTTGGTTCCAATCAAGAATGAAACGGGTTTGCAACGCTTTCACCGATGAACCGCGTAGACGTAAGTGGCTGTCGCGCCAATAGCCCATTCGTCTATTATGTCCCAAATATTCATCGCCGACGTTAAAACCGCCAACATATGCAGTCTCTCCATCGATCACGACGATTTTACGGTGATTGCGGTAATTCAGCCGTGAGTTCACATAAGGGATACGGGATGGAAAAAAAACGCCCACTTCGCCTCCCGCTTCCGTGAGGGTTCGAAAGTGTCGCGGATGCAGCTTTCGGGATCCCATATCGTCATAGAGCACACGCACTTGCACCCCTTCGCGTGCTTTTTCAGTCAGCAAGTTTATGACGCGTTTGCCGAGGGTATCATTACGAAATATGTAATATTGCAAATGAATATGATCTTTCGCTTCCGCGATGTCCGATAACAATTGCGAAAATTTATCGACGCCGTCCGTGAACACGTCTACATGATTGTTTTGGGTTAACACGGCATCGTTACTGCGAAGCAGCATAGAAATCAGGTGGCGGTGGTTGCTCGATGTTTCATTTTGAAAATCAAAGCGGTCATGGTCCATATCGTCCAATTGCTCATTGATTAAGTCTTTCAAGCCTATTTTTTCAATGCCGTCCCAATGAAATAAACGTTTTCGGGTCAAGTTTTGCCCAAGGACCAAGTAAAGGATGAATCCGAGGTAGGGGATAAATAGCAGGATGAGTAACCAAGCCCAGGTCGCATTCACATCACGCCGTTCCATAAAAACAATGATGCCGGCAAAAATTGCGTTAAGAAAAAATAACAAGCCAACGGCGATTGATAAAATGTCCATCGTTTCCCTCCTCTCTTTTTGCTATTTTTCTCCATGGTATCATGTTTTCGGGAAAAAGTGGATTTCTTGAGTGTGAGAAAAGATAGGAAGATGCCGCATAATTATGATAGAATAAAGGAAAAGAAAGAACCACTAGGGGTGCGTACAGCGCTGAGAGAAGTGATTGCTTCAACCCTTCGAACCTGATCCGGGGAGTACCGGCGGAGGAAAGTGGCTTCAGGACGTAGACGAAGAGAGCACTCGATTCTTGTCCTATGCGCCGCCACCTTCCGTCCGAAGGTGTTTTTTATTGGTAGGTAAGTATAAATCAACTTTCTTATCTACATAAAAAATGGAAGGCAACACTTCGTGTGGCAACGCTGGTTACGTGAGCCGAAGGAGGGCGCAGACATGACAGAAATTGCAAAAGCATTAACGGTGGCAGGGACGGATCCGAGCGGTGGAGCTGGCATTCAAGCGGATTTGAAAACGTTTCAGGAGATTGGCGCATACGGGATGAGTGTGATCACATCTGTGGTCAGTCAAAATACGCTTGGGGTAAAGTCATTTGTGGATCTCGAACTTGACTTTGTGGAAAGTCAATTTGACGCTGTATTTGAAGATATACCTCCAGATGCGGTGAAATCGGGCATGCTTTCCAACCCGGAAGTAATGGCGCTGGCAGCCAAAAAGATGAAGGAAGCAAATGTCGCCAATTATGTGCTTGATCCTGTAATGATTGCGTCCAGCGGACATGCGCTCATTTCGGAAACGGCCAGGGAGACGATTGCGAGAGAGCTTCTTCCATTGGCAACGGTCGTAACGCCGAATTTGCCGGAAGCAGAGGCGTTGACAAATCGAACGATCAAGACAGTTGACGACATGAAAGAAGCCGGCCGAATACTTGTAGAGGAATATGGAACGAGCGCTGCATTGATTAAAGGCGGGCATTATGAAGGCGAGGCCGATGATTATCTGTATGATGGCCAAACGTTTGAAAAATTCTCAGCGGAACGCTTTGATACGAAGCACACCCACGGAAGTGGTTGCACGTATGCAGCGGTAATTACAGCCGGCCTAGCGAATGGAAAGTCCCTCTATGAAGCGGTGAAAGATGGCAAAACATATATTACTGCCGCGATCTCAAACCCACTCAATATCGGAAAAGGGCAAGGGCCAACGAATCATTGGGGGCATCGCTGGTCTGACGTTCAACCCCTCATCAGAGTGTAAGGAGCGACAACATGGCTATTCAAGTCAGCAAAAAGGCAGCACGGCGATTCCTCCTCGCGAAATCAGGTTTGAATGATTACGGAGCGCTCGACTCGAACATGGCGACGGCTCTTCGCCAATTGGAATGCGTGCAGTTGGATCCGGTGGCCATCATCGAACGAAACCACCACCTTGTTTTTTTCAATCGTTTGGAAAAATACAATCGGGCAGAACTCGAGCGCCAATTGTGGGAAGGGCTTGCCTTTGAATATTTTGCTAATGCTGCTTGTTTGCTTCCAATGGACGATTATCCGATTTTTAAAGGAAGAAGAAAAACGAGCCAACGGGAGTGGGCATCGAAAAGGCATCTGTATAAAGATGTGGAGCGTATGATTCGACAAGCGTTGGCAGATCAAGGAGCATTGCCATCCAAAGCCTTTGCTTCAAATAAAAAAGTTGTTGGTGCCTGGGATCATCCAACACACGCGACAACGAAAGAAACGAGTCATGTGCTTCGGATGTTGTTTGAAGCCGGTGCCATTCAAGTGTGCGGCAGACAAGGGTCCGAGCGCCATTTTGCCTTGAGCGAAGATGTTATTCCCGCTTCCTGTCAACAAGAAGCAGAAGTGATCAGTGATAAAGAAGCGGACCGAAGACTTGTGCATAAATATCTGCGCGCCTATCGTCTGATTGATGACAGCGATCCGCGATTTGGCTGGCAGCGTATGGCAGCCAAGGAGCGCAAGGCTTGGGTGAACGGCTTTATTTCTGATGGTACGCTTATTCCGGTGGATATCGAAGGCGCAACCGGGCGGTACACCGTGTTGCAAGAAGATGTTGAACAGTTACTCGCATATGAAGCATCCAATGAATCCGGCAACAGTACTGTTTCTTTTTTGCCGCCCCTCGATAATTTGTTATGGCGAAGAACACGCTTGGAAGATTTATTCGATTTTACGTATCGTTGGGAAATTTATATGCCGCAACACAAGCGGCGCTATGGTCCATACGCACTCCCGATCCTGCTGGATGATCAGCTGATCGGGCGGGCGGATCCGTTTTTTGACCGTGAAAAAGGGAGGTTTTCGATTCATGTTCATAAAGAACCTTCTCGGAAATGGTCAAAAACGCGTACGGAACAAGTGGAGCGCGGGGCTAAACGCTTGGGGAAACGTCTCGGTGCAGCGGATGTCCGAGTCACGGTGGGGAAAGGATAAACGTGGTCTCTCGGAGCGGGATACATGGCATTACCCTTTTTCTGCCAAGTTGCCCGCGCTTTCCAAGGTCACAATGTTTTCTTTGCTTTCGCCATCGACATCTGCGACAATCGCCCGGCCTTCATAAGCGCCTCCTTCAGCTTCAAACTCAAAATACATCGGTGTTTTTGAACTTACGGCATCAAAGATTAAATTTTGTTCTTCAACGCCATGAAATGTGGCGGTCCAATCATCGTTATCTTTTACTTCAATATTACCAACGCGGAAATTGAACACTTTTCCATCCGCTGTTCGTAAAGCGTCTACTTTCATTACTGAATCCTCCTTTTCTGCTTATGTGAGTGTTTTTCCCGGGAAAGCATGAACACAAACGATGGATTTTCTGTGTACAATGGTATAAAGTGAAATTTCTCACCTCTTGTGACAATATGCCGACATACGGACGGCGCCGTTGAACTGGACGATGAAGCCGTCACGAAAGCATGGCAGCCAAGAAGTTATGTTCCGGATTCCGAAGACACGGCGCTCACCACCTGGATAAAGAGATGGAGGGTAGAAAAGATGCCTCGTCATTCAAGCGTTATTTTGCATGGAATGAAACTAGTCACGGACGGTGACGTATGGACAAATGGATATATTTTTTTGCAAAATGAAACGATCATTGCTGTCGGGAAAGATTTAAAAGACGACGATTTTTCCGGAATCCCGAGACGGGCATACAAAGAGAACATGGTTGCGTTCCCCGGGTTTATTGATATTCACACCCATGGCGGATACGGGGTCGATGTGATGGACGGGAAGCAAGAAGTGTTTGAAACGTTAGGGGCTTCTTTACCGTCTGAAGGTACGACTGCGTATTTGGCGACGACAATTACGCAAGAGAAAGAAAACATCACGCGTGCGCTGCAGACAGGAGCTGCTTATTACCGCCGGCAAAGGGAAGCAGGCGTTGCTGAATTATTGGGCTTTCATTTGGAAGGACCTTTTATCAACGCCAAGAAAAAAGGTGCGCAACCGGAGGAGCATATTAAAAGTGATGCCCTTGATTTGTATAAGGCTTTCCAACAAGAAGCGGATGGCACCATCCGAGTCGTCACCTACGCACCGGAAACGTTGGGAGGGCTAGATTTAACGGCCTACATAAGTGAAACAGGCGCGATCCCTTCCATCGGCCATTCGGATGCAACGTACGAGGAAATGAAGACAGCGGTGGCAGCCGGTGCGAAGCACATCACGCATCTTTACAACGGGATGCGCGGCTTTCATCATCGTGAACCCGGGGTTGTCGGTGCGGCTTATACGATCGATGAGCTCAAAAGTGAAATCATTGTGGATGGGTTGCACAGCTCACCGCCTGCTGTGGCAACGGCCTATCGGACAGGCGGGTTCCGTAATCTTTTTCTGATTACCGATAGCATGAGAGCAAAAGGGCTTCAAGACGGTACGTTTGATTTGGGCGGCCAAGATGTAACCGTTCAGGGTGAGAAGGCCATCCTCGCGGACGGCACGCTTGCCGGGAGCATTATAACGATGGACAGGTGCTTGCGTAATATGCGTGCGTATACGGATGCCACTTTGCCTGAGCTTGCGGCGATGACTGCCGGCAATCAGGCAAAGGCGCTAGGGATTGATGATCGCAAAGGTTCGATTGTCCCGCATAAAGACGCAGATATCGTGCTGCTTAACGAACATTTGGATGTGGAAGAAACGTGGTGTTGCGGCCAGTTAGCGTATCAAAGCGAGGAGCGATAGGATGGATATGCATATCTGCAAAAATTATGAGGACCTCAGCACAAAAGCTTGTGCGCATGTGGTCGGACAGATTGCAGGAAAAGAAAACAGTGTATTGGGATTGGCAACGGGTGGTACGCCCGAAGGGATGTACAAAAATCTGGCCGAGCAGCATGAAAAGGGAGAGCTTTCTTTTCAGCACGTAACCACGTTCAATCTGGATGAATACATCGGTTTGCCCACGTACCACCCCTTAAGCTATCGCGCTTATATGAAAGCTCATCTATTCTCAAAGGTTGATCTTTCAGCAGTGAATACACATTTGCCCGATGGACAAGCGGCTGATCTAACGGCAGAATGTGCGCGTTATGAGGCATTGCTTCGCGACGCGGGCGGCGTAGACTTGCAAGTGTTGGGGCTGGGGCATAACGGCCACATCGGCTTCAACGAACCGGGCACGCCCTTTTCCTCCACCACGCACATCGTCGAACTTGATGAAAAAACGAGAGAGGCAAATGCCCGCTACTTTGAAAAAAAAAGCGATGTCCCCAGAAAAGCAATAACCATGGGCATCGAAACGATTTTAGCAGCCCGCGAAATACTGGTTCTTATCTCGGGTGCAGATAAGGCCGAAGCGCTGAGAGAGATGCTGTACCGGGAGATAACGAATGAATTTCCTGCCACCGCTTTGCAGCAGCATCCGAATGTCACCATCCTTGCCGATGAACAAGCGGCAAAGGAATTACCCGGCCAATGAGCGATAAATGAAGATGGCCTCGGCGTCGGTCCGTTGCATAGGCAGAGGCGTATTTTCATAGGCATGTGTGACAGCTAAGCAATCCTAATCAGGAAGAATGTGTTATTGTCCTCCAAACCGAGGGCAAAGCCGTCACATCCTTTGAGAACCGTATATTTATCAGCCGTTCCGATGTCCGGAAAGGCTTCCGGCTTCCGAGCTATGATCTCAAGAAAAAAATTTTGTGTCTTCACGGTAAACGATTTATGATATGATATAAAATGATTGACTTGTAAAGTTTATCCCGGAGGTAAACATCCATTATTCCAGAGTTCAGACGTCGGAAGCCGGAAATCAGAAGATCATTCTTTTTCCGACCTCTGGCTTCTGAAAACTGACCTCCGGAAAAGCGGGCGACTAACACCCCGATTTGTTCAACTAACCATCAGTGGGGGATGAACACCCCCTATGATAGAAGTTTCACTCTATGAGAATGGGGCGTATAAACGTGTTTACAGATATAAATGGGGGGCAAATCCATTACCGTTGCTCGGGAGAGGGGAAAGATGTGATCCTCTTGCATGGATGGGGAGCGAACATTGATACGCTTGCGCCGATTCACCGTCATCTCGAACCGAACTTCAGGGTATGGTCCATTGATTTTCCCGGGTGCGGGAAGAGCCCTGAACCAAAAGAACCGTGGAGTATCGACGATTATACAAGCATGTTGGAACAATTTATAAAAAACCATGATATTCAATGCCCGATCTTGATTGGTCATTCACACGGAGGCAGGGTGTCGATTCGTTATGCCGCTGGTCGAGACGTACATAAGATTATTTTAGTAGATAGCGCAGGCATTAAACCGAAGCGTAAGTTAAAAAATCAAGTGAAAGTATATACGTATAAAACGAGTAAGGCATTATTAAACCTACCAGGCCTAAAATCACACAAAGAAAAGATACTTACGCGTGTGAAAAAGAAATTGGGATCCACCGATTATCAAAATGCATCCGGTGTGATGCAACAAACGCTCGTAAAAGTTGTGAATGAAGATTTGCGCCATTACATGCCGAAAATTTCTGTGCCGACGCTACTCGTTTGGGGAGAGCATGACGATGCAACGCCTGTCTCCGATGCTAAAATAATGGAAGAAATGATCCCCGATGCCGGTCTTGTCGTCCTTAAAGGCGCAGGTCACTATGCTTATCTCGATAACCTACAGGAATTTTTGGTCATCCTCAATCATTTTCTTGATAAAGACAAGGAGGCCCGTACGTCGCATGAGTAACCTATTGATTCTTTTACTTATTGCCGCTTGGGCTTGGTATACGATCATCCGTGTGAAAAAGAACGTGCACATGCTCCAACTCAATGCGTACCGAACGGAACGCTATTTCCACTGGATGAAAGAGCATCCGGAAAAAGCGATGTATCCGCGTGACGTGTGGCCGGCGCTTGCGCTCGTTTTCTTACTGCCGCTTTGGGGGCTCTCGGTTACATGGAGCTTTTCGCTCGCGGCATTGTGGGCGATCGCAGCCTATGGTCTGCTCATCGTAACGCGACCGAAAACCGCTGAGAAAAAGAAGCTTGTTTATACACCGCGAGTAAAAAGGCTGTTGGTGGCAACGGCCATCCTTTATGTGCTCATCCTCGTGGTGGCATGGTTGATCGTTAATGTTTTCGTCGCCTTCTTACTCTTGCTGGTTGCGGCTAACGTTCTTACTTTTTTTATCGTCATGTTTGCGAATATCATCAATTTGCCGGTCGAATCGCAAATTAGTCAGCGTTATTTTAATGATGCCGAAAGCATCGTGGAATCGATGCCTGAGCTTGAAGTGGTCGGCATCACGGGAAGTTTTGGAAAAACGAGCACAAAGCATATTTTGAAGGCCGTATTGGCAGCTGAGTACAACGTTCTCATGACCCCGGAAAGTTACAATACAAAAATGGGGGTAACAAGAACGATTCGAGAACAATTGAAGCCGTATCACGATCTGTTTATTGCCGAAATGGGCGCGAAACAAGAGAATGATATTGCAGAGATCTGTGAACTCGTCCATCAAAAATACGGCGTACTCACCGCGATCGGAGAGCAGCATTTAGAAACGTTTAAAACCCTTGAAAACATTAAAAAAACGAAATTTGAACTCGTGGAAACACTGCCGGAAGATGGAACGGCTTTTCTCAATAAAGACGATGAAAACATCCGCGCGTATCCGCAAATGAATAATTGCCGCACGATGTATTACGGGATCGATGCCGATGACCTTCATTACCGTGCTACGGAAATCGCGTATTCGGCAAAGGGCACCACATTTAAGGTGCTAAAATATGACGGATCGAGCGTAATGATTGAAACGAAATTATTGGGCAGGCATAACATCTATAATATTCTCGCAGCGGTGGCGATTGGATCGGAAAAGAACATTTCGCTTGAAAAAATCGCCCGCGCCATTAAAGGGGTTCCACCGGTTCCTCATCGTCTCGAACTGAAAAAATCGAGCGCAACGCTCACTATCATCGATGACAGTTTTAATTCCAATCCTACCGGTTCGAAGATGGCCGTCGAAGTGCTGGGATCGATGCCGGAGAAAAAAGTGCTCGTCACGCCCGGGATGATTGAATTAGGCGAGAAAGAATATGAACTCAATAAAACACTCGCGCACCATGCAGCTGTGGTTTGTGATTTTATTATTCTCGTTGGCAAAAAACAAACCGAACCGCTTCAGGACGGGTTAACGGAAGCCGAATATCCGCAGGCTCGCTTCTATGTGGCTGCAGATTTGCAAGATGCGTTGCAAAAAATGCGCGAAGTGACGGCAACGGAACCTTCCGTCGTGCTACTGGAAAACGATTTGCCGGATACGTTCAATGAATAGTAGGGGGAACAACAAACATGAAAACAAAAGTAGGTGTTTTTTTCGGAGGAATATCCGTTGAGCATGAGGTTTCCGTAATTTCAGGTTTGCAGGCGATCGATGCCATGGATAACCGTCGCTATGAGCCGGTCCCCATTTATATGGCGAAAGATCGCACTTGGTATACAGGGGAAAAATTGTTGGACATTGAAGCCTATAAAGACTTGGATGGTTTGTTAAAAGAAGCGCATCCCGTAACCCCTGTGGCTGCTGAAAACGGCGGCGTTATTTTGCAAAAAAATCCGGTGCCCAAGTTTGGAAAAAGAGAGGTCGCCCATATTGATGTTGCTTTCCCCGTGTTGCACGGAACGTTTGGCGAAGATGGGGCGTTGCAAGGATTCTTTGAGCTGTTGAATATTCCGTATGCCGGTTGCGATGTCGCTTCTTCCGCGGCCGGGATGGATAAAATCATGATGAAGCAAATGCTTCGGGACCAGGACGTGCCGGTGTTGCCGGATGTTTGGTTTTATCAGCATCAGTGGGAGGAAGACCAAACGACGCTACAGAAAAAAATTGAGGATAAACTCGGGTACCCGGTCATCGTCAAACCGTCAAACCTCGGGTCAAGTGTAGGCATTGACATTGCCCACGATTCTGTTTCACTGGAAACGGTGGTGGAGGAGGCATTTTCCTTTGCCTCCAAACTCGTCGTTGAGCCCTTGATTTCTAACTTAACCGAAGTCAATTGCTCGGTGCTCGGCGATTCTGAAGAGACAGAGACTTCCGAGCTGGAAGAAGTATTAAAGACCGAAGAGATTTTAAGTTATGCCGATAAGTATCAAGGTGGTACCGGCGGAAAAGGAGATACATCGGGGTCGAAAGGGCCCGGGGGAATGGAGAATACGGATCGTGTCATTCCCGCTCCGATCGATGGGGAACTCTCTACGGAGATTCATCGCTTGGCAAAGGAAACGTTCCGTGCTCTCGGCTGTAGCGGCGTTTCCCGCATTGACTTCATGATTGACAAAAACGAAAATCAAGTGTATGTCAATGAGATCAACACGATCCCGGGGTCGCTTTCCTTTTATTTATGGGAACCGGCAGGCAAAGATTTCACCACGCTTATCCACGAGATGATTCAATTGGCGTTGAAGCGTGAACGAAACCGCGAGCGCTTAACATTCTCCATCGACACCAACCTTTTCGCCATGCAAGGTGGCGGAAAAGGTGGAAAACAAGGGAGTAAAAGATAAAAAGGAGAGGCTGCCCGCCATGTGCGCAAGGGCAGTCTCTTCTTTTTTTCCGGCTTAAAACAAACTGATGATAAAACCGATCACCACAATTAAACCGATAATCATTAAAATGGTTCGTATCATGATCAACACCGGTCCTTTCTAAGGGATTTGCTTAGTTACATCCTTCAAACCTATTTACAAAACATTATGCGACAAAAACGAAACGAAGGTGGGGGATATTCCTGGAAGGTTAATTCTCTCCTAGCATGAGAAGATAAAACCAATGGTTCAAAGGGATGATCTGGAGGCAACTGGGTCTTCAGGAAGGCGATCTGAGGACTCAAAAGGATGATCTGGAGGCAACTGAGTCCACAGGAAGGCGATCTGCGGACTCAAAAGGATGATCTGGAGGCAACTGAGTCCACAGGAAGGCGATCTGCGGACTCGAAAGGATACTCTGGAGGCAATTGAGTCTTCAGGAAGGCGATCTGCGGACTCAAAAGGGTGATCTGGAGGCAACTGAGTCCACAGGAAGGCGATCTGCGGACTCGAAAGGATGATCTGGAGGCAATTGAGTCCACAGGAAGGCGATCTGCGGACTCGAAAGGATGATCTGGAGGCAACTGAGTCCACAGGAAGGCGATCTGCGGACTCGAAAGGATGATCTGGAGGCAACTGAGTCCACAGGAAGGCGATCTGCGGACTCAAAAGGATGATCTGGAGGCAACTGAGTCTTCAGGAAGGCGATCTGCGGACTCAAAAGGGTGATCTGGAGGAAACTGAGTCTTCAGGAAGGCGATCTGCGGACTCAAAAGGGTGATCTGGAGGAAACTGAGTCTTCAGGAAGGCGAT
Organism: Salicibibacter cibi; assembly: GCF_016495865.1. NCBI lineage: Bacteria > Bacillati > Bacillota > Bacilli > Caryophanales > Bacillaceae > Salicibibacter > Salicibibacter cibi. Next base: position 641,559 of record NZ_CP054706.1, read on the forward strand.
CTGCGGACTCAAAAGGATACTCTGGAGCCTAACTGGGTCCTCAAGCTCGTGTTTTGTGGGCTAATTTCCCGAACGCCAAATTAATCCGCAAATGTAAAAAACACGGTACGGTTTGACATCCTTTCATCTCTAATGGGGTGTCGCGAAGCGTCATGTTTGTTTTGGGAGCGTAAGAAATACGGTCTTAAAAAAGCTCGTCGTGCATCACAATTCTCAAAACGTTAATATCGTGTTATATCAATGTTTATGGCACTTCTCATTTATTTGGGGAGTGTGCTTTTTATTTGATTTAGGTACGAAAAAGGGTACGCCCATTTTCTGCATAATCATTAACCTTCTTACTTTGAACTGCTTGTAGTCGTTGCTCAAACTTCTGGTATGTTGACAGGTCAACTACATTTGGCGTATTTACATAGCCATGAGTTGTTTTTGTATCAGAATGAGTTAATGCACGCGAAATTTCTTCCATGGAAGCTCCGCCCTCATAAGCCAAGGTACTAAACGTATGTCTTAATTTAATGCTTTTTGGAGCAACAGCTTTTTTAGCCCCAATATTTTACTTCATTGGTTGGACAATTGTTTTACCGCTTGTTGCCCCGATAGCTTTGGCAATTTCATATTTGGGGAAGAGGAAGGAAAGTACCACTTGATTCGTTTTTCATTTAATACTAAGTATGAATTAAGTTCTTTAGTTAGGGACTGCTGAATAACGGAAAAAGACTGGCACATAAGCATTTTCCGTTGATGTTGTCAAAACTGGATGCAAGAAAATCTATCCTAAAAGCAGAAAACCCTTGCACGTCTGGCAACACACGGAGGGACGGTGCTGCAATGGCGAGACTCCAGCGGAAAAACGGACGCGTCAAGACCCCGAAGCGCCGGTTTTGCGCGAGGAGGCTTGACCGTTCGTCCGCGGAAAGCGAAGCCATGGAAGCGGCATCCCGGCTCCAACTAATATATGTAAGTTGTTCAGCAATCCCTAGTTAGGTTTATATTTATCACAAAAATACCAAGTTATCATAAAAATGACTTGGTATTTTTGTGAGCAAGTTATTTGTAATGATGTAAATGAATTTGGATGCCCTAGGCCAAAAAGAAGGCATCTTCATCTATTTTTCTCACCCTTTTGCATCGAACGAGCGTGGCTCCAATGAGCGCCAAAACGGGATAATACGACGATTTATCAGGAAAGGTGAAGCGATCCATTCGTACACGGACGAAAAGCTGCACGAGTTAGAAGCATGGATGAACGGGCTTCCACGAAAAATCTTAGGCTATGAAACACCTGATGATAGTTTTGCGCGAGCTTTATCCGGTGCGGGCTAGCCCGAACATGACTGGTTTAAAGCCCTTTTTTTACCGCTTATGAGCTAATTGTGCTGTTCCAAAATCCTTGCCACGTAACGGCTAAGGGTAAGGAGAAAATAAACTTTCCCCGTGCCTGTGCTGCTCGGCAGTGGTACCCGTTTGCTCGATCAATTAGGAGATGATTCTGTTCGGTTGGAAAGGACAAGGGTGATAGCGTCTCCTGATGTTACACATCTTACTTTCCGTATCATTAAGTAACGTCAGTATGTCTAGATGCCACATCTAAAAAAAATCACCATTTCCCACTTGCATTTTATCAGCGTGGATCATATAATATAACTTGTCAGCTTACAGTGCTAAGCGGTTGTGGCCCGTTGGTCAAGGGGTTAAGACACCGCCCTTTCACGGCGGTAACGCGGGTTCGAATCCCGCACGGGTCACCATTTATGTTTTGCAAATTGACCACTGAAGCTTTATACTGGAGGAGTAGCGAAGTTGGCCAAACGCGGCGGACTGTAAATCCGCTCTCTCTGAGTTCGGCGGTTCGAATCCGTCCTCCTCCACCATTTTTAAATATGCGGGAGTAGTTCAGTGGTAGAACACCACCTTGCCAAGGTGGGGGTCGCGGGTTCGAATCCCGTCTCCCGCTCCAAAAGCACATATTTTTGCGGGTGTAGTTTAGTGGTAAAACCTCAGCCTTCCAAGCTGATGATGTGGGTTCGATTCCCATCACCCGCTCCATACTAAGATAAGATAATGGCAAAACGTGTGGTTTTGCTTTTTTTAATGCATTTTTTAATCTTTTTCATCGACTGTTTTCCATGGTTTTTTTGTAACAATTCCCGTTCACTAACGACATATATGATGGATGTTTATATAGATGGACGGATATGGGACCTGAGATAAAGGTATAATGGAAAATGAAGCAGTTTTTTGATCACACATACCAAATTCAACCTGAATGCCTTCAGCTATGTTATAATGGAAAAGCTAACCTCTCGAGGTTTCTCGGTTTTAATTCCTATTGGGAGGACACGTAATGTTTGGCGAGGAGTTCATCACGTGGCTAACAAGAATCGTAGATATTTTGTTAGTGACGTTTGTCGTATATAAATTGATAACGATTGTGCGCGGGACGAGGGCAGTGCAATTGATTAAAGGGATTACGGTTATTTTGGCTGCCTGGTTTTTGAGCAGTCTTTTTGCCTTGCAGACGATGCAGTTTCTTATGAATCTCGTGGTTACATATGGCGTTTTGGCGATTATCATTATTTTTCAACCGGAGTTGAGGCGCGCACTTGAACAATTGGGGCGAGGCCGACTTTTCGGACGAGGACCGACACCTGAGGAAAAGAACTCCGTAAACACGATTGAAGCGTTATCGAAATCGCTTCAGTATATGGCCAAAAGAAGAATCGGCGCGCTGATTTCCATTGAAAATGAAACGGGGATGGATGATTATATCGAAACGGGAACGCCGGTAAGAGCGCAAATTTCTTCCGAATTGCTTATTAATATTTTCATTCCAAATGCGCCGCTTCATGACGGTGCTGTTATTATCCAAAACAATGTGCTAAGTGCTGCCGCTTGTTATTTGCCGCTTTCGGAAAATCCGTTTATCTCCAAAGAATTGGGTACGCGCCATCGCGCTGCCATCGGAGTGAGCGAAGTGACAGATGCGCTTACCATCATCGTATCCGAAGAGACAGGAGATATATCGGTGACGAAAAATAGCGAGATCCATCGTGATATTGACGATGAGCGGCTTCGCAGGATGCTGGAAAACGAGTTATTAAAAAATGTGAAAACACAATCCCGTTGGCAGTGGGGAGGACGTAAAAATGGATAAGCTCTTCAATAACCGGTGGTTTTTACGTTTCTTTTCCTTAGTAATCGCGACGATGCTTTTTTTGATGGTGAATATGGATGACATGGGTAGTCAACCGGGTGTTTTCCCGGTAACGAACTCCGAACAGCTAACCGTAGAAGATGTGGAATTGGGAGTATATTATGATGATGAGCAATATGCGATTGTTGAAATGGAAGATACAGTAGATATCCAGTTGTCAGGGACCCAAAGCGCGTTGAACCTTTTTCAAGTAACGAGTCCAAATTATGAAGTGTATGTGGACCTTGAAGATCTAGGTCCCGGCGTACACAATGTCAATGTTGAACACCGTGATTTTCCTGCCGGGGTTGATGTATCCACGGAACCGGAATCGGTACAGGTGACGTTGGAAGAACGGGAAATGACTACGTTGCCGGTAGAAATTGAATTCATGAATGAAAATGAATTGCCGGAAGGTTATACGCTCGGAGAACCTGAAGTAACTCCAGAAGAAGTAGAGGTGCAAGGAGCTTCCTCCCAATTGCAAGACATCGATTCATTGCAAGCGTATATTGATGTCGGAGGCGCAGAAGAAACGATCTATGAAACGGTGGAGGTAACGGTATACGGCCCTTACGGAGAGGTGTTGGATTTTGCCGTCGATCCAAATACGGTTGATGCCGTTGTCCCCATTACTCCCCCTTCGGAAGAAGTTCCACTGGAAGTGGAGACTGAAGGCACCCTTGACGAAGATGTGGAACTCGTTGATCTTTCCGTGGAGCCGGAGACTGCCACCATCTACGGGGATTTGGATATCATTAATGATATCTCCGCCGTTGAAGCAGGACCAATTGATTTAAGCGGGATTACGGAAAGCGAGACTATGGAGATGGATATTGACATGCCAGACGAGGTTAGATACATCCAACCTGAGACAGCTAACGTACAGGTGATCGTTGAAGACGCTGAAGTTGATGAAGCAGATGAAAATGAAGACGAAAACAACGAAGAAGAAACGGAAGAGCAAGACACCCAGACGTTGGACCTGCCATTACAGATGGACAATGTACCTGAAGAGGTTCAAGTAACGGACACAGAGGAAGAACTCCTCAATGTTACAGTCGAGGGTGATGAAGAGGAACTTGATGATTTAAGTGAAGAGGATGTTCGCCTCTATATCGATTTTGACGAACTGGATGATGAGAATCTGGATGAAGGCGATGAAGCGTCGTATGAAATGCAGCTGGAAGTCGAAGGGCCAAGCAACTTTATGTATGAGCCGGAGATGGAAAGTGTGGAAGTGGAAATAACAAATCCCGAAGATAGTGAATAGCCTAAATCAGAGCAATGGCAGTCCGGACTTTCAGTCTGTTAACAGGATTTTTGAACAACCTCTATTGAAAAGGTAGCCAGAAGGAGCGATACGATTATGGGTAAGTACTTTGGTACTGATGGAGTAAGAGGTGTAGCAAATACCGAACTTACGCCCGAGCTTGCATTTAAGCTCGGGCGTGCAGGTGGTTATGTATTGGCGAACGGCCATAGGTCCCCAAAAGTTGTGATCGGCCGTGATACTCGGATTTCCGGAGGAATGTTGGAGGGCGCCCTTATTGCAGGCCTTCTTTCCATCGGAGCAGAAGTCATGCGTTTAGGCGTCATTACTACCCCCGGTGTTTCTTATCTTACAAAAGCAATCAGTGCTGACGCCGGTATCATGATTTCGGCTTCGCATAACCCCATGGAGGATAATGGGATCAAGTTTTTCGGAGCCGACGGATTTAAACTGTCCAGTACCCAAGAAGCAGAGACAGAGGCATTAATTGACCGGGAAACGGATATTCCTCGTCCGACAGGCGCTGAACTGGGAAGTGTCAGTGACTACTATGAAGGGGTGCAGAAATATATTCAGTTTTTAAAGCAAACGGTTGACGAAGATTTTATGGATTTGCATGTTGCCCTTGATTGTGCACATGGGGCAGCCTCTTCGGTAGCGCCGAGATTGTTCGCGGATCTGGATGCCGAAATCTCAACGATGGGAAACAACCCTGACGGCACAAACATTAATGTAGACGTCGGCTCCACGAAGCCGGAGCAACTCGTCAACCTCGTCAAAGAGAAAAAAGCAGACATTGGTTTGGCTTTCGATGGCGATGCGGATCGACTCATTGCTGTTGATGAAAAAGGAAATATCGTTGATGGAGATAAAATTCTTTACATTTGCGGCCGTTTCATGAAAGAAGAAGGACTGCTGGCCCATCATACGGTTGTGACCACAGTCATGAGCAACCTGGGGTTATACAAAGCCTTTAAAGATATGGACATTGTCGCAAAAAAGACCGCAGTAGGCGACAAGTACGTCATGGAGGAAATGCGCCGGGGAGGTTACAGTCTAGGCGGCGAGCAATCGGGCCATATTATATTTCTCGATTATGTCAAAACAGGCGATGGTCTGTTAACAGCTTTGCAACTCGTGAATATTATGAAAGTAAAAGATAAAACCTTATCGGAACTCGCTGCAAATGTTGAGAAATACCCGCAACGCTTGGAAAATGTTCGAGTGATAGATAAAGATGCAGTCGAAGAAAATGAAGCCGTGCAAGCAGTGATTGCCGATGTGGAGAAACGCATGGCGGGCAATGGACGGGTACTCGTACGCCCCTCCGGCACCGAAGCCCTCGTGCGTGTCATGGTTGAGGCAGAGACCGAAACGCTTTGCCAAGATTATGTGGAGGAGATCACTGCTGTCATTTGGGAGCAGTTAGGCAGTCATCTGTAAGGGCTGCCAACGTATGGCTTTCTTTTGACGAATGTTTGGTACATGTAGTAAGCTGACGTTGGTTTTATGATTGGAAAAGAAAGGGGGATCGAAGGAGCAAAAATATTGAATGGATACATCCATTCAACAAGCGCCCGGACTGTTTTTGGACGGAATTAAAAACAGTTGACGAGGAGGAGGTTCATCGAAACATCGGCGGATACCTCCCGGTTTTCGCGGCACAACCGTAAGCTTGAGCCCAAAACGAGGGGGCGACTCCTGGCACAAAGGCGAAAGCAGTGACCGCAACAACATGAAGAGCGGGGCAAGGAATGGCCTGCCCCGGCTTGGCATGCCTTGTCTCGCGTAAACGGAGGCATCAGGTAATGTGTGGAATTGTAGGATATATCGGGACAGAAAGTGTAAAGGATATTTTGTTAAAAGGCCTTCAGAAACTTGAGTACCGCGGGTATGATTCGGCAGGTCTTGCCATCGTGGATGAACAACGGGAAGACGTACAGCTCGTTAAGGAAAAAGGGCGAATTGCGACGTTACGGAAAGAAGTGGAGAAAACCAATCCCGAGGGAACATGCGGAATCGGACATACGCGTTGGGCGACTCACGGCGTACCGAGTGCTCGAAATGCCCACCCCCATCAGAGTGCAAGTAGACGTTTTACGCTCGTTCACAATGGAGTGATTGAAAACTACGAAAGCCTCAAAGAAGAATATCTCTATGATGTTGACCTAAGAAGCGATACGGATACGGAAGTCATTATACAGATCATTGAGCGTTTTGTATTCGATGGCCTAGCGGTAAATGATGCTTTTCGGAATACATTATCGCTTTTAAAAGGTTCCTATGCCCTCGCCCTTCTTGACGAGGAAGCCGATGACCGCATCTATGTAGGGAAAAATAAAAGCCCCCTGCTTGTCGGAACGGCTGATGATGCTAATGTTGTCGCATCTGACTCCATGGCGATGCTTCATATTACGAAAACATTTGTCGAACTCATGGATGAGGAAATCGTCACCGTCACTCGCCAAGGGATTCGGATTCAAGACTTGGACGGCAATGATGTACAAAGGGGAGCGTTTACCGCCGAGCTTGATGAAAGTGACACGGAAAAGGGAACGTATGCCCACTATATGCTCAAAGAAATTGATGAGCAGCCGCTCGTCATCCGTAATATTTTAAAAAAATATCAAGATGAGACCAATGAGATCAAACTCTCGGACGACATTCGCTCCACGTTTTATGGTTCCGACCGTGTGTATATTATCGCGGCAGGAACGAGTTATCACGCCGGGCTCGTAGGGAAGGAAATGATGGAAAAAGTCATCGGGAAACCGGTGGAAGTGCATATTGCAAGTGAATTTTTGTATAACCAACCTTTACTGTCCCGAAACCCGCTCTTTATTTTCATATCGCAAAGCGGCGAAACAGCGGATTGCCGCGGTGTTCTCGTGAACGTAAAAGAAGCGGGGCACCCATCACTCACGATTACAAACGTTCCGGGATCCACGCTTTCACGTGAAGCTGACTACACGTTGCACACGTATGCAGGACCGGAGATCGCGGTCGCTTCCACAAAAGCATATACAGCACAGATAGCGGTGCTGGCGATTCTCGCCATGGACGGCGCACATGCCGCCGGAGTCGATACCGATTTCGATGCGCTCCATGAACTCAGCATTGCCGCCAATGCGATGGAAACGCTCTGCGATTCGAAAGATGATATGGAACAAATCGCCCGCGACTATTTGTTTGATACGCGCAACGCCTTTTTCATCGGTCGTTCTTTCGATTATCATGTCGTTAAGGAAGGCGCGTTAAAATTGAAGGAAATTTCCTATATTCAAGCGGAAGGCTTCGCCGGCGGGGAGCTGAAACACGGCACGATCGCGCTGATCGAAGATGGAACGCCTGTCTTTGCGCTCTCAACGCAAGAAAATGTAGATTTGAACATTCGTGGCAATTTGCAGGAAGTTGTCGCCCGTGGGGCCAACGCCTGCGTGGTGAGTATGGAAGGCTGCCATCGGGCAGAGGATCAAGTCGTGATCCCACGCGTTCACCCATACTTGACAGCACTCGTCGCTGTGGTGCCACTGCAGTTGATTTCTTACTATGCCGCATTGCATCGCGGATGTGACGTTGATAAGCCGAGGAATTTGGCAAAAAGTGTCACGGTGGAGTAGGGCAAGTGGAGAAGATCGTGCCATTTGTTAAGTGACAATAAAGTTGTTTCAAAAATACGTGCCATGAGTTATATTAAAGGTAACTTTTGGCACGTTTTTTCTAAGATCCAGAATCCATTTTGATTAATCCTTGTTTCAAAGCTAGATCGTAAAAAGATGTTTACAACTTTGTTGTATTGAACACGATAAGCTATTCCTTGTTGCGATACAGATACATGGTAAGTGGCGCAAATATCGCCAATATAATAATGGAAGCCAAGAGTACCCAGCCAATCTCTTCAAACGTTGCCGTGCCATGCATGAGGCCGCGTACCGCTGTGACCAAAAGGGAGATCGGGTTAACGTCAACAAAGCCTTGCAACCAACCTGGCAACGTATCGGGATCAACAAACACATTGCTAATGAACGTCAACGGCATGATCACCATCATCGAGACGCTTGCAAGTGTTTGTTCCGTTCGTATGACGAGTGCGAGGGCAATCCAGATCCATGATAAGCTAAAAGCGAACAACAACAGTAAACTGATGGCTGCCAAAACACCCCATACACCTGCATCGGGATGGAAGCCGAGAATCATTCCTAGCACGATCAAGATTGCGGAAGCCATCGCGAAACGCACAACGTCTATCAATAGTCCTCCAACGAGAACCGAAGGCCCCCAAATCGGTAAGGTCCGAAATCGATCGTACACCCCTTTGGTGATATCACTGTTCAATGCTATCCCGGTGTACATCGTTATCATAGTTACTGTCATGACGAGAATACCCGGCAAGATGAATTGTAGGTAATCCCCGGTGGATCCTGCGATGGAACCGCCAAAAAGATACGTGAACATGAGCAAAAAAAGGATAGGCATCGCCGTCACATCAAACATTTGTTCCGGCATATGCTTGATTTTCAAAAGTGCTCGCCATCCAAATGTGAGCGATGCTGATAATGCACTAGGTTTCTTCGGACGCTCCCCGGTTGCCAGTACTTCACGTAATGTTTTATTATTCATTGACTCACCTCTTCAGCTGAATTAGTACGGCCCGTCACAGAAAGGAAAACTTCATCAAGACTTGGTTGACCAAGGGAAAAATCCTTAACAGCAATATTGGCACGCCCCAATTCTCCGAGTGCAAGTGTAGCAAGCGTGTTATCTGATATTCGAGCTGAAAGGACGGCTGGATCGGATGAAAGCTGAATAACTGTGTCAAGTTTCTCAGCCAGTAATTGTTCCGCTTCCGGCCGGGTTTCCGGATCAAGCAATCGTACTTGTAATGTTCCCGAACCGACGGATGCTTTAAGTTCGCTGCTCGTCCCCTCAGCAATGATTTTACCTTCATCGATAACGGCAATCCGATCAGCCAATTGATCCGCTTCATCAAGATACTGTGTTGTGAGCAAAACAGTTGTACCTGTATTTACCAACACCCGGATAATCTCCCACACTTGATGACGGCTGCGTGGATCCAACCCGGTGGTCGGTTCATCCAAAAATAACAATTCCGGTGTGACGACAATGCTTGCCGCTATATCAATGCGCCGCCGCATTCCCCCAGAATATTTTTTAACCAGGCGCTTGGCTGCTTCTTGTAAGTCGAAAGCGTTGAGCAGTTCATCTGCCCTTTTCTTGGCACTTTTTCGTGAATATCCCGTAAGACGGGCGATCATGATCAGATTCTCTCGACCGGTCAGATCTTCATCCAGTGAAGCGAACTGTCCGGTCAAACCGATACGGCTTCGTACTTCGTCTATCTCTTGCACGAGATCGTGGCCGAGTACTCGGATTTGGCCGGCATCTGGCTTCAACAATGTTGCGAGCATACGGGTAATCGTCGTTTTTCCGGCACCATTCGGACCTAAGAAACCGTATACAGCTCCTTTTTCCACCGTGAGGTCAACCTCATCGACGGCGCGGTTTTTACCAAACGTTTTAACGACCCCCTTGGCTTCAATAGCTAGATCAGTGTGATATTGATCATTGTTTAACATACTCATCGCTCCTCCTCTCGAACCATACTTAAAATATCCGCCAAATATGCTTCTACTTCGTTCGTCAGAAATTTTGTTTGGGAGAGTGATCCTTCCCCAAATCCTTCTGAGATTCCCTCAAGTTCATCAAAATATTCCTGCTCGAATACTTCGGTCAGTAATTTCATTAGTTCCAGACCTTTTTCCTGTACTGCCAAATCATCCACGGGTCTTCCCTCATGATAGAACAGACTAATATCTGAAAATATAGATGTTATTTTTCTCTCAAATTCAAGTTTTTCTTCTGCTGTCTTCCCTTCCATGAACATGCGATCCAGCAATTCTTTCGACATATGGTTGGCCATCCATTGCTTTTGATCTTCCTCACGTTGAAACGCATGAATGAGGCCTAACAATAAATCGCTATCCATCTGATTTTCCCGCTCTTGAATGACCGCTTGTACGCGTTCGATGGTTCCGATCACCTGATCAAGATGTTCTCGCTTTTGTTGTAAAAGGCCTGTTTGCGCCGCCAAAGAATTCTTTAAATCATGCCCGGATTTTTCAAGATACTCAGCAATGTCTCCCAGAGAAAAATCTAAATACTTGAGTGTTAAAATTCTTTGTAACTGAAATAAATCATTTTCGGTGTAAAGGCGATGCCCTTGTTTGTTATATTCCGATGGCGCTAGCAATCCTTTCCGATCATAGTAGCGAAGTGTACGTTCAGTGACCCCTGTCAACTTGGCAAACTTTCCTACGGTAAACGTTTTACTCTCCATGAACACTACCCCCTCACTTTCTTCTATACATAGCATAGACCTTGACGTTGGGTCAGGGGCAAGATATTTTCATAAAAGTTTTCGATATTTCATCACGCTGGACGAATAACTGCTGTGTCTAGTACCATGTCATAAATGTTTTTCTTTTTTGGAAAACGTGCGCGCCCTTCGAAATGTTCTTTTACGCTTCTTCTAGACGGAAGAATACCTCCTCAAAAAAGTGAAAATGCTTATTTAACGGTCGAAGTAAAAAGTGAAAGCAATCACGTTAAACAGACAAAGCTCTTGCAGTTGGCCACTTCTTCAGACTATTATACTGCGGCTATGCTAACGGCTACGCTAAGTAATATTATACTAAAGAATCATTTATCAGGCGTGCGATTTCCATTTCAGGTAACAAACCTCGATGAAATATTAAAAACCATTCAATCTGATACAATACGTATAAATACATGCAATAGCAGTTTATCAGTCAATGCTTAGCTTCCAAAATTACATAAAAAATGTTGTAATTTATGAAAGCGGTTAGGGGAGCCATATGAAACGAGTATTGGTCGCCGGCGCTACGGGGTATTTGGGAAGGTATGTTGTAAAGGATCTTAAAAGACAAGGATTTTACACCAAAGTGCTCGTGAGAAATCCGGAAAAATTGAATCAAGAAGGAGATTTTTTCGCGCCTTCTATCCGTGAAGATGCTGACGAAGTAGCTATTGGTGATGTGACAAAACCAGACACATTAAAACATGTTTGTGACAACATTGATTATGTTTTCTCTTCAATTGGAATCACGGGAAAAAATAATGGATTGACCTTTCAAGATGTTGATTATCAAGGGAATGTTAATTTGTTGAAGGAAGCAGAACGTAGTCATATTGCCAAATTCATGTATATCCATGTCTGTAGCAACGATGAATGGAAAAAATCAGGTCCTTTAATTGAAGCGAAGGAACGTTTTGTTAATGTGTTAAAAACGTCAAATGTCGATCATATCATTATCTGCCCGACTGGATATTTTTCTGACTTGACAAATTTTTTAACAATGGCTAAAAAGGGCAGAGCTTTCTTGATCGGAGATGGTAAAACGAGAATGAACCCGATTCACGGTGAAGATCTCGCACAATTTTGTGTGCAATCGTTCTTGGAAACAAACCAAACACTTGATATTGGTGGTCCCGAAATACTTACATACGAGCAAATTGCTCAACTTGCATTTGAAGTGTTGGGTCAAAAGGAACGCATCACAAACATTCCGGTCAGTTTATTAAACCCAGTTTCTTTAGGTTTGAAATTATGTAGTAACCATCATTATGGGGTATACCGTTTCTTTATAAACGTGATGACTCATCATTTGATTGCACCCATGTACGGAAAACATAAGCTTAAAGATTTCATGAATCAACGTACTTAACGATACCAGGTTTTCGATCTCTATAATGACTGTATATGGTAACTTAAAAATTTTTTTGCGCTTTCAATTGCTTTCTCCGCTCTGATATTGATAACAGTAATGACACAACATTTTTTTATATTTTTAGGGTTAAATCTTTTTTTTGCTGTAAATATCCTTACACATCCATTACAGGCTTTGTATTTACGATGTTACACTCCAGGGCTCTGGACTACAATATTACTGATCATCCCTTATAACGTTTTATTTTTTTACCACTTTTCCAAAGCAGGTTTTTTAACCATGAACGCAATTTTAGGTGCATTAATTGTTATGTTCTTTCTTATATTAGTATTTCTCCTCAGTCATAAAATTGGTGAAAAATGGAGTTAATTACTCAAAATACCTGAAGTGGTTGATGGAGTAATGATGGAGTTCATGTCGTCATTGGAAGAGGACCGTTGGGCAAAGCTGTTGCCAGGGAATTGTTAGAAAAAGGAAAAACAATAAGGGTCATAGGCATTATAACTCATCAAACTGTGCTTGCAAATGCAAAGCCCGTTGTCGACGATAATTTGTACATGTATGGTGATGTTCAAAGATTAAACCAATGATTCAGAGGCGTTCCGACGCGACATCGGGCGCATCCATCCTGTGGACCGCACGGGATCTCCTGAAGAGGTGGCAGCGCTCGTCGCCTTTCTCGTTGCTGATGAGGATGGGTTTGTCACAGGCAAGATCTATACAGTAGATAGCGGCAGGACGTCCAAATTGAGTCTCCCCTGGGGTTACCAGCTGTTCAGTTCCTGACGCTGAATGTATAGACGATGCTGCAAACGAACAAAAGGTTGCATAAAACTTGTGCCAATTTTTTTCATAATGAACTTATTCGAGCATAGGGAAGACTATTTAAATGGCAAAAAAAGAAAGCAAATTAGTGATTAACCAACAATTAAGTATTCTCTCTACTTAAATAACGGTATAAAAGTAATCGTGAATATATAACTAGTGCAGAACGGTGAATTAGGGAATCACCCTCATCAAGGATGTTTTTCATGGACAAATAAAAAGTAAAATTTTCCACGATAGGCGCAATCGAAGGCTTATCGTACCCTTAACTGGAATGATTTCTCAAACAAGGGTACGCTGCAAAGTCCAGCGTCCTTGAAAAAAGACTAATCCCCAATATGAGGGACGTGGGAAGAGCCCAACGTCCCTGAAAATAGAATGATCCTCAATATGAGGGACGCAGGGAGGGGATCATGTTTAAAAAGATAGAACATCGAAGGCGAGATTTCTGAAAAATAGTTCAACCATACTATGACGTGTTTTGAATGACAATATTGGTGCGAGTGATGAATTCAACCATCTCGCACTAGTGGTCTATATCAGAAGTTCCTTCCAAAACCCCTGTTCGCATTTCGCCGATAGATTGATAAAGCGGACTAGCACCCATCGCACCTCCGAACAGTGGTTACGGTCTTTTTAAGGTTCACAACGTCCCCTGAATTGGCAGAAACTGCTGATATGGAGTACATTGAAAGATCCAACGCCCTCCGAAATGGCAGAAACTGTTGATCTGAAGGACGTTGAAAGGTCCAACGTCCCCCGAATTGGAAAAAATTGTTGATCCGAGGGACATTGAAAGGTCCGACGTCCCCTGAACTGGTAGAAAACGCTGATCCGGGTGCATTGAAAGGGCCGATCGGGGGTAGAATAAAATCTTTTATCACACCCCGGAGTAGCGCTTTTTTGTATATGAGGTACATTATGGTTTTTTAGTCTCTAATAATGGACCCGTTCCCGCTTTCCGGAAGGAAAGAACTTTTGAAAAACGCCACTAGTGCAGCCTGTCGGAAATAAGCGATCACACCGACGACCGGAAGACCGGCTTAGGACTTCAAACTAGGGTTAGTGATCGATTGGATGAAACTTCCATAACCCGAGTGAAGGTATCAAAGGCAATCGTCAATGACCAAATGTTTTCTTGCGAAAACGAAAGCCAATCGCTCGTTCGGTCGCCATAAGGCAGCCATGTCGACCGAATGCTTTCGATACAAGCCTTTTTGGTCATCATGAAGCGGCTATAGCGCCCAAACGCTTTCGATTCAGACCGTTACGGTCGTCATAAAACGGGTATGGCGACCGAACACGAGAACCGACCGCTTTTTCGGTCTCCATGAAGCGGTAAATGGTCCGTTAGGGAGCCGGAAGCGTTGACGAAGGAAACTTATTCCAGATGTACCCGTCATCGGTTCATTCAGCCACCTTGCACTAGTTAACAAATAAATAATACCTATGCCCAACTGTTTTCAGTTCAGTTGGGTTCTTTTATTTCGCAAAAAATTCCCGCAAATCTTTGATTATATTGCTTGGTCTTGATTCTGTGTCATTGGTAGCATAGCAGGTTTGGAATGGTTAGAGAAAGGTCGCCAGAAAATATAGCGCCGGAATCGTAATGATGGTCATAAAAGTAGATAGCAAAACAACGGTCGATGAAAAATTCGTATCACCGCCGTATTTAATGGAGTAGATGGTAATGGTGTGCGCACACGGCATCGCAGCTAACAACAATGCAATCACTAATAAATCTTTAGGAAATATAGGGAGGAAAAATAAAGGAATGAATAAAATGCTCGGCAAAACAAGGTTTCTTAAGATAACGGTAAAGTATAATAAAGGCTCGCGAATAAGAGAATGTAGTTGACTGGCGGTAATGTTTGACAGGCTTACACCGATAACGAGCATGGAAAGTGGAATCGTCATATCACCAAGCATCTGTATGGGAGACGCCATAAAGCTTGGTATTTGAAATGGCATGATAAATAAAAAAAGGCCGGTAAACGTAGCTAGAAAACCCGGATTTTTCAGAAAGTCCGTAAAAGGAGGGCGTGCTGTGTCATTTGGCTTCATAATCATAATAGCATAGCTCCATATGAGCAAAAAATAGATGAGATTAAATACGGTAGCAATAAATAAGGCATCTGCTCCAAACAGTGCAAAAATAATAGCCATCCCAATAAATCCCTGGTTTCCAAATATCAATAGATTTTGGAATACACCACTGCGGTCAGCTGCTTTATTGAGTTTTTTATTGAGAAATCTGCTTAAGAAAATCGCCATGATTAAATAATAAGCAGATAATAGCAGCATTGTAAAAGCGGTAAAGGCTTGAGCATAGGAGAATGGGATATTTAAAGAATGAATAATCAGGCAGGGTAATGCCACGTATAGTAATAAATTAGATAAAACTTTTTCGCTTCCTGGAGGGAATAGTTGTTTTTTTGCACAAAAAAATCCGATAAAAGCAATTACATATAATGAAAATAATTGAAAAGAAAGAACATACATCGTCTCCATAAGGATCCTCACGTTTCGTTTGAAACTTTTCACAGTGTATGTGAGGTGGAATGGGGATGTGTTTGCCCAAAGCAGAAAATGACAGGGAAATAATTGATTGGATCGTCTTAAAATCATTATATCCCTCCCGGTTGTTCAATGCATCCCGCTGCAATTCATAGCACCGCCGATAACAAGTGCCAAAAAAGTCTATTCCATGCTTTTTTGCCCCGACAAAGGAAGTGGCGTTCTTTCATGGAGAGCTCGGTCAAACGGTATAAAAATAGCGGTGGTTTATTTGCAAAAAAGTGAAAGCAGAATTTATAATAGACCAGGTGTTTGAAGGGAACGCTTATTAATAGAAGGAATGTTATATGATTCAAATACGGAACTGCCCAAACCTACAGCGTAAGGGGGGTGTTATCAATAGAACTTATGATAGGAATTTCACTAGTACTGTTGAGCGGTATGATTGCCCAGTGGCTTTCACGGAGGTGGGGGATACCCGCTATTGTTGGAATGACCATAATGGGGTTAATGATTGGACCAGGGATGAACTGGATTCAGCCGGATCAATTGTTTGGGGATTTGCTTGATCCGATTATTTCTCTGGCTGTCGCCGTCATTCTGTTTGAAGGGAGTCTCAGTCTGGATCGGAAGGAGATTTTCCACTTCAAAGAACCTGTTAGGCGGATGTATACGTTAGTACCATTAATATCCTGGATTTTAACGGCGGTCATTGCCAACATGGTGGTCGGATTATCCTGGGTGACTGCTTTTGTCATCGGAGGATTGTTTATCGTTACAGGTCCTACCGTTATCACCCCATTATTAAAACAGGCCAATTTAAAAGAAAGACCCGACAAAATCCTTCGCTGGGAAGGTATTATTGTTGATCCTATGGGCGCCCTGGCGGCTTTGTTGGCTCTACAAATTGGCCTGGCGGCGAGCGGTGTCACAGACTCTGCCGAACTTGGTTTCTTCTTTTTGGGAGCACTCGTAGCTCTTGTCTTAGGAATTGGGACCGGAGTTGGGGTTAGCTATGCATTTCAACGAAACATCGTTCCCGGTGATATGCAGGCACCTATGATGTTCGCGTTGGTTATTTTTATTTTTGCCATATCGGACTTAATTATGGATGAAAGCGGACTGCTAGCGGTGACGGCAATGGGCGTCACCTTAACGAATATGGGGTTGAATGTTGATAGTTTAAATAATATACGCCATTTTAAAGAGAATATATCAACGTTGTTTATCAGTGCTGTATTTGTGCTGTTGACAGCTTCCCTTACGCGTCCGGAATTAATTGAACTATGGGACATCCGAATTATCGGATTCGTCCTTTTGATGATGTTGATTGTTCGACCGTTGTCCGTTTGGATAGGGTTAGCGAAAACGGATGTTTCTCTAAGTGAAAAAACCTTGATTGGCTGGATTGCCCCACGCGGTATTGTTGCCATGACCGTCAGCGGCTATTTCCAAACAATATTGGTGGAAGCAGGTTTTACGGATGCCGAGCGGCTGCTCCCGATGACGCTGGCACTTGTGTTTATTACGGTAGCGATTCATGGCTATACACTGACGCCTTTGGCAAAAAGGTTAAAATTGACCCAGTGATAAAACAAATAAAGAAATAGCGGGCACTAACGTGGTGTGAGTGGATTCAAGTAAGATCCGCGCATGTCATTAACAATGCTTTTAACCCTCGGTCAGTCACACCCCCCCTTTTTTTTATAAAAATTGCGAAGTAATCCCTTTGGATATAGCCTTGTCTAAAGGGATTTTTAATATCATTCAGCTCGTTTAATTGATAATCGTTATCAATTGCTGTATATTAGATAGTAGCGAACCATACAATTGAGTAAGGGGAGAATATAAATGCAAATATACTGGACTAAAATAAATGAGATTATTGAAGAAACGCCTGAGATCAAAACGTACATGCTCGACTGTCCGGAAGGTTTTATCTGGGAAGAAGGTGCCCACACCCACTTCGCACTGGAAGGCTTTAATGCTGGAGATCAACCAAACCGCAGCCTGATTCGACATATGTCAATCTCCACTTTACCGCATGAAAAGTCAATCGGTATCACAACACGCATCAGAGAGCAGTGCTCTGAGTTTAAAACGATTTTAAGAAATCTTGAAGTTGGCAATGAGGTTGCAATCTTTAAAACATATTCGAATGTACCGCTTAAAAGAGAAAATAAAAATGTTTATCTGTTGTCATCAGGTGTCGGTCTGGCAACTTTCAGACCGCTTGTACTTGATTATTTTGAACGAGCGGATAACGTCAATCAAATTCATTCTCTGAACATCGATTCATCAAAAGATTTCTTATTCACTCATTTCTTTAAATCCACACCTGACAAGACGTTCACATCACAGTTCGTCGATAACCGTAAAGACTACTATGAAGAGGTGAAAAGTCTTGCCACAGACAAGGATGGGCTCTTTTATGTTGTCGGCAGCGACGAATTCCTCGTGCATAACATTGAAGTACTGCGAGAGCAGGGCATTCAACCGGAACAGATTATGCTCGACAAGCATGAACAAGAACTGCCCGAGTTTTTAGGCGAGAAGAGCTCTAGTTCCTATGAAGTGTAAAGTGGGGGATGAATCGCCTATGGGCTATTGCCGAATGATAGGAAAAAATAGACAAAACATATCGGGTTAACACTAAAATCTATGGTAGACAAGCAATGTATTGGATAACGCTTGGTCAGCGCTACGGATAAGCACTACGCTTTCAATGGCCCCCAAGCTCAGCCTCCTCGAAAAAAGAAGTTCGTTTTTTTTCTGCGGGGTCTTCCCTCTGCGCTTTCCCACAGGAGTCTCCGTGTTTTCCTCCGCTGGCTAGTTACTATCCTAAGTGTTCACTTTTATCAACGATAGATTTTGGTGAAGAGCCAACATATCTAAAAAACCTTGCGGACGCGTAAGCGAGGTTTTTCAAAAAAACAAAACGGAGCACTACGTTTTAAATCGAAAATAATAACGTGCAATCTTACACGACAAAACAAACAAACGGCAAAACAGATGAATCTTTAGGAATTGACGTTGGGATTAAAGACTTCGCCATTCTTTCGGATGGCACTATTCACAAAAACCAATAAAAGGGTTTAGACGAAAAGGATATTAAACATACCGTGTTATGTTACATACATTTGCGGACTAATTTGGCATTCGCCAGCCATTACGGCTCCCCAAAACCCGGACCTGAGGACTCCATTTGCTTCTGAGCGGCGATTTGAGTCCGCAGATCATGTTCGAAAGGACTTATCTGATACTAAACAGTTTTCTTTTCCATGCCAGAAGGTATTTTAAGGTAAATCAACGCGCCTGCTACGGACATTGTCAAAAACCACGACGTGATCGGAATGGAGGATTTGCAAGTATCGAATTTGCTAAAAAAACCACAACTTAGCCAAAGCGATTAGTGAGGTAAGGTGGTCGCTTTTTCGCACCATACTTGAATATAAAGCAAAATGGTATGGTAAGCAGGTGATAACGGTGCCCAAAAACTTCCCTTCCAGTCAACGATGTTCAAGTTTGTGGCCACCATGACCGATACGTTAAAAACCTTGCGTTGCGTACGTGGGGAACGTTCCAAATACCACACACATCACGATAGAGATATTAACGCAAGTAGAAACATTCGGTTATTTTAGGACATCTTCATCTTTAAATTTCGTCAGAAATTAAGGTGGAGTATTTTTTAGCCTCTGTTTTTGATCGATTCTTGTTGGCGATTTAGGAGCTGTGGATATCTAATGAAGGCTGACCTCATTAATGTCAGCCTTTTTGATTGTTTTTCGCTAATTTTTCTCGATTTTTAGTTCCCGGCGGTTGTTCGAGCCATTGATGTTTAATCATGATATCAGCGCCACTTTTGGCAAGCTTGGCATTTTCTAACGATAATCGCTCATAATCTGTGACGAGGTCGCTTCGTTGACTAGCCGCTGCAGCAGTCGCATAGTTTCCTACACCTGAAGAAATGAGCAGAGACATCATGAACATCATTAATTTGTCGGAAAACGTTGGGGTGGTTGAGTCACTGACACTTACATCCGGAAGATGTGAAGCTTCAATTTCATCCTCTAACAGCGTATCGGCAAAAATCTTCATGTGCTTTTTCGAGATGTCTTTTCCCCGTAGCATAAAATCCTGAACTTCTTTATGCGTGGAGCTTTGAGCAAAGGCGATGCACAATTTCATCCCTATAGAATTCGTGAGTACATTCATATACAAATGGGAAATTTCAATGGCGTTTAAGGGACGTTCATTGTTGAAAGGGTTTAAACCACTCAAGTATGCTTTGCTATTGACGTAATCGATGCTTTTAGGAACTTCAATATAAGGATGCTTGCCGGCTATTCCTTTTGCAAGTTCAATTTCGCTTGCTTGATTATAAAGGTTATTTGTTTCCGTTAAAGCTTGTGAAAAATAGGTTCGTATATCTTTCCTATCACTCACCGAAACGAAGCCACTGTAGGAGAGCATTCCCACTTTTCCCATGTGCTTCATGTAAGATATGCAAAAAGTATCGGTAAACAGCCATGGCGCGTTCATGTCGACGTCTTGTTCACCAAAACCATCCGGGATCGCGTATGATTCATTTTCAAAAATGGAGTGTAACTGCGTTAAATGGTCAGATGCAATATCATAGGCATACTGAACGACGGGCTTAATATCTGAATCTGAAATGTGTTTGAGCATAAAACGTAAGATACATGTGGACATACTATCGTTCATATAGGCTGTCCACAGGGAAGCAATTTCTGCGGATGTTAAATGAGCATTATTCTCCATTGGCGCACCTCCTCACAGTATAAGTGTCACTCATATCAATCGAATTATGTCTGCCATTTATTTACTGTGAACAGGAAAATTGAATGAAAAAAAATAAAGGACTACAATAAATGTATAGGGTAATAGGACCCTTAAGAATTGTGCGAGTATAAGAAAGAAGGACTTTTATGGAATTCAAACATGTAACGGTGGCCGGAAGTGGTGTTTTAGGTAGTCAAATTGCTTATCAAATTGCCTTTAAAGGTTTTCATGTAAGCATCTATGACATAAGTGATGAAGCTGTTGAAACAGCAAGGGGACGAATTAAAAAGCTTAAAGATCGATTCAAAGAAGATCTTGGAGCCACCGATGAGCAGGTAGACCAAGCGTATGACAGCATGAGTTTTTATTCTGATTTAGGAAAAGCCGTTGAGCAGGCGGATTTGGTGATTGAGGCTGTTCCGGAAGTTACGGATATTAAAATAAATTTTTACCATCAGCTAGCAACGGTTGCTCCAAAGCATACGATTTTTGCATCCAATTCATCAACAATGCTTCCGAGCCAGTTTGCTGAAGAAACGGGTCGTCCGGATAAATTCTTAATGCTACACTTTGCAAATGAAATTTGGAGGAACAATACAGCTGAGATTATGAAGCATGAAGGAACTAACATGAACGTATTCGAGGGTATAGTGGGCTTTGCTGATGAGATCGGCATGATCCCACTCCCAATATACAAGGAGCAACCCGGATATATTTTAAACTCCTTATTGGTCCCATTCTTGAACGCCGCTCAAGAATTACTGGTCAATGAAGTAGCAGATGCAGAAACGATCGATCGAACATGGATGGCTGCAACGGGCGCGCCGCGTGGACCGTTTGCTACGATGGATGTGATTGGAATTCATACACCTTATAACCTTTCCAAGGCAAAAGGCGAAGCAGGTGATGAAACGGCTAAGAAGGTTGCTGAATACCTAAAGTCTAATTATTTGGATGAGGGGAAACTTGGTATCGAATCCGGTGAGGGGTTCTACAAATACCCAAATCCATCTTATGAAAATGAAGATTTCTTGAAATAGGCATGTGAAAAGTAGGTTCAGTGAACCTCTCCAACTAAATCAAAGATTTTGAAGGGGACTCCTCGGCAAAACGGTTAAAATGTGTGATAGGGATCGAATTAGTTATCAAAAGGAAAACAGGCGCTTACCTTATATAAGGACCAGCGCCTGTTTTCTTTTTTAAAGTGGCATTTAAATGTCAATGAAGCGTATAGCCCATCGACATCTAAGTAAAACTAGGGATGATGAAAGGTCATGGGAGGGAATTATGGAAACGGCATGGCAATCGATCGTAATGGTCATTTCAGGAATATTGCTACTCCGAATCGCGGGACGCAAGTCAATTTCACAAATGACAATGGCACAAACGGTTGTAATGATCTCCATCGGTTCAATCATTATCGAACCCATTGTAGAAACAAGCGTTTGGGAAGCGATGATAGGAGCCGGCATTTTCGTCATAGCGCTAATTATTATGGAATATGTGCAGATCAAATTTAATTTTCTCGAAAAATTAATCACTGGAAAATCAAAAGTTGTGATTGAAAACGGAACCCCACATACCGAAAACTTAAAGAAACTTCGTTACACCGTTGACCAACTTGAGATTCAGTTGCGCCAACAAGGTATTACATCTTTTTCGGATGTGAAAACGGCCACTTTAGAACCGAATGGACAGTTAGGTTATGAACTTATTCCGGATGCAAGACCTTTGACAGTAAAAGATTTCAAGCAGCTTTTGCAAATCGAGCAGAATAAGGATACGAATCATCAGGGAGCACACAATATTTTTGATGAGTTATCGGAAAAAGATAGGAAAGATCCAGACTCTTTAACATTTAAATAGGGAATGCTGAACAACTTGCAGCTATCAGCTGAAGCCGGGATGCCGCTTCCATGGCTTCGCTTTCCGCGGACGAACGGCAAGCCTCCTCACGCAACACCGGCGCTGCGGGGGCTTGACGCGTCCGTTTATCTTTGTTACTCCTTTGGATTGGAGTTTGGATATATGACAAAAAACAAAGCAGTAATATAAAAAAACACATGAGATACGGCAACGATTCGGGGTGACATTCTGTAACGTTTTCTGCTGTTATCTCGACGCATTATATAAAACGGCATGCCTAGAAAGGGGGAAGATCATGAAACAGATGCTCTTACTGTCATTAAGTTTGGGGGTGATTTCTGCTTGCGGGGATCAAGAAGAAGAACAGGAACAAAAGCAAGGAGAATCCAATGCGGCATCAGAGATTACAGGGTATGTGGTGGACGAAAATGATGATGAAGTCCTCGTGGTTGATACAGAGCCAAGTTCAACGGCAGGGGATGGAGAGCACTATGATGCGATGTGGTTAGCTCATTTTTCTGAAGATGTTGAACTAGGAGAGAAAGTGAATGCCGGGTATGGGGACGCCATTGAACCCTATCCAGGTGAAACATCGGATGTAGTCTATATCGAAGTATTGGAGGAGGAACGTCCGGAAGAGGCCAATCTTACTAAAACAGAAGCGTTGCGTGAGATTTTACCAGTCGAAGAACTTGATGTGCCTGCTATAAAAACATTGGAGTTTGATGATGAATCTAATCAATGGACAATTGAAATGGCAGACGGCGTTGAACTCATGGGAGCAGATATGGATGCAGAGGTTATTGATTTTGAAATTGATGATGAATAAAAATCTTATTGGCCGTTGCATAAAAAAATGAGCGTATCATAAAGGGTGTGATCCCATACAGAATAAAAAAATAATTGCACTATCTTTGCATGTGTTTACACATGAGGCTATTTTTGGTGATGCTCTTTGTCCATCCCTGGTTTCAAAATTAACCAAAAAAATAAAATGCCTGGTATCATTTATGAAAAACCATCCTTTTGGGGTGCTTTTTTGTATCCAATACCCAACAAAATTAAAGCTAAAACAAAAAAAGCCATACCAATGAAAAACCCTTGTCCTGAATCAAGAAATATCAATTCAAAGAGCATACTAATTCCAGCTAGAAAGGAGCTCATTTTCATTGAAATGTTTAAAATGTGATAGAGCATAAAGAGGATCACTTCCTAAAAATCTTTTTAAATAGACGAGAAGATTTGTGAAAAAGTTGGTAGTAAAACTCACTGAAATATTTTCAACGATCACTCTTAGTAAAGCGAGCAACGACGCGATGATCAAAATAAAGAAAAGGATAAATATTGCTCTCTCAACTGCGACCATATGTATCACCATACTTCAGAAATTTCACGGAGGTACATGTTAGACGTACCTAGATAGTAATAACAATAAAATAAAAATAATCAAAATGGCTACGCTATTTTCCAATACTATTCGCACGTTGCTCTTTTTGCTTTTTTTGGTTTGGCGGCGACGTTCTCTTGCAACGTGATTCTCTTCTGATCTGAAAAACCAAGCACATGTTGTCCCTATATAAACGCCGCCAAGATAGGGGCTTAAATCAACAAGCGAAGGCAATTGATTATTAAGTACGGTATGCGCTATTGTGACCCCAACAAGAAAGGTGACCGGGACTTTCACAAAAGTACTCAAGATGGCTTTCCTTTTTAATTCTTCATATGAGAGTTCCATAAGTAATATCTCCTGACATAATGAATCGATAACATTGCCGGTCAATAACAAGCGCTTGCATGAAGTCGATAGCCACTAATCTTCTCTGAATAATTCAGAAAGGACCTTTTCTCTGTTTTCCAAAAAGGTTTTCGTTATTTGATAATGTTCAGTTCTTTCATAGTCAATCTTGGACATTTGATCGCTATCGAATGACAAAATATCCGCTTGAGGATACCCCAACAAAATTGGAGAATGGGTGGAAATGATAAATTGGACGTTTCCTTCAACAGTCAAGTCATGCAAGATTCTCAAGAAAGTCAACTGTTTTGCCGGAGACAAAGCGGCCTCTGGTTCGTCCAAAAGATAAATGGCTTTTCCTTGAAAACGATGCAAAAATAATGACAAAAAGGATTCCCCATGGGATTGTTGATGCAAAGATCGCCCTCCGTAATCCTTAAATCCCACAGTATCCACATTGTCAATATGCGAGGCAAAGTTAAAAAAAGATTCTGCTCGCAAAAAGAATCCATTTGTTATTTTTGGTAACCAAGAAAGCCTGATGTATTCAGCTAATGCAGCTTCTGACGCATAAACCTCATACATGTTATTTCTTCCGCCGCCAGCAGTACTAAAACCACAACCGTCAGCAATGGCTTCTAACAACGTGGATTTGCCGGACCCATTTTCCCCAACAAAAAAAGTCACGTTGTTTTCTAAATGTAATTCGTGCAAATGTTTGATAACCGGGATAGAAAAAGGATATTCATTAAACGAAGAGACTTTATCACGTAAAAGCGATATTCTTTTTAAAAACATTCTGTGATCACCTACCCTGAATTAATTTTTGAAGTATAAATGCGGGGTCAACACTAAAATCAATGGTTGATATTCGTGATTAAATATGGTAACACCACTAGCCAGCGAAGGAAAAACACGTAGACTCCTGTGGGAAAGCGCAGTGTTTTTCCGTAGCGGTCACTACCAATCATAATTGCTCCTAGGTTGTCAGCCATAGATTTTGGTGAAGAGCCTAAATGCGATGAAGGAAAATTAAGGTATAAAGGAATATTTTAACATATGGAATTGTGATGGTAGCAACAATGAATATCCTGATTATACCCCTCTCTAGAGGAATCATCTCCAGAAACACAAAAATTACGAAGAATGAGTCTTTTACAGAAACTCCCATGGTCGACTTAGAGGAGCTGATCACCAACTAATGGCACCGTAACTTTCGCTCTTTGATCAAGCCATTAAGGTTCAGATATATAGCATAAAGTCCTGATACGACCATAAACCCGGCAAACCAAAAAGAAACGTCGAATAAAATATGAAAGATAGCAATGAATATGGGCACAATCACAACAATTGAAATCATATTTTGAACGTATTTATGCATAATATACCTTCATTGATTCGAGATTATGATTGTGTAGGGTCAGCAAATCCATCAATTGTTTTCTTATCAAAATATCAAAAGTGACATAGAAATTAACACCTAAAATTGTTGTGGCAATTCGTTTTTTATGGATCATAGGGGGAGAACCCCGAGGAATAATGTGCTTAGATAGAGTCATAGAATTCGTTACTTCGGTGGCGGTCGTTTCACCGTTTGTACCTCCATGTCCATTCACGAACAGGAGGGAGGTGATTGTCATGTCAATGTATGAAGCATTAATACTATGCGTTACTGTTGGTACGCTAGTATATTTCATTTGAATCAATGTTAAACCAAACATGATGAATGTGACAACCTCTCCGGTAAATATGGCAAAAGCAGCAAGCACAATGACACTTATGATTTCAAATACCTTGTTGCTTGAGAACTGAGAACATATTGCCCCTCATTTTCATAAAGTAATAAAATGAGCGCTTATCAGCTCAATAGAAAATCCTGTATGGAAACATAAAAGGCGAATAAAGAAACAATAATAAGAAGTATACCCAATACTCTATATTTTTCTCTAGTGATTGAAATTCCCGTAACGAAAAGCAATGCACCTAAGCAAAGCATAGTGTATGGCGATACTGAATAATCTCCCGTTATCAAACTATAAATTGCTAATGCAAATACAATGATTGCCAAAATGATTCTAATTATAGCTAACAACGTTAGCCTCCTATATAACGGTTATTACCGCTCAGTTAGCTGTATAAACTTGGCTTTATACAACTGCATAAAATTGAGTTTATTCATTAAAATCTAATGGTATAGTCTCAAAAAACGAGGGGCAAAAAAATGAAAACCACATTGCTCGCACTATCAATGACGCTTTTGGTCGGTTGTAACGCGGAAGATACAAATGGAGAGTATGAGAGCGGGCCACACTTTTAAGCCCCCGTATCCATGTGATACAGGGGCGGCTTCTTAATTATTTTTCATCGTTACATTCATTTGCAATAAGCGTTTTGTGATCAAGAAAGCTAACGCCCCAATAACAATTGCTCCCAGCCAATAAAAAGGAATGGTTGCTCCTGCGGGGTCTCCGAATACGCTGAAAATCATACCTCCTAACATGGCAAAGCAACCGACGATGCCAATAAGAAAGACCGGTTTTAATGGGGGAAACAACAGAAACTCACCGTTGTGCTCGCTTTTTCCTTTTTCATACAGTTTCATGCCAATCGCCAAGCTTATCAACATGATGGGTAAAGAGGCGACCAATTGCATCCCCGTTGGTATTTCAGGCAATGAAGCAAAGTCTGCCATCACTTGGAATGGCAACACGAGAATCATAAGCCATTCATCAAAATGAGTTGCCGTTAACCTTCCTAAATTCCCAAAATGTGTGGTTACAAACACACTCAATAATAGGACAAAGCCATAGGGAAATATCAAAAATATGAAACTTAAAACAACTTGGGAAATCATCTCCCCTGATATCGTTCCCATCAATAGCGTAAAGGCAAAGATCGCCAAGTAAGCCAATAAAGGAACAAGAAACATTTCAACAAAGTTAAAATTCACCAGTGCATCGCGATATTCCGAGAACCAAATGAGCCCCCAGGCAACCAAACAGTTAACACTCATGATGACAGTAATGGCACCAAGGCCGATACTGGCTTTCGTAACGAAAAGTTTCTGCCTGGAAAATGGCAATGAAAGACTAAAGTCGTGTCGGCGTGTATTTCGCTCTAAGCCAATGAACATCCCTCCCATGACAACAATGGTTATGATCGAAAACAGTGAAAGTGCATTTCCTGCGAAGATATCCTGAACAAAGCTATCCATTCGACTAGAAAATACGTGTGATACACCTTCCTCCAACAACCTTAAATGTTCCAACTCCAGTATGGTTCTCAATGGGTATTGAATAACAAAAAGAATTGTTAAAATAAGAAGAATCATTGCCGATGGTTTCAAATCTTTTTTAAGTAAAGCTTTATTCAGCAATGTGGTCGCCCCCTAGCTTGGCCACAAATAGATCTTCCAGCGTTAATGGCAATTCTTCGTATAATAAGGGCTCAGTTTTCTGCAACTCCACTTCCAACTCTTGAAGATTTCCTTCCGCCAGACACGTGTACGCCCTTCCCGATTGCTGCAAAATATAAAAGTGATCCGAAAGCGAGTCCGGCATTTTTTCACGGTAGACGACCTGCCATTTTTTATAAGTGTCACGCAACTCATCCAGCTGGAACGTTTCTGTGATCTTCCCTTCAGTGAGAATTATAATTTGGTCGGCCAAGCTTTCCAATTCATCAAGGCGATGAGTAGCGATAATAATAGAAACCTTTTCTTTTGCGACTTCATCGAGCATAAAACGCATGATTTCTTTTTTAATAATTACATCAAGTCCGTCGGTCGGCTCATCAAGGAGGACGTATTCAGGCTTAGCCGCAAACGCAAGAATGAGCGAAAACAACGCTTTTTGCCCTTTTGAGTATTGTTTAAGCTTTTTCGTTTTCGGCATTTGGAAACGGTCCATTAATTCCTGGAAATAATCACGGTCAAAGTTCGGATAAATATCCGCATATAATGACACAACATTGGAAACGGCATAATTTTTTAAAGCCTCAACACTATCATCTACATACAGAATGGACGCTTTTGCCTCAGGCTTTGTAAACACATCCTCACCATTCACCGAAATGGTTCCCCGGTCGGGATCCGCAACGGTCACCATCGTCCGTAACAATGTCGTTTTACCGGCACCGTTTCGACCTACAATTCCGGTGATGGTTCCTTTCCCAACAGTAAAGGTTATATTCGTTAATACTTGTTGGCTTCCTATCGCTTTGGAAACGTTTTGTGCCTGTATCATGACTTTCCCCCAAATTGTTTGTAGTACCAAGCGACCCAGTCTTGCATCACTTCTTTTTCTATCCCGGCGTAGTATCCTTCGAGGACCACTTGCTTAAGGTTTGTCCGCACCGATTCGATGTCTTTTGTCAGAATTTCCCCGGGCACTTGCTCTGTAATAAACGTCCCTCTCCCACGCATCGTTACGATGATGCCCTCCCGCTCCAGTTCTTGATAGGCCTTGCTGACTGTATTCGGATTGACGACGATTTGTGTGGATAATTCTCGTACGGACGGGATTTTGTCATCTACCTTTAATCCCCCGCGAGCCACTTGTTCCTTAATTTGATTAATAATCTGGCGGTAAATAGGCTCTTTGCTACGTGGATCAATGGATAGCATAAGTTCCCTCCCCAAGGGTAGCTAATTGTACTAGTTGATGTAATACATTTAGTATATCTGGGCTGAAAGTGACTGTCAATAAAAAATCCTGGCATGAGGTTGGAATTGATGTACTGTTTGTTGCCGAATATTTTCTTTGCCATTCGTGCACGTTAAACCTATAGATATTTCCAAAAGGTGACGCGTATGTTTAAGCGATTTCAAAAAGAAAAAATAAATCGTCGAAGGGAAAATACGTTTCGTGATATTTTGACGACGTTTCAAAAATCTGCAGATTTCGTTTCCTTTCGTGTGTCTGATCAAAGTCCTTTTTGTTTCCATTACTTGGATCCTCTCGTGGATGATCGTTATCTCCATGATGAAGCACTTGCTTACACGAAGCGAAAAGACATGCATACGCTCAGGGATCTCCAACGGGCGATTCCCCTTGAAGAAACGAATATCCTTTGCAAGGGGAAAGAGATCGAGGAACATTTCTTGAGCGGCCATATTATTATTCAAAAGAAAGGCCAAACGGAAGAGGTGCTTAGCCTTCCGGCAGAATTGATTGAAAAGCGGTCTATTGAAACACCGGAAAATGAATTCACGGTGGTCGGACCCAATGAAGCCTTTATTGAGTCCATCGATGTCAATTTAAATCTGATTCGTAAACGATTGCGTACATCGGATCTCGTGGTCGAGGAGATGAAGGTTGGGCGCTTCAGTCAAAGCCGAGTGGCGATTTTATACATGGATGGCTTGACGAACAAGCAGCTTGTTCAAACTTTGAGGCAACGGATCCAAGATGTGGACTATGATGAACTCGTTGATATTTCGCAAATTAACCAATTCATCACAGACTATCCGAATTCTTTTATCCCGCAACTGTTGGAAACAGAACGCCCGGAACGCGTGACATCGGGTTTGGCGGAAGGGAAAGTCGTGTTTATGATGGATGGTTCTCCGCATATGACGATTGGTCCGACCAATTTCATGGAATTCTTTTCATCTCCGGATGATCATTACATGCTTTGGCCTATCGGATCGGCGTTTCGACTGATTCGTATCGTAGCCCTTCTGTTCTCTGTTCATGCCACGTCCTTTTATATAGCTGTAACTTCTTACCATCACGAATTGATCCCCGACGAGTTGTTGGATACGCTCATCGCTTCTAGAATCGAAGTGCCTTATCCGCCGATCGTTGAGGTTGTGATCCTCGAGTTGACGGTCGAGTTGCTTCGGGAAGCAGGTGCTAGGCTTCCCAGTCGTATCGGGCAAACGATTGGGATTGTCGGTGGGATTGTTATCGGAACTGCTGTCGTTGAAGCATCTTTAGCCAGCAGTGTGCTCTTGATCATGATTGGGATTACGGCGTTGGCATCTTTTACGGCGCCAATCTATAAAATGGGCAATACCATTCGTTTGATCCGCTTTCCTTTTGTTATCTTTGCGCAGGTTTTCGGGATATTTGGCATGGCTTTCTGTTCGGGACTTTACCTTTATCATTTATTCAAGTTGACTTCGTTGGGGTATCCATACTTGGCTCCTCTCTATCCGCTGCGACTCCAAGACCTTAGAGATGTTATTTTCAAAATGCCGATCCAAAAACAGCAAAAAAGACCGATGGTCCTTCGGCCGCAAAAACGGAAGCGGTTTGATGTGAAACATAGAAAAACGATCCCCAAAGATATCGAGGAGTAGGCCTATGCGAGAACAAACGATGATGACGAGGCAAATCCCTCCATTTTTAACTTTTTTCATCGTGACCGTGATGCAAGTTGGCGTGGGTATTTTTACTTTTCAACGTCCTATCGTCAAAATTGTTGGCCATGATGGCTGGATAGCTATCATTATTTCAGCGCTAATGGTCCATGCCGTAATATGGTTGGTCTATCAAATGCTGAAGGAAAACGAGACGATCGTTGATCTTCAAACAAGAGTGTTTGGGAGAATCCTTGGGAGATTTCTAGGTTTGTATTGGATCTTTTATTATAGTTTGTTTGTGCTTGTTATTTTGGTGGGCTATGTGGAAATTCTTCGTGTTTGGCTATTTCCTGAAGTGTATCCAGGGGTCTTTGCCTTTTTTACGCTACTTCTTGCCTATTTATTCGTGGGGGGTGGTCTGAGAATGGTAACGGGTCTAAGTGTGCTGTCCGTTATATTGGCGATTCCTTTCCTGCTTTTTAACCGTTTTCCTTATGGGCAATTACAATGGGGAAGTATATTCCCCTTATGGGACCACTCCATCATGGATGTATGGATGGCCACGCAAACGATGACGTTTCAATTTTTGGGATTTGAAATACTTTTTATGGCTTATCCTTTTATTAAAGAAGCACCGCGATCGCAAAAATGGGCACATGTCAGCGTTATCTGCAGTACGATCGTTTATTTGTTTGCCTTTATTCTTTCCGTGCTTTTTTTCCATGAACATCATATTTCTACGATTATATGGCCGACGATTTCCTTGTGGCATATGGAATATATAGGGGTGTCTATATGGTTTTTGATTCTCGTGCCGAATGTGGCGTTAGGGTTATGGGCGGCCAGCCGCGCCGCTAAACAAACGGTAAAAGTCTCCCAGCGACGTTCACTGCAAGGACTCTCCCCCCTTGTTTTTGTAGCTGCTTTCTTTTTTGTCACGCGTTGGGAAATCGAGAACCTTTCGTCCTTCACAGGTAATCTCGGGTTTTATACCGTCTTTGTGTATGTTCCGTTATTATACGTGATTGAAAGGATCGTTTCGAAAAGGGGGCAGCGTCGTTGATCAAACGTATGTACATTCTTTCCCTTATTGCTATGTTTGTTGTAGGCGGTTGTGTCCCTGAATATGATTATATTGAAGAGGTCCAATATATTCAGGCGATGGGTCATGATTTGGAGGACGGAGAACACCGAATCACCGGTATAACAACCATTTTTACAGCTGCAGAAGATATGTTGCCGGAAAACAAAACCATATACGTATCCGGTGAATCGCTTGAAACCCTCTATAATTCACTTCAAGCGAAATCGCCTCGACATGTGGACACCGGCCGAGCACGCGTGCATTTGTTTCATGAAGATATGGCCGCCCAAGACGGAATCTTTTCATCGCTTGATACGGTTCAACGAAATCCTATGATTGACCAAGACATGCAGGTGGCCATCACACGAGAACCTGCGCGAGATATGTTAGAGACAGAATACGCTTTTCATGTGCCTACTTTTCGTTATTTGCAAGATGTGCTTGAACAGAACCAGGAGAAACAGATGCCGCGAACGAGTTTGCATGACTTTATGTATCATTACTATGCCGAAGGGGCTGATCCTTATCTCCCAATACTGGCATATCAAGGAGACCATGTGAAAGTTGCCGGATTGGCTTTATTTCAGGGAGATACGTTCGTGGAAGATATATCCATCGATGACGCGCAAATCTTTCGGATGCTTAATGAGCATACGGACGAGGGCACTGTCCACATACAACTTAACGAAAACAAAGGGGTCTCGTTTCATCGCCTATCCTCTAACTCGAACTGGACGATCACCCAAGAAACGGATGGCACGCATGTGCAGGTGGATCTGGATATTGAAGGGCCAATTCGACAAACGTACGGCGGCGTTGAAGGTTATAAGCGGGAGAGTATTGAGCAACTAGAGCGATTAGCTACGGAGGAATTCGAGCGCCGAATGAGTGAGACCATTCAATATTTTCAAGCGCTAAACATTGATCCCATCGGTATCGGGGAGCGCGTCGGACAAAATGTCCGGGGGCTTGATATTCAGCAGTGGGAAAAAGAAGCTTACCCGGACGTAGACGTTGATGTCAACGTTGATTTTACCATTGATAATACGGGAGCGGTGGAATAGAAATTTCGTTATTTTCCTTGGTGGGAAAAAGAGACTTCAGAGAAATAACCACAGCAAGAGCAATGCGCCAACGATGAGTATGATTATTGAGAACGTTCGAAGTAAACAGCCGATGCCCCGCATAATGACAGGGAAGAAAAAGATGACCATTATGATGATAATGATGAGTGTGAGCGGATCCATTTTATGTCCTCCTTGATTATGGCGTAATGCGTTTCCTATATTTTAATAGAAGTTTCATGAAAAGTCATGATGCAAAAGGGGCAAATGCTGAGATGGTAAGTGTTGGATCGTTCAGTACAAATAATCTTTATAGCCTTCAAACAATCTCCCGCCGTTTTCTTCCAGCAATTCTTCGATGAATGCATACAAAGGCTTGGCATTATTCGTTTTCATATAAATGTCGAAAACTTCCAGGTAGTTTGCGCATAATTGTTCATCAAACGCACGAAGCGCGCGATACATCCATTTTCCTTCGCCAACCCAACGCTGATTAGTTCGTAGTACAAACTTGGGGATGAGATCGAAAAGTTTATAGGCGGAAAATAGTCTTTCCTTCCCGTCGTGATCGCCGTTTAAATCATCAAGAACATTTGTGATCATGAACCGCATCTGTCGTTGTTGGTTTTCTGACCATTTAAGTGGACCTTTTCGCAAACACTGTCCGGCCATCTCTTGAATTTTTGCCCCCGATATAGGATCGTCTTTCAAAATAATTCCATCTGCACATAAGCGCGGGACAGTAGGGATACCCTCCAAGCGACTCATGTCAAAGGCGAAGGCAAGCGAATGCGGTTGAAAAACAAAAGCTTCAATGTTCCAATCAAAACAATAAAAGCATTCCCGGTAGGAGTTTGGAGCCGTGTCATCCATAATGACAATATCCAAATCGGACTGTTCGGTGATGGTTTTTTGCGCAGCGCTCCCGCCTAAGATGGCTATTTCACAACGCGGGAAAAATTGTTCAATAAAATGGTGCGCAGCTTCTTCGGGTCGTCTTTTCACGTTGAATCCCCCTGAAATCGAATCGCTTGCTGGGTGCCCACATTCTATGCACCCCAGGGGTTTGAAGTGATTTAACGCGTAAAATGGCGGGCGCCTAAAGAAGAAGTGCGCCCGAAATTCAAGTAATCATTAAGATAAACCGATAATTTTTCCTTCTTCATTGATATCGATTTTTTCAGCTGCAGGTCGTTTTGGGAGGCCAGGCATGGTCATGATCGATCCGGTTAGAACGACAATAAAGCCGGCGCCAGCGGATATGCTTACCCCTCTTATCGTAATGTCAAAATCAGAAGGGCGGCCTGTTTTCGTTTTGTCATCTGAAAATGAATATTGTGTTTTAGCCATACAAATGGGGAGGCGCCCGAATCCCAAGGCTTCAAATCTGGCTATTTCTTTTTCGACTGCTGAGGTAACCACAATGCCTTTACCGCCATATACTCTATGAACTAATTTTTCGATCTTGAGCTTTAGAGGATCATCCAATTCATAGGCGTATGTAAAGGAGCTGTCTCGTTCGGTTAGTTTTACAACTTCTTTTGCGAAGGCTTCTCCGCCTGCACTCCCTCGTGCCCAAACATCGGACAGTACCATATGTACGCCTAATTCCTTGCACTTGTCTTCAATTAATTGAAGTTCGGCATCCGTATCAGTCGGGAATTTATTGATCGCGACAACGGTAGGGAGACCGAAAACATTTTGCATATTTTCCAGATGTTTCAATAGATTCGGCAATCCGTTTTCAAGTGCATCCAAATTTTCTTCATTTAATTGCTTTTTCGCGACGCCTCCATGCATTTTTAGTGCTCGGACGGTTGCTACGACAACGGATGCCGAAGGTTTTACATTTGCATAACGGGCCTTGATGTCCATAAATTTTTCCGCGCCCAAATCTGCCCCAAAGCCGGCTTCTGTAACAATATAATCTGCAGATTTTAATGCTAATTTTGTCGCGGCAACACTGTTACATCCATGGGCGATATTGGCAAATGGCCCGCCGTGAACAAATGCCGGAGTATGCTCAAGCGTTTGTACAAGGTTGGGCTTCATCGCATCTTTTAGCAATACAGCCATTGCTCCTTGTGCGTTCAGTTCGCCTGCCGATACGGGTTGATCGTCGTATGTATAGCCAACAATGATATTTTTTAGTTTTTCTTTCAGTTCATCGATATTATTTGATAAACAAAAAATGGCCATAATTTCAGAAGCAACGGTGATGTGAAACCCGTCTTCCCGTGGAACGCCGTTGGTTTTTCCGTTTAGTCCATCGACGATAGACCGAAGTTGCCGATCATTCATGTCGACCGCGCGTTTCCAAGCGATTTTACGCGGATCAATCTGAAGGTCATTTCCATGGTGGATATGGTTGTCGACCATAGCAGCCAATAGGTTGTTTGCGGCACCGATGGCATGGAAATCTCCTGTGAAGTGAAGATTAATGTCTTCCATCGGAACGACTTGGGCATACCCTCCGCCTGCTGCCCCGCCTTTCATTCCAAAGACCGGTCCTAATGATGGTTCTCTCAGTGCGATCGCTGTGTTTTTTCCTATTTTCTGAAGGGCATCTCCCAATCCGACCACGGTTGTTGTTTTCCCTTCACCGGCTGGTGTCGGTGTGATCGCGGTCACCAGAATTAATTTTCCATCCTTTTTGCTTTCCAATTTTTCCATTTTACCCGTGTTTATTTTTGCCTTGTTATCCCCATATAATTCAATGGCGTTACGTTCAATGCCTATTTTGTTTGCAATCTCTTCGATAGGCATTATTTCGGCTTCTTGTGCGATTTCTACATCTGATTTCATTTTTGTCCTCCCTCTAAATCTCTTTTCATTATTAGTATACTAAGGTTTGACGCGATTGTAATCGTTTATGATAGAAAGTATGAGATAATTCAGGAGAAATAAAGTTGAGTATGGAGTTGATGATAATGGATACAGCTGAACGACCAACATGGTTGATGGTTGCTTCCGATGCAGCTGCTACCTTCCGCTGGGAGCATATTTTAACGAGTCAGACGTCTGTTTTTTGGGAAACGAGAAGATTGCCACGTAACTTTAGAATGGCTTGGGATGGGGATTTGATTTTATGTTACCGAAGCGGTAGGGAAAAGAGGGGATTGGTCGGCGTGGCAGAGGTGGAGGAAGGTTTCAATGATGATGGCATCACCGTTAGGGGAATTGGTGAATTCCAACAGATTATTCATTACGATGAATTTAAAAATGATCCCATTTACCGAGGCACTGAGGCGGGGCGTTTGCGAAATCGGGGGACACTTTTTCATGTTCATGACGCGTTTGTGCAGTGGGTAAAAAACAGATTGGAAGAAGAGGGAGATACTGCATTGGCAGCGTATGTATGATAACCTCCAGCCTCCATGAAGCGTACATGAAGCCCGAAATTCAGTAGTTTGCATCGATTCGGTCATCATAAGCATCCCTTGGCAAAATTTTCCTTCTTCCTCTTCAACTCCCCTCTTCATGGATATTTGCTAACCGTTGATCAGACGGTAGAAATATGGTGAGAATACCAAGTAATGGGAGGGCGCCGATGAAGATCATCGTATTGGTTACGCCAACCAGATCCATTAATGCTCCAAGTCCGATGGAACCAACAGCTCCCATCCCAAATGCCAATCCTACGATCAGCCCCGAAGCCATCCCGATGCTTCCCGGAAATAAATCCTGGGCGTAAATGACAGAAACGGCGAAACTGGAAATGATAATAAAACCGATGAGTGCCAATAACGGAAAAAGCAAAAAAGACGGGACGTGCGGAAGAATCATTGTGAGCGGCGCTGCACCCAGAAAAGACATCATGATCACATTGCGTTTGCCGAACCGATCAGCAATTGGTCCGCCGCAAAAAGTGCCGACTGCACCTGCAGCCAAAAAAATAAACAGGTAAATTTGCGCTTCTTGAATTGTCAATCCATAATTTTCAATCAAATGAAAGGCGTAAAAATTCGTCATCCCTGCTTGAAACCATGAACGGGCGAAAACGAGAAACACGAGCAAAACAATGGGAAAAATCAACAATTTACGGGCCGGATGCTTCGTTTTTGATTGCTTTTCGACAATTTTTTTCTTTTTTTTCTTGGTCATCACCGGGTTTTGTTGTGAATACCAGCGTGCAATGTAGACTAATAATCCAATTGCAACAGCAGCAACGATCGTGAACCAAAGCGCGCCGATTTGGCCGAGGGGAACGAGCAGGAGCGCGGTAATGACCGGTGCCAATGCTTGCCCGCCATTGCCGCCAACTTGATAAATCGATTGGGCGAGTCCGCGGCGCCCACCTGCCGCCATGTTTGCAACCCGCGATCCTTCAGGATGAAACGTTGCCGAACCGATGCCGATGAAAATGACGGAAGCAACGATAAACCAAAAAGAGGGCGCGATTGCAAGCCCGAAGACACCGACAAATGTAAAACATAATCCGATCGGCAAAGCATAGGGCGATGGCCTTTGATCAGTGTACCAGCCGACAAGCGGCTGCGCGAGCGAAGCTGTAGTGTTTAATGCAAAGGCAACAACCCCCAGTTGCGTAAAGGTCAATCCCATGGAAGCTTCCAATATGGGAAACATCGCTGGAACAACCGCTTGAATCGAATCATTTAATAAATGGACAAAGCCAATCACAATAAGAATGCGATACATCGTTGGTTCAGAGAGCGCTGCCGGTCGGGTCGCGCCCGTGTTCATTGCCATATCGATCACCATTTTCATGGATAAAAAGAAATATTCATTTAATCATGGCATAGGAAGGTAGGGAATACAAATGTTGTGAATCGAAAAAAATAAAGTGGATGCACTATCACGAAAGCCTATATTTGAAAAGCATAATGTAAATGAATTGACTTCATGAGTAAAATGTGTAATTTTATTACTAGCAAGCATTATATATAGGTAATGAAATGATCCATTGCTGATCATCAGAAAGAGAAAGAGAAAGATAAGGAATGAGGTGGATAACGATGGAGGATGTCGAAAGTAAACCGAATAGTGGTATGGCGCTTGCTGCTTTCATATTGGGACTTGTAAACTTAATTTTTTGGTTAATCCCGTTTTTAGGCTTTCCGATTGGCATTGTGGCGATCATTTTAGGTGCGCTCAGTATGAAAGCCGCGAATCGATGGGCAGCAATTACAGGTATTGTGGTTGGTGCGCTTACGTTGATCTTAACGCTTATCAATGTGGTTCTTGGAGCTTTAATGTTTATGTAAAATATCAAGGCTTTCGTTCCCATCATTATTGGTGGGATTTTTCATCGATTAAAAGGTGGAAGTGAGAGAGGAGATGATGGGATTGGAACAAGAGAAACAAATCGAAATTCGAAAATTAACGATCCCAAGTGTTTTGAAGGCGACGAGCTATTTCTTGGTGATCCCGATTGTTTTGTTCGGTATCTTGGCGATTTTTTGGTCGTTGTTTCTAACGATCCTGGAAGGTCCATTGGGGCTTATCGGCTTGCCGCTTTTCCTAGTCGGAGCCGTTTTTTATGTCGGACTATATTTTGGAATTATGGCGCTCGCCACGCTTATCTATAATTTGTTCGCGGGGAAGTTTGGCGGTTTGGTCATGACGATTCGTGACGTAGATACACCAAATGATAGCTCGAATGATGAAAATCACATGGATGACGTATCACAAGCGTAGTATGTTTGATAACGATAAACCCGATCTTCATCGTAACAAAGGGAAGATCGGTTTTTTATGGAATTGGCCAACGCCCCGTTCGATGTAACATTCATTTTTTCAAATGACAATATGTTATGATATAAGTAGAACGAGTTTTTAAAAAAAGGAGTGTATGCTGTTGTTAGCGACTCTTACCCCTCTGGACTGGAAACGAAGAGCAATCAAGTATTACCCGGAAAAAATTGCCGTCATTGATGAAGAAAAGCAGTTTACGTATAAGGAATTCGGGAATCGTACCGACCGTCTTTCCGTAGCCCTAGAGGAAGCGGGCGTCCAACAAGGCGACCACGTCGCCGTCATGATTCCGAATACCCACTATATGCTCGAGAGTTTTTATGGAATTTGCCAGTTGGGAGCAGCAATGGTGCCGCTTAATTACCGATTATCCGCGGAAGATCTGGAATATATCATTCATCATAGCGATGCGAAAATGCTGATCGTCGATGAAGCATTCACCGAGCCAATCGAGGAAATCAGAGAGAAACTATCGTTGGAAAAAATCATTATCGTCTCGGTAGAAGGACACTCAAACTACTTAGATGGGATCGATTATGAGGAATTTATTCAGGCCGTTCCATCAGATTCCGCACCTCCTGAAGTGGCTATCGATGAAAATCAGCTCCTTACCTTGAATTACACGAGTGGAACGACGTCCAAACCGAAAGGGGTCATGCTTACCCATCGTGCGAATTACATGAATGCTGCCAATTTTATGTACCATCTAAACGTTCGGCACGATGATATCTATTTGCACACGCTGCCGATGTTTCACGCCAACGGTTGGGGTGGTGTTTGGGCGATAACAGCAGCGGGTGCTACCCATGTATGCTTGCGGAAAGTTGACCCTCCGCACATTCTCAATTTGTTTGAAAATAAAAATATATCGCTATTGTGCGGTGCTCCGACAGTCATCAATATGCTTGTCAATGATCCAAAAGCAAAAGAAACCGACATCGCGATAAAGCCGCGGATGGCGACAGCAGGCGCACCTCCGGCCGCTGCTCTTATCCAGAAAGCCCAGGACGTTTTAGGATTGGATATGATCCATGTTTACGGTTTAACGGAAACGTCTCCTTTCATTCTTTATTGTGAATGGAAAAAAGAATTCGACGATAAACCGGCAGATGAACAAGCGGCCATAAAAGCGAGACAAGGCATTGAACTTGCGTTTAACGGGGAGACGAAAGTGGTTCGTGAAGACGGAGAAGAGGTAAATTGGGACGGAAAGGAATTAGGCGAGATTGTCACCCGCGGCAATGTTGTCATGGAAGGATACTACAAGGCTCCGGAAAAGACAGCGGAAGCAATACGCGATGGTTGGTATCATACCGGCGATTTAGCGGTGACCCATCCGGATGGATTTATTGAAATCCGTGACCGGGCAAAAGACTTAATCATTTCCGGCGGTGAAAATATTTCGTCCACAGAAGTAGAGGGGGTACTGTTTAAGCATCCGGATATTATGGATGTAGCCGTTATAGCGGTTCCCGATGAAAAATGGGGCGAAATTCCGAAAGCCGTCGTCGTCCGGCAACCGGATGCCCGCGTGACCGAAGAAGACGTGGTTGTTTTTTGCCGTGAGAACCTCGCTCACTTTAAAGTTCCGAAAGCTGTCGAGTTTGTGGAAAGCTTGCCGAAGACGGCAACCGGTAAATTGCAAAAATTCCGCTTAAGAGAAGAGCATTGGCAAGGAGCAAAAAAGGTGAATTAGGGTCTATGAGGTGCCTTTTCCCCCAAAAGGGGAGAAGGCACAATTTTCGTGTGGGCATTAGAAATATTTTAGTGGAAAAATTGACCGGATCCGTAGGAGCCTGCACTGAGGGGAACAAAAGAAGCAAAGTAATCCCTCAGACGGGGATTGAGCTGTTCCAAGGGGAACAAGGGGAGCAGAGTGATGTCCCGCCCCGCTCAGAATGGGTATGATAACTTAAAAATCGGCCACCGTGTTGAACGTTCCGGAGGAAATGAACCAAAAACTTCAAATGGAACAGTAGTTTCAGTGCCAATGCCAAAATCATAAATCCCAGCCATGACAGTTTAAAACCTAATGACATTTATCGTCCTTTTTTCCGTTAAAGCAGAATGATGGACATGTGTGCTTCATCTGTCAATGATCAAATTCGGTGATTGGCCGTCATTTGGCGTGGTTTTCTTCTGAGCAGGGCACGCGTAATTTCATGGAAATATATGGTGAACGAAAGCCTTTGTTTTTTCATTTTTGACGCCATCATAATCAGGCGTAGGAACTTTCATGGTGTCATTGTTGCCCATGGACGCCATTAAATGTACACATGCGTTGTTTTATGGCGTCATAACTATCCGATGCCGCCATTATATGCTGGATTCTGTAGATTCATGGCGTCAAACGTTTGTACTCTGACATCATTTGTAAACACGCTTTCCACTAACGTTTCGCTACTCTAAAGCTTCATTTTAATTTTGGCAGAGGCTTTCAGGAAAACCAAAAAGAACAGCAACTGTGCGACTTAGAGCAGGTCTGCTGTTCCTTAAAGTTGGACGTTTTTTTGAGCCGTGATGTCAGCAAGCACATTGATTTCAACGGTTTGAACCGAAAACTACCGTTCGATTGACTCCTTTTTCCGAGTTAGATTAGGGATTGCTGAACAACTTGCAGCTATCAGCTGAAGCCGGGATGCCGCTTCCATGGCTTCGCTTTCCGCGGACGAACGGTCAAGCCTCCTCGCGCAAAACCGGCGCTGCGGGGGCTTGACGCGTCCGTTTTTCCGCTGGAGTCTCGCCATTGCAGCACCGTCCCTCCGTACGTTGCCAGAAGTGCAAGGGTTTTTTGATTATAGGATGGATTTCCTTGCATCTAGCTTTGACAACACCAACACCAACGGCAAATGCTTATGTGCCAGTCTTTTTCCATTATTAAGCAGTCCCTAGATTAGTTCTTCAATTCGATCCCATACCCAGTTACTTGTTTAATTGCGTCTTCTACTTGTTTTGCTTCCTCCGTATCGGGCGAAGTCCCCACTTTTAACCCAAGGATGCTCTGTTCACGATGAATCGAGGGGTTTTTCTTTAACGCCCATGACGCGGGTATGCGGGTAACGGCTTCATTTATAATTTCATTTTGTTTCGGATTTTCGGCATATGTGACCGGAAACCCGGTCCGATAAGAAAGTTCCTCCAGATCAATCTCATGCCGCTTGGCCACTTCCGGTGAAATAAAGTGCACTTCCAACACGCTATTTTCGCCTTGTCCTTTGAAACTGACTTTATACAACGTGATGTTGCGATCCTCCGCCCATTGTTTTGCCTCTTCCCTTGCTTCATTATTTTCCATTCGCACGCTTCGGTCCGTAACTTCGAAGAGATCGTTCGATTGTGTCGGGCCAGTTGCTTCAGAACCTTTCTCCTGAAAATAAAAACCGGTACGTTGCTTGAATCGTTCAGCGACCTCTTTGGCATCGCTCGTTTCCGGGAGGGTTGCACGAACGGTTTTTTCTTGCAAGTGGAGGGAGAAACTCTCGGGTTCGCCGTTCTCGGTAAGGTCTGAGAGTACTTGAAACAGCAAGTCTTGTCTCGTTGAAGGGGAAATGACGACCTCCCAGCCTGTTTGGTCGGCAATGGACGAGATCATTCGTTCTTTTTGATCATCTGTATAAGCCTCCGGAAAAGCAAAGAAAAGCGTCAGTTTTTCCCCTGATTGATCAGCCCCGCAACGCGTGAAATCAGGCTCATCCGCTAACGTCTCCCGCGCAATATCCATCGCCTTCGCCGCGTTCATTTTCTTGCCCTGCATAGGTAGCGTTCCATTTTGCGCTTGAACCATAAAATCATCATCAGGCTTGTATTCTTTTTGCCCGGACTGTCCTTCTCTTTTTTGCTCCTCAGGCAGGGCTTGTAACGCGAGGGCTAATACGAGCCGTTCTTCAAGTGAATCATGTACGGTGACATGACGCAGCAAACCTTGAAAGGTGTAAACCCCTTCGGTCACCTGGCTCCAGTCTAAAGCTTTCAGTTCCGGGCGGTTAAAATCAAGCAGCGGTTGCAGCGACTCACGGACGTCGTCAATCGTGCGCGTTGTTTGCCCCAAGGCTTGTATGAGTTGGTGTGGTTGAATTTTTACCGGCTTTCCTTTGAGCGTTTGCGAAAACAAAACATTCGTTTTCGGA
Source organism: Salicibibacter cibi (assembly GCF_016495865.1). NCBI lineage: Bacteria > Bacillati > Bacillota > Bacilli > Caryophanales > Bacillaceae > Salicibibacter > Salicibibacter cibi. Next base: position 683,843 of record NZ_CP054706.1, read on the forward strand.
TGAATACCGGTGCATAGGGCTACTTTCAGCGGGTCATCGTCTTCGGGTTCATAGAGGATAAATTGTCCATTTAAGGAACGCAACGCCTCATGCTCTTTGTTAGGTTTATATCGCTTGCCTTTGATGCCTTTTTTCGAATCCCGGAGTTCAAAAGGATAGTTGTCTCCGTTTTCAACGAGGGTAGGGCTGTACCGTTCGTCCAGCAAGTCGGACAAAGCTGTTCGCGCGTCGTCATCGCCATGGACGAGCAGGGTATGCGTAGGCGCCAATTGCTGAATGAACAACTGCATTTCCGAAGCATCGGCATGGGCAGACAGGCCGTACTTGCTAATTCGCGCTTTTGCTTCATACGCCGTCCCGTTAATCGAAAGTTCCACCGTTTTTCCTTCCGCAACATCCAGCAACGCTTTCCCTGGACTTTCTTCATCCTGGTAGCCAGTGAGTAGCACAGCGTTTTTATCGTTTCCGATAAGTCGTTCCGCATACCAACTGCTCGCCCCTCCGGTCAGCATGCCGGAAGACGCCACGATACAGGCAGGTTTGCCTTGCAAGATCGCCTCGCGCTCCTTCGGATGAACCGCTTGACACCGTCCTTCTTTTAAGAAAACATCGCCCTCCCGATGGACACGATGGGCAAGGTTTCCTTTTAAAAATTGCGGGTATTGTCTGTAGACACGGCTGACAGGTGTCACGAGACCATCGACATAGATTGGAAACTCTGGAATTAATCCTTTATCCATGTAATCTTGCAGCACGAGTAAGACTTCTTGGCCACGTCCGAGCGCAAAAGCGGGAACAAGGGCAAACCCACCGCCCGCAACGACTTCCGCCACGTGTTCGGCGAGTCGCTTTTCTTCGGTGTGGCGATCCGTGTGGGCACGATTTCCATAGGTGGACTCCATGATAACGACATCGGGTTTTAAATGGTGCGGCACGTTGGCACCGGAAATCGTCCTTCCGGCTTTAAAGCTAAGATCGCCGGTGACGAGCAGTTCTGCGCCCCCGCCAATAAGCGAAAACATCACCGCGCCCAGGATATGACCCGCTTGATGACTTTCGATACGCAATTCCCCGATGCGAAGCGTGTTGCTCGCGGGGATCTCCAGCATGGCTGCCAAGAGCGCTTCAACTTGGGTCTCAGAGTATGGAGGAATCGTCTCTTCTCGTCGGCTGCGTTCCTCGATAATTTTTAACGAGTCCTTCATCATGATGCGCATAAGCGCGATCGTTGGCGCCGTCGCGTATATCGGCGCTTCCGGAAAAAGTTTATGTATAACGGGTAACGCCCCGATATGGTCGGCGTGGGCATGGGTAACAAGAATCGCTTGCGGTCGCGGCAAATCTTCAAGCATCCCGAGCGCCGGCAATAATTGTTCCCCCTGCATGCGCATCCCCGCGTCAATTAAGATCGATGTTTCCGCCATTTCAATATGCAAACAGGAAGCGCCGACCTCGTTTCCCCCGCCAAGCACGGTTACGTTCATTTTGATCACCTCTCTACCAGTCTATCATATTCCCTGGATCGTTTCGGATCAAGAATTCGATTGATTCGATGATGTCGTTGTCACCGCTATAGCCGCGATGATCGCTACATCAATAGCCTGGATGATTTCTTTCACTGCCTTGGAAACGGGGAGATTTTTATTGACGTGCTTGAGTTGTTTCTGGACGGCACGTGCTTCTTTTCCGTTCGGATAAACGATGGAAAGTAATTTGCTTGCCTCGATTAGGGACAAAAGCACAATGTGACGTTCGTCTTCTTGGTTGAATGGGGTACCTGCTTCCCCTTTACGAAGAACCTCCGAAAAAGAATCCCTCAATCGTTCAAGATGGTTGGGATCGTTTAGTTGATAGGTTTGACTGTTAAAGAGTCCTAAAATCTTTTTCTCATCGATGGTGATTTGGTTATCGTTTTCCAAATGGTGTGCGACCACTTTTTGAATTTGTTTGAATTCCGACTTGAGTTTGGATACCCAGTGTTTAGGAGTCATTGGTCTTTTCTTTTTTTGAATTATGGCGAGTGTTTCCTGGAGCAAAGGATGGTCCACTTGATCATTAATAACGACGATTTTCTTTTTTTGCAACTCGACATTGGCTCGCAGCATCAATTCTGCGATAAGGGCACCACTGAGACTGTAAGGCAAGGCGCTGCTGCTACGTGCATAAGGTTTCCCGTCCTTAGGCTTGATAGCGGTGAGAAACAGTTGTTCGGCTAACGTTGACATAAATGCCGCTCCTTTCGATTTGATGGAAGTTAAATCGGGTATAGCTATTAAAAGGGGAGTGAGGATGTATAAAAAAATTTTAGTAGCCGTGGATGGATCTGTCCAGTCTGAACAGGCCCTGGAAAAAGCGATTGCAATGGCTAAGCTCCACGATACTCATCTTTTCATTGCCCATGTGATCGACCTTCGCAATTTTTCCACGCATGCGTATAATCGGCAAGGGATTCTCACCGATGCCGAAACAAAAGAAATATTGGAAAAATACAAAAATAAGGCTGTTCAAGCAGGATTGAAGAATGTCCAAACTATTCTTAGCTCCGGCAACCCACGGGTCCAACTTTCAAGAAATCTATTATCCGAGTATAACATTGATTTGTTGGTCACCGGTTCTACCGGACGCAACGCCTTCGAACGCATGCTTATCGGAAGCGTAGCCGAAGCCTGCGTCCGACACGCGCCGTGTGATGTGTTTACGGTAAAGACTGGAGAAGGTTGATCGCAATCTATCAAGGAAGGGTGAAAATATTGGAAGAAATAAATACAACGTTGAATGAATTCGAAACATTCATGCGTTATATCGAAAAGGAAAGACCACTATTATCACAGAAACATGGCGTGTTGGGAAAGAAAGACGCCTTTCGGTTGAATGCAAGCCTCAATTATAAAAGAGAAGTGAAGGGACCCCATTATACTCAAGCACAATACCCGGAGATAGACTTGATGTTTTTTCTGGCAACTGCCGGCAAGTTGTATGCAAAGGGGAATAATGAGAGGGGAAAGCCTGTATTAATAGAGACCGATGCGATGAAAGAATTCAAGACTTTGAATCCTTATGAGAAATACGTTTACCTCACACAAATCTATTGGTCCAAATATGGTTTCAATGAACGAACAGAGAAGTATGTCTCCCTTGTGCGTTTTTATGACCAGCTTGAGTCGATCCATCATGTAGATCTTGGTGAAAAAATACCAGAACCTGATTCATATTTTTATGTGGAATGGCAAGATAAGGGCGTTACATTTTTTCATCATCTCCGTTTCTTCGGTTTCGGGGAATTTGAAGAAACATCGGATTTCGGAGAACCTATGCAATTTTTCATTCCCAATCAATGGGGAATAAATATGAGTGGTTTGCTGATTGAGCATACCGTTAAGTTTTGGAACGGGGATGGTTTGGAGCGGCTACTTCGCTCTTTGCGGAAAAGAAAGGATAGGGTCAAGAAGGAACCTTTTGATGTTTTCAAAAAGATTTTCCCTGCGCGTAAAGTGCAGAATACAGTGACTTCGGAAGGGAAGATTGACCGAAGCGGTATGTACACATTCAAAGTCATTTTATGGAAACACTGTTGGAGAAAAATCATTGCTTCTCATGAGCATACATTCGAGGAGCTCCATCATGCCATTCAGGATGCTTTTCAATTTGATGACGACCACTTGTATTCCTTTTATATCAATGGAAATAAAGAAACGGGCCAGCCGATCTTCTGTGCTTTCATGGACAATGACAAAGGTTACGCCGCTGACAAAACAACCATTGCAGACGTTGGTCTTTTTAAAGGACAGAAACTCTATTACCTGTTTGATTTTGGCGATGAATGGCATTTTGAGATTAACTTGAGTAAAATAGATAAACAATCACCGCTACCGGAGCATCCCACAATCATCGAAGAAGAAGGCGAAGCGCCGGATCAGTATAATACGTGGACCGCTTTGTTTTAAAGCCTCTGCCAAAATTAAAATGAAGCTTTAGAGTAGCGAAACGTTAATGAAAAGCGTATTTACAAATGATGTAAGAGTACAAACGTTTGACGCCATGAATCGACAGAATCCAGCATATAATGGCGTCCATGGGCAACAAATGACACCATGAAAGTTCCTACGCCTGATTATGATGGCGTCAAAAATGAAAAGACAATGGCTTTCGTTCACCATATATTTCCATGAAATTACGCGTACCCTGCTCAGAAGAAAACCACGTCAAATGACGGCCAATCACCGAATTTGAACATTGACAGATGAAGACACATGTCCATCATTTTGCTTTAACGGAAAAAAGGACGATAAATGTCATTAGGTTTTAAACTGTCATGGCTGGGATTTATGATTTTGGCATTGGCACTTAAAGAAAGCGATCCGCAAAGTATGGATAGCACGCACACACTTCCAACACTACGTCGTCTAACGACGCTGTCAATTCCCAATTAGCAAGTTGGGTGAAATATCGGACAAGCTCCTCAAACTCAAACTCGATACTGGGGCAAGCACTGAAGTGATAAAAAGAAACCTCGGCATGGAAATGTTCGATGTCGCGTGGAAATATTTGATCTTGCCGGGGAGAGATTGAAGTGAAAAAAGGGTTATTTTCAGCAGTCGTTTTAGGCGCATCCTTCACGTTAAATAGCCTCTCGGCATTCGCCGAGGCTGATGCGGCAAGGGATTCCTTGACGCATACTTTTTGCTATCCTCCTCCGGTAACGTAATATTGTTTTTAATTAATTTTTTTTCGGTTGCTAAAATACAAATTAAAAAAACCGTCACCGTCATCCATCTTATTTGTTCCCGCCTTTCTGAGTTTGTCCATTGCTGAATCTAGATGACTAAATAATATAAAAATTATATGTATGTAGTATTGGACGTTTGATCTTTTAGTCATCATATCACGAAATGCTCATCAGCGGAGTGTTATTTGGCATCATTCGTATAATTTTTTAAATAGACGGAATCATATGCTATAATAACCGTGAGGTGATGCAAGTGAATCCAAATAAGGAAAGAATTATTGAGCTAATTGAGGATATCTCGGAGAAAGATATGGCAGAGATCATTGACTTTATTGGATATCTTAAAATGAAAAGAGAAAAAGAAGAATACCAAGATGTGCTGCAAGCCAGTGAAAGCAGTATTGATTTTTGGGACAATAAGGTTGATGACGAGGTCTGGAATGATGCTTTAGCAGGGAGAGATTGTGCTCATTCCGGTCCCTTTCACAGATTTGTCCTCCAGAAAAAGAAGACCCGTATTGGTTTTGTCTAATAATCGGTATAACTTAAAAAGTACGGACGTGCTTGTTGCGGCGGTCACCTCAAACCTAAAAGAGATGGAACATGCGATAACGATTTCAAATCAAGACTTAATTGATGGACATTTGAAGCAAACTTCAAATATTAGAACGGATAAGATCTATACTTTGGCGCAGGATATCGTAATCAAAAAGTTCGGGAAGCTCAATAAAGAAGTATTCCATCAAGCAGTTCGCAGTATCCATGAATTAATTTCAGAATAATGTGTATAAACAAATGGTAGCTACTCATTAAAACTCCCCGGGCGCTTACGTCCACCCGGGGAGTCATCCTCACACCATCACCTTGCACATATCATTCGTAAATTCCACCGGATCTTCCACCGGCAAACCTTCAATCAGCAGGGCTTGGTTGTATAGCAAATTGGTATAAAGCGCCAATTTTTCTTTGTCATTGTCGTAGGCTTCTTGCAGGGATTGGAATACGTCGTGGTTGACGTTGATCTCTAAGACTTTTTCGGCGCTGATTCCTTGGTTATTGGGCATGCTTTGCAAGACTTTTTCCATCTCGATGGATATTTCACCGTCTGACGCCAGGACGACGGGGTGGGATTTTAGTCTTTTTGATGCTTTGACGTCTTTCACCTTGTCGGAGATTGCTTCCTTCATGGCGGCGAAGACCTCTTTGTTTTCTTGTTCTTCTTCCGTATTGTCGTCTTCGTTTTCAATGTCGAGGTCGCTGCTTGAGACGGATTTGAATTCTTTTTCTTTATAGTTCGTGAGCATTTTGATCGCGAATTCGTCCACTTCTTCGGTGAAGTAGAGGATCTCATACCCTTTGTCAGCAACTAATTCGGTTTGCGGCAACTTGTCGATTTTGTCATAGCTGTTGCCGCTCGCGTAGTAGATGTACGTTTGATCTTTGGGCATGCGGGAAACATATTCGTCCAGCGTGACTAGTTTTTTCTCGGTAGATGAATAGAACATCAACAAATCTTGCAGGTCTTCTTTATTCATGCCGAAATCGTTGTAAACGCCGAATTTAAGCTGTCTGCCAAAGGCTTTATAAAATTTCTCGTAGTTTTCGCGGTCGTTTTTAAGCATCGTTTGCAGGTTGTTCTTGATTTTGTTCTTAATATTCTTGGCGATCGTTTTTAATTGACGATCGTGTTGCAACATTTCCCTGGAAATATTAAGCGACAGGTCTTCGGAATCGACCATGCCCTTCACGAATCCAAAGTAATCCGGAAGCAAGTCCGCGCTTTTGTTCATGATGAGCACGCCGCTGGAGTACAGTTCTAATCCTTTTTCAAAATCGGCAGTGTAATAGTCGGGCGGCGCGCTTTCCGGAATAAAAAGAATGGCGTCGTAACGGATCTGCCCATCCACGTTAATATGAATGTGTTTTAACGGTTTGTCGAAGCCGTACCGTTTTTCGGCATAAAAATTCTCGTAGTCTTCATCCGTTAGTTCACTTTTATTTTTTTTCCAGATCGGCACCATGTTATTGACCGTCTGTTCTTCTTGATACTCCTCGTATTCATCCTCTTCGTCTTCTTTCGGTTGTTGGACGGTGACGTCCATCTTGATTGGATAGCGAATGAAATCGGAGTATTTTTTAATGACCGTTTTTAGTCCTTGTTCTTCAAGAAAATCATCATAGTTTTCTTCTTCGCCATTGTCTTTGATTTTCAAAATAATGTCGGTGCCGACGGTTTCTTTTTCATAAGGCTCGATTGAGTAGCCGTCTGTGCCTTCGGATTCCCATTTGTACGCTTCATCGCTATCCAATGATTTGCTAATGACTGTGACTTGGTCAGCGACCATAAAAGAAGAGTAGAAGCCGACACCAAACTGGCCGATGATGTCATGCCCGTCTTGCAACTCGGTTTCATTTTTAAATGCTAACGAACCGCTTTTTGCGATGATGCCGAGGTTATCTTCCATTTCATCCTTCGTCATGCCAATACCGGTATCGGAAATGTGCAATGTTCGGCTCTCTTTGTCAGGCGTCACCTTTATGTAGTATTGGTCCTTGTCAAAGGTCAAGGAGTCATCGGTTAACGCCCGATAATAAATCTTGTCAATGGCATCGCTCGCGTTTGACATTAATTCTCGTAAAAAAATCTCTTTATGCGAATAAATGGAGTTGATCATCAGTTCCAACAATCGTTTCGATTCTGCTTTGAATTCTGTTTTTGCCATGAGAATGCTCCTTTCAAAAAGTTAGCACTCAAGATCGGTGAGTGCTAACTTTATTATTTAGCATTTGGGCGTTGCTTGTCAATAGAAGAATGGTGCCGTGCAAGGGAAAACACCTCAATAACTTGTCCGTGAAATCGCAAATATGGTTCGAACTTTATCATATACTGGCTTAAGTGATAGAATGTGAATAAAAGAGCGGGTAGTGGAGGAGATGGAAACCCTAGATGTTTAAAATAAACCAAGATAGTTTGCATCCGGATTATATTTTTCAAGCCGTGGATAACCCTCGGACCTATACGCGCGGCGAAATCTATTATTACAATGATCGTGTGGGGCCTGTGTCTTTTTTTCAGCATGAGAAGACGACAAAAGCGGCGGTTCATGGGTCAAGAAGCTATCAGTGCCAAGCAACATTTCAACGCAATGGGGATTTGGACCGAATGAGTTGTTCTTGCCCTGCGTTTGATTCCTATACGGGGATATGTAAACACCTCGTTGCGTTTTTGTTGGAACTCGATGAATTAATGTCCACGGAGGAATATGGACATAAATATGGTGCTATCCAAGGACACCAAATGATTGATGTTTTTAAAGAGGCGTTTAAGCCTGAAAAGCCATCCGCCATCATGGAAAAAGAGACGCTCGACATTCGGTATGAGCTGGACTGTAACATTCATCCGTTTTCCGGGATCGTGCAAGACATTTCCATTCGTCTGCGTGCCGGCGTGAGTCGTCCGTATGTTGTGAAGAATATTAAACGGTTTATTGACGACGTACAAATGGGAAAAGGCCATTTCTTCACGAAAAAATTTAGTTATCATCCGGAAAATCACCAAATCGCTGAAAAAGACCGGGAAGTGTTGGACTTGTTATGGAAAATAAGCAAAAGCGAACCTTCCGGTTATTCCATCTATAGGCAAGAACGTGAGCTGGATATTCCCGATCTGATGGTTCCGGATCTATTCGAGTTGCTGGAAGGGCGTGACGTTGATATCATTTCCGGGCATACGCCGGAAACAGTCATGATCGACTCCTTTCATTCTGGCGCGCGACTTGAATTCTTGTTGCAAAAAAGTGCAGATGAAGATGAGGTCGAATTATATTTAAAGGAAGGAAACTATTTATTTTTTTCGACGGATCATCAGCTTGTGCAAAACGGAGGAAGCCTTTATCGATTAAGTCAAGAGCAAGCAACGATTATACAAAAACTGTTAAGCACCTCAGAGATGGACGGGGCGTTGACTCGTTTTTCGCCAGAGGAAATGGAACCTTTTTGTTCATACGTGCTGCCGAAGTTAAAAGAAATTGCGGCGGTTGAAATGGACGAAGCGTTAACGGATGTGATCCGGCAGTATCCGCTGAATGCGAAAATGAAGATTGACTATAGTGAAGAAGCCCTCAGTGCTCTTGTGACTTTTCAATATGGGGACACGGAGATCAACCCCTACGGGGAGCAAGGGCAAGATGAGGATATGAAAGCGATTATCGTTCGCGATGTGGAAACAGAGGCAACGATTGAATCGCTGCTCGATCGAATCCCATTTACACAATCGGATGGTAAGCTCGTGCTTGATGATGAAGAAGAAATGGCTGTGTTTCTTTTTGAAAAACTGCCTTTGCTGCAGGAATATCTTGATATTTATACGACGTCGACCGTAAGGCAAATGATCGCTCCCCTCGAGAAAAAGCCGAGCGTGTCCCTTTCAACAGACGAGGAAACAAATTGGCTTGATGTTTCTTTTTCCGTGGAAGGCATTCCTTCAAACGAGGTGGAGCAAGTGCTGGAAGCGCTGAAAAAGAATCAGACGTATTATCGCCTTCCGAGCGGAGCTTTTCTTCATCTTCAAGGAGAAGAGTTTGGAAATGTAAAAAATGCCGTTGATCATTTTGCTCCTGAAAAAGGAACATTGAAAGAAGATATGAAGGTCCCTCTTTATCAGGCGCTTTCCCTGGAGGATGACAAGGCGCAGTCGTTTAAGCTGTCCTCTTCCTTACGGCAATTAATGAATGATGTCCAAAAACCGGATTTTGTTGATGCTGATCCTCCGGAAGCGATCAACGCTACGCTCCGGGAATACCAATTAACCGGCTTTCGTTGGCTGAAAACGTTATCCCATTTCGGGCTCGGCGGAATATTGGCCGATGATATGGGCCTTGGCAAGACGTTGCAAACCATTACGTATTTGCAAGCGTTGACGGATGAAAACCCGAATATGCGGGCGCTTATCATCACACCTGCGAGCTTAAGTTATAATTGGGAAAAAGAATTCCAGCGTTTTGCTCCCGACATGGATACGGAGGTTATCGTAGGACCAAAAGCGGAAAGGCAAAAGAAGTTGGAGCAAAGTTCAAACGCGCAAGTGCTTATTACGTCTTATCCACTCATCCAACGGGAGGCGGATATTTACCAATCCGAGCCCTTTGATGTCCTAATTCTGGATGAGGCCCAGGCAATCAAAAATCAAGCGTCGAAGACAGCGCAAGCTGTACGCTCGCTAAAAAAGGCTAGCGCGTTTGCCTTAACGGGAACGCCGATAGAAAATCACCTTGACGAGCTCTATTCTATTTTTAATACGCTCCTCCCGGGCATTTTAGGAACGAAAAAAGCCTTTAAAGCGATGGAAAACGATGAAGTTTCCAAACGCGTGCGTCCCTTTATATTGCGGCGCATGAAAAAGGATGTCCTTACGGAATTGCCTGAAAAGGACGAGCAGGTACAATACACGAACCTCACCGATGATCAGAAAAAGCTCTACGTGGCTCAAGTCAATCGGTTGGCGAAGGATGTGGATTCGGCCATCGATGGAGGTCAATTTCAGGAACAACGCATGCAAATTCTTGCCGGCTTAACGAAGCTGCGCCAAATTTGTTGCCATCCTCAGCTTGTTTTGCCGGATGAGAGCTATAAATCCGGGAAATTCGAACGGTTATTGGAATACGTGGATGAAGGGCTCGCTTCAGGACGGCGCATGGTCATCTTTTCTCAGTTTACATCGATGCTTTCCATGATCCGGGCGGCTTTTGACGAGCGGGGCTGGTTGTATCATTACTTGGACGGCCAAACGCCGGCAAAGGACAGGCTTGCGCTCACCGAACGTTTTAATGAAGGGGAACATTCCCTCTTTTTAGTGTCGATGAAAGCCGGCGGCACCGGTTTGAATTTAACCGGCGGCGACACCGTCATCCTCTTTGACACGTGGTGGAACCCGGCAGTGGAACAGCAAGCAGCGGACCGTGTCCACCGTTTCGGCCAAGAGAACAACGTTCAGGTGATCAAACTAATTACATCCGGAACGATCGAAGAAAAAATGCTGGAGATGCAAGAACGAAAAAAAGCGCTCGTAGAAGAAGTCATCCAGCCGGGTGAACAACAGCTCACGAGCTTACGGCCGGAAGATGTGAAAGAGCTATTGAGCGTGTAAAAGAAGAGCCCCTTGCCGGTTTGGTGAGGGGCTTAGTCGTCAGAGACACGAGTGGGGTAGGGAACCGGGGTTCATGAGTTATTCCTGTGGTTTCGGTTACCATGAACGAGTTATAGATCCTGAAATCATGGTTGACCCAGCAATACAGGCGTCATGAACGAGTCATGGAACCCGAAATCAGGATGAGCGACGCGTTACAGACATCATGAGCGGGTCATGAAGCCCGAAATCCTTGCCACGTCGATCAATCTCCCCGAAACAATTCCTTCTCGCGCCATTTTCCGAATCGATAATATAGATAAGCAGCCAAACTGCCCAGCATAAAGCTTACGCCCATGCCAAGTGCAATACCTATATCGCCGAATATACTTGATAGTAAATTCGTCAGGGGATAACGCAAAACCCAAAAAGAGATGATATTCAACACGAGCACTTGATACATCGCACCCGATGCGCGCACGATGCCGTTTAAAACAAAATTAATGCCGAGAAACGGGTAGCAAAGCGCGACGATTTGCAAATATCTCGTGCCAAACGCCACAGCTTCCTCGTCCCGGATGAACATTTGAATGCTGTATTCGGCAAAAAGTACGATGAACAGGCCGACCCCAACCATGACGGCAAAATTATACATTACTGCATATTTGGTGATCGCGTTTACCCGCGACCAATATCCAACGCCGATGTTTTGCCCGGCCATGCTGTTCACCGCTGTTCCGAGCGCCATGGCCGGAAGCATGATCAAGCTATCCAACCGTTGCGCAGCGCTGAAACCAGCGACGACATCTTCTCCGAATGTCGTAACGACGCTCATAATCGCGGCCACACCCGCGGATATGACAGCCATCTGCAGCCCCGAAGGAATGCCAAGGTTCAAAATTAAACCGACTTCTGTTTTTTTAGGCAAAGAGGGAATGGTAAAAGGTGCAAGTCCCCGACGCAACACAAAAAACAACCCATATAGAAACGCGCTCCCTTGTGAAAGGATCGTCGCGTAAGCCGCACCTTCGACACCCATGTCTAATCCGGTAATGAAGAGCGGGTCCAGGACAATATTAAGCAGCACAGCAATAATGACAAACCGTATCGGCGTTTTGCTGTCGCCCAATGCGCGTAACGTCGTCGCAATAAAGTTGTATCCGAAAAGAAAGATCATCCCGAGAAAATTAATCTGTAAATAAGCAGTGGCGGGTGCCATCATGCTTTCCGGTGTGCCGAGCAACCGCAGAAATTCCTCCGAAAAAAAAGAACCCGTAAATCCAAGCGATAATGATAAAATCGAGAGCACAACGACAAACGCATTGAGGTAACGGGTGAGTCCTTCTTCATTTTCCTTCCCCTTTTGCTGGGAAAGGATGGTTAATGATGCATTGTTTAAACCGATCACAAACGAAAGCATCGTGAAAATGATCGTACTGGAAACCGCCACCGCGCCTAACGCGGCTTCGCCAAGCAAATTTCCAACCCATAAGCTGTCGGTAAACTGAAAAGACGTTTGCAAAAGATTCGTGAGTATGATCGGTCCGGAGAACATGATCAGCGGTTTGAGAATATTTCCTTGTGTGAAATCCTGATGCTTGCTCATATACGCGCGTCCTTTCAGCTTTTGCTAAATATTTATTTTATCATAAAGCCTCTGCCAAAATTAAAATGAAGCTTTAGAGTAGCGAAACGCTAATGAAAAGCGTGTTTACAAATGATGTCAGATCGCAAACGTTTGACGCCATGAATCTACAGAATCCAGCATATAATGGCATCATCTGGATTGTTATGACGCCATAAAACAACGCATGTGTACATTTAATGGCGTCCATGGGCAACAATGACACCATGAAAGTTCCTACGCCTGATTATGATGGCGTCAAAAATGAAAAGACAAAGGCTTTCGTTCACCATATATTTCCATGAAATTACGCGTGCCCTGCTCAGAAGAAAACCACGCCAAATGACGGCCAATCACCGAATTTGAACATTGACAGATGAAGACACATGTCCATCATTTTACTTTAACGGAAAAAAGGACGATAAATGTCATTAGGTTTTAAACTGTCATGGCTGGGATTTATGATTTTGGCATTGGCACATAAGGAACAAGTGAAGGCAGAACCGACAAATTTGTGCATGAAATGTCGGGCAAAAAGAGCCATTAATCGGTAACCTTCACATAGGGGAGGTCATTCACATGGATGCTTTGAAAATGATGAATGAAGCAGTTAACTATATTGAAAATCATTTGACGGAGACGGTTGATTTCGATGAAGCAGCGAGAGTCGCTTGCTGTTCTCGGTATCATTTTCAACGGATGTTCTCTTTTCTCGCCGGGGTTACGTTGTCCGAGTATATCCGCCGCAGACGATTGACGTTGGCTGCTTTTGAGTTGGAGAATGAGGACACAAAAATCATTAATATCACGATGAAGTATGGCTATCAATCGCCTGACTCTTTTGCCAGGGCATTTCAAAACCAGCATGGAGTAACGCCGACGGAAGCGAAGAAAAATGGCACCTCTTTAAAAGCATTCCCGCGGATGACCTTTCAATTATCTGTTAAGGGAGGTACGGAAATGAATTATCGGATTGAAGAAAAAGCGGCTTTTCATGTCGTAGGGAAAAAGAAAAAAGTGAACCTGATCTATCACGGTGCGAACCCTGAAATTGCCGAATTCGTGGGGAGTATAGGCCATACCACTATTCGCCAAATCGAATCGCTCTCTGACCAGGAACCCACGGGGCTGCTAAGTGTATCCGCTAATTTCACGGAAGATCGATCGAAAAAAGGGCAATTGGATTATTACTTGGCGGCCGCCACGACGAAGCAAGCCTCTGCAAATTTGGAACGGCTCGATATTCCTGCGCTAACATGGGCGGTATTTACAGTGGAAGGCACCTTCCCGGATGCCCTTCAGGATGTATGGGGACGCATTTTTTCGGAATGGTTTCCTTCGTCAGACTATGAACTCGCGGAAGGCCCGGAAATTCTTTGGAACGAGGAGGACGTGGAGGAAGGAAGCACGGTAAAAAGTGAAATATGGATTCCGGTGGCGAAAAAATAAGGAGAAGACCTTGTTTCCAGGGTCCTCTCCTTTTTCAAATGGAGAGTTTGACTGATAAATGTACGTTTACGGCTGATAAAAAAATGTGTATTGCACTTGAATAACGGACCTTTTTTAATCGGATTGGGCTTGTTCGGCTTCTTTAATATCTTGGGCGGTTTTGCCGACGTAATGATCGTATTGGGATCAACGTCTTTAAAAAGGCTATCAAGCATGTTTGTATCACCTTCATCAACGAGCGCGATAATAAATGGGTTATTCGCATCGATATCACTTAAGAGGTATATCGCGGGCGGGGGACGACCGGAAACGGAGAAATCGCTGCCGTCTGCGGACTGAAAAGGGAAAAGGAACGATTCGAGTCTTCAGGCTGGTCATCTGTGGACTGGAAACGGAGAAATCGGTCGAGCAGAGTCTTCAGAATGGTCACCTGCAGACTGGAAAAAGAAAAATGGACCATGTTGAGTCTTCAGGAATGCCATCTGCGGACTGGAAACGGAGAAATCGGTCGAGCAGAGTCTTCAGAATGGTCATCTGTGGACTGAAAAAAGAAAAATGGACCATGTTGAGTCTTCAGGAATGCCATCTGCGGACTGGAAACGAAGAAATGGACCGAGCAGAGTCTTCAGAATGGTCACCTGTGGACTGAAAAAAGAAAAATGGACCATGTTGAGTCTTCAGGAATGCCATCTGTGGACTGGGAACGGAGAAATCGGTCGAGCGGAGTCTTCAGGCTGGTCATCTGTGGACCGGAAACGAGAAAACCGCACATGTTGAGGTTCCGGGGGAGCGTACAGCGAACCGGTAAGGGGAAATCCAATCGTGTCGAGTCCCTAGAAGAGTGTGCTACATACCGGGAACGCGGAAATTGCCGGGAGCTGTCAACAGGAGTTGTCATTGGGGTATTTTTCTAATGGCTTTATTTTCGTCTCACATTCCATTATCCTTAAAATGGAGAAGTTTATTTAAAGAAGGGTTTTCAGATGAAAAGCATATACAGCGATATCATCCAATTTCGCGGTTCCCACTATGATTTTGGATACTGTCAAGGGGAGAAGCTGAAAAACACCTTATCCGTCATAAATCGGGAAAACCAATGGAAGGTGCGCACCCCCAGGTTTGACATAGACATCGGAGAGACAAAAGAAGCGATACGTGCATTTGCCCCCGGCGTATGGGATGAATTGCTCGGCTTGCAGGATGCGTTGGAATGGCCGCTGGAGCGTGTGCTGCAGGAGTATGGAGGTTATCGGGTGAATAGCTCGCCTTCAGGTTGTTCAGTGCTCGCCGGGGAAAATTATCTCATCCGCAATTACGACTATCACCCCAAGACCTACGACGGCCGTTTTCTTTTTTTCCAACCTACGGATCAAGGGTACGCGATTGCCGGACCGAGCCAACGCATCACTGGTCGGATGGATGGCATTAATGAAAAAGGACTCGTCATGGCTTATAATCTGACGAATCGAAAGAAGCCGGGTGCCGGTTTTATTTGCAGCATGATCGGGCGTTTGCTGCTGGAATCCTGCGCGGACGTAACAGAAGCGGTAGAGATGGCAAAAGAAATCCCTCATCGTCATTCGTTTAGTTATCTCGTTTATGATGCGAGGGGAGAAATGATGGTTATTGAAGCCTCGCCGCGGGGTGTCCATGCCCGGAATACAACGGCGTGCACGAATCATTTCGAGATCCAAACAAGGGAAAATCGCTTTCATCTTGATGATTCCAAAAAAAGGTTGGAATCATTGCAAAATAATGCCAGTCTAAACGCCCGCGATGCGTTTCGCCTTCTAAACGATCCAAAACAGCCCATATTCTCTGAGCGTTATAAAAGCTGGGCGGGAACGATTCATACGTCTGCTTATTTTCCGGAAGAAAGGAACGTTTGGATCGCTTTGGGCGGTGATCGTGAACCGGTGGTCTTTGATTTTTCAAGTTGGCTTGCGGGTGAAGACGTAACTCCGGATCGACTCACCGGAGAGGTGGAAACGGATTTGCCATTTTTGCATATGGACGAAGGGGCCGATTGGTTTAGGAAAAAGTAAATGAGTGGACAATCTGTTCATTTGTTATAAAATAGGCATGGAAGAAGAAAGAGGTGCCAATGTTGATCGACGTGCAAAACTTAAAAAAATCCTATAAGTCTTTTCAAGCCGTTAATGATAGCAATTTTCATGTGAAGGAAGGAGAGATCTTCGGGTTTCTGGGCCCTAACGGAGCGGGCAAAAGCACGACGATTAACATTTTATCGACGATGCTGCAGCCGACGGGCGGTTCCGTGACCATTAACGGCTATGATGTGGTGAAGGATCAAAACCGTGTGCGGGAGAGCATCGGCATTATTTTTCAGCAAAATACATTAGATGAAAAGTTAACCGCCAAAGAAAATTTAAAGCTTCATTGCAAATTTTATGGCGTACCCCGCTCAAAGCGAAAAGCGCGTATTCGCGAGGTTTTGGAAATCGTGGATCTTACCGATAGCCTCAATCTGCTCGTCGAAAAATTTTCCGGCGGTATGCAGCGACGGCTGGAAATCGCCCGCGGATTGCTCCATTATCCGAAAGTGCTATTTCTCGATGAGCCGACCGTTGGATTGGACCCGCAAACACGGGCGCATGTATGGGAATACATATTAAAGCTGAAGGAAAAAGAAAACATTACGATGTTTTTAACGACGCATTACTTGGACGAAGCGGAAATCAGCGACCGAATCGCGATTATGGATCACGGGGACATTATCGCCATCGATACGCCGAAAAGTCTTAAACAACAGCTAGGCGGAGATATCATCGAAATTACGACGACGGATAATGAAACCGCGATGAAAGAAATTGAAGCAGCATTTGATGTCATTGATTTATCAGAAAAAGATGGTGTCATTCACTGCAAAGTTGAAAACAGCGATGCTTTCGTTTCCGAGTTTATTAAAACGTTGCAAACCCCGCTTACGGGCTTGGATATTCGCAAACCAACATTAAATGATGTTTTTCTCTCCTTTACGGGGCGGGAAATCCGAGATTAGACAGGAGGAAATTGTTCGTGGAAGGCATTATCGCCATTTGGCAAAGAGATATGATCAAGTTTTTTAGAGACCGTCCACGTATGATCGGCTCCTTTTCGATGCCGGTTTTATTTTTGATCGTTTTTGGGGTTGGCATGGGCGGTGCCATGGAATCATTGGTTACAGCCGGAACCGGCGCGGAAGATTTTAATTACGTCGAATTTATTTTTCCCGGCATCGTATCAATGACGCTCCTCATGACATCTATTTTTTCATCGCTTTCGGTGATTCAGGACCGTGATTTCGGGTATATGCGCGAGATTCTCGTGTCGCCGGTTTCCCGGGTGAATATCGCGATCGGGAAAATGTTTGGGTCCGCCTCCGTTGCCTTTGTGCAAGGGGTTATGATGTTGGTGCTCATGCCATTTCTCGGCATGCGCATCGATATTGTTTCTTTTCTACAGTTGTTGCCGGTCATGTTTATGATCGCTTGTGCGTTTTCTTCCCTCGGGTTGTTGGTGGCGAGTTTGTTAAACTCGATGCAAGGGTTTCAACTTGTCGTCAATATTTTGGTCATGCCGATGATTTTTATGTCAGGTGCCTTGTTTCCATTGAATAATATGCCGGCATGGGTGGATTTTCTCGTCACCTTGAATCCGGTCACCTACGGCGTGGATTTAATGAAACATATTATGATCGATGTGGAGAATTTGAGTTCGATGGTGCGGGAAGAAATGGGCTTGAACCTTACATTTTTCGGCCAACCGGTCACTACTGCCGGAGAAGTGATCTTTTTGCTCGGGTTTACTGCGCTGTTGATCTTTCTTGCCACACTTACGTTTAGGCGTAAGAATTGATGGGGGGCGACCTTTTTGCCCCTTCTCATCATGCTATAATATACGTATTAGATAGCTAAAAAAAAACAGAAGATGGTGATCTCATGTATCTATCTGAAGACTATTATAATGATCTGCTTGTTAGGATGGCCCATCATTCCTCAGCGATAGAAAATAATACGATATCTTTGCCTGAATCTGTTTCCATTCTTTTGTATGATACTGTTCCTGCGAAAAAATCATTAAGGGAAGTTTTCGAAGTATTAAATCACAAAAAGGCGTTTGAGATCCTGCTTGATCAAGTGAAGCAAACGGAAGATTACATTTCCATCGTGTGTGAGCTGCACGCAAAACTATTGGATCGCCTGCATCACGAAAGGGGTTCGTTTAAAAAAGCGGAAAATGCCATTCTCGGCGCAAACTTTCAACCAACGCTGCCTTCTCAAGTTCATGTGACGATGAGACAATGGCAAGAAAATATTGCCTATAGAGAAAGTGCCGCTTCCTCAGAACAAGCTATCATCGATATAGCGGCTTCTTCCCATCTGCAATTTGAGCGTATCCATTCATTTTCCGATGGGAATGGTCGCGTGGGGCGTATGTTTATTATTTTTCTTTTGTTGAAGTACGATCTTCCTCCTATGGTCATTGAGAAATCAGATAAGGAGCGGTATATTTTTTTATTAGCGAACCAGGATGAAGAGGGACTGGCCGCTTTGTTTTCAGAAAAAATCACCATGGAAAAAGACAGACAGAAGAGGTTTGCAAACAAAGGGTAGACGCTACTGATGATCTAATATTTCTTTTAGCACCCGGGCATGATTATATGATTCTTCCTTTGCCGCGAAGATAAGAGTTATGTTTTTTTCGTGGATCTCGGCGAGGGTTTTTAACCGCTCCAACGCTTCGTGTTGTTTCTCATTTTCCTGCAGTTCCTTTTTGTAGTCTTCTTTAAACGCCTGGAATTTTTCCGGATCGTGTCCGAACCACTGCCGTAATTCTTTTGATGGCCCTGCTTCCTTTACCCATTCATCGATGAGGGCTTTCTCTTTTGATAGACCG
This sequence comes from Salicibibacter cibi, assembly GCF_016495865.1. Taxonomy (NCBI): domain Bacteria; kingdom Bacillati; phylum Bacillota; class Bacilli; order Caryophanales; family Bacillaceae; genus Salicibibacter; species Salicibibacter cibi. The sequence goes on from NZ_CP054706.1 coordinate 702,665, forward strand.
CGCGGCCAGACGCGATCGATGAGGACGCGGTATCCGTCTGATTTTTCCGCCGCTTGGTAAATGCGTTTCATCGCAATTGGCATGTTTTCACCCCTTTCATTGTAGAATACCCTACATTTGACGTGATTTACAGTCAACACGGAATCTGTAAAAATAAAAATGTAAACACTTACAAATATAGGGCGAGGAGGATATCGATGACTCACAAACCGTTTCAAACGACAAGTGCTGCCGGTCTTCGGGAAGATTCACTACCATTTAAGCTTTTTCAGAAGGCAAAACGTTTTGGGGTTTGGAATCCGTCTGATTTGGATTTTACGCAGGATAAGAAGGATTGGGAAACATTTAGCGAGCAGCAAAAAGACGGAATCTTACGTTTGATTTCACAATTCCAAGCAGGAGAAGAGGCGGTAACAAGAGATTTGCTTCCGTTAATCATGAGCATTTCCAACGAAGGGCGTCTTGAAGAAGAAATGTTTTTAACGACATTTTTGTTTGAGGAAGCCAAGCATACTGAATTTTTCAGAATAGTCCTAAATGAGCTTGAGGTAAAGTGGGATTTGACGGAGTACCATTCGGACACCTACCATGAAATTTTCAACGAAATCCTCCCTTCGGCAATGGAACGGCTCGTACACGATCAATCTCCAGAGGCGGTAGCAGAGGCGGCAACCGTTTATAACATGTTTGTGGAAGGTGTGTTGGCAGAAACCGGCTATTTTGGTTTTTATCAATCGTTGCAAAGCATTAACGCGATGCCGGCGTTATTGGAAGGGGTTGGCAATTTAAAAAGGGATGAATCCCGCCATATCGCTTATGGAACATTTTTGTTGCAACGTATCATTAGCGAGCACCCGCACATTTATGATTTGGTTATGAAGAAAATGGAAGAATTAACACCACTCGCGATTCGGATCAATGAGGAAGGTTCGGAAGGGAATACTGATGAAGCAAAACGAAATACGATGAACTTCACGCAAAAGCAGTTGTCCACACGCATGCAAATTTTGGACAGAGCCCGTGACAAAAGACTCGAAGACATCTATAAACAAAGGGAAGACGAGGTAGGCATGGAAGAAGCGGATGCCGTACAGTAAAGGATAGAGGGGGCCCCCCTCTATCCTATTAATATACCTCGTAACTCTGTCCCGTCTGTGCACCTTCGACGCTTTTTTGGTACGCGAGTGCCACCTTGCCGCCGGGAACAGGATCAAAGCCGGCAAATAGATGGCCGATTCTTTCCGAGGATTCCTGCAAGAGGCTTGGGCTTACACTGTTAATGCGAATCCCCCGGGGCACCTCAATCGCGGCAGATTTTACAAATGAACGTATCGCGCCATTGGCCATGGCGGCAGAAGACCCTTGCGGGATGGGATCATCCATCATAACGCCGGATGTTAGAGTAAAACTACCGCCGTCGTTCATATAAGGAAGACCAAACAGAACGAGGTTGATTTGACCTTTCATTTTACTGTTGATAGCTGTTTCATTTTTCTCTGGTGTCAGTTCCGTGATCGGTGCAAAACCGGCACTGCCGGAGGCGTTAATGACAGCATCCACGTTACCTGTTTGTTCATACATGGCGCGAATGCTGGCTTCATCTGTAATATCCACCTGTACATCCGCCCCGTTTCTACCTGCGTGTACGATTTCGTGATTTTTGTTTAACAAATCGTACACGTTGCTTCCAATCGTTCCGCTTGCACCAACCAATAGTATTTTCATCATCATCATCCTTTCTTTCCCGCTAACTATAACCGAAAATAGGTTGGTTGAAACCTACATCTTTCGTAAATACTCCCTGATTTCTTTTTCAATAATTTGATCGTTATATAAGTCCGCATAAATGACAGATTGAACCTCTCCCCGATTATAGGCGGAGCATCCCTTGTCTTAAATACAGCACAGACTAAGCGTTTTAAGTCACCCTCGGCGACTCTAATGCTTTCGTAAGGCTAATCAATGAAGACAAGGTCGTATATGTCCTTTTTGCCACTTCAGGTACTTTTGCCTGAAGGGACAACCATCGCTTTTCAGAAATGGTTTTTTGGATCCCTCGAACAATTTCTCCAAAAATTAGGCGCAGAGATCCATCCGGATGCACGCTGGACTTTGCGAAGTTTGTTGGTTAACGTGTACAACCGATCTTTTTCTTTGGGTTGATTGATAAACGTTCGACCCAAGACAGTGCCAGTTGCATCGATGATAGAACAAACAGCAGAATTGTTAATCCCGAGGTCCACAGCGCATATTTTTTGATTTTTGATGCTTGTCTTATTGAGTTTTACATTCGTTTCATAGCTAATATTAAGAAAATATTTTTCCCGATTTTAACGAGTTTAGGGTTACATGCCTTCCAACCCCAGACGCCGCGTTTGTATAAATCTTGATCTTTAAACGCAATATCAATCCAGACCCAATCGTTTTTGTGAAAAATATTGATTTGGGCGGTTGTGTCTGATGTTCGTGTGAAGAGGATCATATTCACATTCTTTTTGAGGCGCCGCTCCAAGTGCAGCTATCGAAAATCATTAATAATTTTAAAACGGTCACTTCTCGATACATTCGCAAAGAGTTTCCCGATCATTTAAGCAAAAATGACGACGCTCGGGGGCTCAAGAAGGAAAGTGTTTATTTGGACGAATCTGGGGGTGGTCACGCTTGCAGTAGTATTGGCTATATTATCCGTCGTGGCAGAAGAGTTGGTTTCATCATTCGTGAATTTAACGTGAATAAAAAAACAGCCCGATCGCACGGGCTGTTTCTGCATTATTTATTCTTGGATGTCAGTATCCAACCATTCATCAACCATGTCTCGATTATCATCAATCCACGCCTGTGCCGCATCTCGCGGTTCCATTTCATTTTCGGCGATGTCGAGCATGACTTCGTTCATATCGTCGGTTTCCCAATAGAAGTTGTCAAGAATCTGATAGGCTTCCGGTTCATCCTCTTCCAGCCCTTCTCGGACCATCGTGCGGATTTCTTCCTCTTCTTCATAAATGCCTTCCGGATCCTCGAGGAAACGAATGTCATATGTGTTAAATTTCCAGTGTGGTTCCCATGCCGTTACTACAATCGGTTCTTCATTTTCCATAGCGTTCCCTAATGCTGCAGTCATGGCGGCATCACTTGACGTTTGTACAGAAATGTCTAAATCATACGCCTCAATGGCCTGCTCTGTTGAATCCACGACCCCGGCCCCAGCATCGATGCCAGTGATTTCATCAAAGTTGTCGGAATGGACTTCCTCAATACTGGTCACGTCCATATAATCCGGAACGGCTAAACCGGTGCGGTTTCCTTCCAAATTCGGACCTAGATCGATCATTTCATCTCCATAACGTTCATAGTCCGTTGCCATATCCGAAGGTAACCAACCGGCAACAAAGCCATCCGCATCCCCTTGGGCGACACTTTGCCACATGATGGCCTGCTCGACTTGATTTAAATTCACATCATATCCTGCTTCTTCCAAAACTAGCGCAATGACATTGTTTGAAGCCACTTCGGATTCCCAGGCAACGTAGGTGAGTTCGATTTCCCCGTTTTCATCTTCGGCACCTTGCCCTTCTTCAGCTTGTCCATCTTCTTGTCCGCCATTTCCGCAAGCGCTAATGACTAGCGCACTCAGGGAGAGGGGTAATATCCATTTGCATTTTATGGAAAAATGCATGAGTAGAAAACCTCCTATTGAAATAATATAGAATGTTTAATATTAACTAAATAATAGTACGTTGACTATAACATAAATAGACGCTATGTCAACGGATATTCGAATTTTTCGGCACTCCTGCGATTGAATTTTTCATTGGGTGTCGGTATAATTTAGATTAAATCAATTTTAAATGATTCGAATTTCTGTCGTTAACTTTAACGAGGTGATGTAATGGATGATATACGAAAGGAAAAAGAAGCCGAGTTGGAAGAGGGTAATCGATCCATCGAGGATAGTATTGCCGATACCATGGATATATACGGCTACACGCGTTCCGTTGGGCGGATTTATGCTATATTGTATTTGCATGGCGAGCCGATGACGCTTGATGATTTGCGGCATGAATTGGGCATGAGCAAAGGAAGTATGAGTCTGGGCGTACGCAGGTTGATGGACGATAAACTCATTCACCGTGTTTTCAGAAAAGGAGAACGGAAGGATTTGTATCAGGCAGAACAGGATTATTTTAAATTCTTCACAAGTGTTTTTTCGCGTCGTTGGCAAAGGGAAGCAAGTGTGAACATGCAGGGCGTCCGTCAGGCTCAGCCACGATATGAAGCATTGATTGACGATCCGGATACGCCCGAGGATATCAGAGAAGATGCCAAACGAAAACTTGAAAAAATTACAGGGTCTCTGCCTTACTATGATTTCCTGGACTTGCTCGTTGCTAAAACGGAATCCGGTGAGTTATTTCAGATGTTATTAGATGAAAAAAAATAATGGGTCAACACTAAAATCAATGGTTGATATTCGTGATTAAATATGGTAACACCACTAGCGAGCGAAGGAAAAACACGTAGACTCCTGTGGGAAAGCGCAGGGCGAAGACCCCGCAGGAAAAAAGCGAACTTCTTTTTTTTCGAGGAGGCTGAGCTCGGGGCCCACGGAAAGCGTAGGGTTTTTCCGTAGCGGTCACTACCAATCATAATTGCCCCTAGTTTGTCAGCCATAGATTTTGGTGAAGAGCCAAAATAATGAGAAAAAAATCAGCGTCTAAGCGCTGGTTTTTTTAGTTCCTCATCTTTAGACGGTACTAAATTTGACTTATTTCGACAACCTGATATAATACAATAATAGTTAACGTTTAATGAAAATTAAACGATTAAAATATTGTAAATTAAATATTAAAGTGAGGTGATGAAGTTCTGGCTGAATTGCAAGTAAATGGCCACCAATATAATATACGGGGTATTTTGTTTGATAAAGATGGGACCCTTCTTGATCTACACTTGCTATGGAGTTCTTGGTTTCATCAGCTTTTGGTGAAGATTAAAAATAAGCAACCAGGGGTTACGTTTAGTGATGAGGAAGTAGCAAAGGATCTAGGGGTGCATACTGAACAGCATCTTATTTTACCTAGAGGTCCCTTGGCGATAGGAACAATGCGGGACAGTGCCATTATTGTTGCTTTACACCTATATCGGCAGAAACTCCCGTGGAATGAAGCAGTTCAAACGGTGCGGAACACTATGGAGGATGTCAATGCAACGATTGATTGGGATCGATATTTGCAACCGCTTCAAGGATTGATATCTTTTTTGGAAAAAGCGTCTCAAAATGACGTGCAGATGGCGGTCGTTACATCCGACGATACGGATATTGCCGAGGAACACTTACATTTATTGAATATCCATCATTTTTTTCATAGTATCATAGGATCTGACCAAATTGACCGGCCTAAACCTTTTCCTGACATTGGGCATAAGGCATGTCAAAAACTAATGGTTGATCCGACGCATGTCGCTGTCATTGGGGATACAAACGGCGATATGAATTTGGGTGACAATTTGAATGCAAAGGTTAATATCGGAGTCGTTGCCCATGACGATCCAAATGCTTCGCACTTGACTGATGCTGATCATATTATTCATGACTATGGTGAATTATCGATCCATACATGATTCATTTGGGAAATGGTCAAAAAATGGTTATTTTTAACTGAAAAGGAGCGATTGAATACATGAAACTTAAATTACCTGGTGTGTTACTAGGATCCGTTTTTGCATTAACTGCATGCGGAGATGATGACAGTGTCTCGATCTATACACATAACGTAGAAGATGAAATGCAACCCATGGTGTCGGATATGGAAGAAGAAACCGGTATAAATGCCGATTTTCTGAATTTATCCAGCGAAGAAGGATTTAGCCGGGCTGAATCGGAATTCCCGGATGTCGGAGCAGAGGTACACTGGGGACAGTTGCATAGCTTAGCCCTTCTTGCTCAAGAAGAAGACATGCTAGGTTCTTATCAATCTCCTGAATGGGAAGATGTCCCTGATGAATTTAAGGATCCGGATGGACAATGGTATGGCTGGTCTTATTGGTACAACGAGTTGGCCGTTAATACAGATATCGTGGATGAATTAGGCTTGGACACTCCATCTTCTTGGGAAGACCTCATTGACCCTCAATATGAAGGAGAAATTGTCATGCCGGATCCCAGTGTTTCAGGAACAGGCTTTCTATTCGTATCCACTATTATTCAAATGTTGGGTGAAGAAGAAGCATGGGAGTACTTTGAACAATTGGATGAAAATGTAGGCCAATATGTGGAATCAGCTGACGTCCCGGGACAATTGGCTGCTCAAGGAGAATACGCAGTGGGCATTACCTGGGATCAAGCTGTTGCCGACTTTATCGAAGAAGGCTACCCAATTGAAGGAGTTGTCCCGGATGAAGGTGTAGGTTATGACTTGGATGTCATCTTTATATATGAGGGCAATGAAGATAATGAAAATGTTCAAGAAATCATTGATTATGTCGGTTCGGAAGCAGGCATGGAATCTGCTGCGGAACACCGCTCTATGGTAACGAAGCCGGGTGTTGAAGGCATTGCCGGAGATGAAGAACCGAATATGATTGACTATGACGCGCTTTGGGCAGCGGAAAATCGCCAAGATATTCAAGATGAATGGGACAGTCGTTTTAATAGCTAGGAGGATAATCGTGCGATTTAAATCTACATGGAAACGTTTTTTCTCTGAACCGGGATTTGCAGTGGCAGCCATTATTGTGGCTGCCCTGCTGATTTTCTTCATATTGCTGCCTCTTTCGGCGGTCTTGCTGCGAAGCTTTGGTGTCGGTGCCGAGGGATTTACGTTGGAGTATTATCAGCAATTCTTTCAACACTCCTCATACTTTCAGGCTTTGTTAAATAGCGTCGGGGTGGGTATTGTTACAACCAGTATTGTTATTTCTATCAGCGTACCCTTTGCTTTATATGTGACGCGAACGAAAAGTACACTATCAAAAGCGTATCGAGGGTTATCTTTACTGCCTCTTGTGGCACCTCCCTTTATCTTTTCATTATCATTAATTATTTTATTCGGTAGGCGGGGAGTTGTAACCAATTATCTTAACGATATGTTTGGTGTGGAATTTAGCATTTATGGATTTTGGGGAGTAGTCGTTGCGCAGGTGCTCGGTTTCTTTCCGGTTGCCTATATGATGATTGAAACCTCTTTGCGTTCCATGAATCCAAGTTTGGAACATGCATCAAGGGATTTAGGAGCGAGTCAGACGCGCACGCTTTTTAAAGTATCTCTTCCCTTGGCCAGTACAAGCATTTTAAAGGCATCATTGATTGTGTTTGTTATGGCACTTGCCGACTTTTCCAATCCGCTTATTATAGGGGGCGAAACTTCTTTTCTGGCCTCAGATGCATACTTATTGGTGACCGGGCAGCAAAACATGGAAATGGCTGCGGTTCTCGGTGTATTCTTAATCGTGCCCAGTTTAATCGTTTTCTTGTTCCAGACTTATTTTATAAAAGACACTGATACCACATCGATCAGCGGTTCAGCGGGCAATCAAAATGCTTCACTTAATAAAGGTTTGCAAGGCATCACGTTTGGCATTAGCACGTTGATGACATTTTTTATTGTCATTATGTTCATCATGGTTGTCTTGGGAGCTTTTGTGCAAATAATTGGAGTAGATAATACATTTACGTTGGATCATTTTTCGGATCAAAGTGGATGGGGATTCATTTATACGAGTGTAATCGTTTCACTTTTTGCAGCGTTGTTAGCTGCTGGATTAGGTCTTTTACAAGGATATTTAACCGTTCGAAAAAATATCCCTGCTAAGAAATTCCTGGAATTTGTGGCTTTATTCGGTTTGGCAGTGCCAGGTACCGTTATGGGGATCGGTTATGTGTTGATCTTTAATGGACCACCATTTTTCCTAACAGGTACAGTACTATTGCTTGTGCTAAATATGGCGTTTCGGAAAATTGGGGTTGGTTTGGAATCAGGGATTAGTAAATTGCAGCAAATCGATCCCTCAATGGAGGAAGCATCAGCGGACTTGGGAGCAAAACCAACACGTACCATTCGTAAAATTGTTATGCCATTATTGAGTCCGGCTTTTATGTCCGGTTTTGTGTATACGTTTATGACCGCGATGGTTTCGGTTAGCTCTGTCATTTTCCTCATTTCACCGGGAACAAACTTGGCTTCTGCTTACATTCTAAATTTGGCGAATCAAGCAGCTCTTGGCAGAGCTTCGGCCATGTCCGTCATAATGATTGCCATTGTGCTCGTGTGTATGGCAATTCTTAAATGGTTAGAACGACGAAGCAACTCAGGGATTTGAAAAAGAGGGAGGTAATCGTTAATGGCACAGCAAGATTCAATAATTAGCTTAAGCCAAGTAAACAAAGCTTTTGATGATGTGCGAGCTGTTCAGGACATTTCGATTGATGTGAATAAAGGGGAATTGGTGACGTTTATCGGTCCGAGCGGTTGTGGGAAAACGACATTGCTACGAACCATCGCCGGTTTTTATCGTCCCACATCCGGGGATATTTACTTGAATGGAACACGGATTAATAATCTTCCACCTGAAAAACGGGAAACCGGCATGGTATTCCAAAATTATGCATTGTTTCCCCATATGACGATTTTTGAAAATGTGGCTTACGGTTTGGATGTGCGAAAAGAAACAAAGGAAACGAAGAAAAACAAAGTGCAGGATGCTTTGGTCCAAGTGCAGTTGGAAGGGTACGAAGAACGCAAACCAAGTGAGTTAAGCGGGGGACAGCAACAACGTGTAGCGATCGCCCGTTGTCTCGTTTTAAAACCAAAAGTACTGCTGTTGGATGAACCCTTATCTAATTTGGATGCCAATTTACGTATGATCATGCGGGATGAAATACGCCGTCTTAAGGAAGAATTAGATTTAACCATTATCTTTGTGACACATGATCAGGAAGAAGCGTTAAGTATTTCAGATCGGGTGATGGTACTGAATGAAGGCAACTTGCAACAATTGGATAAGCCGGAAGTCATCTATCAGCGTCCGGCCAATGAATTCGTTGCAAACTTTGTCGGTCATGCCAATTTATTATCGGGCCAAGTGAAACAAGAAAACAGTGATTCCTATTTTGTCGCGAAGGACTTACAATTTGCCGTTGAAAATATGGATGCCAAAAATGGATTAGTTTTAATCCGTCCGGAAATGATCGATATTCATCTAAATGGCTCCATTCAAGGAGTCGTCTTGAATAGAGTCTACCATGGGAACTCCATACGTTACGAAGTGAAAGTGGGCGATACCGTTCTTCTTGCCGACGATTATAATGTTTTCGGAAAGGATCTATATACAAAAGGGCAAACGATACGCCTGGATATTCCAAAAAAACTACATTTAATTTCAGCGTGAGACACGCTCCTAGTTAAAGAGAGCCGCACCTATTAGGGCGGCTCTCTTTATTATTCATCAACGACTGTAATTTCAGTAGATGTAAGGATGTCATGACCTTCATTTTCAAACATATAAATACGGTATTCTCCCGGTTCAAGAACATCCGTATCTCCCCAGCTGCCATCCAACAACAATGAGCCTTCACGATCTCCTCCTAGATACTGCCATTGTAAGGAGCTTATATCATCAGGTGATTCGTCAATTGGATAAATCCCTACCCAATCATTTGGAAAACCAGTAGCATCTTCCCATTCAACTTTAACCGGTTCACCATGTTTTTGTTCAGGCTCCACATTTAAGGTTGCTGATTCACTTGATGCCAATACTTCAAAGGAAGTTGATGCTCCTTCTTCGTCTCCATCAGCCAGAAATACAGCTTCATATTCTCCGGCAGGAAGCGGCCATTCACCGGCAGCAATAGAATCTTCGCCAAAAGAGATTGTACCTTCTTGTTTGGCTTCTCCAGGTTCTTGATTATTGGAACCGGTATAGTTCCAGAGCAGAGGATCCTCGTCTCGGTCCCCGTCTTTCGGGTAGATAGCCACTTGATCTTTTTCCGAAGGCTGCTCATCTACATAAAAATTCATATCAATGGTTTCCCCGACCTCATACTCCATTTGAGAAGGGGATACTTCCGCTTCTGGAGCAGATACTGAATCGGAAGTAAAGGTTGAGACGACCGCGCGATGGTCGGAAGGCCAATTCTCCAATTCAATATCGGAATAAGGGCCGACTTCGGCTACCACTTCGCTATTCTCTGTGATGGAAGGTCCGGCAGCATAGATAAAGTCAATACGATCATGTACTTCATCATCATTAATATCTCCCGGAGGGTCTCCCGGTGTCCAAGTATAACTCGGAAATTCTAAGGGGCTTTCATTAATTTCACGATAGGAATCCCGGAAGCCCAGATCGTCTAAATGCATAGAAACCGGCCATTCGACCACTGTATTGAAATTATCTTCCTTGGTTTCCTCTGTCCAATCAAGGTGGGAAGGGACGTTGAAGTCGCCTGTTAGAAATACCGGCACGTCATCTTTTTGTAGCTCTGTTAATGAGTCGAAACGGGATCTCATTTCCATCATATGGTGTCGTTCATTTCCGATGACTTGTTCAACGGTGAATTCGTCTCTTATGTCATAAGGGCCATAAGGATCGTGCAATAAATGGACATTGCTTACTGCCACCACTTCATCGGGTTCAACTTCTACATAAACGTAATCAGGATGGCCTACATCGATGATCGGGTAACGGCTAATGATTTCTTGGTTGTGGTCCGCATAATAACCAAGTTCGTCCGCTAATCGGTCCAAGTTCCCGCTTTCTTCTTGGACGCCGACAATATCCGCATCTGCTTCTTCAACAGCACGAACCGTTTCATCAAACGAAACCTCTTCGCCACCAAGCCAAATGTTAAAGGACATCACGCGTAATTCATGTTGATCTATCTTTTCCCACACATCCCATTCACCGGAATCATCTGGGTTTTCACCTTGTGTCCACCACTTGGCTTCATAAATAGTCCCCTCATGTTGAACGCGATCTCCATCTTCGTATGTGTCTTGTTCTGACCAAACGGGCAGGCTCTCCTCCCCATCGTTTGTACATTCGGAGGCCACTTTCCATACATCCCATTCACCGGAATCATTCGGGTTTTCGCCTTGTGTCCACCACTTGGCTTCATATATTTCCCCGTCATATGAAACGCGGTCTCCTTCTGTATATGTGCTTTCTTCCGACCACTCATCAGCCTCGCAGTTGGCTTCCTCTGCATTGGCCATTTGATTAAATGGCACAATCACGAAAAGAGCTGCCAAGATTACTTGCATAAATCTTTTCACGTTAATTCCTCCTGTTTGTTTTTTAAAAGTCTTGAGTACACCTCCTATTTGTTTAAAAATATTTAACCATATTAAACATACCATAAATTTAATAAAATTAGTATAATGTTTTTAAATGATTTGGCTCTTCACCAAAATCTATGGCTGACAACCTAGGGGCAATTATGATTGGTAGTGACCGCTACGGAAAAACACGACGCTTTCCGTGGGCCCCGAGCTCAGCCTCCTCGGAAAAAAAGAAGTTCGCTTTTTTCCTGCGGGGTCTTCGCCCTGCGCTTTCCCACAGGAGTCTACGTGTTTTTCCTTCGCTCGCTAGTGGTGCTACCATATTTAATCGCGAATATCAACCATTGATTTTAGTGTTGACCCAATGATTTTTATAGGTTTATATACAATTTCATTGACAGTTTCATCACTTCATGGTAACTTTGAATTATTCAAAACGTTTAATAAAAGTTAAACAAATAACTATACTACAAAAAGGAGCGTGATCCTTTGCGCTTACAAATGTATATCGACGGTCAATGGGTGGATGCTGTCGACGATGAAACCCGTGATATCATCAACCCTTATAATCAGGAAGTGATCGCAAATGTTACGGAGGGCAACGAAGAAGATGCAAAAAAAGCCGTTGCCGCTGCACGCCGTGCATTTGATAACGGAGCGTGGGCGACGACACCGGCGAGTGAACGGGGGGCGATCGTTCATGACATTGGCCGGCTGATTCGTTCGTCCCGTCAAGAACTTGCTGAGCTCGAAACGCTCGATACCGGGAAGACGCTCAGTGAAAGTCTCGACGATATGGACGACATCGCCAATGTGTTTATTTATTTTGCCGGTTTGGCGGATAAAGATGGCGGTGAAGTGATTGATAGCCCGATTCCGGATTCCACAAGCAAGGTTGTTCGCGAGCCCGTGGGCGTATGCGGACAAATCACCCCGTGGAATTATCCGTTATTGCAGGCCGCCTGGAAGTTGGCCCCGGCACTTGCCGCGGGAAATACGCTCGTGATGAAACCGAGCGAGATCACGCCGCTAACGACCGTGAAAGTGTTTGAGCTTTTTGAACAAGCCGGCGTCCCTGCAGGCGTGGCAAACCTTGTCCTCGGACCGGGCAATACGGCAGGTGCGCACCTATCCGAAAGCACGGACGTCGACTTGATTTCATTTACCGGCGGAATCGACACCGGGAAGAAAATCATGCAAGCCGCAAGTACGAATGTGAAAAAGCTCGCGTTGGAGCTCGGAGGCAAAAACCCGAACATTATCTTCGCAGATGCGGATATTGATGTGGCAGTTGATCAAGCATTGAACGCGGCTTTCTTCCACGCGGGACAAGTGTGTTCGGCCGGTGCGCGCGTACTCGTTGAAAGCTCCATGCATGACGCATTTGTCGATGCCCTCGTCAAGCGGGCGAAGCATATTAAACTCGGCAATGGTTTCGCGGAAGATACGCAATCCGGGCCGCTCATTTCTGCCGAGCACCGTGAGAAAGTAGAAGCATATGTCGCCATCGGCCAAGAGGAAGGCGCAAAACTCGCGCTTGGAGGAAAACGACCGGAAGCCGAAGAACTGCAACAAGGGTTCTTTTATCTGCCGACGATTTTTACCAATTGTACAGCCGATATGCGCATCGTGCAGGAAGAAGTATTTGGACCGGTGCTGACGGTAGAACCATTTGAAACAACAGAAGAGGCAGTGGCGAAGGCGAATGACACGATTTATGGACTCGCAGGCGCGGTCTTCACGGAAGACATTGCAAAGGCGGAAAACGTCGTTACCCAACTTCGTATGGGAACCGTTTGGATCAATGATTTCCACCCTTATTTTGCCCAAGCGCCTTGGGGCGGTTACAAACAATCGGGCATCGGCCGTGAACTCGGGCGCCCTGGCTTGGAGGAGTATACGGAGACGAAGCATGTGTTCAGAAACACTAACCCCGAGCCTTTGGAATGGTTTAAATAAGAGGAGGTTTTAGAGATGAGTCAAACGTATGATTATGTCATTGTCGGTGGAGGGAGTGCGGGTTGTGTACTCGCTAACCGTCTAAGCGAAGATAAATCGAAAAGTGTGCTCGTTCTGGAAGCGGGGCGCAGTGATTATCCATGGGATTTGTTTATTCAAATGCCGGCTGCTTTGATGTACCCGTCCGGTAATCCTTTATATGACTGGAAGTACTATACAGATCCTGAGCCTTATATGAATGGACGGAAAGTCTCGCATGCCCGGGGGAAAGTACTCGGAGGGTCGAGCTCAATAAATGGAATGATTTACCAACGTGGTAACCCAATGGACTATGAAAAGTGGGGCGCTGACTCGGGTATGGAAACGTGGGATTATGCCCATTGTCTACCGTATTTTAAACGGTTGGAAGCAACCTTTGGAGCAAGTTCGTCTGATGAGTACCGCGGACATCATGGCCCGATTAAATTGAAACGGGGTCCTGCAAAGAATCCTTTATTTCAGGCCTTTTTTGATGCAGCTGTAGAAGCCGGTTACTCGAGAACACCTGATGTCAACGGTTTTCGCCAAGAAGGGTTTGGTCCATTCGACAGTCACGTGCATAACGGGCGACGCGTGTCTGCTTCGAATGCATATTTGCGCCCTGTGATGAAACGCGAAAACCTTACAGTAGAGACGCTTGCTGTCGTTACCAATATTAATTTTGACGCCACTCGAGCTAATGGTGTGACGTGGCAAAGAAATGGGAAACAATTTCATGTTAACGCAGGCGAAGTGATCCTTGCAGGTGGTGCATTCAACACGCCGCAACTCCTTCAATTGTCCGGGGTAGGCGACGCTGAACACTTACGCTCCCTTGGCATTGACCCACTCGTTGATTTGCCGGGTGTAGGTGAAAACTTTGAAGATCATCTCGAAGCATATGTTCAGCATGCTTCGCCGGAGCCTGTTTCTGAAATGCCTAGTTTAAATAAAGCAAAAATGCCTTGGATTGGTTTGCAATGGCTGCTCGCGCGTACTGGCCCCGCAGCAACTAATCATTTTGAAGGTGGAGGTTTTGTCCGCTCGAATGATGATGTTGATTATCCGAATCTGATGTTTCATTTCCTTCCGCTAGCGGTTCGATATGATGGAGAAAAAGCGGATACGAAGCATGGATTCCAAGTACACGTTGGACCGATGTACTCCAACTCTCGGGGAAGCCTTAAAATACGTTCCCGCGATCCTTATCAGCATCCGAGTATCATATTTAACTATTTATCTACCGAAGAGGACAAGCGTGAGTGGGTTGAAGCAATTCGTACTGCACGGAATATTCTTTCCCAGCCGGCGTTAGAGCCCTATAATTCAGGTGAAATTTCCCCCGGGGCATCTGTCCAAACGGATGAGGAAATTCTGGAGTGGGTAAGGAATGACGCTGAAACAGCGCTCCATCCATCCTGCAGTGCAAGAATGGGATCTGTTTCAGATCCGATGGCGGTTGTAGACCCGCTGACCATGAAGGTCCATGGCCTGGAAAACCTGCGGGTTGTTGATGCGTCCGTTATGCCGTATACGACGAATGGAAATATCCATGCACCGGTGTTGATGTTGGCAGAAAAAGCAGCCGACATCATCCGCGGACAAAAGCCATTAGAGCCTGAATATAAGGACTATTATCGTCACGGCGTACATTCGAAAGACGCGGGCACCGTAGAAAAAAATCGGGTGGTGCGTTCATAACGAAACCGTCATGTATTTCGCTAGATGAAGGATCCAGTTTTCACTGGATCTTTTTTCTTTGTGATAAAATACAACACAGATGTGAGAGAGTTTCCATGAAAAAACGACCATGTGAACATTGATGTTTTAAAACTCGACGTTTAGGAAATGAATGGTCATGTAGAGGAATTTTAAAGATCGAGTCAAAAGCCTGTCGATAGAAGAAGCGTATAACTTTTGCTGAATGTTGAAGGGGGTGTACCTACGATGAATAAAGCAGCAAAATTCATGATTGCCATTTTTGCGGTCATAGCCGTTGTCGTGAGTGTGGGATTGCTTTATACCTTTATCGTTGGCAGTGAAGCAGACATTGATGTCGAGCAAAACGCCAATGCCGAGGAAAGCACAGCGGCATTTAATTTAGATAAAGCTGCCGAGAATGCTGAAGATGGAGAAGTCATCTGGAGTGCCGACATTGGTGAACTCCAATTGAGTGATTTCAGCCTAAACGAAAACGGTGCCGGGTTAACCGTGGCTCTGTCGGATCATTCTTCAGAGGAAGTCGCTGAATGGAATCAAGCACTGGATGATTTGCCCATTAACTTTGAAGTAGAAGAAGAATAAAAATCAACCTCCGCGAGGTTGATTTTTTTAAATCCATAAAGGGATATAAATAAAGATCCCTAAGCCGATGATGACGACTAGAAGTAGGATGCTCTTCCACCTGGTTCGGTTCCAAAATAACACCGCGACGATGATTGCCTGTAAAAAAATCATGCTTGAACCGATGATCATGGTAATCGGCGAAAACACAAATCCACCGATAATGTTGATGAGTATTCCCGCTGGCATAAGGGCAATGATCGCGATTTTCACCGGGCTTTTTTTAATGCCCTGTAAAATGTCGCGTTTTTCAGCTTCATTGAATTTATCGTACTCCAAGAGTGCAAACCAACCGGTAATGATTAAAAGTGCCCCGGTTATGGAGACGCTACCCATTTTTATCCTCCTCCATTGCATTATCTCAGGAAGGCTATGACTTCCACTTCTCTCCATAATATACCCATTTTAAAGCAAAATAAATATACGGTTATCTTAAATGATTGGTATAATAATCGGAAAGAATGAACGGTTTTTCGAAAGGAAGGATAGAATGGAAGCGTCTCTATGGACCGAAAATCCTAACAAACAAGCGGTGCCGACCGACCATCCGACAGTTAATCCGGAGGCGATGCGTCGCGCGGTTACTTATCATAAAAATGCCCCCGGGTTTGTTTCTGCCTGTCAGTATTTCAGGTTAATGAGTGAAATTGAATTTATATGTGATCGAATCGGCATTACCAAAAACAATACTCTATTAGCTGTGGAGAATGTAAATAAAACATCAGAGAGGATATATTTATCTGTTGACTGGGCTTCTCGGCATGAAAGGGTTCGCTTGCGGGGAGGTAATTCCGCTCGCCTTGGACATAGTAAAAACACCGTAGATGCATTCGTGACTTATCCTGATTCCGATGCCGACAAGGGATGCACTTACTCGATCAACCGATGGCGAATGATCCGAAGACCATAGCCGGAGAAGCCGGTGCGGTTTCGCTGGGATTGTTGAACGAAATTAACAAAAATGAAGCGTTATCGAATGTAAAAGAACATATTGGTTTGGATGAACATACCCGAGTACTTCTCATTAATACAGAAAGCAGAACATAAAAAAACACCGCCAAAAAAGGACGGTGCTTACGCGTCATCTGCAAATTTATAGTTAAAGAAACGTTCGTTTTCCAGTCGCTCCACAATTTCGGGATCTCCGCCGCGATAATGCTTTTCCCGTTCGGCAAAGGTAGCGCCGAATTGGGAATGGTGGGCTCGTAATGCCAGGAGCTTTTCCCGCATGTAATCTTTTACGGAATAGACAACATCCGGGTTATCAAGGGTGATGGCAACGGCGTAAAAGGTTGGCCTTGTTTCTTTTGGCATATCGGCGAGTGCTTCAACGACGGCTTCAGCTGTGGCGTTGTGATCGGGATGTACCGAATGTTCGGGATAAAAAGAAATGACAAGCGTTGGGTTAAGCTCTGCAACTAGTTCCTCCACCATGCTTTTAAGCACACCGGGAGCGAGAAATTCGAGGGTTTTGTCCCGATACCCCATCATTCGCAAATCGGTGAGCCCCATCGCGTCAGCCGCTTCTTCCAGTTCTTTTTTTCGTACGTCCGGGAGGGATTCACGTGTGGCAATCGGTGGATTTCCAACGTTTCTCCCCATCTCTCCCAGGGTAAGGCAAGCATAAGTGACCGGCGTTCCACTGGCAATGTGGGCGGAGATGGTTCCGGAAACGCCGAATGCTTCATCGTCGGGATGAGGAAAAATGACAAGTACGTGGCGTTCTTTTTTCACCATGATCAGAGCCCCCTTATTTTCTGAACGGTTGTTCGGATATTTCAAGTGTAACGGCAATTTTATCTTCATGATTTAATCCGGCGAGAATAAGTTGGCCATCTTCATTGAGCTCGAAATGCGTGAGTCCTTCTCCGTATACCCAACCGATGTTCAGCTCCAAGCCGACACGGTAAGGGCCGTCGCCGATAATTTTTCCGTGCTTGTAGTTAATGTGCGCGTTACGTATATAAGCGCCTGCTGAAAAGAAAGATTGGTCAAAATGAGATGCGTAGGCGCCATTGGTTGTTTCTAAATGTAAATAAACATCTTTTCTGGCAAATGAATCTATTAATGTTTGCACACGGGTAACGGCAATGGGTTCCACGACTAAACCTCCATGTTAGCCTTGAATGGCAGTATTCATCTATTATATAGTTCATGGTGCCTCGGGTTCAAGAAATGTGAATCAGGTATTGCGATCGCCGGTGACAACATGCTGTGCGGTATAAAATATTAAATCTGCTGTTTATAAAATGTGTCACATCAGCTGCCAAAAAAACCGACAATCTATGAAAAGCCATCTTTTGATGTTGCCGTGCAAAAGAAAAAATCCTTGTGCCATTATCGGCACAAGGATTTAGCTCCGGCTGGCGGATACGAAAGTTGGCATTCTTTTGGTATGCTCTTTTATTTAAACCATTCCAAAGGCTCGGGGTTAGTGTTTCTGAACACATGCTTCGTCTCGGTATATTCCTCCAGGCCGGGGCGCCCGAGTTCACGGCCGATGCCCGATTGTTTGTAACCGCCCCAAGGCGCTTGGGCAAAATAAGGGTGGAAATCATTGATCCAAACGGTTCCCATACGAAGTTGGGTAACGACGTTTTCCGCCTTTGCAATGTCTTCCGTGAAGACCGCGCCTGCGAGTCCATAAATCGTGTCATTCGCCTTCGCCACTGCCTCTTCTGTTGTTTCAAATGGTTCTACCGTCAGCACCGGTCCAAATACTTCTTCCTGCACGATGCGCATATCGGCTGTACAATTGGTAAAAATCGTCGGCAGATAAAAGAACCCTTGTTGCAGTTCTTCGGCTTCCGGTCGTTTTCCTCCAAGCGCGAGTTTTGCGCCTTCCTCTTGGCCGATGGCGACATATGCTTCTACTTTCTCACGGTGCTCGGCAGAAATGAGCGGCCCGGATTGCGTATCTTCCGCGAAACCATTGCCGAGTTTAATATGCTTCGCCCGCTTGACGAGGGCATCGACAAATGCGTCATGCATGGAGCTTTCAACGAGTACGCGCGCACCGGCCGAACACACTTGTCCCGCGTGGAAGAAAGCCGCGTTCAATGCTTGATCAACTGCCACATCAATATCCGCATCTGCGAAGATAATGTTCGGGTTTTTGCCTCCGAGCTCCAACGCGAGCTTTTTCACATTCGTACTTGCGGCTTGCATGATTTTCTTCCCGGTGTCGATTCCGCCGGTAAATGAAATCAAGTCGACGTCCGTGCTTTCGGATAGGTGCGCACCTGCCGTATTGCCCGGTCCGAGGACAAGGTTTGCCACGCCTGCAGGGACGCCGGCTTGTTCAAAAAGCTCAAACACTTTCACGGTCGTTAGCGGCGTGATCTCGCTCGGTTTCATCACGAGCGTATTTCCCGCGGCAAGTGCCGGGGCCAACTTCCAGGCGGCCTGCAATAACGGATAATTCCACGGGGTGATTTGTCCGCATACGCCCACGGGCTCGCGAACAACCTTGCTTGTGGAATCCGGAATCGGGCTATCAATCACTTCACCGCCATCTTTATCCGCCAAACCGGCAAAATAAATAAACACATTGGCGATGTCGTCCATATCGTCGAGACTTTCACTGAGCGTCTTCCCGGTATCGAGCGTTTCGAGCTCAGCAAGTTCTTGACGGGACGAACGAATCAGCCGGCCAATGTCATGAACGATCGCCCCCCGTTCACTCGCCGGTGTCGTCGCCCACGCTCCGTTATCAAATGCACGGCGTGCAGCGGCAACGGCTTTTTTTGCATCTTCTTCGTTGCCCTCCGTAACATTTGCGATCACTTCCTGATTATAAGGGTTGATGATATCACGGGTTTCATCGTCGACAGCATCCACCCATTGACCGTCGATATACATTTGTAAGCGCAAAGGATCACGCTCCTTTTCATATTTTCATATAGATGTTAAAAGTATCACGAAGCTCCCTTTTAATTAAAACATATGCGTGCTATGACCAGGTTGAAGCCGGGATCCCGGGTCCATATAGGCTTTTGCATTACTGACGGCAGTTGGAGCTTCACCAAATCCGGTGGCAATCAACTTCACTTTGCCATCGAAGGAGGCAATGTCTCCGACCGCATAGATCCCCTTGATGTTCGTTTCCATGCGGGAATTCACAATAATGGAGTTTTTGGTCGTATCGAGTCCCCACGTTTTAATGGGACCTAGCGATGAAATAAACCCATAGTTGACAATCACATTGTCAACGTCAATGATTTTTTGATCGGTACCTTTCACTTCCTGAAGGACAACCTGTTTAATATTTTCACCATTGCCCCGGAGTTCGCTTATTTCAAATGGGGTGTGCATGTTTACGGGAGCCGATTGTAATTCGGCGATGCTATGCTCATGAGCCCGAAATTTATCACGACGATGGGTAAGCGTCACATTCGCGTCATTGGCAAGCGTCAGCGTCCAATCAACGGCAGAGTCTCCACCCCCACAAATAAGGACGTCCTTGTTTTTGAAAGCGCCTAGGTTATCAACAAAATAGTGAAGGTTTTTGCCCTCATATTGTTCGGCCTCCTCAATTTTGAGCTTTCGGGGTTGAAAAGCACCAACACCGGCGGCAACGATAATCGTCCGTGAGTAATGGGTGTCCTTGTCTGTTTCAATTCTAAACGTCTCGTCGTTGAGCTTATCGACGGTTTCTACGGATTGATCAAGCACAACGGTTGGTTCAAACATTTGCATTTGTTCAACCAAGTCGTCAACAAGGTCTTGAGCGCGAACTTTTGGGAAACCGGCCACGTCGTATATATACTTCTCGGGATAAAGAGCAGAAAGTTGACCGCCCAGTTGGGGCATGCTCTCAATGATCTTCACTTTTGCCTGGCGCATCCCTCCGTAGAAAGCGGTGAACAATCCTGCTGGTCCTCCACCAATAACTGTTATATCGTAAGTATCCATGTAATCATCATCCACTATCCTACACCTCCAATCATGGTTTTCTGTGCACTTGGGGTTCTGGAGATCAGAGCATCCTTCACGATGATAAGTCCCTTGGATCAAACTGACCGTGATATTACAGATGAACTTTATTCTTCATCCTGTAGGTCTTCAATAGAATCAATATCCATATAATCTGGGACAACAAAACCTTGTTGGGCACCCTCTAAATTTGGACCCAGGTCGACGATCTCATCTTCATATTGTTCATAGTAAGTTGATGCACCTACAGGGAGCCAAGCAATCAACATACCATCACTTTCCCCATCGGCAAGGGCTTGAAATGCCACGCCCATATCAACAGACGACAACTCGACATCGTAACCTAATTCTTCAAGAACTTGCGCAACGACATTCGTTGATGCAGTTTCTGTTTCCCAATTGACATAAGCCAACTCGATTGTCTCATTTTCAACTGGTTCGATGCCTTCTAACCAAGCGTCCACCTCATCCCGGTTGTTTTCAATCCACTCCTCCGCTGCGTCGGGGAATTCCACATCATCTTCTCTGGCATCTAACATAACTTCATTCATATCTTCGATTTCCCAGTGGAAATTATCCAATAATTGGTAGGCGGAAGCATGATCATCTTCAAGACCTTCCCTGACCATTGTATGGATATTTTCAGATTGCCCCATCGCTTCTTCCGGGTCATCCAAGAATTCCAAGTCATAGTCATTAAACGCCCAGTGTGGCTGCCAAAGCGTAACGACGACTGGTTCTTGATTTTCAATCGCTTCTTCTAATTCCGCTATCATGGCTGCTTCTGAACTTGACACTAGATCAATGTCTAAGTCATAGGCATCCATTGTCCTCTCAGCCATATCCATCGTACCCGACCCCGGGTCAATCCCAACAATTTCTTCAATGCCGTCTACATCATGATTTTCTTCCTCTTCTTCAGCGCCTGATGAACGTTCATCTCCGCAGGCTGTAAGTGCAGCTAACATTCCAAAAGATACTAATCCATACACTAAACGATTTTTACACATTAAAAATTCCCCTCTTTGTTATATAATTACATTAAAAATGCGGAATGAATCCGCATTGAAATTATTTCATTTGTACAAGATGATATTTCCATCTGCTACGCTCAGTTCTTCCACACTCAATTTATATTCACGTAGTTTTTGACGTTCATTGGCAAGCATACGGCCACTATCTTTAATATTGAATTCTCTTCCGTGCCATGGACAGCGTAGAATATTTCCTTCGTTTTTGTAATTGTAGGTTCCAATTTCGTCTGTTGGTTCAGGCGCTCCACATAACTGGCCTTTACTTAAGGGAGCGCCTTGATGAGGACAAAGATTGGTAAATGCATGGAAATCACCATCTGATGCACGGCAGATCACGACAGGTCGTCCATCAAATTCAGCCTCCATCATTTCGCCGGGAGCCAGGTCATCCGTATGAGCGACTACTTTTTCCATCCGTTTTCCCTCCTCTGCGAAGCTTGGGGTAAAATTGACGCGCATTTTCAGAAAAGAGTTTTCGCTTCAAGGCTTCATCGAGGCGTGGAGGCAGTGCACGTTCCGGAGAATCATAATCCCAATGGGGGTAATCGGTCGAAAAAGAAATAATCTGATCGCTCCCCATTTGCTCAATGATTTGCAAAAGCTCCCACTTTTTCAGTTCTTCCAGAGGTTGGGTGGTAAAACATAAATGGTCACGAATCGTATCGCTCGGCATTCGCTTCACCCAGGGGACTTCATGGCGCAAGTCTGTGTATTGTTGGTCCATTTTCCGCATTAAAAACGGAACATACGTAAAGCCGCCTTCGATCATCATGAGTTTCAAACCAGGAAACTTTTCAAATACACCCGAAAAAATCATATTCGTTACTTGGTTCATATGGGCGGTGGGAATTAACGTATGCCATTCAATGAAATATCTCGGCCACTTTCCATAATAAATGGGTGGTTCATTATGGTGCATACCAATCATCAACTGATGTTTTTCTGCTGCTTCAAATATAGGGTGGTAGAAAGGATCGCCCCAAAGAATGTCATCAATAGGGAGGAGGATCTGGACCATTTTTGGGTGATCCCCTACTCTTTCAATTTCTTGAACAGCCGCAGCGGGATCTTGTGCGGCGATATGCACAGAACCATATAGACGTGAATCCTTTTCAAGCCAGTGCTCAATTTGCCAATCATTATAAGCGCTGGCAAGGGCTGTTGCCATTTCATACCATCCATGCATCGATGATGGGGAAGGATCAAGCGCTCCAGTAAGAATTCCATACTCATGCCCGTTGCTATCAAGCAGTTGCTCCTGCATGAACCCAAGATCAGAACCCGCGGGGCGACCATCAGGTAACTGAGCGTCTGCACGGTCAACCCCGGCAACGGCAGGCTGCGTATACGGCATGTGTTTTTCTTGCATCCAGTGGCAATCAGTGATGTAACGACGCCATGGTTGTTCCAAATAAGGGAGAAGTTGTTCATAACTGACACGTTCATGAATGTCGGTGTCTATGAAACCCATTAGATTTACACGACCTTTCTATTGCAAACTTTAATAACTTATCATGGGGTGTTGTGCAGTCACAAATCTACTGAGAGATAGCTAGGTGAGTTTAGCGCAAGCAGTGAAATTCAGTGATAAAATTTCATTTTTTTCACCCCATACGTCAATGCCCTGCGTTTTTTATACTAATATCTGGATAATATAAAGGGTTGCAACTAGGGCAATAATGATCCATAAAAGAGAAAAGAAATAAATCATAATATAGGATGAATAGAAGGTTTGCTTTCGGATTTGTTTTTCTTTTTTAAAATAACTGACGGATGCCAAAATGATCGTTAAAACTCCCAAAAAACCAGTAGAAATCCCCAAGATCACAATAAGTAGATTTTCTGATAACCCCATTGATAAATGGAGACTGGTGACTAAAAACCCGATGCCCAAAATAGCAACGGCGGTACGCACCCATGCCAAGTAAGTACGTTCATTGGCCAAATGCTGCTGTGCATACTTTAATTGATTGTCGTCTTTTCTCGTATCCATGTTGTATTATCTGCTTTCATTTTCGTTTCTCATACAAATCATCCTCTTCCTTTCATCCCCAGCTTATGGAGTTTTATGAAATGGTTAAAGTTTAATACGCTTTTGTAGAAAAAAACACATCCCTTCTTTTTGCTACTTCAGTAACTTATCATGGAGTGTCATGTAGCTACAAATCTACTGAGAGATAGCTAGGTGAGTTTAGCGCAAGCAGTGAAGTTCAGTGAATATCAGTGAGCTTCAGTGATAAAATTTCAAAGTTCCAGCCGCTTGATGAATGGACACTACCAAGAAAAGGGGTTTTGCGGGGGGTGTATTCTGGTGTTTCAGGGAGATAGTACGTCTGCCGGGCCAAAAAAAACATTGTTCATTTGATTGTTACAAAGTATTAAGATCTTTATACTGTTTATATGTATCTGATTGGAGGGCGTGATTTGAAATTTATTGGATGGATAGGTATTATACACGCAGTTTTCATCGTATTTTGGATGAGATTTAATATTATTTTTTCGATTATGAATCCAATTGCTATAGAAGAAGGCGAAACATTAGCCCAAATCGGTATGGATTACCACACATCCTTCATAGGATATTTAGCTATGGATCACGGGAGTAAATCCTTCATGATGCTACTAACGATTGCCGTACCGATCGCTACATTTTATCTTTTAAAAAGGAAAGTAAAATTTGAATTATACAATATAATAGGTCTTTTTTCGGGATCCTTAGGATTCCTTCTTTACTCATTATCGTTAATGCTACAAGCGTCAAGTGTTGCCTATGCTTTTAACTTATATAAGTCGGATGTAAATGAATTTACGGACGCTTTTGCTCTTTTACTCTATGAATGGACAATGTTAGAAGGAGGGTTTTCTACCAGCATATACATCCTCGCTAATATTTTAATCGCTATATGGGTCATTATACTGTCAAGAGGGTTGCAGCTATACACAAGCGAACATAAGGTTAGTGTTTTTGGTCTTATAACCGGGATCTTGCATATTATTGCTTATCTTATATCTTGGGTACTTCTGATGTTTGGGATGCAGGTTATTCATACACTAACTGAAGCTATAGGACTGTTATTTGTGGTTTGGATTTTTTTAGTAGGGGTTGTGATAGTAAAAGGAAAGTTAAAGTTATCCGAAACTCATTCGCAAAGCTAACGTATCAACTTTTTGAAGAAGGTGGCATCATATAACAACTTATTTTGCAGTTAAAATGAACAAAAACAGTCATAAAACCGCCTCAATGCTGGTTTTTGGCTGTTTTTGTTTGTCAAAATGTTGTAGTATAAAGCCCCTTATGGAGAAAGCATTCGATCTTTTTGAAAAGGGTAGATCATTGAAAGTGCAACGAAGGCTTTCGCCATAAAAGCTTGACGAAAAGCCAAGTTTTCTAATGAGGGATTGCTGAACAACTTGCGGCTATCAGCTGAAGCCGGGATGCCGCTTCCATGGCTTCGCTTTCCGCGGACGAACGGGCAAGCCTCCTCGCGACGCTGCGGGGTCTTGACGCGTCCGTTTTTCCGCTGGAGGCTCGCCATTGCAGCACCGTCCCTCCGTACGTTGCCAGAAGTGCAAGGGTTTTTTTGTTTATAGGATGGATTTCCTTGCATCCAGCTTTAACAACACCAACGGAAAATGCTTATGTGCCAGTCTTTTTCCGTTATTCAGCAGTCCCTAATGAATAAATTAGAAGTATGTTTGTTTTTCCATCTATTTTGGGAATAGGTCTACTGTGGTCACATTTTACAAGGAGGTATTAAATTGTTTAAAAGAGTCGACAAGTTGCAAATTGACCTTCCGAGACCAGAGAAGCCGGATCCCGAAGCGGCAGGTGTTGTGCAGGAGTTATTGGGCGGTAGGTTCGGTGAAATGTCGACGCTAAACAATTACATGTTTCAGTCGTTTAATTTTAGGAGCAAGAAAAAGCTACGCCCATTTTATGAGTTGATAGCAAATATTACGGCTGAAGAAATCGGTCACGTGGAATTGGTCGCTAACACGATCAACCTTAATCTTGACGGTTCCGTTGGAAATGGCAGCACAAACCCGGATGACACACCGCTCGCGCCGGTAATGGGGTATGAAAACAAGTTTAATTTTATTTTAGGCGGGCAAAATGCTATACCGGCTGATTCTGCCGGCAAAGCTTGGACAGGTGACAATGTTTTCTCTAGCGGAAATCTTGTTAACGATTTGTTGCATAACTTCTATTTGGAGTGCGGCGCACGGACGCACAAGATGCGTGTTTACCAAATGACCGATAATGAAACGGCACGTGAGCTGGCGGGCTATTTGCTCGTACGCGGCGGCGTCCACGCGGTTGCCTATGCAAAAGCACTTGAAGATATCACAGGCGTAAATATGATGAAAATGCTACCTGTTCCGGATTTGGATAACTCGAAATACGATCATGCCAGAAAATATGAAGAAAAAGGAACACATCGCAAGCTGTTCCGTTTTAGTGACGATGACTATCAATTACTTGATCGCATTTGGAATGGACCGACACCGGTTGGGCCTGAAGGCGAACTTGAAGTCGTTGATGGCATGCCGGAAGGCGGGGAAATCCCGGATCTTGATCATGTTCCGGAAGAATTTGTCCCGGGATTTGACGAAGAACAATTCCGGGAGTTATCGAAACGCCTTCAGTACGAAGCGGGAATGTAATTCCAAAAATAACTCAGGAGGAGGGGAGGTAAAAAGTGCCCCCTCCTCTTTTACTTACTTATTTTCCGGTTGCCGATTGTAAAGGCGCTTTGCGCATGATTAAGGCAGCTGCTCCAAAAAACACACATGCAATCAAGATTAAAGAGCTAAAATACCAGAGGGCATTGTCTTGCCAAAATCCTTCAATCAATTGATTCAGCAGATCATTAACACCGGGAATTATCAGAATCATAATGATAACAGCTATGGAAAGATAAGTAATCAAATGACCGTAACGATAGTGAAGACAAGCAATGGCATAGGTGATGGCCATGAGGAACAAACAAATCGTAAAGTCCAGCCAAAATACGGAAATAAATTGGTTGGGAACTGTATCAATTTGCCCCAGTGAAGTAAACCCGATATTTAATCCCCAAGCATCAGACAAACGTTCACTGATCCGCATGGCTATATTAAGGGTCAAGGCACTTAATGCGGCAAGTGCGATAAAGCCGGAAATCATCGAGCGTTGAAAGTTTCTTCGCGTGCTGCCCATTCCCATGGAAAAGGGATAATAATTTTTTAAAGAAATAAATGCTGTGATTGCCAAATAGATATAAACAGGGAAATTGATGAAGAAAAAGAAGTCACCTTCCGGCCAATTCATGTTAATGAAGAAAGTCACCAAAAGCAGAAAGCCGAGAATGCTCCAGAAAATCAGAAATGATTGCCGCAGGTCATAATAAAAAATCAATAGATTCCCTTTAACCGGATTCATAGTGCTTCTCCTTTCTTTTGTTGCGACGTTAAATGGATCATCAGTTTTTGGATCGGAATGGCACTCACTGTTAGTCCTTCCTGTTTCATCTGTTGCCTTTCTTCCGTAGACAGTGAATGCTGAACGGCAACGGTCTCCTCGCTCCCTAACGATTCACGATGGAGAACGGTCTTTTCACGTAAGAAAGGGCTAAGTTTTTCTTTCGGTCCCTGCAAGTAATAACTCGTATTCCGCAAGGCATCCGTTTTTTCTTGGAGCAATAATGTGCCTTGGTCCATGATCAACACCTCTTCAAAGATTTTGCTCAGTTCATCAATGAGGTGTGTAGAGAGAATCAATGTTCGCGGATGTTCAGTATAATCCTCAATCAATAGATCATAGAACGTTTGCCTGGCCGCGGCATCCATGCCGATATACGGTTCATCGAAAATGGTTATTGACGCGCGGCTTGCGAGCCCAATAATGATTCCCAGGGAAGATTCCATCCCCTTGGACATTGTTTTCACTTTTTGTTTGAGCGTAAGGTTAAAAGTCTCCAGCAACTCTAAAGCATAATTTTGGTCCCATTTTTTATAAAATGAGCGGGCGATATGAAAGATTTGTTTGACATTTAAATTTTTCATGAAGTTATTGCTTTCTTTGACAAAACAAAGGTCTTCCAAAACGGATGGCTTTTCGAAAGGAGGTTTCCCGCCAATTTGGACATCTCCGTGCGACGGATACATTTGTCCGCTCATGATATGCAATAAAGAGGTTTTTCCTACACCATTTCTTCCCAGTAATCCATAAATTTTGTTTTCTTCCAGCGTTAAACTAACTTGATCCAGTGCTACAGCGGAACGATATGTCTTGGTAACATCAGAACACATGATACTTGCACTCATTTTGATTCTCCTTCCTGTTTGATCATTTCGATCAATTTCTCTTTTGAAAGGTTTATTTTACGGGCTTCCAGTAAGGCTGGTTGAACATACGCATCAAAAAACGCTTGGTTTCTTTTTTTAAAAAGAATCTCTTTTGCACCTTCGTTCACGAACATGCCGACCCCTCGCTTTTTAAAAATAATGCCGTCATCGACGAGTTTATTAATCCCTTTAGCCGCTGTTGCAGGGTTGATTTGATAATAGGCGGCAAATTCATTGGTGGAAGAGATCTTATCTCCTTCTCGCAGAAAGCCTTCAATGATGTCATCTTCAACTTTTTCGGCAATTTGAACGAAAATGGGGTGGCTGTCATCGAATGAATGGCTCATGATCCACCTCCTTAGTTCATTGGTTATTTACTTATGTAACTAACCATATAGGTACTTCGATGAATGTCAAGGTGGAAAACGCATGATTTTCATTTTGGGCGAAAAAATAATGCTAGAGGAGGCAATAATAATGACGCGAGCGACGAAGCAGATTCCGAAAGAAAAAGGATTGGACCAGACTTTAACATTACTGAATGAAGGGTACCGATACATTTCAAACAGGCGGCGACATCAGCAATCGGATATTATCCAGACGCGCCTTCTTGCCCAAAAAACGATCCTTATCAGCGGGGAAGAAGCTGCACAGCTTTTTTATGATGAAAGGTATTTTAAACGCAAAGGAATGGCGCCAAGGCGCATAAAAAAATCATTGTTCGGTGAGCATGGCGTGCAAGGGTTGGATGATGAAGCGCATAAACATCGAAAATTGATGTTTTTATCGCTAATGACGCCGGAACGATTGGAAGAAATCAAAAAAATAACGATGAAACATTGGAAAAAGAAAGTCCATGAATGGAAGGGAAGGAACCGGGTTGTTTTATTCGATGAAGCAGAGGATGTCATGTGCCGAAGTGCTTGCGCGTGGGCAGGCATTCCTCTTCGAGAGAAAGAAGTTGAACAACGGGCGCGGGAATTCGGTGAAATGATCGATGCCTTCGGCGGTGTTGGAGAACGAAACCGGCGTGGCAAGAGAGCAAGGGACAGTTCGGAGAAATGGATACAAACGATTGTGAAACAAATTCGAGCAAAAAAACTGAATCCTCCCGAAAATACAGCCGCTTATATTATGTCTTTTCACCGAGACCATAAAGGAAAACGGTTGGATACCCATACGGCCGCCGTTGAAATCATTAATGTGCTTAGACCGATCGTGGCGATTGGCCGATACGTCGTGTTTGGCGCACTGGCGGTGCATGATCATCCGGAAACATTACCTGAATTACGCGTGGGAGATGACATGTATACGACGATGTTTGTCCAAGAAATCCGCCGCTATTACCCCTTCACACCTTTATTGGGGGCGCTCGCTCGCAAAGATTTTCATTGGAAAGGGTATCCTTTCAAAAAGGGGACGCTCGTTATGCTTGATGTTCACGGCATTAATCATCGTTCGGATTTATGGGAAGCGCCTGATGCATTCAAGCCCGAGCGTTTTAAAGATTGGAAAGGGAGCCCGTTTGCATTTGTTCCGCAAGGCGGAGGGGATCATTACATGGGGCATCGCTGTGCCGGCGAATGGATTACGGTGATGCTCATGCAGACGAGCCTAGAATTTTTGACGAATCACATTACGTACACCGTGCCCGATCAAGATTTAAGCTATAGCATGGTGCGGATGCCCACGATCCCGAAAAGTAGGTTTGTCATTCGTGATGTGGACACAAAATAAGCATGAGTAGGGGCTGAACCCCCGCTCATGCTTATTTGTCTCTCTTATGAAACGGCCACCAGTTATATGGACCAAGAATGGTTGCTACGGACGGGACAAATAGCGGTAGTAACAATAAAGAGTAAAGGAGCAAACCGATGACGACCATCGTGCTGATTTGAAGAAGGGTGAGTACCCCGGATGCGAGTAGGGAGGCGAATGTTCCGCCCAAGATGAGGGCGGCAGCCAGCACGATCCCACCTATGCGGCGCATGGCCAACATCATGGCTTCTTTCAAATCAAGGGTTTTGCGGTTTTCATCAAAGCGTGTAATAAGGAAGATCGAATAATCGACACCGAGAGCCATTAAGATGACAAAGCTAAAGAACGGCACGGCCCACATTAAGCCTTGATAACCGGCTAAGTCCATAAAAATCCATTCCGTAATCGCGGCCGCGCCAAAGTACGTGGCGGCTAACGAAAAAAGGACATAAAGCGGCATAACGAGGGAGCGGAAAAGAACGGCTAAGGCAAGGGAAATTCCCGTCAACATAATCGATGCCGTTGTGATAAAGTCGCGATTCGTCAACTCATTTAAATCTCGATTTTGCGCGGCGATGCCATCGAGCAAAATATTCGCATCTTCGAACGGTGTTTCTTTTAACGAAAACGCAGCGACCTCGTCGATGGCATCCACTGTTTCAATGGCTTCAAGCCCGTAAGGATCGTTTTCCATCGTGATGTCAATGAAGGAAACAAAACGATCATCCGGCGTCGCGTAATGTTCCCAGAGTTGGTCGAACGCTTCGTTTTCCATGATGTCGTCCGTAATGAAAATGCCTTCCAATGGGTGAGAAGGTTGGTCAGCCATGCTGGATGTAAAGTCTTCCATTTGCTCAATCGCATCAATGACATCAAGCGTGCCTTCATCCACTTCCAACAACCCTTCTTCGAGTTCCGTAAATCCGTCGCCGGCGGCTTCAATGCCTTCCATAAGTTCATGTTGACCTTCCTGGATTTCCGTTAACCCTTCGTTTAACTCCTGCGTTCCTTCCTGCATGTCCTCCAAACCGTTTACAGCTTCTCCAAGCCCCTCGGCCAGTTCTTGCATGCCTGTTCCGGCTTCTTCGAGGTCATTCTGGACATCTTGAAGGGTCGCGTTCGGGTCCGGAATATTCATGTCAGTTAAAGGTGTCTCGAGGGTAAGTAATTCTTCGGCTTCCGCTAGATCGGCAGAAACGGCTTCCAGTTCCGATTCAATATCTTGACGCGTTTCCTCTACTTCCGAAACAATGGCAACAGCTTCGTCCGTTTGCTCTGCACCTTCTTGCAAAGCGGCATTCATGTTGTCGATGTCTTCACTGATGTCGGAGTCCGGCGCAGCCTCGTCCGCCTCTTCACTAAGGTCATTCAATGTCGATTGCCACATTTCCAAGTTTTCCTGTAAGCCGATGTCGATATCGTCGGGGTCAAATGCAAGGCCGCCGATCATGTCTTGCAGCGTCCCGAGTTGTTCTTGCCGCTCGCTGATGGTGCTAAGTGCTTCTTGTCTGGCGGTTTCGGCTTCTTCCAATTGTTGTTCCAACGATTCGGTGCTGGGAATCGCTTCTTGAAACTCATCCAACTGCGCTTCGTATTCGGCAATTTCCTCAGAAGCAGCCGATACTTCCTCTTGAGCGGTCGCTATTTCACTCGTTAAGCTTGATAAGCCACCTTGTAATTCCTCGACACCTTCGAGCGCTTCATCTGTTCCATTCAGTAACGCTTCCACGCCCTCTTCCGCTTCCGAAAATTGTTCGGCGCCGTCTGCCACCCCTTCGAGCAAGTCGTCATGACCATCGGAAATCTCAGCTAAGCCGTCCAGTGTCTCGCTTAAGCTCGATGATAATATGTCAGCTTGTTCCGGGATGGTCATCTCTTCCAAACGTTCCCCTTCCGGCCGTGTTACTGTGCGCACATCGCTTACCCCATCGACTTTTTCCAAATTAATCGCCATTAATTCCAAGTAAGGGAGCGCATTCGGTTCTTCCCACGTTCCTTCAGGGGCTTCCACAGCGAGGGTCGTAAAAAAGACATCCCCTTCCCCGAAACGATCGGCGATTAAGTCATAGGCTTGGACGGATTCATAACCTTCCTGGACTTCCTCGGGCATATTAAACGAGATGTCGTTGTCGTACATCCATAAGAGTGGCGCTAAGATAGCGGCAACGATTAGCATTGTGTACCCCGGCCGGTACACCGAGAAGCCGCCCAGCTTTCTCCACAACCAATTGTCTTGCCGTTTGGCTCTCGGTTTACTCGGCCAAAAAATGCGATTTCCCATAAAACTCATCAAGGGAGGCATCCCCGCCAATATACCGATGAGCAACACGAGGATGCCGACTGCAACGCCGACGGCCGATTGAAAGATATTAAAATCGGCCAAACCGATGGTTGCAAATCCGATAAAGCCGGTGATGGCACCGTAAAGAATCGTTTGCGTAGAGAAGCGAAACGTTTGAATCATCGCTTCATGGGCAGTTTCACTCGCAGGCAATTCTTCTTGAAAACGCCGCATTAATAAAATGCAATAGTCGGTACCTACGCCAAAAATGATCGCTAAAATGAAAATTTCCGTATAAGTGGAAACCGGGAATCCAAACCAATCGGCAAGAAAAGAAACAATCGATATTGAACCGAGAAAAGATAAGCCAAGGAGAATGAGCATCAGTAACGGTGTCAATGGGGAGCGAAAGATGCTGAGTAGGACGGTAAATACTAACGCGATCGTTATCCATTGGGACGTACCTAAATTTTCCTGTGTCGATTTGTCGTAATCTGTGGAAATGGCCGCGTCACCCGTTTGGTAATGCGTAAGTCCATCCACAGCTGTTAATTGTTGAATGTCGTTTCGATATGTATCGTATGCTTCGGATGCCATATCCAATTCAAGGGAAACGAGCAAAAGCGTTTCGTCATCACTGATTAACTGATCGGCCTGTTCGTCCCCATTAAATGGTGAAACGATATCATGGAGGGGCACGTCGCCGGGATCATTTTCAAAGGCTTCCATCGTTTCTTCGATCTGATCCGCTTGCGCTTGCGACAAGCCGTCTTCTTCGTGGTACACCACAATGACCTCTGTGCCGGTGAATGCCCCGTCGGAGGCAACCATATTTTCAAATTGTTGCGTGGGGTATTCACTCGGGATCTCAATTTGCCCTTCTTTACTGACGATTTGATTTAAATCGGGTGAAAAAAAGAGCAATACAAACGTAGCCACGATCCATAGGATTGGATAAAAAATGATTCTTTTTTTACCGCTGATGACTTTGATCATCGTGAGCACCTCTTTGCTAATCGGAATGTTCGTTTAAAATAACATCTCATTTTATTATATAACAGATGTTGAACGATCAAAGTCTCAATGTTTTATTGGTTATTAATTTTCATTCAAACAAGTAATGCTAAGCTCGGACAAATTCCTTGGCTGCTCCCAAATGTTTTAGATTGCCTTACGTGCCCCTTTGACGTGTAAGCATTGGGAAACATGGACAGCTTCAACATATGATAAAATAAAAGTTCAAGCGGAACGGCCATCACCAAGACAAGCAATGGCCATGTAAGGGAGTAAGAATCAACGATGAAGCTAGGAATTTTGGAACAAATGGCTACCCCTAAGGGAAAGACAGCAGAAGATACCGTCGAGGAAACGCTTGATTTGGCACAACATGCAGAGGCAATCGGTTATCAACGTTTTTGGTTTGCCGAGCACCACGCGACGAAAGGGATGACGTCGAGTGCCCCGGAAATCATGATGGCGGCTGTGGCGAGCCGAACAACTCGGTTACACGTGGGAAGTGGCGGCATCTTGCTCCCGCAATACAGCGTCTATAAAGTCGCTGCCCAACTTCTGCAATTACAGGCGCTTTTCCCCGGGAGGATTGAAGCGGGCGTGGGACGGTCACCCGGAGGGGCAGAAAGGGTTCGATCTGCGTTGGCGGATGGGAAAGAAAATCAGTTAAATGATTATCCGGAAAAATTGGAAGCCCTCGCTAGCTATGTTCGTGGCCAATCACCTAAGGGCGTACGAGCAACACCGAGAACGAATGCAGCCCCACCAGTTTACTCTTTGGGCCTCGGGGAAAATAGTGCCGAAATCGCCGCCCGCCTCGGCGTGGGTTATGTATACGGGCATTTTATCGCACCTACTCGTGGAGAAGCAGCTCATGAGGTTTACCGGCAACAATTCACACCAGGCAGCTTAAGCGTCCCCCACGCATTAACCGCTGTTTTCGTCATTTGCGGGGAATCAGACGCGCACGCGGAAGAACTGGCAATGAGTCAGGATATGTGGCTGTTACGAACGGAAAAGGGGCTAGATAGCCGCGTGCCGAGCGTAGAAGAGGCGAAAGCGGCAAAAAAGACCGAAAGGGATCAACAAAAAATAAAGGAAAATCGCAGAAGAATGATTATCGGCGGTCCAGACACGGTACGAGAACAATTAAGCTATTTTTCGGAGCGCTATCAC
Source organism: Salicibibacter cibi (assembly GCF_016495865.1). Taxonomy (NCBI): domain Bacteria; kingdom Bacillati; phylum Bacillota; class Bacilli; order Caryophanales; family Bacillaceae; genus Salicibibacter; species Salicibibacter cibi. The sequence goes on from NZ_CP054706.1 coordinate 736,783, forward strand.
AATGATGAATGGCTGATTCTAACGAATATCCACGATTTCCAAGAGAAACGCCGGTCATTCGAACGAATCATCTCTCTTTTTTGACCTTTGCATATAACATAGAATCCTGATATACTATTATTCAGAGTTAAATAATTGGTTTTTTCTTATAAAGAGAAGCAGAGGGACTGGCCCAACGACGCTTCAGCAACCCCATCAGGTGGAAGGTGCTAATGCCAGGAAGATAAGAGGATCTCGAACACACCCCTCTTTTCTTCGGAAGAGAGGGTTTATTTTTTAGCAAAAGGAGTTTTGGGGAAGATGGCAGAAATTACAGCAAAGCATGCGCCATACCGTGCAGATCATGTCGGGAGCATTTTGCGCACGGAGCGCTTGAAAAAGGCACGTGAAGATCGTGTCAACGATGCAATTACGGCTGAACAATTGCGCCAGGTTGAGGACGAAGAAATTCGCGCGATTGTGGAAAAACAAAAAGAAGCGGGGCTTACGGCTATTACGGATGGGGAATTTCGCCGTGCATGGTGGCATCTGGATTTCTTGGAAGGCCTTGATGGGGTAGAAGGATATGAACCGGAACATGGCTATGCATTTAAAGGCGTGGAAACGAAGCCTTGGCTCGTACGGATTATTGGGCAATTGGATTTTCCGGAAGACCATCCTTTTCTCGATCATTTTCGCTACTTAAAAAGCATCGTCGGCGAAGGTCACGTGGCCAAGCAAACGATTCCGAGTCCAAGTATGCTTTACGCGGATCATCATTTTGTATCCGGTGTTTATGAGGATCGGGAACGTTTTCGCAAAGATCTTGCTGCAGCATACAAAAAAGCTGTTCATGCTTTCTACGATGCCGGGTGCCGTTACTTGCAATTCGATGATGTTGGATGGGCAATTCTTATTCCGACTGAAGACGATACGGAAGAGCAAAAACAAGACAAACGAAACAAGCAACAGTGGTATAAAGATATCATCAATGAGGCACTTTCGGATCGGCCGGATGATTTAACAGTGACGATGCATATTTGCCGTGGCAATTTCCGGTCCACTTGGTCCATGAGTGGGGGTTATGATCCGGTTGCAAAGACGGTATTCCAGGAAGTTGAAGTGGACGGGCTTTTTCTGGAGTACGATGACGAGCGTTCCGGCACGTTTGAATCCCTGCAGTATGTGAACCGCGATGATTTAAAAATTGTGCTTGGCATCGTAACATCAAAAACGGGTGAACTTGAAGATAAAGAAGCGTTGAAAAGTCGTATTCGTGAAGCTGAAAAGTATGTACCGCTTGAACAGTTGGCGATCAGTCCCCAATGTGGTTTTGCTTCCACGGAAGAAGGCAACATTTTATCGGAAGAAGCACAATGGGCAAAACTGCGCCATATTAAAGAAGTCGCAGATGAGGTTTGGGGAGAAAACTAAAAGATGGACGAGCAGGGCTGATCTTCCAAAGGAGGATCAGTTCTTCTTTTCACTCTTGTGATAAAATGAATGAATACTTATTCAGGAGATGATCGTCATGGAACAGCCTATTAAAAATGTAGAAGAACAATTGCAAAAAAACGCCGAAGGCACGTTGATTGATGTACTTGACATTACTTTTGTGGAGGCAAATCAAGATCGACTCGTGCTCCGGATGCCGGTGCAACCGAAAACGCATCAGCCTGCCGGTATTCTTCATGGCGGCGCCTCGGTCGTCCTGGCGGAAACGGCAGCGTCAGTAGGAACAGCGCTAAATATCGACCAGGAAACAAAAGTCCCGGTTGGCCTCGAGATTAATGCGAACCACGTACGCAGTAAACAGGATGGTGAAGTGACGGCTACGGCCACCCCTTTCCATAAAGGACGGACAACGATGATCTGGGAGATCAAAATTGTCGACGAAGACGAGAAACTCATCTGTGTGTCACGCTGCACAATGGCTGTGCTGGATAGAAAATAAATAATGTCACTGCGTTATGCCAGGTTTTTTTCTATGCATCGTCGCCTGTTCATAAGCAAAAGCAATCTGAAATAATGTTTCTTCTGAAAACGCCTGTCCTGTGAACGTAATCCCGAATGGCCGCCCATTTTCATGGTAGCCGGCAGGAACGGCGATTGATGGCAATCCGGCGCGGGCAGCAACATCATAACTACTACTCGAACTTGGAAAAAGGATAGCATCCAAGTTTTGATTGAATAAAACATTTTCCAGGCTTTGCGGATCATCCAAACCTTCGTCGCGGAGTTTCTGAGTGAGGTAGCTAGCATTGGATAAACTATTTTCCACTGCTGTTCGAATTCTTAGGCGATCATAGCCATATTTATGCAAGTAGGCATGATCCTCATACGATTGCAAAAATGCATCAAAGGAACGAAAACCCGTGGAAGGACGTGCCCTGGCAAAAAAATTATTCAGGGAATGTCGGCATTCATAGCTGACAACAGCATCACTATCCCTTCGATTAATCGCCGGGATGGATACGGCATCGACCAACGTCGCTCCGAGGTCTTTTACTGTGACGATCGTTTCTTCAAAAAGGGAAGGATCGATTTGATCGCTCATGCTCGGTTGATAGTCGCGAAAAACACCGATTCTTTTTCCTTGCAAACCATCACTATGGAGAGATTCTACGTAATTCGGAATTTTGAGCGGTTGTGTTTTTGTCTCTTCATCTTGAGGGTCTTTGCCTGCGATCGTTCCTAAAAGATGCGCGGCATCCGTCACGGTTTGCGTCATCGGTCCGGCTGCATCTTGTGCGTAGGATAAAGGGATGATTCCCGTACGGCTAACAAGCCCAATGGTCGGCTTGATCGTCACAAGAGAATTGCGTGTCGCGGGGTTTAACAACGAACCGGACGTATCAGTCCCAATGCTTACGGGTGCAAAATTAGCCGCAACTGCCGCTGCGCTACCCGTACTCGATCCGCCGACATCAAATTGGGTGCCGTATGGACAGAGGACATAGCCGCCCCTTGAACTATAGTTTTCCGGCATGTCTGTGCCGATGCGGTGGGCAAGCTCAGTCATATTTGTTTTGCCGAGAATAATCGCACCGGCTTCCCGCAATTGTTTGACGAGAAACGCATCCTCGTTTGAACGCCAATTTTCAAGCGCGATCGATCCTGCGGGCGTCGGCAATTTATCGACGGTTCCGATATTTTCTTTTAAAAGAATCGGGATGCCGTGCAACGCCCCTTTTCGACCGTGGTTTTCCCGCTCTTTATCCAGTGCTTTCGCGATCGGAATGGCATCGGGATTGATATCGGAAACGGCATTAATGGAAGGGCCATCCTGATCCCAAAGCGCGATACGGTTTAAATAATAAAGAACAAGGTTTTTCGCAGTAAGTGTTCCTTTATCATAAGCGTCATGGATTTCGGCAATTGTCGTTTCTTCGTGCCAATAGTCAGCCATTAATGTGGTTTGCATCATTAACCTCCGGATTTTTTGGTAGGTAAGAAAGTATAAATCAACTTTATTACCTACATAAGTGCAACTAAGACTTTTCGCCATAAAGGCTTGGCGAAAAGCCAAGTTTTCTATCTATATTCATATGGTACCGCTAACTGTCATAAGCATACACTCAATCGTATTCTTTCGCATAATTGCTATATGACCCATTTGTGGTATACTAGCACATATATTATTTTTTTAATATTCCTTAGAAAAAGAATAGGGGGAAAAGAATGAAGAAAAATTTTTGGTTATCTGGAATTTTGGGCGTTTCACTGATGGCTACTGCTGCGTGCGGTACGGATGATACCGAAGGGGACGCTGACGACGCGGATGTCAACGGTGATGACACTGACGACGTTGAGGCAGAAGACGAAGAAGGGGCAGACGACGAAGATGAGGAAGCCGTCGAGGATGATGGGGATGAAAATGGTGGAGACGGTTCTGTAGAAGGAGAGACCTTTACGGTCGCGACCGACAACAATTTCGTGCCTTTTGCGTTTACTGATTTGGAAACGGATGAATTGACAGGTTTCGATATTGAACTGATGAATGCCATTGCGGATGAAGTGGGTTTTGAGATTGATTATGAACCGGTAGATTTTGCTGCATCGCTTTCCGGCATTCAATCCGGTTCTTATGACGCGGCAATTAATGCTATGTCGATTACGGAAGAACGGGAAGAAACGGTTGATTTTTCGGACCCATACTACTTTGATGCCGGGATTATTTTAGCAGTAGCGGATGGAAACGATGAGATTCAATCGCTCGAGGATGCGGAAGAACAAGGGGCGACAGTCAGTACACGCCAAGGATCCACGAGCCAAGAGTATCTCGAGGATAATGTCGATGGCATTGAGATCGAAGCTTTTCCGGAAATCACCGAAGCGTACGAAGCTGTGATCGGCGGCCATGTGGACGCTGTTTTATATGATGAACCGAACGTTGCCTATCATACAGAGGATCTGGCAGATGGCCAAATGGTGACGGTAGGCGAAACGTTACTGGCAGATGACTATGGCATTGGCATGCCGCAAGATCACGAACTTGTTGAGCCAGTGAATGAAGCTTTGGAGACATTGAAAGAAAATGGAACGTATGATGATATTTTCGAAGATTACTTTGGAGAACGCCCTGAAGGGACATAAAAATCTTTTTCCGATCTCTGGTTTCTGAAATCTGAGCTCTGGAATACCACCGAGATAAAAAAAGCTGCTCATGCGGGGATCATGCATGGCAGCTTTATCCATCTTATGTTTTTTAAAAGGAGTCCGGTATGAATCTATCACCTGAAGCATTTGTTGAAGTGACCCCTTATTTACTCACGGGACTATGGTACACATTAATCATCACGATCATTGGTGTGTTAATCGGTTGTGTGATCGGCACCATTTTTGGAATTATGCGATTATCAACGAATTGGTTCATCAAAACGGTCGCGTCAATCTATGTGGAAGTGGTGAGGGGCACCCCATTGCTTGCGCAAATCTTTTTTATTCATTTTGGGATTCCCGCCCTTTTCAATTTTAATTTTGACGCGTTAATTACCGCTTTTGGCGTGATCGCGCTTAATTCCGGGGCGTACTTGGCAGAGATTGTACGAGGCGGTGTGCAGTCCGTGGATAAGGGACAATTGGAGGCGGGCCGTTCGCTCGGGTTAAACGGACGACAAACGATGCGCCACATTATTTGGCCGCAAGCCGTAAAAATTATGATTCCGCCTTTTGGGAACCAATTTATCATAAGTTTAAAAGATACGTCTTTATTGTCGGCAATCGCGGTGACGGAATTGATGTATCAAGGTCAAACGTACGCAAGCATAACGTTCGCGAGTTTTGAAACTTACTTAATGGTTTGTGTATTTTACCTCTTGATTACCATTCCGGCATCTATACTGTTACGTTTCACAGAACGGAGGCTTGACCATTCATGATTAAGGTGAAGGATTTACATAAATCGTTTGGAAAAAACGAGGTGTTGACCGATATTACAACGGAAATTGATGCGCAGGAAGTGGTCTGTGTCATCGGGCCGTCGGGCTCCGGAAAAAGTACATTTTTGCGCTGTTTAAATCGCCTTGAGGATATTACTTTAGGAGAAGTACTGATTGACGGGGTGAATATTGCTGACCCAAAAACGGATATTAATGCCATTCGCCAAGATGTAGGGATGGTTTTCCAACATTTTAACCTTTTCCCTCACAAGACCGTCCGCGATAATGTGATGCTGGCACCGCATAAGTTGAAAGGGGAAAGCACGCGAGAAGTTCGCGATCGTTCCCTGAATCTGTTAGAAAAAGTCGGACTTGCCGATAAAGCGGATGCATATCCTTCTAGTCTCTCGGGGGGACAAAAACAGCGGGTTGCCATTGCCCGTGCCTTGGCGATGAATCCGAAAGTGATGCTTTTTGATGAACCGACGTCCGCCCTTGACCCGGAACTCGTTGGTGATGTGCTCGCCGTTATGAAGGACTTGGCTAACGAAGGGATGACAATGGTTGTCGTCACACATGAAATGGGTTTTGCAAAAGAAGTCGGCGATCGCGTGTTCTTTATGGATGAGGGCAGGATGGTTGAGGAAGGCACCCCAACGCAAGTGTTTGATGACACAACGCATGAACGTACGAGAGAATTTTTGAGTAAAATTTTATAAATGAAAAAATGCCCCGGCAAGGTAAAGTTAAACATTGTAAGGGGTCAATCCAATTTAGGGGTCAACACTAAAACCTATGGTTGACAAATAGATGTAATTGATGATAATCGCTACGGAAAAACACGACACTTTCCGTGGGCCCCCCGTGAGTGAAACAAACTGCGGTTCGTGACTTAAAGCTTTCGTGGGCTCCCGTTAGGGCACCATTACGCACGATTCGTGCCCTAACGGCTTACGTGGGCTCCCGTTAGGTCACCATTACGTACGGTTCGACTTATACCAGAGGATTCCCCTTTTTAACACATTATTACAATTGGTGGCCGCTTAATGTGGTTGAATTAATCACTCACACCAATATTGTCATTCAAAACACGTCATAGCGTGGCTTAGCTATTTTCCGGAAATCGCGCCTTCGATGATTCGTCTTTTTAAACATACGTCCTTTCCAGCGTCCCTCATATTTGGGTTTATTCTTTTTTAAAGGACGCGGGGCTTTCCCAGCGTCCCTCAAATTAAGACTTATTCTTTTTTCAGGGACGCTGGACCTTCCAGCGTCCTCCAAAATGAGACTTATTCTATTTTTAAGGACGCGGGGCTTCCGGCGTAACCCATTTGAGAATGATTCTAATTAGGGGCACGACCCACTATTGTCGCTTTTTGGAAACAATGTTCTTTACCCATTAACACCCATTTAGGGGCCCCTAATTCAGCCGTTCTGCACTAGTGTAAGTACCATAATTATTCACTTATATCAACCATAGATTTTGGAGAAGAGTCCCAATTTAAAGTGAAACTTTTATCAAAAATGACAGTTTATTGAGTAAATAACCCGCCATAATCAGCGACTTTATCCCGCCAAACCGTATGGTAATGCGGGTTGTCGGGGTGACTCTCCCCTTCCCGGGACGTTAGTTCGATCCATACACGCGGACCGTCAATTCTTACATAAGCGCCTGTATCTTCAACGTCCGGAGAGCCGGACCAGGCAATATGTGTGTTTTGCAGCGCATCTTCAGAAAGATAGGCGTTAAGCAACGCATGACCGGCTTCATCAGGTGCATCGTCCACCCAGGCTTTGATAGCCTTTTGAACGAGGATTTGCTGTTTTTTATCCAGGTTAGCATAAGCAATTCCTTCTGTTTCTGGATAATTTCCATCTTCCCCGGGACCGACAACAACGTCGTCAAACGTTTTCTCCATTTCAGCGCTCTCCAGTTGTTCGTCATCGAGCGAATGCAGCATGGCTTCCATACTTGTGATCCGTTCATCGATGGGTCGATATGTCACATTATCCCACATGGTAAACGCTCGCGGTTCAACTCCCGTAAATTGAGGGGTAGCCCCCGCCTCCTTGCCGTTAAACACAAGATTTTTAGCGAGATGGTGCCCGCTGAACTGTAACATCCATGGCTCGTTATCCGATGGCGTACCGAGAATGGAAATAAAATACAAGCCGGTTCCTAACGTGTCATCATTGTATTCCGTGCGTTGAAATGCATCGGCTTTCATGATTTCCGTTAATGTTTGGAAACCTTCCTCGCTTAGGGATGCTTTCATCAGTTTTAAAGCGGCCTTTATGCTTTTTTCGGACAAATCCCCGAGCGCTATGCCATTTCGGTTTTCATAAGTGGCCGGGACATTGCTCCATGTCGTAGCGTTTTCTTCGGTTAATTCATTGCGGACGATCTCTTGCTGCTCTTCGCTAAGTGTTTCCAGAAAAGCATCAGCAAGCGACGCTTGATCCGTTTCATCCACGTTTTCATGAAGGGACTCATTGATCAGTTCAAGAAGTGAAGCTGTTTCTTCCGATTGGGTTTTTGTGATGGATGTTGCTTCAACATCAAGGGGTACGGCAGAAACCATTATAATCATGGCCATTGTTAATCGTTTTATTTTTCTTCCAAGGTTGTCCATCGTCTTCCTCCATCGTGTATATGTATGTCCTATCCATAGCTTGCCCAGAATTTCATCTGCTAAAATAAAAAAATCCAGGGCTCGTAATGGATTCACATGAAGGCACTCGTATTCGTTGACAACCCTATGACCCTGCCTTATAATGATCACAGATATCAAAGGGGAGTAGCAGTTTATTTAAAGCCGTCATGACGGGAAATAATGCCCCGGCTTTAAAGGCAACGATGACGTTGTTTGCGAGACCTTTGCCTACGCGCAGGCAGAGGTCTCTTTTTTATTGCACCTTTGCCGGATATCGATTTTCATATGGTTCGGTAAAGGAGAATTTTATTGATCTACGTTATTTTCATCCTCGCAATTATTGTCACGGTCTTTTCTGCCATAAAAATCTCTGCGTATTCTGATGCCATCAGCCGATTGTCCGGGATGGGATCGCTGTTGATCGGTACTTTTCTGTTGGCGGGGGCGACCTCGCTCCCGGAAGTGACGACAAGTGTCTCGGCGATCTATCTGAATAATCCTGACCTTGCCGTCGGTAACGTCATCGGAAGCAACCTTTTTAATTTATTAATTTTGGCTGTTTTTGATGTTATTTATAGGCAACGAAAAGTACTGACCAGCATCGATCAGCAACAACGGTATACTGCTCTGTTCGGTTTTATTATGATGGCCATCGTGCCGATTGCGCTCTTTTTTACAGTAGAAATTCCGTTGCTCAACGTAGGTGTGGACACGTTGCTCATCATTGTTCTCTACCTGCTTAGTTTATGGGTGATACGCCGAAAACCCCCAAAAGAAGAGAAGGTAAGCGAGGGAAGCGTCAAAGAAAGGTATACGTTAAAACAAGCGGTGATCGGTTTTTTTGCCGCTGCCATTACGATTTTGCTCGCGGGCACGCTTCTAACGTATGCAGGGGACCAAATCGCCGTTATCACTGGGTTGGGTTCGAGCTTTGTCGGAAGCTTCTTGATTGCAACGACCACGTCTTTGCCCGAAGCCATGACGGTCTTTATCGCTTTTAAGCTCAACAATTCAAACCTTGCCGCTGCATCGATCATTGGAAGCAACCTTTTTAACCTGCTCATTTTATGCCTGTGTGATTTTTTATACGAAGGATCGATTTTGCAATCGGCTTCCCCGAGCCACACGGCGACGTCAGTACTCTTGGCCGTCAACGGCGCAATCTTATGCTATGCCATTTTTTCACGACATGGGCGAAACATTTATGTGGGACCTTCAATTGCTATCATCTTTATCTACTTCGTAGCAGCGGTATGGATGTTTATTTTGTGATACGATGGGGGTATAAAGGGTGAAGGAGTGATACGAGACGATGCAAATACCAGAAATCACACTGAATGACGGCATGCGTGTACCGACCGTTGGTTTCGGTACGTATGAATTATGGGGAAACGAGGGTGCAGCGGCCATCACGAGTGCCATTGATCAAGGCTATCGTCTCATTGATACCGCGTATAATTATGAAAACGAGGGGACGGTCGGGGAGGCGGTCAGGCGCACATCTGTAACACGTGAAGAATTGCTCATCACATCGAAGCTTCCCGGCCGATACCATACTTATGATCAGGCAGTGAAGGCGATCCAGGAATCACTCTATCGTGCCAATCTTGATTACTATGATTTATATTTGATCCATTGGCCGAATCCCATGCAAGATCAATATATCGAGGCGTGGAAAGCGTTAATTGATGCGAAGAAATGGGGACTTATCCGTTCTATCGGCGTATGCAATTTCCTTCCGGAGCATATGGAACGATTGGAAGAAGAAACGGGTGTATTGCCAAGTATCAATCAAGTGGAACTGCATCCTTTTTTCAACCAGGACGAACAGCGGAAATGGCATGAAGCACACGGGGTGGTTACAGAATCATGGAGCCCTTTAATGCGAATGGATGCTGTTTTAAGCAACGATACGATCAAGAAAATCGCAGACAAGCATGATAAAACCGCTTCTCAAGTCGTGTTGCGCTGGCATTATCAACTCGGCGCCGTCGCGATTCCGAAATCCGCATCTGCCAAGCGCCAGCAGGAGAACATCACGATTTTTGATTTTGTTCTGGATGATGAAGACATGGGTGCTTTAAATGATTTGACACGTCCGGATGGCCGCAGGAAGAACCAGGACCCGGCCGTTTACGAAGAATTCTAAGCTTAGAATACAATCAATCAAGTAGCTACTAAGAGGATCACATCCCAAGGGTAGCTACTTCATCTTTCTGAGAGGTGTGCACAAATGGCATTTTGGAAAAAAGCAGATAATCGTAAAAAACACCAGGATCAGGCACGGGAATATTTAGTTGGGGACGAACAGCTTCTGCATACATATGGCTTGCTGATTGATTTTGTCGCGCTCACCGATCAAAGAGTTATTTTTGTAGAAAAATCATGGGTTTCAAAACGATCGGAAGTTGTGAGCATTCCTTACAGTAAAATTGAGGAAATTGCATTGTTGAAAGACCGGAGGATGTCGATCTCGAATCCCGTTCGCATCAGCACTCGTTCGAAAGATCACCAGTTAAATTTAATTAAAGGAAATGATTCGGTCGGATTTTATAAGCAATTATCGAGACAAATGATGAAGGCGGGTGGGTGAAAGAAGGTTTTTCAAACATTGGCCGGGAATCAGGGTGGGACTAAAGATCTATGGACGAAAAATCCCCAAATAATAGGGGGACTTTTTCAACGCTTTTAATTTGACAATTATTTTTAATCGTGCAATAATTAGTTATCTTCTCTTCCTCTCTTAGCCCTCCCTTTGACCTTTTCTGTTGCCCCCTTGCAACCACACCTTCTCTCTTCAAGATTCCTTTCAAGAACACCCATCAGCGTTGTGTGTCTTGCCTGTCAATCCCCCTAAATTGTCCCGTATCAATACCCATCCCTAAGAAAATCCTGATTGTTTTTAGACCGAATTTTTTCAATTTTAATTCCAGAAGGAGGAATTTTTGTGAGTCACGACATTTGCGGATTTAATAAATCAGGTGAAGAGATTTGTCATATTCGTTTTACGATGGGAAATCCGAATGCGTTAATCGTTTATCGCTTATTTGATGCCTATGATTTTTATGCCGGTGTAAGCGGGAATGGCCAGAGCAAGGAAGTGTCGTTGCCGGAAGCCGAGAAAGCACTGACGGCCCTTAATCAATTACATCGTGATAATGAGCCCTATGATCTGAATGACGAATATTTAACATGGCTAAGAAGTGAACTTGATAACTTTGTCATAAGTTGTTTTGATGCAGCTCAAAAAGAGGGAAGTGTACGAGTGTCTTTTGCCTAAGTTTATAGCCTGCAGACGAGTGTAGACATCTACAGACCCTCGAAAATCAATTTTCCTTTCTACTTCCCTTCCACTGAAGATTGCCCCTCTATGTAATTCTGTGAACCCTATGTAAGTTTCCCAAATATAAGCGAAGAAAATTCCGAAAAGTTGGTTTGATCTCCCGTATCAATAACATAACTATGCTATAATATAAGGTGGCGAATAAATGCAATACAGGTAGAAATACCATCACGAATATCAACTTCGAGAACACGGAAGCGGGCGGAGAATATGCCGATGACAAGCAGTCAAGGCTTGATTTGCTGGTAACCACCGAGGCCGGTGAGACAATTAATATTGAAATTCAGTTCACGAATCAACATGACATGATTATGCGTTCACTGTATTACTGGGCCGGAACTTACCGGCGCCCATTACAAAAAGGGATGGCATATCGAGATTTGCACCCGGTCATAGCTATTAACATTCTTAATTTTGATTTATTCGCAGGAACGGATCAATTTCATACTACTTATCACTTATACGAAGATGAGCAAAAATTTCGGTTGACCGATGTGATGGAATTTCATTTCATCGAAATGAGCAAACTGATCATAGACTGGAAAGCTAATAAACTTGACCCATGGAATGATGTATTGGCGAGGTGGCTGTTGATGCTCGGGATGGTTGATCGTAGGAACAGCAAAGTCTATGATGATAAAATTAAAGGAAGGCAGGCTAAAACCGCCACCTCCTGTGGCAACGCCTGCAGAACCCACCTCGTGTGGGTCCGAGGAGGATCGCCATGAAAGATGATACATTATACGATGCCTTCAGTCACTGGGAAGAACTCAGCTCAACAAAAGAACAGCGCGTAGCCTATGAAGAACGGGCGAAACAGATTATGGATGAAGAGGCTGCAAAACGGGAATTCGAACTTCGGAAACAGGACGCGAGAAGGGAAGGTTTAGAAGAAGGCAGAAAAGAAGGTAAGAAAGAAGGAAAACAAGAATCACTAGAAACCGTTGCCCGCAGCCTTTTAGAAGAAGGTTTGGTGCTGCGCCCTATAGCTTCACCTTCCCCTCGCCCCTAAAGCCTCATTGTTGTTGCATGAAGCCAAGAAGGCTACAATAAAATGAAAGAGATCAGTTGCGCAGTCTACACAGAGGCTGCCTTCATTTTTATTAAAAGGGGTCTTCATAATGATTGCAACAGACAATAAAGATATCCAAGGATTGAAAGAAGCGGGACAGGTGATCGCGGGGATTCGTGATGAAATGATCGGTCGGACGAAGCCTGGCGTGAAAACAATCGAGCTTGATGAATTGGCAGGGGAGATGTTTGCGGATAGTGGCGCGGTTTCGGCGCCGATCAGCACGTATGGTTTTCCGGGGAATACATGTATCTGTATCAATGAAGAAGTTGCCCATGGAATCCCCGGCGAGCGAGCCATTCAGGAAGGGGACCTCGTCAACATCGATGTGTCCGGCGCCTACAACGATTATTGGGTGGATACGGGCATGTCCTTCGTCGTCGGCGAAGCAACACCGTCCCAAAGCCGGCTGCTCGAGGCGACAAAGAAAGTTTTTGATGCCGGACTAGCAAAATTTCAGGCAGGGGGCAAGCTGAACAATGTGGGGCGTGCCGTTCATAAAACAGCAAGAGAAGAAGGGTTCAAAGTCATTAAAAATTTAACCGGGCACGGCGTCGGCCATTCCTTGCGTGACGCCCCCGATCATATTTTTAATTATTTTAACCCATGGGATCGAACACTTTTAGAAGATGGCATGGTAATTGCCTACGAGCCATTCGTCTCTACGAAAGCCGAACAAATTTATGAAAAAGAAGATGGTTGGACGCTAACGACACGGGATAAAAGCATGGTCGCCCAGATCGAACATACCATTATTGTGACAAAAAACGAGCCGATCATTGTAACGTGAGGTGAAAAGGCGATGAAAATTGAAGTTCTCCGGGAAGACATAACGACACTCGATGTAGATGCGATCGTTAACGCTGCCAACAAAACGTTACGTGGCGGAGGTGGCGTGGACGGCGCAATCCATCGTGCCGGCGGAAAAGAAATACTGGAAGAATGCAAAAAAATCGGCGGTTGTGAGACCGGGGAAGCAGTGATTACAACCGCGGGGAAAATGCCTGCGCACCACGTTATTCATACCGTGGGACCGGTGTGGAACGGGGGTGAAAATAACGAAGACGAGCTGCTTCAAAATTGTTATAAAAATTCCTTGCAGGTCGCGGTGGAGCATGATCTGAAAACGATCGCGTTTCCTAATATCAGTACCGGCGTTTATGGATTTCCGAAGGAACGTGCGGCAAGGGTTGCAGTAGAAACGGTCGAACAAAAGTTTGGGTATAAACCTTCGATTGAAAAAGTTTTTTTTATTTGTTTTGACATGGAAAATTATGATTTGTATGAAGGCATGATAAAAGAGTAGATATGAAAAACGCACCTGGCAATTTGCTCAGGTGCGTTTTTCACGTTATGAGTGTCAGTCGTATCCAATCGTTTAGTTGTTCATTGGAAAAGATTCAACTCCTAACTTTTTATTGTTTGTGTTTCTTTTCTTACTTCCTTCAGTAAAACATAGGATATAAACAACAATATAATGGTAAATGGAGAGGCGATAACAATTGAGATGGTTCTCACTGCATCGACACCACCGGCTAATATAAAAACAGTCGCAGCCCCTGCGGTAACCACTCCCCAGGTTATTTTAACGAAAGATGATGGATGAAGGTTTCCATTATTGCTTAGCATTCCAAGTACAAAAGTGGCTGAGTCAGCTGAAGTGATAAAGAAAGCAAAAATCAATATAATTGCGAGTACACTAAGCAAAAACCCCAACGGCATGCTTTCGAAAAACATAAATAACGCTGCTTCAACATCGGCATTAATATTACTTGCGAGCGCTGTATAGCCTAAATTATGAACGAAATGCAAAGCAGAACCTCCGATAACTGAAAACCAAACAAAAGATACTAACGAAGGAATTAATAAAACAGCCGAAACAAATTGCCTAATCGTACGGCCTCTGGATATTCTTGCAATAAAAGCGCCGACGAAAGGTGCCCATGTTGTCCACCAAGCCCAATAAAAGACTGTCCAATTGCCAATCCATTGACTGGCTTCACCATTAAAAGCGTCCAGTCTTAAACTCATAGGCACAATGTTCCCAACATAGCTTCCCGTTGTACTAATTAACATTTCGAAAATCTGTTTTGCGGGGCCGACTATAAGCACGATCGCCATGAGTAAAAACACCAATGCCATATTAAAGTGGGACAAGTATTTTATCCCGCGATTTAGTCCGGACCATGAGGACATGATAAAAAGAGTGGTAGCGAGCCCAATAATAATGAGATGGGAAGTAAATGTGTCGGGAGTGCCAAATTGATAGTTTAAGCCACTTGATATTTGCAATGTACTTAAGCCAAACGTACTGGCCACTCCAACCGCCGCAACAAAAACAGCGAGAATGTCGATCGTTTTTCCGGCGCTTCCATGAATTTTATTACCCAATACCGGATAAAAAATGGAGCTTATCGTTGTTGGCAACCCTTTACGATAACTAAAGTAAGCTAACCCTAAGGCTATTACCCCGAAAATCGCCCATGGGTGTAATCCCCAATGGAAAAACGTATATTGCAGGGACAAATTTGCAGCTGCAGATGTTGATCCTTCACCATAAGGCGGCGTTGTGTAGTGGCCAACAGGTTCTGCAACACTCCAAAATACTAAACCAACACCCATTCCGGCAGCAAACAGCATTGTAATCCAGGTAAAAGTACTATATTCCGGTTTTTCCGTATCCTTTCCCAGCCGAATATTACCGTATTTCGAAAACATTAAATATAAACAAAGTGAAACGAGGATAGAACCTACCAAAAGATAAAACCAATTAAAGTTCGCGACAGCAAAGTCCAAGAAAACGGATGCTTGTTCACCTAACCAATCATAAAAAATAACGCCGACAACGACAAATACAATGCTTAACAGCAGAGAAATTTTATAAACACTATTCCCTTTTAACAAAACTAATTCCACCCCAGAACGTCCAAATATATTGTCAAAACGAGTTAAAGTCAAGCTAAACAAGGATCGTTAATACCGTTCGTAACACATAATCATGACTATAACATAATCATGATTATATATACAATGTGTTTATTATATAAACAGGCGCGTTGATTATCCTAATTTATCCAACCGCGGCGCTTTGTTACACCCCTTTAAAGATGTATACTATGGTAAATTTGCCGTTCGGCACTCATTATCAACCCCCAAAACCCGAGCCTGAGGACTCATCTGGCTCCTGAGTCAACCTCGGAGTCCGCAGATCTCGTTTCTGAGGACTCAATATAGGACACCTATGGATAGGTATTTTATGGTAAATCAACACGACTGTTATATAAAGAATAATTCCATCTAAAGTAAAGATAAGGGTTTATATTTTGAAAAATTGTACGGCATGTCCATATCGGGAAAACCATCGGGCATTGGGATCATGTCGCTAATTAGGGATTGTTGAATAACGGAAAAAGACTGGCACATAAGCATTTTCCGTTGGTGTTGTCAAAGTTGGATGCAAGGAACCCACCCTATAAGCAAAAAACCCTTGCACTTCTGGCAACGTACGGAGGGACGGTGCTGCAATGGCGCGACTCCAGCGGAAAAACGGACGCGTCAAGGCCCCGCAGCGCCGGTTTTGCGCGAGGAGGCTTGACCGTTCGTCCGCGGAAAGCGAAGCCAATGTCATGACAGCAGCAGTGCTTATCGCGTTTGGTGGCTCAGACGCCTTGCATGTGCAAGACGATATGTCCATTCCTGATGTTCAAACCGGTCAAGTACTGATGCGCGTAAGCGCCGCATCTGTCAACAATAATGAACAATTGGCGTGCTTGCCCACGGCATACGGAACGGCTCTTGGAATGTTAGAGCGTGCCGAAATTGGGCATGGGGAAACGGTCTTTGTCACAGGTGCTTCGAGTGGAGTTGGGATGGAGTTGATACAGCTCGCAGCGGCACGAGGTGCCATAATTATAGCTCTAACCAAATCGGATAAAATGAAGAAGGTCACTGCAGCCGGTGCAACTTACGTTGTTGACCGTGATTCTGCTGATATGGAGACAAACATATTAGATGCGGCACCCCAAGGTTTGGGTGCGGTTGTTGACGTTGTGGGAGGAAAAGCTGTAGCAAGCGTTTTATCGCTCATTCGAGAAGGGGGACGATGGGTGATCGCAGGAGCCGTTGGTGGAGCAAATATGACATTCGACTTACGTCGGCTCTACCTGCACAACCGGAGGTTAATCGGGTCGTCCATGCATACGCCGGTAGAATAAACCCTCAAGTGGTTGGAATTTTTCCGTTAAGCAAGATTCATGAAGCACAGCGGTTTTTTCAACAACGAAAGCATGTGGGCAAGATCGTTATCCTTCCGTCCGTTGGTTAACATTGACGAACCTGTTAAAAGATGTGGAGGAAGGATAGTTAAAAATAAGATCCCGAGGATGACTAAACTCGGGATCTGTACGTTTGTCGGTGTTCAATCTCTTTCATAAATGATTATATACGTTAATCTGCTCCGCCGATCGCTTTTTTGATGCCCTTAATCATTCCGGCGTGCATCCCTTCATGGTACAACGTAAAATTCAAAATCTCACCGACCGTTGAGAGGGACATAAATGGTTTCGGCGCTTCATCATCGAGTTGCCCGGACAATGTTTCCTTCAATTTTTTCGGTTGCTCTTCAAGATGTTGTTTTATTTCGTCGAGCGTCGGGATCTCACCTTTCCAATCGGCGGGCTTTGTGCCCGGGGCAAACAATTCTAAGTAGCGAGAAGGCGTTTCAATATTTTTTCCGCCGTAATTTGAAAGTAAAACGTTTTGAACCGTGTAGGTGTGGCCCAAGTTCCAACGGATTGTGTTACTAAATCCCTCGGGCATTTGATCTGCCTGTTGTTCTGATAAGCTGTCCAGTTCATTCAATGTACTTTGTCTGACCATATTAATTTGTTGGAAAATCTGTTCTTCATTCATCTTTGCATCGTCCTTTCTTTTGCCTCATTAGATAGAGTTCATCTAATTGAGAATACCCTTGTTGTGATACATGTTAAACATCTTATATTGGGACCTTATTTTAATAAATGCCGAAGCTGGCGAGAATGATTGCCGGAATGACCGACAAGATTGGAATAATGACCGATACTACAGCGATATCCTTATAAGATTCTTTATGAGACATACCGGTGACAATGAGGATCGTTAAGATCGCACCATTATGGGGAAGTGAATCAAGCCCTGCCGAAGCCAACGATGCGATCCTGTGAAATGCTTCAGGATCTATACCAAAGGTCTGTGCCGCAGACATATAAGTATCACTTAGAGCTTCCATCGCTATTCCCAAACCCCCGGAGGCTGAACCGGTTGCTCCCGCCAACACATTGGCGGCAACGGCTTGGGAAACAAGTGGGCTTCCGGGAACGTTTAAAATAAGGTCGGAAAGCTGAGCAAATCCGGGGACATTTTGCACAACCGTTCCAAACCCAACGGCCGCACTTGTGTTGATGATAGCCAAAACGGAACCGCTGGCTCCTTCATTCATGGCTGTGATAAATCCTCTGTATTTTTGAATACATAAAAGCAAATTCAATACAATGCCCGACAATAAGGCAACGATAATGTCAAACTGCAAAATATTCAATGTGATGACGACAGTAAAAAGTGGTAAAATGGATACTAGAAACGGGGGCGGTGCCCCTTTTATCGTATTTTCCACTTCATTTGTTTGCGGGGGTTCTGTATATGTTTCACCGGCCGTTGTTATTTTTTTCTCTCGCCATTTTAAATACGTGTAGCCGGTAATGGCCATAAAAGCGCCCGCGGTTAACCCCATGATGGGGGCCGCTGCTGCAGTCGTCCCATAGTAGTCTGTGGGGATTAAGTTTTGGATTTGCGGGGTGCCAGGGAGAGCAACCATAGCAAATGTTAGTGTTCCAAACGCAAGCGTTGCTGGCATTAACCGTCGAGGCAGATTCGCTTCTTTAAACATAGCTAACGCGAGGGGATAAACGGCAAATGCGACGACGAATACACTAATGCCACCGTACGCAAGTACCGCGCACGAGATCGATACACCGAGAATTGCGCGTTTTGCGCCGAGTACGTTGATAATGCCTGTGGCAATTGAATTTGCCATGCCGGTGTATTCCATCAATTTGCCGAAAACTGCGCCAAGCATGAACACCGGGAACCACTCTTTGGCAAAATCCACAAATCCACCCATATATGTGTTCGTATAGGCGTCCAACAAGTCAAGACCACCGGTGATTGCCACAATACCGGCGCATATCGGGGCGATCCATATGATGGACCAGCCTCGATAGGCCAGGATCATCAAAAGGATTAGTCCGAGTAGTATGCCAAGCATGAACATTTGCTCCTTTTTCTTAATATTGGATCTATGTTGTTTTAGATGAATATTGATACCGAAATGCTTGTTGGTAGAGATCAATGATCTCGTCTTTTGCCGGTACTTTGGGGTTGTTGGCGGGACTTCCGCTCATGAGAGCGTCTTCCGCCATTTTCGGACATGCCTGTTCAAATGCTTCCTTGTCGATGCCCCATGAGCCCAAGTTGGGAATGTTTAATTCCTCGCAAAGGGTAAGAATACGATGAACAAGGATGTCCGCGCCTTCGTTTGGTGATTCGTCTTTTAATTCGGGGTAGACGTGAGAAGCCAGTTCATGTAAACGTTCTTGGCAAGAATCTTTGCTATATTCCAAAACAACAGGCAACAACATGGCGTTGGAAATGCCATGAGGAACATGAAAAAGGGCACCAATCGGCCTCGACATGCCGTGGACAAGGCAAACAGAGGCGTTGGAAAAAGCCATGCCGGCTTGCATGGAGGCAAACATGGTATTGGCTCTCGCTGTCCTGTTGGATCCATCTTGGTAAGCAGTTTTCAAATTTTCCATGATTAATTGAAAAGAAGATCGGGCGAGCTGATCTGTGAACGGATGGGCGCGTTTGGAAATGTAGGCCTCCAGTGCATGGGTTAATGAATCGATGCCGACAGCCGCTGTCGTGTTTTTCGGGGTGGAAATGGTAAGGAGCGGATCGACGATCGCTATCTTTGGCATAAGTGCGGGTTGCTTGATCATCATTTTAATTCCGTTATTTTTATTCGTAATCACAGTGGCATCGGTTGCTTCTGAACCGGTTCCGCCGGTTGTCGGAATAGCGATTAACGGGAGCCCATCATTTGAGGCGATTGTTTTTTGGTTCATGTAATCGCTCACAAATCCGCCGTTTGTCATGACGACCGATACCGCTTTTGCCGTGTCGATGCAACTGCCGCCGCCAATGCTGACAATAAGATCACAAGCAGCTTCTCGGCAAATAAATAACGCCTCATCGACGTATGCGTCGGTAGGCTCCGATTCCACGCCTAGATAAGTAATGACGTCAATGCCCGCTTCTTCCATTAGCTGGCGACAGACCGAAACATTTCCTAGTTCTTCCATGATCTGATCGCTGATCAAAAGCGCGCGTGTTCCTTCCTGTCGCGCGATCTCTCCCACATTCTTCAAGCTGTCTTCCCCATAGACGACTTGTCTCGGAAAATGCATAGTATACATGGTGATCACCTTTCTTTTATCAAATTCGTACCCACGATAAATGCAATTTCTATGCCGTTACCAAGATATTTAGTGAAGTGGTTGATTTTGTGTTTATACAAGTATGCGAAGATAGAACAAATGGGCATGGACATTTTTGTTTAACAGTAGTGTCTATACACTTATACAGTTATACATCTCTTGCTTTACACGGTTTGAAATAATCAGAAGGTGGAAGGGGATTTTCGGTTACCTTATACAGATAGAATTAAAATCCGTTATCTCTTCTTTTTTAATGAAAAGTCACGTTTTCTAATATGTGGCACGGGGTTTGCATAAGAAATGGATGACATTGTTTATATGAGGAGGTTGACCGATGAATGTTCAAGATTTGATTGCGCCAGCCCAGTATAATATTGCTGATGCGGTGGCGAAATTCGCAGAAGGCCCTAACCGTACGGCAATTCGTTGGAAGAATGAGCAGGGAGACATTCGAGAAGTTTCCTATTCGGCGTTGGCCGCAAAAACAAATCAATACGCACATGTGTTACGGCGTTCTGGGCTGGAAAAAGGGGACAGAGTTTTAATTATCCTGCCTCGAATTCCTGAGGCCTACATCACTTATCTTGCTTGCCTCAAAGCCGGTTTGGTTGCCATTCCATGCTCCGAGATGCTTCGAAAAAAAGATCTGGAATTTCGAATGGAACACTCCGGGGCGAGAGGGATTGTGGCTTATGATCAGGCAATTGCCGAAGTCAATGCCATCGAGAACGGTCATGAAGCACTCGAGCGGAGATTTATTATTGGACAAAAGGTTGATGGATGGTCCTCGATCGAAGAACTCGCCGAGAAAGAAAACGAACAATACGAGGGTGAAAAAACATCGAGAGATGACATGGCTTTCCTTTCCTATACATCCGGGACAACGGGGAATCCCAAAGGTGTCGCCCACACACATGGATGGGGTTATGCTCATGTAGAGACTGCTGCAAAAAAATGGTTGAACGTGAAGGAAGGAGACCTCGTTTGGGCAACAGCCGCACCCGGATGGCAAAAGTGGGTCTGGAGCCCCTTCTTGTCAACGATCAGCCTTGGAGCGACAGCGTTTGTTTATCACGGAGGTTTTAATCCAGACACTTATTTACAATTATTGGAAAAAGAAAAAATTGAAGTATTATGCTGTACGCCGACCGAATATCGTTTGATGGTGAGTGTCGATGATCTTAAAAGCTACGATCTTTCAAATCTGAAAAGCGCGGTTTCTGCGGGCGAACCTCTCAATCGCCCCGTGATAGAAGCTTTTCAACGAGCCTTTAACATTAATGTTCGTGATGGTTATGGGCAAACCGAAAACACATTGCTTGTAAGCATCCAAGAAGGCATGGACATCAAACCGGGATCCATGGGTACGCCGACACCGGGCAATCAAGTCGAAGTGATTGATGAGAATGGGGCCCCTTGTTCAACGGGAGAGGTTGGGGACATTGCCGTTCATAAAGATTCTCCGGCTCTTTTTAAAGCTTACTATCGTGATCCTGAGCGAACGCAAGCGACTTATCGAGGCGACTGGTATTTAACTGGGGACCAAGCTTTCCGGGATGAAGATGGTTATTTTTGGTTTGTAGGCAGAAGTGACGACATCATCATTAGTTCCGGTTATACCATCGGCCCATTTGAAGTGGAAGATGCCTTGGTAAAACACGATGCAGTAAAAGAGTGTGCGGTCGTCGGGGTTCCTGATGACATCAGGGGCAATGTTGTCAAAGCATATGTTGTGCTCCGGGATTCCGAAAGCATTTGCAATCCTGAAGCGCTTATCACTGAATTGCAAGATCACACCAAACGTTTGACCGCTCCTTATAAATATCCGAGAAAAATTGAATTTATCGAGGAATTGCCCAAAACGACCTCAGGAAAAATCAGACGCATTACACTCAGGAATGAAGCAAAAGAGACGACGTGATGAATGGTTAAAGTTGCAACGTTTTTTTAGTATAATATTAGTAAGCGCTTGCAATCTTTTGGCATGTAAGAAAGTAAAAATCAACTTTCTTACATGCATAAGTGCAACTAAGGCTTTCGCCATAAACCTTGGCGAAAAGCCAAGGTTTCTAAAAAGGTGAGGGGTCGGATGCAAATGATTTCAAATGATCACGTCAAGCAATGGATGAATCTACAGCCGGTTACATTGTCTAAGGAAGATACGCTTCCGGAAACGCTTGTGCTTTTCTCGGAAATTGCAGACAAGGAATTGCCTGTCGTGGAAAATGGTCATTTGCTCGGGGTCATCACTTTGCAAGATTGTGTAACGTATTTATACGAAAAAAACGACATTTTATGCATAATGAAAACCGATTATTACGCCGTTAGTGAAGATTTTTCATTAAATGATAAAAAAACACCGGAACGACCGCTCTATGTCCTTCATGAAAAAAACGGTGCCCTGGAAGGTGTGGTCGGGAACGAGGAAATGATCGCTTATTACGAATACGTGCGGGAGCGAGAGAAAGATGCCAGGCAAACGATTGAATGGTTGAAACTTGGGTTTGACACGGCGTACGAAGGAGTTGCCATTGTTGACGAAAAAGGGACGATACTGTTGTTTAATGAGTCGTACAGCCGTTATGTCGGGGTAAGCAAAGAAGAAGCTTTGGGGAGGCCGGCAGCGGATGTTATCGAAAATTCACGCTTGCCAGCCGTACTGAAAACTGGTGTTCCAGAACGAAGCCAACCCCACCGATTACAGGGGCAAGAATTGGTCGTTCACCGTTTGCCGATTTGGAAGAATGGCCAGGTCATCGGTGCGGTCGGAATTTTGGTTTATGAAGGTATTTCCGAGATCCGGCAAGTCCTTCAAAGGATGGAACGTTTGCAAACAACAGACAAACAATCTGAAAAGCAAATGAGCCGAGAACCGCTCGCCCAAGGGCCGACGCATTTTGACGATATTATCGGGGAAAGCCCCGGAATTTCGAAAGCAAAAAAGATCGGAAGAAAAGCCTCTAAAGCAAAAGCAACGGTTTTAATAACGGGAGAATCTGGCGTTGGCAAAGAGCCATTTGCCCGTGCCATTCATGAAGATGGGAGTAGAAGCAGTGGCCCATTCGTGGCCGTGAACTGCGCGGCAATCCCGGAAAATCTTTTGGAATCGGAATTATTTGGTTATATGCAAGGGGCATTTACCGGGACACGCAATAACGGCAAACCGGGGAAAGTTGAACTGGCAAGTGGCGGAACCTTATTTTTGGATGAAATCGGAGATATGCCCCATACTACTCAAGCAAAAATTTTACGGGTTCTGCAAGAAAAAGAAGTTGACCGCGTGGGAGGAACCACCCCGATTCCCGTCGATTTCCGCCTCATCGCGGCGACGAATAAAGATTTAAAAAAACAGATGGAAGAAGATAAATTCCGGGAAGATTTATTTTATCGCCTGCACGTGATGCCGCTTCATATCCCGCCTTTAAGGGATCGGAAACAGGATATTCCTTTAATTATTGCTGATCGGCTGCCGAAATTAAGTGAGGAAAACGAAACGCAGGAAACGACGATTGAAAAAGAAGTCTTGGAAAGGATGTTTCAATACGATTGGCCGGGGAACGTGCGAGAGTTGTTAAATGTTTTAGAGCAAATGTTCCATTTATGCGAGGATGATCACATTCGACTCGAAGATCTTCCGGATGGTTTCAATGAACAAACTCAAGTGACTGAATCTTTAAGTGAGTGGCAGGAAAGAAAACAAAAGCAAGAAGAAAAATTTGAACGAAAACAGATCGAGAAGGTTTTGGGAGAAGTAGATGGCAATAAATCAAAGGCAGCGAAACGCTTAGGGATCTCTCGGGCGACGTTATATAATAAACTTTCCCGTTTTTCGTGACGGTTTGGAAGTATGGCACAATTATTGCATTTAAATTAAGGGAAAGGAAGGTGATTGAGATGTATAAAAAAATTTTAGTTGCTGTGGATGGATCAGTACAGTCCGAACAAGCGTTGGATAAAGCTATTCAATTGGCAAAACTCCACGGTGCATCATTGACAATCGCGCATGTTGTTGATATTCGAAATTTCTACACACAGGATTATACCCCTCAATCGTTGTATGATGAAACAGAAAAAAAAGCGGAGCAAATGCTAAAAGAATATAAAGAAAAAGCCGGTGATGAAGGATTGAAAGATGTAGAAACATTATTGAGATCCGGAAATCCACGAAATCAATTAACCGGAAAACTACTCACCGAAAATGACGTCGATTTATTGGTCACCGGTTCCACCGGCCGCAATGCCTTTGAACGAATGCTGATTGGCAGTGTGGCAGAAGCCTGTGTGCGACACGCATCTTGTGATGTAGTGACTGTGAGAAGCGCGCTCACATAAGCCAATGATAAAAGCCGATTACAAAAGGGGGTCAGATGATGAGCACACGGTTATCGGGAACACCTTGGTGGGAGGATCTATTGGACTATCCCGACATTTTCACACCGGAAGACTTAACCGAGGACGAGGTCATGATCGCGAAAACGACGGAAAAATTCGTGGAACAGCAAATCCTTCCGAATGTGGAGAGCTTGGAACTGCATGATTACCAAAAGGAGCAAGAAACATTTGCGGCAGCGGGCGAGCTCGGACTTTTAGCTATTGAAATCCCGGAAGCTTACGGGGGGCTCGAACTCGGCAAGCACGTCGCCGGGCTGGTAGCCGAAAATATCGGGAATGGCGGAGGTTCGTTCAGTGTCTCCTATAACATTCACGCGGGCGTCGGTACGTCTCCTTACGTTAACTATGGAAATGAGGAACAAAAGAAAAAATATCTCTCACAGCTCGGAAGCGGAGCGTGGGTCGGGGCCTATGCATTAACAGAGCCGTCTGCCGGTTCCGATGCCCTTAAAGGAAAAACGAAAGCGGTATGGAATAAAGAGAAAAACGCATGGGTTCTGACGGGCGAAAAGCAATGGATAACGAACGCGAAACTTGCCCAAGTTTATGTCGTCTTTGCCAATACTGATGCCGGCATGACCGCGTTTATCGTGGAAAGGGAGATGGACGGACTTTCCGTTGGCCCAGAAGAAAAAAAGATGGGCATTAACGGTACATCAACGGCCACGCTTATCCTCGATGAAGTAGCGGTTCCGCAAGAAAATATGCTCGGTGAGGTTGGAAAAGGACACAAAATTGCAATGAATACGCTCAACTTGGCACGCTTAAAATTGTCCTTTGCAAATCTGGGCACAGCTAAACGGGCGTTAGAATTGAGCGTTAAATATGGAAAAGAACGAAAACAATTTCAGCAACTGCTCGTTGATTTTCCAATGATCAAGGAAAAAATCGCGACTATGAACACCGCGATCTTCGGTGTTGAAAGCTTGGTGTATCAAACCGCAGCACGTATTGACGATGCGTTGGAGAAAAGCAGCGAGCAAGATGCGCAGGCAGTCGTCGGCCAATTTATCGCCGAATGCGCCGCCGGCAAAATTCAAGGTTCGGAAGTGCTTGCAGCTGTTGCTGATGAAGCGGTTCAAATACACGGTGGATACGGATTTATGCAAGAATACGAGGTCGAACGGATTTACCGTGACGCTCGTATTAGCCGTATTTTCGAAGGGACGAATGAGATTAATCGACTGGCGGTGGCGAAGGATTTGTTTTCCCGATTCCGGGATCAACCGGTTGAAAAACAAATCGAAACCGACCGGAATGCCATTTTTATTTTGGAAGCGGAGCGGCATTTTACTGATCTATTGAAAACAGGCGTAGCGAAAAATCAGGAATTCTCGCGTTTGGTTGCCGATATTTACAAGGAAATTAGTGTCATGCGCGCCGCTTATTTACGCACTGAAAAAGCAGGGAGCGGAGCTACGCTTAAGCAGTTGATGACAGATGTCATTTGCGAAGAAGGATATGAAAAAGTGGAAAGGGATCTTATTCGGCTTTGGAGTGCGGTTGACGAAGGAGCGAAAGGACAAGAAATGATCGGAAGCATTCGCGCCCGTGCACATATGCCAGCTGCTGAAAACGTGTTGAAGAAAAAAAGAGACATTAGCGAGTACGTCATTACCGCTGGAAAATATCAGACGTAAACGGGGGAGTTTTTTATGAAGAAGATTGGTTTTATCGGCCTTGGAAATATGGGAATGCCGATGTCGGAAAACCTGGTAGATGCCGGCTACGACGTGTATGGGGTTGATGTAAACCATGAAGCGGAAACGCGTTTTGAAAAAGCCGGCGGACAGGTCGGACGTTCCATGGATGATTTGGCAAAATCCTGTGATGCGATTATCACCAGTTTGCCTTCGGTAGAAGCCTATGAATCTGTGTATCTCGGCGAAGACGGATTAGTTCGAAATAGCCACGAGAACATTCTGCTTCTGGACACAAGCACCGTGGCTCCGGAGAGCAATAAAAAAGTGGCCGAGGTAGCGAAGGAACAGGCTGTACGTTTTTTGGAAACGCCGGTGAGCGGGGGCGTCGTCGGTGCTGTGAACCGGACGCTGACGTTTATGGCGGGCGGTTCTAAGAAAATTTATGATGATGCGTTTCCGCTTATGGATGTGCTTGGCGAGGATATTTTTCATATTGACGAACGAATTGAAAGCGGGACGCTGACGAAACTGATTAACAATTTGTTCATTGGTTTTTACACAGCTGGAGTCAGTGAAGCGCTTGCGTTGGCCAAAAAACAAAACATGGATTTGGATGCGCTGTTTAACGTGTTAAGTGTCAGCTATGGCCAGAGCCGTATCTATGAACGGAATTACAAAACTTTCATCGCCAACGATAATTACGATCCAGGCTTTACATTAAAGTTATTGCATAAAGATTTAAATTTTGTAAAAGAAACAATGACAAAAGAAAACCTCCACCTACCGGTGACAGACGTGTTATTGCAAGTTTATGAGGAAGCGAAAGAGGCAGGGTTGGGAGCAAATGACATGGCTGTGCTCTATGAGCATGTTGGCAAACAAGATATTTCATTTGAAGCGAAAAAGGAGCGAATAAAATGACCACGGATGTAAAAACAATGCGCAACGCGATCAATGGCGAATGGGTAGATACGGAGGGTGGTGTTACAGAATCGGTTCCAAACCCGGCAACCGGGGAAACGATCGCCACAGTGCCAATCTCAACGGCGGCGGACGTTGACCGAGCGGTGGAGGCAGCGAAAGAAGCGTATGAAAGTTGGTCATTAGTGCCGGTGCCCGATCGGGCGCGTTATATGTTCAAGTATTTACAGCTATTGAATGAACATCGGGAAGAATTGGGCGAAATTATCACGCTAGAAAATGGAAAAACATTGAAAGATGCCCACGGAGAAGTGCAAAGAGGCATTGAAGTCGTCGAACTCGCGACATCGGCGCCCAATTTAATGATGGGGGATGCATTACCGCAGATTGCTCGCGGCATTGATGGTTCGGTCTGGCGCTATCCTCTCGGTGTCGTCGCAGGCATTACACCGTTTAATTTTCCGATGATGGTGCCCTTATGGATGTTTCCGTTGGCGATCGCTTGTGGCAATACGTTTGTTTTAAAAACATCGGAGCGAACGCCACTGTTAGCGGAGCGGCTCGTAGAATTGTTTTATGAAGCAGGCTTTCCCAAAGGCGTGTTAAACCTCGTTCACGGAGCAAAAGATGTCGTCAACCGTGTGTTAACGCAACCGGATATCGAAGCGATTTCGTTCGTTGGTTCCGAGCCTGTCGCCAAACATGTCTATGAAACCGGCACCGCCCATGGCAAGCGAGTGCAAGCATTGGCCGGAGCGAAAAATCATGCGGTCGTTATGCCGGGCTGCCATATGGAGAAAACGGTTGAAGGCGTCATAGGGTCTGCGTTCGGCAGCAGCGGCCAACGATGCATGGCTTGTTCGGTCGTGGCCGTTGTCGATGACATTGCCGATGAATTTATGGAGAATCTCACCGCCGCGACAAAAGATTTGAAGGTCGGGGATGGAAGATACGAAGAGAATTTTGTTGGACCGGTCATCCGGGAGACGCATAAAGAGCGGGTCCTCGGATATATTGACCAAGGCGTTCAGGAAGGCGCGGATCTCGTCGTTGATGGGCGTGATAAAGGAGCGGAAAAAGAACAAGGCTTTTATGTCGGCGCTACGATCTTTGACCATGTAAATACCGATATGGCCGTTTGGAAAGATGAAATTTTCGCACCGGTGCTTAGCGTTGTACGTGTCCGTGATCTTGACGAAGCCATCGCGGTAACGAACCATTCACGGTTCGCAAATGGAGCGGTCATTTATACGTCAAACGGCAAAGAAGCGCAAACATTTCGCGACCGTATCGATGCCGGTTTGATCGGCGTCAACGTTAACGTACCTGCACCAATGGCATTCTTCGCTTTTGCCGGCAATAAAGCGTCCTTTTACGGAGATTTAGGCACGAACGGGAAAGACGGAGTGCAATTTTATACGAGGAAGAAAGTCGTTACGGAGCGGTGGTATTAAACAATTTAAATTGACGGAGAGCCCATATAGGGTTCTCTCACTTAAGAAAATGAATGGTTTGCTCCCAAAAAGGTAGGTTTTTTCAAAATATGTCCTTAAAAACACAGTATATTGTTTTACGACCGCCGTATTAAACACTACATGTTGTGGCAAAAATGCTTATCTGACCTTTTTGGGTGAGAACCAATGAATGCGTTTTAAAACACTGATAATATATTAGAAAAATTGCTAAAAATTAGTAATTAAAAGATACTAATTTCTCATGGAGGTGGATTTGTGAAAGCTTATAAAAAAGAAGTGAAATTCACATTTTGGATGGTGCTAGCTTTTATTGCTTTTGGAAATGGATTTGGAATCATGTTTTCCATGTTTCCCTTTGATGGAGTTTTGTTATTTGGTTTTCCAATAAGGTACATTATACCAATTATTTTCGGGTGGTTTGGTGTCTACTTTTTGACCATTTTGGCAGGCCGGATGGGAAATCGGTTAGATGATGAAATTGTACAAGAAATTGAAGGAACAGAATCGCGAAAGGAAGTGGGTTAAATGGAGGAAACCTATCAATTATCAAACCCAATATTTGGGGTAGTAGTCGTTCTAGTAACATTCGCCTTATTTTATGTGGTAAGTTACGTTTCTAATCGAAAACAATCTACCGTTGGAGATCTATACATTGCAGGTGGTAAAGTAGGCGCATTCACAAATGGATTAGCCATGTCATCTAGTTATATGAGTCTAGCTACCTTTTTAGGCATTACAGCCCTCATTCTTGAACTGCAAATGCCGTTAATTATTTTGTGGATTCAGCTAATCGTTGCAATCCCGCTAATTACGATTATTTACGGAACGAGCCTACGAAGGATGGGGGTAACGTCTCCAACACACTTTATTCGTGAGCGGTATGGTGTTAAAGCTTGTATTATCGCCGCTGTGTTTATGATTATTGTTTCGATTATGTATGCGCTTGGGCAAATGATTGGGGTGGCGGCTGCCTTTGAGACGCTTTTAGGTGTTCCATATATTGCTGGGCTTTTTGTAGGGGGGCTGATCATTGTCGGGTATATAACCATTGGAGGGATGTCAGGAGCGACAACGAATGCAGCTATTCAAATGGTAATTATTGCGCTCATGTTTATCCTCCCTCTGGGTGCCATTATGAAAGCGTTAGGAGGAGACGGTTGGTTTTTCCCACCTCTTTTATATTCAGATATGGTTCCTGCTATGTTAGAAGCATTCCCAAGTTTTTTTGACTATGAATTTCCAACAAAGTGGTTTATTGCGCTTATACCGGCAATTACAATTGGGGCTTTGGGACTTCCCCATTTGGCTATGAGGGTCTATACTTCGTCTAGTTTAAGAAGTGCAAGGTCGGCAATGGTTTGGTACGCTTTTGTAACAGGACTAGTGTTTTCAGCTACTTACGCTATGGGATTTGTTGGCGTTTATGCTACTGAAACTCAAGGATTATTTATTGAAGCCGGAGATGCTGACAGGTTAACGATGATCCTGAATATTGTGTATAACCCTGAATGGGTTGCGGCCTTAGTAATTGCCGGAGCTATTGCTGCAGGCGTCTCAACATTGAGCGGCAATCTTTTGTCGATTGGAGCTTTGTTATCGCAAGATATTATAGCAACGCTTAAACCGGAATTAACGGAGAGAGCTAAAGTTCGTATGGGTTATTTAGCCATATTCCTAGGAGGAGTTGCCAGTATTCTTCTTGGTATCAATCCACCGGAATTCCTTACGATCAGTATATTCTGGGCTTTTGGCTTAGCCGGAGTAACCATTGCTCCACTCATCATCATGGGAGTATGGTGGAAGGAAACGAATCGCTATGGCGCAATAGCAGCCTCATCCATTGGCGGGGTCGTTTACATCCTTCTTTCGCCCTTCGTTGCTCCAAGTCTGGTTCTTACCGACCACGGTGTTACAAATGAGATGGGAATATCCGGCGCTATGTTTGCTGTTCCCTTAAGTTTTATTATTTTGATCGTTGTTTCCTATGTAACAAATCGCATGCCAAGCCTGTCAGAGAAATTGACGACGAAAGTGGACCATGAATTAGTCGAACGGATACACGGTTGGAAGGATGTACAAGCTTATCGCTATAACAGTAAACTTGGACCAGTGATTGCGTTAGCCCTTAGTTTTGCTGTTGGTATATGGGCGCTTTTTCCTTGGGGGATGTAGAAAATTATAAGATTGGGGGGAGAAAATTTTGATTGGAAAAATGATAGTATTGGAGCGAGATGCATATCAAACATTCATGGAAAGTCAAAAAGCATCGAAATACAGTCGAGCAACTTTAGTTATGGTGGGTGTTATCTATGGTATGATGGCTGTTATTGCTAATCTCCAATTTCTATCCGGTTTTGATTCCTTATTTTTGGGGTTTGTCATTGCGCCATTTTTATTAATTGCACTAGGCATATTAATGGCGGTTGTTACCAAATTTGGTTTGACATTACTTCTTTGGGCCGGCGCACGTGCCTTTGGTGGACCGGGGCGAATGAAGGAGGTAAATCAAATTGTTTCAATCTCTCTTCTTCCAGGGCTTTTAAGTGCGCCATTTCTTATAGGGATCGATATACTAAGTTTAAGCTTAATTTTGGTAATCATAGGACTATTCTTTGGGATCGGTTGGATGTATCTCATTTGTGTCAGAATAATAGAAACGACACAACAATTCTCCAAGGCGAAAGCTTATCTTTCTGTATTAGCTTCTTTTGTATTTTTTACGAGTGTGTACTATCTCATTTTACCAGTTCCGACTTTATAAACAACGAAGTGAGTTGTTAACCGAGTGATGGTAA
Organism: Salicibibacter cibi; assembly: GCF_016495865.1. NCBI lineage: Bacteria > Bacillati > Bacillota > Bacilli > Caryophanales > Bacillaceae > Salicibibacter > Salicibibacter cibi. Next base: position 767,973 of record NZ_CP054706.1, read on the forward strand.
AGGGACAAGAGTTCGAGGCTCGTGGTTTTCTGAATGTTTGTAAGTACCCAATCTTTTGGAAAGGGTAGATTATGATATGAAGTATGAGCAAATGCTAATAAATAAAGTTTATAAAACATCAACCTATACGGTGACAAAAGATGAAATATATAACTTTGCTTTAAAATTCGATCCGCAATATATGCATATTGATGATGAGAAAGCAAGTAAAAGTATTTTTGGAGGAATAATCGCTTCAGGACTTCATACCTTGAGTATCAGCTGGAAACTATGGGTTGATATGAATTTGATTGGAGAAGATATCATTGGTGGCGTCAGGATGGAGCATGTAGAATTTTTAAAACCTGTCTACCCGGAAGATATATTAACTGTAAAAGCCCGCATTATTGATAAGCAAGAGCATAGTGACCAAAAAGATAGAGGGTATATCTCAATTTTATTAAACACCTATAACCAAGATGAAAAAATGGTTATGAATGTAAAATTTCTTGGGCTAATAAAAAGGGACTGTTAACACGGATATATAATTGGAATTAAACGGAAAATAACAGCTGCGATGGATCAACACTAAAATCTATGGTCGACAAGCCAATGTATGGATGCTTGATCAGCGCTACGGAAAACACGACGCTTTCCGTGGGCTCCCAGTCCAGCCTCCTCGGAAAAAGAAAATCGCTTTTTTCTGCGGGGTCTTCCCTTTGCGCTTCCCCACAGGAGTCTCCGTGTTTTTCCTCCGCTGGCTAGTCACTATACTAAGTGTTCACTTTTATCAACGATAGATTTTGGTGAAGAGCCGCTGCGACAAGTAGCATATTAAAATGTTAGATTAGGGACTGCTGAATCACGGAAAAAGACTGGCACATAAGCATTTTCTGTTGGTGTTGTCAAAGTTGGATGCAAGGAAATCCATCCTATAAGCAAAAAAACCCTTGCACTTCTGGCAACATATGGAGGGACGGTGCTGCAATGGCGAGACTCTCGCGGAAAAACGGACGCGTCAAGACCCCGCACGCCGGTTTTGCGCGAGGAGGCTTGACCGTTCGTCCGCGGAAAGCGAAGCCATGGAAGCGGTATTCCGGCTTCAGCTGATAGCTGCATGTTATTCAGCAATCCCTAGATTAGGGAAGCGAGGATTCTAAGCCTCGCTTCGAATCTTTTCTTACATATGGTCGTCGTATGGACCTAATATCCATCCCATATATCCAACATCTTCCACGTCGCAGCCCAATCTTTTTTCATGACCCTTTCCCTGTATACAGCAAGCCGTTCCTCCGTTTCCATGAAAAAAGGCGTGGGTTGCACCGCCCCTTTAAGCACATCCTCCACTCCGCATGGAGCAACTAGCATCACACGGGCATCATCCCTCAGTTTCACGCCGATGGCAGTTGCCGTTTCCGGAAATTTGGAGATTGCGTCAACGGAGGACGCGTAAGGTGGGACGCCGTTCACAAGATGCATTCTCGCTTGATTTTTCACAGACCAAGGAATGGGAGGAAGCATGCTTCTCAGTTGCTCCTCCCGCTTCTTTTCTTCGCTTTCACCGATGCTTACAGGATCAAAATAGATGACATCTAGATCCGGCAAAGGTGTCCGTTTACGAAAGCCATGCAATGTATCCCAGATTTTCGCTCTCACAAAACCGGAGCAGATCCAGTCATCAGGCAACTGCAAACCCTTTACCGCCTCTAGAATATCCATCATCCACTGGTCGCGTTCAATCACATAAATAACGTCCGCTTTGCTATGAAGCTTCAAAAAACTGCGCCACCATCGCTTCTGAAACATCTGCCAAGCGTTTGTACGTGTAGTCTGGGCTTTGGCTCTTTTTGAAAATAACCGCTTCGACACCTTTGTAGAAATCGTCGTGCTTCAAAAAATTGACGGCAATAACGAGGTCCATCTCTAACGTTTCGGCGAGTGATTTGTTTTCACTGTCGATCATGTGTTTCAATGTTACTTTTTCGGAAACCGGTGATTTTGACAGCAATGTTTCTCGTGTTTCTGCAGCGAATGCTTCGTCCCCGCTTTCCAATTGTTCCACGATCTTTTCAATCGAATCCGCGTTAAAATAACGATCGATCGCTTCTTGCATGGAAGCAAGGGGTGCTTCTTCTTCCGGCGTACTGTTTTGTTCGGCGAGAATGTCATCGAGTTTGCCTGTTGGATCTGTTTTGTTCACCCAATCGATTTCATGCAACTTATCAAGTAAGTCCGTCAATTCCGAGACGTAATGCTCGGCCGCCCCTATATAGAGCACGTCCGCGGCTTTTATGGTTGCCGATGTCAAGGCAAGATAACGACCGGTATAGCCGGGGGCTTGGTTTAAAAGATGGACCGCACCCACATCCGGAAAGAAGCCGATGTTCATTTCCGGCATCGCCCATTTCGTACGGGCGGTAACAACCCGATGGCTTGCTCCTTGCGTGAGACCGACACCGCCGCCCATAACGACGCCATCAAGGCAGGCGACGATCGGTTTCGGGTACTCCTTCACCATTAGGTCCACACGATATTCTTCCTTGAAAAATTCCCTTGCCTTTGCGAACGCTTCTCCACCGTTTTGCGCTTCCGATAACGTTTTAATGTCACCGCCGGCACAGAAGCCTTTTTCTCCGGCGCCTTCCATGACGATCACTTGTACGGAATGATCGTTGCGCCAAGCGTCCAACTGCTCCCCGATCGCTATAATCATATCGAGGCTTAATGAATTCAGTGCTTTTGGCCGATTTAATGTGATCGTTGCCAATCCTTTTCGGTTTGTTGAAAATGTAACTTCGTTTGTCATTTTTACCTCCTAGGAATGCCTAAAATCAGGGGTTCGTTTGTCGATAAACGCCCGGACGCCTTCTTTACCGTCATCGCTGCAAAAGAGTTCGCCAAAGAATTGCTGTTCCCGCGCCAAGCTGTTTTCCGTTGAATCATCGATACCTTTCATGATCGCCTCAACAGCCCGCTCGATGCTCGTCATGCTTTTGCCTTCAATCAGTTGCTCCGCAAAAGCGTGGGCATCCGCACGTACCGTTTCGCCCGAAACGATGCGTTGGACGAGGCCGAGATCAGCGGCTTCATTTGCTTTCATGTTTTTGCTCGTCAAAATAAATTCCATAGCCCGTGCCGAGCCTAAGTACCTGCGCAAGCGTTGCGTGCCGCCGAAAGATGGGATTAAACCGAGTTTGAGTTCCGGCAAACCAAGCACCGCATCTTCGGATGCAAAGCGATAGTGGCAGGCCATGGCTACCTCAAGGCCGCCGCCTAAGGCCGCGCCGTTAATCGCGGCAACCACTGGTTTTTTTGATTGTTCAATTTCCTCACAAAGCTCCTGGCCGGCTCGGGAGATTTCCTCTGCTTTCGACGCGTCGTCAAACGCTTCTGCGAATTTTTTTATGTCGGCACCGGCGACGAAAAAACGTCCGGCACCTGTCAAAAGGATCGCTCTCGTGTCTGGGTCATTAGACAATGTTTTAAAGACACCCCGCAACTCGTTGATTGAGTCTGGAGACAGTGTATTCGCCGGGGGATGGTCGATTTCTACCGTCGTGACAAAAGACTCTGTGGATACGTTTACATAGTTGTAGTTAGTCATAAAAAAACCTCCTTATGTAGCATAAATGCAAAAACTATGCCAAATGAAAATACAACGCTTCCATATCCATTATACATGATTTGGAATTCTATTGGATAGGTATGATAGTATGGTTTCATAGAGAAGTTTCAAAGGAGGAGATTTTCCGGTGAGTAAAACAGTAGGGTTTATTGGCATTGGCGTAATGGGGAAAAGCATGGGGAAGCATATCTTGGACGCAGGCTATCCGCTGCTCGTCTACACACGAACGAAAGCGAAAGCGAACGATCTCGTGGCGAGCGGTGCCACCTGGAAAGATTCTGTGCAGGATCTCGCATCCGAGGCTGACATTGTCATTACGATGATCGGATATCCGAAAGATGTGGAGGATGTTTATTTTTCAGAAAATGGGTTGCTCGCGCATATGAAAAAGGGCGCTACGTTGATCGATATGACAACGTCGAAACCATCTTTAGCAAAGAAAATTGCAAAAACGGCAAAAGAAAAAGGGGGTACAGCTTTGGACGCCCCTGTTTCCGGCGGCGACGTGGGCGCACGAAACGGCAAACTTGTGATCATGGCCGGTGGTGATGAAGACGTATACGATCAGTGCCTTCCTTTATTTGAAGCAATGGGGGAAAACATTCAACATTTAGGACCTGCAGGCAGCGGGCAACATACGAAAATGTGCAACCAAATTGCCGTGGCGGCTAGCATGATCGGAGCGGCGGAAGCGATGGGGTATGCAAAACATGCAGGGCTTGATCAGGAAAAAGTGTTAAAGAGTATTTCAACGGGTGCCGGCGGTAGTTGGACACTGCAAAATTTGGCGCCGCGCATGTTGAACGAAGATTTCGCTCCTGGCTTTTATGTCAAGCATTTTATCAAAGATATGGAAATTGCGATCGAAGAGTCCGAGCAAATGAAGGAAGGGTTGCCCGGCGTCGAGTTGGTGAAAGCATTGTATGATAAACTTGCTGAGCAAGGGGAGGAAAATAGCGGCACACAATCGATCTATAAACTCTGGGAATAAGGAAGCGAAGATGAAACTTTTAAAAGATAAAAAAGCGGTCGGAATGTTCGTTCTCTCGATCATTTTGGCGATGGTTGCAGCTATTTTTGCCGTATATGGAAACATGCTTTGGATCGTGACATTGGTCATTTCACAAGTTTTACTGGTCTTGGCATTTCTGCGATTTTTCATGAATGGAGGGTACTCCGATTAATGGAGTACTTCTTTTATTTTGACAAACGGACTGTCCGGACGGTACAATTATTTTCTAGAAAAGAGATGATGATCATGACAAAACGAGAAAAAATTTTAAAAGCTGCGGCAAAGACCGTTTCGCGTGTCGGCATTGGCAATGTCACCCTTGAGCAAGTGGCCGAAGAAGCCGGTATCAGCAAAGGCGGGTTATTGTATCATTTTCCGAGCAAACAGGCACTTCTTAAAGGGATGGTTGACTATGTGTTTAAACGCTCGAACGAAGCAATTGCGGAGTATGAGAATGCGCATGATTTTTCCCTCAGTTATGTGTTGTCAACGTTAGACGATGTCGACCGCGAGGGCGATATTTCAACGATGGATAAAAGTGCCATAATGGCCATCGCCAACGATCGTGATTTATTAACCCCCATGCAGCAGCAATATAACGAATGGATGCGTCTATTGCGTGCGGAAAACAGCGAAGAAGTCGCTACGATTATCCGCTTGATCACGAGCGGCTTATGGTTTGAAAACTTGTTCGACATACACCTACACGGGAACGAGGATCGCACCCATGTCTTGAACGTTGTGAAGGCATTGATAGAAAAAAGATAAAGCATTTTTTCTAAAACAAAACTTACCGTCCAGACGGTTTAAAAGGAGGGGCGTCAATGCTCTATGTTGCATTGTTTATTGCCGTCGTGATTGCTTCCGTTGGCGATGCAGCCTTAAAAAAATCAAACGGATTTCGACGTCCGGGGCCGGCGTTCGCAGGTGTGATGATTTATTTTCTTACGTTTTATCTGCTTTCGATTATTATGACTGAACTCCCGATCAGTGTGACGTATGCGACATGGAGCGGGATTGGTGTTATTTTGACTGCTGTCGTCGGTGTGCTTTTTTTTAAAGAGAAATTAAATCAAAAGGTGATACTCTCCATGGGCATGATTATTCTTGGTGTTGTTCTTTTGAATGTTTAGGAGGGGGTGCGAGATGGGAAAATATAAAGGGTTTATTTTACTCGGCATCGCGGTTATTTTCGAAGTGATCGCAACGACAAATGTGAAGCTGGCTGCTGGCTTTACAAATGGATGGCCGACCGTGCTTGTTTTTATAGGAATGTTTGCCGCGATTTATTTTCTCTCAAAAGCTTTGGTTTATATTCCTTTGGCTATTGCCTATGCGATTTGGGTCGGTGCGGGTACTGGCACTGTCGCACTCATTGGATTGATTGCTTTTGACGAAGCTCTTGGTCCCGTTCGCATTACAGGCCTTTTGCTCGTTATTATAGGTGTAGGCGCACTTACCGTATTTTTAAATGAAAAAGAAACAAGTGATAGCAAAATATTGGAAAAGGAGTTTTAAAACATGCAATCGATCACAGGGAAGACAGCATTAATCACCGGAGCGGGACGCGGCATCGGACGCGCACTTGCCCATGCGTTTGCCCGCGAAGGCGTTCACGTGGCACTCATGGGAAGAACGCGTGCGAATGTGGAAAATGTGGAAAAAGAGTTGGAGACATATGATGTTAAAGTGTTGAGCGTCCAAGCGGATGTTTCCGATGTCGGTATGGTGAAAGACGCTGTTCAAAGCGTGAAAGACACGCTCGGGAAGATCGATATCTTGATTAATAATGCCGGTATCGGGAGGTATGGCCGTTTTCTCGACCTCAGCGAAGATGATTGGCGGAGTGTGTGGGATGTGAATGTCATGGGCGTCTATCATGTCACCCAAGCCGTGCTGCCGGAAATGATCGAGCGCCAGGCCGGGGAAATCGTCAATATTTCTTCGACATCAGGGCTCCGCGGCACCGAGGGTTCCAGTGCCTACAGCGCTTCGAAGTTCGCTGTGCTTGGGATGACAGAGTCATTAATGAGAGAAATGCGAAGAGAGAATGTTCGTGTCCAAGCGATCAGCCCAAGTAAAGTGATCACCGATTTTGCGTCCGAACACAACTTAAGCGACGGGACGGAAGACGCCGAACACTTTATGCAAGCAGAAGACTTGGCGGATGTCGTCATCTCGCAATTGAAACTGCATCCGCGCATGTTCGTGAAAAATGCCGAGTTGTGGGCGACGAATCCGAAGTAATAGGAGTGTTGTAATCATTCATTTACTAGTGTATAATAAACGCAAGAAAGACATAAATTAAAAAGGGCCCGTGAACACATTGCGTTCACAGGTCAGTATAGAGTCGCGACCCAAGTAGCGGTTTCACCGTTTTACTGGAATAACCGCCCGAGCCGATCAAACTCAGGGGCGGTTATTTTTGTCTTTGTTGTCAGCAGTGATGAAGTATACGAGCGTACCGACGGTAACGCACAGCATTAAGGCTTCATATGTTGACATAAAATCACCTCCCTCCTTGCTCATAATTAATCAAATGAACATCAGAGGTACCAACGGTGAAAGACCGCCACCTGAGGAAACGAACCCTATGAATCTTATTTTAACATATTATTAATGCCTTTCCCTACTTTCCCTAAAAGAATATAAAGTAATTAGGCTGCCGAATAATCGCCGGTCTTTTTCAAATGTGTCTTTTATTATAAGATGCTGTAAGGACTCGCGAAATTGGCTGTGGACCATACGTACATATCAGAGGAACTTCGCACGGAGAAGGTGTCGCTCAAGCTCCGAAATATCAAGATGTACTTCAAAGCAAGAATGAAGATGCGATCAGTCTAGCCGACTATTGAATGACCTGAAACGAAAACGATTGCTCGCCCGTGAAAACTCCTTTATCAAACCTTCGTTCCACAAAGGTTACGTTGTCCCGGTTGTCGATCAGAAGTACGGTAGAGGCACGTGTCCCGTAATTGTCCGTATGGATAAACAACGGAGACAATTGTCTTTCAAAGTCAGGATCAATGCCCGTTGACGGCAAGGCTTCATCCGGCGCTTGTTCTGTATCGGAAAGCATCTGAAATAACGGCTCTGTCTTGATTTCTTTGCTTGTGTAGGCGTTTAGCGCCTGCTTTCCTTTTACGACTTTGGGCCATGACGTATTTAAGGAATCATTGCTCAATCCGTGCGTGCCGGGGTTAATCTTATTCAATTCATCGTGAACATTATTATAGTGGTACATCTCGTCGAGGGTTCCGGCAACCACGTTGTAACCGGTGTAATCGTCACGATGCTTCCGTAAAGATTCCATAAACCCCTTTGGGGACCGATTTTCTGTTAAAAACTGCTTTACAATTGCTCCTCGGGAGGATTTGCCGGGGACGATTTGTTGTGGATCACGAAAATTGGTTAATGCCGCGAATTTCCCTTGTTTTGTGATGCCGAGCCAGGTTCCTTTTTGCAATAGATCGCGTCCCGCCAACAGGTCCGGCGCGTCTTCCCAGAAATGGGCAGGCGCCGTCGACCGTTCGTAAAATTCATCGCGATTTGCGGCAATGATGAGTGGATACTTTTCATGGGATTTCCATTGAAAATTAATGAGGCACATCTCGTTCATCTCTCCTTCCTGCGCAGCTCATAAAACGCCCAACTTTCTTCAAAACATGATAGAATATAAAAGTTAGTCACAAAAGAAGTATAGGACGGATAGAGATGGTTTGGGAGTTATTGTTCATCGTCTTGATTGTTTTAATTGGTGCCTTCGTGCAGGGCGCGAGCGGTTTTGGTCTCGGTCTAGTCGTAATGGGATTCCTGCCCTTTATGCTAAGCGTTCAGGAAAGCACATTGCTCGTCTTATCGTTTTTGGCCGTGACGGCAGTGACGATTCTTATAAAAAATTATCGGTCGGTTCAATTAAAAGGGTTGATTTTGTTTGTTGTGGCTTCCTTTGCAGGTCGAATCCTTTCTTTTTTTGTATTAACGACGTATGGTGAAATGGACGTGCTGAAAACCTGGCTCGGAATTTTTCTTATCGCCCTCGTCGTTTACTTATATTTTAACAACAAAGGAAGCGTAAACCTAAAAAAAATCAACCCATTCGTGCCGCTTAGCCTCGGTGTTCTTAATGGTTTTTTTGGAGGACTGTTTGCGGTGGGGGGAACATTTCTCGTCGTTTATTGTTTATACTTATATAAAGAAGATAAACACAGGTATACGGCAAATGTGCAAATCGTTACATTAATGACAAGTTCATTTTCGTTGCTTCTGCATGGCGTGAATGGGGATTTTGATCTGTCGTTTCTGCTTTATTTTGCCGTCGGTGTCGTGAGTGTCATTGTTGGAGCGACATTGGGATTACGATGGTTTGAAAAATTGCCGGTGTACATGATCCGTACCATCGCGATGCTTCTTGTGCTGGTCGCAGGTTTAAATTTAATCCTGTTTTCGTGAAGAAAGCGCCTCGTTCGAGGCGCTTTTATCTACATGCTTGTTTTCCCTTTTTCATAGGCTGGTATTTCATTGAATCGTTTCGTTTCTTTCACGACGACGCCTGATAAGAGCAAGAGTCCGATGAGGTTCGGAATTGCCATTAAGGCGTTAAAGGTATCCCCGAGATTCCAAACGGTATCGAGCGATAACGTCGCCCCGGGAAAAATCGCCAAAACGAAAACGATACGGTACGTCATTGTAAAATTGGTGCCGGCAAGATAGGTGAAACACTTCTCCCCGAAATACGCCCAACCAAGAATCGTTGAGTAGATAAAGAACAGTAACGTTACCGCAACAATGATGCCGCCGAATGACGGAAGCAATTCATCAAAAGATTGCGCGGTGAGGGCAGCGCCTTCAATATCAATCATGTACATGTCCGCCATGACAAGGGCTAGCCCGGTTACGGTACACACGATAATGGTGTCAATGAATACTTGCGTCATGGAAATCAAGGCCTGGCGGGCCGGTACATCGGTACGGGCAGCGGCAGCGGCGATACCGCCGGTACCCAGGCCTGCTTCGTTGGAAAAGAGTCCGCGAGCGACCCCCATTTGAATGACTGTGCCAATCGCGCCGCCTGCCACTGCTTGTCCGGTAAAGGCATCGGTAAAGATTAAGGAAAAGGCATCGCCAACAGCGTCCACATTGAAAACAATCAGCAAAACACCGGCCACGACGTAAATAACAATCATAAACGGGACGATAAAACTGACCACGCGTCCAATGCTCTTAATGCCACCGAGGATGACCAAGCCAATCAGAATCATAAAGATGATGCCGGTGACCCATACCGGTACATTAAAAACATCATTGGCCACGTCTGCGGCTGCGTTTGCTTGAATCATGTTTCCAATACCGAAAATAGCCGCGAATACGGCGAAAAATGCAAACAGAACAGCGAGCCATTTTTGGCCCAACCCTTTCTCAATGTAATACATTGGACCACCGGACATTTCCCCCCGGGCATTTTCTTGGCGATATTTGACCCCGAGAATCGCTTCGGAATATTTGGTGGCCATCCCGACAAGGGCGGTCATCCACATCCAAAAGACGGCTCCGGGTCCGCCGGCAACGACGGCGGTAGCAACCCCGACGACATTTCCTGTTCCGACGGTTGCGGCCGTAGAAGTCATCAGTGCCTGAAAATGGGAAATGTCTCCTTCGGATTCCTTATCTTGTTTAGAAAACGTGAGTTTAAACGCGTAAGGCAACATCCGAAAAGAATAGAAGCCTAAGCGAAGGGTTAAGTATAACCCTGTACCTACGAGCAAAATAATTAATGGCAAACCCCAGACAAAATCACTGATTTCTCCTGTTATGTATTCGAACCATTCGAGCATGCAAATCCCCCTTTGGGTTTTGATCTTTACTAATTTTAAAACAGTTTCTCGCAAATGTGAATAGTTTGTGGCAGTTTTTCTGCCCCGAAATTATAAACGACTCGTTTGTCGTTTTTTCAATAATTTTGTATAGTTGTAGTACGATGAACGAGCCCTTATTCCAATAGGAGTTGAAACCGTGTTTATAGGTATCGCAATAGTGTTTCTTTTATGTGCCTCTGCTTTTTTTTCCGGAAGTGAAACGGCGATGACAGCGGCGAATCGAACGAAGGTGCAAACGAGAGCGGACAATCAAGACCGGAAATCACAAAAGCTTCTGCAAACGCTGTCACAACCGGATAAATTTATTACCGGGATATTGATTAGCAACAATGTGGTTAATATTATCCTGCCAACCCTTGTGACGATGGTAGCGATTGAACTAGGTTTTAATGTAGGTATTGCTACGGCGATATTAACGGTTACCTTAATCGTATTTGCAGAAGTTATTCCGAAGTCAATTTCCGCTACGTTTCCGGATCGTATTGCTTACACTGTGTATCCCGTCATTCGTTTTGTTTTATGGCTTTTGACGCCGTTTATTTACTTGCTATCAAAATTAACCGGAGCTGTTATCAAGGGATTATCGAGAGAGGAGGACGGGACATCTTCGATCTCGAAAGAAGAACTGCGAACAATGGTGGATATTGCCCAGACTGAGGGGGCCTTCGCTCAGGAGGAAAGCCATCGCATCAAAGGTGTACTGGACTTTTATAACTTGAACGTCCGCGATGCCATGAAAACACCGCGCGTCGAAATTGTCGGTATTCCACAAGACGCATCCTATGAGCATGCACGTGACCTTATTCTTGCTAACCGATTTACGCGTTACCCGATTTATCGCGATGACATGGATACCATTATCGGTGTTTTTCATTCCAAAGGGTTGATCTATTGGTCTGTTGATTTCGGTCAGGAATTGACACAACTCTCGGACATGTCCCCGATGTTTGTCCATGAATTTCAGCCCATTGAGCAAGTATTTCGCCAGATGTCGAAAGAACAGAAACATTTGGCGATTGTACTTGATGAATACGGGGGAACAGTTGGCTTGCTCAGCCATGAAGATATCATTGAGACGATGATCGGTCAGGAAATTGAGGATGAAACGGATTTGGGAAATGATCGGTTGATCGAGCGCTTAACGGATACTTCCATCATCTGTAACGGAAAACTTACGTTACGTCGCTTGAATTCGGTGTTTGATACGGCTATTCCGGAAAAAGAAGATGTACTTGCGGCTTTTATTTTAGATGAGCTGGAGTATATCCCGATGGAGGGAGACGCCTTTGAATATGAAAATCTAATGTTTACGATCTTAGCGGTAGAAGACGCGACGTTAAAACGAATTGAAATAAAAAAAATGCCGGCAGAGGACATATGAAGAAAGGATGCGGCTGCGACTCGGCAGTCGCTTTTCTTTCATCATGAGCGAGGAACGCTGCTGCATATACTAGACGAGCCCCTATGATGGAAGGTGTGCGAAGATGAGGCAACGTTCTTTCCGGATTTTTTCTTGGTCGATGTTTGCCGTCTACATGGCGGTGCTTCTATACATTACTGCGTTCGCTTGGAACTATGGCGCCTCTCTGGGACCTGACGGTCCCGGAGGGCGAAATTATAATTTGATTCCCTTTCGAAGCATCTATCGGATTGGCGTTTTCAGCCCTGACTTTTGGGATCCCTTGAAAATATTAATCGGCAACGTTTTTCTTTTCTTGCCGCTCGGTATATTTTTGCCGTTATTGTTTCGGAGCTTGCGAAGCATTGGGAGAGTGACGCTCGTTGGAATGTTGCTCTCGCTTGTCATTGAACTGTACCAATTTGCCTTTACATTGCGCGTGAGTGACATTGATGATCTTGTATTGAACACAGTCGGAGTATTTCTTGGGGCCGCGATGTATGTTGCAGCACGAAAAATGCTCCGGCGCATCGTGGTTATTTTGCCGGTTGGCTTTTCTCTTTCACGACGTAACGGTTCCATAGACGGAAGCAACCGTAAACGATAAGCATAAAACTTCCGTAAAACAGACCGATATAGAATAAATCGGCAGGGTTGTTCACGATCGTGCTCCCGACGGTGGCGAACAAAATCATCGAAGGGATTTTTCCGACCGAGGAAGCGACCGTGTATGCCCAAAAACCGACACGGCTGAGCGCCGAGTAGATGTTGACGATGATCGAAGGGACGATCGGGATAAGCCGCGTTAAAAAGATTGTCATAAAGGCGTTGCGCTCAAAAAGCATCGTCACTTTGGAAATCGCATCGTACTTGCCGATGATTGTTAATCCCCAATCTTGGTAGCCGAAGCGCACGAACACAAACATAATAATGGATGCCATGGCAGATCCGAACCAGGTGATAAAGCTTCCAAGGAAAGAACCGTAAATAGCCCCGAGGATCCCGCCGATAATCGGGTAAGGAATGATCGGGAACAACGACATGAGTGTGGCGAGGGCGGCCGTGAGAACGATCGATTCTGTGCCGTGTTCATCGATCCAAACCGCGATCGCTTCGCCATATAAAAAGACGGTGCCCGCCAGGGAAGCTAGGAACAGGAAAACAAAAATTTTACGATACATCGGTTCACCTCGAGATGTCCTATCTTTCAACATTCTATCATTCACTGCAACAGATGTAGAAATAGGAAGGCTTCACAGTCTTCTGCGTTTGCAAATAGTCGTTTTCATATTGTATGTTGTAGGTCGGTTGATTTAAGAAAGTAGGGAAAAAAGAGTGGAACAAACACCATTATTACGAAATCGAATATTCGTTCTTCTTTTTATTGCCGGCATCTTTGCGGTTGTCGGCTTTAGCATGTTTTTAACGACGGTCTCCTGGTATGCTATTAGCGAGCTGGGTTCGGCAACTGCTGTTGGTCTGGTTTTAATCGCGGCTACGATCCCCCGCTTGGTGATGATGATTTTCGGCGGTGTCGTTGCTGATAAATATAAAAAAACAACCATTATGTTTACGACAAACCTTATCCAAGCCATCATGCTGTTCAGTATGTATCTGTTCGTTGCCAATGACCTTTTAACATTAACGGTATTGCTCGTGCTTGCCGGTGTTTTTGGGATGCTGGATGCTTTTTTCGGACCGGCGAGTGTATCATTAATTCCGAAAGTCGTCCCGAAAAAGCAATTGCAACGGGCAAATGCGATTTTTCAGGGTGCCGATCAGATTGCTTTTATCGTTGGTCCGATAGTGGCTGGGATAACGATGGAATCGTTGGGAGTGGCTTCCAGCTTTTTGATCGCGACGATCCTCGTCTTTTTCTCGGCGGCTATCATTTTTCCGCCATTTCTTAAAGAAGCGCCGGTCGATGAAAGCGTGCCGCAAAGCCCTTGGAAAGATTTAAAAGAGGGATTGGCTTACGTTCGGCAATCAAGTTTTCTCCTGACCGGGCTTATCGTTTTGATCGCCCTTAACTTTTTTGTGTTCGGCGCGCTTCACATAGCCATGCCGTTACTCGTGGACGTGCATGGTGGCTCGCCGTTGAATTTAAGTTTTATGGAGGCTAGTTTAGGCATCGGCATGCTGCTGGGCAGTTTTATTTTAAGTGTGTATACGATAAAAAAACGACGGGGAGCGGTGACCATTTATGGATTAATAGCGTCTTTGCTTCTTTTTGTGGCCTTTAGTCAAGTGCCGTCTTTATCGTGGCTCACCGTGTTTTTGTTTTTTATCGGCTTCGCGATGGTTTTCGTTTACATTCCTTTTTTTACGGTGTCGCAAGAGAAAACGGAAAACCGGATCATGGGAAGGGTTATGAGTATTATTTTCCTTGCCATGAATGGATTTGACCCGGTTTCTTATGGCATTATTGCCGGCTTTGTATCAGCGGGAATCCCGGTGCAAATGGTTTTGTTTGGATTGGGAACAATAGGAATGATGATCGCGCTCGTTGTTTTTTTCAAAGCAAAGGAATTTCGAGAGGTTTAACGTGAACAATAAAAAGGAATAGAAGCCAGGAAAAAATAATGTAAGGTGATGGGAATGCAAAGATATAAGGATACATTGTTCGATCAAGAACATATCAGTAATCACATTTTAAAAAACCGATATATCGTCGGGCCGATGACGAGGGTAAGTTCCGAGGCTGATGGCACGCCGAATGAACGGGTCCATCGTTATTATGAACGTTTTGCGAAAGGCGGATTTGCCGCGGTGATGACCGAGGGCACGTACCCGGATACGATGTATAGCCAGGGGTATGAAAACCAGGCAGGGCTGGCAACAGAGAAACACGCCGAGGCTTGGGCGCCGATCGTAAGCGATGTAAAGGCGCACGGCGCAAAAATGATTGTGCAACTGATGCACGCCGGCGGTCAATCACAAGGGAATTATTACAAGGATACGAGTGTTGCCCCTTCACCCTTTCAACCACCGAATCCGAAGGTGGAAGTATACGGCGGCCAAGGAGATTTTCCAGTCGCAAAAGCGTTGACAAAAGATGAAATCGAAGATGTGAAAGATGGGTTTGTCCGGTCCGCCCGCTTAGCCATGAGTGCCGGGTTTGATGGGATTGAGCTTCACGGCGCCAATGGCTATCTTCTCGATCAGTTTTTATCGGAGAATATTAATAAAAGAGAAGATGAATACGGCGGTTCCATCGAAAATCGTCTGCGCTTTCTCGTTGAATTAATCGATGATGTGCGAGGAGCAGTGGGAGAGCAAATGATGCTTGGCATTCGCATTTCTCAATTGAAAGCGACGAACGGGGCTTATAAATGGCCAGGTGGAGAGAAGGATGCGGAAGTCATTTTCTCGACACTGGGGGAAACGTCCGTGGATTTTATCCATCTTTCCGATGACGATGCGAGTACCCCCGGCTTTGGGGAAGGAACGATGACGATGGCTGAAGCGGCAAAAAAATATTCCGGGAAACCGATTATTGCTTGCGGAAACCTTAGCGATCCGGAGACTGCGGCCCAACTCATTTCCGATGGGCAATGCGATTTCGTCGCAATCGCCCGGCAAGCGTTGGCCAATCCGGATACACCTAATCGCGTATTGGAAAATAAGCCGTTGGAGGCCTTTGATGCCGGAAGCATCATGAAACCGAAAGCATACGTGAAAGATCACGAGCTTGAGAAAACATTAATTGAAAATGAGTGAAGCGTTCATAAAGTGCTGATCTGCGCCGGATGCGGTCGAGTGGGATATAGAGTCCGAGATCGCCGCATCGCTCTAGCTTCGGTCACCATAAGCGGACCATGAATCCCGAAATCGCCGATCTCCCACGGCTTCGGTCATCATGAAGAACGGATGATGGTACAAAGGCCTATAACCCGGGGCATCCAAGTTTCGAGATGATTTTTCAAACAGAGGAAAAATAAAAAGCCTGAGTTCATTTCCGGTGAACTCAGGCTTTTTCTAATCTAGGGACTGCTGAATAACGGAAAAAGACTGGCACATAAGCATTTTCCGTTGGTGTTGTCAAAGCTGGATGTAAGGTAATCTATCCCATAAACAAAAAAACCCTTGCACTTCTGGCAACGTACGGAGGGACGGTGCTGCAATGGCGAGACTCCAGTGGAAAAACGGACGCGTCAAGCCCCCGCAGCGCCGGTGTTGCGCGAGGAGGCTTGACCGTTCGTCCGCGGAAAGCGAAGCCATGGAAGCGGCATCCCGGCTTCAGCTGATAGCTGCAAGTTGTTCAGCAATCTCTAATCTAAGCATTCGTTTCCTGTTCTTTTGGCATTTTTTGTCCGAACATGCGATTCAATAAAAATGCCAATAGAATCAGGGCGATAATGCCCACTGCGAGTGACAGCCATATGGATTCTGTATATCCGGCAATCACGAAGGCTATAATTCCACTCACACCCGCGGTGAGCGCATAGGGGAGTTGGGTATAAACATGATCGACCAAATCACACGATGAACCTGCAGATGAAAGCACGGTCGTATCCGAGATCGGAGAACAATGATCCCCGAATACCCCTCCGCTTAGCACAGCAGCAATTACCAACGGCATCGAGATGTCCAGGGAAGCAGCAATTGGCATCGCAATCGGGATCATAATCGCGAAGGTGCCGTAAGAAGTACCGGCTGTAAACGCAACAATCCCGGATACGATGAAGATCAGCGCCGGTATAATCGCAGGCGTAAACAACTGCTGAGCGAGGTTGCTCACGTATTCCGCTGTTCCGACTTCCGAGGCGACATCCCCGATGGACCAGGCAAGGATTAAGATGAGGAACACCAGGACCATTCCTTTAATGCCGCCCATATAAATCGATATCGCTTCTTTAAATGAGAATAATTTTTGCGACAACCCCATAATCAAGCCAAGAATCCCTGCCGTGAACGCGGCGAGAAGAATGGATATCGCACCGTCTGCTTCGCCGATGGCGGTGACAAAATCATTTTCCGGATATCCTCCCGTCCATAAAAATAACGGTGGAATCATAGCAAGCAAGACAATTAGTGGAATGAGTAAATTCATTAATTTTGGCTTGGAAGTCATTGGTTCTGCTTGGGTGATTTCATCCGCGGATGGCGGTTGCGCACCGTCACGTTGTACTTTTCCGGTCGTCATTGTACGGAATTCCGCTTTTGCCATCGGTCCATAATCAAGTTTTAAATAAATAATGACAAAAACAAACAAGACTGCAAAGATGGAGTAAAAGTTAAACGGGATCGTTGATAGATAGGCGAAATATTCCGACTGGGAAATGCCGATTTCCGCAAATTGGGCGCTGATTAACCCCATGACAAACACGACCCAGGTGGAAACGGGAACGAGCAGCGCAGTGGGTGCGGAAGTAGAATCAACGATATAGGCAAGTTTCTCCCGTGACACTTTCATTCGATCCGTCACAGCCCGCATAACGCTTCCGGCAGTTAACGCATTAAAATAGTCATCAATGAATAAAAGGATGCCTAAGCCTCCGGTACCTCCTTGTGCGCCCCGGCGGCTTTTCACTTTTTCCGAGATAAATTCGGCTAACGCTTCAGCGCCTCCGGTTCGTTGGAAAAACGCGATCAAGACGCCAAATAACGCGACATAAACTAAAATGGTTGCATTCCCTTCATCCCCAATGACAGGAATAATAAAATTCTGAAACGAAACATAAATGCCCGCCAACGGATTCCAGTCTGCCAACATCGTTGCCCCAATCCAAACACCGGCGAATAAGGAAGGAATCACATTGCGCGTGATGATTGCGAGGATGATCGCCAGCATCGGAGGAAGCAACGATAAAACTCCGAATTCCATTCAGTACCTACTCCTTTCATAGATAAGTAACGAAGACTTGCTTTGCTGTTGCCAACCCCATGATTTTATCATTTCCCTTTACAATATACGACATTTGTTTATCAAAAACCTGCAAACGTTTAGTATTTTTTTCACTTTAGGAATATTTAACCTTAGTAAAGGATTAAAGTATAAGTAAAACTAAGGTTTCCGTTATAAGGACTTGGCAGAAGCCAAGTTTTTCTAAAAAAGTTTCATTGTATAGAAACAGACACGCTGACTTACCGTGCCAACGTGTCAATCATTCTTTGGTTGCTAGGACGTTTCATTAGTTTTCGATTGGAATGCTTTGTCTTTGTATTCGGACCGCTCAACATAAACGGCAGCAGCACTGTCCCCGAGAATGTTCGTGCCGGTTCGAATCATATCAAGGATACGGTCGATGGCAGCGACGAGCGCAACCCCTTCGAGCGGCAAGCCGACCGCTGTAAGGGTAATGGTCAGCATAATGAGCCCTGCCCCGGGTACACCGGCGGTGCCGATAGCGGCAAGTGTGGCTACAATCATGACGGTGCCTATCTCAAGAAAAGAGAGCTGAACCCCGTAAAACTGGGCGATAAACAGGACCGCGACGCCGTTGTAAAGAGCGGTTCCATCCATGTTTATGGTCGAGCCGAAAGGGATGATAAAACTGCTCGTTTTGTTGGACACACCGACATTCTCTTGTACGTTTTTCATGGAAAGCGGGATGGTGGCCGCACTGCTCGCGCTTGAGAAGGCAAATAGAAACGCGGGAGTCATCCCCTTGAAAAACCTTAGCGGTGAAATCTTTCCAAGCAACCGGACTGTGCCCCCGTAAATAAATAGGATATGGAGCAAGCAACCAACCGCGAGAGCAAGAATAACGACGAATAGCGGCATTAAAACAGCCAAACCATGCTCGCCGACCACCGGTGCCAAAATGCCAAAAACACCAAGCGGAGCGACTTTCATGATACCGCCGGTAATTTTAAACATAATCTCGGCAAGGGCGTCAAAAAAGTTTTTCACAGGCGCCGCACGTTCACCGACGAGAAGAATGCCAATCCCTAAAGCTAATGCGAAAAAGATGACTTGCAAAATTTCTGCTTCAGCCATGCCCTGTATAGGGTTTTCGGGGACAATGTTTAAAATCACGTCAATGATATCATCGTCTTCTTCTTCGGCGTCTTCCAATTCTTCGTCCACTTCTTCTTCGGTCGGCTCATCGATATCGGCGACTTCGCCGGGGTTGAACAAAAAGCCCATAGCTAGACCAATGGTTACTGCTATGAAAGAAGTGACAAGAAAATAACCAACCGTTTTCCCGCCGAGCCTGAGCATTTGCTTTCCGGATCCCAAACTAGTTACACCGACGATGAGCGAGGCCAGCACAAGCGGAACGATGATAAATTGAATCAACCGCAAAAAGAGGTCGCCGAGCGGTTCCACAACGAACATGCCTTCACCGAAAATCGCACCGAATAGGATGGCAAGGATGAATGCGATTAAAATTTGCGTGACTAATGATAGTCGCACCTAAAACGCTCCTTTCTTTTTATGAAGGGATGAACAGGCTCGTGATGAAGAAAAGACTGATGAATCAGAAAAAATAAATAATAAAACGTTTACACCTTTGTGACCATATCATCCACCCCCACATTCTTTTATGAAGAATACACTATCAAATATCAATATTCAAGAATAGGATCACAATCGGTCACTAATAAATATGTACAAAAAAGATTTGTAGAACCGATAGACCGTTCGATAGCGGAATATTAACAAAAACAATTTTTCTCTACTTTTTTTGCTGAAAATGTTATAAATAAAGCAGAGGAGTTGATCACGAAAGTGGTAAAAATACTGATTATGACCGCAGTAGAAGCAGAGAAAGAGGCGGTTGAACGCGGGATCGGCGAGGTGCAAAACATTAATGTCGCGCTCTCTGGTGTTGGTCCGGCTCAGGCAGCGGCTCGGACTGCTTTTGCTTTGACAAAAGATGACTACGATATGGTGATAAGCGCGGGAATCGCGGGCGGTTTTAAAAACAGAGCAGAGGTCGGTGACGTAGTTATTGGCGAGCGCCTGATTGCCGCTGACTTAGGTGCGGAATCATCGGAAAGCTTCCTTCCCATCGATGAACTCGGGTTTGGTTCGAACGAGATTGCTGCCGATGCTTCTTCCACTCAACAAATGTCCGCCAGATTACGCGAAAATGGGCAAAAGGTGCGATCAGGTACCATTGTGACACTCTCGACAGTGACGGGAACGGAAGACACTGCCGCAATGCTTATGCAAAGATTTACCGATGCCCGTGCAGAAGCAATGGAAGGATTCGGTGTCGCTACAGCAGCGGCTGAAAAAAATCTGTCCGTCTTGGAAATCCGCACGATTTCCAACCTCATAGGCCTAAGAAATAAAGAAAACTGGAACATTAAAGAAGCGCTTGCCACGCTTGAAAATACCGGTGTGGCAATAAAGGAGTTATTTACATGAAAATCGCTTATTCCCCGTGCCCGAACGATACATTTGTTTTTCATGCCCTGACCCACGGTTTGATTGAAGGGACACCCCCTTTTGACGTTACCTATGCGGATATCGATGTCACGAACCATTTGGCGATTGACGGGGATCCCGACAAACACGACGTTATGAAAATTTCATTCGCGGCTCTCCCGTGGGTGTTGGAAGATTACGCGCTCCTATCTTGTGGCGGTGCGCTCGGACGTGGCTGCGGCCCACTTGTTTTAACCGTAAGTAATGAAAATGATCCGAATCATTTGCGAGGTAAACGGGTGGCGGTCCCAAGCGAACGTTCCACCGCTTACTTATTGTTTCGGCTGTGGACGGCACAGCAAGTGGAAGGCAATATTGGCGACATCGTTGTGATGCCGTTCCATGAGATTATGCCGGCCGTACAAAACGGGGATGTGGACGCCGGACTCGTTATCCACGAAGCTCGTTTTACGTACCAAAACTATGGGTTGAAAAAATTAGTCGACCTCGGCGATTGGTGGGAAAAAGACACCGGTTATGCGATTCCGCTAGGTGCGATCATTGCCCGCCGCTCTATGGACCGGGGAGCCCTCGCCGGATGGATTAAGCAATCGGTTGACTACGCTTGGGAATACCCGGAAGCATCGCGAGAATATGTGCGGGCTCATTCACAAGAAATGGATGAGACCGTCGCCCAAAATCATATTGATCTATACGTCAATGAATTCACGAAAGAACTGGGCGAAGAAGGCTACGGCGCTGTTGAGGCATTTTTGGGGCGGGCAGCCAAAGAAGGGCTCGTACCCGGTGATCAATTGCAGTGGTTGCGTGCTTGATAGGGAGCCTGAATTTCGAACAAATCATCCGATTCGGTCACCATAAAGCATGTGACGCTCGATTCGGGTGTCATGAAGGGTCCATGATGCCCGAAATCTTGATCGAGCCTCTGATGTGGTCGCCATGAAGTGCTCATGGATCCCGAAATTCGAACAGGCCACCGGGTTCGGTCGTCATCAAGCGTGCATGGTCCCTGAATTCGAAGCCGATCCCCCAGTTCGGTCGCCATGAGACGCTCAGACGAGAGAACATTTTACGAACAAGACTTTATAGGGATAGTTTAATAAATAACCAAAATCATCCCATAACAAGGAGGCGATCATATGCACGTGGATTATTTTGTCACAAAAGAATGGCTTTACGACCATCTCGATGATTCCGGCGTTGTCATTGCCGATTGTCGCTATGATCTACAGGATCCGGAATCCGGTTGGAAAGCTTATCGGAAGGGTCATATTCCTGGAGCCGTCTTTTTTGATTTGAAAAAAGATCTTTCAGGCTCCGTCGGTACCCATGGCGGAAGACACCCACTGCCGGCGATCGGTGACTTCACGGAAACATTGAATGCTGCCGGAATCGACGGTGACAAGCATGTCGTCGTCTACGACAACCAGCACGGATCAATGGCGGCTCGGTTATGGTGGTTGTTGCGCTATGTCGGCCATCCCACTGTCTCGCTTCTGGATGAGAACTATTCCGAATGGGAGGCCCAAGAGTATCCGACGAGCGTGGAAGTCCCGATTCCCCAACCAACCGATTTCGAAGCCCGACTACAATCTGACATGCGTGTCGATATAGACGATGTTAAAAAATTAAAAGAAAAAGAAAACGTCGTCGTTCTTGATGCGCGGACACCAGAACGTTACCGCGGAGAACAGGAACCACTGGATAAAAAAGCCGGTCACATCCCGGGGGCAGAAAATTGGTTTTGGAAGGAGAATGTGGGAAGCGACGGAAAGTGGAAATCAACCGAGGCACTCGTCGAACGCTTCCGTTCCTTGCAAGAGAAGGACGCCGTCGTCGTTTATTGTGGCTCCGGTGTGTCCGCGAATGCGAACATTATCGCTTTAAAACAAGCAGGCATAAAAAATGTGAAATTGTACCCCGGAAGTTGGAGCGATTGGGCCTCGTACGGCCATAATCCTGTTTCAAAAGGAGAAACGCCGTAAAGGATCTAACCAATAAGCAACCCCCTCTCCGGATAATTGGGAGGGGGGTCTTTTATTCCTTATGTTCAAATATTAACGAAGCGCAATGTTTAATAATGTCGCGGCGTCTTACAATTCCGATGAAATATTCCGAGTCATCCGTGACGGGAATGAAGTTTTGATCTGCTGACAGGGCGACGAGATCTTCCATCTGTGCGTGAATGAAAATAGGTATGTTTTGCACGCGTAGCGTAATGTCTTTAAGTCTGAGGTTCATCGCTTTGTCGAGTCCCTCTTCTTTATTATCGACAAGCTGCCAAAGGAGATCTCCTTCGGTGACTGTGCCGGCATATCTTCCTTCTTCATTAACGAGCGGGGCTGCTGTGTAACTATGATGGCGCATTTTTTCGAGTGCTTGTCGTACCGTTGCTTCCGGGCTTAAATATTTTACTTCTTGCTTTGGCAACAGAAAAAATCCGATGTTCAATCGTAAATACCCCCTTATCATACTCAAAAGATTGGCTTACTGCTTATGTTTTTGGTCAAGCACCTATTATTCCGGAAGTCAGGCCTCGGAAACCGGACTTAAAATCAACAGAGGGGAGGAAAGAATCCCCTCTGATGGAAGTTTACTTAATTATAAGCGGTGGTCAAGCTTTCTTGCAATACTGTTTTTGGGCATCCCTTTTCAGTGCTTTTATTGATCCTCTCCTATAATTTTGACCTCCGTGTGTAAGTCGACGTCGAATTTTTCCTTTACGGTAAGTTGGATATGATTGATCAATGATAAATAATCAGTGGCGGTTGCCCGGTCGACGTTGACGATAAAACCTGCGTGCTTGCCGGAAACTTCAGCGCCGCCGATGCGCACTTTTTGCAAGCCGCTATCTTGAATCAATTTTCCTGCGAAATGATTGGGCGGGCGTTTAAACACGCTTCCGCACGAGGGGAATTCCAACGGTTGTTTGGACTCTCGTAAATAGGTCAATTCATCCATCTTTGCTTTAATGGCATAATACTGCCCCGGCTTCAACCGGAAAACAGCTTCCAAAACAATGAAATCCTTTTTTGATATAATACTACTACGGTAAGAAAGTTCCAATTCTTCATTGTTGAGAGAAATAATCTCCCCGTCTGTTGTTAGGAGTGTTGCATTTACTAGCACGTGCGCAACCTCTCCGCCATACGCCCCTGCGTTCATGACAAGCGCTCCGCCTACGGAACCGGGAATGCCGCAAGCAAATTCTATGCCTGTCAGTGTTTGGTTAAGGGCTGTTCTTGAAACATCTATGATGGCAGCTCCGCTCTGTGCAATAATGGTGTTTCCTTGTACGGTTATTTTGTTTAAGCGATTAAAATGCAGAACGATTCCTCTTATTCCGCCGTCTCGTATGATCATGTTGGAGCCGTTGCCGAGCATCGTCAGCGGGACTCCTGTTTTATAAGCAAGAGCAGTCACCGCGCTTGCTTCTTCATACGTATTCGGCAATACGAGATAATCTGCCTTTCCCCCAGTTTTCGTGTGTGTATAGTTGTCAAGCGACTCATTTCGACGAATCCTTTCACTCGGCAACGACAGCTTTAAAGCCTCATATAATTTATCATCACTCATGTTTGTTCACCCTTTGCGTTCGATCCATACAAACCCTTCTATCATAGCAAGGCTACCATTTTTTTGGTAGATAAGAAAGTGCAACGAAGGCTTTCGCCATAAAAGTTTGGCGAAAAACCAAGTTTTCTAACACTATCCGAAAGTATGATTCAGATAAAAAGAAGCTAACGTACCGTTCCTAAAGTAATTTATGTCAAAAGCGCACATGAAGTGAGCACGGAGGGGGTCTGATTATTTTCGCCTAACTTGAGCCATTTCACTCTCATATGTAGGGACTGCTGAATAATGGAAAAAGACTGGCACATAAGCATTTTCCGTTGGTGTTGTCAAAACTGGATGCAAGGAAATCCATCCTATAAGCAAAAAACCCTTGCACTTCTGGCAACGGACGGAGGGACGGTGCTGCAATGGCGAGACTCCAGCGGAAAAACGGACGCATCAAGCCCCCGCAGCGCCGGTTTTGCGCTAGGAGGCTTGACCGTTCGTCCGCGGAAAGCGAAGCCATGGAAGCGGCATCCCGGCTTCAGCTGATAGCTGCAAGTTGTTCAGCATTCCCTATGTACAATAAAGGACCAAAGGGGATGTGGCCGAATGCGATGTGATTTGCACATCCATTGACGGGAAAATTGAAGTTTCCTGACCCGGATCGTTGCAGTCGCTTCCAGGAAAAGAGATAAGAATTGATTTATCCTCCTATTCTCCGGAAATATTTGACAAGTAAAATTCGTTATTCGTGACAGCCGAAAGCGATTTTTGTTAAGATATAAAAGCGGTAAAAAGAATTGTAGATAATTATAATTAACCTGCCCTAGTAGCTCAGAGGAAGAGCAACAGCCTCCTAAGCTGTAGGTCACAGGTTCGACTCCTGTCTAGGGCGCCAATTACAGTGATCAATAGAAGCATTCTTGGGGCATAAAATCGATAATTGGCTAGGTTTGTGCAGATACATAGCAGCCCATGCACTAACAAACGCCTAATGATAAAAGCCATCCCGCTGCTTCACTTAGGCGGAATGGCTGTGCAAAGGGATTGGTGAACGTACGAGCCTATGAGATCTCTTTTATTGGCGGTTAAGATTTAGATGTCCCGGACTTCTGTTGCGGAGGCAGAGACTCTTGCACATAATCATCCGTTACGTGGACATCGCACTTTTTGTTTCCGTTGATGAATGAAAAAACGCCATTGTTGAAATCAGTGCCAATTTCTTTATAAAAAACACCCGAGTATGAACAGGCATGCGTATGATTAAAGGACAGGCGATAGTTGTCGTCATCGGTTTTGATGAGGTAGGCACGAACGCCTGTTTCGAAATGCTCATCTTTATAATTTTCCAATCCTCGTGTCATGGCAATGATATGCAGGTCAACAAAGGGGAGCTCTTTGAGCAACGAATTAATAAGAGATCCCTTTGTTAGCTCCTGCCAGCGGTTTCTGGCGGTCTGCCCGATGACAACTTGTGTTGCTTGTTTATCCTTAGCCACTTGCGCAATCACTTTGGTGATGGGGCGTTTGTTATTTGATTTTATAATGAACTCCGTCGCGTTATATTCGTCGGCGAGCGTCTTCCAATACTCCAGATAATGGCTTTTATCATGGTCAAGATCATCTACGTCCGCTTCGTTGATCGTTAATATATAGAATGGACACCCTAGTTTTTTGGCGATTTTGCCGCCTCTTTTGATCAATTTTTCCCCATTTGGACCGTAGTAAACGCAGGTTAGAATGCATTCGTCTGTTTGCGTTTGGTTTTGATCCATATGCCTTCACCTCTTACAACAAAATAGGGAGCATTATGCGCTGTTTGATAATGCCAATTAACAGCTTACTCCTGTTTGTTTTATGCTGTCAATGTCATTTTCGTTCTTTCTTAAAATTTTTTTAGGCGTCTGTCATAGCAGGGGTGAAAAGGATAGATAACGAAAAGGACATCCGTTGCAATTATCCATTTTACCGTACGTCATTTTTCTGTTTCTTATACACTGATCTAAAGGCGGGATTAAAAAATGTTACAATTCTTCAACCGTTCGGCCTTATCGCTATACAGAGGCAAAAGGCTTTATTATAATAAAGTAGCAGATGTAGGTCCAAGAAGCACCGATGAATATTTGCAGAAAATTAAAAATGCCAACTAATAATGATCTACTTAAAAGGATAATACGCCTTTTTTGTACCCTTTTCAAGGGGGAAATCAACTTTCATGTTTGATGGTATCTCGTTCCGTCATTTGGGGAGAATAAAGCCTGTCCCAATGCGAAGTACATAAGGGGTTGATACATCTTGTCTTGGTTACATCTATTTATTTTGTTACCTTTGCTATTTGCCGTTATTATTCCGATTTTGTATAAAAAAATCGCAAAGATACATACTGGCTGGTTCGTATTAGTTGTTCCGCTGTCGATTTTCGTTTATTTGCTTATGTTTCTCCCTATGATTGCAGGAGGTGAAACGGCGATGTATGCATTGCCGTGGATCCCGGCTTTTAATATTGACATCAGCTTTTATGTCGATGGTCTCGGACTCGTTTTCGGCTTGATCATCTCGGGGATCGGAACACTCGTCGTTCTTTATTCTATTTATTATTTGGATAAAGCCCGCGAAGCGCTTCATAATTTTTATGTCTATCTCATGATATTCATGACGGCCATGCTTGGGGTTGTGTTTTCGGATAACCTCATTGTCCTTTATCTTTTCTGGGAATTGACGAGTATTTCCTCTTTCTTATTGATTGCTTATTGGTACGCAAGGCGGCAATCGCGTTATGGCGCACAAAAAGCAATGCTCATTACGATCTTTGGCGGCTTCTCTCTGCTGGCGGCGATCATTATGCTTGGCATAATGGGTGATACGTTCAGCATCCGCGAATTGATTTCCCAGGGTGGGCAACTTGTGCAGCACCCGTTGTTTATTCCTGCGATGATCTTGCTGTTGATTGGAGCTTTTACAAAGTCGGCGCAATTTCCGTTCCATATATGGTTGCCGGATGCCATGGAAGCCCCGACGCCGATCAGTGCCTATCTGCATTCGGCGACAATGGTAAAAGCGGGCATTTATCTTGTCGCCCGTTTCACACCGCTTTTCGGGGGCACGATGGAGTGGTTTTGGATCGTGACGGGCGTTGGGCTCCTCACACTCTTCTGGGGTGCTTTGTTGGCAGTGAAACAGCGGGATTTAAAAGCATTATTGGCTTTTTCCACGATCAGCCAACTTGGGCTTATCATGTCGCTTTTGGGAATGGGTTCGGCGGCGCTTTATTACGGAGAGGGTGAACTGGCCGACCTACATTCCATGGCAGTCCTTGCCGCTGTTTTTCATTTGCTGAACCATGCTACTTTTAAAGGCAGCCTGTTCATGGTTGTCGGTATCGTCGACCATGAAACGGGGACGCGTGATATTCGCAAACTCGGCGGTCTTATGTCAATTATGCCGATATCGTTTACGCTGGCATTGATCGGGAGTTTATCGATGGCAGGCTTGCCCCCGTTTAACGGTTTTCTCAGCAAAGAACTTTTCTTTACCGGGACGCTAAATGCAGCAAGCCTTGACATCTTCAGGATGGAGACATATGGATTTTTAATCCCGGTTATTGCTTGGGTTGCCAGTGTGTTTACGTTCATTTACAGCCTCATTCTTGTATTTAAAACGTTCTTCGGCAACTATCAACCGGAACGTTTGGAAAAAGAGGCCCACGAAGCGCCGTGGGGGATGTTGCTCCCGCCGGCGATCTTAGCGCTGTTCGTCGTTGTGATCTTTTTTGTTCCTAACGTACTTGGCGAATATGTTTTGGAACCAATGATGGCGTCAATCTTGCCGACATTGGCCGGGCAATTTGATTTTCATATTGAAGCATGGCATGGTTTTGAGCCGGAATTGTTTATGACGATTGCCCTCGTTGCTCTCGGTATAATCTTGTATTTGACGTTAAAAAAGTGGATTGGATTGTACAACCATATGCCAAGAGTTCTAACGATTACGAACGCATATAATTCGGGGCTTAAAGGGATGGAAAGCATTTCAAGAAAAATCACGAATGCGCATATGACCGGATTTAGCCGTGACTATCTACGTTATATTTTCTTAATCTTTGTTTTGGTCGTCGGTGCAAGCTTATTTCTGTTGGATGGGTTTTCTTTTGATACGGGTAATGTCGCGCATATCAATATGTTTGAAATCATCCTTTCTCTTGTGCTCGTAGGCGCCACGGCGATGGTTGTCTTTACACGATCACGATTGGCAGCAGTGATCTGTGTCGGTGTTTTGGGCTATATCGTTGCTTTATTCTTTGTTGTGTTGCGAGCACCGGACTTGGCGTTGACACAGCTCGCGATTGAAACGGTCACCGTCGCATTGTTTTTGGTGTGTTTCTATCATCTTCCGCGATTGCGGCAAAAGGAGGAAGGAGATGGCTTCAATGTGATTAATATGTTGATTGCGGGTGCCGTAGGGACCCTTGTAACGTTGGTGGCGTTATCCGCAAACGGTCACCGTCTCTTTCCGGCGATTTCCGAATACTACTTGGATGCCTACGAACTGGCCGGTGCAGCAAATATGGTAAATGCGATTTTAGCGGATTTTCGCGCCCTTGATACATTGCTTGAAATCTTTGTGCTTTGTATTGCAGGTCTAGGCGTTTTTGCGCTAGTCAAAGTAAGGCTGGCAAGGAGGGAAAAGAATGAAAACCAATGATGTGATTTTACAAACCATCAGCAGTGTTTCGGCGTTTATCATTCTTGCGTTTGGCGCCTATTTGTTCTTTGCCGGTCACCATGATCCCGGAGGCGGGTTTATCGCAGGGCTTGTATTTGCTTCCGCGCTTGTGCTTTTGTATTTGGCATTTGACATGGAAACTGTTCAACAAGGCATCCGTGTCGACTATAAAATTTTAACGGGCATAGGCGTTGGCCTCTCCACACTGACGGGAATCGGGGCCATGCTCCTCGGTTTTCCTTTTCTCACCCATACGTTTGAATATGTGGATTTCCCCTTTTTCGGCGAAATCGAACTGGCGACTTCCGTATTGTTTGAAGTGGGTGTGTCGCTTGCCGTTGTAGGCGCTACGATGACGATTATCCTAAGTATTAGTGAGGATGCATAGATATGGAAATTTTAATGTCTGTCCTTGCCGGGATTTTGTTTACAGCAGGCACTTACCTGGTACTGGCCAAAAGTTTAATACGGATCGTTTTAGGCACGGCAATTATCGGCCATGGCGCCTTGCTTTTGCTGCTCACGATGGGCGGGATTAAGACCGGAGCGCCCCCGTTATTGGGGTTGGAAAGTGCTTCTTACACCGACCCGCTGCCGCAAGCATTGATTTTAACTGCTATCGTCATTAATTTTGGAACGCTGGGATTTTTCCTCGTACTCTCGTATCGTTCTTATCAAGAGTTGGGAACAGATGATATGGAGGAATTAAGGGGCACTGAAGATGAATAATTTAGTTATTTTACCTTTGCTCATCCCGTTGTTGACGGGTGTGCTACTGATCTTTTTCCGAAAACAAATACGTGTGCAACGTTATGTGACTACCGTGTCTTTATTGTTGTTAATGGCCGTGACAATTGTGCTTATCCATCAAGTGTCGGTGGAGGGGATACAAACGTTGAATTTGGGCGGATGGGAGCCGCCTTATGGCATTGTGCTTGTTGCTGATATGTTTGCCCTGCTGCTCGTGCTGGCAACGGCGATTGTTACCTTTTGCTGTGTGCTTTATGGCTTTCGAACGATCGGAGAAGAAAGAGAAAAGCATTATCTTTACACGTTTATTCATTTTATGATCGTTGGCATCATGGGATCATTTTTAACCGGCGATCTTTTCAACCTGTTTGTATTTTTTGAGGTTATGCTGCTTTCTTCGTACATACTCATTTCCCTCGGGGGAGAAAAAAGCCAACTGCGGGAGTCTTTGAAGTATGTGGTTATCAATATTGTCTCGTCCATGTTTTTTCTGGTGGCGATTGGATATCTTTATGCCATTACCGGCACGTTGAATTTTGCCGATTTGTCGGTGAGAATTGCCGAAACGGGACAAGACGGGTTAATTACAACGGTGGCTATCTTTCTTTTGCTCGTGTTTGCCATCAAAGCTGCCCTGCTCATGTTTTTTTGGCTCCCGGGCGCATACGTTGTTCCACCCATGGCCATTTCTGCCATGTTTGCGGCATTGTTGACAAAGGTTGGTATTTATTCTATTTTCCGGACATTCACGCTGATTTTTTATCACGAAACTGCCATCACTCATGAGTTGATTGGCTGGTTAGGTGTCGCAACGATGGTTCTCGGCGGCATCGGCGCCGTGGCATACTGGGATCTACGACGAATTCTAGCCTACAATGTTATTATCGCCGTTGGATTTATTATGATCGGGCTTGCCGTTTTTACAGAAGGCGCACTGGCAGGTTCCATTTACTATTTGATCCATGACATGATCGTTAAAGCGTTGTTGTTTTTACTTGGCGGAGTGATGATCGGGTTGACAGGAACGAATCAATTGCGTGAGATGAGTGGTATGATTCGCAATCACGCATTGCTGGGCTGGATGTTTTTCCTCGCTGCATTTGCATTGGCCGGCGTA
Source organism: Salicibibacter cibi (assembly GCF_016495865.1). NCBI lineage: Bacteria > Bacillati > Bacillota > Bacilli > Caryophanales > Bacillaceae > Salicibibacter > Salicibibacter cibi. The sequence continues at coordinate 798,355 of NZ_CP054706.1, forward strand.
CCGCCGCTTAGTGGGTTTATCGGCAAGCTGTTGACACTGCAGGGGGCTATCGACGAAGGCTTTTATGTGATGGCTGCGACCGGTTTGATTACAAGCCTTATGGTGCTTTATTCGGTCATGAAAATATTTATGAATGGCTTTTGGGGAGAAAATCAATTGTCTGTCGAAGATGAGAAAATGTCGACCAAAGGACTGTTGTTTCCGTGTGCAATATTGGCGATCCTGAGCGTCGGTCTCGGGGTCGGCGTTGAATGGGTGAATGTGTATGTGTTACAGGCAGCGGAAGTTTTGAACAACCCTCAAGTTTATATCGACGCTGTTCTGCAAAATTGATCGAAATGGGGTGAACCAATGCCTTTTCAAATACTGACCAACTTAATCATTGCCCTCTTATGGGTGACGTTACAAGATGATTGGAGTCTTCCTACGTTCACGTTAGGGTATTTACTGGGGCTCGCGATCGTGTTTTTGATGCGGCGTTTCTTCAACGAAAAATTTTATTTATACAGAGTCTGGGCGATTATCGTATTGTTATTTATATTCTTGTGGGAGCTCATTCACTCGACTATTATCGTCACCGGACAAATTTTGCGACCGAAATTAAATATTACACCCGGGATTTTCAAGTTGGAAACAGAGCTTGAAAGCAATTGGGAAATTACCACACTCGCTTTACTTTTTATGCTCACACCAGGTTCGGTCGTTGTAGAAGTTTCTCCGGATAGGCGAACGTTTTATATGCACGCGATGGATATCCCCGTTTCCAGCGATATGGTTTTCACCTCACACGTGAGATTTGAAAAAGCGATTATGGAGGTGACGCGCTAATGTTTGACGCTGTCCTGCTTTTGTTGCTTCTTTTACTTGCGATCGCGATACTGGCGGGGTTATATCGAGCGATAAAAGGACCCTCGATGGCTGATCGTGTCATCGCGTTAGATCTTATCAGCATTATGATGATCGCGTTGATAGGGGTGGTTTCCCTTTATTTAGAAACGGATGCTTTTTTGGAAGCGATACTGTTACTCGGAATTCTGGCGTTCATCGGGGCTATAGCCTTTGCGAAGTATATTGAAAGGGGGGTTATCATTGAGCGCAAACGTGATGATTGAGATATTTGTTGCCATCCTTTTAATCGTCGGTGTGATCATGATCCTCATCAGCGCCTTTGGGCTCATGCGGCTCCCCGATGTGTATACACGTTCCCATGGCGCGACGAAAAGCGCTACATTAGGTGTTTTATGTACGTTGGCAGGCGTTTTTATCCACTTTGGTTTAGTGGAAGGTTTTTTTAGTGTCCGTTTGCTCTTGGGGATTGTGTTTGTGTTTTTAACCGCTCCCGTTGTCGGCCATGTCTGCTGTCGCGCGGCTTATCGCTCAGGGGTCCCCCTCTATGAGGAAAGTGTGCAAGATGATCTGGAAGAAGTGTTAGGAGATGCTGAAGAACGGAGACGAAAAAGAGAAGAGGAAATGAACGTTAGGCGTGCGAAAAAGGAAAACGTTTCCGAATGACGGTGTTTTCTTTTTCAGAATCGGAATCCTACGGTGCAGGAATGGGGCTATATTCCGGGTGAACGGGAATGGAGATGTCCATGAATTATAAACAAGTTCAATCGAAAAAAATATACGAAATAGTAGCTGATGATATCAAAGGACGCATTGATAACGGGGAGTTGCAACCGGGTGATCGGCTGGATTCCGTGGAAAGGCTGGCCCGCCAGTTTAATGTCGGACGCTCTGCCGTTCGCGAAGCATTGAGCGCCCTGAAGGCCATTGGATTGGTGGATATTAAACACGGAGAAGGCACGTTCATCAAATCTGTGAATCGCCTTACGTTAAAATTGCCGGTATCCGCTTTATTAAACCTAAACTCGGAAGAGATTCGAGATCTTTTGGAAGTGAGAAAAATCGTAGAAGTTGGCGCTGCAGGGAGCGCTGCGCATCGTTGGGAAAAGAATCAACTAGTAGTGATCGAAGAGGCCCTTCAACAGATGGCTGTGCCAATTAGAGATGGAAAGCTCGGTGAGGAAGCCGATTGGCAATTTCATCTCGCGATCGCGCGAGCTACGCAAAATAACATGCTTGTCGATTTCCAGGAAAACATTGCGCAGAAAACGAAGCGAACGATGCTTGAGACTAGAAGAATTTGGCTTTTTTCCGAAAAAGTCAGAGCGGAACGTCTATATGAGCAACATGCGTGCATCTATGAAGCGATAAAAGCAAGAGACGCTGTACTTGCACAGCAACGCATGCGTGAACATTTGGAAAGCGTGGAACAAGTTTTGTTTCAGTAGGAGAATAACGAAGTTGCTTGTTGCGATCATTATGCGATCACCAAAGTAAAGAAAAAGGCTATTGAATGATGAAATCGCTTTCGTTTATACTAAGAGGACAGGTCATCAGATGACTGTAAAGGAGAGGAAGATTTTTTGTGAAGGTGTCACTTTTTATTACTTGTTTAGGCGATATGTTTTATCCAAATGCCGGAAAGGCGACGGTTGAATTGCTGGAGAAATTCGACTGTACTGTGGATTTCCCGGAACAACAGACGTGTTGTGGGCAACCGGCTTTTAACAGCGGGTATCACAGCGATGCGCGCAAAGCCGCAAAGCAGACGATCGAAGCGTTTAAAGACGCTGCCTATGTCGTAACGCCGTCCGGGTCTTGCGCGGCGATGTTGCATGAGTACAGCCATTTATTGAAAGATGAGCCGCAGTGGCAACAGGAAGCGGATGCACTGAGCGCGAAAAGTTACGAACTCACGCAGTTTCTCGTCGATGTACTTCAAGTCGAGAACACTGGTGCTTCCTTTCATGCCAAAGCGACTTATCACACGTCTTGTCACATGTCGCGCCTGCTTCAGGTGACACGTGCACCGCAAACGTTACTTGGCAACGTGAACGGTTTGGAAATGGTTGACTTGTCCCATAAACACGATTGTTGTGGATTCGGAGGCACGTTTGCCGTTAAAATGCCGGAAATTTCAAAAGAGATGGTTGATGAGAAGGTGAACTGTATTCAAGCTACCGAAGCTGACATTCTCATCGGTGCTGATGCTGGCTGCCTGATGAATATAGGTGGGCGTATGAGTCGCGAAGAGACCCCCGTCAAAGTCATGCACATTGCCGAAGTTCTAAATCATACGGAAGAGAGGTGATCCCATGCCACTGCGAGTAGGGGAAAAAGATTTTCAAACACGCGTGAACAAAGGGCTGGACGATGCTTTTATGCGCGGCACCGTCCGTTCTGCACAAGAACAATTGCGAACAAGAAAGCAAGCGTCCTCGGAAGAACTGGGCGATTGGGAAGCGTGGCGGTCACTCGGGGAGGAAATACGCACCCATACGCTCGAGCACCTCGACTACTATCTTGAACAGTTAAGCGACAAGGTTGCGGAACGGGGCGGCCATGTTTATTTTGCCAAGACAGCTGAAGAAGGGAATGCTTACGTCCGGAAAGTAGCCCGTGAGCAAGAAGCGAAAAAAATCGTGAAGTCGAAATCAATGGTCACCGAGGAAATGTCGTTAAACGATGCTCTGGAAGAGGATGGCTTGGAAGTTGTGGAGACGGATTTGGGGGAGTACATTTTGCAAGTGGATGACCATGACCCGCCATCCCATATTGTAGCTCCTTCTTTGCACAAAAATCGCGCACAAATTAAAGACGTTTTTGCTGAAAAAAAAGACTATGAAGACAGTGACAACGCAAATGATATCACTCGCTTTGTCCGGGGCGAGCTGCGCGAGGAGTTTTTGGATGCGGACATCGGCATTACGGGCTGCAATTTTGCCGTCGCCGAATCAGGTTCGATATCGCTCGTCACCAATGAGGGGAACGCCGATCTGGTAACGGCGTTGCCGAAAACACAGATATCAGTGATGAGCATGGAACGGATCGTGCCCACGTGGGAAGAACTCGATGTCATGGTGAGCCTGCTGTGCCGTTCCGCTGTTGGTCAGAAGTTGACGTCCTATATTACCACTTTAACGGGACCAAAGGGCGAGGAGGAGATCGATGGACCGGAGGACTTCCATCTCGTCATTGTAGATAACGGCCGCTCCGATATCCTCGGCACGCAATTTCAATCGGCTCTTCACTGTATCCGATGTGCCGCGTGTGTGAACGTATGCCCGGTTTATCGTCACGTTGGCGGCCACGCTTACGGTTCCATTTATAATGGTCCGATTGGTGCGGTGTTGACGCCGCTTCTCGATGGCTATGAAAATAATAAAGATTTACCCTATGCATCGTCCCTTTGTGCAGCCTGTACAGAAGCATGTCCGGTAAAAATTCCTTTGCATGAGCAATTAATCGCTCATCGCCAGATCATTACGGAAAAGGAAAAACTCGGTTCCATGCCGGAAAAATGGGCAATGAAAATGTTCGGCACGGGGGTCTCTGCACCAAAACTTTATCGACTGGCATCTAAACAAGCGCACCGCGTCATGTCGCCATGGACGAAAGGTTCGCGTATTTCAAATGGGCCCGGGCCATTGAAAGCATGGACAAATTTTCGCGATTTACCCGCCCCGGCTAGCGAACGTTTTCGCGACTGGTTTGCGAATCGAAGGAGGTCAGAGTTCGATGAGTAGAGGCACAATCCAAGGACGTGAGGATTTTTTAAATCGAATCGCCGAAAAAATTGGTCGGCCACGGAGTGAACATGTGGAACGTCCCGAGTGGCAGGTGCAACCGCAATGGGATGTTTTTGCGGGTGAAAACACTGAACAGCTCATGGAACGTTTTAAGGCACAGTGCGATAAGATTCATACAAATGTAATTGAAACAGATGTTAACGGGTTCCGGGAAGCAGTAGCGGAAACGATCGGTGCTTATCAAGCAGATTCGGTGATCATGTGGGACGATGTCAGACTTGAACGCGCAGGGCTTGATGATGGCTTTCGATCGCAGATGAGCGCATTGGGCGTGGAAACAAAGGTGTGGGACACGTCTAAAGGGGAAGAGAACATCAGGCTAGCGGAACGCGCTGGTGTCGGCATTACGTACAGCGATATTACGCTAGCTGAATCAGGGACCGTCGTATTGCTTAACTCTCCCGAGAAAGGCAGGCTCGTCAACCTCCTCCCGGAAAATTATATTGCGGTCATCCCCCGCAGTTCATTGGTGCCGCGCATGACGCAAGCGACCCGCCGCGTTCATGAACGCGTACAAAACGGCGAGGAGATTTCTTCGCAGATTCATTTTGTCTCCGGACCATCCAATAGCGCTGATATTGAAATGAGCCTCGTCGTCGGTGTGCACGGACCGGTGAGGGCGACGTATATTATTTTGGGGGATGAGTGATCGGAGAAATAGAGTTTTCCTTTCCGTTTATGATCGAAGGAGAGCCTCCCTGATAGGACGAAAAATACGTTGCGATCTTTCAAAAAACACGATCAGATTCATTTTGTCTGTTTGCTATTTTTCCTCTTCAAGGAGTTTTTTAACTTCTTTACTCTTCTTTCGATCGGCATGGAAAGAGCCGTTCATTCTCTCACACTACAAGGTCGGGGTTGGCTGATAAACGATACAGCCTAGGTGCCTCGCGACGTTCAAAAACGGATCGCCCCGTTGTCGACGTCGTTGAACCTGACGATGAAGCAGTCGTGAAGCATGGATGCGCCACTAGCGATCTCCCCCAAGTATTTACGCTCTCTCCCCTCGCACCGGCTTCTTCGAAAACACATACGTATCCTTCCCGGCGTTCCATCCGGCGATCGCGAGGAGGAGGCTTACGCCGGTAAGGATCAGCAGTGGCAAGGTCCACGCACTTGTGTAATCATAAAGGGATCCGAGTAATATCGGTCCGACAGCTGCCAGTAAATACCCGAACGATTGGGCCATGCCCGATAACTGGGAGGCTTGCGGGGCCGATGTCGTTCGTAAATTAAATAAAATGAAAGATAGACTTATGCTGCCCCCCATGGAAACGCCAATAAATGAAGTAAACACAAAATGAAGGGGCAAAGAATTTCCGACAATCAATAATCCGCTAAATCCGATTAAATATAAAAAGATAATGGCCAACACAATGATTCGTTGATTTTGCATGCGGGAAGCGAGGATCGGTGTTATAAAATTGGCGGGCAGACCGCAAAGTTGCATGAAACTAAGTAACCATCCCGCGGTTGCGGCATTGATCCCATTCGCTTGCACGATCTCGGGGAGCCACGTGACCAGGCTATAAAAGATAGTTGATTGTAATCCCATAAACGCGGTGACATGCCAAGCGAGCGGAGAGCGCCATAGTTTTGGGGCTTCTGCTTCACGTCCCTCATTTTTCTCGGGTTTTTGCGCACTTCGGAGTTGGCTCGTCCAAACCGCCATCGCTGTTACGGTGATCACGCACCAAAATACGAGTGCGCCTCGCCAATCCAATCCAAGATTTATAGCAAGGGGAATGCTGAGCCCGGAACCGACGGTGGCGAAAAGGCTCATGGAAGTGGTGTACACACTCGTCATAACTCCTGTATGTTTTTCAAATTTTAATTTCACAAATCCCGGTAAGAGGACGTTGCAAATGGCGATGCCGATGCCAATAATGGCAGTCCCCATAAATAAAGTGGTAGGATAGCCGCCTGATCGCAAAAGGATACCGATGAGTAATGTGAAAAGTCCTGCAAAAATCGCCCATTCGATCCCCCATTTTCTCGCGAGCCTTGGGGTGGCTATGGAAAGACCGGCAAAAGCGAGCAAAGGAAGGGTTGTGAGTATCCCTGCCTGGCTATTCGTTAATTGCAGATCATCCCGGATCATGCCGATTAGCGGACCGACCCCCGTGATCGCCGGACGTAAATTAAAGGCGACGAGGATGATCGCGAGGATGATCCACACCTTAGGGTTAAATATACGCTTCTTCATGACGTGACAGGACTCCTTTGTTGCTGAAATGCTACCCTCCTATTGTAGCACGATGAAAAAAAGATGCCTTAAAAAGCATCTTTAAAACGTTAAAAATTGTTCCGAAACCATTCGCTCGCAGCCTCGATTTCATTTTTTGTAAGTTGATGGCCGGCATTTTCCCAAAATAATTCGACGTTCGATCCGCCTGCTTCCAGGGTTGAAGCCAATTCATTCGTTTCTTCCGGGCGGCAGATCGGATCTTGCTTTCCGGCTCCAATAAATATAGGCAACTCCTTTAGCGGAGGGAGTGTGACATTCCGCAACGGCACCATTGGGTGATGCAATATCGCGCCTTTTAGTACATCTTCATAGTGATAGAGCAGGCTGGCAGCGATGTTGGCGCCGTTGGAATAACCGACAGCGACAATCTGACTGCGGTCAAAGCCATAATCTTCAGCGCTTTTATCAAGGAAACCGGCCAGTTCCTCTGTGCGTTTTACAAGGTCTTCTTCGTCAAAGACACCCTCGGCCAGGCGCCGGAAGAACCTGGGCATGCCCCCTTCGGAGACGTTGCCACGGACGCTTAATACCGACGATTCAGGGGCAATCATTTCCGCTAGTGGCAACAGATCATTTTCATCCCCACCCGTTCCGTGTAAAAGCAAAAGAACGGGTGCTTGTTTGTTCGTACCTTCCTTAAAAATATGCTTCATTTGAGCAATCCTCCTTACGAACGTTTTGTATCCAATGGCTTTAGTTTTGCTTCAATTTGCTCGCGTTGCGATTCTAGATAGGGCGGTAATGCCAACGATTCGCCTAAATGAGCAAGATCTTCATCGGTGTCAAAGCCGGGCCCATCGGTGGCAAGTTCAAATAAAATCCCGTTCGGTTCGCGAAAATATAGGGAACGGAAATAGTAACGTTCGACAAACCCGGAATTGGAAAGTCCGGTGTCATTAATATGGTTGATCCATTTCTTTAGCTCTTCCTCGTTTTCAACCCGAAACGCGACGTGGTGAACACCGCCCCGTCCCTGGCGTTCAAAGGGAAGTTCCGGCGCTTTTATGATATGCACTTCTGCCCCGGTTCCGCCTTCACCGGTTTCAAACACGAGGACATCACTGTCATCCGTGGTATAGTCGGCATTTTCTTTTCTGCGAAAACCCATTACTTTTGTCAAGATTTGGGCCGTAGGATCGGGATCACGAATGGTAAGGTAAATGGGGCCGAGGCCGATGATGCCATATTCCTGGGGCACCGACGCCTGCTCCCATGGAACTCCGCCCGCGACGCCTGTGTTATTTTCATCAGAGACGAGGACGAGGCGTTGGCCTTCAAAATCTTCAAAGGCAAGGGTGTTTCGTCCCGCGCGTATGCGAATGTCTTCATGTGCCATTTCATACTCTTCAAACCGTTTCTTCCAATAGCCAAGGGCTGCGTCATTTCTCACCCTTAAAGAGGTTCCGGATATACTGCTTGCTCCGCGATGATTGGGAGCAGCCATCGGAATTTCGAAAAAGGTGAGTTCTGTGCCGGGATTGCCTCGCTCATCGCCGTAGAAAAGGTGGTAAACGCCGACATCATCCTGGTTAACGGTTTTCTTGACGAGCCGCATGCCCATTACTTCGGTGTAGAATTCAACGTTTTTATCGGCATTGGCGGTGAGGGCTGAGAGATGGTGAATGCCTTTTAATTCCATCGTTTAAGTATCCTCCTGTTGTTTTTGTAATTTCGTTAACAGCTCAAGTAGTTGTATTTGTTCTTCCTTGCTTAACGCCTGGAATTGGGAGGCTTGGAATTGTTCTTGTTGTGGAACAACCTTTTGGTAGAGCTGTGTTCCTTGCTCCGACAAGCTGATATATTTTGTTTTCCACTCTTGTCTGCGTGTAATTAATGCTCTATCTTCCAATTTTTGAATCAATTGCGTAATGTTTCCTTTGGAAACGAGTAACTTGTGGGCGAGTTCTTGTTGAGTGATTGGTTGGTGGGCGCCGATTTGCACGAGTACATCAAATTGGGCGATCGAGAGATCGAATTGAATCAAATGCTGGTTTGACGCTTTGACGCTTTGATTATAAAAATGGGCAAGCCGGAACCATAGAAGAAGTCCCCGCTGTTTATCGCGCTTGGATAGTGTCATGGAGAATGCCTCCTTCAACTTCAGTTTATAACTAAACTGATAGATTGTCAACATTTCGATCAAAATGCTGTGATCTGCTCGGATTCAGATGAATGAAAAGCATCCATAAAGGGTAAGGCATAACAGGGACTACCCGAAGGAGGCTGAATAATGCAATATCGACAATTAGGAAAGACTGGCATACAACTATCAGAAATAGGGTTAGGGACGATGAGTTTACCCCTCGATCAAAAAAAAGCGACTGCTATTGTAGATGCCGCACTAGAAAAAGGGGTGAACTACTTCGATACTGCCGATTTATATAAATATGGGGAAATAGAAGAAATGCTCGGCAAGGTCATCAAAGGGCGACGAGATGATTTTATTTTGGCTTCCAAAGGTGGCAACCATTGGGAGAAAGGAAAAGACGATTGGTTTTGGGATCCTTCAAAAGCGTATATTAAAGAAGCCTGCAAAGCCAGTTTGAGCCGGCTCGGCATTGATTATCTTGACATATACCAATTGCATGGTGGCACCATCGAGGATCCGATCGATGAAACGGTCGAGGCTTTTCAGGAACTTCAACAAGATGGTTACATTCGGGAATGGGGCATTTCTTCGATTCGTCCGAATGTGATAAAAAGATATGCGGGCACAGGGATTTCCAGCGTAATGATGCAGTACAGTCTGCTTGACCGACGCCCGGAAGAAGAACTCCTTGATTTTTTATATGAAAAAGACGTTAGTGTTATTGTTCGCGGGCCGGTTGCAAAAGGGATGTTGAGCATGAAAGCAGCGGAAAAAGTGCCGGCGAACGGTTTTCTCGGACACACCCGTGAGAAAGTTATGCATGCCGCCGAAAGAGTGCAGCAAATTCGGGGAATGGAAGCGGCAGCGCAAACGGCGATTCAATATGTGTTGAAGCATCCGGCAGTTACCTCGGTAACCGCGGGCGCGAGTACGCCGCAGCAAGTGCTTGAAAATATCGGCGCTTCCGAATTGGATCCGTTAACGGATAAAGAATATGAACGTTTGCAAAACAGCATTCCCGCAGAGGTTTATGAACAACATCGCGTGTAGTGTAAACAAAACGTTGGCTTATATTTGACATCTTGCTTATACCTTGATATGATTTATCTTGGAATCAAGATAATTAATCCGAAAGCAGTGACTACTATGGAAGAACAAGATTTATCGTTGAAGTTACTCGTCGTGTTAATGAAGGCTGAACATGCAGTCGCAGGTGCAACCCAAGCGGATATGAAGCGCTACGGGTTAACGCCGTCGGAGTTTGCTGTCTTGGAATTGTTGTACCATAAAGGCGATCAACCGATTCAACAACTCGGTAAAAGGATTTTGCTAACGAGCGGAAGCCTTACGTATGTCGTTGACAAATTAGAGAAAAAAGGCATGTTGGAAAGGGTCCGTTGCACCGAGGACCGCCGTGTCGTGTATGCGTCCATTAATGAAGAAGGAAAGACGTTTATGGCACGCGTATTTCCCCAGCATCAAGCGTCTGTCCATAATATGTTCGCACGATTGAGCGACGAAGAAAAAGAAACGATGATTGAGTTGCTAAAACGAGTAGGATTGTCTCTTGATGAGTAAATTAGATATAGCGGGCATCGTCCGTCGAAAACATAAGGAGGAAGATTATATGAGTAACGTAAAAGTTGCCGTCATTTACTACAGCCAAACTGGGACCAACTATCAAATGTCACGTTGGGCAGAAGAAGCTTTAAAAGAAGCGGGCCATGAAGTGAAAGTTGTTAGGGCACAAGAACTCGCACCGGCTGAAGCGATCGCGCAAAATCCAGCTTGGGAGCAGCATCTCGAGGAAACGAAAGACGTCCCGGTAGCGACACCGGATGATCTTGACTGGGCAGACGCCTTTATTTTCAGCACACCGACACGTTTTGGAAACGTTCCGGGACAAGTGAAGCAACTGCTTGATCAATGCGGCGGCCTTTGGGGCGCAGGAAAACTCGTCAATAAAGTCGTTAGTGGCATGTCTTCAGCGATGAACCCACATGGTGGGCAGGAAGAAACCATTCATGCCCTCTACACAACCATGATGCATTGGGGCGCGATTATCGTGCCACCAGGATATAGCAACGAAGTGATTTTCAGCTCCGGCGGGAATCCTTACGGAACTTCCACGACGGTTGACGGCGAAGGGAATATACAAGAAGACATCGAAGAAGCGGTTAAACACCAAGCGCGACGAACAGCAGAAGTTGCTACTTGGGTGAAAAATGGCCAGCAGTAAGATAAAAAAACCAAGCCCGATTTTGGGGTTTGGTTTTTTTAAATCCCGGTGTAAGCGCAACTAACCATCAGAGAGGGCGAAACCCACTCTCTCTGATGGAAGGTTAAACTTTAGGAAAAATCCGGTCGATTTGCTCAATCTCGTCTTCTGTTAGGTGAACATCGGCTACTTTTAAGTTGTTCGCCACTTGTTCAGGCCGTTTCGCACCAGGAATGATCGCGTCGAGCGACGGGCGAGAGAAGTACCACGCGAGAACGATATGCGCGATTTCGGCCTCTTTTGCGGTGGCGATAGCTCGAAGTTGATTTACTTTTTCCAAGTTGCGTTTGAAATTCTCGCCTTGAAAGGAAGGTCTGCGTGCGCGCACATCCGCAAATGTATCTTCTTCGTTATATTTTCCTGCCAATAAACCGGACTCAAGTGGGAAATAGGGGATGAACGTGATGTTTTCCTGTGCAGTATAAGGAAGCAGCGTTTGTTCTGCTTCGCGGATCAACAAGTTGTATTCCCCCTGGAATACGTCTACATATCCATCTTTATTAGCTTCTTTCAATTGATCGATGGAAAAGTTGGATACGCCGATCGCACGGATTTTCCCTTGATCCTTCAATTCTTTCAATGCACCGACGGCTTCAGCTTTCGGTGTATTTTCATCCGGATAGTGAATGTAAAATAAATCGATATAATCGGTTTTAAGGCGCCGAAGGCTAGCGTCCACTGCTTCTTTTAAGAAAGACGGTGAATTGTCTACAACCGTTTCTCCTCCGACAAATTGATTGCTGCCTTTGGTAGCAATCACGATGTTTTCCCGCTTGTATTCCTTCGCTACTTCACCGATCAGCTCTTCCGAGCGCTCGGGTCCATATATATAGGCGGTGTCGAGATGATCGATGCCGTTGTCGAGTGCAGTACGGACAACATTTCTTCCTTGTTCCTCATCCAACATATTCGGGTAAATGTTGTGACCGCCGACCGCGTTCGCTCCGAGTCCTATTGGATTCACGGATACATCTGATTTTCCTAAATGAATGTGATTTGCCATATGGTGTTCACTCCTTACGCTAGTCAAACTTTTAACAACCACCACTATTCCCTGAAGCATTATCGGATAAACATTGAATAAGTTCCATAATTTACGGGGATCTTAATGTTTGGAAAAGATTTGGCGGAGGGGATCTATACATGGCTACAGGTGAAAGCGCCGCGATGGACAAGCAACCGGCAATGGAACACATTATTATATTACGGGGCGCCGTTATTCGGAGTTTGCTCGTTTTTGCGTTTATGTTTATCGTTATCTTTATTTTGCTTCGTTTTTATGTGGATTTTTTAACTGGAGATCATCATTTAGTGATGCTCGGCCCTCTCGATTCGTTGCGGCTTTATTTTACCTTATCGGGCGTTCTTGGGCTCGGTTTGTCAGCGCCGTATTTGGCGTTTGAAGCTTGGCGTTTTGTAAAACCGGCGTTAAGTGAAAAAGAAGCCGCTGCATTGTTCAATTATATACCGGCGATATTCTTTTGTTTTGTGACCGGGTTGGCGTTTGGCTTTTTTGTTATTCATCCGCTCGCGTTTTCATTTCTTATGAACCTCGGGGAAGTGCACTTTGAGATGATGATCACCGCCCAGGAGTATTTTTCTTTCATGGTTATGTCCACTCTGCCGGTAGGGTTTTTGTTTGAATTGCCGGTCGTGCTCATGTGTTTAACGTCATTTGGCCTTTTGAATCCCTATTCGTTGAGAAACGTTCGCAAATATGCATATTTTGCTTTGTTTTGCATTTCGGTATTGATTACACCGCCGGATTTTTTAACGGATGTTCTTATCGTTCTGCCGTTTATTATTTTGTATGAAATAGGTATTCTACTGTCGATCCGGGTGTACAAGCGTAAGCAGGAAGAAGAGGCAACCGTATAAAATACGTAGAAAATTAAGGGGGAAAGGAGGGGAGAACGTTGGCGAGAGGACAATCAAGGAATAACAAAGGCAAAGACAAATCGAAGTTATCACAAACCCCCGAATATCTGAAAGAAAAGGATGGAATTTACGTCGAATATGCTTCCGAACTGGCAGATCACGATGATATCGTGGCCAGGCAGCACTCGGAGAGAGCAGAGCAAAGAGAAAAGGAGTAACTTTTTCGAGTGAGCGGGCGGTTCATGGAACCCGAAATTGGAGAAGATGGAACGGATTGGGTAGCCATGAACGACTTATGCCGACCTAAACGGAGGCTGACACCGGCAGGTCGCCATAAATGGTTTAACGACCACATTACAAAAAAACCGATCCCTGCACGATAGCAAGGATCGGTTTTTTTACTGCAGTTTTTCAGCCAATGAACTGTAATAGTCGCAAATGGCTTCCAATCCTTTGTCGAAATTCTCGAGATGGAAATGCTCATTTGGTGCATGGAAATTTTCTGTGGGGAGCCCGAATCCCATCAAAACAATCGGGATATCCAGAATATCGCTAAATGTTTCCGCGATCGGAAGCGAACCACCCATCCGCGTGTAAGCGGTCTCTGCCCCATACGCTTTGGAAAGCGCGGAGCCGGCTGCTTGTATCGCAGGATGGTCGAAAGGTGTAACGAAAGGCTTTCCTTTGTCAAAATGGGTTGTTTCAACCGTGACGGCATCTGATGCATGCTTTTGGATATGTTGTTCCAGCAATTGCACAATATGGTCAGGGTCTTGTCCCGGGACGAGCCGGCAACTGATTTTTGCGCTTGCTTTCGATGGCAGGACCGTCTTGATGCCTTCGCCTTGAAAGCCACCGTGCATGCCATTAATTTCAAGTGTTGGCCGTACCCATGTTCTTTCCAAAAACGTGTATCCTTCCTCGCCGTAGAGCGCCGGTACGTCCAATTCGGTACGTGTTGCTTCTTCATCAAAATGAAGGGCGTCATACGCTTCTTTTTCCTCCGCAGTCAGCGGGATGACGTTTTCATAAAAACCGTCAACACTGATGCGTCCCTTGTCATCATGCATGGATGCAAGTACATTGGCGAGTGCATGTAATGGGTTTGGAACCCCGCCGCCGTATAGGCCGGAATGGAGGTCTCCTTTCGCGCCGGTCACATCAATTTGTAGCCCGGCCAGACCGCGCAGGCCGTAACAAACCGTTGGTTGTCCTTTTTCAAGCATAGGATTATCGGAAATAACGAGGACATCTGCGTCTAGCAATTGCTGCTTTTTGTCAACGAAGGCATCGAGATGCGGACTGCCGATTTCCTCTTCGCCTTCAATGCAAAATTTCACATTCACCGGCAACTCTCCGTATGTTTCCATTAACGTTTCCACTGCTTTTAGGTGCATGAACACCTGCCCTTTGTCATCGGTTGCGCCGCGAGCATAGATTTTCCCGTCGCGGATGTCCGCTTCAAAAGGCGGTGTCTCCCAGAGTTCCAACGGATCGACCGGCTGTACGTCATAATGGCCGTAAATAAGCACGGTCGGTTTCCCATCCGCATGCAACCAATCGCCGTATACGACCGGATGTCCTTCCGTCGGCATGATGGATACATTTTCCATCCCGATTTTTTTTAATGCGTCTGCCATCCATTTGGCCGTTTTTTCGATATCCTTTTTATGTTCCGGTGAGGCGCTGATACTCGGAATGGCGAGCAAATCTTTTAGCTCTCGCAGGTGGCGGTCTTTCTCTGTTTGTAAAACTGTTTTTACATCTTGCATGACGGAATCCTCCTCGACTTACTCATGTTCATCACTCTATTGTAACGGAAGTATAGAGGGATCGGAAGTCGATAGCAAAATCCGATTAAATAACGGAAAAAATATAAAGAAAATGGATGCATCTTTTATGCTTAATCTATATAATGATTGTGTAGTTATACATCGTGTCATTTTTAGAAAAAGAGAGGAGCGTTACATATGAAAAAAAATGCATGGTCACTGATTGCGTTTGTTTTGCTGTTGAGCGCATGTAGTAGTCCCGTTACGGATGAATTGGTCGACTATCACAACGATTATTGGTTGGAGTTTGAATCAATGGTAGAGGAATACGATGCGTCTACCCAAGAAGTTGCGCAATTGAGCGAAACGAGCAGCGGTTTTGAAGAAGCTTACGATCTGATGGAGGAAGAGATTATGCCGCAAATCGATGAAATGTCGGTATTTCTCGAAGAGATTGAATTGGAGCAGGAAGACGTACAGGAATTAAATCAAATGCAAATCGATATGGTGGACCAGTTGCATGAAGGGATGCAAGTGCAACAGGAGGCCTTTCAGTTGGGAGCGGAAGGGCAAATAGATGAAGCGTCGGAGCTTGGTATCCAAAGCGGTGAATATGTGGAAGAAGCAATGGAAATGCAAGAAGCCTTTGATGAACGAAGAGAAGCGTTATGGGAAGAATACGGCGTTGAGGCAGAGGAAGAGGAAGAGCTGGACGATACAGATTTGTAATGCTCGTTTGAGACGGGCGGCGATCTGATAACGAATGAAGAATTGTCGACGAGGATGTTGAGGCAGAAAGCGTCGAAACCGATGAAACGTATGACGGTTTTGAGAAATGGAAGAATTTATTGATGAAGGGGCAGTTTGACTGTCCCTTCATGTGAAAAATGGATACTGATGCACTCGAACATCGCTCGTTTATGCCAGTGGGGACATCGGACCATTTTCTAAACGATACCATTGTCTATCTATCTCTATGTAGTCTATAATTTTTTGTGGGCGCTTACATAATTAGAGGGAGGAGTCCACAAATGTCTAATTTCGGAAACCAAATTCAATATCAAATCTATGCTACGATGCAAAACCCGAATCCGGACAGGCTTCCGGTGATTTATGAGGAATGGGAGGCACGTGCCCGCGAACTATTGGACGACGGCCCTTTTTACTACATCGCCGGGGGTGCGGGTGGAGAGAGCACGATGAAGGCAAATCTACAAGCTTTTGATCGTTGGAAAATCACACCGAGAATGCTTCGGGATGTGCAAGATCGTGATTTGACGGTTGATTTATTTGGCAAAACCGCTCCTTTTCCTTTTTTGCTGGCACCTATAGGAGTGCAATCGATTATTCATCCGGATGGGGAACTGGCTTCTGCACAAGCGAGCGCAAAACTGGGAGTCCCTTATATCACAAGTTCTGCATCGACAAAATCAATGGAAGCGATCGCGGAAGTCATGGGAGATGCAGAACGTTGGTTTCAATTGTACTGGAGCAAAGATCCGGACGTCACCGCCAGTTTTGTCGGGCGTGCGGAAGCGTCGGGATACTCTGCGATTGTCGTCACGTTGGACACTCCCATGTTGGCATGGCGGGAAAAGGATTTAAAAAATGTCTATTTGCCGTTTTTAATTGGAGAAGGCGTAGGGAACTATTTTACCGATCCTGCTTTTCGTTCTAAACTTTCCAAATCCCCTGAAGAGAATCCGACGGCAGCTATCATGCATTGGGCGCAAACGTTTGGCAATCCGGGCTTGACGTGGGATGACCTTGAATTTTTAAGGGAACATACGCGTTTACCGATTTTGTTAAAAGGCATTCTTCATCCCGATGATGCAAAACGAGCCGCAGAATGCGGCGTGGACGGTGTCATTGTGTCGAACCATGGCGGCCGGCAAGTCGACGGAGCGGTTAGTGCCCTAGAAGCATTGCCCCGTATATCCGAGGCTATCGGCGAGCAGATGCCTATTTTCATGGATAGCGGGATACGGAGAGGTGCGGATGCTGTAAAAGCTATTGCCCTCGGAGCGAAAGCAGTGCTCGTAGGGCGACCGCCGATGTATGGGTTGGCTGTGGCTGGTGAAAAAGGGGTGAAAGAAGTCCTGCAAAACATGATTGCGGATATGGACATGACGATGGCACTGGCAGGAAAAAAGGCCGTTACGGATATCGATGCCTCCATGTTAATGGAATAATGACGCAAAACTTTTGTCTCCCATTTATTAAATCGGCAAATTATGAAAAACGAAAAATTTTTCTTGAGAATCTACGAATAAACGGCTACAATAAAGGAGAAATAGAGAAAGGCATTATTGTCATTAAAATCAGACAGGGGGATGCAATATTTTGAAAAAATTTAAACACAAATTGGTAGGCGGTGTGCTCGTACTTTCGTTGGGTGGTGTGCTTGCGGCATGTACAGACGATCCGCAAGATGCCGATGAAGAAAACGGTGAGGGTGACACGGAAAACGGCGAAGACGTGGAAGAGGATGATGACGAAGCTGCAGCCAGCGATGGCGGGGATTTGATTTTGGCGATGGGATCGGATGCTGTTGACCTTGATCCTCATGGGTCCAATGATACATCTTCTACACAGGTGCGTTCTCAAATTTACGATAAACTCGTAGATTTTGATGAAAATATGGAAGTGCAACCGGAGTTGGCGGAAGATTACGAGCAAATTGAAGACGATACATGGGAGTTCAACTTAAAAGAAGACGTCACCTTTCATGATGGGGAACCTTTCGATGCAGACGATGTTGTGGCCACTCTCGAACGTGTCACCGATGAGGATTTTGCTTCTGAGAAACTGTTCATGTATGAGATGATTGAGAACGTTGAAGCAGTTGATGAGCATACGGTGCATATTACAACGGAATATCCTTTCGCACCATTAGAGTTTCACTTAGCTCATGATGGTGGCGGAATGATGAGCGCAGCAGCCATTGAAGAGGAGGAAAATGGGGATCGCAACCTCGATACGGAACCCGTAGGTACCGGACCGTTTGAATTGGAAAACTGGGATCAGGGAAATGAAGCCGTGCTTACTCGATTTGATGATTACCACGGTGGAGCAGTCTCCATTGATTCGGCTACGTATCAAGTCGTGGATGAGCAATTAACCCGAATGAGTATGCTTGAAAATAACGAGGCCCATATTGCGGATGATATTGAACCGTCGCAAATGGACCAATTGGAAAGTATGGATGGCGTAGATGTTTCTGCAGTGGAAAGTGTACGAATGGATTACATTGGCATGAACAATGAAGCGGAACCTTTTGACGATCGGGATGTCCGGCGTGCCCTTAACATGGCAGTGGATAAAGACACGATCATTGAAGGGATCTTTGAAGGATATGGGGAAGAAGCCATTGGCGCGTTAAACCCACTTGTTTTTGGTTACAACGACGATTTAGAATCGATTGAATATGACCCTGATGAGGCGCAGTCCTTGTTGGAAGATGCAGGTTACGAGGATGGATTTGAAGCGACGCTTCTCGTTGAAGATGTCGATCAGGTGAATTTGCAAATTGCTGAAATTGTTCAGGATAATTTGCAAGACATCGGTGTGGATATTTCCATTGAACAACAAGAATGGGGCGCTTTGCTTGACACAACGGCTGAGGGCGAATTTGAAATGGTTATGCTCGGTTGGACGGCCGTAACCGGTGATGCGGACTACGCGATGCATCCGTTGTTCCATTCCGACAATCAGGGCGCGCCGGGCAACCGAACATTTTATGATAACGAAGAGGTCGATGAGCTCTTGGATGCCGGTCGTCAAGAAGCAGATGACGATGAACGAATTGAGATTTATACAGAAGCACAGCAAATCATCATAGATGATGCGACAATACTTCCGTTGATCCACGATGATTTCCGTGCAGGGATTTCCGACAGCGTTGAAGGACTGATTCACAAAGCAGACGCTAATTATGATTTGCGAGAAGTTGAACTCGTCGACGATGATGTGGAAGGCGACGGCTATTAATCGCTTTTGTAACTGTATTGGAAGCCTCTATGAGGCTTCTCTTTTTTAATCGGAGGGATGTTTCATGAGATGGGGCAAGGGGTTAATCACGGGAGTTTTTCTCTTATTGATTTCGGCGTGTTCGGATGAGAATGGAGAAGAAGAAAGCGGGGGCGAAGATCTCAACGAGGTATACGATATTGATTCGGAACCAGTTGAAATTACGGGATACGGAAATGACGTGTTAACGGTCGAAACATCTGAATATCGTTCTTTTGCGACAGGGGTACCTTGATAAAATGAAAACGCCGAAAGGGTTTTGGGGCGCAAGGAAGCTTCGCTTCAAATTACGTTACTGGCGAAAGAAAGGGATTCAGAACAAAGTAACGGAAATGGCGTATTATCTCGGTATGCGTATGTCAAGAGTGAATGCTCGTAATACAAGCAAGTTGGCATTTAATGGCTCAGGAGAAGTCGAGCGAAATTGGAAAAAAGACCTCGCCACATTTACAACGGGCAAAGTCTATCATGCCGATTTATCAGCTTCGTATAATATCGGCGCACGATATTTTGTTCGTGGCATTCAAAAATCCATATCGGAAACGAAATGGTTGTCCCTTCAGGCAAAAGTACCTGATGTGGCAAAAAGGACTACACGACCTTGTCTTCATTAATTAGCCTTACGAAGGCAATAGAGTCGTCGAATGCGTTTTAGCCGCTTTTGTTTGTGCTGTATTTAAGATAAGGGGTACTCCATCAAAATCTTCGATTTAGGTGGAGAGGTTCACATGGATCATAGTGCGCTGAAAACGTTAGAAACAAGAGAAGGCGTGTGCCGGGATAGCGGTGGCAATGCTTCGGGCACTCGGAATGGAAGAGAATTATGTCGCAGGTAATGCCGGGGCAGAACGACATGCCTGGGTGGATGTGAAGGGCGATGGGGAATAGCTGGAAATGGACCCTACTTGGGGCGTTGGTTATATTGAAAATGATGCGTTTGTCGCTGACTATAATGAAGTTTACTTTGATCCTGATGAAGAATTTTTGGATGAGATACATACACGAACGGAAATCATTTATTAAGGGGATTGAAAGATAAATGCAACTAAGTCTTTCGCCAAGTTTTTATGGTGAAAGACTTAGTTTTTTTTAGTGCGATCGGAGGAACGGTTGATGCGGTTCCAGTAGCCTGTTTTCGCTTCTTTCTTTATCCATATTCATATTGCTGCTGAGATTGGGTCAAGTTAAGGATGAGCGATAATTTGACTGAAAGGATCCCGAATACAATATGAAAAAATATAGCGTGCTGATTTTTTCCATCATCATCATTTTAATAGTAGTGGCGATCGGTTTTTTGTTTCCTGAACAGTTGGAGCGTTTTACCGGGGGATTGCAAGGGTTGATTAGTGAAACGTTCGGGTGGTATTACCTTCTGCTCGTTACCCTATTTTTACTCACGAGCTTGTATTTTCTCGTCAGTCCGGCAGGGAAATTAAAATTGGGAAAGCCGGATGAAGAACCTGAATTTGGAAGGATTTCCTGGATTACGATGTTATTTAGCGCGGGATTGGGCATTGGGCTCGTATTCTTTGGCGCTTATGAGCCATTAAGCCATTACGCGATACAATCGCCGATAGGGGAGACCGATACACCGGAAGCAGCCACCAATGCGTTAACGTTCTCTTTTTTTCACTGGGGATTGCACGGCTGGGGTGTATATAGCATTCTTGCCTTGGCGTTAGCTTTTTACCATTTTCGCAATGACCATCCTGCCTTAATCAGTTCGACGGTACAGCCTATCTTTCGAGGCGCCGTGAAGGGCGTTGTCGGCAAGATCATCGATATTATTGCGGTGATTGCAACAGTGATCGGTGTGGCAACGTCGCTTGGATTTGGAGCAACACAATTGAATGGCGGCTTTGCTTATTTATTTGGTTTGCCTTCGAATTTTTTCACACAAGTGATCATCGTGGTCATTATTACCGTTCTTTTTATGATTTCGGCATGGTCAGGTTTATCGAAGGGGATTCGCTTCTTAAGTAATACTAATATGTTGGTTGCTGTAGTATTGTTCATCCTCGTGTTGTTCATTGGACCGACGATTTTTAATTTAAACCTTTTTACAGATACACTGGGTAATTACATCCAAACGCTACCGCGAATGAGTTTTCGCATCGCGCCTTTTGATGAGGAAATCAGGGATTGGATCAATGATTGGACGCTCTTTTATTGGGCGTGGTGGATCGCGTGGGCACCGTTTGTAGGGACGTTTATTGCGCGAGTGTCCCGTGGGCGGAGTGTGCGTGAATTCGTATTTGCGGTTCTGCTCGTACCATCGTTTATTGTTTTTATATGGTTTACCGTTTTTGGCGGCTCGGCCATCAGCATAGAGCAAAGTGGCGCTGATCTAGCATCATTATCGGAGGAACTTATGCTATTTGGCATGTTTATGAACGTGGACTTCGGGATGCTGTTATCGATATTGGCAATGGCGATGCTCATCATCTTTTTCATTACGTCGGCAGATTCCGCAACGCTCGTGCTGGGGATGTTCACAACAAATGGGTCGGATACACCTCCGTCCCGTTTAAAATTACTTTGGGGCGTGTTGTTATCCGTTACCGCTCTCGTCTTGCTTTACTCCGGTGGATTGCAAGCATTGGAAAATGCGTTAATCATCGCTGCGCTACCTTTTTCGATCGTTATGTTACTCATGACTTTAGGATTAATTGTCGTCATGACCAAAGAAGGAAAAAAAGCCCGGAACAAATGATTTCCCGGGAAATAATGTTGATGGCTATTAATTTGAAACGAGACGCAATCCAACAACGGCGATAATCACGAGTCCGATGAAAAGTAATCGCAGACGGTCCTTTGATTCATTATAAAAAATCATGCCGACGAGGGCACTTCCAACGGTGCCAATGCCCGTCCATACCGCGTAAGCGACGCCTAACGGAATGGCATTCATCGCGATGGACAGCAAACTTAGACTGATGATAAATCCGCCAATAAGAACGGTGAAACCTAAATATTTTTGTCGCTTTGTTATCATTTGTATACCGGTCACGCCGACAACTTCAAAGAGTCCGGCAACAATAAGCGCAATCCAACTCATGAAGAAGCCCTCCTTGGTTCTTTTTCTCCTGTGACCATCTTCAATCCAATTACGCCGACGAGGAGCAACGCAACGAAAAAGAGCATCCAAACATTAATCGGCGCGTTGAAAAGGATGATATCGACAAGGACGGTGCCTATCGATCCCAAACCGACAAATATAGCATAGACGGTGCTGGTTGGGAGTGCCATTGCCGCGTTGATGAGCAACCAGAAGCTAACAACAATAGCAATAACCGTTAACGTCCACGCCGTAAAATCATTCGCATATTTGAGTCCTGTTGCCCAGCCCACTTCAAAGGCAGCGGCTATGACAACCTGAAACCATCGTCCATTCATATGCAAACACCTCTATCTTTGGTATGATTATTATAAACTAACGGTAGTTAGTCTAACACGCAATAATGGGTTTGGCAATCGATTGGTATTAAAGGAGAGGGAAAAATGGCAACAAATACGAGAGAAAAAATAATCCGTGCGGCACTTTCTTCATTTGCCACCCGTGGCTATGAAGGGACGACGCTCGCCCAAATTTCAGGTATGGTTGGAATTCAAAAACCGTCGCTGTACAATCATTTTCCCGGAAAAGCGACATTATTTTTAACAGTGGCTGAAAAAGTATTGAGTGAGATGCTGGAAGTGATGACGGACAGTTGGGAAAAACACAAAGATGAAAAAATAGAAAAAAGATTATATCTAGTATTAAAGGAAAGTACATCTTTTATTATTCGGGAACACGAAGGGATGATTTATAGACGCTTGCTGCTATTTCCACCGACAGGCCTTGAAAAAGAATTGCAAACGTTAGTTCAGCACGGGGATCAAACCATCGATCAGCTATTGCAAGTGATTTATGACCGAGCGGAATGTGAAGAGGCACTCCATCATCTACCTTTCGCTATGTTCAGGGCATCCTTTTATTGTTTAATGGACGGTTTGTTTATGGAAAGCATTATCTATGGGGGAGAAGAGTTTCGAGTGCGTTTTGAAGGATCATGGAGCGTATTTTGGAGAGGAATATCTGTTGGGCAGTAGATGCCTCCGGTTCATGGCACCCGAATACGGGAGCCAGCAAACAACCGACATGGCAGATCAGGAGAATGTCCTTATGGTAACTTGAAAAACGCCCGCCAACCATTGTAGGCTTAAGCTAACATAAACGGGGCAGGTGTTGCAGGTTGCAGAAAAAAACAGTGCTAATCACTGGGGCGTCAAACGGTATCGGCCGAGAGTATTCCTATTTTTTTGCGGAAAAAGGATATAATGTAATCCTGGTTTCCCGTTCAAAAAACAAGTTGGATCAGTTGGCAACAGATCTTCAAAAGCGATACAACGTCGATGTAACCGTGATTGTCCAAGACTTAAGTGAAGAGTGGTCTGCTAAGTATGTATACGAAAAAGTAACGGAAAAAAATCTCGGCGTTGATATGCTAGTCAATAATGCCGGTTTTGGGACGACAGGTGACTTTTTGGATAGCTCCGAGACGGATACGCATAAACAAGTCATGCTCAATGTGAATGCAGTTGTGAACATGACCCAAAAGTTTCTCCCGGATATGGATAGCAAGGGTTCGGGGGCGATTATCAATATCGCGTCAACGTCTTCCTTTTTGCCTATTCCATACATGAGTGTATATGCAGCGACGAAGGCTTTTGTGTTATCTTTTAGCGAAAGTTTGCATAAGGAATACAGAGGCAAAGGCATACGGATCTTGGCGGTTTGCCCTGGAACCACTAAAACCGATTTTTTTGAGTCAGCCCCCGATACGATTACAATGGGCGGTATGCGAACGACCGGGCAAGTGGTGCGCACAAGCTATAAAGCATTGAACAGAGGAAAAAATTATATCGTGGACGGGAAACTCAACTATCTTATTTCATTATCACCGAGAATCTTTTCCCGAACAGCAATATTAAGAATTATGTCAACATTGATGAGAAGAAATATGTCCCGAACAGGATCCAAATAAGCCTCTGCGTAACAGGTAAAATTCGTCAAAACATGTATAAATATCTGCTAGATCTCCCAAACTATGATTAACCTAAACGTATGGGAGGAAAAAGCATGAACAAATCAGATTTGGTAAACGTCGTTGCCAAAAAAAGCGACCTCACAAAAAAACAGGCGGAAATTGCGGTGAACGCCACGTTTGATGCCATCACGGAAAATTTGCAAACGGGAGAGCGTGTTCAATTGATTGGCTTCGGGCAGTTTGAAACGAGAAAGCGCGAGGCGAGAAAAGTTCGCAACCCGCGTACTGGCGAAGAAATTCAAGTTGCGGCAAGCCACGCGCCCGCATTCAAGCCGGGCAAACGATTAAAAGAAGCCGTGAATGTTTAAGGAGAGTCTTTGGCCGCTTCATTAAAAAGAAGCGGCCGGTTTCTTTTTAATGAATGAAAATATGTTAAAGTAAATGATGATGTTTCTATTTCTATGAATCGAGGGAGGAAAATGTCTAAAACAAAGGCATACCTTTGCGCGCTGTCGGGAGCTGCCGCGTGGGGGTTGATCGGCATATTTGTGGCTCCTCTTTATGTGCGGGGATTCACGGCTTGGGATGTCGTCGCGATCCGCGCGGTCCTTTCCTTCGCTTTTCTTTTTTTATTGATGCTTCTTTTTTTTCGGCCGCAATTGCGTACTCGTTTTCGTGATCATTTATTCTTTGCCGGAGCCGGAATTTTAAGTATGGTTTTTTTTAATTATTTTTATTTTGAAGTATTTGCGCAATCCTCGTTGTCACTGGCGGTAACATTGCTGTATACAGGACCGTTGTTTGTAACGGTATTGTCCCGTCTTTTTTTTAAAGAGCCGTTTACTTCCCGGAAAATGTTTGCGTTGGTTTTGGCGATTGTTGGTTGCGCCTTCGTCGTCGGATTGTTGCCATTTTGGGAAGCGCAGGTGCCGTTTCACGTGTTCGTTATGGGAATATTGTCAGGCTTTTGTTTCGCGCTCTACAGTATTTTCGGCAAGGCGGTAGCCGATCGCTATTCCGCGGTTACGATTTCGACGTATACGTTTTTTTATGCCGGAATCTTTATGGTTTTGACGGGTGATGCGTGGGGGAAATTAGATGCGTTTATTTATCCTGATGTTTGGATCTCCGCACTTTTACTCACGATCGTCTCAACAGTTCTCGGCTATTTGCTTTATACGACGGGGTTGAAACATATCGAGGCAAGCAATGCATCCATCTTAGGGACCGTTGAGCCAATTGTGGCGGTCATCACCGGTGTTCTTTTCTTGGGGGATTATCTCATGTTCTGGCAAGTTATCGGCATCGCACTGGTATTGTACTCTGCTATACTTGTAACACGAAACTCCCATAAAATAAGCAAAAGAAAGGCAGGCGTTCAACAGTGACTGACGGGCAAAAACGAGCCAACATCCACACCGGCGCTGACGTCGAAATCGTTTTAAAAAAAGACCAAAGAACGGGAAAAAGAACGAGTGGTACAGTGAAAGAGATTTTAACAAATGCTCCGACGCATCCTCATGGCATTAAAGTGAGACTAATGGATGGCCAAGTCGGCAGGGTGAAAAAAGTGAATGCATAAATAAAAAACATTCCTGGCTCTTCACCAAAATCTATGGTTGATATAAATGGATAATTATGGTGATCACACTAGCCTAGCGGAGGAAAAACACGGAGACTCCTGTGAAAGTGCAGGGCGAAGACCCCGCAGAAAAAAGCGAACTTCTTTTTTCCACTTTAAGAACGTTTAACTTTGTTAAGGGACTTATTTGTCAACCGTATGTTTTAGTGTTGACCCACATTCCTCTATTCTTTTTTAAGCATGAAAGAGAGCAACAAGCCTACAAACGCAAACAAAAAAGCGACAAAAAAAGCATGTGACACACCGTTCAAAAAGTGGAGTGCGTCTGCGGCGTCATCTACCGTAGCTTGTCGGCTGATGAATGAGATAATGAAGGTAAGACCTAACGATCCTCCGAATTGACGGGCCGTATTGATAATCGCCGTGCCGTGGGCGACTAAAGCATCCGGCAATGCGTTGATGCCCGTAGTCATAATCGGCATGTTAATGAGCGCAACGCCACCCATGGCGAACATGAATAAGACCGATACAAACGCAAGAGATGTATGAACATCAAGCAGGAAAAAATAACTGAGCGTAGACGTCGCGATCAGAATAAAACCGATCAGGGCCATGCGTTTTCCGCCGTATTTATCGAACAGCTTCCCTGCCAGGAGCGACATAACTGCGAGGGTCATTGCTCCCGGAAATACCACGATTCCTGCGTACAATGCAGAGTGCTCCTGAACGTTCTGCACATACATTGGCAAGATGGTTTCAATTGAAATTAACAAACTAAAAGAAAGAATGGAAACCATTGCAACCAAGGCGAATATAGGCGTTTTGAGCACACGCAATTCCAGAGTTGGCTGTTCCAAACGGAACTGCCGGATGACGAACAAGATCAGTGTAATGCTCCCGATGCCGATCATAGCGACTCCTTCTGTATTGAACCCATAAAGAATGCCGCCAAAACCGACGGTTGACAATAGGATAGAAAGAACATCAATCTTTGAATCTCTTCTTTCGGTGACGTTACGCATGAATAGAAACATAAGAATCATAATAGCCACAGCAATCAAAAGCGTTAACAAAAAAATCGCACGCCACTCGAAAGCGTTGACGATAACGCCGGATATAGGCGGGCCGATCGCAGGCGCAACATTAATGACAAGCCCTGCCATCCCCATCGCAAATCCTCGTTTTTCCCTTGGATAAATCAATAAAAGCAAGGTTTGCATGAGCGGCATCAACATGCCGGACCCGGCTCCTTGAAATATGCGCCCTACCATTAGCATTTCAAACGATGGCGCAAGCAACCCAAACAATGTGCCTATGGAAAACAAAAACATCGCACTCATCATTAATGTTCTTGTTTTAAACGTATCGATTAAAAATGCCGTCATTGGAATCAGGATAGCGATCATTAACATATAAATCGTCGTCAAGCCCTGAACTTCACTTGCGTTCACGTCGAATTCAACCATGATTCTAGGGAATGCTGTAATAAGCAAAAACTGCATGAGAACGGATAGGAAAGAACCGGAAAGGGTGATCGCGACGATCAAACGTCGCTGTATTTTTGTTCGCTTGTTTGAATGCATGGGAAGGACTTCCTTTATCAGACTGGTGTAAACTCTTAAAAGTATAACAATGAATGGCGATTATATAGAACTTATACGGCTTCAGAAACGATCCCCAATAGGAAAGGGAGTAGGCTAGAAATGATGATCAATTTGAAGCGACTCATGGAAACGATAAATACGAGTGCTGCGATCGGTGCGACAGAAAACGGCGGTTTATATCGGCTAACCCTGTCAAAGGAAGACACGGAAATGCGCGCTACGTTCGTTCAATGGCTGGAGACGGCAGACCTTCAGGTAACGGTCGATGATTTCGGCAACATCTACGGCAGGCGTGAAGGCACAAAACCTGATCTCTCCCCGTAGTAATCGGATCACACTTGGACACCCAACCGTATGGAGGAAAATACGACGGGGTCATCGGTGTGCTCACGGCATTGGAAGTAATTCGCACGCTGAATGATAAGGACATAAAAACAGAACGTCCGATCGTAATTGTTAATTTTACGAATGAAGAAGGGGCACGTTTCATGCCTCCGTTGCTCGGTTCCGGCGCTGCGCTAGGGGATGTCTCGAAAACAAGTGTCTATGAAACGGTAGATGCCGAGGGAATAAACTTTGAAACGGCATTGCACGAATCCGGTTACCAAGGGAAAGAGGCTCATCGTATAAAGGATGCACATGCATTCATAGAGTTACATATTGAACAGGGACCGGTGCTTGAACAACGCCAAAAGAGCATTGGCATCGTCCAAGGGATTCAAGGTTTGGCTTGGTTGACTGTGCATGTTAAAGGGGAAGCGGATCACGCGGGAACAACCCCCATGTCCGGCCGTAAAGATGCGCTCGTCGCAGCATCTTCCATGGTTACCGCCCTATCCAAGTATGCGTCATCAGTCGAGGAATTGGTGATTACCGTCGGTACGTTGCAAGTCGCGCCAAGTGCACCGAACGTCATTCCAAGTGATGTTACCTTTACCATTGATATGCGCCATCCCGACGACCATATGCGAAAAGGAGTCCCGATGGCCATTCGCAAAATTATATCCGATACGTCGAAAATGTATGATGTTGATTTTACGCTAGAGACGAATGCGCAAACGGAAACGGTTCATTTTCCCGAAAGGATCCGAAACATCCTTTTAGAGGAAACGTCATCGCTTGAATACGAAGCGGAACAATTGTACAGCGGTGCTTCCCACGATGCGAAAAATATGAGCCGGATTGCGGAAACGGGCATGATTTTCGTGCCGAGCGCCAACGGGAAAAGCCATCATGAAGAGGAATATACGAGTGATGCCGACATTGAAAAAGGGGCGAATGTGTTGCTCCGGGCAGCTAAGCGGTTGGCGGACGAAAAATAACGGGAAGAAGAGGTGCCTCACCATATGGCTTATACGATTCGCGAGATGAAGGAAGGGGATGCATACGGCATTGCTTATGTGCATGTGCATAGCTGGCACACGACTTATAAAGGGATCGTCCCCCAAAGTTTCTTGGGCCGCTTACAGGTGTCGGAGCGTGAAAAACATTGGGAAAACCTTCTTACTGAATATCCCCGGAAGTCTAACTATGGACTCGTAGCTGTCAATGACCAATCAGAGATTGTCGGTTTTGCCATCTGCGATCAGGCTGATGACAAAGAACCGGCGGAAGGGGAATTAAATGCAATATACATTCTGAAAAACAACCAACAACATGGCATCGGCCGCGCGCTCTTGCGACATGTGCTCGTGAACTTTCACGAGAGAGGGTGGAAGACATTTAAGGTTGTTGCCCTCGCCGATAACCCTTCCTTTCCATTTTATGAAAAACTGAATCCTCATTATTTGCGATTGGATACATGGACGGTGGATGGCGTGGACCTCAAGGAATGGGTGATGACGTTTCATGTAGCCGAAGTTGAACTATTGCTCCAGTGAGCGGATTTTCACATAATTTTTCACAATAAGGATAGATTTTCGGATGACTTCATAAGAGTCTCTTTTTCTAGTCGTTGCAAACAAAATACGGGGATATGACCTAGTATTTCCTCTGTTACAATTCCATTGCAGTTGGTTTAAATTAGCGATTTCCACTTGCTTACTTTTTCATAGCTTGTTAGGATGCTTCTGGGTGGTTGAAAGGCTTTCGCCCATTAATTACCAAGAGGAGGCGTTGATTGGTGCTGAAGTTACAAGCGACAAACAGGCTAAGAAATTATAGTCTGTCTGCTGTAGCCGCAGGGTTTGTTTTCTTTGCCGGACCGATAGCCGCTGATGCGAGTGATTTCGGGGACAAATTACTTACCGATGGCATAGAGAATAGTCACGTCGAAAAGTTGCAGGACCTACTCGTTGAAGAAGGATACTTGCAACAAAATGATGCCAGTGGTGTCTATGACAACTCAACAACCGATGCTGTTACCAATTATCAAGAAGACCAGCAATTACTTGCAGATGGCTTGGCGGGCGTGCAAACGCTCGGTGCACTAAAAGTACTCGGAAAAGGTGACGAAAATGAACTCGTTACCGATTTGCAAGGAACGCTACAGGATTCCGGTCATTATAACGGTTCAGTAGATGGATATTTTGATGGCGAAACGCACGATTCCGTTAAATCATTCCAGTCCGATGCTGATATTGCAGTCGATGGATTGGCCGGCCCTGAAACGTTTGGAGCGTTATACTACGGAAACTCCGAAGCAGTAGAAGAGGATGCTTCAGAGGATGAGGCCACTGAAGACAAAGCAACGGAAGAAGAACCTGTAGAAGATGAAGCTACAGAGGACA
Organism: Salicibibacter cibi; assembly: GCF_016495865.1. Lineage (NCBI taxonomy): Bacteria > Bacillati > Bacillota > Bacilli > Caryophanales > Bacillaceae > Salicibibacter > Salicibibacter cibi. The sequence goes on from NZ_CP054706.1 coordinate 828,249, forward strand.
AAGCAACGGAAGAAGAAGCTGTAGAGGAAGAAGCTACAGAGGATGAAGCAACGGAAGAAGAACCTGTAGAGGAAGAAGCTACAGAGGATGAAGCAACAGAAGAAGAACCTGTAGAGGAAGAAGCTACAGAGGATGAAGCAACGGAAGAAGACGCAGTAGAAGATGAAGCAGCAGAAGAAGAAGGAACAGAAGAAGAACCTGTAGAGGAAGAAGCTACAGAGGATGAAGAAGCAACAGAAGAAGACGCAGTAGAAGATGAAGCTACCGAAGAAGAAGGAACAGAAGAAGAACCTGTAGAAGAAGAAGCTGCCGAAGAAGAAGGAACAGAAGAAGACGCAGTAGAAGATGAAGGAACCGAAGAAGAAGCAACGGAAGAAGAACCTGTAGAGGAAGAAGCTACAGAAGAAGAAGATGAAGACGTAGGAACCGAAAGTAATGGGACTTCTTCCGATGTGGAAGGCGAAACGTACACAATGGACGCTACCGCTTACACTGCAAATTGTGATGGCTGTAGCGGCGTTACAGCAACAGGTATTGATCTCAACAACGATCGTGACGCAAACGTTGTAGCGGTTGACCCTAATGTCATCCCACTTGGCTCCACTGTCCATGTTGAAGGATATGGCGAAGCCGTTGCAGGTGACACAGGCGGAGCCATCACTGGCGAAAGTATCGATCTTCATGTTCCAACACAAGAAGAAGCCGAACAGTTTGGCCGTCAAAGTGTTGAAGTTACCGTGCTAGATTAAGAATATATATGATCCCTTGCTACTCTGATAGCAGGGGATTTTTCTATGGTAGGTAAGAAAGTATAAATCAACTTTCTTACCTACATAGGGACTGCTGAATAACGGAAAAAGACTGGAACATAAGCATTTTCCGTTGGTGTTGTCAAAGTTAGCGGAAACTCCAACCTAATCCCTAAAATGGGAATGAATGCCCCGTTGCGAAACCCATGGAAAGAAGAAAATGATGATGAACTTATCGTGTTTTGTTGCACTCGCGGACTCATGTGGCTCCGAGGCATCGATAAGAGTCCACTAAACCTAAATCTACGGACTCGTGTGGCTCCGAAGCATCGATAAGAGTCCACTAAACCTAAATCTGCGGACTCGTGTGGCTCCGAAGCATCGATAAGAGTCCACTAAACCTAAATCTGAGGACTCAAATGACTCCCAATCAGCGAATAGAGTCCGCTAAACTCAATCCTGAGGACTCATATATCTTCCGTGCAACACAAAGAGTCTTCAAAGCTCAATCTCGAGAGCTAATCTGATATGAGGCACATGCCGAAGGGCTTTTTACGCTTTGGGGTCGGATGTCTCCACATCGGTCATTCGTCAGCACTGCCCCTTTTTGTCTGCCATTTGCCCTTCTTGGCCGAAGATGTTACGTTAAAGGCAAAGCAAAACGGAGGGCACTTAATCATGACAGTGAAAGAATTGGAAGATGAATTAAAGCTATTAAAATCGGATTATGTTCGTATTCAAGGTGACGTGGAAAAAATGGAATCCATTGGCGGGAATGTACGCCCAGTGGTGCGTCAGCTCCGTCAATTGGAGGAAGAGATCAGTCGTGTTCGTCAACAGTTAAAAGAATCGAAACAATAACCTAAGTAATTTTGTTCATGCTCATGGGTTCCCTTTTGATGAAGGGAGCTCGTATTTTTTGCGCGGAAGACTGGAGAGAATGCTGATGCTGCAAAAGCTATTTCAACTACGGGAACATGATACAACGATCAAACAAGAATTGGTCGCCGGCATAACGATCTTTTTTGCAGCGGCGCACATCATTATCGTCAATCCAACGATTTTAGCTGACAGCGGCATTCCTTTTCAATATGCCATGATCGCGACGGTCCTTGTCACTGTCATTGGCAGTTTGCTAATGGGATTATATGCGAATGTGCCTCTAGCGCTCGCGCCGGGGATGGGGATTAACGCTTTTTTTGTGTATACGCTCGTCCAAGGATATGACTTAAGCTGGCAAATGGGGCTTGCCGTTGTCATTGTGTCAGGTGTGCTCCTCATGGTTGCCACGTTTACGCCGCTCGCAGCCAGGCTGTCCGATGCTGTGCCGGCATCGTTAAAATACAGCATCAGCGCGGGGATTGGCTTGTTGCTTGTAATGATTGGTTTACAAATGGGCGAAGTAATTGTAGCGGACGCTGAAACGTTAATCAGCCTCGCTCCGATTGATTCTCCATCACTCGCATTTACGATTTTTGGCTTATTGCTTATCTTAATTCTTTATGTAAAAAAAGTAAGAGGCGCGTTTGTGATCGGTCTTTTGTTAACAACAGCGGTCATTTATATAACCGGATTCGGCGGAGAACCGGAGAGTGAGCCACCGGATTTGGGCGGATACCTTGGGATTTTTAGCGCAGCTGATTTTGGCGGGCTATTGCACGCCCCATTTTGGATGGCTGTTTTTTCATTAACGCTGCTGGTTCTTTTTGACACGTTAGGGCTTGTGCACGGACTCGTCCCATACAATAAAGACGTCAGTAAGGTGTATAAAACAAGCGCGATCAACGCTGGGGTCAGCGGTTTGTTTGGCACTTCGCCAACGGTGCTAGTCGTCGAGAGCGCGGCCGGAGTCGCCGAAGGGGGAAAAACAGGATTGACCGCTGTGACCGCCGGTTTTCTTTTCTTGACAAGCTTCGCGGTAATGCCGTTTATTTCTGCTATTCCGGAGGCGGCGATCGCGCCGATTTTAATGATCGTCGGTATGTCGATGGCGGAAAAATTGCGCGATATCCCGGGGGATTTTACAGAATGGTTTCCCGCTGGGTTAACGGCGATTCTCATTCCGCTCACCTACTCGATTATCGATGGATTGGCCGCCGGTTTTATTCTCTATCCGCTTTTAAAATGGGCGACGGGCCGTCGAAGTGAAGTGCACCCTTATCAATATGTGATCGCGTTGTTGTTTATTTGTAATTATGTTCTATTGGTTATATAGGAGAAAAGAAACATTCGATCACGTGAACGGATGAGAGGTTCGGGCATAGCAAACGTGCCGAGCGCATAAACCAATAGACGAACATTATTGCGGGGTACCCAAAATGTATGTTTCAATTGCTTTTGCCACGCCATCTTCATCATTGTCGGCAGTTTCCATATCGGCGTATTGTTTTACGTCTGTTTCTGCGTTGCCCATTGCGATGCTGAGACCGGCTGTTTCAAACATGGATAAATCATTATAATTATCGCCGATCGCGATCGTGTTTTCGGGAGCGATGCCCAGCTTCTTTGCCATAAACGTCAATCCGCTGCCTTTCTCGGCATCAAAAGGCATGAGTTCAATGTTGTCCCTGCCCGAAGATGTCAGTGCAATGCTCGGATTTGATTTCCAAGCGGCGCGAATGGTTTGTAATTTTTGAGGGAATAGGGATAAAACGAGAAATTTATAAGCGGTAAAATCATAACTTGGGATATCTTCGGGGGCCGGAAGCATCTTAACCCCCATATTATTGAGCTGGCGATCGGCCTGATCCCGTATGATGGCTGCCATTTTCCCGCCGTCGTTTTTTTCGTGGGCATACGCGTTAAGATCATCCAAAAAGAACTGGTAGGTGTCGTCCGCCGTATAAAGCCCTGCGGACGTAGCCAGATGAAAATAAAAATGCCGTTCGTGCAGCCAGGATGCAATATCGGTGGCAACGTGAAGGCCAAGGTGTTTTTCCGTCAAAATATGGCTTTTGTGGTCGGCGATCATTGCACCGTTTGCGCAAATATAACCGTCGGCCGGGATGCCGGCGGTTGTGACAATGTTTTTTGCGTCTTGCAAGGTGCGGCCGGTTGCTATGATGAAGGCGTGTCCCTGACGTTGTAAATGCTGAACCGCGGAAACCGTGCGATCACTGATCTCTTTCTCTGTATGTAATAATGTTCCGTCCATGTCGATCGCTACTAACTTCACCGTTACCACCTACTTTATCTGAGGATACCATTATTATTCTACAACAGTCCGGGTTGGAAGAAAAGGAAATGTTATTGAGAGTGAAAAAGGACGGTTTTGTATGGACAAGGGAAAGGTAAAAGGGATCTTCGTCGGCATTGCTGTGATCGTGATCGTTTATTTGGCCTCGCAAGTCGGCGATGCCTGGAGTCCGGCACGTCTTCGTGATTATATAGAAGGATTTGGGATTTTTGCGCCACTGTTATTTCTTCTTCTCAGCGGATTGCGCCCCGTCTTTTTTGCTCCGGCTTCCGTTGTTGGTTTTGTCGGCGGGCTGCTTTTTGGCCTGTGGGGCGGAGTGGTACTCACCATCATCGGTTCGCTCTTTGCTGCTGCTTTGGGCTATTTTATGGCGCAGTATCTCGGGGGCCGTTGGATCGAAAAAAAGATGCAGGGCGGGAGGTTGCTCGAATTTAGAAACCAGCTGTTGCGCTATGGGTTTTACTATGTGTTATTTTTACGACTCATCCCGATGCTCAGCTTTGATCTGATCAGTTATGTTTGCGGATTCGCGCAGACACCTTTTCTTAAATATATTACAGCGACAGCAATCGGCATTTTGCCAGGGGCCATGGCTTTTACCTTAATGGGGAGTAGTGTTGCCGCCGGGGATACGGAAGTATTGCTGCTCATTTTTGGGATTGCGTTGGTTTTGCTTATTGCCGGTTTGCTCTATTATTATGTTGTCAAACGACGTGCCTGCAATATATAAAAAAATCGTGTTATTGTAAAAAAATCTCGAAAAGCGGAGTTGAACGCATATCTTTTTGCTAAAATGGATATAGATTATTGAGTTACAAAAAGGAGGGCACCAACATGAACAAGAAATGGTTGTATTCTTTGCTTTCCGTTGTATTCGCGGTAGGAATGCTCGCAGCGTGTAATGGAGATATGGATGATGATCCCGGTATGCCTGAAGAAGGCGACGACATGGGTGAAGAAGGAGATATTTAAAACTTGACATATGAGCGCTGGCTTATGAATGAAGCCGGTGCTTATTTTTTTAACACGATCGATATTGTTTTTAATGAAATGTAGTCTTATTTTCATTGTCTTGAAATCTTCGAAAAGCTCCTGTAAATATCTTTCGCAATCTTTCTATCGGTGCCAACATTTGGACCATGGTATAATCTTCCCTCCCCTTTTCATGGGCGTTTTGCGTTGCCATAATGCGTACAGGAGGTGCTTATGCATGAAAAAATATTTATTAGCATTATCAGCTTTTTTACTCGTTCCGGCGGGAGCGATGGCAGAGGAAGAGGATGTCAGATACATAGAGGGAGATGATCATAGATCGATAGCCGTTTTCGGTTATGCCGGAAGCTTTAACGTCTCCGGCGAAGATTGGGATACGGTAGAAGATAAGTTCGAAGTCATTAGTGAGGAGCTCGATCTTCAATCCCCGGAAGACGTAGATGAAGAGCAAGAAGACCAAGACAAACCTGCAGATGAAACTGATGAAGAGAATGAGAAAGAAGAGGGCCAACCGGAAGAAGAACCGTCTGAAGAAGAACAACCGGAGCAAGAGCAGTCGGAAGAAAACAATGAAGAAGAAGGAAATGACGACGAGCAAGAACATGGCGACGGTCAAGTTGATGAACAAGACAATGAGCAAAATAATGATCAAAACTTCGAAACGGAAAGTGAATTTGAGCAAGAAGTTGTTCGCTTGACGAATGAAGAAAGAGAAGATCAAGGTCTTCAGCCGTTGGAAGCGCACAGCGATCTTTCCGATGTAGCCCGTGTAAAATCTGAAGATATGCGCGACAGCGATTATTTTTCCCACGACAGCCCGAATTACGGATCGCCATTTGATATGATGGATGAGTTCGGCATTGATTATATGGGTGCAGGTGAAAATATTGCCGCCGGCCAGCAATCCCCTGAACAGGTCGTTGAAGGTTGGATGAATTCGGATGGGCACCGCGACAATATTCTTAATGAAGACTTTACACACATCGGTATCGGCCATGTTGCAGGTGGCAGCTACGGCGATTATTGGACGCAAATGTTCATAACCGAATAGGAAAACATGCCATGAAACAGGGGAACTCCATGGAGTTCCCCTGTTGTTTTTATGGAGATTTAAAGGGGAATAACATAAAAAAGGATCGCGAAAAAGTGGGCAGCGGAACCGGCAATGACAAATACGTGCCAAATGGCGTGATGATAAGGAAAGCGGCCCCATAGATAAAAAAATGCGCCTGTCGTGTAGAACACACCACCGATGGCGAGTAACACTAATCCTCCCGTTGGAACTACAGCGGCAAGGGGTCCCCACGCAATAACGATCATCCAGCCCATTCCAATATAAACGAGCGTAGACAACACCCGGAAGCGCCTAACAAAAAAGACTTTAAATACAATCCCTGTGATTGCCAGCCCCCATATGACGAAAAACAATGTCCAACTTATAGCTCCTTCCAGTACATGAAAAAGGAAAGGAGTATACGTTCCGGCAATAAACAAGTAGATCGAAGAATGGTCGAGTATTTCAAATAGGTTTTTGGCTTTCCCTTTCGGAAAACTATGTACCAACGTAGAGCATACATAGAGCAATAACATTGTGGCACCGAAAATGGAAACACTGACGATGTGTAAAGGGGTGCCGATGTGTGTTGCGTATGCAATTAACAGCACAAGTGCCGCGATGCTTAGAAGGCTTCCGATCCCATGGGTGACGGCGTTTGCTATCTCTTCTTTTTTGGTAAAAATTTTGGAATGATCAAGCAAAATCCGCGTCCTCCCTTTTTTCAGTTCTGTCCTTATTATAACGAAAGATAAGACGAATGTGAAAAGGATGAGATGGTACGGAAAACAACAGGGCACATAGGAGCGGGAAATGCTCCCGTACCCGATTTTCCTAACTACAATAGAATGAATAAATGTTTAACGCGAAAAGGCGAGCTCAGCCTCCTCGGAAAAAAAGACGTTCGCTTTTTTCCTGCGGGGTCTTCGCCCTGCGCTTTCCCACAGGAGTCTACGAGTTTTTCCTTCGCTCGCTAATGGTGCTACCATATTTAATCACGAATATCAACCATTGATTTTAGTGTTGACCCTGTTTTTTTCAAGATAAAAAAACCGGGGACGATATTACATCCCCGATTCTCGGTTCCAAGTATAACATTTAACGTGCAAAGACGTGATCCCCGATTGAAATTGTCTCATCTCTTGTGGCATTCCAATGGTTTGATGCTTCTGCAGGATTGTAGAAGTAAGTGGACCCTTGTCCTTGCCCGTCAAAGACGATCGCTTCGCGAGCGGCTCGTTTCGATTCTTCGTCAGCCGGCTGATCGATCGTTCCGTCAAGGACAGGGCTAAACTGGTAACTCCCGCTTTCAACTTCATAGACAACCTCATGGATGGAATCCGGAAAGTTATCCGCAGCCACGCGGTTAAGCACAACGGTTCCAACGCCTACTTTTCCATCATAAGGCTCCCCATTTGCCTCAGCCTGAATGATACGGGCGAGAAGCGCTTCTTCTTCGGCTGAAACGGATTCTGGAATGTCCAGTTGTTCTCCCGGAGAGACGGCATCTTCGGATTTTCCGTTTGTTTCTTTAATGTCCTCGGTAGCAACGCCATGGTCTAATCCGATCGACCAAAGCGATTCTCCCTCGTTGACTTCGTGCGTATCGGCATTGGCCTCCGATACGCTTGTAAAAGCAAAAAATGCGGCGAGCGGCAAAGCCGCCAATTTTAATCGTTTCATAGATTTATGTACCTCCTCTATCAATATGTGCAATATTAAGGTAACAAGGAACGAGGACTATTGCATCAGGTAATGAATCCCAATTACACAAAATGACAAAAGAAAGGTTGTTTCAATAGGAAAGACCTATATTTTTAACATTTGCGTTACAAAGGCTTGTAACATTAAACAGCAAAAAAAACCGGCATAATACCGATTTTTATTCATTTATTTCATCATAAGTATCCAAACTATCATCCGGAGTGTAAGGCTCCGAAGTATCAATGTGTCCGAATAGTGATTCCTGTATTTCTCCGTCGAGAAGAAATTGGGTTGAGTCATATCCAAACTGAGCCATAATGTGCGCTACTTGGTCTAAGAAGGCTGTTTCCGCAGAAGAACCGAAATTGGCATCGGTGATTTCCGGAGAGAATGATATGTGTGCAATGCTATCTTGATCATCTACGTATTGAACGTCCACGCCCTCATCGGTGAGGGATGTCAATTCGTCATTTTCCGGCCCGCTCAACCATTCTTCCACTGCGGAAGCGGGCAATTCTTCCGTGGATGCAGCAGTCACTGTTCGAGTTTCCCGATACATGTTCAACGCTTCTTCATCATAGAAAAGAAAATCGACTTCTTCCGTGGCTGTGCCGTCTTCATTTTCCTCTTCTATGTCATCTTCTGCGGTTCCTTCTTCTTCTGTTTCATTTTCCGAATCATCTGTTTCCTCATCCGTTTCAGCAGGCAGTTCCTGATCATTGTCGCTTGCTGAATCGTCATCTGCATTGTTGCATGCGCCGACTGTCATCGCCATAGCAGCGGTAACAACAAAGATGATTGGTCGTTTCATTTTTTATTCTCCTCCCCAGTACAACTAAAATGTAGCCACTTTAGTTTAAGAAACCCCCTCTTGTTTGTCAAAACTTTAATGAGGCTCTAGCAGGACGATGAATCCGTGCTATAATGGCGTAGACTGCTAATTTTGAATGTCAAAAAATGATGATAAACAATATGAAAAATTGTAACGCTTCCGGCTAAAAAACGACTGTTAGGGGGAACGGAAGTGGCTGATCGTACGTTTGACCGTCTTTATGAAGAATATCACCAATCCATATATCAATTTATTTATTACATGATACGGGATCGAAATGTAGCCGAAGAACTTGTGCAAGACGTCTATATAAAAGTTTTGGGATCGTACGAAAATTTTGATGGAAAGAGTAATGAAAAAACATGGTTATTTTCAATAGCGAAACATTTGGCGATTGATTATATTCGAAAAGAAAACCGACAAAAAAGAAAATGGTTTGGGACAATCGTGTCGAACGAAAAAATTGACACCCACGATCCTGATCCTTTGCCTGAAGAAATTGCGGTGAAGAAGGCTGAAGTTCAGGTCGTTTATGAAGCCCTTGGCACTTGTTCACTCGCTCATCGTCAAGTGCTGATTCTTCGTTTTATCCAGTCATTATCCGTTAAGGAGACAGCCGAATCGTTAGGGTGGTCCGAGAGCAAGGTTAAAACAACCCAACACAGGGCCATTCAACAGCTTAGAAAGACTTTGAACACAGATGAAAGGGAGGAGGGAAACCTTGAGACGCAATCATCGCGAAGACGAAATCGAACGTAATTTAAAGGCGCTTGATGGAATCAAAGATACACGCAGCAAAGAGGAGATTTATCGCAATATCCAGCTGAAAATGAACGAACGCAAGCAGCCGGTTCGTCGATTCAGAAAGCCGGTTGTATGGGGACTGTCGTCAGCTGCCGTCGTCGTATTGACGGTGATTGTTGTCTCCCAGGGCCCTTCCCCATCCTCCCAAGGAGAATTCGGCACTGAGCCAACAACGGAACGTGAAGAAGATAGCTCTGCAATGGATGAAGAGGATGGAGACGCCGAAGAAGATATGGAAGACGAGCAGGATGAACAGGAAGAGACCGTCATTGAAGAAGATGGAGAAGAAATACAAGAAGGGGTTCGAGAAGAAGACGTACAACCTCCGGTCGATAGCAATGGAGAGGAAGGTGAGCAAGAGGAAGACACGGAAGAGGAAAATATAGAAGAGGATTCCATTGATCGAAGGGTAGTGGAAATGGATGAAGTATATGCTGACGTTGATTACCGGTCTGCGGCTTCTCAAAACGAACAACAACTCCTTGCTTTGCCATTTTTAGCTCCCGACAATGAAACGATCGTGCCCATTACCGTTGATCATTCCGGAGATGCAGAGGAGAACGGCGCCGACGAGATGCTCGATCGTATAGATCCGAATGCACTTGGGTTGCAAGCGTCTCCGTTACTGGACATTGAAGAACAGGAGCAGGAAGATGTGAAAATCCGTGAAGGATTAGAGGAAATTGCCCGCTTCGATATAGAGCAACCTTGGCCGTCCGAATGGGAGGATTGGTTCCAACAGGAAGATGCTGACTTCGAAGCATCCGCTGGATACTATGTTTTTCAGGCCGGTGAAGGAAATGCTTATCTTGTAACCGGGCAAAGCTTGGATATGGAAGATGCCTCCGATGAGAACCTGGAAGAAACGTTACAGCGGATGGAAACGGAAGAAAATGAATATGTCGAGTCGGTGATCCCTCCCTATGTTGAACTGGACAACGTGGATGAACGTGACGAAGAAAGTGTTTTGTTATCATATTCCGGTCTGGATGAATGGAGCGAAAATGATGAAACACAATTATTGATGTTTGTCGAAGGCGTTTTATTGACGGCCGCTGATTTTGGCTATCATGATGTCGAATTTGATGGGGATATGGACGAAATCGAACAGATCGGACCGTATGATTTAAGCGAAACCATCGATCCGCCCGCCTCTCCAAACTATATCGGAGAAATAGCAAATTAATGCCGGAAACCCGTGGGGGCTTCCGGCAGAGGACCTATACAAAATCCGATGCGCTTTCCATTGCATTTACGGAGCCTGCGCCTTGTGTGTTTTCGTCAAGCCCCATATCTTCTGCTCCTTCGAGCAATCTTGTTTTGATGTCGTCCGGTTCCCAGTCACTGTTTAATTCCAACAGTTGAGCACAAATGCCGGCAACGATCGGTGTGGCCATCGATGTACCGGACATGGCAGTGTAATGATTATCGACCCTGCTGGATTTTGTTACTTTATCGAGAAATGAACGCGGAGATCGAACGGCAACAACATCGACGCCCGGCGCAAGGATGTCCGGTTTCGTTTCTCCATCGATCGTTGGTCCGCGGCTGGAAAAACCGGCAACCGTATCATCGGCGCGCTCCGGAGTGTTTTGATCGTCGAGGGCACCTACGGTAATAATCTGTGGACTAATGCCAGGAGAAGAAATAGTGCCGGAACTCGACCCTTCATTCCCGGCGGCAGCAACAACGACCATCCCTTCGTTCCAGGCTTCGTTCACTGCCTCCACAACCGGATCATCATCGGCAGGTTCAGAGGCCGGGCTTCCCAAGGAAAGAGATAGAATATCAATATTGTATTCTTCTTTATTTTCCAGGCACCAATCAATACCGGCAATGATGTTTGATAATGGACCGGCTCCTGATCTGTTAAGCACTTTAACACCCGCAATATTCGCATTCGGCGCCGGGGCTACGTATTTCCCGTCGGATAGATACCCATTCCCGGCCGCGTCCCCTGCGCAATGTGTGCCGTGGCCGTTATCATCGTATGGTTCGGTACGATCGTTGATGAAATCTTTAAAAGCTACAATTCGATTTTCCGGTTCGGTGAAATCTTGACTCGGATGCACGCCGGTGTCAAGGATGGCGATTGTTGACCCTTCACCGGTGAGATCGCTTTCTTGCAAAAGGGCGGAACGTGTTGTCTTTGTAGCGGTATTGAGCAATGCGCTTACAGAACGATTTAAATAGATTTTTTCGATATCATCGCAATTATTACATAGTTTTTCGAGTGCTTGAGCTGTTAATATGCCGCTTTGGCATGAAAAACGCGGAAACGATTGCTTCACTTTGCAACGAACATGCTTCTTCGCAATATATTGGAATACGGCGCTCCCGTTTTGATAACAGTCTGAACCACGCTTGAATTTAACGAGGACGGGAAAAGCTTTTGTGCTGCGAATCCAGTGATCTGTCATATTTTGCAGAAAACACGGGGTGAATCGTAACGGTCTGATTGCCCCGATCAATGCATGCCTAAGATGAGTATCTATCAAAGGTCCATATGCACGGGCAATCTTTACGGTAGACAAATGAAACATAGAAAAAGCCCCTTTTCTTTGCTGGTGTTACAAGCACACTATGCTTGTCGTACCAGCACCGGGGCGGTTTTTGTTTAGAGAGAGACAAAAATGATTGATTTGTTTATGCTTGGCATCGGCGGGAATTTGCCCGCTTATTAGATGTTCTAACTAAAAGAGGTTTGCCAAAACACCTGCAATGACGAGAATAATGAAGATGATCCCCAATGTGTTAGCGATCAACGAGCCATTGATTCGAGGCTTTCGTTGTTTGTTCCAGCGGGTAGGATCAAATTGAGGTGAACCATCGCCATCCTTCGGCGGCCTGAACCGTTGATAAGGGATGAACGGCCGGGCGTTTTTTAAGAACGGCGAAGCAAAGGCCATCCCTGCTAATGCACCGATAAGGTGTGCCAAAATATTGATGCCGGGCGTTAAAAACGTCATGATAATACCGATGAAGAGAATAATGGTAACAATTTGTCGGCTTTGGGGGTCAATTAGCTCTTTTCGAAACAGCATCATATAAACATATAACCCGAGTAGTCCGTAAATCGCGCCGGAAGCACCAACATGGCGATAAGAAAGATCCTCCAACAGAAACGTGGCCACGTTCGCCGTAACCCCCGTTAGAAAATAAAAAGCAACAAACTTTACTTTTCCCAACATTTGTTCGAGTGCAGGTCCGAACAAAAAAAGGGCAAATGAATTAAACAACACATGTTGCAACCCCAGATGCAAAAGAATCGGTGTAAACAGCCGCCACCACTCACCGGCGAAGATCGCGGCGTTAAAACCGACGAAGTAATATTCAACAAAAAGACCGGGAGGAAATATCCCCCACTGACCGAGTGTTACAACGAGAAACAAAATTAAATGTATGCTGAGCAATGTCGTAATAACCGGATAATTACGCGTAAATGAATAAAATGATTCATTACGGACGAACATTAGACCACCCTTTCCAAAGAGCTGTTTCCGACGCTTCCTAATATTCTACCATATGACGATAGGCATGATCGAATGAGAAAGAGAACATGAGGAGGAGCAGAAATGATTGTAGGTACCGGCATCGATATTGCGGAATGTAAAAGAATCGAAGCGGTCATTTCAAGACAATCACGTTTAATAACAAGAATTTTAACAGCGGAAGAGCAAAAAAGGTTGGAGGAAATGACCGATCGCCGAAAAATAGAATTTATCACCGGAAGATTCGCGATTAAAGAGGCATTCGCAAAGGCGAATGGAAGCGGGATCGGTGAAGCGATAAACTGGAAAGACGTGGAGGTTTTTCATACAGAAAGCGGAGCACCCCTGCTTATTTGTCCGAAGCTCGATGATTCGATCCGCGTGCACGCCTCCATTTCTCATTCCCGTGACTACGCAATCGGGCAAGTCATCTTGGAAAAATCGTAGGTTAGACTATATCAGCCAAAGGCAATTAGCGCACATTAGGGCACCACAATCATTGGGTGACGACGATATATTAGGCGCGTTGTCATTTTTACGCAGCAACGATGGACGGCCACTCATTTCAAGCGTTTTGTAATAGATCGGTGCAAACCCCTCTATATTTTCCGCATTTAATGCTTCGCTTGCAGACGAGCCGGCATAAGTGCTTAGGTTGTCTCATATGATGTATTGCGGTTAGGAGGGGCCTGTCGTGTAGGTGGAAAGGGACGGAAATGACAAAATGTTGTTTCTCTGAATGTCTTGGATTGCGGGGTGCTGCCATCATGGGTGATGGATAATAAGGAGTAATAAATGGAATATTGGCCGTGAGTCTTAGCTATCTCCTGGCAGGTAAGAAAGTATAAATCAACTTTCTTACCTGCATAAGTGCAACTAAGGCTTTTCGCGATAAAAGCTTGGTGAAAAGCCTAGTTTTCTCATACCCATTGTGGCAAGACGGTAGTTGCTTTCGTGCCATCACGTCGGTTTCCCGTGACAAAATAGGATCGGCCTTGCGATGGTGAGAAAGCAATGTCACCCACTAAGAGAATTCACCCCCACCACTTGCATTATCGATCTTTAAACAGCTGCTCAAAAAGGTACCCTCCTTTGTCGTTATAAATGAGGCAAAGGAGAGATATTCGGTGAAAAAAGCAAGATGGCTATCTTTGGTTACATTGGCTTCGGTCTTATTGCTGGCAGCTTGCGGTGACAAATCACAAGAAGAAGTCATTGAGGAGCTGGATGAGACTTTACAGACGATGAGTGGTTATCAGACGGAAGCGACAATGACGATGCAAACAGGACAAGAGCCACGGCAATACGACGTAGAGATTGCGCATATGCAAAACGAAGAAAACCGGTACTATCGTGTGGAACTGCAAAATGAAGACGAGGAACAGAATCAAATGATCCTGCGGAATGATGAAGGTGTTTTTCTGCTTACTCCGGCACTGGACAAAAGTTTTCGGTTTCAAAGCGACTGGCCGAATAATAACAGCCAAATCTATTTGTATGAGTCGTTAATTGGAGATATTTTAACAGATACCGAACGCGAATTTGCCGTGGAAGAAGATCGGTACGTATTTGAAACGAACACGAATTATCAAAATCAAAACCTTCATCAACAAGAAATTGTGCTCAATAGCGATGATTTGTCCCCTCACGCGGTTCGAGTGTTTGACGAGGATTATAATACCCTAGTGGAAGTCGTCTTCGAATCGTTCACGCTCAACGAAACATTGGAAAGGGAAGCATTCGATATGGATGCCAATATGGAGAGCGAGGAAGAAGGGGAAGAACCGGCGGCGGTTGAAGAGGAAGAAGAGGATGAAACAACCTTCGACGTGCTTATGCCATCCCATGAACCGGCGAATACAGAGTTGGCAGAAAGTGAAGAAGTTGAGACAGATGTAGGGAAACGTGTGATTTTAACCTATGAGGGGGACCAACCGTTTACTATTATCCAACAGCCGGCAAGCATTTCTGCCGCTTCCGGAACATCGCCAACGGAATTGGGTTATGGAGAGCCTGAAGTGTTGGGGGATGTGGTAGGTGTCATGTCAGAGGAGACGCTGACCTGGACGAGTGACGGGATTGAGTTTATCATTGCTTCCGATTCGATGGAGTCTGAAGAAATGTCCGCCGTCGCTGAATCCATGACATCTACATCGGCAAAATAACCCGGCATGAACGAAAATAAATAGTCCCGTAATATAATCGGGCCAGACCCAGAGTATTTTCTGGGTCTTTTTTGTGCGACGGGCAGTCGCACCTAGTGTAGGGAACTACACTCAACATACTGTTAAAGGATTGGGACACGTTACTTTGGGTAAACACGGTTCTGAAAATCCTGGAAAGTATGTGATCTCGAAGCTGAAAGTCCTTCCACCAGAGTGCTGATACAACTGGTGAAGACTAATCTAGGGCATCGTGAGGTGGTGTCTCAAGGAGATGCGGAGAATCGAGAGACCCGCAGTCGGAGATGCAGACCCAAATGCATTAGTGTGAAGTACGGCGGCGTAGCTGGGAATTTTCAATCCCTTGTTAAAGTCTACGAAGCAACCGTCAAGTATTGGCGGAAAATGTTAAGCAGTCGGAGTCGAAAAGGATATGTCACGTGGGAGAAATTCCATGAGTTGCGGACATTGTTTCCATTATTGCGTCCGAAAATTTCAATTCCGTATCGGAAACTGAAATTCTACGCAATGCTGTAAAACCATTTCTGAAGAGCCTGGTGCGGGAAATCTGCACGCCAGGTTCTGAGGGGGTTTAGGGCACCAATGGGTGGCCATTCTACCCGGAGGTAGCCTTGAGAAAGGTTATCCTACTCTATAATAAAAAGATACCTTGACATCGATGATAAAGCGTCCAATAATAAACAATGAACAGATCGGTAAACAAGGAGATATCATTGTGGACACTTATAAGGTCAATTCGTATCGAGACACATGGATAGAAGTCGATGTAAACGCAATAGCAGACAACGTGAAAGCAGTTAAAACGCTTCATCATCCGGATGTTCACGTAATGGCAGTAGTAAAAGCGGATGGTTATGGCCATGGAGCGATAACCGTTGCCCGAACGGCGATCGAATCAGGGGCGGAATGGGTTGGTGTGGCTCTTTTGGAAGAAGCGCTGGAACTAAGGGAAGCAGGTATAGATGTCCCAATATTAATACTCGGTCCTATTCATCCCCAAGATGCATCTGTTGCCCAACGATACCGTATTGCAGTTACGGCTTTTCAACAAGAGTGGCTAGCGGAGGCGGGGAGCTATCTTGATCCGGATCCACCGCTGCATGTGCATCTTAAATGTGATACGGGGATGGGGAGAATTGGATTAACGGATGAACAGACGTTGCTGAACATGATAAAGCTATTGAAGCAAGACAAAAGGTTTGAGATGACCGGAATTTTTACGCACCTGGCAACCGCAGATGAATGGGGAAGCGATTATTTGTCCCGGCAATTAAAAGCGTTTCAATCGTTTGTTCTTTTGGCGAAAGAAGCAGCCGGACACATCCCATATGTTCATTACAGCAATAGTGCTGCGAGTTTGCGTTACCCGGGAAATGATTATAATATGATCCGTTTTGGCATTTCGATGTACGGCCTTGTTCCCGCGGTTGAGACGGCGTCGGATATTCCGGTTCCTCTAAAACCGGCAATGTCACTGCATAGCCGATTGACACATGTAAAAAAAGTACAGCCGGCAACCTTCATCAGTTATGGAGCTACGTATCAAGCAAACGAAGAAGAATGGATCGGAACGGTGCCGATCGGCTATGGGGATGGATGGTTAAGAGCGAATGCGACAAATGGGGGGGAAGTGCTTGTGGAAGGGAAGCGCTGTCCAATTGTTGGCAGAATATGCATGGATCAAATGATGATCAGACTTCCCGAGAAAGCTCCGGTAGGAACGAAAGTAACGTTAATCGGAAAGCAGGAACGTGAAGAAATCAGCATAGAAGAAGTATCGGAACGCCTCTCCACCATCACGTATGAAATCCCTTGTACCCTGAATGCCAGGATCCCCCGTGTATATAAGTAAACGCTTCATAAATGAGCATTGACGGCACATAAAAAATATGATTAATTTTGGCAGATAAGTGCAACTAAGGCTTTTCGCTATAAAAGCTTGGCGAAAAGCCAAGTTTTCTAAGATTTATGCAGGAATTTTTCGAAACACGTCGAATTACGCTGATAAAACCCGTAGTTTTTGGTAGCAAGATGAGGAAAAACTGTTTTGCAAAATGGGGGGCTGGATGCTATTATATGTACAGAGTAATCAAAGAACGTGTCCGAGTGGTGTTTGCAGGGGGTGTCCAACTTGTCTCAGGAGAATGGCAGACAAATTATGATCAGCCTTCCGAACTATTTATTACAAGAGGTGGACCGGATGACAAAACGCGATGGGTTAAACCGCAGTGATTTTATTCACCAAGCGGCGACAAAGTATTTGCATGAGCGTAAACAGGTCGTGCGGGAGTCCATGCAAAGGGGCTATATTGAGATGGCCACCATCAATTTGAACATCGCAGATGAGTCGTTTCAGTTGGAAGAGGAAGCAGAATCGCAGGTTCATCACACGAATATCAAAGGGGTCCAACTTTAGTTTTTCTCTTATCATTTTATATAAGACGACCCCTATGGATTACAGTTGCTTCGATCAATGAAGATCGGTAGCAACTTTTTTTGGTAGCTAAGAAAGTATAAATCACTCTCTCTTAGCTGCATAAATGCAGCGAAGGCTTTCGCCATAAAAGTTTGGCGGAAGCCAAGTTTTTCTAACTAGTGACTGCTGAATAACGGAAAAAACTGGCACATCACATAAACATTTTTTCCGTTGGTGTTGTCAAAGTTAGATGCAAGGAAATCCATCCTGTAAACAAAAAAATCCTTGCACTTCTGGCAACGTACGGAGGGATGATGCTGCAATGGCTTGGCCGACCGTTCGTCCGCGGAAAGCGAAGCTATGGAAGCGGCATCCCGGCTTCAGCTGATAGCTGCAAGTTGTTCAGCAATCCCTAAGTATGAATCCCTTTTGTCTTGCGTCGACACGCATGAACTTTATGGACGTAGGGTTTGCGTTTATGTATAAATAATGAAATAATTAATCTATATACTAATGTTCGGGGTTAGATTGCAATATGGGAGGCATATGAATGAGTTCTTCGGTTCTAGATTTTATACATCAAAGAAGAGATTACTATATTACTCGATGGAAAGAAGATATTGATCCACTTGCATTTAATAATGCGCATCTTTCAGAGGTTCTGGCAGACGAACTAAAAATTGAAATGATAGATATTATTTTAACTGACATCTACACCGAAGAGCGAGGGCAAGGAGAACGACTACGGCGACTTTCCGAACGTATGATCTATCATGAATTATCGTTAGGAAATTTTATTCGCGGTTTGCATGCTTTTCGGCGCATGCTTAGAAATGATTTGGCCGCAGCATATACGGAAGAACGTATTTTGGAATTTGAGGCTCGGATGGATGACTTAATCAGCAAATTGGTGGACGAGTCTGCGAAAATGAGGGAAAACGTGATTCACATACAAAATCATGCGCTTAAGGAGCTATCCGTCCCCCTGATTCCGGTATTTGACGACGTCAGCGTGATGTCTTTAATTGGTACGATTGATACCACGCGTGCCCAGCATATCATGGAAAATGTATTGCAAGGGATTGTCGATAACCGTGCCCAAGTGATATTGATTGATATTACCGGCGTGCCGGTCGTTGATACGATGGTTGCCCACCATATTATTAAAGTATATGAGGCAGTGCGGCTTGTGGGGGTTCATTGCATTCTCGTGGGCATACGGCCTGAAATTGCCCAAACAATCGTCAGTTTGGGGATCGATTTACGCAATTTCTCGACAAAAAGTACGTTACAAAAGGGCGTCGAAGCAGCCTTGGAAATAACAAATCGCGAGATTAAAGAAGTTCCGCGCGCATATACCGACAAAATAAAACAGCCGGAGGTTGGTTTTTCTGAAAAATGAGTAGGTATGCCGGTTGCATTTCCCACCTTTCACCTCCCATCTCTTACTTTTCACATCTAGTACGGAGGCATGCATTATGAGAATACCAATATTAAAACTAGGGAAGTATTTATTGATTTCGATTCAAGTAGAACTGGATGACCAGACAGCCCTTCAATTTCAAGAGGATCTATTAAACCGGATCCATGAAGAAGGTTCCGAGGGCATTGTCGTTGACTTGACATCCGTTGAGATGATCGATTCCTATATAGCAAAAATAATCGGTGACGTTGTTGAAATGTCCAATCTAATGGGTGCGAAAGTCGTCTTGACCGGTATACAGCCAAGCGTTGCCATTACATTAGTTGAGATGGGTGTCACACTGAGCGGAGTTCCTACAGCACTAAATTTGGAGCAAGGGCTTGAGAAATTGCAAGAGGAATTGGAGGGTTGATCATGCGCACGCAATCCTCTGTTGAAATAGGAACGGAATGGGGCATCGTATCGGCGCGTCAAGCCGGCCGTGAGCTTTCAAAAGAAGTAGGTTTCAACAATGTGGATCAGGCTCGAATAGCAACCGCCATATCGGAGTTGGCACGAAATATATATTTATATACAGACAATGGCATGATTGGTTTGGAAGTTGTGGAGCGAGGGTGTTTAAAAGGTATTAAAATTGTTTCCCGCGATGAAGGACCGGGCATTGAAAATTTAGGAGAGGCTATGACAGATGGCCATTCATCATCAAATGGCCTGGGAGCAGGGCTTCCTGGGGCGAAGCGGTTAATGGATGAATTTGATATTGAATCCGAGCCCGGCAAGGGGACAGTTATTACCGCAATTAAATGGCTCCGGTAGGGAGGTGTGAAGATGGAAGCGTATCAAGTGCTGCAAAGCAGTTACAAACATATCCTTTACAATTTTCTTCATCAAAAAAGTGAGCAAAGCCTGTATGATGCGCAACAATTCAGCAAAAAAGTTATTGAAGAAGACATTGCGCCCGAAGAGATTGTAAGCATTCATCTTGAAGTCATTGAAGAGTTGTATCCCGATCTGTCGCCTGAAACACGGAAATCGTTCGAGTTTTTGTTGGAAGTGATGATCGGTTACGGAATGGCATATCGCGAGCACCAAATTCTGAAACAAAAACAACTGGAGCTTGAATCGGAAATCGATGTGGCGGCTAATATGCAAGATACATTTTTGCCCAAGGAGATTCCGCAAAGCGACGGTTTAGACATAGGAGTGATCAGTGTCCCCGCTTCAAAGATGAATGGGGATTACTATAATATCATCCAACCGGACAAGGAAAGCATCAGTATCGCGATTGCCGATGTTATCGGAAAAGGGGTCCCCGCGGCTCTTTGCATGTCAATGATCAAATACGCGATGGACAGCCTTCCTGAAGGATTAATGCAACCGGGCCAACTGTTGGCAAGCTTGAATCGGACTGTCGAGCAAAACATTGCCGCCCACATGTTTGTGACGATGATGTATGCGTCTTATGATTTCCGTACAAATCATTTATCTTATTCTGGTGCCGGTCATGAGCCTGGTTTTTATTATAATTCCCATGAAGACCGATTTGAAGAATTATACGCCAAAGGGATGGCCCTCGGCATTTCCCGCAACACACAATACAGAGAGTATCAATTGGCGATTTCTCCCGGGGATTATATTGTCTTGCTGTCTGATGGCGTTACGGAATGCAGGGCAGGTGACGAATTTCTGGAACGGAAGGAGCTGATGAGACTCCTTCGTTTATACCAAAATAAAAGTGCGCAGGAAATGGTTGACCATGTTTATCAAGACTTGGAAAAATGGCAGGACTTTCAACTTCATGATGATTTTACCCTTATTATTTTACGGCGAAACGTTTAACTTAAAAGAATACTGGGTATGAACAATTACGGCCTATCGGGCCGTTTTATTTTAGATGCATTTATCTATTTATAAAAATACCATCGCGTGAAGATCCATCAAGAGGAGGAAATAAAATGAACTTGGATGTAAAAACAGAAACGTTGAGCAATGAAACGAAAATGTTCGTATCGGGGGAAATTGATGCTTATACGGCTCCGCAATTAAAAGAAGCATTGATGCCCTTGGTCGAGGCACAGGAGCCATCGGTCACCGTTGATTTGGGGGGCGTCGATTACATTGACAGCACGGGTCTCGGCATTTTCGTCGGTGCGTTGAAATCGACGGATCAAAATAATGGAACGCTACGTCTTGTATCCCTTAATGAGCGCGTGAAACGACTTTTTTCGATTACCGGGCTTGATGAAGTGATCGATATTGAGGAGCGAAGGGAGGGTGCCGGGAAATGACTGTGTGCGAGGAACTCATTGAAATGAAGGTACCTGCCAAACCGGAATATGTAGGGGTTGTCAGACTGACGGTTTCAGGGGTTGCGAATCGAGTTGGTTACACTTATGATGAGATTGAGGATATTAAAGTCGCGATTGCCGAAGCTTGTACGAATGTCGTTGATCACGCTTACGATGATGAAGGTTTAATTTCGCTGCAGTTTCATGTCCATGATCAATTTGTCGAGTTCAAAATTGCCGATAATGGGACAAATGTAGATGTAGAAGAACTAAAAAAATACAGGGGTCCGATTAAGCCAGAGGAGCCTATCCAGAAACTTAATGAAGGCGGCCTAGGCCTTTTCCTTATCGAAACATTAATGGATGACGTCGAAATCAGAAAAAATAAAGGCGTGGCCATTGTAATGAAGAAGTATTTTCAAAAGGATGGGGTAGCGCATGGGACCAACGGAATCGAAACAGAAACAATCAACAAACATCGATGAAGCGCAAATTTATAGATGGATTGAAAGCTTTCAACAAAATCCGACAGAGGAGATTCAAACAGCGTTAATCCGTCACTACGATTCACTCGTCCAATCGCTTGCGCGTAAATTCTCCCGAAGCCAAGGCCACGATGACGATCTTTATCAAGTCGGCATGATCGGTTTGCTCGCTGCTCTTCGCCGTTTCGACCCTGCCTACAAGCGATCATTTGAGTCATTTGCGGTTCCTACGATTGTAGGTGAAATCAAGCGGTTTATTAGAGATAAAACGTGGAGCGTTCACGTGCCCAGGCGAATAAAAGAATTAGGGCCAAGAATCAAAAACGCTGTGGAAGAGTTAACAACCGAATACCAACGTTCGCCACAAGTGTCTGAAATCGCCGCTTATTTAGAAGTTACGGAAGAAGAAGTGTTGGAAACGATGGAAATGGGCAAAAGCTATCAGGCGCTTTCTGTGGATCGTTCCATTGAAGCGGATGCCGAAGGAAGCGAAGTAACGTTGTTGGACCTCGTTGGTTCAACGGAGGATGGTTTTGAAAAGACCGACCAACGCCTTCTTTTGGAAAAAGCGTTTACCGTACTCACCGACCGCGAACAAGAAATTTTACGTTGTACCTATTTTGACAACCTAAGCCAAAAAGAGACAGGCGAACGCCTGGACATCTCGCAAATGCACGTTTCCCGCTTGCAACGGCGGGCACTGCATAAATTGCGTGATTCAATCCGCGTCGAACCATCGGAGTGTCTGTGATGGTCAACATTGTCGAAAAGGAACATCTCAATGGAAAAACCGCCGTATACCAAAAGGTAAAACATGGGTACTCGATATGCGGCGATGCATACTACATGACTGAGAATGACAGGTACTTTCTCGTTGCCATCGCCGATGGCCTCGGGAGTGGGGGAAATGCCAACCGTTCGGCTCTTATAGCCGTAAACACCATTGAAAAACAACATGGCGGCACAAGCCTTGAAGGCTTGTTTTCTGCCTGTAATGAAGCGCTATGTGGAGAACGGGGCGTCGTGATGACGATTTTAAAAATCGATTATGATTCGAAAAGAATCTTATATGGGAACATCGGAAACATCGGTTGTATATTAAACGTTGATGATAGGGAGTGTTATCGTCCAATCCCCGGTACCGGTTTTCTTGCGGGACGTCGCATCACACCGAAAATATACAATTATCCGTTTGATTCAAAAGTTTCATTTGCTTTATATTCCGATGGTGCAGAAGTGCGTAATATGAAAGATTGCTTCGTTCAGTACGCCGCAGTACCTTCTGAATTTATGCAAAATATGGTTGGCTCTAATGACACCGCGCGAAAAGATGACATAACGATTGTGTCCGGGCATATCCAAAGCCAATAACCGTTTTGTCGATCGTAGACAAGCGGTTTTCGTATGCCGGTTTAGTTTGAATCTACAAAGGAGGATGGCCGTTGGAAACTGCCACAATTGATACAGGAAAGACGATCGAGCGGATTGCCCACAGCATAACAACGGGACAACAATATGTGAAAGCCATTATTGATCTGCATGAGGATGGGAACACGATTCCTTTTATCGCACGTTACAGGAAAGAACAAACCGGAAATGCGGATGAACTGAATATTCGGGAAGTGCTGGACCAATGGCAATATGCGAATCAACTTCACGATAGACAGCAAGAGGTCCTTCGCTTAATCGACGAGCAAGGAAAACTTACCGATGATTTGGCCGAAGCGGTCCATTCAACGACCAAGCTACAAGATGTAGAGGATATCTATCGCCCTTACAAGCAAAAAAGACGCACAAAAGCTACGATTGCCAAAGAAAAAGGGTTGGAGCCGTTTGCCACGCGTCTATTCCAATTGCCGCGAGAGATTGACGTAGAACGAGAAGCGGATACATATATTAATCCGGAGGAGGATCTTAACGATCGTGCCGCTGTATTGGAAGGAGTGAATAACATTATCGCGGAATGGACGGCAGATGATCCGGCCGTTCGACAAACGATTCGGGAACTGACCTTTCAAAACGGGCAGTTGCAGACCGCACGCAAAAAAGACGCAAAAGATGAAGCTGGTACTTACGAAATGTATTATGAGTATTCCGAGCGAATAAACCGGATGCCTGAGCATCGGATTTTAGCGGTGAACCGAGGAGAAAAGGATAACGTTCTAAAAGTGAACGTGGATGCAGACGCTTCATTTTTAATCAATAAAATCGAAAATCTCGTCATCAAGCGGTTTGGATCGCCAGCTGTTCCTATGGTTCAAGAGGCGATCAAAGATGGGTATAAGCGTTTGATTGCCCCGGCAGTTGAACGAGAGATTCGAAATGAATTGACCGAAAAAGCGGAAGATCGGGCGATTCGTGTTTTTTCGGATAACCTAAAACAATTATTGTTGCAACCGCCGTTCTTGGGAAAAATGGTTCTCGGCATTGACCCTGCCTATCGTACCGGTTGCAAGTGGGCAGTTATTGACGAAACGGGGAAAATGTTGGAAACGGGTGTTTTTTATCCCACACCTCCGAAAAATGAAAAGGAAAAAAGCGCCAAGGAACTGGCATCCTTGTTGGAAAAGTACCAGTGTAAGGTGATTGCCATCGGGAATGGAACGGCTTCACAGGAAACGGAATTGTTTGTTTCGGAGTTTCTATCCGAATCGGATTCCGAGGCAGCCTATGTGATCATTAATGAGGCAGGTGCAAGTGTTTATTCTGCATCAGACATTGCCCGTAAGGAATTCCCCGAGTTGGAAGTTGAGGAACGAAGTGCCATTTCGATTGCAAGAAGACTTCAGGATCCTCTTTCCGAGCTTGTGAAAATCGATCCCCAATCGATCGGGGTCGGTCAATATCAACATGATGTCAGTGCCAAATCACTAGGAAGTTCCCTGGATTTTGTGGTTGAGACGGCGGTCAACCAAGTGGGAGTCGATGTGAACACAGCTTCGCAAAGCCTGCTTCAACATGTGTCGGGTTTGAATAAAACGGTTGCGAACCAAATTGTCAAATACCGTGAAGACAACGGAAAGTATAATACGAGAAAGCAATTGAATGAGGTACCTCGTTTAGGGGCGAAAACATTTGAACAGGCAGCCGGTTTTTTGCGAATCTCAGACGGAGACGAGCCACTCGACCGAACGCCGATCCACCCGGAAAGCTACGCAGTTAGCAAACAATTGTTACAAGAGATGGACGTTTTCGAAAATGCCCTCGGTTCAACTATGATTAAGGAAAAAGTAGGGCTGCTTGATACTTCCGAGGTATCGGAACAATTGGATGTTGGAGAAATGACGTTGCAAGATATTGCGGAAGCGCTGGCTCGCCCGAATCGTGATCCCCGTGAAGACTTGCCACAGCCATTGTTGAAAACGGGCGTTATGGCAATGGAGGATTTGGAGAAAGGGATGGAGCTCCAAGGGACCGTCCGAAATGTCGTCGATTTCGGTGCATTCATTGACGTTGGAGTAAAAGAAGACGGCCTTGTGCATATTTCAAAGCTTGCCAATCGTTTCGTTAAGCACCCACAAGAAGTGGTCGCTGTCGGCGACATCGTTAGTGTGTGGGTGGATGATGTTGATTTGAAAAAGGGAAGAATTGCACTGACGATGAAAAAACCTGCGTGAGCATCCGCAGGTTTTTTTCTTCCAAAACGGGAATTCGGATGATAACATGTATGAAGAGACTTATTTCGTATTTTCCATTGTTATAGCGCTTGTTGGAGCATTGCGTTTCAAATACGCGAACCAACATTGGTTAAGCATGACAATCTCATAGCGGTTTTTTTCAAAATAGGCTTTTGCCAATTGTTTTTTTAGCCAGTAAGGCACTTGAGATCCCTCCTTGTTCATGAGACCTTAAAGGCTTTCCTTTATTATATGCCGCAAGGCTTGTAAACGTTGAGCATGATTTATCGCTTTAGAGAGGACGAACAAGATTGAAGGATGAGCAATTGCAACGATTAACGGAAAATTTGTCCGACCTTTATTTTAAGAAGCCGTTTCGGCATCATATTCGCTTTAATTCACGTTTAAGAACAACCGGCGGACGCTATATGCTTGCAAGCCATAACATTGAAATAAACCCCAAACATGAAGAGCACTTCGGCCGCGAGGAATTAAAGTCGATTATCAAACATGAATTGTGTCATTATCATCTTCATTTAGAGGACAAGGGCTACCAACATAGAGACAGGGATTTTAAACACTTGCTAAAAAAAGTGGGTGGATCCAGGCATTGCCAAACGGTTCCCGGCATGAGAAGAACGCTGCCGGTTAAATATTACTATCGATGTGAAGATTGTGGCCATGTTTATCCGCGGAAGCGAGCGATGGATACGGCCCGATACGTTTGCGGGGCTTGCAGTGGGAGACTAAAAAAATCATGAAAGAGCGTTGACGATGCTACGTTCCTATGGTACATTATAAAAGGTCGCTTAAAGCGGAATACATAGTTCCAATTGCTTGCAATTATGAGTTGACATGCTCGTTGAATTCATGTACTATCTTATTTGTCGAAAACGAACTAAACCTATTTCACATTCCACAGTAGCTCAGTGGTAGAGCAATCGGCTGTTAACCGATGGGTCGCTGGTTCGAGTCCGGCCTGTGGAGCCAGCGGAGAAGTACTCAAGTGGCTGAAGAGGCGCCCCTGCTAAGGGTGTAGGTCGCGCAAGCGACGCGAGGGTTCAAATCCCTCCTTCTCCGCCATTCCAGATTACAGGAGTCAGAAGCCGGAATGAATCGAATTGGTTTGCCAATTCGTACATTAAATCCGACATCCGGCCTCCGACATCTGATATCCGTCATGGCCCGTTGGTCAAGGGGTTAAGACACCGCCCTTTCACGGCGGTAACGCGGGTTCGAATCCCGCACGGGTCACCATTTCCAGTGGAGGGTTAGCTCAGTTGGGAGAGCATCTGCCTTACAAGCAGGGGGTCGGCGGTTCGAGCCCGTCACCCTCCACCATGTCTTCCTCACGAATGAGAAGGAAGGGAAACACCCATTAACATTATCAAACAAGGGCCTGTGGTGTAGCGGTTAACATGCCTGCCTGTCACGCAGGAGATCGCGGGTTCGAATCCCGTCAGGCCCGCCATCTTTATTTCTATTGTTGGGCCATAGCCAAGCGGTAAGGCATCAGGTTTTGATCCTGAGATGCGCTGGTTCGAATCCAGCTGGCCCAGCCATTTATATCCCCTTATGAACGGCTGGGGACGTTGCACAAGCGGGTGTGGCGGAATCGGCAGACGCGCTAGATTTAGGATCTAGTGTCTTACGACGTGTGGGTTCAAGTCCCACCGCCCGCACCATTTTATTGTATTGAAATGACACAACGCACTAGGTTGAGGGCCTGGCGAAAGATATAACTAGTATGATTTAAGACTTTTTTCTATTGTTATAATTGCGGTCGTGGCGGAATGGCAGACGCGCTAGGTTGAGGGCCTAGTGGGAGTTAAATCCCGTGGTGGTTCAAGTCCACTCGACCGCACCAATAAAGATACTGACACACCAACACTTTGAGCGTGTTGGTTTTTTTATATTTTGATTAGAAAATTTGTCCAAGGAAGTATAATCGATTCACATAATTCTAAGACACGGTGGTTGATATAATAAAAATATGAACAGGCGCGAAAATGTATTGAATATGATGGTTTGGCAAGGAGTTCGGTATTTAGGGACTGCTGAATAACGGAAAAAGACTGGCATATAAGCATTTTCCGTTGGTGTTGTCAAAGCTGGATGCAAGGAAATCCATCCTATAAACAAAAAAACCCTTGCATTTCGGGCAACGTACGGAGGGATGACGCTGCAATAGCGAGACTTCAGCGGAAAAACGAAGCCATGGAAGCGGCTTCAGCTGATAGCTGCAAGTTGTTCAGCAATCCCTAACTAAAGGAGGGAGGTTAAAATAAAAGAACGACATTCCGTCAAAAAAGTACGAACGACGTTGATGGTCAAACGCCGGATGAACCGGATACATGGGAAACAGGAGATGGATTACTTGTTTGCGGCCGTTATGTCATTAATTTTATTGATGCACCCGTTAAACATGTTGCCGTCCATGAATTACCAGCGTATCAATGCACATCCGATGGCCACATTATGTACGATTATATCCGTGACGTTGGGCGGCAAATGATCGCTGAAAAGGGGCTGAATTTAAGCGCCAATGAACTTCAAAACATGTCCACCATAGATATTGCTGATACACTCTTACGAAAAACCAAAAAGGAATCATATGAACGCAATTGGCTACGATATGTATGACTGCCCGACACGAGTTCGGTTTTATCTAAGCATGATCGTCCAATCGGTCAGCCATCTCCTTTTGCTATTTTTGAAAAAGAGAGATGATTGAATTACATCGTGGAGAACGAAAAATCTCTGGATCACTCAATTGTATTTTCAACTAAAACAAGGGACTTCTTAAAATGAAGCCCCTTGAACACGGTTCGAAACCAGTCGTTATCCATTGCGTTTCACAATGTTATTCCGCGTTTTTCTTCTGTTGATCGGTAGAATCACTGCAGTTCTCCTGACTGGATTCAACTTCTTCAATTTCTACACTGCAACAATCTTTTTGAGTCGGCTTCGCTTTTGAGAAGAAGTTCTTCAAGCTAGATTCTTTTTGGGCCATGGGGTCACCTCCTTTATAGGATGATCTGCACGATAAATCCTGTACCAATAGCAACAATCAAAATGGAAACGACAAAAGCCACAACTAATTTTCGTTTAAATAATTTGCTTAATAAAATAACCTCTGGAATACTCGCCCCGGCACCGCCGATTAAAAGGGCAATCACAGCTCCCAAATCCATCCCTTGGCTAACTAAGGCGCCCGCAATCGGCAATATGGTTTCTGCGCGAATATACATGGGAATCCCGATCACTGATGCAATGGGAATCGTCCAGGGATTATCTCCTCCGGCATATTGAACAATAAATTCTTGCGGAACGACGTCATAAACAAATGCTCCAATAAAAACGCCGATAAGCAAGTAAGGAAATAAAGGATAAAAGAACGTCCATGTATCTTGAAGAGCCAACTTCCATTTGGAAATATTTTGATCTTCGTTTGAACTCCCTTTCTTTCTCACTCTCACTTCTTTCACCGATTGCTCAAGACCTAAAGCGCTCCATACAACACCAATAAGTATAGAAAAAATGGTTATGACGATTGCGTAGTATAAGGTTAATTCCCATCCCAACAAGGTCAACATCATGATAATGATCACTGGATTCAAGAGAGGAGAAGCAATTAAAAATGACATCGACGGTCCAAAGGGAGCTTTAGAAGATAACAATCCTGCTAAAATTGGTATCGTTGAACAAGAACAAAAGGGGGTTAGTGACCCTAACCCTACGCCATAGAGATAGCCAATCCAGTTATTTGGTCGATTAAGGATGCGTCTAACTCGATCTTCTGTCACCTTTTGTTGTAACCAACTGACCAAAAAACTAATGAGTATAAACAAAGCGGTCAGTTCTAAAAACAGAATGAAAAAGGTGTTTAGGAAGCTTAAAAAGGTATCCATGATTGGCTCCTTATAAATCAATTTTTTTTGATATATAAGCGATTACTTCATCAACTTTTTTTGATTAAATAATCAAAAAGTAATCCCCAGTGATTAGGGGCTATTTGGATAGAAAATACAGCAGAGTTCTTCGGATAACAAGTTTTTAACTTCGGTTTCATTCAAACGATAGTAATTCCAAGTGCCGATTTTTTCTTGTAGAATCAAATTCGCATCGAGTAATATTCTTAAATGATAGGACAGCTTCGATTGTGGTAATCCAACAATGTCTGTTAGATCACAAACACATACTTGGCCACGTTGATTCAATTCATACATGATTTTTAGACGAAGTTCATCCGCAAGGGCTTTAAATTTCCCTTTATATGTTTGAAAAAGCTGATCTTGGTCAACTTTTGATGTAGCCATGGTTTCTTTCATGTTCAATGCCTCATTTCAAATCAATTTTTTTTGATTTACTTGAATTATATGCCTGATAGAAAGAAAATGCAACCTTTAGAACAAAAAAATTTGATGAAAAGGACTAGTTGTTTATAGCGATTGACTTATATAATAAGGTAGTTATATAATGCTTATGAAAAGGAGAATGCATATGAGCACATTAAATACAAGGTTAAATTCCACTGAAGTGGCTGACGCTTTAAAAGTCATCAGTGACCCTACACGGTTGTTGATGATGAAGCTTATTTCAAAAAAGGAATACTGTGTTTGTCAGTTCGTTGATATGTTTGAAATCAGTCAACCTGCAGTAAGTCAACATATCCGTAAGTTGAAGCAAGCAGGTGTTGTCGAAGAAGATCGCCGTGGGCAATGGCGATTCTATTCCATGGATAGATCTGCACCGAAAGTTGCTGTCATTCAAGCTATTTTGGATCAAATTGATGATTATGATCAACAGTATTTGGAACTTTTAAAGAAAGAAACCCCTGTTGATTGCTGTTAAAGGAGGAATCAAGCGTTGCTTTCAGTCATCTTAGCGTCAGTGATATTTATCATTACGCTTGTGTTAGTCATTTGGCAGCCTAAAAACCTTGATCTTGGTTGGTCTGCTTGTGGTGGTGCCATCATTGCGTTACTCTTGGGAGTTGTTTCGTTTGGTGATGTCATTGAAGTCACGAGCATTGTGTGGAATGCTACGTTAACGTTTATTGCTGTGATTATCATTTCTTTGATCCTCGATGAGATTGGTTTTTTTGAATGGTCAGCTTTACATATGACAAGGGCGGCTAAAGGAAACGCTGTGCTTATGTTCGTCTATGTTTGTATTTTGGGTTCCATTGTGGCAGCGTTCTTCGCAAATGATGGAGCGGCACTTATTTTGACACCGATCGTTCTCGCCATGGTTCGTTCGCTGAATTTCAACGAAAAGATGGTCTTTCCATTTATTATTGCCAGTGGATTTATTGCAGATACTACATCGCTTCCTTTGATCGTCAGTAATCTTGTAAATATTGTATCGGCAGACTTCTTTGGGATAGGATTTGTGGAATATGCGACACGTATGATTGTCCCGAATTTCTTTGCATTAGGAGCGAGTATTCTTGTTCTTTATCTGTATTTCAGAAAGAGCATTCCCAAGCGGTATGACTACGAGCAGTTACAAAAACCAAGAGAAGCTATTCAGGATGGGAAAATGTTTCGTTTATCATGGTTTGTACTAGGGGTTCTGCTTGTTGGTTACTTTGTAAGTGAAATTTTGCATATTCCTGTATCCATTGTCGCGGGGATCATTGCACTTATTTTCTTAGCGATTGCTAGTAAGAGTCCCGCCGTTGCTACACGTTCGGTGATGAAAGGTGCTCCATGGAATATTGTTTTTTTTCTATCGGAATGTATGTCGTCGTTTTTGGCCTTCAAAATGTAGGATTAACAGACCTCTTAGCTGGAGGACTTGAATATGTAGCACAACAAGGCGTCTTTGCCGCAACGATGGGGATGGGGTTTTTAGCAGCTATTCTATCTTCAGTCATGAACAATATGCCAACAGTTATGATTAACGCCATTGCGATTGATGCAACGGCGGCAACCGGATTAATGAAAGAAGCGCTCATTTATGCAAACGTGGTTGGTTCTGACCTAGGGCCGAAAATCACACCTATCGGATCATTAGCCACCCTATTGTGGCTTCATGTGCTTAGCCAAAAAGGTGTAAAGATTTCCTGGTGGACGTACTTTAAAACAGGCATTGTTATCACATTACCTGTCTTATTTATCACCTTACTCGGTCTGTATCTCTGGTTAATGGTAATTGGTTAAAGAAAAGGAGAAAACCCATCATGGCTAAAAAACGATCTACTTTCTTTGCACAAAGAATTCTTGTCGAAGCCAAAATTGCAGAAGGTTGGGCAAAGCATTATTTAGGGACTGCTGAATAACGGAAAAAGACTGGCACATAAGCATTTTCCGTTGGTGTTGTCAAAGTTGGATGCAAGGAAATCCATCCTATAAGCAAAAAACTCTTGCACTTCTGGCAACGTACGGAGGGACGGTGCTGCAATGGCGAGAAACGGACGCGTCAAGCCCCCGCAGCGCCGGTTTTACGAGAGGAGGATTGACCGTTCGTCAATATGTTCTGCAATCGGATCATATTGCGGAATAAATCAAACCAAGTAGGGAAGTTTGAAAAGAAATATACCTAGGCTAAAGGAGCAGAGTATGGAAAACAATGTTTTTGAACAGATGGCAAAAAAATATGATACAGATGAAAGAATTGAACTAGCCAATGTTATAGTTAAGGAAGTAAAACCAAAATTACGAAATAGCAGATCAAAATCTTTCATGGACTATGGGAGTGGAACTGGTCTAATTGGTTTAGAGTTATCAGACATGGTGGATTCTGTTTTGTTGGTGGATTCATCAAAACAAATGTTGGAGGTAGCGGAAGAAAAAATTTTTCGCAGGGGAATTACAAACTCCAAGGTGATTTGTTCAGATTTTATCAAAGAAACACCTAATCTTAAGACAGACATAATTTTAATGTCACTAGTCCTCCTACATATCCCGGATACTAAAAAAATTCTACAAAAATTATATAACGTTTTAAACAATGGCGGCGAATTAATTATTATTGATTTTGACAAAAACAATAAAGTGAATCATCCAAGGGTTCATAATGGTTTTTCGCATGAAAGCTTAAAAAAACTATTATCCGAGGTAGGGTTCAAATCCATCAAAATTAAGACATTTTATAGCGGAAATCGTATTTTTATGAACCAAGATGCCTCAATGTTTATAGCCAGTAGTATAAGGTGATTTCGAGCGCGTTTGTTGGCTCTTCACCAAAATCTATCGTTGATAAAAGTGAACACTTATGATTTTGACTAGCCAGCGGAGGAAAAACACGGAGACTGATAGGAAAGCGCAGTCATTTTTTCATACATTTCTTTCTTCTTTTGCAACTGATATTCGTCCAATGCGGCCGCAGATAGTAACATGAACAGGTAGCCGCTTATATGCTGATTGATCGTAAAAAAACCGGCAATAATCAGGGGTAGGATGAAAGCAAAAAGCTGAACCTTTTGTAAACGTTACAGTCACGATGAAATTCGAGAACAATTTATCATAAGGTGATTGTATTTCTACCTTCTTCGATCACATCTTTCCCGACTTTAACAGCAAGTGGCAGGGGCAATTGAAAATAAGTATTTGCTCTGAGAGCTGTCTTTTGAAATGATAAATTTTACATATGTAATAAAATAGTTTAAAATGATATGTAAATGTAATGAAAATGTAATATAAATCAAGGGATCTTAAACTAATGTGAGGATTAATATAATAAAATCTAAAGTAAATTGAAAGGAAGAAGAAGCGATGGACCAACTGGAATGTGTGATGGAAGTTCAACGTCGAGCGGAGAATCTACTGAAAAAAACAGGGATTACTGAACATTATGCTTATTCTTATGCGATTAATGATTTCATGAGTGAGCAAAGAAAGAAGATGCACACGGATAAGGCTGATCACCTTCATGCTTCTTTATTCCGCAATTTTGGTGTTGAATAGTATAAATGTAGATAGAAACACTATTTATCAAACAAAAAGACTCGAAATTCAATGAAAAATTTTATCGGAATTTTTGTCCAAAAACAATAAAAACCCTTATATGAGAGGTGAAGGTGGTCCACATCCAAATTCAAATCTCTCGCTATAAGGAGTTTACATGGACAAGACTACCACAACAACCACATTTAAGGAAGCTATATACCCCGTTAAATATCAAAGAGGTTTTAGAAAATGTACCTATGAAAAATTGGTTGCTCTGATGATTGATGCACAGATCTACCGAATGCCAAACGCGAAGCAGTTAGCGTTGACCCTCAAGAATAGCGAAGAACTCCAAGCAAGCGTGAATCTTTCTTCGATTAGCAGCTCACAGCCTACACGCCGCTTGCGTGACATTGGCGCTGATGTGAGCCGGACCTTATTTTCCGATATGGTGAACTAAATGAAGCGAGAAATTCATCCCCGCTATCATTTACAGGTAGATGAGCCCCATCTATCTTGTGGATGCTTCCATCATTCCGCTCTGCCTGTCCTCTGTCGATGGGCAACTTATCGTCCCAAATAAGGAAAAGATGCCCTGTACTTGTCTGATCGCGGTTAGAATGAGTTATGACGCCTTTGATCGGTACTTCGAACCGGCGATATTCGATTTATCACGCGTTTCAAAAGCAATGCTGTCTTTGATGTAATCGAAGAATTCCGGCAGTCCGCTGAGCTTGTGGAGAAGGAGGGATTGGTTGTTTTAATTGCTTCATTTCTCTCTTAATGAAAGCAAGATTCGAGATACAATCGCTAATATAGGCAACTCAATGAGTGGTCCAATCACCAAGACCAACGCAATCAATGGTTGATCTGGAAAGGCTGCTATTACGATCGCCAAAGCAATAGGGGAATTACGTGCAATGATGGTCAGACTTAGACTCACTGTATCTTCATAAGAAAACTTCAATGCTTTTCCAACCGTTTGTGCCACAACAAAGTTAATGGAAAAGAAAAGCATGACTGGAATCAATAAGATTAAAATGACCTCTAGATTGTTCATTAAATAAGATCCTTCTGAAGCAAACATTGCTGTAATGGCTAATGCTAAAAAAATAATTTGGACCGAAGAGAAAAAAGGAATCAGTTTATCGTTTAAAAATGTTTTCTTGTTTTTTAATAAATAACGCGATAATTGAGCAATGGTAAATGGTACGACTAAAACCAATACAACACTTTCGATAACGGTTGAAAGGGAAACAGATTCCATCGTACCTACAAAGATAAACAAATACACTGGGATCAATAACACTTGCAGAAGTAAATTGATGGGCAATACAGAGGTCGATAATGGCATGTTGCCTTTAGCGATTTTTGTGAAAACTAAATACCAATCTGTACACGGTGTAACCATGAACATGATAAATCCTATCCATAATGCAGGATAGTCGGCGAGGAAAATAGCGCCAAGCCCCCATGCTAGTAATGGCGTCCAAATAAAATTGATCATCGTACTTGTGCTTAAAAACCTTATGTTTTTAAATGCATCTTTAAAATCTTTTAATGGGATCGCTAAAAATAACCCATACAGCATGATTAATAAAAACGGAATGATAAATAACGCTGCATTCTGTTCAAAAAAGATGAACTGACCTAATAAAAGTCCGACTCCTACGGCGATTAAAATGACGAGCGTTTGAAATTTCTCTAAAACATTCATGATCATACCCCTTCCGGAAAAATAGAGGTACGTGCGTACGACTCACTTATTGATATCTTTCAGGATAACTGATATGGATTGTAATTGCTTTGACAATCTTGACTTCGAATTCGAAATAGGGAAGAGCGATTGAACAACAAACAGTGAAAGGCGATCCATCATAATGACAGTAATTATGATGGGCATTTTTATTATACCTTAAATACGACCAAAACTGTATGTAGGTCTTCGTGCACAGACCGCGCACCTAATCCTAAAAGGTAGCTATATTTAGGGATTGCTGAACAACTTGTAGCTATCAGCTGAAGCCGGGATGCCGCTTCCATGGCTTCGCTTTCCGCGGACGAACGGGCAAGCCTCCTCTCGCAAAACCGGCGCTGCGGGGTCTTGACGCGTCCGTTTCTCGCCATTGCAGCGTCATCCCTCCGTACGTTGCCAGAAGTGCAAGGGTTTTTTGCTTATAGGATAGATTTCCTTGCATCCAGCTTTGACAACACCAACGGAAAATGCTTATATGCCAGTTTTTCCCGTTATTCAGCAGTCCCCAATTAGAAACTTTACTAAATTAAACCGCAAAAATCCGGAAGCGTACCTTAATCCTATATTGGTATATTGCATGTAGAAAAGAGGTGACTACATGACCAATACATCAATTGGATTATTTCAAGGTATTGCTTTATATATTGCAACGGTCTTAGGATCTGGTGTCCTTTTTTTATCCAGTGTTACAGCCTCAATAGCCGGGCCAGCGTCCATATTATCTTGGATGATCGTGATTACGATTAGTTTTCCCCTGGCTTATTCGTTTGCTTGTTTAGCGCGAGAATACCCAGACGCTGGAGGGGTTGCCACTTTTGTAAGGTATTCATTCGGGGAACATTTTGGAAATATTATTGGATGGTTCTATTTTGTTACAGCAGCAGTCGGACAAACCATTGTTGCTTTAACAGGCGCTTATTATTTAGGAAATGCTTTTGATTTTTCACAGGTGGAGATAACGTTTGCTGCCATATTGATGTTGGTTATTGCCGGAATCACTAACTATTATGGCATTCGCGTAAGTGGCAAATTAGCATTACTATTAAGTGGGTGTTTATTTCTTCTGTTAGTAGTAACGATTGTATTGGCTATCCCTAGTATAAGTTGGGATCAATTTAGCCCTTTTTTTCCTAACGGAAGTGGTTCAATCGGATCTGCTATAACCGCCATTTTTTGGGCTTTTTTTGGTTGGGAGGCGATTTGTAACCTTGCAAACAATTTTAAGAATCCCACTCAAAACATCGTTAGGAGTACTATTATAAGTGCTATAATTATAGGTGTGCTGTTTCTTGCCCTTAGTTTTATAACCATTGGAACAGGCACGTACGATGATATGGAGAGTGATTTATCGCCTATTGCCGTTATTATAAATGATACGTTTGGTTTACATGCTCAATTGCTGACCGGTATTCTCGCTTTCATCATTTGTACAGGAACAACAAACGCATTTGTCGCAAGTCTGACTCAGCTTGGTTATTCACTAAGTAGAGATGGAGCGTTTCCTTCTTATTTTTCGGTGTTACATCCAAAAATCCAAATATCAAGACGCATGGTTTTGTTTGTCGTTATGTTCGCAGGGGCGGGAGTGTTCATGACAAACGCTCTTTCTCTTACGTTTAATGATATTTTATTTATTCCAACGTCCTTAGGTGTTCTTGTTTATATTCTTTCAATGGCCGCTGGTGTTAAGTTGTTTAGAAAAGGAACGTTGCCATGGATGTGTTCATTGATCGCCATGATTTTATGTGCACTCGTCCTCCCGTTTTTTCGGTCATACATCATTGTTCCATTGGTGGTTATTTCTATATATGTAGCTTACATGTTCTTTTTTAATAAAAGGCGTTAAAATAATGAAGAGACAGGAGCTGAGCGACATGGTTGTTCATGCAGAGTTTTCTTTCAATGACATGGTAAAAATCGCTAACAGCTGTGACCATTCACATGACGGCCAGTTTTTCTATGCGGTGAAAACAACAGGCATTTTTTGCCGCCCTTCTTGTAAGTCGAGATGCCCCAAAAAAGAAAATATCACCTTTTTTCCAACAGCAGAAGACGCAAAACGAGCAGGTTTTCGTCCCTGCAAAAGATGCCAACCGGATATGATAAACTTTGATCCTCAAATGGACCTCATTAATGATGCGAAGGCATATATTCAAGCGAATTATACGGAAAACCTTACATTGACGCAAATAGCGCAACATATCGGTATAAGCCCCTATTATTTAGGACGGGTTTTTAAAAAGCAAATGTCAAAAACGCCACGTTCCTTTTTAGAGCATATACGTGTACGTAAGGCCGTTGAGCTATTAATAAACACTGACCGATCAATTATTGATATTTGTTATGAAGTAGGGTTTCAAAACGCCTCAAGTTTTTATCATGCCTTTCAAAAACAGACACAATGTACACCCCAACAGTATAGAAAGGATTTCAGCTATGGTCTATGACGAATATCAAACAGATATAGGATGTTTAAGATTTGTTTTAAGGGAAAATGGAACGCTCGTGCGCATATTATTAACTGACCATCATTGGTTTACTTTTAAGGAAAATAATGCTGTTAAAAAAAGCTCTGAGCTAGGAAAACCGATTCGGCAACAGTTTCAAGAATATGTTGGCGGGGAACGCAAGGATTTTGAGCTACCATTTGAACTTGAAGGAACATTTTTTCAAAAACAGTCATGGAAAGCATTGCAAGCGATTCCTTATGGGGAAACAAAATCGTATTCTGAAATTGCTCGTTTGATTGATCGACCGCAAGCTATTCGAGCCGTAGGGCATGCAAATAGTATGAATCCGTTACCGATTATATTTCCTTGTCACCGGGTTATTGGCAAAAGTAAAAGTTTGACCGGATACGCTGGAGGCTTAGAAATGAAAAAGCACTTACTTCGTATTGAGGGTGCCATTATTTAAAAGAAAGAAAACAATCTTTCTGAGACGGGCACTTATGAGATTTGCTGTGCCATTGACCACTTCAAGAATAATAAATGTGCTGCGTGAACTAATATGAGTGCATCCTTCTGACACGGGTTATTTAGGGATTGCTGAACAACATGCAGCTATCAGCTGAAGCCGGGATGCCGCTTCCTTGGCTTCGCTTTCCGCAGACGAACGGTCAAGCCTCCTCGCGCAAAAACTGCGCTGCGGGGTCTTGACGCGTCCGTTTTTCCGCTGGAGTCTCGCCATTGAGAGAAGGTATGCCGAACGGTTGATACTAGATGAATAATTTGGCATATCATGTACAAAATCCTCTGCGCGTTGTTAATCAAGTAGACATCCCGATGTTTAAGGGGTACAATGAAGATAGTTAATATGATTGACAATTCATTTAAAAGGGGCACATAATGCTTCAAATTGGAGATTTAATCATCTATCAAGTTCATGGTATATGCCGGGTGATGGATATCTGTGATCAAACGTATGCGGGGGTTACGAGGAAATACTATGTTTTACATCCAATTGAAAATAACCATAAACTAACAGTCCACATCCCTGTAGAAAAAGGGAAAGCCTTGTTGATGAAATTAATTGATAAAGAGGAAGCAAAAGATGTGTTGCAATCTTTTCATTCTGACGGCATCGAATGGATCCAAAGGCCGCAACAAAGAGGTCATGTCTACACGGGAATTGTAAATACCGGAAATCGGATTGATATCGCTAAAATTGCCAATACTTTAATACAGAAAAAGTTCGAACTTGAAAAGGATGGCAAAAAGTTGAATGAGCTTGATAAAAAAATGCTAATTAATATTGAAAAAATTTTCTTTCAAGAAATAGCCGTAGCGCTCGATACTTCTGTTGAAGATATTACGGATGAAGTCAATCGTATATTGGGAAAAAAGATATCCTAACCCTGCGTGTGGAAACAAAAGAACGAGAACTTTTGTCTGTACCGTTGGGTTTTTTAATTGTCTTCATATGAAAATTTGATGATTAACGACCGACCGCGCACCCGTTACTTTAGCAACGAGTGTGCGGTCGTTTTGTATAGTTTGGGAACAGGCATGTTATGAAGTAAACGAGTAACGAATAACAACATTCGTTTGGATGCAAAAGCATGTTCTTTGGCATCGTGCTATGGATGTCGGTGTGGCAAACTTAGCCCCGATGATGACGGTATGTATATTTCCGTGAAATAAACAGACACTATATTCCCAGTCTAAATGAGGTGGTGCCGTCATTGCGACACCCGAAATCAACGGAAAATTACCGTAGCATCATCGCCTCCATGAGTCCGTCCATGATTAACAATGTTGATATAAAAAATCCCTCGGTGGTCGCGTGGTGGTCTGCCGCATACCCCGGTTTCGGGCATCTGATCTTGGGCCATTATTTCATTGGATTCGTCCTACTGGTCCATGAGGTTTTGCTTAATATTTTTAGTGGTTTAAATTTAGCCATCTATTATTCATTTATCGGTGAGTTCGAGCGAGCGATACAATCAGTTGATACAAATTGGTTTGTAGCGTACTTCCCTATTTATTTTTTTGCGATTTGGAATAGTTATCAACGGACTAGGCAACTAAATGAAGATTATGTCATTGCCCGTCAAATCGGTTATGACATCTATTCCAATAGCATATCTCTATTCAGTCTCAACAGATTGGAAGAAAAAAAGCCGTACATTGCCGTTTTTTGGTCGGTTTTAGCCCCGGGTCTTGGCCATATTTACATAAACAGAATGCTTATCCTCCTGTTGGTTCCTTTACTCGTTCTTTTTATGTATGTATCCAACCTGCTTCCGGCCGTCCAATACACGATGGTTGGAGATTTCGAATCGGCCCGAAATATAACAAATCCCCAATGGTTAATGAATCTTCCCTCGTTTTATGGGTTCATGGCTTATGATGCATACTTAAAAACGGTCGAGTACAACAAATTGTACAAACGGTATCAGCAACTCTACTTGGAAAATACTTATCAACATCAGCAGTTTCAAATGCCTATCTAATGGAAAGGGAGAAGCCATGTATGTTGTTGCTTCTTTAAAGCTAAATAAAAACTTGGAAAGGGTTATCGCGGAAATTGAGTATAGCAACATCGATAGAAAAAATATCCTCGCTCTCCCGCTAGCTAAGAAAGTTGAACAAGAAACTGAAAAGAGTTGCCAGCAGAAATCATTTGAAATCTTGCCTATCACAGGGACCATCATTGCGTTGCTCGGTATGATTTACGGTTTTATTTTAGAATGGGGACCGATTCTTTGGGGACTCATTGGATTAGGTTTAGGAGTCATTATCGGTGGTGTGATCGATGTGCTCAGAATCAAAAAAATACGAGTGCAAAAAGAAGGTGAATCATTGACGGAAGTGTTTCTTTTGGTTCACTGTTCGGACAAGACCCAAGCTCAGCAGGTGAAAACATTAATATGGAAATGGTCTCCAACCGGAGTTGCAACATTTACAAAACAGGCGGAGGACGGCAGTCATGATCGGGATTGATTGGACGCTACTTCTCATAAAAACGCTCGTCATCGTGAGCTTATCTCTGATCCTTAGCGTGTTATATATTATTATTTTTCCCAGACCTATCATCAAATGGATGTTTGCGGGGATGATGAAACGATTCATGTCCAAAAAGTATGAGGACAATCTGTGGGAATTGATCTCCGCGATGACACGGATCAGTCCGAATACAATTATGGAAAACAGCCTGCGGTCCGCATCGGGAACAGTTATCAGTCGTCCTTTTGGCAGTCCTCGCGATTTTCACCACTTTGACGGACTTGTTTTTTCCCCTGCCCAGTTAGCAAAGCCGCCCGCGGATGCAAGTGATCCTATAGAATTGACGACGACGATCGGCCCTCATGCAAAACGCCCGCTCGTCCTCGATATCCCGTTGATGGCTGGCGGGATGGGGTATGGGAATGCACTCAGCAAGAAGGTGAAAAAAGCGATTGCCAGAGCTACGTCTGCGACAGGAACCGCGACGAACTCCGGGGAAGGCGCGTATCTTCCGGAAGAAAGAGAGTTGGCCGAGCATTTTATTTTGCAATATGCCCCAGGGAACTGGTCGAAATCCCCGGAAATTCTCGGCCAGGCCGACGCCATTGAAATACATATCGGACAAGGAGCCCGGGCTGCGGCTACATACTGCATTCCGCCCGAAGATTTGCCCGGGGAAATCCGCGAAACATTTCAGCTATCCCCTGGCGAAACGCTCGTCGTCCCTCCGCTTGATGAACCAAAAAAATCGGATGGTTTGAAAAAGCTGGTCGATAGGCTTCGGAGAGAGACAAATGGCATTCCTATTGGCGTTAAAATAGTAGCAGGCGCTGAATTGGAAGCGGACATGAAGATCGCGATACAAGCAACTGTTGATTTTATCTCGATCGATGGGGGTCAAGCCGGGACGAAAGGGGATGCACCGGTTTTCGAAGACGATTTTGGCCTGCCAACGATCTATGCCCTTGCTCGGGCTGCGAAATACTTGAAGAAGAAGGGTGTCAAACATAAAATCAGCCTGCTCGTTGGCGGTGGTCTAACCACACCAGGCGAGTGTTTAAAAGCGATGGCATTAGGGGCAGATGCCGTCTATATGGGAACCGCGTTCATCTGGGCGATGTCCCACGATCAAGTTACCAAATCTTTGCCTTGGGATCCCCCGACCTCACTTATTTTCTATGCAAAAAAGAAGGAGAAAAAGTTTAACGAAGAAAAAGCCGCTTATCATCTGGAAAATTTCATCATCTCTTGCTCGAAGGAAATGGAGGAGGCGGCTCGTGCGCTCGGTAAATCCTCTATCCATGACATCACCGGCGAAGATCTCGTCGCCCTTGATGAATTAACGAGCGATATCACTAATGTGAAGCTGGGTTATGATCGCCCTGAATAATGCCCTGAAATAATGAGAAACTAGCGCTAAAACGGCAATATTAATTTCCGCGGAAGTCGGGGTGGCAAATATTTTCGTAATAAGGGGGTGAAAGAATGGGGACTTATTTTCTTC
The DNA here is from genome assembly GCF_016495865.1 of Salicibibacter cibi. Classification (NCBI taxonomy): domain Bacteria; kingdom Bacillati; phylum Bacillota; class Bacilli; order Caryophanales; family Bacillaceae; genus Salicibibacter; species Salicibibacter cibi. The sequence continues at coordinate 870,086 of NZ_CP054706.1, forward strand.
AGGGGCATTTTGACGTTATGGAAATGGTTATCAAAGCGATATGATTAACACAATACAATTTAAAATGAATAAATGTTGTGTGAGCATGGCAGTCTATATGTATACCTTCGCTTTGCCAACTTAGTGAAGGGAGATACCTAGAAAGGAGAAATGGCGTTTATGGCTCAACAGCAAAATCCACAACAGAATCAACAACAGCAGAATCAACAACAGCAGAATCAGCAACAACAAAATCAGCAACAACAGAACCAGCAACAAAATCAAGCGTTGCAACAGGCTCAACAGGCTGCCCAACAGGCGGATCAGAAGGTGCAACAAGCTGTTCAACAAGCCGATCCACAGGCGATGCAACAAGCACAACAGGAATTGCAACAGGCCGAGCAACAAATGCAACAAGCGGAAACCAACGCACAGCCTGGACAACAACAGCAAATTCAGGAAGCTCAGCAACAGCTACAGCAAGCAAATCAGCAACTTCAACAAGCACAAAATCAGTCCGGTCAATAAAAGAAGGCTGTTCTCGCGCTTAGATCAGAACAGTATTGTAATCCGCATCATTATATTATGATGCGGATTCTATTTATTGGGGGACGTTGTATCGAATTAATTGTAAAAGACATGCTTGCGTTATTTATGCGTGTATGCTATATTATTTGTGGCAAAGCGACGAAGAAAATTCTTTATGGATAGTAAAAGCCATCAGGCGCCCGTAGCTCAATTGGATAGAGCATCTGACTTCGGATCAGAGGGTTAGGAGTTCGAGTCTTCTCGGGCGCGCCAGTAATGTAACAATCAGATATATAAAGTTTAACGTTTTATTTTTTTGTCAAAAAGTCGAGGGTGTATATAAGAAAATGCCCGGGAAGTAGCTCAGCTTGGCAGAGCGCTTCGTTCGGGACGAAGAGGTCGCAGGTTCAAATCCTGTCTTCCCGACCATTGATAACGCGGGTGTAGTTTAATGGTAAAACCTCAGCCTTCCAAGCTGATGACGTGGGTTCGATTCCCATCACCCGCTCCAATGGGCCTGTAGCTCAGTTGGTGAGAGCGCACGCCTGATAAGCGTGAGGTCGGTGGTTCGAGTCCACTCAGGCCCACCATTCATTGATTTTAAAAAAGTTATTGACAAAAAATCGATTCACTGGTAAAGTTGTAAATCGTGGTTGCTAACCACCAATTGCCCATTGAAAACTGAATGAAAGCCAAGCGAACGAATGAAGAAATGAAGCCAGCGCTTCCGGCACCCCCCGTGTGGGAAGCGGAACTACTTTTATGGAGAGTTTGATCCTGGCTCAGGACGAACGCTGGCGGCGTGCCTAATACATGCAAGTCGAACGGGCCCCCGAAGGTGCTTGCACCTTCGGGAGGCCAGTGGCGGACGGGTGAGTACCACGTGGGCAACCTGCCGTTGAGCTGGGGATAACACCGGGAAACCGGTGCTAATACCGAATAAGTCCTTTTTCGCACCTGCGAAGGAGGAGAAAGGCGGTCTTTAGGAAGGCCGTCGCTCAACGAGGGGCCCGCGGCGCATTAGCTAGTTGGTGGGATAAGGGCTTACCAAGGCGACGATGCGTAGCCGACCTGAGAGGGTGATCGGCCACACTGGGACTGAGACACGGCCCAGACTCCTGCGGGAGGCAGCAGTAGGGAATCATCCGCAATGGGCGCAAGCCTGACGGTGCAACGCCGCGTGAGTGAGGAAGGTTTTCGGATCGTAAAGCTCTGTTGTGAGGGAAGAACAGCTTTTGGAGGAAATGCCGAGAGTATGCCGGTACCTCACCAGAAAGCCACGGCTAACTACGTGCCAGCAGCCGCGGTAATACGTAGGTGGCAAGCGTTGTCCGGAATTATTGGGCGTAAAGGGCACGCAGGCGGTGAGGCAAGTCTGATGTGAAAGGCCGGCGCTTAACGCCGGAATGGCATTGGAAACTGCCTGACTTGAGGACAGAAGAGGAGAGTGGAATTCCACGTGTAGCGGTGAAATGCGTAGAGATGTGGAGGAACACCAGTGGCGAAGGCGACTCTCTGGTCTGTACCTGACGCTGAGGTGCGAAAGCGTGGGGAGCGAACAGGATTAGATACCCTGGTAGTCCACGCCGTAAACGATGAGTGCTAGGTGTTAGGGGTTTCGATACCCGTAGTGCCGAAGCAAACGCAATAAGCACTCCGCCTGGGGAGTACGACCGCAAGGTTGAAACTCAAAGGAATTGACGGGGGCCCGCACAAGCGGTGGAGCATGTGGTTTAATTCGAAGCAACGCGAAGGACCTTACCAGGCCTTGACATCCTCTGATCGCCTTGGAGACAAGGTTTCCCTTTTGGGCAGAGAGACAGGTGGTGCATGGTTGTCGTCAGCTCGTGTCGTGAGATGTTGGGTTAAGTCCCGTAACGAGCGCAACCCTTGAATGTCGTTGCCAGCATTAAGTTGGGCACTCGACATTGACTGCCGGTGACAAACCGGAGGAAGGCGGGGATGACGTCAAATCATCATGCCCCTTATGGCCTGGGCGACACACGTGCTACAATGGACGGTACAACGGGCAGCGAAGCCGCGAGGTGGAGCGAATCCCCGGAAAAGCCGTTCTCAGTTCGGATTGCAGGCTGCAACCCGCCTGCATGAAGCTGGAATCGCTAGTAATCGCGGATCAGCATGCCGCGGTGAATACGTTCCCGGGCCTTGTACACACCGCCCGTCACACCACGAGAGCCGGCAACACCCGAAGTCGGTGAGCGAACCTTAGGGACGCAGCCGCCGAAGGTGGGGCTGGTGATTGGGGTGAAGTCGTAACAAGGTATCCCTACCGGAAGGTGGGGATGGATCACCTCCTTTCTAAGGAGCTATACCGGTCCCTCGGTGAAGGGACCGGAGGCAAACGCTTGGGCTTTCATTCAGTTTTGAGCGGGCAACTGCTCAAGAGACGTTCTTTGAAAACTGAATAACGCGATAAAGCTTGAATGGACACACACCGGGTGTCGAAAAGAAACGAGCGTTTTTTGGAAAGGCCCATGCCTCAAGTGGTTAAACGAGGAAGGGCACACGGTGGATGCCTTGGCACTAGGCGCCGATGAAGGACGGGACGAACACCGATATGCTTCGGGGAGCTGTAAGTATGCGTGGATCCGAAGATGTCCGAATGGGGGAACCCCTTCTCCGTCATGGGAGAAGATCATCTGCCGAAACCATAAGCAGATGAAGGCAAACCCGGCGAACTGAAACATCTTAGTAACCGGAGGAAGAGAAAGCAAATGCGATTTCCTGAGTAGCGGCGAGCGAAACGGAAGCGAGCCCAAACCGGGCGGCAAGTCCGCCCGGGGTTGAAGGACACGCCATACGGAGTGACAAAGGGGCGATGTAGCGGAAGCGACTTGGAACGGTCCGCCACAGAAGGTAAGCGCCCTGTACGCGAAACATCGCCCTCTCCGGCGTGGATCCTGAGTACGGCGGGACACGAGCAACCCCGTCGGAAGCAGGGAGGCCCATCTCCCAAGGCTAAATACGACCTAGTGACCGATAGTGAACCAGTACCGTGAGGGAAAGGTGAAAAGCACCCCGGGAGGGGAGTGAAAGAGAACCTGAAACCGTGTGCCTACAGGTGGTCAAAGCCCATTCATGGGTGATGGCGTGCCTTTTGTAGAATGAACCGGCGAGTGACGATGACGTGCGAGGTTAAGTTGAAGAGACGGAGCCGCAGCGAAAGCGAGTCTGAAACGGGCGCATGAGTATGTCGACGTCGACCCGAAACCGTGTGATCTACCCATGTCCAGGGTGAAGGTCGGGTAACACCGACTGGAGGCCCGAACCCACGTCAGTTGAAAATGACGGGGATGAGGGGTGGGTAGGGGTGAAATGCCAATCGAACACGGAGATAGCTGGTTCTCCCCGAAATAGCTTTAGGGCTAGCCTCGGAGGGAAGAGTCCTGGAGGTAGAGCACGGATTGGATGAGGGGTCCCCACAGGATTACCGAGTTCAGTCAAACTCCGAATGCCAGCGACTTGTTCTCCGGGAGTCAGACGGCGAGTGCTAAGATCCGTCGTCAAGAGGGAAACAACCCGGACCACCGGCTAAGGTCCCCAAGTATGGGTTAAGTGGGAAAGGATGTGGCGTTGCTTAGACAACCAGGATGTTGGCTTAGAAGCAGCCATCATTGAAAGAGTGCGTAATAGCTCACTGGTCGAGTGACGCTGCGCCGAAAATGTAACGGGGCTAAACCCATCACCGAAGCCGTGGCAACTCGAAGAGTTGGGTAGGGGAGCGTTCTGTGTGCCGGGAAGGTTGACCGTGAGGACAGCTGGAGCGCACAGAAGTGAGAATGCCGGTATGAGTAGCGAAAAGAAGGGTGAGAATCCCTTCCGTCGAAAACCTAAGGTTTCCTGAGGAAGGTTCGTCCGCTCAGGGTTAGTCGGGGCCTAAGCCGAGGCCGAAAGGCGTAGGCGATGGATAACTGGTGGAAATTCCAGTACCACCGAAGGCTGTTTGACCGAAGGGGGGACGCAGAAAGGAAGGGCGAGCGCGCCGATGGATAGGCGCGTCGAAGCGACCGAGGCTGTTGGGCAGGCAAATCCGCCCAACGCAAAGGCTGAGGCGTGACCGCGAGGGAACTAAAGTACCGAAGTCCCCGCACCTCCGCTGCCGAGAAAAGCCTCTAGGAAGGCCGACGGTGCCCGTACCGCAAACCGACACAGGTAGGTGGGATGAGAATTCTAAGACGCGCGGGAGAACTCTCGTTAAGGAACTCGGCAAAATGACCCCGTAACTTCGGGAGAAGGGGTGCTCTTGCGGGTGCAAGCCTGCGGGAGCCGCAGTGACAAGGCCCAAGCGACTGTTTACCAAAAACACAGGTCTCTGCGAAGTCGAAAGACGAAGTATAGGGGCTGACACCTGCCCGGTGCTGGAAGGTTAAGAGGACGCGTTAGCCCTAGCGGGCGAAGCGCGGAATTGAAGCCCCAGTAAACGGCGGCCGTAACTATAACGGTCCTAAGGTAGCGAAATTCCTTGTCGGGTAAGTTCCGACCCGCACGAAAGGTGCAACGACTTGGGCACTGTCTCAACGAGAGACCCGGTGAAATTATATGACCTGTGAAGATGCAGGTCCCCCGCGACTGGACGGAAAGACCCCATGGAGCTTTACTGTAGCTTGATATTGGGTTTTGATATGGCTTGTACAGGATAGGCAGGAGCCTAGGAAACCGGAGCGCTAGCTTCGGTGGAGGCGCCGGTGGGATACTGCCCTTGCGATATGAAAATCCTAACCTCGAACCGTGAGCCGGTTCAGGGACAGTGTCTGGTGGGCAGTTTGACTGGGGCGGTCGCCTCCTAAATGGTAACGGAGGCGCCCCAAGGTTCCCTCAGAATGGTTGGAAATCATTCGAAGCGTGCAAAGGCAGAAGGGAGCTTGACTGCGAGACGTACTGGTCGAGCAGGGACGAAAGTCGGGCTTAGTGATCCGGCGGCACCGCATGGAAGGGCCGTCGCTCAACGGATAAAAGCTACCCTGGGGATAACAGGCTAATCTCCCCCAAGAGTCCACATCGACGGGGAGGTTTGGCACCTCGATGTCGGCTCATCGCATCCTGGGGCTGAAGTCGGTCCCAAGGGTTGGGCTGTTCGCCCATTAAAGCGGTACGCGAGCTGGGTTCAGAACGTCGTGAGACAGTTCGGTCCCTATCCGTCGCGGGCGCAGGAAATTTGAGAGGAGCTGTCCTTAGTACGAGAGGACCGGGATGGACACACCGCTGGTGTACCAGTTGTTCCGCCAGGAGCATCGCTGGGTAGCTACGTGTGGATCGGATAAGTGCTGAAAGCATCTAAGCACGAAGCCGACCTCAAGATGAGATTTCCCGTGAGACCCCTTAAAGACGATAAGGTAGATAGGTCTGAGGTGGACGCGTGGCGACACGTGAAGCTGACAGATACTAATCGGTCCAATGGTTTATCCACGAATAGGTCATGCACATCCGGCATTCATGCATAAGCGTTATTCAGTTTTGGGAGAATGTCTCCCACGGTCAGGTGGCGATAGCGAAGAGGCCCCACCCGTTCCCATGCCGAACACGGAAGTTAAGCTCTTCAGCGCCGATGGTAATCGGGCGGTAACGCCCCGTGAGCGTAGGACGTCGCCTGGCGATGAAAAACCAAACACCCGCTTGTTCCTGATTTAGGGATTGGCGGGTGTTTTTTTATTAAAGTGCCAGAATTTATGTCAAAAGCGCCAGAATAATACCTGAATTCGCCAGAATAACGCTGTGGCGACATATAAACTCCACTCCATATATTTTCTTTTTTTCCATAGGAAGAGGGCTTTGTTTCTGGAAATACTGTAGTTGAAAGGGGATATGTATATGGCACAGGATGTTTTATGTGAAGTGGAAAACTGTGTGCACTGGGGAGAGGGGAATCTTTGCCAGGCAGATCGGATTTATGTTGTAACGAATGCAGATGAGTTAACGACAGAACAAGCCGAGACCGATTGCAAAACATTTCGCCCGTTGGAGCACTAAATGTTTAGGCTGCCCACTTGCGTGGGTAGCTTTTTCCTATGGAAAAATAAAAACAGAAAGGGTTGGGACCATGAAAAGTTTTAATTGGAAAGTGGTACACGATCGCGAGCATGATGATGACAATACGAGCAAAACGACACCGATTTATCAAACATCGTCCTTTTCTTTTTCGGACCTTCATGATTTGGAGGTGTTTTTCGAACCGGATAATAAACGATATATGTATTCCCGATATGGAAATCCAAACCCGGACCAGCTTGCCCGCAAAGTGAGTGAGTTAGAAGGTGCGCCTGCAGGGATTGCTACTTCGTCAGGAATGTCCGCAATTTTATCCGGCGTGTTATCTGCGGTGCGACCGGGCGAATCGTTGCTCATCCCGGAAGATGTATATGGAGGAACGTACGATTTGTTTCAACAGTTTTTTCAGGAGTGGCAAATTGATGTACATACTGTATCATTTACTGATCTCGCAATGGTTGAGAACAAAATAACGGAGAAAACCGCCCTCGTATACACAGAGTCGGTAACCAATCCTTTATTGCGTGTCGAGCAAATCGAGTCGGTCATTAACATCGCACATAAATATCACGTTCCTGTTATGGTGGATAACACGTTTGCTACGCCTTTCTTTGCGCAACCCTACGAGCTTGGCGCGGATTTGGTCGTTCACAGCGCTACCAAATATATTGGCGGCCACAGTGACGTTACTGCCGGAGTGCTTGTTGGGGAGGAGAGGTTGGTGGACGTGGCAAAAAGGAAAGCCATTCAACTCGGAATGAATGTAAGTCCGTTTGAAGCATGGCTTACGGTTCGCGGTTTAAAAACGCTTTCGGTTCGTATGGAAAAACAAAGCGCGAATGCAAAAAGGATAGCGGATTTTTTGAACGATCATCCGGGAGTAAGCGTATATTATCCAAAATACTTGGCCAAACATGGGAATGGGGCAATGGTTAGTTTTGAACTAGATGAACGTTATGATATTCACAAATTCTTTGCAGAGCTGGAATGGGTGAAAATCGTGCCCACGTTAGCCGGTGTAGAAACCACTGTTTCCTATCCGTTGAAAACATCCCATCGTAGTATCCCGGCGTACATGCAAGAAAAGCTTGGCATTACAGCAGGGCTCGTGCGCATGTCTTTAGGACTGGAAGATGAAAAGGATATTACGGATGAACTGCAATCGGCGTTAAAAGCAGCCGAGAAATAAAAATTTCCGGGAATGACTTGAACGAATTTGCAAAGTGTGTTATATTATTTAAGGTGACGTTGAGAGACGTCAAACAATCTGGTGATGATGGCGAAGAGGTCACACCCGTTCCCATGCCGAACACGGAAGTTAAGCTCTTCAGCGCTGATGGTAATTGGGCGGGAACGCCCTGTGAGCGTAGGACGTCGCCAGGTTTTCATATCGCGGGGTGGAGCAGTCAGGTAGCTCGTCGGGCTCATAACCCGGAGGTCGAAGGTTCGAATCCTTCCCCCGCAACCATAATAGTTTGCTTAACAGCTTTGAATTCACTTCGGAGCAAGCAAACATCAGAAGTGCTTTGGAGTGCAACCAATTTAGAACCTGTCACTACGTTGAATCCAGCCAAAATAGTTCATACACTTTTAAGCTAAAACAAACCACGGTGTTTGTTATTTTTTTTACTATCGGGAAATTGAATTTATTTGATGAAAAGACAACCTATCTTTTCTAACATAAGCTTAAGTATATTCCGTGAAGAAGCGCGGGTTTTAAGCGCACGCAAAGGTGAAAATTATGCATGAGTTCGATCTTATCCGACAAATCGATTCGTTCGCGGCAGACCATGATGATGTTAAAGTTGGTATTGGCGATGATGCGGCTGTTACTTCTTCCAATGCCTACAAAGATATGATTAGCTGTGTAGACACCATTTGTGAGGGGATCCATTTTAAACGTTCCACGTTACATTTATCCGATATCGGTTATAAAGCGCTCGCCGTCAACCTCAGCGATATCGCGGCGATGGGCGGAACGCCCCGATATTATCTCGTTTCCTTAGGCATACCGGCGGAGTGGGATCAAGAAGAGATCCTCGAGATTTATAGAGGGATGAATGACTTGGCCAAACGATACGGCGTTATTTTAATAGGAGGCGACACTGTATCTGCGCAGAATGGTTTGATGATTTCTGTTACCGTTTTAGGAGAGATTGAAACAAATCGTTCCCTTCTCCGAAACTCTGCGCGCGTAGGAGATATCGTGTTTGCCTCCGGCACGTTGGGTGCTTCACGCGGGGGATTGGATCTTCTTTTATCCCAGGGATTAACCGCTCATCGAACGGAAGAAGAAAAAGCGCTTGTCATTGTCCATCAGCGTCCCGATCCACAGGTAACACTTGGTGAACTGCTAAAAGAAAGCGGTTTTCGCATTGCCCTTAATGACATTAGTGACGGATTATCCTCGGAAATTTGGGAGCTGGCGGAAGCGAGCAACGTATGTATTTGTTTAGAAGAAGAGAAAATACCGATCAGTGCAGACGCAATAAAGCTTTTTGGGAAACAGTCAGCTTATGAATACGCGCTAAACGGAGGCGAAGACTTTCAACTCGTCGGTACGGTAGCTAAAACACATTGGCCGACCATACAATCAACCGCAAAAGAAAAAGGAATTCGCCTATCAGCCATCGGATCGGTTGAACATGAGGGGGATTCACAAGTGTTCATGCAAAAAAATGGGGAAAGAACACGAATAAAAAGGACCGGTTATCGCCATGGATGAGGTGACAGCGATGTCTCAATTTCAATTTATAAGCCGATCAACAGAGGAAACCATGAGGATCGCGGAGCGGCTTGGCAAAAAAGCAAAAGCAGGCGATCTTTTTGCGTTGGATGGCGATCTCGGTGCAGGGAAAACCCATTTCAGCAAAGGCCTTGCTAAAGGACTCGGTGTCGAAGCGATGGTGAATAGCCCCACGTTTACGATTTTAAAAGTATATAATGGCTGTCTCCCTTTTTATCATATCGATGCCTATCGCCTTGATGAAAATGAAGAGGAAGAACTTGGGTTGGAGGAATACATGGATGGCAACGGTGTAACGGTTGTTGAATGGGCGAGTAACCTCCGGACACAATTGCCAAGCCGACGAGTCAATATTACCTTTAAACGAGTGGACGAGCAGGAGCGAGAATGGATTGTCTGCACCGATCATACGCGTTTTCAACATATTTTCAAGGAGTTTACGGATTAATGATACTAGCCATGGATACATCAACCTATGTTTTAGGGGTTGCATTGGGGGACGCGTCGACGATTCGAGCGGAATGGACGACGCATGAAAAGAAAAATCACTCCTTACGGTTAATGCCGGGGATCGATCATGTGATGAGAACAGTCAATGCCAACCCTTCTGATTTGGAAGGCATAGCGGTAACCACCGGACCGGGTTCGTACACTGGAGTCCGTATTGGCGTGGCCACAGCGAAAGGGATGGCGAGTGCACTCCGTCTTCCGATTTACGACGTTTCATCCTTGGAAGCCCTTGCGGGCAATCGGCGTTTTGCCTTCGGCCTTGTCTGTCCTTTTATCGATGCCAGGAGGGGGCAGGTGTATGCCGCCGTGTACGAAGCTGACGACGGCCACCTGAAGACCGTGTATGAAGAACGGTTGTGGTTAATGGATGACTTGTTACAAACGTTGGCTTCGACGTCTTTGCCGGTTTATTTTTTAAGTTTGGATGTTGCTAAGCATCGTGAAAACATTGAGCAAGTGTTGGGTGCAAAGGCATGTGTGGGAGATATGATGGATGGCAGGATAAAGCCGGGGGAGATTTTGCGAATTGCCTCGGAATCCCTGCCTGTGACGAATGTTCATTCTGTTGCCCCCCGTTACTTGCAGTTGGCAGAAGCGGAGAAAAATTGGCGAAAGGCGCAAGGCCATAATGAGTGAGCGGTATACAATTCGTCCCATGATGCCGAGTGATATCGAAGAAGTGTTGATCGTGGAAAGGGATGCGTTTCAAATGCCTTGGATTCGGCAGGCATTTATAAATGAATTGATGAAAAATCCGTTTGCCCACTATTTGATTGCGGTGGATCAAGAACAAATCGTTGGTTATTGCGGCATCTGGATCGCGCTACACGAGGCTCATATTACGAATATCGCTGTTTTGTCTGCCCATAGACATCAAGGGGTCGGGCGATTGCTGTTACAAGCGATGATCCGGCGAGCGCTTGCATTAGAGGCTACATCGATGACACTAGAGGTTCGGGAAAGCAATACGGATGCGCAGGGCTTTTATAAAACATTCGGTTTTAAAAAAACCGGGATAAAAGAAGGATATTATACGGATAATTGCGAAGATGCTTGGATCATGCGCCTGGCTTTTTCGTAGTTTTGAAAAGGAATGTGTTGCCATGAATGACAATCCTCGAATATTAGCTATCGAAACAAGTTGTGATGAAACAGCGGCATCGATTGTTGAGGGCGGAAAAAACATAATTTCTAACGTGGTCGCGTCGCAAATAGACATTCACAGGCGGTTCGGAGGTGTGGTTCCGGAAGTAGCGTCCCGGCATCACGTGGAAAATATGACGGCTGTCATTGAAGAGGCGCTTGTCTCTGCGGATATGGATTATAAAGACTTGGATGCGATAGCGGTCACTTCGGGGCCCGGACTGGTAGGGGCGTTGCTTGTGGGTGTGAATACGGCGAAAGCGCTCGCGTATGCTTGCAATCTACCGTTGTTGCCGATCCATCATATTGCCGGTCACATTCATGCGGCTGAACTCGTTGCAGACATGGAATATCCGGCTCTAGCGCTAGCTGTTTCCGGCGGACATACGTCTCTTATTTATCTCCCGGAAGAGGGGAAATACGAAACGATTGGTGAAACGAGGGATGACGCTGTCGGGGAAGCCTATGATAAAGTGGCGCGAACCCTGAAACTTCCCTATCCCGGGGGTCCGGAAATCGATCGCCTCTCCGCTGAGGGGGAGGTCTCGATTGATTTTCCTCGGGCCTGGCTGGAAAACGGGTCATATGATTTCAGCTTTAGCGGATTAAAATCCGCGGTGTTGAATGCGGTGCATAATGCGGGGCAGCGGGGAGAAACGCTCGTCCCGGAAAACGTTGCCGCGAGCTTCCAGGCAAGCGTGGTCGATGTACTCGTGGAACGGGCGGTGCGAGCAGCCTCGGAATATAAGGTGAAGCAACTGATTGTTACAGGTGGTGTCGCTGCGAATCGCGCGCTTAGGGAAGCGATGATACGCTCTTTCCCGAGCGACAGCGATGTTGAGCTGATCATTCCTCCCCTTTCTTTATGCACGGATAATGCGGCGATGATCGGTGCTGCCGCAAACATCACCTGGAAAAAAGGAGAACGGGCAGGGTATGATTTAAACGGAGATCCGGGGTTGGCGCTCGGATAGCACGAGATCCATATAACATTTTTCATGGAAAAATATCCCTTTTAAAGATGCCATAAAAAATTCATTGTATCTCCAATTAGAAAAATTGCCCAATCTGAGGCTCTATGAAACAACTGTATGCCTTGATGTGCGGTTTATGGAGCCCGAAATGGCTAGGAAGTCCCTAATTCGATCGTTATGAAAGGCTTATGGCGACCTAAACCGTACCGGACCTTCCGTTTCAGTCGCCATGAACGATTCAACGCACCTCAAACCGGCAAAAAACGTTGCTCCGGGGTACGATGAAGGGCCCACAATAGCACACTCAAATGAATAAACATTGCCCGCAAAGGAGCCATGAATAGATCATGGCTCCTTTTTATGGTACAGCCACGGAATTAGAAACTCGTGAGCGACTGTGGAAAAGAAAAATGTGTACGTAGTGGATAAGTGGACGCGCACCCCTCTTCTCCGACTTTTGAAGTGTTAACTGCGGATCCGTGGATAAATGCCTTTTTTTGTGGGTGGAACCGGCAAAAACCCGACGGTCCGCGTGTGAAGTTGTGAATAACTATGTGGAAATTGTGGAAAGCCCGATGCCTTGTCACTGGGATGCGTCTAATTGCAATGCTTCCCATTGCTCCATCAGTTGTTCCAATTCGGCTTCCTTTTCATGAATGTCTTCTTGTATACGGTTGGCGCGGGCATGGTCTTCATAGACATCCGGATGGAGCATGGACGATTGCAGCGTTTCCGTTTCTTCTTCCAGTTGGCTGATTCTATCTTCAATCGCTTCAATTTCCCGGCGTCGCTTCCGGGCGATTTTTTTATCTTCTTTTTCTTGCGCAAACGACTGTTTATTTTTGTTTTCCACAGGTTTTTCCACGTAATTGTCCTGAAGTTGCGCCCGTTCTTCGGCTTCCGCTTTCTTTTCCAAGTAGTAATCATAGTTGCCAAGATATGTGTGTAGTTGATCATCTCCGGAGAATTCGACGGTTCGTGTGGACATCCGGTTCAGGAAATAGCGGTCGTGGGAAATAAATATCATCGTGCCGGGATAGTCGATAAGGGCAGTTTCCAACACTTCTTTGCTGTCTAGGTCCAGATGGTTCGTCGGCTCATCAAAGAGAAGCAAGTTTGCTTTTTGCATCATTAGTTTTGCAAGCACGAGCCGTGCTTTTTCCCCGCCGCTGAGACTGTGGACAAGTTTGTACACATCTTCGCCGCTAAAAAGAAACCGGCCGAGCACTGTGCGTATGTCTTTTTCGACAACTTGGGGGTGCTCGTCCCATAATTCATCGAGGACGGTTTTATTCGTATTAAGTTGAGCTTGCTCCTGATCATAATAGCCAACGGTCACTTTGCTTCCGTAATGAATATCTCCTTCCGTGGGAGCAAGTCGCTTTCCGAGGATTTTAAGGAATGTTGTCTTTCCGGTTCCGTTCGGGCCGATGACGGCCACATTCTCTCCTCTTGTCACCGCAAAGTCGGTTGCGCGAAATAACGGATCGCTGCCAGGGTAAGCAAACGTAATCCCTGTTGCGGCCAGCACGTCATTTCCGCTTGTTTGTTGTATTTCAAAAGACATTGTAGCGCTTTTGGCATCTGCGAGAGGGGCATCAACCCGCTCCATACTCTCTAATTTTTTCCGCTTGCTTTGTGCTCGTTTTGTTGTGGACGCGCGTGCGATATTTTTGGCGACGAATGTTTCCAGTTGTTCAATTTCCGCTTGTTGCTTGTCATACGCTTTTTGTTGCAGTTCGGCGCCCTTTGCTCTTTTTTCCAGAAACGCACTGTAATTTCCGTGGTACAAGGTCGCTTTCGTATGTGCCAGTTCGTATACTTTCGTGATTACTTTATCCAAAAAATAACGGTCGTGGGAGACGATCAATACCGCTCCTTCATAGCTGTTCAAGTAATTTTCCAGCCATGTTAACGTTTCAATGTCCAAATGATTTGTCGGTTCATCCAAAATGAGCAAATCCGGTTTCGTGAGCAAAAGTTTTCCGAGCGCAAGTCGTGTTTTTTGACCGCCGCTTAAAGAAGAGATCGGTAAATCATAGGAAAGCTGATCAAAATTCAGTCCCGACAAGATGCTTTGGATATCGGCTTCATAGTGGTAACCGCCGGACGATCGGAAGAATTCTTGTTTTTCATCGTATTCCTTTAATACGGCTTCGTAGGACGCAGGGTCGCCATAGATGGAGGATTCCGCCATTTTCGCTTCCAGTTCGCGCAACTCCATTTCAACACCGCGGAGCGAGGAAAAGACCGTTAACATTTCCTCCCAAATGGTGCGCGTGGATTCAAGACCGGTATCTTGGGCAAGGAAACCCATTGTTTGTGATTTGGGCATCATAACTGAGCCGCTGTCATAAGGCGCTTGTCCTGTGATGATGTTGAGCAACGTCGTCTTTCCAGTTCCGTTGCGTCCGACGAGTGCGGCGCGGTCGCCGTTTTTGATTTCCATCTTAATATCCTGTAAAATCGTTTCAGCACCAAAAGATTTGGTCACACGATCGCATTGTAAAACAATCATTCGTTTCATCACCCTTTAAAATGTATATAAAAAATGGCCGGGCCAAGCGTTTCGCTAATTATGCTACTGACAAGTGTAGCAAACATGTTATACTTAAGAAACGATAAGCAGGTTGAATAGTGGAGGCTTTATGGACGAACTGCAAAAAATTCCACAGGCAACAGCGAGACGTTTGCCACTTTACTATCGATACTTGGAACATTTCTACGCTTCGGGAAAAACAAAAGTATCTTCTACAGAATTAAGCCATGCAGTCAAAGTTGATTCAGCGACGATTCGGCGGGATTTTTCGTATTTTGGAGCGTTGGGTCGCAAAGGATATGGTTATGATGTCCAACGCTTGATTGCTTTTTTTCGAAAAACGTTGGATCAAGATGAGGCGACACCCGTCATTCTCATCGGTGTCGGAAATCTTGGGAAAGCATTGCTTCATTATAACTTCGGGGAGAATAATAATACGCGAATCGTAAAAGCGTTTGATAATGACGAGACAGTCATTGGAAAAACCATCGGTGGTGTCCCCGTTATTCATATGGACGATTTAAAAAGAGAAGTCGATGAATCGATATGGGCCGCAATTGTTGCTGTCCCGTCGACTGCGGCGCAAGAGGTCGCGGATAAGGTCGCTGATACGCCCATCGAGGGGATCTTGAATTTCACCCCCTCCCGTATGACGGTGCCTTCGCATATTCGGGTGCATCACATTGATTTGTCGGTCGAATTGCAATCGCTCATCTATTTTTTGAAACATTATCCGCTATAAAAAAGGAGGAATATCCCATGGGAGGTATGGGTGGTCCGAGCATTATTTTAATCATTATTGTCGCTTTGTTGATCTTCGGTCCGGGTAAACTGCCGGAAATGGGCAAAGTGGCCGGAAATACATTACGTGAATTTAAAAATGCTACGAAAGGACTCACGAATGATTCCGAAGAACAGAAGAAAGAGGACAAGCAAAATCATAGATAGGATGGGTGTTCGATGAAACAACGGGAGATGCCGTTCCGTGCCCATTTTGAAGAGTTACGGAAACGATTGATCATTGTCGCGATATTTCTTGTCGTGGGGTTACTTGTCGGTTTTTTCATTGCGCCCCCTGTGATTGCTTATTTGCAAAGCATCCCGGAAGCACAGGATTTCCCGATGAACGCGTTTCAGTTAACGGATCCTTTGCGCGTATACGTTAATTTTGCGTTTTTTATCGCGATTATCATCATTTTGCCGGTGATTTTCTATCAACTTTGGGCGTTTATCGCTCCGGGCTTGGCGGAAAAAGAACGGAAGGTAACCCTTTCTTACATTCCGATCGCGATGGTTCTTTTTCTGGGCGGGCTCGCTTTTTCGTATTATGTGCTTTTGCCGTATTTCATGGAATTTCTGGGGAACATTGCCGAGCGGCTCAATATTACGGAGCAGTACGGAATTAATGAATACTTTTCTTTCCTGTTTCGTATGACGGTACCGTTTGGGTTTCTTTTTCAACTGCCGGTTGTGGTTCTGTTTTTGACCCGATTGGGTTTGATTACGCCAAACTTTTTACAGCGGATTCGCAAATATGCTTATTTTGTGTTGCTTGTCATTGCAGGCTTTATCACCCCTCCTGATTTGGGTTCCCATCTCATCGTAACCGTACCGCTTTTCTTGTTGTATGAACTGAGTGTCGTGATTGCCCGGTACGCCTTCAGGAAGCGAATGAAAGAAGAGGCTGACCGGCAAAAAGAAATGGCAACGAATAATCAATAGATATAAAACTTCCATCTGAGAATCGACTTTCAGTCGTTTAAAAAGCAATAAAATGCTAAAGGCGCATGGGGTACCCCATGCGCCTAGAAATGTTAATTTTTACAGGCGGCCCCCTAAATTAATTGGTCGGTGCCTCGTTTTGTACATTCGCAGTCATGGCTTTTTCCTGTTTCGGCGAACGGAGGAATAATGAGAGCAGGAAAGCGATAAATGCAAGGATGGTACTCCCCATAAATGCCCATTCAAAGCCTTCAACTTGAGCCAATTGCGGGATCAAGCTTTCAGCGACAGAAGCCTCGGGTCGATACTGCTCGGCACCCACACTGACGAGTGTAACGAGAATGGCTGTACCAATGGATGCGGAGATTTGTTGCATCGTGTTCGCCATCGCTGACCCGTGAGCATACCATTTGACGGGCAGCTGGTTCAAAGCTGAGGTCATCACAGGCATAAGCGCAAAAGAAAGCCCGAACATCCGAATCGCATACACGATTGTTAAAAAGGTGAAGGACGTTTCTAATGATAAATTTGTAAATAGGAAAGTTGTTACGGTTACAATAGAAAGCCCAATGATGGCAAGCCACTTTGCTCCGAACTTATCAAACAGGCGTCCGGTTATCGGTGACATAATGCCGATCACAATCGCTCCGGGAAGGAGCATCAAGCCTGATTCAAGAGGAGAAAAGCCGAGCACATTTTGCATATACAAAGGAAGCAGCGTTTCCGCCCCGATTAATGAAATAAGCACTGCCATTGTAATCGTAATCGCGAGTGCGAAGATATGAAATTTAAATACGCGGAATTCAAGTATCGGTGCACGTAAGCGAAATTGCCTCAAAATGAACAAACCAATAATGACAGCACCGCCCACAATGCAAAGAAGTACACTGGGACTGCTCCAACCGCTTTCAGATGCCGTACTGAACCCATAAAGGAACGCCCCGAATCCGAATGAAGAGAGAATGATAGATGGGACGTCGAGCTTCGGTTTGCCCAGTTCAGTGACATTTTTTAAAAATACGGCAGCCATCGAAATCGTAATCAAGACGATGGGTAAAACGGTAATAAATAGCGCACGCCATTGAAAATGTTCTAAGAGCCAACCGGAAAGCGTTGGCCCAATCGCCGGCCCAAAGGAAATCACAATGCCCATAAGCCCCATTGCGGTTCCTCTTCGTTCGACAGGGATGATGGCAAGCAGCACGGTCATTAACAACGGGAGCATAATACCTGAGCCGGAAGCCTGAACAATCCTGCCTAACAAAAGAATAGAGAAAGCGGGCGAGATTGCAGCAATGAAAGTACCTGTGCCAAACAGCGTAATCGCAGTTAGGAATAACGCTCGTGTGGAGAACCGTTCGATTAAATAAGCTGATATAGGAATCATAATCCCATTCGTCATCAGAAAGGCCGTCGTTAACCACTGCACACTGCTTTGTGTGATGTCAAAAGAGGCCTGAATGGTCGGTAACGCGGTTGCCAGCAATGTTTCGTTAATGATGCCCATGAACGCGCCAGTCAAAAGAGAGGCAATCATGGCTACTTTTTGACCTGTGGATAAATCCCAGGACGAGCTAGTGGAAGAACTCATTTGATCGTCTCCTCTCTTTTCGTAAATTACATCTAATGAGGCAACTTTGCTATCTTACACATAGAACAATTCCTTTTCAACAAAAATGCCTTTTATGTTGAAAACATTTATATATCATCTAGACGAAGAAACTTTGTTCACCGTTTCGCAAACGTTCAAAGCGTTATCAGATCACTTGTAATATTTATTTGGACTGCAAATCGTTTCTTCAAAGGGTGATGCAAGATTTAGCATCTGAAATATGTTTCAGATGCATGTCAATCTCATGGGAAAGTCTAAATAGGAAGTCAAAAAAAGACGCAATGGATATACGGATCATCCATGCGCTGATAAGATAGTCAGAGCTAACAAGGAATAGAAGAACCATTGTCAAGATGCCTACGGCACTCCCAAGCAAAAGATATTTTAGAGGTAGTCATAAAATGATGAATAAGATTCATGCAAAGGAAATGGAAGGCAACCACTCTCTAGCTCGTGGTTCTGTTTCGAATAATGAGCGTTCGCTTGCCCCGGATTTAGCTCGTGGTTTCATGCTGTTAATGATAGCCCTTGCCCACGCCCCATTGTGGCTCGATGTCACTGAAACAAATTTGTTAGGTCGCCCGGAAGGCGGGGGTGCCCTCAGTGAAGTCATTAACTTCGTTAGTGCTTTATTTGTAGATAATAGAGCAGTCCCTATGTTTGCGGCGTTGTTTGGTTACGGGATGGCTAAGATGGTTACACGACAGCTCTCTGCTGGTACGTTAGAGACAGAATCCAGGCGATTATTATGGCGGAGATCGCTATTCCTCCTATTGTTTGGCTTTATTCATCTTGTATTCATCGGCGGAATAGACATTTTGGCGTTCTATGGATTCTCTGGGCTGCTCATCGGCTGGATGTTATTTCGTCGAGATAGAATCCTTATAAAAGCCATCCTGCTTGTCCTCTTGTTTTCGCTCATCCTCATTCCTGTCGTGTGGATTGGAGTCGCGTACGGGTATGGGATGGACATAGATAGAACTAACCCGGATGCATATTTAGAGGCTATGCTCGCTAACCTAATCAGATTTCCGTTCAGGATCATGGCACATCTTTTTATGCACCCGATACTTCTTCCTATCCTTGTTGGAATATGGGCTGCACGCAAGAATTTGTTAAACGGCACCTATCATCGCCAACTTCTGATACGCATCGCGATCATTGGGATTTCATTCTCGGTGATGGGTGCCCTTCCGCTCGCCATGATCGGTACGCAATGGTGGGAGCCGCAGCCAATGATGGTTGGATTGTCCACAGCCCTTCAAATGTTAAGCGGACTTGCTGGTGGCTTTGGATATCTGGCAGTGTTCGGGCTTATCAGTCCAATTGCCAGTCGAACGGGTCGCTTCACCCGTTCATTGGTTGCTTTGGGGAAACGATCGCTTACCTTTTATGTATTCAATGAAACCATGTTGGTTATCATCATGTCACCGGTGGTATTCGGTATGGGGCAGGTATTAAATAGCCCCGGAGCATTTGTGGTGGCTGTGGTGGTGTGGATGATAAGTCTTATTTTGGCTGCAGTTTTAGAGTGCAAGGGAATGCGCGGCCCCGTAGATGCTTTGCTGCGCCGATTGATCTATCGAACCAGTTCATAGAGAAAATGGCTTGGTACAAAGCAATCCCTTTCGATGAGGGGGGGTTCTTGTGTGGGGATATTTTCCAAATAAGGTGCGATAAAGGGGATATCGCACCTTCAATAGGAATAATTTCTCGAAGTGATGCTATGTTGGTTTCCTATTATTTTAAAAATAAAAATATTTTGTTATTTAGATAGGTAGGTACTTAAGAAAGGGCACATAGCCTGTACGGTATATGCCCTTCTCAGGGGTGGGTGCACATGGATATGCGGTACTTTAGTGCCGATGTCACTTATCGGTAGGGCTTTTGCCTGTTTTTTTTATAAAGTGCCAAGCAATGAGGTAATCCAGGGCGGCTAACCCGAGAAAGAAAATCGGGAGGAAGCCCCACCCTTCCAGTTGCACCTGAAAGATCGCGAAAAGGACAAATAACGTTCCGATGGCAACATAAACAAAACTTAAAAAGCCTGGTGTCCGTATCACATCCATGCTCCCAAGATGCCGAAGATAAACTGAAGGTTCTCTTCCATTTGTTCTAAATCCTCCATGTCGATATCGAGAAGGATCGGCAGAGACGCAAAAGCATTCATGAGCACGTGGGCAATGATGGGAACGATAATGCGTTTACTCCATACATACAGACCTGCGAATACGAAGCCGACGGCTGCATAGACGAGGATGTGCGTAAAATCCAAATGGATGGCGGAGAAAATAACAGAGCTAATCAATGCCGCCCAAAAGAAATTCATTTTTCGATAGAGATGCCCAAAAATCGCCTGTCGGAAAACCAGCTCTTCAAGAATTGGCCCGATGATAACAATGGCTACGAGGAGCCAAATGTTTTCACTCATAATATCGAGCAACATTTGTGTGTTTTCCGATTCGACCGGGGCGTCGTATAACAATTGTTGAATTTGAAAAGCAATATTTTGTGCGAAAATCGCGGCGAATAATCCGCCAAAGCCCAATAATAACGACCAACCGAAATGCATCGGCGGTTCGTTTCCGCGCACCGGATCTGTCTCTTTGCGGATTAAGAACCAAATGATAAGTAACCCGAGGGCAAAACTTGAAACCGTCGAAATGGTGATAACATCACTAAATTCTAATCCGAGCGCATAGAGCGGAATGGCCAAAACGGCGCCAAATAGTTGGGCGACAAGCACAAATGTAATGATTACAAACCAGTATCGTAAACTCAAAAAGCACGACTCCTTTTATTCTTTTCTAACAATGACTGTACACATTGTATCACAGCCTGGCGGTGCACGCAGAAAATTCAACGTGCTGTCACATCACAAACATCAAAAAAATTTTCCGTAGGGCTTGCAAAAGAAGCATGAACCTTTTATTATTAGAAGTGGCGTTAGCACTCAAGCAAAACGAGTGCTAACAATAGACCAGAAACGTAAGTTTCGTTTTTGCAACCCGCAAAACGACACTTCACATTTCCATTTTAAAGGAGGGTGTTTTCCTTGTTGAAGCCATTGGGTGACCGAATTGTCATCGAGCAAGTGGAAGAAGAAGAACAAACTGCAAGCGGCATTGTACTTCCTGATTCCGCGAAGGAGAAACCGCAAGAAGGAAAAGTCATTGCTGTCGGAAATGGACGCGTGACCGAGAATGGAGAGAGAGTTGCTCCGGAAGTAAAAGAAGGCGACGCGATCATTTTCTCCAAATACGCGGGAACGGAAGTGAAATACAACGAAAAAGAATATCTGATTTTGCGAGAAAGTGATGTACTCGCGGTTGTTGGGTAAAGACGTTTCGTAGGCCAGTTTGCCTACATATTTTCCAAAACAGGAGGGAATAAACATGGCGAAAGATATTCGTTTTAGCGAAGATGCCCGCCGCGCCTTGCTACGTGGGGTGGACGAGCTCGCTAACGCCGTAAAAGTAACATTGGGACCAAAAGGACGAAACGTCGTTCTTGAAAAGAAATTCGGTTCCCCGCTTATTGCCAATGATGGTGTGACCATTGCCAAGGAAATTGAACTCGAGGACAACTTTGAAAATATGGGTGCGCAACTCGTATCCGAAGTTGCTAACAAGACAAACGACATTGCCGGTGACGGTACGACAACCGCCACGGTGTTGGCACAAGCCATGATTCAGGAAGGTTTGAAAAACGTTACTTCCGGCGCCAGCCCCATGAGCATCCGCCGTGGGATTGAGAAGGCGACGGCAGCAGCTGTCAAGGAACTTCAAACGATTTCCCGTGAAGTCGAAGGTCGCGAGTCTATTAAGCAAGTCGGTTCCGTCTCTGCAAACGATGAAGAAATCGGTGAATTTATTGCGGAAGCGATGGGCCGTGTCGGAAACGACGGCGTAATCACGGTTGAGGAATCGAGAGGCCTTGACACGGAGTTGGAAGTCGTGGAAGGGATGCAATTTGATCGCGGATACGCGTCTCCTTACATGGTGACCGACAATGATACGATGGAAGCGAGTCTGGATGATCCTTACATCTTGATTACAGATAAGAAAATCACAAACATCCAGGAAGTATTGCCATTGCTCGAGCAAGTCGTGCAGCAAAACAAACCAATTCTTATCGTTGCTGAAGACGTAGAAGGGGAAGCGCTCGCGACGCTTGTATTGAACAAACTTCGCGGAACGTTCAATGCCGTTGCCGTAAAAGCACCGGGATTCGGCGACCGCCGAAAAGCAATGCTCGAAGATTTGGCCATCCTCACCGGTGGGACAGTCCTTACGGAAGACCTTGGACACGACTTGAAATCATCAACGATTGATCAGCTTGGACGTGCCGGCAAAGTTGTTATTACCAAAGACAACACGACCGTTGTCGAGGGCGCAGGCGAAGCGCAACAACTCACCGGACGCATCAACCAGATCAAATCGCAAATTGAAGAAACCACGTCTGATTTTGATCGTGAAAAACTTCAAGAGCGTTTGGCTAAACTTGCCGGCGGTGTAGCTGTCATGAAAGTCGGCGCTGCTTCCGAAACGGAAATGAAAGAGCGCAAACTTCGCATTGAAGACGCCTTGAATTCCACGCGTGCTGCTGTGGAAGAAGGTATTGTATCCGGCGGGGGCACAGCCTACGTTAACGTCTACAACGCTGTAAAAGCCGTGGATGCTTCGGGCGATGAATCAACCGGTGTAAGCATCGTGTTGCGTGCGCTTGAAGAGCCTGTCCGTCAGATTGCAACCAATGCCGGACTGGAAGGTTCAGTTGTGGTTGAGCGCCTCAAAGGTGAAGATGTAGGCACCGGCTTCAACGCGGCAACAGGCGAATGGGCAAACATGGTGGACGCAGGTATCGTCGACCCGACAAAAGTAACCCGTTACGCCATTCAAAACGCAGCATCCGTTTCTGCAATGTTCCTCACAACCGAAGCCGTAGTAGCTGACCGTCCCGAAGAAGATGACGGTGGCGGTGGCGCCCCAGACATGGGCGGCATGGGAGGAATGGGGGGAATGGGCGGCATGATGTAGCGCAAAGCTACAACCCTTGATATAAAAGGGGTTTTACCGCCTAACCCTCACCCATGTTCATGTTTTTGTTCATGTTTTGAGCGTTATTGATTCAGAGAGGTCTTTCATCAAGTTTCCAAACTTGGTGGAGGCCTCTTTTTTATGATTCTTGGTCATGTGGGCTCAAACTGAAAAGATATAAAATGTTATTGTGAAGAACTTTTATTCCTGTATAATGAAGAGCAGATAGAACTTTAGACTTACCTTTCAAATTGATATTATAGTTAATCTCTTCATAAACGGATTAGAGGCTCAATTGGACTTCATGCTTGCGATAGTTTTATTGAAGGAAAAGTATCGATAGAGGAATTGTATACGGAGCCAGTGCTGATAAGGAGGGCGAGTTGATCATGCACAAAGAGTTAACCCAAATTCAACCACTATTTTACTTTAGGAAGGGAGGAATTTCGTCATATATGGCATGAATTTTTTCACAAAAAAACTCATATATGATATGATGTATGGAGAGCATAAATAAAAAGAAAGCAACTGTTATTTCATTTCCGAATGAGTACGGGAAAGATCAGTTCAGCCCATTCTTAAAAAAACTAAGGAAAGAAAGTCAATTTGATAAGAAGGCAGACGTTCGATTTGGGTTTTTATTAAAAGCGCTTGATTACATGCAGTATGTAAACTTTAACGATTTGCCAACGGTGGCTGATAAACCTTTTTTTGCGCAATTTGAAATAAAAATCGGGGAAGAAATTTATCAACAAACATTTGAACTCATTAAACCGTTAAACAAGAGAGGTATATATGAATTACGAATTAATATGAAGGGTTTTAATTGGCGGTTCAGAGGAATATTCTTCCCTTATAGTTATGACACTAGGCAGTTTTATTGTTTTATTTTTCCCTTTGAAAAAACATCAAACGTTACTTTTAATGTAACGGATCATTTTAGGGATCGGGCTTATCGTATCTTGAACGATTTAGAGAAAAATCCAGAAAAATATCAAGAATATTTTTAGAGGACCAATTTTTTAAGGAGGTGGATAATATGGATCTCGTTAATTATGGCCACCGTGTAGTTAAGGATATACCAGAGTTGGATGACACATTTTTTAGCTTGTCATCTCATCTAGGGAAGTTAGTATTTGCGACGAGATTGGAGAAAAAACTGACACAGCTAGAGTTAGCTGATAAAGCAGAGGTATCTCCGAAAACCATTCACCGCATCGAAGGTGGCGCAGGGGGAGTTACGGATACAACTTACGATAAAGTTTTTGATGTATTAGAGATATCTGGTGAAGAAATAGGGGAATATTTTTTACAAAAAAGCCATTAAAAAAGAAGTTGTGCGGGCACCAACACTTATAGCGTGTTGGTGTTTTTTGGTGTGCCCCGCAGCCATGCGATCTAAGTGGTTGAAGTCCACTCGGTAACTTTCCCCTTTAAAGTGCCGTAGCCGGTGAAAAGCCCTCGTCCGGCATAGGGCAGGGTGGACAGGGTGTCTCCCGCAAGGGGGGATCTGAAAGGTCTACAGGCAAAGTCCAGCCCGGAACATGATGTGAACCAGAGGTGGCGGCACCCCTTACACGAAGAAAGGGAGGGAAAAGATTCACAAACGGTTACGTCCAGATTTAGGACAAGAGATCGGGGTATTGATGAAAGCAACGCTTCCCTACCGAAGTGTCGAATATTTGGATAATCGGATCAGCAGATACAGCATGAAAATGGGGAAATGCGAGATTACAGGCATGGATCTGCCTGCCTCGGAAGTTCATTGCCATCATTACATGCCAAAGCAATTGGGTGGAACCGATCAATTCCATAATTTGCGAATTGTTCATAAGGATGTACACCGTCTCATCCATCATACGGATGATGAAAAGGTGCGAATCCTTCTTCGTCAATATAAAATCAACGCATCGCAATTAGAAAAGATCAACAGGTATCGAGAACAATGTAGATTACGAAGCATCGAGCAATCCTAATCACGGAAGTAACGAGGAACTTATGATCCAGTAATTTCGTTAGATGGAACGCGGAGTGCGGGGAAACTTGCACGCTCCGTGTGGAGCAGGGGAAAAGCTGGAGATAACTTCAAATGCTTACCTATTGCTGACAATTGTGGAATAACGATTGAACGATTATCCCGTAATTTTATAATAAGAAAGGGGTAAGATGTTGAGGTTGCCTGTATGTTGGTCGTGTCAATACAAGTTTAAGTGGAGCGAACTTCTTTTTGTTATCGAGGGTAGAAAAACATGTCCATTATGTAGTGCAAAACAGTATGTGACCTCACACTCAAAATGGCTACAGGGGTGGGCTTTTATCCCTTTGATACTTTTTTATTGGATTACAGTGATGTTTACACTCAATGTGTCTTTTCCTGTATATTTGGTTATTGGTTTGCTGTACTTCGGAGCTTACTGGTTTTTGATTCTTCCGTATCAATACGAATTTACAGATGAAAAACAGCAATTAGTTTAAAATGAATCTTCTGTAATTGAGGCGCAAATCTGGAACAATGAAGGGAGATAAAATGGGTATTATCGGTACTGCTAATATTGCTCTTTTGATTTTTGTATCCTTGATTAGTTTCATCATCTGGCTGGTTGTCCGATCAGGTAAAAAAACCAAATCGTGATATGAAGGGGATCAATCTTCCGAAACGAAGCGCTATCCTTGAACAAGGGGAGAAGATTTTGGTTACAATTGGTTGGTCGTCAATTATTCTGATACTTATTGTCACGTTGGTTGTATTCTTAGTCATGTGTAGAGGGAGGGGTAAATTGTTCTCAAACAGCAAATTATTGGATACATTAAGTGCTATTGCTCTCGCCGTCCTTGCAGTACTTACAGGTGAGCTTATTACATTTATTATGTTGACCTTAATTTTGGTTCAGTTACACAACATACAGCAAACGATTGAAAAGAAGAATAGAATTACATAGACAAAACCTAAATATATTCTTCAATTATCGAGGCACTTTTCTGGAATACCAGGGATTGCGCTCTTTCTAAACAATAATGCCATATTATTTAATAAGAGCTTGTGAAAATGGGGGATGATGAAAGGTGGAATAGGCAGTTTGGAGTGCTTTAGGCTTGGCTGGTGCTATGATTGGGAAGACGATGAAGAAATTACAACAATTACAGATAAATCTTTTATTACAGAACTAACCAGCGAATTAGAAACAGTTTCTACTTCATCAACTGCTGCATTGGATATTCCGAACTGTTTGGTTAGCCGCATTCTTTTAAAGAGTGCGGCTAGCTTTTTGTGTTAAAATAAAGTTTGATGGTTCGATCACGATTGTTTGTTTCGTTAAAGGACCATTAAATGAATAAGGTAATAGGAGATGTGTTGACGATAAAACAAAACAAATATGATAATCCAAATTTTTTTTCTGCGTACGAACAGATGCCTCGATCAGTTAAAGGACTTGAGGGAGCTGGCGAATGGCATATATTAAAAGAACTTATACCAGATCTGAAAGATAAAAACGTACTCGATTTGGGTTGCGGTTTCGGTTGGCATTGCCTATATGCCCGTGAGCAGCAAGCGTGCTCTGTAATAGGTGTAGATATATCTGAAAAGATGATTCAAAGCGCTCGTGAAATGACAAAGGATCCCTTCATTTCGTACATTAAAGCGCCAATTGAGGACATTGATTATTCAGACTCTCCATTTGACGTGGTCATCAGTTCTCTTGCTTTTCACTATATTAAGTCGTTTAAGTCAATCTGTGAAAAAGTTTATGATTCCCTAAAGCCTGGGGGAAGCTTTGTTTTTTCTGTTGAACATCCAATTTTTACTTCTCGAAAAGAACAAGAATGGTATTATGATGACCAAAGGAATCGCCTGCATTGGCCAGTTGATAACTATCAAAAAGAAGGCGTACGTGAAACATCATTCTTAAATGAAAATGTTACAAAATACCATCGTACAATTTCAACTTATATAAATAATCTTATTGACACCCATTTTATTATAAAAGCAGTGAAAGAATCGTTTCCTTCTGATGAAATGTCAAAAAATAATCCCCAAATGGAAGATGAAAATCGGAGGCCCATGTTCTTAATGATTTCAGCAAACAGGAAATGAAGATCAAGATTAAAGCAGCGGAAAAAATGCAGGATGAATTTAAAGCATCCTATGTAGTGAGCACATCTATTTGGGCGATGATAGAAGGGATTTGGGCTATAAACAACAAACAATGCCACCTTCTGGCGCGGTTTGGGCACACATACAAGCGTTAACCATTCGTATGAATGATATGTATGAATTGCTTAATAATGTGTTCTTGGGAAACACAACTGTACGCATTGCTTCATTTAAAAAAATTAGCGAGTGGATTATAGCAAAATTAGAACAATGAAATAATGATCGTTCATTCTCAATGGAGAAGCTTTTTAAATGAGATGACTAAAAATGCCCTGATAACCCTTCTAATGCTTTCGAAGAAAAAACAAAGCTTATCCAAATCAAATCATACCGAAGAATAATCGCACCCATACTCGGGTGCTTTTTTTGTGTCCTGATTAACACGAGCCGGTGCTCGTTTGAACCAGGAGAGTTGTTTGTTTTTTGTACAAGTAGGTATATGCATTACAAGCAATGTACGATCTTACATAAAGTATTGTATGCCTCATTGAGAAAGGGGGTATGGAAAATGTATAATAAGTGGGATGAACTCGTCTTTGGCGTTAACTTCGATGGTGATCGATACAAGTGTAAATGCGAAAAAGAAAGAAGCAAACACGATCATTGTGGATGTAATAAGCGCCACGATCACTGTGGATGCAAGAAAAAAGACGACCACAAGCGCGAGCAAGAGTGCACAGTCAAGTTCTATTTTGATTGTGATTAATTGGTAACCCTTCGTTGTCCCCCTTCAATGATCCCTTGACAGATGTCAGGGGATTGTTTTTGTGGAAAAAAGCACGAGCCAGTGCCCGTGCTAATATCCAATTGCTCACTGAAGTCTATAAATTACATTACCAGGTGTCTCTTGTGAGCTCCGTGACTTAATGTTACCTAGTGGCACGTTTCAAAAGTTCCTTCACGGCGTTAGACGGACAAAACCTTTGTTAAAAGCGCGATAAATTTAAAAAACAACAAAGCTACACAATGCAGTATGTGGTATCGGTGGAAGAGGAATCGTTGCAAGTGATATTAAAAGATCGAAATACCATCTTTTTCAATGAGACATTCACTGAAAATACAGAAGGAACGTTCACTTTCACTTCTGCAAACCGTCGCCATGAACTTCGATTCATCGGAAAAAAGTCAAGAGGAGAATGCCAGATTAAGTTTATCAAAAATGATAGTGTCATGGCAGCTTAATCTTTAGTATTTTATCCCAAAGTTCAAACAGAGCTAAACTGCTTGACTATTCCCGGAATAGGATGCGCAATTTTTTTTCATAAATAGGCCCAGACTGTGGGAGAATACCCTCCATACATTTATATGTTAAAATATATTGTAATTTTGTGAAAGGGTGTGTTCATAATGACCGGAGTAGAAATTGATATGGTTGTTACAGACAGCTTAAAAGCATTGGAATTATACGAAAAAATATTTGATGTCGAACGTGTTGAGGTTACAGATTTCCCCAAAGGTGAAAATGAAGTCATTTTTAGTATATACGGCGTGAATTTTCACATGCTGGATGAAAATCCAACATTCGAATTGAAAGCACCAAACCCAGACGAGCCTAATACGATTTGGTTTAACATCACTGTTCCTGATATTGAGGAAACATTTTCAAAAGCGATTCGTGTTGGCTGCACGGAGGTACAACCGGTAACTGAGATTCCTGATTTCGGAGTATCAAACGCCATATTTAGCGACGCTTTCGGCTATATATGGATGCTTCATCAAGTTCACAAAGAAGTGAGTTTTGAGGAACGCATGCGACTTTTCGAGGAAAAAAGAGAGAATTAAACGTTTAAAAGTGAACAAACATGACGCTTAGCGCCATGTTTGTTTGTATGAACGTTACGTTCCCCGTGCTTTGAGTGAAACCGTTTCGTTTTTCCCGGCTATCGCTCCGGAGATAGCAATTAAAAGGGATACGATCATTAGTATGATTAAAGGGACCGTCCAGCCGTGAAACCATTCTGCTATTGTCCCTAGAAAAATAGGTCCGCTTGCGGCAAGTATATAACCAATAGATTGGGCCATGCTTGATAGTTGAGAGGACTCGGAAACCGTAGTGGTACGAAGCACGAAAAACATCATTGCCAAACTAAATGTGGTTCCCGCGCCAATACCCGCCAATAATAAAAATACAATAATCAGTTGCGAGGATATGAGGGAAACCCCCAATAATCCAAAAAAGAAAAATAAGCCAGATGCAAAGGCAAGAATACGTTGATTATTTAATTTAGAAGCAATAATAGGTACGATAAAATTTGCCGGTAATAAACCAATTTGAAAGAGGGCGATCAACCAACCAGCTTCGTCTTGACTAAACCCTTTTTCAAGCAGAATATCCGGCAGCCATGTAAAAAGGCTATATGGAATCAAAGATTGCAATCCCATATAAATGGTAACCGCCCATGCAATTTTGGATTTAAACAAATGGTTTGGTGACTGGGTTTTTACTTGTCCGGGAACTTTTTTATTGTCAGAAAGAATGGCCGGTAATCGCAAAAGTAATACGAGTACGGCCAAAAATGATAGAATAGTCCATATTTGCAAGGAGTTTCGCCAGTCTAGAAGTTCTAAATCGGCTAAAGGAACGGATATGCCTGAAGCAAGAGCGCCAAATACATTCATGGCAACGGAATAAAGACCGGTCATTAGCCCAATTCGATAGGGAAAACTTAATTTGATTAAACCCGGCATAAGAACATTCCCTACCGCAATAGCTAAACCAACAAGTAACGTCCCAAACAAAAGAATTGAAATTCCACCGAGTGAACGGATGAAAGTTCCAATAGACAAGATTAACATGGCTATTAATAGCGTTTTTTCCATTCCTATTTTTCTCGATAAAACTGGTACAAACGGTGAAAATAATCCAAATGCAATAAGGGGCAGTGTGTTTACCATCCCTATCAAGGCATTTGATACTTGTAACTCTTCCCTTAATAAGGGGATTAGCGGGCCGACTGAGGTCATTGGGGAACGAAGAGTGGCAGCGATTAACATCACAGCTGCAAGCAATAGAAACGTATAATACCGGTCACGGTTTGTTGTAATATCCATATATAAACACCTTCTATGATCAAGTGTTGAAAGAGGCATGAAAACACCAATCTAGTATATCTCAATCACGAAACTTCAACAAGCGCATAGCCTTCGTCGTTTCGGACAACTTGAGGTTGGTTAGTGAAGAGTCTGGGGATATGTATAAAACTATGATATTGTTGAAAATAGCAGTTGTGATGTAAACCGTTCTGAAAGTAGCTCGCGCTTTTTTATTTAAAACAGGAGGTCAAAAACACATGAAATACACGACATTACCCGGAACAGATTTGTCGGCGTCCAATATTATTATGGGCAATATGCGTATTGATTCCCTTTCTCTAAGGGAGATTGATCAACTTGTGAAATCGGCTCAAGAATCAGGGATTAATTTTTTCGACCATGCTGATATTTATGGCGATGGTGAATGCGAATCCCTTTTTTCACAAGCGCTTTCCATGGACGCTTCCGCGCGGAAAAAAATGATTATTCAAAGCAAATGCGGGATTCACAAAGATGAAGGTTATTTTGACTTCTCCAAAGAACACATTTTGAGGTCAGTCGAGGGAATTTTATCGCGCTTACAGACGGATTATCTCGATATTTTACTTCTGCACCGGCCAGATCCGTTGGTGGAACCGGATGAGGTAAGTCAGGCATTTGATGAATTGGAGAAAAGCGGTAAGGTCCGTTATTTTGGCGTCTCCAATCATAATCCAATGCAGATCGAACTGCTGCAGAGCGCATTATCGCAAAAACTTATCGTTAATCAAATGCAGCTTGCGATTGCCCATACTCCTCTCATCGATTCAGGAATTGCGTTGAATATGACAAAAGATCAGTCGATTAATCGCGATAGCAGTACGCTTGAGTATTGCCGCCTCAAAGATATCACATTACAAGCATGGTCGCCTTTCCAAACGGGTTTCTTTGAGGGAGTGTTCATCGGTGATTATGACCGTTTCCCTAAACTGAACAAGGTGCTGGACAGGCTTGCCGAAAAATATAATGTATCTCCTGATGCCATTGCTGTCGCGTGGATCACTCGCCACCCGGCGAATATCCAAGTCGTCACCGGCACCACGAAAATAGACCGCCTACAAAAAGCTAGCGACGGCTCCGAGATTCCACTTACACGGCCCGAGTGGTACGAGCTTTATAAAGCGGCAGGCAATATAGTGCCTTAAAAGGTTTATAGTCGATGGATAACCAAGATGGAGAGGGATGAAGCCAATGGGGAAGAAAAAGAATGCCACTTGGGCAGAAGCCAAAAAACGTTGTCGTCTGAATCAAGCTGACATCCAAATGGCAAAAGAACTGGGGATGACACCGAAAAGCTTATTGAAAAACATCCCTTCCCCTTCACAACAGTGGAAAGCGCCTGTAAAGGTATGGATTCGTGATTTATATGAGAAAAAATTCGGGAAGCAACTTTCGATTGAGTACTCTAATCAACCACAGGATCGTAAAAAGAAGGTGAACCAGTCTGAAAAAATAAGTCACATTTCGGATGAGGATTTGCCTTTTTCCTGAATTATTCATACCTCGACGCGAGAGCATAATTTGATATCAAATCCAAGGATTTTTGTTTCGATCACAAAAATACGGTGATCATTTAAGCATAGTGACAGGATTTAAGCCACCATCACCGAAAAATCATGATTTTTGGACATACGTCTCCCTTGGTCTTAAATGGGCTTTTAAAAAATATGGCATATTCGATCTTTGTTTCTCACTCTAGTTTTAAGGCTTGGACACGTCGGAGCACATTCCAGAAAAATGCTTGATAGACAAAACTGGACGATAATTTAAAGTAAAAGGAACGTCCTGATTTGACCAATTTGCTTGCGACCTTTATCACTCGGGTTCGTATCGTCTGTATCTGCATGCTTTTCTGTTCCTCCGGAAAACAGAGGGTGCGCAACCAGTTCGTGAAGTTATAAGCAAGTAGACTAAGGGTCATCCTTGCTTCGTTGGCCTCGAAAGAATGACTACTCATTCTGTCCAGGTCAAAGCCGTTTTTCGCTTCCTTGATGTAATTTTCCATGGTTCCCCTCTTTTGGTAAGAGCGGACGATATCCTTGGGCGTAAAGGCGCTTGTAAGGCTTGTAACGAAGAACGAATGCGTGAAAAACAATTCGCCTGCCGGACGAACGGATTGGACAATCACTTTTCTTGGTTTCGCCCATGATTTCGCTTGATACTCCGTTTCTTCAAAGTAACATTCGGTCTTTGTCATATCGGATGGAAACGTGGACGGATGGAGCTCATCAGCCAATCGCTGCAGGTTGGGGTTGGATTTTAATCGAATCACGTAATAGACGGATTCGGCTTCACAGAGTTCGTACAGGTCCGGAACCGCAAAACCACTGTCGCCACGCAGGAACGGCGTCGTCCCCGGAAACTTCTGATTGTAGTGCGTGATAAGGGGTTTCACAAAATCCACCACACCATTCGACGTGTAGACATTGCCCGGACGAAGCTTGGCCTTCAGAAAATCACGGGTGACACCATCAAAAGCAACCAATGGGTGAAAGCCAACAGTGCCGTAATGGGCATTAAATGCCGATGATGCCTGATCACCGTATGTATCTGCATGGGTTGAATCCAAATCAAGGATCAATGCATCGGACGCTCGATGTCGGTGTACTTTATCCAAGAGCTCCTGGTTCGCTCGTTGAAGCTGTTCCATCGACTCGGCATCAAACCGTTCAAAAAAGCGTGACAAACTAGGCTGAGAAGCTAAAGCATCTTTGCCAAGGATTTGGGTGAAGACAGGGTCATTGGTCAATTGATCGGCTGCATCGTCTTCGGCATAGCCGGCAATCATTTGATAAACCTTTTGGCGAAGCAATGCTTCATTGGCGTGAACATGATACAACCTTTCATCTTTGAGGTTTAGATGCTTGTCCAACGTAGAGAAAAAGCCGATTTTTTCATCGAATTCTCTGAATAATAGTTCTCCTGTATCGGAGGAGAGTGCGCCTCCGTCATTGGATAATTTGATCTGACGATTGAAATCAAGGGTTGATTGCGATAAAGTAGCCATTAGAAGAATCCTTTCTGTGGTTATTTTTGGTAATTTAACTCTAACAGAAAAGGATTCTTTTTTCATTTATTAGATGAACGTTCAAAATTGCTAGACTCCTTGGCGCACAATGGTTAGACACTAATCTATGGATTTCTGTGAATTATTCAGGTTTTTAGCTATGTAAAAAGGAAAAAGTTTGGCTGATAAGTGAGTTGTTTTGGCTAATAAAAGGGCTGCATTGTATCAGAATAATGGACCGTCCTTGTCAACGTTGGGTGAAAAATATCGGCCCTGCCCGCTCCATAATCAAGTACGTGAAAGCAGATAAATTAAGCTGAAATTACAATTACCGCTAGACGTACGCGCCGGCGGTTTTTAACGTTCGAACGGAGGCGTACAATTGGGAGTTAGAACCCGAACAGCAGTGAAAAACGGGTTGAAGGGTGACTAACCGAGTCATTAGCACCCGAACAAAGGCAAAAATACGCTCGAAAGGTCACTAATCATACAATTAACACCCGAACAGTGGAGGTGGATCGATTAAAAGGTCACTAACCGTATAATTGGTATCCGGTAGCGGTAAAAATCAAAACCAAGCAACGGTGATCGTACTAAACATAATAGGAACCTCCCCCCTCGACTAAGGTGCCTGAAATGTTTTTAGTACTCTTCTTAGGAATCATTGATCCCGCACCACTCACTAACCACGTTTGTGGTCATTTTTCATCCGGGAATAGAAATTGATATTCCTCTTATCACAACCACATTATCCAGGCAGCAGACGTGCTCCGCATGATGGTTGAAATGAAAAAAGACGTTGATCATGAAGCGGACTTTCGCAAAGAACTTGGCCTGTCCGACGAATAAGCGGAGTTTTACAAAGCCGTTACCTCTATGGAAATGGCGGCTTTTAATAATCAGTTTCTCGCGGAGCTAATCCACAAGGTCGTCAAAGAGTTGAAAAAGAACCTGAGTCAGGATTGGACGAGCGAGCATCGAAAAAGCATTTATGCGAAGATGAGTATGTCCGTAAAGCGAGTATTGATGCAAGAAGGGATCAAAGGCGAGCAGTTGAAGTTTATTACAAACGCGATTATGGATGAAGCGGAGGAACAGTACAAAGATTGGCCGCATGAGGCTTGATGGTGGAAGTGCCCGGTTGAGATTCTGGTCTTTTCTGTTGGTTGAGACGCATCGATTATTACGGGTGAGACATGATATAATAAGGGTAAATATGCGGAGGTGACTCATATGGTCACGGAAAACATCTCAAAGGAGTTGTTTCTGGAGATTCTCGAAACGTTGAATGAGCGACTTGGAGAAAATAAGTTGAATATGTCTTTAAGCATATACGGTGGAACCGTTATGGTGGTCTCTTTTGATGTCAGACCGGCGACAAAAGATATTGATGCTATATTTGAAACCTCCCCTCAGATTGAAACGATTTTGACTGATATAGCTGAAACATATGGACTCGCCGAGGATTGGATTAACCAGGATATTAAAGACCCACTTAAAAATGTTAAGGAAGAGGCACTTAAGGAAATATACAGCTTCGATCATCTTAAAGTATTCGCACCTGGAGCAGAGCAGATGCTGGCGATGAAAATATTATCAGCAAGGGCGGAACCATTCAGAGATTTTGCTGATGCGGAATACTTGATTGATTTCCTCGAGATTGAAACCCTTGAGCAGGTACTTGAAATTTTTGATAAATATATCGGCAGGAAGTTTTTGCGCGACCGACAAAAAATCTTCCTTAATTACGTTGGAAAGGACCTCGGTAAGTCATGGAAAAAGTTTACAGTATAATACATGCTGCTGATTTTAATTTAGCACTGACGAATCTACTCATTGATCTGTATTCTACCAATTATGAAAAATATTTTGATGAACTGATTTTTGATGAACATAGGGTAGACAACCTGAGTGAACCAGAACGGGAAAAACTCACAAAGGTTGCCGCAGTTATCGAATATGTCGGTAACAGGCAGAGAAACGCCATATTGTACAACTGGATATATTCATCAAAATTACAGCTGGATAACCCTTATACACCCGGCGTCGAAAACGCGAGCATTGCTCGCATAAAAAGAATTATGACTGCACCCAAAGAATTCGCCAGCCGTAATGTATTTTATGATGAAGATACGCTGAAACCTGTGTAGGGTACCGGAAGGCCATGCATCAAGCTCAACCACTTGATGCATGGCCTTTTGGGTCATCCTTTATGTCTGCATGGATGTTCGACATATGAGAAACGTATAAATAGAAAATGACAGGACGAGGAGGGATGGTTATGCCTGATGAGGTATGGTTTGCCTTCGCCTTGACTTTATTCGCGGGGCTTTCAACCGGTGTGGGCAGTTTAATTGCATTTTTTGCATCAACGACTAATACACGCTTCCTTTCATGGGCGATGGGATTTTCCGCAGGCGTCATGATTTATGTTTCTTTCGCGGAGATTTTTCCTGAATCGTTGGAAATCCTTGTAGGTGCTACGGGGGAAGTGGCAGGCAATTGGTTGACAGTCATCGGTTTTTTCGGCGGAATGCTGTTGATTGCCTTGATCGATAAAATTGTACCTGACCTGGGCAATCCCCATGAAGTGAAAAAAGTGGAAGATATGGATGAATCACCGAAAAAGGCGAGAGCAAAACATCCGGAATTATTGAAAATGGGGACGTTTACCGCGCTCGCGATTACGATTCACAACTTTCCGGAAGGGATCGCCACCTTTACTGCCGCGGTTCAGGATCCTACGCTCGGTGTTGCTATTGCCGTAGCGGTAGCTATTCATAATATCCCGGAAGGCATCGCTGTGTCTGTCCCGATTTACTATGCAACCGGGAGCAGAATAAAAGCACTCACGTATTCTTTTTTGTCAGGGCTGGCGGAACCCCTTGGCGCGGTTGTCGCGTTTTTGATTCTAATGCCATTTTTAAATGATATTTTATTTGGTATTGTGTTTGCATCCGTTGCCGGTATCATGGTCTTCATTTCACTTGATGGCTTAATCCCCGCGGCCAAGGCCTATAACAGGGAACATTCCTCCATCTATGGATTTGTGTTGGGAATGGCTGTGATGGCAGTGAGTTTATTGTTGCTCATGTAATGGAATAATGTCAGGTTAATATGTTTCACGAAATCCTTGCCGCGCAAAGGACAAGAGTAAGTTGAAAATAAATCTCCCCCAAAATACCAACACTCAACGTTTAGCCCTCGATTGGGTTTTGAGGACTCTTTGTGCTGCACGGGATTCATATGAGTTCTCAGGATAGTGCTTAGCGGACTCTGAGCGATGCTTGGGAGCCAAACGAGTCCTCAGGATAGAGGTTTGGGAACTCATAATGTTTTCCAAGAGTCAAATGAGTCCGCAAATGCAAAAAACACGATATGCTCAACCATCCTTTTCGTCTTTCCATGGGTGTCGCGACGCGTCATGGTTGTTTTGGGGCATAAAAACGAATGATCTACGAACAGAAACGATGTTGGTTCGTGGAAGTAAATTTTGAGTGTAGTATAAACGAGGCGTGAACCAGGTCCCGTTTTTATGCCTAAAGCAATGGCTCCTTAAGGTTAGACGTCGTTTCTTTCGCATGAAACCATTAAAATTATGAAAGGGCTTACTTTAGCGTTGAAATAGTGGTAACGTTGTAATATGCTAGAGTAGCATTCAGCAATTTTGCCCAAAAACTGACTGAGCGCTCAGTATGGAGCTTGAATCCAAGGAGTTGTATATATGCAAATAAAAGACGCAACAGCTATTGTGACCGGAGGTGTCTCCGGTTTAGGTGGAGCGACGGTAAGAAAAATTGTTTCCCAGGGCGGAAATGCAGTAATTTTTGACGTGCAAGAGGAAAAAGGAGCGAGCTTGGCCGAAGAGCTCGGCGAGCAAGTCCGATTTATCAAAACGGATGTCACCAGTGAAGAGAGTGTGCAAAACGCTGTGGACCATGCGGTTGAAGCGTTTGGCCAGATTGATATCGCGGTTAATTGCGCGGGGATCGGAGCTGCGGAGAAAACCGTCAGCAAAAAAGGGCCGCATGACCTTGGTTCTTTTTCAAAGGTCATTCAAGTGAACTTGATTGGCTCGTTTAATGTCATTCGCTTGGCTGCGGAAAAAATGGCCGAAAATGAAGCGAATGATGAAGGGGAGCGTGGCGTGATCATAAACACCGCTTCCGTTGCCGCGTATGAAGGGCAAATCGGTCAGGCTGCTTATAGTGCTTCCAAAGGCGGGATCGTCGGGATGACATTGCCGATTGCAAGGGATCTCTCACAGCACGGCATTCGGGTGATGACTATCGCGCCGGGGCTTTTTGACACTCCGCTTTTTGCGGGATTACCGGAGAAAGCCAGAACAGCATTGGGAGAAATGACACCGTTTCCACAGCGGCTTGGCGACGTGGAAGAATACGCGCAATTGGCGGAAAGCATCATGGAAAATCCGATGCTCAATGGGGAAGTGATCCGTCTCGACGGAGCCATTCGTATGCAACCCAAATAATTGGCACGTAAAAACGAGGATTGGAGGTACAGAGCGATGAGTCAGTCCCACCCTTATTTACAAGAAGAACATGATATTTTTCGTCAATCGCTACAGAAATTTTTGCAAAAAGAAGCCGTTCCCCATTTTGAGGAATGGGAAAAAGAAAAACGGGTCCCTCGCGATTTTTGGCGGAAATTGGGGGAACAAGGCTTTCTGTGTCCTCAAGTTGAGGAGAAATACGGCGGTTTAAGCACGGATTTTGGATACTCGGTGATCATTAATGAGGAACTGGAAAAAGTCGGCACAGGGTTGATCGGCGTCGGTCTTCATAATGATATTGTTATCCCTTATATTGAAGCTTATGGAACCGAAGAACAAAAACAACACTGGTTGCCGAAAGCGATTAGCGGAGAAATGATTTCCGCGATTGCCATGACGGAGCCGGGCGTGGGGTCCGACCTTGCTGCTGTTAAAACAACGGCAGTTAGAGATGGTGACCATTACATTTTGAACGGGGAGAAGACGTTTATTACCAATGGCGTTCAGTCCGATCTTGTCGTTGTCGTTTGCAAAACGGACCCACGGGTTCAACCCGGCCACAAAGGGATTAGCCTTGTCGTAGTGGAAGCGGGCACACCGGGATTCTCGAAAGGAAAACAGTTGGAAAAGGTGGGCCAACATTCTCAAGATACCTCCGAGTTGATTTTTGAAGATGCGCGTGTACCTGCTGAAAATCTCTTGGGAGAAGAAAATGAAGGATTTTACTATTTAATGAAACAACTGCAACAAGAGCGGCTTGTCGTTGCCATCGGAGCCATCGTCGGAGTAGAAAAAATGTTGGAGCAAACGGTCGATTATGTCCAACAACGAACCGCATTCGGGCAACCAATTGGAAAATTTCAAAATACACAATTCAAAATGGCGGAAATGGCGACAGAATCCAAAATTGGACGTACCTTTGTCGATCAGCTGATTGCAAACCATATGGCTGGCGTTGACATGGTCACCGAAGTCTCTATGGCAAAATGGTGGACGACGGATTTGGCACAAAAAGTCGCCACGGAATGTATGCAACTGTACGGTGGCTTCGGCTATATGGAAGAATATGAAATCGCGAGAAGATACCGTGATGTAGCTGTCGGCTCGATCTACGCCGGATCAAACGAAATCATGAAAAATATCATTGCGAAAAATATCGGGCTGTGATGCAAAACAAGAGAGGGCTCCGGAAACGGAGCCCTCTCGTATATTTTTCTTTAATCTTCCGTGTCCTCATCCTCATCCTCATCGTTCTCGTCGCTTTCGGCGTCCTCGCCATCAGCATCGTCGTCCCCGTTATCCTCCGTATTTTCGTCACTATCATTGGGTTCTTCTTCGGGTTGCTCCTCCGGTGGTCCTTCCGGCTCCTCATCCTCCGGCGCTTCTTCGGTTGGTTCGTCTGTTTCTTCGTCCGCAGGTTCTTCTTCCGTTTCTTCCTCTTCAGCGGAATCATCTATTGATTCTTCTTCTGTCTCTTCCTCTTCAGTGGAATCATCCGTCGATTCTTCTTCGATAGGTTCATCGACGGATTCGTCATCCGGCGCTTCTTCAATCGGCTCGTCAGGAGTTTCTTCTTCGGTGTCTTCTTCCAATGGGTCATCTACATCGTTTTCTTCTTCCGGTTGTTCGGAATCGCGCTCAGAAGAATCATCTTGCTGCGGTACTGTTGGCTCGGTTCCGCAAACAAATAGTTCACTGTCCCCGCAGATGGAATCAGGCCGTGAGAAATCTTCTGTTTCATCTCCGGAGTGAACGTGTGCCATCATATGACGGAATATATCCCTGGCAATTTGCTGTTCTTCGCCTTCAGCTAAATAACCGCTTCCGCGTCCATCCCCGTACCCTGTCCAGACTGCAGCAGTATAACGAGTCGTATAACCGTTAAACCAAATGTCCGGAACGCCGCCGTCAGGGACCCCATATCGATCTCTCTCTTCTTGGGAAAAATTTGATGTTCCCGTTTTTCCGGCGAGCGGCAAATCGTCCACATTTGCCCGCCGACCGGTTCCGGCCGGATCATTGACGACGCCTTTGAGCATATCCGACATCATGTAGGCGGTGTAGTCGTTCATGGCGCGTTCCGATTCCGGGTTCAGGTCAATTTCCTGTCCGTCCCGGAAAACAATCTTACGTACGCTGTGTGGTTCATTGTATATTCCATCGTTTCCAAAGGCCGCGTATGCACCTGCCATATCCAGACTCGAAACCCCGTCGCTGAAGCCTCCCAAAGCGTAGCTTTCCTCAATGTTATTTTCAAAGGTAAGCCCGAGACTTTCCGCGAATGACTGGGCGTTTTCAAGGCCAACTTCCTGCATCGCTTTCACCGCGGGAATATTTAATGAACGTACCAAAGCTTCACGCATGGAAACACTGCCGCTATAGTTGCCGCTATAGTTTGTAATTGTCGTACCGTCGGAATATTCATGGGGAGCATCGACGATTTGCTCTCCGGTGGACCACTGTAAATGATCAATGGCAGGACCATAATCCAGCAATGGTTTTACGGTGGAGCCCGGTTGGCCGCTGGCAGCTGTCGCATGATTCCAGCCTCTTTCGGCTTCGCTCTCCTGCCGGTTGCCGACGATGGCGCGAATCGCTCCGGTTTGGGTATCCAAAAGGGTGAAGCCAACTTGGAAAAGGTCATCGTCGGGATATTGATGAATGTATTCATCGCTTTGGATCACAGTTTCCGCATACTGTTGCGCGTCCGGTTCAAGGGTCGTATAAATGTCAAACCCGGCGGCGTACAGGTCGATGGTCTCGAACCCATCGATGGACTCCACCTCTTCCATGACGTGATCGACAAACGATTGATAAGCGAAGTCATTATTTGCAGGTGTGAAATCCAATTGGTCCTCAATATCTATGGATCTGGCTTCCTCTGCTTCGTCACTTGTAATGAGCGCTTCATCCTCCAACATGGAAAGGATCAAGTTCCTCCGTTCTTCGGCAGCTTCCGGATTGCTGTCCGGATTATAGTAAGAAGGACGACGCGGGATGGCGGCCAATACTGCGGCATCGGCAATGGTGAGTTCGCTTAAATCTTCTTTATTAAAATAGCGAATGGAAGCTTCTCCAACCCCCCAAGCGCCGCTGTCAAAATAACTGATGTTCAAATACATTTCCAAAATCTCATCTTTGGAATATTGCCGTTCCATTTGCAGGGAAAGCCATTGTTCTTGCACTTTTCGCTTGAGCGTTTGGTCTGTTGACAAAAACGCTTGCTTGACGAGCTGTTGCGTGATGGTACTTGCGCCTTCAGCCCCAAAGCCATCGGTAATATTTG
This sequence comes from Salicibibacter cibi, assembly GCF_016495865.1. Classification (NCBI taxonomy): domain Bacteria; kingdom Bacillati; phylum Bacillota; class Bacilli; order Caryophanales; family Bacillaceae; genus Salicibibacter; species Salicibibacter cibi. Next base: position 910,915 of record NZ_CP054706.1, read on the forward strand.
CCGTGATGGCCCCGCCGATCCGATAAAGATCAATACCTCCGTGATCATAAAAGCGGGTATCTTCAACGGCAATAAAAGCATTTTTCAAATGCTCAGGCATTTCTTCAATATCGCGATACGTACGGTTTTCCGTTCCTTGTAGTTTACCGACCTCCTGGTTGTTCATGTCATAGACGGTCGCTCCTTCGGCAAACACAAGCTCATCGGGGTCCAGGGGAGGAGCATCCAAAATATACGCGGCTGTTGTTGCCGTTCCTGCAAGGATGGTGACGAACAAAACGATCAACGCAATGCCTGTTAACCTTTTGAATATGGGGCGTTTTGTATTTTTTCCCTTTGTTGTTTTTTCTGCGCGGCGTCTTTCCGTCCGCGATTGGTAGTCGGTCATTCGAGCCTCCTCATTTCAGTGCGAGAAGAAGTAATATTTTTGAAAATCATTTTAATTTTTAATATGGTTATCCTCTATCGGCTATTTCTTCTCTTTTCGTTTAAACCTGTCTTTATTTTAATACAGCCTTCTGAAAACGGCAATGAAAATATTTTCACCAAGCATTTTCACATATATTTGTTCACATAAGGTCAAACTACATTAAACGCAAAGGGAGGTAGATATCATGGCAAAACCGGACGATCGTTCCGACAACCCGGAAAGAATTGAAAGAAATATTGGCCATACGATGCAAAATATGAATGAGGCAAAGGATTACGTAAAAGCCCACGTCGATGAAATGAGCGAAGAACAAAAGCAACAAATTGAAGAAAAGAACGAGCGCCGCGAAGAAAGTATCGAAGCGATGCGCGATGAAATCAAAGATGAAGCGCGCGACCAACGGCGCGATTAGAAAAACTTGACTTATCGCCAAGGATGGCGAAAGTCAAAGTCTTTTTGTATGAAAACACCCATTATTGGAGCAGCGCAAACTCATCAGTATAACCAACATATGTCATGATTATACTTTTTTGCGCCAAATTACTTGTTTTCATTATAGATGGTGGCGACATGCTCAATCGCCATGATGGTTTCTTATACTATCATTCGAACAATTTATACATTCTGATAGTGTTAAAAAATGTAAACGAACAGGCAAGTCCACGATGGCTTGCCTGTTTTCATTTCACAAATTATGCTACAATATTTCGCAAATAATATGGGAGGGAAATTCATGTCATCCCAACAGCACATGCAAATTAATCCGCGTCTCATTTCCATGCTGGCCGGCGAAGACGTGGCGACGATAAAAAACAAACCGACGTTAACGATGCTCCCTGGGGTTTATGGAAAACTTATCCACAAACACAAACGCCACATTCAAAAAAAATATCCGGAAAATGAACATTATCTTCGATGTACACATTGTAACCGGAAGGGGAAGTATGATTTACAACTCGTGTTAGTCAATAACAAAAACATATTGGAGGCTGAGGGGAATCCTGATGCACGCGAAGTGATGGATTGGATTCAACCGACCGGGTATTTTCGCTGTAAACACTGCAACAGTGCCGGCCAATGGGTCAATGATAACCCTGTATTTCCGTTTGAACTTATGGGCGCAGTAAAGAAAAGCTCAGAAGGTGAAAGCCGTCCCGGTTATTATGTGGGGTCTCATCAACTTTATGACGGTACCATTCCTCATTGGGCGACGGATTCCGAGGAGCATTATTTAAATAAAATAGAAGAAGGTAAAGATGAGGCTTATGTGTGGAATCGGCTCGGCAATATGTATTATTCGGGTGGGCGGCCCGAGTTGTCTGCTGCTGCTCACGAACATGCCATACGTTTAGATCCCGCACAAATAGAATCGCATTTTTCCATTGCCAATTTGCTGGCGGAAATGGGGGAATGGACAAAAGCGTCTGACCATTATCGCCGAATGTTGATTTATGCCCATGCTTATACTCGCTTGACACCGGAAAAATTTCGGAACATGTTGGCAAATGGATTAAGCGAATCATTGAAAATGTATGCAGATTCAGAAGGGCGCGTTCAATTTTTGCCCGATGGAGAAGAAAACAAAGAGGCTTTACAAGCGGCGGGTTTAAATCAGAATAATCCAAATGAATTAATTTTTCACGAGATGGACCTTCATCCCGACGACATCGAATCATTTTATCCACTTGCGGAGATGTATATGGGTGATCAACGAATGGCTATATCGAGAAGGAAACGAACGTTGAAATTACCACGGAAAAAGATGAAGAAGGCGTGAAAATAGAGTGCGCACGTTGGGCAAGCATTAGCCCCGAGATTAGCCAGACGAAAAAGCATGGATCTTAATCGTGTTGGCAGACTTTCTCGGTATCAGCGCGATCGATTAAGTTGCTGATCCCAAATGCGGGCTTGACGAAAATTTCATGATAGCTTGTTGTATGATGCAACCGCTCGTGTTTGAGATTGTAGGAATCTTGGCGGTCGCGCTTATTTTGGCAGAAAACCTTTCCTGCTTCAGGCTACCGTTTTGTTGCGACGACCGTCATGGAGAAGTTATGGTGCTCAAACGCAGGCACTGATCGCTTTTACGGTCACCATGAAGAGCGCATGGCACCCGAGTTTGCCCGAATCCGGTCTTCCCGGTCGCCATGGAACGTTTATGGCGACCGAAAACGTTCGAGTTTGACCTTTACGGTCATCATGGAGAAGTCATGGCGCCCCACAACAGGAAACAATCGCTTTTACGGTCACCATGAAGAACTTATGGCGTCGATCCTGGCGGCAGGGCAGTGACACGCCTCGCAAATGCAAGCCAGGCGTAGGCGCCTGTTCATATTTTTGAATCATCTGCGTGCTCTAAAGTTTTATTCTGACCTATCATCCCCATTCTCAACTTGGTCCACCTTCCCGTCTGAAAGAGTGATCACACGATCGCAAAAGTGGAATAAACGGGTGTCATGCGTAACCATAACGGCTGCTTTTTGCTGCTGTCTGACTTGGGTAGCCAAAGTTTCCACTACTTCCTGCCCCCTGGAGGCATCCAGGCTTGCGGTCGGCTCATCGGCAAGTAGCAATTGCGGATCATTCATCCATGCACGCGCGATGGCGACCCGTTGACGTTCCCCTCCCGATAAATGAACGGGGTAATGACGACGGCGGTGGGTAAGACCAAGCATTTCCAATAGCTCGTCGGCACGTTTACTTGCTTGTTGTTTCGGGGTTTTAGCAATTTTTCCGATATAGAGCAATTGATCCACAACGTTTAGATAAGGGATCAAGTGGGCGGACTGAAAAATAAACCCAATTTGATGTAAGCGTACATTCGCGCTTTCTTTCGCATTTAGACGTGTCAGCGACTGGCCATCGAGAAGCAAATGGCCGTTAGTTGGCGTGAGAAGTGTGCCCGCCACCGATAAAAGTGTGCTTTTCCCCGACCCTGATGGACCGGTAATGGCCACGAATTCCCCGGCATCAATCGAAAAATTTATACTGTCTAAAATGGTCGTAGCATGGTCGCTTGTTCCATATTCAACGTGTAAATCTTCCATTAAAAGTTTTGCTGTCATGCTTCCATCCCTCCGATCGCTTCAAGTGCATCAACTTTTTTAACTTTATACAATGAAAGAAGAGAGCCGATGACGGCAACGAGAATAAACACACCTGCAAGGATGGCGACCAGATTAATTGGGAGCATAAACGGCATGTCTGCCGGCAATAGAGCCGCAGCAAGGAAAGTAGCGCCGATGCCCGCGCCCACACTGACAATGGCGACGATCCCAACCTGAGTAAGAATCGTGCCGGCCAACCCGCTTACCTTTGCACCAAGTGCTTTTAAGATTCCGAACTGGGTCAACTTTTGGATGGTAATGACATAAAAAAAAGCAGCAACGACGAACGCTGAAATGATAAACAAAAAGATAATCATCATCCACAACGATCCTTGTTCCTCGCTGTAGCCGGGAATGCCGGAAAGGGAATCTTGGATGGTAACGACTTCCGCGTCATCCATTTCATTATTTAACGTACTCACGACGTCATCACGGGTGTCCGGGAGAACGAGCGCGCTGGCAAGCAATTCATCCCCGCCGCTTAAATCGAGCCAATCGTCTTCGGTCATGTACAGAATAGGGGTGTGGCTGTATCTTTGATCGTTTGTGAATCCAGAGATCGAAAAAATCTCTTCCGTCGTATCTTCCTGAAATTCATCGCCAACGCTATATCCTTCTTCTTGAATGGATATATCGGCCAGTACTTCCCCTTGCTCAGCTGGCCTTTGCCCTTCGACAACCTCCGGAAATAGTGCGGAGTCATGATCAACGTAAAATTTTGCCACATCTGTGATCGTTTCTGTTTCGTCCTGAATGGTTCCTTGATGGATACCCAGGATTTGAGCTTCTTCCAAGGTGTCGTCAACCGTTTGCTGATCTTCGTCAGTGACCAAGGAGCGTGTTAGTTGCAGTTCTGCTTCTTTATCGATCACGAAATATTCCGCTTCTTCATCCATATTTATAATCGAAGACGCATTGTCATCGGCAAGCCCTTGAGCAAGCCCGGAAACAAATAATACTAAGAAAGATAAGAGAAAAATGATCAACGCGACCATCATATAGCGGAGTTTAAAATATAGCAGCTCTCTAATCGCTAAAAACATGTAATGACCTCCCTTGTCATTGTCATCATGAAGGAGGTCGATGAACGCAATATGAATAAAAAGAAACGGAAGTTTGACAGTGGGGGTTTAAACATAGAAGAGAGAGGAGATTAAGTGCTGATCGGTCTCCTTATAAGAGAGGTTGTGGTTTTTTCTTTATCTTACTTTTTTTAATCCAACTTCAAGTTCGATGGAGCGGCGGGAGAGCAAATCGATGACTTCTTCTTGATTTTCTTGCTTTCGCTCGATGTTTTTGACCGTTTCATTGACTTCTCTGACGGATTGTTCAAGTTGATTAAAGCGTTTTTCATTTTCTTCTTTCATAGATGCAACTTCTTCTTGAAGAGAGCCAACATTTTTCTTGATAGAGCCGACCTCATCTTGAAGCGATCCAACATCTTTTTTGATAAAGCCAACCTCTTCGTGAAGTGACCCAACATCTTTTTTGATAGAGCCAACCTCTTCTTGAAGCGACCCCACATTTTCCTTGATAGAGCCGACTTCCACACCAAGCGATTGAACTTCTTTCAAAATTTGCGACAAAACTTCATTGTTTTGTTCCAGCTTAAACCCCTCCTTTTTCTCATAGTCGTTTCCGCATCACGATTGATATGATTCATTATACCTCCCTTCCATCCGAAACGTAAATATAGAAAACAATTTTATTATAGCATATATATGGGGAATATAAGTTCTGCAGTGCATAATTTTTTGTTAAAACGTGTTTTTTTCGAGATAATAATAGAGAGAGGAGGTGGCCGGTATGATTTCATTATTACTCGCGGATGATGACTCCCATCTACGGGAATTTGTTGGTGGCGATCTTGAAAATGAAGGCTATCGCGTCTATCCGGCTGAAGATGGCGAGGTTGCTTTATCGATCCTTGAAAAAAATAACATCCATTTGGCCATTGTTGACGTTATGATGCCGAATGTCGATGGTTTCACTTTATGTGAAGACATCCGCTCTTTGTATGATATTCCCGTATTAATGCTGACCGCGAGGGGAGAACTGGAAGACAAATCAAAAGGATTTGCGGCAGGAACGGATGATTATGTCACAAAGCCATTCGAGCGCAAGGAACTGATTTTTCGTATAAAAGCGTTGCTTCGCCGCTTTCAGTTTGTGAATCAGGAAACGATCGCGATCGGCGATGTGACGATTGATCGCAGAAGTTTTGAGGTTACGTGTAACGGAAAAACGATGATGTTGCCGATGAAAGAATTTGATCTCCTTGCTCAACTGGCGAGTTTTCCGAACCAAACGTTCACACGCGAAATGTTAATTGAAATCATTTGGGGCCGCGACTTCACGGGGGATGATCGTACCGTCGATGTTCACGTCAAACGATTGCGCGAACGATTTTCGGAAGAGACAGATGCTTTTTCAATCCGGACAATTCGCGGTGTCGGGTATAAAATGGAGGTTCACCGTTGAAAAGTTTTTATGTTCGCATCTTTCTTATTACGTTATCCGTCATGATGATCAGCAGCCTGCTCGCCTTTTTAATTAGCAATATGTATTACCAAGTTTCATTGAAACCGGAAAATGATGCGCAGATATCGGCTTTAGCCGAGAACATTCAACAGTATGCGGAGCATGAGGCAGACGGAGCTCCCTCTGTTTATTTTTCCCATGTCGGGGATTTGGGCTATCAACTCGTTTTGTTTGATGAGAATAAAAACATGAGCCAATTTGGAAGTGCGTTTCGGGATATGGCGTTACCGGAACACGAGATTGAAAACGTTCTTGCCGGCGGACAATACCATGGAGTATCCGAGCAGCCTGCAGGTTTTTTCACGACAGGTTTTTTTAATAATGAGCTAAGCAACACGATTGGCGTTCCGGTGGAAACGACAGAAGGGACTGGGGCGCTGTTTATTCGGCCGGATCATCAACAGCAACTTGGGGAATTTCGCATTTTCCTTGCCGTTTTACTCGGACTAACCGTTGTTTTAAGCTTTCTTTTTGTTGCGTTGGCTGCCCGTAGAATTGTAAAACCGGTCACTTCTTTAACGGAAGCGACAAAAAAAATTTCCGATGGTTTTTTTGATATTGAATTGAATGTCAAACGCAGAGATGAGATCGGACAGCTTGCCCAACACTTCACATCCATGAGCAAAGACCTTCGGCAGCTGGAAGCGATGCGCCAAGAATTTGTCTCCAATGTCTCCCATGAAATTCAGTCTCCACTCTCGACGATTCGCGGCATCACACAGACACTGCAGCAATCGGAATTGGAAAAGGAACAAAAGCAAAAGTACCTGCAGATCGTAGAAAAAGAAAGCACTCGACTCTCCACATTAAGCAAACAATTGCTCACGTTGTCTTACTTGGACAACGAAGAGAAAATCATCGATAAACACCCCGTTGATATCCAGCAACAACTCAAGGACATTATGCAAACGCTCCGTTTTCATTGGCAGGAGAAGGAATTGTATATTGAAATCAATGGAGCAACGGAAAAGGCGATGGGGGATGCGAACTTACTGTATCAAGTCTGGATGAATTTGATGACAAATGCGATTAAATATAGTGACATCGGTGGTGACATCCATATTAACATGCAACGGGTGAATGAAATGGTGAACATTACCATTCAAGACTATGGCGTCGGCATGAAACCGGGCGAAGTTGGAAAAGTATTCGAACGTTTTTATAAAGGTGACCAAGTGCGTACGCCGGGAAATGGCAGCACCGGTCTCGGACTCGCGATCGTGAAAAAAATCATCGACCTCCATAATGGAGAGATCGATGTGGAGAGTAACCCCGAAGAAGGGACAAAAGTGAACGTACGTTTAGAAGCAGCGAGGTAACGTTCGTCAATCCTGACCCAGAGGCGTTAATTTTCCGGCCGGTTTCCGAAAAGAATAAAGCGCAAAACCGAGCGCCAGTATCACAAGCAAGCTCCCGGCCCATGCGGTGGCTTCCACGGATGTTTGCTGGACGACAAGCCCACCGAACCCGGATCCGGTTGCGATCCCGAACTGCAAGGCGGACGTGTTCACACTTTGTTGGATATCCGATGTTTCCGGCGCTGTTTGAATTAGGTAGCTTTGCTGCGCAGGCGCGATGGACCAACTTAACATTCCCCAGATGACAAGCACGAGGGGAAAAAGCATGGATGAAGTGGAGATCGGCAGGAGTAACAATATGACCGCGAACAAGCTAATAAAAGAAATCACGGTCCGTTGCGGACCAACCCGGTCTGTTAACCACCCACCGACACCGCCCCCGGTGACTGCGGATATCCCAAATACGAAAAAGGCGACGCTTACCCAAAACGGTTCCAACTGCATGGTTGATTCCAGAAACGGGGCAAAATACCCATAAAGCGTGTAATGGCCGGCAAGGATCAATAATGTGACGATGTGGGCACTGAAGATTTTTTTACTTTTCAATGATGTCATTTGTTGGCGTAAAGAGGTGACATGATCAGGTTTGATTGGTTCCAGAAAATAAAAAATGATGATACCCGCGACCAAGGTTAGCAGCGCGATTAATAGAAAGAGCATCCGCCACCCAAACATATCGCCGATCAATACGCCGATCGGAACACCCAATACGAGGGAAGAGCTCACGCCCATCGTAATGATCCCGATGCTGCGGGAACGATACGCAGGTTTGACGATTTTCGGCGCGATCGTAAGCGACAGAACGATGATTAAAGAAGCACTCATCGCCGTTATCACTCGAGCGACAATCAGCATTTCAAAATTTGGGCTTACGTAAGCAAGGAGGTTTGCGAAAAAGAAAACGGCAAGCGAGCTTAAATATAAACGTTTGCGCTCGATTTTTGATGTGAGAGACAGCAACACAGGGCCAGATATGGCAAAAATGAGGGCAAAAATGGTGATCAGTTGGCCGGCCGCCGCAACGGAAACGTTTAGATCTTCGGCGATCAACGGCAATATTCCCCCTATAATCAATTCAACCATGCCGACGACGAATGCTGATACGGCAAGGACAAAAACACGAAAATTCATGATGCAAGACCTCTTTTTCCATGTTGATAACTGCTCTATTTTAACGTAAGCAGCAGATGACTACAACATATCAAGGTTTTACAATGAATTTTAGAGGGTACTTTTACAGTAGGGAAATTTCCACGATGAACAGGAGAGTGTGACAATGAAAGCAGTTGGATTTTTTGAAAGCCTTCCCATTACGGATGAAAAGAGTCTGCAAGATGTGGAAGTGGAAAAACCAAAAGCAATGGGTAAAGATATACTTGTTCGCGTGCAGGCGATTTCGGTGAACCCTGTGGACACGAAACAAAGACGCGGTGCCCCTCCGGCTGGTTCGGAGCCGAAAATTCTCGGATGGGATGTCGCCGGCGTTATTGAAGAAGTCGGTAACGATGTAGAACTTTTTTCGGTTGGCGATAAGGTTTTTTATGCGGGAAGCGTGACAAGGCAAGGAGGCAATAGCGACTATCACTTGGTCGATGAACGAATCGTCGGTCAAAAGCCCGAAAGCTTGGACTTTGCAGAAGCTGCCGCATTGCCGCTTACGACGATTACTGCTTGGGAAGCATTGTTTGAGCGCATGAATCTTTCGATCGATCCGTCCGCCAATAAAGGGAAAAGCATCTTGATTATCGGTGCCGCCGGCGGGGTCGGTTCGATTGCCGTGCAACTTGCGAAATTGGCAGGCTTATACGTCATCGGGACAGCTTCTCGAAAAGAAACCGCCAATTGGGCAAAGGACACCGGCGCCGACAAAATAATTAGCCATTACGAGGCATTCCGTCAGCAACTGGAAGCGAACGTCGATTACATTTTTTGCTTGAACAATACCGATCAACATTGGGAAAACATGGGGGAAGTTTTAGCACCGCAAGGCCATATCGTAAGTATTGTCGAAGCCGAAAAAAACCAAGACCTTAATGTACTTAAAAATAAAAGTGCTTCTTTTTCCTATGAGTTTATGTTTACGCGTTCGATGTTCGAGACGGATGACATGATCGAACAGTACCTCCTTTTAAACGAAGTCAGTAAGTTGGTTGACGAAGGGAAAATCCACACGACCTTAACGGATCGCGGGGGACCGATCAATGCTGAAAATCTTCGCGCTGCCCATGAAAAAATTGAAAGCGGGAAAACGATCGGAAAAATTGTAGTGGAGAATGATGAATAGATCTGTGTGAAAGTCGGGAGGAACGGCAAATGTACGATTACATCATTATCGGCGGTGGTATCGTAGGTCTTTCGGTGAGCAAAGCCATTCATGATCGGCAACCGAAAGCAAAAATACTTATTTTGGAAAAAGAAAAGGAGGTTGCCGCGCATCAAACCGGTCATAATAGCGGTGTGATTCACTCCGGCATTTATTATAAACCGGGAAGTCTGAAAGCAAAATTTGCAACGGCAGGCAATCAATCGATGAAAGATTTTTGTCGTACGTACGGCATTCTTTTTGAAACATGCGGCAAAGTGATTGTTGCGACCAGGCAAGAAGAGATTCCAGTTATGGAACGATTATATGAACGCGGGCATCAAAATGGGCTGGCCGTCGAAAAGTTGAATAGAGAGGAACTGGAGAAAGTAGAACCCCACGTTCATGGATTAGCCGCTCTTCGTGTACCGAGTGCCGGTATCGTTGATTTTAAAAGGGTGACAGAAACACTCGCAGGAATCGCCGAAAAAAAGGGCGGCCATGTGCAATTGGGTGCAGAAGTTACCGGTATCACCGAAAAAGCAGATCATGTACGTGTGGATACATCGAAAGGTTCTTTTAGCGGAACATTTATGGTTAATTGCGCCGGTCTGCATAGCGATCGTGTCGCCCGCTTGGCTGGGTATCATACGGATGTGAAAATCGTGCCATTTCGCGGGGAATATTACAAGTTAAGAGCTGACAGGCGCTCTCTAGTTAATCATTTAGTCTACCCTGTCCCGAATCCCGATTTTCCTTTTCTGGGGGTACATTTTACGCGGATGGTCAACGGGGAAGTGGAAGCCGGGCCGAATGCCGTTCCCGGATTAAAACGGGAAGGGTATCGGAAGCGGGACGCGAGCCTTCGCGATACGACTGAGCTCCTTACGTATGAAGGTTTTTGGCGAATTGCCCGGCAATATGCGAAAACCGGCATGAACGAAATGGCGCGGTCGTTTAGCAAGCGTACATTTGTAAAAGGTTTGCAGAAGTTGGTCCCCGGCGTGCGAGCGGAAGATATTGTCCCTGCTCCTGCCGGAGTTAGAGCCCAGGCTTTATCCAGCGACGGGCAGCTGATTGACGACTTCATGTTTATCAAAGGGAAAAGAAGCCTGCACGTTTGCAATGCCCCTTCCCCGGCCGCTACCGCGTCGTTGGAGATCGGGAAGGAAATCGTGAGGCAACTGGATTGATTTTTTGCAGAGTATCTGTTGATGCTCTGCTTTTTTTATTGACATACATTATATATCATATTAATATATATCAAAAAGATATAGGTGATCAAAATGAAAACGGAACCCAAGTACATTATTTTAGGGATTTTAACGACGGATTGTCGCACGGGATATGAAATAAAGAAGCTAATGGACCAAAGTTTTCAGCATTTTTGGAAACTAAGTTACGGACAAATTTATCCAACGTTGAAAAAAATCGTACAGGAAGGATTAGCAGAAGCGCATGATATACAACAGGAAGGAGCGCCGAATCGCAAGGAATATCACCTCACGGAGTTAGGAAGGGAAGAACTTCATCAGTGGCTCCATGCACCTGTAGAGGAATTGGCCACCCATCGTAATGAATTGCTTGCGAAACTGTTCTTTGCCCGTCATTTGCCTACGTCGGTGACGATTCAACATTTGCAGCAGTATGAGGAACGATTAAAAGCACAACGAGAGGTCTATCAAAATATGAAAAAAGGGCTCTATGCGTCTGAAAGCGAGAAAGCCGATGTCGATTATTGGGTGTTCACGTTGAATTGCGGCATTAAAACCACATCAGCAGCTATTGACTGGTGTGCAGAAACGATTGAATTATTGGAAAGAGGAGGGCATTGATGTTTTCGTTTTCATTGGTTCTTCATGTTGTCGCGGGCTTCGTGGCATTGTTTACGTTATGGATGCCGTTGTTTTTTCGAAAGGGCAGCAAGCGCCACCGCTTTACCGGATGGATTTTCACAACAAGTATGTTCATCATCAGTGGAACCTCCGTTCATCTGGCCTTGTACAGAATCTGGTTCGATCCGTATTTGACAGCAGACATTTTTCATTTTCACTTTTTCTGATTTTCATTGCAATCTTAAGTTTTTCCACGGCCATGTACGGATTACGGGTGTTAAAATTTAAAAATCATAGTGGGAAACACCGGCAAGGACTTGATTGGTTGATTCCGGCCACTCTGTTAGTGAGCGCGGTTTTTATGAGCATTTATGGTTTTATACTTGCCGATTCTTTGCTCACCTGGTTTCCATCGCTGGGGGTTTTTTTGGCGTTATCTCAAATGGTTTATTGGTGGCGACAACCCCGTTTTCGAAAGAGTTGGGTCGTTGAACATCTGAACGGTATGCTCAGCTGTGGGATTGCGACGATAACGGCGTTTGTTGTATTTGGGGCGTCGCGCATGTTTGCCCTCGATGAAGCGCCTATTTGGTTATGGTTCACACCAGCGATAGTGATCACACCGTTGATTTTCTATTTTTCGGTCAAAGAGCAACGCAAATGGCAGAAAAAGAACATGGATAAACCGAAAGCCGTATGATCTTTTTTCCATTGTTCGTGTTTTCATAGGTTTCGCCTCTGTACTCATGCTACAATCTATATAAAGGATGGTCTGAACATAGAGGAGGAACCTCAACTTGAATCATTATGCTGAAAAAATACGCGATATCATAGATACAGTAGAAAAAGTGGTTGTCGGAAAGCGGCAAGCGATCACATTAACATTAACCGCGTTGCTCGCCCGCAGGCATGTGCTCATCGAGGATGTTCCCGGGGTGGGGAAAACGATGCTCGTAAGGGCGATGGCACGTGCGACGGGGGCAGACTTCAAACGGATTCAATTCACCCCTGACTTACTTCCTTCAGATGTAACAGGGGTCTCTATCTATAACCAACATACAAGAGAGTTTGAATTTCGGTCGGGTCCGGTGATGAGTCATATTTTGCTTGCAGATGAAATAAACCGGACATCGCCGAAAACACAGTCTGCACTTTTGGAAGCAATGGAAGAAGGCAATGTGACCGTCGATGGATACACGCACGAGTTATATGAGCCTTTTTTTGTCATGGCGACACAGAATCCGATTGAGCATGGAGGGACCTATCCGTTACCTGAAGCGCAGTTGGACCGCTTTTTATTTCGGATTACGATCGGTTATCCGAACCAAAGGGAAGAGCTAGACATGTTGGAACGTATGGAATATGGCCATCCCATTGACGAACTGTCGGCAGTTGTTGATATACGGGATGTCCAACAGATGCAAAGAGAAGTGCCGAGCGTATTTGTAAGTGAGGCGGTTAAACAATACATCGTTGCTATTGTCCGTGAAACGAGAAACCTCGATCAGGTGGAACTTGGCGTCAGTCCGAGAGGTACGATTGCACTGTTGCGTGCCGCCCAAAGCTATGCGTATGTACAAGGGGTGCCATACGTTCGCCCGGATGATGTGAAATTGTTGGCACCGTATGTTCTGGGGCACAGATTAATTTTGGAAAGTGACGTTCTCGCTCCTCAAGGACAAGCGCAAGTGCTGATCGAGCGCATGCTCACTCGGATCGCTGTGCCGGCGACAAGAAAGGATACAGTACGATGAAACGTAGATGGCGGCAGGCAGGACGTATGATTGCCGTACTTTTTCTGCTCGCGATCCTTTTTTGGTATGCGATGGTCCAGGGCGGTTTTGTGAGCTGGTTTCTTTTTTATAGCGTATCCGCATTATTGTTAGCGGGATTTGCGATGGCTGCTTTCCCCCTTCGCTTTTTGCGCGCGGAACGTTCAATGACACGTCGGCATCTATCCCAAGGGGAAACGGTTAAGGTGCAAGTAAGTATTTATAAAACGAGTCGCTGGCCATGTTTTTTTGTCGGGATTCGTGACCTTGTTCCCCATGGACTAATACTTGAAAGCGACTCGAATGCCTTCTTTTTCATGATGTTTTCACGGGAAAAAATCTACAGTTATCTTGTGAAAGCAAACAAACGCGGCGCATATACGTATGATGTTGTACATGTGGAAAGTGGAGATCCGTTTGGTTTTTTTAAAAGTGAAAAGTATCTATCTGCGGCGAGTGAAATGCTCGTGTATCCCCGTATCAAAGCCTTGCCTTTCAATCTTCAAAATGAGCGGGGGCAAAGAGCGAATACCGACCGCGTTGGCGCTAAAAGGATTAACCATGAGGAAACATCCAATTTTTCCGGTGTCCGTGAATATGTTGCGGGTGATCGTTTATCAAGCATCGATTGGAAAGTTTCTGCCCGTCTCGGAAGCCTGGCAACGAAAGAATTTGATATGGAAGAAGGGAAAGGGTTCACGATTTTACTCGATACACGAGCCGAAAGTGGACAAAGTTTTGAAGCGGCTGTCGAATGGGCGGCTGCCAGTGTAAATGGCGTGTTTGAAAAGCACTCACGTTTAAATTTTGCCGCTTTAGGCGCAAAACCCGTCGTTTCGCCAATTGGAAATGACCGCGCCCATATGCGCCAAGTGATGAAGGAACTCGCGAAAATTGAGCCCTCATTGCCGGGGGGTTCGGGGGGAGCTCTGAGTGAAAGGGCGCCTTTGCCGAATACGTTCCGTTTTTTACAAACGATCATCTATGCAGTGCCCGAAATGAACACTGCAACATTGCAAGAAATCAAGCATTTGCAGCAACGTGGACTCAATATTCTTGTTTTGTATCATGAGCAGGAGGCTTTTCATTTTCCTTTGAAACGACGTGGGACTCAATCATTCGCAATGCCGGGATAAAGTGAAACTTCCATCAGCGGTGGGGTTCTATGATGGTTCGAGCGCTTACCACCGGGATAAAAGAAGGAAGGAGGTGCCATTAATCGCACGTTTCAGTTCTTTTTTAAAACCTCAGGAAGGGATCGCTTACGTGCTCGTGTATTTCATCGTGGCAGAATGGCTCTATCCGTTGCCGCAAATTAGCGATACCGGCTTTTTGCCGTTTTTTCTTATAATCGCCGCGGTTTTCTTTGTGATTACTGCGATCCCTATGCATTGGCTCTTACGCCTTGGTTTTTATACACTTGTGATCACATATAGTTTGCACGTACTGTTTATGCCCGGCACGTATATGTCGATCGATTGGTGGTCATTGTTCATTGCGGAAATTTGGCAGCAGAGTACACTTTTATTCAGCGGCGGATTGTTGCAATTAAGTGATATGTATCGCAGCTTTTTGCTTATTTTACTGTTGGCGATTGTCAGTTATCTCGCCTATTATTGGGTCGCCATCGTTCACCGGATTTTCTTTTTTGTGATTGCAAGTGTCGTTTATATCGGCATTCTGGATACGTTCACGGCTTATGACGGTTCGTGGGCGATTGTGCGTCTCGTTACCATTGGATTTGTTCTTTTTGCGTGTATGCGACTTTTGAGCCTTCAGCTTCGCTACTCGAACCTTGGACACGGACATTTGTTTCGTTATTTGACGATCACGAGTGCGGTTATTCTTCTTTCCATTCTGATTGGTTGGCAAGCCCCGAAATATGCGCAACAATGGCCGGATCCCACGCCTTATATTGAGAGAACGACCGGGGTGGATGTGATCAGTTGGGACTCCCCCTCTTCCGGTGACGAGACGCGTAAGATCGGCTACGACGATAACGATGAACAGCTCGGTGGCGGCTTTGTGATGGATGACATGGAAGTGTTTACGGCAAGAGCAGAAACATCTACCTATTGGCGTGGAGAGTCGAAGCACGAATACACCGGTCATGGCTGGGGAAGCGAAGAAGATGGGGAGCTGACCGAACAATCCGAAGGACAGTTGGATCTATACGAAGAAGCGACGGAAACGGAAGCCCTTGAAGCGGATATCACTTATAATGATTCCCGCACGGGTGAGGGGGATTTGCTTTTCAGCCAGGGAGCATTGCAAGAAGCCAATGCGGAAATGGGTGGTGACTATTCCGTATACTTCAATGATGAAAGCGGCCGGTCCGAGGTTTGGCACAATGAAGGGGATACGAGTAATGCCGGCGCGTTCACCCTGACGTATGAATATCCCGAATTTCCCGTTGAGCAAATGCGAGACGTAGACGCGGGGAATGCGCAACAAGACCCGCAAGAGGTGGCGGATAAGCATTTGCAACTTCCCGAGGAACTTCCGGATCGGGTCGGGGAACTTGCCGAAGAGCTAGTTCAAGACGAAACGAACCGTTATGATCAGGCGCGTGCCATTGAAAGTTATTTAACCGGTCCCGCCTTTGACTATGAAACGACGGATATTCCGGTTCCAGCCGAAGACCAGGATTATGTGGATCAATTCTTGTTTGAGACGCAAATCGGTTATTGCGACAATTTTTCCACGGCAATGGTCGTCATGTTGCGGACGCTTGATATCCCTGCCCGTTGGGTGAAGGGGTTCACTGCCGGAGAAGAAGGAAGCACTGGCGATGATGGGTACAGTGAATTTGAAGTGACCAACGAAAATGCCCATTCATGGGTAGAAGTTTATTTCCCTGATGTCGGCTGGGTACCGTTTGAGCCTACGCCCGGCTTTTCCAACTCGGTAGAGTTTGCTTCGGCGGATGTTGATCGTGATGAAAACGACGAAGAGATGATGTTTGAACAGGAAGTCGAACAGGAAGTCGAACAAGATGCAGAAGAAGAGGGAAGTGTGGCCGAAGAGGAAGAAAATGGCCAGGAGGAGACAGATACAGAGGAACAGGAGGAAGAGCAAATTGCGTTTCCATTCTGGTTGTTGGCAGGAATGGGTGCCGTTTTATTATTTGCCGGGATCGTTGCTTTCAAATTCCGCGGAAAAATCATACAAACGTGGTTGCGTAGACGTTACTCGGGAATGGACAGCGGGTCGATATTCATCCGTGCCTATGAATCTCTGTTAAGGTATCTCGATTGGGCCGGTATGAAAAGAGCCACACATGAGACACCGAGCGAATTTGCAGTGCGTGTTGATGTTCGTTTTGACTCAGAAGATATGCGCGCTTTGACGATGCTGTATGAAGATCTTTATTACGGAAATAAAGAACCGGACCATCTGCCGGCAGATATCGAACAGCGATGGATGCAACTTTTGGATAACATAGCGAAAGGGCGTTAACGACGGGTTATGAGAACCTAATGTATTGTCGTGGGAGACGTTAGGTCGTCAACGCCGACTTTATCGAAACTTCTGTGGAGAAAAATCGACATGACGCTCTCTACAAAATTGACCCTTTATACCGGTGCTGGTAAAATAACCATCATGAATGAATAAATTGAGGTGCCGTTCCATGGAGCAAGAAAACCAAGAAATGAATGAAACCATTGCCGTCCTTGATTTTGGCGGGCAATACAATCAATTAATCACGCGCCGAATTCGCGATTTGGGCGTCTACAGTGAACTTTATCCCAACACGGTGAGCGCCGGCGAGTTACGCGCGCTCAATCTCAAAGGGGTTATTTTTTCCGGGGGACCGGGCAGCGCTTACGTCGAAGGAGCTCCAACCTGTGACCCCGGCATCTTTGACCTTCAGGTCCCCATCCTCGGGATTTGTTACGGCATGCAACTCTTGACCCATCATTTTGACGGGAAGGTGGAAGCAGCCGATCATCGTGAATACGGGAAAGCGATGCTAGACGTAAAGGAAACGTCGGGGTTATTCAAAAAAACCCCTGCCGAGCAGACGGTTTGGATGAGCCATGGGGATCGCATCATCGAGCCCCCTGAGGGATTTACAACCGATGCAACGAACCATAAGACGCCTGTAGCTGCAATGAGCAACAGAGGTCGGGGCATCTACGGTGTGCAATTCCACCCGGAAGTGCGTCATACCGAATACGGAAACGACATCCTTCATAACTTCGTCTACGGCATTTGTCACAGCAAAGGCGAATGGACGATGGAGAACTTCATTGACCTTGAAGTGGAAAAAATACGCGCGAACGTTGGCGACCGGCGAGTTCTTTGTGCGCTCAGTGGTGGTGTCGATTCATCAGTGACCGCGATGCTCGTCCATCGTGCAATCGGGGATCAGCTCACGTGTATGTTCATCGATCACGGCTTGCTGCGAAAAAATGAAGGCACGCGTGTGATGGAAATGTTTGAAGGAAAATTTGATATTGACGTTGTAAAAATCGATGCGGCGGAACGCTTTTTAACGAAACTCAAAGGCGTTTCCGACCCGGAACAAAAACGGAAAATCATCGGCAACGAATTCATTTATATTTTTGAAGAAGAGTCATCGAAACTGGAGAACATGGATTTTCTCGCGCAGGGAACCTTGTATACGGACGTGATTGAGAGCGGGACGGCAACGGCGCAAACGATTAAATCCCATCACAATGTGGGCGGGCTTCCCGAGGATATGAAATTGGATTTAATCGAGCCGTTAAACACGTTGTTTAAAGACGAAGTGCGAGAATTGGGCACTGAACTGGGATTGCCGGAAAACTTTGTTTGGCGGCAACCATTTCCGGGTCCCGGACTTGGGATACGAGTGCTTGGGGAAATTACGGAAGAAAAGCTGGCAATCGTACGCGAATCGGATGTAGTCCTTCATGACGTTCTGGAAAAGGCCGGGTTGGATAAGGAAATCTGGCAGTTTTTCACCGCTTTGCCCGACATGCGAAGTGTTGGTGTCATGGGGGATAATCGTACGTATGATTACACGGTCGGTGTTCGGGCAGTCACATCGACAGACGGGATGACGTCAGACTGGGCGCGCATTCCTCATGACGTATTGGAAAAGATCTCGACGCGGATCGTGAATGAAGTCCCACAGGTGAATCGTGTCGTGTATGATATTACATCGAAACCGCCTTCTACGATTGAGTGGGAGTGAATGTAAGATAATGTAAATAATTATAAAAGGCTATAAATCCTTACTAACAAGGGTTTATAGCCTTTTATTGTATTTTTAAAATTAGAATTTCAAATGATGAAGTAAAAGATGAAACATAAAGGAATGATAAGGGCATCTTGACGGAATCCAAGATTAGCCGCTTTAATATTCAATTTACGAGAGCTACAAAAGAGTTTGTCTACACCGCGAAATTAGGAGACCAAAGAAAACAGCATCGATAGACTGCTGGTAGAACAGCCTACTTAGCAGCTAATACCTCAAAATTCAGCGTACCCTGCTCGATACCGTTCACAATAAGTGTAACCGAATGGGGGCCGGTGTAATGTTTCCTTGTACTTAGATTTGCAAAGGAATGGTTTTTTTTGTAAGCCTTCTTTTCGTTTTTCTTTAAAGAAAGCTCGGATATTTGGAATATTTTACGGTTTCTCTCACCATTTGCTTTCATATAATCAATGCCATATTCCAGCCGTACCTTGGTTGCTTTTTTTGCCTCAATCTTAAAGGAAAAGGCTATATCCTCCCCAATGGAAAGAGACGTAGCACCCAGCGCGAAGCCGTCAACATTCACATAATCAGCATCTGCAAATCCAAAGATGCCCAACACATCCCTGTTCCCCTTTTTAAGCAGTGTCCTGCATCCGTGCTTTACAATCCAATCAGTATGCTCGTTTTTACCGTACCAATCCGTAGCAATTTCTGCAACCAGGTCAGGATGTGTTTTGGAAATATCGTTTAGATTATTGGCTACGCTTTTACGGACATACAGCGACGGGTCAGCTTTAAGTTGCTCTAAAATACCAAGAACTGGCGACGGGTCTTTTTTGAAACTGGCCAATGTTTGTCCCCATGGCAATTGAGGGCGGCAACCCTCGCTGGCAAGCCGCCGGACATGCTCATTGTCATACCTTGCCCAGGCCGCCATCTGAGACATCATACGCCCTTCATGGTTTATGATAAATGGCCTCACGGCGAACTCAGAAGATGAGGATGGGGTATACCTTTCTAACGCAGCTATTGACAAATCCCAATGGCACTCATTCTGCCCATAGACTTCAACAAAATCCGGAAAGTACATAAAAGAAAAGTCGTTAAATCCTACGGGATAACCCGCAATGACTTTATCAATGATGCCGAGCGCCTGTTCATAATCGGTTGGCAAATACTTTCCTAAATTTATAGCAATTTGCCGCATACGGGCTTTCAGTCCTAACTCTTCCCATGTTTCGTCCATAATGTCGTTGACAAAATCATCAACCTGAAACGAATGATATACGGATTTAATACTTAAAGCCAGCTCGTGTATCGATTCGTAATTATACTTGTTTTTTAGTAATTCTGCCATATGCTCCTCCTTTTCAGATAGCGTTTAGCCGAGGGCGCCCCACAATAAATGGCATAACAAAGGAACACTGCCTTATAGTCAGACATATTTACTCCCTTGCACAAGCTAATATGTGGCCATTATAGCTTAATATATTACAAAAGCATAGACACATCATCATTCTTGAAGTGTCTACTTTTATATATACAACTTCTATTGGAAATATTTTTGTTTCTAAAAGAATATGACTCAACTTTCGCACCTAGATAATGATTATAAAACCTACGGTTGCTTGATCTAGGAAGCTATCAGGTTCGGTCCTTGACATGAGACACAATCATAAAAAAACACCTCGACTTTTGGTATAGTGTCATTGACAGAAAAACACAAGATTTTTTTAAAATACGTTCTGAAAAACACAGTATGTTGTATTGAAATGATCGCCTTTAACATTATATATTGTGTCTTGAATGGCTAGCTGACCTTTTTGGGTGAGAACCATAGAGAAGGTTTTCTATTTTGTTCTTTTATTTTACAATCATCCAGTTTAGTATCTTTCTCTAATGTGAGTTCATATTGTGAAAGCTGTATTGCTTTTGTAGCTTCATCTAAATATTTCACCGTAACCCATGCTTTAACCTGATTCTCTTTTTCTTGAAAGACTGGATTAATCAATTCTGAAAACGTATAATCCTTCTCCATAACTGGTAGGGCATTGTTCCTCAGATAATACGCCAACTCTTTCTCTGTTGCAGTAGGGTATGAAGCAAAGAAAGTTTCTAGAAACTCAGTGATATTTCCTGAAATCCTATTATATCAACGATATTGCACTATATTGTATTGGCGAAGTACTGAGTCGGAATAAATATAAAAGGCCATTTTCTCAAGCTGAGAGGTGGCCTTCCCAAGTGATGAAGCACATTAATTGTTTTCGCCTTCGCATCCGTATATGGTTAACGTAGACAGAAAAAGGAGGCAAAAAATGAACGTCGAAATCTGGTCGGATATCGCCTGTCCGTTTTGCTTTATTGGAAAAAGAAAATTCGAAGACGGCCTGCAACAATTTTCACATCGTGGCGACGTTAATGTAACGTTTAAAAGTTTTCAGCTCGACCCTAATGCAGACACAGAGCAAACGCAAACCAACGCGGAGATGCTTGCCGGAAAGTATGGCATGTCAATGGAAAAGGCAAATGAAATGACACAACAAGTCACGGACCAAGCAAAAGAGGTCGGCTTGGATTATAACCTGGAATCCTCTGTGCTTACAAACACGAAAGACGCCCATCGCCTCAGCCATTTTGCAAAAGAAGAAGGCAAAATGGAAGAAATGATGGAACGTTTGTTAATGGCATATTTCACCGAAGGAAAACATGTCGGCGATCACGAAACACTCGTGACCCTCGCCGAGGAAGTCGGGATCGAGGGAGAAGCTGTCCGTGCCATGTTGGACAGTGATCGGTATGAAGATATTGTCCGCGAAGAAATGCAAGAAGGGACAGACATCGGCGTGCAGGGTGTTCCATTCTTTGTTTTTAATCGTAAATATGCGATATCCGGAGCGCAGCCGGCACATGCTTTTCTGGAAGTGTTGGAAAAAGTGCAAGAGGAAGAAAGTGAAAACAAGATCAATATTATCAGCCAAGGAGAAAGTTGTACGGATGAATCATGCTAAAGCCGAATAATGAGCCATTAAACACAAGTTATTATTCGGCTTTTATTGACAAGGTATCATCATCGTTGTAAAATAACGTCGTCATGAAAAATAAATAGGTTCATATAATCGCGGGAATATGGCTCGTGAGTCTCTACCGGACACCGTAAATGATCCGACTATGATCGATAGATTTCTATTATCGGTCGTTATGCTTGAAGGCAACGGCCGTTTTTTAATTTTACGCAAGGGAGGACGGAATCATTGAAAAATTATTTTCGTTTTGAGGAAAATAACACTACATACAGCAAGGAGATCATGGCAGGTGTAACGACGTTTCTGGCGATGGCCTATATCCTTTTTGTGAACCCGCAAATTTTAGGTGATACGGGGATGGATATGAACGCGGTATTCGCAGCCACTGCCATCGCTGCTGCCATCGGTACCGCGATTATGGCATTGTGGGGGAAATATCCGATTGCTCTTGCTCCGGGGATGGGCCTGAACGCGTTTTTTGCTTATACTGTCGTGTTGGGCATGGGCATCGACTGGGAGATCGCACTTTTTGGAGTTTTTGTTTCCGGAATTATAATGATACTCATAACGTTATTTAAAATCCGTGAAGTGATTATTAATGCTATCCCCGCAGAACTCAAATATGCTGCAGCCAGCGGGATCGGGCTGTTTATCGCGTTTGTAGGCCTGCAGAATGCAGAAATTGTCGTTCCTGATGAGTCCACCTATGTGGCGCTAGGAGATATGGCTTCCCCGACAACGCTTTTGGCAATATTTGGCCTTGTCGTAACCGTCATCTTTTTGGTGCTGGGCGCCCGCGGTGGTATTTTTTACGGGATGGTCTTAACCGCTGTAGCCGGGATCATTACCGGTTTGGTAGAAATGCCATCAGCCATCGTTGATTCGATTCCGAGCCTTGCCCCTACATTTGGCGCGGCGTTCACCGGTTTGACAGAGGTTGAATGGACATCGGCGCTTATTATGCAATTAATTATCGTTATTTTGACCTTTCTATTCGTTGATTTTTTCGACACGGCGGGAACGCTTTACGCAGTTGCCAACCAAGCAGGTTTTGTGAAAAATAACAAATTGCCCAATGCCGGCCGTGCGCTTTTGTCTGATGCTTCCGCTACGTCTGTTGGTGCGGTGCTAGGGACCTCAACGACAACAGCTTTTGTTGAATCAACCTCCGGAGTTGCCGCCGGCGGACGTACCGGGTTCACCTCGCTTGTCACTGCAGCGTTGTTTATGTTGTCGCTTTTTTTCTCGCCGCTCCTTGCGGTGGTTACAGAAGCTGTCACGGCAGCAGCATTGATTGTCGTCGGTGTGCTGATGGCCGCAGCTCTTAAGTTGATCGATTGGGATAAATTGGAAATAGCGCTCCCGTGTTTTCTCACCGTTGTGGTGATGCCACTTACGTACAGCATCGCAAACGGCATTGCTCTCGGATTTATGTTTTATCCGATTACAATGATTTTAAAAGGAGAAGGCAAAAACGTTCATCCGATTATGTATGTGCTGTTTTTTGTGTTTGCTGGTTATATTTTCTTTTTGTAAGGGCAAAACCCGCATGCTGCATGCGGGTTTTTTCTGTGCGCTCCGCCATTTAAAACGGGTGCCCGGTGGTATAGTTTTAATCGATCAGGCAACATTAGGGTAAAAGCCAGCAAACTGGTGTCATGTGAAGGGTAGGGGCTAAATGTGAAACGGTATATATATTTTATTTCATCGCTTATGATGTTATTTTTGTACCCGAATGATGGAATGGCTGCCGAACTTCCACTCACTTTAGAAGAAGAGGATTGGCGATTAATCGTAGACACATCTGATGCCGACAGTGATCGCCTGTGCCAACCCGGGAATATTGATATGTACGAGTTGAAACTTGAAAACACGTCGGGTAACAAAAAAGATGTACGCATGCACGCGTTCCGCCAAGAGGGAGGCAAGCATCGTGATGATGGGGTGGCGACAGAAGAAGCAGACGAACTGACAGCAAATGCTTCACTGGATGCCCGGAACCTCCCTATCGCTCAAGATGTTGAAGCGTTGGATGTATTGATCCTCTGGCAAGAAGAAGTCGACGGCCAATACTTTAAACAACATTTTATGGTCCCTTTGCTAGCATCCGATTAAGAAATGCTCGTTCCGTTCGGCAATGGCATATCCGGTTTAAGTAATACGACATCCCCTTTTTCAGGAACACCGCCAATGACGAGCACTTCGGAAGTGAAACCGGCAATTTTTCGCGGAGGAAAGTTAACGATCGCCACCACTTGTTCTCCGATTAATGCACTAGGTTCGTAACGTTGTGTGACTTGTGCACTTGACGCCTTTATCCCTATCTCATCCCCGAAATTAATTTCCATCGTAATGGCGGGAATTTTTGCACCGCTGAGGTATTCGGATTTTAGAACGGTTCCGATACGTATGTCGAGCTTCGTAAAATCTTCGATTGTTGCCAAAGGGATCACTCCTATTACACCACGGTTCCGAATAAAAATAAACGCAGCCCCCCGATTGAGGAACTGCGTGGGTTTATGCAAATTATGTAACTGGTGGAGCCAAGGGGGCTCGAACCCCTGACCTTCGCGCTGCCAGCGCGACGCTCTCCCAGCTGAGCTATGGCCCCGATCCGGCTAGCTTTGCAACAATTATTAATATAACAGGAAAGGGAACAAGCGTCAAGAAATTTTGCGGATTTTGTCGTCCGGGAAATGACGTTCCTATCTAATCATCTTTTACCGCCACAAACCGGAGCCTTACATAATCGGCAAACCATGTACCGTCATCAACGAGTGCCGGTTCTGCATAGGTAATTGTTCGTTCCAGCACAAATTCTCGGTCTTCTTCGTTGAGTGGGTCCAAGAGTGGATCGGCAAAGTTTCGCATCCAAGTTTTAAGTCCTTCCGGTCCGTTGTTTAACGCTGTCGGCCGTTGAAACTGCGCCATTTGCTCAACGGTGAATCCATTTTCTTCGAGCAACGTCGCATATTCTGCTAGACTGGGGAAATACCATGGGAATATGGCGGGCATCGGTTCTTGACCGATTTCGACAAACGCCATATTGATGGCGGCAATAATGGTAGCGATGTTTTCTTTTGCGCCCATTTCGCCTATAAATCTGCCGCCCGGTTTTAGCGCTTTCGATACGGAAGCAAGCACCGCTTGCGGGTCTGTCATCCAATGAAGGGCGGCATTGGAAAATACAGCTTCAACAGGTTCGTCCAATTGAAAATTCGTTGCGTCGGCTTGGATAAAGGAGATTTCCGGGTATTGTTTTTTCGCTTCCCGAATCATTGCTTCCGAGTTGTCAATCCCGGTCACGTTTGCGCCGGATTCTGCTATTTTTGCTGTCAGGTTCCCGGTTCCACATCCCAAATCAATGATATGTTCGCCCTTTTTCGGAGCCAGCCATTTTAGAACATCCTCTCCATAGTAAAGGACATATTGAGCCGTATTATCATAGAGGGTTGGATCCCATATCTTAGCGGCAATCTGGTGTTGATCAGTCAAGGTGGGTAACTCCTTTCAAGCGCGAATAGGATATCTTATTATAGTGAAGATACAGGATACATCGAAAAAAATCAACTTCTCATTGGAAAAAAGAGGTGAAAAAACACAATGAACACGATTTGTGTCTTTGCAGGTTCCAATACCGGGAAACGAAAAACGTATGCTAAGGAAGCCCGGAAACTTGGACGCAGTTTATCGGAAAATAACATCCGGCTTGTCTATGGTGGTTCCAGCATTGGTTTGATGGGCGAAGTGGCCAATGAAATGATTACGTCCGGCGGTGAAGTAATTGGCGTGATGCCGAAGGGCTTGTTTCGCGGGGAAGTCGTACACCGATCGCTAACGAGCCTCGTCGAGGTGGATGGTATGCACGAACGGAAAGCGAAAATGAGCGACCTGTCCGATGGTTTTATCGCGTTGCCGGGAGGGGCAGGCACATTTGAAGAGCTGTTTGAAATCTATAGTTGGGCGCAAATCGGGATTCATGAGAAACCCATGGGTCTTTTAAATGTGGAAGGTTACTTTTTGCCGCTTTTGAAAATGATCCAATATAGCGTGCAAGAAGGGTTTTCCAACGAAGATAATCTCGATTTGCTCACGATTGATGCCTCCCCGCAAAAACTGCTGGAAAAAATGTCCTCCTATCAACGTCCGCAATTGCGTCCGAAATGGAAAGATAGCTAGAGTTAAAAGATAGGAATATCCGCCGGTCTGATTTCATAGAGTTACTAGTGAAAGCGCACACTAGTAATCCGGGGGGTGATCGTTGTGGAAGAAGGGTCCATTCGATCGCAAACAATCAAAGAGATTCACCAAAAGCGATTAAAACGGAGGCTTCGTACGTTCGCGTTCTTTTTTTCTATTATTGTTGTAACGCTCTTTTTTTCCTTGAATTACATTGGCGATTTAACCCAGCAACAGACGCTGGAAACGAATATTCAAGCGGAAACGGATTGGCCGGTGTTTTTATATGAATATATCGGGAGTGGATCGAACAATAGCTGGGGCGGGAATCCGAATTTCTATCTTGCTCACAATGGACAAGATTATTACTTAATTCAAGTCCAACAGGATAATCGTACCGTAGAACAAGTCACACCGCTCTCAGATCGACGTACGTTCGCGGGTGTATATGAAAATTATGATATAGAATAAAAACAGAATGCTTTAAAATTATGGATGCTTCTTGTATTATAAGAGAGATTGAATGCAATGGACGGATTGAAAGGAGGGGCTGTGGTGAAAAAAGAGAGCGCTGTTGTCGTGTTTAGCGGAGGGCAAGACAGTACGACTTGTTTATTTTGGGCATTGGAACGTTTTGAAAAAGTATATGCGGTGACATTTGCTTATGGACAGCGGCATGATGGCGAAATTGAAGTTGCCAGAGAGATCGCCGCTGCTGTCGGGGTTGAGCATGAGGTGCTTGACATGGAATTGCTGAACCAACTGGCGCCTAACGCACTCACCCGAAAGGATATCGAAGTGAGCGAAGGCGCAGATGGAGAGTTGCCGAGCACATTCGTCCCCGGACGTAATTTGCTGTTTTTGTCTTTTGCGGCAATCTTCGGGGAACAACGAGGCGCCAAGCATATTGTAACCGGTGTGTGTGAGACGGATTACAGCGGTTATCCGGACTGTCGGGACGGGTTTGTGAAGTCTTTGAATGTGACGCTGAATTTGGCGATAGATGAGACCTTTGTATTGCACACCCCTCTGATGTGGTTGGATAAAGCAGAAACGTGGAAGTTGGCTGATGATCTAGGGCAGTTAAACTATATTCGTGCATGCACGCTTACGTGTTATCATGGCATTATCGGCAACGGCTGTGGTGAGTGCCCGGCGTGCAAATTGCGCAGGCAAGGGCTTGAAACGTATTTGAACAGCAAGGACAGGGATGCGTAATGCTACAACAATTTTACCCGCAAGTCTTTCATGATTTTCGGTACGAATTGAATAAAGACATGCAAATTGCTGCCGCCCATTTTATTGACAACAATGATGCAGGGCGTTGCAGAGAGACGCATGGTCATACGTATTTTATCAATCTAACGATCGCGGGGGACACGCTTGATGATTTGGGATTTCTCGTGAATTTTAAAACGTTGAAAGAGGAGATTCACGGGGTCTATGATCATTCACTTTTAAACGATCATCCCGACTTTGCAGATGGGTTGCCAACGACAGAAGTGGTCGCCCGCGTGTTTTGGGAGAAGATCGATGAACGCTTGGCAGAACAAGAAAACCGCCCTTATTGCCTGCAAGTGCTCGTCCGTGAAACGCCTACAAGTTACGCGATGTATCGACCGAAGCGAGATGAGCATCAATGAGTGGGAAAATTCCTGTTTTAGAAATATTTGGTCCTACGATTCAAGGGGAAGGAATGGTTGCCGGTCAAAAAACGATGTTTGTTCGCACCGGCGGCTGTGATTACCAATGTGCATGGTGTGATTCTGCGTTTACGTGGGATGGAAGTCAGAAAGCAACACCGATGACTGCGGATGAAATCATGGCACAACTTGAGCAGGTTGGCGGTGATCGCTTTTCGCATGTGACGATCTCCGGCGGAAATCCGGCCCTCCATGCCGGCATTGCTGATCTGATTGAACGTTTTCAGGAAAAGGACATCGAGTCAGCCGTGGAGACACAAGGTTCATTTTGGCAAGACTGGATATTGGAAGTAGAAGATGTAACGATTTCCCCGAAACCGCCCAGTTCAGCCATGACAACGGACTGGTCACGGCTGGACACATTCATGAGGCGATTATTCGAACGCCGTGTCGGGAACCATAACTTGAAAATCGTGATTTTCGATGAAGAAGATTTGGCCTATGCTAAGCAGGTACACGGGCGTTACCCGGGCGTACCTTTTTATTTGCAAGTCGGGAATGATGATTTGGACAATCAAAACCCTGCACGGCTCCGCGATCATTTGCTAGAGAAGTATGAAAGGCTCGTCGACAAGGTGATGGACGACCCCGAATTAAATCGTGTGCGCGTGTTGCCGCAAATTCATGCGTTGCTGTGGGGAAACAAACAAGGAGTATAAAGGAGCTTTACGATGACAGAAGAACACCACTCCGACTTGACGCATCTTGGAAATGAAAGGTCAAAATATAACTTCGAATATGACCCCGGATTGCTTGAAACCTTTGATAATCAGCATCCTTACCGGGATTATTTTGTGAAATTCAATACCCCGGAGTTTACAACGCTTTGCCCGATCACAGGACAACCGGATTTCGCCACGCTCTATATCAGCTATATCCCCGACAGGAAAATGGTGGAAAGCAAGGCGCTCAAACTTTATCTGTTCAGTTTTCGCAACCACGGGGATTTTCACGAAGACGCGATGAACATTATCGTTAATGATCTTGTTGAGGCAATGGCGCCGAGATATATTGAGGTATGGGGGAAATTTACACCGCGGGGCGGGATCTCGATTGACCCTTACGTCAACTACGGCAAACCCGGAAGCAAATATGAGCAAATGGCAGAGCAACGTTTGCTCTACCATGATATGTACCCGGAGACCATTACGAATCGGTAATAAGGAGCAGGCATGGAGGGGATCCGGCCTGTTTTTCTTGTTCCATTCGTAGTGGTCTCGGCCTTTGTTTGAGGGATTATTTAGCATCGCTTGTTCCTCTAGAGCAGTGCCTCCTTCATCCAAGGGAATCGCACTGCAGTCCCTAGATAGGTGGCAATATCACTCTAGACCTATTAAATAATTTCTGGGATAAAGCACTAGTGCAGAATGGTTGAATGAATCACTCACACCAGTGATGCCATTCTAAACACGTGCGGTTGTTTGCAGAGAATCGTTCTGATGATCAAGTATTCGATGTGGTGCAGCCGGATCTTGTTGTCGTCTGCGATCCAGACAAGTTGGATGATGCCGGTTGCAAGGGTTCACCGGACGTAATCATTGAATATAGTATCCCCTTCTTCAATTAACATGGATAAAAAGATCAAAAGACATTTGTATGAAAAGCTGGCATAAAAGAATACTGGATCATAGATCCTATCCATGCGTACATTGAAGTCTATTCGTTGGAGAATGAACAATACGACAAACCGCTCTTTTATAGCAAAGAAGACCATTTACAAAGTGCTCTATTCAAGGATTTGAAAAGTGACCTTGAATATATTTTTGAATAGCCCATAACCGCCGAGATTGTCTATCAAACCTTGCATAAAAGCGTATGCAAGGTTTTTTAGTGATCATCATTTTTTTCGTATAAACGGTCATACTAGGGAGACAAGGAGGCGATAGAATGCCTGTGATTCAAGCGGTGGCAACCGCGATCCCTCCATATGAGGTATCGCAAACGGAAGTTGCAAATATGGTCCGTAAACTTTTTGCTGACGACTTCGGAAACATTGACCGCTTGCTGAAAGCATTTGACCACGGACAGATTGAAACGAGACAGTTTGTGAAACCGTTGGAATGGTATCAAGAGCCCCACAGCTTTGGAGAAAAAAATGATGCGTTCATAGAAAATGCCGTTGAATTGGGTGCTAAAGCCGTTGAATCATGCATAAAAGAAGCGGGGGCGAACCATGAAGATGTAACGGCGTTTATCTCGGTGACGAGTACAGGTTTCGCCACCCCTTCCATTGAGGCACGAATAATGAATCAATTGCAGTTGCCGGTACATATGAATCGAATCCCCTTATGGGGGTTGGGATGCGGCGGAGGTGCTGCGGGGCTTGCACGTGCCCACGAGTATTGCTGTGCTTATCCGGAAGCGCAGGTGCTCGTTCTATGTATTGAATTGTGCAGTTTAACGTTTCAGCACGGGGATCGTTCGAAGAGCAACCTAATTGGAACGTCTTTATTCGCCGATGGAGTGGCATGTGCGCTTGTTACAGGGGATAAGGTGCAACTGAGTGGCGCCCCGCAACCCCACATTACCGATACACAATCCACATTGATGCGGGATTCCGAGCGTGTCATGGGTTGGGATATTGGCGATGAAGGTTTGCATGTTGTTTTCTCCCGACACATCCCTTCCATCGTCCATTCATGGGTAGGACCGAATATCGATCAGTTTTTAGAGCGATTGGGGAAACATTATAACGACATTACGGCACTTGTGGCGCACCCGGGCGGAAGAAAAGTGTTGGAAGCTTATGAAGATACACTTGTTTTGCACTCGGATCTTACGGCACACGCGCGAAAAATCCTCGCGAGTCACGGGAATATGTCATCGCCAACGGTTTTGTACGTGCTTAAAGAGATTTTGCAAAAAGAATACCCTCGCGGCGCTGAGGGATTGGTCACTGCCCTTGGCCCGGGTTTTAGTTCCGAGTTGCTTTGGTTGGAATGGAGGTAAACAATGGTACTGTTTGTGATTTTATATTTGTGGGTCATTGCCCAACGTTGTTTTGAGTTATGGTTTGCACGAAAAAATGAAGCATGGATGAAGGCAAGGGGAGGCGTTGAACATGGAAGCGAACATTATCCATGGATGGTAGCGATGCATAGCGCATTTCTGTTGTCGCTTTTGTTTGAAGCGTATTTTAATGCGTTTGCTCTAATGCCGGGATGGCCGGTTCTGCTCATCCTCTTTCTCGGCGCACAAGGTTTGCGCGCGTGGGTGATGGGTTCACTCGGACGTTTCTGGAATTTGAAAGTAATGATTTTACCGGGCGAAAACATGATTAAAAGAGGCCCATATCGTTGGTTAAAGCATCCGAACTATCTCGTTGTAATGACAGAAATTCTGCTGTTGCCGCTGATCTTTCAAGCGTACGTCACGGCTGTTATTTTTACCATCGCCAATGCATGCATGCTCTTTTTTGTTCGCATTCCCGTTGAAGAACGCGCGCTTAACGGTTATCGACATGTCGAACCACGCGAAAAATAATGCTTCCCGAAACCAGAGATTCGTGATATATTTTTCCGGAAAATAATCATGATCGGGGAGGGTTGACCGCCTTGGGAACTTTTTTGCTCGAAAATGCCTGGACGTTGATTTTCATTATTTTGATGATCAACGTAGCTTACGTTAGCTTGTTCACGCTGCGCATGATGTTAACGCTAAAGGGAGTTCGCTACGGAGCCGCGGTTGTCGGGATGGCGGAAATCACCATCTATGTAACCGGTCTTGGCATTGTGCTCGATAACATGACGTCTGTCCTCCATGTGATGGCTTACGCCCTGGGATTCGGCATTGGTGTCATTGTCGGCATGAAAATTGAAGAAAAGCTGGCGTTAGGGTATATTACTGTTAACGTGATTACGAAAGAATACGAGCCTGACATTCCGAATCGCTTACGGGACAAAGGCTATGGCGTCACGAATTGGGTGGCTTACGGTAGAGAAGGCGAACGGTTGATGATGGAAATTTTGACCTCCCGTAAATCGGAAAAAGATTTGTTTGACACCGTAAAAACACTTGATTCAAAAGCTTTTATTGTGTCTCATGAACCGAAAAAATTCAACGGTGGCTTCTGGGTAAAAGGAGTGCGACGATAAATGGGGAAAAAGATAACCTATGAAGTAGAAAAAAATGAAACGATTGCCGAATGTTTAGACAGGATAGCAAGAGATGGATATGAGCCCGTACGCAGGATGGAGAAACCTGTTTTTCGGGAAGGGAACAACGAGGTTGAAGTGGCAGAACAACGGGTGCAATTTGAGGCTAGGAAGAAATAGGGGTGGGACTATTTATAAGTTGTTGATTGCGGATCGGGACAAAGAAGAAATACGGGGCATTCAATGGTTTATCTCAAAGTATTCTATGCCGATCACAACAATACAAACTGCTGATTCGCTTTCAGATTTTGTAGCTGAATTGGAGAATATGTCCCCGGATATTGTTTGTATGGAACTGGAAATGATGGCAAGTGATAAATGGGAGGTAGTCAAATCGTACATCCCACGTGCGGCCCAGGTGATGGCCATGACGGCTGAACCAACGTTTGAAAGAGCTATGCAAGCATTGGAATTGCAAATCGTGGACTTATGGGTTAAACCATTGTCCCCACCTCGAGTCAAACGTGGGTTACAGCAGGCGGCGGAAAAGTTATCGTTGGTCAATGACCGTCAGGTTGAGCAGCAGGACCAAGTGCGTTATGAATCATTATTTATTGAGGATGGTGCTCCTTATCCATTTCCTATGTTTTTGTTAAAACCGGAAAATATCGGTGATCTGACCCGTTTAAGAAAATTTATCGAGCAGTTTGATTTTTATTATGATCCTCTTGTTTTTTCACTAAGTGATCGAATTGCGCTTGTCTTTAAACATGATTATCGAGATCCGATGGCATTATCCCAACGTTTCTTGCGTGAATGGTCCTTGGTTGCAGACACTCCGTTAGCGGTCGTTGTTCATGAGCAAAAGCAAGAGGTATCGCTTCATCAAGCGTATGTAAAATTGCGCAAAGGCATGGAAATTACATTTTTCACTGGTTACAATCAAGTGTTGGATGTAGAAACAGTTCGTGAGTGGAGAGTTATCGATCCTTTTTTAACGATGGAGGACCAACGTAAATGGGTTTATATGCTGGAAGAAGGAAAAGGAAAGGAAATAAAGACTTGGTTGTATGAGGAATTTTTTGCATTGGAACCTCCTTATCCGGAGCCCGGTTTACTGCGGACCCGATTGACGAGTATCCTTGCACAAGTGCGGCGATTCATGGATCGCAACGGCATCGAAAATCAAGAGATGGAAACGTATTACAAAACCATCTTTGATAAAATTTTATACAGTCCGGTTCTTTATCGCATCGTTCAGGATATGTTTCTTTTTATAAATCATCTTGTGCAGGTACGAACGTTCTCTTCTATAGGAAAGACAAGCGCCATAGAGCGAGCGGTTTCCTATATGGAAGAGCAGTTTGCCGATGCTGGGCTAACCTTAACTAACGTCGCGATGTATGTGGAGCTGAGTCCTTCTTACCTCAGCCATTTACTTTCTAAAAACTATCAACGTTCATTTCGTGAGATTTTGCTCTCTATTCGCCTGCAAAAAGCGAAAGAAATGCTACGCTTTTCAGATGAAAGCATACAAAATATCGCCTGGGCAACTGGGTTTAATAATGCCAATTATTTTAGTCGTGTGTTCAAAATGCACACAGGACAAGCTCCCCGGATTTATAGACACTCCGATTAATATCCGCTGTATGGACAGCGGTTCTTTTTTATGACATAAAAGTATCATTTCAAAATAAAATGCTATAAAATATCCCGGTTTTTCATATATATATCTATTAATGTTATATATTTTTATAGAAATTTT
Organism: Salicibibacter cibi; assembly: GCF_016495865.1. Classification (NCBI taxonomy): domain Bacteria; kingdom Bacillati; phylum Bacillota; class Bacilli; order Caryophanales; family Bacillaceae; genus Salicibibacter; species Salicibibacter cibi. The sequence continues at coordinate 944,215 of NZ_CP054706.1, forward strand.
AAAGGATATCGTCTGTTTTGTTCGAGTCTTCATTGCTAAGATTAAATTAAGAAATGTTTGATGCAGAAAGGATGGATCATGTGAAAAACGTTGAGCAATACAGAGGTTCAGAATTAAACACAAAAGGCTGGATCCAGGAAGCGGCGTTGCGGATGTTGAATAACAATTTACATCCGGATGTAGCTGAGAATCCGGACAATTTAGTCGTATATGGTGGAATTGGTAAGGCTGCCCGCAATTGGGAGAGTTACGATGCGATTGTAGAAACTTTGAAAACGCTTAACGACAATGAAACGTTGCTGGTTCAGTCTGGAAAGCCGGTGGCGGTGTTTAAGTCACATAAGGACGCGCCCAAGGTACTAATGGCCAATTCCAACCTCGTTCCTGCCTGGGCGAATTGGGACCATTTCCAGCAGTTGGACCAAAAAGGGTTAATGATGTACGGACAAATGACCGCCGGAAGCTGGATTTATATAGGAAGCCAGGGCATTGTACAAGGAACATATGAAACATTCGGGGAATGTGGCAAACAGCACTTCGGGGGTTCTTTGGCTAGGACGATTACGGTCACCGCCGGTCTTGGGGGTATGGGTGGTGCTCAGCCGTTGGCGGTTACATTGAACGGGGGTGTGTGTATCGCCATTGAAATTGATGCTCATCGCATCAGTCGCCGCCTGGAAACGAATTATTTGGATGTTTCTACGGAAAGTTTAGAAGAAGCCTTACAGTGGGCGGAGAAAGCTAAAAATAAAAATGAAGCGCTTTCGATTGGCTTGCTGGGGAACGCGGCAGAAATTCTTTCGGAAATGCTGCAGCAAGGATTTACACCTGACATTTTAACCGATCAAACCTCTGCTCATGACCCTTTGAATGGATATGTTCCTATCGATATGACCGTGGAGCAAGCGGCTGACCTTCGCAAACAGGATCCTGAAGTTTATACGAAACACTCCCGGCGAAGCATCGTGTCTCATGTAGAAGCTATGCTTCAACTGCAAAATCAGGGGGCCATTACGTTTGACTATGGAAATAACATTCGCCAAGTGGCAAAAGACGAGGGTGTTGAACGTGCCTTCGATTTCCCCGGCTTTGTTCCAGCTTATATCCGTCCTCAGTTTTGTGAAGGAAAAGGCCCTTTTCGGTGGGTGGCTCTGTCAGGAGACCCGGAAGATATCTATAAGACGGATGAAGTCATTTTACAAGAATTCAGCGAGAATGAGCATTTATGCAACTGGATTCGGATGGCCCAGGAAAAAATCAGCTTCCAAGGCCTACCTTCAAGGATTTGTTGGCTGGGATATGGTGAAAGAGTGAAATTCGGAAAAATCATCAATGACTTGGTTGCCCGCGGAGAAATAAAAGCACCGATCGTTATCGGGCGTGATCATCTTGATTCCGGTTCAGTCGCTTCTCCAAACCGAGAGACGGAAGCGATGAAAGATGGCAGCGATGCGGTTGCCGACTGGCCGATATTGAATGCGTTGATCAACAGCGTTGGTGGAGCCAGCTGGGTCAGTGTCCACCATGGCGGGGGTGTTGGCATGGGTTATTCGTTGCACGCGGGCATGGTTATCGTTGCTGATGGAACAAAAGAAGCGGGAGAACGTCTCGAACGTGTATTGACCACCGATCCCGGCATGGGGGTTGCGCGCCATGTCGATGCCGGATATGAACTTGCGGAAGAGACGGCGAATCACCACGATGTGCAAATTCCAATGTTGAAAAGGAGTGGATCATAAATGGATAAAGCAATCTTTATTTCCAATGCAGCACAATTAATTACCATGGCCAATCATACAGATCAACCGGCAAAGAAAGAAGCTATGTCGCAACTCAACCTCATTGAAAACGGAAGTCTCCTCATTGAGGACGGAAAAATTATAGAAGCCGGACGTGACGAAGATATACGTAACAAGTATAAAAATCGCATTCAAGCAGCTGATCATTTAGATGCCAGCGGCAAAGTCGTTACTCCCGGTCTTGTTGATCCTCACACCCATCTTGTGCACGCGGGGACGAGGGAAAATGAATATGCGATGCGCCTTGAAGGTCAGAGTTACATGGACATCATGAATGCCGGAGGGGGCATTCATGCGACGACCCGTGCCACCCAACAAGCCGGCCACGAGCAGTTATATGCAGAATCTAGGAAAAGACTCGATCAATTCCTCATCCACGGAGTAACGACCGTGGAAGCAAAAAGCGGCTACGGTTTAACACTTGAGCACGAGTTGAAACAATTGGAAGTCGCTCATGAGCTGCAAGCGGACCACCCGGTGGACATTGTCTCTACGTTCATGGGTGCGCATGCTATCCCGATGGATGAGAAAGACAACCCTGAACCTTTTGTTGATCGTGTCATTGAAGAAATGATACCGGTCGTTGCTGAAAAAAATCTGGCGGAATTCAATGATGTATTTTGTGAACGAGGGGTTTTCACCCCAAGTCAATCAAGGAGAATTCTGGAAGCGGGCAAACAATACGGTTTAACGCCGAAAATCCATGCGGACGAAATTGAACCTTATGAAGGTTCGGAGCTCGCTGCAGAAGTAGGCGCTATCTCTGCCGATCATCTGCTAAAGGCTTCTGACAAAGGTATAAGGGAAATGGCGAATGCTGATGTCGTCGGTGTGTTACTTCCGGGAACCGCCTTTTTCCTCATGGCCGATTTCGCTGACGCGAGAAAAATGATCGATGCCGGTTTGGCCATGGCACTCTCCACCGATGCAAATCCAGGTTCATCACCGACCATTTCGCTGCCGTTTATCATGAACCTCGGTTGCCTGAAGATGGGGATGACTCCCGAAGAAGTGATGACTGCGACGACGATCAATGCTGCCCATGCCATTGGTCGTGCTGATGAGATCGGCAGTCTTGAACCGGGTAAAAAAGGGGACCTGACTATTTTTGATGTCCCGAACCATCTGACTTTATCGTACAAATATGGCATGAATCACGTGGACACAGTCGTAAAAGACGGCCATGTGCGTTTGGCAGGTGGACAGTTACAATGACGCTTTATCCTTATCCAATGCTCGACAAGCCAAATCGAATCTGGAGCCACCAAACAGATAAAACAGAAGATCTTAAAGTGCATGAATGGATTGAAAATGTCGGGGAGGCTGCACCGAATTGGCAAGACTTTGATGTTACCATCCTCGGCGTGCCTCTTTCTAAGTCTTCCATCAGCACTTCGGCGGCGAGTGAGAATCCGGAAATGATGCGCGAAGCATGGAAATCGTTTGGAACCTACAATTTGGATGAAGATATCGATTTGGCTCAGTTAAAAGTTATCGATCTTGGGAATGTGAAGCAACACGTGACCGATATTGGTTATACGCACATGAAGATCCAGGAGACGATGCTGGCGATGCGGACACATCATCCGCATACGCTTCCCCTTTCCCTTGGTGGAGATCACTCTATTACGGCGATGTTGGTGGAGGGGTGGAAGGAAGCTCATCCAAACGAAACGATTGGGATCCTTCAGCTTGATACCCATTTTGATTTAAGGGATCCCAATACGCTCGGCCCAGCCAATGGCACACCAATCCGCCAGTTGATAGAGAGTGAAACGATTCAAGGCAAATATGTCCACAATATCGGCTTGCATGGCTTTTTCAATGCAAAAGAGCTGAAAGCGTATGCCGACCAGGCAGGCATTCATTATACGACGATGAAGCAAGCTCGAAAACAGGGCATGGATCATGTGATCAATAAGGCCTTGCAGCAGTTGGCGAATCAAGTAGATACGATTTATCTCACCACGGACATGGATGTTCTCGATATCGTCCATGGGCCGGCTGCGCCGGCCGCAACCCCGGGCGGTATGTACTCGGAAGAATTGTTCGAAGCTGTACAAATCGCTGGCGAACACCCGAAAGTGAGGGCGATGGACATCGTCTGTCTTGATCCGAGGAAAGATATCGGTGATCTATCGGTCAAAAGCGCCGTGCACACGATGCTCTCTTTTTTGACGGGGTATTGTAGGCGATAGGGAATGCTACCATAAATCCTTGGTAATAACTATAGGCTAAACACTGAGAAATAATAATAAAGAAAAAAGAACTTCTTTTGTAAGCGCATATATATACTAACTTATTAAAAACAGTTATCGCTCATGATGATGGATATATGGTGCTATGGTCATAGAGTTTGACAAATTGTGGTTTTTGGGGGTCTCAAATGGTTGAAGAAAAGAAGATTCGTTGGCCAGTTTTTTTGCCGATTGCATTTATATTGGTAATAACTGCATTGATTGCAGTATTCTGGCCTTCATCGTATTACGAACTGCAAACAACAATTGTGGATTTTGCCTTTAATAATTTTGGTTGGTTGTTTAATTTCACGGTATTGGCCCTCATTTTTATAAGTTTGTTCTTAGGGTTTTCAAAATATGGAAATATTAAGTTTGGCGGATCAGAAGCTAAACCTTCTATTACTAAATGGCAATGGTTTGCTATTTCTTTAACGGCAGGTATAGGCACGGGGATTGTTTTTTGGGGTTTGGCAGAGCCGCTAACATTTTTTAGTGAACCACCAGAAGTACTTGGCATTCAACCAGGAACGGAAGAAGCTGCTGTTTTTTCAATGGCTTCAAGTATGGTCCATTGGACACTAGCTCCCTATTCACTCTATGTGATGGCAGGTATAGCCGTTGCCTATGCATGTTACAATATGAAATTGCCTTATACAATAAATTCAACTCTCTATCCTCTTCTTGGAGACAGGGCATTTGGTCATTTAGGAACCTTTGTAAATATTCTTTGTATTTTTGGAATTGCAGGTGGCATGGCGGCTGTCCTAGGCGAAGGTGTGCTTCAGATAGGTAGTGGAATAGATTACTTGACCGGTATCACAGCAGGTCCATTTATGTGGTCGGTTTTGGTAGTCTTGATAACAGTCACTTATGTTATTTCCAGTTATAGTGGGCTACAAAAAGGAATTCGATTTTTGTCGGATCAAAATACTAAAATATATCTGTGTATATTGGCTTTTATTATTGTTGTCGGACCTACGTCGTTCATATTTAATTTAGGATCGCAAAGTACTGGATATTTTCTCAGCAATGTTTTGGAACGTTTAACATGGACAAGCCCCATGGAAGGTTCAGAGTGGCCGAGGGAGTGGCCGTTATTTCACTGGTCAATTTTTTTAGCTTATGCACCTATCATTGGTATGTTTTTGGCAAGATTAGCTTATGGCAGAACTTTACGCCAGTTCGTCATTTTTAACTTACTTTTGCCGGCTGGTTTTGGCATGTTATGGTTTTGGGTTTTTGGCGGAGCAGCAATATTTTATGACTGGCAAGGTGGTAATCAACTTTGGAATTTGATTCAGAATGAGGAAAGTGGTCTAGAGATTTCTTTGTTCGTTTTCTTAGAGCATCTTCCGTGGACAGGGTTAATAAGCTTAATTATGTTGTTTTGTATTTTTATCTCCTTTACAACTATAGCTGATTCCATCACAACTACAGTTTCTGCATTAACCACGACTGGAAACACTTTCAAAAATCCGGAACCCCTTGCCAAGGTAAAAATATTTTGGGGCTCACTTTTAGGTTTGTTGGCTTTGCTAACCATTACAGCAGGCACTGGTGGTGGCGAAATTACAGCGGTTGATGCAAATAAACAAATGGCGACCGTCGCAGGATTTTCGATTCTATTTTTTATCATCCTACAAGTGATTTCAACTTTAAAGAGTATTATTCGTCAAGCTGATTATGATAAGACTAATTATCCAGAAAGCGCATACAACAATCACTCTTATGAAAATAAGGGTGTCAACAAAGAATCCTACTCAAACACTACAATATCTAACGATTATGGAGAAAAAAGGTGATAACATGAGTGAAAGACTTCCCATTGAAGTCACTATCAATGATCAGAATATGACTATAGAAGAACTGGTTAGCATCGCTAGATATAAAAATACATTGTATTTATCTGAAGAGGTGAAAAAAAGGCTTAAGGATCAACGCGCTATACTAGATAAAACTCTTTATGAAAAAGATATTCCTATGTATGGAATTAATACAGGCGTGGGGGAGAATAGCAACACTTCGATCTCCACACCTGATTTAAAAAAGTTACAAAACAATATAATCTTTAGTCATGCTTGTGGGATGGGCGAACCTTTGGAAGACGAAATTGTTAGGGGCATTATTGTTGTAATGGTAAAAAACCTATCGCTTGGCTATTCAGGAATCAGATTAGAAACAGTAGAAGCATTGATAACATTGCTGAATCATAAAATTACCCCTATAGTACCAAGGGAGGGGTCTCTTGGATATTTGTCTCCCCAAGCTCATATTAGTTTAGTTTTATTGGGTTTTGGTGAAGCTTATATTCATAATCAACGCATTTCTGGAAAAAAAGCATTAAATCAAGCTAACCTTAAACCGCTTGAATTACACGAGAAGGAAGGGCTTTCCTTGATCAACGGTACATCTGATATGACAGGTATTGGAGCTTTAGCTATTTATGATGTTATAAACCTTATAAAAACATCGGATGTTGTATCTATGATTAGTTTTGAAGCACTAAAAAGTAGTTATTATGCTTACGATGAACGCCTTGCTCGGGTGAAATCTCATCAAGGTCAAATCAACACCCAAAAAAATATCAAATCGATTATTAATAACAGTCGTCTTGCTGAAAAGAATAAAAGCTATCGAACGCAAGACGCATTAAGTATTAGAGCTGTACCTCAAGTTCATGGGGCAGGCAAGGACGCCCTTAGGTATTGTAAAAATGTTATAGACATTGAAATGAATGCAGCGACGGACAATCCATTGATTTTTTTTGATGAGGTTGATGAGAATGCCGAAATGAATGTGTTTTCGTCTGCAAATCCTGTCGGTGAAAACGTGGCACAGGCACTAGATTTTTTAACGATGGCTGTGGCTGAAATAGCAAATATATCTGAAAGACGAACATTTCGGTTAGTTTCACCGCAATACAGTGATTTACCGAATTATTTAGTAAAGGATAATGGGCTTAATTCGGGTCTGATGATTCCACAATATGTTGCTGCTTCTCTTGTATCAGATAATAAAATCTATGCACACCCTTCTTCAGTTGATTCGATCTCTACCTCAGGTGGTCAAGAGGACCATGCCAGTATGGGGTATTCGGCTGCGTTAAAGTTGAGAAAGGTGATAAAAAATAGTGAAAAGGTTTTGGGGATTGAATGGTTATCCAGCTGTCAAGCACTGGAATATTTAGATCCTTATCAGAGTGGAGAAGGAACTTACGTTGCTTTTGCTCTGTTAAGAAAAGATGTATCCTTTTTGTCGGAAGATAGGGTTTTATCTCCAGATATGAATAGAGCCGAGCAATTAATTCATTCTGAAATATTGGTAAAGAATGTTGAAGAAAAAGTCGGTACGTTGCTTGTGGATTAATACTCGGCATTGTCTTATATATACCTTTTTGTATTGAGAAACTCGTACCTCGCAATCATCAATTGACTTCCTACCCTAAGACGAATAAAATAAAAAGTGAATTACTCTTAGTCATTAGTTAACAGTGTGTGTAATTCATGGCATGAAAGAGTTGTTAATATGGCTTTAAACCAGAACTTTCGCATCGGGCGTAAAGCCCTTCTTTTACTCTTGAATGAGGAAGATAAGAAACAGCATGAACGTCTTGCCGATGCCGGTTGGTGTTATTGCACGGGGAAAGTCGGTTCCATGGAAGCGCATAAAGTTGTAGCGGCAGTGGAGACGGCTGCGAAAAATAATCAAATCATTAATAAAGAATTATACAGGGAAGGTCATGCCTTGTACCATGCGATTATCGAAGCGCTTCAGGGAGTAACGAGAGGGCAGGTACAAATAGGTTCAGTGTTGCGGACCGTGGGCTTAAGTTTTTCTGTCGTCAGAGGTTCGCCATATGAAAACAGCGCTGAAGGCGAATGGATCGCAGTTTCCCTTTATGGAACAATTGGCGCGCCAGTCAAAGGCGCCGAACACGAAACGATTGGTTTAGGTATCAACCATATATAAACGAGCCCATAGTTATTAGCAGATAGGGGGCTATATCAAGGAACGCTTGGCGTGTTTCTGATATAGCCCCTTTTTACGTATAAAACAAAAAAGTAGGTGATTTTATGTTAATCCTGGATGGAGAATCCTTGAACCTTGAGGGAATGAAGAAGCTTTTATATGAAAAAGAACGACTCACAGTTTCTGTCCACAGTCTTAAAAAGGTGGAAGAAAGCCGAAAAGCAGTTGAAAAAATCGTGGCCGAGAGTAAAATTGTATACGGGATTAATACTGGCTTTGGCAAGTTCAGTGATGTTTTGATCGAAAAAAAAGATGTCGAAACGTTACAATGTAATTTAATACAATCCCATGCTTGTGGGGTGGGTGAGCCCTTTCCGGAAGTTGTATCAAGGGCAATGCTCATTCTTAGGACGAACGCGTTGCTAAAGGGCTATTCAGGGGTTCGGCCGCTGCTAATTCAGAAACTGGTCGATTTGGTCAATGCTGATATTCATCCGGTCGTCCCGCAGCAAGGATCCTTAGGGGCAAGTGGTGACCTCGCGCCGCTCGCTCACTTGGCGTTAACGTTAATGGGGGAAGGAGAGGTTTTTTATAAAAAAGAAAGGGTCTCTGCGGCAAATGCCTTAGAGCAAGAAAGAATCACTCCAATCTCCTTAACAGCAAAAGAAGGATTGGCGCTTATCAATGGGACACAAGCGATGACGGCCATGGGGGTAGTTGCTCATCTTGAAGCAGAGAATATCGCTTATCATGCGGATTTAATCAGTGCAGTGACGATGGAAGGCCTGCGCGGGATTATAGACGCTTTTGATGCTGATATTCATCTTGCGCGTGGCTATCAGGAACAGATTGACGTCGCCGAACGAATCAGGCATTATTTGCGGGATAGCAGGTTGACGACGAAACAAGGGGAGTTGAGAGTCCAGGATGCGTACTCCATCCGTTGCATCCCGCAAGTGCATGGTGCGACATGGCAAACATTGGGCTATGTCAAAGACAAATTGGAAATTGAAATGAATGCAGCGACGGACAATCCACTTATCTTCAATGAAGGAGAAAAAGTCATATCCGGAGGAAATTTTCACGGGCAGCCGATCGCTCTGGCAATGGATTTCTTAAAAGTTGCGATTGCGGAAATCGCCAATATTTCGGAGAGAAGGGTAGAAAGGCTAGTGAATCCCCAACTCAACGACGACTTACCGCCTTTTTTAAGTCCGTCTCCGGGTCTGGAGTCCGGCGCTATGATTATGCAATATACGGCCGCATCGTTAGTTTCCGAAAACAAAACATTGGCGCACCCGGCGAGCGTCGACTCCATCCCTTCTTCAGCTAATCAGGAAGATCATGTAAGCATGGGAACGATCGCATCCAGACATGCATATCAGATCATTACCAACACAAGAAAGGTATTAGCTATTGAAGCGATTTGCGCGTTGGAAGCCGCTGAATACCGTGGTATTCAGCGAATGGCGTCGAGCACCCATACATTTTTAAAACACGTTCGCGACTTTATCAAGCCGATTATGAAAGATCGAATTTTTTCAAAAGATATTCAATCGATGGAGAATTGGTTAAAAGAAACGTCAAATCATCGGAACGCGGTATTACTGCAGTAAATCGATTATGAAGGAGGAAGCGCAATGTTTAATGCTGTTATAATTTCAGTTCTCGTCCTCGTCGTATTAAGTTTATTACGCGTCAACGTCATTCTTTCCCTTATTGCGGCTGCACTTGTTGCAGGTTTAGTTTCCGGAATGTCCTTGGTTGATACGACTGAATTGCTGGTGTCAGGGATGGGCGGTCAGGCTGAAACATCCTTGAGTTATATTTTGCTTGGGGTGTTTGCCGTCATGATCGGTTACTCGGGCATCACCGGTTTTTTAGTGAAAAATTTGATTGGATTGATGAAAGGAAAAAAGGCTCTTTTACTTTTAACAATCGCCGCTGTGGCATCGTTATCACAAAATGTGGTGCCCGTCCATATCGCGTTTATCCCGATTCTGATACCGCCTCTGTTGCAATTATTCGATAAGATGAAATTGAACCGACGAGGGGTGGCTGTCTCACTTACTTTTGGTTTGAAGGCACCATATATGATGATTCCTGCTGGCTTCGGGCTGATTTTTCACGGAGTAATCGTGGATGGAATGAATGATAATGGAATGGCCATCGGTTATGCAGATATTCCGTTAGCAATGTTAATCCCTGGCTTGGGGATGGTTGCTGGTTTATTATTCGCGATCTTCGTGACGTATCGCAAAGACAAAGAGCCTAAATCAGCAGATGCATTCAATCAAGAAATCGCGGCAGGAGCGAATGAAGATCTTATATTCACAAAATTTCATCTTTTAACGATCATAGCAATCATAGTCGCACTTGTTGTACAAATTGTCAGCGATTCCCTAATACTTGGAGCTCTATCTGGAATCGTTCTCATGTTCTTATTCCAGGTGGTTTCGTTTAGATCAGGGGATGAGATTGTCAATGAAGGGATTAGGATGATGGGTATGATTGCTTTTGTTATGTTAATCGCCTCGGGTTACGCCACCGTTTTAGAAGATACAGGAGCCATTGATCGCTTGGTCGCTTCGACAGCTGAGATACTCGGAGACAATATGTTCATGGGTGCACTATTAATGTTATCGGTAGGAATGATTGTGACACTAGGAATTGGAACGTCGTTTGGGACAATACCGATTCTGGCAACGTTATTTGTTCCTTTAAGCATAGCCATGGGTTTTTCGCCGTTAGCCACCGCTGCTTTAATTGGAACGGCAGGCGCGATCGGCGATGCCGGGTCGCCATCTTCGGACAGCACCCTCGGACCGACAGCCGGATTGGGTGCAGATGGCAACCACAACCATATTTGGGACACGTGTGTACCGACGTTTTTGCACTTTAATATCCCATTGTTTATCTTCGGTTTGGCAGCGGCAATGATCCTTTAAATGGTATAATAGAAGGAGGAGGGATTCAAATCGCTAAAAAAGGAAAAGGCATCAAACGGCATAAATCATTATACCCATTGTCTCACCACCATCAAAATGGACTGGCGATCGCTCTGTTTTTGAAACGGGCGGAAACCGAGGAAAGTACGTTTACTGTTGAAGAAATCAAGCAAAAGCTGCAACGATTTTGGGAAAGTGGCGGGAACGAACATTTTCGCGATGAAGAAGAACTTTTACTCCCCGCGTATGCCAGGTATGTATCACTTGATGAGCCGGAAATTTCGGAAATGTTAGTTGAACACGTGCACATACGCGCATTGGTTCAACAGGTGCTGGAAACGACAGGTACAGATGATGGTGTAGAAGCGATGCATCGCCTGGGAACAATTTTGGAGCAACATATTCGTAAAGAAGAACGCGTGATTTTTCCGATGATGGAAAAAGTGTTGCCGGAAGACGTGTTAGAGCGTCTGCACCCTCGTTTCCATCAAGTAGATCCTCCCTCGTAAGGTGTTTTCTTTGATTCTCACTTATAGTCGCCGGATTGCCATCCGAAAAAATGAAAGGTTAACGACAATCAATTGTGGGCTCGCTCACAATTGATTGCTTTGCATTATAATAAAAGCAGGTATTTCATGCTGAATATGCGCTACATAGATTCATTTGTCGTTGTCGAGATTGAAAAAGTAATCACGAAGCAAGTCGTAACAATAAGAAATAATGAGGTTAAAAAAGAAAGAGGCGTTTCAAAATGACCGATTCGAAAAAAATGAGTCCCGAAATGTTCCTAAACTTTGTTCATAATGACGATGACGTCATCGTCTCCATGGCAAACGGAGAACCGGTTGAGTTATTGAATACGCTTGAAGAACACGCCGCCCGTTTTAAAGATGTCCGTATTCACCAAATGCATGCACAAAAAAAGCGGGCTTATATTGAAAATGAATATCCCGGGAGTCTTCGGCATGTGGCTTATTTTTTAAGCGGAGCATCAAGAGAAGCGTTTAACGAGGGGCGTTGTGATTTGGTTCCGAACCATTTCCATGATGTTCCACGGATCATGTGGGAAAGAACCAATCGCCAACTCGTGCTCGTCACGGCTTCTCCGATGGACGAAGATGGTTATTTTACCTTTGGAACCAACGCTGATTACGTGTCGGCATTGATCGGAAAAGCGCCTTTTTTTCTGGAAATAAATCAGCAAATGCCGAAAACCTACGGGCAAAATCGCATTCATGTGCATGATATTGAAGGCTATATTGAAGTGGACAGGCCCAATCATACGATTGTGCCCCGAGCGCCTTCTGAAAAAGATGAACAAATGGCTGCGCACATTGCCGAACTCATCCCAGACGGCGCCACGCTTCAGGTAGGCATCGGCGGCGTTCCAAATGCCATGATTCATTTTCTTAAAGCAAAAAGCGATTTGGGCATTCATACGGAGATGTTGACGGACGGCATTGTTGATTTAGTGGAAGCTGGGGCTGTGAGTGGTGCGCGGAAAGCAAATGATCCGGGAAAGGTTGTTGGAACGTTTGCATTAGGCACGCAAAGGCTGTACGATTTTGTCCATGAAAATGAAACCGTCAAAATGATGCCGGTCGATTATGTGAATGATCCGAAAGTAATTGGCCGTGAACAAACGATGATTTCCATTAACGCCACGACGGAAGTGGATTTTTTTGGCCAGTGTGCTTCCGAAACGATCAAAGGGCGGTATTATAGCTCCACCGGAGGGCAAACGGATTTTGCACAAGGTGCGGCATTTTCCCAATTCGGCAGAGGGTTTATTTGTTTGGCATCGACAACGCGGGATGAAAAAATTTCCCGGATTCGCCCTTCACTTACTCCGGGTTCAGCAGTGACGACATCGAAAAATGATGTGCACTATATCGTCACGGAATATGGAGCTGTTAACTTGAGGGGAAAAAGCATATCGGAAAGGACCGAGTTGCTCATCGGCATTGCCCATCCCAAATTTCGGGAGGAACTGACGCGTGAAGCCAGGGCTTTAAATATTATTTGAACGTTGGAAGAGACAAGTGATTCTCCGGGGCTTAGTTCCCCGGGGATTCAGTATTTGAAATCATTATCCGTTAGCTGCCTGTTCAATAATTAACCGAGTGTGTTCCAAAGTTTCCGCGGAGAGGATCTGTTTTAGCAATTCATCAAGTAATTCTAAATTATCGATAGATCACACTTTTTCTTGTTCCGCGTCGGTAGACGGCCCGAATTTTTCCTTTGAAATTGTGCAGATAGCATCTTGTTTCCCTTTCCCCATCCCACGCCGTTCGTAAGACGCATCAGTTCCATAACTTTCGCCTCCTCTTCGGAATCAAGCTTATTGACTTCGTTTTCCAGTGTATGCTCTTCATACTCTGAAAGCTGCAAGTATGTTTCGAAAAAAGTAGATAGTAGATGATTACGCGCAGGATCAAGTTCAAGCCGGACGAGGATCCGCAAAAATTCTTTTTTGACTTCGATCTTCTCCTCATTAAAAGGGAAACTCACTGAAATCGGCAATGGGGACGATTCTTCTACGATGCCTTTCATACAGAGTATCGAAACATGCGTTTATTAAAATTTTTTTGATAGGATGCCTGAGGTTCGACATGAACGATGATGAGGCTGTTTTCATTGCCGCAACTTCGTTCCAGCAACAATATCCAGATACCGTTTCTCGCGATCGTTGACATCCGTATTCTATTCTAACTATTATAGCGAACGAATGTTCAAATTGCAATTTTTATTTTCATGCTTATCACATATTTTCATTCGGTTATATGTTACAATTTTGTTTGTGAATTCAAGGTACGGAGTGCTTTGAAAGCACATTCAGATTTAATCAAACCGCGTACGTTAGAATAGAGTCAAAACAACGGAGGAGCCTTTAAGCATGTCATTAACGATTCAGACTTCTGCTGTCTTTAACAATAATAGCCTCCTACTGCCGGACATTGAATTTACCGTTGAACGTGGGGAGCCTGTGGTAGTCCAAGGTGATATCGAATGGCTTGAATCGTTCCATTCCTTATTCCTTTCCTCGTCACCCTTTTTGGCGGAACAGCCTAAAAACGTTTTCGTCTTCTTCCAATCGGACGGTTTGTATACGCGACTGACCCCGAGACAGCACATTCGCTTTTGGAAGAAACTTTACGGTCATTCAACGAATGAAGAAAACGTGTTGACGATTTGCGAGCTTTCGCAAGTCGCCGATAAGCGTGCGAAACATTTGTCCGCCACCGAGCAACGCCGCTTGCATTTTGCTCGCTGCCTAATTATGCCGAGTGAGGCTTGTCTGTTTGACCAGCCCATCATTCACGCCGACCGCCAGACAAAACATGCCTTTTACGCTGTATTGGAGAAGTTGTCTGATCGCTTTGTCCTCATGACGACGACGTCGCTGGAAGAAGCGATTCAACTCGGCAAACCGTATCGCTTAAATGAACGAGGCCTATACGAAGTCGATGATGGAACCGATACCGAGCAAAATCAAACACCGGCCACACCATTTCAACTTGAAAAAATTTCCGCCAAAGTAGACGACAAATATATATTATTTGATCCGTTGGAAATCGATTATGTGGAAAGCCATGAAGGCCAGACTTGGTTGCATGTCAATAACGAAACGTTTGTTGCGCCGTTAACGCTAAAGGAGATGGAAGAGCGCTTGCATCCATTCGGTTTCTTTCGCTGCCACCGGTCGTATGTCGTCAATCTGCAGCGTGTGCGGGAAATTATGATATGGAGCAAAAACAGTTACAGTTTAAGCCTTAATGACAGAGAAAAAAGCAGTATTCCTTTATCAAAAGGCAATTATTCCACATTAAAAGACATGTTACACGTGTAAGGGAGTATCGATGGAACGAAAACAACTGAAAGCATTGCTTTATAAAGAAATAATCAATTTGTGTTATAACGGACAATTTCTCGTGATCGTGACCATTCTCTTATTTTTTTATGCGGTCTTTTCTTTGGAAACTTACCCTTCTTGGATGTTTCTCATCGCTTTGACTTTAATCATGTTGCCGCTCCAAATGCAGGGATTTTTGCTTGCCGAAGAAAAAGAGCAGCAAACGTGGCGGATTCTCAAGCAACGAAGGGTCCAACTTTACGGGCTCGCGCTAGTAAAAGTGTTGCTCATCTCCGTTATGACGCTTAGCTTAGTATTTTTCATTTCGGTTTTTAATGGTTTAGGCTTTATAACATCGTTATTGGTTTGTGTTTTCATTATCCCGGCTCTTTTGATTCTGCTTTCCATTGGAACCATTATCGGTGCTTATGCCCATGATAAAATTGAAGTCGGCATATGGGAGACGCCAATCGTCATTATTGTTATTGCCCTGGAAATAATTCGAGAGTCTTTGTTGAATAACGAATGGTCCACTATTTTGGCTATGCTGCCGAATACCCAATTTTACCAAGGGTTAGCACTTATTCAAGACCAGCCTTCGGAAGCATTTTTGTCTCCTTTTATTTATTTTCTCCTCTGGTCTTTAGGTTTTGTTTTCCTAGCTGCCTTCGTTCTTCATAAGCGCAAACAAACCTTTTAGCCTCGCCAACGCGGTGAGGCTTTCTCTTTTTGTGGACGCTAATCATCCAGTCATCCCCTTTTCCCCTCTTCCTGTACCTTTTTTAAGGTAGAAACAGCACATTTTCTTTACACTTGAGTTATCCCTTTGGCGAGAGGAGAGGATCCTATGGCGTAAGCTGGGCAATTACTCTGGTCGTGTTCATCCTCGTTCAACTCTTTTTTATCGCCATTGATGGAACAGCATTGGAACCGACGCGGTTCAATGATTCTGGTGACATCGGCGGCAGGATTGTGCAATCGGAACTTTTTACGGAAAGGATTACTCCTTATAGCAATCCGTCTTTAAACATAGCTACAATATGATTCATCGTTGTCATGATCCTTTATGCCGTGAAAGATGTCTTTTTTAATATCACTGCTAGAAAATGTTTAAGGGGAGGGTGGAGAATAATTGGAAAAAAAGCGGGCGTTCATTAGTCAAAGATATTTGTTTATCAATACTAGCTGTTGCTGCTGTCATCGTTGTCTTTTTTCTCATTGATAGATCTTCGTGGGAACCAAATAGGAGCGAAAGCGAAAATCTTTTGAGAAATTTATATGCGTTACTCCCTGATGGACTGTTTACAGAAACCTTTGCACCTTTTGACATGGTTGAATTTAACATTGTGACAGCGCTAATCATCATCGCTACAATCATGAGTATTATTTGGCAAGTTATTTCATGGATACAAGGAGAGAAATGATATGTCAGCTATTCTGGAAGTAGACAAATTGAGCAAACGATACGCAGATTCCGAATTTGCATTACAGGATGTTTCTTTTTCGATTCCATATGGTTCCATTGTCGGGTTTATCGGAGAAAACGGAGCCGGAAAATCAACGACGATGGGATCCATCTTAGGGACGCTTCATAAAGACGACGGCTCCGTTCATTTGTTTGGCGAAGAAATGGATCCGGATAAGCGAAATATGAAAGAAAATATCGGGGTTGTCTTCGATGATATGAAACTGCCCGGAGAACTAACGATCGTTAAACTCGGGAATGTATTTAACAATATTTATAGGCAATGGAACCAAGAAACTTTCAATCATTATATTGACCTATTTTCCTTGCCGCATAAAAAGAAAATCAGCGGGTTTTCACGGGGAATGGCGATGAAACTTTCGGTAGCGGTCGCCTTGTCCCATAATGCCAAAGTGTTGATTTTAGATGAAGCAACCGCGGGTTTGGATCCATCCGGAAGAGATGAACTGTTGGAAGTGTTGCGAGCGTTCGGCAAAGATCGGGAGCGTGGCATATTGCTGTCGTCGCATATTACGAGCGATATTGAAAAAATCGCGGATGACTTGATTTTTATAAAAGGTGGGAAAATCCTGTTAAACGTCCAAAAAAAGATATTGATGAAGCATTACGCGATTTTGCAATGCGAGCAAAGTGAATTGAAGCAAATTGATCCAAGCTTCATTATCACGCATAAAAGTAACGGAGATATGATTGACGTGCTCGTATCCAACCGAGAACAAGCGCCTTCTGAAATCAAGAAAAAAGACTTCTCTATCGATGATATCTCACTCCTATTAATGCGAGGTGAACATACATGAAAGGTCTACTCTTAAATCAATATTATTCGGTTGGAAAAAGCCTCTGGAATTATTTGTTGTTAAGTGTTGTCATTACGGCGATTCTCCTCTTTTCTCAAAATGAGATGATGATGGCTTTCGCGACATTTTTGCCAATCCTTTTTATGGTTACGCCTGCACTTGAGGTATTAAAGCACGAATCGATGTCGGGTTGGAATAAATTTGTGCTTACACTGCCCATAAAAAGAAGCCAAGTTGTGCAAAGCCATTATCTTTTTTACTTCATGGTGATGCTCATTGGCCTGCTGGTAACGATCGTTTTATTCATCTTAGCTGAACTTATAGCAGGGCAAGTTTTGACCGATCAATCCATATACTCGATGATGAACGGTGTGGGTATAGCCTTTATTTTAGGTTTCATCGCTTATCCATTAACGTATCAGTTAGGGACTGAAAAGTCGGATATGGTGCTCATGTTTGGCGTTATCGCGGCAATAGGGTTATATCTACTAAGCGGTTGGCTATTCGAAACGATTTTAAGCAATATGTCGCCGGATACACTGCAAGGGATGAATATAGACCTGTTGTTTTCCAGTGGTTTCTTGGCGGTCACCCTGGTGTTTTTCATCGTCTCTTTCCTGATCACGCTTCAGGTTTATAAAAAGAAAGAGTTTTAGATCTATTTTTTGCTGAAAAGCATTGATTCTAACGCAACGTCATGTAGTATAGTTATTGTTCAAGAAAAATTTTTTGAAAAATGGAGTGGGGAAATGAACTGGCTAAGGTTGTTGTTGAAACGAAAGTTAATCGTTGGGTTGTTGTCCATCTTTGTTTTATTGTTTGGGCTTTTTGCCAGCAATGATCTCGATGTAGAAATGATGCCCGGCATGACGATGGATATGGGGATGGTGCAAATTGATGCCGGCGAGCTGAATACGCTGGATATGGAAGAGAATGTTATCAATCCCGTTGAAGATCGTCTGGACGAAATCGAGCATATTGATACATATGAAACAACCATTACCTTAGGCAATGGTTCCATCATGCTCATGTTTGAAGAAGGGGAAGGGGATGATGCCTTTGCCGACGTAGAAGCGGCCATGAACGAGCTGGAAAACGAGATATCCGACATCGATGATGTTTTTTCCATGCAGGCTTCCATGAATCCGCCCTATGAACTGAATTATGATTTATATGGGGCAGACAGCGAAGAATTGGCGTATGTATCCGAGGAAGTCATTCAACCTCGGCTCGAGTCGCTTGCTGAAGTTCGAGACGTAGATGTGGCTGCTGAAGATAGTGAAGAGATTCACATTGAGTTGAACTATGAACAACTGCAAGAAGATGGGGTGGATCCCGAGAACATCGTCCAAATTTTCCAAGAGGAAAATCAGAACAGGGCCATTGGGGAATTATCGGAAGAAGATGATGAACCTCGTTTAAGATGGGACGGCACGATGTTCAGTGTGGAAGATATCGAGGAGTTGCAGATATCAACCCCTGATGGGCCGGAACCGTTGGAAGAATACGCGTCCATTGAGATGGTCGAGACAGATGCAAGCACCACAGCGTGGAAAAACGGAGAAGACGACTACGTATTTTTACAAATTGGACGTTCCGACGATGCAACCGAGGTAGAAATGACGGAAGCGGTGCGTGCCGAGGTTGAGGACATAAAAGCAGAGGAGTTACCGGCAGACATTGAGTTCGAGGAAATGTTGGCCACGGCCGACTATATCACGAATGATCTTAGCGACATTCAAACGAATGTGCTGTACGGCGGACTTTTGGCTCTATTGGTATTATTCACATTTCTAAGGAGTATTCGCGCCACAGCGATTGTCGGCATTTCCATTCCCTTGTCTTTGTTGCTCACATTTTCGATCATGTGGCTCATGGACTACAGTATCAATGTGATGACACTCCTTGCTCTCGGGCTGGGAATTGCGATGATGGTGGATGCTTCGATCGTTATTCTGGAGTCCATTTTTCGCAAACTGCAACAGGGGCTCCCTAAATTTGATGCCGTGATCGAAGGGACAAAAGAAGTGTCGACCGCCGTCCTGGCTTCAATGCTGACGACTGTTGTCGTGTTCTTGCCGATTGGTATTTTAAGCGGGGACGTGGGTGCATTCATCATGATGCTAGCTATGGTCATCGTGATTACGCTCGTCAGTTCCGTGTTCATATCGTTCACCGTTATCCCCGTGCTGTCAGACAAGTGGATCAGGATGAAAGAATCAAAAGTCCACAAAAAGGAAAACGTCATCTTGCGAATGTATGGCCGTTTTGTCGGTTGGATGTCTTGGAAAAAATGGCGTAGGTGGCTAGTGTCCACCGGATTCGCGTTTCTATTTTTTCTTTCTCTTTTTCTCGTTGCGTTTGTGCCGATGAGCATGATGCCGGATGTATTGGAAAGACAAGCTGAACTCATGGTGGATTTGGATAGCCATACGGATGATGAGGAAAAAGAAGCCATTGCCGATGCCATGCATGAACGCTTGTCCGATACTCCAGATGTGTCCGATTACACCGTTATTGCGGACGAGGATATGATGTTGGCTTTCGTAAACATGACACCGGAAGAAGAAGCCAATCTGCCTCAAGCGCAGGTAAACATGGAAATCATGAACAATTTGGAAGCATTGGAAGAGGATTATCCGATTGAAAATGTCATGATGTCCATGGAAGCGGAAGACATGGGGAATCCCGTAGAAATCATTGTGCAAGGGGACAGTCTGGAAGGACTTCGTGAGATTGCCGATGATTTGGAAACAGGATTGGAGGACATCGAAGGGGTCACAGGCATTCACCATTCCATGTCCGATCTGGAAACGGAAGAACAGTTTGTTATTGATGAAGAGGAAGTCGAAGACGCGGGTTTAACGACTGGTCAAGTTCGTGAACAAATAGAAGCTGCTTTCATGAATGAGCCGATTGATGACATTGAACTGGATGGCCAAGACTACCCTGTCTTGATGAATTCGGATCTGGACGTAGACAGCTTCGATGAGCTTGAAGACTTGGCGATTGAAATTCCTCCGGAAGAAGAAAGCTTCATGCCCGGAGAAGAGGAAGAAGAAGCAGAAACGATGGATTTAGCGGAATTTGCGGAATTGGAAACGACAGAAGCACCACAAGAACTGGAACATGAGGATGGCGAGCGAATTGTAAAAGTCATGGCCAGTTTGGAAGACCGTGACCTCGGCTCTGTTAATGCAGACGTACAGGAAATGATTGCCGATTATGATTTTGATGATGGCTATTCGGCTGGATTTGGCGGGCAAATGGAACAACAACAAGAGATGATGACGGAAATGATGTATATTTTCTTAATTTCTATCTTTCTCGTGTATATGGTGATGGCGATCCAATTTAACCATCTGATCCATCCTCTCGTGATCATGTCTGTGATCCCGATGACGATCGTGGGGGTTATTCTTGGCCTGTTAATCACGCAACAAGAATTAAATCCGATTTCCGCGATGGGTGCTCTGATTCTCATAGGGATTGTCCTAAATAATGCCATTTTGCTCATCGACCGTACGAAACAATTGCGGAAACAAGGATGGGATCGTGCCAACGCTTTACAGGAAGCCGGCAAAAATCGCATGCGTCCGATCTTTATGACAACGCTAACCACCGTGGCAGGTATGTTACCTCTCGCATTGGCAACAGGCAGCGCCAGTAATTATCAAGCGCCGATGGCAACGGTGATCATATTCGGATTGTTATTTGCGACGTTCATTACGTTACTCCTTATTCCTTCCGTGTATATGATTATGGAAGATATATTGGGGTGGCCCAAGCGATATTTGAAAAAGCGAAGAGAAAAGAAAGCGACCAAAACAGATAAGGAAATGACTACGGAGAATCGTTAGTGTTGAAAGGATAGCAAAACGACCCATTCTTTTGAATGGGTTGTTTTGCTGCTCAACAGGCATGTTAAAAATCGCAAATGATCCAAGGGACATCAACGATTGCGATCGTTTCCAGAAAACACGTCGAACTACGAAGAGCTCGCACCAGATATTATCACAGATGCAAAAGAACTTCGTAGGATCGAACGCTTGATGGACCGATCAAGGCGTACAACTAATCCTAATAACTTCAATCCAAATGGTACGATCAAAAGGGGTTGTAAATGGGCGTTCTCTAAGCGTTACAAAAAACTTTGTGCAAAACGAAAAAATATACACCGTAAAGTTGCTTCCAAACGTAAACAAGAACATGAAAAACTTGTTAATCATATTCTTACACTTGGTTCTGATATACGAATACGTTTTCAGTCTCTACAAAGAAAAACGAAAGAAACAACACGAAATAAGAAAAATGGCAAGATAAACGCAAAGAAACGATTTGGACGATCAATCGCTCATCGTGCACCTGCAATGTTGGTAACAATGATCGAGCGTAAACTTAGTTATCAAGAACGCCCCCTCAATAAAATAGACACCTATAGCAAGCCAGTTTAATCATATAACGGGCGATTACACAAAGAAGCAACTATCCGAACGGTGGAACGACTTTGGAGGCTTCTACATTCAACGTGATTTGTATAGTGTTCTGAGAATCTTAACGCTATTGATATAGATCTTTGCAATGACGGCTGGGACAACTTTGTCGAAATTCATGATAGCAAAATTGAAGAATTAAAACAATCAACAAGCAAAACGATGCGTTGGTTTGTCGCATAATCTAAAAAACCCGTCGGAGTGATTGCACCGACGTTAATATCGGAACGATAAGCACACAAGCGGTCATTCGTGGCTGGCTTGGTGAAGTGCCTTGCTCATACGCAATACGTCCGTAAAGTTCTTGGAATATGCCAACGCCAAAATCATAAATCCCAGCCATGACAGTTTAAAACCTAATGACATTTATCGTCCTTTTTTCCGTTAAAGCAAAATGATGGACATGTGTCTTCATCTGTCAATGTTCAAATTCGGTGATTGGCCGTCATTTGGCGTGGTTTTCTTCTGAGAAGGGCACGCGTAATTTCATGGAAATATATGGTGAACGAAAGCCTTTGTCTTTTCATTTTTGACGCCATCATAATCAGGCGTAGGAACTTTCATGGTGTCATTGTTGCCCATGGACGCCATTAAATGTACACATGCGTTGTTTTATGGCGTCATAACTACCCGATGTGGATGCCATTATATGCTGGATTCTGTCGATTCATGGCGTCAAACGTTTGCGATCTGACATCATTTGTAAACACGCTTTTCTTTAACGTTTCGCTACTCTAAAGCTTCATTTTAATTTTGGCAGAGGCTCAATGGTAACAACCACGCTTTGTCGGCAACCTCTATTCCATAAGATAGATAAGGTCACTTAGAAAAGTGTACTGGATAAGCGTTGTCTCTATCCCCAAGAACCCCGTGACTTTAGTCATCGGGAGTGGTCAGCTTTTCCGTTCCTGGTGATGTAAGCAGACTCAGGAATTATCGTGGCAAAAGTCAGAAATCACGTTGTATTTATTTCGAATGTCCGAATTCGGTCTGATTTCTGGCATGTAAATCACTCCCTTTTTACTGTGATATATATAATCTCAAAACAGGCCGTGTCCCCGTTGAAACTTATGTTATAATTTGTTAGTTACAAAAAGAAACGGAGTGTTTTAAGGTGCTTAAAGATCAAAAGGTTATTATAACCGGAGCTGCTTCAGGTATTGGAAAAGAGACAGTCAAACAATGCTTATATGAAGGGGCGGAAGTGATTGCTTGTGATATCGACAACTCCATCTATGATTTAAGTCAATCCATAGAGCATGAAAAAGGGTTATATACATATCAGATAGATGTCAGTGATTATGATGGTGTTTCAAAATTTTTTTCGCATATAGAAGGCAATCATTCTGACATAAATGGACTGGTGAACAACGCAGGCATGTATTTGGCCAAAAATGTATTAGACTATCAAGAAGATGAAATGGATCAAGTTATGGCGGTGAATGTAAAGGGGGCTGTTCTTTTTTCTAAATGGTTTGGCAAGAAATTGATGGAAGAACAACGGAAAGGCATCATCGTAAATATGTCTTCAGTGGCAGGTATCGAGGGGAGTTCCGACGCGATTTACGGGGCTACCAAAGCCGCGATATTAGGATTGACGAAAAGTTGTGCCATGAATTTTTCGCCTTATGTTCGAGTGAATGCCGTCGCCCCAACGATGGTGAATACGCCAATGATGGAGACAATTCCTGATTGGAGAAAAGGTGAATATCTAAGTGACCAACTGATCGATACGCCTGTATTGTCTGAAGATGTGGCGAATACGGTGATATTTTTGTTATCGGAAAAATCCAGGCATTATACGGGTGCGACCTTTGATTTAAATAATGGTGGGCACCTAAGATAGCTGCTACACCTTGAAGGGAGTAAGAAGGCAGCGAGCTTAAACTCATCCCGCTGCCCATACTTGAGAGCCCCCAATTACAACGATCGTTGATAAACGCGAAAAGCTTCGAGAACGAGTACGCATGAAAGAATGAACATCACGAGCAAGTAACTGCTGTATTGGAAGGCAAGTCCCCAATCCGTCTGGGTGCCAACCACTTCTCTCCCGGCTTCGACGGCCCAATTCAAAGGATTGAAGGCTGCAGCAGTTTCAATCCACCCCGGCACGAGATCAAGCGGCATGAACAATCCTGACAAAAATAATAAGGGCAATTGCGTGAATCCAACCGCAGCTGTCAGGCTTTTTTCTTGGCGGACGATTAAACCAACGGACATCGACAACGCTCCCATTGCCAGGCCGAGTACAACAGCGATCAATATAAGTAGGAGGATTCCCGGCAGTCCGCCGGAAAATTGTGTGCCTAGAATCATGGCAACAACAATCATAATCACTGCCTGCAACGTCATCGTCAATGCATCTTGTAGCAAGCCTCCCAACAATAATGCCGAGCGATGGATTGGAGAAATTAGAAAACGATCCAAAACCCCGTCACGATAATCACTAATAACCCCCATCCCGGCGTAGGCGCCTGCCATCATCGTACTCATCATCACAATGCCCGGGCCGAGATAATCCATGTACGAGTTTCCGCCAAACCCCGGGAGATCGGCCATGCTTGAAAACACTTGCCCGAAGAGAAACATCCATAGCACTGGTTGGACGACAGTCATTAAAATAATAAAGGGAGAGCGCTGGACGATTCTCAGACCTCTTATAAATATGCACCACATATCAGTAACCCACTTCATCATTTTTTCTCCTCTCTCAGTGCTTTCCCTGTGTACATGAGATAAACATCGCCAAGTGCAGGTCTAGATACCGCTGCTGAACGCACGTCAGTCTGATCGTTCTCTAATACTTTTAAAATTTTCGGCAGTTCTTCTGCTCCTTGTTTCGATTGCACATTTAACGTACGTTCGTCGCGTGTAACTTGATAGAACTTTTTTAAGGCTTCTGTCGCATGAACGGCTTGGGCGTTGTCTGTACATTGAATCGTGAGCGTATCGCCGCCCAGTTTATTTTTCAGTTCTTCGGCTGTTCCTTCCGCGACTATTCTGCCTTCGTTCATAAAAGCGACACGATCCGAGAGTTCGTCAGCTTCTTCCATATAATGCGTCGTCAAAACCACGGTCAATCCCTCTTCTTGCTGCAATTGCCGAATTGTTTTCCATAAATCTTCTCTCGCTTCGGGATCTAAGCCGGTCGTCGGTTCATCCAGAAAAAGCAACTTCGGTTGATGAATAAGCCCCATAGCAAGGTCGAGCTTTCGCTTCATGCCGCCGGAATAGTTCATGCTGAGACGGTTGGCATCTTTTTGAAGATGAAAACGTGTGAGCATTTCTTCTACACGGTTCTTTAGGGCCTTGCCTTTTAACCCATGGATTTTCCCCTGTAACATTAAGTTCTCTCGGCCGGTGCCCATTGGGTCCACACCTGATTGTTGAGCGACACATCCTATCCACTTTCTCAAAAAGTTTTTGTGTGTGCTCAACTTTTCATCGAATAGTTCGATGTTTCCTTTATCGGCGTTGGCGAGTGATGTGAGTATTCGTATGGTTGTCGTTTTCCCGGAACCATTTGGTCCGAGCAGTGCATAAATCGTTCCTTCTTCGACAGTCAGCGAGAGGTCATCGATGGCGACAACATCTTTACCATAGGTTTTGCGGACACCTTTCATTTCAATGGCTGTTTTCATTCTCCTCATTCTCCTTCACTTCTTTTGCATGCATGGCATCCGTTATAAACGCAACGATTTCTTTTGTCATTGGATAGAACATCACACCATCGCTTTCTTCAGATATCGCTTCCCATGCGTTGCCCAGAAATTCTTCATCATCGCCAAACATGTTGTAGACACCTTCCATCCAACGATCTACCAATTCTTGTGCAATGTCAGATTCCGGTGATACATGCAAATGATTCCGAATGTCAAGGATGAGCGCCGTCCATTCCTCCGTTTTCTTTTTGTCATGGTTCACGGACAGCATCTTCTCTTTTTGTTCCGGATTTAAATGGCGATCAAGTACGCGCGTGAATTTATCGGGATCTTGCTGAAACAATTGCATGGCTCCAAAGATCAACGGCCATTTCACTTCATCTTCAATTCGAATGGAATACAGCACAGCCGTGAGCGATTGTTCTAATTCGTCTAGTCTTTTTTTCTGGTCTTTGACCATCAATAGCTGTTCGGATAATGCTTCTTCCCAGGTGCGCGCAGACTCATGTAAAATCTCTTGGATTTTTTCCAATGAAAACCCCAAGTATTTCAAAGCCAGTATCTGTTCCAGGCGCATGACCTCCTCCTCATCGTATAGACGATGCCCACCTTCGGTTGCACTCTGTGGTTTCAATAAACCGATTTCGTCATAATAATCAAGTGTTCGTACCGTTACGCCGGTCTTCTTTGACAGTTTGCCGATTGTGTACACATAAGCACCTCCACGTTCATTTCCTGTGTGATAATATAAGTATAAAACAGCACGTAACGTTAGGTTCAATCATTATTTTTC
The DNA here is from genome assembly GCF_016495865.1 of Salicibibacter cibi. Classification (NCBI taxonomy): domain Bacteria; kingdom Bacillati; phylum Bacillota; class Bacilli; order Caryophanales; family Bacillaceae; genus Salicibibacter; species Salicibibacter cibi. The sequence continues at coordinate 970,255 of NZ_CP054706.1, forward strand.
TCGGGTAGTTAACGATCAGGATATTTCTTCTTGACAATCCGTTGTGTAAGTGATATTTTTTCCAAAACTTATCATGTACGAAAGAGTTAAGGGGGACTGTCGTTGGCAAATTACAAGAACGTTCTCGTCTGTGTGTATGGGGAAGAATTTTCATCAGAAGATACGTTTGATCAGGCTTGCGCGTTTGCATTGAAAGAAGACGCGAAACTTTATATTACAACCATTGTTGATCCGAAACCATTTGCCTCCATGTCTAGGTTTGATAAAAAAATTGAGGAAAGGGTTAAACAACAAGCGCTTGAACAATTGCAAGCGTATAAACAGAAAGCGGAAGAAAAAGGAATTCATGAAGTTGAGACGATTCTTGATGTTGGAACGCCAAAGGTAAGGATTGCTCGCCATATTGTCCCGAATTATCAAATCGATCTTATTATAGCCGGTGAAACGGTTGGAAGAATAGCGGAACGTGCAATTACCGGAAGCATCTCAAAAGGCATTGCTAAACGAGCCGCATGTGATGTCATTATTGTGGACAACAACGGAGAACTGATTACTAAAACCTGAACGATATGGGGGGCGATCCGAAACGAGGGTCCCGCCCTTATTTATTAATGGAATGAGACTAAACCCACAATGTGGTTAAAATTAGCTATCGCTGTTTTTGCCGGCAAATAATCCAGATCATGGACGCATGACTATTGCGTTTGCAATATAAATTCTATACAATAGGGCAGAACTCATTAAAAGGAGGTGGAATTGATGTTTATGACCGTTGAGCGCAAGTGTGTAGATATATACATGTATCTTTGCCGTGCGCTTTTTGCCGATGCAGTGACTAACGGGACACGTGTGTCTTGTTTTAGCAACTGCATAGCATTCAATCAACGGTAACCATCAATTCCCCTGAACGTGAATGTAAAACCACGGGCAGAACGTTCAAAGTCCGGATCACCATGGGAGACGTGCTTCCCATGGTTTTTTATGTTCAATTTTAATGAGGAGAGAAATAAAAAAATGATTATAGCAAGTTTGCAACATATAAAACATTCGTTTGGAGAAGGTCCCATCTTGAATGATATAAGCACAGAAATTCACGATGGTGATTGTGTAGGCTTAATTGGTGCGAATGGTTCCGGAAAATCTACGCTTATGCGTATGTTGACACAGGAAATCTATCCGGATGAGGGCAGGGTGAGTTGGAAAAAAGGGTCCCGAATCGGTTATTTGCGACAGATTCCAGCGGAAGCCTATGAGGAACATGTTCGTTCTATTTTATATCAACCATTTAGTCGGTTAATGGATATTGCGGAGCATTTACGATTATTGGAAACGAAAATGACCGAAGGCATCGCCACAAAGAAAGAGTTTGAACAATATGGCGAGGATCTCGAAGCATTTGCGCGTCACGGCGGTTATGAAATGGATGCTCAGATTGAAGACGTGACGAACGGTTTGGGCATCAATGAATGGCTTGATGCATCGTGGCATTCGTTGAGCGGTGGGGAAAAAACCAAGGTTGGACTAGCGCTTATTTTACTGAAAGACCCTGATTTGTTTCTCCTGGATGAGCCGACCAACCATCTGGATATTGGCGCGGTGGAATGGCTATCCCAATACTTGCAACAATTCAAGGGGGCAGTAGTGGTCATCTCCCACGACCGTTATTTCCTTGATGATGTCGTGACCAATATTATTGAAATTGAAAATGGCGACTTGCATGCATATGAAACGAACTACAGTGACTACTTGACCGAACGTGAAAACCGCCTCCTTCGTGAGTTTAAGACTTATGAAGACCAACAAAAGAAAATAAAGAAGATGAAGGAAACGATCAAGCGCTTAAAAATCTGGGCGAATCAAGCAAATCCGCCGAATGATGGTTTGCATCGTCGGGCAAAAAGCATGGAAAAAGCCTTAAACCGAATGGAAATGGTCAAGGCTCCGGCAAAAAACAAAAGTTTCAGCGTTGACCTGAAACGGGCAGACCGCAGTGGCAATGATGTTGTTATGTTAGAAGCGGTTCATAAAGCGTTCGACGACCATTCTTTGCTTACCAATGTGAATATGCATATTCGCTTTCAAGGTCGAGCTGCGATCATCGGAAACAATGGAACGGGAAAGACAACGTTGTTGAAAATGATGCTCGGTGATATAAAAGCCGATAAAGGAGAAGTTAAACTCGGCAGTCAAGTCCGGGTTGGTTATTTATCCCAACACGTGTTTGTCGGTGATGAAAACAGCACCGTCATTGATGCTTTTCGATCCCGTGTAAACGTTGCTGAAGCTGATGCTCGACACATTCTCGCTCAATTTCTTTTCTACGGGAACCATGTCTTTAAAAAAGTGGCAATGTTGAGCGGGGGTGAGCGGGTTCGGTTACGATTGGCGCAACTCACCAATGAACAGGTGAATACCCTTGTGCTGGATGAACCGACGAATCACCTGGATATCGCTTCCCGGGAAGTCATCGAAGAAACGATTAACGATTTTTCCGGAACAGTTATCGCGATTACACATGATCGCTATTTTCTGAATCAGTTTTCCCAACTTTATTGGATTGACGATCAAACAGTCTATTATTACGAAGGAAATTATGACTGGGCAAAGAAGAAACATGAAAGACGACATTTATAGGAGAGGGGATCATCATTGGATAAAAATATGTTATCCAAACGCTTTAAACATTTTGCCGTATCGCAATGCGTTTCCAAAGATAATGAAATGTTGTCATTATGTGCTCATACGCGAGAAAGGCAGCCTGTCCCGAATTTATTTTTCGGGGCTGTCCACTATCTTTTGTATAAAGGCAAAGAGCACGAGCTTAAAAACTTTTACGGCAGCATTGTTGAATCACTGGAAGAAGAAGGAGATTGCTTTCCTTATTTTACAGATTTTTGTCGAAAATATCGAAACGAAATCATCTCCATTATGGAAAATAAATTTGTAGTCCGATGTAGGGAAAGAAATCCCGCAAGATACAGTGATCTGCATTTTTCATGCCCACGTGGCCAATCAAATGCCGTGTCATACGAAACATGAACTTTTAAAAGTAATAGAGAGTATTGGCAAAGAAAGAGATGTGTTTCATCTTTACAATAATATTCACGATGGCGATCTTCGTTCCTTTCGAGATAATAGTCACAAAATGATATGATAGAGAGAACAATGTTAGTCGAAGGGGAGGGATCAGTCCAGATGTATAAAAGCCTGGAAGAATGCGTACTCGATTTAGAGCAACAAGGTGAACTCGTCCGGATTCGTGAAGAAGTGGATCCTTATTTGGAAATGGCAGCTATCCACCGGCGCGTTTATGAAGAAGGTGGACCTGCGATTTTATTTGAAAATGTGAAAGGAACGAAATATCGTGCTGTTTCCAATTTATTCGGATCTCCGGAACGAAGCAAATACATGTTTCGCAAAACGTGGGATGGCGTGCATGACGTGATTGCCATGCGCGATGATCCAATGAGCGCGCTTAAGAATCCCTTGAAAAATGCCAGCACCGGTTTCTCGGCGATGAAAGCGTTGCCGATGCGCTTGACGAGCGTGAACGTATCTGATCTGGAAGAGATAAACATATCCGACTTGCCGATGATCCAATCATGGCCTGATGACGGCGGGGCATTCATAACGTTACCACAAGTTTTGACAGAAGATCCTGATAATCCGGGACTTATGAATGCCAATCTCGGCATGTACCGCGCGCAATTAAATGGCAATGATTATGTGCAGGACAAAGAGATCGGTATGCATTACCAGATTCATCGTGGCATCGGGGTGCACCAAACCAAAGCTGTGCAAAAAGGGGAGCCATTAAAAGTCAGCATTTTTATCGGCGGTCCGCCAGCACACACGTTAGCAGCTGTCATGCCGCTTCCTGAAGGTTTAAGCGAAATGTTGTTTGCAGGTCTTCTCTCAGGCCGCCGTTTTCGCCATAGTTACGAGGACGGGTATGTGATTAGCCACGACGCTGATTTTGTCATCACCGGAGAGGTTTATCCCGAGGATACGAAGCCGGAAGGCCCGTTTGGCGACCATCTCGGCTACTATAGCCTTAAGCATGATTTTCCGGTCCTGCGTGTGCATAAAGTGTACGGAAAACCGGATGCGATTTGGCCGTTTACCGTTGTCGGCCGTCCGCCCCAGGAAGACACAAGCTTCGGCGAAATTATTCATGAATTGACCGGAAATGCCGTCACGCAAGAACTTCCGGGTGTAAAAGAGGTACACGCCGTTGATGCTGCCGGGGTACATCCATTGTTATTTGCGATTGGAAGCGAGCGGTACACACCGTTTGAAAAGGTAAAAAAACCGATGGAGCTGTTGACAATCGCTAACCGTATTCTCGGGTTCGGCCAATTAAGTTTGGCGAAATATCTATGGATCACCGCCGAAGAAGACGAGTCGATCGATATCCATGACGAACTTGGTTTTATGCAATACATCCTTGAGCGAATTGACCTTCACCGCGACCTCCATTTCCAGACGAACACCACGATCGATACGCTTGATTATTCGGGAACAGGATTGAATAGCGGAAGCAAAGTGGTTTTAGTCGCTTATGGAGATAAAAAGCGTGATCTATGCCGTCAAATTCCTGCTGGTATGGGGAAAATGAAGCGTTTGAAAAGCCCGCAACTTGTCATGCCCGGTGTGGTAGCGGTCGAAATAAACGACTATCAAGATGAACAGAAAGCGACAGAAGAAATAAACGCGATGATCGACGAGATTGTTGAAAGTAGTGACATGTCTGCTTGTCCACTCGTTGTCGTTTGTGATGACAGTGACTTCGTCAGTAAGACCAAAGATAATTTTCTTTGGGCAACGTTCACACGCAGCAATCCATCCCATGACATGCACGGAGTCAATGCTTTTATTGAAAACAAACATTGGGGCTGTGACACGTTGATTATCGATGCGCGTATTAAACCGCATCATGCTCCGCCGCTCATTGAAGATGTAGAAGTAGAAAATAAGATCGAACGTTTTTTTGAAAATGGCCGTTTCATGGGTGTTCGATGATGATTTCGGTCGTAAAAGCAAATGAACAACATGTTGAAGGCATTGCGCGGGTATGCACGGATGGGTATTGGGCGACATATGGTTATTCCAAACCAAGCGCGTACATTGAAAGAATGGTCGAAGCATTTTACAACTATGATCGAATACGGCAGGAAGTCACGGAAACGGGCAAACATTGGGGCGGTTATTTTGTTGCCTTGGACAATGGCGAAGTCGTTGGTGCTGGTGGCGGAGGATTGACCGGAGCGGCGACGGGCGAGCTTTTTGTATTATACCTTGATCCGAACAGAAGAAATGAAGGGATCGGAACGAAGATTCTGGATGCCGTTACCGCTCAGCAAAAGGAATTCGGAGCCAGGGAACAATGGGTATCGGTTGAAAAAGACAATGATATGGGCATCCCTTTCTATGAAGCTAGAGGTTTTTCGTTCAAGTTTGAGAGGGAGAGTTATGGAAACCTAGAGGGAGAAGACTATATCTCCCTGAGGTATCATCGATCTATATAAAAAAGCTGGGATCCTCGTTTTAGACATTTGGATATCAGCAACGTACTCATTCGTTTCAAACCGAAACCGTAGTTGTTCGGGATCAATCTTATCTGATCCGGGGTGACTATTGATTTAATTTCGTTAACAAAAGTACTATTTTTCCTTAAACCCCTTGGAGATAGACACTCTTTTTTTTAAAATAGGAAAATATATTATAAAAAAGGAGAATCTATTATGGGAAGGAAAAATTTTGTTTTGAAAGGAGCAGCAATTTTCGTTTTCAGTGTGGCAAGCGTTACCGGATTATCGGCCCAGAAGGCAGATGCAAGCGTCTCGGGTGAAACCATCGCGATTGATGCAGGGCATGGTGGTAATGATAATGGAGCTACCGGAAATGGATTATATGAAAAAGAACTTGTATATGATGTGGCATACCGTACACAAGAGTTGCTGGAAGATGCAGGGGCGGAAGTGATCATGACGAGAGATGGTGACTATTTTGTGGAGCTCATCGAGCGGGCGAATTTGGCTAATGATGGCGGAGCCGATTCTTTCGTCAGCATTCATGCCAATTCTGCTTCAGATGCTTCCGTAAGTGGCACGGAAACTTTTCATCATCCATCGGATTCGGAGGGGGAGACATTAGCTTCCGACCTGCAAAGTAGCATGGTGCAAGAGTTTGGCAGTAACGACCGTGGCGTGAAATCCAGCGATTTCAGTGTTCTTCGTAATTCGGACATGCCCGCCGCCTTAGTTGAATTAGGGTTTGTCACCAATCAAGAAGAAGCCGATACGATGCTGACCGATTCCTTCCGTAACGAAGCGGCAAATGCGATTTATCAAGGACTTCATGACTATCATTAATAAACATAGAAATCAATCAAGGGTAAGAACACCCTTGATTGATTTATTTTTATTTAGGGACTGCTGAACAACGTGCAGCTATCAGCTGAAGTCGGGATGCCGCTTCCATGGCTTCGTTTTCCGCGGACGAACGGTCAAGTCTCCTCGCGCAAAACCGGCGCTGCAGGGGCTCGACGCGTCCGCTTTGATGTCTACGCCATTGCAGCGTCATCCCTCCGTACGTTGCCAGAAGTGCAAGGGTTTTTTGTTTATAGGATGGATTTCCTTGCATCCAGCTTTGACAACACCAACGGAAAATGCTTATGTGCCAGTCTTTTTCCGTTAGTCAGCAGTCCCTATTTAGGGGCCTCCCCTCGACGGTTCTCCCACTGTTGCAAGAGACTTGCATTTGCTGTGTTTCCGACGACATTTAACAACGTCCTAAATCCTTCGGTTATTCGGTCGATACCGGCGACGATGGCAATTCCTTCTAGTGGAAGATTTGCTGCGGAAAGCACGGTGGTCATCATAATGATCCCGGCGCCGGGAACGCCTGCTGTACTGAATGAGACGAGTAAGGCACTAAGAAAAATGGTTAGCACGAGTTCAATCGTCATATCCACCCCGAACAACTGTGCAACAAAAATAGCGTTAAAACCTTGCAAGATACCGGCGCCATCTCGTTTTAATGCAGTACCAAACGGAATGGCAAAGCGAGATAGCTCATTCTGCAGCCCTGCTTTTTCAGCACCATTTAGGGCAACCGGGAGCGCTGCATTGGAACTTGCCGTACCAAAGGCCAGTGTGAAGGCAGGCGCAAATCCTTTGAAAAATGTTCTTGGCTTAGCGCCTGCGATAAAAAGAAACAACGCATACAAACCGATCATCAGGATGATGGCTAAAATTAATCCGAGCACGTAAACGGCTAGGTTCGCAATAATATTAAACCCTTGGGAAGCTACCATTGAAGCAATTAAGGCAAAAACACCAAACGGTGCAATTTTTAAGACAAGCTCCAGAACTTTTTGTACAATCTCGTATACACTCTCGATAACATCGATAAAAGGGTGCGTTTTATCATCGCTCAACAAATTAATGGCTGTGCCGACAAGAGCTGCCAGAACGATAACTTGTAAAAGATTCCCTGAAACCAAAGCCTCGAATGGATTTTCAGGTACAATACTCACAAGCCAGTCGAGTAATGATTGCCCTTCCTCCGTCTCTCCTTCTCCGGTAGCGATCGGTTCAGCACTATCCCCCGGGCGGACAATAAATGCAACGACCAAGCCAAAGAAAATAGCAATCGCAGAAGTTACAATATATAGGCTCATCAACTTTGATGTATAACGGGCAACATTTCCGGTTCCCCTTAATTGCGTTAAGCCCATAATTAAAGCCACAAAAACAAGCGGAACAACGATTAATTGGATTGCCCTTAAGAAAATATCGCCCACAGGTTGCAATAGATTTTCATCAAGCGGCTCTACCCAACCCGGAAAGTAAAGGTTGATGAAGCCACCAAATAATATCCCTGCACCTAAAGCAAGGAAGATTCTAGTTGATAAAGACATGGGAGGCCTCCCTTTTTTATTATTCCATTTTACAAAGGCAAGAGTATAAAGTAAATACATAAATCATATTTGTTTAATATGAATTTAATCGGTTCTTTTTAATAAAGGGAAATTCGAAATCCGCAGTTTTCTTATCCAGAATTTCTGAAACCGTTGATCTTCAGCAGCTTTATCTTTTTACTTTATATGAGGATTTATGAATAAAACATTCAAACAGGAACACTTGTTTTTATTAATAGTATGTGCTATTCTTTCTATAATAGATTTTCTCCTACAAACAGGATGTGATAAAATAATGGCAAATGAAACGTTAGCTCTTGTTCAAGAAAAACCGGCCCAGTACTTGGATCAAGACGGTCTTTGGAAAAAGGTGATTACGGACCTGTTCAAACCATTCATGTTATTTTTTGCGCCTGATCTATATGATAAGCTGGATTGGAGTAGAATGCCTGACTCACTTGAGCAGGAACTTCATCGCACTTTTCCGGTGATCGAAGGGAAAAGGTACACTGATAAGTTGATGAAGATTCATTTGAAAGATGGAAAAGAGCAATGGATTCTCGCCCACATTGAAGTGCAAGGATACAAAGATGACGACTTTTCCGAACGCATGTTTCAATATTTTTATCGTATATTTGACAAATACCAGCAAAAGATTTTCACCATTGCCCTCCTCGCTGATCCCGATCGTTCTTTTAAACCAACGGTCTACGACTATCATTTTCACGGAACGACACTAACCTATATCTATAATACGTATAAGTTTCTTGATCAAGATGAAGAGGAACTATTACAATCGGATAACCCGTTTGCATATGTTGTTTTGGCCGGTATATATACGTTAAAGAGCAAAAAAATGCCAGCCAACGCTATCAATTCAAGCGTCGTTTGTTTGAATTGATACTAAAAGATCAGGAAAAAAACGCTCGGGAATATGTTAATGCCTTGTTATATTTTATTGACTATTTAATGGAAATTCCAAAGGAAATGGCAGAGAAATTGCAAAAAGACATCAAGCCGATGATAGGAAAGGGGGCGAACGATATGATGGATGAACAGACATATCCCGACCCACCGACATTGAAACCTATTTTTGATGAGCTGCGGGAGGAAGGGAAAGAGTTGGGAAAAGCAGAGGGAAGAGCAGAAGGAAGAACAGAAGGAAAAACAGAAGGAAAAAGCGAGAGGACAATAGAAATAGCCGAGGAGATGCTTAAAAAGGTTTTTTCGGATGAAGAAATTATTGAAATAACAGGTTTGACTGAAAAGGAGTTGGATGAAATAAAAGATCGGGTGTAATTCTGTCTCTATAACAGGCAGGCTTGTTCTAATACTGGGGTAAACCTGCTATGTTAATAATGGTCCAGTCATCCTCATAGACGATTATTTTCCATTGGTGTTGTTAAAGCTGGATGCAAGGAAATCCATCCTATAAACAAAAAAACCCTTGCACTTCTGGCAACGTACGGAGGGACGGTGCTGCAATGGCGAGACTCCAGCGGAAAAACGGACGCGTCAAGCCCCCGCAGCGCCGGTTTTGCGCGAGGAGGCTTGACCGTTCGTCCGCGGAAAGCGAAGCCATGGAAGCGGCATCCCGGCTTCAGCTGATAGCCGCAAGTTGTTCAGCAATCCCTAACTAAAAAGCATACAAGGAGCCATCATGAAACCAATAAAGCAAAATCGCCAACAAGCTTTTCAAAAGGACCGTGAAAACCGGGGTCGATTGCTCATTACGTGCCCTGATCAGCCGGGAATTGTGGCAGCTGTTTCTCAATTTCTATCCTCTCACCGGGCAAATATTATTGAATCCAGCCAATATTCGACTAATCCGGAAGGGGGCGTGTTCTTTATTCGAATTGAATTCGAATGCCCGGATCTTGAGTCGAAAAGAGAATTGCTGCAAGCATCGTTCGATGACATTGCGCAGAACTTTTCCATGGATTGGAAGCTATTCTTTGTAAAAGAATTAAAACGGGCGGCCATTTTTGTGTCGAAGGAACTTCATTGCCTGCGCGAACTCCTTTTGGAATGGGAAAGTGGGGATCTCATGGCAGACATCCCCCTAGTTATCAGCAATCACCCGGATGCCAAAGATTTTGTGGAGTCGTTTGGTGTTCCTTTCGTACATATTCCGGCAAACAAAAACAATCGACAAGAGGCTGAACAACAGCAACTCAGGCTATTGGAAGAATATGATATTGATGTCATCATTCTCGCGCGCTATATGCAAATTTTGACATCGGGATTTGTCGAAGCTTACGCTGAAAAAATCATCAATATCCATCATTCCTTTTTGCCGGCATTCGTAGGCGCGAAGCCGTATGACCGCGCATTCGAACGAGGGGTGAAAATTATTGGAGCCACATCGCACTATGTCACCAATGATCTGGATGAAGGCCCGATCATCGAGCAAGATGTTAAACGGGTGAACCATCGCGACCAAGTGGAAGATTTGAAAAAGAACGGCAAGATCATCGAAAGAAGCGTCCTCGTTCGGGCGGTCAAATGGCATATCGACGACAGAATCATTGTCCACGAAAATAAAACGATTGTCTTTTGAAGGGCTTGTCAACACGGCAGGTTCTTTTTTCTAAACCCCGATTGGTTCAACGAACCATCAGAGAATTTTGGCAACAGGGGTAGCTGACGCCGCATCAATTGGATGCGGTCGAGAATATTATGTCAAAATTTTTTTAAATTAATAACGCAAAAAGCGTTTATTGTGTTACTCTACTGACATTAAACACTTTCGGAGGTGATGAATATCAACTTGAATGTTAAGGAAAGGATACTTGATGTTAATGGCTCAGATATTCATGTTGTTGAACAGGGAGAAGGTCCAGCTGTTCTATTGCTGCATGGCTTTCCAGACTCATGGTACCTATGGCGTCATCAAATCCCCGTGTTGGCAGAAGCGGGATACAGGGTAATCGCACCGGATCAACGCGGTTTTGGTGAATCGGATAAACCCGCGGAAAAAGGTGCTTATCTCATGCCCGCTTTGCTTGATGACATATTAGGCGTCCTTGATGAATTAGATGTTAAACAAACCTATATAGCTGCCCATGACTGGGGAGCCATCGTCGGGTGGATGCTTGCCGGCATGTATCCAAAAAAAGTTAAACGTTAGCCGCATTATCTGTGGGCAATCCGACGAAATTAACTGAGTTTTCGATCAATCAATTAGAGAAATCATGGTATATATTTTTATTCCAGTTTGAAGACGTAGCGGAAAAGATGTTAAAGAAAAACGATTGGGCTTTATTTAAACAATGGACACGCCATCATGAGGAGACAAAAAAACAGATCAAAGAATTGTCACGACCTGGGGCTTTAACAGCCGGAATAAATTGGTGCCGGGCAAACATGGCTCCGGAAACCTTGCCATCGTTGCCATTGAAAGCCCCGGATATCAAGGTGCTGACACTGGGCATTTGGAGCGATAATGACGTTTTTTTAACCGAGGAACAAATGCAAAGTTCTGCTGAACACGTGACAGGATCATGGCGTTATGAAAGAGTAGAGAATGCCAGTCATTGGTTGCAACTGGATCAACCGGAAACGATCAATGAACTTTTGATAGATTTTTTTGACAATAGAGAAGCGGAGGGGAAATGAGTGAAGCAGATGGGTTCGTTGCTGATGTTAACTCTGTTGATGGCAGGGTGTGCACAAGAAGCTGAGTCAGAGGAAGTGTTTTATGAAGAAGAGAGCACAAAAGAGTGGCAGGTGGAGATTGAGGATGTAGGCGAAGAAGAAGAGCGTAGATTAACCGTCACTTACATTGGCGACGAAGAAATCGAACGTTTACAGGTCGAATATGAAGGATTTAGGATTCGTCCGGATTCTGAAGAAGACACTTCAGTGACCATCCGCGACCTATCGGAAAAACCAAGTTATGAAGTCATTATTCATTGGCGTGATGAAGATAATGAACGCTATGAGGAGCCTGTGAATGTTGAGGTTGATGAAGAAATAGGAAAGTAAAAAAAATCAGGCTGTTCACATTATGTGTGCAGCCCTTGTTATGGCAACAAAGGGGAGGCGGAGTAAACGTTAACGGAATTCAATGGCTGGAAAATGCTCCGGACTTCTTGCATAATGAATGGTAAGTAATTGCAAAGGGAGTTGACTTCACTTGACGACAATTGGAATGATCAGGCACGGGATTACGGATTGGAACGAGAACGGCAGAGCACAGGGCATCACGGATATTCCGCTTAATATGACGGGAAAACAACAAGCAGCCGCGGTCGCCAATAGGCTATCATTGGAAGAAACATGGGACGTGATCGTTGCCAGTGATTTGTCTCGGGCCAAGGAAACGGCGGAAATCATCGCAGCCAAATTAAAACTGCCGGTTAGCAACGACACGCGAATACGGGAAATGAATTGCGGAGAGATTGAAGGCACTACTGAAGAAGAAAGGGTACAAAAATGGGGGGAACATTGGCGTCAGTTAGATTTGGGGATTGAAACGGCGGAACAACTATCGCAGCGGGGGTATGAATTTTTGGAAGAGACCGTGGCTGCAAATGAGAATAAGCGGGTATTGGTCGTCAGTCACGGAGGATTAATCAGCCACACGACCCGTCGATTGTTACCGGAAAATTTTCCATTTGCACGGCTTGAAAACACATCTGTAACCAATCTTAGAAAGCTGGAAAACAACTGGGATTGTACATTGTATAATTGCACGAAACATTTGGGGGTATAATTGAACCTGACGTCGATAAAAGAACAGCTTTTTTTGGAGGAAATTATTGGAACGGGAGAAAGGTAGGCTCTCGGAGATTATAATGGATCATTACAGAAATTATAGTACCTATCCAAACACCGTTTCCTGGATTTTCAAACACAAAAACCAACCGCCCACTCCTACAAGAATGGCGATAGAAAGCGGAAATGTATGTTTTAACATAAAGGCGATGATGAATACCATAACCGCCGTCGCCGGAAATCCCCATAGGACACCCATGGCAAATTTACTGATATCAGCGGGATTTGTTCCCTGAAATGAAAGCCAGACCATGCTTAATAAACTGACGAGAGGGAGAGCAGCAATAACCCCGCCAACCGTTGGGTATCGGCGGGCGATTTCCGTAATTACACCAATTACCAACGCCGATATGGTGATTTTTAGAACTGTGAACATGCTTGTGCCTCCCGGCTTAAAATCGAAAGGGCGTATCCGATTGTTGCTGCTTCTTCCTCTGTAAGTCGAGCGAGAATGGTCGCGAGTTTTTCTTCATTTAATTGGGTGTTATATTGCAAAACACCCTTTCCGCTTGCTGTAATCTCCACGAAAACTCTCCGCTCATCTTCGGCACTCCTCAATTTTTTAAGCCATCCTTTTTCAATGAGACGTTTTATGTGTTCAGAAGCTGTGTTATGGCCCACGGATAAAAAATCAGCCAGCTCTCCAACGGTTGCTTTTCCTTGAAAATCTAAATGTTGCAGGAGACGAATCGCTTGGTGGGAGATTTGTTCGGTGTGTCGATAGTGAAGATGATAATAAATATCCGTCCAGTATTGATTAATGCGTTGACTTGAGGGCTTATCCATAAAAACGCCACCTTTACATCGTTTTATACGATAAAATCATACCATAAGATGTAATTGGTGGAAAGAAGTCATTTACGTGCATAACAAATATTCCTCTGATGGTATAACAATGGTGATCGGGATTGTTTCAGTGGCAATCTTGAGTGTGTAATCCCTCTCCACATTTGCCAAAAACTCATGGGAATCATCGTTCAGAAGAACGATTCTCCTTCCACTCGTCTTCCAACATGCTCATTTCCCACAGACTCCAATAGTCGTCGCCCATCTTCCGTAGGTCTCTCAGCAAACCATCCCTTTTAAAACTCACTTTCTCATAGCAAGCAATCGCCGGTTCATTGAAAGAAAAAACCCCGAGGCTGACTCTGTGAAGTTTCATATCATCAAAAGCAATCGCGAGGATTTCGCGCATCATGCGCTCCCCAACCCCTTTTCCTCTGGCACTCGGATCACCGACAAGCACTTTGCCGACCCTTGCCGAACGGTTTGCTCTGTCGATTCTTCCCAATGAGATATGCCCGATGATCGTCTCTGTTTCTTGATCCACGACGCTATAAATGTAGCGGTCAGGCTCTTCCATATAACGTTCGATTTGTTTTTCATCCAAAGGATAAGTGAAGATAGGACCGCCCCATTGCAAGAGGAATTCGGGTGAATCGATCCATTCGATCAATTTTTTCATATGTGTTCGTTGAAAAGGTTGTAATGTAATCATAGCTAAACGCCTCTATTCTTTGGAGATAATTCGTATATTAGGGATTGCTGAACAACTTGCAGCTATCAACTGAAGCTGGGATGCCGCTTCCATGGCATCGCTTTCCGCGGACGAACGGTCAAGCCTCCTCGCGCAAAACCGGCGCTGTGGGGTCTTGACGCGTCCGTTTTTCCGCTGGAGTCTCGCCATTGCAGCACCGTCCCACCATACGTTGCCAGAAGTGCAAGGGTTTTTTGTTTATAGATGGATTTCCTTGCATCCAGCTTTGACAACACCAACGGACAATGCTTATGTGCCAGTCTTTTTCCGTTATTCAGCAGTCCCTATAAGCATACAATAAAATCCCGGTGGTGATAAGTTCCCTAAGAAGACCTTGAAATTCTGTAAAAAACACATTTAAATTGGGAAAAGAAAATGCTGTTATGAGATATATGCCCAATTCCCGAACAATTACATATACATATATCACAAACATTCGACTTTTACATTGACATTTTTTCTTACACATACTACGATAATGATAGAGATAAACGATCGTAAATAATCCTCATATAAATTCGAGAATACGGCTCGAACGTTTCTACCTGGTCGCCGTAAACGTCCGGTCTATGAGGGAGCTTTAGATGTGCGCAGAATTGGCCCACTGTGACTTCAGGCTTCCTCCTGGACAGTGGGCTATCTTTATTTAGTTGGTAAGAAAGTATAACTCAACTTTCTTACCTACATAAGTTGGGCGAAGGCTTTTGCCATAAAAGCTTGGCGAAAAGCCAAGTTTTCTAAAATGGAGGTTAAATGATGGCTGTTGAGGTTGGCGTCATTATGGGAAGCACGTCAGATGAAGCGACGATGGACTATGCATGTCGGATTTTAGAAGAATTTGAAGTTCCTTATGAAAAAAAAATCGTATCGGCGCATCGCACGCCTGATGTGATGTTTCAATACGCGGAAGACGCGCGTGCGCGAGGTTTGAAAGTGATTATCGCGGGCGCGGGCGGCGCCGCTCACCTCCCGGGGATGATTGCGGCCAAGACGACCCTTCCGGTGATCGGTGTTCCTATCCGGTCGAAAGTGTTGAATGGTTGGGATTCGCTGCTTTCGATCGTTCAAATGCCAAAAGGGGTTCCGGTAGCCACCGTCGCGATCGGAGAAGCCGGAGCGGAAAATGCAGGACTGCTTGCCGTACAACAATTATCGGTGTTTGATCAGGCTTTGACACAAAAATTACAAGCGCGTAGGGATAAAAAAGCAAGCGAAGTATTGGCGCAAGGGGGAAGAGAAGAGGCATGATTACTCCCGGAAAAACGATTGGCATTCTCGGCGGCGGGCAGCTCGGGCGAATGATGGCGCTGGAAGCTAAGGCGATGGGGTATCGTATCGCCGTTCTTGAACCAAAGCCAGACTCTCCGACCGCGCAAGTGGCGGATGAGGAAATCGTCGCTGCTTACGATGATGAAAAAGCTATTCGAAAACTGGCAGCGATCAGTGATGTCGTCACCTTTGAATTCGAAAATGTCGATGCGACGACTGCAGCTATTTTAGCGGAAGAACAGAAATTGCCGCAGGGCGTTGACCTTTTGCGCATATGCCAGCATCGTTTACGCGAAAAAGAGGCACTCGCCGCGGCAGGTCTTACCGTCGCTCCTTATGCAGAAGTCACATCGGAGGAAGATTTAAGGCAAGGCATTGAAAAGCTGGGTACCCCCTCGGTGCTTAAAACATGCCGTGGCGGCTACGATGGCAAAGGGCAAGTGGTGATCAAAGATAAGGACGAAGCTCCTGCGGTTTTTGCGCAATTGAAAGATACAGGGGATCTCGTATTGGAACAATGGGTGGCATTTGCCAAAGAAATCTCCGTCATCGTTACGAGAACAAAAGCAGGTGAGATCGTTACGTTTCCGGTGGCCGAAAATGACCACGAAGACAACATCTTAAAACGAACGATTGTCCCTGCTCGTGTGGATGAAAAAGCCGAACAATTTGCACGGGAGATGGCTGAAACATTCGCGGAAAATATAGCTCTCGTGGGAACGCTGGCAATGGAAATGTTTTATCTCGAAGATGGAAGCCTATACGTCAATGAGCTCGCACCGCGACCCCATAATTCGGGACACTACTCGATTGATGCTTGCAACGTGTCGCAATTTCACTTGCACGTACGTGCCATCTGCGGATGGCCGCTAGTCAAACCGAAATTAACGACGCCGGTGGTGATGGATAATGTCCTCGGTGAACATGTAGAAAAAGCCGTAGAAACAATCCCGGCGTATCAAAACGCATTTCTTCATTTATATGGGAAAGCAGAAGCTCGGCCGGGCCGGAAAATGGGACATGTGAATAGCACTGGAAAGACGAGAGAAGAAGTATTGACTACCGTTAAAAAATTGGCGATTCGATCTTAAGAGCAGAGGAGACCGACGATGATTGATCGATACACACGCCCGGAGATGGGGCAGGTTTGGACGGATGAAAACCGTTTTCAAGCGTGGCTGGAAGTGGAAATCGCAGCCTGTGAGGCTTGGGCGGAACAAGGGGTCATTCCGAACGAAGATGTTGCAAAAATTAGCGAAAATGCAGGGTTTGACATTGAACGCATCCTAGACATTGAAGCAACGACCCGCCATGATGTCGTCGCATTTACACGAGCTGTATCCGAAACGCTTGGAGAAGAACGGAAATGGGTGCACTACGGCTTGACGTCCACAGATGTGGTCGATACTGCTCAGTCTTACTTGTTAAAACAAGCAAATGATATCCTTCGCAATGACTTGCATCGTTTTAAAGACGTGCTTGCGGTTAAGGCGAATGAACATCGCTATACATTGATGATGGGCCGGACCCATGGCGTGCACGCCGAACCGACAACGTTCGGGGTCAAACTCGCCCTTTGGTACGCGGAAGTGAAGCGGCAGATCGAACGCTTTGAAGCTGCCGCTGAAGGCGTCCGCGTCGGAAAAATGTCGGGAGCAGTCGGCACGTTTGCGAACATTCCTCCTGAAATCGAAGCGTCCGTTTGCGAACGGTTAGGACTTGCGGCGGCACCGATTTCAACACAAACGTTGCAACGCGACCGCCATGCCCACTACATCTCCACGCTCGCGCTTATCGCGACGTCGATTGAAAAAATGGCAGTCGAGATTCGCAACTTGCAAAAAACGGAAAGCCGGGAAGTCGAAGAAGCCTTCGGTAAAGGGCAAAAAGGTTCATCCGCGATGCCGCACAAACGCAACCCGGTCGGTTCGGAAAATATGACCGGCTTGTCCCGAGTTATTCGTGGGCATGTACAAACCGCCTTTGAAAATGTTCCGCTTTGGCATGAACGGGATATTTCCCATTCTTCTTCCGAACGGATTATTTTCCCGGACAGTACGATTTTACTCAATTATATGCTGAACCGTTTTACGAACATCATTGATCAACTCACCGTGTACCCTGAGAATATGAAGGAAAATATAAACAAAACCTTCGGTCTTGTTCATTCCCAACAAGTTTTGCTTGCACTCATCGATCGTGGCATGACAAGGGAAGAAGCTTATGACCTCGTGCAGCCGAAAGCGATGGAAGCTTGGGAGAAAAAAGTGTCCTTTCGAGGGCTTGTGGAAACAGAAGAAAAGATTAGGGAAGTGCTTGATAAAGAAACCCTTGATGCCTGTTTCGATGAACGGCACCATTTAAAAAACGTTGATGTATTATTTTCCAGAGTTGGCCTATGAAAGGATGTCTGTATGACACTTTTATATGAAGGGAAAGCGAAACAACTGTTTACGACCGACGACGATAACGTTCTGCGGCTCGTGTACAAAAATGACGCGACGGCGTTTAACGGCGAAAAGCATGATGTTCTCGATGGAAAAGGACAACTGAACAATGCGATTTCCGCGCTCTTTTTCGGTGTGTTGGAGGCGGAAGGTGTACAGACGCATTTTATAGAACAAATCAGCGACACAGAGCAACTCGTGCGCCCGACAGAGATCATACCGCTTGAGGTTGTTGTTCGCAACATCACCGCCGGCAGTTTGGCGAGGCGACTCGGGTGGGAGGAAGGCAAAGCGCTTTCCAAACCGATTGTCGAATGGTACTACAAAGACGACGCCCTTGGAGATCCGCTCGTGAACGATGATCATATTGCCGCTTTAGGAGTAGCCAAAGTGGAAGAACTGGAAGAAATGCGCAAACGGGCTTTGGATGTCAACAACGTTGTGCTTGACCTTTGCCGGAAGGCGAATCTTTTGCTTGTTGATTTTAAATTGGAATTTGGTTTGCAAGAAGACGGCACGTTGTTGCTGGCCGATGAAGTTTCGCCGGACACGTGCCGGTTCTGGGATGCGAAAACGAAAGAGAAGATGGATAAGGATATCTATCGCTATGGCCTCGGTTCACTGCAAGCCGGTTATGAAAACATTCTCTCCCGTATAGGAGGCGTCGTTCATGATTAACGTTCATGTGTACATTACATTAAAAGAAGGTGTGCTCGACCCGCAAGGGCAAGCCGTGCAACGGTCATTGGTCGCGCTTGGCTATGATGAGGTTGAGACGGTGAATGTCGGTAAATGGTTAAAGTTAGAAATTGCTGATGGTCCGGATGTGGAAGCGCGTGTAGAGCAGATGTGTGAACAGTTGCTTGCCAACCCGGTGATTGAAAACTATACGTACACGCTCGAGCGGGAGGAAAAAGTATGAAAGCGGCAGTCATTGTTTTTCCGGGCTCGAATTGCGACATGGATATGTATCACGCGCTAACTGATTTTATCGACGCGGAAACCGTTGACCTTGTCCCGCATACTGCGGCGTCCGTTGCAGCTTATGACGCCATTTTCCTGCCGGGCGGATTTTCTTACGGGGATTACTTGCGCTCAGGGGCGATCGCCCGTTTTGCGCCGGTGATACCAAGCGTAATCACCGAAGCTAAGAAAGGAAAACCGGTTCTCGGCGTCTGCAATGGTTTTCAAATTTTATTGGAAGCGGATTTGCTACCCGGAGCCATGAAAAGAAATAAGCATTTGAAGTACATGTGCCGAACGGTGGATGTGAACGTTGAAAATGCCGATACTTGTTTTACGCGCGCGTATGAACAGGGCGAACGTTTGCGAATTCCCATCGCCCATGGCGAAGGAAACTATGAATGTGACGAGACGACCTATGAAACATTGAAAGCGAACAACCGCATTGCGTTCACCTATGCATCCGATGTGAACGGGTCGATCGGGAACATCGCGGGGATTACAAATGAGGCGGGCAATGTGCTCGGAATGATGCCCCATCCGGAGCGTGCGATGGAGAAGCTCCTTGGAAGCGAGGATGGACGCCGTTTGTTTACGAGCGTGTATCGCCATTGGAGGGACACACATGCCGTTACGACTTGAACCAACAGCCGAAGATATACACGCTCAACGTTTATATGCGGACATGGGGGTGAAAGACGACGAATATGACCGGATTGTTTCCCTCTTGGACAAAAAACCTAACTTTACGGAAGTCGGGATGTTTTCGGTGTTGTGGTCGGAACATTGCAGCTATAAACATTCGAAGCCTTTGCTGAAACAATTTCCGTCCTCCGGTTCCCATGTGTTACAAGGCCCCGGCGAAGGTGCCGGTGTTGTGGACATCGGCGACGGGCAGGCAGTTGTCTTTAAAGTGGAAAGCCACAACCATCCGTCGGCGGTTGAACCATACCAAGGGGCCGCGACCGGTGTTGGCGGGATATTGCGAGATGTCTTTTCCATGGGCGCGCGCCCGGTGGCTTTGCTGAATTCATTGCGCTTTGGCCCGTTGACAACACCGCGTACGCGTTACTTGTTCGAAGAAGTGGTGGCCGGCATTGCCGGGTATGGCAATTGTATCGGGGTGCCGACGGTCGGAGGCGAGATTCAGTTCGATGAGACGTATGACGGCAATCCTCTTGTCAATGCCATGTGCGTCGGATTGATTGACAGCGAACATTTACAAAAAGGGATCGCTTCCGGCGCCGGAAATACAGTCATGTATGTGGGCGCCTCTACCGGGCGCGATGGCATTCACGGTGCAACGTTTGCTTCCGAAGAATTGAGTGAAGCGTCTGCGGAAAAACGGCCATCCGTGCAAGTGGGCGATCCGTTTACGGAAAAACGGGTGATGGAAGCGTGTTTGGAAATCGCACAATCGGACGCTCTCGTTGGGATTCAGGATATGGGTGCTGCCGGGCTCACATCCTCAGCGGCGGAAATGGCGAGTAAAGCCGGTACGGGGATCGACATGAACTTGGATCTCGTCCCTCAACGGGAGACGGGTATGACCCCTTATGAAATGATGCTTTCCGAATCGCAAGAGCGTATGCTTATCGTTGCGGAAAAAGGACGGGAATCCGAAATAGAAGCCATTTGTAAAAAATGGGACCTAGAGGTTGCGTCGATCGGCACCGTGAAAGAAGAAATGCAGCTCACCTTAACGTTTCAAGGTGAGACGGTCGCCGACGTACCGGTAACCGCCCTCACCGATGAAGCGCCTGTCTACGACAATATGCCATCGAAAGAACCGGAAGATTTTCACGAGCATCAACAATTGCCCGCTTGGCAACCGCCGAACTCCGATCATAACGAGACGGTGGTACAGTTGCTTTCGCAACCGACGATTGCGAGCAAAGAATGGGTTTATGACCAGTACGACCATATGGTACAGACGAACACGGCCGTCATGCCCGGTTCGGATGCAGCCGTATTGCGGGTGCGCGGAACGGAGAAGGCACTCGCCATGTCGATGGACGGCAATAGCCGCTACATTGCCCTCGATCCGTATACAGGCGGGAAAATTGCCGTCGCCGAAGCCGCGCGCAACATCGTCTGCTCCGGTGCACAGCCACTTGCGCTTACCGATTGCCTCAATTACGGAAGTCCGGAACAGCCGAGTATATACTGGCAATTAGAGCAATCAACCGCCGGCATGAGTGAAGCGTGCAGCGCCTTTGACACGCCGGTGGTGAGCGGGAACGTTTCGCTCTATAATGAAACGAACGGAGAAGCCATCTATCCAACGCCGGTGGTCGGGATGGTCGGACTTGTGGAAAATCTCGACCATATAACGACGCAGCATTTCAAAACGGCCGGCGACTATATTTATGTCATCGGCGACGCGGAGCCGGCATGGGGCGGAAGTGAACGGCAATACCTTGAAGATGGCCGATTCAGTGGTCAAGTGCCACACTTGGATCTTGACCTGGAACTAAAACGCCAACGCCAAGTGTTGGATGCGATACGCGGCGGGTGGATTACCTCCGCCCATGACCTTGCCGAAGGCGGACTAGCGG
Source organism: Salicibibacter cibi (assembly GCF_016495865.1). Taxonomy (NCBI): domain Bacteria; kingdom Bacillati; phylum Bacillota; class Bacilli; order Caryophanales; family Bacillaceae; genus Salicibibacter; species Salicibibacter cibi. The sequence continues at coordinate 991,732 of NZ_CP054706.1, forward strand.
TAGCGCTTGCTGAATGTGTGATGGAAACGGATTTGGGCGCGGAGCTGACGATGGCCGACGATGCCACCGATCTTTTTGCTGAGGCGCAATCGCGGTATGTCATCAGTGTCGCGCCGGAACATGCCGAGAAATTAGAACAAGCGATCCCTGACGCTAAACGCTACGGTACCGTGACAAAAGAAAAAGCGTTGCGGATAAAGACGGAAGCAGCAGTTACGTTGATCGATCAACCGACGGATCATTTGAATCACGTATGGAAGGGAGCGATTCCGTGTTTCCTGAAGTCAAAGGCATAAATGAAGAATGCGGACTATTTGCGATTTGGGGGCATTCGGAAGCGGCGCAACTGACGTATTACGGCCTGCACAGTTTGCAGCATCGCGGGCAGGAAGGGGCCGGCATCGTCACGAGTGACGGAGAGGAACTTCACATTCATAAAAACACGGGCCTATTGACCGAAGCCTTTCAAGCAGGTGATTTGGATCGTCTTCCGGGTCGCCAAGCACTGGGACATGTGCGCTATGCCACCGCCGGCACTAGCGGGTATGAAAATGTTCAGCCGCTTCATTTTAAATCCGAAGATGGAAGTCTCGCCATGGCTCATAACGGCAATCTCGTCAATTATCAAGGATTAAAAAGTGAGCTCGAACGGAGCGGAAGCATTTTTCAAACGACGACCGATACGGAAATTTTAGCTCACTTGATGAAACGCCACCGTTCCGATGAACTCCGAAATCAACTCAAAGAGGCGCTTCCACAGTTAATCGGCGCTTATTCATTTGCTGTGATGACCGAAGAGGAGCTCATTGTCGCGCTCGATCCCCACGGGCTGCGTCCGTTATCTCTTGGACAACTGGGAGACGCGTACGTCGTCGCGTCAGAAACTTGCGCGTTTGATCTTATTGGGGCCGATTATGTTCGTGATGTCGAACCGGGTGAAATGCTCGTTTTTAACCGCGACGGCATGTTCTCCGAACGATTTACGGAGGCAAAAGAACGAGCGCTTTGCAGCATGGAATACGTGTATCTTGCCAGACCCGATTCCAACCTTGAACAAATTAACGTGCATACCGCGAGAAAACAATTGGGAAAACAACTCGCCCGTGAAGCGGATGTGGAAGCGGATGTCGTCACCGGTGTGCCGGACTCTTCGATATCAGCCGCGATCGGTTTCGCCGAACAAACAAACATCCCTTATGAACTCGGCTTAATAAAAAATCGTTACGTCGGCCGCACGTTTATTCAACCGTCGCAAGCGTTGCGGGAACAAGGCGTGAAAATGAAGCTTTCCGCCGTGCGCGGAGTCGTGGAAGGAAAACGGGTCGTGATGGTTGATGATTCCATCGTGCGCGGGACGACGAGCCAACGAATCGTGAAGTTGTTGAAAGACGCAGGCGCAAAGGAAGTGCACGTTCGTATTAGCGCTCCGCCGATTATACGTCCGTGTTTTTATGGCATAGATACGTCAACAACCGATGAATTAATTGCTGCTAATTACACGACGGAGGAAATGCGCGAGAAAATGGGCGCGGATTCCTTGCGCTTCCTATCGATCGACGGCTTGAAGACGGGCATTGGCCGGGATGATTCGCAGCCTAATTGCGGGCAGTGCCTAGGTTGCTATACAGGCCAATATCCAACGGCGATCCCAAATGGAAAAAAAGAACTTGTCGGATCGGGAAAAAGATAGGGGGAAAACGACGTGCGTGATGCATACAAAGAAGCAGGCGTAGATGTGGAGGCCGGTTATGAAGCTGTCTCTCGCATGAAAAAACACGTGGATCGGACGAAACGCCCCGGCGTACTTGGCGCGCTTGGCGGTTTTGGCGGAACGTTTGACCTTTCTTCTCTCGATTATAAACAGCCGGTGCTCGTTTCCGGAACCGATGGTGTTGGCACGAAACTGCTCCTTGCTATTGCTGCCGATCAACACGATACGATCGGTGAAGATGCCGTCGCCATGTGTGTCAATGATATCCTCGTTCAAGGTGCGGAACCGCTTTATTTTCTTGATTATATCGCTGCCGGCCAGACCGACCCTGCACGCATGGAAGCGATCGTCAAGGGCATTAGCAATGGTTGCCAACTAGCGGGGTGCGCCTTGATCGGTGGGGAAACGGCGGAGATGCCGGGGATGTATGGCGAAGATGACTATGACGTGGCCGGCTTTGTCGTCGGAGCTGTGGAGAAGGATGCGCTCATCACGGGGAATGAAGTGCGGGCGGGAGATCGCTTGCTCGGATTGTCATCTTCAGGTGTGCACAGCAACGGGTTTTCCCTCGTTCGGAAAATCATTAATGATCAAGGATTGGATTTGGAAAAAACATATGCGTCCATGGAGATGCCCCTCGGATCAACGTTGTTAGCGCCGACGAAGATTTACGCGCAGGAAATACGGAAATTGCTTTCGACACTTCCGGTTAGCGGAATGGCACATATTACCGGCGGCGGTCTTTTGGAGAACGTTCCGAGGCTGTTGCCGAATGGGCTTGGTGCACACATCGATCCCGCCCGTTGGGAAAAAGCGCCCATTTTTCCTTTTTTACAGCGGGAAGGACAATTGAGTGATCGGGACATGTACGGGACCTTCAACATGGGCATTGGCTATGTCATCGCGGTTCGACCGGAACGGGAACAGGAAGCGCTTGAGGTTCTCGGCAATGCGTATGCGATCGGTACGGTGAATCGGACCGGAACATTGAGCCTTGAAGGGGTGTCGGTATGAGGATCGCCCTATTTGCCTCGGGGACGGGAAGCAACGTGGAATCAATTCTAAAAGCGATCCGGGAGCAGAAAATCGATGCAGTCCCTGTGTTCGTGTTTAGCGACCGTCCGGACGCGTCCGTGTTGGAAAAAGCGAAGCGTTATGAAGTGCTTACACATACGTTTCAGCCCCGGGATTTTGACAGCAAGCAGCAATATGAAGAGTCGTTGCTGCAGCTTCTGGAAAAAAACGATGTGCAATGGGTTATTTTGGCCGGCTATATGCGCCTCTTGGGAGCAACGATCGTCGAGCCTTACGCCCATCAAATCGTAAATATTCACCCGTCCCTGTTGCCGGCGTATCCGGGACTCGATGCGGTCGGACAAGCATTGGATGCAGGGGCGAAAGAAACTGGTGTAACGATTCATTACGTAGATGCTGGCATGGACACGGGAACGGTCATTCGACAGAAAACCGTGTCAATCACAACGGATGATACGAAAAAATCATTGGGAGAAAAAATAAAACAGGCCGAACATCAATTATATCCGGAAACGTTGCAACAATTGTTCAGGAAGGGGTTCTAGATGAAACGGCGGGCTTTGATAAGTGTCAGTGATAAAAGCGGAATATCCGACTTTGCAAAAGGACTAATAGAAATGGATTTTGAGATTGTTTCGACGGGTGGGACTCAACGTGCGCTGGAAGAGGCAGGTGTACGGGTTATCGGCATTTCCGAAGTGACGAACTTCCCGGAAATTTTGGACGGACGGGTGAAGACGTTGCATCCGGCGATTCACGGCGGCCTGCTGGCTGACCGGGCGAAGGAAGCACATCGCGAAGCATTGCAAGCACAAGCGATTAACCCGATTGATCTCGTTGTCGTGAACCTCTATCCCTTTAAAGAAACGATCAGTAAAAAGGGCGTGGAGGACGCGGACGCGATTGAAAATATTGATATCGGCGGTCCGGCCATGTTGCGGGCGGCCGCAAAAAACCATGCCCATGTAGCGGTCGTGACGGATCCCGATGACTACACCCGGGTGTTGGAAGAAGCCCGTGGCAGCGGCATCCGTTTTGATACCCGCAGGCATTTGGCGGCTAAAGCCTTCCGGCATACCGCGGCGTATGATGCATTAGTCGCCGATTATATGACGGAAGAAGCGTTTCCGGAAACGATGACGCTTACGTACGAGAAAAAACAGGCATTGCGTTACGGAGAAAACCCTCATCAAGGCGCTTCGTTTTATCAACATCCGTTGCCGATGGCTTCATCGATGGCGGCTGCCGAGCAGTTGCACGGAAAGGAACTTTCCTACAACAATATCAATGATGTGAATGCCGCGTTCGCTCTTATTTCCGAATTCAGCGATACGAAGGCAGCAGTCGCAGTAAAGCATACGAACCCGTGCGGGGTAGGGATTGCCGATACGTTGCCGTCCGCTTTCGAAGAGGCTTATGCCGCCGACCCTGTCTCTATTTTCGGAGGGATTGTCGCTGTTAATGACACGGTGGACGCCGATACGGCAGAGCAGTTGGCGAAGATATTTCTGGAAGTCGTTATTGCGCCGGATTTTAGCGATAAAGCGCTTGCAATCTTGCAAAAAAAGAAAAACATCCGTCTTTTGAAAGTGGACATGGCCGGAGACCGGAAAGGTTCCCATGTCCTGACGTCGGTGAGTGGCGGGGTGCTCGTGCAAGATGCAGATGTGAAAGAGCTCGCGGATGCAGATGTAAACGTGGCGACGAAACGAACGCCCACATCTGAAGAATGGCGTAGCCTGGAATTTGCATGGCGCGTTGTGAAACATGTGAAATCCAATGCCATTGTGTTAACGAAAGGCAACCGCACCGTCGGTGTGGGAGCAGGACAGATGAATCGGGTAGGCGCCGCGGAAATTGCGATTGCGCAAGCCGAATCCGAGACGCAAGGAAGTGCGCTTGCTTCCGATGCATTTTTTCCCATGAAAGATACGGTGGAAGCCGCGGTGAAAGCAGGCGTAACGGCGGTTATTCAACCCGGCGGCTCCAAGCGAGACCAAGAATCGATCGACGTCGCCGATGAAGCAGGGATCACGATGGTGTTCACCGGCATGCGGCATTTCAGACACGCCTGAGGGGGAAACGATAAGATGAACGTTTTAGTCGTTGGCAGCGGTGGCCGCGAGCATGTGCTTGCTTGGAAATTAAGTGACAGTCCGAATGTGGAGTGTGTATATGTTGCACCGGGAAATCCGGGAATGGAGCATGTGGCTGAGCGGCTGCCCATCGATGCCACAGATGGAGAAGCCTTGGTGGAAGCTGCGAAAAAACACGAGGCGGAACTGACCGTCATCGGCCCGGAAGCGGCGTTGCTTGCGGGTGTTGCCGATGTTTTCGAACGGGAAGGGTTAAATGTATTCGGACCAAAAAAGGATGCCGCCCGCATCGAAGGGAGTAAATCCTTCGCAAAAGATATAATGAAAAGGTACGGCATCCCTACGGCAGGATATGCAGTATTTAGCGATTATGAAGAGGCACGTGCCTATGTGGCAGACAAAGGAGCGCCGATCGTTGTCAAAGCGGATGGCTTGGCGGCCGGGAAAGGGGTGACGGTCGCCATGACGATGCAGGAAGCATTTGATGCGTTGGCAGATGTTTTATTGGACGATGCTTTCGGGTCAGGTGCGAAAGTTGTGCTCGAGGAATATTTGCAAGGAGAAGAGATTTCTTTGATGGCGCTTGTAAATGGGGACACGGTCGTACCGCTCGCGGAATCCCAGGATCACAAACGTGTTTATGATAATGACCGGGGACCGAATACCGGAGGGATGGGCGCCTATTCCCCCGTTTCTCACGTCAGGGCGGACATGGTTGCAGAAGCAGTCGATTCGATTCTTCAACCGGCGGCAGCGGCGATGGTGACGGAAGGTGTCCCGTTTACGGGCGTATTGTACGCCGGTTTAATGGTAACCGAAGACGGGCCGAAAGTGATTGAGTTTAACGCCCGTTTCGGTGATCCGGAAGCCCAGGTAATTTTGCCGCGCCTGGACAATGACTTGGCCGAATTGCTTTTGGAAGTACTCGACGACCGCATGCCTATGCTTTCCTGGAAACCGCAAGTGTTGGTCGGGGTGGTAGGGGCTGCAGTTGGATATCCCGGACCTTACCAAAAAGGACTGGAAGTGCCGGGCAACCTCTCGTTCGACCCGGAAGACAGCCTGATGTTTTACGCCGGGGTTGATGGCGATGTGAAGCAGCTGCACAGCAACGGCGGCCGTGTGTTTTTACTAGCCTCATACGGAGATACGGTCGCGAAAGCACAAAAGCGTGTGTATAAAAAGATGAATACTTTGAATCTTGAAGGCTACCATTATCGCAACGATATTGGCAACCGTGGGATTGAAAAAGAATAGCGTTCCATAAACAACGAAATGACCATTTTCAGCAACCGCATTTTCCATGGAAAATGCGGTTTAAAAGTCTATTTCGTTTTGGGGAGATAATTTTCCTAACTCAATGCTGTAATCGTTCATTTATTTCTTTTTTTTGACGGAGCAACTGTTGGAATTCTGCTTCTAACGCGTCCGTTGGCGTGATACTTAGACGGCTTAATACGTCGGAAATTCTGGTTTCTACCTTAAGCAATTCGTCTTGCAGTGGGTCGTGATTTTTCTGCGGCGTCGTTTGCATATAATCATTATAGGAGCCGTCAAACGTATGGATTGCCGTGTTGTTGATAGCGAAAATTCTTGTTGCTACGTTTTGCAAGAAATGTCGGTCATGAGATACAAAAAGGACGGTTCCCGAGTAATCGACGAGTAAAGATTCGAGCGCTTCCATGGCGTCGATGTCCAAATAATTGGTAGGTTCGTCAAGGACCAATGTGTTCGCATTACTCACAAATAACTTGGCGAAAGCAACCTTTACGCGTTCTCCTCCGCTTAAGACATGAACAGGTTTAAAGACATCGTCCTGTAAAAAGCTTAGGCGGGCCAATACCGTGCGGATCAGCGATTCGTCATGCGGCGAGGTAGAGCTTACGTTCTCCAGTATGGAAATGTCTGTTTCCAAGACATCCAATGTTTGGCTGAAATAGCCAAAAGAAACAGATGGCGAGACTTGAATGGAAGGATGCCCATCCATCATCATCCGAAGGAAAGTGGTTTTCCCACTGCCGTTTGGACCAATCACGGCAATTTTATCGGCCCCAATCACGGAGAAATTAAAAGCCTTCCATAAAAGGTGGTCTCCTACGGTTCCGGTCACTTGTTCGCCGCGTATGATCGTGCGATTACGAAGAGATTCTTCGTGGGTTGTTTGCATCTTGATGGGAGGCAGCTCTTTTATTTTTTCCACTTTATCCAGTTGGTCAATCCGTGATTGAATGGAGGTTACGCCTTGGTTTAATTTCTTTTGCTTTTTGGCAAAATAGGGTTTTGCGCCGGTGATTTTCGCCTCCGATTTCGAGACGTTTTTAGGTTTTTTAGTGGCACGTTGGGCTTTCTGTTCTTTTTGTTGCATCGCTTCTTCCAATTGTTTTTTCTTCTGCGCGTATTTTTCGTATTCTTTTTCGTGATGCTGACGCGCTTCTTTTTTTTGCTGGGCGTAATCCGAATAATTTCCGGTAAATTCACGAATCTGTCCATCTTCGATTTCCCATATTTTTGTGCAAAGCGCATCCATGAAAGCACGGTCGTGGGAGACCAATACCAACGCTTCCTGGCGCCGTTGCAATTGTTTCTCCAGTTTTTCCATGTGCGCTGTATCAAGGTGTGTCGTGGGTTCATCAGCTAATAGCAGTTCAGGCGCTTGAGCGAGTGTTTGATTAATGACGGCCTGAGAAATTTCACCGCCGCTTTTTTGTTCCATCCGCGGCTTAATCTGTGGAAGCAGGGCGACGGAGGCATTTTTCGTTATCGTTCCGGAAGCAGGTGGAATTTCTCCGTTAATCACCTGCAACAAAGACGTTTTTCCCGAACCGTTGCGACCGATTAAGCCGATCCGGTCTCCTTGGTGGATGGTTAAATCATTGATATGGAATAACGTTCGATCTTTTACGTTAAAATGGACGTTTTGTAATTGAACCAATGCCAAGTCGATCATCTCCATTTCTTTTAAAGATGGAGACTATGAGAAAACTTGGCTTTTCGCCAAGCTTTTATGGCGAAAGCCTTCGCCCAACTTATGTAGGTAAGAAAGTTGATTTATACTTTCTTACCTACCAAAAATAGCCCCCTATTCATAGACAGACGTTCAGAATAGGAGGCCAAATAGCTATATAAACCGCAGGCTACATAATAATAGCAGACCAACCCTATTCTGAACGATGACGAAAAACATGCAAAATAAACCTTCCCATTGAAGGTCGATCATTACACTATGTTCGTCTGTTCCGCAAAAATAGGATTAGTACTTCATCGTCCTACAGTTCACCCTCTTTTTTAAATGGTTACTCTTATCATATATCTTATGGATAAGATAAGTCAACAGTGGCTAGAGGCTGCCTGGCGTCAAAGCATCCAAACAGCCACAATCGAAGCGACGACAATCCCGATCAATACGGGAATAAAATTTTGTCTTACGAGTTCAGCGGGTTTCACACCGGCGATTCCGGCATCTGCCGCAGCACCAAATGCCCAGGCAGCGAGTGTTCCGCCACCAACGAAGATCGTAATCACTTGCCCCAAGGAAGCGAGAATGGCAACATCAACCCCTGTTGCTTGCCCGAGTGCTGCCGATAGGCTTCCGACGAGCGGCAATCCCGAAAATCCGGATCCATCTAAACCGGCAAGTATGGCGATCAGCCCAATGCCTACAACAAGCATGGCAGGACTGCCGTCAATATATTGCGCGAGTGATTCGCCGATGTCGAAGAGAAACCCCGGTGCTCCTTCTCCCAAGACGGCTTCCGCATGATCCGGATGACCCAGAAAGAAGAAACCGGCTAATGGAATAATTGGTGCGAAGATTTTCAGTGCAAAGAAAAAGCCTTCTTTCATATACTCTACAATGTTGCTCATTCCTTGAATTCCGCTTTTGGCAAACGTCGCAATCATCATGAGAAAGACAGCGGTTCCGCCAAGAAGGGCGGTTGCTTCTTGGCCTTGAATTGCTTCTTCCGGATGAAAGACGGCACGATACAGCATGAGACCGATAACCGTCAGCAACATGAGTGGGACGACCAGGGCCATCGTTTTCGAGGTTTTTGGACGCCCTCGATACGTATCCGTCGTCTTGAGATCGAGTGCTGTCTCATCCGCTTTCCATTTCCCTTTTTTCATCCCTCTTATAATCGTGAAAAACGCGATAGGAATCGCGACCAAACCGACCACGAAAGAAAATAATGCTGTATAGGGTAAAATTTCACCTATCCCCAACCCGGCGGCAGTAGCTGTTAAATTTCCTGCGCCTTGAACGACGAGATCGCCTGATAACGCCATCCCGTGTCCGAATAAGTTAACGGCGACTGCTGCCCCGATGGCGGGTAACCCGGATTTGACGGCAATGGGGATCAAAACTGTGCCGACGAGGGCAATTGCAGGCGTCGGCCAAAAGAATAACGAGGCGATGTACATCGTGATTCCAAGAACAAAAAAGGAAGTCGTTGGATTAAGCATCAACTTTTTCAGAGGGGAAAACATCAATTCAGCGGCACCGACCGCTCGCAACGCTTGCAACATCGCGACCATTAACGTAATAATCAACATGATGTCAAACAGCTCAATGCCTGCGTTCATAAAAGCTAGAAAGACAGCTTGCGCAGATGAAATCAAACGATCGATAACGCCCAAGTCTGTATAGTAAAAGAAGGCAAGTAAAAACGTCCCGAGCACGACCGGAAAAACAACATTTTTTCTCCAAAGAATAAAAATAAACACCGTGACAATGACAATAAGAAAAAATACGTGTGTGAAACCCAATATAAACCCCCTCAGCAGACGAGTTCACCATTCCGCGTCTATACGATAATGTATGATTGAGGAGGTTGGGTATGTTACGGTCATTAGAAAACTTGGCTTTTCGCCAAGCTTCTATGGCGAAAGCCTTAGTTGCACTTATGTAGGTAAGAAAGTTGATTTATACTTTCTTACCTACTAAAAAAAGCAACACCCCCATGGAAGTGTTGCTCATTGCTTTCTCCTTTTGTGGTATTTCCTTTTATTCAAGGAAAACTTGTTGCATTCTTGTCACCCCGCTTTTCCCATGAAATACCGAAAATATGTTAGGATAAGATTAGAATTAAAAAATAAGGATCGTTTGAATAGAAAAGAGCAGGTGATGAACCATCCATCCTTCATTTTCGCTATGGAACAAGCAATCAAAACGAAGACAAATCAGTGTCGTTCGCGGCGAAAAAGCCCCGACGCAAGTGATCACAAATGCCACGTATCTTAACAGCGGCCGCAAACAATGGATGAAAGCAAACATATGGATTTACCATGATCGCATCGTCTATGTCGGAGACGCTTTACCGGCGAAATCTCCGAAAATAAATTGGTACGATGCCCGTGGACAATTTATCGTTCCCGGATATATCGAACATCACGCGCACCCATTTATGTTATACCATCCTCGTGCTTTTGCGGATTATGCGTTGAAACGCGGAACGAGCACAATCTTTAATGATAATCTAATCCTGTTAATCCACTTGGAAAAAAAGAAAGCGCTTTCTTTTATCAGTGATATGGGAGAAGGGCCTTCCTCACTGTATTGGTCTACTCGGGTGGACGCACAAACGGAAACCAATGATGAAAACCGTTTGTTCAGCCCGCAAAACATTGATGAATGGGTGAATCATCCACTTGTTGTCCAGGGTGGGGAGTTCAGCGGCTGGCCCCGCGTCATCGCAGGGGATGACACCATGCTTCATTGGGTTGAACAATTGAAAAAAGCAAATAAACCAATGGAAGGGCATTTGCCGGGAGCCTCGGAAAAAACATTGGCCCAGCTCGCATTACTCGGCGTTATGAGTGACCATGAGGCGATAACGGGAGAGGAAGTGTTGCGCAGGCTTGATGCCGGCTATATAACGACGCTTCGGCATTCTTCATTACGTCCTGATTTGCCACATTTGATCAATGATTTGAAAGAAGCGGGGATTACAGATTTCAGCCGTTTTCTCCTCACAACTGATGGAGGAAGCCCGACGTTTTATGAACCGGGTGTCATAGATTCGCTCTTAAAAATTGTCCTTGAAGCCGGCATTGATCCATTAGCAGCATATGAAATGGTCTCGTATAACGTCGCCCGTCATTACGGGATCGAAGACATGCATGGCATGATCGCCCCCGGGAGAGTGGCGCATCTCAATTTTCTGATGGACGTGCAAGACCCCACCCCAATTTCGGTTATGGCAAAAGGCGAGTGGATTGTTCAAGAAGGACGTGTCGTGAATGATCTGAAGCCTTTCGATTGGAGTCCGTACGTCTCTGAACAAAAGGGCATCTCTTGGCGATTGGTAGAAGAAGACATGCATTTTTCTATGCCGATGGGCATTCATCTTGTCAATAATGTTCTATTGAAGCCTTATCATATTGATATTGACGCAACGAAAGACAGCCTCGATGAGGGACACGATCAATGTTACTTTGCCATGATTGATAAAGAAGGAAAATGGCGAATGAACACGATTTTGAAAGGGTTTGCCACCCAATTGGATGGATTGGCAACGACAGTTTCGATTACCGGCGATGTCATTATGATTGGGAAAAAGAAATCGGCCATGAAAAAAGCGTTTGAACACTTAAAGGCTGCCGGCGGCGGAATATTTATTGAAAATGATCGGGAAGATCGTCGCTTTCACCTCCCGCTCCCTTACTTCGGCATAATGGCTGATTTGTCAATGGAGGAGGTCATGGAGAGGCATGCAGCTTTCGATGATGTTATGAAAGCATGTGGCTATCCGTATGACGATCCTTTGTACAGCATTTTTTTCTTTTCATCAACCCACTTGCCTTATGTACGCACGACAGCAAAAGGGATTTATGACGTTCACAAAAAAAGCGTTCTCTTTCCTACGATAATGCGTTAAAATAGAAAAGGATGATTTTGCGGGCGTAAGCCGTATCTCATCGAAGATGAAAAACCTCCTTTGATGGAAGTTTCACTTTTTGTGAAAGAGAGGATTGCCATGCAAATCGATAAATTACGCGGCAAAGAAATGGATCAACTATTTAATGCAATTCTATCCTTAAAAGATATCGAGGAATGTTATCAATTTTTTGATGATCTTTGTACTATTAACGAAGTCCAATCGCTTGCTCAGCGGCTGGAAGTGGCTCGTATGCTGCAGGATGGAAAAACCTATCATAAAATTGAAGTGGAAACGGGAGCAAGTACCGCTACCATCAGCCGCGTGAAGCGTTGCCTTAATTACGGAAACGATAGTTATCAATTGGCACTCAGCCGCGTGCACGGCGAATAATGAGAAGCCCCGGGAACAGACACCTGTCTGCCCGGGGCTTCGTTCGTCCGATCATTGCTATGCTGATGACATCCCAAAAATGAAAGATTAGTATCAGACATTATTGGCCAGTGTCCGTGTCTAGCTGACATTGTTTGTCCTCATAGGCGAAAGAACCAGTACGACGCAACTTATTTTCACATAAAATATAGGTAATCGGTTTAAAGGAGGCTATACGATGTTTGGAAGGCATCCGAAATCATTTGGCCCGTATTCTCCATATTCGGCACCATTTGTGCAAACGTATGTGGTCCCGGAAGTTCAAACGGTCCAAACACATTTTATTAAGCACCATGTTTACAAATTTGTCCATTATTATCCACACACGTATTCACATCAAAATAAAAAGAATCGATTTAATTGATACGAAAAAACCCATAGAAGGATGGCGGTCCTCCATGGGTTTTCAAGAATTAAATCTTGACGGTCGCCTGTTGGTTTTCGATCCAAGGGATGACGGCATCGGTGACGGTATCCAGAAACGCGATAGTGCCTTCGTCAACGAGATTGCCATCCTCGTCAAGCTTCGTGTGCACTTGTCCGATGCAAACTTCATTCCCGGGGAGGAGAGGCGAAGAGAGGCCCGGAGCAAAAAGAATATCACGCAAGTGAGATTGGGCTTTTGCCGTGCCGAGCGTTCCCATGGAAGCGCCCACGATCCATGACGGTTTTCCGATCATTACTTTATCAACACGTGAAAGCCAATCGATGGCGTTTTTCAGCGCACCGGGAATCGTCGCGTTGTATTCGGGCGTCACCCACAGAACGCCGTCTGCTTCCTCCACTTTTTTCTTAAATGCTGTGACTTCCTGTGATGGGTTGTTCTCGATATCTTGATTGTAAAACGGAAGGCTCCCGATGTTTAGAATTTCCAGGTTAAATCGATTGGCATACCGTTTTTCCATATGTTTTGCGATTTTGTAGTTATACGAGTCTTGCCGTGTGCTTCCGACAATGGCAACGATGTTCATTAAAAATCCCTCCGTCGTGATGTGAATAAATATTAATTAAAAACCATACGTCCCATTATAATCAAATGAAGGTGAAGATCGCTAGTCATTTGATTCACCAAAATTTTCATTCTCAAAAGTGTCCTTCGTAGGAAAAGTTTTTTGGGAAGGATGGTATTGATTTAAAAACGTTCCCCCGGAGACGTCTTTGACCGTGTACACGACGATAAAGGCGTTTGGGTCAATATCGTAGATCATTTGTTTTAGATGGAACAATCGTTGTTTTTCAATGACGATATAAACCATTTGATTTTTCTTTTGCGAAAAACTTCCATACGCTTCATATATGGTCGCGCTTGAATTCATTAAACGAATGACAGCATCTGCGATGTCGTTTCCTTCTGTGGAAATGACGTTGAGGGCTTTCCTTGATTGAAAACCTTCCAATACGTAATCGGTGATTTTTTTGCCGATGTATAGCGCAACAATGGTGTACATCGTATGGAGCGGACCGATGATAAAAATTCCGATTCCCACAATCGTTGCATCGAGGACGAAGTTCGAACCTGTGAGTTCCCAACCGAACTTATGATTAAGCATGCGGGCAACGGTTGAGGTGCCACCGGTTGTGCTTCCTGCCTGAAAGATGAACCCGAAACCGGCGCCGGTGAACACACCGGTGAAAATTGCAGCCAATAACGGATCTGCCATCGGTTGGCCCCAGTCTTCCATCAGATAAACAAATAAGGAAAATAACGGTACATTTAATAGAGATTTATAAATCATATGCTTCGGCAATACCCGGTAGCCAATTGCCAGCAATATAGCATTAAAAATGAAGGTGACGATCGCTGGGGAAAATCCTAGTGCATAGAAAAGCAATAAAGCAAGCCCGGCGATGCCCCCTTCCGCCAAGTTGTTGGGCATGGCAAATTGTGTGATCGACAAGGCAAATAAAAACGTCCCGAACGTTAAAAACAATAGATTTTTCAAAGTAAGCCCCCCTTACCGTTATGTCCTTTTTTTCTGTGCGATAATCTCACCAATACCATATTTTTAAATGGGACACAAGAAAAGTGGGAAGGTAAAAAGATAAAAACAGGCCGAAAACGTGATTTTGTCCTCATCCAAGGAGAATGAGGACAAAAGGTATTTAGGGATTGCTGAATAACGGAAAAAGACTGGCACATAAGCATTTCCTTTGGTGTTGCCAAAGCTAGATGCAAGGAAATCCATCCTATAAGCAAAAAAACCCTTGCACTTCTGGCAACATACGGAGGGACGACGCTGCAATGGCTTCAGCTGATAGCTGCAAGTTGTTCAGCAATCCCTATTTAAAAAAGGATCATTGCCACATAGATAACGATCGTTACAGTTATACCACTTAGAACCGTTGAATACAGGACAATCTGTGCGTGCAATTCCGGCGCTACCTGATTGTCAAGTGCGATGGTCGCTGTATTTCTTGACGTCGGAAACGAACTTGCGATGAGTAACGATTGCGCCATTACCCCATCAATGCCAAGGATGAATATAATAAGGAAAGCAAACACAGGACCGACAACTAACCTTCCGAGAATACTCCAGACAATGACGCTATGAAATGACTTGATATTTATGTGGGCCAGTTGAGCGCCCAATAGGAAAAGCGCTAAGGCAAAAAAAGCATTGGCAAGTTGTTCTAGTGGCACAAGTGCAAAATTGGGCAACGGAATATCGAAAAATTGAAAGATGATTCCAAAGAGTAAAGCATGAACAATGGGCAACCGAAAAATAGCTTTTAGAATATCAACGGCTGACTTTGATGCAGAGACTAAATTATAAAGGCCATATGTATAGGTAAGTAAATTTTGGAAAACAATCATGATAATTTGAATGGAAACCCCTAAAGGATTCGCACTAAAAATCAATTGACTGACAGGTAAACCGTAATTGCCTGAGTTCATAAGGGAAATACTGTTTTTCAAAGCTGCGCTTTCTTGCCGCTTAAGGTTTAATAACTTGGACAAAAAATTGCCAAGTAGAATGGTACTGCAAGTAAATAAAAACAAATAAAGAAGAAGTTGACCCAACAGTCCATAATCAAACTCAGCCTGATAAATATTTAAGAAAACGGCTGCTGGCATAAAACAATAGGTAATAAGTTTTACGATCGGAGTAAGTTGAAAGTTAAACTTCTTCTGCAACAGCACTCCAATGGTCATCACAATTAAAATAGGAAGAATAACGTCCAGAAATACAACGCTGATTAAATTCACATAAAGACTCCATTCTAGGAATCATCCCCCGGCACCGGAGGATGAATTTTTAAATCTAATATAGAGACTGCTGAATAACGGAAAAAGACTGGCACATAAGCATTTTTCGTTGGTGTTGTCAAAGCTAGATGCAAGAAAATCTATCCTAAAAGCAGAAAACCCTTGCACGTCTGGCAACACACGGAGGGACGGTGCTGCAATGGCGAGACTCCAGCGGAAAAACGGACGCGTCAAGCCCCCGAAGCGCCGGTTTTGCGCGAGGAGGCTTGACCGTTCGTCCGCGGAAAGCGAAGCCATGGAAGCGGCATCCCGGCTTCAGCTGATAGCTGCAAGTTGTTCAGCATTCCCTAATATATACCGAGGATGAAACCTAAAATTAATCCAATGATACCGAAACCCCAGAACCAGAAGAAAGCGTATTTCATGAATCGGCCTATTTGTACACCGGCGAGCCCAACGCCCAACCACATAGCTGGGGATAAAAACCCTTGTGAAAAAGTACTTGAAACTAACATCATAAAAGCGGTAGATTCCGAAGCGACGCCAAAGTTGGCGGCAACACTCTCAACAACCGGAAAGATACCGAAATAATAAGCATCTGTACTCATGATGATATCCAAGGGAATTCCAAAAAATGCCACGATCACGTGCGTATAAGGGCCAACAGCATCAGGGACGATCCCTACGATAGACATAGCAAGCGAGTCCAACATACCTGATTCAGTCATCACGCCCAAAAAGAGTCCGGCGGCAAGGATGATCGAAGCCATCATGAGCGCGGCAGGCGCATGCGCGCGAATACGTCCCATTTGATCATTCACACTATGGTAGTTCAAAGGTAAAACGATCGCCAACCCGATCATAAAGGCAAGCCCCGGAGGTGCGATATCCAAAAGCATTAAGAGCAAAACCCCGAGTAACACGGCAGCATTGAGCCAAAGCATGGCAGGGTGTTTTCTGGGCGTCTCCTCGGCTGCTGCTTCATTATCTTTTTGCTGTTTCATGAAGTCATCAGCCAGTGCTCTCGCGTTGACATTTTTTTGGGCTTCAATTTCTCCATTATTTATGCGTTTCTCAATGCGTTTCTTTTCCCTCAGTCCAAGGACTACCGCGAAACCAATGGCCACGACGAACGCGGCTATTTGCCAAGGAATCAATGGAAACCATAGGTCGGCAGGATTATCATAACCAAGTACCGAAGCAAGTCTCCCTACCGGTCCGGCCCAGGGGACGACGTTCATAAACCCGAGACTAAAAGTGGCAAGCATTAAAAGTAACATTGGACTCATATTTA
The DNA here is from genome assembly GCF_016495865.1 of Salicibibacter cibi. Taxonomy (NCBI): domain Bacteria; kingdom Bacillati; phylum Bacillota; class Bacilli; order Caryophanales; family Bacillaceae; genus Salicibibacter; species Salicibibacter cibi. The sequence continues at coordinate 1,008,383 of NZ_CP054706.1, forward strand.
GTGCCCTGTATAAGCCAATAAGGGCAGGAACCGTCAACAAATACGTGGTTGCGCCGGCACCGTCGAGGTGGGCGATCGCTCCGATGATAATGGTAACGATAGTAACAACAATCACATTCCCTTTTGTGAGGATAATCATATTTTTTATAATCGGATTAAATAAACCGACATCGTTCATGATGCCAAAGAAAATAATGGCAAAAATAAACATGACGGCGACGTCCATGACTTGATCAATCCCGCCGCTAAAAAATTCCGCGAGGTCGTCAAATCCAAAACCGGCTATGAGTACCCCAATAACCGGAATAAGGACCATCGCAACTACTGGATGAACCTTTCCCCACATTAGGAGGCCAATAACCGCTAAAATGATTAAAAATCCGCTAATAGCTAAATATGGGTCCATTTATGGAACCTCCTTAAAATTTAAATTATATAGTGGCTCTTTGCCCAAATCTATCGTTGATATCAATGAATACTGATGGGATATCGATAGTGCCATGTTTCAAAAGTTCTGATAGCTTTTCTAGTTGCGTGGCAAGATGATTAAATCCGATTTGACTTCATAAATCTATGCAAGCATGGGCAAAAAGCGGATCGGATTTACTCCTATCAAGCGATCATACCGGCTCGTCCAAGGCAGATCCATCCAATTGGAGGAATGAAGCACTGTCAGTGTTATTCTTCCCTTAGAGGGACAAGAACGGGGTTGCCGTTCTTCTAGTTGCTGCTTTCTGTTCCTTATATGGTAGAACGATTTAAATCTGTTGTCTTTCGAATCATGAGTTTAGGTTCCAACGTTAATTGCAGGTCTTTGTGTTCATGTGCATCCACCTCCATCATATGAATAAGATGTTCAATCGCATATAGCCCCATCGGCTTGTCGGAATGATGGGTCAACGTGGTCATTTGAATAGCGGCGTGCGCGGTCATATCAATATTGTCCATCCCGCATATACTGAAATCTTCCGGAATTTGAAACCCCATGTGCATTAAATAGTTTTGACAAAATAATGCCATTGAATCTGTAGCGGCAAATATGGCAGTCGGCCTGTCAGGTAACAGCAACAACTCATCCACTGCTTGAACCACCGATCGTTCTGTCGTATCCGTTTCTTTAATCCATCCGGGTTCGATAGTGTGGTTGGTGGCTTTCATGGCTGTTCGGTATCCGGATAACCTCCCATTAAACGTTGAGGTATACGTCGCCCCCCCAATCCAAGCAATTTTTGTATGCCCAAGTTTCAATAAATGATTGGTGGCCAATTGGCCAGCTTTTTCATTATCTATTTCCACATAGTTCCCGCCTGATTGATGTCGACGGTTGAACATAACGAAAGGCACTTGAGCATTTACGAGATCTTGATAAATCGGATCATCAATAAAAATAGAAGACAGAATAATTCCATCTACTTGTTGCTTCAGCACCTCCTCATAAATAGCGAGATTGTCCCCCTGATCTTCAAAATAGACAAGCGTATGGTACCCGTGCTTTTTGGCATCATTCACAATGGTTGTCGTTGAATCGACAAAAAATGGATTGTGTAAAGGACCGGAGATTAAAGCAATGTATTTGGTTTTTTTTTGTTTTAAACTGCGTGCCACGACGTTCGGCCGATAGTTTAGTTTTTCGATTGCCTTTTGAACTTTATCGACTGTTTCTTTTTTTACTTGTTCCGGCGTATTTAACACTCTTGAAACCGTTGGCTGCGAGACGCCGGCTTCGCGAGCGACATCTTTAGACGATACCATTGTTCCCAACCCTCTTCCATGTGACTAATACGTATTCATTGTAAGCGGTTTTATATCCGACGTCAATATGAATTTCTGTTCTTTATACGTATGATTTGTGTTGCTAAAGCACTAATATGAAAACATTAACTTATTATGTTGAGAAAACGTTTACAAGAGAGAAATTTTATACTATGATGAATACGTATTCAAAAACAACTATTATCTAGGGAGTGTCGTATAGTGGCGAGTTTTCTAAAAAAAGGAAAGACAAATGAAGAAAAACAAACAGCTGACCTAAAAGTTCAACAGTCGGTAGGCGAAATCATTCAAAGTATAGAAGATCGAGGCGATGAAGCTGTCCGAGATCTTTCGGAAAAGTTTGATCAGTGGTCTCCGCAAAGCTTTCGTCTCTCCAAGGAGGAGATCGAAGCTGCAATTGATGCACTGTCGGACGATGTGGTTCAAGATATTAAATTTGCGCAAAGTCAAATTGAAAATTTTGCTCGCCATCAACGGGCATCCATTCAAGATATTGAAGTAGAAACCCGACCGGGCGTCATTCTTGGGCATAGAAATATCCCCGTAAACAGCGTTGGCTGCTACGTTCCCGGCGGTCGCTATCCAATGGTGGCATCCGCTCATATGAGTATTGTTACTGCGAAAGTGGCCGGTGTTGAACGTGTGGTTGCGTGCACGCCTCCCGCAAATGGTGAAATTCCGAAAGCAACGGTTGCGGCCATGCATATGGCAGGCGCAGATGAAATTTATCTGTTAGGTGGTGTGCAAGCCATGGCAGCAATGGGAATTGGAACAGAAACCATGGATCAGGTCGACATGATCGTCGGACCCGGAAACGCCTTTGTCGCGGAAGCGAAACGGCAACTCTTCGGTCGTGTAGGCATTGATTTGTTGGCAGGGCCGACAGAAACCCTCGTTATCGCTGATGAGACAGCTGACGTAGAAATGGTTGCAACCGATATACTTGGGCAAGCTGAGCATGGGCCTACCTCTCCCGGTGCATTGATTACAACGTCCCAAGCGTTGGCCGAATCATTGGAGGGTGAAATTTCTCGCCAGTTACAAATCTTGCCAACTGCAGAAGTTGCAGAAATCGCTTGGAGAGATAACGGGATCATCATAGTCGCAGAAAATAAAAAAGAAGCAGTACGTGAAGCGGATAAACTAGCATTTGAACACGTTGAAGTGCTTGCAAATGATCCGGATTATTTCTTGGATAATCTGAAAAACTACGGCGCATTATTCCTTGGCCCTGAGACGAACGTTGCTTACGGGGATAAAGTGATCGGTACCAACCATACCTTGCCTACCAAACAAGCGGCGAAATATACAGGAGGGCTCTGGGTTGGTAAATTCCTGAAAAACTGCACCTATCAGAAAGTCACGAAGGAAGCAAGCGTCGAGATAGGAAAATATGCAGAAAGGCTATGTGAACTAGAAGGGTTTATGGGGCACAAACGACAAGCTTCTCTGCGTGTTGAGAGGTACGAAAGGTAAAGAACGCAACCCAATAACCTTCACTAAACGATGTATACTCAAGGGGGTATCATGATGTCAGACAGTTTCACTTATATAGAAGCCTCTCATTTAACTGAAATTTCCTCTCTATTATTCGAGAATGAGGGAATGAAAAAAGAAGATGCCGATACCATTGCAAAAGACTTGGTAGCTGCTAATTTAAGAGGTTTGGATTCTCACGGTGTGTCACGCATCCCGATGTATCTAAAACGTATTCGAAAAGAAGTCGTCAATCCGAAACCGGAGATAAAGGTTGAAAAAATAACGAGTGCGGTATCAAAAATAAATGGAGATGCTGGCATGGGATTCTTAGCCGGTCATCGTGCCATGGATGAAGCGATGAACCTGGCTCGTGAGAGCGGCATTGGCTTAGTAGGCATTCATAATAGTACCCATTATGGGATGGCAGCCTTATACGTTATGCAAGCAATGAGAGAAGGCTTTATATCAATGGCGTATACGAATTCTTCCCCTGCAATTCCGCCTTGGGGTGGGAGAACGGCATATTTGGGTGCGAATCCATTCGCTGCCGCTGTTCCTGGCGGCAATGAATCTCCTTACGTGTTAGATATGGCGATGACAGTCATTGCGAGGGGCAAAATTAGGTTAGCTGCTACGAATAACGAGTCAATTGCAGAAGGGTTGGCGTTGAATAAAGACGGGGTGCCAACAACGGATGCGAATGAAGCGTTTGAGGGCGTGTGCCTTCCATTTGGGGAAGCGAAAGGATCAGCCCTTGCCATGCTTGTGGAACTTTTATCCGGTGTTTTGACGGGGGCCAACTATGGCGGAGATGTAAAAAGTTTATATTTTGATCATTCAGAACCTCAAAATGCAGGTCACTTGTTCATTGCTATCCGTCCTGACTTATTCGTATCAAAAGAAGAATTTGAGAATCGGATGGATGATTTTGTGAAGAAGACGAAATCACTTCCTCGGGCCGAAGGTTTTGATGACATTCTAATCCCCGGCGAGCCGGAAGAAAAAAAAGTACAAGAACGTCTTCGTACAGGTATTCCGATTAGCGAGAACGTCGTTGCCGGCCTACGCAAAGAAATAAAAGAAAGTGGCGTACACGCGTCTATATGATAAAGGGTGATTGTATGTTTCCATTTGCTTATCCTTACCAAACAGAAGAAACGATCAAACCAATGTTTAGTGCAAAAGGTTCCGCAAAAGAAATCATTCCTTCCCTGGCATCCTTTGGTTATGATGGAGTTGAATTGTTAGTACGGGATGGACGTGAAGCCAATTTGCCTTATGTATCCAAAATAGTCACTGATGAAGGGTTAAAGGTAGCCTCGTTTGGAACAGGTCCTATGGCTGCAGACGATCGACTGTCATTTTCATCTTTGGATAAAAGCTGCCGAGATGAAGCGATAAAACGAACCATTCACCTGATTGAATGGGCGGAAGTGTTTGATTGCTCCGTTACAATAGGGAAGCTGCGCGGACAAATGAGTGATGAACACCCTGCTTTATCTTGGGAACATATGAGACAGTCTTGCGATCGTGTGCTTGAAGCTGCTGAAAAAAGGAACGTAACCATTTTAATCGAACCACAAAATAAAAATCAGATGAATAACTTAAATCGCACAAAGGAGACAATGACTTTTATTCAATCATTTACGTCTGCCAATTTTGGCATTATGCTCGATTGTCTTCATATGGAGGCAGAAAGCCGTGAGCCTTATTTTGTTCATCTGTTTCATGAAGCGATCGATAAATTAGGCTTCATTCATCTCACGGATAGCGACCGTTTGATGCCCGGAGAAGGAACGTTTGATATGAATGAAATCATAAATGCTATTCGTCAAATGCCACGGACGCCTTTTGTAAGCTTTGAAATTAAACAACAAGATTCATCAATGGCGGTGTCGAAACAAGCGCTTGAACGTGTAAAATCCATCTATGCAGAAAATGAGGGATATTGATGTCCGGTAACATCCGAATTGGGCTCGTTCACGCTACAATGAATTCAGTGTCACCGATTCTTCACGCGTTCTCGCAATTGGATGAAAAGGCTGACCTTGTGAACTTTATGGATGAAGGATTAATTTACGAGTTGAATGAGACAAATACCGTTACAAACCGAATGATTATGCGGTTGAGTGCGTTAGCGGGCAAGGCGGTTGAAAGCCATGTCGATGCTATTTTATTTACCTGTTCATCTTTTACCCCTTATGTAGCTAAAATTGCCGAACTTATGCCTGTGCCTGTATTAAGCTCCGACATGAGCATGTTGGAGAAAGCCGTTGATCATAGTTCGGATATCACGGTAATCGCAACGGTAAAAGCAGCGGGTCCGACGACGGAAAGGATGCTAAAGGATATCGCGGCTGAAAGGAATAAAACTGTCCGTATTAAAATTTTTGTTTTGCCGGAAGCATTTCAAGCATTGCAAAAAGGGGACGTTTTGGCACATGATCAAATCATCCAAGAAAAAATACATGAGCATAAAGATGATAAAACGATCGTTCTGGCCCAATATTCCATGGCGCGTGCCGTTGAATCTTTCGACCTTCCAAACGTTTTAACAGGTCCGCACATCAGCGCCCAATCGATTATTCAAAAAGCACTTGAGAACAAATGAAAAGAGGGGAATAAAGCGTGAAAATAGAAAATTTATTCTCGGTAAAAGAAAAAGTGGTGATTATCACAGGGGCAAGCCAAGGAATTGGGAAGGACCTCGCACGTACCTTTGCCGAAAACGGAGCAAAAATTGCGCTTGTGGCACGAAACAAGGAAAAATTGAATCAAGTGAAAGCAGATGTAGGTCTTTCCTCCAAATATGTCGAGATTTTCCCATGCGACATTACCGAAAAAAAGAACCTCCCGGATTTAGCCAGCCGGATATACCAAACGTTTGGCAGGATTGATGTCCTTATCAATAATGCCGGGACCAATATAACCAAACCTGCAACAGAAATTACTGAGAACGATTGGGATACGGTCCATGACATCAATTTAAAAAGTGCTTTTTTCTTTAATCAGGCCGTCTATCCTTTTATGAAGGCGCAGGGATCCGGAAAAATCATTCATATGTCTTCTCAGATGGAAGAGGTTGGTTATTACAAACGTTCGGCATATTGTTCCAGTAAAGGAGGAATAAAACAGTTAACCAAATCTTTGGCGATTGAGTGGGCAAAAGATCAGATCAATATAAATGCAGTGGCGCCAACTTTTATTGAAACGCCGTTAACAGAGAAAATGTTCGAGGATCAAGATTTTAAAGCAGACGTATACAGCAGGATCCCACTTGGACGGTTGGCAAAAACGGATGATTTATTTGGAGCAGTGCTTTATTTAAGTTCCCACGCTTCGAATATGGTAACAGGCCAAACATTATTCGTTGATGGAGGATGGACGGCTTGGTAAAAATGATATACGTGTAAATCCCGCAAAATTTTATACCGCGGGATTTAACTTTTTGGGTAGATAAGTGCAACGAAGGCTTTCGCCATAAAAGCTTGGTGAAAATCCAATTTTTCTAATATTTTTTCCATTAAAATTCGTTAAAACAGGGACTGCTGAATAACGGAAAAAGACTGGCACATAAGAATTTTCCGTTCGTCCGCGGAAAGCGAAGCCATGGAAGCGGCATCCCGGCTTCAGCTGATAACTGCAAGTTGTTCAGCATTCCCTAAAATACGCATTAATAATCGTTGCCGCTCTTATGATGTCATCCCTCGTTACTCCTCGGTACGTTGTTATTCTAACTTTATAGTCGGAAATGCTCTTCACCTTGAGTCCTTTATTTAAAAGATCAGATTCAATGGTTTTTGCCGATCGGCCACTTGAAGAAACGTCAACATTGACGATATTTGTTTGAACTGCATCCATGCGAATATTTATTTTAGCGTTGTCCTTGATCATACCTGCCAATAGATAAGCATTCTCATGATCTTCCTTTAATCTATCCACTTCTTGTTGAATTGCAGTAATTCCTGTAGCCGCGACTACGCCTGATTGCCGCATGGATCCTCCCAACAACTTTCTTATTTTTCTTGCGCGTGTGATAAATGCTTTTTGTCCGCAAAGCACAGACCCCATCGGAGCTCCTAATCCCTTGGAAAGAGAAAACATCACAGAGTCCGCTGGCTTGACTAATTTTTTGACCGGAATATCGTAATAGACGGATGCATTAAAGATTCTTGCTCCATCTAAATGAACGGGAATGCCGTTTTCATGGGCAACGTTACAGAGCGTATTCATCTGTTCTTTTGAAAGACAAGTTCCGCCCATAAAATTATTCGTGTTTTCCAAACAAAGAAGCTTAATCTCATAATCGTTCATCAACTGATGAATACTATCCATGTCAGGGGCTCCAAATACGTCTGTTTCGAAAAAGCGCGGAATTAAGCCTCCTATGTTTTCCATAAAAGGCGCTTTCTCGCTTTTATTTATATGGCATGTTTCTCCTGCCAGAACGTTGTCTCCTCTGGTGCCATGCGTTAATAACGAAATGAGATTGGCCATCGTTCCGCTATTACAAAAAAGAGCAGCTTCCTTGCCCATTACTTCAGCAGCAACGTCTTCCAGATTATTAACGGACGGATCTTCCCCTCTTCCTAATTTATCTGTTCTGCCATCATCCCCTACTTCCGCATCATACATCGCCTTTCTCATTTTTTCGGTCGGTTGCGTTAATGTGTCACTTCTTAAATCTATGATCTGATTTCCTCCTCCAATTTGGCCGAGTTTTCCGTTTAAGTAATTTTTCCTTTCCAGCTTAAGAAAATAGTGAATATCTGCTATAATATAAGCTTGAGGAGCAGTTTACAAGTGCCGGAGAATTTATCCCGGGGTCGAATGAACGTGAAAAATGATTGAGGTTGTAGGGTCCCCTCATCAATCTGAAGTGGAGGCGCTCTTAAAATGATCGAAGAAATGAAAGCTTGGCGTCACGCGTTTAAAGTGGATCCGGCGAGACCACACTCGGAAAAGTGGCTTGAAGAGATTTGTGAGTCGGGAACAGATGTGGTTATCGTTGGGGGCACAGAAGGAACGACCATCGACAATGTAACGGAATGTTTAGCAGCTGTCAGGCGTTTTTCAGTACCGTGTGTGTTGGAAGTGACAGAATTGGAAGCACTTACGCCCGGATTTGACGCTTACTTGATTCCGGTTGTTTTAAATGCTCATCACTCGGCATTTATTAGCGGCCTGCACCAACAAGCATTGAAAGCCCACGGCCAGTTCCTGAAATCGGCCGAAGTCTGGGGCGAAGGATACTGCATTTTGAATCGACATTCCAGCGCGGCGAGACGAACAGCTGCGGATGCGGCAATGGATATGGAAGATATCGTCGCTTTTTCCCGATTTTCCGAAAGCGTTTTGCGCATGCCAATCTTTTATCTTGAATACAGCGGTACATATGGCGACATTGAAGTTGTAAAAAAAGTAAGCCAAACGCTTGCGCATGCCCGACTATTTTACGGCGGGGGGATACAAACGGCGGAACAAGCGACGGAAATGGCCGCATGGGCGGATACAGTTGTCGTTGGCAACGCCCTCTATGAAAATACAGAAGAAGCATTGAAGACTGTTAAAGCAGTGAAAGAGACAAAAAGGCAAATCAACAAGCGCTAAGGATGTGCGTGTCATGCAACGAAATAGGATGGAACAATTACTCGAGGGGTTAAACCCGGAACAACAGCGAGCGGTGAAGACGACGGAAGGTCCGCTCTTGATCATGGCCGGTGCCGGAAGCGGAAAAACACGTGTGCTCACCTGTCGGATCGCTTACTTGGTCCGGGAAAAAGGGGTGGCGCCTTGGAATATTCTCGCGATTACCTTTACGAATAAAGCAGCGCGAGAAATGAAAGAACGTGTGGGACAGCAAATCAGCGGTGTGGCCGACAGCATTTGGATGTCCACCTTTCACGCCTTATGCGTGCGGATATTGCGGCGAGATGCCGATCGCATCGGGATTAACCGCAATTTTTCCATCTTGGACGCTACCGATCAGCAATCGGTCATCAAACAGATCTTAAAAGACCAAAATTTGGACGCTAAAAAGTTCCCGCCACGCGCATTGCTCGGCATGATCAGCGGTGCCAAAAATGAGTTGATCACCGCCGAAGCATACGCCAAAAATGCAAGCGGCCCATTTGAGGAAGTGGCTGCCGATGTTTATAAAGAATATAAGCGGCGCCTTCGGATTAATCACGCGCTCGATTTCGACGATCTGATTATGATGTCGATCCGTCTTTTCCGCGAGGTGCCCGAGGTGTTGGAATACTATCAACGCAAGTTCCAATACATCCATGTGGACGAGTATCAGGATACGAACAAGGCGCAATATATGCTTGTAAAGCAACTCGCTGATCGTTTTCGCAACATCTGTGTCGTCGGTGACTCGGATCAGTCCATTTATAAATGGCGCGGAGCGGATATCGGCAATATCCTTTCTTTTGAAGGAGATTATGAAGAAGCCGAAGTAATTTTACTGGAACAAAATTACCGCTCGACGAAAACGATTTTATTGGCGGCCAATGAAGTGATCAAAAATAACAGCGGACGCAAACCGAAAAATCTATGGACTGAAAATGAGGAAGGAACGCGCATTCATTTTCATGAAGCCATGGATGAACGGGAGGAAGCGTTTTACGTCATTGATCAGATTAAAAAAGCGACACAAACGCAACAGATAGGCTATCAAAATTTCGCGATCCTCTATCGAACGAACGCCCAGTCCCGTGTGATGGAAGAATTGTTCGTCAAGTCGAATATCCCTTATCAAATGGTCGGCGGCACAAAATTTTATGACCGTAAAGAAATTAAAGATGTGCTTGCCTATCTAAGGGTGATTGCCAATCCGGATGACGATATTAGTTTGTCGCGGATAATTAATGTCCCTAAAAGAGGAATTGGAGCGACAACAGTGGATAAAGTGGCTGCCTATGCGAATAATCAGGATATAAGCTTGTATGGCGCCCTTCTGGAAGCCGAGGAGATCGGCCTTTCGGCAACGGTGACGAAGAAGCTTCTCGGCTTCGCGGAACATTTGAACAACTGGATACGCCAACAAGAATATTTATCGGTGCTTAATCTCCTCGAGGAAGTGTTGGAAACATCCGGCTATCGGGACGCACTCAACGACGAAAACACATTGGAGGCACAAAGCCGTCTCGAAAATATTGACGAGCTTCTCACCGTCGCCCAAGAGTTTGAAAAAAGGCAGGACGATGACAAATCTTTGATTACCTTTTTGACGGACCTTGCATTGGTCGCAGATATTGATCGCCTCGATGATGAAGAGGAAGGTCACGAGCAAGGGACGGTAACGATGATGACATTGCATGCCGCCAAGGGGTTAGAGTTTCCTATTGTTTTTTTAATCGGGATGGAGGAAGGAATTTTTCCTCATAACCGTTCTTTATTCGAGGAAGAAGAAATGCAAGAAGAGCGCCGGCTCGCGTATGTGGGGATGACGCGAGCGGAAGAACAGTTGCATTTGACAAAAGCTTTATCACGGCGCCTCTACGGGCGAGCGCAAATGAATCCGGGTTCGCGGTTTATCAACGAAGTGCCGGGCCATTTATTTGAATCCGAACCGGAAGCAGCCGGAAATGTTTCCATCGACGCCGGCGAAACGAAAAGCGCTCGAAAACATCGGAAGGGGACTACGACGACCCGGACGGGCGGAGAGACGCATGCTTGGAAGGTTGGAGACAAAGCGGATCATCGAAAATGGGGGACAGGCACGGTGGTCGCTGTCAACGGGGAGGATGAAAACCAGGAATTGGATATTGCATTTCCCGCTGAGGGCATTAAACGCCTCGTTGCCAAATTCGCCCCAATCACACGCCAATAAGTGCGTGTTGTGTTCAAAAAAAGAGAAGATCCGACTTGGAAGGGGAGAGTAGCAACCGGCAAGAAAAAACCTCTAACCTTTAGCAGGAAAGGAAGACCGGCTATGGCTATAGATCAAGATACAGAAACGCGTGCGGCGGAACTGCGTGAACGGCTCCATCGCTACAATTACCATTATCATGTCCTCGATGATCCCATCGTTCCTGATGCGAATTATGATGAAGACATACGGGAACTAATACAGCTTGAAGCAAAGTCCCCTGCTTTGAAACGTGATGATTCTCCGACCATGCGTGTTGGCGGGGAAGTGCTCTCCGGGTTCCAAAAAGTTCGTCATGAGCGGCCGATGTTAAGCCTCGGGAATGCGTTTAATGAACAGGAATTATGGGATTTTGACCGTCGTGTGCGCCAAGGATTGTCGGCAGAAGACGATGTGACGTATAGCTGTGAATTAAAGATCGATGGCCTCGCGGTCGCCCTTACGTATGAGGAAGGACGCCTCGTCCGCGGCGCGACAAGAGGCGATGGGCAAATCGGCGAAGATATTACGTCAAATCTGAAAACGGTCGGTTCGATCCCCCTGCATCTCAATGAAGCGGTGAGCCTTGAGGTTCGCGGAGAAGTTTTCATGCCGGAACATTCGTTTCAACGTTTAAACGAAGCAAAAGGGGAAAGCGGAGAAGCGTTATTCGCTAATCCACGTAACGCGGCGGCAGGTTCCCTTAGACAGTTGGATCCCAAAATTGCGGCTGCCCGGAACCTCGATATTTTTCTCTATGCCATCGGTGACGATCGCGGTGCCGGTTTAGCATTTCATCATGAGGCGATTGCTTATATGAAGAAGTTAGGATTAAAAGTGAACCCCGAAAACCGGCACGTCGGTTCGATGGAAGAAGTCATCGCTTATGTTCAGCACTGGATCGAGAAGCGCAAAGACCTCCGGTATGAAATTGACGGCATCGTCATTAAGGTGGATAGCTTAAGGCAGCAAGATGAACTTGGCTTTACGGCCAAAAACCCTCGTTGGGCAACCGCCTACAAATTTCCGGCGGAAGAAAAAATGACGACGTTAACCGATATTGAACTGTCGGTGGGGCGGACCGGAGTTGTTACACCGACCGCTCATCTTGCCCCGGTGACAGTTGCCGGGACGACGGTCCAACGAGCCTCGCTTCACAATGAGGAACTTATCAGGGAAAAAGACATTAAAATCGGAGACCAAGTAGTGATAAAAAAAGCAGGAGACATTATTCCGGAAGTTGTACGTGTAGTGGAAGAGGCGCGCACGGGTGAAGAAACTGATTTTTTGATGCCATCGTCGTGTCCTGAATGCGGGAGCGAGCTCGTCCATTTGGAAGAGGAAGTCGCTCTACGTTGTATCAACCCACGGTGCCCCGCGCAAATTCGGGAAGGATTGATTCATTTTGTCTCTAGAAACGCCATGAATATCGATGGGCTCGGGGAACGAGTGATTACACAACTTTTTCACCATCGACTCGTTGCTGATATTTCCGATTTATACACCCTTCAATATGAAGAACTAATCAAGCTTGAACGGATGGCCGATAAATCGGTGAACAATTTACTGGCAGCGATTGAAGCGTCGAAAGACAATTCATTGGAGCGATTACTATTTGGATTGGGCATTCGTTTTATTGGGGTGAAAGCGGCAGATACACTTGCCCGCCACTATAAAACAATGGAAGCCTTGCAAAATACGTCATCGGAAGATGTTCAGGCAGTTCCGGAAATCGGCCACAAAATGGCAGAGGCGATTGAGCAATATTTCCTGCAACCCGAAGTGGGGGACATGCTCAAGCGTTTAAAGGAATCAGGCGTGAATATGACGTTTAAAGGAAGCGGCGGAAACGAATCGGATAAGTTTCAAGATCAAACGTTTGTGCTTACGGGTAAGCTGGAACATTGGACACGCAATGAATTAAAAACAATCATAGAAGCCAACGGCGGGAAAGTGACTTCAAGCGTCAGCAAAAACACAGACGTGCTCATCGCCGGTGAAGATGCCGGTTCCAAACGGGACAAAGCCGAGCAGTTGGGTGTGGAAATATGGGATGAGAATCGAGCGCGGGAAGAAATATAGTGACCCGGGGATGGCGCTTTCCGAGAGAGGGGGAAGTTGGATGAAAACAAGGGTATTGGCGGTAGGGTTAGCTTTGCTTCTTGCCCTTTCCGGATGTGCAGATTTTTTGGATCCGGGCGCAACAGAGGAAACGGCAGAGACAGAGGAAGGCGAAGAGGAGCAACAACGAGCAGCGGCAGATGTGGGGGAGCCGGTTCCCAGTTTGTCGGAATACTATCGAAGCATTTTCCCGGATGGAGAATATGAAGCCGGAGAAGTCAGAGGCTTTACTTCGGGAGAAGGTTGCTATTCGGGCACCGCCTATAACCGTTTGGACTTGGAAAGGCTGGAAATAGGGCTTAGTGAAATCGTTTCGGAGACGTTTCCGCCTGAAGATTATTTTATTCAAGAAGGGCAGTATATAGGAAGCGATGAGATGAATGCTTGGCTGGCCCGCTATGAAGAGTCCGATGAGGATGATGAAGAGGAATATGCAGGCTTGGGGCTAAATCCGCAACTCGAAGAGGGGGATGGTTTTGAAGATCAACATAGCAATCATCCATGTGTTCTTTCTCATGTTGTCGAACAAAACTATCACACCGAGAATGACGATGGAGACCTGCAATTGGGCGGCGTAGGGGTAGCGTTATCTTTGAATAGCATCTATTATTTCCGTGAGCAAGACGAAGATGGGTCGTATGGTTCCTGGTTTGATGAAGAAATTTCAGAAGAAGAGGCGATCGAATCCGGCGAGGAAATGGCGGCGGAAGTCGTTAACCGGTTGCGTTCGGATGAACGGGAAGAAGGGATATTGAATGACGTTCCGATCGTCATCAGCCTCTTCCGGGAAGCCCCGCGGAATTCAATCACGCCGGGGGAATTCATCGCAACAGCAACCGCTGAAGCAGGAAGCGACCTTGGTAGCTGGGAGACGTTGAATGAGGAGCATTATTTTTTTCCATCCGATCGAGCATTTGATCATGTGCCTGAAGATGCTGAGCGCTTTAACCAATTCACCGAAGCGTTAAACAGTTATTTTAGAAACCATATAGGTGTCACCGCCCGGGGTCATTATCAGAGCAATGAACTCGATCGTCTCTCTATCGAAGTGCCAATCCGGTTTCATACCAAAACGGAGACAATCGCGGTAACCCAGCAGGCAGCAAGCGAGGTAGAGGAACATTTTCCGACGGACATTGACATCAGCCTTACCGTCACAACGAATGACCGGACAGAAGCATTGATTACGAGAGAGAGCGGAGAAGAGGTGAATGTGCACATTTATGAATAAGGGGATGCAAGTTGTGTCGAACGTTTGGCACGTGGGGAGTTTTTGCTCGCGTGCCTGTGTTTTGATATGATCATAGTGTTGCTGAGTCCAATGATTGAGAGGTGAACAGCAGTGGCCGAGATCACAAAAGAACAAGTGAAACATGTGGCGGACCTTGCACGACTAACGTTTAGTGATGATGACTTAGAAACATTTGCCAAACAAATGGACGATGTGATTCAATATGCAGAACGTCTCAATGAACTTGACACCGAAGATGTCGTACCGACGACGCACGTCATGGACGTACGAAATGTTTTGCGTGAAGATGAAGTGCGTCCGTCGATGAAAAGGGAAGATGTGCTAAAAAATGCGCCAGCGTCGAAAGATGGACAATTTGAAGTTCCATCTGTCCTGGATTAAGGGAGTGAAAGCCGTGTCATTCATGGATGAAACGATAGCATCGATGCATAGCAAAATTAAAAATAAAGAAGTAAAAGTGTCAGAGCTAACAGAAAATGCCTACGAAAGAATTCGGGATGTCGATGATTCTGTGCAGGCGTTTCTCACTTTGGATGAAGAAGGCGCGATGGCTCAAGCCAAGGCGCTTGATGAGCAAGTGGAGCAAAGTGAAAGACAGCCTTTATTCGGAATTCCTGCGGGTATTAAGGACAATATCATGACTGAGGGATTGAAAACCACATGCGGAAGTCAGCTTCTGGATAATTTTAATCCCGTCTATGATGCAACCGTTATGAAACGTTTGCGTGAACAAAATATCGTAACCGTCGGGAAATTAAACATGGACGAGTTTGCAATGGGCTCTTCCAACGAGAATTCCGGATATCACAGTACGAAAAATCCTTGGAATACAAGTCACGTCCCCGGTGGTTCAAGCGGGGGTTCTGCTGCAGCGGTAGCCGCAGGAGAAGTGCCGTTTGCGTTAGGGTCAGATACCGGTGGCTCCATTCGACAGCCCGCTTCTTTTTGCGGGGTAGTTGGGTTAAAGCCTACATATGGACGAGTGTCCCGTTACGGACTTGTGGCGTTCGCTTCTTCATTGGATCAAATTGGCCCGATTACCCGAACGGTCGAAGACAACGCCTACGTGCTTCAGGAAATTGCCGGTCATGATGAGCGCGACTCCACATCCGTGGATGTGACCGTGCCCGATTATCACTCAGCACTTGAAGGTAACATTAACGGTTTAAGAATTGCCATTCCGAAAGAGTTTTTGGATGAAGGGGTCGATGCCGGCGTTAAAGAACGGATTCAAGCAGCGATCCGCACATTGGAGGGAATGGGGGCGACATGTGAGGAAGTATCATTGCCCAATTCAAGGTATGCAGTGGCCGCTTATTATTTGCTTGCTTCCTCGGAAGCATCCGCCAATCTCGCCCGCTTTGACGGTATCCGCTACGGCGTTCAAAAAGCCGGCGATGATTTAATGGATGTCTATAAAAAGACGAGAAGCGAAGGCTTTGGCGATGAAGTGAAACGCCGTATTATGTTGGGCACGTTCGCCCTTAGTACCGGATATTACGACGCTTATTATAAAAAAGCACAAAAAGTCCGAACGCTGATTCGTGAAGATTTTAACCAAGTGTTGCACAGTTATGATGTCATTCTTGGCCCGACAGCACCGACGACAGCTTTTAAAATCGACGAACAAAAAAATGATCCGCTTACGATGTACCTAAATGATATCTTAACCATCCCGGTGAACTTGTCCGGAAACCCGGCCCTATCCATCCCATGCGGTTTTTCAAATGGACTTCCCGTCGGATTGCAGTTGATCGGCAAACCGTTTGAAGAGCGCATTCTGTACCGTGTCGGCCACGCTTACGAACAAGAAACAGGACATTACAAAGAAAAACCGGGACTATAAGGGGGCAAAACGATGACATTCGATACGATAATCGGCTTGGAAGTGCACGCCGAATTAAAAACGGATACGAAAATATTTTGCGGATGTTCCACATCGTTTGGAGCGTCGCCAAATACACAAACGTGCCCGGTTTGCCTTGGGCACCCGGGGGTTTTGCCGGTGCTTAACAAACGTGCCGTTGATTTTGCCATTAAAGCGTCACTGGCGACAAATTGTTCGGTCTCGGAGCATACAAAATTTGATCGTAAAAATTATTTTTATCCAGATAACCCGAAAGCATATCAAATCTCCCAATTCGATCAACCTCTCGGTGAGCATGGGTCGATTGAGATTGAAGTGGACGGCAAGAAAAAATCGATCGGCATCACTCGCATTCATATAGAGGAAGACGCGGGAAAATTAACCCATGACGACGAAGAGGATACGTCGCTCGTTGATTTTAACCGCGCGGGAACGCCACTCATCGAAATCGTTTCCGAACCGGATATTCGCACGCCGGAAGAAGCGTATGCTTATTTGGAAAAATTGAAGGCAATCCTTCAATATACGGAAGTGTCCGATTGTAAAATGGAAGAAGGTTCGCTCCGGTGTGACGCGAATATTTCCTTACGTCCGAGCGGGCAAGAGGAATTCGGGACGAAGACGGAACTGAAAAATTTAAACTCATTCGCCAACGTGCAAAAAGGGCTTGCTTTTGAAGAGAAGCGTCAGGAACAAGAACTTCGCGATGGCAATGAACTTTTGCAGGAAACACGGCGTTGGAATGATGAGCGCAAAGAAACGACGCTCATGCGAGTGAAAGAAGGATCCGATGATTACCGCTATTTTCCGGAACCGGATCTCGTCAATCTTTTTATCGATGAAGAATGGCAAGGAAGAATTGCGGAAGAAATCCCTGAACTCCCTGATGAAAGACAAAGACGCTATATATCCGAATGGGAAATCCCCGCTTATGATGCCGGCGTGCTGACGCAAGCGAAGGCAAGCGCGGACTTTTTTGAAGAAACCGTGGCAGCGGGCGCGGATGCGAAGCAGGCCGCCAACTGGATGATGGGCGAAGTGAATGCCCATTTGAACGCCAATCATTTGGAGCTTGAAGATGTGGCCATGACGCCGTCGGGGCTCGCAGCGTTGATCCATTTGATCGAAAAGGGAACAATTTCCAGTAAAATTGCCAAAAAAGTGTTCAAGACGTTGATTGAAGAGGGCGGAAGTCCCGAGCAAATCGTTAAAGATCAAGGGCTTGTGCAAATTTCCGATGAAAGTGAACTAAAATCCATCGTCGAAGGCATTTTGGAAGCAAATCAACAATCCATTGACGACTATAAAAACGGCAAAGACAAAGCCTTCGGTTTCCTCGTTGGCCAAACGATGAAAGAAACAAAAGGGAAAGCCAATCCGCAAGTCGTGAATAAACTGATTAAAGAAGGCATTGACGCACGATAAAGCAAGGCCAACCTATCCTTTATCCGGGACGGGTTGGCTTTGCTTATAGGACTCGTGCTTTTTGCAGGAACAAATGAGCGATGACAAATCCAACGCAACGCTTAACATGTTTTGCATAGATATCTGGCTGTTTATGCGATCAACCAGGTGCTATTGATTTGCCGGTTTTTATGAGAACTCCATGATATGATGCGAGAGTCGGGATGTGGAAACAGACTAAACAAACTAAAAAACACGAGGGAATGTCCCCTCGTGCCTTAAGCTTTTTTCTTTGCCGTTACCATCGAAAATGCGGACCAGGCGAATATGCCAATTGCAATAATCACCGTCAATGGTTCCATCCAATGAATGTCCATCTGTTTTGTCCCTCCTGCCAGCGTTCACCTTAACAAAATCTTAGAAAACTTGGCTTTTCACCAAGCGTTTATGGCGAAAGCCTTAGTTGCACTTATGTAGGCAAGAAAGTTGATTTATACTTTCTTACCTACTAAATAAAGGATAAGCTGTTTTTTTGTTTGCGTCAAGAGATGCAAAGATTTTACGCTGTATCGTTTATCAGCCGAAACCGCCTCGATATCAGCCAAAAAAATCAATATATCAGCCAAAACAAACGCTTTATCAGCCAAAGTGGGATTAATGCAAGGGTGGAACCTTTCGAATGATTGGTTCATCACATTTTGCTTGTTTGTACATATGTATGGTTTCTTTTTATAATGAGGATACAAGTCCTAATGGATATGAAAGGTTGTTCATTTTGGATATTACACTAACAATTATTGTTACGATTATTGTACTCTTGTTCTTTTTTCTATTACTGGCGGCGCTTAACATTGCCGCCCATGCTTATATTATCAAAGCAGGGGCATCGTATCGAAAAATATTGGGGCACACATTCCTTATGATGGCGATTGTTCTTGTGCTTGGGCTTATTTTTTGGAGTTTTATATGGTGAAAGAATTCGTATGCTTGGATTAAAGTGCTTCCAGTATTTCATTTCGGGCTCTTTTTCGATGTGACTGCATAAGCATTCGTGCTGCATTTTTATCCTGTGCTCGCATACAAGAAAGAATAGCTTTATGTTCTATAATTGATCGGAATGGTAGCGGCCTGTTTTCAATGGTAAATAAACGAGCCCGAAAGATTTGGTCTGCGTGGGTTTCAATGACACTTGAGAGCCTGAGGTTGCCGGCTGAAGTAATGATATCAGTATGAAACTTATCATCTAATCTGGCCCATTCGGATAAGTTTTTCTCATGTAAAGTTTCTTCTTGGCTTGCAACCAAATCTTCCAGTTTTTCTAATTCTTTATCACTAATTTTTGTGGTTACTATTTCAGCCGCTAAACCATCTAGAGCTTCAACGATTTCATAGATCTCTTGCAAATCTTCTTTCGCAATGGTCTTAATGATAAAACCTCGCCTTGGGATTACTTCAATCAATCCCTCTGTTTGCAGACGGACTAACGCTTCTCTGACAGGAGTTCTACTCATTTGCAAACCTTCTGCCATCTCTCGTTCCAAAATCATTTTTCCGGGTGGAAGATACAGATTTCTAATCGCCAATCGTATTATTTGATAAGCTTGTTGCGGTAAACGTGTTTCGGATACATCATTTTCCAAACCCTTTGTAGCATTTTTAACGTCATCCGCATGCATAAATGTAAGCTCTTCTGAGTTAGGCTTTTTTTTCATAACGTTCACCGACCCTGAAATGAATGGAGAGAAGGAGAACTCCTTCTCATCCTTTAGTTTATACTTAGTTAGCTTTAATCTTATCATGCATTTTGCTGAGATGGCTAATAATACCATCGGTAACTTCTTTTGTGGAATTTGTACCACCGATATCTGCCGTTAATAACCCTTCTTTGGTGGTTTCTCTAATTGCTTTATTTATAAGATCAGCTTCTTTTTGAAGACCTAGGTTCTCGAGCATCAACGCCGCACTTCCAATCGCTCCGATGGGATTGGCAATGCCCTGACCGGCAATGTCGGGTGCTGAGCCATGAACGGATTCAAACATGCTAGGATACCTGCGATCAGGATTCAAATTAGCGCTCGCCGCTATTCCGAGACTGCCGGCTAAAGCACTACCCAAATCAGATAAAATATCTGCTAATAAGTTAGAAGCAACAACGACTTCTAAATCCTCTGGATGTAGAACAAATTGCGCTGCCATTGCATCAACGAGCCACTGATCCGTTTCAACATCTGGATAATCTTTGCTCACACGTTCGAACACTTCATCCCATAACACCATCCCATATTGTTGTGCGTTACTTTTGGTGACGCTAGTAACCTTTTTTCTTTTCCGCGTTCTTGCGAGTTCGAACGCGTGACGAATAATTCGTTCGCACCCTTCTTCGGTAAAGATAGACGATTGTACAGCCACTTCTTTTCCGGGTCCTCTCCCTGTGAAATTACGGCCGCCAATTCCCGAATACTCTCCCTCGGTATTTTCACGGATTAAAACCCAGTTTAATTGGTCTCTGTCTGGGTGATTTAATGGACTTTCCACACCAGGTAAGAAGTCAACTGGGCGAATGTTGGCCCATTGATCTAACCCTTGGCAAATTGCGATACGTAATCCCCAAAGACTTATATGGTCCGGTACATTAGGGAAGCCCACGGCGCCGAAGTAAATGGCATCATGATTCTTAATCTGCTCCAGTCCATCTTCAGCCATCATTTTTCCATTTTCCAGATAGTATTCACATCCCCACGGAAAATAATCGGTTTCAAATGAGAATTTTCCATTTGATTTTTTTTCTAAATAATCGAGTACTCGTAATCCTTCGTCAATGACTTCTTTTCCTATTCCGTCCCCTGGTATGGCGGCTAAACGAAAATGCTGTTTGGCGTTCATCAATATACCTCCTATTTTAATTGTGATCTTCACCCATTATCAATTACGTATACATTATTGTCAATGTAAAGGCTTAAAATATAAATTAAAGGCATATATTTGACTTTTATGTATACATTGATTAATCTATTATTAGTAGATTTTGAAAGCCTTATCATCATTAAGAAAGAAGGTATGAAAATGACGTCACTAACTTAGGGACTGCTTAATAATGGAAAAAGACTGGCACATAAGCATTTTCCGTTGGTGTTGTCAAAGTTGGATGCAAGGAATTCCATCCTATAAGCAAAAAACCCTTGCCCTTCTGGCAACGTACGGAGGGATGGTGCTGCAATGGCGAGACTCCAGCGGAAAAACGGACGCGTCAAGCCCCCGCAGCGCCGGTTTTGCGCGAGGAGGCTTGACCGTTCGTCCGCGGAAAGCGAAGCCATGGAAGCGGCATCCCGGCTTCAGCTGATAGCTGCACGTTGTTCAGCAATCCCTAACTTAGTGCTATTTGAAATTATTAAAAGCTATAGATATTGGGTTTCTATACCTGATATATGTAGAAATTTGTTTTGTATTTATATAATATAATTTCATTTTGAAACCGCTATCAATTAAATCATATAGCACTTAACACCCCAACTATGTATGGGAAGTTGGACGTGTGGTCTGTGACTATTTAAGGAGGAATGAAGCTGCATGAGTTCTGCAGTTATAACCTTGATTTTCTTAGTATTTGCTATAACTATGTTTGCTTGGGAAAAAATACCCCTTCCAATTACAGCAATGATTGTTGCTATTGGGCTTGTGCTAACAGGTATTCTAGACCCTCCAGAGGCTTTTGCTGGTTTCGTAGACGACAATGTCCTTCTTTTTATGGCGATGTTTATCATTGGTGCAGCTGTTTTTGAAACGGGCATGGCTAAGAAAATTGGGGGATTGGTTACCAGATTTGCCAAAACCGAGAGACAGTTAATCATTTCTATTATGGTTATTACTGCTTTAATGTCCGGCCTTCTCTCTAATACCGGGACTGCAGCTGTTTTAATACCAGTTATTATTGGTATAGCTGCGAGATCAGGGTTCGCACGACCAAGGCTGCTTTTACCTTTAGTTTTTGCGGCTGCAATGGGAGGTAGTCTTTCTCTGATTGGAGCACCTGGGAATATGATCGCTCAATCAGAACTTCAAGAACACGGTATGTCATTCGGTTTTTTTGAATATGCATATGTGGGATTGCCTATTCTAATTATCGGTATTATTTATTTTAGTTTGTTTGGATATAAGCTTCTTCCAAAAGGAGAGGGTTCCCTTCCGGATACTGACTCGGTTTTTAACGATAATACTGATGATTCAAATGTGCCAAAATGGAAACAAATTATGTCAGTGGTAGTTCTTGTACTAACTGTTCTAGCAATGGTCTTTGAAGATCAGATTGGAGTAGATTTACATATTTCTGCATGGACAGGAGCGTTGATTTTAGTCGCTATTGGGGTGATTTCAGGAAATAGTGCAATGAAATCAATTGATATGAATACGATTTTTTTATTTGTGGGTTCACTTGCATTAGCGAGAGGAATCGAAGAATCTGGCGCGGGATTGTTAATAGCAGAAACGGTGATCGGGGCTTTTGGCAGTGACCCTTCACCACACCTTTTACTGTTTGTGATATTAATCATCGCTGCAGTAATGACAAATTTTATATCCAATACTGCAACAACTGCACTATTGGTGCCAATAACTTTTTCCATTGCTAATAGTCTTGGAGCTGATCCAAGAGCTGTTTTAATGGCAACAGTCATTGGGGGTTCTTTGGCTTACGCAACACCAATAGGAATGCCGGCAAATACAATGGTGTATTATTTAGGTGGATTCAAGTTTAATGATTACGTAAAAGCTGGAGTTCCGTTAATTATAGTTGCTATAGTAGTAAGCATGATTTTGTTACCAATTTTCTTTCCTTTCTACTAGGAATTAACACCAAAATTTATAGTTTTGTATTGCTACACGAACCTTCATTACATTTGACAAGATAGCGTTAGTTTAATGCTGAAATAGTGTAGCCTTGTTTATACAATTTTGGTAGGTGCTCGGTGCGATGTGCAAAAAGGGTTGTCTCTCGCTCGGGTTAAGAAAGGAAGTGTCTTGTATTCGGAAGTCGTGGCACAAATAATTAAACTTTCTTAGCATAAAGCATAAACTCAGTTTATGTGGCTGTGTTATTCTGACATTTGGTATTATAATAGTAGTCAAAGAAAAATCAGTGGTCTTTATTTTTGGGTTCCTCGTCCGTTAATGTTTTACGATAGACGATTATATTTAGATATCATTCTATATAAAAACGAATAAGGAGAAATTCCAATGCCAAACATCATCATCGCACCGGATTCTTTCAAAGAAAGTATGAGCGCGAGACAGGCAGCAGAAGCGATTCAATCAGGCTTCCAACAATCAGGCGTCCACCATGACTATCATTTGATTCCAATGGGCGATGGCGGAGAAGGGACGATGGAGGCACTCACCGCCAATCTCGATGGGACATACCACAAGCTACAAGTGGAAGGGCCGAATATCCATCCAGTCGAAGCAACATACGCGGTATCGAAAGATGGAAAAACGGCCATTATGGAAATGGCCCAGGCGTCGGGACTTGATCGTGTCGCGGCACAGCATCGCGATGTCGGGACGGCGTCAACGTATGGAACGGGCGAAGTGATACGTGCCGCCCTTGATCAAGGTGTACAAAAAATCATCCTCGGAATCGGCGGGAGCGCAACGAATGATGGCGGGGCAGGAATGATCGAGGCCCTTGGTGCGAAACTCTTGGATGATCAAGGGAGACCGATTGCGCGAGGCGGCGTGGGGCTTGAACATTTGGCAACCATTGATGTTTCGGAATTAGATCCCCGCTTGCAAAAAACGGAAATCGTCGTCGCGTGCGATGTAACCAATCCTTTGTTGGGCGAAAAGGGCGCCAGTGCTATTTTCGGTCCGCAAAAAGGGGCGGACACGGCAATGGTGCAGCGGCTTGATCATGCGCTCGCCCATTTTCACGCGCGAACAGTAGAAGCAACCGGAAATGAACAACAAAAGACACCGGGCGCCGGGGCGGCAGGTGGCTTGGGGTATGCGCTACTTGCTTATCTGAATGCCGAACTCAAACCCGGCATCGATCTCGTGTTGGAAGAGAGCAATTTCCGTGCCTACGCTCGAAAAGCCGATGTGATTATTACCGGCGAAGGAAAAATTGACGGTCAATCGGTGTACGGAAAAACACCGGTCGGTGTTGCGAAAGCAGGAAAAGAAACCGGTACATTTGTGATCGCGATTTGTGGGCAGCTCGGAGAAGGTTATGAGGAAGTGTATGACCATGGCATTGACGCAGTCTTTAGCCTCGTACCTGGAGCAATAAGCGTGCAGGATGCGATGGAGCACGGCGGAACGTATTTACGGAAAGTGGCGCGGAACATTGCTAACGTTTATAATGAGAAGTGAGCTTCGTTGCTTCTTTATTTATTTGTAGCTGTTCTGTACGATACATAGTTACGATCAATCACGTTAGAGGGAATACACATGACTAAAAAACGAACGCACTTGCCCGTACAAAAAAATGAGCGGCTCGAGGTCACGTTTCAAGATCTCACTCATGAAGGTGCTGGCGTGGCGAAAGTAGATGGGTATCCGTTATTCGTCCCTGATGCCCTACCAGGGGAAAAGGCAGACGTTAAAGTCGTAAAGACGGGGAAAAACTTTGGATTCGGGCGTCTAATGGAGAGACATACGACAAGCACACACCGCGTCGACCCGCCCTGCCCGATTTATCATTGGTGCGGCGGTTGCCAGTTGCAACACATGGATCAGGAAGCGCAACTGTCATTAAAACGTGAACAAGTCATAAATGCACTCCATAAATATATGGGCAGAGAAGATATCCCCGTCCAGGAAACGATCGGAATGAACGAGCCATGGGCGTATCGCAATAAAGCGCAAGTGCCGGTGGCTGAGCGGGACGGGGAGCTCATCGCCGGTTTTTTTGCCAAACGCTCCCATCACATTGTCGATATGGATCACTGCTTGATTCAAGGCGATCAAAATGACGCGGCGATACAAGTCGTGAAAAACATCCTAAAGCGTTACGAGATAGAACCTTATGATGAAGCAAGCGGCCGCGGTGTCATTCGCCATATCGTCGCCCGTAACGGACGTTTGAGCGGAGAGACGATGGTGATGCTCGTTACGAATGGTGAAGAATTACCCCATAAGAAGAAATTGGTCGAAGCCATACGCAGTGAAGTGTCCGGCATTCATTCCATCGTGCAAAACATAAATAAGAAAAAAACAAATGTGGTCTATGGTGAGCGTACGGAAATTCTTTGGGGAGAAAAATATATTGAAGAACGCATCGGCAAACTGCGTTTTGCCCTATCTCCCCGGTCTTTTTTTCAAGTGAATCCGGTCCAAACGGAAGTTTTATATGAGAAAGTACGCCAATTCGCAGGATTGCGCGGAAATGAAACAGTCATCGACGCCTATTGTGGCATTGGCTCAATTTCGTTGTTTTTAGCTGAAGAAGCAAGGAAGGTTTATGGAGTCGAAGTCATCGGGGAAGCGATCAGTGACGCGCGTAAAAACGCAAAACTTAACCACTTCCCAAATGTTGAATTTTCGGTCGGAAAAGCGGAAGAAGTCGTGCCTTGGTGGCGGGCAGCTCTTGGGGTTGAAGCCGATGTCATCGTCGTCGATCCCCCGCGTAAAGGTTGTGACGAAAAACTCTTGCAGACGATGATCGAAATGAAACCTGAGCGCATCATTTACGTTTCCTGCAACCCGGCAACGCTAGCCCGTGATCTCGGCATTCTTTCGGATGGCGGTTATGAAGTGCAAGAAGTGCAACCCGTCGATATGTTTCCGCAGACGACACACATCGAGTGTGTGACGCGGTTGGTGCGTAAAATAAAAGAAAGATAGGTGTTTGCCATGGAGCCTCATGACCTATTAGTAATATCCAGTTGGAAAGATCTACAGACTAAAAAAAATGAACCAATCCCAATGTGGGTGAAAACATCCTTGGATACTGCACCAATTGTCGTTGTAAGAAGAGCGAAGACATTTGCAAATAATATACCAGTTGGAGTACGTGGTTGCAAAAGAAGGGAGCGTTTTGCAACATATGTATCACCCCAGAGCGTGAAAATTCTTTATCGCCCCTCTGATTTGCTACAGCTGGGTTCTGAATACCTATATCTTCCTCAAGCAAGGGTAACATTTCAAAAAATACAATCATTGTTCGATCAAAAGTTAAATTGGGGGCCAGCCGGAAGCGCAGGTTATGAAATAGCATCTAGACAAATAATAATGAACGCAGAAAGTGATTTTGACATTGTGATCGACCCACATAAACCATTAGGAATAAAAGAAGCCCAAACCTTGGTCGAGAAAATGGATTTTTTTCCGATGTACGTGGATACACAGGTGAAAGTATCACGTGGATCTTTTTCCCTTAGAGAGTGGGCAAAAGGAAAAGAAGTGATGCTCAAATCAACAAATGGCCCACTTCTTGTAAACGATCCGTGGAGTATAGGGTAAGATAATGGATTTCTTATGTGTGTTCAACGGAAAATACGAAGCAATTTCACCTATAGCCTTCTAGAACATCAGCGTTATGCCGTTCAAGCAGCTGATGTGCATTAGTTAATTTATCGTTATATAAGTAGGAAACAAGTAAACGATGCTCTTCCACAGATTTATCTATATTTCCCTCCTTGGAAAAAGAAGCGGTTTGTATCATTAATAATGGTATACCAAGACGACGGTACATATCTTGAATCATTTGACTTTTACTCATATCAATAATGGATTGGTGAAATAAATGATTGAGCTTTGAGTATTTAACGGGATTCTGCTCACTTTGCATATCTTCAAGCTTTTCATTCATCTGTTTTAAAATATGATCATTGATGCCAAAAGTAGCAATTCGATTCATCGCCAGTGATTCTAAAAAGTTCCTGATCTCTAAAAGATCAAAAATCTCAGTCTGCGTATATTCACGCACTATCGCGCCTTTCCTAGGCATTTTTTCTACAAGTCCCTCTAACTTCAAAATATAGAGAGCGTCTCGAATAGGCGCACGACTTATTCCGTAGGCATCTGCATAGTTTTTTTCCACAAGCTTATCTCCGGGTTTGAGCTCACCGGAGATAATTTGTTCGGTTATATTATCCACGATTTGATGAGAAAGTGCGTCCTTATTGATCGAATGTTCCACATTGTTGCCCCCAGTCATGACTCCATTCTATATTAATTTTATCACAGTGATGAAAAAAAGACTCTATTAAGAGTCTTTTCCTTTATACATACCATTGTTTTTGCATCATGTCTCTTACTTGATGGGAAGCGGCACGTCCGCGGCGGGCTAGCGATGAATCAAGCCTAATTCTTAAGTCAGTGTCCCCTTTGGTACGTATATTGGCAATTGTATCTTTCAGTTTTTGACGAATGAGTTTTATATTTTCTTCAGTAGGGTTATCAGCGTCTACCTTTCCAATGACTTCGTGTAAAGCTCCGAGGGTTTGAAAAGATTGAATGTCATAAGCCATGGCAGGAATATTTTCTGTGATTTGCTCCAATTCCTCGATAGATCGTCGAGTTATTCTCGCGGCTGAACCTTTTGACATTACATGGACATTGACTTTTTCATCGTTCAGCGCGATTAAACGATTGGCTTGCAGACCGTGGGTGAGAAACGCGCCAGATATTGCTTTTCCCACCAAGAGTGAAATGACGGGGTGTCCTGCTAAACGTGCTTTCGCATACGCATTGACAGCTGCAGCGCATGCTTGGTGCAATCCCGATAGTTCTTCCACATATCCATAGGCCTGACTAGGAACATCAACGAGTGCGATGATGGGACGACGCACTTCATTCTCTTCATCAGCTTTCACGACTTCACTGACCGAATGGGCGACGGCCCATCCTTCTTCCAAGCCAACCTCTCCTTCTCGAACCCGGGGGAATCGATGCTCAGGATCAGGACCAATTGAAATAAAGCGAGCCATGTCGCTCCCAAGTTTGGTGTCCCCGCTCCAAACTGTAGGTGTAACTTTAGTTTTAGGTTTCAGTGAAGTCAGAGCATAAAACCATTGCTGCGCCCGATTTCTGATCTTTGGGTTAGGTTTTTGCCCCTTTGTTTCGAGCAATGAGTGTGATGAAGAAGTGAGTTCTCTAAAATAAGACGGTGAAATATATTCATTAGGGTTTAAATAATTGAGTATGATTCGAAAACGTTCGATTTGTTCAGCTTTCGGTTTTGATGGCACTTCTGTAAGAGCCTTTTGGACGGCAGCCGTAATTTGTGCGCAGTCATCTTCAACGAGCACATCCGCCAGTGAAGTAGCCACACGCTGATAACCGCCAATGCTCCCCCAAATCAATGGTCGATTCCTACTATCCAACTCAGTAATTCCTGCTTCTTGTTCAATGACTTCGGGTCCGTTTAAACCAAGTCGTCCTTCAGCCGTCATAATCAGTGTACTAAATAAACCGGCGGTGATAGACATCCCGCCAAAACTGCCAATCTTACCAGGGATTACGCCTATAACCGGGACATAAGACCTTAGCTCAATAACAGCAGTTTGTATTTCAGCAATGGCTAACAACCCGTAATTCGCTTCCTGAAGGCGAACACCACCAGTGTCAAGAATAATAACAGGATGTGTCTTAATGTTATTCTTATTATCTTTTAAAGTCAGCTCTAAAGCAGCTGCAATTTTCGCACCTGAGATTTCCCCAATGCCACCGCCCTGAAAGGCACTTTCGATCGATATCACAACAGACGGTTCTCTATCGATTGTTCCTTTTGCGACAATGACACCGTCGTCACTTTGAGGAACAATCCCTTGTTTTTCTAAATGAGGAGAAGTAAAACGATCAAACGGCCCGAGAAATTCGTGAAATGAATCTGAATCGAGCAATTGCTTTGCTCTTTCTCTCGCGTCAGCTTCTACGAAACTGATTTTTGTTTGTAGATTATCCATTTTGTTTACTCGCCTCCCACGCTTGTTCTAAACGGAGTTGGACGACACCGGGTGTTGCTCCGAAGTCATTAATTTCAATCGCAGCGGCAAGGTCGTGGTACGCAAAAAAACGATCCAATACAGCTGCCCAGGTTTCTTTGAACCCCTCTGTGCCTGTGCGGATCATCACATCGGTCTTATCTTCGTTCTTTGGCTCCATCAAAATTTCCAAATCCCCTGAACCAACAACTCCGATATGTGTTCGTGCCTGTAATGGTGTTTTACATTGATAAGAAAATGTTAATTGTTCCATTGTCACCCTCCTTGATTTTTAATAATATCTAAAAAAACCGTTGCTGCTAATAAATCAGCACTTCCGCCCGGTGACACCCCGAGTTCAATCATTTTGACATTGAGACGTTGAATTTCATCGTGATTGACCATTTTTTGTTTCATCATTTTACTGGCGTTTACTTGTATCGTTTGTAATGCTTCTTTCCCTCCTCGGTAAAGAATACATGTGTCATCAAGAGCAGCCATTATGGCGATGAGGACATGAAGTTGTGCTTCGTTTTCACTATACCCTTTTTCCCGAGCAGTTGTTAGGGTTGGTAGCCCGATGTTTATAACATGAGGGAACCCATTCATTGCTTCCCCGCGAGCGCCACTGACTTGAAAATGTTTTTTGACGCGATCTCCATGAGTCTCTCCATTAGAGGTATAGCGCTCATCCGGGTAACTTGCAAGTTTTCCCGCCAGACGACAAATATCACCAGGTTTCTTTTTATAAGGAGTGAAAAAAACAGAAGCTGATGTTAGTAGCCCAATCGCCCATATTGCACCTGTATGAGTATTCACTCCGTTAGTAGCGCGAAACATTTTTTTCTCACCTTCACGCCCAATCCTTGCAACTTCTTCGCGTAGATTCTGAGAGGGAATTTGATCATGAGCTACATTTACCATTTGTGAAAATGCTGGTTCTAATGATCGAGCAGAACGCTCTATAATTGCCAGATTCATGTCACTATGTGTCCCGGTATCTAGACTATCAACCAGACCGGGCTTTGGCGTTAATTGAGCCTCTATGAGTAAAGCGTCTACTGCTTGCTTCGATCGTATCTTGGCTAACTGGTTCTCGGAGTTTTCGGTTAATGATGTCATCGAATGTATGGAGATCATGGCCAGTAGCTCCTGAATTGTTCGGGAGGCTCGTATAATCCATCAGACCAAGTCATTAGATCTTCGACATTTTGTGCTGCTAGTAGAGATCGCTTGGCATCGGATCGACGAATCTCTAAATCCTGGGGATAAGCGACAATACCTTTTGAACGTAGATGTTCCTTCTGCTTAAGGGTCTGTTCCATACCAATCGGAGTCACTCCTGCAACAGCTGCAATCGCTTCTTTTCTTTCAGCAATGCTGTCCGTTTTGTAAAGGTAAGCAATACCTTCTTCAGTAACGAGATGAGTGACGTCTTCGCCGTAGATCATGACTGGGGGTATATCTAATCCAGCCTCTTTGGATACATCAACAGCGTCGAGACGTTCAGTGAATACAGGCGTATTTCCTTGTTGATACGTTTCCATCATTTGTACAACAAGTTTTTTTCCTCGAACTAACGCATCGTCCGGATTCATCATATCCAACCACGCAGGCGTTGAGTGCCGTCTTCCTTTTGGATCATGGCCCATATTCGGAGCACCTCCAAAACCTGCTAAGCGTCCGTGAGTCACAGTCGAAGAGTTTCCTCCATAGTCCATTTGCAATGTTGAACCGATAAAAAGATCGACTGCGTATTGCCCTGCCATCTGACATAATGCGCGGTTAGACCGAAGTGATCCATCTTTTCCCACAAAGAACACATCTGGACGCTCTGCAATATAGCCCTCCATCCCCCGTTCACCGCCGAAGCAGTGGATGCTGTCAATCCATCCACTCTCTATGGCAGGGATTAATGTGGGGTGTGGGTTAGCGGCCCAATGTTTACAAATTTGTCCTCTTAAACCAAGCGATTCTCCATATGTCGGAAGAAGCAATTCAATTGCGGCAGTGTTAAAGCCTATACCGTGATTTAATGATTGTACTTGGTGTTTTTCGTAAACGCCACGCAACGTCATCATTGCCATTAAAATTTGAATCTCTGTAATATGACGGGGATTACGGGTGAAGAGCGCCTCGAGTTGATAAGGTTGATCGGCAACAACGACAACATCGACCCAAGATGACGGAATGTCTACTCTCGGTAACTCATCGACTTTCTCATTCACTTGTGCGATAACTATGCCTTCACGAAAGGCAGTAGCTTCGACAATCGTCGGTGTTTCTTCAGTGTTTGCTCCTGTATAAAGATTACCTTCTGCATCAGCCTGATCGGCAGCGATCAGTGCGACCGAAGGGATCAAATCGATGAAAAGCCTACCGTATAACTCTAAGTACGTATGAATATTTCCCATTTGCATTTGTCCATCCTCAATCATCTGTGAGATACGTAAGCTCTGCGGTCCAGCAAATGAAAAATCAACACGATTGGCAATGCCTTTTTCAAAAATATCGAGATGTTCTGGTCTTGATACACTGGACATAATCATGTGTAAATCATGAATTATGTTTGAATTGACTTCTGAGAGTGCTTCAGATAAAAAAGAGGCCTGTTTCTGATTGTTACCCTCTAAGACAACTTTGTCATTTGGATGGATCAACGTCTCTAGAGCATAGGTAATGTCATTCGTTTTGACATATTTCCCGTCCAATAGCGCTTCCGCCTGTTTTATGCGTTCGCGTTTTGCATCGCGTCTTGTTGTCCATGAACGTTTCGATTTTTGAACCATCTTTATACACACCTTTTAAAAAAGTTAGTAATGGATGTTACATCGTTTGCAAGTGAAAGGGCACGTATATCTGCAAACGTTTGATTCACAAGCTCAGTATACACACGCCCCGGTGGCAGTTGTAAAAATTGACGAATGCCACGTTCATACAACATCGTCATCCCGTTATGCCATCGAACGGGTGCCTCAATGTTGAAGGCTAGGTCTTCTCGTATCAATTCTTCATCCTGGAGCAACCTCGCTGAGTGGTTCGCCACATAAGGGATACTAGGCCTTGTAATGTTAACTTTTCGTAACTCATGGTCAAGTTCTTTAGCTAGGTCTGAAAATAACGGCGTATGAGAAGGGACACTGACATTTAACCATTGCACTTTTCTTGCTCCATTCGCACCAGCAATGATAAATGCGTGTTCAATACTTTCCTGTTTTCCGGAAACTGCAATTTGACTATCCGAATTTTCGTTTGCGATATAGATGATTTGCCCGGCTTCACGTTCTTTTCTTAATAATTGCTCAACTGCATAAAAGCTCAATCCTTGAATGACCCCCATTCCATATCCATGAGGATAGGAGGCTTCCATTTTTTCTCCCCGATACTTCACTATCTTAAGGGCATCTTCGAAAGAAAGAACGTTTGCAGCTACTGCAGCTGAGAATGCCCCAACGGAGTGGCCAGCTACATATTTAGGACGGAGACCTTCTGCCATAAGGGCGTAAGCACAGCCAACACCAATCGTAAGCAAGGAGAGTTGGACATTTCGAGTGGACTGAAGAGCCTCTTGCGTACTCCAATTATAGGGATTTTCTCCTAGGAAAGCATTCGCTCGGGCGATGGTTTCCTGCATTTTTGGGTGATCGGGAAGGAAATCGAACATAGCAGGAAATTGCGAACCTTGGCCTGGGAATAAAAACACAACCACTATGCATCACCCCTTGTTAATATATTTTAGTCGACCGTCAACAGGGTAGGAATCTAGGGGTTACGCACCGAAGATAGTTCGCATGATTAAGAATAGGATGGACGGTGCTAATAACACACCAAGACCTGTGTAGAAAGTTGCTGTTAGTGCACCGTAAGGGACAAGTCTGGGATCTACTGCTGCTAAACCAGCGGCTACACCACTCGTTGTCCCAATCATCCCTCCGAAAACCATTGCAGAGCGGGGGTTATTTAAACCAATATAGTTAGCTATAAAAGGTGTCACAGACATAGCAACCACAGCTTTTACAATTCCAGCTCCAAAACTTATAGCAATTACTTCAGGACTGGCACCTATCGCAGTACCCGTTACAGGACCAACAATATAAGTAACTGTGCCAGCGCCAATTGTTGTTAAACTTATTGCATCGGTATATCCAAACATTAGTGCAATGACTACACCAATGACAAACGATAATGCAACCCCCAGGAAAAGGGAGAGGAGTCCAATTGTTCCAGCCTTTTTTAGTTCATTCATACTTGCACCAAAAGCAGTAGCAACAATAGCAAAGTCACGCATCATAGCCCCGCCCATTAGACCAATACCAGAAAATAAAGATACATCCGCTAAACCACTATCACCACCGGTTTGAACACCTCCAATGTAAGCCAGTACAAGTCCCAGAATAATTGCAATCGATGAACCATTTACATACCCCAGTGTTAAATAGCGAGCCATGGAATGGGAGACAAACATAATTATACCTACGAGTGCAAATGACATAATCAAACCATTATCGATTAATGCATCAATTAGAATATCACTCATAGCTTTTCGTCCTCTCCATGTTCATGAGTTTGTGATTGCCCTTTTCCGATTTTGCTAAGGATTGGGACAGCTAAATAGCCGGCAAGTACAGCAGTTGCTCCAGCGATAAGTGCAACTGGCCCCCCTCTATTGCTCCTGCAACGTTTTGATTAGCAGCCATTGCAACCACAATCGGAATATACATAGCACTCCAAAAAGACAGTCCCTCTTGTGTAGGTTGGCTTAAACGTTCTCTTTTTCGAAATGCATCGACGATGAGAACAAGAAGGAGCATCGCGATCCCTATACCACCCACATTTGCATCTATACCGATCGCATTCCCTAAAACATCACCCAATATAATGCCAATCATCATGCAAATAGACAGCAAAGCAACACCGTAAATAACCACAGGAATCACCTCTCTAAAGTAAGCGTTTCCAAATAAATTGTATACAGTCGACTTAATATTTGGTGATAAGTATACTTATAAAAAAGGGAAAATTCAATGATTTATTTCAAAAAAATATTTTGGCTTACATCCAAAAAGATAAAATTTTTCACCAATTAGATCGAGTTACCTTCAAACAATAAGACCGACACTGAGAAAGTCTCTTATCTGAAAGCTCGCACTGTGGCAAATCCCACGTTCCTATTCGATCGATGCGATGACCCCTTGGAAAACCATCGTTCCATTCGACAGACTTGGAGCTGTTCCTCCACTTCCATTACAGAATATTTTTCGATCATACCTCTACCCTCACAAGGATAAATGCTTTTCGGCCTTATAGCAAACGTTTCGAGTGACAGATCTTGTGCCAACGCTCCATACTTTCCAAGTCCCTTACAACGTTAGCTCTCCGTACTGGACGTAGTTGCTCCCCTTAAAGCCTGTGAACTGGATACCACCATTTGGCCGGTATGGCGTGTTTCAGATGGCGCATTTTCCCTCCACACCACACACCATCGTTGGATGGACTATAGGTTCACCTATAGCCTAAATCTAGACCCTTACATTCGAAAGTTAGTCAGTTCTTTTCCGTAAGAACATTCTCACCATACATCGTGAGCTTTCCAACTTTCGGGCAGGTGTTGAAGGTTGACGTACCTTCGGCCTTAAAACGGGCATATCAATTGGAGGATTTGCCTGTCAGGGGGGACGCGTACGTCCAATGGTTATATGCCTCAATCATCGCCCAAAACTTCAAAAGGTGCAAGAAACTCATGAATAGATGAACCCAGCCACTGTTTAAAAGGGGTAGGATGAATTTTTTCTGCAAAAAATCATCCTTCAAACTCTAAAATGCAGTTTATTTTTGTAAGAAAAGACTTTGAGTGAGATTAAAACTTTAGTTTTTGAGTGTTAATTAACTGGAAATTTAAACCTTAAGGATTTAAAGCGTAAGTTCTGTTTATTCGAAATTATAGTTGATATTGAATATTTCTGATGATATAATTCATTACAGAGCGTGTTCAAAAAGCCCCTAAATATTCATGAAAAAATAAAAACGCACCCGAGCAAAAAGAATGGATTGCCGGATTTTCCCTTTCATTTCCATTTTTGGCTATATGAACGGAACTCCGCTACAGCTATTTTTGTTTGCAAGGCTACTTATTGAACAACCTCTTACAGCGATTTGGTCGACTGTATGCATCATTATGTAAACGCTTTTATATTAAATGAACATAGGGATACATACGAGCATAAATTTGCAAAATATTGTAAATTAAATTAAAAAGAGATGGTGGAGGAGACAGGGACTGAAATACCTGTATTTAAGAAGCTAATCAAAACCCGTAGTTTATGGATGAATTATCCAATAACCAAAGGTGTTAATATTAAACCAATTAGTTACGGTGCTCGTTATCTGAATTGAAATTATCCATGAATCGCTGTAACCACCGGATTACAACCACATCCTATCTGGGGAGAAGAAGTCTTTGTTTATATGCCTTTATTATGACTATCACTGTATAAACACATCATGGGTAGTAAATTAATTTTATGGGCAGGTGCATCAATTATGGGTATAAGAAAGGAAAAACCTCAGGAGGAAAATGCACAAAGAAAACAAAGAAGAAAAATTGCTGTGCCAGACGTTTATGTCATTATATTTAGCTTTTTGGTGCTAGCGTTTATAGCAGCCTACATTCTACCCTCAGGTGCTTATGAAAGAGTAGAGGAAGATGGGATTACACAAATAGTGCCAAATAGTTATCAATTTACTGAACCGGATGCAGTTACTTTGTTAGATGCATTTTCAGCTATTCCAAGAGGAGTTGTTGATTCAGCAGATATAATATTTTTAATTTTAACAGTTGGTGGAGTTGTTGCTATAATTGAATCGACAGGGGCGATAAATGCGGGGATTAATAGTCTTATAAAAAAAACAAAAGGAAACATTAGCGCGATAATTATAACATTCTGTTTAATATTTGCCACCATTTCTTCAATAGGAATTACGGTTAATGCAATTATTGCGTTTGTTCCTATAGGAATTTTGATTGCGCGTTCTTTAAAATTAGATCCTGTTGTAGCAGTAGCGATGACATTTCTCGGTGCATATGCAGGGTGGAGTGGAGGTGTATTTGACCCTACAGTTACAATACTAGGGCAACAGATCGCTGAACTTCCCTTATTTTCAGGTTATATGTTCCGTATTGCTATCTTTGTAGCCTTTGTCACTGTTACTATTCTTTACATTTTACGATACGCTAAAAAAGTAAGGAATAATCCTGGAAAAAGTTTAATGGGTGCAAACCCTTTTTCTCACCTTTCCTTGGAGGAAGACAAAATTGATCAAAAAGAAACGTTTACACTTAAGCATATGATAATACTAATTATATTTCTATTGACTATAGGCTTTTATGTATTTGGTGCTTTAAATTTTGATTGGGGGATTAATGAACTTTCGGCTATATTTATTGGTCTTGGTATCGTTATTGCCCTTATTGGAAAAATTAATCCAAATGAGTACGTTAGACAATTTATGAGTGGAGCTCATTTGGTTATGTACGGAGCTCTAGTTGTTGGGATGGCACGTGCAGTTGTTATATTATTGGAAGATGGTCAAGTTATTGATACGATTGTTAACAGTGTTACTTATTTGTTAGGTGATTTTCCTGCAGTAATATCGATGGTGATACTGTATATATTTAATTTTATATTTAATGGACTTATCACCTCCGGTTCAGGACAGGCTGCAATTGTTATGCCAATCATGGTACCCATAGGCGATATGCTAGAAGCTACAAGACAAACAACATTTGTAACATTTAAATTGGGGGATGCAGTTTCAAATATTATAACACCGTTAAGCGGTACATTAATGGCATGCCTAGCTATTGCGAAAGTTTCATATGTTAAATGGCTTAAATTTGTTTTACCAATAACGATAATTTGGATTATTATGGGTGCTATTTTTGTTGTAATAGCAAATTTAATAAATTTAGGACCATACTAAAGCATAATAAATCATCTGGCGTAAAGAGTGGATTTTGCGTAGTGGCCAGCCACTACTCACATGAGATTTTCAGTACATGCTTATAGCAGTTTACTATTTTTATGGGAGGTAGGGGAATTATGGGTTTTAAAGGAATTAGTGATCTGAT
This sequence comes from Salicibibacter cibi, assembly GCF_016495865.1. NCBI lineage: Bacteria > Bacillati > Bacillota > Bacilli > Caryophanales > Bacillaceae > Salicibibacter > Salicibibacter cibi. Next base: position 1,045,181 of record NZ_CP054706.1, read on the forward strand.
CACAAGTCGCCGCGAGGAGTATTTGGAGCAACTTTTCACATTACTAAGACAAAAGAGTATAAGTGCTCAAAATATTGGGATTGAAGAATGTGCACTTTTGGTAAAAGAGTTAATGAAGGAAGCAGGAATTAAAAATACTAGTCTTATGGAAACCGACGGGTATCCAGTTGTTTATGGGGAAATGATTCAAGACCCAGAAGCGTTAACCCTTCTTATATATGGGCATTATGATGTTCAACCGCCCGACCCTGTTGAAGAATGGCTCACACCTCCGTTTGAGCCAACAATACGAGATGGGAAAATATTTTGTCGCGGCGTAGGGGATAATAAAGGACAACTTTTAGCGCAAGTACTGGCTATTAAAACTTATCTTGATCATTATGGATCCCTGCCAATAAATATAAAATTTCTTTTTGAAGGTGAAGAAGAAAACGGGAGTAAAAATTTAGCATCATTTATAGAAAAAAATAAGGATATGTTAAAAGCAGATCTTGTGTACACTTCAGATGGTCCTATGCATGATAGCGGAGCACCTTATGTTCTGCTTGGTGTACGTGGCATGCTTTATATTGAAATGACAACTAAAGGAGCCAATTGGGACAATCATGCTGGAAACAAAGGAAATATTGTACCGAACCCTGCATGGAGGTTGGTTAATCTATTAAATACTATGTATGATAAACACGGGCATATTCTTATCGAAGGGTTTTATGATCATATTCGTCAGCCGAGTGAACGAGAAAAACGAATAATGAAAAATTTGCCTTTTGATTTGAATCAAGTTGCGGAAGGTATCGGTTATAAGGATTTGGACATGGACGGTGAAACTTACTATAATAAACTGACCATGAAACCAACATTTAACATAGCGGGTTTCACAAGCGGTTACAGTGGAAAAGGAATGAAAACGATTATACCATCGGAGGCAACAGTAAAAATGGATATGCGTGTCGTAGTGGACCAAGATCCAAAAGATATTTACGAGAAGGTTTGCTCCCATGTGCAAAAATATGCTCCGGATGTTGAGGTGAAGTACTTGGGCGATATGATACCTTCTCGAACATCGACCGAAAATAAGTTAGTAGAGGTTGTTACGAAAGCTGTTCATGATTCGTATAATCAAGAACCTGTTTTACAACCAAGTTTGGGAGGAAGCTTACCTGATTACGTTTGGACAAAAATTCTTGGTTTGCCATCTGTAATAGTGCCTTATGCTAATTTTGACGAAGCTAACCATTCACCAAATGAGAATATGAATGTTGAAAACTTCTTTAATGGTATACATTGTACATGTCATGTAATAAATTATCTTGGAAACTACACGAAGAAATCTTCGAACACTCTCATTTCATGAACTCTAAATTGTTTTTTTCACGTCGTTTTTGCCTGTGATTCAATAGATTTGCAAGAACTTTAATTCTAGGAAATAGAAGGCAGCGGAGGGTTCAAGTGAAGACATAAAGGGACAATAGTCAGTTCAAAAAAAGCCTCAAAAGTAGAAATGAAAACTAATCTTAAAAAGATCATAAGTTCAGAAATTCTGATGTCGTTTTTTTGTGTGACTGACGCCTTCTTTATTCGTGTCGCTGTTGGGCAATCTCCATGTAACACATGATATCTATATTTTGTCACCAGAAAATATGTTCAAGGTTATTTATAAAAAAATAATTCATAACATTTGATAATTAATGCATAAACCAATATACTGGTTCTCACCCAAAAAGGTCAGCCAGTCATTTATGGCACAACATGTAGTGTTCAATACGGCAAATCCAAAACAATTCAATATACTGTGTTTTTAAGGACGTATTTTAAAAAGACCTATCTTTTTGGGGGCAAACCATATACTGGTTTTATGAAAAACATTACACATCTCCATCGTGTTCCTGTGAGAATGCAGGTATATCACGCTCTTAAAGAAGCCATTGTTACCTTGGATCTCAGTCCGGAGGTTCGCATACGAGATCAAGAGCTTGCCTCGAGTTTTGGAACAAGTCGGACTCCGGTTCGAGAAGCTTTAAAGAAATTAGAGGACGAGGGGCTTGTTCAGTCGATGCCAGGATCTTTTACCCGAGCAACTCCATTAAACATTGAGGAGGTGAAACAAGCGTTTATTGTAGTTGCCGAACTGCATGCACTGGCTACACGACTAGCTATACCTTATATGCAAGAAAAAGATATTAAATTGCTTGAAGATTACAATACTACGTTGGATCAAGCAATAAAGGATAAAAATGTTGCTGAAGCGGTTCAAGCCGATGATGGTTTTCACGATGTATTTTTAAAAGAGTCGAGAAAAAAAGAAATTTGTGTGGCTTTAGAGTGTATCCTTCAAAATAAGGCGTCTTGAATTTGCTAAGTTTGGTTCTCTGAAGGGTTTGGAATCGGTTAACCAGCATAATGAGATTATTGGAGCGGTCTTTAGAGGAAATGAAAAGGATTGATCCGAGTTAATAAAAGGAAATTGGCTCAGTCTTGGTCAAGTACTTACTAAAAAAGCGGGAGGGAAAAGATTATGAGTATGGTAGAAACAAATTATGAAGTGCACGATACAAAAGTTTTAAACTGGGCGAAAGAAATAATTGAAGGAAGTCCATCTGAACAGTTAGTTCAGCAGGAAGTTATTAATGCTGTGGAGCGAAATGCCATCTGGAGAGGACAAGAGTGTTTGAATCTCCTCGCTCCGGAAGCCCCTACAAGCCCGGCTGTTCGCAGATTGTTATCAGCCGAAGTGGGAACACGAGCAGCAGAGGGGCATATCGGGAGCCAACAACGGTGGTTTGCCGGGACAAAATACATTGATGAAATTGAATCCTTGTGCATTGAACTGTTAAAAAAAGTATTTGACTCAAATTATGCCGACCACCGGCTAGTGGCAAGCATGATTGGCAATATGGCCGTTTACACAGCATTAACAGAACCGGGTGACGACATTATGACATTGTCTCAACCGTTCGGTGGGCATTCGAGCAACCGCAACGATGGACCTGCGGGTGTTCGAGGATTGAAAGTTACAGACGTTCCGATGGACCCAGTTGAACTCGAAGTTGATCTCGATAAATTTGCGGCAAAAGCACGAGAAAAAAAACCAAAAGTTGTATCGCTAGGGGCTTCCATGACCTTATTTCCTTTCCCTCTCAAACAAATGAAAGAGATTGTTAGCGAATGGGAAGGAAAAATTTTCTTTGACGGTGCCCACCAATTAGGGCTTATTGCCGGAGGGAAGTTTCAAGATCCTTTAAATGAAGGCGCAGATGTGATGACCGGATCTGCAGGGAAAACGTTTAGCGGTCCACAAAGCGGGATTATGGTCTGGGATGATGTTAATCTTACGAAACCATTTACCGATACGATTTTCCCTACCCTTGCAGCTACGCATCAAGTCAATCGCGTTGCCGCTTTAGCGGTGTCTTGCGCCGAATTCCTGGCATTTGGAAAAGATTATATGGAACAAATTGTTACAAACGCCAAGGCTCTCGGAAATGCGCTTCACCAAAGAGGAATTTCCGTACTCGGTTCCGATAAAGACTTCACGGAAACCCATCAAGTTATTCTCGATGTAAAAAGGTTCGGGGGTGGCTACGAAGTAGCCAATAAGCTGGCGGAAGCCAATATTATAACAAATAAAAATCTCATACCTGGCGACCGCCCCGAAGACTGGGATTATCCAAACGGTCTCAGAATCGGAACAACGGAAATTACAAGAAAAGGCATGAAAGAACCAGAAATGGAAATGATTGCTGATTACATCGATCAGCTCCTTAATAACAGAGAAACACCTGAAAATGTAAAATTAAAAGTCCTTGATATGACCACATCATTCCAAAAAATTCATTATTGTTTTTGATGAAAAATGGTGCGCATGCTGATTTCATTTAAAATTTTAAGATTCTCTTGAAAAGGAGAGGGTCATCCTTTTTCAGATACCGCTGTAGTTTGGGATGGCTTTGCTCCAGAACTGGTAACCAAATCCACCAATGTCCTGCTTCAACTCACGGAACTTACATTCGATTTTGAAGCGATGTCCTAAAGGTGAATATATCTGTTGGCGCAATCGTCCGGTCGGTGCTGCCCAGAATAGCACTGCCTGTGATAGGTCACCAAGACAAAGCTTAGTTCTTGATAGAGTCCTTTGCCCCCCCAGCAAATTCAGTCATAGATAGTGAACCATTTCTTCCTTGCCGTACAGGGTTACGGTCGCGGTTTCAAACTCGGATGCGTGAGTTTGGAATAGCTCTTTCAACTTGACGACAGAGTCCTTCTTCCGCGGACGCCCCCGCCCTCCTTTTCGGGCGGGCGGATGTTCATAGGCAACCGCATTCGTTTTTGCTTTTGTCACGATATGCATATGGGTGTTACTGGGCTGATTCAACGGATTCAACTGGTTCAACCGTTTCAGCGCAGGGATACTCAGAAAATAGCGATCCAAAAATAGCAGAGCCTTATTGAACATTTGGGTAGCCGCGAAACCCTTGTTCAATCATTTGCACGACATGTGTATCTTGCCGCTCTGATGAGGCGTTATTCCAGCCGAAAATAGTCTTCACGCCATCTTGGAGGTTCATGAACAACGGTAAACAGAACCATTTTTCTGGGTCCCCATGAGAACGCCGACGCCCCCTCAAATAAATGACCAAAAATGTACGCGGCTTTGGAGGAGTTCTCGGACTCCTGATGGAGTTTCTTAACGGCGGGTATGTGACGGGCTTCCTTGCCCTGTTTCATCCCATCGCCTACAAGGACGACTCGTCCATTGAGGTGAAGAGGGGAGCGAAACGTTTGACCACCTCAAGCCACTTCCGTCGCAGAGATTCCAACGACCATGCGGAGGAGCGAAAGAAATGAATCAGCGTATCGTAACGATGAGCAGGTAGCAAGAGATCGCGCATGACAGAGGTAACGCCCAAATGATCCGAACGTAGTATGAAACCTATGATGTATGGTGACGAACCAATGACAGGTTTTTTCCTGGGAAAAGCACTCACGACATTCACAAAGGATAGCATTCATATATTTTAGCATGTGTATGGTCAATCGCGTGAAAATAGGGTACACTTCCACTATAACCCTTTCAGCGATTTGATCTCCTTTCTGACAGGTTAGGATATCAGCACACCTTCGCCAGAAAGGGTTATTTTTTCTGCTAGAACTCTTCATTGTCCAGATATTATTAATGGAGGGATAAATGCATGGCACTTATGTCTGAAACTTCCTAGCACTCCGAGGTTATTTCTATATTAAATAAAAATGGAAAAAAGTAAATTATCATCTTTTCCCACAATTAAATAATAAACAATTAAAAGATCTAATAAAAAAAATGGTATTTAAAATGGTATTTACTCGGATTTGAGATGGACGAGCAATAAAATTAAACCGGTAAGGAAGATTGGGGTTATGAGCTTCTGTAGCCGGACAAGAAGCTAGTATGATCGGTAGTGAATCGGCTTTATCTAATGAGGACTGATCACGCGAAAAGGATGCGACGCTGAAGTAATACAATCCAATTTTCAGAATATGTCTATAACATATTGATTTTTATGATTATCCCATTAGCTCAGAATGAGTAATCGTTTCTGTTGAAGCATACAAAGTCAATAAGTGTCATGGACGCATTTCTCACAGCAGAACCTATCCCTCCACTTCAGGTTGAATAGGTTTACGTTATATATTATAGTTAACTCTCATTTTTGAAAGGAAGGATTTTTGTGAAGGAAGAATTATTTACGAGATTGGAAGAAATCTATCCAGACTTAGTCGCATTTAGAAGGGACTTACACAAGTTCCCTGAACTATCCCATACAGAAGTACACACACCGAAAAAGGTTGCAGACTTTCTAACAAATTTAGGATTGGAAGTTAGAACTGGTGTTGGCGGACGCGGTGTAGTTGGCATTTTAAAAGGTACTAAACTTGGGAAAACCATTGCTTTACGTGCAGACTTTGATGCGTTGCCGATTCAGGATGAAAAAGACGTGGAATATAAATCACAAATCCCAGGTGTTATGCATGCATGTGGCCATGATATCCATACTGCAGGTCTTCTTGGGGTAGCAAAAGTATTGAGTGAAAACCGTGACTCCCTGGCAGGAACAATTGTATTTATTCATCAATTCGCTGAGGAAGTCATTCCAGGTGGCGCCAAATTCATGATTGAAGATGGTGCAATGGATGGTGTTGATGTTGTATATGGTGCACATGTAAGCTCATCAGATCCGCTTGGTGTTGTCGATGTAAGAGATGGAAATATGATGGCAAATGGGGATACATTTGAAATTGAGATATCTGGAAAAGGCGGACATGCTGCCACCCCACATTTAACTGTGGACCCACTGATTGTCGGAAGCCAAATGATGCTTAACTTACAACAAATTGTTAGCCGGCAAATAGATCCATTACAATCAGCTGTCGTATCAGTAACTTCTTTTCAAGGTGGAGATAGTTTTAATGTCATTCCGGACAAAGCAACTATTAAAGGAACAGTCCGAACCTTTGATCCAAACATAAGAGATTGGGTGGAAGAATCAATTAAAAAAATTGCAGTTTCTACTAGCGACACATTTGGAGCCACAGCAACCTGCAATTATGTTAGAGGGTATCCGGCTGTAGTCAACAATCCAGAAGAAACAGATCGTATAGAACAAACTGCAACAGAACTATATGGAAAGGAAAACGTCAAACGCAATCCACCTAAAATGGGAATGGAAGACTTTGCTTATTATGTGAAAGAGGCGCCAGGCACATTCTTCTGGGTTGGAGGGGCAATGGAGGATTATGGAGATGTTTATCCACACCACCATCCAAAATTTAATGTACTAGAAGAATCGATGCTTTATATAGGCAAATTATTTATTGGAATAGTGTTAAATTATTTAGAAAAGGAAAAAAACGTTCCGCCAAAAAAGGAGTAAAACTAATAGATTATAATAGATTACTGATACCTATGAAATTCTGTAAAAAAAAGAGTCTTTGAAAATTTATTTTATTTAGGGAGGAGTCTTACTTTGGGAGATGTAATAGAAGTTGCCAATAGTGCTCCGTTTTGGATTTTTGCCTTTATCATCATTGGGATTGTTATATTCCAGGCAATCATCTTTTTGCGCATCGCAAAAAAATCAGCTCCAGATGTTGGGATGACACAAAGAGACGAAAGAATTGCTATGAGGACTGGGCTCATTACTGCGATTGGTCCGTCTGTTGCCGTTGCGATTGTAATAATTTCTTTAATTACGATTCTAGGTTCTCCAATTACATTAATGCGTATTGGAATTATTGGTTCAGCAGCAACAGAATCAGGAGCTGCTCAAGTAGGGGCAAATGCATTTGGAACAGAGCTAGGAGGGGATGATTTTCCTATAGAAGCTCTAGCAACTGTAGTATGGACGATGTTTTTAGGAGGGATGGGTTGGCTGATTGTTGTAGCGTTATTCACCAAACAATTAGGGAAAACACAGAAAAAAATTGAAAAAAATAATCCCAAAATAATGTCTAGTGTTACCTTAGCAGCTATGTTAGGAGCATTTGGTTTTCTAGTAAGTGATGAAATGATCATTAGTATAAATCACACAATTGCTGGAATTGTTGCTGTAGGGTCAATGATCGGGTTTATGATTATTGCTGATAAATTGGATATTGCATGGATAAAGGAATGGTCATTGGGTTTTTCAATGGTTATTGGCATGACCGTTGCTCACTTAACCACAATGTTCTAATCTAAAATAATAACACGAAGCATAGGGAGCATAATTAATTATAAAGGGGGAGAAAGAAATGAGCGCAAATCCAGAAAAAGTTGAGACGGAAAATGTAAACACAAATGCATCAGTTGATAGTGCAATGGATGTTTTTCATAATCGAGCACATTTTTGGGGTCGTACTACACTTTGGGTATTAATAGTAATGTGTTTAGTGCCACCATTATATGTGTCCTTTGTTTTAGATGCGCATCCAGGCTGGGATTTAATTGGCGTGGGGTTAATTGGTTACGCTTCGTTTATCGGTATAATGTGGGTGTTAGAGCCAGTTACGTATTACCCTACCCTTGGGATTGCCGGAACTTATTTAGCCTTTTTAACAGGCAATATCGCAAATCTATGCCTTCCTAGTTCAGCATCAGCACAGAAAGCAGTTGGAGCAGAAGTAGGCACTCGTAAGGCAGAAGTTGCTGGAACATTTGGAATTGCCATGGCATCGCTAGTGAATACGGTAATCATTCTTTTAACTATCTTAGGCGGAACCTACATTTTGTCTATGTTGCCTGCAGCCGTGGAAGGTGTCTTTGACTTTATACTTCCTGCTATATTCGGCGCAGTATTAGGGCAATTTGCGTATAAAACACCACAATATGGTGTTCTTGCCATAGTCATTGCAATGGTAGTATTATTTTCTCCTGTTTTTGAGGCAATTCAAATTGCAGCATGTGTCGCGCTAACTATTACAGCTGTTCTCTTTATGGAAAAACAAAAAAATAAAAGTGCAGAAACGAAAAATTAGAAGAAAAGAAAGCATTTTTTTCTCGGTATCTGTTAAATGAGCAGACCGGTGGAGAAGTCATGTTTATTCAAGACGTCAACGTTACCAATTATGAGGGTATTGCCAAAGTTAACGGTTTATAGACTTAAAATTTGACGAAATACAAAGTTTAAATTACCAGTTCAGATAGAGAGCAATGCTTATTAGGGGAGACAGGAATAATCTTGTCACACCAGCCTCGGTGAACTCCGGTGGTTTATATTACAAGAAGGAAGGTTTTTTATGAGTTCAGAATTAAAAGAACATTCACTGGTAGCACTCGCAGAAAAAATCCAAACAAAAGAAGTTTCAGCGATCGAAGTAACAGAGGAATTTATTGCTCAAATTGAAAAGTATAATCCCATCGTGAACGCTATCGTTTCCTTTTCACCTGAACGAGCTCGGTCTGAGGCTCGAGCTGCCGATCATCGTTTGGCTAATGGGGAGGTGGATGGTCTCTTACATGGCATTCCGATGTCGTTTAAAGATACGCACGATGTAGCTGGTCTTCCGACGACGAAGGGATCGCCTGTTTTACGAGATAATGTACCGGAAAAAGATGAATTGATCGTTGAACGTTTGCGAAAGGCTGGCGCCATAACCCTCGGTAAAACAAATGTCCCTGAATTCGCGGCAGGTTCTCATACCTTTAATGAAGTGTTTGGGATGACTCGTAATCCGTATAATTTGGAGCGAACATCAGGTGGAAGTAGCGGGGGAGCGGCTGCGGCACTTGCAACGAATATGATTCCGCTCGCAGACGGGAGTGACATGGGGGGTTCTTGCCGTAACCCGGCCGCCTTTAATAATGTCGTTGGGATGCGACCTTCGCCTGGTCGCGTTCCTACCCATACAAAACCAAATGCTTTTTCAAGATTGAGCGTCCAGGGACCGCTGGCTCGTACGGTTAAAGACGCAGCTTATATGATGACGGTGATTGCCGGATATGACAAGCGGGATCCCATTTCTATTAAAGAGAGTGGGGAAATTTTCAATAAATCGCTTCAAAGAGACTTTAAAGGGGTACGTGTGGCTTATTCTTCCGATTTAGGAGGTCAAATCCCTATTGATCCGATGGTGCGTGAGGGATTTTTAGAGCAAATACCTATCCTCGAAAAGCTTGGTTTTGTCGCGGAAGAAAACTTCCCGGATATGTGTGGCGCTGATGAGGTGTTTAATGTCTTGAGAGCGCACGATATGGAAACGGCCGCGGGTGAAATGGTCGAAGAACACCAGGAAAAGATCAAAGATACGTATGTCAAAAACGTGGAACTTGGCCGTCAACTTTCCGGACCGGATGTCGGAAAAGCAATGCGGTTACAAACCGAGTTGTTCTCCCGTATGCATACTTTTTTCGGGAATTATGATTACCTCGTCCTTCCTGTCAGTCAGGTTCCTCCATTTGATGCCGAATTGGAATATCCAACAACCATCAGCGGTGTGAAGATGGATTCTTATATTAGCTGGATGCGTTCATGTTCGCTCATCACTGCCACCGGCCATCCCGCGATTTCTGTCCCCGCTGGTTTTACTAAAGACGGCCTTCCACTTGGCTTGCAAATCGTCGGTCCTCATCAAGCAGATTTCGAGATCTTGCAAGCGGCTTTTGCATTTGAACAAGCTACTCATTATAGGAAAAAATTCCCTGTTCTAATTTCAAGAGTAAGATGATCTTTCGTTTTGTTTGGTTGAACTATAAATATATGGAACACCTTGAAAATATTTTGACGATTATATTATGTACATTATTTATATACTTATCCAATGCTAAAGGAGGAAAATCTTATTTGTCTCTGTTATCTGATCCCGTGATAAGTCACACTGGAAGGACCATTTGATGAAAACACAAATTTTATAATGCTCTTAATCGCTATATACAAAGCAAATATTCATGGAACAATCATTAGAAAACAATGGAAACCGATATGGTGTAATTTTGGGTATGCAGGTTCCCGACTTCAATCTGGAGACCCGACTGTCCTTGGACTTGCCGGTTTCGTTGGTAGCACTTGATTCAACGACGATGGCCGTAGGCGAAAACCGGCTTCCCTGGGCGCCTTACCACGGGAAACGTAGCGGCGTTAAAATGCACCCCTATTTCCGTGTGGACACATTGCTCCCCATCCAAGTGGAGACTTCCAAAGGATTGACGCATGATGCGCCCGTTGCTAATTCCTTTTCCTACCATTTGATAACATCTGTATCCGTCAACAGAAGAACAGTATTCGGCGAAAAAGCGTGGGTTACGATGACGCTAATCAAATGGAGACTAGGACAGAAATAGTAGTACGGCTAAAACGTACACCATGGCAACGATGATAAAGCACACAACGTAAATCAGTGAAAATTTCGGCTTATGCGCATGTCTGAAATAGAATTGCATCATACCTATACTGCCTAGCATAAACGTTACGACACAAAGCACATATAATAATAACGCGACTACATGCAGGAAAGGGCTATTGAGATGGGTGCCTGCCAAAATACTGATGGACCCTAAGTAAAACCATACCTAGGGACTGCTGAATAATGGAAAAAGACTGGCACATAAGCATTTTCCGTTGGTGTTGTCAAAACTGGATGCAAGGAAATCCATCCTATAAGCAAAAAACCCTTGCACTTCTGACAACGTACGGAGGGATGGTGCTGCAATGGCGAGACTCCAGCGGAAAAACGGACGCGTCAAGCCCCCGCAGCGCCGGTTTTGCGCGAGGAGGCTTGACCGTTCGTCCGCGGAAAGCGAAGCCATGGAAGCGACATCCCGGCTTCAGCTGATAGCTGCAAGTTGTTCAGCAATCCCTACATAGCTTTGTGTCCATACATTTGTATAATCGCTCAATACTTTCTGAAAACTGCTTGGGTGGCGGCTAAATGTTTTATTAAAAAAATAGATGATGATCAAATTCAACATCAATAATGGAAAACCATAGGTGATGACGTATAAAAGAAAGTATATGAAAAAAATTCTACGAGGTATATCAGCGCACCATGATCACCGTTTTGCCCCGATAATTGCTCTAATATAGGCTCCGCTCTCATTAAAAGCCCACCGATGATCGAGCGTGGGTTTGTTACCGTATACGGTTATTTTAGCTGCAAATAAGGATGAAGCCGAAACCATGATCTGACTGCTTTATCTTGAGGCAGTCGTTTCTTTTTAGCGTTAATCCATGTTTAATAATGATTGATTGACAATAAGCCACATCAATCATAATATGATAATCAAATGATTATTTGAATGTAGGTGAGGGGTATGAAAATGAACGAATATCAGGATCAATGTGAAATTTTTTGTTATGACGAAGAAAAGGTTCAACGGTTATCTCCACTCATCGAGTCCGAAAACTTTACGTTCACAGGTGATATTTTTAAAGCGTTATCTGGTGAAACGCGATTAAAAATTGCTTATGCTTTGACCCTAGAGACTGAATTATGCGTCTGTGACGTTGCCCATATTATTGGGACAACGACGGCAACGGCTTCCCATCACCTCCGTCACCTGAGAAATTTACGCATTGCGAAAAGCCGGAAGGAAGGCAAATTGGTGTTTTATTCCTTAGATAATCATCATATTACTGAACTCATTGAAACGACGATGGTACATGGCCGGGAGGAGATCCATAGTGGCTGATCACCATATAGAAAAAACTGATTATCGCGTTCAAGGCTTTTCGTGTGCGAGTTGTGCCGATACGTTTGAAAAGAATGTGCAACGATTAGACGGGATAACCGATGCAAAGGTGAATTTCCCGGCTTCAAAGATCACCGTTTATGGATCAACAACGAAGGAGGAATTGGAGAAGGCAGGTTCCTTTGAAAATTTGAAAGTCCATTCAGAACACGCACCTAGTGAATCGGAACCAACCCATCAGCCATCCTTTTTCCAAAAATATCAAACCGTAATATTGGCCATTCTCTTTTTTGGTTTTGGAGTGGCTTCCCAAATCATCAATGGCCAAGAGAACCTGCTCACTTGGCTTGCTTATGCCACTTCGATGGTCGTTGGGGGCTATACGCTTTTTAAGGCTGGCCTTATGAATTTAATGCGCCTGCGATTTGATATGAAGACGCTCATGACTGTCGCTGTCATCGGGGCGGCCATTATCGGAGAATGGGCGGAAGGAGCTCTTGTGGTCATTCTTTTTGCCATTAGTGAAGAACTCGAGGGATTCTCCATGGATCGGGCGAGACAATCCATTCGTTCGCTCATGGATATAGCCCCTAAGGAAGCGCTCATTAAACGAAATGGCCAAGAGATGACCGTTCCTGTCGAAGACGTTGCGATTGGAGACATCATGATCGTCAAACCTGGGCAAAAAACGGCCATGGATGGCGTTGTTGTGACCGGTCAGTCCTCGATAAATCAGGCAGCTGTTACCGGAGAGTCTATTCCTGTTGAAAAAAATATCGATGATGAGGTATTTGCGGGAACATTGAATGAAGAAGGGTTCCTTGAAGTTCGTGTCACCAAGCATGTTGAAGACACGACCATTTCAAAAGTGATCCATCTCGTGGAAGAAGCACAAGCAGAACGTGCTCCGGCCCAAGCTTTTGTGGATCGTTTTGCGAAGTATTATACACCCGCTGTTATGGTGTTGGCTATGCTTGTGGCTGTTATGCCGCCATTAGTGATGGGAGCGGCCTGGGAAGCATGGATTTATCAAGGACTTGCTGTATTAGTTGTGGCTTGTCCGTGTGCGCTTGTGGTTTCAACCCCGGTTTCCATTGTTACAGCCATTGGCAATGCGGCTAAGAACGGTGTTTTAATTAAAGGCGGCGCTTATTTAGAAGAAGCCGGGTCATTGAAAGCAATTGCCTTTGATAAAACAGGGACTTTAACCAAGGGAGTTCCGGTAGTTACGGATTTTTCCCTATTTCACCCGGGAGACGAAGATGAGCTTTTAGCCAAGGTCACTGCGTTAGAGTCACGATCTCAGCACCCTTTAGCTTCGGCCATCGTCGATAAAGCAAAGCAAGCGAACATTTCTTATCACCATCATAAAGTACGGGATTTTACTTCGATCACAGGAAAAGGAGTCAAAGGTACAATCGATGGGACAACATACTACGTTGGGAATCTAAGTTTATGGGAAGATGTCCTGGGATATGTTTTGGATCCGGAAATTCGAACTCCCCTTGATGATCTCCAAAAACAAGGGAAGACAGGGATGTTTATTGGCACTGAACAGTCCGTATTAGCTCTAATTGCCGTTGCTGATGAAGTTCGTGACACAAGCCAAGAAATGATCTCGAAACTCTATGACATTGGCATTGACCAAACAATTATGCTTACGGGCGATCATCAAGACACGGCGTCTGCCATTGGCAGGCAAGTAGGTGTGACCGATGTTCAAGCCAATCTTTTACCGGAAGATAAATTATCTTATGTTAAAGCTTTTAGAGAGAAGTATCGGAAAGTAGCTATGGTTGGAGACGGGGTTAATGATGCCCCTGCCCTGGCTGCGTCCAATGTAGGCATTGCCATGGGGGGAGTAGGCACTGATACGGCATTGGAAACCGCCGACGTTGCCTTGATGGGGGATGATTTACAAAAATTGCCCTACACCATGAAACTAAGCCGCCGAGCGCTGCGTATTATTAAACAAAACATCAGTTTTTCCCTGGGTATTAAGCTTTTGGCACTTTTATTAGTGGTACCGGGGTGGTTAACCCTTTGGATTGCTATCTTAGCGGATTTAGGGGCGACTCTCCTTGTGACAGCGAATGGACTACGGTTGTTACGGGTGAAAGAATAACACGAAGGGCGTTAGGGACGTTATTAAGTTACAGGAGCGTGATCTAAATCCCCCGTCTTTAGACGGGATACGCTAACTTAGGGACTGCTGAATAACGGACGCATCAAGCCCCCGCACGCCGGTTTTACGCGAGGAGGCTTGACCGTTCGTCCGCGGAAAGCGAAGCCATGGAAGCGGCATCCCGGCTTCAGCTGATAGCTGCACGTTGTTCAGCAATCCCTATTTATAATGGAACGATAATCATAATAATGCTATTTCATTACCGTTAGGGTTTTTTGACTAGAATAACAGAAAAGGAATGGCGTAAGGTTCATTCATGTCGTAGTCGTTTATACGAGTGATGTGGTAAACGCTGAAGGAGGTTTGAACGCTGGAGATGTCAGCATCCAGTCGAAGGCGATTTTGCTTAGTAAGGCACAATGGCGACGTGATCTTTGAGCAAATCAGTGATAAAATAAAAAGGCATGTTATACGAGATTCTGTCAGTTTGCTAAAGCTAAACTTATAAAAGATGAGCGAAAACAAATCCAAGTCATTGCAGGTATCATGACCGCGAAGGATAAATTTTTTAGCGATGATTTCGCTGTCATGATGATGAGGCGGCTTGGCGTGACAAAAATCGGAAGGATCATTGTGAAGGAAATCGAACAAGAGCGGCAAGCGGCTATTGAATGAGGGAGCTGCGTAAAAAAGCTCTCTTTTTTTGTTTAGTAGGTAAGAAAGTATAAATCAACTTTCTTACCTACATAAGTGCAACTAATGTCGTTTTAAATTAACATAGGGAGGTGTGGTCATGATGATCGTTGTTTTCTTACTCATCGGTGTTCTTATCGGCATTACATCCAGTTTGTTCGGGTTCGGCGGTGGTTTAATCGTCGTGCCGATTTTATACGCCTTCCTGCCCGAGACGATTCCGGCAGCTTTTGTGATGCATACGGCGATTGGCACATCGCTCGCGGTAATGATCATTAATTCCTTCAATTCAACGCTTAATCATGCGAAAAAAGGGAATGTGCAGTGGTCTATTTTTAAATTTTTCTTCATTTATATTGCACTCGGTTCATTGCTGGGCGGTTTTCTCGCTTATTTTTTTACGAGTGACCTCCTTCGTTTTGCATTTATCGCATTTTTAATGTATGTCATTCTATCAAGTGTCATTAAAAAAACATTTATCGGACAGTCGGGGGACCGTTTCCAATTTCCGAGTCGGCAAAAGGCAGTTACGACTGGGATTGGCATTGGCGCGGTTTCCACTCTTTTGGGTATTGGCGGCAGTGTGATGACGATTCCCTATCTTAGAAACCGGGGACTCAGCATGCTTCATTCCGTCGCGCTCGCAACGCCCCTTGGCCTCCCGATTGCCATCGTAGGCACATTCATGTATTTGGGGTTGGGGCTGCAAGTCCCGAACATGCCTGCTTCCACCATGGGTTTTATTTACCTGCCGGCGGTTGTCGGATTTGTGCTCGGGGGATTTATCGGTGTCCCCATCGGCAGAAGGATCGCTCAAAAGTTGCCCGATCCTCTGTTTTCCAAAGTGTATCTCGTTTTGCTCCTGACCGTCGTTATTATGATGATTATCGGATGAAGATGAACGCTTAATATTTTACAATTTCGTCCGATACATAGCATAGATCAATTTATCCCCGCTGATCATTATATCAGTGGGATTTTTGCGCGACGACAATGACTTGAAATTTGATGCAGAGGAGACATGATCGTGTTATTCAAGCAAAAGAACAAGGAACACATGAAGTTGGATATAAGCAGCAGCCAAGGCAGTATTAATGTGAATAGCGGAAGTGACGTCGAGAAGCAAATAAAAATGATCAGGCTTACAACGTACGATTTGCAGGTCATCCATGCCCTGCAACCTTTTGTCGTTGAAGAAATTGATACTATCGTCGCTCGATTTTACGAGAATCTGGAACATGAACCATCGTTGTTAACCATCATTCAAGATAAAAGTTCCATTGAAAAGCTGAAAAAGACATTAAAAAACCATATCGTCGAAATGTTTAGCGGGACAGTGGATGAGTCTTATTTGGAAAAAAGAAGAAAGATTGCACACATACACGTCCGTATCGGGCTACAAACGAAATGGTACATGTGCGCCTTCCAAGAATTGCTTTTATCTCTTATGGATGTGATCGAGAAAAATGTAATACGAAAAGAGGAATGCCTTCTTTCAATTAGGGCTGTATCAAAAATCATGAACTTGGAACAGCAATTAGTGATCGAAACATATGCCGCTGAAGAAGAAAAGCTAAGATCAGGAGCCGAAGAACAAAAGGTTGCTGTTAGGGACCAAGTAGCAAGTGCCTCTCAAAATCTTGCCGCTATCTCCGAAGAAACAAATGCCTCCCTGCAACAATTGAATGCCCAATCCGCTGAAATAACATCTTTGGCTAAAACAGGTGCGGAGTTATCTACGCTAACCGAAGAGCGTGCTCAAACAGGGAAAGAGCAACTAAATCATCAAAACGAGAACATGTCAAACATTGAAGGGACGGTAAATAATATAACGAAAGACGTGGAAGCGCTGCTCGAGCTATCGAAACAAATGCAGGAGATTGTGGATATTGTTACATCGATTGCCGATCAAACGAACCTTTTGTCTTTAAATGCCACCATTGAAGCAGCAAGGGCCGGGGAACATGGGCGAGGGTTTTCTGTTGTCGCCGAAGAAGTCCGTAAATTATCTGATCAAACAAAATCCTCTGTCTCGAACGTATCAGGCCTTATTTCGAATAGCAATAGTCAAATCAATACGCTAACGCATTCGCTTGAGAAGATCCGGCGTGCGGTTGGTAAAGGAAAAAGTGGGATGGAGAAAACCGAAAACCATTTTAAAGAAATCGTGCAAAAAATGGAAGAAACAAAAACACAGAATAGCAATATCGAAAGCGAGTTAATCTCTTTCAATAGTGCCATTGATCAATTAGGTGAGGCATTTAGCGAGGTCGCTGTCTCGGCAGAAAGCATGGCTACAGTATCGCAAGAGATGAGTGAAGCTCGTTTCATATATGAACAATCGTGACGGTGGATTGTAAAATAAAAACCCGGTGAACGTACACGCCGGGTTTAAGCTTCAGCTTTGATTTCGATCACAAGTTTTCCTTTCGTATGCCCGCTTTCAATTTGTTCGTGCGCCTCCCGAACGCCCTTTGCAGTGAAAGGATAGACTTTTGTGATCATGGGTCGGATAGCATTGGCCTCCATAAGTTCCCGAATTTCTTTCATTAATCGCCCGGATGGGGAGATGGACGTGAACACTGCAGTAATTCCCGCTTTTTCGGCGGCTTGTTGATCCGGTTGTCGTGCGATGGACACGAGGCAACCATCCTTTTTTATAATATCGAAAAAAGACTGTTGCTGCTCCCCGCCAACACAATCAAAGACAGCATCGACAGGTTCGATACGTTTTAGAATGGACTTTTTCTTGTGATTCAACACATGATCGGCTCCGAGTTTTTTCATGAGTGATTGGCTGTCCGAGCCGCCGATGGCGGTAACGGTTGCCCCTAGCTGTTTCGCCAATTGTATGGCAAACGTACCGACGCCCCCACCGCCGCCAATGATAAGAACGTGATTGCCTTTTTTGACACGTATTCGTTCTTTCAGGTTCTGCCAAGCCGTTAGTGCGGCCAAAGGGGTGGCGGCAGCTTCTTGAAAATTAGCCTGTAAAGGAAGGCGAGTGAGCAACGTTTCATCAATTGCAACTTTTTCCGCGTAAGTTGCTCCAGGTATCTGTTTAGGCGTGGCAAAAACACGATCGCCGATCGAAAATTGTGCAACATCCGACCCTTTGCCGATCACGATGCCTGCAATATCGTTTCCCGGGATAACGGGAAAGTCCAGGCTTTGTTTTTTTCCTTCCCTTATTTTAAAATCAATCGGATTAACGGATGTCGCGTACATGTCAATAAGAACATCGCGTTTCCCCAGTTCAGGTTCGGTGATCTCGAGCAATTGCAATTGCTCCCGATCACCGAATTGCTCAATCCCAACCGCCTTCACGAGAATCACTCCTTTCTTAATTATTTTACCCATTTTCACGGATTTAGAATCTCGAAAATTTTGGGACCTCTTCATAAGATCTTCAAATGTATAATGGTTCGCGAGGATCAGGTGCGATTGAATGTTATGAATCAGCTACCATCGTTTGATCAATATGAAAAAGTGTGTGATCTTTTAACAAGGATCTGCGCTTTTTTTAAAGTGAAGAAATACTAACAAGAGCCGGGTTGGTTACACTATCTAACATAAAAATAATAGGACATATGATTTTCCCGTCCTTTCATGGAGCAAAATGATAAATGAATGATTGCTTTCCGGCAATAAAATTTGTTAGTCTAATTGGGTTGTTCATGTTTTTAAAATTTTAGGGGGTTATGTTTTGGTAAGAAAAACAGACTGGCCGGTATTTATTATTAGCGGTGGATTCCTGTTACTTTTTGTGATCGCCTCGTTGATTCAAGTTGACTTTGTCGCTGACTTGGTTGACCTGTCATTTGCGTGGGCGACTTCCTATTTCGGGGCTTTTTGGCAAGTGTTCATGGTGCTTGTACTTGTAGTTGCGATCGGACTAATGGTCTCGCGATATGGGAATATTCGTTTAGGTACCCGTGATCGACCTGACATAAACAATTTCAAGTGGATTGCGATGATTGTTACGACATTAATGGCGGGCGGTGGCGTATTTTGGGCCGCTGCTGAACCGGTCTCTCATTTTCTGGAGACCCCGCCGATGTATGGAGATGTGCCACCCGGAGAGGGAGCAACGATCGCACCGGCGTTAGCACAATCGTTTCTGGATTGGGGATTTCTGGCTTGGGCTGTAAACGGAACCCTAACGGCAGTTGTTATCATGTATGGGCAATCAAAAGGGTTGCCTATGAAGCCAAGGATCTTGCTTTACCCTATTTTCGGGGAAAAAATTATGACAAAAAATGCATTCGGGACGTTGGTCGACGCTTGTTCCATCCTTGCCGTGGCTGCCGGAACGATTGGGCCCATTGGTTTTCTCGGTTTACAGGCTGCATACATGGTGGAAGATTTGTTCGGCATACCTAATACATTGATTACGCAATTAGCCGTGGTTTTAGGTCTTGTGCTGATTGCAGCAATTTCTGCAATGACCGGTATTCATAAGGGAATCCAATTTCTTAGCCGTTTTAATGTTATTTTTGCCTTAGTATTAAGTGTGGTTATTTTATTAGTTGGCCCTGGCCGTTTTATTATTGACCAATTTATTGGCTCGTTTGGCATTTACGTCCAAGACTTTTTGCAACTTGCTTTTTACAGAGGGGATGAAGGCTGGCTATCGCAATGGACGTTATTCTTTTGGGGATGGTTTATCGGCTATGCGCCTATGATGGCAATGTTCATTAGCCGCGTTTCTCATGGTAGAACGCTTCGCGAATTGTTTATAGCAGTCATCATTATTGCACCGTTGGTCATGAATTTTTGGTTCACGGTGGTTGGCGGAACCGGTATTTTCAATGAACTTCAAAACCCGGGCTCCGTTGGTGTACCTCTTGAAGAAGGAGGGCAAGCAGCAGCCATTAACGCGATTGTTACCCAACTTCCGTTCGGATTTTGGATTGCAATAG
Source organism: Salicibibacter cibi (assembly GCF_016495865.1). NCBI lineage: Bacteria > Bacillati > Bacillota > Bacilli > Caryophanales > Bacillaceae > Salicibibacter > Salicibibacter cibi. The sequence continues at coordinate 1,065,060 of NZ_CP054706.1, forward strand.
GATTTCTACTTGTAACGGTAGTTTTCGTGGCAACAACAGCGGATACGTTATCTTACACGATATCGATCTCCATTTCGGCAACAGATGACCCGCCGAAAGCGATGCGTGTGTTTTGGGCGGTCATGATGGGTGCCGTAGGTTCAATTCTAATCGTACTCGGAGAAGGGAGCGTTGACGCCTTACAATCCTTTATTGTGGTGACCGCTGTCCCCGTTTCACTCATATTGTTGCCAACGTTATGGCTGGCACCGCGAGTGGCGAAGAAAATGGCGAGAGAGCAAGGGATAAAGTGAATTTGGAACAAAAAAGCCCACTCATCAGGTTGGCAAACCTGGTGGGGGGTTTTTGTCATTTAAAAAGGCATTTGCTTCAAAGTAGGGGATAAGTTCACGTATTCCAGACAAAATTCTGGTGGCAGATTTCGCGTAAAAATGAGTTATAATGGATTGATGGGGGACGATCGACACAATTAGGTTTCCCGCGGGTATTTCGTTATTTCCCGTTGGTAATTTGACATTTCCCGTGGATAAATTATTATTTCCCGTGGGTATTTTGATATTTCCCGCGGGTAACGGAGGCGATCAACGTGACGACCAATAAAAATCACATCCGACAACACGTGTGGGAACAAATGGAAGAGAAAAAAATTGGCCGTTTCCCGTTTCCGCTCCAAAACCGCATCCCAAACTTTAAAGGTGCCGAGAAAGCGGCTGATCATGTCGCGACACTCTCCGCTTATCAAAATGCAAAAGCTGTGAAGGTTAATCCCGACGCGCCGCAGCTCCCATTGCGGGCGCAAGTGCTCATCGACGGCAAAATGTTGTTAGTCCCCACACCCCGCTTAAAGGCAGGCTTTATCCAAGTGAAACCGGAATGGGTGCCGCAAGGAGAAGAGAAGAAAGCCACGAGCTTAACGCATATGAAACACTTTGGGAAGGAAATCCCCCTTTCCGATATTCCGCGGATTGATCTTATCGTGGTCGGCTCCGTTGCGGTACATAAAGATGGGCGCCGCTTGGGAAAAGGAGAGGGGTATGCCGATCGAGAGTATGCAATACTGACAGAGCTCGGAAACCCGAGAGTCCCCGTTGTGACCACCGTTCATTCCGCCCAACTCGTTGACGCCGACATCCCCATCGAACGATATGATCTAACCGCTGACTGGATAGCGACGGAAAACGAAATCTTTTCAACAAACACGCCTTATTCGAAACCGACAGGCATTGACTGGAGTCAAGTAACCGAAGAGGAAAAAGAAGAAATGCCGGTGCTCGCGGAAATTAGTCGGCTCGTCCGCGGAGAGTAGAGGTTGAAACGTTTCAATCGCTTTGGATAATGGGTTATAATAGCTTTTGGGGGACGACAGACATGTTCATGCCGTATCGCGACCAGCTATATAAAGCAACATTCATAGATCGGCCGAACCGTTTTATCATTCGGGCGAAAAAAGAAGACGGTAAAACAGTTATCGCTCATTTGCCGGACCCGGGTCGATTAATCGAATTGCTCATCCCCGGACGAGAGATATGGGTGCGTTATGTCGACAACCCGAAACGCAAGACGCAATGGTCGGCGGTTCTTTGCGAGAGCGAAGATGCATGTGTATACGTTTCCCTGGACACCACGTTCCCCAACCGTTTGATTGCCCAAGCCTTGAAGGAAAAACGCATTGAGGCGCTAAAAAAATACAACTATGTAAGGGCTGAATATCCATTCGCAGGCGCACGCTGGGATTTTTTATTGGAAAATAAAGGTCAGTCATTGCTTTTGGAAGTGAAAAGCGTGACACTTGCGGAGGATGGCATTGCTTATTTTCCCGATGCCGTTACCGCCCGTGGCAGAAAGCATGTGGAGACTTTAACGGACATTCAAATCGAAGGCAATTATGACACGGCCGTATTGTTTGTGGTGCAAAGGGGCGATGTTACGAGTGTTCGTCTCGCCACCCATATCGATCCGGCATTCTCGTCCGCTTTGCAAGAAGCAGCGGATACTGGCGTAGCAACGCTGGCTGTAACAACGGACGTCCGTTTGGAAGGCGTGAAATTGGGCCAGGAATTACCTGTGCAACTAAACAATCAGAAGGGATCGATAAAATGACGTTAAACGATTGGTTTGCAAAGGGAACGACCGCTGAAGTTTATATTGAAAATATGAGTCAACATAAAGACAATCTTCAACATGTTTATGAACAATTCAACCTCCCGGACGATGCCAGGTTGGAAGGGGCAGGCACCTCTCCTCGTGTCATTGTTCTCACCGAAGATTGGTGCGGCGACGCGATGATAAACGTGCCGATTTTGCTTCACATCGCGGAGAAAATGAATATGGACGTATCGATGTTGTTAAGGGACAGCAATTTGGAGCTTATGGACCAATACTTGACGAATGGGAAGTCGCGCTCGATTCCGATCTTTATTTTTATCGATGAAAACGGAAATGAAGTGGCGAAATGGGGGCCTCGGGCGCCGGAAGTACAGGCGAAAGTCGAAGCTCTTTTTTCCAAACTGCCGGCAAAAGATGCACCAGACTATGAAGATAAATGGAAAGAGACGCTTTCGTCACTCACACAGATGTTTCGCGAGGATGAAAACGTATGGGGTGAAGTGTATGAAAGCATCATGAAAACGTTGGTGAAATAAAATTGTCTGGGCGGGTTATGCATCCGCTTTTCAAGCAGTTGTTTGAGTTGGCGTAATGTTGATTTTTCAATTTAAGAAGCCTCTGCCAAAATTAACATTAAGCCTTAAGAGGGAACGTCACTGAAATGTGTGTTTTAGCGCCATGAATCTACTGAATCTGGTATATTATGGCGTCATCGGATCGTTATGACGCCATCAAACAAACATGACGCTCCACGGCACCTCCATTGTAGACATACGTGTACTTGTCTTCATCTCTGTGGTCGAGTGTCCATACGACGTCGGGAGAACTGGATTGGCGATAGGCATGAAAATCACTCCTTAAGATATATTGTCGTAACTATCGTGGGCAGATGAATGGTTTTCATGGTTCTTTTTTTGTCGAAAATTTCAATTTATTTCCGGTGAATTTAAAAAAAGGGGAGTTGGAAGTGAGTATCATTATTAGACCATATACAGAAGCGGACGTATCACACTTGTTAACGATATGGAATGATATTGTGGTGGAGGGCATGAGCTTTCCACAGGAAGAACCGTTGACATTGGAGGCAGCCCAGTGCTTTTTTGCGGAACAATCCTATACAGGTGTGGCTGAAGAAAACGGAGAGATACTTGGCCTTTATATTGTACACCCGAATAGTGAAGGGCGCTGTGGCCATATTGCCAATGCATCTTATGGTGTTAAAGCCGGCCAAAGAGGTAAACGGATTGGAGAAAAAATGGTCATTGATTCTTTGGAGAGAGCAGGATCACTGGGGTTTCGAATCATGCAATATAACGCGGTCGTCGTTACAAACAAGGGAGCGATTCACTTATACAAAAAGCTAGGTTTTACCTCATTAGGTGTCATCCCGAATGGATTTAAACAAAAAGATGGAAGCTATGCCGATATCGTCCCATTTTATATTGAAATTGATGCGGATCGAGAAACCATGTAAAGGAGAGTAGAAAGGAGGGTCGCAAGGGAACAACGGCCCCCTTCCTTCTTCATCCCGGATGTTCGATATTTCAATGCCAAGAGGATGTCACAATTCATACGTCCAAAATTCCTCGTAGCGAATCCAGGCTTCCGTATCCTCATCGCCTTCGGCAATTTTCTGTTTCGTGATCGCCGATACTTCTTGCATTTGGCTCTCGTGGGCATCAATCGCTTGTAACTTTCGTTCCATTAAATCGTCGATGTCATAAACGATGTCAGCTTCTCCGATTTCTTCCACCGCATTGGCCGTAATGGCTTTCGTGTGCAGTTTCGGTCGCTTGCTTTCCGGAATCTTTTTCATCGCTTCAACCACGGCGGCACCGGTGGCATCATGATCCGGATGGATGCTAAGTCCCGGATGAAACGTAATGACAAGTGATGGATCGACATCGAGAATCACTTTCCGTAAATGTGAAGCGAGTGTTTGCTCATCCTCAAATTCCAGCGTTTTATCCCGATAGCCAAGGTGAAGAAGCTCGTCCACGCCCATGATGTCACAGGCGTTTTGGAGTTCCTTTTGACGAATGAACGGCAGCGTCTCCCGGTTTGCCACCGGCGGGTTACCCCAGTTTCTTCCCATTTCACCGGATGTTAAGGAAGCGACGGTCACTTTTGTCCCGTGCTCCCTTTTGTGCATCATGATCGTTCCCGCGGCTGAAAATGTTTCATCATCCGGGTGTGGAAAAAGCAATAAGATGTGCCCTTCTTTATTCATGTTATCCCTCCTCGAAACGGGATTGTACTAAGTTGCAAAGCAACGGCGAGTTTTCCTTGTTCATCGAACCCATACAAGTACAGCGACTCATTGTTTTTATAGTCAAACATCGATAAGCCTTCGGCAAAGATCCAACCATCATCGGTTTTTAAGCCTACGCGATACGGGTCTTCACCCTTAATCTTTCCGTGCTGAACATCCATACGCGCGTTTCGCACATACCCGCCGGCAGCATGGTGTTTGCCGTGGCGGTAGGCAGCGTAAGCGCCGTTCGTCAATTCAAAATGGATATATACGTGTTTCTCATTAAAAAAATCCAATAATGGCTGAACAATGTCTACGTGAATCATTTCCAAAACAATCATTCCTCGTTTGCTGGGTAGTAGGTTTATAGCATAGTTTTATTTTACCTTTTTACGTATTTGTTTTAAACAGAAATGCTCGTGAGAATGATCGTTTAAAAGCGGACATATAGTAAAAGGAAGAAATGCACGAAGGAAAAGGGGGATGTGCTAGTGGCCATTCAAGCCCCGACACTGCAAGCCGGAGATACAGTAGGTATCGTGACGTTGGGTAGTCCACTCGAAGCCGAGATCATTGATGAACGGGTGCAAACGTTGGAAGCGATGGGCTTGAACGTCGTGCTCGGCGCACATGTATACGATTGGGATGGTTTTTTGGCCGGAACGGATCAGGAGCGGGCAGCGGATGTAATGGCAATGTTCGAACGGGAGGATGTGAGCATGATTTTGCCGACACGCGGCGGTGTTGGTGTAGCCGGGATTCTTCCGTATTTAAATTTCGAGGTGATTGAAAATAACCCGAAATGGATCAGTGGATACAGCGATATTACGGTTCTCTTAAATACACTTTATCAATATGCGAATATCATTGCTGTGCACAGCTTGATGCTGATTGATTTTCAAGAAACGACTCCTCCATATAATTTCGAACAGTTTTTCAGTGTTGTTTCATCAACATCCATTGACCATGCAATTGTTAATCCGCCGGAGGTTGCGCCGTTAACAGGTCGTGTTCCGGGGAATGTGACAGGTCCGATCGTAGGCGGGAACCTTACTTCTTTTATTGGAACGTTGGGAACGCCATTTGAAATTGATACAACGGGTTGTATTTTATTTTTGGAAGAAGTGAATGCACCTATCAATACTGTGTATCGGTATATGAAACATCTTGAGCAAGCGGGAAAATTTGATGATTGCGTAGGAATTATTCTCGGCGAATGCAATAATTGCCAAGTTGCATATGGGGAGGATTATGAAGATTTGATCGAAAATTTCATTGTGCCGATGGGAAAACCGTTGATTACAGGGCTTGCAAGCGGGCACGGGACTTATAAAGCGGCTGTCCCGATCGGGGCTAGCGCAAACCTTAATAGTGATGACGGGACGATTACGGTTATTAGCGAAGGATAACAACTGTAATGTTCAGTTTGGAAGACAATCTTAATGGGAAAGTGGGGGATGGAGAAAAAAGGAGGCTAACGCATGAAGAAGTATGGAATGCTTACATTATCCGCTGTAGTTGCTACAAGCCTTGCTGCTTGTGGAAATGACGGGGGAGAATTCGAAGATGAAACAAATGGAGACGCTCCTGATGAGGGCGATGATAATGCGGAAGTGCAACAAGAAGATGAAGTGAGTGTCGACGATGACATGGATGATGGTGCCGATGAGGATGGCGGGGATGCGGATGCAGACGAAGCATGGTACGAAGATCTCCCCTATGACGAGTTCGAATTGGAAGCTGAATACAGCCACGGGGAATACGAGGCAGAATATGACTATGAAGGTGGAAATCCCGAAGCGGAAATTGAAGATACCCGGAACGGCGAAGATATAGAAATGGAAGGCGAAGAGGCATTAGAGGAACTTTCCGGAATTCTCCCGGAAATGGATATCGATGAGAACTCCGGTGAGGATGACATATTGGATGCCGCGATTGATGCATTTACCCTTGATGAAGATTACAGCGAGCTGGAAGTTGAAGCAGAGTTCTTTGATGATAGCGAAACAGAGGTTGAAGATGAATCTTAATCGTTTGCCTCATTTCGTTCAAAATAAAGATGATAGTGGAATTTGCATCCTTCATTAAAGATGGAATGGCATTTGAGACAACGGTCGGTTGCCAGGTACGCGCGGATGGTATGCTCGTAACCGCAAACGCCGCATAAAATGGCACGTTCGCCAAATTGATCTGAAGGCCATACGGAAATGGCGTGTGCCTCGGATTCCTGATGGCATTGATAGCACGGATAGTATTTTCCGCAACAATGAAACTTGATCGCGATGATATCTTTATCTGAGGAATAGTGAATGCATCGCGTTTGTCGATCGATTTTCTTGCCGTACACGCGTTTCATTTTGCTCCCCCTTTTATGTTAGAATCGTTGGATCCAGTGTAACAAAATGGAGCGCCACATTGACCAGAAATTTTTTTCCGCATAATATTTGCTAATTGGTGTAAGCTATGGTATAGTCAATATGTCGAAAGTGATTGAATGTACGGTGTAATTGTTTTTCGGCCTCTGCTTTTAAGTTTAGGACGCAAAAAGGTTCACCCGGTTTCAATTATTTTTAGAATTTCTTGTTCAAGAAGGATGAATCTTTTTGGACTGCCTATTCAAAGGAGGCCATCAGCATGACTGGTAAAGTAAAATGGTTCAACGCCGAAAAAGGATTTGGTTTCATCGAGCGTGAAGAAGGAGACGATGTTTTCGTACACTTCTCCGCCATTCAAGCAGAAGGATTCAAAACGCTTGAAGACGGCCAAGACGTAGAATTCGAAATCGTTGAAGGCGACCGCGGACCGCAAGCAGCAAACGTCGTCGGTCTGTAAAACGCGTGATACTCAGGAATAGAGGGGTATATTCCAGCGTCAAAGGGAATATACCCTTTTTTTATGCAAAAGTGGATGAAGAAGTATGATTCGTAATTCGTATCGCCATGGCATTTCGTTAGGCGGGAACGCATGCGCTTTTGCATCTTTAAACCTAAGGATCCTGAGGAAAAAGATGTATAAAGGAGCAGATGCATGACATTTGAAGAATTGGATTTACCGCCTTATTTATTAAAAAGTGTACAACAGATGGGTTTCACAGAGGCCACATCGATTCAGGAAAAAATATTGCCCGTTGCTCGTGGTGGCAGTGATGTCATCGGTCAGGCGCAAACCGGAACGGGAAAAACCGCGGCTTTCGCGCTTCCTATCATCGAAAAAGTGGATCCGGAGGATCCAAACGTACAAGCGCTTATTCTCACCCCTACTCGTGAATTGGCCGTTCAAGTTTGCGAAGAAGTGAACAGTCTTGGGCGCACCAAGAAAGTGAAAGCTGTTGCTGTGTACGGGGGTGCCGATATGGGGCGACAAATACGGGAATTAAAAGCCCGCCCGTCCATTATTGTCGCGACACCGGGGCGTTATATGGACCATACAAGAAGAAGGACAATTCGTCCGCAATCGATTCGTACCGTTGTACTTGACGAAGCGGATGAAATGCTAAGCATGGGTTTTATTGAAGATATTGAAGAGATATTGGAAAAAATTCCTGAAGAACGACAGACGCTTTTATTCTCGGCAACGATGCCGAATCGTTTGAAAAAAGTTGCCGATCGTTTTATGACAGAACCGGAAACCGTTTCCGTCAAAACAAAAGCGATGACGGTGTCCAATATTGAACAATTTGCACTCAAAGTACCCGAAAAGCAAAAACTGTCTGCGCTTAGCCGTGTGCTTGATTTTGAAGATCCGGATCTTGCGATCATTTTCGGTCGCACGAAGCGGAGGGTGGATGAGCTATCTGAAGCGCTCGAACAGCAAGGGTATGAAGCTGCCGGTATTCACGGGGACATGAAACAGGCACAACGGACCAATGTGTTACGCCGTTTCAAACAAGGAGCCGTAAAGTATTTGGTTGCTACGGATGTGGCGGCGCGGGGGATTGACGTTTCGGGCGTGACCCACGTGTTTAACTTCGATATTCCGCAAGAGTCGGATAGCTACGTTCACCGGATCGGCCGAACCGGACGGGCAGGGCATTCCGGAAAAGCTTTTACATTCGCCGCTCCCGTTGAAATGGACCATATGGCGATGATTGAAAAGGCAACCAAAGGAAGCATTAAGCACATTGATGTTCCGAGTGACCATGAAGCGGAGATCGCCAGACAAGAACGAGCGGCACAGGAACTTACGCAAATCATCGAAAAAGGGGAACACACCGGTCTGGAGCCAATGGCGGAAAAATTGCTACAGGAGCACGAGCCGGTAACCGTAGTGGCTGCCGCGTTGTCCATGTTGCAAAAAGATAAAAAAGAGCCGGCCAAAAAACTAACCGGCGAACGCCCAATTGTTAGCAAACAAAAACGAAAACCGGCCGGCAAACAAGGCCGATTTCAGCAACGTCGCGGTGGCGGAGGGCGTCAAAAAAACCAGGGACGCAACAGGGGAAACCAAAGGCAGCGTTCAGGTTGAGACTGGCAAAGAAACGAGTGACAGGAAAATGGCCTGGTTGCTCGTTTTTTATTTTAGCAGGTAAGAAGTATAAATAAACTTTATTACCTGTATAAATTTTCTGAATTACCCGATCATAGGGACAGTTGGAAGAAGTTCGGTCGGCAACACTTCTGGCTCCCTAGCGAACAATTTACCGCATCATGGCGACCGAAAAAGCGGTCGGTTCTCGTGTTCAGTCGCCATAATCGTTTTATGGCGACCGTAATGGCCTGAATCGAAAGCGTTCGGGCGTCATAGCCGCTTCATGGAGACCGAAAAGGCTTGTATCGAAAGCATTCGGTCGGCATGGCTGCCTCATGGCGGCCGAACGAGCATTTGGCTTTCGTTTTCGGTCACCATGAACCGTTTCATGGAGGTCGGGGAGGTACTGCTTCGCAAAAAGACATTTGGTCATTGACGATCGCCTTTGATACCTTAACTCGGGCTGTGGCAGTTTAATCCAATCGATCAATACCCCAGTTTGAAGCCCTAATCCGGTCTTCCGATCGTCGGTGTGATTGCTTATTTTCGACAGGCTACACTAGTGGTGTGTTTTAAAAGTCCTTTCCCCATTGAAAAATGGAACATCATTCGTATAAGATGAATTTTTTCCCTCCGGGGCAGCTCACCCTTCGTCAGAGGGATTACTTCGTTTCGCTTGTTCCTCTCAGAGTAATTCGGCCTCCGTTAGAGGGATTACTTTATACGTCCGAGCAGAATGTGATCGTTATCTCCTTACGCATCGTATATATGAATGGTCTGAATCGGCCAACTGGCAATCGGAGACAATAACTCCATTAGATTCCCAGCTCACGGCTGGTCTCGGTCTTGTTTCTGTTCGCCCTCCGATGTTTATGTTTGCTGCAAACGAGGCGATTTGAGCGAGGAAAAGAACTTCTGATATAGACCACTAGCTAGCGAAAGAAAAAACACGGAGACTTCCGTGGAAAAGCGCAGAGGGGGAAAAGGATCAACCAACGTGCTTACCAGCATCAGTTGGATGCAGGCTTTTCGCCATAAAAGCTTGGCGAAAAGCCACGTTTGCTAACGAGGAGGTTGAGCGCAAGCCTACGGAACGCGTCGTGGTTTTTCCGTAGCGGTTTCCATCGTTCATGATTACATCTATTTTTCAACCATAGGACCCTGTTCAAGATATCAATATTTCACTAAATGAGAGAAATAGACGATTTATAACGGATTCATATTTGGTATAGTTGAACAAAATAATATGTACATCGGAGGTGATCGTTTGAATCGGTTTTTGTACATATCTTTTGCTCTATTTATGATGATCATAACGAGTGGGTGCGGGATGACGGTTCTTGATCCGGAAGGGACCGTTGGAGAACAGCAACGGGATTTAATTATCCTTTCCATTACTTTTATGCTTATTATCGTCCTCGTTGTATTAATTTTGTTGACGTATTTTCTCGTAAAGTATCGGGAAAGGGACGGGCATCGAGGATACGACCCGAATATTGACGGAAGTGTCAAACTGGAAGTGATATGGACGGCTATTCCGATTGCCATCGTTACCGTTCTCTCCATACCGACGGTTTATACCATTTTCAATATTGAGGAGGTACCGGAGGCGAGCACGGAAAATGAAGAACCACTTGTTGTTCATGCGACATCTTCGAATTGGATGTGGATTTTTAGTTATCCGGAGGAAGATATCGAAACGATTAATTATCTTAATATACCGGTGGATCGCCCGGTGTTGTTTAAACTCACGTCAGCCGATTCCATGGCCTCTTTTTGGGTGCCCCAATTGGGAGGGCAACGTTACAATATGGCCGGCATGGAGACGGAACTATACTTACAGGCGGGCACAGAAGGAACGTATTATGGAAGAAATGCGAATTATACAGGAGAAGGATTTGCGGAGATGCGTTTCGATGTCAACGCCATCGAAGAATCTGCATTCAACGAATGGGTGGCGGACGTCCAAGAAGATGCACCGGAACTCACTCAAGGGATTTATGATCAATTTATGGTACCCGGGCATGTGGGTGAGTACACTTTTTCAGGCACTCATTTAGAATGGGTGGATCACGCGATGGATGCGGAGTATGCTATGGAAGCCTGGGAAAGAGAAGGGTACGAGCCGACGAACCCTCATGCTTCTGACGCCCCTGATGGGGTTCCACAGCTTAATATTGATGTGGAAGCCGGGTCTGTAGAAACGGAAGACACGCAAAATGAAGAAACACCGCAAGAACATGATTCCCACCATCACCATTAGACGGGTTGGAAAGGAAAGGGGAGAATCTACTTGAACCTCGATTGGGATGAATTTATCGTCACGGGAGAGCCCTTTATACATGCCGGACAAATATCCATATTGCTGACAAGCCTTGGGATTATTTTCGTCCTGACTTATTTTAAAAAATGGAAGTGGCTCTGGAACGAATGGATCACGAGTGTGGATCATCGTAAAATCGGGATCATGTACATCATCGCGTCGATGTTAATGTTGATTCGCGCAGGAGTTGACGCATTGATGATGCGAACGCAATTGGCGGTTCCGGAGATGCCTTTTCTAGGGGAAGCTCAACATTATAATGAGATATTCACGACGCACGGCACGATTATGATCATTTTCGTGGCCACGCCGTTTCTCATCGGATTGATGAACGTGGCGACGCCGCTGCAAATAGGCGCACGTGACGTTGCGTTCCCTTTTCTGAATAACTTAAGCTTTTGGACGTTTTTTTGGGGCGCGATGCTATTTAATATTTCATTTGTGATCGGAGGCGCTCCTGACGCGGGTTGGTCCGCTTATATGCCCTTAGCTTCCAACGACCTCAGTCCGGGGCCGGGACAAAATTTTTATTTGCTCGGCTTACAAATTACCGGGATAGGAACGCTAGCGACTGGGATTAACTTTGTCGTTACCATTTTAAAAATGCGGGCAAAAGGCATGACACTTATGCGAATGCCGATGTTCACATGGACGACGCTGATCACTTCGCTGATTATCATCGGTGCATTTCCGATTTTAACCGTTGCTTTGGCGATGCAAACCTTTGACCGGTTGTGGGATACGGCGTTTTTTACATTGCAAGACGGCGGCATGCCGATGATGTGGGTCAACCTTTTTTGGCTTTGGGGACATCCGGAAGTCTATATTGTTATTTTGCCGGCATTTGGTATATTTTCAGAGATTATTACGACCTTTGCCCGCAAACGCTTATTTGGTTACACATCCATGGTTTTCGCGATTGCCGCGATTTCAGGCCTAAGTTTCCTTGTCTGGGTCCATCACTTTTTCACAATGGGCGCAGGACCGATGGTTAACTCCTTCTTTTCCATTTCAACGATGGCGATCGCGGTTCCGACCGGGGTGAAAATATTCAACTGGTTGGCAACGCTGCATCGTGGGCGAATACGTTTTTCCGTACCGATGGTCTGGGCACTCGGCTTCATTCCAAACTTTACCGTTGGCGGTGTCACCGGGGTCATGCTTGCCATGGCAGCAGCCGATTATCAGTATCACAATACGTATTTTCTCGTCTCCCATTTTCACTATGTGCTAATTGCAGGCACGATTTTTGCCTGTTTTGCGGGGACGATTTACTGGTGGCCGAAGATGTTTGGTGTGAAGTTGAATGCGCGGCTCGGCTATTGGATGTTTTGGCTTTTTATGATCGGCTTTAACATCTGTTTTTTTCCGCAATATTTTCTTGGGTTGGACGGTATGCCGCGGCGGATTTACACATACTTCCCGGAAGACGGCTGGTTTAGCTTAAACTTTATATCTACCGTCGGTGCTTTCATGATGGGCATTGCTTTTGTGATCTTCGTATATAACATTTATTATAGCTATCGTTATCAACCGAGAGAAATGAGCGGTGATGCTTGGGATGGCCGCACGCTTGAATGGGCGACGTCCTCTGCAGTTCCGCCGCATTATAACTTTGCAAAAATCCCGGAAGTCAAAGGCCAAGATGCGTTTTGGCAAATGAAACAAGAAGGCATCGATCCGAATGATATAGAGGAGTACCAAGACATCCATATGCCGAATAATACAGGAACCCCATTTGTCATGTGTGTGTTCATGTTTATTGGCGGATTCGGCCTCGTGTTTCATTGGTGGCCAATCGCGATCGTTGGAGCTATCGGTATTTTTGCGTGTATGATTCAACGATCGTTTTCACGCGATGACGGCCACATCGTTTCGGCAGAAGAAGTGAGAAAAGAAGAAGAAGGGATCAGGGAGGGACAAGCACATGAAAATGGATAATAAAATTGATCCCATCGAACGTGAAGACTTCCCTGGAGAAGAAACCCCATTGGAATATCAAACGGAAACCGGAGAGTATAACATTTTCGGTTTCTGGATGTTCCTGGGGGCGGAAATCGTTCTCTTCTCCACTCTTTTCGGGACGTATTTCGTGCTCATTTACCGCACAGCATCAAGCATTCCCCCTGCTGAAGTTTTCAGTATTGGATTGGTGCTCGCGATGACCTTCACCCTGCTGACGAGCAGTTTTACAAGCGGGCTCGCGATTCATGAAATGCGGCTTGGAAATGTGACACGCATGATGATTTGGATAGGGATCACGCTACTTTTGGGACTTGGCTTTTTGGGAATGGAAATTTATGAGTTTGTGGAGTATGCCAGTGAAGGAGCAACCTTGGCTACGAGCGCTTATTGGTCCTCCTTTTTCCTTCTTCTCGGGACTCACGGCCTGCACGTTGCCATGGGTGTGGCTTGGTTCATCATTATTCTGATTCAAGTTAAAAGGCGGGGATTAACCCCGGTGACTGCCAATAAAACGTTTATTGCCAGCCTCTATTGGCACTTTCTCGATGTTATCTGGATTTTCATCTTTACAGGCGTATACTTGTTAAGGTTGGTGATCGCATGAGTAACGGAACAACTTCCACAAAAAAAGGGCATTTCCCGTGGAAACACGTCGTCGGCTTTATCAGTTCCATCGTATTAACGTTGGTCGCTTTGTGGATTGCTTTTTATTCAGCGTTCAGTGTCCGGACGATCGTCGTATTGATCTTTGCGCTTGCCTTTATCCAAGCTACCTTGCAACTGCTGATGTTCATGCATATGGCCGAAAGCAGCAATGGCAGGATTCAAGTGGGACATATTCTCTTTTCTGCCTTTGTCGCTATTGTTGTTGCCGTCGGTTCTTATTGGGTAATGGAGTTTGGCATACACCTGGATCACCATATGTAATCGCCAATTATTCTGCGGAACGATAAAAAAATCCCAGTCTGCGCGGACTGGGATTCCTTAATCGGTTGCGAAACGTTTCCACCATTCCGGCTTTACATACAGAATAATTGCGGCCACGTGGGCAAGAAGCACGTTGAACGAAAACAAAACCATGAAAAACGTGTGCGTTTCAGGTGTTAATAAATCAGCCACATAAAAACCGGACATGATCCACATCACAATTAAAAGCGGTAAGCCGGCGATTGCCAACCAGCGTTTTTCTTTCCATAAAAACAGCGGGGTAGCGCTGGCAATAAACAAATATAAAAAGAAGATCCCCATATCCCCATCTCCTTGTATTCACATTCTCATCACATTTATTGTAACAAATACTTGACGATTTTACACTAATTCAAAAAGAAAAGAATTAGAATGTTAGGAAAAGATAGTCGCAGATAAAATGGAAAAATATTTATCAAACAATCGAAGAGCAATCAGCAGGGATTGTTATGGCCATAAAAGCACCCTAAAGCTGTTTGCTTGTGAATGATTGAGCATATAAAGTAGATAGTGAAAGACAAATAATTAATAAGTCAAGGAGTGTTCAACGTTGCGTACTGATTTGTATCCTTCACGGGTAGGGAAGAATGCAGAAATAATGAAGCGAACAGATCCAGTGATTCATAATCGGGGAAAAATGGATGGTCCGTTAACGTCGAAGCAGCTTGATTCTTACGAGGACAATGGCTACCTGATGCTCGATGACGTGTTTAGCGACGAAGAAGTTAGCATCATGTCTGAACACCTTAATGACACATTAGCGGCACAAAGAGGGCAAAAATCGGAGACTGTCGTCCTTGAACCTGAAGGGGATGAAGTGCGTTCGATATTTGAAGTCCACAAACATAACGATTTTTTCAGCCGGCTTGCTGCAAATGAACACCTCGTCAAAGCAGCGCAGCAATTGCTCGGAAGTGACGTCTACATCACGCAGTCCCGCATTAACTTTAAACCCGGCTTTAGCGGCAAGGAATTTTATTGGCACTCTGATTTTGAAACGTGGCACGTAGAAGACGGCATGCCTAACCCGCGCGCGGTCAGTTGTTCGATCATTTTGACCGACAATTACGAATACAACGGTCCGCTCATGCTGATTCCGGGATCCCATCAATGGTATGTGTCATGTCCGGGAGAGACGCCGGACGCAAATTACGAACAGTCCCTTCAAAAACAAGAGCTCGGTGTTCCTGATCCGGAAAGTTTAAACAAATTATTTGAAAAAGCAGGAAAACAAATCGATCGTGCGACCGGAAAAGCCGGTATGGTACTGTTCTTCGAAAGCAATACGATGCATGGTTCCAGCGGCAATATTTCACCTTTGCCGAGAAGCAACGCTTTTTTTGTCTACAATTCGCTTGAAAATCAACTAGAGGAACCGTTTGGAAATGCAAAACCGAGACCTGAGTTTCTCGCTAATCGCGATCAGATTAAACCGATTCAGCCGCGATCGACGTTTAAAGAAAAAGCAGGATTGAAATAAATCTATACGCTCGTTTGCACGTGTGTGCAAGCGGGCGTTTTTATTGTTTTTAACCCAAAAAAGAAATAGGTGTAATCATGATCGATAGTAACAGCTACGGAAAAACACGACGCTTTCCGTGTGCCCCAAGCTCAGCCTCCTCATAGAAAAACTTGGCTTCCACCAAGTTCTAGTGGTACTCCCTTAACAAAGTTAAACATTTTTAAAGTGGAAGAAAGAAATTCGCTTTTTTCTGCGGGGTCTTCTCACTGCGCTTTCCCACAGGAGTCTTCGTGTTTTTCCTCCGCTGGCTAGTGCAAGTGGCTGTCTCATGGCGTCCGAACGAGCGATTGGCTTTTGTTTTCGGTCGCCATGACCATTTCATGAAAACCGGGAGTCCTGCTTCGAAGGAAGATATTCGGTCATTGACGAGAGTATTTGATACCTTGACTCGGGCAGTGACAGTTTATCCGGTCGATAGCCCTGGTGTGAAGTCCCAATCAGGCCTTCCGGTAGTCGGTGTGATCACTTATTTCAGCCTTTCTGCACTAGTGTTATTATCATCATTTACTGAAAACAACTATAGATTTTGGTGAAAGACCAAAAAAAAATTAAACAAAACACTTGAAAGTCAAAGAAAGTCAAACTATAATAGAAGTATGCAAAGGTCAAATATAGTCAAAGTCAATTCAAAGACAAACGTATACAAACAACCAAAAAGAAAACAGAACAAGGAGGAAGCAGATCGATGAGATGTGATCATTGCCAACAAAACGAAGCGCGAATTCAGATGAGAATCAATGTAAACGGAAATCAACAGCAGATGAATCTATGCAAGCAGTGCTACCGCGACATTCGCAATCACATGCGCCAGCCTACCGGCATGAGCGGCCAATCGCAATTTGATCAAATGATGAACGCGATGGGCGGCAACCAACAGGGGCAACAATATACGAATGCCCAAACGCAGCAAGGCGCCGGTCAAGGTGGCGGCTTACTCGACGAACTGGGGAGAAACCTTTCCCACAGTGCCAACAATGGTGAAATAGATCCGATTATCGGCCGGGATCAAGAAGTGGAACGCGTCATTGAAACGCTAAACCGCCGAAACAAAAACAACCCGGTGTTGATCGGTGAAGCAGGTGTCGGGAAGACTGCGATCGCAGAAGGCTTGGCCCTGCGTATCTTGCAAAACCAGGTTCCGAATAAGTTGAAAAATAAACAGATCTATTTGCTTGACGTTTCTTCGCTCGTCGCCAACACAGGTGTCCGCGGCCAATTTGAAGAACGAATGAAACAATTGCTTGCGGAACTGAAAGAGCGTGACGATGTCATTGTATTCGTCGATGAGGTGCACCAAATTGTCGGTGCCGGCTCCGCAGAAGGGTCAGCAGATGCCGGTAACATCATGAAGCCCGCACTTGCCCGCGGAGAAGTGCAATTGATTGGTGCCACAACGCTAGCAGAGTATCGAAAAATCGAAAAAGATGCTGCTCTTGAACGTCGTTTTCAACCGGTCATGGTTGATGAACCGTCGCTGGAAGATGCGAAGAAGATTCTCGCGGGCATCCAGCCGAACTATGAGAAGTTTCACGAAGTCACCTACACGCAAGATGCTATTGAAGCATCGGTTACCTTAGCCGATCGCTATATTCAAGACCGATTTTTGCCGGATAAAGCGATTGACCTTATGGACGAAGCCGGTTCGAAAGTGAACTTGCTCATCAGCGACTTGGATGATGGCGAAATCGCTAAACGTTTGGAAGAGATTAAGATTGAAAAAGAAGAGGCGACGAGCCAGGAAGATTATGAACGAGCGGCTAAGCTTCGCACCGAAGAATTGCAATTACAAGAGAAACAGCAGGAAGCAAAGTCGGAATACAAACATGAGTCCGTCGTAGATGTTGCCCGCATTCAAGCGCTCGTAGAAGTCAAGACAGGCATTCCGGTTCGCCGTCTTCAAGAAGACGAACAGAAAAAAATGCGCGATTTGCCGGAGCGCTTGAACAGTCAAGTGATCGGGCAAGAAACAGCCGTTGAAAAAGTAGCGAAATCCATTCGCCGTAATCGCGCCGGCCTTCGCCGAGGAACACGACCGATTGGTTCATTCTTGTTCATCGGACCAACAGGAGTCGGGAAAACCGAACTCTCCAAAACATTGGCTGAAGAAATGTTCGGTGACCGTGAAGCGATGATCCGTTTGGACATGAGTGAGTATATGGAAAAACACTCCATATCCAAACTCATTGGTTCCCCACCCGGATATGTCGGACACGATGATGCCGGTCAATTGACAGAACAAGTGCGCCGCAAGCCATACAGTATTATTTTGCTGGATGAAATTGAAAAGGCTCATCCGGATGTGCAGCACATGTTCTTGCAGATCATGGAAGATGGCCGACTCACGGATAGCCAAGGCCGTACGGTAAGCTTTAAAGACACGGTTCTCATCATGACGTCCAACGCTGGAAGCGCGTTGAAAAAAGTGACGGTAGGCTTTGGCGCCGATGAGGAAGAGTCCAACGTTATGGAAGGGTTGACCGATTACTTCAAACCAGAATTTCTCAACCGTTTCGACGGGATCGTCCGTTTCAATGAATTGTCTCGCGAGCACCTTGTAACGATCGTCGATCTTATGCTCGAGGATCTAAAAGACGCTGCGGCCGAACAAGGACTTACCATTGAAGTAACGAGAGATGCCAAACAAAAAATGGCAGAACTCGGTTACGATCCGACCTTCGGTGCACGACCGCTCCGCCGTGTCATCGAGGAATACGTCGAAGACGGAATCGCCGATGTCCTGTTGGTAAATGAAGAAGTGAAAAATATTGCGGTAAACGTACGAGATGAAAAACTGAATGTGACAACGAAATAAGGAAAGCAGCCCGAAGGGGCTGTTTTTTTTATGGACCTCTGCTTGCAATTGTTTGGGAGCCATGAATCTACAAAATCTCGCATATTATGGCGTCATCGGGTAATGATGACGCCATAAAACAACTCAATTTATACATTTAATGGCGTCTATTGGCAACAATGATACCATAAATGGTTCAACGCTTGATTATGATGGCATCAACCAAGTACTTTATGGATTCGGAGATTATTTTTAAAACAAAAAATAGGCTCTTTGGTTTTTCGGTCATTATGAAGCACTCGGATCGTGAATGGGGGTAAACTGACACGTTTCGATCGCCATGAAGGGGCTATATTATTGTAGAATATATGAAGCAGTCATTGCACGTTTAAGAAAATCCCCTTGGCACCGTTAGAGCCAAGGGGATTCGTTTTAAAACCTATTGCTATTCAATCGGTCCGTCCGTAATCGCACCTTTCGATGCAGATGACACGAGGCGGGCATATTTGGCAAGAACGCCGGATGTAAAGCGAAGTTCCGGTGCCGTCCAATCGTTGGCGCGGGCTTTCATCTCCGCTTCATCGATATCGACGGCCAAAAGCTGCTCGTCGCTATCGATCGTAACCGTGTCGCCTTCTTGCAAATAGGCGAGCGGTCCGCCGACTTGCGCTTCCGGTGCAACATGTCCGATCACAAACCCGTGGGAACCGCCGGAAAAGCGGCCATCAGTAAGCAAGGCCACATCTCCGCCGAGACCTTTGCCGACAAGCATAGCCGTGACCGAGAGCATTTCCGGCATGCCTGGCCCGCCTTTAGGCCCGATGTAGCGGATGACGAGAACGTCACCTTTTTTAATCTTATCATTCATGATCGCTTGTGTGGCGCTCTCTTCACTATCGAAAACCCGTGCCGGACCGCTGAAACGACTGATATCTTGGCCGGACATTTTCGCTACAGCACCTTCGGGAGCAAGATTCCCCCGCAAAACGACGAGCGGACCGTTTTCCTTTTTCGGATTAGAGAATGGTAAGATCACTTCTTGTCCTTCATGGAGATCTTCCGCTTCTTGCAAGTTCTCCCTTAACGTTTTGCCGGTGACGGTTAATGCATCGCCGTGAAGCAATCCTTCTTCAAGAAGCAGCTTCATTACCGCGGGGACACCGCCAACGTTGTTCAAATCTTGCATAACGTATTTGCCGCTCGGTTTCAAATCGGCAAGGTGTGGGACACGTTCACGAATGGCTTCAAAATCATCTAGCGTCAGCTCCACATCTGCGGCGTTTGCCATCGCCGTCAAATGCAAGAATGCATTGGTAGAACCGCCCAATGCCATCACGACGGTGATCGCGTTTTCGAACGCTTCTTTTGTCATGATGTCGCGCGGGTAGATGCCTTTTTGCAACATTTCATGGACCAATGCGCCGGCACGTTCACATTCCTCTTCTTTTGCTCCTGCAATCGCAGGTGTTGAGGACGAACCTGGCAAACTCATGCCCATTGCTTCCACGGCTGCCGCCATCGTGTTCGCCGTGTACATGCCGCCGCACGCACCCGCGCCGGGGCAAGCGTTGCATTCGACCCTATGCAATTGTTTGTCATCGATTTGCCCCACTTGGTGTTTGCCAACCGCTTCAAAAGCGGAGACGAGGTCGATGTCTTTGCCGTCTAGTTTTCCGGGTTGAATCGTTCCCCCATAAACGTAGACCGATGGCACATTAATGCGGGCCATCGCGATTAAACAGCCCGGCGTATTTTTGTCACAACTGCCGATGGAAACGAGGCCATCAAAACGTTCCGCCTGTGAAACGGTTTCTATGGAGTCGGCGATCACTTCCCGGCTCGGAAGCGAATAGAACATCCCTTCGTGTCCCATCCCAATGCCGTCGGAGACAGTGATTGTGTTGAAAATCAAGGGAGCGCTATGGTTATTCGCAGCGCCGTCTTTGGCGCTGACCGCCAGTTTGTCCAAATGCATGTTGCAAGGTGTCACTTCACTCCAGGCGCTCGCGATGCCGACCATCGGCTTTTTAAAATCGTCATCTTCAAAACCGATGGCGCGTAACATTGCCCGGTTCGGCGCACGATTGGGGCTTTCGCTAATAACCTTCGAGCGAATGCGCAAGTCTTTTTCTTCATCTGACATTTTCTTCATCCTTCCTTATTAACATGTAGAAAAATGCAATTACTAAAATGATAGCATATTTCAGGTCTTTTCGCCCGTTAAGAAAATAAAACAAGTTGGAAAAAATATTGACAGAAAAATAAATTTGTATACAATTATAATTAGATAAGGTTATATGAATCTTGGAAGTGTGGTGATACGCTTCATTTTAAGAAAAGGAGAATTTTTCCGTGTATGAAAAGCGAATGTCGGCTGCTGATTTGGCCTATGAACAATTGAAAACAAACATTATCGAGTGGGTATATGCGCCGACTGCCCCTTTGCGGGAAGAGCATCTTTCTAAAGATTTGCAGATTAGCCGAACTCCGTTGCGCCAGGCGCTGTATCGATTGGAGCTGGAAGGGTTTGTCGTCAAGCAGTCGAATGGCCGCATGATGGTCGCGCCGATCACGTTGCAGGAAGCGAGGGACGTTTTTCAAGTAAGGGAAATGCTAGAGAGCCTTGTCGCGCGCGAAGCGGCGGAAAATATGACGGAAGAACATCTCTATCGACTTGAGGACGTCATCGCACTTATGTATCGAGCGGTGAAAACAAACCGAAGCGATGAGATTGTGAAGCACGGCGAACATTTTCATCGAATTTTACATGCGTTAAGCACGAACGAAACAAACAAACGTTTTTTGCAACAATTGCAGAACAAAATTGACCGATACCGCCGGATCGGGGGGTATAAAAATCCGAGCTACTCGTTGCAAACGCCGCTTGACGAGCATGAAAGAATTTTACAGCTTTTAAAAGCAAAAAAAACGGGAAAAGAGATTGAGGAGGCGATGCGCGCACATATCAGACGCAGTCTCGTGACCATCGAAGAAACGATCGAGCCGTACGTAAACGAAATGGACAAATAAGCAGCATAAAAAGAAGAAATGAGGTGCTTTTAATGGGAGAGCAGCAAGTGAAAGCCGGTCTTGACGGCGTCATTGCCACAGACACGGAAATCTCATATTTAGATGTGGAGAATGAGGAAATTGTCCTTAAAGGATACGATCTTATCGAGCTTGCCGAAAAGAAAAACTATCTCGATCTCGTGCATCTTTTGTTTGAAGGGTCTTTGCCGGATCAACAAGGGCGACTGTCTATCGAAAACGCGTTAAAAAAAGAATATGCACTTCCGGAAAATTTCTTTAATTTGTTTTCCATGCTCCCGAAAGAAACACATGCGATGGATGCGATGCGGACAGGGATATCAGCATTGGCGGGTTATGACCCGCAGATCGATGACCGGTCTACGGCAGCGAATCGGAACAAAGCGCTAAAAGTATTGGCAAAAATACCAAATATTGTTGCCAACAGCTACCACACATTGCAAGAGGAAGATCCTGTTCCAGCCAATCCGGGCTTGCCGTACAGCACGAACTTTCTTTATATGATTACGGGAAAAGAACCGACCAATTTGGAAGCGGAAACATTTGACCAATCGCTAATGGTATATAGTGAGCATGAGATGCCGAACTCAACGTTTACGGCACGGGTGATTGCTTCCACAAATGCCGACATTTACGGTGCCATGACCGGAGCGATCTCATCATTAAAAGGTCCGTTGCACGGCGGCGCGAACGAAGCGGTCATGCATATGCTTCTTGAAGCGGAAACCGTCGATGGCATGTCAAAGTTGTTGCATGAAAAATTACGTAATAAAGAACGGGTCATGGGCTTTGGCCATCGCGTTTACATGAAGAAAATGGACCCGCGGGCGTTGCTCATGAAAAAAGCCCTTTATAAATTGGCGGTGGAAAAAGGCCGAGAAGACCTTTATGATATGTGTCAGCGTGGCGAAGATATCATCCGTGAAGAAAAGGGCTTGTATCCAAACCTTGATTATTATGCGGCACCTGTCTATTATTTATTGAATATCCCGATCCCGCTATACACACCCATTTTCTTTGCAGCCCGCGTAGTCGGACTCGGTGCACACGTGATCGAACAACATGACAACAACCGTCTTTACCGCCCGCGTGTCCATTACACAGGTCCGCGTGGATTGCACCCATAATATAAACAAAGCAAATGAAAAATGAAAGCGAGGCATCTTGCCAATGAGTACAAAAGCAAATGAAAAACCAACCACTGATGAAGTGCTATTAGACATTGCAGACTATGCGGTAAACGGGGAAATCCAAAGCGAGGAAGCGTTGAAGACAGCCAGGTATGTTTTGCTTGATACGATCGGTTGCGGTTTACTTGCTCTTCGGTATCCGGAATGCACGAAACACCTTGGTCCGATCGTTCCCGGTACTACGGTGCCCAACGGCGTGCGGGTTCCGGGAACCCAATTCGAGCTTGACCCCGTACAAGGCGCGTTTAATATCGGGACGATCATTCGCTGGCTCGATTACAATGACACGTGGTTGGCGGCCGAATGGGGACACCCGTCTGACAATCTTGGCGGTATTTTGGCAACCGCTGACTATGTAAGCCGGCAACGGTTGGCAAATGGAGAAAAGCCGCTCACGATGGACGATGTATTGGTCGCGACGGTGAAAGCACATGAAATTCAAGGAGTGCTTGCCCTTGAAAATAGCATGAACCGCCAAGGATTGGACCATGTCCTGTTTGTAAAAGTTGCATCGACCGCCGTCGTAACTGCTATGTTGGGCGGCACTAAGGAACAGGTAGCCGATGCGGTATCCCAAGCATGGGTGGACAACTCCAGCCTCCGTACGTATCGTCACGCCCCGAATGCAGGGTCGCGGAAATCGTGGGCAGCCGGAGACGCGACAAGTCGTGCGGTTCGCCTGGCTCTCATGACGATGAAAGGCGAAATGGGTTACGCAAGCGCGCTTACAGCACCGAACTGGGGATTTCAGGACGTGCTGTTTGGCGGAGAGACGATCAATCTAGCTCGCCCTCTCGGTTCCTACGTGATGGAAAACGTGCTTTTCAAAGTTTCTTATCCGGCGGAATTCCACGCGCAAACGGCAGCGGAAGCGGCGATCAAATTGCACGACGAAGTCGCGTGGCGATTGGATGAGATCGCGGAAGTCAAGATCACGACCCATGAATCTGCCATCCGCATCATCGATAAAACGGGACCGCTCCATAACCCGGCTGACCGCGACCATTCCTTGCAATATATCACGGCGATCGGCTTGATTTACGGTGAATTGACAGCCGATCATTATGAAGATGAGGTAGCGCATAACCCGGAGATTGACGAACTGCGCCAGAAAATGTATACCGAAGAAAACAAGCAGTATACCGAGGACTATCTTGATCCGAATAAGCGTTCGATTGCGAATGCTGTACAGGTGATTTTTAAAGATGGTTCCAAAACGGAAAATATAGCGGTTGAGTACCCGCTCGGACACCGTCGACGTCGGGAAGAAAGCATTCCATTGCTTGAAGAAAAATATCACGAAAACCTAAAAACGAGATTTCCCGCCGGCAAAGCAGACGACCTGTTAGATTTAGGCGTCAATGCCGAACGGTTGAGAAAAACGACCGTCAATGATTTTATGGCAAGCTTCATTATTTAGGAGGAACGAGAATGAGTTGGATTGTAACGGAAAAATCCAGTCAAAAAGAACGTTATCAAGCGTTTTTGGATTTGATTAACGATCGAAAGCAAATATTGCAAATGCCCGGTGCTCATGACGGCATGTCGGCCCTCGTGGCAAAAGAAACAGGCTTTCAAGCTCTGTATTTATCGGGCGGGGCTTATACGGCAAGCCGCGGGTTGCCGGATGTGGGTCTCATCTACTCCAACGAGATCGCCGAAAGGGCGCAGGACATAATTCGCGCGTCCGACCTGCCGGTGCTCGTCGATATTGATACAGGATTTGGCGGCGTGCTTAATGTGGCGCGAACGGCAAAAGAAATGGTTGAAGCAGGTGTAGCCGCCGTGCAAATCGAAGATCAATCGCTGCCGAAAAAATGCGGGCATTTAAACGGAAAACAGCTCGTAAGCACAGAAGAGATGGCCGCCAAGGTGCAAACGATCAAGAAAGTCGCGCCGACGCTTGCTGTCGTTGCGCGGACGGATGCGAAGGCGGTGGAAGGGGCAGAAGCCGCTGTTGATCGCGCCCGCGCATATGTCGCGGCCGGCGCGGATGCCATCTTTCCGGAAGCGTTAACGAACGAGGAAGATTTTCGTTACTTCGCTGACCGCATTGACGCCCCATTGCTCGCGAATATGACCGAATTTGGAAAAACACCGTATTTTACGGCGGAGGAATTTTCTTCTTTTGGTTTCCAAATGGTGATTTACCCGGTGACATCTATGCGTGTCGCCGCAAAAGCGTATTCGCAAGTTTTTCAGGAAATCCTGGAAAAAGGAACACAAAAAGACCAATTGGACCACATGCAATCGCGGGCGGAACTATATGAAACGATTTCGTACTATGACTATGAATCGCTCGATGAGCAAGTCGCGAAAACGATTCTTCCCGAGGAAGGAAAAGAACGACGTTAATAATGAATAGATATTGAAGTCTTTCTCAGGCTGTTGGGTAAGTTAATTTCTCAACAGCCTGTTCAATTGAAAAAGCTTAAGGAACCGAAAATGATTGATGCTGCAAAGTAGGTGCTCACTTGGATACATTCCTATTTGTCGTTATTATTTTGATCGCTTCTATCCTTCAAACTAGCACAGGGTTTGGTTTTTCCATTTTGGCTACTCCATTTCTTCTCATCATATTTGACCCGATTGAAGCCATTCAAATCAATCTCATTTTATCCATAATGATATCTTTGGCTTTATTAAATCAAATAAAAAAAGATATAGACATTAAAATTTTAAAGCGATTTGTGATAGGAAGTTTGTTTGGTTTACCTATAGGGATTATGACGATTATGGTTTTAGATATCAATGCGTTGCAGTTGGGAATTAGCTTCATGATTCTGCTATTAACGGTGATGTTGATATTGAAGTTCCGTTTTAAACAAACGCAAGGAAGAGATTTATTTGTTGGTGGATTATCAGGTTCTTTGACAAGCAGCATTGGAATGCCGGGTCCTCCTATCATGCTTTATTTCTCAGGTGCAAATATGAAAAAGGAAACGTTAAGGGGGACGACGCTAGCTTTTTATTTGTTTATTTATACAATGAGCTTAATCACGCAGATGATTGCCGTGGGGACAAATGTGGACATCTGGTTTTCGAGTAGTATTGCTGTACCACTGGTTTTGCTGGGATTGTACTTGGGACAACTGTTATTTAAGTGGATCCATCCGCGTCTTTTTCAAACATTTATCTATATCCTTTTACTGTTTACAGCCATTTATTTGTTGATCGAAAGTTTGGTGAATTAAACGAATATCAAATGCCCCCTTCCTTGTTTGGAATAGAGAACAAATCGAATCAAGGTTCTACCGGGATAACCGTTGATCTAGATATTTGGCTGCTGGTGCCAACAAACGAATAAAATGAAAAGGAAATCTGTCGCAAGCAGGTGATGAAAGCTCTGGTTTTTAGTGAACAATGCCTTCTTCATTTTCCGTGAAAAACAAGCGAAAATCTGTTACGATAGTCTTCGGAAAAAGAATCATGTTTCGGAGGGACCCGTTATGGATGGTCAAAAAAATTATCGCGTTTTGCTATACTATAAATATGTATCGATGCCGGATTACGAAGAATACGCAGAAGCGCATCTGCAATATTGTAAGGACATGGGGTTGCGCGGACGAATCATCGTCGCCCCCGAAGGGTTGAACGGAACGGTTTCCGGAACGGTCGAACAAACCGACGCCTATATGGAATATGTCAAATCCGATCCGAGATTTAGCGATATGGGCTTTAAAATCGATGAGGCTGATGAACATGCTTTCAAAAAAATGTTCGTCCGTTCGAAGCAAGAAATTGTTACGTGGCGTCTTGACGAGGATGTGAACCCGAATGACATCGGCGGGGAATATTTAACACCGCAGGAGTTCCACGACGCGCTTCAAGAAGAAGAAACAGTCGTTCTTGACGGACGCAATGATTACGAATACGAAATCGGCCATTTTCGCAATGCTATCAAGCCGGAAGTAAACACGTCCCGTGAATTCCCGGAGTGGATTGATGAAAATATTGATCAATTGAAGGGGAAAAAAGTGCTCACCTATTGCACCGGTGGCATTCGCTGTGAAAAACTGACGGGGATTCTCAAGCAAAAGGGCATTAACGACGTCTATCAACTGCATGGAGGAATCGTCAATTACAGCCGGGACGAGGAAGTGAAAGGTCATTTATTTGATGGCAAATGCTATGTATTTGATGAGCGTATCTCCGTTAAAGCCAATTATACCGATGAAGATGTCGTCATTGCCAACTGCCATCATTGTGGTGAAACAGAGGATCGCTATATCAATTGTTCCAACCCTGAATGCAATCTCCAATATGTCTGTTGCACCGACTGTGAGGAAAAACACCAAGCCGCTTGTTGCGAAGAATGTCGTGTTCACCCGCGTAACCGCTGGCCGGAAATAAAGACAACGTATGCCGCATCAGCTGAATAATAAGGAGAGGGATCGATGGAAACGTTGGAAGCGATACGAACGAGAAGAAGCAACGGAAAAGTTTATCCCGATCAACCGGTGGACAAGGCACTGATCGAAACCATATTGGAAGCGGGAACGTGGGCACCAAATCATCATCATACGGAACCATGGAAATTTTTTGTCCAGCAAGGGGAAGGACGCCGCCCGCTCGGGAAAACATTGCGAAAAATAGCGATGGAAGAAATGGGCGGACAAGAAGAGCCGTTAGGCGATAAGGAAGCACAGAAGTTGGCAAAAAAAGAGGCAAAACCTTTTCGCGCCCCCGTTGTCATCACCGTCGTCGTAGAACCGGCAACAAAAGATAAGGTTATTGATATCGAAGAATATGCAGCAACCCATGCCGCCGCACAAAACATGTTGCTCGCCGCCCATTCCCTTGGTCTAGGAGCTATTTGGCGCAGCGGAGCACCTGCCTATCATCCGGAGATGCGCCGCTTGTACAACGTATCCGAACGAGGGGGCGTCGTAGGTTTTATTTATCTTGGCTGGCCGGCTTCGACCAAAAAGAAAGAACAGCAACGCCAAGACATTGAGGAAAAAACGACATGGATAAACGAAGATATGGGATAGCGCCGTTGCATGAGTGCAACGGTTATTTTTATCCTATCCCCTGTAATGACGGTGGATTTGAGTGACGTAATCATCTGCCAAAGGCGTGGATTCATCATAGTCGGGAGCACTCTCTACAATATCGCGATCGGCAAACCGAGTGTAGGCATGCTCCTCCACCGGAACGAATTCCCGGAACCATTCCACGGGAACGAGATATTTATTTTTAGCGAGCAAACCGGCAGTATCCACCTCCATAAAACATACTTGCCAGTTGTTCGTATCAAAAACGACATCAGAGACGGTTCCTATTTTGTCCTCGGTCGCGTAGACCGAATACCCTCGCAAATCCTTCGTGCTTTGCAAGTAAAAGTCTTCCTCATTCACCTTTTTCTGTTGTTCGCGTTTAATTGCCTTTTTTACCATATCCGAACTGACGCCTGCTTCCGTATTTTCGCCCAAAGTCGCGCCGGGCGTGAACGGGGAGACAGGGCCGCCCCCAGGGAGCATCGGTGCCGGCCCCGGGCCGTAATTGGGCGCTGCCCAGTAATAGCCTAATCCGTAGTGATCGAGGATCGAGGCTTCATACGCCCGGGAAATCGGTTCATGTTCCTTCGGTTGCGGACTATCCTTGACTTGATCTTTCGTCGCTTCGAAATACACTTCTTGAGCTTCAATATCCAAACGATTAACAAGCTCGGGGCTCAGCAAAACTTTTCCGCCGATGAACCAAGGTCGTGTATCGGCCACAAGAAAACGGACTTTCCATTCACCGGCTGAATCAAAATAAACATCCGTTACTGATCCAAACGTTTCGTCCGCTGCTGATAAGGAAAACGATTGAAAGTCGTGAGTACGGATCAGCATGAAAGAACCTCCTTTTGAATAACTTTTCTAGTACCATGTTTCCGTTATGGAGTTTTTTAAACCGGGAGTTTGACTTTCCGGCGATAAAATTATATAATTAAAAACTGTTTGGTTTTATAATATACTCGTAAGTTATAATATATAAAGTAGTGATCGGATTGAAAGAGCAGATTATGGAAAACGCATTGCAAAGCTTTGCGATTGATGGTTATTATTCCACATCTATGCAGCAGATTGCTGAAAGTTGCGGTATTTCCAAAGCCTCATTGTACAAATATTTTTCTTCAAAAGAAGCGCTATTGCTGAAATCTTTGGAGTATAACCTTGACCAATGGTTGACGAAAACGACAAATATCAATCTTACGCAAACGTTAGCTCCGAAAGATGAACTGCAGGAAAAAATTGTTCTTGAACTGGAAGCGATGAAAAATAATCGCTCTCTCGTCCATTCCCTCATGCGCGCTGTCCCCATCACAAAAAATGCAGAAATGATGCAGATGTTAAAACGAACGAGAGTCGCGTTAATGAATTGGCATCGTGACAGCCTTATAAACGCGTATGGAGAGAAGAAATTGCGTCCTTTTCTTTGGGATTGGGTCGCGCTCTTTCAGGGAACAATGAGAGAGTATGTTGTACTCATGGGGGATGAGCATAAGGCATTGCCTATTCGTGATGTGGCAGCTTTAATCATTTCACATCTTGATGTGTTGATTGAGTCAAAGCCCACTGTAAATCCGGTTTTAACATCAGACGTGATGCACGATTACGAAATGTATCAAAAAGATATGAAACCGGCGAGTGTCCAAGTAGAGATTGATGAAGTTTGCTATATTATTCGGGAAAAAGTAAAAAATAAAGCAGATACCGATCAACAGTCCGATGTGGACCGTGCATTGGAGGCACTGTATCAAGAAACGGAGACCGGGCATCCGCGCACCTATTTGTTGGATGCACTGACGCTTTACTTGCAGCAATGGGCACCGATTGAAAACGAGCGAAAAAAACTTTATGACTTACTGGAGTTGCGAAATCGAGAAACCAAGTGAATATCAACGAACGATAAAAGAAGGTATATAGAATGACGACTAACTCAAATGCATCAGAAACGAAAAATGTAAAAATAATCGCAGCCATATTGTTAACAGGTGCATTCATGGCAATCCTAAACCAAACGTTGCTTGCCACTGCCTTGCCGCATATTATGAGCGACTTCGGCATATCCGCTGATTTAGGCCAATGGGTTAATTCTGTTTTTATGCTCGTGAACGGGGTGATGATCCCCATCACTGCTTTTCTCATAGAAAAGTTTACGACTCGTCGCCTGTTTTTTATCGCAATGGGTTTGTTTGCGTTAGGAACGTTACTATGCGCACTTTCGCCTACGTATGCTTTTCTTATTGGCGGGCGGATCATCCAAGCCGCAGGTGCCGGAATTATGATGCCACTCATGCAGACAGTTCTTCTCTTGGTGTTTCCGATTGAACGCAGAGGTTTTGCCATGGGGATGGTCGGTTTGGTTATTGCATTTGCCCCGGCAATTGGACCGACGTTATCCGGATACCTTATAGAAGACTTTCATTGGTCGATTTTATTTTGGATCATCTTTCCGTTAGCTTTACTTGACATGATTGTTGCTTATTGGGCGCTGAAAAATGTGTCATTTTCCCGTGATCCAAAGTTGGACATTTTGTCAGTGTTGCTATCGACTCTAGGCTTTGGCGGATTGCTCTACGGGTTCAGTTTTGCGGGAACCTATGGTTGGACCGATGTGCATGTGATCCTTCCCATGATTATTGGCCTTATCACGCTGGGTCTTTTTGTATGGCGCCAACTGATTCTTCCGCAACCAATTCTCGAGGTACGTGTTTTCAAATACGGGGTTTTCACGATTGCAACGGTAATTGGCATGATTGTCTTTATGTCTATGATTGGCTCGCAAACGATTTTGCCGATTTATATGCAGGATATGAATGATTTTACAGCCCTTGAAACCGGGTTGATGCTTTTGCCGGGGGCTGTGGTGATGGGCTTAATGTCGCCGATTACCGGTAGGATTTTTGATAAGTTTGGCGCGCGAAAGTTAGCGATCTTGGGTTTGTTCACCGTTTCCGTGACGACATTTATGTTTACCCAATTAACCGCTGATACATCCTTTGTTTATTTGGCCATTGTCAATACGTTTCGGATGTTCGGCATGGCTTTCGTCATGATGCCGGTCACAACGGCGGCGATTAATTCGTTGCCAAATGTATTGATCCCGCATGGAACAGCGATGAACAATACCGTGCGCCAGGTAGCGGGATCAATCGGAACAGCTGCACTCGTGACGGTCATGTCGTCGATGGCATTGGCACCGGAACAAGCGCCCAATATGAATGAAGCAATGGTGCACGGAGTGAATATGGCGTTTTGGTTGGCGACGGTTCTCACGTTTATCGGCTTTATCCTTTCTTTCTTTGTTCCGAAAGGCAAAGGGGCGCCTCCGGATACGATTAATGAACCTAAAGCAATGAATCCTGATGAAAAAAAATGAAACGGGGACACAAGCAAGGGTGGCTGAAGCGGGGCATTCAAGCTCTAAACGCTCAGCTCCTTGCTGTTTTTCTTTTTAAACCATGAAAAAACCAAAAGCAAGAAAGGGATAGGTGCAAAAATGAGCGCGTTTGTATACAGCATCGTGAAATACTCGATGCGAAGATGGTTATTCGCGATGTAGAGGGTCAATCCACCGGCGAGCAACCCTAATGCCCAAAATACTCCTCGCCTGACCCAACGATTCTGCCCTTGATAAAAAGCAATGAATTGATCGTAACCGAGGAGAAAAAAGAGCGAACTTCTGATGTAACAACCAAAGGACATCAGAATTAAACCGTAGATGTCAAAGCGGTCAATAAATCCCAATGTGAGGATGCGCACGGTTTCCAGAGCAGGGTAGTTGAAGCTGTCCGTTTGTCCCATGCCAAAAACCATGACTGTTCCTGTCATGGTGGAGAGCATCGTAAAAAAAATACCAAAGCCTCCGATGATCCAAAATCTTAAAAAATGTTCCCGATGAATCGTTTGCAATGGAAGAAAAAGCAAAAAGATGAGCTCTGCCCACACGCTAATCAATGCGACTGCTCCCCAAATGACGGGAGCAAACCCGAATTCCAATAGCGGCAAGATATGGTTAAATTCTTTTTCAGATACGTCGATAAATGAGATGGAATGTCCGGTGAAAAGGGCGAACACACCGATAAACAAGGCTGTATAAGCAATCACTTTGACTCCTTTACTAGCTGCATAAAGACAGAACAAAAGAAAAAAAATAGCCAACGCCCATACCGGGGTTTCCGGAAAAAAAGAAATGTTAACCATGTCTGTGATCGCTGCTGCTGAAAAAGCACTTAAAAACAGAAAATAAAAAGCGATCACAATGAGGAGTGTTTTTCCAAAAAAGCGGCCCAGAAGATGGTGGATGATGCCATGAACATCACGATCAGGATACTTATGACGCAGCCGGTAGATGGCTATAATCAACCCTAGACCAACAGGAAAGGAAAAGAGAGTTGCGATCCAACTGTCACGACCGGCGATGTCATAGATCAAAGGCAAAATTTGTACATGGCCCATGATCGGTACGGTTGTAAGTATTAGAAACAACGTTTCCCAACGATTCAACATGGCCTCTGCTCCTCAACTAATCTTTGTGATCCCAAAAGAAGAATGGAATCAATTCTGGTTTCTTCTCGCCATCATCCTGATCGATTAACCCCTCGTGATCAATGGAGGTTTCGATCATTAGATTGACGTCGGCGTTTGAAAAGACGTCCTCCCAATCATCTTTGATTGCATGCCACTCTTGCGGGTATTTTTGGTGAACGAGGACGCCGAAATCAAGAATGTCTGTTTTTAATTCCTTTTGTAATTTTTTTAATCCCATTTGCATGTATGTCCGAATATTTTCCGTTAGTGCTTCTTCCATCTCCTGGATAGTTTGTTCGTTTACGATCATGTCATTTGGCACCTCAGCCAACGTTCCTGCTATTTCCATGTCTATATCGACGGTTAATTGTTCACCGTTTAAGGAAGGTTCGATCGAGACTTTTTCATCCTGCACTTCCATCGATACTTTATCTCCGGATGTTAATTCTGCTGTGATGCTTCCTTTCTCTGCTTCGTCGCGTAAATAAAGCAACCCTTTCGTTTCCGCCACATTCAAGGTCCCCACCATTTTCTCCTCGTTAATCACTGCTGTACCGGACAGCTCGGCAATCGTTTCTTCATTTTCGCTATTTATTTGAACCATAGGAGCAAAAGTGGCCGGAACAGGAGCGTTTAACATTTCAAATACCGTTTTCAAGTCCATCGGTTTAAACTCACCCGTAAACTCGGTTCCCTCCATACTGTCGGCCATTTCAATCGAAGTCAGGTCGCCGCTTATCGTGGACGTCTCCAAAATGTCTTTCGGATCGTCGGTTGTGATCAAAAGCAGACTATTCAAACGTGGCATTTGATCTCTTTTCAATATATCGATCGGCGTGGTGAGGTTATCAACGGCCAATGATTCACCGAGCACGATCATGTTGGTATGAGTGAAAATAAGACGTCGCTTCTCTTGACGAATCATACTGCGAACCGCATCGAAAAGGGTTTCCCGTTCCATGGAAAGCACGATTCCCTCATGAACGGATTCTTCAGCTGTGACTTCACCGGAGGATTGCAAGATTTCAACACTCAATTCATACCCATCGTCCGTTTTGTCAAGTCCACTTCCGAACACCATTGCCACTTCATCCAAATCACTCCCGCTCCAACAGCCGGCAGCGGCCATTAACAATGATAGACAAAGGCAAATCATTGCGATTTTCTTCAAGGACGATCCCCCTTATCATCGATCGGCAGTCGTTTGATTTTTTCCTTCTTTTCATGGGGAATGCTTTGCGGTCGTTTTCTTCGCCATTGGATCGGTAAACGGATGAAGGTATCTCCCCAATCACGAAAATGAAAAGGTGCCAACGGGGACATATAGCCGACTCCGAAAGACTGAAGCGTAAACATGTGGGTGAGTAGCCCCAGTAAGCTAAGGAGGAGCCCGTACGCACCGAATAAACCTGCCGGGAGCAACAAGGCCAATCTCAATATGCCCATAACGTCGGCCACGCGGGTGATGGCAAAGGAAGCGAGCACGGAAACCGCAACAACGATAATGGTAGGGGCTCCCACTAATCCAGCTGTGACCGAAACTTCCCCCACAATTAGTGCGCCCACAATGCTGACGGCTTGTCCGATCGGTTGAGGCATACGAATGCCTGCTTCCCGTACGATTTCAAATAAAATGATCATAATAAATATTTCCATCCCGACAGGGAAAGGAACGACTTCTCTCGAAGCGCTCATTCCGCTAATCATTTCGGAGGGAATGATCTCTTTATGAAAATTAACAGCCGCGATGAAGCTTGCCGGCAAAGTGATGCTAATGAGAAAACCACCGATCCGCAAAAGCCGTACAAACGATGCATAATAAGGCCGTGAGCTGTAGTCTTCGACGCCGTGAAAAGCTTCCATAAAAAGATTTGGAGCGACCAGCGTTATCGGATCACCGTCAACAAAGATAGCAAAATGGCCGTCCAGTAATTGCATCGCTGTTCTGTCCGGCCGTTCCGAGTTGGCGATGGTCGGAAATATCGTATAAGGATGATCTTCAATCATCTGCTCCAGATGTCCGGCATTGTTCACGCTGTCTACATCAATGTTTTGTAAACGTTTGTTGACCTCAGCAATGATTCCCGGTTTGACGATCCCATTTATATAAGTGATAGCCACTTTTGTCTGCGACAGCGTTCCAAGCTGCAACATATGCACCCTTAAGGCGGGATGTTGAATGTGACGCCGGAGCAAGGCAAGGTTGTCTTCAATTGATTCGATAAACCCGATATGAGGCCCCTTAACAGATGTTTCCGTGTACGGCTCTTCGAGGCTGCGTTTTTCAAAACCGGATACATTCATTAACAGTCCCGTCGAAGCCCCGTCAATCATTAAAAGTGCTTGGTGGTGTAATACCTCATCAATGCAACGGTTAAGGTCGGTTTCTTCTTTGCTCTCGCTGACATTGATGCGATTTTTAATCGTTGTCATGGATGATTCATCGTTTAACGTGAACGCATTAGATGCTTTGATCGGTTCAAGAATATACCGACTGACGGAATGATCATCGATGAAAGCGTCGATGTAGACGAGTAGTGCTTCTATGTATTCATTTTCGTTGAGGGGAAACTGAAAGGGATGGATATTCACATCAGAGCTTTCTCCGAATTGTTCGTTAATGTATGTTGCATTTTCTTTCATATCGTTTGATAGAGGGAAAAATTGTTCATAGCTTGTGATTGTCGGTGTAGGTGGCCATCCGTTGTTTCGTTTTTGGAAACGCTTTTTAAGGAGCTTTAGCATGATTTTCACTCTTTTCCAGCGAAACTTTGCATAAACGTTATTGTCTCACTGTCCCAACATTATATTCTTCCCTCGGGGAGCGAAATTTCAATAGTCTCGGCAATTGTCACGATCGAGATAAAAAAAAGCCATAATATAAAACGTTCCCCTTGAGCTACCAAGGGGAACGTTTGGATTAATGCAACGTATGATATTTGCTACGATAATATACGAGCGGTTCTTCATTCACTTCATTTTTCGTTTGTATATCCTTGACCTCACCGATAAAGATCGTATGATCTCCTGCTTTTACTTCTTGAACGACGTCACAGGCAAGGTGGCAGAGTGCGTCGGGAACGATGGGCAAGGAATGGAAGGTAGTGAAAGCAAATTGCTCTTTTCCCGGCAATTGTTTTGCAAACGTTTTCGATATCTCCGCTTGAGCTGTATCTAAAATGCTCACTGCATATTTTTTTGCGTTTAAGATTTTTTCGTACATATCCGTTTTATGATCGACAGAGACAGCTACCAGTTTTGGGTTCATGGAGACGGACATAAACGCATTGGCCGTCATTCCATGTGGCTTGCCATCATGCTCCGTTGAAAGAATGGTAACGCCCGTCGAAAACTTCCCCATTGCCTGCCGAAATTGTAAATCATCCATGAATGTCGTCACTCCTCCGTTCTGGCTGCTAAAAAAAGGCAGGTTTAGACCATGCCTCTATGGAGAAACCTTATAATAAAATATGAAATGTACACCTGAGCAGTGTATTGTGAAAATCAAATCCTTCATAAAACATCATAACAGCCGTTTTGTAAGATTGCCAGTAAAGGGTTTCAGGTCAACTTCAAAGTGGAAAACAGAATAGAAAAGCGTCTATGCGACCAAAAAAGTGCTCGAGCAATGGAACGTCCGCAAGAAGCGGAGATGCACCCAAGGGCTCGAGCAATGAATTTAGTCAACTGGCTTTTTTCTTGCATAAAAATGTTCGGTCAAGTACACTGAATACATAGAAAGAACATATGTGCGCAAATCGGCAAGAGGATCTCTCATTTAGTTGTTTTTCGATGTTTCGTCATCGTCAGGGGAAGGTCTCCATTTTTGCTTTAAACGGCGGTATTTTTCTAATTCTTCTTCCAAATATGCTCTTTCGTCAACACTTATGTTGCGGTCTTCATAAAAAGCTTCTAATGATTGTCCGGGGGCACTTTGGTTATAAGGGTATCTCGTCTTTTTTGTACGCCCGAGCAAATAATCGGCAGACACGTCAAGCAAATCGGCAAGTGCATTAACGGTATCGAGTGACGGTTGTTTCGTACCCCTTTCATAAGCCGTATAGGTTGTTCGTGCTACTCCGATCTGCTCAGCGACGTATTGTTGTGTCCAATTTTCCTCTTTTTCTTTTTTTGACTCGCGCGTATATTTAAGACGCTCGCAAAAATCGTCCATGCATCATTCCCCATTTATCCCGTGGTAAGCGCCCGCTTTTCCGGAAGTCAGACATCGGAAGCCGGGAATCGGAAGCCCCTGAAAAAGCCTTTTCCGACCTCTGGTCTTTAAAATCAGACTTCTGAAGTAGCGGACGACTAACACTCCGATTTGTTCAACGTGGTGATCACATGCCATCTATTATAACGGGCAGCATTTACTCAGAAGAAAAAAAGTTCCTAAAAGGATCAAATAAAAATTATTGATCCTTGAAGGAACATTTATATTGTGGGAAAATTATTGTACGATGGGAAAGAACGTTTTGGAGAACTGTTGCGAACGAATAGAAGGAAGTGATCGATAAACATGCATTGGGAAGAAATAGAACAAAAGAGAAAACAAGCGAACGAAGATTTTTTATCTGGGAAAATCCCTTTAATTCCATCTGCGCACGATCCGTTAAGCGCACAGGCGGTGGAAGATAAAGAATTTCCAATGGCATATCTCTCAGCCGACGATGTATCAAAATTATATGGATACGCCTCTTCTTATATATTAAACGCGACGGAGATGATTGCCAGTGTGCGGAGCATTACGCAAGTAAGCGCTTTGGCATTGCTCGTGCAATTGCCTCTAGACGCTCGCTCCTGCCAGCAGATTATTAGGCAAGTGTATGAATTGCGTCAGTTAGGTATCCGGATGATTCAAATCGATGATGAAAAAAACCCTTCATCTCAAGAATTGACCCAAATCATCGTTCAGGTGAACCATTATTTTCCGGAAGTGAAAATTGTTATGGCTATTCGTGCAAATGCGTCGATCACCGGCATCGAAGCAGCGGTAACCAAAGCAAACAAATTACTGCACGCGGGCGCAGATTTTATCTTGTTTCAGGGGTTGTACACAGAGGGAGAATATTTATACACTTCTCAATATACGAATGGACCATTGCTTGCCCTGTTGAACAAAAACAATAATCAAGATCTATCTTACTCAGCACTGCAAAACATGGGCTATTACGCTACAGTTTTACAGGAAGGACATATCCATCGAGTGAAGAAAATCTATGCCGAGGCCTATAAAGATACCTGAAAAATAAATCCGGAGGTAACTTGAAGAAGGAGGGGGACCATGCGGAGCTTAACCGTTGCCGCTGTTCAGATGGATTGCATTCCCGGAGATAAAACGCATAATCTCACAATTGCTGAAGGGCTCATTCAAGATGCGGTTGATGCCGGCGCGGAACTGATCGTTCTACCGGAATTATTCACGACCGGCTATCATGTGGAAAAGAAAGATTTAGCTTTGGCGGAGACTGTTCCCGGGGAAGCGACAAAGCGGTTAGCGGATATTTCCGCTCGGCACAACGTCGCTCTTATCGGCGGAATGATTGAATCCGGAGATCTAAGTGGTTTGATATACAATACAGCCATCGTGATCGAGAATGGTAAAATCAAGAGCAACTACCAAAAACGTTATCTTTGGCAAGAGGAACAGCTGCGTTTTGGGAAAGGAAAAGGAACCGAAGGCCTGCTTTCCGTAAAAAATTCGTATTGCGGAATACAAATTTGCTACGAAGTAGGTTTCCCCGAATTGACAAGAGCTTGGGTAAATAAAGGCGCAGAATTATTATTGGTGCCTTCCGCGTTTAGCGAACAACGAGCGCACGTGTGGGATATAACGACAAGATCAAGAGCGTTGGAGAATGGCATGTTCGTGGTTGCGGCAAATCGGACTGGCACAGATGCCCATACATTTGCAGGGCGGTCACGGATCGTATCCCCGCAAGGCAAATTGATAAAAGAAGCCAGCTCTGACCAAGATGAAGCGATTGTCACAACCATCGATTTCAATGAAGTAGCCGAACAAAGGCATGCTTTGCCGTATTTAAGAGATTTAAACCAGTAAAAAGCAGGATTCCGTTGATCCTGCTTTTTACTCATTTCCATCCACGATCTCGTAGCCATCGCTTGTATAGATGTCGTAATAGGTCATGACTTCTTCTACGTATATTTCCGAGCGGTTATACATATATAAGGCATTTTCCAGGTCGCTCCCATCATCGACGCCATTGGCAGCTAAAAAATTAGCGGTGGAAAAGATGGCATCTCTTTCATCCCATGGATCGGCGGTACCGTTCCCTGTTGCATCTACTCCATATCCACCATTCATCTCAATCGTGTCAGGATTTGTGAGCTCTGCACTGGGTATCTCTCCAGCTCCTACATCATCACAAGAGTGATGGCCCCACCCGTGCCAAGTACAAGGCATGAATTGCATATGTCCTTCTGCTCCGACGGGGGAAACCATTGGATCCATTGTTGAAAATTTTGTTTCGATACGATGAATAGCCGGCAACACCTGCCAAGGAATTTCGTACTCTTCGGCGGCAGCCTGATAAATAGGAAGATATTGTTCAGGTATTTCATCATTGCTGTAACCGGAAATTCCTCCGTCTAAAAACCGATCGATTTGTTGTTCGTTGAATGTCTGGGCAATCATAAAAATACCGACCGCGAGAAAAAAGAGGGCACAAATCGATCCGATGCTGACAAAATATTTGCGGGATATGCTTCTTTTTTTCTTTTTCGTTGTTCCCATCCGGTATGCTCCCCCGTTTAAAAATATATAGCCCGTACACTTCTGTTTTGTTTAGTCATACCAGACTTCAAAAGATGCTATTATTTTCGTCGAAGCCGTTTTTATCTATTTATGTCAGTTTAACATGAGCACTGATTTTGCAGCTAGGCATCATCAATGTGTCATGAATTGGTCACCTGCTGATCTACCGTGAAATAGTCTAGCCTTATGAATTTTACCATATTGTTTGATTGAATGGGGCAGTTTTCTCGGTATGAGAAAAAACTTATCGAGAATTGCTGTTGTCCAAGACCCGCCGAGCGGTTTGTCCATTTAAAGAGAAGCCACTCTGAAAAAGAGTGGCTTCTCTTTATTCCTGTGTCGGTCGTTCACAAACAGCGTTGATTAATAGGTCGAGCTTTTTTTCCATTCGATGCAGCAAGTAGAAAGCAACGACAGCTGCAAATCCATGGTTAAAAAGCAGTGACATCCATTCTTCCATGAATGTGAAACTCCTTTTTAAGTAGGCAAGAAAGTATAAATCAACTTTCTTACCTACATAAGTTGGGCGCAGGCTTTCACCATAAAAGCTTGGCGAAAAGCCAAGTTTTCTAAATCGACTGGACAATCAGCTACCGATCTCCTTAAGCCTCGTACATTTGCTCTACTGAACGCGAGACTAACCTTGCGTCGACTTTTTCAACCAGAAGACCGCCGGAGGTGAAAAATACACTGTGATCAAGGATTTGATCCATCACTTCCTCCAGTTGAGATGATTCAAGCTCCTCCGCAGGGTTGTTCACAGATATTGTCGCCATTCGTCCTTCTTCATTACGAAATCGCATTTGCAATTCTACGGTCATGCTCTACACTCCTTTCTCTTTCATTAATTGTCTTCCACTGGTAACAGGCTGTAGTCGTTTCTGCGTGTGGCTCCGCTTAATTCAGCGGCGGACAATGAAGCGATGGCGGAGGCAATCATTTGAATATCCTCGTCGCTTGCGTCAACATTGATGTTGTTAAAGCGTCGGCTGTAAATGACAGGCTCTCCGAATTCATCCACCCCATCCTCAAAAACTAGTTGTAAACTCGTTGTTTCCGGATTCATGTGCTCACCTCCCTTCACTTTCCATATCGAAGCGGCGATTAAAAAAAGGGGGATTTATGATTAATGATTTCCAACTTCGCGCATATAGGTGTAAAATGGTACTGAAATGAGGCGTTTGTAAAGCCCGGGAGAGCCTAACGGGCTGTTATAGTCGCCTAAATATCTAGGTGGAGGCTTGGAATGAAAGCAACACAAATACCTGCGAATGAACGAATTCATACACTTGATATTATTCGGGGAATTGCGGTTTTTGGCATTTTGATTGCAAACATATACGCGTTTAAAACGCTGGCTTTTATCGATTTGCGTCCGTACATTGAGGGAGGGGCGATACCGGAGGGGACACTAAGTCCATTTGCTGACATCTTTAATACAATCTTTATTGAGGGTAAATTTTACCCGATGTTTTCATTGCTATTTGGACTTGGCTTTTACATTTTTTATACCCGTTTGATTGAGAAGGATTACAACGCTGATCGAATGTTTGTCCGTAGGCTCGTTTTTTTGTTGATCATCGGTTTGTTTCATCTGGTGTTTCTATGGTCAGGAGATATTTTACATACCTACGCCCTTGCCGGCTTTTTACTTTTGCTTTTTATCCATCGCCAGTCAAAAACAATCATGGTTTGGATTGTTGTATTGCTTGGGGCAACTTCTATTTTTATGTTGCTTTTGACGAGCTTGAGCGGTGTAGGTTTACAATTCAAAGTGGAGAGTGGAATGGGGTCCTTTGCTGCATTCGAAAGCAGCGTAGATTCGGGCGAGGCTGTGATGGCTAACGGAACGTACGGCGACATTTTGCAGTACCGATTTCTAAATGAAGTCATTCCCGTTCTTATGCAAGCGATAGTTAACGTAATCGCTGTGTTGCCCCTCTTCCTCATTGGACTTTATATGGGGAAAAAAAGAATGTTTCACGATCTTGAAAATAATCTTAAAAAATGGAAAAAACTTTGTGTGCACAGTTTTTGGAGCGGGACTTTATTAACGGCGCTCATGGCCGCCTTGCATTATGATTTGCCTCCGCTTCCTTCCTATTTTACATTCGGAATGTCCGAAGGAGTGAATTATGCCGCCGGTCCGCTGCTCATGCTTTTCTACGTTTCGGCCCTCGTGCTTATATTACGCTCTAAGGGATGGAGAAAGCTGTTGATGCCGTTTGCGGCGGTAGGAAGAATGGCATTGACCAACTATTTATTGCAAAGCCTCATGGCAATCTTTATTTTTTATGGATTTGGGTTAGGGATGTTTGGGCAAATATCGAGCGGCATTGGAATGGCAATGGCTGTTATCATCTTTACGGCACAGCTTATTGTCAGCAACCTTTATTTGCAAACGTTCAAACAAGGACCGATGGAAGCGCTGTGGCGAAAATGGACGTACAAGCACTAAGTGAGAAAGGAGCTTGGCCATTTGGCTAAGCTCCGGTATTTGCACTATCAGAAAATATAGATTTATGGATGATAGTATAAGAAAAACTAAGGCTTCCGCCATTAAGACGTGGCGAGAAGCCACGTTTTTCTAACGTTAACTTGTTTTTTTTCGTTTGCGGATCGGATCAAAGCTCAAGTGAAATTCAGGTGAACTATGATGGCCATGGAATTTGCGCCGTGCTGCCTTTAATTCTGCCTCGAGCGCGGCAAATATTTTGTCCAAATGCTCATCTGTATACTCATAATTGTTCTTATTGGATAAATTCCCGATGAGTCGGATTTTTTTTACGGTTTCCTCCGTACGCCGTTTTGCAATTCTTTCAAATTTGGTTAGCTTGTCTTCCATGAAAATAGCTCCTTTCAACTCTTTTTATTCATTCTATAAAACACATCCGTAGAAAAAAATTAAAATTTGTAATAAATAATAGGAAATTTTAGTGCTTTTTTGTCGAATAGTGAGTGGAGGGCAGATCCTAAAACGCAAAGATACTGATAATTGCCTGATTTTTTATAGCGAATATTGCGGCGGATTTTTGGATAGATTAAAAAAATTATAATCGTTTGCTGTAACTGGGGAACTTGATAAAACCCTTGTTTGTTTTGCAACGCCGAGACACTAGCACATCCTGCATCGCGAATCGGGGTGTTAGTTGCCCGCTTTTTCGGGAGTCAGACATCGGAAGCCGGAAATCAGAAGACCCTGAAAAAAGCTGACGCTGACCACCGGGATAAAAAAAGACGGCGACGGATGCGCTGCCGTCTTTTTGGATTGATAAGTGCAACGAAGGCTTTCGCCATAAAAGCTTGGCGAAAAGGCAAGTTTTCTAACGTTATAGATAATCGGAAATGTCCCGAAGGTTTGCTTGGGTAGAGATATCTTCAGATAGTAACGGAAGAAATATTTTCCTTTGTTTTTTAAATTGCTCATGAATCATTTGAATATATTGCTGCTCTTGTTGTTTTCGTTTTTGAAAAAAAACGGAGGCATCGGCCTCGTCGGGCAGGCATTTATTGACGATTAACGTATTCACGTTCATTTTCGCTTGAGCAAGCTGTCCGACCGCCCGCAACGTCTCTTCAATCGGGAGCCGTTCAGGCGTTAGGACGTACACGAAACCCGTGGTCTTTTTGTCTAACAGCCATTTTCTTGCTTCCACAAATTTTTGCTTCCGCTGCATCAACGTTTGATAAATAGGGTCTTCCACAGGATCGCCATCATTCAATAGTTGGCTGTAATTTTCATTCACCGTACGTCTTCGTTTTAACATGCCATCGATCCAGGCTTCCATCATCTCCGGCAAAGAAAGCAGCCGCAGTGTATGCCCGGTGGGCGCTGTGTCAAAAACAATTAGGTCAAATTGGCCGGTTTGTTCGAGGATGATGTTCACAAGTGCGTCGAAAAGTGCGGACTCATCAGCCCCCGGTGTATTGGCGGCCATATCGATTTGCCTGTGCACTTCACTTACGCGATGGGCATGGACGAGCCCCTGTAAATTTTCCTTGACTCCTTCGATGTATCGTTTCGATTCTTCCTCTGCGTCAATTTCCAATCCATATAAATTGGTTTGCAACCGCGAAATGGTGTTTCCAATGCTTACGGCAAACAAATCTTCAAGGTTATGGGCGGGATCGGTGGAAACGAGCAGTACTTTTTTGCCGTTTTGGGCGGCGGAAAGGGCAAAGGCAGCGGAGCAGGTTGATTTGCCCACCCCGCCTTTTCCGCCGAAAAAGACAACCGAATGGTTTTGCATATACGGCCTCCTTATTGGTCATCCTCTAGCTTTTCGCCTCTTTCATTTTTAAATAGGACATAGGCTTCCAAGATAATCCACATGGCAAATACGAGCACGATGGATCCAAGAACGACGAGCAGCCAATCGCCCCACCATTCCGTACTAATTTGAGTGATTAAAGCAAAAACCGTCATTACAATGAGAAAGACCATTGGTATAAACGAGATGAGATAGTTTCTTCCTTGTCGGATCAACCATATCGAAATGAGCATCAGGACGATGCCGGCGAGTAACTGGTTGGTCGTGCCGAAAAGCGGCCATAAAATATAACCGCCACCTCCCAGCCCTCTTTCCTCTTCAGGAAGGAGGACAAGTATGAAACTTGCACCAACGGCGATGGATGTTGCCACGTGTTTTTTCGTCAGCGTGACAGCCTTGTACTCACGGCCAAGCTCAGAGATAATGTAGCGCATTAAGCGCGTGCCGGTGTCCATGGTTGTCGCCGCGAAGCTTACGACAATAACGGCTGCTATCGTCTGGGCGATTGCCTCGGGGACGAACAAGCCGGTGGCAAGTTGGGCGGCGCCTTCGATAAAATTGCCGAGCCCTTCCTCGTTCGCAACGTTAAAACTAGGGTAAGCCGCTAAAAAGTCATCTGTCGTGGCAAACAAGGTTCCAACGGCAATGATCGATATAAGCGCGACTATGCCTTCCCCTACAGCGCCCCCATAACCG
Organism: Salicibibacter cibi; assembly: GCF_016495865.1. Lineage (NCBI taxonomy): Bacteria > Bacillati > Bacillota > Bacilli > Caryophanales > Bacillaceae > Salicibibacter > Salicibibacter cibi. Next base: position 1,108,958 of record NZ_CP054706.1, read on the forward strand.
ACAAGACGGGCGTCCGTTTCCTTATTCAATTGCTTGGATGAGGTACCCGAAGCCACAAGCGAGTGGAAACCGGATACGGCACCGCAGGCAATCGTAATAAAGAGAAGCGGGAGCCAGGAAACATCATCCACGGAACGTGTAGTCGGAGCCGTTACTTCCGGGTTTAAAAACAGCAGACCGATTAAAAAGATGGTCAAACCGACAAACGTTTGATGCGCGTTAATGTAATCTCGAGGCTGCAGCAATTTCCACACGGGAAGTGTAGAAGCCACGTAGACATACGCGAACAAAATGAGCAGCCAGATCAAAAAGGACATGGTCACTGCATCCAAACCGAAAGCGACGGTGGCACCTTCTCCGCCGAGATACTGCACGAGGTCGATTTGCAGAGCCGGTATGTAAGTGGAGAGGACAGCTGTTCCATACATAACAACCAAGGCAATGATGGATGGAAGAAGCATTCCTTTTCCCCGGCGCAGAAAGTAAATCCCGATAATCACAGCAAGAGGAATTTGAATTAACACAGAAAGAACACTGGTCGGATAAGTGATGAACAAATTGGCAATCACCCACCCAAAGACGGCGACGACCATAACCAAAAGCAGCAGTATGATAAATAAAAAGAGCAACTTTGCCCGTCGCCCGATTAAGCGGTTGGCTAATGTGCCGATGGATCGGCCTTTATTTCGTGCCGAAATGACAAGTGCGCCAAAATCATGGACGCCGGCGGCGAAAACGGTTCCGAGAATGACCCATAGAAAGGCGGGCAGCCATCCCCAATAAACTGCTATGGCTGGTCCCATAATTGGCGCAGCTCCTGCAATGGACGTAAAATGATGCGCCCAAAGGACGCTTTTTTTCGTAGGGACAAAGTCAACACCGTCATTATATTGATGAGCGGGTGTTTGAAAATTTGGATCCAAACGGTAAATACGTCTCGCGATATATTTGGAATAAAAACGATACCCAAGGGCAAGAACGATCACACCGAGGATCGCAAGCAAGATTCCCGACATTGATGACCACATCCTACTCTACCAAAAATATTGAAAGCGTTTCATCGTCTATTTTAGGAGGCAGACATTTTTTTTGCAAATGACAAAAACTACATTAGGGAATGCTGAACAACTTGCAGCTATCAGCTGAAGCCGGGATGCCGCTTCCATGGCTTCGCTTTCCGCGGACGAACGGTCAAGCCTCCTCGCGCAACACCGGCGCTGCGGGGGCTTGACGCGTCCGTTTTTCCGCTGGAGTCTCGCCATTGCAGCACCGTCCCTCCGTACGTTGCCAGAAGTGCAAGGGTATTTTGCTTATAGGATGGATTTCCTTGCATCTAACTTTGACAACAGCAACGGAAAATACTTAAGTGCCAGTCTTTTTCTGTTATTCAGCAGTCCCTACATTAAAAAAGAAGCAAGCGTAAAACTTGCTTCTTAGCAACAACGAATACCGTCCAATGGGGACTTCTCCATGCCCATTCGCAAATGCCAATCATGAAATTCTTCAATCATTTCCGGATATAATTCCAGTGTATAATAGGAAACAGGATTCGGAAGACCGAGCATTTCGGAAAAAGAGAGCAAGTAAAAAATATCATTTTCGTCCCGAAGCTCCCGTTTAATCTCGGCGCGATGCGGCAACCGAAGCACTTCATCATAAAACGCCAGCGCACGTGATAACTGATCCTTCAAACCCAATGATGACCCTCCATTTCACTGTCTTTTTCACATTGTAGCAGATGAAGCCACAATGACGAAATAATCAGGTGACACGAGGATTGGGGGGGGATTGAAGGTACCATTAAAAAGAAGAACCTATCAATGCATCATACCGTAAGGGGTTCAATGTACCCCGAAACGGCAAATAATGTTGAAGCGATGAAAGAGCAATTCACTGCTCATCATCTTCAAGCCCTTGCGTTTTATCATTTTTAAAAAGCAGGTAGGCTTCCAAACAAATCCAGATGGCAAAGATGAGGATGATGGCTCCCAAAGCGAAAAGAAGTATATTCGCATCAGCCGCATACCATGCCCATTCGGTGAAGACTTGAGAGATCATCGCCCATAGGGTCATGAAGAGCAAGAAAACCATAGGAATGAACGTAACCAGATAGTTCCGGCCTTGCCTGCGAAGCCAAATGGTAATGAGCAATAGTGCGATGCCGGCAAGTAGTTGATTGGATGTTCCAAACAATGGCCAGAGAAGATAACCTCCGGCGCCAAACCCTCTTTCGTCTCCCGGCAGGAGCACGAGTGCCATGCTTGAGCTGACGGCGATGGCTGTTGCGACATGTTTCTTCGTTAGTGCGAAAGCTTTGTATTCACGGCCGATCTCAGCAATAATGTAGCGCATTAAGCGAACGGCGGTGTCCAGTGTTGTGGCCGCAAAACTAATGACGATGACCGCGACGATCGTTTGAGCCATTGCTTCCGGAATGAAGAGGCCAGCAGCGAGATTGGCGGCACCTTCAATGAACATGTTCAATCCAATTTCATTGGCCACATTGAAACTTGAAAACGTGGACAGAAACTCTTCTTGCGTCGAAAACAATGTGACAACGGCGACGATCGAAAGGAGAGCGAGCACTCCTTCGCCAATTGTGCCCCCATAACCAACCGGACGGGCATCGGTTTCCCTGTCTAGCTGTTTCGATGTCGTGCCGGATGAGACGAGCGAGTGAAAGCCGGATATAGCTCCGCAAGCTATGGTTATAAAGAGTAGCGGGAACCAGGAAACATCATCGACGGAACGAGTGGCCGGTGCTGCCACATCCGGGTTGGTAATCAACAGTCCCAGGTATAAAACGGCAAGCCCCAGAATGAGTTGGTGCGCGTTAATATAATCACGCGGCTGCAATAATTTCCATACGGGCAACGTAGAAGCGAAGTAAACGTAAACCATCAGGATGGAGATCCAAATGAAAAACGCCACCGAGACGGCATCGAGACCAAAGGCAACCGTTGCATCTTCACCGCCGAAGTAACCGACAAGATCGATTTGCAAGGCAGGAATACCGCTTGAAATCATGGCTGTTCCATACATGATAATTAAGGCGATGATGGATGGGAGCAGCAATCCCTTTCCTCGCCGAAGAAAGTATATGCCAATCATAACGGCTAGCGGAATTTGAATGAAGATCGATAATACACTGGCCGGAAATGTGATGAACAAGTTGGCAATTACCCAGGCGAACACGGCATTAACCATCAACACGAGAATGAGAATAATAAACAAAAACAGCAATTTCGCACGCCTGCCGATTAAACGCTCGGCAAGTGTGCCGATCGACCGTCCTTTATTCCTCACAGACATCACGAGGGCGCCAAAATCATGAACGCCGGCAGCGAAGACGGTTCCAAGCACGACCCAGATGAAAGCGGGCAGCCACCCCCAATAAACCGCTATGGCCGGCCCCATGATTGGTGCGGCTCCGGCAATCGAGGTGAAATGATGCGCCCAGACAACGCTTTTTTTCGTCGGAACAAAATCGACGCCATCGTTGAACTGGTGAGCAGGAGTGACAAAATCGGGATCGAGACGATAAATTTTTTTGGCAACAAACTTGGAGTAGTAGAAGTATCCCAGTGCAAATATGATGAGTCCAATGGCAGCTACTCCTATTCCCGACATACATCTTTCACATCCTTTATGAATATTTAGGGAATGCTGAACAACTTGCAGCTATCAGCTGCAGCCGGGATGCCGCTTCCATGGCTTCGCTTTCCGCGGACGAACGGTCAAGCCTCCTCGCGCAAAACCGGCGCTGCGGGGGCTTGACGCGTCCGTTTTTCCGCTGGAGTCTCGCCATTGCAGCACCATCCCTCCGTACGTTGCCAGAAGTGCAAGGGTTTTTTTGCTTATAGGATGGATTTCCTTGCATCCAGCTTTGACAACACCAACGGAAAATGCTTATGTGCCAGTCTTTTTCCGTTATTCAGCAGTCCCTATTTATGAAATCGTTTTCCATATTTCATGATATGGACGGTCGATTAGAAAAATACCAGAAAATAAAAAAGAGTGTTGTAGGGGAACATTGGTAAAAGATAGTAAACGAACAGATTGGTGGTCAACTCGCTTTGCAAAGGCTGTAACGTTTTGTTGCTGCCCCCATAGCTCCTTGTTTTGATAAAACATTATTTTTATAATGTTATAAGGTTAAAAAAATTCGGTGATTACTTGTATGAGCTGTTGCAATAGGTACTTAAACGTGTTACCGTATTAATGTGAAAGTGATAAACGACCTGTGAACCACAGGCCTCTGCTCGATCAAAAGATCCAACAGGGTTTATCGTATAATCACTTCAGAATTTTAGTTTAAGGAGGCCTTTGTACGAGATGAAAGGCACAGTAAAATGGTTTAACGCAGAAAAAGGGTTTGGGTTTATCGAACGGGAGGATGGAGATGACGTATTCGTTCATTTTTCCGCGATCCAGGCTGAAGGGTTCAAAACGTTGGATGACGGTGAAACGGTAGAATTTGAAATTGTTGAAGGCGATCGTGGCCCGCAAGCGGCTAACGTTGTACGTCAATAGAGAATCATAGGAATAGCGATTCCGTGCATACATCAATCACGGGATCGCTTTTTTTAGCAGGTAAGAACGTATAAATCAGCTTTCTACCTGCATAAGTTGGACGAAGGCTTTCACCATAAAAGCTTGGCGAAAGGCCAAGTTTTCTAAAAATCGTTGTTTCCATTCCCGCTTTGGTTTTGGGAGAGGAGTTATCATGTTTAAAGTAACTTTGGGCGAAAACCTGTACTTACATCTTATTGAGGTTCAACATACACAGGAATTATATTCTACGGTTCACGCGTCACGTGGCCATCTTAGGCGATGGTTGCCGTGGGTCGATGCCATGAAGACTGTGTCGGATTATCAACCTGTTATTCATGCGTGGCTCCAACAATATGCGGATGGCAGGGGGTTTCAGGCGGGGATTAAGAAAGACGGCGTGCTTGTCGGCGTTATCGGTTTACATGATATCGATTGGATGAACCGAAAGACATCACTGGGTTATTGGCTTTCCGAGGCGTATACAGGACAAGGCATTATGACAAAAGCTGCACAAGCGGTATTGGCGATCGTATTTAACGATTATCAATTAAACCGTGTGCAAATCCAATGTGGAGTGACGAATTATGAAAGCCAGGCGGTCCCAAAAAGGCTCGGCTTCCGTTTTGAAGGAGTCGTTCGTGATGGGGAATGGCTCTATGACCACTATCATGACCTCGTACAATACAGTTTATTGCGGGAAGAATGGATACGGTATATGAGAGGTGAGAAGGTGAGGGGCGGGATGTGAGAAGTGCTACAGCAAGAGGTGAGTGCATGGAATTAATACAATCGTACCGACGTAAAAAAAAGATCGATCATGTTCTTGTCAGCGTCCTTTTTAGTCTCGTTTTTTTTGTGTATATGTATTTGTTTATCTATCTCCCTTTTACAATCGTAGTTCCGGCACTCGGCGTGCTCTTTATCTTTTGGGCGATGATCGAAGGGCGTGGGGAAAGGGCTGTGGTTGAACGGTTTTTTCCCTTTTTCCGAGGCTTATTGGACGTCGAGCGAAGCCTGGCTCCAAAAACGTTTGCATCCTATCGTTTGAGCTTTCGAATCAGTTTGCGGGTCGTCGGGGGAATCCTTATCTTGACAGGGGTCTTCGAGCATTTTGCTATCATTGATGCTGAACCGGACTCATTCCCATTCACAGCTTTATTTCCGATCGCGTTAATCGTTGTGAACGTGAATGTATATACGCGCCATAAAAGAATGGAAGCGGGTGATGAAGATAAAACCAGAGGACCATAAAAACGATTGACAATGAAATATTCCCAAAATCATAAGCATAGATTAAGAAAATCGCCGTAGAATAAGATATAGTCATGTAATCTATTATAACGAGATTGTAGCGCATATGAAGCTTTTATAAGAAAAATTTTAATTTAACGGGAAATTTGAACCAAATGTTATATATGGTATGATGGTAAAAAGCTACAGAGTATAGATAAAATCTGTAGTACATATCAGACAAACATTCATTATTACCAAAATTACTAAGAGGGGGAGAATTGACAAATGAAAAAAAGGGGTCTTATTTTTGCATTGACAGGGGTTGGAGCGCTCATAGCAGCATGCGGCGGTGGCGAAACGACGGTAGAAGATCTTGAGGAAGATGGTGTTGTGCAGGTAGGGGTTGCCAATGAAGAGCCCTACGGTTATTTGGATGGTGAAACGGCCACCGGTGCAAGCACGGAAATCGCAAGAGCCGTTTTTCAAAATATGGGCATCGATGATGTAGAAGCGACGGTTACGGAATTCGGGAACCTTATTCCGAGTTTGAATGCCGGAAACTATGACGTTGTTACCGCAGGAATGGATATACAACCGGATCGTTGCGAAAATGCAAGCTTTGGAGATATAGAATACAGCTATGGCGAGGGAATGGCTGTTGAAGCCGGAAACCCACTGGATTTGCACAGCTATGAAGATATCGTAGAGGAAGATGCGACCGTATCGATCATGTCGGGGGCGAACCAGGTTGAAATGTTTGAAGACCTTGGCATTGATGAAGATAATATTCAGTATGCCGATGACATTCCCGGGAACATTGCTGCTCTTGAAACCGGCGATGTTGATGCGACGGTGATGACGGGTGCGACGATGAATTCAGCGATGGAAAATGCGGATACAGATGCGATCGAACAACCGGAAGATTTTACGGAACCGGTTATTGATGGAGAAGAGCAGGTTGCATATGGTGCCGCTGTTTTCCGTGACGATGATGAAGAACTGCGTGCAGCCTATAACGAAAGCCTTCAAGAGTTAAAAGATTCCGGTGAAATCGCTGAAATTATTGAAGAGTTCGGCTTCACTGAGGAAGATGTTGTCACGGATGAAATGACAACCGAAGAACGGTGTGAAGGATAGAAACAAGGATAAAAGAAGCACGGTGTCAACAATCGCCCACCGTGCTTTTTTCCATTAAAGAGAACGTCAGCTCTTGGGAGAGGTGCTTGTGTTTACGAATATTGGAGAATTTTTACCTTTCATATTAGAAGGATTGTCCACGACCGTACAAGCATTTTTGTTCGGTGCTGCATTGGCTTATTCCATCGCGATTGTGGCCGGCCTTGCAAGGACGTCCAAACTTGCGATTGTACGAGTGGTCGCTACCATCTTTGTCGAGTTATTTCGCGGGACATCCTTGCTTGTGCAGATGTTTTTCTTTGCGTTCGTATTTCCGTCGTTGGCCCCATTTACGATATCCACATTTTTGGCCGGCGGACTCGCGCTCGGATTTAACTACGGCGCATATGCGTCCGAAGTCGTTCGCGGTGCCGTTTTATCCGTTCCGAAAGGGCAAACAGAGGCTGCAATTTCCCTCAACATGTCAAAGTTTCAACGAATGCGTCTTGTTATTTTACCGCAGGCGTTTCGCATCATGTTGCCGGGGATCGGGAATAATTCCATTGAATTATTAAAAGGGACCTCGCTCGTGTACTTTATTTCGCTTGCCGATATGACATATCGGGCGGACATTCTTCGAGGAGCGAATACGGCGCTTAGCAGCCAAGTTGAGATTTATACGTATTTATTGTTGACTTATTTTGTAATCGCGCTTCCCCTTGTCTTATTGACGAGATGGTTGGAAAAACAGGCGTCTAAAGGGGTGAGCACGGCATGACATGGGATTGGGAGTTTGCATTTGAAATATTCCCGGATATCTTGAGCGCCATTGGCGTTACGATCGGGGCTACTGTTGCCGCTTATTTTATTTCCCTGACACTTGGTCTTGTGCTCACGTTGCTTAGAAGATCAAGCTTCAAGCCGTTAGCTCTCTTTGTGGCGGGTGTGATCGAATTTATCCGTATGACTCCGCCACTTGTACAGTTATTCTTCGTTTATTTTGCCTTTGATATGAGTCCGTTTTTGACAGGGGCAATTGTGCTTGGCGTGCATTACGCTACGTATGTGTCGGAAGTGTATCGTTCCGGTATCGAGTCTGTTCCTGCCAGTCAATGGGAGGCCAGTAAGGCATTGAATTTTTCAACGGCGCATACGTGGCAAAAAGTCATCTTGCCGCAAGCGATACCGCCGGTCATTCCCATGTTGGGAAATTACTTGATTGTACTGTTTAAAGAAACGCCGTTGCTGTCCGGTATTTATGTATTGGAAATGTTGGCGGTGGCACAGATGATTGGCTCGGAAACGTACCGTTTTCTGGAACCGGTCACGATTGTCGGAGTCCTATTCCTTGTGCTTAGTTATCCATCCGCGTTATTCATTCGATATTTGGAAAAACGATCGGGTCAGCTGCCCGGAAGTTCTGAAAAGGGTGTGAAAACATGACAGAAAAAATGGCGGAAGAAACGAAACAGGCATCGGGAGAAGGGAATGACCAAACGATTGTCCGCTATAAAGATGTCAAAAAAGCGTTTGGAGATACCGTCGTATTGAACGATTTGAATCTCGATGTCCAACAAGGGGAAAAAGTTGCTTTGATCGGTCCTTCCGGCTCGGGAAAAACAACGATTATTCGCATGTTGATGACTTTGGAAGAGCCGACGGAGGGAACGATCGAAGTCGATGGGGAAATGCTTTGGCATAAAGAAGTAAACGGCGAACTTGTCCCCGCGGATGAAAAACATTTGCGGAAAGTCAGGGGAAAGATCGGGATGGTCTTTCAACAATATAATCTGTTTCCGCATATGTCAATTATGCGCAATTGTATGGAAGCGCCTGTCCATGTGCTTGGAATCAGCAAAGACGAAGCGAAAAAAAGAGCCAAAGAAATGCTGGATAAAGTTGGGCTTGGCGATAAAGTTGATAATTACCCTTCGCAATTGTCGGGAGGTCAGCAACAACGTGTAGCGATCGCCCGTTCTCTCGTCATGCAACCAAAAGTGATGCTATTCGACGAAGTTACTGCCGCACTTGACCCCGAGCTTGTGGGAGAGGTCCTCGAGGTACTCAAAAACATTGCTGCCGAAGGGGATACAACGATGATGATCATTACACATGAAATGGAATTTGCCCGGGATGTGGCCGATCGCGTTCTCTTTCTGGATAATGGAAAAATAGCCGAAGCAGGTCCTCCCGGGGATGTCCTTGAAAATCCTCAGAGTGAACGCTTGCAATCATTTTTGGGAAGGTTTAATGAGGGCAGTTAATCGGGAATCGATTCAGCACAGGGAGTGCTGAATCGATTTTTTTCGGTAGATAAGATCGGCGAAGGCTTTCGCCATAAAAACTTGGTGGAAAGCCGGCGCATAGAAAGGGTGAAGACTTGTGATCGATCGTGTAAGAAGAAAAAATCCCCTTATTCATTGCATCACGAATGACGTCGTGACGAATTTCACGGCAAACGGCTTGTTGGCGGTTGGAGCTGCGCCTGTTATGACGGCAAACCATGAAGAAGTAGCGGAGATGGCGCAAACGGCTGATGGACTATTGTTAAATACGGGAACATTGACCCCATATCAACATGAGGCCATGCGGATCGCCGGACGGGCCGCGAATGAGCATCAAACGCCGGTTGTTTTAGATCCTGTGGCGGTCGGAGCAACATCTTACCGCACCCGCGTTGTCAGGGAAATTTTTGATGAAGTAAAGGTCGATGCCATTCGCGGAAACGGCGGGGAAATTGCTGCGCTCATTGGCATGCAGGCGGATATGCATGGCGTGGAAGGAAAAAGCGACATGCTCCCGGAAACCTTGGCAAAAGAGGCAGCTAACGTGTTGGAGACAGTGGTTTGTGTTACCGGTGAAGTAGATGCTGTAAGTGACGGGGAACGTACCTTTCTCATAAAAAACGGACACGCTTGGCTTTCGCGTGTCGTTGGTACGGGATGTTTGCTGGGAGCTATTGTATCGGCCTATATCGTCTCAAAGGAAAACAACGAAGATACTGTACGAACTGCAACCGATGCGCTTGCCCAATATGGCCTCGCCGCTGAAGACGCATTCGCATGCTCGAAGACATACGGGATTGGCACCTTCCAACAACATTTTTTGGATGCTCTCGGATTGCTCAATGATGATCATAGCTATGGAAAAACCAACGTGCAAGAAGTGTAGTGCAACATTTTAAACTTATACTCGAGGAGAAAATACACGCACAGGAAAGCCGTATCTTCAAATGATACGGCTTTGCAGTGTGATTAGGTGTCTTTGTTGGAAGAAAGGCGGTAGAAGACCACTGTCATGACAAAACTAGCGCCTACCATTATTGCAGCGGTTCCAATAATTGCAATAAGATCAAGTGCCATGAAATCCCTCTTTCTTTTACCGAATTTGGTTTTACTTTTGTATTCCACGTTTCGTTACCAACAAAACATGAAAATTCAACATTTTTGAAATAATATGTGAGTAGAGGGATACTGATGCTCTTTGATAAAAATTGAGAAAAGGGGGCAGGATGAAAGATGAAGCAACTATTTTCGTTTTCAGTTCCTCATTAATGAAATTTTTAGTTATATCGTGTATATTTAGTATTAATGATCTGTTAGTAAACGAATGCCAATATATAGAGGTGTTAGCAATTATGAATCGATCTTCATTTATGAAATGGATCACAGGAGGGCTTGAAGCATTTTGGGCGCTACCGGTCATAGGCGGTCCCCTCATCTTTTCCATGAATTGGTCTCCGCTAGTTGTAATGCTGATTTTGCACATCATTACATTAATCATCAGTATTAATGAAGGAAGAAACAAACATGGCAGCATTCTCGGGATTGTCACATCCGCAGTGGGGTTTATTCCGTTCTTGGGATGGATGATGCACACAATCACCGCGATTTTGCTTTTGATTGACGCCTATCGTTCCGAAAAAGCGATTGAAGTTTCATAGGGGAAATTCGCATCAAACGGTGAAAAGCAAATATGCGGATCCCGTACCATGAACGGAAGTGGTGCGGGATTTTTAGATATGAAAAAACGCAGTACTTTGAACCTCTCAGGATTAAAATCAAGCGTTTCTCGGGTATTTAAAGGATAAGAGAAAAGGAGGAGACTATGCAGTACGATACGATAGGTTTTAATGTTCGCTATTATCGGGAGATGAAGGGTTTAACGCAAAAGCAACTTGCGGAAGATATTTGTACACAAGCTCAAATCAGCAAAATCGAAAAAGGAGACATTATTCCGCTATCCTCTACTTTGTATGAAATTGCCAAAAAACTGGATATCGACGTCAATTATTTTTTTCAGATGGGAGAACACGAGCGTGTTGACTACATAGAAGAGCTTAAAAATGAGATTCGGCAGAAAATACGCGATCGTGAATACTCGGATGTATTGGAAACATTGCAAAGCCATGAGAATGAGATATTTTTTAAAGATGTCTATTTGCAGCAGTTTCGATTATGGCATTTAGGCATTTGTGTTTATCATTTACATGGGAATTACGACAAAGCGCTCGAGTATATAAATGAAAGTTTAGCGCTCACTTATCGCGGAAGTAAAATTTATACTGAACGAGAAATTGAAATAATGAATAGTTTAGCGATTATTCAGTATTCGGAAGGAGGGCGGAAAGAAGCACATGAGACCCTATTAAAAGCCTTGGATGCAAGTGTGTTTATTCCAAAGTTAAAGCCTTATATCAAAGTAAGAATGTTATTTAACCTTTCTAATATCCTTGCAAAAGAAGAACGATACAAAGAATCGATAAAGGCAAGTGATCGAGGGATACAAATCTGCGTGCGTGAAGAAATGATGTATTCTTTGGGAGAATTACTTTTCCAAAAAGGCTATTGCGAACGGAAATTAAATATTAAGGTCTGGAAACGTCATTTTGAACAAGCCATCAGTATATTTGAAGTGGCAAAAAAAGAACATCTTGCAGAAATAGCCGAAAAAGAGATTAGGCAAAGTAATCATTGAAAAATTGAAATGAGCAAAGGGTTCGCCCCTTTGCTCTAGCGTGTTTAATGCAAAAAAGGAAAATGTAAGAAAGGCATGCCATAACTTTCAAACCCTGTCAAAGAGCCGAGACTCAAGCTCCCGATCACGACCATTCCGATTAGTGCCGATGCAAAGATTGTTTTTTTCATTGTTTGCACCTCCTTGGCAGTATCGTATAACAAAGGATACAAAGGAGGCAATTGGACAAGAGCAGCCATCAGATGACAAAAATCTATGATAATATCACTATATCGACATTATTTGTCGAATTAATAACTGTGAGCATAACAGGTGCGAAAATTGTCAGAAAATATTTGCGGGAAAGGCTTTTTGCCATAAAAGTTGGACGGAAAAGCCAAGCTTCCTGAAAGGATCAACACTAAAATCTATGGTTGACAAGCCATGGTATGGATGACGCTTGATCAGCGCTACAGAAAAACACGACGCTTTCCGTAGGCACCAAGTTCAGTCTCCTCGAAAAAAGAAAAATTGCTTTTTTCTGCGGGGTCTTCCCTCTGCGCTTTCCCACAGGAGTCTCCGTGTTTTTCCTCCGTTTTTGATATCTTCGCCATTGCGGCGTCATCCCTCCGTACGTTGCCAGAAGTGCAAGTTTTTTTTATTTAGGGATTGCTGAACAACTTGCAGTTATCAGCTGAAGCCGGGATGCCGCTTCCATGGCTTCGCTTTCCGCGGACGAACGGTCAAGCCTCCTCGCGCAAAACCGGCGCTGCGGGGTCTTGACGCGTCCGTTTTTCCGCTGGAGTCTCGCCATTGCAGCACCATCCCTTCGTACGTTGCCAGAAGTACAAGGGTTTTTTGCTTATAGGATGGATTTCCTTGCATCCAGTTTTGCCAACACCAACGGAAAATACTTATGTGCCAGTCTTTTTCCGTTATTCAACAGTCCCTATTTATAGGAGTTGATTTCCTTGATCTAGTGCAGAACGGCTGAACGAAGGAATCACCCTCGTCAAGGACGCTTTAGATGGACAAATAAAAGGAATATTTTTCCAATGAAAACAATAGAAGTGCTACCGCACCCTATTGGAATGATTCTCTAATAATGTGCGAAGGGAAGCCCATCGTCCTTGAAAAGAGAAAAATTCTCAATTTGGGGGACGCAGTGAAGGTCCATCGTCCTTGAAAAGAGAAAAATTCTCAATTTGGGGGACGCAGTGAAGGTCCATCGTCCTTGAAAAGAGAAAAATTCTCAATTTGGGGGACGCAGTGAAGGTCCATCGTCCTTGAAAAGAGAAAAATTCTCAATTTGGGGGACGCAGTGAAGGTCCATCGTCCCTGAAAAGAGAAAAATTCTCAATTTGGGGGACGCAGTGAAGGTCCATCGTCCTTGAAAAGAGAAAAATTCTCAATTTGGGGGACGCAGTGAAGGTCCATCGTCCTTGAAAAGAGAAAAATTCTCAATTTGGGGGACGCAGTGAAGGTCCATCGTCCCTGAAAAGAGAAAAAACTTCAATTTGGGGGACGCAGTGAAGGTCCATCGTCCTTGAAAAGAGAAAAAACTTCAATTTGGGGGACGCAGGGATGGGTCCATCTTTAAAAAGATGAATCAACGAAGGCGGGATTTCTGGAAAATAGTTAAACCGCGCTATGACGTGTTTAGAATGGCATAACTGGTGTGAGTGGTTAATTCAACCACTCTGCACTAGCTTTGACAAAAACAATGGAAAATGCTTATGTGCAAGTCTTTTTCCATTATTCAGCAGTCCCTATATAGCACCCCCTGCTTATTTGTAGGGGGAATCAGCGTATTTAATCCAGAACCGTTACTTCCACGTTCTGTCGGCCGAAGCTCGTAGCTTCTTCTTGAGTAGGAACATGGAGGTCAATTTTTTCCCCATTGATCGCACCGCCGGTATCCGCCGCAATGGCTTCGCCATAGCCTTCGACATGGACGGTGGAGCCGAGAGGTATAACATTAGGGTCAACAGCTACGACGTTTGCGTTTCGATCGTTACGAAGATCCTTGCCGGTTGCCGTGATGCCGGAGCAACCGTTACATTCTGCAGTGTAGGCTGTTGCTTCCATTTGATACGTTGTTCCTTCAGGGTTTTCGGAAGAAGATTCGTTGTCGGTGGATGTTGTTTCTTCCGTTGTTTCAGTACTTGTTTCTTCGTTTTCCGCTTCCGTCGTTTCCTCTGTTGTTTCTTCCGCCGTTCCTTCTTCGCTACTTTCTTCCTGCGGTTCTTCTATTTCTTCTTCTGTTCCTGTTTCAAGTTCAGACTCAGGCTCAAGTTCTTCCTCTATAGCTTCTGTTTCATAATAAAGAGCTCCGAATGTTTTTGGACCTGCAAGGCCGTCTACAGAAATGCCGGCAGATTCCTGGAAGTTTTTAACGGCTTCGTGTGTTTCTTCATCAAAATCACCGTCTGTATTTCCGTTATAATGGCCGGATTCTTCCAATGTTTCTTGCAGATTCTCTACGAGTGCACTTTCATCGCCCTCTTCAAGCACTTTCAATGCACCGAGGGTTTGTGGGCCGGCAAGACCATCGGCAAGCAAGTCATTTTCTTCTTGAAAAGATTTGACCGCTTCGGTAGTTGCATTATTGTAAACACCGTCTGCTGAAGATTCTTCTAATTGGTCTTCCTCTATAAGTAAGTTTTGAAGCTCTTCGACGTGGGTATCTTCTATTCCTTCTGTTAACATTTCGTCCCCAAAATCACTGGCATCGGTGGCAATCGGCAAAGCCAGGAAAACAAATCCGGCAACCATCGTAGACAAACCGTAATTTTTTACCCATTTAGGGGTTTGCGTTTTCCACATGTAGCAAACTCCTCCTCTTGGTAGAATTTCTGGTTGTGCCGTGGCCAACCACTAGCAGCATCCTAGCAAGCTTTGAAAGAGGAGGCAAGGGAATTACAGGGGATTTAAACAAACTGCAAACCGCCTGTAATAGGGGTTGTCACTGCTACAGGCTTTGTAATAAACACACATTTTACGGATATTTGCTGAAGAATCCCGAAAGTCATTCTTCTTTAAATCCGTTGTAAATAAAACCTTCGATGTCCGCGACAACCCCTATATCATTTAGTATGGTAATAACGACAAGCAACGCGGGACCGATAAACAGACCGATGAGGCCGAAAAGCTGTAACCCGATAAACAGGGAAAACAACACACTGAGCGCATTTAAATTCATGCTGACGGACAGCACTTTCGGTTCAATGCTTTGTCGGACAATGACAACGACAATGTAAAGAATCGACAAAGCGATGCCCATAAAAATTTCTCCCGTAATAAAACTGTAAACTGCCCACGGAATTAAAATTGTTCCGGTCCCCAAGTAAGGAAGGATCTCGGCAACCCCGATAATAATGGCAAGCGTTAACGGGTTTTCCGTCCCTAATATTACTAAGCCTATCAAAACAATAATGGACGTGATAAACATTAAAATCAGTTGTGCCCGTATAAACCCAAACACACGCACACGTATTTGTTGCATGAACAACACGAACTTTGCTTGTATGAATGCCGGGATTCTCCGTTGTATTCCCAGTTTAATTGCGCCGGCATCTTTGCCCATGAAATAGATAGCCAGCAGGACAAAAAGGATGACAAGCAAAAAAGTAGGAATCGCTGTGAAAACATTGCCCAGGCCATCGACAATACCCTGACCGACATTGCCCAATATGTTGCCGAGCTGATTGCCAAGTTGAGTGATCCCCTGCTGCATTGTTTCTTGTTGAGTCGCATCTAAATTATCAAAAAAACCGCTCATTTCTGTCCAGGCAGGTAAAATGGTTTCGTTAAATATTTGCTGTAACTGCTCGGCACCCTGTTCAATCCATGTCGGCAATTGTTCAGCGAATTGGCGGAAACTGTAAATAAGAAGAAACGTAATCCCGGTGATGATCCCCCCAATAAGGATATGCCGACGAGTAATGATACGAAGGACGCAAGACTGGAGGGGAAATTAAGTTTTATTTTTAAATATTTAAGCAGTGGCGAGAGCATCCAAGCGATGATCGCGGCAATAATGAACGGATACGTAAGTGTAAATAAATAGGCTGCTAGCCAAAAGAGTAGGATAATACTGCCGGTCATGATAACCGCTCGCCCTATAATCCAGGCCTGTTTTTTTGTCATTCCTGTTCGCCCTTTCCAAAACAAGGTAGGAACAAAAGTATCTTAATTCATTGCAGCTGGTGAAAATGATGCTTCGTATGTATGATAACCCCGAGCCGGGAGGGATGAGAGGCTCCCTCTCGAGCGGTGTTATTATGACTGTCTGTGTGCATGACCGGCAAGCACATAAAGGATCACGGTCGAAGCCAGGTGGGAAGAAAAATCGGTTGCATCTTGTTGCGGATACACTTCTACAAAATCCATTCCGCATAATCCTAATTTCGCAAATTCATGGATCATCGTCAATAATTCATAGGAGCTTAAACCGTTGGCATCCACCGGTCCTCCCGGGTTAAATGCGTGATCGAGCACATCGCTGCATATCGATAAGTAAACGGCGTCCGTTCCTGCGCTTGCCTGTTTATAAATATCATTCGCGAGGGCACGCAAATCTCCGCCTGCACGGATATCATTAATCGTGAGCGTCTTAGCGCCGGCATCGCGTGCGTAGCGTCCGCTTTCCGGTTTGTTGCGCGGACCGTGGATGCCAACGTGTAAAAGGCTTTCATTGCGTACGCCATCTAATTCATACAGACGGGCAAATGGCGTGTTACGGGCATATTTGTCGCCGTTAAAATGCGGCATGTTGTCGTAGTGGGCATCCATATGGATGATGCCTATTTTTTTATCCGGATTTGTATCCCTCCATGCCTGAATGATCGGGTACGTGATACTGTGATCTCCGCCGAGGGCGACCGGAAATTTTTTGCTTTCCCATATATCTCCGGAAAAAGCGATGATCCGTTGCATCGTTTTGTCAATTTCGGCCGGCACGACATCCACATCACCCATATCGGCCAATTGTAAATGCTCAAAAACATTGATATGATCAAGCTCGGGAAGGTAGCCGCTGTAACGGGCGGAGGCGAGTCGCATTGATTTTGGGCCAAGTTCTACACCTGTATAGTCTCCCCACGTGACCCCTCCTTCCCAAGGGACACCGTAAACAAGGACATCGGCACCGCGGTTATTTTTATCAACCGCCCAAGTAGCGTCTAAAAAGCAAGGTGTATTTCCGTATACATAGTCTCTCATCATACAACCTCCTGGTTTTGTCGGTGATTAATACAATAAAGCAAGAATGTCTTCTTTTGCAATTGGTCCAAAGTATGTTTGCGTGTCAACATCTTCAAGCGTATCGGCGATGGCCTGTGGCTCATATTTCGTTCCGTTCAAGCGCGCTTCAATGTCTTTGACATCGCCTGTACCAAAGAAATCTCCATAAATGGATGTATCGGTGATCATGCCTTTTTGCACCTTAAAGCGAACATCCACCATACCGGCAGCAAATTTTTTCGATTTTTTCACGTCATAGTTGGGGGACTTTCCGTAGTTCCAATTCCAGTTCCGATATCGGTTTTCCGAAATCTCCATAATATGTTTCCAGTCTTCGTCGGTCAAGGTGTAACGCTCAAAGGCGTTGTCTCCTTCAAAAAGATGATGCAAGAGCGTTTCTTTAAACGTATCCATCGAAATTTTGTTTTCGAGGAAGTCGTTGATGTTTGCTACTCGGCTGCGAATGGATTTAATCCCTTTCGAGCGAATTTTTTCATCACTGACGTTTAACGCTGATACAACATTTTCCAGTTCTGAATCTAACATCAGTGTCCCGTGGCTAAACATGCGCCCTCGGGAAGCAAATTGTGCATTGCCTGAAATTTTATATCCGTTCGCCTGTAGATCGTTTCTTCCGCTAAGTTCAGCCGGGACGCCCATTTGTTGCAAAGCAGTGACGACAGGCGCCGTAAATGTTCGAAAGTCACTGAAGCTGTTCCCGTCATCTTCACTGATGAAACTAAAATTCAAATTGCCCATATCATGATAGACAGCGCCGCCGCCCGATAGGCGCCGAACAACGTGCAAATTGTTTTCTTCCACGTAGTCTGTATTGATTTCTTCGATGGTGTTTTGGTTTTTGCCAATGATAATCGAAGGTTTATTCACATAAAAAAGCAGATACATATTGGCCTCTTTAAAATTCGTGAGAATATACTCCTCGATGGCAAGATTTATACTCGGATCTGTTATGTTCCCATTATCTACAAAGATCATTCGCGTTCCCTCCTCGTACTAAAATAAATATAGTTGATTAACAAGGGTCTCACCCTTGGGATATCAAGCTTTATCGCTCTTTGATAAGGATTTTGCACCTCCTCGATGATCGTATTCTTAATACTATCATACCACTTCGAAGGTGTGTTCGGAAACCTAAATTTTAGAAAACTTGGTTTTTGCCCAGATAGCAAAAGCCTTAGTTGCACTTGCACTTATGCATGATAAGATCGATCAATATTCATCTCATGACTGAAGTCGCGAGTGATCTGCTGATCCTTCATAAAATCCATAATAAGATTGCACGTTAACGGTTTGTAAAGTGAATTTCTGTGATATACTAAAAAAAAGTCGAGATGAAGGAGGAGAGTTGTCATGAAAGAAATCATCACCTTGATTCAAAGCCGTAAATTAGAATGCTCGATTGCATTTATCCTTATTCTTATGGCCGTTGGCGCAGGAATATTTGCGAATGAGATGCTTGAAGTTGGGCGAAATTGGGTGGTTCGGTTTTATTTGGGATTTACGTTTGTTTCATTGTTGCTTTTCTCCATTTATATAGGGTTGGACCGAATTTTTTCCTCAAAAAAACAAAACGAAGAAACGTGATTGGGAAGCCGCGAGAACTGCTCGGGCTTCTTTTTGTGTGACAAGGATCATGAAAAAGTATGTGAAAATGATCGACTCCGAATAAGACGCAAAAATGAGTGGAAGAATTTTAACCAAGCAAATCAATTGTTTCACTTTATCCAAGGAGGAAATGATAATGAATAAGAAATTATTGTATGGCGTATTATCCGGAATTTTTACCGTTGGAATGTTGGCTGCTTGTAATGGCGGAGACCAACCGGATGACGGCGGAAATGGCGGCGAAGACAATGGCGGAGAAATGGAAGATGGCGGACCAGACGATGACAATGGGGACATGGATGATATGGACGATGACATGGATGATGATATGGATATGGATATGGAAGATGACATGGAAGAAGGTGCCTAACCGGACCTGAGGAGAGTTCAATTATGGAGAGCCTTTATGTAAAGGGCTCTCTTTTTATTTCATACTGTCGTATAAATGTGTGATAATTTGTAAAAAACATATTTCGTGTTTTAATTGCTTATCCATGTGGAATATCCTTAACTAGAAGCCAGACATAGAGAAACTGGCGATTAAACATAAAAGGAGGACCAACAAATGAGTAAGAAATTGTTGTATGGAGCATTATCCAGTATTTTCGCGGTTGGAATGTTAGCAGCATGCAATGGTGAAGGCGACGACGGCATGGATGATGACATGGACGACGGCGGTGAAGAAATGGACGACATGGGTGACGATGAAGAGATGTAACCCATCCATAAACGAGAGCCTGTGATTTTTACACGGGCTCTTTTTTTAGTGCAACTAAGGTTTTTGCCGGCTTGGCAAAAGCAAAGTTTTCTTATATACTGACGACTGAAAAGCCAAATCCATAGGGGGGGCAAGATGGCAAAAAAGAAATATTATGTCGTCTGGAAGGGGCGGAACCCCGGCATTTATCAGTCATGGGCCGAATGCCAGGAGCAAGTGAACGGTTATAAAGGCGCCCGCTTTAAATCTTTTACAAGTAAAGAAGAGGCAGAACGTGCCTATCATACAGGAACAAACAACTCGAGTGAATATTCGGGAAAACAGGAAACGTACATAAAAGAGAGCATTTCCGTCGATGTCGGCACGCATGGGAATCCGGGACCAGTGGAGTACCGGGGAGTGTGTACAAAAGATGGAAGTATCTTGTTTGAACGAAAACCTTTTTCCAAGGGTACGAATAACATGGGAGAATTTCTCGCAATCGTACATGCATTGGCTTGGCAAGAAAAACAGAAGATAGAACGGCCGATTTATTCCGATTCACAGACGGCAATTACGTGGGTGGAAAAAAAGAAAGCAAAACCGACGCTCCCGCGGGATGAAACGACTGAGGAAATATGGGACGCTATCGATTGGGCAGAAAAATGGTTGCACACGCATGCGATTCGCGTCCCCATAATGAAATGGGAGACGAAAGCATGGGGAGAGATCAAAGCAGATTACGAAAGAAAATAAAGGATGGATGTTTGTCGCTGATCAATGTTTATTCATTAAAAAGACGTGGTATAGTAAATGATGTGATGTAAACCTAAACCGAATGTCACTAATTAATATGCTGTTCCGCCTTACCATGAGGCGGATTTTTTCTCAATAAAGAGACAGGGGATGATATTATATGGATGATTCACAAAAGTTGGCGACCTTTGCCGGGGGATGTTTCTGGTGTATGGTCGGGCCTTTTCAAGCTGAAGACGGCGTGCTGCAGGTGAAATCGGGGTACACGGGCGGCCGCACCGAAAATCCCACTTATGAAGAAGTCTGTTCGAATCAAACCGGCCACGTGGAGGCTATTCAATTAACGTACCAGCCAGAGAAGATAAGCTATCAGCGGCTGTTGAAGATCTTTTGGCAGAACATCGATCCCACAGATGCCGGTGGGCAATTTAATGATCGCGGTGAGTCATATGAAACAGCTATCTTTTATCATGATGAGGACCAAAAACAGTTAGCGGAGGAATCACGCCGAGAGTTCGATGAAAACGGTCCTTTCAGTGCTCCGATCGTTACCCCGATCCGACCGGCTGCCCCTTTTTATGATGCAGAACAATACCATCAGGATTACCATTTAAAAAATCCGTTTCATTACCAGCTCTATAAAAAAGGTTCCGGAAGGGAATCATTTATAAAAACGTATTGGAGGGAAGATTAAATGAGCGATAAAAAAGATATAAAAGAACGATTGACACCTCTGCAATATGAAGTGACGCAAAATGACGCTACGGAACGCCCGTTTGAAAATGAATATTGGAATCATTTTGAGGAAGGCCTGTATGTGGATATTGTTTCCGGTGAACCTTTGTTTACGTCCAAAGAAAAATTTGAATCGAACTGCGGCTGGCCTAGTTTTATGAATCCGTTGGATGACAAGGGTGTGAAGGAAAAATCGGATACGAGTTTAGGTATGCGAAGGACAGAGGTGCGCAGCCAAGGGGCTGACTCCCATTTGGGGCATGTGTTCCCTGATGGTCCCGGGGAAAATGGCCTTCGTTATTGCATTAATTCGGCAGCGTTAAAGTTTATTCCGGTGCGTGATTTGGAAAAAGAAGGGTACGAGGAATATAAAAAACACTTTGAGTAAATGTAGAGAGAAGGGCGGGTTTTCTGCCCTCCTGGGAGGTGAAGTGTTTGCATCATTATTTTCGTTATTATGGGTTACCCACTACCATCCATTATAGCCGTTTTCCGATGAGCGTTGATGGTGATTTTGTTTTTATGCAACGCTTCACGCCTCCCCAGCCTAAGGAAGAAATTTTACTCTTGCATGGGTTTATGGAACACGTCGGGATGCTCGCCCCATTTATCCGTTCATTAACCGAGCAGGGAAACAGCGTATCGGCGGTTGATTTTCAGGGGCATGGCCTATCCGGCGGAGAACGGCATCGTGTAGATAATTTTCGGGAATACGGGGAAACCTTGGGAAAAGCACTGGAAAAGCTGAGAGAAGCGGACATCCACCCACGCGTCATCATCGGCCATAGCACGGGCGCAGGGGTGGCTGCCCATTACATCTTATCAGAGCGTAACTTGCAATGGCGCAAATTAATCCTCGTTGCCCCGTTGGCACGCTCCCGTGGGTGGCAACCTGCGAAACTCGGGTATTACGCCGCCAATATGTTTGTAGAAGAAATTCCGAGGCGCTACCACCACAACTCCTCGGATCCGACCTATGTGGAGAAACAACGTTCAGACCCTCTGCAATCCGGGCATATTCCACTCGCCTGGGTACGCGCAATGTTTGAATGGGAAAAGCGCTTTCGTAAACTTGCGCCTCATTCGATGGACGTTGATATTATACAGGGACAGATGACCAAACAGTAGCTTGGGAACATAATTTGCGTTTTTTTGAAGAAAAATTTCCGAATGCCACGATTGCTTTAATTGAAGAGGGGAAGCATCAATTGCTTAATGAAGGAGAACCGATCCGTCCCATGGTCTATCATTTGATTCATCGAAGCATTGGCGGTTAGTAGTTCTTTGAAATTTTATAGGATGGATTTCCTTGCATTCAGCTTTGACAAAACCAACGGAAAATGCTTATTTGCCAGTCTTTTTCCGTTATTCAGCAGTCCCTATATTAAAAAAAGGCGCTTTAGGAAAGCGCCTTTTTCTGATTGCTTCTTTTCTTAAGACGGCGAAGTTGCTTGTCTTCCACGCGTCTTTCAATAGATTCGAGCATGTCCGAATCCTGCTCAAGATCTTGTTTATTTTGATCAACTAACTCTGAAAATGACGTACGAAATGGTCTGCGCATATGCTTTTTCTCTCTCTCCTTTTTTATATTAAAGAAAATGCCATTCAAAAATTCTGTTTATTTGTCGAAGAATGCACATTTTCTTTATATTCATTGTAACGTATGTGAGCCATGAATGCATTGATAAAATGTTACAATTTAAAGAAGAATTCATACTATTTTGCTTCATTTTGGATGTTCGTGGAAAGATAATATAGCAGGATTTGTGGTAAACTATACTTAAGAGCATCTAATGTGTTTTGGAGGGATGATATTGGCTAGAAAAGAAACAAGATGGGCTACTTATATTACCGTGGGAAGTGTCTCCGCGCTGGTGGGGTTTTTGTTATTCAATAAAAATGCCAGAAATAAAACGGTCTCCTGTGTGAAGGAAGGCAAGCAATTTGTAACGGATGCGGGTGCATTTGTCAAAGACAATCGTGAAGAGATCAGCGATTTGGTGAAGGGAACGACGGAAAAAGTCAACGAACGCTTACAAGTAGCGGGCGAGGACGTTGAACAAATTACCAAGCATTCGTCGCATTTAAAAAATACCGTAACAGATGTCCTTGGTATTGCTAAAGAGGCAGGCAGAGAGCTTCAAAACCATCGGGATAAAAATCAGACCGCACAACCCGGTCCGACACAGCTTCCGCAGAACGAAAATTAAAATCCTGGAAATGCCAGGTTTAACTCCCCTTCACAGTGGAAATACAAACAGTAAGACGAATAGGGGAGGACGAAACAGTGGCTTTAGACCAAGAATTGAATAAGATCAAAAGGAAAAAAGACGAGCTTGGTATTTTGACGATTTACTTAAATACTGATTTAAGTGAACACGATGAATGGAAGATTCGGCTTAAGAACGGAATCAAACGTCTGGAAGAGTACGCAGAAAAAAGCGGGGAAAAGAAAGGCAAAAAAGCTTTAAAAAATCTTTTGCGTGAAGCGAATGCTTATATTTATGACCAGCAAAAAAACATGCAAAAAAGTCTCGTTCTCATCGCTTCCGCAGATGGGGATATTTGGACGGCAAAAACACTACAAGTTCCCGTTGAAAGCTCATTCCATTGGGACACGGAAGCAGACACGGCCCAGTTGGAAGAATTGCAAGAAAAGTATCCGGCCACAGGGATCATCGTCACGCAACAACGGGATGTTACGCTTATTGATACCTCGCTTGGGGAAGTTCGCGATGAGAAAAAGTTCAGTTGGGATTTGGAAAAAGAAGATTGGGTGGATTATGATGACCAATCATCGCCACCATCAGCGGCAGATACAAACATCGATGATTTTCAACGCCGTTTTGAAGAAAACAAACATCGCTGGTATAAAAACCTCGCACCTGTGTTAACAAAAGAGCTGAAAAACAGAGGGGTGAATGGCGCTTATTTTGTCGGGAGCAAAGAATCAGTGTCTGAGCTCACGCAACACATAAGTGATTCGTATATAAAAGGAAAAGTTGCGAAAAACTTGGGATCTAAACCTGCCCATGAAATCGTCAACGCAGTGTATGGCGTAGATATTCGCTAAAACAAAGCAGTCCTCAACAATCCGTGATCGGTGCATTGGGGGCTTTTTTAATCTTGGACTTAACAGTCGCCATTACGGTGCATCTCCATTATAACGGCATTTAGCTGTGCGCCGAGCAGAATCATAAAGGCGGTTAGAAAAAACCAGATCATTAGACCGATGATCGTACCCAATCCCCCGTAGATAAGGGTGTAATCATTCCATTGATTAAAATGGGAGAAACCAAACGAAGCTGCCTGCCATCCAACAGTAGCAAATAATGCCCCCGGCCACGTGTCACGCCAGCTCATACGTTGGCTCGGTACGATAATATAAAGGATGAGTAACACGATTCCGACAACAAAAAAACTAATCCCCCAACGGATAAACGACCAGAAGATATGCATCGCTTCTTCCAGTCCGAGAACGGTAAAAATAAACCGGCCAATGGGTTCTCCAAAGACAGGAAACAACAACGAAACAATGACTGCTGTCAGTAACGTAAAGACGAGCACGAACCCGACGATGATCATTCGCGACAAGGATGGGTCGGGGAATTGGTAAGCGCTGTTAACCGCGCGAATAACGGCAAAGGAGCCCATTAGCGTCATCCAAACGGTGACAAACGAGCTAATGGAAAGCGTCTCTGTTCGTTGAACATCCAATACATCGCTTAAATTTACGGCGATGAACGATAATAAGTTTTCCGGTACATAAGGGTGAATGAGCACAAGAACATCATGGACGCCAACCGGCAAAATGTGCAAGATGCTAAGAAGAACGATGAGCAGTGGGAACAATGCCAATAGGAAATAGTAGGCCATCTGCGCGGCGATATCAAATAGCCTGTATTCCCACGTCGATTGAATCATACGCTTTACGATCTTTTTACCCATAGTGCATCTCCTGTCAGCAAGGTTAATGCTTCATATTATGGCATTTTTTAGGATATTAAGGCAAATGACGGGACTGTTTGTTCTGTTTTCTTTGTGGAGGCTTGTAAAAACGGCCATCGTTAGATTCTTGAGCGATTTGTACAATCCAGTTGTTCCGTTTTTTCCTCTCCCTTTTTTCGACGCTCATGCATGATCTTGACTGCATTTTCAACCTTTAGCACCTATTTTTTCAATCCGCCCCATTATCTTTGCCAATGCTGCATATTGAGACAAGCAGCATTCATAACAATATGACGTGACCAATTTTTCACAAGGAGGAAATAATGGGCGATAACAAGCAAGATCCTCAACAAGAAAGGCGCATTCCTGTTCGCAAAACAGCGGCAGCAACAGGAAACAACCATTCCGTTCGTCAACATAAGCAATCGCATCATCCTGCTCCATCTTATTCACAAACGGTTGGCAAGAACGGTCCAATACTGGAGCAAGATAACATTTTGCACGAAAAACTGGAAACATTCATTCACGAGAAGATAGTGGAGCGACCTTTACATGTGAAAGGATTTGGTGCCTTCGGGTATTTCGAAACGTTAAATAGCATGAGCGAATACACAAAACTCCCCTTTCTTCAGCAGGCTGGTCAAACAGTTCCTGTCGCGGTCCGTTTTTCGCTCGGGGCGAGCAATAAAGGCACACCGGATACATCACGAAACATTCGTGGATTTTCCACGAAGTTCTATACCGACGATGGGATTTTCGACCTTATTTGCAACCATATCCCCGTCTTTTTGTTGCGCGATCCTATGCGTTTTCCAGAAAGTATCGCAGCGTTATCGCCATCACCCCGGAATAACCTAATGGACCCGAACTTGCTTTGGAGGTTTGTCGCCAGCACGCCGGAATCCACTCATTTTATCGTCCGTCTCTTTTCAGACCACGGCACGGTCAAAAGCTTTCGGCGAATCCCCGGTCACAGCGTCAGTACGTACGTGTGGCGGAATTCGGAAGGAAAGCGCCATTACATTAAATACACCTGGATTCCTTTTGATGGTGTAGAATATATTACAAGCCAGGAGGCAGAGAAACTTGCAGCGATCAATCCCGATTACGCCGGCGAAGATCTCTTCCGGACGATCGCGAGCGGGGAACCGGTAGAATACGGGCTGTACGTGCAAATAATGGATCCAAGGGATGAAGAACAACTTCCTTTTGATCCCCTTGATGACACCAAAGTGTGGGATGAAGAAATGTTTCCCTTCCATCCTGTCGGGAAGATGGTGCTCAATCGCAATCCTGACAATTATATGGAGCAAGTGGAAAAGATTGCTTTCTCACCATCGAATTTATTAGACGGAGCGGAATTGTCCGATGATAAGATATTGCAAGGGCGGGCGAATATATATTGGGATTCTCAGCGTTATCGTATCGGTCCACGATTCCGCAAGGTGCCGGTGAATGCGCAAAAGCATTGGCGCCCAGCCGATTTACAGACAAGTGGGGAAGGCAGATATGTAGAAGGGGAACTCGTGCGTTCGGATATCGCAAAGCAAGATGATTTTTCACAAGCAGGAGAATTCTATCAATCGTTATCACAAACCGGAAAATCTCAACTTATCTCAAATCTTGTCACCGCGCTGACAGGAGTACATCGGGACTTACAGGTCAAGGTGATTGAGTATCTTTCCCTTGCTTCCCGTGAGCTCGGCGAACATGTAGCGGACGGCTTGCGAGCGTAAATGATAGAAGAACTGTTTAGGCGTAGCCAATGCCGACTACGCCTTCAGTTTTTTTTTTCATGTAATCACGGGCCAGGGTCGCCATGAAAGCGACATGTGGGTTGATTCACCACCGTTTTCTTAGGTAAAAGACGAGAATAATGGAAGCCACCAGTAGGGAGGCGACAAGCAAATAGGAATCCCGGACGGCTTGCTCGCCGGCAACTATCCATTCGTTTTGGGTTACATGCATCCCCCTCCGATATTCAAAAAAGATTGATAAAAAGACGATGCAGATGACTTTCATTAATTGCCGAGAAACGTTGTTGAATGCCGATCCGGCAGGAACATGCGCTTCTTTTAGAGCATTCAACCCTGCGGTGGACGCGGGCGTATTAATCAATCCGTTTCCGATCCCCTGGATAACCAAGAAAACGATCAGCATAACGATTCCAACTTGCCCGATGGAGAACCCGATGGCAAATGTGGCAATTGTTGTCACTACAACACCGGTCATAATGACGATGTAAGGTCCTTTTTTATCGAGTACCCGTCCTCCGATCGTCATGGCAATACCCATGGATATCGCTTGCGGAAAGAGAACGAAGCCGGCGTACAGAGGCGAATAGCCATAAATGTCCTGAATAAGGATAGGGACAAACAACAAAACGGAAAACATAGCCATTACGCTGAAATTAATGACAAGTAAGCTTCCGCTAAAGACTGCATTTTTTAAAATGCGTATATTCAAAAGTGGTTCATCGCTTGTAAGTTCTTGCCAAATAAATAGTACGAGCCCAGTCACGCCGGCAATAATAAGACCATACACCCACAGCTCCCCAGAATAGGACTGCAAGAGGTCGATGCCGATCATGGTGGTGACGAGGCCGAAACTAATGAATAGAAATCCGCGCCAATCAAACCTAAGCATCGTTGGCTCTGCATCCTTTTGAAGAAAGTACAAGGCAGCGCCTGCAGCGATAAACGCGGTGGGAACATTAATATAAAACAGCATTTCCCAGGAAAAAAACTCTAAAAGTACACCGCCAAGGGTTGGGCCGATGGTCGGAGCGACCATGGCGGCTATCCCCCAAATGCCCAACGCAAAGCCGCGTTCATTTTTCGGAAAGTGCTTGAAGATGAGCATCATCGTAAGCGGCATAATCAACCCGCCTCCGAACCCTTGAAGCAATCGAAAGGCAATAATGCTCGTAAAATTCCAAGAAAAAGGGCCGGCTAAAGAACCGGCGAAAAAAATAAGCGTACCGAGTAAAAAGATTTTTTTAGGTCCGAAGCGTTTACTTAAGTAACTGGTAAGAGGCATTACGATTGCCATTCCCAACGCAAACGCGGTAACAATCCACTGCCCTTCCACAGCAGTAATTTGAAAAAGATCCATAAAATACGGAAGGGCAACATTCATAAGGCTATTGTTTAAAATGACCATAAAACCGCCGAGTAATGCAGCGATAAGCACGCCCCATTTACTCACACTTTTTGTATCTTGAACTTCTGTCTCATACATGGTGAACAGCTCCTGGTGGAATAAACAAGTATACTCCATATCCTACCATAAAATCAACGGCGATCGAAATCAGGGAGCTGATTTTGCGTCTTCATATAGGGGAGGAAAGGGCAACCTTGATCCTCTAGCCGTTGTTGCACACCGTGGAGGGTGAATACTGTACGGTCAAGGTTAGAAGACACTTCTTCCCAGAAAAGAGGACAGGCAACGAGCGCTTCCCCGTTTCCCCTGAGGGAATAAGGCGCAATAATGGTTTTGCCAAATGCGTATTGGGGAATATCAATATACAATTTTCTCCCACGGTTTTTTTTGAAACGTTCCCGAGTAAATAAATCAGGTCTTTGTTGCAGGCAATAGGCACCGATCGCTTCCGTAAACGGATGCGTTTCTTCGTATGTGTATCGGTTTTTGATAAGGGGGATATACACTTGTAATCCTTTATTACCGGAGAATTTTACAAAGCTAGTTAATCCTAGCCGGTCGAAGAGTTCTTTCAAAACATTTGCACCATCGATCGCCAATGAAAAAGCTCCCGCATCCGGCGGGTCAAGATCAAGGACGATCTCCTCGACATAACGGTTCGAAGACAGTGAAAATGGAATGTGCCATTCGATGGCCAGTTGATTGGCAAGCCACAGCAAGGTATCGACATGATTGGCAACAATATAATCGGTATCTTCAAAGGTTTCGGTATCTACATAGGAAGGGGCGTAATCCGGGCATTGTTTTTGGAAAAAAGCTTCGCCAAACCTACCATGCGGGTAACGAACGACAGTTAGTAACCGTTTGGCGAGATGGGGTAGGCAAAAAGGTGCGACCGTTCGTGTATAGGCAAGAAAATCGCGCTTGAAAATCTTGGGTGCTTCCCACAAGGCTTTATCAGGGTGGGTGAGCGCTACCCGCTTTGGCCATTTCAGCCCGGCATTTTCCCACGTTTCCCATGTACATCTGCTTGCAGGGGTGTTGAGTTCAAATGACTGGAACTGGGCTTCCCGAAAATCATTGCTGTAGGTCGTAAACGCGAGTGTCACAACGATGGACGGATCGATTTCATGCTTGCGTGCTTCTGCATTCCATCTGCCGTTATGTTTTATGATGGTGACAAGCGTTTCTTTTTCCATTTTTGAAAGTCCATGGGCACACTGACCAAGGGTGACAGCCTCTCCATTTTTATAAACCCCAACTTCAAAATATCCATTAGCGGGTGTGTAAGAAAGAATGAAACAAGAAAGCACATAAGGGGTTTTTATTTTTAACCAGGATTCCGAGCGTTCCCCGGTGTAAATATGCTGGTTTGTTTTGGCAACAATCCCCTCGCTACGATATAGATTGGCTTGATATTGAATAATTTCAGCATGCTCATACATAGGGATAGATTGTATGCGGCGTGTATCATGCGGCGTTGGATTAGTAGGCAGGCCAAAATCCACGAACGTGCTTTCCAGTTCTTTTTTTCTCTTTATGTAGGATTCATTTTTCAATTCCCGATCCTCGGCTACGAGGACATCAAAGGCGAGAAAGCACGCCGGACGTTTGCGGCTTGCGGCATGAATGGAAGTTTGTGAACGAAGGCGATGCCGACGTTTCAGGGCATGAAAATCGGCAAGTCCCGGGTTTTGAAAAAGTACGATTTCACCGTCGAGATGCACGGTTTTTTTCGGAAAATACCGATGGCAAGTGTCTATGATTTCGGGAAATTGTTTTTCCAAACGATTATGATTACGGCTGAACAAGATGCATGTCGACCCGTCCCAAATTAGCTGCGCGCGATAGCCGTCGTATTTTAATTCATAATGCCATTGTTCTCCTTCGGGAAGTTGCTTCCGACTGACTGCTAACATGAATGACACACGAACACCTCCGCCAGTAGTTTTCTACACATTGTTTTCTTTATGTAAAAAACCATATTTTACAACGTATGGCAGCCGTTTCACATCCCTAAACTAAACGAAAAAGGGAGGGAAGGCTGTTGCACACCATTTGGAAAGGAAGCATTCAATTCGGGCTTGTCTCTATCCCTGTCAAATTACATGCGGCGACCGAAAATAAAGCGGTTTCGTTCCGGAATCT
The DNA here is from genome assembly GCF_016495865.1 of Salicibibacter cibi. Lineage (NCBI taxonomy): Bacteria > Bacillati > Bacillota > Bacilli > Caryophanales > Bacillaceae > Salicibibacter > Salicibibacter cibi. The sequence goes on from NZ_CP054706.1 coordinate 1,139,133, forward strand.
TCATCAGAAATGTCATACGCCGATCAAATACGAAAAGGTTTGCCCGGTTTGTGAGGAAACGGTGGAAAAGGAGGATATCGTCAAAGGGCATGAAATGAATGACGGCCGATTCGTCATTGTCGAAGAGAAAGAATTGAAAGAGTTAAAAGAAGCAAATACAGAAAAAGCAGTGGAAATTCTCGATTTCATCCATATCGATGAAATCGATCCCGTGTATTTTAATAGCAGCTATTATTTGGGGCCCGATGAGGGAGGGTCGAAGGCGTACGCCCTTTTACGAAAGGCCCTTTCCGATACTCGCAAAGTAGGGATTGCCAAGATTATGATTCGTTCCAAAGAGCAGTTGGCTGTTTTGCGAATCCGCGACGAGGCGTTGCTTATGGAGACATTGCATTATCCCGATGAAATTCGCGCAAGCGCCGATGTGCCAAATGTGCCCTCGAGTGAAAATATTGATAAAAAGGAACTCGATACGGCAGTTTTGTTAATCGATCAATTAACCGCCAGCTTTGAACCTGAAAAATATGAAGATGAATATCGGAAAAATCTACTCGCCCTTCTTGAATCAAAACAAAATGGCGAAAGTGTCGTCACTCCCGAGAAAGAAGGAAAGCCGGATAATGTGACAGATCTAATGGATGCGTTGCAAGCATCAGTCGACCGCACGAAAAAGAAAACGACAACAGGAAAAAAGAAAACGACAACGTCAAAAAAATCGTCTTAATGACATGGATCCATGGAAAGGAGACGTGTCTCCCTCGGATTGGACACTTTTATTGGTTCGATCTCTGTATACGTTTGCCCAAGCACACAACGGGCGTGACCGTCGGCTACAAAGAAGCCGGCGGATTTTCTTATTTCAAGTGTATAACGGAAAATATTAAAGGAAGTCGGATTCAATCGTATATCAATCCCCCCTTTTGGGAAAAAGAAGAAAGAATTCCTTTTCAAACAATCATAAATAAAGGAGGGGAACAAATGGCAGATGAAAACGAAGAACAACAAACAAAAGGCTTATCTCGGCGACAGTTTCTTAAAAATAGCGGTTATGTTGTAGGCGGTGCTGTCGGTGGGGGGCTCCTTGGCGGAGTTTTCACGCAAAATTTTGTCGGTACAACCAGTGATCAAACGAATACGGATGAAGGCACAGAAAACGAATCGCCAGAGCAGCGTACACAAGCACGGATGTTTTTCAAACGACAAGAGGACTTTGATGTGTTGAGCGCGGCAGTCGAGAGAATTTTTCCCGATGATGATACAGGCCCGGGCGCTATCAGTTTGGGTGTCCCCTATTATATAGACAAACAGCTAGCAGGAGAATATGGATTCAATTCACGTGAATATATGCAGGGTCCTTTTTTTGAAGGCGCTCCTACCCAAGGGCCGCAATCGGCTTTATTGCGCAGAGACGCTTTTCTTCATGGGGTTCGTTCGATCCAGGACATAGCTGAAAATCAATTCAATGAGTCCTTCTTTGATCTGGAAGCGGACGACCAAGATGACATTTTAGAAGCATTTGAGGATGGCGATATTGATATGACCGGCATTGCATCCGATGAGTTTTTTGCCATGTTACGGACAGCCACCATTGAAGGTGCCTATTCCGATCCTGTTTATGGCGGGAATCTTAATATGGAAGGATGGCGCCAGATTCAATACCCGGGCCCCCAGATGGCCTACACAGATGCCATTGACGGAGAATTTGAGGAAATAGATCCGATCAGTTTATATGATCATCACGATTGATTTGCGGACAATAATGAGGAGGGCGATTATGGCAACAGAGTTACCTAGAAAAGAAGCAGCAGTAATCGGCGTTGGCTGGGCGGGCGGCATCATTGCGTCTGAATTAACGAAAGCCGGCATCGAGGTTATTGGCTTGGAACGAGGCGCTGAACGTACGATTGATGATTTCATCATGCAAAAGGATGAACTAAAGTATGCGGTTCGTTATGACCTGATGCAAGATTTATCGAAAGAAACGTTAACATTCCGAAATGATCGTGATATGCGGGCCTTGCCGATGAGACAACTTGGATCATTTTTGTTAGGGACAGGACTTGGTGGTGCCGGCGTGCATTGGAATGGGATGTGTCCACGCTTTTTTCCTTATGATTTCGAGATTCGTTCACAAACCATTGATCGTTACGGCGAAGATAAAATTCCTGAAGATATGTCCCTTCAAGATTGGGGAATTAGTTATGAAGAAATGGAAGAACACTTTGCACAGTTTGATGAAACGATCGGCACGTCAGGCGAGGATAATGAAATGTCAGCGCCTCGTTCCACAGAATATCCGACACCGCCGATGGTTGAAACACCGGCGATTCGATTGTTTAAAGATGCGTCAAGTGAATTAGGTTTGCATCCTTATCAAGGACCTTCTGCCAATTTGACCGAAGCCTACACGAATCCGGATGGGCAAACGATTCAACAGTGCCAATACTGTTCTTTTTGTGAACGTTTCGGGTGCGACTATCAAGCGAAATCAGATCCCATTATCACAGTGATTCCGACGGCAAAAGAAACCGGGAATTTTGAACTTCGCACCCATGCCAACGTACGGAGTGTCTCTTATGACGGGGAACGGACCGATGGTGTTTATTTCATTGACACACGAACCGGTGAAGAATTTTTCCAGCCTGCAGATATGGTTATTCTCACGACTTATGTGATGAATAATAGCCGGCTTTTATTACAATCGGATATTGGAACTCCTTATGACCCGGATACCCGTACTGGCGTGATTGGTAAAAACTATTGCTATCAAATTCAGACATCCGTACAAGGATTCTTTGATAAGCAGTTTAATATGTATGCAGGCGCGGGCGCTTTAACGGGGCATGTGGATGATTATAACGGGGACAATTTTGATCATAGCGATCTTGATTTTCTTCACGGAGGCGCGATTCGGCTTGTGCAATCGGGGCTTCGTCCGATTAATACGAATCCGGTCCCGCCGGGAACGAAACAATGGGGCAGTGAATTTAAAGAGGCCAATGCCCATTATTTGTTCCGGACGCTATCCATTGGAGCGGAAGGCGCTAGTATGCCTCACATTAATAACTATCTCGATCTGGATCCAACGTATACAGATAGTCTTGGGGACCCGCTATTACGGATGACTTACAATTTTACGGAACAAGACCGAAACCTTGCCGCTCATCAAACAGAGCGTATGCAAGAGATTATGCAGGAAATGGGCGCGGGCGACATTATCGCTAACCCGGATATTGGTGATTATAACATCAGGCCTTATCAATCGACCCATAATACCGGAGGCGTGATCATGGGTGCGGACCCTGAGACTTCTGCGGTTAACAATTATTTACAAATGTGGGATTGTGAAAATCTCTTCGTCGTGGGCGCTTCCGCGTTTGCCCATAACAGCGGGAATAATCCGACGCCGACAGTAGGCGCACTTTCCTATCGAGCAGCTGAAGGCATAAAACAGTATTATGAAAATCCGGGACCATTGGCATGAAAAGTACAAGCCTAATAAAAGGGGGGATCTACACATGAAAAAAATAACACTGGCACTTTGCTCCGCCATCATTTTGTCCGCTTTAGTTGGCTGTGGTAACACAGATGATAATGCTGAAAACACCACTAACCCCGGAGGAGAGCAAAATGAACCGACAAATATAGGTCAATTGAACGATCAATCCCACGATCCTGATGATTTTACCGTTGAAGATCGAGTCACGAGGGATGAACGTCAGGGGTCGCGTAATAAGACCGATGGTCGCGGATCATTTTACTTTAACAATCCGCAAGATGTAACGGATAAGGACACGTTTACGGAGGAAGAGCGGGAAGCTGAAGAAGAACGAGCCCAGCGATATGAAAGGGAAAATCCGGACCAGGAGAGCGAAAACCGTTTGGAGAGCATGGAACAAGAAGTTAACGCGATGGATGACATCGAGGAAAGTTATGTCGTCGTTGATGATACACGTGTGATCGTCGGTATCCAAACCAAGGGGGACGACGTCGATCAAACGATCGCGGATATTGAAGCACGACTACAAAACGAAATAGGGGATAAAGAGCTTATTGTCACGGATGATGAGGATACGTTTGAACATTATCGGGAAATGCGGGAAGATCATACGCCATAAACCTGGTTCGGCTCCAAGTGCGTATCACTGCAAATTTTTGTTTCCTTCGTTACAATAGATATGCAAAAGGGAGGGAGCAAGTTATGGAATTCCAAATTGAAAATGAAGAAGCGTTTCGTACACAAGCCCCGTTTGGCGAGTTGCTGATTTCCGGGGAAGATGAACACGGGTTTCGCCCATATCAACTCCTCGTATCAGCGATCGCCGGTTGCAGCGGAAGTGTGCTCCGTAAAATAATGCGAAAGCGACGCCTGGAGATCGGGGACATTCGCATTCACGCCGATGTAACGAGAAATGATGAAGAACCGCATGAAGTAAAGACGGTGCATCTTCATTACACGATAGAAGCAGAAGGCGTAAAAGAAGAACTCATGGAAAAGCTTTTGGACATCGCAAAAAAGAATTGCACCATCGTTCAATCGGTAGAACCGGCGATCACCGTCACGGAGTCATTAACATTGAATCCTTAGCGAGAGACAGTGCTTCATTCAGAGGCACTGTTTTTTCTTTTCGTCTCGAAATGGATAATCCCGCCTTCCGCAGATCATAATAAAGTGAAACTTCCATCAGAGGGAGCGTTTTTCCCCTCTGATGGTTAGTTGAACCAATCGGGGCGCTTGCCACCGGGATAAACGAAAATAATCAGGGAGGCTTATGCATGAGAAGTTTTGTATTCATAGCGTCGATGTTGCTTTTAAGCACATCGATCATCATGCCGGAAACCGTTCAAGCCGATGAGGAAGAAAACGATTCATTCTCGAAACCGGACCATGTGTATGACATTGCCAGAGAAAACACATACAGCAACACGAGCCGTGAGTTGCCCGAGCTTGAACCTTCGGATTTAACGAAAGACTTGCAGGAAACATCAGAAGAAAACATCGATAATCCCGAGCTTGTAGCTATGTTAAATGAATCGGCCATCAAGGACTCAAAAATACCCTTTGGCGTCAATGCTTCCATTTATTTAGGGAAATGGGCGCTGAATTATGATTCCGACGATACGGAAATGAACTGGGAATACGAAAACATTAATACCAATGAACAAGATAATCGTGGCGGTGACACAGTCGTCACTCTTCAATACAAACAAACGCAAAACAAGGAAGCCAAAGGCGAGTTGAACAGCGATGTGCCCCAACTTGAAGGGGTAAAAAATTTAATGAGAATGAAAGCCGCAGAAAAAACGTCTTTGCCTCTATCTTTTAGCTCCACGATCGGCCAAGGTACAGAGGTCGGGCCGAATTACCAAGTGGAAGGGAAAAAACTTGGTGTATTGCACGGATACGTGCCGGCTGCCCATGAAAAGGGGACGGTGACCTACGGAGAAGTATACGTGAAAATGAAAGGCAATAAACGGTTCCTAGAGGTACAAAATATCGAAAAACAAGCCGTTGATGGCTGGATTCCCGTGAAAAATCACGTCACGCTAACGTATCGCAACGGCTAAAACTTTCGCAAGGTTTATAGGTTGCTCGATCTTGCTTGAAAGTCAGTGTCTTTATAATAAGCGTTTTTAACGAGCGCATTCGGACCGAGACATTGAACAGAAGGGCAATGGCAATGCAGAGATTGTGCCAGTGAAGACGCCTTCCACTTGGAAAAGGCGGCAGGCAATGGAGCGTTTTGGATGTTGCCCAGCGCCGGTTCATCACCAAAATCGGTGACACTAATGTTGCCGTTGAACACATTTACATTTAAACGGTTACGCCCGTCTGGGTCATTTCTTACGGTGACATTTTCACTTCCGTACAGTCGCTTTAATAGCTGCAGATCGTTTTCATCTCCGTTACAGGCATAAAAGGGAAGCGTACCGAAAAGCATCCAGGTCCCGTTGTTCCGATGGTCAAGCAAACGATGAATGCCGCTTCTGATTTCCGGCAGCGTTGCGATTTCCATGTCGCCGGCAAAATCAGTTGGGTACATGGGATGCACTTCATGTCGTTGGCATCCCATCGCAGTAATTTGATCGTGGATTGCTTCAAGATGGGGCAAGGTTCGTTTATTTAGCATCGTTTCTGCCGATACCATAATGCCTTGCGCCGTTAGTACTTTGGCATTTTCAATCATGCGATCAAAAAAAAGCTGCCTTTTTTCCATGGTTGGGGGTTTTTCCATATGAGCGAAGCCGATGGCAGCAAAATCCTCAAAGTTTCCATAATTATGCGTGATATGTAGAACGTCGATGTATGGGAGAATAGCTTCATATTGGCTTAACGGTAATGTTAAATTCGAGTTGATTTGTGTGCTCACCCCGCGCGCATAAGCATATCGAAGCAGCGGCACGACGTACTGTTCCACGGATTTTTTTGAAAGCATCGGTTCTCCGCCCGTGATGCTCAATGTACGGAGGTGCTCAATCTCATCCAAACGTTTCATAAGCAAGTCGACAGGCAGGCCATCTGTAGGATCCCGGCGGCTTAGCATGGAACCGACGGCACAATGTTCACATCTCATATTGCAAAGGGTGGTTGTTGTGAATTCAACGTTTGTGAGCGTATGTGTTCCAAACCTGGCGTAATCTTCATACGCTTCCCATGGATCATTGGTTGGTGAAATCGTCTCTTTTGCTTTGCTGGTCATAATAAACTCCTTTTTGATGGATACTAATTTTGATCATACAAAAAAAGGCGGTAGAAGAAAAGGGAGGCGAATGAAAATGGGAAGAGGAGTGAGCAAAAATCGCTGGGTGATCCTTGCGATGGCGATGCTTTTATTTATGGCCGCAAGCGATACAGGATTTGGCGAAAACGTTTACGATTGGAATTTCAAACCGGCGAAAAACAATCAACCGCCCACGACAGAACCTCATTACATCGAGCTGCTCGATCGCTATGATGGTTATTTTATTGGCGATACGGATACAAAAAATATTTATCTTACGTTTGACAGTGGATATGAAAATGGTTGCACAGACGTTATTTTGGATGTATTAAAAGAAAAGGGCGTACCGGCTGCATTTTTTGTCACAGGTTATTACTTCGAACGCGAAGTGGATTTAATCAAAAGAATGGATGATGAAGGGCATATTGTCGGCAATCATTCCTGGAATCACCCGAGTTTTCCTGATTTAAATGATGAAGAAGTAATCTCCGAACTAGCAAAGGTGGAGAAAGCTTTTAAAACGTTGACGGGGAAGAAGATGAATTATTTGCGCCCTCCTCGCGGTACATTTAATGAAAGAACGATGAAAATTGCAAAAGAAGAAGGGTATCAGCATATTTTTTGGTCATTCGCTTATGTCGATTGGGATCCGGACGCCCAAAAAGGCAAAACTTATGCTTATGATAGGATTATGGATCGTGTTCATCCGGGGGCGGTTTTGTTGCTTCATTCGGTATCGAAAGATAACGCGGCTGCGCTTGGTGATGTTATCGACGAGCTGAAAGCAGAAGGCTATCAATTTCAATCTTTGGACCATTTAACCGGCAGGCGTTTCCCACTTCTTGATCAATAAACGTCATCAAATGCGACCGTTTCTTTTGTAGCCACGACCAATTTTTCGGTTCTTCTTTGGGTAAGCTTAATGTTTCGGGATATGTATCCTTGCTGTCTACAGAGTGTTAAAATGGTGTATAACATTAACGTAGAGGTGAACTGGCATGTTTAGCAGTGACCGTTTGCATTTTCGGGAAATAACGGAAAAGGATCGGGAATCTTTGGAAGAACTGTTTTCCGATCCCGACGTGATGCGGTTTGCAGACGTTACGAAAACGAATAGGGAAACGGGAGAATGGATGGAACAATCGTACCGTGACTATAGAAGTTTCGGCGTTGGATTTTGGGTTGCGGAAAAACGGGGAAACGGTGAATTTGTGGGGCAGTGCGGTTTTCGACCACAAAAAATCAAAGGGCAAATCCATATGGGCTTCGGATATCTGTTAGCAAGGACGGCGTGGGGAAATGGATACGGGAAAGAAGCTGCTTACGCGTGCAGAAATTTCGCTTTTGAACAATTGGCCATTGATGAATTGACATCCATCATTCATCCGCAAAACATTCCATCTATAAAAATTGCCCGTGCTCTCGGAATGGAAAAACAAGGACGCATCTGCAAACATCGCCAAAGGATGGATGTGTATAGCCTTAAAAACCCGGCTTGCAGAAAAGTGACATGAAACGTTCATAATTTAAGGTTTGTTAATGCTTTTCTGTCCTGTATACTGAAAGAAATGATTCGATTCACACAGGGGGCAAAAACTTTGGCGCTTGTAGCACTTACTGTTTTTATCATTGCCGGTGTTAGTACAGTTTTCGCTGCTTTTCTCATGTTCGTTACTTGGCCGCGGCGTAAACAAAACGAATATAAACAAATAAAATTGTTCACCGGTTCATTTTCAGCGGCCATCGTTACGCTGGGAATTTTTTTACTTTTTACGGATTCATCAACAAATAAGATTGAAGCTGATGAGTCTTATGCCGTTCCGGATGATGTGGAGACAGTGGAGGAAGAGGCAGGTTGGCACATTACATCCGAGCTTGGTCAAGTAACATCTGACAATCATGATGTTATCCAAAGTGTTAGCTTTAATGAGGGCGATACCGATCAACGTGCAGTGTTGGAAGCTGAACTGATCACAGAGGATAACATTACAACGGATCTTATCCGTACATCAACCATAAATCTTTCCGCTCAAATTTTGCAACGTTTGTCCCAAATAGATGAGGTGGAGCAGATTCATTTAGTTTGGGATATTTATGTTGAGCCCGAGACGGGTCCCGGTGAATTCGATACGATCTTGGACATGACGGTTAACCAAGAAAATCTGCAAAACATTGAGGGGAACCGCATGGACAGTGAAGAATTAGACGAACTAGCCGTAGATTATTGGGAGAAACCGGCGCTTGAGCCGGAGGATGAATAAGCAAAGCCCCTTGGATGAGAAATTCCAAGGGGCTTATTTTAATCTAAATCAGCGGGATATACGCCGTTTTCATCATGGATCTCACGGCCGCTTAATGGAGGGTTAAACACACAAACCATGCGTGCATCCGTAATTCCGCGCAATAGATGTTCGTCATGTTCATCGAGGGCATACAAGGTGCCGGGGGTAATTTTATACGTTTTATTATCCTTTAACGTTTCTACTTCCGCTTCTCCTTCAATACAGTAGACCGCTTCAAGGTGGTTTTGATACCAAATATGAGTTTCCGTGCCGGCGCGAATGATCGTGTCATTTACCGAGTATCCCATTTTGTCATCCTTCATAAGCAGGCGGCGGCTTGTCCAGTTGCCGGCGTCTACTTCTTGATCGGATCCTTTAATATCTTCAAGTTTAACGATTTTCATGATTGATTTCCTCCGTGTTGTCACTGGTTGTGGGAATGAGGGCCAAACGACTTTTGACCCTCGCTGTATCAAATGTTCTTATTGTTTAAGCGCATCGCTAATGCCAAGCTCCAGACGGCGCAAACCTTCTTCCAAGCCTTCGTCGTCGATAATGAGTGGCGGGAATAGTTTAAAGACTTCATCATTTGGCCCTGCGGTTTCCATGATTAAACCATTTTTATAGGAGTGCCAGGATACTTTGTTTGCAAGGTCCGGCACTTCCGAACGAATGCCCTGTATGAATCCGCGACCGCGCAAAGTCCCTTTCATTTCAGGGTATTTTTCGATCATCTTTTGCAGAAATGCAGTAATTTTATCTGATTTCCTAGCAATTTCTTTTTCGAAAGAAGGGTCTTTCCAGTATTCTAACGCGGCTGTGGCAGTCACAAACGCCGGATTGTTCCCGCGGAATGTTCCATTGTGTTCGCCCGGTGCCCAAAGATCCAGTTCAGGGCGGATAAGCGTGATCGCCATAGGCATTCCATAACCGCCAATCGATTTGGACTGGCAGATAATATCCGGATTAATCCCGGAAGGCTCGAAGCTAAAGAATGATCCCGCACGTCCAACGCCTGCCTGAATGTCATCGACGATCAGGAGGGCGTCAATGTCACGGCACAAACGTTCAATTTCCTGCAACCATTCATTGCTGGCGGCGTTTAAGCCGCCTTCCCCTTGCACGGTTTCCAATATGATGGCGGCAGGTTTGTCTACGCCGCTCCCAGCTCGGTCAAGAAAGCTACGGATATGCTTCATTTGTGTTTCGACTGATTCGTGAACGAACTTGTCATATGGCATGGTAAGCGCATTTCCGAGCGGAACACCGGCGCCTGCCCTTTTAAATTCATTGGAAGTGACGGCGAGAGAACCGAGTGTCATTCCGTGGAATCCATTTGTAAAGCTGACAATATTCGTGCGGCCCTTTGCTTTCCGGGCAAGTTTAAGGGCGCTTTCAACACTGTTTGTTCCGGTCGGCCCGGGGAACATTACTTTATAGTCCATATTGCGAGGTTCCAAAATGATGGAATGGAACGTCTCCAGGAATTCCCGCCTTGCCTTGGAAGCCATATCCAAAGAATGGGTAATGCCATCTTCTTGGATATACTCGATCAGTTTTTCCTTCATGCGATCATCATTATGACCATAATTCAGGGCGCCTGCCCCGGAGAAAAAATCAATAAATTCGTTGTTGGCTTCGTCCCATAATTGATAGCCTTTTGCTTTGTGAAAAACAGTGGGGAAGCTACGGCTGTAGCTTCGCACCACTGATTCTTTTTCTTCAAAAGCTTGCATTGCGTTTGAAGTCATGGACGTAACGTCTCCCTTCGTCATTAAATGCGCTCGCATGGTCTTGCGGTGTTTCGTGCCTACCGAAAGATTGGGCCGATTTTAAACGAGAGCTCTGCTTCGTGGTTATCCCCCGGGAACAAATCTTCGGAGAAACATTCCGACACATGACAGGCGGTTTCGTTCGTACGGGCGAGTCGCCGGAACAGTTTTTGCGAAGCGTCGTTCGACGGGGTGACTGTTGCTTCAAGGTATTTGATTTCTTGGCACGCATTGCGCTCAAGCAATTCATCAAGCATGCGCGAAGCCAATCCTTTTCCGCGTTGTGAGCCGTCTACACCCACTTGCCACACAAATACGGTGTTGTCTTTTTCAGGTAGGATGAACGCAGTAATAAAGCCAACTAGTTCTCCTTCTTCCTTGACGACTACACAAGTTTCGGAAAAGTATTCGCTCATCATTAAATACTTATACGAAGAATTAAGATCCAGACCAAGTTTTTTGGCAAGTTCCCACATTTTGCTTCCGTCTTCTACAGTCGGTTTGTCAAAAGTCAAAGCTTCTTTCTGCAACGTTGGAGTTGCACTCATCCTATCACACCTTTTAAATATTTACGCACCTTGATTTCAATTCCCTTAATGAGGAATATTCAAACCACTTTTTAAAGGGAAAAGTAAGTTGCGTATCGAGACCAATCGGGCCATGCATATTATAATAGCACGCCTGCTAAAAAATTCAACTCGCGATATGTATGATTAAACGCGATTTAAGCACGTAAGAAAGAGTTGGCGTTATTTGCGTAAGGTGTTAGAGGGGATTACTAATGTATATGGCAATACAGTAATACAGAGAAGTGTGTTTATCAATTTTATTCTGACATCCTGGGAGAAGAACTGATATACTTATTTAATATGTACCTATGAAGGTTTCATGGAGCTCATACTCGTTCGTCAAAATGCCATAGTTTTCGTTTTTGGCGATTGAGTACATACAATAGATGAGAGAATTTCCCGATAGGAGGAGAAAATTGCAAATTTTTTTCGAGGTCGTTCTTCCGGTTGTGCTCGTATTCGCACTCGGATTTTTAATTCAGAAATGGAAATATGTAGACATCAAGCCTATATCGACAGTAGCTATTTTCGTCATGACGCCTTGCTTGGTGTTTGATACGATTTATAATGCAACACTCAACATGCAATATGCATATATGTTGATCTTTGCTATGTTGCTTTTATTTATTCTTATCTTTTTAAATAAGCTGGTTTCCTTTTTCTTTAAACTTTCTCCGGAGGCGGAAACTGGAATGATCCTTTCCACCGCTTTTATGAACGCAGGAAATTATGGCGCTCCGATCATTCTTTTTGCTTTTGGGGAAGAGGGATTCGCCTATGCCGTGTCTCTTATGGTAATTCAATCGGTAATTATGAACAGTTTTGGCGTTTATTTTGCTTCCAAGGGCAGAGGGACAATGATGCAAGCGCTAAAGGTCGTCATGACGATGCCGGCGACTTGGGCGTTGGCAGCGGCGTTGCTAGCGCAATTTTTGCCTGCAATACCTACTGCGATTACAGGCGTGACCGAAATTGTCGGTGCTGCCACGATTCCGACTGTTATGATTATACTCGGCATGCAGTTGGCGCAAATTCCTTTACGTGGATTTGAGTGGAAAAAAATTAGTTATAATGCTGTGCTACGTCTTCTGATTTCTCCGGTGATTGCTTTTGGTCTTACGAGAATGCTCCCCATTGAAACACTTCTAGCCAACGTGCTAATTTTAACAGCTGCCATGCCTACGGCAGCTAATATCGTTATGTTTTCGGTGCAATTTAATGCGCAGCCGAGGTTAGTGTCGAGCACTACACTTGTGACTACCTTAATCAGCATTCCGACGATCACTGTTTTGCTAATGATTCTTTAATTTTTACGTAAAAAATGTTTATATCCTGATTATATGGGAATGGAGGAGTATGGGTCCCTGGTGCGATATTTTAAGGGACGATAGTCTAAATAACTGGCATTAAGGAGCGTGATGAATTTGAGTCGAGACGAAACCCGAAATTTAATTAAGGAAGTGGTAGATAAGTTAAAAAAGGAACCGTTTCGCGATGAATTTACGAATAACGAGAATGGAGAAGTATTTGATTCGGCAGCCGAAATTATAAAAACGACGGATAAAATCATAAAAAGTTATATTCGTGTTTCAAGAGACAATGGATCGATTGAAAGAATTCCGGCCTATCGCGTTCAACATAATAACATTAGTGGGTTTTATAAAGGGGGGATACGTTTCAGCTCTGCTGTAAATGAAGAAGAAGTGGAAAATCTTGCGATTTTAATGACGATCAAAAACGCCTTACACGAACTTCCTTTCGGAGGTGCCAAAGGAGGGGTGTTTGTCGATCCGAGAAATTTATCGCTTCGAGAGTTGAACTTGGTCAGCAAAAAATATGTACAACGGTTAAAGCCTGATTTGGGTCCAACAAAGGACATACCCGCTCCGGATTTGGGAACAAATGAAAATGTGATTGACTGGATGGTTGGCGAGTACAAAACGATTACGCCCGGAGAATCTTATGTGAATTCATTTACCGGAAAAAGCGGAGTAAACGGAGGCGTTGCCGGCCGTAGAGAAGCCACGGGCATCGGAACTTTTTTAAGTTATTATTATTTGAGGGACCAATGGTTTAAACATGCGGAGACGTCGAAGGTGACGAGACCGAAGAGTTGGAAAAATCTTGAAAAATTAATCCGTAGCGATCAACCGACGAAAGTGGCGGTTCAAGGGTTTGGAAATGTTGGAAGCATTGCGGCACATGAAGCAGTGAAGTGTAAAGACGAACATATAGTGACTGCCGTATCGGATGAAGATGTCACGCTTCATAACGAAAAAGGTTTGGACATAGAAAGGCTGTTGGTATATAGTGAGCAGCACCGGCGGTTGCCGCGTTCAGAAGGAGAATTAAAAGCAGCGAATGTTCAAGCGGACATCGATTCCCCGTCGGCCGTGTTGACGAGCGAATGCGATTTGCTCATATTGGCTGCTGTCGAAAGCCAAATTACGGAAGAAAATATGAAAGACGTGTCGGCGAAAGTTCTTTTGGAAGGGGCAAATGCGCCCATTACCAAGACTGCCGATGAGTATTTTGAAAACAATGGAATTGTTGTCATCCCAGATATTTTGGCTAATGCAGGCGGTGTACATGTCTCTTATCTGGAGTGGATGCAGTCAAATATTCCCAAGCCGTATACGAAAGAAGAAGTTATTGCGGAATTGACCGATAAAATGACAGACGTATCCCACCGGGTTTATGACCATTATTTCTACTCCGAGAACCATGAAACGACAAGAATGTTATGCTATAAACTTGCCCTTATGAGATTGATTACGCTTTTATATAGGCATGGGAAACTTTATTAAATCGTCAATTTTTTAAGGTGCGCCGGTATGGATCGCCACCTCAAAGATCTTTATAAAATAAAAACTAGATTAGAGGTGTTTTGGGCGGGTATAAAACCCGCCCAAACTGTTGTATAAACTTTATGGTACGAGGTGATTGTACATGAACACAACTGAGGAGCCTTATTGGTACGGGGAAGCTGCTCAAAACATCGCACCACTTGGTATGGTTATGGCTGTATTTTTGCTTGTATACACGATATGGTTTGGATTTGCTTGGGGTGCCATTGGTTGGTTCCTTTTCGTATTAAGTTTGCTATTATCATCATTCTTATTTGTGAAAAGTATTCAGAATATAAAGCATTCCAAGTTGTTAAAGAATAACGTAACCGGTGTATGCATTTTTTTCCACAAGCGAAAATAATGAGTAGAAAAATGGATTATTTTGTTGCGCCATTGCCAATCGCATTTGCATTAATTGCCATCGTTTTCGCTATAAGTTATGACGCACATTGGGCTTCTGCTTATGCCTATAGCAGGTATTGGAGGAGCACTTGCTACCTCAATATATGGAATACATGCTCTGCGCACTTATAAAGCTATGGCGCTGAAAAATGGAGTGGATTACTAAACATAGACTCTTCACCAAAATCTACGGTTGATAAACTAATGCGAGGTGGCTTAATTACCCGATCACGGGGACAGTTGGAAAAAGTTCAGGCGTCAACGCTTCTGCCTTCCTAACGGACAATTTACCGCATCATGACGACCGAAAAAGCGGTCGGTTTTCGTATTCGGTCGCCATAATCGTTTTATGACGACCGTAATGGGCCTGAATCGAAAGCGTTCGGGCGTCATAGCCGCTTCATGATGACCGAAAAGGCTTGTATCGAAAGCATTCCGTCGGCATGGCTGCCTCATGACGACCGAACGAGCGATTGGTTTTCTTGTTCGGTCACCATGAACCGTTTCATGGTGACCGGGGATTCCTGCTTCACAAGAAGACATTCGGTCATTGACGATAGCCTTTGATACCTTAACTCGGGCTGTGGCAGTTTAATCCAATCGATCACTAACCCCAGTTTGAAGCCCTAATCTGGTCGTCTCGGTGTGATCGCTTATTTCCGACAGGCTGCACTAGGGGCAATTATGATTTGTAGTGGCCGCTACGGAAAAACCCTACGCTTTCCGTGGGCCCAAAGCTCAGCCTCCTCGAAAAAAGACGTTCGCTTTTTCCTGCGGGGTCTTCCCACTGCGCTTTCCCACAGGAGTCTCCGTGTTTTTCCTCCGCTAGCTAGTGTCATCACCGTAATTATTCACGGATATCAACGATAGATTTTGTTGAAGAGTCTTCATCAATAGTACCCTTACTACGAAGGAGCTCTTGAAAAGAGATAGCCCTTGCTGTTCATTCTGGACATGTATTGAAAAAGATTGAATTTGAACTATATTCACTGCATAATAAAAAGAATATATAGTGGAGGATAAATATATGGATCTGCCTTATTTCTTCATGGTCTTGTTAACTATTATCGTCATATGCGTGACTTTCCTGCTTAGACATCAGCGTACTATAAATGCAAAGATTGGTTTTATATGCTGGATATCATTAAGTGTATATTTCATTATCGACTACATCGTTATTCAAACGACCACTGTGCCGTACAATTTTCTTGGGCAACCCATGAGTGATCTCGGTGTAACCACATGTGGAAACAATACATATGAACTTTCCTCTTTATTCTCTTCAGATATCTGTTCACCCTATCATTTACTGATGAATTGGACGTTTACATTGACAGGCCTTGTTATTTTTGTTGGAACAATTTTCTTACATCAATTTTGGCCGGATAATCGAAAAACCAGAATGGCTGCCATATTTCTTGTCATTTTTGGCCTCAGTTATACAATGGCTGGTATCTTCCCTGCTGATGTAAATTTTCTTGGGCACACCCTTCCTTCCATTCCGGGAATGATTGTTCAAATCCCGGCTTTAATCTTGATTGGCTTGTCCATTCGCAAAGAAATGCCAAGGTTATCGATTTGGACATTCATTTGTACGTTGATCACCACAAGTGCCCTAATACTTATGTCTTTACAGCCATTTGTCGACATCTTCGGTTTTCTGCAACGCATACTTTATGGATCTGTTTATTTATGGATGGTTATTACAGCGATTGCTCTTTGGCCTCTGTATCATAAGGTGCATCAGATGTGAGCTAATTGCGCTGTGTCAAAACCGTTGCCGCACAAGGGATGCGAGTGACGTGAAAAAATATTTTCTCCCAAAATCAAACGGAATTAAAGGCTTGGCGAAGGTCAAAAGCACGGATCCTGATACATCGACCCCAAATCATAAAAAAACAGGTGAAACCGCTCCACTAGTGGGTTAGAATAGTTATAGACAAAAAACCAACTATTACCCTGGAGGGTCACCTGTTATGGCTATTATACCACAAATGAGCTTATTTTCATGGGAAGATCTTGCGGATCTTGGAGATTTGGAACGCTTACGTTTGGTGCTCGATTATTTACCGGATGAAGCGTTGATGCGAACGTTGGAGAAAAAACGATATAAAGGGCGAAATGAATACCCTGTTCGCGCGATGTGGAATACGATGCTTGCAGGGGTTGTCTTTGAGCACACATCGATTGAATCATTGCGTCGGGAATTGAGCCGCAATGGACAGCTACGCGAATTGTGTGGCCTCACCGTGATCGTGCCCCCTGCTTATGTATATACGCGCTTTTTAAAAAAGCTGCGGGCGCACGAATCAAAGGTTGAAGCGATTTTTGAAACGATGGTGGAACAATTGAGCGAGCTCCTCCCTGATTTCGGGAAGGCCCTTGCGATCGATGGTAAGGCAGTAGACTCTTTTGCGAAGGGAAAACATAAGGATGAGGATCCTGACGGACGCCGTGATACCGATGCCGATTATGGGAAGAAAGAATATAAGGGGAAACACAAAGACGGGACGATCTGGAACAAAGTGATCAAATGGTTCGGCTATAAAATCCACCTGATCGTCGACGCGGCCTATGAATTGCCTGTGGCTTATTCAGTTACGAAAGCATCGGTGCCCGATATTAACGCCGGTCATGATATGATCAATGAGCTTGAAAAAGAACGCCCTTGGCTTTTGGGACAAGCAGAAACACTCGCCGGTGATCGCGGTTACGATGACACCAAAATGCTTGAGCGGCTGTGGGATGACCATCAAACCAAGCCTGTCATTGATATCCGGGACATGTGGAAAGATGGCGAGGACACGCGCCAACTGATGGACATTGAAAATGTCACGCATGACTATAAAGGCACCGTGTACTGTCACTGCCCGATGACCGGGAAAGAGCGCGAAATGGCGAATGGGGGCTTTGAGAAAGATCGAGCCACCCTCAAAAAGCGTTGTCCGGCCAAACAATATGGCATCACCTGTGAAGGACAAGCGGAGTGTCCGATTGCCCAAGGAATTCGGATTCCGCTCAAGGAGGACCGCCGGATCTTCACGCCGATCGATCGAGCCAGTTACACATGGGCGAAGGCATACGCGAAACGAACGGCCGTGGAACGTGTGAACAGCCGGCTTGACGTCTCCTTTGGCTTCGAACAGCATACCACACGCGGGCAAAAGAAGATGAAAATGAAAACTGGGTTGGCTCTGTGCACGATGTTGGCGATGGCTTTAGGCCATATCCAAGAAGGCCGCCCGGAAAAAATGCGAAGCTTGGTTTCCTGAAAGCATCCACATGTGGGAAACCGAATTTTAAAACAGTTTTTGTGGATAACAGGGTACGTGTGTCTTTTTTGAGGTATAAAAACGAATGATATTCGAATAGTAGCGATTTTGGTTCGTGGAAGGAAATTTTAAGGCGTTTTCAACAAAAAACCAGGAGTGAACCTGGTCCCGTTTTTACGCCTAAAGCGCAAAAATCGTTACAACGCAAAAAGCTCGATGTAAAATGGTTTTGACTTTTAATACCAACCCATTTATAATACGAGATGTATGTTAAATCGTTTTGAGGAGGATTATTAAAAAATGTTTTTAATCAGACTTCGTTTTCCAATTTTGAACAAGTAATTTCATACGTTCAAAGGCTCTGCTTGTGTAGCAGGGTAAACGGGAAAAGTCTGCCCTTTTTTAATAATCTTCATTTCGCATAGAAATATATCATATGTGGAGAAGAAAGGTGGCTAGCCCAACCTTTCTTTATTTATGTTTACTTCTCCTAAATAGGGACTGCTGAATAGGGACTGCTGAATAACGGAAAAAGACTGGCACATAAGCATTTTCCGTTGGTGTTGTTAAAGCTGGATGCAAGGAAATCCATCCTATAAACAAAAAAACCCTTGCACTTCTGGCAACGTACGGAGGGACGGTGCTGCAATGGCGAAACTCCAGCGGAAAAACGGACGCGTCAAGCCCCCGCAGCGCCGGTTTTGCGCGAGGAGGCTTGACCGTTCGTCCGCGGAAAGCGAAGCCATGGAAGCGGCATCCCGGCTTCAGCTGATAGCCGCAAGTTGTTCAGCAATCCCTAAATATAGGGGATGTGGCTTTGGTGTAGACTGCTATAGCTTTAATTAAAGATCGGTCATCCGCTTACTCTGAATCACAGGCAGAAGCCTGTGGTTTTTTTATTGAAGGGATGATCATATGACGAAAAAAATTCATAAATACAATGACAAAAAGTTGAGTCGTGGCGAACCTCCCAATTTTTCAGGACAACATTTCATGCATAACAAGAAATTGCTTCATGACATAGTTCAACGAGCAAATGTAAATAAGAGGGACACAGTTTTAGAATTAGGCGCAGGAAAAGGCGCTTTGACCACAATTCTGGCTCAAAGTGCCGGAAAGGTGCTTGCGGTAGAGTTCGATGGTAAATTAGTTGATACGCTTGAATGGAAGACAGCACCTAACACCACAGTTATTCATCAGGACATGATGGAGATTCGTTTGCCAGAAGAAAAGTTTGTTGTTGTCTCGAATATTCCTTACTCGATTACTACACCAATTATGAAGATGCTTTTAGACAATCCTTCAAGTGGTCTGCAAAAAGGTATCATCATAATGGAAAAAGGAGCAGCCAAGCGCTTTACTGCAAAGCCAGTCAAAAATTCATATGTGCTGGCTTGGAGAATGTGGTTTGATATCCGTTATGTCAAAGGCATATCCAGAAACAACTTTTCTCCACCACCAAAAGTGGATTCTGCTTTGGTCCTCATAACAAGAAGGAAAGAGCCAATCGTGCAGGCTAAGGATTATGCAGCTTTCCTGGGATTAGCACAATATGCTTTCAAACAACCCGGGGCTACAATTGGAAATGCTTTGAAAGGGGTATTTACTCCTCCACAGTTAAAACATTTAAGAAAAGAATTAGATGTTACGAACGAAATACCCATTGGTTCCCTAACAGATATTCAATGGGGGATTGTTTTCAATACGATGACTCAGTACGTTCAACAGCCATTGTGGCCAAGAGCTAAAAGGAATAAGTGAGGTATCTTTCTTGACCAAAAGCCTAAGAATAAAAAGAGCAGAACTTATCAGTAAATGTCAGTTTGTATTTAAATGTCCTTATTGTGACGTCGCTATGGAAGTCACAACAGACTTAAAAAGCATCGTCTGTTCCAATAACCACTCGTTTGATTTCGCAAAGCAAGGCTATGTTAATTTGTTGAGGTGCTCACCTAAAGCTAACTATGGGAAAGAACTGTTTGAAGCAAGGCGGACGATGATTGCTGAAAGTGACTTGTTTCATCCCCTTCACGAATTCATTAGAGATATTATAAAAGGGGCTATAGAACAGTTACAACGGGATGTTTCTATACTTGATGTTGGTTGTGGAGAAGGGTCTCATCTACACAAGACGATCCATGGAACGAAAAATTCAGGAGTTAGCCATGGATTTGGTCTGGATATTTCCAAAGAAGCCATTAAGATGGCCTCAAGATACTATGAGAATCATATTTGGCTCGTAGGTGACTTGGCTAATCCTCCTTTCCATGATCAAACGTTCAATATCATTTTGAATATCTTATCTCCTTCGAATTATAAAGCCATTAAAAAGATTTTAGTGAAGGAAGGGTTAGCAGTGAAAGTTGTTCCCCGTACCAACTATCTCAAGGAACTAAGAGAATTTTTTGCAGAAAGCGAGGAGCATGATTATAAAAATAACGAGACCGTATCTCTTTTTAAAGAGCATTTCCATTCAGTAAAAACTTTTCCCTTAAGCTATAAAAAATCACTCCACCCATCAGAAATCCAATCGCTGGTTCAGATGACCCCTCTTGCTTGGACATTTGATCAAGAAAAAATCGGGAAATTTATGAGTAAAGAATCCGTAAATATAACCGTCGATCTAGACATTCTAATTGGAAAAAACATTTGAAATCGGAGGATGGCCTCATGAAAAAACAGGGGATAAAAAAACTTGCTAAAGATAAAGGATTAGACGTAGTTGAAGAGACGATAAAAATCAACGAATCAGGGGTTGATTTTCAAGTGGCTCATGTTGAAGACGAAGATGGAGTGAAATGGATTTTGCGCATTCCCCGTAGACCGGATTCTATGGCGAAAGCGAAGCAAGAGAACCAAGTGTTGGATGTAGTGAATCGCAAGACGCATATTCAAGTTCCGGAATGGTATATTTTCACAAATGAGCTTATTGCATATAAGCAGCTAGATGGCATGCCTGCCAGTACAATTGATCCTGAAATCCAAAATTATGTGTGGAGATTTGATATCAAAAATAGCCCGGATTCTTACCATCATTCATTGGGCCGTGCGTTGGCTGATCTTCATCAAGTCCCTGTCAGCCATGTGAAAAGTTCCGGAATTACAATAGATAATGCTCCTGAAACAAAAGAAGCAATGAAAGCTAGCATGCAATATGTCAAAAATGTCTTTGGTGTTCATCAGGATCTTTGGGATCGTTGGCAAGCATGGCTATCTAATGATGGCTTTTGGCCGAATCATACGGGATTAATCCATGGTGATGTGCACCCGGGACATATTCTCATCAATCAAGAATGTGAAGTGACGGGGTTGATTGGACAGAAGTGGCTGTAACAGATATATCACGTGATTTCACTTCCCACTATTTACTCTTTGGGGAGACCGGATTAGAGAAATTATTAGCTGCCTACGAGAATGCGGGCGGTAAAACCTGGTCACACATGAAAGAACACATTATTGAATTACAAGCCACACATGCTATTGATGTTGCTAAATTCGCGCAGTCATCCGGATTAAAAGAGATGGAAGACATGGCCAAACAAATGCTTGGGATAAATGATATCTAATAAAACCGAGTAGATTGCTATTCAGTGTTGGATCTGTGGCATTTTCTGAATCCGCTTAGGGGGAGTTCATTTGAGCTCCCCTTGACATTTTCACGCTTCATCACATATAGTAAAAAATGAATAAAATATTGAACGTACAAGGGGAAGTTTTAATGTATCTGGCGGTTCTTAACTAATCCATCAATAGGATAACTTGAAATGCAATTTTCACGTGTCAATTTGACGCTTATTTTGTTGTGTGCATTTCAAGCAGTTAAGAACACGTTTACGATATTTTGAGTCCCGCCACAGGTGTGCCTGGAGTATTTCTATGCATGCCGTAGCATGACCGCTGTGAACGATTGTTCATGGCGGTCTTTTTTGGGTTGCCTTAACAATCGTTCCGGCGCCGAATCCCTTTTTGTACACGAGGAGGAAAGTGTCATGAATGAACAAACATTAGAAGCGATTGGATTTAATACGGTTATCCAAGAAATTGCGGAATACGCCCGAACTGAACGTGCGAAAGCAACAATTGTAAGCACAAAGCCGACGATGAATGAGAAACGCATTCAGCAATCGATGCAAGAAATCGAAGAAGCGATTCGAATCCTTGAAATTAGCAGCAGTGTACCGATCCACACCGTCGATGACATTGAGAGAATGATTACGCAGGCGAAAAAAGGACTGTTCATCCGTGCGGATCAGTTTACACGTGTACTTTCATTTCTTGATCATTGCAGTAAGTTGAAACGATTTATGAAGGATAAAGAATATGCCGCACCAACGGTCAGTTCGTATGCTTTTTCAATTGATGACGTCACGGCGCTCGAAGAACAAATCTCCGTTGCGATCCGGCATGGTCATGTTGATGATTATGCTTCGAAAGATTTAAGTTATTTACGTCGACAGCTATACGCCCTTTCAGATCGCCTAAAAGCGCGAGTTCAACAGCTTGCAAGAGGCAACAAGTACACTTCTTATCTTCAAGATACAACCGTTTCTGAAAGGAGTGGACGTTATGTGTTGCCGATCAAGAAGGAATATCGCTCGAAAGTACAAGGTACGGTTCTGGATACGTCCGCTTCCGGTTCAACGGTTTTTATTGAGCCCGCCGAGCTTGGTGACATCCAGGAAGAGATCAATCTCTACAAAGTCGCAGAAGAATCAGAAGTAGAACGCATTTTATTTGAGTTAACGGAGGTCTTGCCTTCATATGAACACACGATTCATACCGCGATGGAAGTAATGCATAGCTACGATGTCATTTTTTCTAAAGCAAAGTATTGTCGTGAGATTGAAGCGACAAGACCTGTTCTCTCTAATGATAAGACGATGGATTTAATGAATGCGCGACACCCGGCGTTATCTAAAAGTGCAGTTCCGCTTTCGGTATCGTTTGGCGAGCGTGAGCGGGCACTCGTCATTACGGGACCGAATACAGGCGGTAAAACAGTGACGTTGAAAACGGTCGGTCTGTTAACGGTGATGGCTCAGGCGGGTCTTTTAATTCCGGCGGATGCTGGAAGTAGAACAGGAATCTTCCAGAACGTCTTTGTTGATATTGGTGATAGGCAGAGTATTGAGGATAATTTAAGTACGTTTAGTTCGAGGCTCGTATCCATTATTCAAATTCTCGAAGAGGCGAATGAGCATTCTCTCGTATTGCTTGACGAACTCGGGTCGGGTACAGATCCTGGTGAAGGGATGGGTCTTGCGATCACGATCTTAAAACAGCTCTATAAAAAGGGGGCGACGTTGTTTGCGACGACGCATTATAGTGAAATGAAGAGCTTTGCGGAGAAAACGGAGGGGTTTATGAACGGTTCAATGGAGTTTGATCTTCATTCACTTAAACCGACCTACCGACTGATATTAGGTGAAAGCGGTAAGAGCCAGGCGTTTGAAATTGCGATTAAGCTCGGCCTTCATCCCGCGCTCGTCGAAGAGGCTCATAACATCACGTATGGCGAGAGTGGTGCTTACAAGGAGCGGTTCTCGGAAAAAGAATTGAAAAAAGAGTCGCTCAAGCGTCAAGTTGCAGTGAACCGTTACGCACACCATAAAAAGAAAAAAGTAGCTGGAGACATTGCAATATTTAACCAAGGGGATAATGTTACGATCCAGGCGTCAAATGAGATGGGAATCGTCTATACAGGTCCCGATGAGCGGGGAAATTACGTTGTGCAAGTAAAAGGGGAGAAAAAGACATTTAATCATAAGCGATTAACGCTTTCAATCCCTGCGTCAGAATTGTATCCGGATGATTATGATTTCGATATTATCTTCAAAAGCAAAACGTATCGAAAAATCAAGAAAGACCAAGCGAGGAAACACGTTGAAGGGATCTGGCTCGAAGATGAAGAATAATAAAAGGAAAACACATTGATAGCCGAAAGAATGCCACGTACGATTAGTCTTTGCCCAACAAGTCGGCTAGCGCGTCCTCAGCTTTTTCAAATTTAAATCGATAGCCCGATTCCAGAGTGCGCGCCGGCATGACTTTTTGTCCGTCGGCAACGAGTACGCTCATTTCTCCGAGGGCTGCCCGCACCGCAAACGCAGGGGCAGGAAGCCAATGGGGGCGCTTCAGGGCATTGGCGATTTTTTTGCCAAAGTCACGCATACGTTCCGGGTTTGGGGCAGTGACGTTATAAACGCCATCTACATTCGTATGCTCCAGTGCATGGGTGATAAAGGCGACCACATCATCGCGGTGGACCCAGGAATACCATTGCTTTCCATTTCCGATCGAACCACCGACACCGAGTTTATAAGGCGCCATCATTTTCGGAAGTGCTCCTTCGCTAGGGTCGAGAATTAAGCCGAACCTCCCGTAAACAGTACGTACTCCAAGTTCTTCCGCGGGCTTTGCTTCTTGTTCCCACCGTTCGCTTACCTCCTGTAAAAAATTTTGATTTGCCGGCGCGCTCTCTTCGGTAAACGCTTCTGTTTCCGAGGTACCGTAATAACCCATGGCCGACGCACTAAAGAAAACATTTGGAGGCCCGTCGGTCAAGTTTTCCATCAAACGAAGGCATTCCCTTGTTGCTTCAATTCTGCTGTTTTTAATGCGTGCTTTATGCTTCTTTGTCCATCTGCTGCTTATGGAAGCACCAGCCAAATTAACGATCGCATCCACGTTTTCCAGTAGTTGTTCCGGTTTGTTCCCCGATAACCATTTGATATACTGCAAGTTGTTTTCGTTCTGTTTGTTTTGTGAATTTCTTGTTAGAATGGAGACAAAGTGGTCATGGGAACGAAGCTTATCCATAAGTGCTTTTCCGACGAGGCCCGTTCCTCCTGTAATCACGACATGCATGGGAATCACTCCTTAACCATGGGGATATTATTGTTCTTTTCCCTGTTTATTCGATAGAAAAACAAGCAGGTGATCATATAAAAATTTCAAGGATTACAACACAAAAAAACGATGCCGAGCGGTACAATTTGTATGTAGTGGATGAGAATAGTGAACGTTTTGCCTGCGGCGTGCATGAAAGTATTCTTGTGCGTTGGGAATTGGCGAAGGACAAAGCGATCACGGCTGCCGAACTGGAGGAAATCATTCAAGATGATGATGTGGAAAAGGCGAAAAAAAAGGCGCTTCATTTTTTGGCAAGGCGTATGCGCACAGAAAGGGAAGTACGCACCAAACTAGAGGATGACGAGGTGCCTATCGATCATATCGAGCCAGTGATTGAAACCATGAAGAACCGCGGGTTTATCAATGATAAGGAGTATGCCCACACGTATGTCCGTACCATGATGAGCACCACGGATAAAGGCCCGGGGAGCATGCGCCGTTATTTGCAAGATAAAGGCGTTAGTGACGCTGCCATTACGGAAGCGCTCGAGCAATACGATGAGCAAATTCAAATCGAGGTTATTTTAAAGGTAATCGCAAAAAAAGATAAAACAACTTCGAAGGATAGCTTGGCCATGAAAAAGAAAAAGTTGACCGAGGCATTGTTGCGTAAGGGTTTTCAACAGGCAACCATTGCCAAAGCATTCGAAGCTCACGATTTCAGCAGGGATGCAAACGATGAATGGCAATCATTACACTTGCAGGCGGAAAAAGCAGCGAATAAACTACAGAGACGATATGAGCCAGGGAAGGTAAAACAGAAACTTAAAGAACAACTCTACAAAAAAGGTTTTTCATTGGCGATGATTGATGAATACCTTGAGACACTAAACGAAGAAAGAAGGTAAACCAAGGTGAATCAACGATACGGGCAAATGACGAAGCAAGAGCTGACTGCAGAGGTTGCACGCTTAAATGAATTGGCGAAAAAGGCTGAACAAAAAGGAATGGTTAGTGAATTTGCGGTTCATGAGCGGAAAAAAGTGATCGCGCAATCGTATTTGTTAAATCCGGATGATTTCAATCCGGGAGAAACGTATACGGTTGGTGAGCCTGATGTTGATGAAAGCAGTTTTGTCATCTCTTATATGAATGGCGTTTTTGCGTGGGGATACAGGGATGGGGAAGCGTCGTTGTCGGCCATTCCGATCGCGCTTTTGACTAAAAAATAAAACGTGAACGATAATAAACATCGTTCACGTTGCGTTCAGTAGCCGTGCTCTTTTTTTCTTTTTGGAATTTCTGGAGGTTTGCAGTTTGTACTCCAACTTTTCCAGATCGTAAATCCAACCGGTGTACGACCCCGTGACCGTCAGATCCCGATTGAGTCGGACGACTGATATAAACGGGTAGTATCCGGCGGATCGATACCGCAAGTCGGTGAAGATCACGTCGTAGCCGAAAGGGCGCTCTTCGATTTCCCATCGGTAGGTGGGGGAAAAAGTTAGAAACGCAGATAAATTTTCGTCTTCAAGGGCTGCCTGGATAATTGGGCCATTCGGGATTGGTTCAAATAAATAGCTTTCCAGATAGCGAATTGTTTTCTTTTTCCAAGTGGCGACATGAAGATAATCTTGCGTACGAATGACGAGGTGAAACTCGGACCATCGGTACGTCGGAGAGATGAAAATATGGCTAGCGTATGGGTGGAGTTGACGGGCATGCCGGATCACCCCGTTACGAACTTTCATTCTCCATACATAGTAAACGGCAAGGATCATGTAGATGGACAAGAACGTGTATCCGGGATCTGCGCCTACCAACCACAAAAGCATGCCTGCGATATGCAAGATGAACATAAACGGATCAAAAATATTGATCGAACCGATGGCAATCCATTTATCTTTTATCGGTGCCAATGCTTTTGTGCCGTAGGCGTTGAAAATATCTACGAACACGTGAATGAAGACGGCAAGAAACGTCCATAACCATAAATGGAATAAACTCGCGGCCGGCAAAAACAAATAGATGACGGCGGAAATAACGATAGACAAGAGGAGAACGGCTGGAATTGAGTGGGTGGCTCCTCGATGGTTCGTAATATAGGATGCATTATTTTTCATTTTTAACACCGTATCGAAATCAGGTGCCAGTGATCCAATGATAGCTCCGATCGCAACAGCTTGCATGGTTGCAGTGTTTTCGGCAATCACCGGGTCCAATGTGGATAGGCCGGCGATGCCGATACCCATAACCACGTGGGAGGCAGTGTCCATACCCGGCATTCTCCTCCTTTTAAAATTTTCTGGTTGATTATATAAATCAGCATAGCAGATATTCTGACTTCAGTAAACGTGCTTTTACCTATATATACCCGAAAGCAAGGAGGTACATACGATGGAAGAACAATCGATTCAAGTATTTATGGAATACAAGATAGTGGAAGGAAAGGAAAGCGTGTACCAAGCATGGATGAAAGAAATGGCGAATGAATTAACCGAGATGGGAGCGGAAAATTTTTGTTGGTTTGAGGCGTTGGAGCAACCCGGGTTATATGTGGAATTGTTTACGGTTCCCTCGGTCGAAATGTACGAGTCCATAAAGAACCTGCGAAGATCCGGAGAACATCCGCGCTTTGGCGAATTGGCAAATTGGGTGCACAAACCTCTCGAGCAAATCAACTGTTGGGCTTTTCGCGATCGCTCAGCGACGATTACAAATGAGAGGAAGCGATTTTAATGACCAGCTATACAGGCCGTTTGGAAACGTTCCCCATGGGGGAATTCTGCCGGCGAATATTAAATTGGTATGAAAATAATAAACGCCCGTTGCCGTGGCGGGAAGATAAGGACCCCTATCGCATCTGGGTGTCAGAAATCATGTTGCAACAAACAAAAGTCGATACCGTTAAACCTTATTTCGAAAATTTTATGAACAAATTTCCGACCCCCGAAGCTTTAGCCGAGGCAGAGGAAGACCAAGTCATGAAAGCGTGGGAAGGATTGGGCTATTATTCGCGCGCCCGAAACCTACAATCAGCCGTTAAAGAAGTGGTTCACGATTATGGCGGTGAAATTCCGAAAAGCCCGGATCATTTTGCATCCCTAAAAGGGGTCGGCCCCTATACAAAAGGGGCTGTGATGAGCATTGCCTATGATCTTGAAGAGCCGGCCGTTGATGGAAATGTTATGCGTGTGCTTGCTCGCGTGTTGTTGATCGGCGACGATATCGGGAAACAACGCACACGTAAACAGGTAGAAGAAGATGTGCGCATGCTTATGGCCGGAACTTCTCCCGCTGATTTTAACCAAGCTTTGATGGAACTGGGAGCGTTAGTTTGCACACCGAAAAATCCTGATTGCGACGCCTGTCCGGTAAAAAATGTTTGCCGCGCTTATCAACGGGGCATGGTCCACCAATTGCCGGTAAAAGCTAAAAAGAAGAAACAACAACGACGGACAATGGCGGCAGCGGTGATAGAAAATGAGAAAGGTGAAATTCTTATTGAACAACGTCCGGACAAAGGGTTGCTTGCCGGGATGTGGCAATTTCCGATGATAGAGGAAGCGCCTGCTTTGCAACAGGAAGCGTTAAGCGATTATTTAAAAGAAGTGTATGATGTGAACGTCAAATTGGCCGCAACGGAGCAAAGGTTTGACCACGTTTTTAGCCATCTTATCTGGGACATTCATGTTTTTCGTGCCACTGCTCATGTTCAGGCAGCAAGCCCCGCCGGGAGCTGGTTAACGAAAACAGAAGCAAGGAAGTTGGCGTTTTCCGTATCCCATCAAAAAATTTGGGAAGAGCAATTGTAGTGCTCTTCCCTTCATTCATCGTTTGTGATTGGAGATGGATCCATGCTGTCCATCTTTTCTTTTGTTTCCGGCGTTCCAAGCTCATAAATGGTTCTGTACACTTGATTAATGCCGTGCTGAAATCGTTCACTATCGTCTGTTGTGAAATGTTCATTAAAATGCCGGAAAGAAAATAAATCCGCAAGTTCCATGTCGTGTTTTTGTACATCCAATAGCAGTTGCTGTAAATCGGTAATTTCCTCTTCAGTCGCTTCTATTTCATATTCAATAAGCTCATGATCATTGATTTTTGATGTTGTGATATCTTCCATGCTTGTTGGATTTAAATTGACATAATACGTACGCTTCGTCATAGATGAACCCCCCTGTAATCCAATGCTTTGATTTGTATTTTCCCGGTGGGACCCTTTTTTCAGGAAGCAAGAATCCTTCTTCCGACTTCTTTATTAACCGGGGAATGTAAAACCCCGCTGATGGAAGTTTCACTTTATCATGTGAACATACGAGGGGGATTATAGGTTGAAAAAAATGCCAGATTTGCATTTCAATTTTCTCGCAGTTGTTCGAGAAAAGACCGCGTTCGTTCAGTACCGTAATCATACAAATAACTGTAAAGCTTTTGCATGTCTTTTCCCATTTGTTCTTTATCGCGATCCGCGGCTTCTTCATTAAAAGGCCGAAGTATTATTTCTTGCGGTTCCACATCTTCCTCATTGATTCTTTTTATTAATTGTTGAAGTTGCTCTTTTTCCCTTTCGGTTACTCTAATTTCATATTGGATTTTATTGTCCTCTGTTTTTACTTCCGAAATCCCGGTCATCGCTTGGTCTAAGGTGACATAGTATTTCTTCCGTTCCATAATTGCAACCTCCTACCATTCTTTATCCATCCTTTTCCCGAGTAGGGATGGATATAATCCTTTTTTTCTGCAGTGATAAGCGCTTGTAAAACTTTCGCTTCAGCCCCGTAATTTCAGAGGTTACGGCGGTTAACACTCCGATTTCGACGCACAGGCGCTTAGCTGGTGTACCTTAAAATCCTCTCCGATGGATGTTTCACTTTAAATTGATGGTACAATGGGTGCGAGAAAGAGAGGGATACACTGTGGAAAATACAAATAAAGTTGCACTTGTTACAGGCTCCAGCCGTGGAATCGGACGAGAAACGGCGATCCGGCTCGCACAAGAGGGATATGACGTTATTATCCATTATGCGCGCAGCAAACAAAGGGCGGAAGAAACTGCTCAAGAGGTAGAAGCGCATGGTTCCAAAGCGTTAGTCGTAAAAGCAAACGTAAGCAAAAAGGAAAAAATCGATGAAATGTTTACGACGATCGAAAAGGAATTCGGAAGATTGGATGTGTTTGTGAATAACGCTGCATCCGGTGTTTTGCGCCCGGCAATGGAACTCGAGGAAAACCATTGGGATTGGACGATGAACATTAATGCAAAGGCTTTGCTATTTTGTGCTCAAAAGGCGGTTCCTCTTATGGAAAAGAATGGAGGCGGGAGGATCGTCAGTCTAACATCCATAGGCTCTATCCGAGTCTTGGAGCATTATTCTGCGATTGGCGTCTCCAAAGCGGCACTCGAATCGTTGACCCGTTATTTAGCGGTTGAATTGGGAGGGAAAAACATACGTGTAAATGCGGTTTCCGGGGGGGTAGTGGACACTGATGCGTTGGCACACTTCCCGAATCGAGATGAATTATTGGAAGAATCCCGTGCGAAAACCCCGGCGGGAAGGCTCGTTGAACGTTCCGACCTCGCGGATGCAGTCATGTTTTTATTATCAGATCGGGCATCTATGATTCGCGGACAAACAATTATCGTAGATGGAGGAATTTCACTTTTTACTTAAAATTTGTGTATATTCTTTTTACCTTCGGGCATGTTAATAAACGTGGAGGTGATTAGAAATGGCAAGACAAAACCAAAACCAAAATCAACAGCGCCAAAACCAACAGCAGAACAATCAGCAAAATCAAAACCAGCAGAACGAGAATCAGCAGAATAACGAGAATCAAAATCAACAAAACAACCAGCAAAACAAACAACAAAACCAACAAAACAACAACAATCAGTAAGCTGCATAAGCGAAATGGGAGCGTCCTTTATCGGATGGCTCCCATTTTCTCTCGTTAGGATGCATCTACTTTAGGGACTGCTGAATAACGGAAAAAGACTGGCACATAAGCATTTTCCGTTGGTGTTGTCGAAGCTGGATGCAAGGAAATCCATCCTATAAACAAAAAACCCTTGCACTTCTGGCAACGTACGGAGGGACGGTGCTGCAATGGCGAGGCTCCAGCGGAAAAACGGACGCGTCAAGACCCCGCAGCGCCGGTTGTGCGTGAGGAAGCTTGACCGTTCGTCCGCGGAAAGCGAAGCCATGGAAGCGGCATCCCGGCTTCAGCTGATAACTGCAAGTTTCAGCAATCCCTACTTTAAACAAGGTCAGTTTAATAAGTGGTCCGATGACTCAAGCCAACGCTAGCAAAGGTTCATTCGGAAAAGCAGTGATCGCGCGATCGTTAAAGAAACTCGCCGCATTTGCTTATTGAATATTGGCATGAGCAGTTTTTACTCCATCGCTAATCTCAATTGTCGTCTTCCTGGTGGTAAGTGAAATAGCTTTCCACCAGTCGATCCAAGTGATCCAGTTGCGAATTGTATTCGATGATGTAGGCGATTAGCGGGAGCAGGTTCAGCCACTCTTCTCGGCTGAGCTCTTTATAATCATACGAATTCATAAATGACTCTGTTAACGATTCATTGCCTTCATCCGCTTCTTCACTCATAAAATCAGTCATTTGCGTCGTCACTTTCCCAGAATAACGAGCCAAAATCCGTCCGTGGTAATTGGTAAGGTGGTCCATTTGCTGTTGGACGAGCCGTTTCATATGTTCGGGAAGATGATAAAAATCGTTCTCCCGCTCATCGAGGGAACCGAGTACATGAACAAGTTCCCTTGTGGCTGTCAACATTTCCCGAAAAAGAACAACTTTCCTTGCTTTTGCAAATTTGGTTTTCCTGAAGTAATTGCGTTCTTCTTTATAAAATAAATAAAGTTGGTCCAATTCCACGAGTTTTTCGCGTGATTCTTCCAAGTCTTCCCGCCTTGCTTGAACA
The DNA here is from genome assembly GCF_016495865.1 of Salicibibacter cibi. Lineage (NCBI taxonomy): Bacteria > Bacillati > Bacillota > Bacilli > Caryophanales > Bacillaceae > Salicibibacter > Salicibibacter cibi. The sequence continues at coordinate 1,170,799 of NZ_CP054706.1, forward strand.
TTTGTATCCTGGCGTGTGATTAATCGGATCCAACGGGCGGCGTTCTCTGTTGTAGCGAAAATCTCGTCGTACAGTTTGTTTTCATACTTCGGTGGCAAGAAAAACAAATTCACGAGAAAAGCCGAAAAGACACCGAGCATGATCAGAGAAAAACGGGCGAGGGCAAACATGGCGTACCCGTCATCGGGGCTATTCCCCATAATGATTACAATCGTCACAATCGTAACCGGTATCGTAGATGAGTCCAGGCCGAGCTTCAATATAATGGCGATCGAGATCATGACTACAACGCCGATCACGAAAGGCTCCTGCCCAAAGGCGAGCCCGAAAATAACAGCCAAAGCAGCTCCGATCAGATTTGCTTGTACTTGATGGAGAATTCTTTGATACGTGCGGTAAATGGATGGTTGGATCGTTAACCCTGCGGTTAATCCTGCAAAAAACGCAGGCTCCAATCCGAGTAAATGGGCGGCATATAGGGCGATTATAACTGCCAGCCCCGTCTTAAATATACGGGCGCCAAATCTCATGGAATGCGGCGCTCCTTTCTGAGGCGGGAAGGGTACCCGCTTCTTATTCGATTAATTTGTCGGTGGTTCCGATTGATTTTTATAAGCCTCTTTTGCTTCGTGAACCGGACGCTTCTCAATGAAGTAAAGGATGGCGGCTTTACACAGCCCCCATGTAGCTGTTGCGGCCAATGTTCCGGAGATGGCATGGCCAGCGACCGGAAACGTTATTTTGCTTAAGGATCTTGCTAACTGTCGAAACGCGAAAGCGGTGCCGACGTTGGCACCTATCGCGCCCAAAAATTCGGCCATCGATTTTCGGTCCAATTTCCTCCCCGATACGTAAGCAACGCCGGCGATCATGGACATCTGTATGCCGGTAATGACCGGCAAGTCTGCTAATGGAATTGGCTGAGCGCCAACGCCGCCGGTAATTGCGGATGCACTTTTACCGATTGTTTTGGCGATGCGGCTTTGAATCGTTTTTGCCTGTGTAATGCGTGCCCATTGCATCCATGTGCTCCCCGGCAGCTGTTCGAGCAAAAAATCGATCAGCTCATCAATTTTCCAACGTCGGTCATAGACCATTTCTCCGTCTTTAAACGCTATATAAGCACAAACCGGTAGAATGCCTGCAACTTCAGGCAAATGCTTCTTTAACATACGTTTCATATGCTCGCTCGCGTGTTCAATGTTGGCAATTTTTTCTTTTTCAAAGGGAGGATCGGTATCATAAACCGGATCAAGCTCATCTACTTGGGTGACAATGCCGATCACCGGAGGTAGGTAATCATGTTTCTTTTTAATGATTTTCCGAAGTTTTTTTAACTGCTCAATATCTTCAGTAACACGGGCGTCTACCTCTTTTGCTTTCACAAGGAATAAAATAGCATCGGGGTAGCGGGAAGCAAGTGCTTCTTGCCAAACTTCTTCTTCCGTTTGGTTGAAGCGTGTTTCATCGCCTTCACCGAAACCACGTGTATCCAGCACCTCCATAATGGCTTGTTGTGATGCATTTTTGTAGGTATGCCAACCCCCGCGTTCGGTTTCCGCGGTAACCGCGCCAACCTCAGCTACCGGCGCTTGAAACATGGCATTGACGAGTGTCGATTTGCCTGCGCCTCGCCTTCCGATGATGGCAAAGCGAGGGGCGCGCGAATCTACAAAAAGCTCTTCGAGCCGCTCCACCTCGCCGATGACACGCTTTTGGATATTCGAAGGTAATTTTGGAATCATTTTTTTTCTGAATAAGCGTAACGGTTCCTCCAGATATTCTTTTTGTTCGTCATCATGCATAGGTGTCATCCTTTCTTACCTACATAAATGCAACCCAGGTTTTCTAATCAGGAATTTTTAATTGCTTGAAAAGCAGTTTCAGCCGCATCGAGGGTCGCAGTAATATCTTCTTCCTTATGCGCGCTCGTCAAAAACCAAGCTTCGAACTTGGAAGGAGCCAAGTGAATGCCTTGAGCCAACATGGAGTGAAAAAATGTCGAAAAATGCAAGCTGTTTGTGGCATCTGCATTATCATAGTTTTTCACGGGTTGCGAAGTGAAATACAAGGTCAGCGCCCCTGTTTTGCGATTGATCTGGATGGGGACTTGCGCGTCGTCCGCTTTTCTTTGTAACCCGTTTTCAAGTTTTCTCCCGAGTCTTTCCAGTTTATCATATAATTGCTTGTCCTCTAATACTTCGAGGCAAGCAATGCCTGCGCTCATGGAGGCGGGATTTCCTGCCATTGTTCCTGCTTGATAGGCCGGGCCCAAAGGTGCTACTTCTTCCATGATGTTCATTTTCCCGCCGTAAGCGCCGATCGGCAATCCACCGCCGATAATTTTTCCCATCGCAGTTAAATCGGGATAAACGCCGAGAAGATCTTGGGCTGCTCCGTAGTGAAAGCGAAAGGCTGAGATAACTTCATCGTAAATGACGAGCGCCCCGGCATCATGGGTTATTTCGTTAATTTTTTCGAGAAAACCGGGTTTAGGTTCCACAATGCCGAAATTGCCGACAATTGGTTCCACGAGTACGGCTGCAATGTCATCGCCGAAAGATTTAAGTGCTTCTCGATAACTTTCAATATCATTATAAGGCACCGTTATTATTTCTTTTGCTGTATTACTCGTAACGCCGGCAGAATCCGGCGATCCTAACGTTGCGGGACCCGATCCGGCAGCGACGAGAACCGGATCGGAATGTCCGTGATAGCATCCGGCAAATTTAATGATTTTATCCCGTCCGGTATAGGCGCGTGCAACACGGACCGTCGTCATCACGGCTTCTGTGCCGGAATTGACGAAGCGAACCTTTTCGAGAGAAGGAACAGCGTCCTTTAATTTCTTTGCAAAGTTGTTTTCCAAAGCAGTGGGTGTGCCGTAAAGGACACCGGATTGCGCCGCGTTGGTGATGGCTTTTGTAATGTGTGGGTGGGCATGTCCGGTAATAATTGGTCCGTAGCCGCCAATATAATCAATATATTTGTTTCCGTCCACATCATAAAGATATGCGCCCTCCCCTTTTTCCATAAACACGGGAGTGCCGCCGGAAACGCCTTTGAAGGCACGTGAAGGACTATTTACTCCACCGACGATATGGGACTCGGCCTCTTTATATAATTCTTTTGAGTGCTGAATGTTCATTTTAATACCTCCAACCACGTTTCTAACGATCACATCTATTCTAGCAGACAATGATTAGACAAAGCATGGATGAAGCAGGCATAATGGAATGAGACGCAGAAAAAAAGAAAGAAGGAGATGGAATAAATGGATCTGACAGACAAGCAAGCTCCTGATTTTACTTTGCAAGCAAATGACGGAACGGAAGTGACGTTAAGCGATTATCGTGGGCAGACGGTAGTGTTGTATTTTTATCCGAAAGACATGACCCCGGGATGTACGACACAAGCATGTGATTTTCGGGATGCAATTCCCGATCTGCAAGCGGAAGATGTCGTCGTTCTTGGTGTTAGTCCGGATCCAATAGAGAAACATGAAAAATTTGCAAGCAAACATGAACTCCCGTTTTTGTTGTTATCCGACCCGGAACAGGATGCAGCGAATAAATACGGAGTTTGGCAATTGAAAAAGAACTTTGGAAAAGAATCCATGGGGATTGTTCGCTCTACATTTGTGATTAACCCGGACGGGGTTGTTACAAAAGAATGGCGGAAAGTTCGTGTGGATGGCCATGTCGATGAAGTCCGCGCTTATTTGACAGAAAAAAGCGAGGCGTAGCTGAAAAGAATGACATTTGGCAACGGTTGTTCCCGAAATGTCTCCCTAAGAATGTTGATGTTTCGAAAGGTTATGAAGCGCAGAAATTTGCTATACTATAGTAAGGGATCAAAAAATCGGTTATCGAATAAACGGGAGGGTTGCCACCGAGTTGGCGAAACCTTCGTTTGATCTTTTAACTCTTTACGAGATTATATTTGGCAGGTAAGAAAGTATAAATCAACTTTCTTACCTGCATAAGTGGAACGAAGGCTTTTCGCCATAAAAGCTTGGCGAAAAGCCAAGCTTTCTAATGGGGAGATGGGCTGATGAATTTAATCGTATGCGTTGTCAACGATGTATATCGGGATCATATGGAACGCAGGTTGCAAAACGAGGGTTTTCGCATTACGGAATTAGCGAGCAGCGGAGGTTTTCGCCGCAAGGGCAATACAACGTTTTTAATTGGTTGCAATGAGCAGGACGTCGAGCAATTGAAAAACTCCATGAAAGAAGCTTGCCTTCAATTGGAAAAGAAAAAGAACATCGAAGGGCGCCATCGATATCGTTATACGTCCTTTATGTTAAACACATCGGAAGGAGAAGATTGGTTATCCTTGTATAATCAATCATAAGGAAAGAAGGCATTTTCGTTGACAACCAACATTATATTTCGTTACAGTTAAAATGTATATTATATTAGAATAATTGTTTTTAAAAAAGGGGGGCATGACGACAATGGAGAATGAAAATCTTCAAAAAGCGGTTGAATCTTTAAAAGCAGCCAAAGTTCGAATGACGCCGCAACGTCATGCGATTTTAGAATTTATGTTTGAAACCATGAGCCACCCTACTGCGGATGAAATTTATAAAGCGCTTGAGAAAAAGTTTCCGAATATGAGCGTAGCGACGGTATACAATAATCTCCGTGTATTTAAGGAAGTCGGGATTGTTAATGAATTGACATACGGCGATTCCTCCAGCCGTTTCGATGCGGCGACGGATACACATTACCACATTATATGTAAAGACTGCGGAAAGATCGTAGATTTTCATTACCCTGTCTTGGATGAAGTGGAGACGTTAGCAGAACATGTCACAAATTTCCAAGTGGATTCTCACCGAATGGAGATATACGGAAGATGCCCTTCGTGTGCTAGCAATGAGCCGGTTCGCGCATAAAAGCCCCGCATCCATTATCGATGCGGGGCTTTTATATGGGTGGTGGAACAAGAAACATCTTGGGCTTTTGCCATAATTGGCGAAAAGCCTGTTTTTTAACATCGCTATTTTTATTGTTGGAAGTTTTTACGATTATAGCGCGCATCCAACTCTTTTCCTTCCAGTTTTGGGTCAAGTGTCAGCGGTTCATCACAGTGCATGCATGCATCGACCCGTCCCAGTATTTTCGTTTGCTTTTCACAGTTGGGGCATATAACTTGGATGGTTTTCGTTGATTTCATTCCGATCCACAAATAAACGAGCGAGCTGGATATAACGGATAAAAATCCGATGACCATCGCGATAGACATTAGGATAGGGCTGTTGCTAAATACGAAGATGGCAATATACATAATAAAGATCCCGATGAATATTAGCGCCATCGCAAATGTACGAATTCGGTTGATTTTCGCCACGATGTTACCTCCTTGCTCTGAACCCACATGTTTGGGGTCATGTCTGCCATTGTATCACATCTTGTTAGTTCTAAACCATCGCTGTTTACGTAGTGAAAAAGAGGAGCGCCACAACGTTCATGGTTTCGACATATGATAGTCCGGAATCATATAGGCTGCTTGTAAAAAAATCAAAAAGGAAAAATGAAATAAATAGTTGACGACATCTGCCCTTCATGATATCTTAGTATTCGCGTCAACGGGAAAGGTTAATGCGAACTATTGACGTGAGAATGTTTAGTTGCTATTATAAATGGGTCGCTTTGAGACGCGACGACATCAATTGCCCATTGAAAACTGAATGAAAGCCAAGCGAACGAATGAAGAAATGAAGCCAGCGCTTCCGGCACCCCCCCGTGTGGGAAGCGGAACTACTTTTCTTTTATGGAGAGTTTGATCCTGGCTCAGGACGAACGCTGGCGGCGTGCCTAATACATGCAAGTCGAACGGGCCCCGAAGGTGCTTGCACCTTCGGGAGGCCAGTGGCGGACGGGTGAGTACCACGTGGGCAACCTGCCGTTGAGCTGGGGATAACACCGGGAAACCGGTGCTAATACCGAATAAGTCCTTTTTCGCACCTGCGAAGGAGGAGAAAGGCGGTCTTTAGGAAGGCCGTCGCTCAACGAGGGGCCCGCGGCGCATTAGCTAGTTGGTGGGATAAGGGCTTACCAAGGCGACGATGCGTAGCCGACCTGAGAGGGTGATCGGCCACACTGGGACTGAGACACGGCCCAGACTCCTGCGGGAGGCAGCAGTAGGGAATCATCCGCAATGGGCGCAAGCCTGACGGTGCAACGCCGCGTGAGTGAGGAAGGTTTTCGGATCGTAAAGCTCTGTTGTGAGGGAAGAACAGCTTTTGGAGGAAATGCCGAGAGTATGCCGGTACCTCACCAGAAAGCCACGGCTAACTACGTGCCAGCAGCCGCGGTAATACGTAGGTGGCAAGCGTTGTCCGGAATTATTGGGCGTAAAGGGCACGCAGGCGGTGAGGCAAGTCTGATGTGAAAGGCCGGCGCTTAACGCCGGAATGGCATTGGAAACTGCCTGACTTGAGGACAGAAGAGGAGAGTGGAATTCCACGTGTAGCGGTGAAATGCGTAGAGATGTGGAGGAACACCAGTGGCGAAGGCGACTCTCTGGTCTGTACCTGACGCTGAGGTGCGAAAGCGTGGGGAGCGAACAGGATTAGATACCCTGGTAGTCCACGCCGTAAACGATGAGTGCTAGGTGTTAGGGGTTTCGATACCCGTAGTGCCGAAGCAAACGCAATAAGCACTCCGCCTGGGGAGTACGACCGCAAGGTTGAAACTCAAAGGAATTGACGGGGGCCCGCACAAGCGGTGGAGCATGTGGTTTAATTCGAAGCAACGCGAAGGACCTTACCAGGCCTTGACATCCTCTGATCGCCTTGGAGACAAGGTTTCCCTTTTGGGCAGAGAGACAGGTGGTGCATGGTTGTCGTCAGCTCGTGTCGTGAGATGTTGGGTTAAGTCCCGTAACGAGCGCAACCCTTGAATGTCGTTGCCAGCATTAAGTTGGGCACTCGACATTGACTGCCGGTGACAAACCGGAGGAAGGCGGGGATGACGTCAAATCATCATGCCCCTTATGGCCTGGGCGACACACGTGCTACAATGGACGGTACAACGGGCAGCGAAGCCGCGAGGTGGAGCGAATCCCCGGAAAAGCCGTTCTCAGTTCGGATTGCAGGCTGCAACCCGCCTGCATGAAGCTGGAATCGCTAGTAATCGCGGATCAGCATGCCGCGGTGAATACGTTCCCGGGCCTTGTACACACCGCCCGTCACACCACGAGAGCCGGCAACACCCGAAGTCGGTGAGCGAACCTTAGGGACGCAGCCGCCGAAGGTGGGGCTGGTGATTGGGGTGAAGTCGTAACAAGGTATCCCTACCGGAAGGTGGGGATGGATCACCTCCTTTCTAAGGAGCTATACCGGTCCCTCGGTGAAGGGACCGGAGGCAAACGCTTGGGCTTTCATTCAGTTTTGAGCGGGCAACTGCTCAAGAGACGTTCTTTGAAAACTGAATAACGCGATAAAGCTTGAATGGACACACACCGGGTGTCGAAAAGAAACGAGCGTTTTTTGGAAAGGCCCATGCCTCAAGTGGTTAAACGAGGAAGGGCACACGGTGGATGCCTTGGCACTAGGCGCCGATGAAGGACGGGACGAACACCGATATGCTTCGGGGAGCTGTAAGTATGCGTGGATCCGAAGATGTCCGAATGGGGGAACCCCTTCTCCGTCATGGGAGAAGATCATCTGCCGAAACCATAAGCAGATGAAGGCAAACCCGGCGAACTGAAACATCTTAGTAACCGGAGGAAGAGAAAGCAAATGCGATTTCCTGAGTAGCGGCGAGCGAAACGGAAGCGAGCCCAAACCGGGCGGCAAGTCCGCCCGGGGTTGAAGGACACGCCATACGGAGTGACAAAGGGGCGATGTAGCGGAAGCGACTTGGAACGGTCCGCCACAGAAGGTAAGCGCCCTGTACGCGAAACATCGCCCTCTCCGGCGTGGATCCTGAGTACGGCGGGACACGAGCAACCCCGTCGGAAGCAGGGAGGCCCATCTCCCAAGGCTAAATACGACCTAGTGACCGATAGTGAACCAGTACCGTGAGGGAAAGGTGAAAAGCACCCCGGGAGGGGAGTGAAAGAGAACCTGAAACCGTGTGCCTACAGGTGGTCAAAGCCCATTCATGGGTGATGGCGTGCCTTTTGTAGAATGAACCGGCGAGTGACGATGACGTGCGAGGTTAAGTTGAAGAGACGGAGCCGCAGCGAAAGCGAGTCTGAAACGGGCGCATGAGTATGTCGACGTCGACCCGAAACCGTGTGATCTACCCATGTCCAGGGTGAAGGTCGGGTAACACCGACTGGAGGCCCGAACCCACGTCAGTTGAAAATGACGGGGATGAGGGGTGGGTAGGGGTGAAATGCCAATCGAACACGGAGATAGCTGGTTCTCCCCGAAATAGCTTTAGGGCTAGCCTCGGAGGGAAGAGTCCTGGAGGTAGAGCACGGATTGGATGAGGGGTCCCCACAGGATTACCGAGTTCAGTCAAACTCCGAATGCCAGCGACTTGTTCTCCGGGAGTCAGACGGCGAGTGCTAAGATCCGTCGTCAAGAGGGAAACAACCCGGACCACCGGCTAAGGTCCCCAAGTATGGGTTAAGTGGGAAAGGATGTGGCGTTGCTTAGACAACCAGGATGTTGGCTTAGAAGCAGCCATCATTGAAAGAGTGCGTAATAGCTCACTGGTCGAGTGACGCTGCGCCGAAAATGTAACGGGGCTAAACCCATCACCGAAGCCGTGGCAACTCGAAGAGTTGGGTAGGGGAGCGTTCTGTGTGCCGGGAAGGTTGACCGTGAGGACAGCTGGAGCGCACAGAAGTGAGAATGCCGGTATGAGTAGCGAAAAGAAGGGTGAGAATCCCTTCCGTCGAAAACCTAAGGTTTCCTGAGGAAGGTTCGTCCGCTCAGGGTTAGTCGGGGCCTAAGCCGAGGCCGAAAGGCGTAGGCGATGGATAACTGGTGGAAATTCCAGTACCACCGAAGGCTGTTTGACCGAAGGGGGGACGCAGAAAGGAAGGGCGAGCGCGCCGATGGATAGGCGCGTCGAAGCGACCGAGGCTGTTGGGCAGGCAAATCCGCCCAACGCAAAGGCTGAGGCGTGACCGCGAGGGAACTAAAGTACCGAAGTCCCCGCACCTCCGCTGCCGAGAAAAGCCTCTAGGAAGGCCGACGGTGCCCGTACCGCAAACCGACACAGGTAGGTGGGATGAGAATTCTAAGACGCGCGGGAGAACTCTCGTTAAGGAACTCGGCAAAATGACCCCGTAACTTCGGGAGAAGGGGTGCTCTTGCGGGTGCAAGCCTGCGGGAGCCGCAGTGACAAGGCCCAAGCGACTGTTTACCAAAAACACAGGTCTCTGCGAAGTCGAAAGACGAAGTATAGGGGCTGACACCTGCCCGGTGCTGGAAGGTTAAGAGGACGCGTTAGCCCTAGCGGGCGAAGCGCGGAATTGAAGCCCCAGTAAACGGCGGCCGTAACTATAACGGTCCTAAGGTAGCGAAATTCCTTGTCGGGTAAGTTCCGACCCGCACGAAAGGTGCAACGACTTGGGCACTGTCTCAACGAGAGACCCGGTGAAATTATATGACCTGTGAAGATGCAGGTCCCCCGCGACTGGACGGAAAGACCCCATGGAGCTTTACTGTAGCTTGATATTGGGTTTTGATATGGCTTGTACAGGATAGGCAGGAGCCTAGGAAACCGGAGCGCTAGCTTCGGTGGAGGCGCCGGTGGGATACTGCCCTTGCGATATGAAAATCCTAACCTCGAACCGTGAGCCGGTTCAGGGACAGTGTCTGGTGGGCAGTTTGACTGGGGCGGTCGCCTCCTAAATGGTAACGGAGGCGCCCCAAGGTTCCCTCAGAATGGTTGGAAATCATTCGAAGCGTGCAAAGGCAGAAGGGAGCTTGACTGCGAGACGTACTGGTCGAGCAGGGACGAAAGTCGGGCTTAGTGATCCGGCGGCACCGCATGGAAGGGCCGTCGCTCAACGGATAAAAGCTACCCTGGGGATAACAGGCTAATCTCCCCCAAGAGTCCACATCGACGGGGAGGTTTGGCACCTCGATGTCGGCTCATCGCATCCTGGGGCTGAAGTCGGTCCCAAGGGTTGGGCTGTTCGCCCATTAAAGCGGTACGCGAGCTGGGTTCAGAACGTCGTGAGACAGTTCGGTCCCTATCCGTCGCGGGCGCAGGAAATTTGAGAGGAGCTGTCCTTAGTACGAGAGGACCGGGATGGACACACCGCTGGTGTACCAGTTGTTCCGCCAGGAGCATCGCTGGGTAGCTACGTGTGGATCGGATAAGTGCTGAAAGCATCTAAGCACGAAGCCGACCTCAAGATGAGATTTCCCGTGAGACCCCTTAAAGACGATAAGGTAGATAGGTCTGAGGTGGACGCGTGGCGACACGTGAAGCTGACAGATACTAATCGGTCCAATGGTTTATCCACGAATGGGTCATGCACATCCGGCATTCATGCATAAGCGTTATTCAGTTTTGGGAGAATGTCTATCCTATTTTCAAAAGAAATCCTTGAAAGTTATTGGAAAATGTACTAAACTAATGTTGTCTGTTCGGCCAACATGACATTCCACAGTAGCTCAGTGGTAGAGCAATCGGCTGTTAACCGATGGGTCGCTGGTTCGAATCCGGCCTGTGGAGCCATCAGGGAGAGCTGTCCGAGTGGCCGAAGGAGCACGATTGGAAATCGTGTAGACGGTAACCCCGTCTCGAGGGTTCGAATCCCTCGCTCTCCGCCATACCGAAATACGGAATTCAGGGATCAAAGACTAGAAATTCTGACATCAATTATGGCCCGTTGGTCAAGGGGTTAAGACACCGCCCTTTCACGGCGGTAACGCGGGTTCGAATCCCGCACGGGTCACCATATTATTATTTCATATCGCGGGGTGGAGCAGTCAGGTAGCTCGTCGGGCTCATAACCCGGAGGTCGAAGGTTCGAATCCTTCCCCCGCAACCATAATAGTTTGCTTAACAGCTTTGAATTCACTTCGGAGCAAGCAAACATCAGAAGTGCTTTGGAGTGCAACCAATTTGAGAACCTGTCACTACGTCGAATTATCTTCGAAGCAAGTAACATCTGGAATGCTCAGAAGTGCAATCAATTTACGAACCTGCCACTATGTTCACTGAGAACAAAAAATTCTTTTTTTATTACATATCGGTGATCCTCTTTATTTTCTATAAATGAATAACCGGGCCTGTGGTGTAGCGGTTAACATGCCTGCCTGTCACGCAGGAGATCGCGGGTTCGAATCCCGTCAGGCCCGCCATTTACATATGTTGGCTCGATAGCTCAGTCGGTAGAGCAGTAGACTGAAAATCTACGTGTCGGCGGTTCGATTCCGTCTCGAGCCACCATCCATTTTTTCTGCCGGTCTAGCTCAATTGGCAGAGCAACTGACTTGTAATCAGTAGGTTGGGGGTTCAATTCCTCTGGCCGGCACCATCTATCAGAATACAGCCATCAGAGGTCAGAAAATAACTCTGAACTTCTCTGAAATCTGTCATCCGATTTGGAGGAGTAGCGAAGTTGGCCAAACGCGGCGGACTGTAAATCCGCTCTCTCCGAGTTCGGCGGTTCGAATCCGTCCTCCTCCACCATTCAGGGGTATAGTTTAATGGCAAAACAGAGGTCTCCAAAACCTCCGATGTGGGTTCGATTCCTACTACCCCTGCCATTTTATAATCGCTGATGGCGGTTGTGGCGAAGAGGTTAACGCACCGGATTGTGGCTCCGGCATTCGTGGGTTCGAGTCCCATCAACCGCCCCATTATTGGGCCATAGCCAAGCGGTAAGGCATCAGGTTTTGGTCCTGAGATGCGCTGGTTCGAATCCAGCTGGCCCAGCCAATGCGGGAGTAGTTCAGCGGTAGAACACCACCTTGCCAAGGTGGGGGTCGCGAGTTCGAATCTCGTCTTCCGCTCCAAGTTTTGTGGCGGCATAGCCAAGTGGTAAGGCAGGGGACTGCAAATCCTCTACGCCCCGGTTCAAATCCGGGTGCCGCCTCCATTTATATGTGTAGGATCATGCCGGGGTGGTGGAATTGGCAGACACACAGGACTTAAAATCCTGCGGTCGGTAAACGACCGTGCCGGTTCGAGTCCGGCCCTCGGTACCATTATAAAGACAAAAACGTGCAATATAAAAGAAAAAAACACTCATTTGTTTGATGGGTGTTTTTTTCGAGAGGCAAGGGAGCAGTCATGACGAAAATTAGTGTTCAAGTGAAAAAAATGCACAAAGATGCTGTGATTCCAACGTATGGCAGCTCATTTGCCGCCGGATTTGATCTTTATGCCACTGAGGATATGATCATCGGGCCCGGTGAAACAAAGAAGGTTCGTTTAGGGTTAGCGTTTGCCATTCCCGTTGGTTTTGAAATACAGGTTCGCCCACGTAGCGGTGTGTCAATTAAAACAAAACTCCGTATACCGAACAGTCCGGGAACGATTGATTCTGATTATCGTGGCGAGGTCGCTGTTCCTTTAGAGAACCGTAATGACAGTACATCAGAGGAAGGCATTTATTTGATTGACGGCAGTATGGGGGATCTTACCGGAGTTCCGGACGGTTCATATTTTATCCGGAAACATGACCGTGTTGCACAAGGTGTATTGAATGAAGTTCCGCAGGCTCTGTTTGCCGAAGTTGATGAACTGGACAGCACTAAGCGCGGAAGTAGTGGATTCGGGTCCACGGGAACTCGGTAAAAGAGTAACGTCGACTTTTTTTCTTAAGAATAATTTGTTCAAATGCTTGCAATCACCGGTCTTTTCGTGCTATATTATTACTTGTCGGAGAAAAGCGCACGGCGATGTGGCGGAATTGGCAGACGCGCGTGACTCAAAATCACGTTTCTTCGGGAGTGTGGGTTCGAGTCCCACCATCGCCACCAATTAATATACATATACCGGACTTGTAGCAAACAAGTTCGGTTATTTTTATGATATATGTGGCGCCAAATTGCATATACTTGAGCTTACCGCTCTCTTAAAAAAGGGGTCGGTTTTTTGTTTGTTCAGATGGAATAATCACTTAATTCCCGTAAATTAGGGATTGTATTCAAAGTAATCACCGCCGTTGTAATATTGTTTGACGATGCGATAGGCCGATTTTTAACTGATGATGAGCATAAAGGTTTGCAATCGTTTATTATTGGGTTTTACCGAAAGGCGTGCTACTCGTTTCGCTCATACTTGATGACGCGAATCCGATGGAAATATCCGTTCATAAAGGAACGGATTAACAACGTAGAATCGTTTATGATGAATCAGGTTAAGCAATTATTCGATGCGCCCGACGTCGATCAATTAAATCACATTTGACAGGGCGATTTCGTGGCGACATCTGTGGACGCTTTTTCGGCAAATGGCAGCGCATCATTGATGACTTGATCTACGCAGATATTTTGCGCAAACGCCAGACTTGAAGAACGTTTACTTTGGCTGGAATAACCGGGTGAAGGTTGTTTGCATAAATACAATGTTTTATACTGAAAATGGGTGTAATTCTTCAACGGGCGGCCTAATTAATGAAAAAACAAGGTATTATTCATCGGTAGGAATCAACATGGGTAAAGTGAATTTGTCAACTATAGATTTCGGTGAGAGCTATTAAATGGTTGGAGAATTACATCAATCTTCAACGATACCGGCTAATATCAGTCAACACTCAAGTCTAAAAAAAGCCCATAATCTCTTTTATCAATTTGCTTGGACTCATCTGAAACGCGATAAGAGGCGAAATATCATGACAAATAAAGAACGGAAGTTAACAAAAAAACAAATAGCGATTATAGAGACAGCAACAGAATTGTTTGCGGAAAAAGGCTATGCCGGAACATCCACAAATGAAATTGCAAATAAAGCGAATGTGTCAGAAGGGACTATCTTTAAGCATTTCAAATCGAAAAAAGGTTTATTGATGGAGATTGTTTCACCAATGACGATGAAGCTGTTTGCACCAATGATAAAGAAAGATTTGGATAAAGTGCTTGATCAAGAATTTGAATATTTTCAGGACTTGATTCGTGCAATGATTGAAAATAGAAAGGAATTTATCCAAAATAATTTGCCAATGTTACGTATATTAATCCAAGAAATTCCTTTTCATCCGGAATTGAAAGAGCAATTTATTGAATATATTGGCAAAGATATTTTTGAGAAGGTAGGGCAAATGATCAAGTACTATCAAAACAAAGGACAGCTGGTGGAGATGGATCCGAAAACGATTATACGTACGATTGCATCATCTATCCTTTCATATATTGTAGCCCGTTATGTTCTTCTTCCGGAAGCGGAGTGGGATTCAGAAGAAGTGGAGACGGAAAGGATTGTTCAAATACTGGAGAACGGACTTGCGCCAAAAATTTAGACTTCTATTAAAAATTAAGCTGGGTGGCTCACAGCATTTCAGACTGAAGCCACCCGTTTTTTTATACCTTCCTATAACGTCGCATCCCAAGTATATTTAGCGTTACAAAAAGAACGATAAACAGCACTAAAACAAGCAAAGGTATAGCTATATCGCTGAGCGTATGTCCTTTCAGTACAACATCTATCATCGTATTTCCGGCATAGTATAGCGGCATGATTGGGGCAATCCATTGCAACCAAGGTTCCATTGTGTCCACTTTCAGCATGCCGGAGAAAAATATTTGTGGAATGATGATTAGTGGGATAAACTGAATCATTTGGAATTCACTGCCCACAAACGTAGATAACAAAAGACCAAGCCCTAAAGCGACAAAGCTCAATAAGATATTGATGATAAACATGTTAGTTATGGAACCGGCAATCTCCATATCTAAAATGAATATGGAATACAAAATAATCACAGCCGTTTGCAGAATCGCAAAAATACCGTAACCGAACAAATAACCAAATACAATCTCGGATTTTTTGATTGGCGTGGACAATAGTTTCTCCAAGGTGCCACTGCTTCTTTCTTTTAGCATCGACATACCGGCTATCAAAAATACAAAAAAGAACACAAAGAAGCTGATTAAAATCGGATTTAGAATGTCAAAAAACGTATTGCTCTCATCACCGTAAATATAGTCAACTGTTATCGGATCTTCATCCATATCCACCTCGGATTCGAACTCTGCATCCACGTCTGTGTCTATATCTGTATTTATATCTATATCTTGTGCTAATTCCGGAGGCAATTGTTCCATCATATCATTGACACCATTGATGATTTCTTGCACGTTATCTGACATTTCTTCCCTATTATTCATCATATCATCAATGTTATCTGATAGGTCATCCAGGTTATTTTCCATCACTGCTTGTGAACTGCCTTGTATGGCAGGCCCTTCATCTATTGGATTGTCATTAAGAATGGTTAGCGTCCATTCATCCTCCGCTTGTTCCAAAATAGCACTGGCATGCCCTTCTTGTAGATAGGATGTTGGATCAATGTCGGTTTCTTCTTTTACGATCATATCGTTGTCTTCCAAAATATCAATCACTTCATCATCGACATTGACAGTTGCCAAACTGACTTCATCATCAGGGTCAGGAAAAATATAGTTGAGTAATGTGATGATAAAGATAGGGGCTAAAAATAGAAGTGCCATCGTACGTTTATCACGGATGACTTGTTTACAAATTCGTTTCATTAAGTGAAGCATTTTCATGTTCTTTCCCCTCCAATTCCAAAAAGACTTGATCGATATCACTAACTTGGAACGTTTCCAAAATCTCTTGAGGCGCACCGCTTGCTGCGATTCCTTTATTCTGCATTAATAAAAGTTGATCGCACTTCATAGCTTCGTCCATAATATGTGTGGTAATTAACAGTGTACTGTTCTTTTTTAAATCGTGAAGTTGGTCCCAGATGTTTAATTTTAAAACAGGATCAATACCGACTGTCGGCTCATCTAAAATTAAGTATTCTGGCCGATTGAGTAGAGCGATTGCTAGAGATAGACGGCGCTTCATCCCTCCGGAGTAATGCTGAACGAATTTATTTTGCTCTTGCGTAAGCTGGACGAGATTCAAAGTGGATTGAACCGACTTTTTAGAAATTTTCCCTCCATACATATGGGCAAAGAATTGCATGTTTTCCAGTCCGGTTAAATCATGGTACAACGAATCACTTTGAGCCATATAACCGATTTTGTTTAAAACTTTTCGATTTGGAATAGTAGCATTATGAATGCTAACGCTGCCAGTATCATATGTCTCCATCCCCATTAAGCATTTAATTAACGTGGTTTTGCCAGTGCCAGAAGGGCCGATCAAGCCAGTGATCTGATTGCTTGGAATTTCGACGGATATATCTTGCAATATTGTTTGCTTTCCGAAACTTTTGGATATATCGGTGATCTTCATCATTTAAATCACATCCCTTAAATTATTTATAAGTAAGTAATCACTCACTAAGATAACATAGAAAATGAGTGAGGACAATTATATTTAAAGATGATATGTTTTGAATCGATTTCTATTTCCCATTTACTAGTCTACTCGCTTAATGCCACCAGATGAATGTGAGCTTAGGAAATTTAATAAGCCATTAATTTGTAACCTGACCTTTTCATTTATAAAAGAATCAGCAAAAATAAAGATGATATTATATATCTATATGCTTTTCCACTTTAAATTAGTATACTATGTGAAAGGTTACCCTTGTTATTTGTTTCCATATTCGGTAAATGTACGATTGTATTTTATTTTTAATGATTATCCCACTAGTGCAGAACGGCTGAACGAAGGAATCACCCTCGTCAAGGCGCGGGATTTCTGGAAAATAGTTAAGCCACGCTATTATGCGTAATATAATCAGTCTACATCACTTATTATATATTATAAAAATCTTTAACAATATGAACTTTTACCTGTATGATGGCATAGATCTATCGTGGTCATCCACACGCGAAAATACTCAAATGAATGTTCTTTTGTTAAGATATGTCTATCCATCCATCATTGAAAAGAGGGAAAAGAAGGGAGCATCTTCATTGATAGGCAAAATTAATTTTTTCCCTTTATCCTTGTTATGCGTGGGGGTGCTTTTATGTGTATACCTCATTCGAAATGTCACCGTCGCACAGTTCATACATAGTGTATTCATTGGTCTGTTTTCGGTTTTCTTTGTGATTGGCTTTTTTCCCTTGATAGGCTTGATTATAGCTCACATTAAAGAGATGCAAGCGAGAGATAAAGGAAAGTACGTTAATCTGCTTTTACTTGGCATTTGGCTATTGATAATATTTTTAAGTCTCTTCATGACAATTTTTTTATTTCGTAATCCACCCACCTTCTAATGAAAGGTTTTCTTCGGCATTCGTTACCGGCTCATCGCTTTTGCCTGTATATGCTGGCGAAAGCGAAATTCAATGTCGAGCGCTCGGAGCCAATGTATAAGCGTCTGCAGAGGCGATGTACCTGTTATCGATGAAGTCGGGGAGTTCGTCCTGTTGGAACCAGCCATTTTCAGGCATTTGGTGATACGGAAACTGGATTAAGATTACCTCGAAAGGCAGCTGCCAGATCTATGGTCGTTCCGATTCCACGATCAATCGTGGCGGCATCCGTATGGAAACGAGTGAAATTTACAGCAGGGCAATCGCAGCCAATGCTCACCGCGACACGTGCCTAACGATATTTTCACTATCAACGAAGTGCTAATCACGTCAAATAGTGAAAAATGGAATTTCCGATTGCGTATGAATTTTTTGCGCTGGTCAGTTTCCGTAAACATATGCAATCATGTGTTGTATGACGTCATCGTCTCGGATAAACGCGCTTCTAATGAATAACCCCCCTTTATTTGAGTGAAAATAACACAAAAGGGGGTTATTCATTTTGTATATGTTTATATTGTTAACCATCCTGCTTTTGGGTGTGTTGGGTGTAGCGTACGGAGCGTATGTCATCGCTCGGGAATTGATGTATAAAAAGTAATCATTTGATCCGCGGTCGCTGCTTGGACAGCACGGCCGTTTCTACATGACCGCCGTGTACTTGTTGGAACATTTCCCCGATGTTATTTGTAAGGGTTCGGGTATCGTCTTCGGAGAGTGAAGGACGCAAGTAAAGCAATTGCAAGATTTGTTTCGTGTTTGAAGAGACACCGCTGCGTTTGCTGTCAACCATCGGGCTTCCGAAGGCTCCATTCTGATCCACATTTGTTATTTTGCCTTTCATATGATTCATCCTTCCGTTCAACCCTTCGTACTCATCCGTCTCCTCCCCTGTTCGAATTTCAACAGATCCTTGCAGCTGTTCCAGGTCATATAAGCCGATTGGCATTTGATAATAAAGGGAAAAGAAGTTATTCAGCATGATTGCCGACGAATCGGATGATGGGAACCCTTTGCCCTGTTTTAGGCGGCGAAAGAGTGCCTCGTGGGAGGGGCGATAACGTGTTGGATCGACACCGATTTGTTTAAACACTTGTCTCCACTCTTTGACGCCTTCATAATAAGTGATAGGTTGTTCGGACAAATCTAGCTCGACGGTCTTTTGAAACAACTCGATACGCCCTTTCAGCTCCTTGGGAGGCGTATCGATAGCAATTGATTCGTATTGGAGACAACCGATTTTAAAAGAGGGAACGTATTCCTGTAAGTCAGGATGTAGTGAAATTTCAATCATAACCGAGTGTACATCTCCTTCTCATATTGTAAACGCCTTTATTTTAACATAAAGTGAAACTTTCATCAGAGGGATCAATCGGAGTGTTAGTCGCCCGTTTATACAGAAGTCAGATTTCAGATGCCAGAGATCGTAAACGCCTTTTTCAGGAAAGAAAGCATGATCTGATCTTCCGATTTCCGGCTTCCGACGTCTGACTTCCGGAGTAGCGAGCGCATGCCACAGGATCAACAACGGATGTAATGGAAAGTAGGTGAAACCCGTGACAAACGCCCAGTTAAAAGAAGAACTGATTGCATACAGTAAAAGCATTGGCATTGACAAAATTGGCTTTGCCAGTGCAGATCCGTTTTTGACACTGAAAGAACGGTTAAGAACACAACAACAATTAGGTTACCAGTCGGGTTTTGAGGAAGAGGACATTGATCTGCGAACGGAGCCTGAACGCTTGTTGCCTTATGCAAAAACGATTATCAGCATCGCTCTTGCTTATCCGGCGAAGCTTGAAAATCCACCCAAAGGGGTGAAAGGCAAGCGAAGGGGCATTTTTTGCCGGGCATCTTGGGGTGAAGATTACCACACCGTTCTCAATGATCGTCTTAAAAAAGTAGAAGCCTTTATTCATGAACGCGTGCCGAGTGCAAAGATGGCGTCCATGGTTGACACAGGTGCTCTCTCGGACCGAGCGGTTGCTGAACGTGCCGGGATCGGCTGGAGCGGAAAAAATTGCGCGATTATCACCCCTGAATTTGGCTCGTATGTGTACCTTGGAGATATGATTACGACGATTGCATTTGAACCGGATATACCGATTGATGATCAATGCGGATCATGCAATAAATGTGTGGATGCTTGTCCGACAGGTGCACTAGTCCAAGGGGGTCAATTGGATTCGAATAAATGCATCGCGTTTCTAACGCAAACAAAAGAAATGATTCCCGAGCGTTTCAGGAAGAAAATCGGCAATCGTCTGTACGGCTGTGACACATGCCAAGTTGTCTGCCCGGAAAATAAGGGAAAGGGAGAAGAATATCAACCGGAATTTACACCGGACCCGGAAAAGGTAAAGCCGGAGTTGTTGCCATTGCTTTCGATTTCCAACCGGGAGTTCAAGGAAAAATACGGAAAAATGGCAGGTTCTTGGCGGGGAAAAAAACCGATTCAACGAAATGCGGTGATTGCACTTGGCCATTTCCGTGAAAAAGGAGCCGCTCCCAAACTGCAGTCGTTACTTATTCATGACCCCCGCCCTGTGATTCGCGGTTCTGCTGCCTGGTCGCTAGGAAAAATAGGTGGGAGCGAAGACAACCATGCAGCGCTACAGACTGCCAATGAAAAAGAAGACGATGCTTCCGTACGCGAAGAGATTCAACAAGCAATGTTAAAACTCGAAAAGGAAGGACAGCATTCATAAACATACCCACGGGAGAAAGGTGTTAAATATGGATAAACCATTAATCTTTACGGAGATGGAAAGTCCGATCGGCACACTCACCCTTGTTGCCACCGAGAATGGTTTGTGCCAATTGCTGTTTGGAGATTTTAACGGAACGGGTGGGAAAATCCGGATGTGGATGGCAAAAAGAAATATGCACCGGGAAATCATCCGGGATGATGCTTATTTTGATGAAACAAAAAAGCAGCTGCAGGAATATTTCCAAGGAAAACGGCAAATGTTTGATTTACCGGTCGATATGCAGGGCACCTCTTTTCAAAAAAGCGTGTGGGAAGTATTACAGCGCATTCCTTATGGAGAAACACAGTCGTATAAACAAGTAGCAGTCGCTATTCATTCGCCGAAGGCTGTCCGTGCCATAGGAGCGGCCAACAATAAAAATCCGATCCCCATTATTGTTCCTTGTCACCGGGTGATCGGGAGCAATGGAGCGATTGTAGGCTATGGTGGCGGGATTGAAAAAAAGAAACAGCTGTTGGAACTGGAAGGTGCTTAGATGGGCTGAAACTACGGCCCGTCTTTTTTTAGCAGGTAAGAAAGTATAAATTGTATGGATGATTAGGATATTCTTGGCGATAAGTCAAGTTTTTTTAATCGGTGATGTTTTTCGCAGCGGGGCATAATGTAGTGATTAGAAGTGATTTCGTGAAGGGGGGAGCGGGTTGGATAGGGAGACGAAGCAGCTATTTGAAAAGCATCTTAGTCAATTAAACCAGTGTCATTTAGATGGAACGAAGGTTAAGGCGATGACAGATGATGAGCGCAAATGCTTTGAAAGGGAGCAAAAGCGAATGAAGCAAAGCAATACACGCGTGCTGAAGATGAGCGGGCAGATTGTTCCTTATCGCTATACATCATGTGGGCATGATCGTACCGTTTATTATACGTATGATTATGCAAGGTTTGTTCTTGCCAACGAAAGCTATTATCTTGAGGAATCGAGAGAATACCGACGATCGGTTTTAAAAGGAAAAAAAATCATTCAAGATAGACGGCTGCCAGCGCCCAATCCCGGTGAGATGAAAAGAGGAGCATTCGAATCCTTGAATGATTCACGAAATTCTCTTGAACGAACGCCTAACTATAACCGGTTGGAAGCGGTGAAATACGCGGAGCGTTGGTGGAATGCTTATAATCCCCAATATCGTCATTTTACGGATAATTGCACGAATTTTATTTCCCAATGTTTAAAAGCAGGGGGGGCACCGATGCACGGTGCTCCTCACAGGGAAAAGGGTTGGTGGTATACGGGCGAAAACTGGAGTTACAGTTGGGCGGTTGCCCATTCGATGCGTTGGCATTTAAGTGGCACTACGACGGGGCTGACGGCAAAAGAGGTGGAAAGAGCCACTGATTTACAACCTGGAGATATTATTTGTTATGATTTCGATGGCGACGGTCGCTGGGAGCACAATACGATTGTCGTCATGAAAGATGGGAATCATGAGCCGCTTGTAAATGCTCAAACCGAGAACAGCCGTAATCGATATTGGAACTATGAAGATTCTACGGCCTGGACCCCGAATATCGCTTATAAGTTTTTTCAAATGAATGATCAAATGACGTGAAAGAAGGCTTCTCGGTCGTTCCGGGAAGCCTTGAAATGTCACATGTATGCTATACTATTAGCGTGAATTTATACAAAGGTGGCAATTGAAATGAGCCTACATATTGTTTTGCATGAACCGGAAATCCCCGCTAATACAGGGAATATTGCCAGAACAAGCGCAGGAACCGGGACGTTTCTCCATTTAATTCACCCTTTGGGTTTTTCGACGGAAGATCGCATGTTAAAACGTGCCGGTTGCGATTATTGGCCGCATGTTCTTATTAAGCACCATGAATCCCTCGACGCATTTTTAGCGGATAAAAAGCGAGAGAATCTTTATTTTGTTGAAACGACCGGGAGTATGCCGTATTCGTCCTGTGATTACCGGGATGTCACGCAGGATTATTATTTTATTTTCGGAAAGGAAACAAAGGGCCTGCCGGCGAATATCGCAAAAGCGTATCCGGAACGTTGCATTCGTTTGCCGCAAAATGATCAAGTGCGGTCGCTCAATCTTTCGAATGCCGTGGCCGTTGTTGTCTACGAAGCATTGCAACAGCAATCGTTTCCAGGACTTCGTTATTAGAAAACTTGGCTTTTCGCCACGCTTTTATGGCGAAAGCTTTAGTTGCACTTATGCAGGTAAACAAAAATACCCTTGGGATCAGCAAGGGTATCGGCATTCCATTATGGTTGATGGGGCTTTGAATTGCGGCCGGCTGTCCAAATGGAGATGAGGAAGGCGAGGCAAACGCCGAGTATAAGAAGTATGTCCATTACGAGTGGCCTCCTTTTGCTATGTAAGATCCTGTACAACAATTTCTTATCACTTATTATAACGGAAATGATGCGGATTGTATACGGGTGCTTTGACAAAAAGGAGACGGCCTATGCATCCGTTGCCAAAATGTGGCTTGGCAAGCTATACTGATGGTGGACGACATGAATAAAGGAGGAGTCGCTACGATGTATGTGGTGATGAATGAGCTTAAAGTGGAACCGGATCAAAAAGATCATTTGAAAGCGCGTTTTGAAAAAAGCAAAGATCGGATGAAGGATGTGCCGGGTTGTTTGGAATTTCTTTTCTTGGAAAGCGGAGAAGAAACGGATACGTTGGTCGTTTATACGAAGTGGGATACGAAGGAAAACTACGAGAACTGGCTGGAAAGCGATGCATTCAAGAAAGCACACGGCGGCAAATCTTCAGGTGAACAACAACCATCAACGACGAACCGTCTTCGTTCGTTTAACGTCGTTTTCCATACGTGAGTTTCCTTTGACAACTCGGCTTATATGCCGGGTTTCTTTTTTTTCTAACCCCGGACGGCCTTTTTTTTCAAATGGTTATTGCGTCTGGCTTCCCTGCATAGAATGCAAAGACACAAGCAATTCATCCTAAGTCCCGGAGTTCCGCCAAAAGGATCCCCGGTTTCTTAAGCATTCACCGTTCAATTAGACTCAAGGAAGATTCATTAAAAGGGAGGCCAATCGGTGGATATTTTAGAAAAAATGCAGAAGCATCGCAATGATCAAGAGAATTTAAGGTGGGAAGGTACGTTTAAAGAGTACTTGGAGTTGCTGAAACAACGTCCGGAAATTGCTCAAACAGCCCACTCTAGGGTATATAACATGATCAGAAATAAAGGGATGGAAGAAGACGAGGAAGGAGATGTAAAACGCTATCCGTTCTTCAGTCAACATCTTTTCGGACTTGAAGATTCGATTGAAAAGTTAGTGGAGGAATACTTTCATTCTGCGGCTAAACGCCTTGATGTACGCAAACGGATCCTGTTACTTATGGGACCGGTAAGCGGCGGAAAGTCCACGATCGTAAACTTATTAAAACGTGGATTGGAGGAATACTCTTACACGGATGAAGGGGCTGTGTACGCGATCAAAGGCTGTCCGATGCAAGAAGACCCGCTCCATTTAATCCCTTATCATTTGCGTGATGAATTTTATGAAGCGTATGGAATTCGAGTGGAAGGGGCGCTTTCGCCGCTTAATACAATGCGTTTGGAACAAGAGTACGGGGGGCGAGTAGAAGATGTGATGGTGGAGCGGATCTTCTTTTCCGAGGATCGCAGAACCGGCATCGGCACCTTTAGTCCATCCGACCCCAAATCACAGGACATTGCCGACCTTACCGGCAGCATTGATTTTTCCACGATTGCGGAGTATGGCTCGGAATCCGACCCGAGAGCTTATCGTTTTGACGGGGAATTGAATAAAGCAAACCGCGGGCTTATGGAATTTCAGGAGATGCTTAAGAGTGATGAGAAATTTCTTTGGCATTTGCTTTCATTATCGCAAGAAGGAAATTTCAAAGCCGGTCGTTTTGCTTTGATAAGTGCGGATGAGCTAATCGTCGCCCATACGAATGAAGCGGAATATCGGTCATTTATCAATAATAAAAAGAACGAAGCCCTGCAATCGAGAATCATTGTCATGAACGTTCCCTATAATTTAAAAGTGACCGAAGAGGAACGCATTTATGATAAAATGATCGCGGAAAGCGATATGACGCACGTGCATATTGCCCCTCATGCATTGCGGACCGCAGCGATATTTTCCGTGCTTACAAGGCTGAAGGAATCGCAAAATCAAGGCATTGATCTCTTGAAAAAACTCCGCCTTTATGATGGAGAAATCGTGGAAGGATTTAAAGATCAAGACGTGAAAGATTTGAAAAATGAATATCAGGATGAAGGCATGTCGGGCATCGATCCCCGTTACGTCATCAATCGCATTTCATCGGCCATCATTCGCAAAGATGCGGCATCCATTAACGCCCTTGATGTTTTGCGGTCATTGAAGGAAGGCTTGGATCAGCATGCATCGATCAGCAAAGAAGACCGGGAACGTTATAAAGACTTTATCTCCGTCGCCCGCCGAGAATATGATGAAATTGCCAAAAAAGAAGTTCAAAAAGCATTTGTTTATTCTTATGAAGAACAGGCAAAAACACTCGTCAATAATTACTTGGATAACGTTGAAGCCTACTGTAACAACCATACGATTTATGACCCGATTACAGGCGATGAATTAAACGCCGATGAAAAACTCATGCGCTCCATTGAAGAGCAAATCGGCATTTCCGAGAATGCAAAAAAAGCATTTCGTGAAGAAATACTCATCCGTATATCGGCTTATGCGCGTAAAGGACACAAATTTGATTACAATTCCCATGAACGTCTCAGGGAAGCGATTCAAAAGAAATTATTTGCTGATTTAAAAGATGTTGTGAAAATAACAACGTCCGTACAAACACCGGATGAGGAGCAATTGAAAAAAATCAACGAAGTGATTGCACGTCTTGTTGATGAACACGGGTACAATACTCATTCCGCGAATGATCTCCTCAAGTATGTCGGCAGCTTATTAAATCGCTAAAACATAAAGGATAAAAAATCGAGTGTGGGACCTCTTTCCCAACTCGATTTTTTCCTAATCAATGCAGTTCATATACTCCATATTGATGCGGGTAAGGCAGTAGCGGATGAACCGGCAAGAAAAACGACGGAGTTGTCACAGGAGGAATGACGACTTCTTCTTCATTATAGGGGTCAAGCTGGCGAATCACATAAGCTTCATCACGTTCGTCTTCGATATCGACGGGGAAGACGCTATAAATTCGCTCGCTTTCTGAAGCTTCTTCTTCACCTTCATCCTCTTCACCGGAATCGAACGTAAAGGTATGATTTTCTACTTGGTTGGGTGGCTGCCATTCATGGTGGTCCCCATTAATGTAGAATGACTGCTTGTACCCTTGCTCCAATGTGGAGCCACTTTGACTTTCCAATGAAGGATCGATATACAAATGGTATAAACCTCCGGTTTCATAGCCGTCGGTCGGTGGAAGCACTTGAATTTGCGTCGGAGATGAGATCAGAATGACATTGTCTTGCCTTTCATTTTCTTCGTCCACGACATAAATCAAATCATTGCTCACATCCTCCTCCGACACATCTTCATCGAATTCCAACGTCCAGGAATAACGGTCGTGGACGTCAGTGGTCGGAAGCTGTTCGTAAGTTATTCCATTTTTTTCTTCATGTAATCGCACATTTTGGACATCTTCAGGAACTGTCGTTTTTGCCTGTGGGTGGGTTTCTGTGTGCAAAATGCCGTCTTGGTCATCCTGTGGAGGATAAGAGAGTGAATAATCGATGTTCCACCCATGGTCTCCTTCATAAGAATCGACAATGGATATTTGGTACCCTGTATTTGGATGCGGTCCCCAATCAAGCGTCACTTGATCCCCCTCCCGTTCCATCTCGACCGCAGGAGGATGATCGTAAGATACTTGGGAATGGGCAAGCTCGGGAATAGTAAATAAATGGACAAGCAAAATAGAAATGAGCCAACGCTTCATAGTTTTCATTCACCCCATTGGTGCCCTCTTTGATTAGTCGCAAACATAGATAAATGCGTTACATACCTATCCATATTCTTTACAAAAAACAGGAAAAATGCAAGTGAAAAGTCAAAAAGTGTGTAATAAATCGAGGGAAGAAACCGATCCTGCTGAAACACTAATCCAATTTCGTTTGTCGTGCGAATGAATGAATGGTACATTAATAAGTGGAATGAAAATGGGGGAATAGATGTGAACAAGATCGCAAAGGAATTATGGGATTGGGTTGTAACGTTTGCAGTAGTCATTATCATCGTATTCATTGTTCGCACGTTTTTATTTGCAAACTATATGGTCCATGGGGAGTCCATGATGCCGACAATCGAAAGCGAGGAGCGGCTGATTATTAATAAAATTAGTTATGAATTCTCTGAACCGGACCGAAACGATCTTATCGTCTTTAACGCGACCGAGGAAAACGATTATATAAAACGGGTGATCGGGATCCCCGGAGATGATGTGAGCTACGAAAATGATACACTATATATAAATGATGAAGCCGTGGAAGAGCCATTTTTAGACCACGCGTATAACGGAGAAATTACGGAAGATTTTACTCTCGAGGAATTAACGTCCGAACCGGTTGTTCCGGACGATCATTTATTTGTGTTGGGAGATAATCGAAACAATAGCCAGGATAGCCGCAACATCGGTTTTGTTCCATATGAGGATGTAGTCGGAAAAGCGAGCTTCAGGTATTGGCCGCTCAGTGAATTTACATTTATTGATTAAGACCTTTAATGGGTCTTTTTTTTCTTATGAATTAATACAATTCTACGATTTTGCTGCATAGGATGGTATAACACGATGTGTCCGAGGTGTCGTGAAACGGAGTGCCTCCCTCGGTATATAAAAGTTTTCAGTGGCTAGAAAAATCCCAAAGGAGGGGTTTAAGATGAGTAACAATCGGAAGCCATCCTTTGTCATTTCTGAAGAAAATTGGTCCCTCCACAGAAAAGGATACCAAGATCAACGCAGGCATGAAGAAAAAGTAAAGGATGCGATTCAGAAAAATTTGCAAGACCTCGTCACAGATGAAAGTATCGTGATGTCCAATGGCAGGGATATCATTCGAGTTCCCATTCGATCGTTGGATGAGTATAAAATCCGATATAGCGATGACTTGAATAAGCATGTCGGTCAAGGAGATGGGGACAGTGAAGTCGGTGATGTTGTCGCGCGTTCGGGGAAACAAAAAGGGCAAGGCGGTCAGAAAGGGTCGAAGCCGGGGGATCAGGCAGGGGAAGATTACTATGAAGCGGAAGTGTCCATTGCGGATCTTGAAGAAGCGTTGTTTCAGCACTTGGAATTGCCCAATTTACAGCGTAAGGAAGATGATCATTTAGTCGTTGAAGATATCGAATTTAATGATGTGCGTAAACAGGGGCTAATGGGGAACATTGATAAAAAAAGGACCATTCTCTCGGCGTTGAGGCGAAATGCGATGGAAGGAAGAGCGGCCATTAACCCCATTTATCGTGACGACTTACGCTTTAAAACATGGAATGATCGGGAAAAGCCTGAATCGAAAGCGATTATATTGGCGATGTTGGATACGTCCGGTTCGATGGGAAAATGGGAGAAGTACATGGCGCGCAGTTTCTTTTTCTGGATGACGCGTTTTCTGAGAACGAAGTATGAGTCAGTGGAAATTGAATTTATCGCCCATCATACGGAGGCTAAAGTGGTCGATGAAGAACAGTTTTTTTCAAAGGGGGAGAGCGGGGGCACGATCTGTTCGTCCGCTTATGAATTGGCGTTGGAACGGATCGAGCAACACTATGATCCGCAACTGTACAATATTTATCCCTTTCATTTTTCTGACGGAGACAATTTAACATCGGACAATAAGTATTGCTTGCAATTACTAAAGAAAATTATGGAAAAAGCGAACATGTTTGGCTACGGGGAAGTGAATGCGTATAGCCGTCATTCTACGTTAATGAATGTCTTCCAGTCCATTGATGACCCGAGGTTCCGTTATTATATTTTAAAAGAGAAAAAACACGTTTTTAATGCATTACAGTGGTTTTTTCGCAAGGAGCAGGAAAACGCGTTGGCACAATAAAGTGAAACGCCCGTCAGAGAGCTTTTCCTCTGAAGGTTAGTTGAGTGAATCGGTCGCTCGAGTCTGATCTTTACGGTTCCCATAAAACGGTTATGACGCCCGGACGCAGGAGCCGATCGCTTTTTCGGTCGTCATGACGAGTTCATGGCGCCTGCACTTGCACGAATCCGACCTTACCACCGGGATAATCAAAAAGCACGGCCTCAAAGCGAGCGCCGTGCTTTTTTTGGCAGGTCAGAAAGTATAAATCACCTTTCCTACTTGCATAAGTAGGGATTGCTGAACAACATGCAGCTATCAGCTGAAGCCGGGATGCCGCTTCCATGGCTTCGCTTTCCGCGGACGAACGGTCAAGCCTCCTCGCGCAAAACCGGCGCTGTGGGGGCTTGACGCGTCCGTTTTTCCGCTGGAGGCTCGCCATTGCAGCACCGTCCCACCATACGTTGCCAGAAGTGCAAGGGTTTTTTTGCTTATAGGACGGATTTCCTTGCATCCAGCTTTGACAACACCAACGGAAAATGCTTATGTGCCAGTCTTTTTCCGTTATTCAGCAGTCCCTAAATTATCTCAAGATTACATAGGTCTTTTGTTTGAAACAATACGTACATATAGTTACAATCACAACTATGAAAATATTTAAAAGGGGATAAAAATGATGAACATTAATCGAGGAGCACATACGTATTTTATGCGAAATAAAGTACAGATTTTTCTTGGCATGCTCTTCATGTTGGTTCTTGCAGCTTGCTCTGAGGACCCGCAACCTGAAGCGGCTTTTGATACTTATGTGTCAGATTGGGAAGATGAAAACTTTGAAAGCATGTTTGAACAATTGTCTACAGAAACGCTGGAAAATATCTCGTCCGAGGATTTTGTCGACCGGTATGAAGATATTTATGCGGATATTCAAATGAGTGATCTAACCGTACAACCACTCTATCCAGAGGAATGGGACGTGAGCGAAGAAGGGGAGGTTCAATTTCCGATTGACGTATCCATGGAAACGTTAGCCGGAGAGGTTTCTTTTAGCCATGATGTGCAGTTGATTTTGGAAGAACGAGATGATGAGGAAAATTGGTATGTGCATTGGGACCAACAACTTATTTTTCCGGAAATGGACGAGGATGATCATATTGGAGTAAACACTATGGAAGCTGAGCGGGGAGAAATTTATGATCGGAACGAGGATGGACTGGCTATAAACGGAACGGTTTTACAAGTTGGGATTGTTCCGGAGCGTATGGAAGATGAGGAAGAACAATCCATTGAGGATTTGGCTGGGGAATTGGATATTTCGGAAGAGGATATTGAATCACAGTTGGAACAAGAATGGGTGAATGCAGATAGTTTTGTTCCGATCTATACCATGTCGGAAGATGAACAAGATTACATAGAAGATGAATTGTTGGAGGATATCGCCGGAGTCACGTATCAGCCGGAAGAATCACGCGTTTATCCTTATGCAGAATCTGCCGCTCATCTGGTGGGGTATATCCGGGAGATTACAGAAGAGGAATTGGAAGAACTGGAAGAAGAGGGTTACGGTTCACATGATTTACTCGGTGTGACCGGGGTAGAATCCTTGTTCGAAGATGAACTGAAAGGAGAAACAGGTGGAGAGATTTACACTTATGAGGAAGATGCAGAAGAACCGCTGGAAACCATTGATGAAAAGGAACCCATTGATGGTGAAGATCTTCATCTAACAATTGATATGGAATTGCAGGAGAATATTTTTGAGCAATTTGATGATGATCACGGTACAGCAACAGCCGTGAACCCTACGACAGGTGAAGTGCTGGCAATGGTTAATGCACCGGCGTATGATCCCAATGTTTATGTAGCAGATCAGAGTGACGAAATGCATGCTGAATGGGAAGATGATCCGGATCAGCCATTGCTGAATCGTTTCCAATATACGTTTTCACCCGGTTCAACCTTCAAACACATGACAGCCGCCACCGCTTTGGAATCAGAAACAATTACACCCGAAGAGACGTTTGATATCGAGGGACTGGAGTGGCAAATGGATGAATCATGGGGGATTACGAGGTGACACGGGTGACAGATCCTGAAGAACCAGTAGACCTAAGGGATGCCCTCGTGTTTTCGGATAACATATTCTTAGCCCAAACCGCGTTGGAAATGGGAGAGGATACCTTTGCAGAGGGGATCGGGGAGTTTGGTTTTGGAGAAGATGTTCCCTCCACATATCCGGTAGAATCCTCAACATTAACCGAGGATGATACGTTTGAAAATGAGGTTATGCTAGCTGACAGTTCCTATGGCCAGGGGGAGGTACAAATGAGTCCGCTTCATTTATCCATGACTTACACCCCATTTTTAAATGAAGGAGATATGTTGGCACCTGTTTTGTTGACAGAGGACGCTGGCGAACCGGAAGTGTGGAACGAAGATGTGATGGAGCCTGAAACCGCCGATACCATTTTACAAAGTTTAATAGAGGTGGTTGAAGAATCTGATGGTACCGGACATGAAGCACAAGTTTCCGGGAGAACGCTTGCCGGAAAAACCGGTACCGCTGAATTAAAGGAGAGCCTGGAGGATGAAGATAATGATCAATTAGGCTGGTTTGTCGCTTTTGACGCAGACGAGGCTGACTTGCTAGTGACGATGATGCTTGAAGACGTGCAAGAAGATGGGGGAAGCGGTTATGTTGTCCCGAAAGTGGGGGATATCATCGAGGAGTATGAATCATAGGGAAGAATGGGTGCACGCAATGGCAGCTTGAAATTTTGTGCATTTGATACAGATGCCATACAGGGTTGGAGTAGCGATGACTCCTTCCTCTTTTTTTCTTATTTCCACTCGTTTTGAGGACAAAAGTTAGTTCCAAACAAAACGAGTTCCGGCAATCGCCGAAACCCGCATCACATAAGCATTTATCATGGTCGGGATGACAGGAGTTGAACCTGCGATTTTTTCTTTGCGAAAATCGTGTTATCAGACGGGGAAATACATAAAAGACCAGTGCGTGTTTTAGGTAAACACCACGACTCTAATGACCGTGAAGATATCATCGTTTGTTCATGCACAGCTTCGGGTGTGCGAGGATATTATGACGAGCAAGTCAAACTAAAAAAACAGACCACAGTAAGAGGGTCAACACTAAAACATACGGATGACAAACCTCAAATGCAAGTATAAATGCAACACCTTGGGCTAGGCTGTCATTTCCGTGTATCAGCGGAAAGGTTTTCCTTCCCACAGGCTGGCTGGCCCGCCTGTGGGATCGCGGCCTCAAAAGCCTCGTCGGACGTTTGATAGCTCCAAAATCTTTCGCGGTGTCGATCTCCAATGCCCGATGGTTTCGCGGGTGTCTACGTCCGACGCACGTTCGTCGATGCTCGGACCCAGCACCTTTTTGTGCTGACGGGGCTGTCGCTGCTTGTTGGAACGGCGCACGTTCAAATGCAGATCCATGTTCTTCACGTCAAGGAGCCCATCATCGATATAGGCATAAAGGATCCGCGTACAGGGGATCGGAACGTCCCGGTCTCCCTGCGCTTTTGCACGTCCCACGCACACATCCGGGAACCATTTCTCTTGGAGCATTTTCGTTACTGCCCAATCCAGAAACGGACGCGATGCCTCCATTACCCAGCGACGTTTACGCCCGCAGTTCTGCCGGTTCGTTTCATAGACACGCTGGCTCGTGTCGGCAAACTATTTCCGTATGACCTTCAAGTTGGAATCGAGCTGCTCCACGCTTCCCCGGTCCCATTCGCGTTTGATGGTACTCGGAGCCCGACCAAGTTCCCTGGCAATAGCACGAAGACGGAAACCTTGCTTGTGCAGCCCCTGGATTTCGCCATGCTCGGTTTGACTAAGATGTTTGTTCTTACGCTCCACTGTGCTAGAATCGGTGAGAGCCATCGGTAATACCTTCTCGATCATTGGTTGTGGTGACTTTCATGATACACGGTCTTTAAAAGATTTTATCAAACAAAAAACACGAGCCTCAGCCCGTGTTGCTTATAATAATTCATCGTCGTTCAAATCTCGACGATGAATTTCGCTCTTTAAATGCATGATAAAATCTTTGTCTAAATTTAGCTTTTTTGCCTTCTTGTAAGCTTCAATTAGTAATGCATCAGATAAGGTTTTTAAGGTACTCATATTCACCTACTCACAATTGACTAGATTCCCCTCATGCATGCTTCTTAGCGAGCCAGATCAAGAATTCCTTTTCTTTATCTGTTAAATCACGACTAAGATTCTTTTCGAATTCACGCTTTAAATTAACGTATTCAATTTTTTCGGATCCATTATTAAAAGCCATCTAACACCGCCTTACAGACTGGCCTTATAATTAGTTTAAATACCCTAATTTTCAAATAATAAAACACGGGTTATATTCCGTGTTAAAAGAAAGCCATATTCATGCCACTAAGCTTTTTTAAGTAAGAGCGAATTTTTAATTACGTTCCAAGACGTAAGATAACCACCTGAAGAATGTGCGTTCTCATTAATTATAGACGAACATTCGTTTTGTGCAAGGAGGGTTTAATTATGGTATTTAACACTTTATCCCAAAAAAGGTGACCAATTAAACGTATTTTAAACTAAAAACGGGTTTCGTTGATTGCCGAAACCCGCATCACATAAGCATTTATCATGGTCGGGATGACAGGAGTTGAACCTGCGACCCCAAGCACCCCATGCTTGTGCTCTACCAAGCTGAGCTACATCCCGCCGTCTGCTCCATTGCTTATTATAGTATGGATGATAGGATGGGGCAAGTATTTTTTGATCCCGGCATACAAATACTAATAATTCACGACTTCGATGGCGTTATCCGGGCATTTGGACGCCAATGCTTGTGCGAATCGAGCGTTTTATGGCGTCATCGGAGCGTTTGGAAGCCATAAATGAACCGATTGACGCCCGGCAATGGCATCCCCCGAGCCCTTGGACGCCAAAGATCGGCCGATTCACAGCTCCAATGGCGTCATCAGCAACCTCTCCCCAACCTTATTCGATCGCATGCCAATGTGCATGGATGAATGCGTCTCGACCGGATGCAGCGCGATCTTCTTTATACGCTTCCGGTTGTTTTTTGTAAAATTGCTGATGGTTTTCTTCGGCTTCATAAAAAGTTGTTGCCGGTAAAATTTCTGTAACGATCGGTGCCCCGTTAAATTTCCCGCTCTTTTCAATGGCTTCTTTTGACGTTTGCGCTTGATCAAGTTGATTTTTATGATGATAAAAAATTGCGGTTCTATATTGCGGCCCGCGATCATGGAATTGACCGCCGTCATCGGTTGGGTCAATTTGTGCCCAGTAAAGATCCAACAATTGCTGATAAGAGAAACGTTTTGGGTCATATGTGATTTGAACGGCTTCAAAATGGCCGGTATGTCCATTTTTGACACTTTCATAGGACGGGTGATCGACGTGACCGCCCGTATACCCGGAACGGACATTTATGATCCCCGACATTTCCTCAAAAGGTCGCACCATGCACCAAAAACATCCTCCTGCAAAAGTGGCCTTTTCGTATTTCATGGAGTGCACCTCCTCCTATATGTGTCTTTAGTCTAGAAAAAATCATAACATAAGGCTTAAATGAAATCATCATACAACAATTCGTATCTTCCGTGTTAAAATAAGAAGGTACATATTGCTTCATCGATAAAACAGACCGTTTCCACTCTGGAAAGGATGTACGAGATGAAAATGAATCGCAGACTTGAACGGAAACCTTTAAAACGTTATCAAGCCGCGAAGATTATTGGCGTATTCCTCGTTGCCTATGCCGCGGCTATGTTTTATGGCATGTTCAAGCCGCTGCCGCCGAATATCTCTTATGAGGGACGATGGCATGAAGGCACCGCAGCGGAAATTTTGTTTGATATCACACACGAAGAGGATGGGGACATACAAGAGGATCACGAGATCTTTGCACATATTGAACAGATGATTTCGGAAGCGGATGATTTCATCGTCGTTGATATGTTTTTATTTAATGACGAATACGATCCCGATATGTCATTTCCGGATCTTGCTTCTTCGTTTAGTGACCAATTAATTGAAAAAAAGAAAGCGAATCCCGACCTCTCCATCGTCGTAACGACGGATCGCATTAACAGTTTCTATGGCTCACGCACGCCGGATCATATTCAACGTTTGGAAGAAGCGGGCATTCAGGTAATTTGGACGGATGTGGTTCCATTGCGGGATTCCAACGTCATTTATTCCGGCTTGTGGCGCACGGCCTTTCAATGGTTTGGCACCCCAAAGGGTGGGTGGTTGCCAAGTCCATTTGATGCTGAAGCTGAACCTGTCACTGCACGTTCTTATTTGGATGTCTTAAATTTTAAAGCGAACCATCGCAAAGTTGTTATTAATGAAAGGGAAGCGCTCGTTACGTCAGCCAATCCCCATGATGCCAGCGCTCACCACTCTAATGCAGCCATATCGGTAAGAGGGGAGATCGTGAACGATTTTATTGAAAGTGAACGGGCAGTCGCTGAAATGTCAGGAGCGGATGCTACGGCTTTTGAAGCTATGCAGTATAATGGGGAGCAGGATGATTCTACAGACGGCTTAGATACAAAATTAATTACTGAGGGCGCAGTGAAAGAGGAGCTCTTGATGTCGATTGATCGTGCGGGAAACGGAGATGATATTTGGATTGGGATGTTTTATATTTCGGAACGTGATGTCATTCAAGCGCTAAAAGATGCAGCGGATCGCGGGGCAAATATCCGGCTGATTCTTGACGCCAATGATGAATCTTTTGGTCATGAGAGAATAGGTGTCCCTAACCGACCGGTTGCGATTGAACTGCAGGAGTACTCCGAGCGAATAGACGTACGTTGGTACAATACGAGTGGGGAGCAATACCATACGAAAATGTTCTATATGACGGACGGGGATACGTCGGTGGTCAATGGCGGATCAACGAATTACACGCGTAGAAACCTTGATGACCTCAACCTTGAAACGAATGTTATGCTCAAAGCTCCCGTTGATCACGTACTCATGCAGGAAGTCGAAGCTTATTTTCATATGTTGTGGACCAATGATGGAGGCCATTATACCGATGATTTCAATGAGCACGGGGAAGTAGCGATATGGAAGCATTGGTTGTACCGTTTGCAAGAATCGAGCGGACTTTCATCTTTTTAGAAAAAAGAGAGGAGATTAGATCATGCACAAGACGATAGAACGATGGCGGCACGGATTGCAAAATGACCGGCAATTAAGTGCCGAGCTGGAAAGGATGATTCAAAGTGAAGACGAAGGGTCCTTGGAAGATTGTTTTTATCGCACCCTCACTTTCGGAACAGGAGGGATGCGCGGAGAGCTTGGCCCGGGGCCGAACCGGATGAATCGTTATACGGTGCGTAAAGCTGCTTTAGGCTTGGCGCGTTATCTTCACGCAACCGAAGGAACAGCCAGTGTGGTCATTGCGTTTGATTCCCGTACAAATTCAGATCTATTTGCGAAGGAGGCTGCCCGTACCCTCGCAAAAGAAGGAATTAATGTCGACCTCTTTTCTTCGTTAAGGCCGACCCCTATGTTATCGTTTGCCGTACGCGAGCGCGAGGCATCGGCTGGCATCATGATCACAGCGAGCCATAATCCGGCCGAATACAATGGCTTAAAAGTGTATGGCAGTGACGGGGCACAATTGACACCGGAACCTGCCGAAAAGCTCATTGCGTATGTGGAGGCTATAGAGGATGAGCTGTCGATTCCAATTGCAGATGAAAAAGAGATGGAAGAAGGCGGCCTTATCCACACGTTGGCTCCGGAAATGGACCATCAATACATTCGGGCACTTGGTTCTGTTCTCCGGCAGCCAGAGATGGGAAAAAAAAATGGAGCAGCCATCCAAGTCGTATTCAGCCCGCTCCATGGAACGGCGTTGGAACCGTTAAAGCACGCATTTGAAACAAATGGATATACCGATGTACATATTGTGCCTGAGCAAGCAAAACCGGACCCTGGTTTTTCTACGGTGACAAAGCCGAATCCTGAGGAGGGAGAAGCGTTTGCATTAGCAAAGGAACTGGGGAGAAAACAGCATGCGGATTTGTTGATTGCGACTGACCCTGACGCAGATCGCCTGGGCGTGGCCGTTCCCGATAAGCAAGAAGATGGAGGATATCGTCTGCTTACGGGGAATGAGACCGGCTTTCTGCTCCTCGATTATCTGTTGGCACAAGATAGAGAAGGTTTGCCTATCAACGGAAAGGTGCTGAAGACGATCGTCACCTCTGAAAGTGGCCGGGCACTCGCCGATCATTACGGTGTAACATGTGAAGATACATTGACCGGCTTTAAATTTATCGCAGAGAAAATGAAGCGTTTTGAAGATGGCGCGGAGGACGGAACATTCCTATTTGGATATGAAGAATCGTATGGATACTTGCTCGCCCCGTTTGTGCGTGACAAAGATGCCATACAGACGGCGTTGGTAATAACTGAGATGGCCTTATCGGAAAAGCAAAAGGGAAACACGCTTACGGAAAAATTAGCAAGTCTTTACGAAAGTTTCGGTTATTACCGGGAGGGAATTGAATCAATAACGTTGAAAGGGAAAAAGGGAGAGGAACAAATCGAAGCGTTGCTTGCATCTTTTCGCACGCAACCGCCCGTATCTTTTGGGGAAGGGCAAATCGTTTCCGTCATCGAAGATTATGAACGAGGCGAGGCGGTCACTGTGAATAACGGGAGGCAAACTCCAATTCATTTACCTGCTTCGAATGTGCTTAAGTACAAATGTGAAGATGAATCGTGGGTATGCGTAAGGCCTTCGGGAACGGAACCGAAAATGAAATGTTATTTCGGAGTGAAAGAACCGAATCCCTCTGCGGCTCATCAAGCACTTGCGGAACTTCGAGAAGCCGTCATGGCCGACATTAATCTGCGATTATCCAACTTTAATTGAAAGAAAGCGCCAGGTGATGGAAATGGAATGGGTGCATGATTACTTAAGATTAATGGGAATGTCCGAGAAACAAGCATCTACGCCTTATTTAAAGCATTTATTAAACGCACATCGACATGTCTTTCCTTTTGAAAACATTGGCAAACTTGTTTTTCATGATCAGGCATGTGTAACAGAAGATATTGAACGTTTTCTGTGGCGTCATCGGTGTTTTCATACGGGGGGGACGTGCATTACCCTCAATCTGCAATTCTCGAAACTATTGGAAGCCTTAGGTTTTCAGGTGTTTTTCCTTAAGCCGGGCGGAGATCACATGGCTCTGCTGGTTTTGGCACCTGAAACCGGAGAACCCCTCTATGTAGACGTCGGAACGCCTGTTCCGCTTTTAACTCCATTGCCGTTAAATAAGCATAAACAGACACATGTCCCCCTCTTTGCAGGAGAAAAAGTAATTTTGATGGCTGGAGATAAAGAAGGGGAGTACACATATATCCGTACGATTGCAGACCGAATCGTGGATCGAAAATGGGCCTTTTCCATTGATCGCTGTTACCAACTTCCTGATTTTCAAGACACGATCCGCAAGTCTTATCAACCTGATGCCCAATATATGCAACAACTGCGTTGTGAAAAATGGTGCGCACGGAAAAGGCGTATGTTGTCATTAAAAAATAAAGAATTGACGATCCGCACGCATAACGGAGGAAAAATAAAAAGAAGGATGAAATCGCGAAAGGATTTGTCGGAAGTTCTCGCAGATACATTCTCCCTTCCTAAACTTCCGGCAGACAAGGCGATGGACAAGCTGGAAGAAAGCGGTCATTTGCTTTGGGATCAGGAACGCCATATTTCTTCTTTTTAACGGCGAATGGAAAACTGCCGGTCGTGTTGAACGTCAGCCCCGTCCTCAACTTCAACGCGTTCCACACGTGAAAATGCATTCCCCTTTTTGACCATCTGGATAAATTGTTCAACTTCGGTTTTTTCGCCTTCTGCTGCGATTTCTACTGCACCATCTTTACGGTTTCTCACCCAGCCGTAAAGGTGGTTTTTTTCTGCTGCTTCTTGCACAAAGTTACGGAAACCGACGCCTTGAACAACGCCATAAGCAATTGCGTGAATGCTTGTCATCATTTGATTCCTCCTATGGTTAACTAACTCTCGACTCTCTTCTGCAATACCTCCCATGGATGCTCATCAAACATGTGATGCATTCCCGAGCCTCTACGCACATATAAATGAAGATAGAAACAGGAGGGGGATGGAAATGCCTGCAGGTGAGTTGCGTCAATTGGAAGATAAAATTGAAGCTATTACAGAAATCGCCAAAGGGTTTGGCTTGGATTATTTTCCGATGCGTTATGAGGTTTGTCCGGCGGATATCATTTATACATTCGGAGCGTATGGAATGCCGACGCGTTTTTCCCATTGGAGCTTTGGGAAACAATTTCATAAGATGAAGGTGCAGTATGATCTGGGGCTGAGTAAAATTTATGAACTTGTCATTAACTCTAATCCTTGTTACGCATTTTTATTAAATAATAACAGCTTAATCCAGAATCAATTAATTGTTGCCCATGTTTTGGCACACAGTGATTTTTTTAAAAACAATTACCGTTTTCGAATGACAAGGCAAGACATGGTGGAAAGTATGGGTGCTACAGCTGAACGAATTGCAGCCTACGAACATGAACACGGAAAACAGGAAGTCGAAACGTTTTTGGATGCGGTGCTTGCGATTCAAGAGCATGTCGATCCGGGTATGACTATTCGCAGACGTGAAGGGGAGCACGAAGAAAAGGTGCGCAATTCAGCCTCGACGCAGTACGCGGATTTATGGGAACAGGATCGGCCGGCGAATCCGCAAGAGAAGAAGAAAAAACAGAAGTTTCCGCTAGAGCCCGAGAAGGATGTCATGTGGTTCATTGAAGAGAACAGCTTGGAATTGGAAGAGTGGCAGCGGGACATCATGACGATGATGCGTGAAGAAATGCTCTATTTTTGGCCACAAATGGAAACGAAAATCATGAACGAAGGTTGGGCATCGTATTGGCATGCACGTATTATGCGAGAGATGGATTTAACTTCAGCCGAAGCGATTGAATTTTCTCAATTGAATGCGAATGTTATTATGCCTTCGAAAACATCCATTAACCCTTATTACTTGGGGTTGAAAATATTTGAGGATATTGAAGAACGCTACGACAACCCGAATGAGGAGATGAAGGAAAGAGGGGTTGTTCCCGGCAGAGGGAGGGATAAGATCTTTGAGGTAAGAGAATTGGAGACGGACCAGTCATTTATTCGCAATTATTTAACGCAAGATTTCGTCGAACGGGAAGATTTGTACGTATTTGCGAGGAAGGGAAGCAATTATGAAGTTGTAGATAAAGATTGGACGAACATTCGTGATGAATTGGTGGCATCACGGGTGAATGGCGGTTTTCCTCATATCACAGTAACCAACGGGGACTATTTGAAAGCCGGCGAACTACTTTTGACCCATAATTATGAAGGAACGGAACTGGACGTTACCTATTTGGAGAAAACGCTTCCTTATCTTTACCAACTATGGGGGCGCCCCGTGCATTTGGAAACCGTCATTCAAGCCAAGCCGACCGTTTTCACATTTGACGGCCGACGCGTGCAGCGAAAAACGACTTAAAAATATAGGTTGGCATGCAGCGTACCGAGTGGAGGTGAGAAGTAGGTCGTTTCCCCCGCTTCTCGGCTCTTTTTTTATATCGACAAAAAAAGACGACCTGATAAGGTCGCTTAAAGGTCAACATACACGCATCAAGAAGGGTACTAAAAAATTAGCAGGGGCATTGCATGATGTAAAGAACGACTATGCCCTGTCTACGGATAATATAGCATAAACCGTATTATAGTACCATTTCGAATCTCAGAGGAATGGAGGGCTTTATGACCCGTATCCGGTATTTTTATGCCGGATATCATGATGAATATTCATCTAGTTATATTGCGTGATCACTCGATGATAAACGGTGAACCGTTTCATCGACCATCAGCTGTGGTTTGAATTGATGAACGTTTGCCACATATTTCGTCGGAGTAACGGTAAGGCTTTTGTTGTATTTCTCGACGGCATAGTTATAGGACTGGCTGGCAGTTTCCAACAATGTTAGCGTCGTATTTAAGTCTTCGCTGATCTCCACAAGTTCGGGATCATTGAGATCCTCATCATCATCCATTTGTTCAAATAAAAACGTAACCCGATCGTTTAAAATACCGAAAGCATGCAATTGGTCACCGCGTTCATTTGCCGGATCTTGCATATCTTCCATGACTTTTTCAAGCGATTCTGTTGTTCCGGCTGGTAATTTGCCATACTGGTCAAGGACGGCTAAAAAGTCATTCGTGGACCGTTCCACACGTGAAAGCAAGTGCATAATCCGCTGCCATCGTGTTTCCATGCGGGTAACAAACTTTAAAAGCACCGAATAGCCGATAAACCATACGAGCAAAGTGACGGCAATTAAAATGCCGAGTATCATTGCAAATCCCAAGACAAGGGATCCTCCCTTCTCTTCAAGTTGCTTGTACAAGTATAAATGTTCATAAACAAAGTATATCATATAAATTTCCTGATCTCAGTGGTTAATATTTATGATTTCCCCAAACCTTCTAGAACTAACGTTAATTATTGCAGGTAAACATGCAGATTTTTTCCAACTTATTGGCCAATCAATGGTGGACGAAAGCCCTTACTTATAGTACGCTTGCTGTAAGCGATTACAATCGGCTTTTTAATTATCTTCCAACCGATTGAGCGCTTGCTCAGTTTGAAGAGAGGAGGGAATCATGAATTTTCAATTAACGAAGGAACAACAGATGATTCGTGATACGGTTCGGGATTTTGCAGAAGCGGAAATAGCTCCGAAAGCTGAAGAAATCGACCGCAGCGCACGCTTTCCTGAAGAATTATTTAAAAAAATGGGATCATTAGGGATCATGGGCATTCCGGTTGCTGAAAAATATGGCGGTGCGGGAGCAGACACAATTTCTTACGCATTGGCAGTGGAAGAGGTCGGCAAAGCTTGTGGAGGTACGGGTCTCAGTTACGCCGCGTCGGTTTCACTTGGAGCAGGGCCGCTAGGGTCATTCGGATCGGAAGGGCAAAAACAAGAATATTTGGTGCCGATTGCAAAAGGGGATTCATTAGGCGCTTTCGGGCTTACCGAACCGAACGCAGGCTCTGACGCAGGAGGGACGAAAACGACAGCCGTGAAAAAAGAAGGTCGCTACGTCATTAATGGCGAAAAATGTTGGATTACCAATGCCTCCTATGCAAAAGCGGTCATTATTACTGCGGTGAGCGGAAAGAAAGAAAACGGCAAAAATATCGTTTCCGCGTTTATTGTTCCGACGGGAACCCCTGGGTTTCAGATTACAACGCCATATGAAAAAATGGGAGTACGCGGCTCCAATACAACAGAGTTAGTTTTAACCGATGTAGAAATTCCGGAAGAAAACGTGTTGGGCGATCCGGAAAAAGGGTTCGGTCAGTTTCTCCATACGCTTGATGGCGGACGAATCTCCATCGGCGCGCTCGCTTTGGGGATTGCTGAAGGGGCTTATCAAAAAGCGCTTGCCTATGCGCAGGAACGTAAACAATTCGGCCATAAAATAAGCGAATTTCAAGCGATTCAATTCAAGCTCGCGGATATGGCTATGGAAATAGAGTTGGCAAGGACAATGGTTCATAAAGCCGCCTGGGTAAAAGATCAGGAAAAATCTTTTAAAAAAGAAGCGGCTTTTGCTAAATTATTTGCATCGGAAATGGCAACAAGGGTGTGTAATCAAGCGTTGCAAATCCATGGGGGCTCCGGATATATGCGCGAGTTCGGAATTGAACGAATGCTAAGGGATACGAAATTGATGGAAATCGGAGAAGGGACATCGGAAATCCAGCACATGGTTATATCACGAGAAATCGGTTGTCCGTAAGCGCAGGGGGAGAGCTAATGTTTACAAAGGTTTTAGTTGCTAATCGAGGAGAAATCGCTTGTCGTATTATTCAAAGTTGTCAATCACTCGGGATTAAGGCAGTCGCGATTTATTCGGAAGCCGATCGTGACGCGCGACACACCCAACTGGCAGATGAAGCTTATGAAGTCGGACCGGCAAGGGTTTTCGAGAGTTATTTGAACGTCGATAAAATCCTGGCTGTTGCAAAAGAGGCGAAAGTGAATGCCATTCATCCGGGATACGGTTTTTTATCTGAGAACTCCGATTTTGCCACGCGTTGTCATGAGGAGGGGATCGTTTTTATCGGTCCTGCTCCGGAGACAATCACGATCATGGGGGATAAAGTTTCGGCGCGCAATCATATGAAAAAGGCAGGAGTGCCTGTGATCCCCGGTTCGATTGAACCGATCACCAGTGCCGAAGAAGCTGTTTCGTTTGCAAAAGAACAGGGCTATCCAGTGATGCTCAAAGCGGCTGCCGGCGGCGGAGGCATAGGGATGGAAAAAGCAGAAAATGAAGAAGAACTTAAAAAAGCATTTCAAAGCAATCAAAGAAGAGCGATGAACTATTTCAGTTCAGGTTCGCTTTATATAGAAAAAGCATTGGAATCTCCGCGCCATATTGAAGTGCAAATTATCGGTGACCGGCGTGGGAATGTCATACACCTTGGAGAAAGGGATTGTTCTATTCAGCGTCGCCATCAAAAAGTAATCGAAGAGGCACCTGCGCTTGATCTTTCGGAGGATCTTTTGACTCGTTTGCGCAAAGCCGCTATTCAGGCGGCGAAATCGTTGCAATATGAAAATGCCGGCACTCTTGAATTTCTTGTCGAAGATGGTGAATTTTATTTTTTGGAAATGAACACTCGTTTGCAAGTGGAACATCCGGTGACGGAAGCAATCACCGGAATTGATATCGTGCGTGAGCAGTTGAACGTAGCTGCGGGTGGGCCATTGGGCATTGGGCAATCGCAAGTGCAATTGCGTGGCCACGCGATCGAAACGCGTATCTACGCAGAAGATCCCAACACATTTTTTCCCTCTCCGGGCACGATTGACGTGTTCAATATCCCCGAAGATGAATTCATTCGTCTTGATACAGGTGTTCAAAACGGCACAGAAGTAACACCGCATTATGACCCTTTGCTCGCGAAGTTGATTGTAAACGGAAAAAGCCGGGAAGAAACGATGGAAAAGCTGCAGAAGACGTTAGCGTTATGCGATATACAAGGACTTAAAACAAACATTCCTTTCTTGCGAGCAGTTACCGATCACTCCGATTATATAGCTGGGAAGATCACAATTAATTTTGTAAATGATCACTTCTAGGAGGACTTAAAATGGCAAAGATTGAAGCAAGTATGGCGGGTAATTTATGGAAGGTCCTGAAGCAACAAGGAGATACTGTCGAAGCCGGTGAAGAGGTGGCGATTTTAGAATCCATGAAAATGGAAATCCCTATCGAGGCCGAAACGGGTGGTGAGATTAAAGCCGTCATGAAAGCAGAAGGCGAGTTTGTTGACGAAGGAGAAGCACTATTTGAAATTGAATAAAACAAGGGTATTTTTCCTGAATGAACGGGCTCGTTCGGGAAATCCAGATCGTGTTGGGAAACGGTCATCAAGTGATAAAGGCAAGTGATGGAGGTAACAGTAACAATGACAGAGCATAATTATAGGGACATTTTAGAAGAAATTGAACAAGGTGGACCTGAACGATATCACAAAAGCAATGAGGATAAAGGCAAACGTTTTGTGCGGGAACGTTTGCGCATGCTGCTGGATGAAGATGCGCACGTGCTCGAAGACGGGAAATTCGCGAATGTCCAAGCCGGTGATTTACCGGCGGATGGCGTGATTACCGGCATGGGCACAATACATGGACAACAAGTATGTTTTATGGCCAATGACTCCACCGTTAAAGCCGGCTCATGGGGCGCCCGTACCGTTGAAAAAATCATCCGTATCCAGGAACAGGCTGAAAATCTGCGCTGTCCGATGTTTTACCTTGTTGATTCAGCCGGGGCGCGCATTACGGATCAAGTCGAAATGTTTCCCGGGCGGCGGGGAGCAGGACGTATTTTCCATAATCAAGTGAACCTATCCGGTCAAATTCCGCAAGTCTGCCTGCTTTTCGGCCCTTCGGCTGCCGGTGGCGCTTATATTCCGGCGTTTTGTGATGTTGTGATCATGGTGGAGAAAAATGCGTCCATGTATTTAGGCTCTCCGCGCATGGCGGAAATGGTAATTGGTGAGAAAGTAAGTTTGGAAGAGATGGGCGGCGCAGAAATGCATTGCAGCGTTTCCGGATGCGGGGATGTTCTTGCTGTAGACGAACCCAGCGCAATCGAAAAAGCACGTCAATATATCACTTATTTTCCTGAAAACTACCGTGAAAAAACAAAGGCAGTGGCTGCGAAAGCGCCGGTTGCCGGGGACAAAGAATTGGCGGATCTGATTCCGGAAAATCAAAATGCCCCATTTGATATGTATAAACTCATTGAACAATTGATTGATGAAGACAGTTTTTTTGAAATGAAGCGTTTATT
Source organism: Salicibibacter cibi (assembly GCF_016495865.1). Taxonomy (NCBI): domain Bacteria; kingdom Bacillati; phylum Bacillota; class Bacilli; order Caryophanales; family Bacillaceae; genus Salicibibacter; species Salicibibacter cibi. The sequence goes on from NZ_CP054706.1 coordinate 1,215,383, forward strand.
TGCACCGGAATTAATCACGGGGTTGGCTCGAATGAACGGGAAAGTGGTAGGGATCATTGCCAATCAACCAAAAGCGAAGGGCGGGGTTCTTTTTCACGATTCCGCAGACAAAGCGGCACGCTTCATAAATCTTTGTGATGCCTTTAATATTCCGCTGCTGTTTCTTGCGGACGTGCCCGGCTTTATGATCGGTACGAAGGTTGAGCAGGCCGGTATCATTCGCCATGGAGCAAAAATGATTTCGGCTATGTCGAGCGCCACAGTTCCGAAAATATCCGTCATCGTGCGAAAAGCTTATGGTGCGGGTTTATATGCAATGGCCGGTCCTGCTTTCGAACCCGATTATTGCGTAGCACTTCCGACGGCGCAGATTGCTGTCATGGGACCCGAAGCAGCAGTGAATGCTGTTTATGCAAATAAGATCGCCGAACTGCCTGAAGAAGAAAGAAGCGCATACATTTCGGGAAAACGCAAGGAGTACCAAGAGAATATTGATATTTATCGACTGGGCTCCGAACTTGTCGTCGATGACATCGTTGCCCCCGGAAATTTAAGACAGACGCTCATCTCAAGGTTTCAAGCATATGCAGAGAAGCAAATGCCGGCCCCTGACAAAAAACATAATGTTGACCCGGTTTAGCGAAGAAAAACTGTATTCGAATACAAAATAGGAACAACGTCAAGGAGCAAATATGCTCCTTTTCTTCTTTATTGGATGAACTTACTAATTGAAATAAAGGATAGAGTGCCGATTTCGATACAAACTATGGGTACCAAGCAAGGGAGGTGAGATAAGATGGCAAGCAACAATTCAAACCAACTTGTTGTACCTGGCGTTGATCAGGCACTCGATCAAATGAAATATGAAATTGCACAAGAGTTCAATGTGCAGCTTGGTGGCGAATCCACATCCCGTTCTAACGGCTCTGTAGGTGGGGAAATCACTAAGCGTTTGGTTCAGATGGCCGAGCAACAAATGAACGGCTATCAGCGATAACAAATGTATACAGATGACTAAAAAGGCAGCTTCGGCTGCCTTTTTCACGTTTGACCGGGGTGGTGGTCCTCGTATATATGGTATAGCATTAAGTCGTGCACTTCCATTTCCACCTTGTCCACATTATCAGGTGGTTCATTTTTCCAATCGATTGTTCCATCTTGTGCATATATTCCTATACAATGTTTTCCCTTGTAAAAAAATGAAATTTTCCATTCTTTCCTAATCCAATTATCTTTAAGTGTTTTGAACTGAAAATGTGTAAGCAAACAGGAGCCTCCCCCAACTCTTCATAACGTTTCTCTATATGGTATCATGTTTGTGGGAAACTTGTCTTAAAGAGATTGTTCAATAATTCCTGAACTTCTGCACGTATGTAAAGTTGCATGGGTCTGGAGTTTTCAATAATTATGATGCGAGGAGTCTTGTCATGAACGGCTGGTTACTTTTAGTATTGACCGCTTTATTGGCGGCCGTTATCGGGTTTATAACGAATGTCATTGCTGTTTCTATGCTTTTTCGCCCACGAAAAGCCATTTTTATTGGTTCGTGGCAATTGCCGTTTACTCCGGGATTAATTCCTAAACGCCACGAGGATATCGCGAACCATCTGGGAAGGATTATGATGGAACATTTGTTAACGGTGGAAGGGTTACAAGGGCGATTAACCGAACAACAATTTCAAAACGAGGTTAATACGTGGGTAAAAGAAGGAGTGAAAAAATGGCTGTCGAATGAAGAGCGCTCGCTCCGGGAAATAACGGAACATTACAGTTCATGGTCGGCGCCTGATCGGAAAGTGGAACAACGCATCAAGGGTATGATATCCGATCGTATTGATGCTTATTGGAAAGAAATACAAGCACAGACGATTGAGGAGATCATTCCCGATGATTGGCGCCAAAAAGGGAGGGAGTTCATCCCGAGAGTTGCTCACGGGATCTTACAACGTTTGCGTGTTTATTTGTATTCGAAAGAGGGGAAAGCCCAAGTACAATCGATTATTCAGGCATTTATTCGACGGCGTGGTTCGATCGTTCAAATGTTGGATTCGTTTGTGCGAACGGAAAAAATGATTGAGCGTGTGTACCCCGAAGTTGTAAATGCTTTGACGTCTCGGGATATTGAAAACTGGCTGCAAAAAAAACTTCATGAAGAGTATGATAAGGTTTTGCGGAAAAAAGGAAGCGACTTTGTTTCTGGGGAAACAATGGAGAATTATCGCTTTGATCTTACAGATTTAGCGATGAACGAAATTCCCATCGATGAAGTATTTCACAAACCGGTGAAAGAATGGGCGGAACAGATAGATTTCCGCTATGTAGATCAAATTTCCGATGTGGCCATACATCAGGCCGGTCGTTTTTTGGAAGTGAATATGAGCGGCATTTTGAAATCACTACGTCTCGACCAAGTTGTAACGGAGCAAGTGAAAGCATTTCCGTTGGACCGCTTGGAAGAAATCGTTGTGAACATTTCTAATCGGGAGTTACGGATGATTAAATACTTAGGAGGGATTTTGGGAGGAATCATTGGAGTTGTCCAAGGATTGCTTATCCTGTTTCTTATATAGTGTCCCGGTGACACACTTCGATTGGTTCCGACGCCCAGGTCGGCTAGTGTCGGCGTTGTCACAGGATGTGACGGTTTTAGCCGACTCCCTTGCCCAGAGAAAAGCCCCTCTGATGGAAGTTTCACAGTATGAAATATGGGGTTTGGGCTGTTATTTGCAGAACAGGCATGTTATCCTCGAAAAGGTGTAACGTAATGAAGAAACGGCAAGGATGGAATAAAAGGAGGAAAATCATGGCTGATCATTTACATGACAAAGCACACGAATTAGCGCGAGCATTAAGGGAGAGCGATGAATATCAGGCATTGCAAGCGCTGCACGAAGAAGTGGAGGAAGATGACGTTGCAAGCCGAATGCTCTCGAATTTCCGCAAAGTTCAATTGGATTTGCAGGATAAGCAAATGCAAGGAGAGCAACCTTCGGAAGAAGAAATTAGCCAAGCCCAAAAGCAATTTGAAATGGTGCAACAACATGATGTCATTTCCAGGCTAATGGAAGAAGAGCAGCGAATGAGCACGGTTATCGGCGACATGAATAAAATCATTACAGAACCGCTGGAATCGCTGTATGGTACACCTGAAGACGAGCAAAGCCAATAATTAAGAAAAATGGAGAGCCGAGCGCTCTCCATTTTTTTGCGAAGTAGCCCGAAATAGCCGTCCACATCGGAAAAACGGTCGCCATGAAAGGCCGGATCACTAAACCTTCGCTAGCCAAACGCCATTACAGTTCTAAATTTCCCCTTTCGGACATAGTGTTTTACTAATAGGGCAACGAGTACGAACAGGAGGGGTGACCTTGAACTATCGGTTATTAGCCTTGGCTGTTGACGGAGCCATTTTAAAAGACAACAGCCGGTTATCAAGAACGACGAAGGAAGCGATTGAATTTGTGCGGAATAAAGGGGTTTATGTAACACTAGCGACCCATCGTTCCTATCAGCAAGCGAATAAAATCGCGAAAGCGTTGAGAATGGAGCACGAAATGATTTGCTACGGAGGGGCCCTTATCGCCGGACGGGCGGATAAACCGCTTTATGCCCAACGTATGCCGGTGGAAATGGCACGGGATATCGCTTTTGAATTGGAGCGATTTGGATGCCAGATGGTTGTCGAACATGAAAATTTTGAGTTGACAAATCGTCTGCACCAACCGCAAAATTTGCTCGGAAAGATGACGGTAAGCGTGAGCGAGTCTTTATTTTATCCGCAGACGGTTGTTGAACATATGAGCGAACATATCGATTTGCATCGTATATCTCCGTTACGAATGAAAGTTGATTTTGACGTCAATGAAGAAAAAGTAGCGGCCATTGATCATCTGCAAAGCATAATCCCGGGGTTAAGCATTGTGGAGCAAGAAGGAGACATTCCTTCCGTCCATTTAAAGATGAAAGAAGCAAACAAATCAGAAACGTTGCTTTATCTCGGTCATGAACTTGGCATCCATCCCGGGGAGATGGTTGCAGTAGCAGCAAAAGCGGAAGATGAAGAAATGTTGGGTACAGTCGGTTTGGGCGTGGCCATGGGGCAGTCATCGCTCCATCTGCGTAAAAGCGCGGATTGGGTAACGAGATCAAATGATCAGGATGGGCTTGCATATATGATTAAAGAAGTATTTAGAAAGCAAATGAACGTATCGCAACATCATTAGAAAACTTGGTTTTTCGCCATATAAAAAACGATTGCCCTCTCATTTTCGGATGAGGGGGCAACAACATTAGATTTAACGGTAAAATAACAACAATTTTCCGGAACGCACGAGACGATGGGTTGTTGTCATATACGATTCTTCCTGTAACCGACTTCTTCCATGCTCAATTGCTTCCTCGTCTGTATCGAATGTATAAGATTCATTGAGCAACAATTCTCCGGTTTTATTAAATACAGTTAGAGCATAATCCATAGCGGTCCCTCCCTCCACTTCTTTCCCATTATTTTATCAAAGAGCTGTTCTGTTTGAAAGGCCTTTCAAATAAGAACGCAAGCCCGGGCTTGTAGAAAGCGGCATGTATTGCTAGTATGGCAAAGAGGTGAGTACATGGCTTTGCGAATGGAGAACGTTACGAAAAGATTTGGAGCAAAAACAGCGGTCGATCAATTATTTTTACATATTGACTCCGGTGAAATGTTTGGCATGTTGGGGGCGAACGGTGCCGGGAAAACAACGACTTTCCGCATGATGATCGGCTTGTTTGCCCCCGATGACGGCGGGGTTTCCTGGAATGGAAGTCCTCCACAATCGTTGGATGCGCGCATCATTGGTTATTTGCCGGAAGAGAGGGGCTTGTATCCGAAACTGAAAGTGATGGAGCAGATGATCTATCTTGGGCGTTTGCGAGGGCTTTCCAAGCATGATATTGTTGCCGAAGTGGATGCTTGGCTGGAGCGTTTTCACATTCCTCATTATCGGAAAGCTAAAGTGGAAAACCTTTCAAAAGGGAATCAACAAAAAATACAATTCATTGCCGCTGTATTGCATCGTCCGCAGCTTTTGATTTTGGACGAGCCTTTTAGCGGTTTGGACCCCATTAATGTCGATTTGCTAAAAAAAGCTGTTGTAAAACTCAAAAACGAAGGGACAACCATTGTTTTCTCCAGCCATGATATGAAGCATGTCGAATCTCTTTGCGAAAATCTTTGTATCATGGATAAAGGCAAACCGGTCGTCCATGGAAAGTTAAGTGACATCAAACGCACATATGAAAAACGTAAACTCCATATTCGAGCGGATTTTTCGCTCTCGTTTTTGGGGGACGTTGATGGCGTGTTGCAAATGACCGTTGGTGCCGAGGAGACGATGCTTGCGATTCGTGATGAAACAGTGGCAAAAGATATTTTCAGCCGGCTTCAGGATTATGGGTATGTGCGCCATTTTTCCGTGCAAGAACCAACGTTGCATGACATTTTCATTGAGAAGGTGGGCCGAACGTATGCGTAAAATGTTCATCGTGCTCGCCCATACATATTGGACAAAAATCAAATCGAAAACGTTTATGCTCACGACATTGATGATGGCTGTGTTTATGCTCGTGTTTTTGAATTTGAATAATATCATCCAGTTTTTTGACGGGGACCCATCCGAGCAAACCTATGCGGTGCTTATGATCGATGAAAGCGACGGTCTGTTTGAACCGTTGGCAGAAGAAATAGAGAGCGGAAGCGGTCAAATTACGATAGATGAAGCCTCTCAAGAAGAGGAAGAAGTTGCCGGGAAAGCTGTTATGGAAGGGCAATATGATGCTTATTTACGAGTGGATGGACAGGCGGATGATATCGAAGGGCATTTTTTCGCGCCAACGATCAATGAAACGTATCTTCCTTCCCAACTTCAATCGGCCCTACAAAACGTAAGGGAAGGGCAAATTGCGGCTGCTTTGCAGATCGAGGAAGAAGAACTGGAAACGCTGAATGAACCTGTGCCGTTTGGGCAAACAGCGTTGGATGAGACCGCGCGCTCGGAAGCGGAATTAAACCAGGCGCGTTTACTCGTGAATGTTTTGTTATTCGTCATCTATTTTTCTGTCCTATTTCTCGGAAATATGATCGCTTCGGAAGTTGCCACCGAAAAATCATCAAGAGTGATGGAACTGTTGATCTCGAGTGCTACGCCCATTCAACAAATGTTTGGAAAGATTTTCGGAGTTGGGCTGATCGGACTTACGCAGTATTCGCTGATTTTTATGGTGGCTTTGGTTTCGTTTGCCCAATTCATCGGTACAGGCTCCGCTCCGGAGGCAGGCGAACTGATGGAGCAACAAGCGCTGTTTGCGGCAGATGGTCCGGTTTTTTCATTGGAACTTTTTCTGTTTGCGTTTTTGTTTTTTATCCTCGGATACTTGTTGTATGCGACGCTCGCAGCCATGCTTGGTTCCGTCGTTACGAGAATTGAAGACGTAGGCCAGGCGGTGGGACCGATGAATATGCTTGTCATCTTAGCGCTCATGATCTCTGTTTTTAGCATGGGGAATCCGGGTGCACCGATTGTAACCATTACTTCCTATATCCCGTTTTTCACGCCAATGATCATGTTTTTGCGTGTTGGAATGGGGGAGGCGGCAATCTGGGAAGTGTTTCTCTCGGCAGGAATCATGGTGATTACGATTGCGTTGTTAACGGCTATCGCCGCGAAAGTATACCGCGGCGGAGTGCTGTTGTATAATCATACTCGTATGTGGAAGAGCTTGAAGCAGGCAGTATTGCTATCAAAAAAAACACCATGATAGCTGGATGAAAAGGTTATTCATTGGAAAAGATGGAAATAAAAGAATGTCAATGAGTAAGAAATATGTGATACAATGCAGGGAAATGGTGATTTTGCAACTAAGGCTTTTCGACCTAAAACCTTGGCGTGAAGCCAAGGTTTCTAATAAAGGGGGTGGCAGGAAAGATGATGCTTGAATTTGTGACAGATATGAACTGGATTTACGTTATGGTGATGTTATCCAGCATCGCGGTGATTGGTTTTCAAAACCATCTTCGTTCCGTATCCCCGATGCAGCTGATAACAAGGCAATGGCAACAAAGCCGGCAAAAACATGTGAAGGTTTTTCTTTCTCAAGCGCCCGTCCCTGCTGTCCCCCGCGTACAACAAAAAATCCCTGCGTTCAACGATCGAAGCCATGATGATGACGATGAAGAATCCTATCCTTCTCTATATTAAATGTACCAATCTAATATAAGGAGGACCTTTGTTGAAGAAAAAGCATATCGTCGGATTAATCGTCATCTTCATGATCGGGGTTGTGCTGTCCGGTTGTGGGATGGATCGCGCGCCCATTACTTCGGAAAGCGAGGGAATTTGGGATCATTTTTTTGTGTTTCCGTTGTCGTGGTTAATTATCCAAACCGCAGAATTAATGCAAGGGAGTTATGGACTGGCGATTATGGGTATGACAGTCGTCATCAGGCTTTTGTTACTCCCGTTATTTTTAAAACAGCATAAGAGCAGCAAAGCGATGCAAAAACTCCGTCCCGAGATTGAGCAGTTGCGAACGCAATATGATATGAAAAATACTGAAGAGCAAAGAAAAATGCAACAGGAAATGATGAGTCTCTACCAGAATAGCGGGGTGAATCCGCTTGCGGGTTGCTTGCCGATGGTCATCCAAATGCCGATATTAATGGCTTTTTATTTCGCGATTGTCCGCACGGAAGAGATCGCGACGCACAGTTTTCTATGGATGGATCTCGGAAATTCTGATCCGTATATGATCATGCCTTTGCTTGCCGGTTTCGCCATGTTTTTGCAAATGCAATTAAGCACTCGTAACATGCCTACGGAAGTCGCCGGCCAAATGAAGGTCATGCTCTACATCATGCCGGTCATGATCGTCGGTGCAGGGTTTGCGCTCCCTTCAGCGTTGTCGCTCTATTGGTTTACGGGGAGCATTTTTATGATGATACAGACATGGATCATCAACCGAAATGAACGTAGAGCAGATCGTGCAGAACAAGCCGTCAGTGAAACTGATTAATAAAAAGACCCTGATCTTCGGGGTCTTTTTTCTTTTGCATTGTCCAGCCTCTAACCTCTCACATCTCACTTCCAAACTGAATACGTTATGTTGTAAAGGAGGTAGGCTACTATCATGCAACGTAACGAGCAGATGTATCATCATTGTCTTCAACATAAGGGAAGACACGTAAAGGCAGATATGGCGGATCAGCAAACGTTTTACGGTTTTGTGGAAAATGTCGACGTAGAAAACGTATACTTGATCATTTTGGAAAGTGATGATGGTAACAATGGATATGACCATCATCATGGGGGCCACGGGCACCACCATCACGGGCACCATCCCGGGAATGAACACTATTATGGGCAGGGCCACCAGCATCACGGATACGGCCATCAAGACGGAAACTGGGGCCATTATCAACCACAAATGGATCAACGCGTATTCGGCGGCTATGGATATGGTTATCCCGGCTACGGATATGGAGGGTTTGGAGCACCCGGTTTTCGTTGGAGAAGATTAGCATTGCCGCTGGCAGGGTTGGCTGCACTTTCCCTCTTGTTTTAATTAATCACAAGACCTCATCCATGGTAAGGATGAGGTCGCCGGTTCGAGTCCGGCAGGAAGCTCCAGTCATATCAAGGTTTTCAGCTTTTCCTCATGTTTGCATTATGAATTGCAGTGACGGGACAGTGACGACATGACCCGCTCACCCTTACCTTTTCATGCATTAAAGAAGCTCGAGAAACGTTCCGCAGAATCTTGATGCACCTGTGGGCGGACATGTGAATAAATGTCCATAGTCGTTTCAGCTTTAACGTGCCCTAAACGTTGCTGAACGATTTTTACGTGTTCGTTCATTTCTAGCATTAAAGTAGCGTGCGTGTGCCTTAATTCATGAAACGTGATCTGTTTGACTTCAGCACGTTCACAAATGCGTTGCATCGCTCGCCGTACATTTCGTTTCATCATATAACCGCCTTTTAAGTTTGCAACAACAACATCAGATTTCGGCGTTTGTTTCTCTTTATATAGCTTTAAATATTCTGCTTGTTGATCGGAAATCGGGATGTCTCGCCGAGAGGATTCCGTTTTTAGTCGACCTAATTCTTTTTCCTGTTCATGATAAGCCAATGGTGATAAACATTACCTACTATAAATTCGCCGTGATCAGAATGTAGCGAGTTGATAAGCGCCAGGATAGGAGCGGTACAAAAAATAATGTTTAAATCTCAAAGATTGGGGTTTATTTATGAAAAAAGCTGTTGTTTTGAATCGCCATTATATGGAAGATGTTTTTGAACAAGAGGGTATGCCTGAATTTGGATTAAAGTATGCAGAAAAGGCAAATGAGGAATTAAGCGGATTGGATTTGCAAAAAGGAGAAGTTGTAAATGTCATTGGCTTGGAAGTAACAAGTTCTAGTTATGATTTAAGGATACATTGTAAGTTGCAGGTTGTTGAAGATGAAAAATATGATGTTTTGTGGGAATCGGGTGATTTTATGCCGATTCATTTTTTATATGTCATGAAAACTTATGAATAAAAAAGGAGCGAATGAATAATGAATTTTAGAAGTGGGATTAAACCTGATGTGAAAGTAACTTTTGGAGATATGATTTTTATGGGTATGGCTAGAGAAAGACGAGAGTATGACCCTGACAAATCGTTTCAAGAAAGGCCATTACAAGCGAGAGTCTATAATTTAGCGTCGTCTACACAAGGGGAACAGATTGAGGTCACTGTACCTGAATATGTTGATGAAAAAGAGATTGATTTTAATGCTCCGGTGGAATTAAAGAATCCGACTATAAGAGCAAGAGCGCAAGCATCGGGAAATGGATTTGCCAATGTAATTTGGACAGTTGAAGCCGAAGATATTGTTGAAGTGGGCAAGAAAACATCTAAGGAACCGATGAATGAGCCTGTTGCTTCAGGAGCAGAGAAGAAATAAACGAAGCGTACTGGTTTAGACTGGTGCGCTTTTTATATGAAGGGAGAGTTTGCGTTGGAAACCGAAAAAATTCCTGTTGCTGAACATTTAAATGACTATGAGTACCAATTTTTTTTAAATGCTTATGCCCACCACATTTCTTCAGCTGTTGCTACGGCTGACGCTTCCACCGTTTCAAATACGCCTGCCCATTCATCAAACAGGCATTCCACGCTGATTTTAGCCGTGCGGCGATAATAATCCTTGAATAAGCATTGCCCTTGAAACATCCCATCCAACATATCAATATTTTCGTCGCTTGCTTCCATGTTCATCCATTTTAATACATCTTCACGTTCGGTTGGTTCATCGAACGCAAATGCCACGCCAAAGTTATTGCTTTCTTCTTCACGTAGAGCGTCTTTTGTTGATTGGGAAATAAAATAGAGCGCATTGCTATAACTACGCCCGACCCTACGCATTTTCTTTTCGACTTTTTTCCCCGTGGGATTGGATGTCAACATCCATGCTTCATCCATAAACTCGGCTGTACGTTCATCCTTATTTTGACCAAACAACTCGCAATACCTTCCAAGAGCATACATGACAGCACTCGATTTCAACTGTTCACTTGTATAACTTTCATAGCTATCATTCACCTCGGGTAAATCCAAATTCTCAATTTCTACAATACTAATGCGGCGATTTAAAGATAAGGCATCATTCGAGCCATCATGAACACATAAGCGCATCACCCCATCCGCCATAACTTCATATAAAAAATTGCCTGCCTTCCGCACATCCACATCTTCATGCGCCTGCATTTCATAGATCACATGCATACTGCCAACTTTTTCCCCTTTTTCTTTCTGTTCCTGCACTTTCGTTATTGACTGTAAAAAGGCTGTATGCACATCATCCTTTCCCGAAAAATCATAGACCTGTTCAAAAATCATTGTGACCATTTCTTTTTGTTGCGTGGAGGGCAAGAATACAATCGGGTCTAATGCTCCCCAATTGGCTTGATCTTCGGGGTCTAACGTAATAAAGTGGAATCTCTCCAAATGCTCCACAAACAACGGAAAATCTTTTCGCACTTGCTGATTTTTCATCACTTTCCGTATCCATTTTCTTAACTCTTTTTTCGGATCAATATACAAGCATTTGATATCCAATAACGAGATATAAATAAACAGCAGCTTAGCCAGAAATGATTTTCCATTCCCTGTATCGCCTGTTATAAGAACATGTGGCGATTTCGTCTTTGTCCCTTTTATTTGTTGATTCGCTAGAAACGGATGGAAAAACACTGGATCACGGCTTGAACCGATCGCCGCATCCAAATCTTTATGCTGTTCAAATCGATCAATCCAACCGACGAAAAAGCCAATATTCGAGCCAACCGATGCATTAACCCCGAATAGGCACTCCGCCAAACCATCCTGCGACGTTTTTTGCATCCAGTTTCGATCTTTCACGTCAATCGGTTCGCCAGGCAAAAACTTATAGAACAATGATAATTGGTCAGCCACTGGTATTCGTGCAACAATCCCCATCGACTTTAATCGACGTTTGACCATCTTTGCTCTCGTTAAACAGTCTTTTTTCGTTTGTCCATCTACGATCACCACAGCCATCCAGTTAAACATATGCACGTCATCTTTTTTAATATCGTCCTGCAAGTTTCTGATCATTTGATCACTTTCACTTATGGACGCATCCGTTTCATCCCCGGTCTGATTTTGCTCTCTCGCCGATTCTCGTAACTGTTTCTTTTTCATATTGACCTTCATTTTGGTTTGGGATTTACTTTCCACTTGTGCTTTAATATCAACTTCAACAGGAAACGGTAAGGCTTGCGTCTCATAGAATAAATCGCTATCCGCCATATTACGGGGAAATTCATCAATCACAACAAAACTGATATATCCTTCATCTTCATCACTGTTCAGATTTAAAACGGATGGAGAAGTAGGGTCAATGAGCGTATTCGTAACAGCTTTCCTTGAAGCATTCGCCATTTCCTCTGAAACCTGATGATCTAACCCACGAATAAAGTGATAACGATTAATATAAATCATTTCTTTCTCCGTTAATGGTGCACCATCAACCATCCCCATTGTGTCCGCTAATTCCTGTTCAGCTTCTTGATATTTTTCAAAGAAGGATGTTGTAACTTCCTGCTCCCATCCTAATAGATTCACAATGGTATCCGTTGCTGTTGAAAGCATCGACATCATATTTTCTTTTACATCGGCATCTATCCTTACCATATCCGCTCTTAAACGAACACCGACGATAAAATCACTTTTCGTCACCGTCCCCAATCGCTGTCCTAATAGTGATTCTGTCTCATCCAAATAATAGTTCGCCATATCTTCGGTATCTAAAGCCACATCTTGCTTCAGATTCTCAAAACGCTCATGCAGTTGATATTCCTGGGGATACATCATAAAGTGAAAATCCTGATACTTTGTTAACTCCTGCAAAAACTCTCGCCATCGTTTTTTATAGCTTTCCACTTCTTTTTCATTTTGCTTCGGAATGGACTTCGCCTTTATACGATGATACGCCCAAACGTCGCCCCCTCTCGTCAGTAGCAAATTCCGATACATCGTTTTCATAGGCGTTTGTACGTCTGCCATCTTTTCGCTTCACCACCTCTACACATTTTTTAAAAGTTATTTTTTTATCATCCATCCACGTTACATCCCGATCATTACAATACGTCTTATTGGGCAGTTTCACTTTACGTAAATAATTGAACAATCCCCAAAGATATAAATAAATATTTTTTCCATCGGGATTGACCTTCCGCATTAACATCGTCAAAAACAACGGTAAACCAACCAAAATAATCACAAACGTCAACTCAAACGTAAACGGAAATATCAAGCGAATGACATACATCATCAATCCGGTTAGCGCCATAAAGACAAGAAAATTGATGGTTGGAATTAACTCAATCGCAATAGGTAAAGTGTATCTATCCGTCAACTGTTGAATCCGTTTGGGCTCTCGAAAGGCTGGTCGGTAGTTATAGACCACTCGCATACATTCACCTCTTTCATCAAACGTTCCTGCCAATAGCCTTGACAGGAACATCACAATCACCGTTTACAAAAGATCAATTAAGGCTTCAATCCAATCCGTGACCTGATCCCAGTTTTGAACCACAAACGTGACTGCTCCTGCAAATATACAAGCACTAACAACGGCACCAACTCTAAATTTGGCCAAATGCTTTGTAACTAAAAAAACGACGATCAATGTGATCGCCTGTGTAACGATATTCAGCGCCCAACTTTCCACTTCACCAAGATCAGGTAATGTCGCCGATCCTAAAATCATCACCCATTCAAAAAGCCCCATTTTATACCTCCTATTGAATCTCTATATTTTCAACAATATAATTTTCATTCATTCGCTCTAAATAGAGGGTCACTTCAAATTCATAATTCATCCCTGTTACGTCATCCACCATATGAACATCCGTGTAAACCGAAAATCCTTCTTCCTGTTCTTCGATCGATTCATCCACCATACCTTCATAGGCAAATGCACCATTCAAACTTTCAGGGTCTTGCATCATATACGAAAGGTCATCTTCGTCACCTGTTGCATATTGCTCAAAAAACTCATCCAAAAACGCCAATATCTCTTCCTGTTCATCCCCTACATATTCATCTACATTTCTTTCTTCTTCCTCCACCGTTACGGAAGCAGAAAGATCATCTATATCAGTAAAATATGGCTCACCGGATACGGCATACTGTCCATCATCTTCAATAATTGGAACATTCAACAATAATATTTGTTCTTCCGTCGTTCCATCCCCATTGTCACTTATATATGTGACCTCATATTCAAACACCGCTCCTTCTTCTGTTTCATCTATATGAAATAACTCAACATTATCTAACCGTCGTTCGCCCTCCATTTCAACATCAACCATATTCCATTCGCTTTCCGTATCCATGGAAACCATAAAATTTTCTAGTTCCCCACGACGTTCTTCTAATTCATCCGGATCATCACTAACATTGATATAAGCATCCACAAAGTCACGCAAGAAATAATCAGCACTCACCACATCCAAGTCTGCTTCTTCTTCCTCCCCTTCTTCTTCATCATCGACCGCCGCACGCAAATCATTGAATGTGGAACGTGTATTGATCGAAAGCATGGCAGCAAGAATGGAGAAGAAAAGCAATCCTCCGATTAACCCCCAAACCGCAAACGCTGTACGTTTTGACGTATCTTTTCGTATGCCAGCTTTCTCTTTCTCGGGTTTATGAATATTGGCTTTACGTTGTTTCATCCGTGAAAATAAATGCTTGATATTTATAAGAATTTATCCAATAGATGTTATTTTTTCTTTTTTGATTTTCCAAACAAACCTATTCCAGCAGCTATGGCAATACCTATAGCGACCCAGACACCAGTACCCATCGTTTCCGCCCCCCTTGTCTAATTAGGTTTCCTTATTCCTTTCTCAAATTTAGATGAATCTTTTCTACACCCCATTTATAATATAATATTTTCATTTATTTGCTCAATATCCAAATCCAACTACCTCCAATACACTTGCACCAATTTTTCCTAGGGTTCTTCTGATCCCACCCGAACCAAATAAAACTATACATACCGAAAATCGCTGAGTATATCACATAGTCCCTTATATATTCGGGCTCCATGGTAATCCCCTTCCAATTTTATTATTAAACAGTCATGACCCTAAAAGCGAAAGTGTTGCAATCTTATACCGAAATAATTGCATTTGCTTCGTGATGTGTACACGGTCATGTTAATAATTTTCCACCATACGTCCACTTTCGCCATAAGTATTCCAGCGGACCTTGCTTGAATTTTTTTAAATAAAAGTGACTGAGTATTAATTGTATGATGTAGATAGCGATGGCCAACAAGAATCCGCCTCCGATCGATACTTGGCCGAAAAGTCCAAGGCCAAATCCGTAAAAAATTGATACACCAATCAACGTTTGCAACAAGTAATTGGTGAGCGCCATTCGTCCAACTGCCGCGATGGGCATGAAAAGCTTCAGCCTGCCACCTGAATGTAAAAGGAGTACCAATGCGGAAACATAGAACAACATCAGGATCGGTCCCGCTAAAAAGTGCAATCCTTCTGAAATACCGTAACTGATTGAAGCCGGAAGTGGACCCAATCCATATTTAAGACCTACGACGATGGCTACTGAGGCAAGGCCACTCCAGCAGGAATGTATGCAGATTTTTTTCCAGCGATTGAGGTTTGCTGCAACGTCATGAAACATTCTCGTTTTTCCCATGTAAAGTCCGATCAGGAATAGCGGTAAAATCCCCGGAACGGTGAGAAAGACATTGAACAGCACGGGCACGACCTCGTTGACGAAACGATATTGTAAAATCTCCATATATGTCCCTTCCATCATCGTTGTTATCGCCATCCCCCGTGTATCATTTTGAACAAATTCATCCGTCCCCATCATCGATAACATCAATCCGGATACAGTCAGCATTGCTGTCAAGATAAAGGTACCGATGCCAAGCATCAACACTGCCCATAGCAATATGGTTCGTGGTTTCCGATTGATGAACAACAATAACAAAAAACCTGCCAATGCATAAGTGTGCAAAATATCCCCAGTCCACAAGAAGACCAGATGAATCAAACCAATCACCAATAAAAAAACCAAACGCCTTGAAAATAGCCGACCTGCCGATAAGCCTTTTTGACGTAACCTATCATAAAAAATAAAGAACCCGAGACCAAATAGCAGAGAGAACATGGGATAGAATTTATTGTCGATAAAAAAGCTAACAAATATGCTGACAATTTGATTGAACATTCCATCTGGCAAGACGGCACCTGTGAACATCAATTTTGTTTCGTCAGCGAACAACGTTTTAAACACGTACATATTCGCAATAATAATTCCTAACACCGCGATTCCTCGTATGATATCTAGCGTATGAATCCGCTCATTTTTCTTAATCGCATTTGCACTCATAGTAGCCCCCATTATTTTACTATTATTAGATCAAAACATTAATTCTTCATTTATGGATATTAAAACCTTCAACAAGTTGGCTTTTGTTACATAATTGAGCGAATTACTCATTTTCATCGCTATCTCTTGAATATAAGTTATGAAGCAGGGTTGCTGTTTCATCAATGAGCTCGTCACTAACGATATCTGCACCGATTGATCGCATTATTTCTTGTACAAACTTCAACCGTTGATATAATTTTTCTTCATCAGCTTTGAAAATCACGGGATCACAATAAATATTGAGTAATAAAAAGAAAACCTCTGCACTTTCAACCGGATATTTTGTAGCAATAGATCCGTCTGCCAATCCTTTTTTCATAATATCCGAAAATACGGGAGCACTATTTTCTATGGAATCTTTCATGATTGATACGATAAAATCAGGACTCTTTATTTGTGTGCTTAATACTTTATCAAAAGCACGCGCTTCCTGATCTGCTATATTTTTTTCCAAGATCGCGGTTAATTTCTCTCTTTCTGATTGTGCATCGACTGTACCCATCCACTTATTCAAGCTTTCTTTTACGCTACTGGCCTTGTTTTCTTTGACAGCATTTATAATTTCATCTTTCGAATTAAAATGATGATAAATACCGCCTTTAGATATCTCAAGCGTATTTGCAATATCTTGCATGCTTGTTTTTTCGTAGCCTTTTTCCATAAACAACCGAACCGCCGTTGCCATAATATTTTCCTTTGTCTGTTTTGGATTATATTTTCTGCCCATGTTTTATTCACTCCAATTGCCAATTTAATTCCGAATGGTCGGTTTTAAATTTACTCGAAAATATTGTTAATGTCAAGACAAATTCGGAAATTTTATTAAGTGTAGCTTTAAAATAAAGATCGATCAAAAATACCTCACAAAGCTGTATATTATTGTAAACAAAAAAGAATCCATTTTGATCAATCTTTTTCAAAATGGATTCTTTCTTTGTGGAGTATTGTTCAATTTTTATAAAAAAGTTTGATCACTTTCTAATGCGATCTTAAACAATCGCGCCTCGTTTGTTTAAATGTGTTTATTTGTCTTCAAATTTTAGGGCATCCACGTACTGTTTGCCTTCCACCAATGAAAGCCCTAATGTTTCTCTTACCTTTTTCACCGCTTTAACATCTTCACCATCTTTAATTAATTTTCGCAACTCATCATTAATTGGATTCTCAGGAATGTTTACCTGCTCAGAGATTTGGTCTAGAGTGTACTTTAAGCCTTTAAGACGACCATCAAGTTTAATGACAGTAAAAAGTAAATAAAGACCAATAATTAAAAGCAATATTTCTATAAAGTTAAATTCCATATTGAAAATCCCCTAATTTTTCACAGTTTTCTTCGACAATTTGGTTCTTCTCGTGAAGAGCGCAATCCCTGTTATTCCAGAATTGTGCCTCGATTGTTGCGCAAAAGAAAATTGCTTGCTGTCCTGTAAGGCACTAAATGAAAACACCTTCAATACGAAGTAATTGCTTTTTCATTTCTAAGCCTCCAGCGTATCCAGTCAAACTTTTACTTTTGCCAATAACCCGGTGACATGGAAATATAATCGGGAACGGATTTATACTGTTTGCATGCCCTACGGCACGAATAGCTTGCGGTCGATTAATCAAACGAGCAATTTCAGAATACGATTTTGTTTCCCCATAAGGAATCGCTTGCAATGCTTTCCATGACTGTTTTTGAAAAAATGTTCCTTCAAGTTCAAATGGTAGCTCAAAATCCTTGCGTTCCCCGCCAACATATTCTTGAAACTGTTGCCGAATCGGTTTTCCTAGCTCAGAGCTTTTTTTAACAGCATTATTTTCCTTAAAAGTAAACCAATGATGGTCAGTTAATAATATGCGCACGAGCGTTCCATTTTCCCTTAAAACAAATCTTAAACATCCTATATCTGTTTGATATTCGTCATAGACCATAGCTGAAATCCTTTCTATACTGTTGGGGTGTACACTGTGTCTGTTTTTGAAAAGCATGATAAAAACTTGAGGCGTTTTGAAACCCTACTTCATAACAAATATCAATAATTGATCGGTCAGTGTTTATTAAAAGCTCAACGGCCTTACGTACACGTATGTGCTCTAAAAAGGAGCGTGGCGTTTTTGACGTTTGCTTTTTAAAAACTCGCCCTAAATAATAGGGGCTTATACCGATATGTTGCGCTATTTGCGTCAATGTAAGGTTTTCCATATAATTCGCTTGAATATATGCCTTCGTATCATTAATGAGATCCATTTGGGGATCAAAGTTTATCATATCCGGTTGGCATCTTTTGCAGGGACGAAAACCTGCACATTTTGCTTCTTCTGCTGTTGGAAAAAAGGTGATATTTTCTTTATTGGGGCATCTTGACTTACAAGAAGGGCGGCAAAAAATTCCTGTTGTTTTCACCGCATAGAAAAACTGGCCGTCATATGAATGGTCACAGCTGTTAGCGATTTTTACCATGTCATTGAAAGAAAACTCTGCATGAACAACCATGTCGCTCAGCTCCTGTCTCTTCATTATTTTAACGCCTTTTATTAAAAAAGAACATGTAAGCTACATATATAGAAATGACCACCAATGGAACAATGATGTATGACCGAAAAAACGGGAGGACGAGGGCACATAAAATCATGGCGATCAATGAACAAATCCACGGCAATGTTCCTTTTCTAAATAGCTTAACACCAGCGGCCATTGAAAGAATATAAACAAGAATCCCCAAGGACGTTGGAATAAATAAAATATCATTAAACGTAAGAGAAAAAGCGTTTGTCATGAACACTCCCGCCCCTGCGAACATAACGACAAACAAAACCATACGTCTTGATATTTGGATTTTTGAGTGTAACACCGAAAAATAAGAAGGAAAAGCCCCATCTCTACTTAGTGAATAACCAAGCTGAGTAAGACTTGCGACAAATGCGTTTGTTGTTCCTGTACAAATGATGAAAGCGAGAATACCGGTCAGCAATTGAGCATGTAAACCAAACGTATCATTTATAATAACGGCAATAGGCGATAAATCACTCTCCATATCACCGTACGTGCCTGTGCCAATGGTTATAAAACTAAGGGCAAGAAAAAGCACACCAATAATTATAGCACTTATAATAGTACTTCTAACGATGTTTTGATTGGGATTCTTAAAATTGTTTGCAAGGTTACAAATCGCCTCCCAACCAAAAAAAGCCCAAAAAATGGCGGTTATAGCAGATCCGATTGAACCACTTCCTCTAGGGAAAAAAGGGCTAAATTGATCCCAACTTATACTAGGAATAGCCAATACAATCGTTACTACTAACAGAAGAAATAAACAACCACTTAACAGTAATGCCAATTTGCCACTTACTCGAATGCCATAATAGTTAGTGATTCCGGCAATAACCAACATCAATATGGCAGCAAACGTTATCTCCATCTGTGAAAAATCAAAGGCATTTCCTAAATAATAAGCGCCTGTTAAAGCAACAATGGTTTGTCCGACTGCTGCTGTAACAAAATAGAACCATCCAATAATATTTCCTAAATGTTCCCCGAATGAATACCTTACAAAAGTGGCAGCCCCTCCAGCGTCTGGGTATTCTCGCGCTAAACAAGCAAACGAATAAGCCAGGGGAAAACTAATCATAATCACGATCATCCAAGATAATATGGACGCTGGCCCGGCTATTGAGGCTGTAACACTGGATAAAAAAAGGACACCAGATCCTAAGACCGTTGCAATATATAAAGCAATCCCTTGAAATAATCCAATTGATGTATTGGTCATGTAGTCACCTCTTTTCTACATGCAATATACCAATATAAGATTAAGGTACGCTTCCGGATTTTTGCGGTCTAATTTATTAAAGTTTCTAATGGCTGTTCTGAACTATTATGTTAACGATGAATCAACATTTAAGAAGGTTTTTAAGATGCCATTTATTCCAGATAATCGCTCTTTTCTGGTACAACCTTTATTCCACAAAAGCGCTACGTTTATAGAACAGTCCAAACTTATATTAGCTGGTATCATTAGAGGTAGAGCCAATAGCTTAAAAATCAATTTACAATGATTATCGAGCGAACTAACTGATTTTAGCTTGCATGAGTTCGTATATCTTACGAGCAGTATTAACATTTCTTACCGTAACTTGTTTGTATAATTTTGATCCAACAATCTTTGACATTCCGCTTTTGGTTACATTTTTCTTCTCAACAGACCATAGAATCGCTCCGGGAACATATTTCACCGTGTCAATATTTGGTTTGATAACCACATTCTCAAGAACGGACTCATCATCAATTTCATCCCATAAAAACATAACGTCACTTTTGCTGTCTTTGTCATTTTTCCACGTGTCAGGAATAGCATTAATGATTCGTCTGACATCATCAACGCTACGAACTACTACTTTAATTTGTAACCCGAAATCATAATGTATTGCTTCTTCCAATATACTTGATAGCTCAGCTTTTGATATTCCTTTACATGAAAAAATAATATTACCTGTATTGATATATGTCACCACATCATTCATCTCGGCTTTTTCAAACGTTTGTTTAAGTAATTTCATGTCAACTTTATTTTTCCCGCCCACATTAATCCCCCGAAGAAGAGCAATATAAACCATAACAATCCCCCTTGAGCCCTTTAACGTAACAAATTAGTTCGTCGCTTGTCTGTCATAAAGATACATAATATAATCCGTCGGTACGCTAGGATAACCTTGTTGGCGTATCATCGCGGTAAGATTCCCACGGTGATAGGTACCATGATTGACGACATGCTGTACGAGTTCTGAAAGATGTGTTTCCAGCCGTCCGAAAGTCGGATGTTCTGCAATAATAGGCTTGTCCATATCTTCTTCACTATTGAAAAAGGCTCTATACATTTTGGCTAACTCTTCATACAGGGTTTCCATTTCTTCGATACCCTTATCCTTTGTCTTTTCTTGCGCCTGTATAATGGAAGATTGAACCTCATCCATGCTATTCTCCCGCATTACACCAAGGTATATTGTATCCGTCATATAAACATGAACAAGCGTCTCCGCAATTGAGGGAAAAACACTTTGAATTTCCTGGGTGTAAACACTAGGAGGCAGCTCTTTTAACCTTTCGAAAAATCTGTTATTTGCCCAGATATGATAGTCATACAACTGTAAGGCACGGTGTTTCATTTAAGACTCCTCCTTAATTATTCGCCTTATTATGGCTTTATTCTATCATAAAACCTTATTCAACAATCTGGCCTTTTTGTGGTACAACTTTTATTCCACAAAAGCGCTCGATTGGGGAATAACCTTTTATAAATTTGTATTACATATTTTTACGGAAGTACATAATGGATATAGCATTAATGAGAATGAGTAGGGATAATACTGCAACTATAACGACTCCTAGTATTTCAGCAGAAATATTTAAAAATCCTACTACTAAAACTAAAATTGCAAAAATAAGAAATAAAAAACTCATAGTAATATATGAAGCTTTAGCAAGTATGAACTTCCCTCTTTCATCTGTCCCTTCCTCCTTTGAAAAGCTAATGTACTTGCCTAAACCAAAACCTGCTATAATCACCGATATAACAATAAGTACATTGACCATTAACTGTCACCCTTTCTCTTATAAGTAAAAATATCTTCAATCTGCTTATCAAATAATAAAGCAATTTCAAAAGCTAATTTTAAAGATGGATTATATTTGTTGGATTCTAAAGAATAAATCGTCTGTCTAGTTACATTAAGTTGATCCGCAACGTATTTTTGGGTCCAACGTTTTTCTGCTCTGAGGATATATATATTATTGAATAAATCATTCTCTTCTTTCATTAACTCACCACACTAAAAAATAATGTAAAAAATATATTACTTAAGTAAAGTTTACATTACATTCATTCGTATGTCAAATTTAAAATAAAAAAAAAAAGGGAGTAGTTTAAACTACTCTCTTTTCTTCAACAAAATGGCCCGATTGTTGAATAGTAATTCTTACATTTCCATGTTAACATCAAAGCCTTTACACAGCTAATTATTTTTATTGTATGTAGCTGTTCTCCATTTGCAGTGACGAAACAATGACGACTTCATCACTTTATATGCTGTGTATGATCAATACCTTTTCTAAAAGCGTTGATTTCCCTCGGTTTTAATCTCAAATATCACTTATATTTCTTCCGGTCTCCCATGGTAAGGATGAGGTCTTTCCTATGAGGTATTTCTCCGGCTTTTAGAATAGCCAACAGTTGGCATGAAAGAAAATGATTGATACTATAAAGTGAAACTACCTCTATAAGAAGAAATGAGTGATGATTGATGAGTTATACGATTTATCTTGTTGAAGATGAAGAAAACTTATCAGAGGCACTAAGGGCTTATATGGAAAAAGAAGGATGGACGGTAAAACTGTTTCAAGATGGCGATAAAGCACAAGAATCCGTAGAAGAAAGGCCACATTTATGGGTGCTTGACATTATGCTTCCGGGGACAGACGGTTATCAAATTTTAAAAACGATTCGCGAAATCCAGGGGGATATTCCGGTTATTTTTATTTCTGCCAGAGACCAAGATTTGGATCGGGTGCTTGGATTGGAAATGGGGAGCGATGATTACATATCCAAGCCCTTTTTGCCACAAGAACTGATTATTCGTGTCAAGAAATTGTTGACACGTGTGTATGGTTCCGAATCCGAAGAAAACAAAACGGTTGATTTAAATGATTATACGATCGATCCGGAGGCTCGAACGGTCATAGATGAACAAAATGACAAACAAGTCGTTGATTTGACGACAAAAGAAATGGACCTGATTTTGTTACTGACGGTTCAAGTAGGCAAAGCCCTTTCCCGCGAGGATATTATTGAGGAAGTATGGGGAGAGAACTATTACGGTTCTGAACGAGCGGTGGATGATGTCGTGCGGAGAGTGCGCAAAAAGATGCCTCGCATCCACCTTGAAACATTGTATGGGTATGGGTATAGGATTCTATCGTCATGATGCGGATGAATCTTACTCGGAGAATATGGTTATCTTTTCTTTCTTTGCTCGTTTTGGTCGGCTTGTCGATGATCATTATTTATCCGATATCGATTCAAGGGACACTCACGGAAGAAACCTATCGAATCATTGAACAACAACAAAGGCAATTAGTCAATCCATTCAGCGAGCAATTTTCACCGCCGGATCCGGATGATGCGCTTATTGACCCTTCTTCACGGGCGGTGGGCCACATCTTTGTTGCCGATCAAGTGGCCGGTACCAGAGTCGAGGAAGAAATACCGACAGAATTGGAAGAAGCCTATCAAGATATGTTTGCGCAAGCTTTTGCACAAGAGTCGGAAACCGGTCGCTATGAATTCACATATCAAGATTCCACGGTGTTTTACGTTGTGACGCGTATTGATGCAAGTGAAGATGATGAGATAGACGAGGCTTATTATATTTCCTTTATGTGGGATGCCTATCGTGATTCAATGGTTAATCAGCTTTGGGAGAACCTTGTTTATTTAATGCTGATCACTTCAGCGTTAAGTTTGCTTCCGGTCCTTTGGCTCACCCGTTATCTGCGGAAGCCTTTGCGCTTGCTTGGGAATCATTTTGAGCAAATTGCAAAACGAAACTGGAAGGAGCCTTTTCATTGGGAAGGCGATGATGATTTCCAAAAACTATCGGATCAATTTGAGCTCATGCGCCAGAACTTGATCCGATACGACGACGCCCAAAAAACGTTTATGCAACATGCATCCCATGAACTGAAGACACCGATCACGGTTGTGAAGACGTATGCGCAATCCGTGAAAGACGGCGTGCTCCCGAAAAACACGGTGGAAGAATCGATGGATGTCATTCTTCAGGAATCGGATCGCATGGATAAACGGGTCAAAGACATGCTCTATTTTACAAAATTGGGGAACTTAAAAGAAGAAACCATTAACCTTGAAGAAATATCGTTTGGGGCATTGGCCTATGAATTAGAGGAACGTTACCGACTGCAAAGGGATGATCTTGATTTCATCGTAGAAGGTGCGGCCATTCGCTTTCAAGGAGACCCTGAACACATACAAATATTACTGGAAAACCTCATTGAAAATGCATTGCGCTATGCAAAAAGTGCCATTTGGATTCGTGCTGAACAAACGGATCATTACGTGACGTTGATTGTTGAAAATGACGGGAAAACCATTAGCGAAGAAGATATGGAAACGATGTTTGAACCTTTTCGGAAAGGCAATAAAGGTCAATTTGGACTCGGGCTTGCCATTGTTCGGCAAATTACGGAGCTACATCGCGGGCGTCACGGCGTCTTTAACGCGAATGGCAGGGTGTCTTTTCAAATGACCTTGCCGCGTCAACCATAAACAGGGAGGGAGAGAAGGGCGAGCATAAATCGTGAATTGTTTGCCTGCCACAATGATGGAAAAAGGAATTTATTACGGGAAAGCCGGCGATAAAATTGATCGCCACTTGCTCATTCGTCAAGCGACACGAGGGATAGCCAGCAACGGAAAGCCGTTTTTAACGTTGCGATTATCGGATAATAGCGGCGATATTGAGGCGAAATTATGGGGAGTCAAACCGGAAGACGAACGTACGTATACCGGAAAAACGATTGTTTCTATACAGGGAGAAGTTTTCGATTATCGCGGGCGTTTGCAGTTAAAAATTGCCCGGATACGACCGGTAAGCGATCAAGATCAAGTGAAAATAGAGGATCTCGTACCGACGGCCCCTATGAAAAAAACGGATATGTTTGAACACATCAATCAGTTTGTTTTTGATATCGAAAACGCTAAAATCCAACGAATGACACGTTTTTTGCTTAAAAAGCACCAACATGCATTTTTGGACGCTCCGGCAGCAACGAGAAATCACCATGAGTTTATGTCCGGACTTGCTTATCACGTCGTATGTATGCTTCAGCTCGCCCAATCGGTTGTGCAATTGTATCCCAGTTTGAACAAAGATTTGCTTTATGCCGGGATCATCTTACACGATCTTGGCAAAGTGCGAGAATTGTCGGGACCGATTGACACGGAATATACGATTGAGGGAAACCTGATCGGGCATATCTCTCTTATGGCTGCAGAAATCCGGCAAACAGCCTCTGAATTGAAAATTGAAGGGGAAGAACCGATGTTGCTGGAACACCTTATTCTAAGCCACCACGGAAAAGGAGAATGGGGAAGCCCGAAACCTCCGCTTTTACGAGAAGCGGAAATTCTGCACTATATCGATAATCTTGATGCAAAAATGAATATGATGGATCGGGCGTTGGGAAAAACCGAAGAGGGCCATTTCACAGAACGTATCCCCGCTTTGGAAAATCGGACATTTTACAAGCCGAAAAATATTTAAAAGAGCATACAAGCCCTTCCGCCCTCATAAAGTAAAAGAAGAGGATTCGCAGAAGGGGTGGTCGATTTGCAAGAACGGTCCAAACGTATGCTGTTAACGCTTGTGATTATATTCCTAGGACTCGCAGTGCTGCAAAGGTTTACATCGGATGTAGCGATAACGACGATTCCGTGGTGGGTAACGGTGTTAATTTTGGCTGCAATCGTTTCCGGATATATGTGGATTCGGACAAGTCTTGAAGACAAAAAGGCAGAAGCGGAATGGATTGAACAAGAAGGGCGTGTCTACATTCGCAGAATGGAGCATGAACGCCAGCAACGGCAAGAACAATAAGAAGCACCTCCAACCATTTGGGAGGTGCTTTCCTTATTGCATGGGTTCTGCCTCGGATTCTTGCAGCCAACCTTCATATTCGCTGTCCATGATTTCAATATCGGACTCTTCCATGAGTTCCTGGATGACCTCTTCTGGCATTTTAGACTGTTCTTGTGTCAGTCTTGATTCGATTTCTTCTTCAAGCTCTTCATACGTTTCATTTCGGTCCAGGACTTCGATGATATGATAACCCATCTGTGATTCCACGGGATCGCTAATCTCTTCTATATCCAGCTCAAATGCAGCCTCAGCGAAATTTTCATCCATTTGGTGTCCTTCTTGAGGGAACGCTCCCACATTTCCGCCTTCCGGAACACTTGCCGTATCCTCGGAATACTCCTCAACAGCATCCTCGAAACTCATCTCGCCTTCAAGTTCGTTTAAAACTTCTTCGGCTGTTTCCACATCCTCGACGAGAATATGCCTGACTTCCACTTCGGTCAGTTCTTCTTCATTTTCTTCATAATAATCTTCTTTATCTTCTTCCGTAATGTCCACTTCCGCGGTGGACAGCTCCTCAATTACGACTTGGGGGAGCAAGAAATCTTCTTTCAGTTCATCGACGGAATCTACAGGGATCTGCAATTGCATTTGCAACATCTCCAGCAATTGCTCGTCATCTTCGACGCCCATCTGTTCACGCATGTCCTCAAGTTCCGCGTCAACTTCTTCATCTCCGATATCCAGTTCTTCTGCCTGCTCCCTTAGGATAGTGTCTTGGACCATCTGGTTGAATAGCTCAGGGCCAAATTCATTTTTTAGTTCATCCGTAAATGCTTCTTCCGTCAATGAAGTTCCATCGATGTTGGCAATTTCCTCGCCGGAGTCGTTATCTGCATCTCCGTCATCATTGCATGCGGATAGCGCAATAGTTCCTGTTATGCATGCCGCCAGGGCAATTTTTGTTTTTTTCAATTTTTGTACACTCCCTATTCGTCTGAAACGTACGATTTAAAAACTTCATGGATTAGAAACAAGTTTACCATACCATAAAAAGATCGTGAGAAAAAACAAATATGTAGGTAGAACGCCCAATCGACTTGACCTATCCCTACATAAGATAACTCAGGAATGGGAGGAGGTGGCATCATGTCAGCTGGTTATGGATATGGCGGTGGCTTTGCGCTCATCGTTGTCCTGTTCATTCTGCTTATTATCGTAGGTGCCTCTTGGTTCTAAATTTTAAAGAAGGAGGAAATAACCATGGGTTACGGTGCTGGTTATGGCGGAGGTTTCGCACTTCTCGTCGTATTATTCATCCTGCTTATTATCATTGGAGCTTCCTGGGGAGGTTACGGTGGTTGGTAAGCACACACATTGAATAGTTCCGCAGTTTTATGGGTTGGTGCCGTGAGCGCCAACCCTTTCTAATTTAAATGACTAAAAGTCTCACATATGTAGAAACGAGAAGAATCATAATGAGCACATTTATGGTTGTGAACACGTTGGGGATCTTCTCTTCTGTCATTTCTTTTTGTTCGACAAGGGAATTAGTCATGGTATTAATGATAACTAAGTAAACAGCAGCGCAGAATATAAATATAAGAATAGACATGCCGGAACCTCCAATTACCTCCAAGATACATCACTTGGCTTTACTTTAACAAACATTGGGGAAAAATGATAGCCGAAGCTCATGAAAGCTCAGGGTAAAGTGAACGTACAACAATTTATTAATCGAAATAAGGTTCGTTTCTTCCAAACGGAAGGAGCGCTACTTCGAAAAGGTTTAGAAACGGGAGGTGATCACAAGCGGAGGGAATAGATACTTTCAGGTCTCCGACACAGTGCTTATGTGGACTTTGATGAGACCGTTCATGAAAGCCGCATTCATCGTGTGATATGATGAGGGCATCTTGATTTGCAAAGGGTGAATGGGATGAACTGGAAGTGGGCTTTTTTTATTCTCATAGGTGTCAACATCGTCGTTATCGCAAGCTTCTGGTTTCTTCTTTCCCCGATCGGTTCTGATTTAGCACCGGAGGAAATATCGGAAGGAGAGACCCCTCCCCCAGAGGAAGAAGCGCTTTTTACGGCTGAGACGTCGTTAGATCAAATTAGTGCCTATATGCGTTCGGAAACGGATGATGCCGTTGATATCCATATGGAAGAAGGCGAAATCGTTTTTACGGGCAGGTATACGTTTTTTGGGATGGACGTTGATCTTAATCTCTATTTGATTCCAACCGTATCGGATAGCGGAAATTTGCGTCTCGAAGAAAACGGAATGTCCATCGGATCTCTCAATTTGCCGTCTTCGGCCGTGCTGAGGGTCGTCGGAGAACAAGCTGATCTCCCTGAATTTGTTCACGTTTATCCTCAAGAAGGGATGATCGATGTGCATGTAAACGACATTGATATTGGGGACGATCTTTTCTTGCGCATCGGCACTTCCGAACTGGAAAATGGCTTGATCCCCCTGGAAGGCGTGTACGGTGATGACCAGTGAAAAAATCACTACACGCTTTTGGGGCGTGTAGTGTGCTGAGATCTTTTATGCTTTTTATCGGTGCTTTTGTTGAAAAGAAACCATGAAATCACGAAGGGCTTCGCATGATTCAAGAGATACGGCGTTATAGATCGAAGCGCGGCATCCTCCTACGGACCGGTGTCCGTTTAAACCGCTGAATTTCCTATCTTTTGCCTCTTCAAGGAAGCGCTTTGTCAACTCCTCCGTTGGCAGCGTAAAAGTGACATTCATGTTTGAACGGCTGGACGGATGCGCATGCCCGCGATAAAACCCGTCGCTTTCATCAATGGCGTCATACAAGAGGGTGGCTTTGTTCCGGTTGCGGGTTTCCAACGCTTGGAGCCCCCCGTTTGCTTCAATCCACTGTAACGTGTTTTTCAACATGTATACCGCAAAAGTCGGCGGTGTATTATACAGAGAGGCTTTTTCTGCATGGGTGCTATAGCGCAAGATTGCCGGGACATTACGGGCGATTGTTTTCGTCTTTTCGAGCAATGGTTTCGAAATGATCACGAGCGTGACCCCGGAAGGGCCGATATTTTTTTGGGCTCCAGCGTAAATGAGGTCAAAATTCTCAACGGGAAAAGAGCGGCTGAATATGTCGCTGGACATGTCAGCAATGACAGGCGCTTCCCATTCGGACATTCTTGTGAAATCTTGCCAAGCTGTTCCGTAGATCGTATTGTTGGATGTCACGTGAATGTAGGCATCATCAGCAGCGGTTTCGATGGTTTCGAAATCGGGTACGCGTTTATAATTGTTATCTTCTCCACTCGCGCCGCTATACGTTTTCCCTAAGTGATCGGCTTCTTTTTTTGCCTTTTCCGACCAAGATCCCGTCAATATGTAATTGGCCTTTTGGTCCGGCGATAACAGATTATAGGGAACCATGGCAAACTGGAGGCTCGCGCCCCCCTGCAATAGTAAAACCTCATAGGCATCACTGATTCCGAGTAGGCGTTTGACCGTTGCGATGGCTTCGTGATGGACGTGTTCGTAGCTTTCGCCGCGATGACTGTGTTCCATAATGGACATGCCGGTTCCGTTATAATTTTCAAGTTCGGAAGCCGCTTGCCGGAGAACCTCCGCCGGAAGAGCGGCAGGGCCGGCGTTAAAGTTATGAATGTTTTCCTTTGTCATTTCCAGAACCTCCTGCAATGCTTACGCCATGTTTGATTGAACGGCTTGTGCGTAGGACTTTAAATCTTCATTAGAGTATTTGTCACTGTTATCCGCCCAATTGTAAAGCACTTCTTGGCCGTACCGGGGGATGAAATGCAAATGATAGTGAAAGATGGTTTGATCCGCTTTTTGACCGTTGTTATTCGCAATATTTATGCCTTCAAAATTGAACGTTTCCTTTAACGCGCGGGCAATTTTCGGTGCTTTTGTGAACAACTTCGCGGCCGTTTCTTCCTGTAACTCGAAAATAGTAGCCTGATGGTCTTTTGGGATCAACAACGTGTGGCCTTCCGTCACTTGACTTAGATCCAAAAACGCGACGGCGTCATCGTCTTCATAAATTTTGTGCGACGGGATTTCCCCTGAGACAATTTTACAAAAGATGCAATCGGAATGGGCAGACATGGCAACGTCCTCCTTTTAGAAATGGAATTACTGTCTATGATATCAAACGTTCCCGCAGTTGCCCACTACGTTTTTTTCACCTCTCTATTTCCAATTTATGCGGACAGAAGGTACAATAGGATAGAGAAGTAGACGTTGCAAGGGGGAACGCAAATGGCATCATTGCTGAATGTGGAAGGCGTGACAGGGGGGTACAGCCCGAGGAAACCGGTAATTGAAGGCGTTTCTTTTCAGGTAAAAGCCGGAGAAATTGTTGCTTTAATTGGCCTGAACGGTGCCGGAAAAAGCACGACAATCAAGCATATTTTAGGGTTGTTGGAACCCCTGGACGGCCGCATTGAAATCCGGGGGCAAACGAAAGATGACGATATAGACAGATACAGAAAAACGATGGGCTATATTCCGGAGACACCGATCCTTTACGAAGAATTAACGCTTTGGGAACACCTTCGTTTGACTGCGATGGCTTATGGAATCGAGGACGACACATGGCAAAAACGTGCCGAGATGTTAATTGAAACGTTTCGCATGAAAAAAATGACCCATTGGTTTCCCAGCCATTTTTCTAAGGGGATGCGGCAAAAGGTGATGGTCATGTGCGCGTTTCTTGTTGAACCGAACCTGTATGTCGTTGATGAACCATTTGTGGGCTTGGATCCGGTAGGTATTCAATCTTTGTTGGAACAAATGGTTATGATGAAGGAAAATGGCGCCGGGATTTTGATGAGCACCCATATCCTTACAACGGCGGAAAAACATTGCGATCGTTTTATTTTGTTGCATGACGGCCACGTCTATATGCACGGAACGATGGAAGAGTTGAGGCAGCAAGCCGGGATGCCGGAAGCGGATTTGGACACCCTATACATTGAAATGACGAAGGAACCATCCGTATGAATCCGGGAGATCTCTGGCGTGAACGTGCACAAGATTACTGGAATGTAGCCATTCGTTACATACGT
The DNA here is from genome assembly GCF_016495865.1 of Salicibibacter cibi. Lineage (NCBI taxonomy): Bacteria > Bacillati > Bacillota > Bacilli > Caryophanales > Bacillaceae > Salicibibacter > Salicibibacter cibi. The sequence continues at coordinate 1,246,112 of NZ_CP054706.1, forward strand.
TTGATGGCGACTGGCGGATTGATGGTCGCGATTTACGGAACGCTGTTGATTATCGGCGTTTACTACCAATCATTTCTTGATTGGCTTCCCGCTGATTTTCCGGTTTTGCAAATTCTCACGGTACTGTTTGCCTTTTTGCTTACCCGCAGTCCGGTGCGCACATTTATAAAAGAAGGAGACCTTGTTTTCCTGCTTCCATTTGAAGCACATCTGGGTCCTTATATGCGCAGATCGTTGCTGTATAGCTGGATCATGCAAAGCGTGGTTATCTTTTTCCTTTTATTTTTGCTGGCGCCACTTTATATCGAGCGGATGCCGGGCGATACTTTGGCTTTGGCCATTGTAATGGGCGCGCTGATTTTGGCGAAATTATGGAACGTTGTAGCGGAATGGGGAGAACTCCGCCAACAATTTTCCGTCTCCCATTGGCGCCATCGCTGGCTTCGTTTCGCCGTTAATCTCGTATTGGTCTTTTTTCTGTTGCAAACCGATTGGGGGTTTGCCCTTGCTATCGCGATCATTATGATGGTCGTTTTAGGCGTGTATTACCGGCAAATGTATGCCAACCATTTTCTCAAGTGGGAGACATTGCTTCAGCAAGAACATCGGCGTTTAAATGCTTTTTATCGATTCGCCAACGCTTTTACCGACGTGCGGCATGTGAAATCACCGGTGCACAGACGACGTTGGCTAGCCAACCAATTTGATCGTGTGAATCATCGAAAGGCAAATACGTATATATATTTATATGGGAAAACATTTGCCCGCTCCGGGGATTATTTCGGTGTTTTTATTCGATTGTCCCTTGTCGGAGGACTATTAATTTATGCTTCTCCGGAAGCATGGGATTGGTTAGTCGTCGTCATCGTCGGCCTGTTTATTTATATGACAGGAGCGCAGTTGGCCCCCATTTATTCTCACCATGATATTTTGTTGTGGCCGTCCATTTATCCTGTGCCCGATCTTATTCGAAGACGCGCGCTTAAAACGCTCCTCCGAGGCCTTCTGTTCGTGCAAACCTTTTGGTTTACGGTGATTGCTGCATTAACGCCGCTTTCAATGACCATCGCTGTGCTAACGTTGTTGGCTGGAGTAGCGGTCAGTTTCTATTTCACGGAATTTAAACTGAAAAAATCCATCGAGGAAAAATTATAAAGGGAGGGGAAACTCTATTTCGACTTCCTATGAAACTGCGGCAAAAGTGGAGATGAACGAATGGCGAAGAAAGGTGTCAAAAAATCCATCGATGACGAAGACTTGGACGAAAGGGTTTCAAAATAAAATCAATCAACGTATCCCGGATCGTGTGCATCAAACGGTAGCCTCGGCACTTCGAACCATGATCGAGACGACCCTTAACGGTTCCGATTATGTAACAGCGACGGAACCGCTTAAAGCGGGGACATTAAAAGACCGGGAAGAAGAACTGGATGAAACTATTCGTAGGTATAAGCGGACTGCCAGTATTGAGGGGGCGGGAACAGGGTTCGGGGGCGTTTTTTGGGGCATGACAGACTTCCCGCTGCTTTTGGCGATTAAAATGCGTTTTTTATTCACAGCTGCCCATCTCTACGGCTTTGATCCCGTAAGGATGGAAGAACGCCTTTTCTTGTTGCAAGTCTTTCAAATGGCGTTTTCAGGAAATAAAAACAAGCAGGAGACCCTTACGCGCATTGACGATTGGGAAGGGTTTACGAATGATTTTCCCGGAGCGTTAACAGCTGACGAGGCAATGGATTGGGTTACGTTTCAATTAGAGTATCGCGATTTTATTGATGTGCCGAAAACATTGCAGCTAATTCCCGGTTTCGGCGCAATTGTCGGGGCAACGATCAATTATCACTTTCTTGATCTACTGGGAGAAGCGGCAAAAAATTGTTATCGGATCCGTTGGTTTGAAGAAAGAAAAAATCCGGCCGAAGGGTGAATACCGGCCGGACTTTTTTTATTCTATATAGGGATTGCTGAACAACTTGCAGCTCTCAGCTGAAGCCGGGATGTCGCTTCCATGGCTTCGCTTTCCGCGGACGAACGGTCAAGCCTCCTCGCGCAAAACCGGCGCTGCGGGGGCTTGACGCGTCCGTTTTTCCGCTGGAGTCTCGCCATTGCAGCACCGTCCCACCGTACGTTGCCAGAAGTGCAAGGGTTTTTTGCTTATAGGATGAATTCCCTTGCATCCAACTTTGACAACACCAACGGAAAATGCTTATGTGCCAGTCTTTTTCCATTATTCAGCAGTCCCTATATAATGGAGCACAGCTTTGCCAAGCGTTTTGGCGGCAATGAGCATGGCCCGCTCATCAAAGTCAAATTTAGGGTGATGGTGGGGGTAATTTTCCTCGCGATCCGGAAAGGCAGCGCCAGTGAAGAAAAATGTCCCTTTCTTTTCTTTAAGGTACGCGCTGAAGTCTTCTCCTGCCATAATAGGATTTCGTGTTTCCACGCGCTCCACGCCCGGAACAGTTGTCGCTATGGAAGCAAGGTAATCGTTCGCCTTTGCATCGTTCACGACAGGTGCATATCCACGTTCGTATTGTAAACTTGCTTTTGCCCCCATTGTTTTAGCAGTACCGGTGACGATGGTTTCCAGTTCTTTCTCAATTTGGGTTCGCACGTCTTCCTTGAATGTGCGTACCGTTCCCACGAGGGAGGCAGTGCCTGCAATCACGTTATAAGGGTTCTCGGCAACAAAACTTCCGATGGAAACGACGGCGGACTCAAGGGGATCGACACGTCGGGAAACCAATGTTTGAATGCTGTTCACCATTTGCGATCCAATGACAATCGCGTCTTTACTCGTGTGGGGAGCAGCACCGTGTCCGCTCACCCCTTCGATATCAATGTAAAAATGGTCGGCCGCAGCCATAAACGGGCCGCTGCGTTGTTGGATCGTCCATAGAGGATCCACGGCCCAAAAGTGGGTGCCGAAAATCACATCGACGCCCTCAAGGCATCCGTCCGCGATCATCGGTTCGGCGCCCCCCGGGGCGTGCTCTTCGGCATGTTGATGAATGAAAACAATCGTACCTTTCAGGTTATCGGCTTGTTCGGTTAATGCCTTCGCCAGTACGAGAAGGGTGGCGGTATGACCATCATGCCCACACCCGTGCATCGCTCCATCGACTTTGGATTTATAAGCAACGTCTTTTTGGTCCTGGATGGGCAACGCGTCGAAATCGGCGCGCAAAGCGATGGTTGGCCCCGGTTTTCCGCCTTTCAGGGTCGCGACAACGCCACGTCCGCCGACGCCTGTTTTGATCGGAAGTCCTAATGCTTTGTGGTAACGGGCAATATAAGCCGGTGTCTCTACTTCCTTGAAGGAAATTTCAGGGTATTGATGCAAATATCTTCGTATATCAACCATTTCCTGATAATGATCCGTTAACGTTTGATACAGTTGCTCCTCCATTGTATCACTCCCCCAAAATACGTAGTCGAAAGTGAATGGTGTTCGGCTTCGTATTCCTATTGTAGCATATCATAGCCAACCTGGAGAGATTCTCGCAAGGTAGCTGGAAATAACTTGGAAATATCCGGAAAACATCAAAATGCCGAATATAATCATGACGACTCCGCCGATTTGCTGTACTTTTGGCAAAAAGCGATTGAGCCGACTGAGCTTATTAAGGGAGCCGGCATAAATCAGTGACACGGCCAAGAATGGAATGCCAAGCCCCATCGAATAAACGAAGAGCATTCCAGAACCGGCAAGCATGGAACCTTCCTGGCTGGCAAGCGCCAAAATGGAAGCGAGAACAACGCCGATGCAAGGGGTCCACCCTGCTGCAAAAACAAGTCCAAAGGCGACAGAACCAAAAAAACTCTTTGCTTTTTTCGGCGATTTGTTGCCGAATCGTTTTTCGGTCATAAGCGAACGAAGCGAAATAATGCCTGACATTTGCAAACCGAATAGGACAATGATGATACCACCGATTTGTTCAAGGGCGCCGCTGTACATCCGGAACCATTCTCCGATAAGTGTGGCCGAAGCCCCCATCAATAAAAAAATGACAGTGAAGCCCGCGATAAAACCTAGGCTTCTTGATAAAATAATCTGTCGATCTGCATTAACAGCGCCACCGGATATGCTTGTTCCTGTAAGTTGTGCTAAAAAAGCCGGGACGAGCGGGAATACGCAAGGAGAGAAAAACGAGACCATACCGGCAAGAAGCGCAATCCCGAGCGAAATATCATCCATAATGAAACCTCCAAATAAGCCCTATGTATACTGGCGATCCAAACGATGTTCTTCTATCCATCTTATCAATTGTTTGTCCAAAAGATGCAAGCAAATAAGCATTGTAGTAAAATCGTCAAAAGGGGAAAGTGCAGTTGGTTGCTATGACTATCTTACAACGAATGCTGAAGAAATGAAAAGTTCGAGGGTTTTGTAGGTAAGAAAGTATAAATCAACTTTTTTACCTACATAAAGTGGGCGAAGACTTTCGCCATAAAAGCTTGGCGAAAAGCCAAGTTTTCGAAGAAGGGGGGAAGCCACATGGAACGAAACCGTATGTCTATGGTGTTCATGCTCGTATTGGCGGGCGGTCTTATTTTTAATTTTTTATTGTCGGGAATGAGTTGGTTTGGTTTTATTCTGCCTTTGCTATTTGTACTAATTGCTTTGTTATGTGTGTTAAATATGCATACAAGCGGCACTTATTTTTTCATGTCGCTATCTGTGGGTCTTATGGCAGGGTATTGGATACCTATCGGTACCTGGGTATTTCTCTTGGCCATACCGGTGTTATTTTTGTTCATTGCAATGTTTAACAAAACCGGAAAAGTGATCGATATTGATAAGGATTTGGACAGAACCGACAAAAGACCAACATCCGAATCGCCACAAACGCAGCTAGTCGTTCCGAAAAGCAAATGGGTGGTGCTCGGCGATTATAAACTGAAAAAACAGGCATTCTCGATGCAAGATGAGGTAGAATTGAACGTCATTCTAGGTAGCGCCTCCATCGATATGACCCGTGCAATGATCGAAGCGGACGCCATGGATTTTGCCGTTATGGACATTCTTGGTGAAACGAAAATAAAATTGCCGGAAGAATGGTCAGCAACTATCGAAATCGTTTCGATGATGAGCAGCGTGAAAGTGCTTGGGCATACGGAGGAAGGGATGTTTGATCGCTCGACGCTCCAATTTGGCGACCCGAACCAATCATTCGGTCATTTGAACATCAAAGTGACGACTGTGTTGGGCGATGTAAAGATCTCGCAGAAAAAACAGAAATAGACCATTTGGCTCTTCATCAAAGTCTATCGTTGATAATAATGATGGGAACAACGCTCGCTAGCGAAGGAAAAACACGAAGACTCCTGTGGGAAAGCGTAGTGGGAAGACCCCGCAGAAAAAAGCGAATTTCTTTTTTCGAGGAGGCTGAGCTTGGGGCCCACGGAAAGCGTAGTGTTTTTCCGTAGCGGTTATCATAGTGCATAATCCATTTGGCAACCATAGATTTTAGTGTTGACCCGACCATTTTTATGGGATAATCTCTACGCATTTTTAACGTTTTTCCATTAGCTTACATGTTTTTGTGGAAACTTCTGTATTATAATGGGGGAGAGTCGAATGTTTGGAGGAAATAATGAAACGGTTTAATAAAAGCATCTATATTACGATCGTTGTTATTCTTTCCACGCTTGTGATTGCGGTAGGCAGCTACGCGCTGGCGCTGATTGCCGGCAGTATATTGGTGGATGAAGACAAGCTCGACTTCCCTGAGACGACAACTTTGGTCGATGATAACGGCGAGGAACTGGGCCGCTTATTTACCGAAGACCGTGAAAAGATATCCATCAATGAAGTGCCTGAACATGTCCAGGAAGCGTTTCTTGCTGTCGAAGACCATCGCTTTTACGAACATCAAGGCATTGATTTTTGGGCGATCGGGCGTGCGCTTTATCGAGACGTACTTGCCGGAGCAAAAGTAGAGGGGGGCAGCACGCTTACCCAACAACTGGCAAAGAATGTTTTTCTGGATCAGGATCAGACGTGGATGCGCAAAACAAAAGAAGTGTTGATCAGCATGAATCTGGAAAGGAAATATAGCAAGGAAACGATACTTGAAATGTATGTAAACCAAATTTACTATGGCCATGGAACGTACGGAATTTCTCGTGCAGCTGAAACATATTTTGACAAACCGGTAAGCGAGTTGAACGTGGCAGAAGGAGCGATGCTTGCTGCAATTCCTAAAGCGCCGTACAATTATTCCCCGGCTGCTGATGAAGAAGAAGCGGAGGTGCGCCGCAATACGGTGCTTGCGTTGATGGAACAGCATGGATTTATTGATGAAAACGAGCAAGAAGTCGCGGAGGGAGAGCCGATTTCTCCGGAATTACATGAAAAACCGGCGATGGACGAGTCCCTATATACCTATGTTGATATGGTTGTCGAGGAAGGGCGTGATCGCTTCGATCTCAGCGAAAACGAATTGATCACCGGCGGGTATACCATTCAACTTCCGATTGATGCCGAGATGCAGAAAGCTTCCCATGAAGTGATCCAAGATCAAAACCATTTTCCGGGAGATAATGAAAATGTGCAAGCTTCCTTTGCGTTGCTCGACAATTCCACCGGCGCGGTGCAAGCGATTCACGGCGGCAGGGACTATGTGCGGAAAGGATTGAACCGAGCCCTCGTCCCCAGGCAACCCGGATCTGCATTCAAACCGATTTCCGTCTTCGCACCTGCGCTTTATTCAGGAGATTACAAGCCGTACTCGATGTTGCAGGACGAAGAAATCGTCTATGAAGATTATGATGATTACGCGCCACAAAACATAAGCGGTGAATATAGCGGTACAATGACAATGAGAGATGCCGTTGTGCAGTCGGCGAATGCACCTGCCGTTTGGTTGCTTGATCAAATGGGGGTTGAGCAAGGAAAAGAATGGGCGGAGCAAGCGGTGCACCCATTTGATGATGAAGGCTTATCCGTTGCGTTGGGAGGGCTTTCTGATGGCGTATCCCCGTTAGACATGGCAGAAGCTTATACAACTTTTTCCAACGATGGCGTGAAAACCGAGCCATATTTTATTTCTAAAATTGACAATAGCGACGGTAGAGAAGTATTTGTTCATGATACCGAAATCGAGAGACTGCTGAGCGAGCAAGATGCTTGGTATATGACACGGATGTTGGAAGATGTCGTCAGTGAAGGCACCGGTCAAAGTGGAGAAACGGATCATGCATTGGCTGGGAAAACCGGAACGACCGGATTTGAAGAAGTCGAAGGGGCTAATCGTGATGCCTGGTTTGTCGGCTATACGCCTGCGTATACAGGTGCTCTCTGGATGGGGCATGATGACACGACGGAAGAGCAATATTTGGAAGGCGGAAGTTCCTATCCGACGGCGATGTTCAAGTCGATTTTAAATCATGAGACGGTGGATCAAGAAGCGGTTGCATTCAGCAAGCCCGAGGGTGTTGAAGATCTGGAACCGCCTGTCCGGTTGGCGTCTGTGGATGATCTTACGGCAGGATTGACCTTGCAAGGAGAAGGGTTTTTGAATGTTGAATTGCAGTGGACGGAAGCCGAAGATGAACGACTCGTGTATAACATTTATGAAGTGGATGATGGAGAGCAAAATAAAGTCGGTGAAGCGGAAGGAGAAGGTTCGTACACCGTGAGCGGGGCAAATATGTTCTCGTTGAACGAATATATAGTTGTTCCATATAACCCTCAAACCGGCCAGGAAGGAGAACCATCGAATGTCGCGGATGTTCATCTTGCTTCGTGGTTCTAGCACCGGGGGAGCGGCGCCCTCAGGGGGCGGTTTACGGACTGAAAAGTGGGAAACCGATCGCATCACCGTAAACCGGTAGACCGTTTTTTGTTCGGATCTGGTGCCGCTCGATAGTGAGGTAAGCGTGGATCGTTTCATGGCGCCTGTATTGGTGGGCTGCTCGTTTCGGTCACCATATGGAGGATTCATGGATCCCGAACCCGCCGCGTAAAACCGTTTTCGGCCCTCATGACCGCCCCGTAGCGACAGTTTTGATTAACCGCTAGTTAACCGCTGCCCGCTTCGGTCTCCATCCCCCGCTCTATACGACCGTCCCAACGAGCCCATAGCCCATCTAACGGGGCTTTTTTTCTACATAAAAACAAATATGTGAAGAAACAATAATAGAAGCCGTCTGTGCAGAAAGGAAGGAAACATTATGAGCGAACAGGAACAAGTAAATTATGGACCCTCCGGCGTTAGGCTCCCGATGACGTCGAAAAACGATGGACTTTTAGAACAAGTGACATCGGATGTGCATTGCCTTACGATAAAAATTACAAACGTTTGTTTTATCGGAGATGTAACGAGCGGCTGGGTGTTGGTGGATACGGGTATGCCGAATTGCAAAGAGGATTTAATTACCGCTTTGCAAAATGAATTCGGTCAATTTAATCCCCCTCAGGCGATTATTCTCACGCATGGGCACTTCGACCATGTCGGTGCAGTCGCTGAACTGGTGGATGAATGGAAGGTGCCGGTTTATGCGCATACCAAGGAATTGCCTTTTTTAACAGGGGAAAAAGATTATCCCGAGCCCGATACGAGCGTCGAAGGGGGATTCGTTGCCAAATCATCGAAAGCTTTTCCGAATGAAGCGATTCAGTTGGGAAGCGCCGTGCAACCGCTCCCCGAACAAGGGAGAGTGCCTTATTTGGGTGAGTGGCAATGGGTGCATACCCCCGGTCATGCGCCGGGTCAAATTGCGCTTTTTCGGGAAAGAGATCGCCTGCTTGTTTCGGGAGACGCTGTTATCACGGTCAAACAAGACGAATTGAACAAAGTGTACAATCAGACACAGGAACTTCAGGGTCCGCCGAGATACCTTACAACTGACTGGGATGCAGCGAAAAAATCAGCAGAAACGCTATATAACCTTAATCCGGAGATCATTGTTCCCGGCCACGGCGTTCCCATGTTCGGCCAAGAGTTGCACTCTCAATTTAAATCGCTGATCCAAAATTTTGATCAGAAAGCCGTCCCCGATAAAGGGAAATATCTTCATTAAGCATTTTCATTCATCTATAAAACTCCGACCTATTAGGGGGCAACTTGTGGTGGGTGATGGAGGTAGAATAAAAATTGGACAAACATAGAGTGTAACTCGATTAATTGGCGCCACAACCGTCTGGGTGGCGCCAAATATTAGCCACATCCCATTATTTGGCACCGCAACTGGCCAAACGTTCCCATTTTCAAATGTTGAACTTAGAAATTTGCCCGTCCAATTCATTAGCCACTGCTGCCAACTCTTGGGATGCCTGGTTGATGGATTCCATGGTTGCCGCCTGTTCTTCGATGGCAGCGGAAATTGCAGCGCTGTTATCCGTGGCATGGGTGGAGTTTTTTTGGACTTCCTCGGTATGGCTAAGGATCAATTGGCTTTTTTCAGTCACTTGTTTGATTAGCGTATCAATGGTGTCGGCCTTCCGGACAACGGCAGTAAAAGAGGCAAGAATGGCTTGATAGGCATTGTACATTTCTTCGATCGTTTTTTCGCCGGCAACAATGAGCGAAGTGCTTTGCCGAGATTGTTCTACGGACTTCTCCACATTCCCGGTCATCATTTCGATCGTCTTGGAGATGTCCTGGGTTGCTTCTTCACTTTCGGTCGCCAGTTTACGCACTTCATTTGCGACGACCGCAAACCCTTTGCCTGCTTCTCCTGCACGTGCCGCTTCTATATTTGCATTCAATGCAAGCAAGTTTGTTTGTCCGGAGATATCTTTAATAAGGGTGATTACATCCTCAATATCTCGGGAAGCCTCACCAAGGGACTCAATGGAATGGGCATTCGCTTCATTTTGAATGCGAATGCTTTGCATGCTCTCCAACGCTTCTTTTAATATTTTTAAGCCGTCGGCCGCCTGATCGTTTGAGCGATTGCTTTCCGTGACAATTTCCTGTACGGCAGTATACACACGAGAAAGTTCCTCTTCCATCGATTGAAACGTCTCCCTTGAATCACGGATGGATTGATCAAGGCCGACTTGCATCTCGGTGATTTCTTGAACGGAACCGGCTACTTCTTGTGAGCCGGCGTTTACTTCTTCTGCTGAAGCGACCAACTCTTCACTCGACGCAGCCACCGTTTGGGATGCTGAGGACACGCCTTTTACCATGTTTCCGAGATTCTCGGTCATAGCGTTTATCTCATCCGATAGGGAAGCCAGTTCATCACGCCCTTCAACAGGGAGTGGCTCCACATTCAAGTGTCCGGCACTTACCTGTGTTGTTCTTCTCGCGATGCGTTCGATCTTTTTCTGCATTCTTCCTGCAAAAATGATGAAGATTGTTACACCAATGATTACCGCAGCCCCCGCGGCAACGATGCTTGATAATACAGCATAGAACATCATTTCTTGCGCAGACTCATTGGCTTCCTCCAGATTGTCCGTAAAATAGGACTGAAGATTCCCGGCGCGTTCATTGATGTTGGATGTCAAAAACTCCATGTCGGCCATTGCCGTTTCATCGGGCAATACTTGCAGGTTAATATAATGGGAGACGCGGGAATTAAACATTTCGTTTTGTACATTAAGATGATGCAACTCTTCGCTACTGTATGCCGTGTTGGTCCCGTTCTCCAAATTTCTTAGGTGCTCATTCATTATTGCATCTAGCGTTTCGTAGTAGTCAAAATCAGGGTCTTCCTGAAACTGCAGATCAGAGATAAATATGTATTTTTCCTGAAAGGTGTGCGAAGCATCTTTCGCATCGATAACATAAGAACGCCACTGATCCATTTCTTCCACTCGGTCATTAATATCCATAATTTGGACAAAAATAAAAACAAATCCACTTACAAAGCACAGCGTTGTGGCAAGTAAAATAGACAACAGTTTTGTTCGAATGCGGGTAGGTTGATAAAATTTCACGATTTTCCCTCCAAATGATTCAAGGTTCTACGATTTTATGAACTTTAGCCTAGGATGAACGGTCATACAAGACATCTGCAGTTGTTTATGATAAAAAAGGAATAGAAGCGTTATGCTCATCGCTAGCAACTACGGAGCTTTGGACGGACTCATAAATAATATCGGCTAGTTGGGTGCAATTATGAAGAGAAGATGAAAGGATGTTCGCGGTGGTTACAATGAACGATTCATTCATTCGGGCAGCAAAAGGGGAGGGAGGCCTCGTAAAACCTGTATGGTATATGAGACAGGCAGGTCGGTCACAACCGGAGTACCGGGCGTTAAAAGAAAAATATTCGCTATTTGAAATTACCCATGACCCCGAGCTATGCGCGTACGTCACGAGGTTGCCCGTTGAACAATACGGAAACGATGCTGCCATTCTTTATAAAGACATCATGACACCAATTCCGGCACTTGGGGTTAATGTAGAGATTAAAGCAGGCGTCGGTCCCGTGATTGAACAACCGGTCCGCACGATGGACGATGTAGAACGCTTGCATCAGCTGGAGCCTGAAGCGCATGTGGATTATGTGCTTGAAACGATCCGTTTATTACGGACACAATTGCAAGTTCCGTTAATTACATTCGCGGGCGCTCCGTTTACGTTGGCCAGTTATATGGTCGAGGGGGACCTTCGAAAAATTACGAGCAAACGAAAACGATGATGTATGGAGATCCAAAGACATGGACATTGCTGATGGATAAACTGGCAGATATGACGATTACTTATACGAAAGCCCAAATCGCGGCGGGCGCACAGGCGATTCAAATTTTTGATTCCTGGGTTGGCGCATTGAGTGCTCCCGACTATCGTTTTTTTGTTAAGCCGGCGATGGAAAAAATATTTGCTGCTCTCCGCCCGGAAGGCGTACCACTTATTATGTTCGGGGTAGGCGCGAGGCACTTATTGGCCGAATGGGATGAGCTCCCGCTTGATGTCATCGGACTTGACTGGCGAACTTCGGTCACAGAAGCCCGTAGTCAGGGGATTACAAAAGCGTTACAAGGAAACCTTGATCCGGCTGTTTTACACGCACCGTGGGACGTGATTGAAAAGAGGGCGAAGCAAATTTTGGATGAAACGAAAGATGACCCGGCCTTTATCTTTAACCTTGGCCACGGGGTCACTCCAAGTGTTCAACCGGAAACCCTGAAACGATTAACATCCTTTGTGCACGAGTATTCAGCAGGACAGTAGGAGGACAAACAAAGATGGCAAAGAAAGAAATAGGGTTATTAGTGATGGCGTATGGCACACCAAGAAACCTTGATGAAGTGGAAGCATACTATACGGATATTCGCCACGGTCGGCCTCCCACGCAAGAAGCGTTGGACGATCTAATCGATCGATACAAGGCTATCGGGGGCATTTCGCCCCTCGCGCGCATTACGGACGAACAAATGCGGGCATTAGAAGAGATGCTAAACGAACAATCAACCGACAAATCGTTCAAAGCTTACCTTGGCCTCAAGCATATCGACCCTTTTATCGAAGATGCCGTTGCGAAAATGAAAGAAGACGGCATCGAAGAAGCGGTCTCGATTGTTTTGGCGCCCCATTACTCCACATTCAGTGTTAAATCTTATAATGGACGTGCACTCGAGAAGTCTGAAGAGATTGGCGGCCCGACGATCCATGCCGTTGAGAGCTGGTACATGGAGCCGAAGTTTTTACAGTTTTGGAGCGAGCAACTTAAACAGTTGTTCCAGCGCGTCAATCGGGAAAAATCCGTTGTCATTTTTTCGGCACACAGCTTACCGGAAAAAATCCTCACCGATAATGATCCTTACGTCGATCAACTGAAGGAAACTTCGAGCTTAATTGCTGAAGCTGCAGGCGTGAAAAATTATGAAATAGGTTGGCAGAGCGAAGGAAATACCGCCGACAAGTGGCTCGGGCCCGACGTTCAGGATTTAACGCGCACGCTTTATGAGAAACACGGCTATGGCACGTTTATCTATTGCCCCGTAGGGTTTGTGGCGGATCATTTGGAAGTGCTGTATGATAACGATATCGAGTGCAAAATCGTTACCGACGACCTAGGTGTTAACTACGAGCGCCCTCCGATGCCGAATACGGATCCCATGTTTATCGGGGGCTTAAAGGACGCCATCATTAAACGCTTAAAGCTGGATCAAGCATGAAAATCGCGATTATTGGCGGGGGTATCACTGGACTTTCCGCTTTGCATGAAATAGAAAAACAACGGGCCGAAAGCGGAAAGCAAGTAGAAGTGAACCTTTATGAAAAGGGGACAGCGCTCGGTGGGAAAATCAGCACGTTGCACCGCGATGGATGTACGATTGAGCGCGGCCCCGACTCTTTCATCATTCGCAAACCGGAAATGATGTCCCTCGTCGAAGAATTGGGTTTAAGCGACCAGCTCGTCAAAAATCATACCGGACAGGCCTACATCGCGAGCAACGGATCATTTCATCCCATTCCCGCAGGATCCGTTATGGGCATCCCTACTAGAGCCGCCCCTTTCCTTCGATCCCCATTGTTAACAAAAAAAGGGAAGATGCGTGCAGTTGCCGATTTATGGTTACCCGCAAAAAAAAAAGAAGACACGGATGAATCGCTAGGCCTCTTTTTTCGAAGGCGTTTTGGAGATGAGTTGGTCGACCGTTTGTTGGAACCTTTGTTATCGGGATTGTACGCAGGTGAATTAAATGAGTTGAGTTTGGAATCGACGTTCCCCCAATTTCGGCAAATGGGGGACAAGCATCGAAGCCTTATGCTAGCCTCCCGTTCCATGGCGAAAAAACGGCAGCAGTCGGCAGGGACCGCTCAAAAAACCGGGCTTTTCCGTACCGTAAAAGGTGGCTTATCAGTCATTGTCGATGAGATGGAGAAAGCAGCGTCTGAAGGAACGATTCATAAAGAAAAACAATTACAAGAGATCATTCCGGGAGAAGAAAAAGGGTACGCCCTTCATTTTGCGGACGGCACAAAAACAGAGGCAGATGAGGTAATCCTCACCACTCCGCATCAAACGGCAGCCAACGTATTGCCGTCGCTATCCGTGGGCGAAGAGATGAAAGCGTTGCCCGGTGCATCGGTTGCCACCGTAGCGATTGCTTTCCCTGCCTCGTCTCTCCCGGAAACGGTGAAGGGAACCGGCTTCCTCATCCCTAAAGGAGAAGGGGACAGTGGGATTCTAAAAGCGGTAACGCTCGTGCATCATAAATGGCCGCAGTTGGTGCCGGACGGAAAAGTCCTTCTGCGTTGTTTCGTCGGACGTCCGGGGAACGATGCGATCGTTCGTGATCCGGATGAAACTATCGTTGCGCAAACATTAAACGAGCTGCGAAAATTTCTGGACATACGTGGAGAGCCATTGTTTACAGATGTCAGCCGCTGGAAGAGTGCCATGCCTAAATATACGGTCGGTCACCAATCGAGGGTGGCCGCTTGGGAATCGGCGCTTGCCGATGAATACCCGGGTGTTCACATAGCCGGAACATTTTACCGGGGGGTCGGACTGCCGGATTGTGTGCGTCAAGGCCAGGATGTCGCCATTCACGTATTGTCCCGGAAGTAAGCGAAAGACATGCATCTGACCTGTTTTTTGATGTCTGGATTTCCCATGCGCTTGTCGGAGAAGACGAGTGCTTTTTTTCTTGTTTTTGAACGATTAACATGCAAGTGATGTGCTATAATAAAAGGATGACGATTTTCTGGAATATGAACGAAGAGGGTGTGGAGGTAGAAGAGATGTTTACCGATTACGTTAATATATTTGTGAAATCAGGCGATGGAGGCAATGGCATGGTGGCTTTCCGCCGAGAAAAATATGTGCCAGACGGAGGGCCGGCGGGGGGTGATGGAGGAAAAGGCGGGGACGTTATTTTCCGTGTGGACGAAGGGCTGCGAACGTTGATGGACTTTCGCTATCAACATCACTTTAAGGCCAAGCGCGGAGAAAACGGCCGCTCGAAAAGCCAGCACGGAAAGGGCGCTGAACCATTGATCGTTGACGTGCCGCCGGGAACGATGATCAAGGATAAAAAAACCGGTAGCTTAGTTGCCGATTTAGTCGCGCACAAGGAGGAGCATCTCGTTGCGAAAGGCGGCCGGGGTGGACGTGGAAACAAACGTTTTGCCACTCCTGCAAATCCGGCTCCGGAGCATGCAGAGAATGGAGAACTGGGTGTTGAACTGGAGATTACCCTGGAGCTGAAATTGCTCGCGGATGTCGGTGTCATCGGATTTCCGAGCGTCGGGAAATCCACGTTCCTATCCGTTGTTACCGCTGCGAAGCCGAAAATTGCCGATTACCCGTTTACAACCATATATCCGAATCTAGGTGTGGTTGCGGTTGAAGATGGTCGGAGTTTTGTGATGGCGGATCTTCCCGGAATTATTGAAGGGGCTCATGAGGGCGTCGGATTGGGGCATCGATTTCTTCGTCATATCGAGCGCACGCGCGTGCTCGTTCATATGCTTGATGTATCGGGAATGAGCGGCCGCGACCCTTATGAAGATTATCTAACGCTTAACCGTGAACTGCAGCAATACAACGAAGCCTTGACCGAACGTCCGCAAATTGTTGTCGCCAACAAGACGGATATGCCAGGTAGCGAAGAAACGCTCCAAAAGTTGGAGGAACAAATGGACGTGCAAATCATCCGCATTTCCACGCTGACAAAAGAAGGATTGGATGCACTAGTCAGGCAAATTGCCGATCTGTTGGATGAAGCCCCTGAGCCTGAGCCGGAACAGGAAGAAGAATCGCGCGTGCTGTATCGCTATCATCCGGAGAAATCATTTGTGATCACACGGGATGATGATGGGACGTTTGTTTTATCCGGGGAACCATTGGAGCGGCGCGTGCAAATGCTCGATCTTAATCGTCCGGAATCGGCGCGCAGATTTTCACGTACATTACGGAAAATGGGTGTAGATGAGGCTTTGCGGGCGCGTGGCGCCAAAGACGGAGATACCGTCCGCTTATTGAGCATAGAATTTGAATTCATGGACGAGTAGGGGAGTTTTGATGACGGAAAACATGGATCATTTTTTCCTAGTTCGAGAAGATATGTTAACCGAAGCGATGCAAAAAACGCTCGAAGCCAAACGCTTGCTCGAAAACGAACCATCGACAACGATCGGCGATGCCGTCCAAAAAGTCGGTCTCAGCCGTAGCGCTTTCTATAAATATCGGGATGCTATTCTTCCGTTTCACACGATGAGCCAGGCGAAAATCATTACCCTCTCTATTCTGTTAACGGATAAGTCCGGTGCTTTGTCCGAGTTGTTAGGGGTTGTTGCAGAGACACAGTCGAATGTACTTACGATTAATCAAACCATTCCTTTGCAAGGGCGTGCCAATGTAACGCTTACGGTAGACACGACGATGTTAAATATTGAAGTCAAAAGTCTGATGCAACGAATTAAAGAAATGCTAGCCGTTGAAAAAGTCGAATTGGTCGGATCCGGTACCGGATCCGCAAATAAAGATAAGTGATGGAGAAAGAGTGAGGAATCATATGGAAACAATTGCATATTTAGGGCCTGAAGGAACGTTCAGTGAATTAGCGGCAACTGCCTTTACAAAATCCGCTGAACGCTTTCCATACAGAGATATTCCGAGTTGCTTGCAGGCACTCGCAAAAAAAGAAGTAGATGGCGCGGCCGTCCCATTGGAAAATACGATTGAAGGATCGGTAAATATCACACTTGACCATCTCGTGCACAAGCATGACCTCCCGATTGTCGGCGAGTTGGCAATTCCGATTGCCCAGCACTTGCTCGTGCATCCTAAAAATGCCGATCAATGCATGGAGACTGTGTATTCGCATCCTCACGCCCTTGCACAATGCCACGACTTTCTGTCAAAACATTTGGCAGATGCTGAATGGATGCACGCGTCGTCAACAGCTAAAGCCGCTCAAGAGATCTCCGAAGATTCGGGCTTGAAGCGGGCGGTAATTGCTAATCGATTGGCTGCGAAAAAATACGGACTGACCGTAGCTGCCGAGAACATTCATGACTTTGCCAATAACCACACCCGTTTTGTGCTTCTTTCCACGAGAAATGTACAGGAAGATACATTAAGGGAGATGCGACCGCATGTGAATAAAAAAACAACCATCGTCGTAACACTTCCCTCGGATTATTCCGGAGCGCTTCATCAAGTATTATCCGCATTTGCGTGGCGTAAACTCAACCTTTCGAAGATCGAGTCAAGACCGATGAAAACAGGGATCGGGCATTATTTTTTTATTATTGATATTGACCATGAATACGACGATGTGTTGGTCCCCGGGGCGCTTGAAGAAATCAAGGCTATTGGCTGTGGAGCGCGGTTACTCGGTTCGTACCCATCGGCCGTCATTCATGAAGAAAATGAAATGGAATCAACAGTTTAAATGAACAGCGGAGGAATGCCTGTATGCGGCGCCTCCGCTTTTTTTCGGCATGCGCTTATGAATACTCGCCTTCTTCCTCGCATATTGTTGTATTGGATGCAGTACGGTTACGGAAGCGAAAGAAGCTAATCACATGAACACGTGAATTGGAGGGAAAGAAACGTGAAAATCCACATTGTTCAGAAGGGCGATACATTATGGAATCTTGCCCAGAAATATGATGTCGACTTTGAAAAGCTAAAAGGAGCGAATACACAGCTTGCAAATCCCGAAATGATCATGCCTGGCATGAAACTCAAAATTCCTGGAAAAACAGTGCCGGCAAAAAAGGAAACGGAAACGAAAGAAGTTAAGGAAAAGCAAATGCCAAAGGCAGAACAAATGGAAAAACCTGCACCGGAAACACCAAAAGCGCCAAAAGCCCCAACACCTCCAAAGCCAAAGGAACCCGTGTACAAAAAGCCACAAGTACCGAAAAAAGAAGAACCTGCGCCCGCCAAACCGAAAGCCCAACCAAAACCTGCAGTCAAGCCACCGCCTAAGCAAATGCCGGTGATGCAAGTGCCAAAAAAACAACCGAAATCTGAAAAGGACAAAGAGAAGGAGGGAATGCCGCCGAAATTCCAAAAACCAACCTTACAAAAATATGAAGAGAAAAAAGAAATGCCCGAACAAGAGAAGCCAAAAAAACCACAGGAAAACACAGCAGACAAAGAAAAGGTGGCATTACCTCCAAAATTCCAAAAGCCTGTTTCTCAAAAAAATGAAGAAAAAAAGGAATCGGCACCAAAAACAGAGGAAACGGTGTATAAGAAACAGCCAATGGAAAAGCCTAAAATAAAAGAGCAACCGTGTAAAACGTGTGGACAACCGACCGGGATGTACGCACAGGCTTCCCAACAGCCGCCAATGCCGCCTCCATATGGAGTCCAACAGATCCCGCCGCATCTAATGCAATATTGTTTTGTCCCGGTTCAACAGCAAGGCTACCCGGCCGTGCCGTATTCACAATATGAGCATCCCGGCGGCTACAAACAGCAGCCGGAATTTCAAGAAGGATATGATCAATATTACCATGCATATGGCTATGGGAATGGGAATTATGGGAAAAACGGTTTAGAGCCGGGATACGGGACTGAATCACATGCTATGGCCCCGTACCGTTATACAATGCCGGCGCCACCCCCGTTGCCCGTTCATCCATATGAGCAAGGGTATGGATACTATCCGCCTGTTGTCCCCTATTACGAACCAGTATATTATCCGTATGATCCGAGACAATATGAGGGGCCGCGGGCTGAAGAAAATGAGGAGAACGAATAATTTGGCCGGTCTTCCTTCAACTGACAGGAGTAATCCCCCTTTTTTCTTCACAACTTAAAGCGTGAAGGGGGGCTATAATTTATGAAGAAGATGGCACTTTCACTGGCCGCTTTTTCGGTAATTACAGCAGGGGTAGCGGGCTGTGGAACTGCAGACGATAATGCCGCTGGTCCTGGGAATAATACCGGAGTGAATCATGTGGGGAATCAAACCGAGCAACAAGATGCAGGTTATGCTGGCTGGGATCGAACGGATCGTGGTGATCGCGGAGAAGGCCCGATCACGGATATGTTTACCGTAGATGATCGACAGGGGCAACAGCAACAAGGCCAAGGTATGGGGCAAGGCACTGGTACCGACGGTCAAAACCAAACCATGGATCGTCCGGGCGGAACGATGAACCACAACAATAACGGCGGAAATGGAGAACAGGACGAAATCCAGGAAATGATCTCGGAGATGGATAATATAGAGAACAGTCATGTGGTTGTTGATGATGACCACGTTCTTGTAGGGGTCAGAACGTCTGGTAATGATGGCGATGAAACTGTAGATAACATCCGTGAAGATTTGGAAGATGAAACCGATAAAGAGGTATACGTCTCAGACGATGAGGATATTTATGACGATATCCGCGGAGTCGAAAATGACTTGGCTGAAGGTACCGGCGAAGCTTTGGATGAGACTGGCGCAACCATTGAAGGGATTATTGAAGACTTGAGCGATGCCGCACAACGTCCGTTTGAGCAGAGCCGATAACGAACAAAAAAGAGGCCGAAAGGGCCTCTTTTTTGGCAGATAAGAAAGTGCAACGAAGGCTTCCACCATGAAGGCTTGGCGAAAGTCCAGCCATGTCAACGGGGGAAATCAATCGATGCCCCTGGAGTATAACCTCCGTACATGATATATTGAAGAACGGAGGAGGTTTTGATCAAATGGCAGGCCATTCCAAATGGAATAATATAAAACGAAGGAAAGAAGCACAGGATACAAAACGTGCGAAAATCTTCACAAAAATGTCCAAAGAAATTTTTGCGGCTGTTCGGGCGCAAGGGGATGATCCCGCGACTAATCTTCGATTGCGGACTGCGGTACAAAAAGCAAAAAACGCCAACGTTCCTATAAACAATATTGACCGAACGATCAAAAGAGCAAGCGGTGACAGCGGAAATGTACAATATGAACAAATCAGTTATGAAGGGTATGGACCTGGAGGTGTCGCGGTTTTTGTGAAAACCTTAACGGATAATCGCAATCGCACAGTCGCGGATATCCGTCATGCTTTTTCCAGAAACGGCGGCAATCTCGGGGAAGATGGTTGTGTTTCTTTTTTATTTGCCGAAAAGGGACTGATTTTGCTTAAAAGCGAAGAATTTGATGAAGACACAGTCATGCTTGAAGCGATTGAAGCAGGCGCTGAGGATATGGAAACGGAAGATGGGCATTATTTGATCTGGACAGATGACAAGGAGCTGGAACAAGTCAGGGAAGCACTTGCGAATAACGGCTACCCAATCGATACCGCCGAGCAAACCATGATCCCGAACACCACTTCAGCGCTTGAAGGAGAAGACGCAAAAAAAATGGAAGCTTTGATCGATATGCTTGAAGACAATGATGATGTACAAGATGTCTATCACAATGGGGAGTTCCGGGAAGGGTAAGTTACGTAAGCATGGTGCCTGATGAACCAATCGAAACGGTCGCCATGAGGTGCCACGGTGCCCGAACCGATCCCGCCGCTTGAGCCGTATATGTTAAAATGGGAGTAAGTTTTCACTGGAAATGAGGGGACATCTTTGATTGAACGGTTAAGGGGACAAGTCGTCTTTCGCGATCATGAATCGATCACGCTTGATGTTAACGGGGTTGGGTATTTAATTTATTGTGCAAATCCATTTGCATATGACATAAACGATGAAAAAGAAAGGCACATTTATACGTATCAGCACGTACGCGAGGATGCCATCCGTTTATACGGTTTTTCCACCCGGGAAGAGCGGGTGCTTTTTAGCAAACTTTTGCAAGTGTCGGGCATCGGCCCCAAAGGCGGGCTCGCCATATTGGCTGAAGGGAATGCAGCGCTTGTCGTGCAGGCGATTGAAGAAGAGAATGAAGCAATGCTCGTCAAATTCCCGGGCATAGGAAAAAAAACGGCGCGGCAAATGATTCTGGACCTTAAAGGAACGCTTGATGTTACGGTGTCGAATGAATCAGAAGCTGTTCACGCGCAAACGGTGATGCCGATGCAATCCGGAGCATTGCAGGAAGCGATGGAAGCGCTTCGTGCCCTCGGGTACGGGGAAAAAGAAATCAAAAAATGCGAGAAAGCTTTGCAGCATGAAGAACTTGAAGCAGATGAATATGTCAGACGTTCGCTCCGCCTCATGGTTGAGCGTTAAAGGAGGGATCGCATGGATGAGCGGTTAATCTCCCAAGAGCGTTTGGGGGATGAGGAAGAAGGACGGGAAGAAAGTATACGCCCTCTGTCGCTGGATCGTTATATTGGCCAGGAACAGGTGAAGCGTAATTTGCAAGTTTTTATCGAAGCCGCCAAAATGAGAGAAGAAAGCCTTGACCATGTGTTATTATACGGTCCCCCCGGCTTAGGGAAGACGACACTCGCAATGATTATCGCCCATGAAATGAATGTCCATTTGCGAACAACTTCCGGTCCGGCGATTGAACGTCCCGGCGACCTGGCCACCATTTTGACGACATTGGAGCCGGGGGATGTTTTATTCATCGATGAGGTTCACCGCTTGCAACGTCCGGTCGAGGAAGTGCTGTATCCCGCCATGGAAGATTTTTCCATCGACATTGTTATCGGGCAAGGATCCGGGGCAAAATCTGTTCGTCTGGACTTGCCGCCGTTTACACTTGTCGGTGCGACGACGCGTGCAGGGCTTTTGAGCGCACCGTTACGGGATCGGTTTGGCGTCATGAGCCGCTTGGAATTTTACAAGCTTGAAGAGTTGGCGAGTATTATCCTACGCACGAGTGAACTGCTAGGGATCGGTTTGGAGCAAGATGCCGCTGATGAAATTGCAAGGCGGGCACGGGGGACCCCGCGTATCGCCAATCGGCTTTTGCGTCGTGTACGGGATTTTGCGCAAGTCAATCGGGCGGAAACGATCACTGTGCAAGAAGCGGAATCGGCTTTGGGCCACCTTGAAGTGGATCGTCTCGGGCTTGACCAAATCGACCACCGGCTTTTGAAAATGCTCGTGGATAAGTTCGCGGGCGGTCCGGTCGGCATTGATACGATGGCGGCGGTCGTTGGGGAAGAAGCAGAGACAATTGAAGATGTATATGAGCCTTATCTTTTGCAGATCGGTTTTTTGCAAAGAACCCCGCGCGGGCGGGTTGTCGCCCCGTCAGCGTATGAGCATTTCGGCTGGGCGGAGAAGGGCAAGTCCAATGGCTGACATACCACGATGGCTCATTATTATCGGCATTGTGCTAATCGCGGTCGGTTTGCTCTGGCAAGTGGGCGGTCGGTTTTTGCCGATCGGTCGTTTGCCGGGCGACTTTTTGTTCAAAGGTGAAAATACGACCGTGTACATTCCGATCATGACGAGCATTATAATAAGCGTTGTGCTTTCCCTTATTTTTCTTATCATTGGAAGGTTTAGATAAAAGATGGATATAGATACATTTGATTTTGAGTTGCCAGCGTCTTTGATCGCGCAACGGCCGCTTCCGGATCGGGACGCTTCCCGTATGCTCGTCTTGGACCGGGTGACCGGAGACATTGCCCATCGGCATTTTTCGGATATCGGCGCTTTTTTACAAGCAGGCGATTGCTTGGTGCTTAATGATACACGCGTGCTCCCGGCAAGGCTTTTTGGCAAAAAAAAAGAGACGGGTGCTAATATCGAAGTATTACTTCTGAACGAAGAAGATGCAGATGAATGGGAAACACTCGTAAAACCGGCGAAACGAGTGAAAGTGGGTACCGAAATCGTTTTTGGCGATGGCCGGTTAACAGCGATTTGCATTGGCCTTCATGATCACGGGGCTCGCGTGCTCCGTTTTCATTATAACGGTATTTTTATGGAGGTCCTCGATGCGCTTGGCACGATGCCGCTCCCCCCGTATATAACCGAGCAACTGGATGAACCGGAACGTTACCAGACGGTGTATGCAAAAAAACAGGGATCGGCAGCGGCACCGACCGCCGGCCTTCATTTTACGGAAGAACGCCTGGACGAATTGCGTGCAATCGGCGTGAAAATTTGCTATATTACTTTACATGTGGGCTTAGGCACATTCCGGCCGGTATCCGTCGAACGCGTGGAGGACCATGAGATGCATGCGGAATATTATGAGATAAGTGCAGGGACGGCAGCAACGTTAAATGAGGCAAAAAAAAGCGGGAAAGGGATTGTTGCCTGCGGAACGACTTCCGCCCGCACGTTGGAAACGATCATGCATACATACGGGGAATTTAAACAAACCGCAGGTTGGACAGATATTTTTATCTACCCGGGTTTTGATTTCCGAGGTGTGGATGGTTTGATTACGAATTTCCACTTGCCAAAATCAACGCTCATCATGCTTGTAAGCGCGTTTGCGGGCAAGGAAGCGGTCATGCGCGCCTATCGGGCAGCGATTGACGAGCAGTATCGTTTTTTTAGTTTTGGCGATGCGATGTACATTGGGAAAGGGGCCACTTCAGTTTGACAGCAGCCATTCGTTACGAACATTTAAAAACATGTCGCCAGTCGGGGGCGAGGCTCGGCCGCATTCATACGCCGCACGGAGTGATCGACACGCCGGTCTTTATGCCTGTCGGCACACTGGCCACCGTTAAAATGATGAGCCCCGAGGAATTGGAAGAAATGGGCGCGCAAATTATTCTCTCCAACACCTATCACTTATGGTTGCGTCCCGGAGAAGACTTGGTCAAAGAAGCAGGAGGACTGCACAAGTTCATGAATTGGGACCGCCCCATGCTAACGGATTCCGGTGGCTTTCAAGTCTTTAGCTTGAGTGATTTGCGTGACATTGATGAGGAAGGGGTACGGTTTCGGAATCACATCAGCGGCGAGCGGCTTTTTTTAACGCCGGAGAAAGCCGTGCACATTCAGCAAAGCCTCGGTGCGGATATTATCATGTCTTTTGATGAATGCCCGCCTTATCCCGCTTCCTATGCTTATATGCGTGATTCTGTCGCACGAACGAGCCGCTGGGCGGAACGATGCTTGAAAGCCCAAGAGGAAAATAATGAGCGGCAAGCGTTGTTTGGCATTGTTCAAGGCGGGGAGTATGAAGATTTGCGCCGTGAAAGTGTGGAGGATTTAGTCTCTCTGGATTTTCCGGGCTATGCGATCGGCGGGCTTTCGGTAGGAGAGCCAAAATCCGTAATGAACGAAGTGCTGGAACAGACGACCCGGTATTTGCCAAGAGACAAACCGCGGTATTTGATGGGGGTCGGTTCTGCAGATGCATTGATTGACGGGGCGATCCGCGGGGTTGATATGTTTGATTGTGTGTTGCCGACCAGGATCGGACGTAACGGGACATGCATGACTTCCGAAGGGCGAAAAGTCATTCGAAACGCGGCATTCGCACGTGATTTCCGCCCTATCGATGAAACATGTGGTTGCTATACCTGCCGCAATTATACGCGGGCGTACATCCGCCATCTTATCAAAAGCAAAGAAACGTTCGGGTTTAGGCTTACCTCTTATCATAATCTTTATTTCCTGATAGAATTAATGCGGAAGGTTCGCCAAGCGATAAAAGAAGACCGTCTTCTGGATTTCCGCGCTTCTTTTTTCGAGCAATATGGATTTAACCGCCCGGATGCAAAGAACTTTTAGGGCTGTTACTGCTTCTTTTGGCAAGCATGCTTCATTTTTGTACAGGTTGAAGCTTCATGAAAGAAAATGAGAAGGGAGTGTATCCAACATGGAAGCGATTATTATGTTAGTATTGATGTTTGCGATTGTTTATTTCCTACTTATTCGCCCGCAGCAAAAGCGGCAAAAGCAGATTCGGGAAATGCATTCAAACTTGCAAAAAGGTGATGATGTGATCACGATCGGTGGGTTGCACGGCAAGATTGACGCAATTGACGAAGACAAACTCGTTTTGCTCGTGGATGAAAACCGCAAACTTACGTATGACCGTTCAGCGGTAAGGGAAGTTGTCAACCAGAATTAGCATGATTTTAAAAAGAACAAAGACCGGATGCAGGGCAAGAAATGCCTTTTGCTCCGGCCTTTTTTGTTTGGCAGGTAAGAAAGTATAAATCAACTTTATTACCTGCATAAGTTGGGCGAAGGCTTTTCGCCATAAAAGCTTGGCGAAAAGCCCAGTTTTCTAAGATGAAGGAATTGGTTCTTTTCACCGACTTCTGACCTAGCTGAGGACAGCATCTTTTTTATCGCACAGAACCGAAAAGCGAGACAGCGACCATTCCTCCGAATGAAGCACTAAAAATAGCGGCGAGAAAAACGATGATCTGATTTAGGCTTAGGTGAATGCCGTATCCCAGGTATTGCATGAAAGCAGCAACACATGCAAATAATAGACCCGCACTTAGCCCGACTAGCCAGCCCTTCGATCGAGATTGTAACCCTGCTATGAACCCGCCAATTAATGTGACTACAATTGTAATTCCGATCGTTATTCCTATCATCGACTGTTCCATCACTGAACCGAAACGTAATAGCGTGGCGATGATTAATCCGGCAAATAGCACGAGCGAAAGCATGGTAATGAACGAAGTGCCGAGCGCCCGCAGAAAACGTGTTTGCATAGGAAGCCCCCCTTATTTCACGTATTGCTATAGCTTATGATTGAAACAAGCATATAGAAGAGGGAAATGGAATTGTTTTGACAGAGGTTAGTTCGGACACATGTTACATTTTGGAGGGTACGGTCTACATGAGTGTTTCATGGCGCCCGAACGCAAGCCTGAACCGAGATTTCGGTCTTCATGGACGCTGTGTTATGTAGCGCCCGGATCTGAGCCATTTCTCCACTCACGAGCCTCATAAGCGGTTCATAATCCCTGAACGCACACCTTTCCTTTCAACCACTCACGGCACCTTTATGCTCACCGAGCGTGTTGGTCAGGTCAGTCATCGTAAAAAACATGGAGCATGCACTTTTTCTCATTGGGCATCCTAGGAAGAATGATTGAGGTGAAGTGAGTGACAGAGTTATTTGGACTGGCCTGGCGGACGCTGTTTTTCTATTTTTTTCTTTTGGCTGCTCTTCGTGTGATGGGGAAACGTGAAGTTGGAGAGCTCACGATCCTTGATTTTATTGTTTCGATTATGATCGCTGAATTTGCAGCGATGGCTGTCCAGGAGCAATCGCTGATCCAAGGTATGGTGCCGATTCTAATCTTGGCATGTATCCAGATCGGCCTCGCGTACGTATCGCTGAAAAGCAATCGTCTTCGCGATGTGTTAGACGGTGAGCCGACAATGATCATTCAAAATGGAAAAATCGATGAGGAAGCGATGCGCACCCAGCGATATAACTTTGACGATTTATTACAGCATTTGCGCACGCAAGGCATCAGTAATTTTACCGACGTTGAATATGCTGTCTTGGAGCCGTCCGGGGATCTATCGGTGATAAAAAAAGAGCGTGGAGACGATCCCAATGACATTGTTTATCCTCTACCAATGATCATTGATGGCGATATACAACATGATCACTTGCAACAAATCGGTTTGGATGCGGGAAAGCTAATGGACAAACTGCAAGCGCGCGGGTATACCAATGTGAAAAGTATCGCCTTGTGCGTCTCAAAGAAAAACGGCGCCCTCATTGTCGATGAAAAGGATGAACGGTAATCTTTGTAAAAAACTAACGAAAGAAAGATTGAAGGATTGGGATTCGGCTGATATTCTTAATAGGGAGGAGACGGAATAACATTAATCCAATCATGTAAAAGACGACTGTAATCGTTAGGCTGATAATGGTTCCGACGAGCATGTCATCGGATGAAATAAATGTGCGGAATGAGTGAACGGCCACCCCCGCGGTCAATATTGTGACAAGCAGTGTGCCGGTCCAGTCTCTCACTTTTAATGTGAATCCTATCGCTCTTGAAACACTGACAAAATGGAGAAGCGTAACAACCATAAGGCTCGCGCAGATCGCGAGTGCAGCTCCCATGATGCCAAGTTCCGGACGAGATGCCAAAAAGGCTATGGCAGTCATTTTAACACCTGCGCCGATGAGACTGTTGTACATAGCCGCTTTTGCCAAATTTAACGCTTGCAGCACGGATTGCAACGGCATTTGAAAATAGAGAAAGATACAAAAGGGTGCGATCACTTTTAAGTACACCGCCGCTTGTGGCGCTTCATACATAAGTGATAGGATCGGGACAGCGAATACGTACAAAATGACAACGGAAATACCGCCGGACAGCAGGGCAATTTTCGTCGTTTGCTGCAAACGTTTTTGAATGGTGGCATGATCGCCTTTGCTATGGGCCTCGCTGATAGCCGGGACGAGCGAAACCGATAAACTTTGCGTAATAAAAGAAGGCAAAAAAAGCAGGGGGACGACAAATCCGACCAATTCCCCGTATTGGCTCGTAGCTGTAACGGTTGCCACTCCGGCAATAGCCAAGCTTTGGGCGACGATGATCGGCTCAAGAAACTGAGAAATCGATCCGACGAGCCTGCTTCCGGTCGTGGGAAGCGCAATCGTCATTAAGTCTTTTAATGTGTTCTTTCCCCCTTCCAAAGCGGAAAGGAAGTTTCTGCGGATTTGCATCGTTTTTTTATTCTTAAACACATAAATGACGTAGAGCAAAGAGGCCAGTTCACCGGCAACAACCGAGATCATCGCTCCTGCGGCCGCATATTCGACCCCAAATGGCAAAAAGATGCTCGTACAAAAGGCAACGAGGGTGATGCGGATGACTTGTTCGATCACTTGGGAATAAGCGATCGGGCGCATGTTTTGCATTCCTTGAAAGTAGCCTCTTAATACCGCGGAAACGGCCACAATCGGGACGATCGGGATAATGGCAAGAAGCGGATAAAGCGCACGGGTATCCGTTAACAGCATACTCGCCAGAAGCGGTGCAACCGCGAGCATGGCGGTCGTTAATACAGCACTTAATGTGCCTGTAATGATAAGGGAAACGATCAAAATTCTTTTTTTCCGTTCGTGTTCGCCATGGGCTTCGGCTTCCGCAATTAATTTGGAAATCGCAACCGGAAGCCCGAGTTGGGTAAGTGTAATAATAAGCAAAAGACTGGGGACGGCCATCATATAAAGCCCCATGCCTTCAGATCCCATCACCCGGGCCATGACAATTTTATTGATGAACCCGAGGATACGGGTGATTAAACCTGCGATAATAAGAATGAAAGCACCTGCGAAAAACGTTTGCCTTGTCATATTCGTGCCCCTTCCTTATGGCCGGCAAAATCCAAGGGATTGTCCGCCACTACATATCTATGCAAAGAGAAGGGCCAAGCATGACAAGCAATGATAAAGTGAACCTTCCATCAGAGAGGGGCCCCCTCTGATGGATTAAAGTACACCGGCTAAATTCGCCACGTCCTGTGGCAATGCCGGCACTAGCCTGTCCTAGGCGTCGCAATCCAGATGACAGAAATCAGATAGCCAGAGATCAGATGCATGTTAGACCGAAGAGGGGAAGGGTTTCCGGGAAATAACTTTCTTCTATCTGACATTCCGGCTTCTGATGTCTGACCTCCGGAATACCACCGGGATAAAGTGAGGGGAAAACCATGGCAAATGTCCAACAGTTTGAGGTATGGAAAACGGATGTAAAGCCAATACTTGAATTAAAAAGAGATGAATTTCACCTGTTCGGGCATGACAAAGCTTCAGAAGAAGATATCTGGAGACTGGGGATTGAGAAGCTACGCAAAGAATCGGAATATACGCCTTTTAATCGATTTGTAAACGTCTTGATGCGTTTGTCTGTCACGGATTATATGAATGAAAAGACGATCAATGCCTATAAAGGAACGGAAGGTTGGTTAAAAGATACCGATGATGAGTTGGAAGGGATCCTTGATGAGGTTCTCGGCAACGAATCAGAAGCGGATAACCGGAAATAGGGTGGTTATTGGTTTCCGGTGTACGATCCGTTTGCATCAGCCCGCTTAAACCGTTTTAGATATATTCGCTTCCGCGAGGGAGCTGTCTATCGTTGCGACTGGAGTGACGATTGAAGGAGGAACAACGTATGGGAAAAAAATGGGGAAGAATCGGGGCTTTTTTCGCCATTATCATCGCGCTCGGCGTATTGATCTCACAAACGGCATTTGATGTTGCCCGCGATACAAACCTCGGCCTTGATCTTCAAGGAGGATTTGAAGTTCTGTATGAACTGGAACCGGATGGAGAGAGAGAATTAACCGAGGATGACATTCAGGCAACCGCTTCGGCATTGAACGAACGGGTGGACGTGCTGGGCGTTTCGGAACCTTCGATTACCGTTGAGGGAGACGATCGCATACGTGTGCAGCTTCCGGGCATCGAAGACCAGGAAGAGGCCCGCGAACTCTTGGCCACAGAAGCGGACCTCTCTTTTCGAACGGTTGATGATGAGCTAGTGCTTTCCGGGGAAGAACTTGAGCAAGGGGGCGCAAGTGCCGGTTTTGATGAAGCAAACCAACCAATTGTGCAAGTGACGTTACAAGATGGTGAGGAGTTTGGAGATATCACCAGTGAATTAAGCCAACGCCCGGAACCGGAAAACTTGCTCGTTATCTGGCTTGATTATGACGAGGAGGAGAATTCCTTTTATGAAGAAGCGAATGAACCTGAGCCGGAGTTTTTGTCGGCACCGAGCGTAAGCCAGCCTCTGTACACCGAAAATGTTTCCATTGAAGGCATGGAGTCCCTTGAGGAAGCCGAATTTTTGGCGGAGATGCTCAATGCTGGTTCGCTTCCTGTTCAAATCGAGGAAATATACTCCAACACGGTGGGGGCATCTCTAGGGGAACAAGCATTGGAGCAAACACTGTTCGCAGGAATGGTCGGTGTGGCGCTTATTCTTTTATATATGATGGCTTATTACCGTTTTATGGGTGTGATCGCCTCGCTTACATTGTTGGTCTATATTTATCTGGTGATGATTCTTTTTAACTCCATTCAAGGGGTGCTGACCTTGCCGGGCATTGCCGCTTTAATTCTTGGGGTCGGGATGGCGGTGGATGCCAATATTTTAACGTACGAGCGCATCAAGGAAGAGTTAAAAGAGGGAAGGTCCATGAAATCCGCGTTTAAATTGGGAAGCAGGCGTGCCCTCGGAACTATCATCGATGCCAATATAACAACGATCATCGCTGCCGCCGTTTTATTTTATTTCGGTACAAGCGCGGTACAAGGATTTGCCGTCATGCTCATCGTCAGCATTTTGATAAGTTTTATTACTGCGGTATATGGCACACGACTCTTGCTGGGGCTATGGATTAACAGTCGAACGTTAAATCGTAAATATTGGCTGTTTGGTGTAAAGGAGCGTGATGTTCGCCGTGGACTTTAATTTTGCCGATAAAGATATTGATCTGATTAAACACAGAAAAACGTATTTTTTCTTTACGATTGCGATCGTGCTCGCCGGTGCCATTTTGTTGTCAACGCTCGGCCTTAATTTAGGTATCGATTTTGAAAGCGGCACGCGCGTCGATCTCATGTCGGAAGAGCCGTTAACGGAAGAGGAAATTGAAAATGAGATCGCCGCCGTCGGATTGACAGCGGATGATATTACGCTTGCCGGAGAAAACAATGAAGAAGCTTCTGTCCAATTTATCGGCGATCTTGATCAAGAGGAAGCACTCGAATTACAAGGGCATTTTGAAGAAGCATTCGGACATGAACCGAATGTGAGCACTGTTTCCCCCCAAATTGGACGCGAGCTCGCCATCAATGCGTTGATTGCTACCGGATTGGCTTCGCTCGGAATCGTTATTTACGTTGCGATTCGTTTTGAATTTTTATATGGGCTTGCGGCCATCGCCGCGCTTCTTTATGATGCTTTTTTTGTCATATCCGTTTTTAGTTTGTTGCAGTTGGAAATCAATATCCCATTTATTGCAGCGATACTCACCGTTATCGGTTACTCGATTAATGATACGATTGTAACCTTTGACCGTATGAGGGAAAACGTTCGGAAGGAAGAAGAGGAGAGGGACATTGAGGATTTTGACCACTTGGCGGGAATTGTAAATAAAAGTTTGTTACAAACGCTCACCCGTTCGATTAACACAGTCTTAACGGTGTTGTTTGCCGCGGTGGCCATCTGGCTCTTGGGAAGTGAGGCGATCACTTCATTTGCCTTCGCAATTGTGATCGGGCTCGTGGCTGGTACGTACTCCTCTCTTTTTCTGGCCGCACAATTGTGGCTCGTATGGAAAAATAAGCATATGCAAAAACAAAGGGAAAAAGCAGCAACGGAAATGGAAGGAAGCGAGTCTTAAGAGGGGGCTCTCCTCTCTCACTTCCCACCTCCCACCTCCCACAGTCAGTAAGTAAGGTCGTGATTAGGATGGCGGACTTTGATGAGATACGATATAAACGGGTCAAACATGCAGCTTGGATAGGCATCATTGTTAACATTGGCCTTGCCATCGCCAAGGGCATCTTCGGTGTGTTGGCCAACAGCCGGGCATTAATCGCTGATGCTGCCCATTCGGCTGCTGATGTCGTCACATCTTTTGCTGTTTTGATCGGCATTCGGGCAGCGGAACTACCACCGGATGAAGACCATCCTTATGGGCACGGAAAAGCGGAATCGATTACTGCCATCATTGTGAGCGTGCTTTTGTTCATCGTCGGTTTGGAAATTGCGCTGAGCACGATCGGGGAAATGAGAGGGGGGAACGAGGCTCCTGGTACCATCGCCCTGTATGTCATCATTGCATCTATCATCGTCAAAGAAGCCTTGTTTCGCCTCAAAGTGCGCATCGGAAAAAAGTATAACAGTGAAGCGATTATCACCGATGCCTGGCATCACCGTTCGGACGCCATTTCGTCGATCGCTGCCCTAGCCGGAGTTGGCGCATCCATTCTCGGTTCAAATTTTGATATTT
The DNA here is from genome assembly GCF_016495865.1 of Salicibibacter cibi. Lineage (NCBI taxonomy): Bacteria > Bacillati > Bacillota > Bacilli > Caryophanales > Bacillaceae > Salicibibacter > Salicibibacter cibi. Next base: position 1,277,807 of record NZ_CP054706.1, read on the forward strand.
ACTGGCTCCTATACGGAGATTTGGTCGCGGGAGTGTTCGTTGCCGGTCTTGTCATGATCATGGCCTGGAAATTGGGCAGGGAAACCATCCATAACGCCCTCGACCATGTTTGGCATGAGGAAGATACGGCAGGTTTGAAAAACAAGGTGCTCGGGATTGATGGAGTACTCGGAATTGACGAGTTTCACGCTCGTCAGCATGGACATTATGCAATCATTGATATTAAAATAGTCGTAGACCCGGAAATTAGTGTTCGTGCCGGTCATGACATTGCCACAGATGTAAAGGGCTTATTAATGGAAGAGGAGAGTGTGCGAAACGTACTTGTTCATGTGAACCCTTATAATGACGAATAATGGGGAGGAAAAAAGAAATGAGAGGGCAATGGACACTCATCATGGGGCTGGTTGCCGCATTGTTGATTTCGATATTTGCAGTGATTAATGTAGAAAGCGTAGCCGTCAACTTTCTGTTCGGAACAACGCAAATTCCTTTAATTCTTATCATCCTCGGTTCAGTGCTGATGGGCGGGCTTGCCGTTGGCGGCGTTGGGATGCTGAAAGTGTATCGCCTGCAGCAAGAAGTTCGGCGCCTGAAAAGGGACAATGCGGAAGGCCGCCAGGCAAACGATCATCCGGAACCGGAGCAAGAAAGCAAGCATAGGGATTAGCGTAGTGCCAAAGAGTGATTGTGTTCTACCGCCGGTTCTGTATAATAGAGGGCGGCAAGGGGAGGAGTATTGGTTAGAAAATGTTAGATGCAAAAACGAGGTGGAAGATCTGGCCATTAGATACACGGGCCAAGGCACTGGCAGATGAACTCCGCGTCTCTGAACGTACCGCCCACCTCCTGTGCCGTCGGGGGATGGAGCACGTAGAGGACGCGCGTGTTTTTTTACATACAGATGAATCGGTCCTCCATGATCCTTTTACATTGGCGGGTATGGAGGATGCAGTCGACCGTATCAAACGCGCGGTGAATGAGGATGAAAAAATCGTCGTTTTCGGGGATTATGATGTGGACGGGGTGTCCAGCACGGCGCTAATGTGTGAAACGCTTGAAAAAATGGGCGCGAGATATGATTGGTACGTGCCCAATCGCTTTACCGAAGGGTATGGACCCAACAGCGCAGTATTTCAAAAAATGCAGGATGATGGCTGTACGCTCGTGATCACAGTCGATACGGGAATTGCGGCCATTGAACCGATTAACGTTGCGCAGAAAAACGGTCTGGATATCATCATTACGGACCACCACGAGGCGCCTCCGGAACTCCCTGACGCTTTAGCGATCATTAATCCAAAACAAATCCATTGTCCGTATCCTTTCAAAGAATTGGCAGGCGTTGGCGTTGTGAGTAAACTTGCCCATGCCTTGCTCGATGTTTTTCCCGAGGACGGGCTTGATCTTATCGCGCTAGGGACCATCAGTGATCTCGTTCCGCTCGTGGATGAAAATCGTTTCTTTGCCAAAGCCGGATTAGAAACATTAGATCAGCTCAACCGTCCGGGTGTGCAGGCATTAAAAGAAATATCCGGGATCAAAGGCCCTCCTTTTACGGAAGAAACGGTCGGTTTTGGGTTTGGGCCGCGGCTTAATGCCGCCGGTAGAATGGATGCTGCGACCCCGGCGGTACAACTGCTGTTAACTTCCGACCCCGAACAGGCGCATTCCTCTGCAGAAATGATCGATGGATACAACCGTGAACGGCAACAAACGGTGGAAAAAATCACGGAGGAAGCACTTGCCCAATTGCAGGCAAAGGAAGAAGATCTGCCTGCAATTGTTGTGGCCGGGAAAGGGTGGAACTCCGGGGTGACCGGGATCGTTGCCTCGAGACTTGTGGAAAAGTATTACCGGCCGACGATTGTTATCGCTATTGACGACGAAGGAAACGGCAAAGGGTCTGCCCGCAGTATTGAAGGGTTTGACCTCTATCGATCGCTTTCCAAACACGTTCATCTTTTCCGTCGTTTCGGCGGGCATCGGATGGCGGCAGGATTATCCATTGATGAAGATAAGATCCCAGACCTTCGGGCGACCCTCGGCGAAGAAGTGAATCATACATTGTCGGCTGAAAGCTTCGTGCCAACGACCGATATTGAATTAACGCTTTCCGTCGAGGAAATCACTACGAAGCTGATTAGGGAAATCGAAAATCTGGCACCATTTGGCGTTGGAAATCCCAAGCCGTTGGTGCAGATTGCGGATGTTCCGATTCAACAAAAACGAAAAATTGGAAGCATGCAAAATCACTTAAAGATGTCGGTAGGAGATGCTGGTCCTCTGGATTGCGTCGGCTTCCGCTTAGGCCACCTTCATGATCGAATTCAGAACGATGCAAACATCCATCTGGTCGGTGAATTGTCCGTGAATGAATGGAAGGGGAATGAAAAGCCGCAAATCATTCTCAGAGACGTCGCCATCAAAGAGCGACAAGTTTTCGATGTTCGCGGAGGGAAAGATTTACAATCACTCACCCGTAATGCTCATCCAACAGATTCGCTTACCATTGTTATTTTTCAACAAGAACACGAAAGCGATGCGATTGAACAAGGGTTTTTCTCCTCTGACTTTTTATTTCCCGTTGAGGAAAGCTTAACTGCGCCAACGGATATCTTATTTTTGGATCTTCCGAAACACCTATCTGATTTAACACGGTTCCTAAATGAAAACGAGTCGTTCATTCGTTCGATCTACACAGGTTTTATGGAAAAGGGCCAAACTTTTTTCACGGCAAAACCAACACGTGAGGCTTTTAAATGGTTGTATGTTTATTTTAAAAAATATGCCCCCCTGTATATCCGGGAACACGAGCCGGTCATTACAAGGTACCAAGGTTGGTCGACAGATACTATTCATTTCATGCTTCAAGTGTTTATGGAACTGGAATTCGTGGCGATGCGCGAAGGAAAGCTAGTCGTAAACGATAATCCGTTTAAACAAGATTTGCAAGCATCACCGACGTATCAATCCTATGAAGAAAAACGGGAAATCGAAGAAACGTTGAAGTATTCCACCTACCAAGCGTTAAAAGCATTTTTACTTGCCTGTATGCCAGATGAAAAGAAACAAGCAGAGGTGCTGACCGATGGATTATAAAGAACATATTGAAATCATCAATGATTACCCGGTGAAAGGCGTGCAATTTAAAGATATCACCCCCCTCATGCAAAATGGGGAAGTTTATCAACAAGCAATCGATGAAATGGCAGAGTATGTAAAATTAAAACATGTCGATGTCATTGCAGCACCGGAAGCACGGGGATTTGTTGTTGGTTGTCCGATCGCATATACATTGAACAAAAGTTTCGTGCCTGTACGTAAATCGGGGAAGTTGCCGCGAATGGTCGTCGAGACGAATTACGGCCTTGAATACGGGAAAGCCAGCCTTGCCATTCATAAAGACGCCATTAATCCGGGGGATCGGGTGCTGATTACCGATGACCTTCTCGCAACCGGCGGCACGATTGAAGCGACGATCCAGCTCGTGGAGGAGCTAGGCGGAGAAGTCGTTGGCTGTGCGTTTCTCATTGAGCTTGCTTATTTGGATCACGGAGAAAAATTGAAAAACTATGATGTTTATTCGCTTATGACGTATGATTGAGGAATCTTTTCGCGGGCGGTAGACAAAGAGTGCCTATAGGCTTTACAGGTCGTGACTTTTTCTGGATAATAGACGAAATAGAGTTTGTGAGCAGGTTGAAGGTGATTCTATGACGAAAGAACAAGTAATGGAGAAGATGGGCGAATATCTATCCGAAGAGCAAGTGGATTTTGTTGAACGTGCCTATCATTATGCTGAAAAATATCACGACGGCCAATATCGAAAATCAGGGGAGCCGTATATCCGTCATCCAGTTCAGGTCGCGGGAATATTGGTTGATCTTCAATTGGAACCCGCGACCATTGCCGCTGCTTTTTTGCATGATGTGGTTGAAGATACGGAAGTGACCGTTGAAGATCTTACCGAATTGTTCGGGGAAGAAGTTGCCATGCTTGTGGATGGTGTGACGAAATTAAAAAAGATCAAATATAAATCGAAAGCGGAACAACAAGCGGAAAATCACCGCAAAATGGTTGTTGCCATGGCTCGTGACATCCGCGTGATTATGATAAAGCTTGCTGATCGCCTTCACAATCTACGGACACTTAAATACTTGCGTCCTGAAAAGCAGAGGCGTATTGCGAAAGAAACCCTTGAAATCTTTGCCCCCCTTGCCCACAGGCTCGGTATTTCCACCATAAAATGGGAAATGGAAGACATCGCCCTCCGTTACTTGGATCCACAACAATACTATCGGATCGTCAATCTAATGAAACAAAAACGTGCGGAGCGAGAGCAATATATTGAAGAAGTGATGGATGATATCCGGGAGAGTGTCAAAGAATTAAATGTGGAAGCGGACATATCCGGACGCCCGAAGCATATTTATAGTATTTATCGCAAAATGACGATCCAGAAAAAACAATTCAATGAAATTTATGACCTGCTTGCGGTGCGTATTATCGTCCGAAGCATCAAAGATTGCTATGGGGTGCTCGGCATTATCCATACTCGTTGGAAACCAATGCCGGGCAGGTTTAAAGACTACATCGCCATGCCGAAAGCCAACATGTATCAATCGTTGCACACGACAGTACTCGGACCAAAAGGGGAACCGCTGGAAGTGCAGATACGCTCCGAAGAAATGCATCGCATAGCGGAATATGGTGTGGCCGCCCATTGGGCATACAAAGAAGGAGAAACGATTAACCAACAATCGCTCGATAAACTCGGTTGGTTCCGTGAAATTTTGGAGTGGCAAAAAGATACTTCCAACGCGCAAGAATTTATGGAATCCCTTAAAATTGACTTATTTTCCGATATGGTTTTCGTTTTCACCCCAAAAGGGGATGTCATTGAATTGCCGAGAGGGTCGGTGCCGATCGATTTTTCCTATCGTATTCATACGGAGATCGGGAACCAAACCATTGGCGCCAAAGTGAACGGAAAGATGGTTCCCCTTGATCATCAACTGAACACCGGCGACATCGTTGACATCATGACTTCCAAACATTCGTACGGTCCGTCTCAAGACTGGTTAAAACTGACGCAAAGCTCCCATGCCAAAAACAAAATCAAGCAATTCTTTAAAAAAGAACGTCGGGAAGAAAATGAACAAAAAGGCCGCGAGGCGATTGAAAAAGAATTGCGCGCCCAGGATTTCACTCCGAAAGAGGTTTTAACCGAAAACAACCTCCAGGATACAGTGGTGAAATTCAGTTTTTCCGGCCAGGCGGATATGTTTGCGGCTGTCGGTTACAATGGAATATCCGCGAAGCAAGTCGTGACACGGTTGACGGAAAAAATACGCAACAAAACGAAAGAACAAGAAAAAAAGACGGTGACCGAAGCGATCAAAGATATACCGGTCCCGGCGAGAACCCGCCGTTCAAATACCGGTATACGTGTGAAAGGAGCGGACAACCTCCTTATCCGACTCTCCAAATGCTGCAACCCGGTACCCGGAGACAATATTCGCGGTTTTATCACGAAAGGGCGCGGGGTTTCTGTTCATCGCGCCGATTGCCCGAATGTTGCTGATACAGAGGAAAATCAAACCCGCTTGATCGAGGTTGAATGGGAGCCCTCACAGGAAAAAGTAAAAAACTATAACGTTGATATTGAAGTTACCGGCTATGATCGCCGGGGGCTTTTAAATGAAGTGCTGAATGCAATCGCAGAATCAAAAACGAACATTAACGCTGTGAACGGGCGCTCGGATAAAAATAAAATGGCCGTGATTGATATCACGATTGCTATCAGCAATCTCGACCACTTACGAAAAGTCGTGGAAAAAATCAAGCGGTTGCCCGATATTTATTCCGTACGGCGAGTGCTGCACTAATAACATCAGCAAAGGAGAAGCGGGAGTGAAAGCTTTAATACAACGGAGCAGAAGTGCGAAGGTGAGCGTCGATGACAAAACCGTTGGAACGATCGAACATGGCTATGTTGTGTTTCTTGGTATCACCCATGAAGATACGAAACACGACGCCCGCTGGCTTGCGGATAAAATTGCCAACCTTCGCCTTTTCGAAGATACCGATGGAAAGATGAACCTATCGCTTATCGATACGGCCGGTTCGGTTTTATCGATTTCTCAATTTACCCTTTACGGGGAAGCCAAAAAAGGAAGACGCCCAAGTTTTGTGCAAGCAGCGAAGCCGGCACAAGCAGAAGAGCTCTACGATTACTTTAATGCACAACTGAGCGACATCGGCATTGCCGTTGAAACCGGGGAATTCGGGGCCGCAATGCAAGTGGATTTAACCAATGATGGCCCGGTGACCCTTATGCTTGAATCCCCATAGGGTATCAAACTACCGCGACTTGGATCGTTGATGGATGAAATCGCGGAAAAGTTGACATCTTAAACAGAGGTACGTATGATAAAATACAAGAGAATAGCAAGCCGATGATGGAGAAAAGTACGCGACCCCTTGCAGGCAGAGAGGACGGGCCATGGCTGCAAGCCCTTCTGTGCAATGTCGGGGAAAGACACTTCGTAGGTTTTTGATCGAACGTGAAGCCATTAATAGATCTAAACGCAGCGCGGGCGTTAACCGCGGAAGCGGAAGCGATTGCCGTCGGGGATCGCTTCAATGTGGGTGGTACCGCGGGCTTGTGCTCGTCCCTCTGATTCGTTTCAGGGGGATTTTTTTAATGGGATGCTAGTTACAAAAAAGAAGTGTAGTCGAATAAGCAAACACATTGCTAACACAAATTCATAAAAGAAGGGAAGTGCAGGATGTCTTATGAACATTAATATCCCGAGAGGAACCCAGGATGTTTTGCCCGATCAAAGCGCCCAGTGGCAATACGTGACAGAAATCGCCAAAGAAATTAGTCGCAAGTACAATTATAAGGAAATCCGCACGCCGATTTTTGAGGCTACAGAACTGTTTCAACGCGGGGTAGGTGACAGTACGGATATTGTGCAAAAGGAGATGTATACGTTTCAGGATCGCAGTGGGCGTTTAATCACGCTACGACCGGAAGGGACAGCTCCAGTCGTACGGTCTTATGTGGAAAATAAGCTCCACGGCGCTCCGCAGCAACCGTTGAAGCTTTATTATTTCGGTCCGATGTTTCGCTATGAACGTCCGGAATCAGGCCGGATGCGGGAGTTCTACCAATTTGGCGTGGAAGCGATCGGAAGCGATGATCCTGCGATAGACGCTGAAGTGATCGCGATGGCGATGGATTTCTACCAAGCTTGCGGGCTGGATAACTTGAAACTGGTGATCAATAGCTTGGGTGATCAAGAAAGCCGCGCCTCCCACAAACACGCGCTGATCGAGCACTTTTCCCCGCGCATTGATGAGTTTTGTGAGGATTGCCAGGCACGGCTTGCGCAAAACCCGTTGCGAATACTGGACTGCAAGGTGGACCGTGAACACCCTTTACAGGAAACGGCACCGTCCATTCTTGACTATCTAAATGAAGATTCAAAGCTGTACTTTGAAACCGTGCAACGCTTGCTCCGCGATATGGATATCCCTTTTGTCATTGATGACAATCTTGTACGGGGACTTGACTATTACACGAATACATCGTTTGAGATTATGCTTGAAGAACCCGAATTTGGAGCAACTACAACCCTCGCCGGCGGGGGGCGTTATGAAGGATTGATTGAAGAGTTGGGTGGACCATCCGTCTCCGGCATTGGATTTGCCTTAAGCATCGAACGGTTACTAATGGCGCTAAACGCTCGTGATGCACTCCCGAATGTTGAAAACGCGCTTGACGTTTATCTTGTAACGGTCGGGGATGTTGCTGCCGAAAAAGGCGCAGGCATACTGAGAGAATTGCGCCATGAAGGGCTGTCGGCAGACAAAGATTACCTTGGAAAAAAGGTAAAGGCACAGTTCAAGGCGGCAAATCGTCTGCAAGCTGCTTATACAGCCATCATAGGGGAAGAAGAATTGGCAGCCGCTATGGTGAAGCTCCGGGACATGTCTACGGGCGAAGAAGAAAATATCCCGATGAAAAGGCTCGCAGGACACATTAAACAGCTCCAAAAGATGCAATAACCCTTGTGAAAAAGAAAAGGAGAATGATAGCGATGGCAAAAAAGGAAAGAAGCCATTATTGCGGTGAGATTACGGAAAGCATGATCGGCGAAAATGTTCGGCTCAAAGGTTGGGCGAGAACGAGGAGAGATTTGGGGCAAGTTATTTTTATTGACCTCGGCGATTCCAGCGGGATCGTCCAAACGGTTTTTAACCCTGATATTAGTGAAAAAGCTTTAACGATTGCTGATGGCGTCCGTAGTGAATATGTGCTTGATGTGCAAGGGAAAGTCGTTCTCCGGGACGAGGAAACGGTGAATGAAAAGATTGCTACCGGAACTGTGGAAGTGCAAGTCGAGGAAATAGCCATTCTAAACAAATCAAAACCGTTGCCTTTTTCAATGGACGAAGATATCAACGTCTCCGAAGATGTGCGTTTGTCCCATCGGTATCTTGATTTGCGGCGACCGGAAATGCAACGCATTTTTCAATTGCGTCACAAAATTACCCAGGAAACCCGCAATTACTTAAATGAGCATTCATTTATGGAGGCGGAGACGCCGATGTTGACGAAAAGCACGCCGGAAGGCGCACGTGACTATTTGGTCCCAAGCCGTGTGCATGAGCACGAATTCTTTGCGCTTCCGCAATCGCCGCAGCTTTTTAAACAGCTGTTTATGATTGCCGGTTTTGAGCGCTACTATCAAATTGCCCGCTGTTTCCGTGACGAAGATCTTCGCGCGGACCGGCAACCGGAGTTTACGCAAATTGATATCGAAGCATCGTTCATGGATAAAGAAGCGCTGTTTTCCATGACCGAAGAAATGATGGCGCGGTTATTAAAAATTAGCCATGATTTCGATGTGACGACGCCTTTTCCACGCATGACCTATCATGAAGCGATGCATCGGTATGGTTCGGATAAACCCGATACACGCTTCGGTATGGAATTGGTGGAGCTTTCCGACATTGTTAAGAACAGTCGTTTTCAAGTTTTCACAAAAGCGCTTGAAAACAACGGCATCGTGAAAGGGTTGAATGCAAAAGGACAGGGGGATGGCATGTCCAGAAAAGAGATCGATGATCTCGCCGAATTTGCCGCGATTTACGGAGCGAAAGGGCTTGCCTGGTTGAGGGTTGAGAGCCCCGACTCGTTAAAAGGGCCGATTGCGAAATTTTTAAATGAAGACGAGCAACGTCAAGTGATGGAAGCAATGGAGGCAGAGCAAGGAGATTTACTGTTGTTTGCTGCCGATGAGTCAAGCGTTGTGTTTGATGTGTTAGGCGCATTGCGCTTAAAATTCGGAAAGGAACTTGGGCTCATTGATGAAAAAGCTTTCCATTTCCTTTGGGTGACCGACTTCCCGCTCGTTGAATATGACAAAGATACCAATCGCCATGTTGCTCTTCACCATCCATTTACGCGACCGGTTGAAGAAGATATTGACAAACTGGAAACGGCTCCGGAAGAAGTTACGGCAGATGCCTATGATCTCGTTTTGAATGGCTACGAACTTGGTGGCGGTTCACAGCGTATTCATGAGCCTGACCTGCAAATGAAAATGTTTCGAACGCTTGGATTTAGTGAAGAAAAAGCGAAAGAGCAATTTGGTTTTCTCATTGACGCCCTCTCTTATGGCGCTCCCCCACACGGAGGCATTGCTCTTGGTCTGGACCGAATTGTTATGCTCCTTGCCGAGGCCGATAATTTGCGCGAGGTTATTGCCTTTCCGAAGACGGCAAGTGCAGGCGACTTATTAACGGGGGCGCCAAGCAGCGTTAGCGAAGAACAATGGAAAGAATTGCATTTGCGTCCGAGACAACAACCCGGACAATAAGAGGCGCTGGGTTGGGAATATTAGCGACGTATTCTCCTATTATCCTCGCGGTAAGCTCTCGTAAACCCTCGTAAACCCTCGTAAGCTCAGAGATTACGGGAGCTACTCCCCGGTTTGTCCGACGCACAAGAGGTGCTAGTGTCGGCGTTGTCACAGAAGGTGACGGTTTCAACTTGTTTCCTTATTCAAAGAAGGCATGAAATTTTCGTCTACAATTTCATATGAACGGCCATAATTGGCTTAGAACTAGTTTCTTGTCTATCTAAATTTCTCCTATGATAATGAAAGACAACGTTTTTTTGGGCTCTTCACCAAAATCTATGGCTGACAAACTAGGGGCAATTATGATTGGTAGTGACCGTTACGGAAAAACACTACGCTTTCCGTGGGCCCCGAGCTCAGCTTCCTCGGAAAAAAGAAGTTCGCTTTTTTCCTGCGGGGTCTTCGCCCTGCGCTTTCCCATAGCGCTGATCAAGCGTTATCCATGCATTGGCTTGTTAACCATAGATTTTAGTGTTGCCCCATATGTAGGGACTGCTGAATAATGGAAAAAGACTGGCACATAAGCATTTTCCGTTGGTGTTGTCGAAGCTGGATGCAAGGAAATCCATCCTATAATCAAAAAACCCTTGCACGTCTGGCAACACACGGAGGGACGGTGCTGCAATGGCGAGACTCCAGCGGAAAAACGGACGCGTCAAGACCCGGAAGCGCCGGTTTTGCGCGAGGAGGCTTGACCGTTCGTCCGCGGAAAGCGAAGCCATGGAAGCGACATCCCGGCTTCAGCTGATAGCTGCAAGTTGTTTAGCATTCCCTATATGTACATACGACACAATTTCTTTTAGGGAAGAGGGTGTTACAATGTGACGTTTCGTAACAAATGGTTGATAGAATGTGCTGTGTCAGTGGCCCTACTAGTATTGAACGAAGACCAATACTGCCGGACTATCACATTCAAAAGTTCAAAAAGCTATGCAAGTCCTGACAAAAATACATTTAGACTTTGTATTAATGATTTGATGTGTTAATATGAACATGTTCTTATTATGAACATGTTCATTGAATATTTACGGAGGGTTATAATGTCTATAAATCAAGAAATAGTAGAAATGCGAATGTCAATGTTTCGCTCCCGTATGGCTGACAAGAGCATCGATTACACGTTGTTATGGGACCCTGATAACCAATATTATTTGAGTAATTTTCAAGCGATTTCCTATTCCAGGCCCATTGTGCTGCTCATTGAACAGAAAAAATCCCAATACATTATCCCGGCTTTAGAGGAAGATCACGCGAAGGAAAAGACAAATGTTGATGAGTTTTTTATTTACCATGAAAAAGTACAAAATAGTCACTTGAATACAGATTATAAAGAGCCTTTATGCAATATCATGAATGATTGGCCTAAAGATGTTGTTGTGGGTGTTGAAATGGACATACTGCCTGCCTCGATATATCAAATATTGCATGAACAAGGGTTTAGAATGAAAGATATAGAACAAGATCTCATTGAATTACGTAGTGTGAAAGATCAAGAGGAAATTTATTGGCTTGAACAAGCAGGTCGTTTGTCAGATGCAGCGTTAGAAGCGTCATTTGCAAATGTAAGAGTCGGGATGAGTGAACTGGAATTTGATTCTTTTGGCGATCAGAAATTATTAGAAATGGCTTCAAAAGAGTTTCCTGGTTTAATTGTTGGTTATGAAAACTGGACGTGTTCCGGAATCGAGCGTAGTGTGATGCCTCATCTTCACTCCAGCACGCGTAAATACGAAAATAATGACGTGATTATACATAGTCGGCAAGTATGGATCAATGGATATCGCGCGGAAAATGAACGAACTTTTTTTATGGGAGAACCCACGGAAGAGCAAAAAAAATGCTTTCAACTTGCTGTAGATGCTCAACAAGCTGGTTTTGACATGGTCAAGCCAGGTGTGAAGGCCAAAGATGTGGATATTGCTTCCTTTGATATTTTTGAGGAAAAAGGCTACGGAAAATATGTGCAGCATCGAATTGGACATGGGCTTGGTTTGACAGAGCATGAAGAACCTTACCTTCGTTTTGACAATGATCTTGTTTTAGAAGAAGGCATGGTTTATACGATCGAACCGGGCATTTATGTACCGGGTGTTGGCGGCTTTCGTCACTCTGATACAGTTATTGTTACAAAAGACGGGTGCCGAAGTATTACAGCATATCCTCGGGAAATGGAAAAGCTGATGTTTTAAGCAAACGGTAGCCCCCTCGTAAAGAGGGGGTCATTATTTCTTCAAAGGAGATTGATTTTAACATGAGTGAGAAAATTGACAAGACTATCTTTTATCCATCAATACTTGTCGTATTAATAGCCATTGGGTTGCTAATCGGATTTCGAGAAACAGCAGAGCCTGTGATTGAAGAGATGCTGGCAATGGTTACGACCAATTTGGACTGGGCGTTTGAGTTTCTGACAATAGGTTTATTTATCCTGTTTATATGGTTGATATTCGGACGTTTTGGCAAAGTGAAGCTAGGGGATCCCGATGATAAGCCCGAATTTTCAAGATTTAGTTGGGGTGGCATGCTTTTTACGGCTAGTATGGGAACAAGCATTATGTTTTGGTCCATTGTTGAGCCCCTTTACTATTATACGGATCCTCCATTCGGGATTGAACCTGAAACAGCAGAAGCCGGCGATTATGCTGTTACTTATGGTTTATTCCATTGGGGTATATCTGCATGGGCTTTATACGCCCTCCCGGCACTCGTGATTGCCTATAGCCTCTATGTTCGAAAAGAACGATCATTAAGGATCAGCACTGCTTGTCGAGGTATTTTGGGGAAGCATGCTGATGGTTTAATCGGGAAAGGAATCGACATTCTTGTGATATGGAGCCTTGTTGGAGGTTTGGGAACGTCATTAGGTCTTGGCGTACCTATGGTTTCTAATGTTATATCGGAGATCATTGGGGTAGAACCATCTATGATGATGAATGTATTGGTCCTTTTAGTGTTTACGGTCATCTTTAGTATAAGTGCTTATATCGGCTTATACAAAGGCATTCGACGACTAAGTGATTGGAATGTATATATAGCCCTGGGATTGGCTTTATTTGTTATCGTTGTAGGTCCGACAATGTTTCTTCTCTCCTATTTTGCCAATAGTCTAGGTTTAATGTTCGACAATTTTATGCGTATGAGCTTGCATACAGATCCTATTAGTCAAAGTGGATTTCCGCAAGACTGGACCGTCTTCTATTTTGCATGGTTCGCGGCGACGGCCCCATTTATTGGTCTATTTGTGGCCCGTATTTCCAAAGGTCGTACCATTCGTGATCTTTTGAGTACCGTTATATTATGGGGGTCATTTGGAAGTTGGCTTTATTTTGGGGTCTTCGGTGGCTATGGCATAAATTTAGAACTTACGGGACAACTTAATTTCTCAGAAATCGTTCAGGAAAGTGAGCAGGCTGTTATCGTAGAAGTTTTAAGTTCCTTGCCTTTGGCTTCACTGTTTCTCATCTTCTTTGCGGTTCTCGGTTTTATTTTCTTGTCAACCTCTATTGACTCTGCTGCATACGTACTCGCGGGGATTACAACGGAAAGGTTAGGAGGGACTGAGCAGCCAGCACGATGGAACCGCTTGTTATGGGGGTTTATCTTAGCCACACTGGCCATTAGCTTAACGCTCGCAGGGGAATTGCAAGTCGTTCAATCATCAGCCGTACTCGTTTCCGTACCGGTGTTAATCATGTATGTATTGTTAGCTTCCTCTCTCTATCGTTGGCTTCATGAAGATGAAAAGAAAAGGAGAAAAAACCATGTCGAGTAAAGAAATACAAAGAGAACGAATGTGGCACTATTTTATTAATGCGGCGGCTGATTTGATAGAAGAAGTAGGGATTGAAAAAATCACAGCTCGTAAAGTTGCCGAGAGAGCAGGATTTACAACTTCCACGATCTATAATTATTTTCAAGAGCTTTCCCATGTTATATTTTTCGCATCTATGCGTTACACAAAACCGTATCTTGAACATTTGCCGCTGTATATGGCTCAAGGAAGGAATACGCTAGAAAAATGGTTGTACGGGTGGGAATGCTTTTGCAAAGAATCGTTTAAACACCCACAGATCTATGCAAGTATTTTTATTAATCATTTAGGTTCCATTCCTGAAAATTTGCTCAATCATTACTACAGTATATACAAAAATGATCTCGTAAGATTACCTGAACATCTTCAATCCATTATATTGGAGCATACACTCTCCATACGAAGTTCCCTATATGTACAGCAAGCGGTGGATGAAGAAATGCTAAGTCAAGGAGATGTGAATTATATTTCAGAAGTCACCCTTTTAATTTGGAAAGGCATGATGATGAATGTGTTAAATCAACGTAGGACATATTCGGAAACAGAAGCGATGCAACAAACACTTCAACTTATCCAAAAAACGGTAATGAAGGTTGTTCCGGAAGAAAAACAAAATGATGTAAAGGTGGTATTTCATTTTGATCATGAAGCATGTGTGTGAAATTATCATTGGTAATTTCGTTGCCGGCACCCCTTGGTTTTTTAAAAAGAATCGTTTATTTTATACGACACTTAAAGGGATGTGCTAACTGTCAATTAGTGTAGCGTATTGTTTATGGCAGTACCCGTCGCGCGTGCACAGAAATATCACTGCTGAGCAATTATGATTTTAGTACAAATCGTGAAAATAAAACCGCGTGAAATCAAGAAAAGTTTTTACATTTGATTTCATGCGGTTTAGTCATTGTTATGGTCTGTCCCCAGGCGCATGTTATTTTTGTTCAACTTCGCGAAAAGAGGAAATAAAAGGTTCGGGGTTTTCCGTGATAAAATAAGAACGTACGCCGTGAGACGTGTGTAAATAAAGAAACCCGACCTCGTTTTCTTTATAACGGTAAGAAATGTCGAAAATTTCAGCGAGCGGGTAACTATCTCCGTCAATATCTATTCGATCCCGATACAAATTCATATCGGTCTTATATTGCTCGGTATGTTTTTCAATGGCCCCGATTTTTTGTTCAATGTGCGTGATCGGTTGGCTGTTTACCAGTTGATTATCCATGAAGAATCCCTCCTGTTTCTCATTATAACCAGCAAACGGTTAAATTAAAAACACTGTTTTTAATGTCGTTTTGCTGTTAGCAGTTTAATTTAATCCAGATGTAAGTGCCGTTATTTCGGGTGGTCAGCCATCACTTTTCGATTTCCTACGGCTTCTGAAATCTGACTTCCGTTCTTGCAGAGGTGTTCCAATCATGCTATAATCACATTATAAAGAGGTCCTGTAGTGTGCGTACAACACTATTCGTTTTAAAGCCAACACTTTTTGATAGGGAGCCTGACGTTTCAACTGGAAGTAAATGCCCTTCACAGGGACTTACGGAAGGCTGAGCAGGGCACCCACCTGCCATTGCAGGCTTCAAAACTTGGTGATCTTTACGGCACAACGGGACTTCTTGTTATTACATAAGTAAGGCTGCCAAGGAATGATTGGCAGCCTTTTCCCGTTAAAAGCAAAATTTTCTCAGACTGAATCTTTGGCGATATTTTCAATGTTACCGTCATGGTCCAGTCGAAAATCGTTGGATCTCATGAAAGGCTCAGCGTTGGTTTCATCCATAAACGTCATTTTTCGTGCACGGTTAATGACGGTGAGCAAAGACTGATATTCTTTTTCCAGTTCTTCGTGTTTATAGCGCCAAGCGTTTACCGCTGTTTGCAGTTGCTGATTTTCTTCTTCTAACACCGTCACTTTCTCTTCGTCGATACCGGTATTTTCCCGTTTGTTTTTCAATGTTTCCAAAAAGACAATCACCTGCTCGAGTGACAAGTCTTCGTCATTACCGGGATTTGCCTTGTTTTCGGAGGATGTTTCCATCGCGTTCGCCGTTTTCATTCCTAGCGTTTGTTGCACGGCGTTTGCGGCATCTCGCCGTTGAAAGTTTTTCCGGTCCCGTTTTGCTTCGCTTATTTTCCCTTCATAACGATCTCGTACAACTGCATTCCAACGGAAACCGCAGGCAGCAGCCGTGCGATTTAATATATCGCCGACTTCTTCAAAGGCTTTTAATTGCGTGCTTCCTTCTCTTATGTGTTTTAATACTGTTTCGGCCAGTAATACATCGTCCTCGTGTGACCAAGCATCTTGGCGTACTTTCGTCATTTCTATCCCTTCTTCCTTGAGGTTCATAGTTTTTACCTTATCCCATCAATGGGCGATGCCTTTGATGGTAGTTTTACTTTCTGGTATTAATATGGACCATATTCATAATCTCTATACTTCCCAAAATGAAAAGAAGGAAAAGAAATCGAAATTATCCCGCTGGTAGGCGCCCGCTATTCTGGAGGTCAGACATCGGAAGCCGGAAGTCAGATGAAAGTTATTTCCCAGCATCCCTTCGCTTCTGCGATCTATCGTCATCTGTTCTCTGGCTATCTGATTTCTGTTATCTGGATTGCGACGCCCAGGACGGGCTAGTGCCGGCGTTGCCACAGGACGTGGCCAATTTAGCCAGCGTACCCTTAATCCATCAGGGGGTAACCCTCTCCTCTGATGAAAGTTCCACGTTATCGCTGTGAAGGTTTAATCGTCTGGTTAATCTTCGTTTGCGCTTCCCGAAATGCTTGTTCAAATTTGCTGTTGCCTTGGAAGCGCAAATAACGGTGGTGTTTTAACGGGTCAGGAAGATATTGCTGTTGGATTAGCCCGTCTTTGTAATCATGCGGATAGAGGTATCCGATTCCTCGATTTAAATGTTTTGCCCCTTGGTAACTGCTGTCCCGGATATGCGCGGGAATCGGTGCTGATCCGTGCTTGTCAATGTCTTGCAAAGCAGTGTTCATCGCCCGGTAAGCAGCGTTGGATTTTGGGGAGAGCGCGAGTTCGACGACGGCATTTGCAAGTGGGATCCGTGCTTCCGGAAATCCCAAACGTTCTGCCGTTTCAATAGCTGCCAACGTCCGTGCCCCGGCTTGCGGATTGGCAAGTCCGATATCTTCGTATGCCATGACGAGCAGTCGGCGCCCAATGCTCGTGAGGTCGCCTACCTTGATTAATCGTGCTAAATAATGAAGGGCAGCATCCGCATCACTTCCGCGGATGGATTTTTGGAAGGCGGAAAGTACGTCGTAATGATGATCGCCGTCTTTGTCATGATCGAAATTTTTCTTTTGTGTACATGTTTCGGCAATCGTTACATCAATGTGAATGATACCATCATCGCCCGTAGGGGTAGATAAAACAGCGAGTTCAAGCGCATTCAGGGCTGCTCTCATATCGCCGCCGGAAGAGGCGGCCATATGTTCAAGTGCATCTTCATCCACTTTTGTCAGATGTTCACCCAACCCTTTGTCGTCGTTTGCAAGCGCGGTTTCGAGCATTTTACGAATGTCTGTTGTTTCGGGTTTATGAAGTTCGAAAACATGGCAACGACTGCGTATTGCGGGATTAATCGAATGATAGGGATTGGCGGTCGTTGCGCCGATCACAAGTAATTCCCCACTTTCCAGATGGGGGAGCAAGAAATCCTGTTTGCTTTTATCCAATCGATGGAACTCGTCAAGAATGAGAATTAAGCTTCCGTACATACGTGCTTCTTCCGCCGCGGTTTGCAGATCTTTTTTTTGATGTTCCGCAGCATTCAGCAGTTTATAATGAATGTTTGTGCTCCCGGCAAGTGCGGTCGCAAGTGACGTTTTCCCGGTGCCGGGCGGACCGTGCAAAATCATTGGATGCAACTTGTTCGCCTGCACCATTCTTTGAATAAGGGCTCCCTCTCCTAACAGGTGATTCTGGCCGTAAACTTCATCAACGGTTTTGGGACGCATGCGATAGGCAAGTGGTGGGCTGCTCATCGTTGACCTCCTGGCATGTATTTACACAGGGAATACACGTTCTTTTTCATTAGAGTAACACAGATACTTGCAATCAACAACAAAACCGCTTCGAATGCATGGGTATGGAAAATATGCTATAATACTATAGGATTATTGGGTCTTTTAGAAAACTTGGCTTTTCGCCAAGCTTTTATGGCGAAAAGCTTTAGTTGCACTTATGCAGGTAATAAAGTTGATTTATACTTTCTTACCTGCTAAACAAAAAGAGAGAAGGAATAACTGTGCAACACTCACTTGGGAGAGTGAAGAGAGACTTCTTGCGTTGGGGAATATTTACCGCAGGGATCATGATCATGTCGGCAGGGATTGCCTTAATGATTCGGGCGGATCTTGGCGCTGCACCTTGGGACGTGTTTCACATTGGCTTGATGATGAACCTAGGGTTAACGGTGGGAAGTTGGAGCATTATCGTCGGAACGGCAATTATAGCGACATCGGCGCTGTTGGACCGCAGGCTTCCACAATTGGGAAGCGTCCTTAATATGGTATTTGTCGGTGTGTTTATTGACCTTTTTCTTCATGTCATTTCCACACCGGATCACTTAGGTATACAATTTTTCATGTTAATCATGGGCGTACTCATTATGGGGGCAGGCATCGGCATTTATATTGCACCAAAATGCGGTGCCGGCCCACGGGATATGCTTATGCTGTCAATCGCAAATAAAACAGAAATACCGATTGGCCGTGTCCGTTTATTCATGGAAATCACGATTCTCCTATGCGGCTGGATGTTGGGCGGACCGGTTTTTATCGGCACCATTATTTTTTCATTGACAATTGGGCCGGTCGTTGGCTATACATTGCCTTACTGCCAACGACTATTTAATGCTTGGCTAGAAAGAGGGGGCGAAAATGAAAATTTCGACGAAAGGTCGATACGGACTTACCATCATGATCGCGTTAGCTAAAAAGCATGGAGATGGACCGATTTCTTTACGATCGATCGCGAAAGAGTATAACTTATCGGAGCACTACCTCGAGCAATTAATTGCGCCGCTCCGTAATGCGATGTACGTAAAAAGTGTCCGCGGCGCTTATGGCGGTTACATGCTGACAAAAGATCCGAAAGAGATTACCGCGGGAGACATTATCCGCGTCCTTGAAGGGCCGATCAGCCCGGTAGAAGTGGTGGAGGATGAAGAGCCGGCCAAACGTGACCTTTGGATTAAGATCAGGGATGCTGTAAAAGACGTACTCGATTCCACGACGCTCGATGATTTGGCGAACTATGAAGAGACAGGCGATATGGAAGACTATATGTTTTATATTTAGCCGGGGGAACACAAAGAGAGAAGATTTATAGATTGGGATTTCCTATTTCTCTCGTATCCGGAATTAAAGGTGATAAGCATGACGGATATTTATTTGGACCATGCCGCGACAACGCCTGTGCGACCGGAAGCATGGGAAGCGATGAAACCTTATCTTGATGGGACGATAGCGGGCAATCCATCCAGCATTCACCATTTTGGACGAGAAGCGCGAAAAGCAGTGGATGCCGCCAGGATGAGCATAGCTGAAAGCTTGGGAGCAAACACAGAGGAAATCATCTTTACGAGCGGTGGAACGGAAGCGGATAACCTTGCCATCACCGGTGTTGCCAGATCCCGAAAGCATGAAGGCACTCACGTAATTACGACGGAAGCCGAACACCACGCGGTGCTTCACGCTTGCAAGCAGTTGGAGCGGGAAGGATATGATGTCACATATTTACCGGTCATGTCGGACGGAACAGTTCGCATGGACGCTTTGCAGGAAGCTTTGCGGGAAGATACCATTTTAGTGACAATTATGTACGGAAACAATGAAACGGGAGCCATTAATCCGATCAAGGCTATCGGCGAGCATTTGCGCGTGCACAACGCGCTGTTCCATACCGATGCGGTACAAGCTTATGGGGTATTACCCCTCGATGTAGCGTCCCTTCAAGTCGACTTGCTCACCGCTTCCGCCCATAAAATCAACGGACCTAAAGGGTCGGGTTTTTTGTACGTAAAAAAAGAAACACAGCTTCATCCGTTGTTTTTCGGAGGAGAACAAGAAAGACGATTGCGCCCGGGGACTGAAAATGTCCCGGCAATTGCCGGTTTCGGCGAAGCCGTTCAATTGCTGATGAACGAAAAACGGGAACGGGCAATAACGTATACAAGGCTTGTGAATCACCTGTTGTCCGCGCTTGAGGATGAAAATGTGGCATATGAAATAAATGGACAAGGACAAAGGCTGCCCCATATTATCAACCTCCATCTTCCCGGCATATCGACGGAAGCCCTTTTGACGCAACTTGATCTGAAGGGAATCGCGGTCTCGAGTGGGTCTGCCTGTACGGCGGGAAGCTTTCAGCCATCGCACGTATTGAAAGCAATGTATGGCGAGGATGATGGCCGAGTACGCTCTTCCGTTCGGGTTAGTGTTGGCTATGGGAATGATGAGGAACAACTGAACGAAGCAGCGAAAGCGATCGCGAACATTGCCGATCAACACCGTCGTCTGTTGGCAAAAAAGCGAGGTGAAACCAATGGCAACAAACAATGATACCCGTGTCGTCGTGGGCATGTCCGGAGGCGTTGATTCATCAGTGGCCGCGGCTTTGCTTAAAGAAGAAGGTTATGACGTCGTCGGCATTTTTATGAAAAATTGGGATGACACGGATGAAAACGGCGTCTGCACAGCGACTGTTGATTACCAAGATGTGGCACGTGTGTGTGACCAAATCGGTATCCCTTATTATTCGGTGAACTTTGAACAGCAATATTGGGACAGCGTGTTTACGTATTTTCTGGAAGAATACCGGAAAGGGCGCACCCCAAACCCGGATATCGTGTGCAACAAAGAAATTAAATTTAAAGCGTTCTTGGACTATGCGTTGCTGCTCGGTGCCGACTATTTAGCTACCGGCCATTATGCACGTCTGGCTGAGTCTAGGGATGGCACGGTGGAACTTATGCGCGGCGTTGATGGCAACAAAGACCAAACGTACTTTTTGAGCCAACTAACCCAGGAGCAGCTCTCGCAAGTCATGTTTCCGCTTGGTTCTTATGATAAAAAAGAAGTAAGAAACATGGCGGAAGAACGAGCGCTGGCGACGGCGTCGAAAAAAGACAGTACCGGCATTTGCTTTATCGGCGAACGTGATTTTAAATCTTTTCTCCAACAATATTTGCCCGCGCAACCGGGGGAAATGCGTACGCCCCAAGGCGAGCGGAAAGGGCGTCACGAAGGATTGATGTATTATACGCTCGGGCAACGCCAAGGCCTTGGCATCGGCGGCGCCGGCGAACCTTGGTTCGTCGTCGATAAAGATCTCGAGGAAAATGTACTAATCGTTGCTCAAGGAAGTAAACACCCCGCACTCATGTCTGACGGGCTTTATGGATCCGGTTTAAATTGGCTTTCTTCCTCATTGCCAACGGAGGCCTTTCCATGCACGGCGAAATTTCGATATCGACAAGCGGATCAAGAAGTTACGTTGTACGTGAACGATGAAAATGAATTCTTTGTGGCGTTTAAAGAAGCCCAACGAGCGGTTACCCCCGGACAAGCGGTCGTTTTTTACGATGGAGACGTATGTTTAGGCGGGGGCACGATTGAGTCAACCGCCGTAAATGAAGAAGTCGAAATGCTATCGGGAAGTGGGTAAGGTGAACGCATACCAAAAAGGGATGGACGCAATGCAAGCCGGAAACTACGAAGAAGCGATCACTCATTTCCGGCAAGCGCTTGAAAGCGCCCCTGACAATCCTTTGCTTTATACAAACATGGGCAGTTTGCTTGCGCGTGCAGGGGAATATAAACAGGCACTTGCCTGTTATCAGCGCGCGATCCAGTTGGATGACAAGCAGGCAGGCGCATACTACGGGGCAGGAAATATCTCCTATAACGTCGAAAATTATCAGGAAGCACTACAGTTTTATAGGCAAGCTGAGGCGGTGGGCATGGATGACCAGAGTCTGCACATGATGATCGGAATGTGCGAATACCAGTTAGACAACCTTCCGTTTGCGATGGCTCGCTTGCAACGGGCGGTGGAATTGGACCCCGACGATGAAGATGCACGCTTTTATTTTGGGTTGACGCTTGCAAAATCAGAGCTCATAGCCGAAGCCATCGAAGCTTTTCAGACGGTTATCGGCAAAAATGAAGGCCACGCCGACGCCCATTATAATTTGGGGATTGCCTATTTTTCCAAAGCGGAAAATAAGAAGGCGCTTGATTATTTCAACAAGACATTAGAGTTGCAACCGGATCATTATTTGGCTGCACACGGGAAAAAGCAAGTGAAAAAAGCGACGGAGAATTAAGCGCTGATTGATGAGGAGGCCAATCATGAACGAGGAATGGAAGTCATCGATGGATAAAATCACCGGAACGGTAAGCCATGTTATTTTTCGGAATGAAAAAAATGGCTATACGGTTTTAAACATCCGTGTCGATGACGCAACTCCTGCTGTTGACGCCTCCTCCATTTCTGTTGTCGGCCATTTTCCTTACCCCCCCGAAGAAGATCTATTGACGTTTTACGGGCAATTTCGCGAACATGAACGTTATGGTCAACAGTTCAACATGGAACTATACGAACCTTATATCCCCGAAGGAAAACCGGCGGTAATCCAGTATTTATCCAGCGATCGCTTCCCCGGCATAGGAAAGAAAACCGCCTCCCGTATCGTTGCTGAATTAGGCGAATCGGCGATTGATAAAATCCTCCACCAGCCTAGCCTTTTGTATGACATTCCCGATATTAAGCGTCAACAAGCGGATGTGCTCACCGAGCGGTTAATGGAAGAACAAGAGATCGCCGGTGTGATGAGCCGCTTGATTACATATGGGTTCGGTACGGAATTGGCCACAAAAATTATTCAGGCGTATAAAGGGGAGACGCTAGAGGTAGTTGAAAAAGACCCTTATCAACTCGTTCAGGATATTGAAGGCATCGGTTTTCAAAAGGCCGATGCACTTGGCGTTCAATTAGGCATTGCACCGACGGAAAAGAAGCGGCTTAGGGCAGGGTTGCTATTTTCTTTGTGGCAAATGTCCCAAAGCATCGGACACGTCTATTTGCCGGTAGACGTATGGATTGAAGAGGCGTTGAAAGTGCTGAATTATCGAAACCTTGAAGTGGATGCCACAATGTTGCAAAAAGAAATTGTTGAACTTGACGAGGAAGGTACGGTTGCTGTTCCGGACGAACGAGCTTATTTATTATCGCTCTTTTTTGCGGAGAAGGGGCTGGCAACGAACGTGAATCGTTTGTTGGACACGGAAGTTCAGGAAACGTTTGCTGAAGACCTGTATTTGAAAATGTTGGGTGAGTTGGAAAATGATTTCAAGATCACATACGCCGATCGTCAAAAAGAAGCGGTAGAGCTCGCCCTCAAGTCTCCGCTCATGATTTTAACCGGTGGACCAGGAACGGGGAAAACAACGGTTATTCGCGCAATTGTGGAGATGTTCAAACGCTTGCGCGGTTGGAACCAACGAAAAGAAAAAAAGCTTCCGGTTCTGCTTGCCGCGCCTACGGGAAGAGCTGCGAAACGAATGGCAGAGACAACCGGACTGAAAGCGTTTACTATTCACAAATGGCTTGGTTGGCGCGGCGAAGAAGAGGAATTTCTTGAACACGATGAAGAAAATCCGCTCGAAGGGGAGCTGTTGATCATCGATGAAGCGTCCATGATTGACCTATGGCTCGCGAATCAACTATTTAAGGCGATACCGGCCGGGATGCAAGTGATTATCGTCGGCGACGAAGATCAATTGCCATCCGTAGGACCGGGGCAAGTGCTCGGGGATTTGCTTAGATCGGAAAAAATTCCGTCGATATCGTTGTCGTCGGTTTACCGCCAGGCCGAAGGTTCCTCGATCATCGATTTGGCCCACGATTTAAAAGAGGGTCAGTTATCCGCTGATTTTAAAGAAACGAAACCGGATCGATCGTTCATTGCATGCCAAGGAACGAGCATGCCTGACGTTATTCTTCAAATATGCCAAAAAGCGATGGAAAAAGGCTATTCTGCGCGTGAAATTCAAGTGCTCGCCCCGATGTATAAAGGGACGGCGGGCATTCATTTGCTGAATGAAAAACTGCAAGCCCTATTTAATCCGCCGAAACAAGGGAAGCGGTCTATGACGTATGGCGATGTCGTCTTTCGCAGTGGCGATATCGTCCTGCAACTCGTCAATAATCCCGAGGACAATGTTTTTAACGGAGACCGCGGCGAAATCATCGCTCTTTTAAAAGAAAAAGAAACCGAAGATGGAAAAGAAAAACTCGTCGTTACGTTTGACGGCATTGAGGTGTACTATGAAAAACAGGACTTAAAACAAATCACACTTGCGTATTGTTCCTCGATTCATAAAGCCCAAGGAAGCGAATTCCCGATTGTTATCGTTCCCTTATCCATGTCCTACCGACGGATGTTAAAAAGGAATTTGCTTTATACAGCGATCACGAGGGCGCGTGATTCATTAATCATGGTCGGCGAACAGCGGGCATTTGCATTGGCTGTGGAGAAAAATGACCAATACAGCCGCTATTCCCATTTGTACCATCGTATACAGGAAGCAAGTACCAATCATGAAAACGTCAAGGAAGGACAATACTAAGCCTCCTGGCCTTTTATGTATAGCTGGAGGATGATTTGACCATTCTGTGAAAAAGGTGATTTTTTACAGGAGGGTCTGTATGGTTCATTGTCCCAATTGCCATTTAAAAGATTTAGGGAAAATTGGAAGCTCACAATATTATTGTGGGCGCTGTTGCATAGAAATCGTCATTCAAGGGGAACATTTAGCTGTTTTCCAAGTCGAGGAAGACGGGTCGCTTAGTTCATTGGATGACCTCTTTAGTAATGAGGAGCGACGGATAAAGATGGAGGAGCGTCCCCAGCTCATACAAAAAGCGTCAGGACGGTAAATGCCATTTGCCAATATGATGTATGAATGGAGGGTCGCCCATGAATAACAAAGCCGCCTCTTCACTGCTTATTGCAGGAATCGGATCTGTCGGTACAGCCATTTATATGTACAACGCTCAGCAACGACGCTCAAACCCTAATTGGATGTCAAAACTTAAGAAAAACAGGTACTACAAACAATTGCGCAGAGCATACAGGCGCACTTTCTAGCGTGAAAATCGCCCGTCTCACGAAAACGGGCGATTTTCACGTAGGAGTTCTCTGTTCATGGAGCTCGAAAGCGGTGAAAAAAAGAGTATGCGGTCGTCATGAAAGGATTATGGCGACCGAATGGATCGAATCCCGGAGCAAATGTCGCCATGCCACATAGTAAATAGGGATTGCTGAACAACGTGCAGCCATCAGCTGAAGCCGGGATGCCGCTTCCATGGCTTCGCTTTCCGCGGACGAACGGTCAAGCCTCCTCGCGCAAAACCGGCGCTGCGGGGTCTTGACGCGTCCGTTTTTCCGCTGGAGTCTCGCCATTGCAGCACCATCTCTCCGTACGTTGCCAGAAGTGCAAGGGTTTTTTTGCTTATAGGATGGATTTCCTTGCATCCAGCTTTGACAACACCAACGGAAAATGCTTATGTGCCAGTCTTTTTCCGTTATTCAGCAGTCCCTAAATATGCCGAAATTCTCAGCGGTCGTCCACTTTCTCGAATAATCACTCCTCAACAGTAAATGCTAATCATAATAAGACGCTGTGGAGGTAGGGATGACATCACGGAAAGGCTTGCTTCGGTCACTTTTTTTACTAATATTGTTGGCTTGTTTATATTTTTTGTACTTACTTGCGCCTGTATGGAAACCGGTGTTGTTCAGTATTGGAAAAATACTCTTACCGTTTTTGCTTGCCGGATTATTTGCGTATCTCTTGCATCCTGTCATTGCCTTTTTGCAGCGAAAGGGGTTACCACGGTGGGCGTCAGTATTACTCATTTACCTGCTGTTTTTTGGCGGGGGTATTTGGCTATTGATTGAAATGGCTCCCGTTTTGGCTCGTCAATATCGGGAGATCGTCAATGAATTGCCGGGGTGGATTCAAGCCTTCGAATCCGGATGGCTATCCATGCACCGCCAGATCGATACACTGCCTCCCGTCATTCACGATCAGGTCGAAGAGGGCGTCGTGCAACTGGAAACCAACGGAGAAGATATGCTGGATAGGGTGGTGGAGCAATGGCCGGCGATTGTTGAAGGGGTGGTCATGCTTTTTTTGCTTCCTTTTTTAGTCTTCTATTTGCTGAAGGATTTGCATGCCTTTGAAAAAGCGGCCACGTATGTCATCCCTGAACGGTGGCAGAAAAATGGAAAAAAATTTGTACAGGCTGTGGATCACGCGCTCGGCTTTTATATTCGGGGACAAATCGTCGTTTCTCTTTGCGTAGGTGTGCTTTCGATTGTCGCACTGTGGATCGTTCAGCTCCCTTATCCATTGATCCTTGGGATCTTCATGGGAATGACCGACTTGATCCCTTATGTCGGGCCTTATATCGGTGCGGTTCCCGCTGTTATTGTGGCGCTTGGCATGTCCTGGAAAACTGTTTTATTCACGGTTATCGCCATTACCATTGTGCAGCAGTTGGAAAGCAATGTCCTGTCGCCCTATATCATGGGGAAAAGTGCCCACCTTCATCCACTGTTGATTTTACTCGCACTGTTGATCGGTTACGAATTCGCGGGGTTCATCGGACTCCTCATTGCCGTTCCGTTATTTGTCATCATCGGTGAAGTCGTGCGGGTCTTCCGTAAAAAAGAAGAAAATGAGGAAGCTTATTGAGTTCCTCATTTTCTTTGTTTAATCAGTCTTTACGTACATATTTTTTCTTTTCTTCGTCGTAAGTTGCGTTCTCCACGAAATCAAATTCTTCCAGAATATGATCGGCCGGTCGCTGATTGAGTAAGCTCACGATGATAATTGCCAAGCTGCCCAGCACAAACCCGGGAACAATTTCATAAAGGTCGAAAAACCCGCCTTCAAAGAAATTCCATACGATAACGGTGAGCCCTCCAGTGGCGATGCCGGCAATGGCTCCCCATGCAGTCATTCGGCGCCAGAAAACACTGAATAACATCACCGGTCCAAAGGCCGCGCCGAAACCTGCCCAGGCATATTCCACCAGTTCCAGCACCGTGCTCTCTGGGTCGTACGCCAAAAAGGTGGCAATGAGTGCAATTACGATGACACCGGCACGGCCGATCCAAACGAGTTCAGCGGCAGAAGCATTGGGTTTAAGGAAACCTCGGTAGAAATCCTCGGTAAGCGCGCTTGATGACACGAGCAGTTGTGAATCAATCGTACTCATAATTGCTGCCAGTATGGCGGCAAGTAAAATCCCGGCAACCCAAGGGTTAAAGAGTACTTGTGAAAAAAAGATGAACACGGTTTCTTCATCCGCTAATGACGAACCTGCGCCTCCCCCTTCAAAGTAAGCGATCCCAACAAGGCCCACAAAAACTGCTCCCAGAAGGCCGAAAGTCATCCATGTGATGCCGATAAAACGGGCAGCGGGGATGTCTTTTTCGGAACGAATGGCCATAAAACGGGTAATGATATGCGGTTGCCCAAAGTAACCAAGGCCCCAGGCGAGCAAAGAAATGATCGCGATCGCCGAGGTGCCTGCGAAAGCATCCAGATAAACAGGGTTGACGTTGGCAATACTGGAAACAGTACTATCCCATCCTCCCATTTCGATCACGGCAACAATCGGAACGATGATGAGACCCGAAAACATCAGGATACCTTGAATAAAGTCGGTGTAACTGACCGCAAGAAACCCACCTAAAAACGTATAGGAGATAACGACGATCGCACCGATCCATAAGGCGGTATGATACTCCCACCCAAATGTGCTGGCGAAAAGCGTTGCCCCTCCGACAAGCCCCGAAGAGGTGTAAAACGTAAAGAACAGCAGAATGAAAAAAGCAGATACAATGCGCAAGATTTTTGTTTGCACGATCATTGTTTCATCACGAAAACGTTTATCCAGAAAGTCGGGAAGCGTAATTGCATTACGGGCGATTTCCGTATAGCGGCGCAGCCGCTTGGCAAGAAATTGCCAATTCAGGTAAGCACCGATCGTTAACCCTATCGGCAGCCACATTTCGCTCATCCCCGACAAGTAGACGGCGCCGGGAAGCCCGAGGATCATGAACGCACTCATGTCAGAGGCTCCGGCGCTTAAAGCCGCCACCCAACTGTTCAATCTTCTGCCGCCCAACACATAATCCGATAAAGTAGAAGTAGTACGGTAAAAGATAATCCCGATGATCACCATACCGACAATATAGATGATAAAGGTGATTAACGTAGGAATATCAAGATCCATTCTCGCCCCTCCTTACCCTTAACAAACTAATGAAAGACAGAACGACCGTGGCTAACATCGGAACGAGTAACCAGAACCAGGTGGCAAATGACATCGTACCCCTCCCTTACTACCTCTCAGAATCACTTTTCCTCCCTTTATCGTGCGGAATGAGCCATCCCTTTGATTAATAAAGCAAGTGTGGCCATATCCCCGACTAAAAAGGTTTCTTTTACATTGGCAGGCCGAGTTTCCCCGTAGCGGTTCACCCAGCAGGATTGAATGTTTAATTCGTTGGCAGGGACGACATCATATTTGAAACCGAATCCGACGTGGAGAAGCTCTGATCGCTCGATACCCAATCGTTCAAGCGCCAAATGGAACCCATGGTGATTGGCTTTATAAGCGCCCGCCTGTTCAGCCGTAATGATTTCATCAAAATCAACCTCTAAATGCTTCACGGTTTCATTAATAATAGCGTCGTCCGTATTCGTAATCAGAGCTATTTTGGTGAGTTTTTTTAGTTCCAGCAAAGCTTCTTTCGCATCCGGAAAAGGTTCCCAGCTTCCCATGGATTCAGAAAATGCGATACAATCATCCGTGCTAAAAGAATAACCATAGTCCCGAAACGCCATCGCCATTGTATGTTTCAAGACTTCCTTATATGGACGGTAGTGATCTTGGATATAGGTGAACTGGATGCTTTCCCAATGTTTTTGAAGAGCGACAACATCAGCCTCGTTTATATCATACTGACTCAAAATATTCTTAAAATAATGTTGCACGGCCCGATCCCAGTCGATGATCGTTCCATAACAGTCGAAAGTGATTGCTTTGGGTATCGCCATGATTAACCTCCCTAGATAAATGTATATCGTTACTATATGCCTTGTCATGGTGCTTTATTTCGAAAACATTCCCCGAATGGCAAATGTAACGTTTTGCGGTCGCTCCGCCAATCGTCGCATGAAATAGCCGTACCAATCCCTGCCAAATGGAACGTAAGTGCGGAAACGATAGCCTTCATCGACGAGGGCTTGTTGCAAATCGTTGCGGAAACCGTAGAGCATTTGAAATTCGAACATGTCTCTCGGGATATGGTTTTTTTCTGTAAACGCTTTAATTTCCGCGATGATTTCATGGTCATGGGTGCCGATGGCTGTATAGCTTTCATTAAGCAGATGCGTTTGCACCATGTTCACAAAGTTTTTGCCAATATCTTTTTTATCTTGATAGGCGATAGTTGGTGATTCTTTATACGCTCCTTTGACGATGCGAAGCGGGATCCCCGCTAACTGTTCGGTATCCTCGATGCCCCTATGCAGGTAGGATTGCAAAACGGTGCCCACGTTGTCATATTTTTTTCGTAAGGCTCTTAAGATATCCAGTGTCTGGTCATAATGAGCGTAATCTTCCATATCGATGTTAATCGTATTGTCATAGATGGCTGCACGTTCGCAAAGCGCTGAGATCTGTTGCCAACAAAGCGCTTCATCAACATCCAGTCCGAGTTTGGTGAGTTTAACGGAAAGGGTGCAATGGACGCCATGCTCGTGGAGAACATCCAGAGTATGCAAGCCTTCTTGCAAGGACTCGCGCGCTTCCTGGGTTTCATTGACAAACTCGCCAAGATGATCAAGGGTGACCAAGCGAGCGCTGTCATTCAAATCTTTGATTTTTTCGATCGCGCTCTCGACGGTCAAACCGGCAACGACTTTCGAAGCCCCGAGTTTCAATCCCCATCGTTTTGCTCCTCTATTCAAGACTTTATTGTTTGATAACGAGCTAAAGAAATTACGGGATAGTTTCTGTATCATCATGGTAACCCCTCATTACGGTTTTTAAATAAGGACTCTGTCGCTGAGACAGAGCCTATTTTTGATTCCATTAAAACTGATCACAAACGGTTTTTGGATCCATGAAGTGGAGAATATAGCCCGGGCCACCGGCTTTGGAGTCGGTACCGGATAATTTAAAACCGCCGAATGGTTGATAACCAACGATCGCGGCCGTGCATCCACGGTTGAAGTAGAGGTTGCCGACATGAAATTCCCGACGAGCTTTTTCCAGGTGGGCGCGGTCGTTCGAAATGACCGATCCGGTTAATCCATAGTCGGTGTTATTGGCGATGTCGATAAGTTCCTGAAAATCTTTCGCTTTTGCGAAGGCTACGACCGGTCCGAAGATTTCTTCCTGCATGATGCGCGCGTGTGGATTCACGTCGGCAAAGATCGTCGGCTGGATGAAATAGCCTTCTTCATTATTGCCGGTTCCACCGGTCACGAGGCGTGCTTCCTGTTTTCCTATGTCAATGTAATCGAGAATTTTATCATAGGCGGCTTGCTCGCTCACAGGACCCATGTACGTCTCCGCGCTTTCCGGATCGCCGACGGTCAGTTCTTCGGTTATTTTTGTCACTTTGTCGAGAACCTCATCGTAAACGTCTTCGTGAACGACGACGCGTGAACATGCAGAACATTTTTGGCCGCTGAAACCGTACGCCGATTGCACGATGGCGTCCGCGGCAAGGGCTAGATCAGCATCATCATCAACGATAATCGTATCTTTTCCGCCCATTTCAATCGCAGTCTTTTTCAGGAAATTTTGGCCAGGCTGAACTTTTGCCGCTTTCTCGTAAATGCCGATGCCCACTTCTTTGGATCCGGTGAAATTGATAAAGCGCGTTTGCGGATGTTCAACGAGATAATCGCCGATTTCGCTCCCGCTTCCCGGGATGTAATTGACGACGCCTGCCGGCATTCCGGCCTCTTCGAGCACTTCCATGAATTTATACGTGATCACCGGGGTGAGACTCGCAGGTTTAAGCAAGATCGTATTTCCGGCTACCATCGGACCTACAGTTGTCCCCGCCATGATCGCGAATGGCAGATTCCACGGGGAAACGGTGAGACCTACGCCCAGGGGTTGATACGCATACTGGTTGTTTTCAAACCAACGGCTGTTCACCGGTTCACCATCTTTAAGCTCGATCATTTGCCGGGCGTAATATTCCAGAAAGTCGATCGCTTCCGCTGAATCAGCGTCTGCTTCTGTTCGTGTTTTCCCGATTTCATAAGCCATCCAGGCCGAAAATTCATGTTTGCGACGGCGAGCGATGGCTGCTGCTCGGAAGAGTACGTTCGCGCGAGCTTCCGGATCCCAGCCACTCCACACTTTAAATGCCTCTTGTGCTTTTTCCATCGCTTGTTCCGCAAGCGCTTGATTAGCTTTGGAAACGGTGCCGACGACTTCGTTCTTGTCGGAAGGATTTATCGATACAATTTTTTCGTCTGTCGTCACCCGCTCTCCGCCAATGATAAGCGGGTATTCTTTGCCGAGCTCACTTTTCACCAAATGAAGCGCTGCTTCATATTCGGCTATGTTATTGCTATTTTGAAAATTTGTAAATGGTTCGTGGGTGTACGAGACGACCATTGCGATCACTCCTTTAAATTAAGGTACACCATAAACATATGCAATTTGTATGCCAAAATAAAAGGGTGTTTGAGAGCAGCATCTAAAAAATGAAGATCCATAAATGCAAAATAATTTTCGGCGGATACGCAAAATTATTTGCTATATTTGTCCAACTTGTACTGCAAATTCTGTCGACTAATACCGAGAGATTTTGCTGCTTGGGATACATTGTCTTTGTTCGCTTTCATCGCCTGGAAGATCAAGTTGTGTTCGATGAGGGCTAGGCGCTCCGGCAAGGATTCTTCCTGATGCAAGTGTTTAGATAATCCTGTATGGGCGGGATATGAATGTGACTGGCGCTCGCGAATATGGGTTGGCAAGTGCTGAATATCAAAAACGGTTTCCTCGCTTAAAAAATTCATCGACCCTTCAATGATGTGTTCGAGCTCCCGAACGTTTCCCGGCCAGTGATAGCCTCGCAGCACTCTGAAAACTTCATCGGAAAATTGTTGTACGTTTAAATGAAAGCGGTTATTATATTTTCGTAAAAAAAAGTGTGCGAGCGTGGTCGCATCATCCTCGCGTTCGCGCAACGGGGGAATAAACAAACTGACGACGCTTAAGCGGTAATAAAGATCTTTCCGCAAGCGTTCAGCTTCAATCGCTTCCAGCGGGTCTTCATTTAACGTCGCCAGCAAGCGAACGTCAAAGGGACGTTCCTTCGCCTCACCGACGCGAGTGACTTTCTTTTCCTGGAGGACGCGCAAAAGCTTAGGCTGCAAATGAAGCGGTAGGGCATTCACTTCATCCAAGAGCAATGTTCCGCCATCCGCTTGTTCAAATAAGCCGGGGCGGTCAATCGCACCGGTAAACGCGCCTTTTGCTGTTCCGAACAGAATGCCTTCCACAAGACTTTCCGGAAGGGCGGCGCAGTTTTGGGTAACGAACGCCTTGCCTTCGCGTTCGCTCTCGTTATGAATGCTTTGTGCGAACAGTTCTTTCCCGGTACCGGTTTCACCGATAATCATGACGGGAGAAGATGTGCGTGAGGCACGTCGCGCCTGCTCAACGACCTCTAGGAAATTTTGGGACTCTCCGAGTAAATCCGAAAACTGAAAACGGGTCCCTTCCTCGTTTGTGCGTTTGTCGCGCAGAATTTGTTCCATTTGACTGACATCTTTGGCGATTTCCACGGCGGCGATTACTTTATTATTTTCCATTAATGGGTAAACGTGGTTGATCGTCGTGATGATCTCCCCTTTGGCATTAAAATACGTTTGTTTTTTGTTTTCAACGACACGAGCATAGTTTAAGGCTTGGATGAGCCGGCTTTCTTTTTCGGTGCGAAAGTTAAAGACATCCATAAACGGGCGGTCGGTAAAATCGGAAAAGGTCATTGATTCAATCGCGCGCATTTTTTCGTTATAAATGAGCGGCTTTCTTTCTTGGTCGATGACCCGTATGCCGAGGTCGAGTTTGTCGAACAATTGCTCATAAATGGAATTAGCCATCATTAGCCCTCCCTTCTAAGAGCATCGTAGCAAAATGTTTTGCGGCTTTCATCCTGCTACATTCCTATGTCTTCGATGAAAGTCTGCAGCCGTTCCTGAAATTCCATCGTCGTCACCGTATACGCTTCCGTATGACCGGCATCCGGGACGATCCATAATTCCGGTTCACCCCCGGCAGCCTCGTAGAGTTCATCGGCCATGTCCGTCGGAACGAGCTCATCCTCACTGCCATGGATGAGAAATAAAGGGAGCGTGTTAGCTTTTATTTGCTCAATCGTAGAAGCTTCCGTAAACGTATATCCGGCCCGAATATTGGTGACGAGACTGGTAATATTCAATAGCGGAAAAGCAGGCAGGCCGTATAAATGCTGCAGTTGATGCGTCAGTTCTTCTTCCACGGTTGTGTAGGCGCTGTCAG
This sequence comes from Salicibibacter cibi, assembly GCF_016495865.1. Taxonomy (NCBI): domain Bacteria; kingdom Bacillati; phylum Bacillota; class Bacilli; order Caryophanales; family Bacillaceae; genus Salicibibacter; species Salicibibacter cibi. The sequence goes on from NZ_CP054706.1 coordinate 1,311,228, forward strand.
CCACAATCCCCCGAACTTCGTCGGGAAGATCTTCCCCGCTCGCCATTAAAACGGTAGCCGCTCCCATCGATTCTCCGTGCAAAAGAATGTTTTCAGCATTATGCTCGTCGATGAGCATATCGATCCAGTCAAGATAATCGAGACGGTCATGCCAACCAAAACCGATATAATCGCCTTCACTTTCCCCGTGCCCCCGTGCGTCCGGTTTTAAGACGTCAAAGCCTTGGTCGTGATAAAATTCCACGTATTCATCCATATTTTCTTTTTGACTGCGGTACCCATGGGCGAGGATGACGGCATTGCCATCGGAACCCTCAGTCGGCATGAAACTTGCGGCCAATTGCAGATCATCAAAGCTGGTGAGCGCTACCTCGATTTGTTCTTGCTCGTCATACCAATCTTGTGCCTCTTCAAGCAATTGTTGATCTTCCGGATCAGCCAACGCATCCGTATCCGTATCCTCGCTGTGCAGTTCAACATCACCGCTCCGCTGCACACTTTCCTGATAAAAATAGTTGCTCGCCAGTAGTAGTCCAACGATCATAATCCCGATAAAGATACCTGAAAAAAGGAAAATTTTCTTTTTCATGCGTCGGCTCCCTCCTCACGATACGCGTCTGGATTCATTATATCGTTTCTGAAGTGATGAGTTCTATCATCACGCTTGTGCTGCCGAATTTTATCCGCAGGTCTGATAAAACCAATAGATAATTCCTTTTCAACTCTTTTCATTCTTTGGTTGGTATTTTACGCTAGGGATTAGATCAATCGAACGGACGGAGGAATAATGTGAATGAAATAAAGGCACGTACGGATCGGCCGAGCATGGGCTGACGAACATTTCAGCCGGCGCAAAACAGCATAATTCCGACTATTCTTCAAATGTGGGCAAGAATAATGTCTTAAATATGGTGGATGAACCTCATGAAACGGGAATGACGGGAACCTTGGCGTCGTCGGTTACCAACGGACGCAGCTTTCGGATTTGGATTCTTACCAAGCGCTCGCGCCTGCCATGCATCAAGCGTGTACCAAATGCATCCGGAGCATCACGTTTGGCTTCTCCCAATTTCCCCAGTGTTAGGAGAGAAAATAGAGTGGAATGGGGGTTTACTCTACTCGAGACCTTTATTTAAAAGTTTGGGGTCTTCACTTAATGATTAGGCTACTTGACGTAATTATTCAATTGGATGCCTTTGACGACAAGAAACGAATTTAATTGTAACTTCCGAGAATGAATTCATCAACAATAACCGACCGATGTAACTGTCATGAACGCAGACACTTTAAGAATCACAACGCCCACCCTTGACATCCCACAATAAATCCGATATAAAGAAAGAAAATAACACATTAACACAAATGAAAGATACGTTGATGGAACGAGTAAATCAACCCCTGTTGTACAGAAAAGGGTCTCACGGCTGAGAGGATCCAAACATGGATTGATTGAAGGCTATTCCGGAGTGCAGCTAACCCCTGCCGTTCGCCGCGTTAAGGCATCCAAGCGAACCATTCGCGATATCGATATAAGCGAATGCGTTAACAAGGGTGGTACCGCGAGTAAATAAACAACCTCGTCCCTTTTTTGGGGCGGGGTTTTATATGTGGAAAAAAGGAGGAAAAACGAAATGACACGCTTAACGTCAGCTGACGTGCGTCAGCTTTTTCTTGATTTTTTTAAAGAAAAAGGCCATGACATAGAACCGAGCGCTTCTCTCGTGCCTCATGCAGACCCCTCGTTGTTGTGGATCAACAGCGGGGTGGCGACGTTAAAAAAATATTTTGACGGACGAATCGTTCCGGAAAACCCACGGATCGTCAACGTTCAGAAAGCGATTCGGACGAACGATATTGAAAACGTAGGCAAAACGGCACGCCATCATACGTTTTTTGAGATGCTAGGCAATTTCTCGATCGGCGATTATTTTAAAAAAGAAGCCATTGCATTTGCATGGGAATTTCTGACCGATGAGCGGTGGATCGGATTTGATCCGGAACGCTTATCCGCAACGGTTCATCCGGAGGACGATGAGGCGTACCGTTATTGGAAAGAGGATATTGGGCTTCCGGAAGAGAGGATCATTCGCCTGGAGGAAAATTTCTGGGATATCGGAGAAGGGCCGAGCGGACCGAACGCAGAAATTTTTTATGATCGTGGGCCTGCTTACGGCAACGATCCGTCGGACCCGGAACTTTACCCGGGGGGCGAAAACGAACGGTATTTGGAGATTTGGAACCTTGTTTTTTCCCAGTTCAATCACAATCCCGACGGGACATACACACCGCTTCCAAATCAAAACATCGATACCGGATTAGGGCTCGAGCGTCTCGTTTCGGTTATTCAGGATACAAAAACAAACTACGAAACCGACTTGTTTTTGCCGATAATAAAAGAGACGGAAACGTTGGCGAATGCTTCTTATGGGAAAAAAGAGACGTATGATACGGCTTTTAAAGTCATTGCTGACCATATCCGTACTGTTTCGTTCACGATCGCCGACGGAGCTCTTCCGTCAAATGAAGGAAGGGGGTATGTGCAACGCAGGTTGTTGCGGCGCGCGGTTCGTTATGCGCAATCGCTCGGTATTCATGATCCGTTCATGTATCGTCTCGTTCCGGTCGTTGCGAGCATTATGGAACGTCACTATCCGAACGTGAAGGAAAAGGAAGCGTTTATTCAAAAAGTCGTGCGGAATGAGGAAGAGCGTTTTCATGAAACCTTAAGCGATGGATTGGCGATTTTAAATGATTTAATCGCAGGCGCCAAGCAAGCAGGAGCAACCCAAATCAACGGGGACGATGTCTTCCGCCTTTACGATACGTATGGATTTCCGGTCGATTTGACGGAGGAATACGTAACGGATGCCGGTCTCCATGTGGATCTTGAAGGATTTGAAAGCGCAATGGAAGCGCAACGGGAACGGGCAAGAGCCGCTCGCAAAGAAGGCGACTCGATGCAAAGCCAAAATGAGGCGCTTCGTTCGCTTCACGAAACTAGCACATTCGTTGGATATGTACAAGCCGAGATTGCTACGAAAATACAAGCAATCGTGCGAAATGATGCACGTGTGGAAGCGGCGAGCGCCGGGGAAGAAGCGTTTGTCCTGTTAAAAGAAACTCCTTTTTACGCAGAAAGCGGCGGGCAAGTGGCGGATCAAGGACTACTGTTTTCCGACGGGGCAAAAGCAGAAGTGATCGATGTCCAACAAGCGCCCAATGGACAACCGTTACATAGGGTAACCGTCGTCGAAGGCACGTTAACAACGGGCAAGCCGATCACTGCTTCGATCAATGGAAAAGACCGTGCCGCGATTCAAAAAAACCATACTGCCACCCACTTGCTCCATCAAGCGCTAAAAGATGTGCTCGGCGATCACGTGAATCAAGCAGGATCGTATGTCGGACCGGATCGTTTGCGTTTTGATTTCTCCCATTTTGGACAAGTGTCAAACGCTGAGTTACAGGACATTGAGGCCATCGTCAATGAAAAAGTCGCTGACGCTACAAAACTGGTTATTGAAGAAACAACCTTGGAAGACGCAAAAGCGAAAGGAGCCATGGCCCTGTTTGGCGAAAAATATGGCAGCAACGTTCGTGTCGTTCATATCGGGGACTATAGCATTGAACTATGCGGAGGAACACATGTGGCCAACAGCGCAGAGGTTGGCATCGTTAAATGGATCTCCGAAACGGGGATTGGCGCCGGTATTCGACGAATTGAAGCCGTTACCGGCCAAGCAGCATACCATTATATCGAGCAGAAACTGCAAGTATTGGGACTAGTAAAAGAACAGCTGAAAGCAAAATCGACGGAAGACGTTCCTCAAAGAGTGGACCAACTTCAACAGGATGTCCGCGAAAAAGAAAAGGAAAACGAATCAATCGCGGCAAAATTGGGGAACATGGAGGCTATGCAGTTATTGGACGATGTGCATGATATCAATGGCATCTCGGTGTTGGCGGGTCAACTGGATAACAGTGATATGGACACCCTTCGAACGACTGCGGACCGGTTAAAACAAAAACTCCCTACAGGAATTATTGTTCTCGGTACAGCGAGAGACGGCAAAGTCAACATTGTCGCTACGGTGAGCAAAGACTTGGTTTCCGACGGCTATAAGGCCGGCGACATCGTCAAAAAAGTTGCGGCCATTTGTGATGGTGGCGGAGGAGGCCGTCCGGACATGGCCCAGGCCGGGGGCAAAAGCCCGGAAAAGTTACCGGAAGCGTTGGCAGCGGTCGATGAAATCGTCGCCTCCGTTTCATAATTTCACCAAATCATGTACAATAAGGTCAAATACAGGAAGCGGGCAATAACGATCCGTGAATTTGATTGCGAGGTGAGAGAGGATGAGCTCAAAAGATAACACCGTCCAATTTAATGTACAGGAAGACTCCGCGCAAGCAGACGTCAAAGAAGTTTTGGTCAATGTTCATCAAGCTCTTGAAGAAAAAGGGTATAATCCCATTAATCAAATCGTCGGGTATTTATTATCCGGGGATCCGGCGTACATTCCGCGACATAACGACGCACGCACGTTGATTCGCCGTCTTGAAAGAGACGAGCTCATTGAAGAACTCGTTCGTACGTACTTGCAGAAAGCCAAGCGTCGCGCATGAAGATTCTCGGTCTGGATGTGGGAGATAAACGAATCGGAGTAGCGATCAGTGACGCGTTGGGATTGACGGCGCAAGGACTTGAGACAATTGCTGTAAAAGGGCATGAGTCGACGATCGCAAAGATTTTAAAGGTCGTTTGTGAACATGATGTTGAAAAAATTGTGGTAGGCTTGCCAAAAAATATGAACGGGACGCTAGGCCCTCGTGCAGAAAAATCGCAACAATTTGCTGCTTCCCTTGAAAAGAACGCAACGATTCCTGTACAGTTTTGGGATGAACGGCTAACGACGAAAGCGGCAGAACGAACGTTAATATCCGCAGATGTGAGCCGCAAAAAACGAAAAAAAGTCGTTGATAAACTTGCCGCAGTGCTGATCTTACAAGGATACCTTGATCATGCCCATGCGACTAAAATGAGGTGAAAAGATGGCCGAAGAAGAAAACGAACGCGTGATTATTCCCGATGAAGACGGGAATGACCATGTATTTGAAATTCTGTTTACGTTTGATATTGATGAAACAGAGAAGTCCTATATGGTTGTCACCCCCATCGTTGAAGAAACGGATGAAGATGAAGAGGTAGAAATTTTTGCCTTTCAATATGAAGAATCAAGTGATGAACCATCAGGATTTGCGCTTTATCCGATTGAATCCGATGAAGAATGGGAAATGGTTGAAGAAATGATTGCCACGATGCTCGACGAGGATGAAACCCTTCATGTTGAGGGAGACGACCATAACCACTAATGATGATAGGGAAATACCACCTGGACCGTGATGCATTCACGGACCGGGTATTCTTTTTAATCTGGGGATGATTTTTTCTAAATTATTCTCGAAGAGGAGGTTTCCTTGAACGATAATCAGGAATTGAACGACCAAAAGAAACAACGGGCATTGAATGCGCGAGTGGTACGCCGGATTGTACTTGGGATTGTGCTTGTTTTCGTTACACTCGTGATCATCGGTTTGGTATCCGGGTATTTCTTCGTTCGGGCAACGATCGCTCCGATGGACGAGCGTGATGATTCAACGATTGAAGTTGAAATACCGAATAATTCGTCGATGAGAGACATCGGCGAGGTTTTGGAAGATGAAGGTTTGATCTCCAACAGCGTTTTTTTTCATTATTACTCACGATTGCAAAACGCATCCGGTTTGCAGGCAGGTGTCTACGAATTGAATCGATCGATGGATCTTGATGAAATCATCGATGCCATGCAAGAAGGGCCGCACAGGGAATCGTATGCGATTTCTTATACGATTCCGGAAGGGTGGTGGCTGGAAGATATTGCAGCAACAATTGCGGAAGAATCACTTCATGATATAGATGAGGTGATGGATGTGCTCGATAGCGAGGAATATGCGGAAGGGCTAATTGAAGAACACGAATTATTAAATGAAGAAATTTTAGACGAAGATATACGCTATCCGTTGGAAGGCTATTTATTCCCGGCTACGTACGAGTTTTTAGACGAAGACGTTTCGGTTGAATGGATGGTGGAATCCATGTTGCAACAAACCTTTGATATCTACGAACAAGCTGCAGATGACGTGGATGGCGAACAAGTAGATGATTTACATGAAGCGTTGACGTTGGCCTCGATTGTGGAACGGGAAGCACAAACAGAGGAAGACCGCAGATTGATCTCGGGCGTATTGTTCAACCGTCTCGAGGAAGGGATGCCGTTGGAAGTGGATCCGACTGTGGCTTATGCGCAAGGCGAACATCTATACATGACTTCCCTGGAGGATACGGAGATCGACGATTCGTTTAATACGTATCAAAATGACGGATTGCCTCCCGGGCCGATCGCGAGCCCAGGGGAAGATTCAATAAAAGCTGTTTTTGAACCCGAGGATACCGATTATCTCTTTTTCTATGCCCGTGTAACCGGAGAGGTCATTTACTCTCAGACGTACGAGGAACATCAGGATGTTCATGAAACCTATCGGGATGAGTGGATTGATGCACAGGAAGAAGAGGAATCAGGCGAATGAATGCGTATTTAGAGATGCTGCGAAAACAAAATGACCTTCCGGAATTGAACGAAATGCGTTCGTACGCGGAAAAAGAAAATGTTCCGATTTTGGAAGAAGAAAGCATGCAGTTGTTATTACAAGTCCTGGCATTGACAAATGCCGAACGCGTGCTTGAAATCGGAAGCGCGATCGGTTATTCTGCCCTGCGTATGGCATCGGACAGTCGCCATCGAAAAGTAACGACGGTCGAAAGGGAACGGGAACGCTACGAACAAGCCCGGTTCTTTTTGGCTCGTTCCGATTATCGACCATCGATTACGTTGCTATATGGTGATGCGTTTGATTATGTTGAAGATATTGCAAAGGGCCCGTCGTATGACGCATTGTTCGTCGATGCCGCTAAAAGCCATAATCAATCGTTCATCGACACGTTTGCTCCATATGTGAAACGAGGGGGAGTGATCGTCGTCGATAACGTTTTGTTTAAAGGATGGGCAGCCAATCCGACGGAGGCCCCGAAGCGTTTGCAAAAGCTTGCGAGAAACATTCACGCATTTAATGAATGGTTTCAAAACCATCCCGACTTCGCTACCAAGTTTCATGCTGTCGGAGATGGACTGGCCGTTGGAATAAAACGGAAAACTCTCTTCTAACAAACAAATTTACGTGTTTTAGCTTAAATTGGAGAAAAAAGAATTGTATTTTTTTAATGACCTGCGTATGATAGAGCAAAGAAAATCAACATATTGCTTCTGATTATGTTTTCACCTTAGGTGGAGGAGTGAAGAAAATGGCGGAACCAAAAAAATATTACATGACACAAGATGGCCTGACTAAGTTGGAAGAGGAATTGGACTATCTGAAAACAACGAGACGGCAAGAAGTCGTTGAACGAATAAAAGTAGCTCGGGACTTTGGCGATTTATCCGAGAACTCGGAGTATGATGCGGCCAAAGATGATCAAGCATTCGTGGAAGGGCGGATTGTACAAATTGAAAATATGATTCGAAATTCTGTTATTATTGAAGATAACGGAGATACGAATGAGGTCAATCTGGGAAAGTCCGTTACTTTTAAAGAATTGCCGGATGGGGATGAAGAAATATATACAATCGTCGGAAGCGCTGAATCCGATCCGTTGGAAGGGAAAATTTCAAATGATTCCCCGATGGCAAAAAGCTTGTTGGGCCGCCGTGTCGGTGAACAAGTAACGGTAAGCACCCCCGGCGGAGATATGGAAGTGGAAATCGTCAATATTCAATAAAGCATCGTTTTTTCCCGTATGGTATCGGACAAGGAATGTAACCAGTATAAGTAAAAAGGTGATTGCAATGGACAATCCTAATCAATTTAATGCGGATAGTCGCAGGGAATTACGCAAACGTAAAACCAAAAATCGGTTGTTGAATACAGCCATCGGCGTTGTCGTTGTCTTGATCGGTTTTTTCTTGTTTGCGTTGTTGTTTCAAGACGACGAACCGGTTGCTGATGATGAATTTGAGGATGGAGAAGAAGATGATGTTGAGGTAGGGTTTGAAGACGAGGAATCTTCGGAGCCGGAAGAAGCGCCGGATAACGGTCAAGACGTTCCAGAGGACGATAACGAAGAAAGCGAAGAAAATGAGGAAAATGAAGCAAGTGAAGACAACGAGGAAAATGAAGCAAGTGAAGAAAACGAAGAATCCGAAGAGGGAACAGAAACGGATGATGAGGCGGAGGACAACGGCGATTCTGCCCCTTCCCCGCCTGAAGACGGAGAATATGAACCGATCGGAACAGAGCAAGAGGAATTTACCGACAGTTTTGAACGTGATAGCCAAAATTGGGACGAGATGGTAATGGCCATGGAATACGCCACAGACACATCGGAAGAAGATTGGTCACACATCGAATTTCTTGGCAATGATGGACCGGAAGGGGCAGAAGGCACTTTCGTCCATGAAGATGGCACGGAATATGTCGTTACGATGGAGTGGGAAGATGATGAAGGCTGGCAGCCAACGAATGTGGATGAGAATTAATCCAAGCCCGGGTTCAATTGCCCGGGCTTGGCGTATGATTGAAAAGCGCTGTACGGTTTATAAGGATCGAAAGGACAAGTAACCTCTGTGTGATCCTCATGACGCCCGAAATTCGGCAGGAAGTGTCGGGAAAGGTCTACATGAATGGCTCATGGCACCTGGAACCGTCAGAAAGCCTTGAATAAAGCCCTCATGGATGGTTCATGGCGCCCAAAACTGGCAGGAAGCGCTGAAAAAAGTTTTATGAACATCTCATGGAGCACGAGACCATTCGAAAAACCATCAAACGGTCGCCATCCATAATGGCTTGTGAATAACAAAAAAGCATGTAGGCTTGTCTTTGCTTTTCTTATCTCGTCCTGAACAGTACATAAAACCCTTACATGGAGGAGCTGGAAAATGAAATACGGAATTATCGGTGCCATGGAAGAAGAAGTTGAGATATTGGCGGCGAAAATGAAGCGCGCAACGACGATCAAAAAGGGAGGGTGTGTATTTTATGAGGGGCAACTTAACGGCCATGAAGTGGTCCTTATGCAATCAGGGATCGGCAAAGTAAACGCGGCTATTGGCACAACGTTACTGATCGATATGCATGCTCCTGACATTGTCATCAATACCGGTGTTGCGGGGGGATTTGACACGGAGATGGTGATCGGTGATCTTGTTATTTCCACCTATGTCAGCTACAACGATGTGGATGCTACGGCATTCGGGTATACATTCGGGCAAGTTCCCGGCATGCCAAGCGAATATTATGCAAAGGCAGATTTAATCGAGCATGCGAACACAGCGGCTCTACAAACGGGAGCGAAGGCAACAAGCGGGCAGATTCTTTCCGGAGATTCGTTTATGAGTGATGAAAAGCGGGTCGCTGATCTTCGCGCTGCATTTCCTGATGCGAAATGCTCGGAAATGGAAGCCGGAGCTATTGCGCAAGTTTGTCATCGTTTTCGAACACCTTTTGTCATTATACGAGCGTTAAGCGATATCGTTGGGAAAGACGCTTTAGAATCGTATGAAACGTTTTTGGAAAAGGCCGCTAATCAATCAGCGAACGTCGTGCAAGCTTTTTTGGAAGAAACAAGTGCATACAGATGAAAGAATTACCTTCTGCGATCGATCTCTGCCCATGATAGAATAGTAGAAAAAGGGAAGGGCGATCGTTATGGAACCATCTAAACAAGACGAACATTTAGCCATGAAAATAAATGATTATCGATCTTTTTCCAATATTTTTTTACTGATTGCCGCTTTCATGTCCATCGGTTGGCTTATTCCTGAGCAGGCAGAGCAGATGGGCACCATTTTTGGCCTTTCTTTATGGTTCGGCTTGATTGGCGCCTCTGTTTTCTGTTTATCGCTCAGCCTCAAATGGACCCGGGAATGGGGGAACTCATGATTCTACGATACGAAGAAAATGCCGGAGGATTCGGGCGGTAAGTCCCCAAATGTGTTTCCCTTCATATTCATAGAAAACTTCGGGGATGACTGTGCGTCGGAATTGATAATTTTTGCCACCGGCGATTTTTTCATACGGAAAATCTTCAGGGACATCCGCTGTTGAAGAAATGTGATACGTTTCCGGCGTTTGTGTCATTAAGATATGAAGGGGAACGGTAAATAATTCTTCCACTTCTTCATTAGGGGCGAAAGACGTTTCACTGACAGAGAAAACATGAGGGTAAATGACGACGCCGTATGGGGTCATCCATTTATCCATCGGTGCGATGTGGGCGGCATTGAAGCGTTTGATCCCGGTTTCCTCACATAATTCCCGAGCGGCTGTCTCTGCTGAAGTCAAATCGTCTGCTTCCATTTTTCCTCCCGGAAAACTGATATCGCCGGGTTGCTGTTTTAACCGGTAGCTTCTGATTTGAAAAAGGATGGATGGCCGTTCTTTTTCATGTACGATAGGAATGGCAACAGCAGCATGCTGGGCTTCACGTTCACCGATGATCCCCGGTTCCCTATGTTTTAGGCGAGAAAATACCTCGTTGATGTCTGTGGTCATTTTGATGAACACCCCTTCACATTGTTCTTTATCTCTGCTTCTAGTTTAGCATGTCTCATGTTTGAAATACGTCGATTCGTGGAATTGTAAGAAAAAAGAGGTGATGGCCAATGAGACACAGTCGCAAAGAGACAGATCGTTTACGTGTCAAGGGAGAAGCAAAAGCCATGTTTCAGCCACGTGAAGACAACGATGATCCGACCGAAAGCATGCATCATGACCCGGTGCCGGACGGAGAGGTACGAATGAACGAAGAAGATGAAAAAATGAAGCGACGATCAAAAAATAAGTCAATATCGGAATAAGAGATAGAGCAACCATCGTTCGCGGAAAACGATCGGCCTTGTTGCTATGAAGCTATTTCCCTTGAAGTTATGGATGGATCATTTCTTCTTTTCCCGAAATGAACAACGATTAATCATATTCTAGGTTCGGCAAGTTGTTTCTTTCCGGTATGTATGATGCTTTTGAAGACCTAACCGGAGGTGACGACAGCTATTCGGTTGCCAAAGAGATGGATTAGCGCAAGTCAGCAGTGTATAACATATCTGCTAAAACCGGATATTTCCTCTCGAACGAGATTGCTCCCACTTTCATCGAAATAAAAGTGGGAGCATGCCATGAATTTATCTGCTCAAAGCTCTGTGCGTCTCCGGCCCTGGAATACCGTCAACGCCAATTCCGGCATCTTGTTGAAATGCGCGCACAGCGCCGGCTGTTTCAGTTCCAAAAATGCTATCGATCCCGAACTGGGATAAACTGTATCCCAGATCTACTAAACGTTGTTGAAGTTCCTCAACATGATTCCCCTGATCGCCGTCGCGAATGATAGACCCATCCCAATATTGGAATGTAAAGTCCTCCCCGCTATCATCCCCATTGTCACTATCATCATTGTTTTCAATCGGTGTTAAGTTTAAATGCTCGGCGACAGCCTCGGCGTGAGCTGCGGCCACAGCTGCGATAAAATCCGCATCTTGTAGCAGCGCTGCATCATCAGCATTGTCAATAAATAAGTTTTCCGTTAATATCGCCGACATTTGGGTTTCTCGTAGAACATGGAAGTTAGCCGTTTGCTCTCCACGGTCAGGAACGGAGGAATCAAATGTGTGCATCTCGTCCAAAATTTGAGGATGCATGACACTCTGCAGATCACTGGCACCGCTCGGGTTACTCGTATGAATATACGTTTCAAACCCTCTTGCACTCCCATCCAGGGCATTGGCGTGAATGGAGATAAACACGTCTGCCCCCCAGTTGTTTGCATCATCGGTGCGAGCTTGCAATGAAACGGATGTGTCATCCGTGCGGGACATTCTACGATACATGCCTTCATAATTGTCGCGAAGATAGACACTCATCTGATAGCCAATGTCCAACACAATATCTTTCTCCAACAGTCCGTTTCCCGTGGCGCCGGTGTCACTTCCGCCGTGCCCCGGGTCAATATAGATTCTTTGCAAAACCATCAACTCCTTTCTCTTATACCTTATATATATGAAAGAAGTTAAACATCGGGGGCGGCACATAGAGGACAACCAGTAACTATTTTTCCATTAGGCCGTTTATGGTCTGCTTAAGCCCGTCGCTAAATGAAATTTCGGGGCGGTAACCAATTAAGCTTTCAGCGAGCTGTAGGTCCGCTAGCGAGTGCATGACATCTCCTACACGTTCGAATGTATAGATAGGGGCAATATCTGTCCCCAGTATTTCATTTATTTTTTTAACAAGTGTCATTAAATCGATGCGCTCGCCACTTCCGATATTAATCGCTTCCCCTTGCAGTTTCGGGGCTTCAGCTGCCAGTAAATTCGCGGAAACGATATTATCGATATACGTAAAATCCCGTGATTGTTTGCCATCACCGTAGATAAGCGGGGGTTGATGGCTTAATAGTGTGAGAATAAACTTAGGAATCACAGCAGCATATTCAGAATGAGGGTCTTGATTAGGTCCGAAAACATTGAAATACCGTAACGAAATCGTCTCTAATCCATAAACTTCATAAAAAGCTTTGCAATAACGTTCTGCCGCATATTTGCTTACTGCATAGGGAGACAGGGGAGAAGTTGGCATCGTTTCACGTTTCGGCAGAACGTCGCTATTTCCATAGGCCGATGATGATGCCGCGTAAATAAACCGACGTACCCCTGCTTCGACAGCAGCATGCAAAAGCTGAAGCGTTCCTGTGCTATTCGCGTGATTGGTTGTGATGGGATCTTTGATCGATTTCGGCACTGATGGTACGGCCCCTTGATGAAAAATAACATCGACGTTTTGAACCGCTTTTTTTACGGTTTCAGGATCGGTGAAGTCCCCCTCAATCAGTTCGATATCGTCGGACACATCATGCAGATGTCTTTTTTTGCCCGTAGTAAAATTATCAAGCACTTTGACATGCGCACCCTTGCTGATTAACGAGCGGACAAGATGGGAGCCGATAAAACCGGCTCCCCCTGTAACAAGGTAACTGGACATTCGAAACAACCTCCGAGTAATAAGATATCCTTTAGTATTTTATGTCGTATTCGTCATTGTGAAATAGACAAGGATGGAAAATGCAAAAGTTTGGGAGAATGTGTATGTCGCGTTCCCGCCATGCATAGGTATGAGCAACGGAAATACCGGGGGAAGGGGATACGATGGGCAAGCACTTGCTTGTATACGATTTGGATTGGTGGGTGTTGGGGGAAAAAGCAAAGGTGATTCAACGATATCATCCGAGGCTCGACATTTGCTGTGTCAAAGAGGTGGAAGCGTTAGCAAATAAACGAGGCGCCAATTATGTCAACGACGTTTACGAGGTTATTGCAACATTGGGGCTCGGCATTGCCCAGCTCCTTATCCAACACAATATTCGCGTTGATACGTCCCAAATCGGTTCTTACAATTTTTTTTTGAACAATCATCGCGTCTATCGGGAATGGCGAGATCCCATGAAGGCCAATAACCGCTTCATAAACGACATAATGGCCAAACCCCGGCAATTTGGAGCGATAAACCCAAAATTGGCCCACGGGGTAAAGCAACTGCTTCCGAAAAAAACGGTGAACTATATCCGTCCGTTTGTAGACAGCGATCGTTTCCGGCCGATGAGACAAACTAAACATAAGGATAAATTCGTCATCGGTTGGGTCGGAAATGAAACAAGAAAAGTGAAAAATTATCAAACACTTTACCGACAAATTGTGAAGGGCTTCCATGAAGATCCGGCGATCACGTTTGTGGAAGCGACGCGTTCGTCTCCGGTCGGGATCAATGAGATGCCCGCTTTTTATCAGCAATTGGATCTGCTGATCATCACATCTTCCAATGAAGGAGGGCCGGCTCCGGCATTGGAAGCCTATTCTTCCGCTGTGCCCGTGCTAGCCACAAATGTCGGCTATGTCAAAGAAGTGGCAGGCTCCCAGGGACGATCGCTTATCTTAAACAGCACCCGGCCAGCCCTATTTGTACAAAAAATCAAGAAAATCAGGAATGATCCGTCCTTCCACGCAACGTTGAAAAAAGAGGCAAGGGAACGGATTATGGACCACTTTACAGTAGAGAAAACAATGGACGATTGGCTGGAGACATTGTTTTTTCTGTAGGCTTTCGGAACGAACGTGACGTTCGCTCCGAATCAACTACTCATCGTTATGATCGATGGGAAGTCACGCGTATAACGTTTTTCTATACACATTTTCATGAGCTGATCGTCTTTCATGTGCCACGTGTGGGCGTCTCCCCCACGAATGGCCACATGGTTATAATGATCCGTTGAATAGATCGCGAATCCTTTTGCCCGAGCATCCATCTGAAAACGCTTATCGGAGCCGACTTTCATGTTCGTGAAACGGATGTTTGGAAAGATATCTTTTTTAAACGCCAATGTTGAGTCGGCAACTCGATGTACGAAACCGTTTTCGGTTTCCGATGCCAATAGGCCTAAGCAACATTCTTTTTCAAAATAAACATAGATGCTGCTTTTTCCAACAATAGCGGCTTTTTTTTGCTTGTTGAAAGCTTCATAAACGACGTTCAAGTAAGGCGGGGCGTAGTAATCATCGTCATCAAACTTGGCGATATAACGATAATTGGATTGTTTTACGGCGAAGTTTTTACATTCACTGACGGATAGGTGCTCCGGCAGCTGATAAACGGAAACATTCGGGTGCTTTTTTGCTTCTCTTAGCCACTGTTTTATATCCATCGCATCATTGTTCAGGATGAGGACGAGTTCTTTTTCTTTCAGGCTTTGCCCGGAGTAATTTTCAAAAACTTGTTTCATCATGTGCGGTCGATTCGTGCATGTAATCACGGAAATCATAGAAATCCCCTTTAAAGAAAGTGACCGCCAAAACGTTCGGCGGTCGTTTTTCTAAGCGCTTCCTCCTCCCAGAACGAGGACTTCAGCGCTCCCCTGAAATCCTTCGGTTTGGTTTCTGGTGTCATAGATGAGTGATGCGTGGTCCATGATTTTTTGCATTGGCAATGTGGAATGGTCGGTTAAAAGAATGACAATGTCGACATCTTCCAACCAGTTGTGTGAAAGCGGGATGCTGGGGTGCGTTTGTTCGTCAATCGTCACTTCGGGCACATGAGGATCGTGATAGACAACGTTTGCCCCAAGTTGGAGAAAGTTTTTCATAAGCGAAAGCGCCGGTGAACTTCGCACGTCATTGGAGTCTTTTTTGTAGGCGATGCCACATAAAAGAAGATTGGCATCTTTGATGTTTTTCTTTTTTTCGATTCGGGATTTCACTTGCTGTGTGATATAAGCGGGAAGATAGTTGTTCGTGTGTTGGGCTAATGACAGAAATTGATGGTGAAACCCGTGTTTTTGCCCGATCCAATATAAATATAAAGGATCGACGGGAATACAGTGTCCGCCAATGCCCGGACCCGGGTAAAACGGCGTAAACCCGTAAGGTTTTGTGCCGGCAGAAGCGATTGCTTCCCACAGATTAATGTTTAGTTTATCGCATAGCATGGCCATTTCGTTAATGAACGAAATATTAATAAAACGATAACTGTTCTCCAATAGTTTGGAAAGTTCGGCAACCTCGACGGATGAAGCGGGAACCACTTGTGTAAAGATGGATCGGTAAAAATGAGACACGTGACGTAGACAGTCGTCCGTAATACCGCTAATTACTTTCGGAATATCTTTCACTTCGATCGATTGGTTCCCGGGATCAATACGCTCGGGAGAGTACCCGAGATGAACATCTTTCCCGATGTTCAGGCCGCTCTTCTCCAGAATTGGCAGGATGACGTCACGCGTCGTTCCAGGGTAGGTCGAGCTTTCCAAAATGATCAGTTGATGGTTCTGCATTCTTGGTGCGAGCGCTTCACTTACTTGTTTTATAAAACGCAAATCAGGTTCTTTGTTGTTCGATAACGGCGTGGGCACACAAATAATGATGATATCCAAAGTCGCTGCTACATCATAGTCTGTCGTTACCGTTAGCAATCCCTCAGATAAGGCGTGGGTGATAGCAGCACCGGATATATCCGGAATATGGCTATTTCCCTTTTGCAATTGGTTTATTTTGTTGGCATCGGTGTCTATTCCGGTCACGTGATGGCCGCTTTGCGTGAATAATAATGCAAGAGGCAAACCGACGTAACCTAAACCGATAACACCGATTTTCTTGTTGTCAGGCTGCAATTGAACACTCCTTTCCTGCAATTCATAACTCTATTGCTTTACCATCTTATTATTTTTGCTTACTTTTGAAACGGCATTTATCGATGAAGGGAAGGCCTATCACTGAGGTGTTCTTTGAATGCGTGCCATTTTCCTTGGTGTTGTTTCGTTATGCTTTTTTCATGCTCGCGAATGTTATAAACGGTGAAATTTTGATAGGAAAAACGTGTATGGATGATTAATTCCAACAAAATACTAACGTCTTCATACAGGCGACCATCGGCAAAAGAAACGACGGGGAATCCTCCCGCTGCTTGTAAATCTTTTGTTCGGTAAATTCTAGGTCCGAGCGGGAAATGATAGGCGAGCAATTGCTTCCTCGTTCGTACGGGTCTCCCTTTTGCAATCGTTTTATATAAAATATTCCCGTCGTCACGTTGTTTCCATTTGCGAAAATTCCCATATAACAATGACGTATTTGCGGGAAGTTGCTGAATTTTATGCTTTATGATAGATAAGGCATTCGGATCCAGCCAATCATCGGCGTCTAATTCCATGACGAAATCTGTTTTTACATGACGCAAAGCTTCATTAAGGGATCTGGCTTTTCCTTCGTTTTCTTTGCTGATTACTTCCATGCCGCTTATTCCTCGCCATTTTTCGATTTCGATTAAGGATTGATCGTCGGACCCATCATCGATGACGAACAGTTGATCCGGTTGTGTAGGTTGAAAAAAGCAAGAAGCAATCGCTTTCCCGACATAATCGTCCATGTTAAAGCAGGGAATAAGGATGGATAACGTAGGGGGCTGTTGATTCGGAACGGTGACTTCTAGCTTTTGCAAAAGACGCCCCTTTTCAAATCGGTCTTTGGAATTGCTCTTGTTTAACGTTTGGACACATGTATCTTCTCTCGCAAACACGAGTTTTTCGTCGGTGGCATATAGCCAATACGGCAACAACGCTTCTTTGAATGGCAATTGTGACGAAGTGAGGAACTTGTTTTCCCTTAATGTTTCGGTTTTAACGAAAAAGGGTTCACGAATGCGGATATTACGTACGCTTCTCACATGGGTCATGACCGATTGGCCATGTTTCAGATGTAAGGTGGGCGGTTCGAGGGAAGGGGAAAGGTACTCCCGATCTTTGAGAAATAATACATAGGTGCTCTGAATTCTCTTAAGGGCTTCATTTAGTACCGTACCCGTATCATGGCCTTGAATGGCTGTTGTCCAAATGCTTTCCTCAAATCCTTTTAATGTTTGAACGTTAACTTTTGGTTGATGGACGATGCCTACTGATTTTATGCGATGCTTGATTTTTTTTAATGCGTTTATAGCTGTTTGTAACGTTTTTTTATCCGGATAGTCTAGCAGTAAGACCGTTATATCTTTCAAAATCAATCGCCCCTTTACCAGTGTCTACATCTATCGTATTCACCGGTTCAAACCGTCGTGTCATCAAGGACATTTGCTAGTGGACAACTGAGGTTTTTTTGATAAATAGGCCTCGAAAGTAGGATGTATCCTATACAGAAAAATTTTCCTTTAAATAATATGATAAAGAAAACGAGAGGAGGGTTAGGATGGCGAACAATGAACAGTCGGCATCACTTCGATTGGTGAACCAACTTGCCGACTTAAATACAAGTTTGATCGAAATGCGGTTATCCAGAGGAGGGAACGCCAGTATGATTAGAAGGCCGACGAATAACGCTTGCCCGCCGGACAGTCCTACTACAATTAGAGAACTGTTATGCACACTAGTTGGCGATCAGGTTCAGGTCACAACGCCGTTTGGTGAAGTGACCGGCACGCTGATCTCTGTTGAAGATGATTATATTGTGATGGTGGATGACACCGGTGCTCAAGTACTTGTCCGTATCGATGCCATTGAATTTTTAAGCGAGCAATAAAGGAGGAATGTTTCGATGTTTGAAAATCTTTTTAGCGATGAATTAGCAAATCGCCTGGGCACAACTGTGGAAATCGCGACCGATAACAACTTGATCGAAGGCATCCTTGTCAATGTCTCCGGTGATTTGGTCCTCACGATTGATGTAAATGACGGATATGGGACAGGGAACCAAATGTATCTATCCGTTGATTCGATTAACTACGTTCGTTTTCCGACGGCAGCTGCTTAAACGAATGACGATAAAAGCCAGGGCGCTGATCGCTGTCCTGGCTTATTAAAAAAACGGGCCATCGCCCGTATTAATTAGCAAGCATTTGCCGCATCCAATCAATGGCATGCTCCATGTGTTGCTCTCTTTCCATTTTTCTTTTTGTCAGTGATTTCCGACGGTTGAGTAAATCGTCCATCTTAACTTCGTATACAGATGGGTCAACCATGTTTCGGCGGTACGCATCTTTTAAGATGCTGATGCGCATATTGATGTCCTCGATCGTCATACACGCCACCTTTGTTGTTGAGTAAATGTGGATCGAACCGCTCCATCATACATTTCCATGATCACTAGCGTTAGAAGATCTGTATACACCTGAATGATCACTCGCGATTCCTGTGAAAAGGGAGACATTGCATCTACTGTAATGATACCCCAGTTTAATATCGGTATGCAAATTAAACTATTGTAATGACTCTTTGATTGTTCATTGGCAGTCCAGTCATCATCATACTTAACATCATCGATGTACAAACTTTCGGATTTTCTGAAGCACCTCCCACCCGCGGTGTTGTTAATTTCCAATGAGCGCCCTCCATCTTTGTAGTCGTTTGGAAATTGAGCACTTCCGGTAAAAAAATCTAATCCTTCTGATGTTGAATTATACATCCATAGGGCGCATCGATGGTTTGAACCTTGGGTCGCGCTCATATTTCCAGGGACAGCGTTGACAAGTTTTTTCATAAGGTTTACGGATAAATGGAATTTTTCATCGCCTTCTGATTCCTTGATAAACCTTAGTTCCTCGAGAAAAATACTGAACTCATTTAAGGAGGAGTCGTATTGCGTTTGCACATGTTCCAATGTTTTAAGTTTTGATTGTAACTGGGCACTTGTTTCTGCTAATGTGCCAATGCGATCTTCACGGCCAACAACGTTGGCAAATTTATTCGAAATCCGTGTTACTTGAATCATGAGAACGACGCTACCAGCAATAAAAACGATACCGGCGACTGCATAAACCCAATCAGGAAAATGATCCATCGCTTCAAGAAAAATGGTTTCCAGTGCTGTCAAAAAGATCCCTCCCATTTTGACCATGGTTTTATTTTCCACAAAAGAAGTAAAATTCCTTTCGTTAAAAATAAAACAGAAGCATAGACCCATAATTCCAATAGGTCTAAATGTTTATATAATCGCCGGAGAAGTAAAATATGTAAAATTGTTTCTTTTAGCAGGATATTAAATCTTTTATGTCAAATGAATGAAGACAGAGGATAAAAGAAAGGTGGCATTCGTCGTGAGCCAGGATTTGAACCTCCAGCAAATTGCGGAAAGCATCCCCAAATCATTGTTAAACGCATCCGACAAGGATGTGGAGGCGCTCCAAGGGATTATTGATCAAACCCTCGAAGTCAGGGATGCACACAAGGAACTCCAACGAATGGTGAAAGATTACACAAGCGCGAAAGCGACCGTGGCACGGTGAGGACAAGCAGAGAAGGAGGAATCAACGTCGGTCTAAAACGATGATTGTATCGTATAAATAAAAAAAAGGGGGGTTAAATTGAAAATGCACTATCCATTATGCATTGTCGGATCAATTCTGCTCATGATCATGGCTGGGTGTGATGAAGAAGGTGACACACCGGAAGTAGCTGAAGATGATATTCCGGGAGAGGACGAAGCGGAGGAGGTGCAGAACGCTGATGGGGACGCTGTTTCGATTCAACTAGGATCAGGATCGACCGGCGGAGATTATTATGTGCTCGGGCAGGAAATGGCAAATGTGATGAACGAACACGTTAACGATCTTGATGTCAGTTCTGTTGCTACGGAAGCTTCGGTAGAAAATATTATACGAGTATCTGACCAGGATTTGGAATTGGGCATGTCCGTTCATATTCCTGCATTGGAAGCGCTCGAGGGTGAAGGTCCTTTTCAAGGAGAAGTGTTTGATGATTTTGGTTTCATGGGCTACATTTATCCGGAAACCAATCAAGTTGTTGTTGCCGCCGATGCCGGCGTTGATTCCATCGCAGACTTGGAGGGTATGAGGATTAACACCGGGTTGCCCAGTTCATCTTCGCAAGATGCTTCCGAAACGGTACTTGAAGCGCACGGGTTGGAAACAGACGATTATGACGGTTATGAAGAAGGCTTTGGGGATGCGGCCAGCTTTTTGCAGGACGAAAATGTAGACGCGATATCCGGCTTATTGGGGTTGCCGACAGGCAGTATTATGGAACTATCCTTGCAACGAGACATTGATATGCTGACAGTAGAACCGGATGCATTAGAGGAAATCGAAGAAGACACGATGTATGAACATATTGTTATCGAAGAAGATGTATACGATTTTTTGGAGGAAGATGTTGACGCGATTGGGGCATACGCGATTTTAATCGGTTCAACCGAAGATATTGATGAAGATCTTGGCTACGATATTGTCAAAGGTTTGTATGAAAATACCGATGAAATTACGCACGAGCAGGGACAACATATGAATATGGAGGAGATAACGACTGGATCTGACGGTTTGCCATTGCATCCCGGGGCGGAGCGTTATTTCGAAGAGCATGATATGTTGGATTAGTGTTAGAGGTTGGGCGTAATACCAGGCCTTTTGTAGATAGAAAAATGCACACGCCTCCCTTCTAAAGGCAAATGAGCATTTGGCAAACACCTTGAAGAAATATTTTCAAGATAGCAAAAATAACCTCTATCTGCTTATGTTGCACGCGGTTGTTCGAGCCAAACCCAAATTATTCGCGGAGGTGATTGAAATGATGCAAAAAGTGGAGGATTTGAAAAGGAAAGGCAGAAGGCAGCAAAAGAGGAGATCCCCAAAAATCTTGCAAAAGGGGTGTCCCTGAAGGACATTTCAGAAACAACGGGTTTATCCATTGATCCAATAAAAAAATAACTCACCACGAATAAAAATGCGTATGGTTCCTTGGAAATCTTTTTTTGTACAATGGTAATCAGCAGAAAGTGAAGAGTTACCAAAAACAGCAATATATCAGCCAAAACAATTCATTTATCAGCGGAAACTCGGAAAGAGCCAACTTGATCGGCGTTTCCCCCTTTCCAGTTACCCGACACACGTCATTTGAGGCTGCAGTTAGAATTGCAAAAAGCCAGGATACGTTACACCCTGGCTTTACGCGTCCTACTCATTTAAAAAATCCCAAATCTGTTGCGCGGCAACGGAATGCCATTTTCCTTTCTGCTTTCTTCTTCCAACATCTCAGGTTCACCGGGAACCATCACATGGCTAAATGATTCCGTAGGCTTAGCGGCATGAACTTCTTCGATCATTTGATCCATCGTTGTCAAGAAAGAATGCATTGCTACAAATTTTTCTGGATTAATGACCATAAAAAAATGGCCGAGTCCACGATATTGGTCATAATCTCCATACATTTTAGAGATGTGGGGGCCGAAAGCGGAGCCTGTCAATAAAGCGGAAAAAACCTCGACGACCATCGCAAGGCCATAACCTTTAGCTCCTCCAAACGGCGTGAGCGATGTAACTGCATTTGGGTCCGTTGTATCTAAGCCTGTAGCATCGACACCCCAGCCTTCAGGTATCGCCTCCCCATTTTCCCGTGCATTCAATACCTTTCCAAGGGCAACATTGCTAGTCGCGAAATCGAGAACGACTGGCTTTTCTTCTTTAGTTGGGAAGCCGAAAGCAATAGGATTCGTCCCGAAAAATGAATCGGCGCCTCCATATGGCACAACGACTTTATCGGCATGGCTCATTGCAATGCCGATAAGTTGTTTTTTCGTAGCTTGCTGTACAAAATAGGAAAGCGCACCGCAATGGCTGCTGTTATTCACTGCCACGGCTCCTGTTCCTGATTCTTTTGCCATTGTTATTGCCTCGTCCATCGCCCGTTTAGAAATCACATGCCCAAAGCCATTGTCGCCATCATATTTGCCTGTATTATTGCTCGTTTTTTCTAAGCTGGACTGTGCTTCTATATTCAAACCGCCCGCTTTCACACGCTTAATATAATGCTCAACTCTAAGTACCCCGTGGGAATCTACTCCCCGCAAATTCGCATGAACGAGGACATCAGCAATGATCTCAGCTTCATCTTGTCTCACTCCGCTTGTTATAAACTTTGCAATGACTTTGTCTTTGAGCTCATGATGTGTAACAGTAATGCTCATTTTTTCCTCCTCATTTTTTGTAGTTTTTGTACGACAACGCTTTCAATTTCTATTAAAATATACTACCATACTTGTATGGTAGTATGATAATATTGCAAATACAAGGGGATGGAGCCTTTTGAACTCTTTATCCAAACATATTTCTACCGGGGATCAAGTATATGAATCTCTGAGAAAAGATATCATTACCCTAAAATTTAAACCAGGAGCTTCATTATCGGAAAAGGAAATATCTGAAAAGCTAGAAGTTAGTCGGACGCCGGTAAGGGAAGCGTTTCAAAAACTTGCGCAAGATCACTTGCTCGATATCCTTCCGCAAAGAGGATCATTTGTGACGTTGATTGATTCTACGCAAGTAGAAGATGCCCGTTTTATTCGTGAGCATTTGGAAGTGGCTTCTGTACGGCTTGCATGTTCACATTTTAATGCCGAAGTGCTTGAACGACTTTCTATGAATCTTCGTATGCAAGAATTATTTATGGAGGAAAAAAAATTCGATGACCTATTTCTTCTTGATGAAGAATTTCACGCATTAATATCAAAAGGATGCGGTAAAAGCCGTGTCTGGGACGTGATCTCTCAAGTCAATGTTCACTTGGATCGGGTCAGAATGCTAAGCATGGCGGCAGAATACAACTGGAAAACAATTTTGCAACACCATGCGGACATTATGGAAGCGATTAAACAGGGCGACGCTGATGCTGCAGAGACCATTATGCGTAAACATCTGTCACTTGTGTCGGTTGATCAAGTGGAATTAAAAAAATCATTCTCCAATTACTTCAAATAATAGCCACAGGGAGGGAAAATTATGTTGAAAAAAATAAGCTTCCTGACATTATCCACCGTCCTCATTCTTTCGGGTTGTTCGGTAGGGAGCCAGGATACAGAGGATGATGTAACCCGATGGACGATGACCCACATATCCGATCAAAGCCACCCTTGGCATGAAACGTCGGAAGTGTTTGCGGAACTAGTGGAAGAAAAAACTGACGGACAAGTCGTGATTGATATCTATCCGAACAGTCAACTCGGGGATGAGGTTGACAATATTAATAGCATTAAATATGGCGCTACTGATGTCACGATTACCGGTGAAACGTTGGAAGTCTGGACGCCAAGCGCGATTTTGATGGCAACGCCCTATGCTTTTGAGGATGAGGAGCATAAACAACGGATCATTGAAGGCGAGATCGGTGAAACGATTGAACAGGACATCATTGAGGATGTAGGTTTAACGCCTTTATTTTATATGGATCGTTCCCCACGTAATTTAACGTCCAACGTCCCGATCTCCCATCCTGATGATTTAAACGGATTTAATGTTCGGGTTCCGAATGTACCCCTGTTTTTGGATGCATGGGAAGAAGTTAGTGCCAACCCGCAAGTGATCGGTTTGGATGAAACATTTACTGGTCTTCAGCAAGGCATGATTGACGGGCAGGAAAACCCGAATGATTTGACAGAGAGTAACGGATTTTATGAAGTGCAGGACTACTTGAATCTTACCGAACATGTCCCTTCCTGGATCTATGTGGTTGTTGGCAATGAACAATTAGAAGCATTGCCGGATGACCAAAGAGAACAAGTGCTTGAAGCTGCCGAAGAAACTGAAACATATGCCCAAGAATTAATGGAAGAGGATGCTGAAGAAGTAGATGAGCGCTTAAAAGAAGCGGGGATTACGTTCAATGAGGTTGACAAGGATGCCTTCCAAGAAGCAATGCTTCCAGCCATTCAGGATAATTTAGACGAAGAGCAATACGAGCTCTACTTGGAAATCATCGAAGAAGGGAACGGAGAGGAGGAGAACGGATGAAAGTGGCAACTGTATTTGATCAAATCTTGAAATACATGGCAATCCTTTTATTCACAAGCTTACTCATCGTCGTAATCATCCAGATAATGGATCGTTACCTTCCTTATAGTGCAGTTTGGACGGAGGAATTATCCCGTTATCTATTTGTGTACGCGATTACGTTTGCGGCACCGCTTGCCATTCGTAAAAATGAATTTATACAAGTGGACCTTCTCATTAATGTTCTATCGGAAAAATGGCGACGGATTTATCAAAGCTTTATGTATCTATTCGTTGCCGTCTTTTCTGTTGTACTGTTCATTGAAGGGGTCCGTTTTTATCAACTCGGAGGGGAGTTTGTAGCCCCGGCTCTCGATATTCCGATGAACTACGTTTATGCCTCTGTTCCGCTTTTGGCTGTTTTCTTGTTCATCTACTCCATCATTTTTATTGTTGACCGGTTTTCAAAGCGTATGTCAGAAGGTGATCCATCATGATGGCTTTAGTATTGGTAATAGGTTTTCTAGTATTGATTATGCTAGGTGTACCCATTGCTTTTAGTTTGGGTATTTCTTCCTTGCTTTATCTTTTATTGACCGACATCCCGTTGACGATTATCCCGCAAGCGATGTTTTCCGGAATGGATTCCTTCGTGATGCTTGCCATTCCTGCTTTTATCCTTGCTGGAAACCTCATGAATGCCGGCGGCATTACGGATCGAATTATTGCTTTTGCTAAAGCTTGCGTGGGGCATATCCGTGGAGGTCTTGGAATGACAAATGTCGCTTCATCCCTAGGTTTCGCCGGAATTTCCGGAACTGCTTTGTCGGACACGGCAAGCCTTGGTTCGGTCTTGATTCCGTCCATGAAAAGAGAAGGATACGGATCTGGGTTCTCGGCAGCTGTAACGTCGATTTCTTCAACGGTCGGACCGATGTTGCCTCCTTCGCTTCCAATGATTATCATTGGAACACTTGCCGGCATCTCCATCGGAGACTTATTTATCGCCGGTGCAATCCCGGGTCTGCTCCTTGCTGCAGGGTTTTTAATCGTCACTTACGCCATATCGGTAAAGCGAAGATATCCAAAGGGAGATCGTCAACCTTTGTCGGTTGTAGGCAAATCTTTTCTTGGTGCGTTTTGGGCGTTGTTAATGGTTGTCATTATTATGTGGGGGATTTTAGGAGGTTATTTTACACCGACGGAAGCAGCCGTGATCGCTGTTGTCTATGCTTTTATTATCGGCGGACTTGTCTACCGTGAACTAAAACCAAGAGAAATTCCGACTATTATAGGAAACACGTTAACGTTAACAGCATCCATTATATTGCTCGTCGGGTTAGCGAACTTATTCGGGTGGATTCTCGTCTACGAAGATATTCCGATTATGCTTGCTGATGGCATTTTATCCATCACGGAAAATTCATTTTTAATCGTGCTGTTAATGCTCGGTTTGCTTCTTATTATCGGTATGTTCATAGAGACAATAGCAGCCCTTGTTATACTATTCCCCGTTTTGTTGCCTGTTGCGGAAAGCATAGGGATGGATCCGATTCATTTCGGCGTCGTTATGGTGCTCACACTCATGATCGGGTTGTCGACACCACCGGTAGGCGTATGCTTGTTTGTAGCCTCCGGCATTGCAAAAGTGCCAATTGGGAAGACCGTTAAAGAGCTGATTCCCTATTTTGGAGTAGCATTGTTTGTGCTCTTGCTTGTCAGCTACGTCCCATCGTTATCGTTATTTTTACCAAGTCTTTTTGAGTAATAAAGGAAGTGATTTAGAATGCAAGCCATCCAAGTGTTTGAACCTGGAAAATTGGAAGTTGTTACGAAGGATAAGCCCGAAATCGAACGTCCGGATGACGTGTTTGTCAAAATCAAAGCTGTCGGGATTTGCGGATCGGACATGCACATTTACCACGGCAGCAATCCTTTCACCGTTTATCCGAGAGTGATCGGCCATGAAGTCTCGGGCGAAGTGGCATCGGTCGGGAGCCGGGTAAGTACGCTTCAACCGGGAGACCAGGTCGCTTTAGAGCCGATCTCCTATTGCGGAGAGTGCTACGCCTGTCGTAAAGGGCGGCCGAATGTATGTGTGAATTTGGAAGTATTCGGAGTACATCGAGATGGCGGGATGAGAGAGTTCATGGTTGCACCTGCCGACAAATGGCATAAGGTCAGTGAGTCTATTTCTTTTGAAGCAGCGGCATTGGCCGAGCCGATGACGATTGGCGCCCAAGCCACGATGAGGGGGAACGTTCAAAAAGGAGATACCGTCCTGATCATGGGTGCCGGCCCAACCGGACTAAGTTGCTTACTCCTGGCCAAACAATACGGAGCCACAACGTTCATCTCCGATTTTAATCAGGAGCGGCTGGACTATGCCAAAAGCGTCGGCGCCGATCACCTCTTAAACCCAGGAGAAGAGGATATTGAAAAGATGATTGCCGATGAGACCGATCAGGAACTTGCCAATGTCGTCATTGATGCAGTCGGTACCGCGGGCACGTTTGAACAAGCAGTGACGCTCGCTTCAGTCGCGGGAAATGTTGTTACTCTAGGTTTTAACGAACAACTGTCATCGATTGCTTCTTTATTATTGACAAAAAAAGAGTTAACGATAGCAGGATCACGTTTACAAACGCATCAATTTAAGTCGGTGATCGAAGAAGTGAACAAAGGAAATATTGACCCCGAAGCGATGATTTCCCATACCTTTCACTTCCAACAAGTAAAAGATGCGTTTGCATTACTGGAAAATCCCAATAAAGAGGTACGAAAAATCGTGCTTACTTTTTAGGCAGATAAGAAAGTATAATTCAACTTTCTTACCTGCATAAGTGCAACTAAGGCTTTCCGCCATAAAAGCTTGGCGAAAAGCCAAGTTTTCTAAAAGAGAGGTGCATCGTACATGCGTATGGTATTTCGCTGGTTCGGAAAAAATAACGACTCCGTAACATTGGAGCAAATACAGCAAATCCCGGGCGTCGAAGGGCTCGTTTGGGCCTTGCATGATCGCGAAGCCGGAGAAGTTTGGCCTTTGGACGAAGTGATGGAAGTAAAGGAACAAGCCGAAGAACACGGCTTTCATATTGACGTCGTGGAAAGCATTAATGTACATGAGGACATCAAGCTCGGCCTCCCTTCTCGAGACCGTTACATTGAAAATTATAAAGAAAGCATTAAAAACGTTGCTGCCGCCGGCGCTAAGGTCATTTGCTACAACTTTATGCCAGTGTTCGATTGGACACGCACGGATTTATTTAAAGAAATGGAAGATGGCTCCACTGCCCTTTTTTATGAAAATGCGAAAGTCGAAGGGATGGACCCAAAGGAACTCGTCAAGCAAACGACGAGTAACTCGGAATATACAATGCCCGGATGGGAGCCGGAAAGGCTAAACGACCTTGAACAATTGTTTGATGCTTATCGAGGCATGAGCGAAGAAGACCTTTGGAACAATTTGCATTATTTTCTTGAGCAAGTGTTGCCGATCGCGGATCAACATGATATTCAAATGGCGATTCATCCGGACGATCCGCCCTGGTCTGTTTTTGGCTTGCCAAGAATTATTACGAGCGAAGCGAACGTTGAACGTTTTTTATCGTTGTCGGATAGTCCCGCTCACGGAATTACCTTATGCAGCGGTTCACTAGGTGCGAATCCGAATAACGATATCGCGGGAATGATACGCAAGTTTCATGACCGCATACCATTCGCGCATATACGTAATGTCAGCGTTCGTGACAACGGGGATTTCATTGAAACATCCCACCGCAGCAAGGACGGCTCCGTCGATATTGCCGACATTGTAAAAGCCTACCATGAAAATGAATACACGGGCTATGTCCGTCCCGATCACGGCAGACATATTTGGGAGGAAAAGTGCCGACCGGGATATGGTTTGTACGATCGTGCCCTCGGCATCATGCACCTATGGGGGCTTTGGGATGCCTATGAATTAGCGAAAGAGAAAGGGGATTGAAATGCTTCCCAAGCATGAGTCTTTGCAGAATAAAGTAGTAGTTGTTACCGGAGGAAGTGGCGTTCTTTGCAAAGCGATGGCGCAGGAACTGGCCCGTCAAGGAATGAGGGTCGCCATCTTGAACCGCACTTTCGAAAAAGGGCAGGAAGTTGCCAGTGAAATAAAAGAACGAGGCGGGATTGCCATAGCCGTGTCTTGTGATGTTTTGGACGAAGAAAGTGTGCATCAAGCCCGTGAACAAATAAATGCAGAACTTGGCCCCTGTCAGTTATTGATTAATGGGGCCGGGGGCAATCACCCTGATGCTACGACATCAAAAGAAACCTTTAATATTCAAGATATTGAAGACACCTCTGTCAGAACTTTTTTCGATATGACTCTTTCAGGCTTTGATCACGTTTTTAAACTCAATTTATTGGGAACGGTCTTGCCAACGCAAATTTTCGCTAAAGATATGGTAGAACAAGAAGGGACCGCGATCGTTAATATATCCTCAATGAGTGCGCCCTCTCCGATGACAAAAGTGCCCGCCTATAGTGGTGCAAAAGCAGCGATAGAAAATTTAACCCAATGGCTCGCCGTCCATTTTGCCGATGTTGGGATCCGCGTGAACGCTATCGCTCCCGGTTTCTTTTTAACCGAGCAAAATCGATCCATGTTAACAATGGAGGACGGTAGCCTTACGGCACGTGCGAATAAGATTATTGACCACACGCCAATGGGAAGGTTTGGGGATCCGGAAGATCTTCTAGGCTCGCTTCTCTGGTTAGCAGACGAGGAAAGCTCTCGTTTTGTAACCGGCATTACAGTGCCGGTCGACGGTGGATTTATGGCTTATTCAGGTGTGTGAATCACTCTAAGGGAACGACGCGCATAATAGAAGCCAGGAAGACGTAGATTGTCTCCTGGCTTTAATATTATGGCTTATTCTCCCGCTACTATCTCTAAACTGATTTCCGGTATTTCCAAAAATCGTTTAGCGGCCAAAGCACAGGTTCCTAATCTCGAGTTTTCAAATCATATCTTTATCACAAGTTCACAAGGCACAAAAGGACATTATGATCCCCCCTTTTTTTTCCGAAAACTTCTCGATATTTACAACGAGAAAACATAAGGGGATTTTTTATGTAATCAACCCTGAGCAATGCTGATGTCTGTATATACAAATCGCTTTCGCATTTTACAAGCGTAGACGATATGGCCCGAGCCGTTCGTGCCCATTTGTACGTCTATGCGCACACATTAACCGATAATGCCGTTGTTGTATTCAAGTTGATTGCGCGCTACGCAGTGAAAACGGCAGGTGTCGCTTTTCTAAAATATGAGTGATCAGCTGCACAAGTAGGGGTTTCTTTTGCTACGATTAAACGGTCGATTCGTTCGCTAACCGAGAGCAACATGATCGACATTTATCGTACGATTAGGCAGCGAGGAAACGTACGCGGCGGCTATGGCCACAATGTTTTTGTCATCACTGATCCGTCGACTGGTCCATCGGATATGAACCACCGACCAGAACCGAAAACCACGGATGGGCCAAGTGTTCAGCCTGAACAAAAGGGGGGCGAATCTTTGTCTTTTGAATCAAGCTCTCTTTCAGAAAAAAATCAAAACATCCGTAATACACGTAAGACCGTCGCTGTTGAAGGCTAGATGATTCATATTTGTCCCGGCTCATTACCGAGTCCCTGCAAAGCCATTTTTTGACGCCCAGAGCATCCACAGGTTTTGGGTACGGGTGTGCGCTTCTAAGCGCATAAATATCGATACAGCTCACGAATGATTACCCGTTTAGGCTTTTAACAGCGCAATGTTTATGGAAAAAACAGGGCGGTTACGTGGCTCGATGACCGGTTACTTTTACGGTGCATGTCTGCGTATTTTGGGCCGTATTTATGGTGAGGACTATAAGAATTATGGCAGCAAACTGTTCATTAGCAGAACTACAAACGGGGCATTTATCGCTAGATGCTGAAGCGAGAACACTGTAGAAACATAACCTCAGCAAAAAAATGTGCACGTCAGACCTGATTTGCTATAATAAAAGAAAATATGAGATCGTTACGAAGAGAGGTGAAGCGGTGAAAGAAAATGAATCGATTGCCTGGCATCCGTCATTTGCGGCTGCTTTGCAATTGGAATTGCAAGCATACGCAGGCGAGTTGGAGTTCCTGGAAGAATATCAATTAACGAGTGAGCCGTTGAAAGTCGATGTATTGATTTTGAAAGATAGGCAAATGCCCATTCATAAAAATATTGGCAAATCTTTCGGCATCATAATATTGTTGAATATAAATCGCCCAGAGATTATCTCTCGGTTGATGACTTTTACAAGGCAATGGCATACGTGTATTTGTATAAAAACGTGGGTGGCAAAGGCACAGACACGATCGATGTCCGCGAGATGACGCTAACGTTGGTCAGTTTGTCTAAACCGACGAAACTTCTGCAACATCTAGAGAAACGAGAGAAACATGTCTATTCAGAACATACAGGGGTATACTATATCAAAGGGATGGACGTACCAATCCAGCTTCTTATACAAGATGATCTCCCCAACGAGGAAAATGAGCAGTTGACGTTATTGAGGAATCAGTTACAGGAAAAAGAACAATTGCAACGTGTCCTGATGGACTATTTTCAAGATAGTAAGAAAGAACTGTACTTGGTCATGTTTCACGCAATTTTTCACGCCAATCCCCAATTATTTACGGAGGTGATTCAAACAATGCAAAAACTGGGATTTGATCCGGAGACGCAAAAAAAAATCGATGAAGTGGTCAAGGAGTTTGAGTGGGATAAAAAGTGGAGAGCAGAAGGAAGAGAAGAAGGGAAAGCAGAAGGAAGCGAAATAGCCAAGGAAACAATTGCCAAAAAGCTATTCGCTAAAGGAATGTCCCTGGAGGAGATAGCAGACGCAACGGGATTATCCATTGATATGATCAAGAAACTGACCCGCGACGATTAATCGCATATATGGGACTGATTCAAAGGATGCAAAATTCAGACATCTTATTCGGTGGTGACGCAAGCGTCGGAGCCGGATATTAACGTCGGCAATGATCTAGTCGATAAGCTCGAAAAAGAACGTCTTTGGATCTTGGAGCAGGCAGAAACCCTTGCCGGTGATCGTGGCTATGATGACACAAAACTCATTGAGTGACTGTTCGATGATCACACGATCAAACCGGTCATTGATATCCGGAACATGTGGAAGAACGGGGAAGATACCCGCCAACTGATGGATAAGAAAAATGTGATGCACGATTTTAAAGGCACCGTTTATTGCTATTGTCCGGACCCTGGAACCCCGATGAGAAATGACCAATAGAGAGTTTGAAAAGGATTGGGAAACATTGAAAAAGCGTTGCCCGGCCAAGCAATACGGCATCACCTGAAGGAGCCACCGATTGCCCGTTCGCTGAGGGATTCTGCATCTCTCTCGACGAAGATCGTCGTGTCTTCATCCCCATTGAATGTATGGATTATGCTTGGGCGGACGCCTACGCAAAACGAACCTCTGTGGAACGCGTGAACAGCCGTCTGGATGTGTCTTTCGGTTTCGAACAGCATACGACATGCGGGTTGAAAAGATGGGGAATAATACAGGGCTTGCCCTTGGCATCATGCTAACGATAGCCTTGGGGCGAGTGAAAGAAGGGCACCCCGGAAAAATGGGGAGCCTTATTTCCTAGACTATCCACATGTGAACAACACGATTTAAAAAAAACCCCTTGTGGGCAATAGGAGACGTGTGTCTTTTGTAAGGGGATAAATACACCCAAATCGGGATTTTGTATATGTCTCGCTCAATTTGAGTTAAGAGCATTCATTTTTTCCGAAGGGGAACAAAAGCTCTATTTTTTATCCCGAACCTCCCTCAATAATTAAATGTTTTCTCCAACATACTCCCTTTTTGTATATTAATTTGTTCGTTAATCAAACAAGGAATGCTATGGCAAGTAGCGAAAAGGCATTCGATATTCTTGAAAAGAAATGCAAATTTCGTTACGATTTATAACAATGCGGAGAAGTATCCAAGTCCGGTTGAAGTAGACGCGAAATCTTTACAGCCAGTGGGTTAGAATCCCTCCGCCATTTACATTAAGCTATGAAAAAAGGTTAGTGACCATTAGAGGGATGGCTTATGGATCTTCATAAACAATTACAACAAGTGCAAGAAGAGAATGATCGCCTAAAACAAGAACATGACGAGCTAAAAGCGTCATTGGAAGTGTATAAAAATAAGTATGAAAAACATAAAGCAGCGCTCCTGACCTATAGAATTAACGTTTTTAATCAGTTATTCAGGGGTCGAACCGATGTGTTTCCGGTGCGTTGGGAAACAAAGGATGGTCATGTTGGCTATTCACCTTCTAAAAATTCCGAACTTCAGTACCGCTCTTTAACCGATCAGGTGATCCATGAGCATCTTTCCGGTGAGCAAACCATTGGCATATATCCCGTTTTAAAAGATAACAGTTGTTTTTTCTTGGCTGTGGATTTTGACAAGCGTCAATGGCAGGAAGATGTAAACGCCTTTATAGAAATTTGTGAAGAATATCATGCCCCTGTCTCCATAGAGAGATCCCGTTCAGGGAATGGTTGTCATGTGTGGTTTTTCTTTTCTGAAGCTGTTCCTGCTGCACTGGCGCGGCAATTCGGAAATTATTTGTTGGAACGAACACGGGAAAAAGGGGGGTCACTCGATTCATATGACAGAATGTTCCCAGCTCAAGATGCGATATCCAAAGATGGGCTTGGGAATCTCATTGCACTTCCACTACAACGAGAACCACGAAATCAAGGAAATAGTGTTTTTCTGGATAAGGTCTTTTCGCCATTTTCGGATCAATGGGCATATTTATCAACGGTTCAGCGTCTGTCCCTGAATGATATTCAAGCGACGATCGGAAAACATGAAGCATTAAACGAATATACAAAATCGACTAAAATAGCAAAAAAGCCCATTTTAGAAGTGAAAAATGGCATGCATATTGAAAAAGGCTCCCTACCCCCATCTGTTCTGCAAGAATGTCAACAAGTCGCTACTTTCAGTAATCCGAAGTATCATAAAAATAAACGCTTGCATCTGTCAACGAAGGAAATCCTCAAAACCATTCGTTGTTATGACGTGGAGTCAAACCATGTTGTCTTCCCCCGAGGGTGTTATGAGAAAATCATGAATATTTTACATGAAAACAATCTCAATCCTGACATTCAGGATGACAGAAGTGTGGGTAGGCCAATAGAGGTGGAGTTTTCGGGAGAGTTGCTGGCAGAGCAACTAAAGGCTTTTAATGAGATAATGAGTCATAACGACGGGATATTGGTTGCGCCTACCGGATTCGGGAAAACCGTTATTGCTGCTGCGATGATCGCTAAAAGGAAAGTAAATACGCTTGTGATCGTCGATCGAAAACAACTCATCCATCAATGGAAAGAACGTCTTCAAACTTTCTTGGAAATAAAAGCAATCGGTGAAATTGGCGGCGGCAAATACAACCCTAGTGATCTGATAGATATTGCAACATATCAGAGTTTGAATCAAGACCGCGTCAAAGGTTATGGTCAGATAATTGTGGATGAATGCCACCATGCTGCTTCTTATAGTGTAGAAAACATCCTAAAGTTAACAGATGCAAAATTTGTACATGGATTGACTGCAACCCCCACTCGTAGTGACGGCCTGCAACCAATTATGAAGATGCAGTGCGGCCCCATACGCCATAAAGTAAAAAGCAAAAACCATCATATCGAACATATATTAATGCCGAAATACACGTCATTTAAGTCGACCAAACAGAATAAAAAGAGACCGCAGGACATGTATGACGAAATATCAAATGATGATCACAGGAACAATATCATACTGAATGATGTAATAAAAGCGTTGGATCGTGGGCGTTCACCATTGATATTAACGGAAAGACGGGAACATATGGCGAATTTAGAAGACAAATTTAATAAAGTGACCAAAAATACGATTGTTTTGATGGGTGGTTTAAAAACAACAGAGGAACAGGAGCGTTTAAAACAGCTCCAGGAATTACCGACAAATGAAGAAAGACTGATTATCGCAACCGGCAAGTACATTGGTGAAGGCTTTGATGATGAGCGTTTGGATACACTTTTTTTAACGATGCCAATTTCTTGGAAAGGGACGTTGCAGCAATATATAGGACGATTGCAACGCAAATCTATTATCAAGGATTCAATAGAAGTATACGATTACGTTGATCATCACGAATCCCTCTTACAAAATATGTTTGAAAAACGGAGCAAAGAGTACAAAGCGCTCGGATTTAAGATAGAGGACGAAAGAAATAAAGACGGGAAGCAAACCAATTTGTTTAATTTCCAAAAAGCGAGACCTACATCATATGATTAGAATAAAAAGCTAATAAAAGAAATATCGGGTTGCCGTTCGTAGAATAGAAGGCAACTCTTATTTTTTCGAAAACCGGAAGTACGCTGTAAATGAGGAGGGGGAGTTTTCTCTTGAGATATAAGGCCTGTCGTGTATACTAGGATACGGCGTTTTTGTCTTAGCGAAAATGAAATTCACTACACCATTTATGCGTCATTTATGAGATAATAAGGCAGAAAATCTACATACATAAAATCAGCCCTTTCAAAGGAGAGCATTTTCGTGCGAACAGCAGATGCCGTTGTGATCGGCGGAGGGGTGATAGGAACGTCCATTGCCTATCGTTTAGCCGAGTCGAAACGTAAAGTCATTTTAATCGAAAAGGACGAAATAGGCTCAAAAACATCAGGATCTTGTGATAAGGCTATCTTTCTCCAATCCAAAAAACCGGGATTTCCGAGTGAATTGGCAAAAGAAAGCAGAGCTGTTTATGAAAATCTTGAAAATGAGCTAGGTTTCTCTTTTGAATTCAAACGAGGGGGCGGGATGATTGCCGTTCAATCCGAAAAATACCTGCCCTTCATGAAGGATTTTGTAGAAAAGCAAAAAGAAGCCGGCATCGATATTCAACTTTTAGATCAAAAAGAAGCAAGAGCCCGACAACCCTGCCTATCGAAAGATATTATCGGATCCACGTATAGCAATGAAGATGCGGAAGTGAACCCGATGTTATTAAGTCAGGCCTTTGCCGGTGCTGCAAAGCGAAAAGAGGTGGATATTCGCACACATACGGAAGTGGTTGATATCGTAATTGAAAATGGGAAAGTGGCCGGTGTACAGACATCCGAAGAATATATTGCTACTGAAATGGTTGTTAATGCTGCCGGGCCCTTCGCTCCTCAGATTGGAAACATGGCCGGCATCAATATCCCAATTCAACCCCGTCGCGGGGTCATTCTTATTTCCGAAAAAATAGATCCAATCATCAACGGGAACATTTTATGCTCCCAATATATTGCGGCAAAACACATGAATCAAGCAGAAGATGCCCCCGCTTTTGGAGTCGGACTCTCTTTAGGGCAAACAGATGCCGGGAACTTACTCATCGGGGCAAGCCGTGAGTTTAAAGGATTTAATAAATCCATAGAATCGGAAGTGCTCCCGGCGATTGCCAAACATGCCTCGAGCATCGTCCCAAGTCTGGCAAATACCCGCGTTATTCGCTCCATGGTAGGTTTTCGTCCGTACACGGGGGATGGGTTGCCGATTATTGACGAAGCACGGGATGCTGAAGGCTTTATCATAGCAGCGGGACATGAGGGAGACGGGATTGCTCTATCTCCAATCACCGGACTGCTCGTCCGTGATTTGATAGATAAAAAAGGGGACTATCCCTCTTTTTTGGAGAAACTGAAACTTGATCGCTTCAAGTAGGTGAAAAGAAATGAGGGAGTTAGGTGCTAGAGATTATCATTCCGCTGCTTATCTTGTTCTCGGTTGTATTGATCCCGCAAATTCCTAAAATAGGGGGAGAAGTGCGACTGGCATTAATCTTCGCTGCACTTTCCGCGGCTATATTAGGAGGGTTAACACCGGTTGAAATCGGGGCTGCCTTCATCGATGGGGTCGATCAGTTGGCTTGGGTGATCATGTTGTCGATTGTGGGAAGCATTTATGCCGAGACGCAAGTTAGATTAGGGGCGATGCAGACGACGATGCTTAGCTTGCGTTCAATTTTCGGCAAATCTTCGTTAGGTTTAGTTGCCGCTGTTTTGATCGCGTTAACGTTTGCCGGTTCACTTCTTGGGGATGCTATTGCTGCGTCTGCAGTGATAGGTTTTCTTGTTATTCGGTCGTTAGCGGATTTGAATATCAAACCGGAACAAATCGGTATGATTATATTGGTGGGCGCTGGATTAGGCTCGCTCATGCCTCCGATTTCGCAAGGGGTTATTTTGTCTTCCTCTCTGATTGACATTGACCCGGCGCCTGTCATCATCATTAGTGTTTTCACCGTTGCAGGGGGCGTTTTGTTCGCTATTTTAGATGCCGGCCGGTTTGTGCGTGGGAAGCGGTTGCCGGACCATCTCTTGCCCAATCAATCTTTTTTTACCATCATCAAAGAAAGATGGAAAACGTTAATTCCACTTATCGTGCTGGCAGTTATTGTCGTGCTTGATACAGGATTTGATGTTAACATATTCACTGTTTGGGAACCGATGGGACAATTGGTGGCCTATTTCGAATCGTTACCCATACTGAATGGCATTGTATTCCCAATTGTATTAGCGATTATGATGGGCGCAATTGTTAGTTTTTTCTATGCCAGTGTAAGAAAAGAAACCGGAGCAGTATTTAAACAAGGGTTGAAAAACATAAGCAAAACGGTACAAATTCAATTGGCTGCCGGTTTCATGATCGGAATTTTTACTGCGACTGGAGTGATCGATCGCGCTTCCGAGCTTATGGAAGGTTTACAGGCGACAGCTCTTAAGCTAGGTGGAACGGTGAGCATGTTATTCGTAGGGATGCTAACTGGTTCGCAAACGACCGCGCAGACGATAACAGTGCCTTTTCTTGCTCCTGCATTGGAGAGCCTTGATGTTGATCCGGTGAATATTGCTCTTGGGGCTGCGCACATCTCCGCAGGTGGACAGAATCTTCCTCCCATAGGATTGACCGCCTTCGTGGTGGCAGGGCTGATCGGAGGCGTTCTAAGCAAAAAAGTAGATCCGGTAAAAGTGATGATTCTGGCGGTGCCGGCATCGTTGTATTTAACGCTTGTGGGTTTGATTGCTTGGATGATCTGAGGAGGAACGATGCGTGATTGGGATATTAATGTTAGAGACAACGTTCCACAGACCGATCGGGGACATTGGCAATCCGAAGACATTTGCGTTTCCGGTCATTTATAAAACGGTAAAAGGTGCGACTGTTGCTCGCGCGATGTATAGAGCAGGGGACAGAGAACTGATTGATCTTTTTGTACAAGCTGCCAAAGAAATGGAGAACGAGGGTGCAAAGGCAATTACGACGAGTTGTGGTTTTCTGGCTATTTTTCAACAAGAGATCCAACGGGCCTTAACGATTCCTTTCTTTTCATCCAGTTTGCTGCAAATTCCATTCGCAAGTTGTGTCACAGGTGGCACGGTGGGTGTAATGACGGCTGCAAGATCAAGGCTAACAACGAAACATCTTAAAGGCGTCGATGCGCATCATCACCCCGTAGTTATTGACGGGATGGATGATCAGCCTGCATTCACCTCCGCGATTGTCGATCAAACGGAAAACCTGGATGTGAATACTGTTGCGAAGGAAATGAAGCAAGTAACGATACGCCTACTTCAAAACCATCCGGAAGTAAGGGCGATTGTTTTGGAATGCACGAACATGCCTCCTTACAAGAACACACTACAAGCCATCACCGATATCCCAATATTTGATATGAATACTTTAATGAATGATACGTATGATGCTATCACTTGAGAGACACTGGGGGTGTTGTGAATGCAAGATGTCATCATTTGTCGATGTGAAGAGGTCTATTACCGTGAGATAATGAAGGCCATAGAGCAAGGAAGTGCCACATCTAAAGAAATAAAACTGCAAACGCGGGCAGGCATGGGGATTTGCCAAGGGAGAACGTGTCGGCCCCTCATCGAGCAAACAGTGGCCATGCACACGAACGAAGAGATACCGGATTCAAGCCGTTTAACGCACAGTAACCCTATCCGCCCGATCACCTTAACTGATTTAGCTAACAACACGAAGAGGGATGAATGATGAGAATAACTGATCACCCGATATTAGGTCCGCTAGAAAAAAAAGAAGTAACGATCCAATTTAATGGTGTCAATTACGCCGGACTTGAAAATGAATCGATTGCGGCGACGCTGCTTGCCAACGGCATTCGAACGTTGCGATATTCGGAAAAAGAACAGGAACCCCGGGGCATCTACTGTGGCATCGGTCATTGCTATGAATGCCGGGTAACGGTAAATGGCAAAAGAAGTGTTCGCGCTTGTATCACTCCCGTGGAAGATCAAATGATTGTTGAGTCACAAGGGATCCGTCATGAAGTATGATCTTATCATTATCGGCTCAGGGCCGGCCGGTTTGAGTGCCGGCATAGAAGCGGCGAAACATGGCGCAAAAGTGATTATTATTGATGAGAATCCGTTTACCGGCGGCAAGTTAATCGGCCAATTGCATGAAGAACCTAATAATGGTTGGTGGATCGGAAAACAGGTGGCAGAAACGCTCACTGAAGAAGCAAAAACGCTCGGTATTCGTTTTTTGCATGAAAGAGAAGTTTGGGGAGTTTTTCCGAAATGGACGGTTAAGTTGAACAAGGGAGAGGAGTTACACGCTCCGTTTGTATTGATCGCAACAGGTGCTGCTGAAAAGGCCATCCCTATTCCCGGATGGACACTGCCGGGTGTGATGGCGATCGGAGCGGCGCAAGTGATGAATAACTATCACCGGGTACAACCCGGGGAAAAAGTTGCGGTTATTGGCGTCGATCCGTTAGCGTTAACGGTCGCCCACGAGATGAAAATGGGAGGAGTGGACGTCGTTGGTCTTTTTCTCCCGCCGAGCAGTGATTTTTCCGGAGAGAAATCGAGACCGAAAGAAATGATCGCTGACTTGGCAGCGATGTCGAATCTGGCACCAAATGCTCTATTGAAAACAGCGGGAAAGATGGCCCGTAATAAATATATAAGGAACATAGGCGCTCATTTATATCCTGCAAACGGAGCAAAGGTATGGGATATCCCCCTATTTTTAAGAAAAAATGTAAGGGAAATCAATGGGGAGCGGCAAGTAGAAAGCATAACCGTAGATTTAATCGATGCTCACGGCGGAGTGCACCCGAATCGCCAGAAAAAAATAGAAGTCGATTGCGTTTGTATTTCCGGAGGGCTCTATCCTGTATCGGAACTCCCTGCCGCGATTGGATGCGCTTCTGCCTACATCGAAGAATTAGGCGGGCATGTCCCTTTGCATGGGGAAGATTTGCAGACAACCCAAGACGGGATGTATGTCGCGGGGAACATCACAGGCATTGAAGGCGCAAAAATAGCGATGGCGCAAGGCCGCTTAGTAGGCTTTGCCGTCAGCGAAAGAGCAGGGTTTGTTCAAGATGTTGATGGCCAACGTAGGCTTGAATACACGGGCAAAATTAAAGAAGCACGGGAAACATCCGCGATCAAATTCATGCGAAACATTGATGAGGGTCGGGAAAAAATGACGAGGCGGTGGCGTGATAGAAATACTTAGAGTAAAGAGAAAAGAAAGGGTATGCTTTTTTCCGGTTTTTCGTAAAGCATACCTTTTACAATTTTAGATTATACTTATATTGTGTGATTATCGATTCACACCAATCAGGTAATGGGTGATATTTTTCCTCAATCCTATCCTTATCAAGAACAGCTATAACACTCGCTTCAAGTGTGGAATTATCGACTAAAATTAATGAATCGATATTTGTATAGTTTCGGTTTAAATTAAACAGGCACTTATCACTTCTGCGAATGACATCATTTGTAGGGATGTCATGACCGCCATTCTCAACTCTTTTAGCTATTCTCATAATGTTGATGTTAACATCGTAAGTTCCGACAAAAATCATTTGAATGAAGAAGCCCTTCCGTCGTGCCTTTTTAATTTGGTTAATGGTTGTTTGCCCTGCTAATGTCGTTTCTACAGAAAAGTCCGTCCCTGTGTTGATACATTCATTTGCTAAACGAAGCGCTTCTCTGCCGGCACTTACTTCTGGTTGTTCAGAACCTTTATCCATATGCCTTCTCATCAATGCATCCGGATCAATATTGATAGCTGCCCCGATAAAATCATAAAACATGGCTCGAACTGTGCTTTTTCCTGAACCGTTATTTCCTGCGAAAATGTACATAACCGGTTGATTTTCTTTCAATCCTCTTCACCTGCATCACGTACGGGTTCGATATATCCGTTAGGGTAATGTCTCACGATGGTTTTTCTCTCCGGATCATAATATACAATGTGCGTACTATTCACTTTCGCGTCTAACAATGCACGTTCTCCTGTCATACGAACCACTTTTTCCAAACGATCAATATCTAGACCTCGCATATCATACACGCCTCCTACCTCGATACAAACTTCTCTAAAATTAGTTTATCATTGTGAGAAGGTACCGACAATTCGCTTCTTTACCACACTCCATCAACTTTCCTAACATAATCATGTAAAATAGGGAGAGAGGAGGGGTTTTGATGCCAGAAAATAAAGAAACAGGCTATATTCACGGCCATGAGGAGAAAGAGCGTCATTATGGGAGTTTGGTCCCGCCTATTTATCAAACAAGTACGTTTACGTTTCCTACTGCGGAGAGTGGGGCGGCTCGTTTTTCCGGAAATGAAAGCGGATACATGTATAGTCGCTTAGGGAACCCGACCGTCCGGGAATTTGAAGAGCGTATGGCTGAGGCTGAGAGCGGAGAAAAAGCGCTTGCGTTTGCTTCCGGGATGGCCGCTGTCTCTGCCGTTTTAACGTCTTTACTGAGAAGCGGGGATCATGTGCTTGTTTCCAAAGGCGTGTACGGGTGTACATTTGGGCTTTTATCGTGGCTTTCCGATCGTTTTCAAATTAATGCCAACTACATTTCTATGGAAAATAAAGCAGACCTCGCAGAAAATCTCCAGCCGACGACAAAAGTCATTTATGTGGAAACGCCCATCAATCCAACAATGAAAATGACAGACCTTTCGCTCATTACGCAATTTGCGCAGGACTATAACCTGACGGTTGTCGTGGACAATACTTTTGCTTCTCCCTATTTACAGCGTCCGCTCGAGCATAAAGCAGATGTTGTCGTGCATAGTGCCACAAAATATTTGGGTGGCCATGGCGATGTGATTGCCGGAGTGGCGGTTGGCACCCACGATTTTATGGAAATTGTGGGAAAGAACGCACAAAAAGACATGGGGGGTGTTCTCGGATCTTTTGAAGCTTGGTTGTTGCTGCGGGGAATGAAAACCCTTGCCGTGCGTATGGACCGGCACTGTGCCAACGCGAAGGTCATTGCCGAAAAGCTGAAAAAACATCCGCAAGTCGAAACCATCTTTTTTCCGGGTGACCCCGGATTTCAACAATACGAATTGGCGTCAAAACAGATGGACCAGCCAGGAGGAATGATCAGCTTTACCGTTAAGGGTGGAAAAGAAGCGGCTTTTAACGTGATGAACCACCTGAAAATGATCGCGATCGCGGTAAGCCTCGGTGATGCGGAAACGCTCATTCAACATCCGGCATCGATGACTCATGCCGTGATCCCTGAACCCGAGCGAGAGTTTATGGGGATTAGTGATAATATGCTTCGTTTATCGGTCGGGCTTGAGCATCATGACGATATTTGGCGTGACTTGAAGCAGGCATTGGAAGGAAATTGAATCTGTTTGGGAATAAGACAGGTGACAACGCATGGCATTCGGACAAGTACGAATCCGCTCATTACGGTCACCATGAAGCAGTAATGACGCCCTAACGCGGGAATCGATCGTTTTTTCTATCATAGAGCGTTTGCGGTAGCTGGCGTCTTTTTTTCGGTGATAACACAAAAATCTGAAAACCGTGCTATAATTAAAGTGAACCGAGGTGAAGGAATGGCCGCCAAGGAGGTCCCCAAACAAAATTATGATATTATTTTCAGAGCGATGACAGAACAATTCGGTTAAAAAGCATTGGATTTCTACGGCATTGATACGGCTCCCATTGTCGGTGTTGAGCCAACGGATTTGCCGGTCATTGACGTCAACGATAGCCGCATGGATTTTGTGTTCCTGTTGGAAGATGACAGCTATTTGCATATTGAGTTTCAGACAACCTTCAAGATAAGTGACCTGGAACGATTCAAATTGTATGATGCAGCATTGTATGACCAGAAAAAGAGAAGGATCTACACTTATGTTGTATATGGCGCGGATATAAATGAAGCGGAAGAGTTTTTGGATCACGGTTCCATCCAATACCGTGCACATGCGATCTATATGAAAGGGTACGACGGCGATGTTATTTTTGACAGGTTGGCTAAGAAAATACACAATCGGGAAACACTAACCGACGAAGAACAGCTACAGTTGATTTTTCTACCTTTGATGCATACTAAAAAAGAACGAGAAGAGTTGGCAACGGATGTTGTTGAGCTTGCCCATCAAATCGAAGATGAAAACCAACGCTTTAGA
Source organism: Salicibibacter cibi (assembly GCF_016495865.1). NCBI lineage: Bacteria > Bacillati > Bacillota > Bacilli > Caryophanales > Bacillaceae > Salicibibacter > Salicibibacter cibi. Next base: position 1,354,192 of record NZ_CP054706.1, read on the forward strand.
CTAATAGGCGCAACGGTAGGAATTGGAGATAAATTTCTGGCTGACTCTTATATCAAAAAATGTTGGAGGTGCTGAAAATGACCCGCATTGTAGAAAGAATTTATAAGGATGGGATCGTAGAGGGAAAGCAAGAGGACATACTCACTTATTTAAAAAGTCGATTTGAATTGAGTTCAGTCGATATTCAGAATAAAATTGAAAACATTACCGACATTGAAGTGTTAAACAGGTTGATCGCGAAACTGTACAAAGCTGAGACAAAAACGTGCGCCTTACAACTGATTGATGAATTTAAGGAATAGTCGGGAAGATCCTGTGGAGCGTCCACAGGATCTTTGTTTTTCCGATGGGGAATTTGATAGACGGAATAATTCCCATAAAAAAATTCCTTCTTGATAACTAAAAAGAAGGAGCGTATAATTGATCAGGTGAGATTTTGTAAGGGGTGCCTGCAAATTTTTCTACAAGTCTTGGAAAATACGAACCTCAATAAAAGGCAAGTGAATCAACGAAAGAAGGTTTAGCATGGAAAGGCAACATAGAGACAATAAGCATCACAGCAGCATCTCTTTTTTCTTATCAAGGGTTGCTTTATTTTTCGCCGGATTATTAACGCTCTCGTTTGGGGGCAGCTTAATGATCCAATCTACGCTAGGTTCAGCGACTTGGGACGTCCTTCATATCGGCCTCGCTAATCTGACGCCTTTAACGATCGGCATGTGGGTTCAAGCCGTTGGTATTCTGATGATCGGCATGACTTGCTATATTGAAAAAAGAAGACCACAGATCGGCAGTTTTGTTAACATCCTTTGTGTAGGCGTTTTTCTGGATGCCTGGTTACATCTTCCGATCCAGCAAGTTTTTCAAAGCACTTGGCAGTTATTTTTTGTATTAATTGCCGGTATTGTCTTCATGGGTATTGGCGCCGGCATGTATGTATCTACACGCCTTGGGGCAGGACCGCGCGATGGCATGACCCTTGCCCTTTCCAATAAGTCAGGGTGGTCGATCCGTCTTGTGCGTACAATAATGGAAGGAACAGCCCTTCTTCTCGGCTGGCTTCTTGGCGGCCCGGTTGCCATCGGCACATTCGCATCCGTATTCTTGATTGGTCCCGTCATGCAAGCATCGCTTGGCTTTTGGCGAAAACAAGTGGCTAAATGGGAGACTGCCCCTGTGCAACAGCAGAGAACAAAAAGAAGAGCATATGCTTCGTCGACGAGTGCGTAGAAATTGAAGTTGCCTTTTTTAGGGGAAGGGGCTTAGATAACAGACTACTTCACTACGTCACCGGCAATGGATTTCTACTTTATAGGATCCGATCTCAAACTAGCCGTTGAACGGGCGGCCAGTTATTTTTTGCTTGGCAACACGTCAGTTGTCGCTTATTTTTTGCGATTCTTCTTTTGCTGTTGTTTTGCTTTTTTACGTTTTTTACTTTTGGCCGCTTTTGTGGGTTGGGATTTTGTTTGTTGCTTATTTCCCCCTTCGTTTACTAAATCATCGAACAATGACATTTGGACACTATGATCCAGAAACGGATTGGCTCCATTTTTTGTAGATGATCTTTTCATGGTACGATCCAAAAATGTTTGATGGAAGTGGTTTTTTTCTTCCGTAAATGATTCATCGTTCACAGATGATGGTTTAACCCACGTATGGACAAAATCGAACCGCCAAATGTCGTCTTTGTATACTTTGAATAAGTCATTTTTGACAGTAGCGACATGTTCCAAAGCCTTGTCGGAAATTTCTTCAGTAACGAGTTGTTGATCACGCAAAAAATCATAAATGTACGGGATTCCCCATAATAAGGCAAAGCCCTGTTCTTCTGTGTTAGACATAAATCCAAAAAATTTGCCAATCAATTCATCTAAATCTTGATATTGCAAACGGAAATTCGAGAGCGATTCCTTTCTTGCAAGCATATTAAAGTATGGAAACCATATGCTCGCACTTATAGAAAAATGAAAGTTTCCTTTTTTAAACATATATACTGCAAATGCCCAAAAAAGCGATCGTGCCTTGTCTTTTGAATTGTTTTGTACAACTGTAGCCCAGTCATTCCTAGTGAAAATAGGTTCTTCATCACCTGCTGTAGCTATTTTCTTTAAAAACTGTTGCTCTGGCTCAAAATTGGTATTGTAATCATATTTTCTCAACGTATTTTCCAATTGTTGGGTGTCTAGCGTTTGGTAAAATTCCTGACACGCATTAAAAAAAATCGTGTCTATTAAGTCTGATTCCGCTCCAGGTATTAGTTCGTCGCTATCCTGTATAGGCTCATTTAATTCCTCGGCCAATTTTAACATGAGTTCGTCCATTTGATAGAATCGTATTTTTTCGTAAAGAGGAAGAAACATCTCATAGACATGACCCGGATTCGCGATAAAAGGGTGAAGGTGAACATGGAGTTTGTCGAAATCCTTTGTATAGAGGTAATATTCGACAGCAAAATTACTTAAATATGGAAACTCATTTTGATAGAATTTATCGGTCGATTCTTTCGTTTTTTCGATCATGTGTATAGCTTTTTCATATTGATTATCATGAATAAGATCGCTTTTGAACTCAACGGTTATCAGTCCAAAATCGTCTTCGATTAGTTCATCGTCGGGTACATTTTGCTCCAGTACTTCCATGATCATTTCATATTTCTCATCTGAAGAAATTTGCATAAAATTCCCATACCATTCATCTTTTTGTTCTGTATAAGGGATCAAAAGTCATTGTCCTCCTTTTGTAGAAGTAGTTGCCTTTATTGTATATGAAATTATCGTCTATTGACAGTGGTCGGTTAGAAGTTACTCCGGAAAACAACACCGAAACAACGCCCCCACTGCTCCGTCAATCTCTTCAGGTTTCAATTTTGCAAAACCGATGATCAGTGTCGGGGGTGCGCTTCCCGATGCCTCATGCATAAAACGTTGAATCGAATATAGTTCAAGCTCCATCTTTTCCGCTCGTTCCATAATCGCCTCGATCGGTTCTTCTGTATCCAAATGCAACAAAAAGTGCAAGCCGGCTTTTTCTCCCTCTACTTGAATCCGCGAACCGAATCGTTCCTGTATCGCAGTGATCAACTTCGCTCTCAGCTCTTTATAGTATTTGCTCATGCGTTTAATGTGCTTATCATAGTCGCCACTTTCCAGAAAACGGGCCAGGGTCAATTGCGTGAGAACGGACGTCGTTTGCATAAAATGCAGTCCTTTTTCTTTGAATACATCGATCAATCCCAACGGCAACACCATGTAACTCATTCTTAGGTCTGGTAGCAACGATTTCGAGAAAGAATCAATATAAATCACTTTTTCATTGACGTCCAGGCTTTGTAAGGAAGGAATGATGTCTCCCTCGTATTTAAACTCGGAATCATAATCATCCTCGATTATATATCTGTTTTTCTTTTCATAGCACCAATGAAGCAATTCTGTTCGGCGTGACACCGGCATAATCGATCCTGTCGGCATTTGGTGGGAAGGGGTGACGATCACGATATTCGCTGTTGTTTTCCGTAATTTTTCTACCTCTATGCCACGCTCATCCACAGGTACGTGATAGACAGTGTTACCCATCGTTTTTAACAAGGAACTGAGGCGATGATACCCCGGTTCTTCGATTGCGAACGGTTCGTTTTCGGCAACGACCAATAGGAATAATTGTAACAGCCATTGCATGCTCGCACCGATGACAATTTGTTCGGGTTCGCAAATGACTCCGCGCGTATGCCGGATTTTATTGGCCACAATTTCCCGTAGTTTATAGATGCCTTGTGGGTGATTAATTTCCGACAATAACGTTTGATCTTCGTTGATCGCTTTTTGTGCACTATGATGCCAACTTTGAAAAGGAAAAAGGGAAGCATCCACACCCATGTGAGAGAAGGAATAGCGATATGATTTCGGTCGAGTTTCCAATAGGTTCGGATTGAGTTTCTTTTCTACGTTTAGAGATTGGATCGGGTGAATGGCTTCCACAAAATAACCACTGCGTTCTTTTGTGTATAAATACCCCTCCGCGATTAATTGATTGTATGCAGAAAGGACACTGTTTTGGCTAATGTTGAGCGATGTCGCCAACGTTCGTTTTGAAGGAAGTTTGGTTTTGGCCGCCAACGTTCCTTGTAAAACTTCATTTTTAATCCATTCATAGATTTGTTTATATATAGGAAGGGGATGTTCTCGATCAATTGGGATATGAAGCATGCTAACCTCCAACTGGTACCTTTATAAATTTAAAATTGGTACTATTAAGGATATCAAAAACCGCTTACAATGACAAAAACATTGATGCATGAAAGCGTTATTAATGAGGAGGTTTTCATATGACTACTTGGCAAGAAAAAAGAGATCGTTATATTCCTAAAGGCGTGGGCAATGGCAACCGAGCAACTGCCAGCCACGGCAAAGGGGCGACGCTTTATGACGATGGAGGAAATCCCTATATTGATTTCGCCGGAGCGATAGGTGTCATGAATGTCGGACATTCCCACCCGAAAGTTGTGGAAGCGGCAAAAGAACAAATCGAAAAAGTGACGCATCCTGGCTTTAACGTCATTATGTATGATGGCTATATTGAGCTGGCTGAACGTCTTTCCAAGATCACACCGGGGGATTTTGATAAAAAAACCTTATTGTTGAATAGTGGAGCCGAAGCAGTGGAGAATGCGGTGAAAATCGCGCGGAAATCGACAGGCAGACAAGCGGTCGTCACCTTTTCCCGGGGATTTCATGGGCGAACGAATATGACGATGGCGATGACAGGAAAGGTAAAACCATATAAATTCGGGTTTGGTCCTTTTGCGCCTGAAGTCTATCATGCGCCTTATCCGTATATGTTTCGCAAGCCGGAAGAACAAAGCGATGACACCTATGTACAGTCTGTGATCGATGATTTTGATTTATTTTTCAAAACGGAAGTGGCGCCTGAAGAAGTAGCGTGTGTTGTGATGGAACCGGTGCAAGGGGAAGGCGGCTTTATCATTCCACCGAAGGCTTTTGTGGAACATGTTGCGAAGCGCTGCCAAGAACACGGCATTCTTTTAGTGGCGGATGAGATTCAAACTGGGTTCGCGCGTACCGGTGCTTGGTTTGCGAGTGAACATTTCGGTATTACACCTGATCTAATGACGCTATCAAAATCGTTAGCAGCCGGCTTTCCATTAAGTGCAGTTGTCGGAAAAGCTGACGTTATGGACGCGGCTAATCCTGGTGAACTTGGTGGAACATTCACAGGTAATGCTGTTGCGTGTCAAGCAGCTTTAGCTGTCTTGGATATCATTGAAGAAGAAAATTTAAATGAGCGTGCGGAAGTCGTCGGTCGTCAATTTGAAGATAAAGTTCGCACTTGGGAAGAGACATTTCCATTTGTTCGCGGTTTTCGCCGTTTAGGCGCGATGGCTGCCTTTGAAATCGTTAAAGGCGATGGAAAGACGCCGGATGCAGAGAAAACAGCCGCGATTTTAAAAGCCGCCAATGCCTCGGGACTTTTACTGCTTTCTTCAGGTTTGTACAGTAATGTCATACGTTTTCTAGCACCGGTCGTAATCACGGATAAAGAATTGGATAAAGGGTTAGAAATCCTTGAAGACGTATTGAAACAACAGTGAGGGGGATCTACGATGAAACAACAAATGTACATTGATGGACAATGGCAAGGTGAAGAATTGACCCACATTGAGGTCATCAATCCTGCAACGAAACAAGTGGTTGGAACGGTGCCGAACGGAGGGAAAAACGAAGCAAAACAAGCGGTGGACGCGGCTCATGCTGTTTTTGCTTCCTGGTCAACATTGACGGCACAAGAACGTGGTAGACTTTTAGCCGTATGGCATCGACTAATCGAAGAAAATAAAGAAGACATTGGAAAAATCATGACGATGGAACAAGGGAAACCTCTAAAGGAAGCGATAGGGGAGGTCGGGTATGCCAATGGTTTTATCTCGTGGTACGCCGAAGAAGCGAAGCGAATTTACGGGGAAACCATCCCTGCCTCGCACACGAATAAACGCATATTCGTGCAAAAACAGCCGGTCGGTGTGGTAGCGGCCATCACACCTTGGAACTTCCCGGCCGCGATGATCACGCGTAAAGTAGGTCCGGCACTCGCCGCCGGTTGTACTACGGTTATTAAACCGGCAGAAGAAACGCCTCTGACTGCTTTAAAATTGGCAGAACTCGCTGAAGAAGCCGGGATCCCCGCAGGAGTCGTCAATGTTATCACCGGCAATCCACAAGACATCGGGGATACATGGCTTGAGGACGAGCGTGTCCGGAAGATCACGTTTACAGGCTCCACTGAAGTAGGAAAACAACTGATGAAAGGGGCCGCTGAAACGGTTAAAAAGGTATCGCTTGAACTCGGTGGCCACGCCCCGTTTATCGTCATGGAAGATGCGGATTTAGACAAAGCGGTGGAGCAGTTAATCGGATCTAAATACCGGAATTCCGGACAAACATGCATTTGTACGAACCGCGTGTACGTACAAGCATCGATTCTGGAGACTTTCAACGAAAAATTCAAAGCGGCTGTTGCTGATTTAACGACTGGAAATGGATTGGAAGAAAACGTTGACCTCGGCCCATTGATTAATGAACAAGCGATTGAAAAAGTCCAAAACCATCTCAACGACGCGACAGCAAAGGGTGGAAAAGTATTAGCCGGTGGAAATAGCTTTGTGAAAAACGAAGGCCAATATTTTGAACCAACCATTATATCCGGCGCCACCGACGACATGCTCTGCATGAATGAAGAAACATTTGGCCCCGTCGCACCAATTGCTTCTTTTCAAACGGAAGAAGAAGTCATACAACGAGCGAACAACTCTCCCTTCGGTTTAGCCGCTTATGTTTTCTCGGAAAATATCGGGAAAGCTGTACGTGTGAGTGAAGGATTGGAGTACGGTATCGTAGGCGTCAACGATGGTTTGCCTTCCGTGCCGCAGGCGCCATTCGGGGAATGAAAGAAAGTGGCCTAGGCAGAGAGGGGGGCACCACGGGATAGAAGAGTATTTGGAAGTGAAGTATATTTCTTTGGGGATCTAGGTTATTTACTTCCCATACGATCCTCGCGAATAGCTCTATAATCGAATATTCAATGGAGGAATAACTATGAGTAAACAATCATTATTATTTTATGGCGGAAAAATACTAACAATGAGCGATGGAATAGAAAGTGCGGAAGCAGTAGCTGTGAAAGGAAATGAAATTGTTTGTGTAGGCTCATACGAAGAGTGTGAAGCTTCATTACAAGGGCAAGGAGAAATAAGAGAAATAAATTTAAAGGGTAAATCTCTACTCCCTGGATTTGTTGACCCTCATGCCCACTTAATGATGTTGGGTATGGCTTATAGTTGGGCAGATATTAGTTACCCTAAAGTTAAAAGTATTGCTGATATCATTGCTGTTTTAAGGGAACAAAAAAAGAAAACACCTGCGGGAAGTATTATTCGTGGATTTGGACTCGATCAAAGAAATCTTGAGGAAAAACGATATCCAACAGCTGATGAGCTGGATGAGGTTGCTGAAGATTGCCCCGTTCAAATTATGCATATAAGCGGGCATAATAATGTAGTTAATAATTATTTACTTCAGGAACTAGGAATTAATAAGAATGTAGATGATCCTATAGGTGGAGCCATAGGAAGATATGAGAATGGACTCCCGAATGGCCAGTTGTTCGATAGCGCCAATGATCATTTTGCTAAAAAATCCGGTGTCGTGATTGGAAGCAACGGTCCTAACATTCATATGCCGGATACACCTGAAAATTTACAAAACCTTGTTGCGGTTGGTCAGGAACAATGCCTTTTATCGGGTGTGACAACAATTAATGATCCTCAAGTTACAAAACAGGAGATGGAATCTTTTCAGGAAGCTCGAAATAATAACCTTTTAAAAATGCGTATTGTGATGTCTATTCTATCTACGTACTTAGATGAATTGACTCAGCTTGGATTTAGATCCGGCTTTGGTGATGACCAACTTTCGATCGGTTCCATTAAATTGTACGCAGACGGCTCCCTAAATTCCGGTACCGCATACTTGTCTTCTGGTTATTTAGACAGCAGTCGTAAACAAGGATATCTTTATCATGAACCGGAACGTTTTAAAGAAATACTTGTGAAAGCGCATAGACAAGGTTTCCAGACCATTACACATGCTCAGGGCGATGGTGCAATTCAATTAGTCATTGATGGTGTGAGAGCGTCACAAGAGCAATCACCGAGGAGTGATGTACGACATCGAATTGAACATTGCGGATTACCGGATCCGGCTCAGATCCAAGATATTTCTGAATTAAAAATTTGGCCTGTTCCTCAACCACAGCATGTATATCAGTTTGGTGAAGGGGTTGTACGAGCAGTCGGTGACCATGGTGATAATTTTTCACCATATGGGTGGTTTAAAGATCAAAATATACCTATCGTATTGTCATCAGATGCGCCGGTTGCTCCTCCAAACCCATTGCAGGCTATTTATGCAGCCGTCACGCGTTCCACATTACAAGGAAACGTTGTAGGTGCTGACCATCGAATCTCTCTTACTGAAGCTTTAAAAGGCTATACGATTGAAGCGGCTAAAGCTATACATCGTGAAGATTCTATTGGATCCATCGAAAAAGGCAAACTAGCTGATTTTGTCATATTGGATAAAAACCCATATGACACATCAGTAGAAGAGATCCCTACTATTGAAGTAAGTGAGACATGGATTTCGGGAGAGCAAGTTTATTAAAGAAACGAGGTTATTCATTTTATGCTGACAAATGAAAAGAAGGACATCATAGAATGGGTTAACAAAAATGAAAAAACATTATCTGATTGGAATCAGACAATCTGGAACTATGCAGAACCAGCTTGGCGAGAGTACAAATCATCAGCTTGGTATGTCCATCGTTTAAGGGAAGAGGGATTTGAGGTTGAAGAGCAGAGTGGTGACATGCCTACCGCTTTTTGCGCGACTTGGAAAAATGGTACAGGTCCTGTCATTGGCGGCTATGCGGAGTATGATGCTGTCCCCGGGAATAATCAGGCAGCTGATACTGTCCAAAAATCTAGGGAGGGATTAAGTCCATATGCCGGTGGGCATACGGATCCCCATTCTGCACTAGGTATAGGTTCCCTTGGAGGATTTTTAGCGGCGAAAGCAATGATGGAAAAGCATGACATTAAGGGGACTTTAAAGTTTTTTGGTGAACCTGCAGAAAAATTACGAGGCTCAAAACCTATTCATGCAGCGAAAGGTTACTATGACGACCTTGATGCTGCGATAAGCTTTCACCCTTTCTACATGTTGCCTCTCTGTAACACAACAAGATGGGATACACATTGCGCGGTAGCATATTCTGTCATGTACACGTTTACCTGTGATGAACCACAAACGTGGTTATCCTCGGGAGAAGATTCTCCTATTCCAGCAGCACATGCCGCTGCAAGAGCTCCGGGTGCAACAGATGCTGTTGTTACAATGTATTCCTTGTCTAAAATGTACAAGGAACATATGCTATCGAACAGCATGGGTTGGTCAGTAAATGAAACAATTTTAAATACTGGACAGGCGACTGCTGACAATATTCCGGCGCAAATGTCGCAAATTTACTATTTTATTCGTGTTCCGGACATTGAAAAGGCTCAACAAGTCATTCAAGTGCTTGACCAAAATGCAGAAAGTGCAGCTTCAGCTGCTCATTGTAACTGGAAACGAGAGTGGGTCACAAAATCAAGGGCAGGACTTGCCAACCATACGATGGCGGAAGCAACTTACCAAAATCTTAAGCATGCAGGTGCACCCCAATTCGAAGGGAAGGCCGTAGATATAGCACGGGAAATTCAAAAGAATCTTGGGTTTGATCCGATGGAAGAACCTTATCTCGATGAGATCGAGACGCTCGTCCCTCCGCAAGAGGCAGAACGCAAGATGCGTGAATCGTTACCGGCTTGGCAACAACACTTTACATCTGATGATTATACAGAGTATTGCTGGCATGCTCCGACTGTTAGACTTTATATAGGTAGACCTGCATTAAAATCACCAAAATCGGGCTATGCCTATCCCGACTGGGTCATGAATGCGATGGGCGGAATTCGAGAATGTATAGACCCTATGATTTATAGCGCTTCTAAGACTGTTGGTATGATGATCATTGATCTGCTTACTAATGACAAACTTTTAGATAAAGCTAAAGAAGAGTTTAAGGAGCGTACTGGTGGTGGAATTAATGGCGCCTATTGGACACCACCACTTTGTGATTACGAGCCTCCAATTGATTATCGTTGGCCTGAGTATGTCACTACTGCCCGCGGAGAAAATCACTGGGTGATTCCTGCGAGAGGGGATGAATGATTGACTGGATAGATTAACAAGGTTAATGGATAAAACAAACAATATTGAGCCCACACTGTTAGTTTTCATACGCTAGATGCATTGATGGGCTCATCTCTAACCAGGCAGGACCGGAAACGAAAATCTGATTTATATATCACTATCACGCTTATGTTTTTTAAAGAATATAAAAATTGATTAATAAAGAATGTACGCGCATTATTATTTTATAAAGGGGATGGATCATTTTGAAGAGATATGTCGTCTTAATCGGCGCGCTTATAATCACTTTTCTATTAGTGCTTATAGGTATCATAAACCCTGAAGGACTAGGGGAATTCTCTGAGTATCTTCTTAACGATTTAATTGGTGGATATTTTGGATGGTACTATATGCTGGTTGCATTTTTCATTGTTGTAATTTGTTTATATACGGCTTTTTCAAAATATGGATCCATTAAACTTGGTAGAGATTCGGATCAGCCGGAGTTTAAAAAGTTCACCTGGATTGCGATGTTGTATAGTGCAGGGATTGCGATAAGCCTTTATTTTTGGGGAGTGGCGGAACCTGTATTACACTATATGGAACCTCCTGGTGGGGAAGGGGAAACGAAAGAAGCCGCAGATTTAGCAATGCAGTATACCTATTTTCATTGGGCATTGCATAGTTTTGGAGCTTATACGATAACCGGATTGTTTATGGCATATTTCCAATATAGGAAAAACTCACCACCCTTAATCAATTATGCTTTTTATCCTTTATTAGGGGATCGTATTCATGGTCCTATTGGCCAGATCATTAATATAATAACCATATTCGCAGTGATAGGAGGAATCACAACTTCGCTTGGTTTAGGCGTTATGCAAATGGGTGCCGGTTTTGATTATGCTTGGGGGATCGAAAACACACCGAACACACAAATATTTATGATTCTGATCTTAACGGTAATGTTTATTACTTCTGCATATTCGGGTATACATCGAGGTATTAAATGGTTATCTAATATTAACATTGTACTAGCTTTGACGATTTTGTGTCTATTTTTCATATTAGGTCCGACCACGAATATTTTAGAAACGATTGTTAATGGCACGGGCAACTATCTTTCAAACTTCATAAATATGAGTTTTCATATGGAGCCATTTATTGAAGGTTATGATTGGCAAGCAGGTTGGGATTTCTTTTACTGGGGCTGGGCTATCAGCTTTGGTGTATTTGTTGGTCTTTTTATGGCTAGAATTTCAAAAGGAAGAACGATTAGAGAATTTATCATCGGTGCCATGGTAGTACCTTCAGTAGCCACAATGATTTGGTATGGTACTCTTGGTGGGAGCGCCTTGTATAATATTATTAATTTAGGTAATAATGAACTAGCTAATCAAATATTAGCAGATATGGATACTGCATTGTTTTATTTCATGGACCTTTTTCCGCTAGGATCAGTAATTATAGTGCTAACACTTGTTTCGTTAGTAATTTTCTTTGTTACATCTGCAGATTCTACTGTTTACGTTTTAGGTATGTATAGTGAAGGAACCACAACACCCACAAATAGAAGCAAAATTTTATGGGGAATTGTAATTGCTGGGTGGCAATCGCGTTATTAATAAGTGGCGCATTAACTGCATTACAATCCATATCAGCTGCAGCAGGTTTACCCTTTTCTATAATTATAATATGTATGTGCGTTTCCTTTTTTAAATCTATTAGAGAAGAGTATAGAAGTTTGAACTATAAAAAAGAAAAGTGAAAATGAAGTATGAGGGGATGCAGTTGCGTTAGCTGTATCCCTTTTTGATAGGTTATATGTTTAATACGAGGAATGATGAGCATGTAGGGAATATCTTCAAATTTTTTTGGGAGGAATATTGATGTACCCGTCAAAAGATTCATCGAGATCGCCGCACTATGTCGGATCAAGAACTTTTATGTTTTGGAGTTTGTCAAAGGTTTAGACGGTATCAATTTAGTTTAGTTTGATCTTGTCGAAGTGCCTCCTGCTTATGACAGTGGTGAAATTACTGCTAATGCTGCATTTTCTGTTATGATTGAAATGATTTAAAGAGGCGGAAACAAGATTAGGCAAAAAACAACAGGGGATTCCAACAGAACTTAACGCTCATCGATAAAAAACTAACTCAGATATTAAGCCCCATGCTTATGCGTGGGAGAATTGAACAGGAAGTGCCGTGAGGCGTGATGAAATAAAGTCCTCCTTTGCTATAATGAAATTGGTTTCACCAGCCAAATTTCATAAGCAAAGGAGGACGGTATCCCATGGGTGCAAAAAGTCTATCCCACACCCGTTGGGACTGTAGTTGGTCATAGCGACAGCAGGACGGGTTGATGACACAGTCCCGACCTGAAGATGCGTTCAAAACAGAAATGACTAGCGAATGGCTGCTTATACTGAGTTAGCTGTGGGGTTGTTACCCCTCCACCTCCCGACTCAATATCAACCGCTGCCCTTTATCCGGGAATATCTTCCCCGGATTCATAATGTTGTTTGGGTCCCAGCTTTGTTTAATCCGTTTCATCATGTCCACGCCAACGAGGCCTAACTCATCCTCTAGAAAAGGGGACTTCATCGTCCCGATTCCATGTTCTCCGGAAAGCGTTCCGCCCAGTTCCAATGCAAAATGAAATATTTCCCCAACGGCCTTTTCAACCCGCTCGAGTTCTTCTTTGTCTCGTTTATCACATAAAATATTCGGGTGGAGGTTGCCATCACCCAAATGACCGAATACAACAAGCGAGAGCTGGTATTTTTCGCGGATATCAGCCAAGTGAGCCATCATCGCGGGGATTTGGCTGCGTGGAACTGTGGCATCTTCGGACGCCCGCGTTGGTTTGATGGTTGCAATGGCGGGGGAGACCAACATCCTGGCTTTCCACATGTTCAAGGCTTCTTCTTTCGTCCGGGGCATAGAAACGGATGTTCCGCCGAGCTCTTTCATGATTTTCATTACGGTATCTGATTCTTCTTGGACAGCTGTAGGATGTCCGTCGACTTCGACCAGAACAATCGCTTCAATGTCCGTGGGCAGGCCTAGAGGTTCGTATTCTTCAACGGCACGTGCGCAAGCCTGATCAATAAATTCCATTTTCGCCGGGAGAATCCCGGAGGTTAACGTTGTCGAGACTGCTTCTCCGGCCGTTTCCATCGTCGGAAAGGCAGCCATCACCGTTTGTTTAGTGGCAGGCTTTGGAATAAGCTTTAACGTAGCACTTGTAATAATGCTGAGAATGCCTTCAGAACCGACAAGGAGCTTTGTAACATCCAGACCTGTGACGTTCTTTATTGTGCGCCCGCCGGTGTGCATGACGTCGCCTTCCGGGGTTACAACTTCAAGGCCTAGTACATAATCTTTGGTGACGCCATACTTCAAGCCGCGGGGGCCTCCGGCATTTTCCGCCAAGTTCCCGCCAATGGTAGAGATGTTGGAACTGCTCGGGTCTGGGGGATACATCAGCCCGTGTTTTTCTGCTTCAGCGTGAATCTCGGAGGTCAGAGTCCCTGGGGATACACGCGCGACTAAGTCCTCGGGGAAAACTTCTACCGAAGCCGGCCATTGACTCATATCGAGGATTATTCCTCCATGGATCGGGAGGTCACCACCGCTCAATCCTGTGCCTTGGCCTCTCGGTGTCACCGGAACTTTGTATTCGTTTGCAATCTTCAACACTTGCCTGACCATTTCGGTATTGGTGACATAGACGACGGCTTCCGGAAAAAACTCACCGAAGGAAGCATCGAAACGATAGGTCTCGAGATCAGAACGAGCGCTCACCAAGTGATGATCCATTTTTTCCTGTAAAACTTCTATCCATTCTTGTTTCATGGAAAATCTCTCCCATTCTTGTATAGGCGAACGAGGGTTATACACAACCATCTTTCGAATGTATTCTTCGAAGCTTTCAATCCCCCGATTATTGTGCTTCTAGCGACATGTTTTTTGCCATTATACCGGAATATTTGTTGAAAATACATATCTTCGTTACAAGGATTGTGGCAAGCCAAATTCTACAGAATCCGGAACCCTGAACGTAGGCATAAGTATGCTGTGTTTGGAGATTTTGATTGGACATATATGTATATCTTTTCATTGAGTGCATGGGAGGAGTAGGTTGCGCGTAACAAGCTAGTGAGACAATTTGCACCTTGTTGCACTGTTGCACATATCGTAAAAAAATTTGAAATACGAATGAAGATAACGAAGGTTTAATTTTAATCGGGAGGATTGGGCTTACTAAAGGGATTGAGAGCTATTCTCCAAATAAAGGAACGAAGCTCGCGACGTATGCGTTCGTTGTATTGAAAAATAGGTACTTATTACATTATATAATATAACGAAATCATTCGACCACCTCTTTTGAAATATACGTTTCCTTTTGAGTTAAAAATAAGCCCTGGAATCAGGGCTATTATATTATGGGTTATCTATCTCTCTAAATCAATTTCCACACTGATGTCCTCGCCAAGATCTTCAAAATTTTCATCATGCGCTGCATTATATCTAAGTTCAATGCTTTCTACATCATCGGCGTTAGAGTTCTCTAGAATATAAAATGAGGATCCGTCTTTGCTAACTTGACCGAAATAGTCTCCATCTATATGGTCGCTAAGCATCATATCTGGTTCTAATTGTTCCCCAGTATCAGTGATTAAAGTGGCTTGTGATGCATAGAACATTACGTCATCCTCGCTTGTATTCTCTACATTCATGTCAACTTGTATATATTCCACTTCTGGATCGTCGAGAAGCATGGCGGGTTCGGCTTCAAATGCAGCAGACACTCCATTTGCTTTTTCAATTTCTAAAACGACAGGTCCTGACTCAAACGTTCCAACCTCATCGGCTAGACTAACAAGTGTTTGTTCGCCATTTTCATCTGAAACAGTTTCTCCTACTTCATGACCGCCTGCTGTAGCAGCTGTTTCATCCCCGTTTTCTTCTTCATCGTCCTCCTCTGCGTCCTCCTCATCTTCTACATCATCGTCGGAATCTTCATCAGCGCTCACATCTTCGGTTTCTTCGTCCTCTGCTTCTTAGGTGACATCTCCGTTTTCACCTTCGCCACAAGCTGATAAAACAAGCAAAGATCCAATCCCTATTGCAGCTAAGTATTTTTTCATTACTGTTTAACCCCTCTATAATTAATTGTAAGTGAAATGATACTATAGAATCACAAACTTTGGTAGCAATATGCATCGTAACAGTACCTGCCTCCCTTTCACCGCAAAATGCTTCTTATATCAGGGACGTTGATTATCTAAATTCAAACATTTAAATAGCTAAAACAAACACGATGCCGTTGAAGAAGAAACAATGGTAATAATACCTTATTTTGATGTATTTGCGGACTAATTTGCCTTTCGGCAACCATTACGAGTTCCCAAAACCTGGACCTGAAGACTCCCCAGGCTCTCGATCACCGTTTAGAGTCCGCAGATATCGTTCCTGATGACCCACCTGATACTAAAGCATTGGTTTTCTCTTTTTATACCAGGCCTAAGAATATCACGGGTCTCTATAAGGCACGGCGGTAGATCAAACTTTTGCACCGCTTACTCACCCGACTCTTGACGATGAATCACTTCTTTAGAACGTCGCTGGATGCCCAACGGGAGAAAACGGAAGCGGCTAGATAGCGAACCGGGCAGAACGATACCATCTACGGGCAGCTATTTGCGCCATCGCGATGTATATGGCCCGATACCGCAACTTGACCCGGCGTACGTTCGTTCCACTTACGCGAAAGTATTTTATGGTAAATCAACGCACTGCTCTTATATACATAATTTCCCCCTTCCTCCTGCACCAACCAAGCCCACCCCTGCATAGGATAAATAAGATGATCCTAGGAGGGGTTCTCCATGTCTGGCATTTTTACCGCGATTGCGTACGCGTTCAAGGAAATTATGCTGTTCGTTTCTTATGTTAAAAATCAGGCGTTTCCTCAACCTTTATCAAAGGAAGACGAAAAAAAATACCTAGAGCGCATGAACGAAGGAGATGAACATGCGCGTAACATGCTGATTGAGCATAATTTGCGTCTCGTTGCACATATTGTAAAAAAATTTGAAAACACGAATGAAGATAACGAAGATTTAATTTCCATCGGGACGATTGGACTTATTAAAGGGATTGAGAGTTATTCTCCGAATAAAGGAACGAAGCTCGCGACATATGCGGCCCGTTGTATAGAAAATGAAATTCTTATGCATTTTCGTTCCCTTAAAAAAGTAAGCAAGGACATTTCCATTTATGAGCCGATCGGGGCGGATAAAGAGGGAAACGAACTAAGTTTGATGGAGATTCTTAAAGAGGATGGACCGGATATTGTCGAAGATTTGCATCTGAAAATGGAAAAACGCCATATTTATGAAAGTATCCATGTGTTGACGGAACGGGAACGGGAAGTCGTCGTAGCTAGATTCGGACTCGGCGAAGATGAGGAACGCACGCAGCGAGAGATTGCAAGGGATCTGGGTATCTCCAGGAGCTATGTGTCGAGAATTGAAAAACGTGCTCTGTTGAAGCTGTTTCAGGCCTTCTATAAGCGTCAAAAAGGAGAGAAGCATTAAATGATATTAAAAGGGAACGGATACAATGTTGATGAACCGTTCCCTTTGCGTTATAACTATGCTGTTTTGTTGAAGAAAAACCTCCTCCACGGAGGTTTTTTATGTTCGGATTAATTGACGGCGTCTTTCAATTGCTTGCCGGGACGGAATGCCGGATTTTTGGTTGCCGGAATTTCAATTTCCTCGCCGGTTTGTGGGTTACGCCCTTTGCGGGAAGCTCGTTCGCGAACTTCAAAACTGCCAAAGCCGACGAGTTGCACTTTGTCCCCTTGTTTCAACGTGTCGGTGATGTTGTCGAATACCGAATCTACGGCTTTTGAAGCCTCTTTTTTGGAAAGATCGGCATGTTCTGCAACAGAATTGATTAAATCTGTCTTATTCATGTAAAAACACCCTTTCATGATTGATATAGTACGAGTGGCATGTACATATCAAATTTACTCATGAAACCCTTGCTATGTCAAGTGTTCAAGGCTGAATTCAAGCAAATTGATACGATTAAAACCATTATTGCCCTCTCTTGTCTTTTTTAATCATCCATTTTTACTTCTTTCGTCATGGATTGTCAGATTTCTCGGTATTGCGTTCAGGTTCGAGATGTTTCGGGTAACTTTCCATTAATTCGTCATGTTTTGTATGACTCCATAATTCAACGCCATTTCGGTGGGCGGATCGAGAAATAATCATTGCGGCCACCGGTGCGGTGAGGAACACAAAGACGATGGTGATCAAGAGCTGCAGGCTAAAGATTCCCTCGGCCAAAAAATACGTAAAGGTCCCTAAAATCAGCAAAACGACACCAAGTGTAGCGCTTTTGGTCGCCGCGTGCATGCGGGTGTAGACGTCAGGCAGACGGATGATTCCGATGGATCCGATCAAGCTCAATAAACTGCCGCTGAGAACAAATAGGCTAATGAGAATCTCGATCAATGACGACACCCCTTTCTAAAAACTTCGCCAATGATACCGAACCGACAAAGGCCAAAATTCCTAATACCAATACAACCTCAGCGTAAGCGCTCGTTGATTGCCGAATCATAAGAATGCCGATAAAACCAATCAAGTTCAAGCCAAAGGAGTCAAGGGCGACAACGCGATCCCACAATGTCGGCCCTTTTAGCGCTCGCCACACACAAAGCAACAAAGAAAAAGAGAAGATGACTAATCCGATTAACAACACTGTTTCAAACACTATTTCGTCACCTCCCGAATGGCTCGTTCGAAGTTATTGCGGACATCATCAATCACGTCCTGCGTATTCTTCACATGAATGCAATGAATGTAAAGTGTACGGCCATCTTCGGAGTAATCCATCGTCATCGTGCCGGGCGTGAGGGTGATGCACATGGAAAGAATTGTCACTTCCCAATCGGTTTTCAAGCTAGTATGGAGGGCAACAATTCCAGGTGTGACGTTTAACTTTGGACTCAAGACGACGCGAATCATATCAAAATTCGCGACCATGAGTTCTTTAACAAACAGGACGATCAACTTAATGATTGCCCAGACGCGCTGCAAGTAAAACGGTTGAGGGAGCGAACGACGCAGAAAAAAGATCACTCCGACCCCGATTACATAGCCAATCACGAATTCGACGATGGTGTATTCGCTTTGGAGAGCCATCCAGAAAATGGCGATGGCGATATTTAAAAGAATTTGAAATGCCATAGTGTTTACTCCTCCAGCACAGATTCAATGTAAACAGAAGGTTCCAGAAGTTCTTCAGCAATCTCGAGGGAATAGCTAAAAATGGGCTCGGCCATGAGTCCTAATATAATGGTAAGTGCCACGAGAGGAGCAGTTGACAGAAGTAAGCTCCCGGTTTTGATTTTCGCTTGGGCTTGTGTATGTTTTTGTCTTCCCCAAAAAGCAAATGAAAAAATTTTGATCATGGAAAACAAGGTTAATAAGCCAACGAGCAAGGCAACAGCCGTGACAAAGTAGTGCCCTTCTTGCATCCCGGATAAAATCAATGGAAACTTGCTGAAAAATCCGGAGAGGGGCGGGATTCCTGCCAGCGAAATGGCCGTAATGAAAAACATCCAGGAAAATGTCGGATGCGTCTTCAAAAGCCCGCCCATCTCTTTCAGATCATTCGTGCCGGTGATTTTTTCCGAAACCCCCGCAAATAAGAATAAAGCGGTTTTTACAATAATATGGTGAACGATGTAATAAATGGCTCCGGCGAGTGCTAGCGGCGTGAAAATCCCAAGTCCCATTACCATGTATCCAACCTGGCTGATAATGTGATAGGAAAGGATGCGTTTGAAATTGTATTGGGCAACCGCTCCTAAAACGCCAAAAAACATCGTCGCACCGGCAATGAACAAAATAAGATTATGGGTAAAAGAAGGATCATGGTTAAAAACAACCGTGAAAATACGAATGATCGCGTAAATACCTACTTTTGTCAGCAAACCGCCGAACAGAGCTGCAATTGCCGCCGGAGGTCCTGTATAGGAATCCGGCAGCCAAAAGTACAACGGAAACAGAGCCCCTTTCATAGCAAAAACGAAAAGAAGGACGACCGCTACGACATTGAGTATGCCTTCTTGATCCAGTTCAGCCACCCTCACACCCAAGTCGGCAATGTTTAATGTGCCGGTTGCTGCGTAAAGATAAGCAACCCCGGCCAAAAAGAACATGGAACTGAAAACATTAATCGTCACGTATTTAAAAGATTCTCTAAGTTGAAACCCGCTTCCGCCGTGGACGATCAAAATGTAAGAGGCGATTAACATGACTTCAAAGAAAACGAATAAGTTGAACAAATCTCCGGTAAGGAAAGATCCGTTCACCCCTGTCAGCAAAAAAAAGTAGAAAGGGAAAAAATAAAATTTTTCCCGGTCCGGGTGAATCGTTTTAAAAGCAAAGAATAAACAGCAAACGCCTACAATCGCTGACAAGAGCAGCATCACGGTCGCGAACATGTCCGCGACGAGCGGAATGCCGTAAGGGACGGGCCAATCGCCCGTGTTCATAGTCATAATCCCTTCATTGTAGACAGCGATGGCAAGCCATATCGAAGCGATGAGAATGGTGATCATTGCGATCGCGCTAATCACCCGCTGCACTCTCTGGTACTTGGCAAAAAAGACAAGAATAGCGCCTATGATGGCCGGTAAGATAATTGGTACGAGTAAAAGACTATTCATTGGTGGAACCCCTTAATTGTTCAAGATCATCCGTTCTGTGCACTTTGTACGTTCGATAAGCAAGCACAATCGTAAAAGCGGTCACCCCAAAACTTATGACGATGGCGGTTAGAATGAGCGCTTGTGGCAGCGGATCGGTAAACGCTTCTTCTCCGCGGTTGAGAAGCGGTGGGGCGCCGGTTTTCAATCCGGCCATCGTCAGTAGCAACAAGTGTGTTGAATGGGATAAAATATTGATGCCAACGACGACCCTGATCAAACTTCTTGTCATAATCAAGTATGTACCGACCATAAAAAAAGTGCCAACGACAATGGACATTAGCAATTCCATTATTCTTCCTCCTCCGCGATCGTTAATATGATGGTAAGTGCGACAGCGGCTACACCCAAGTAGATACCGAGATCAAATATAACCGCCGTCGCCAGTTCCACTTCACCAATCAAAGGAAAGGAAAAATAATCAAAAAACTGGGTGAGATATGGAAATCCAAAGGCCATTCCGATAAATCCGGCTCCGAATCCAACAAGAAGCCCGGTTGGGATAAAGTTTACGTAATTGATCGGGAGCATTTCATCGATTTTTCGTTTATCAAACGTTAGATAAAGCAAAAGCACCGATGTGGCTGTCATAAGTCCCCCGATGAAACCGCCTCCTGGGTCGTTATGTCCGGCAAAAAACAGATAGATGGAGAAGGATAGGATGAAGAATGAAGCAACACGTGTGACGTGAATAAATAACAGATTGTTTGTTTTCCACTTCATCATACGTCATCCCCCTCCTTCATTTTTAATCGGACGAGCGCAATCACGGCAAGAGCAGCAATTGACAAGACAAGCAGTTCCAATATCGTGTCTAACCCACGAAAATCGACTAGAACGACATTAACCATATTGTAACCGCCGGCCTGATCCGCCGAATTTTCGATGAAGTAATCGGAAATCGGATCAAAATCGTTCCCCTGCCCAAAGGAAAATGCACTAAAGGCCACAACCGTAATGAGCAGTCCAACGCTGAAAGAGATGATGGCGTTTGTCCATTTGAACGTCAGCTTTGACGTTTCTCTCCGCAGTTCGGGCAAATGGTAAAAGGCGAGCATGAAAAGGACAACAAGGACCGTCTCAATCAGCAGTTGGGTAAGGGCAAGGTCCGGCGCCCTGAAGTTCACGAATAAGAGTGCGATAAAAAATCCGACGAACCCGAGGACGACGACAGCCGCGATCCGCTTTTGAATAAAGGGAAGCGATAGGACCGAGACGAGCAACAGTCCGATGAGTAATCCTTCGTAGACCGTCACTTCGCTCATACTGCCGAGATCCAATGTAAGGGCGTCAAAACGGAACATCGTCCACCCTGTAATAATCACGAAAAAAACAGCGATGAAAGCGAAATAATCACGCAATCTGCCTGTCATTTGGATGTTTGTGATCATTTGCGATCCTTTAATCGTTCCTGAAATGGTCCTGTCATAGACAGGTGTAAACGGATCGACGTCTTTGTTATAAATCGACCATTTGCTCCATCTTCCCATCCCCGCATAGATCAAGCTTCCGAAGGCGACAACGCCAATGGTCATCCACAGTTCGAGACTAAACCCGTGCCAGTGTTCAATGTTCACGGAAAAAGCCTCGTTATCCATCGGCAATCCGTTTAATATCGAGCCCATCGACGGTTCAATGATGGATTGGGACAAGAGATTCGGAAATAAGCCGACCGTAACAACGACGAAAGCGAGAATCGCCGGGCTGATTAGCATCCCGACAGGTGCTTCGTGCACTTTTTTCGGAAAGCGATCCGCCTTGAAACGTCCGGCAAACGTTTTAAAGAAAAAGATGCAACAATAGACGAACGTAAACACACTCGCAAGCCAACCGATCACCGGAAAAAGCATCCCGGCGGTCTCCATATTGAAGATCCCATATTCGGCGGCGTTCGTAATCGCGTCGAAAAAATACTCTTTACTGAGAAAACCGTTAAAGGGAGGCAGCCCAGCCATGGATGCCGCTCCGATTAAAGAAATCGTGGCGGTTGCGGGCATCACCAACATTAATCCTCCCAGCGAACGAATATCCCGGGTGCCTGTTTCATGATCGATGATTCCGGCGGTCATAAACAGGCTGCCTTTAAAGCTCGCATGGTTAAAAAGGTGAAAGACGGCCGCCATGATTGCAAGTGTGTACAATTCATTCGCGTCATCGAAATACAAAGCGGCGGAACCTAGCCCGAGCAAACACATAACCATCCCCAGTTGGCTGATGGTAGAGTAGGCGAGCAATCCTTTAAGATCTTTTTGGCGAAGGGCGGAAAATGATCCCCATAGCAATGTAAGCAAACCGCCGCCGGCAATGATCCAAAACCATTCCGGAGCACCTCCGAACAACGGCGTGAAGCGGGCAACAAGATAAATCCCTGCTTTAACCATTGTGGCGGAGTGCAAATAGGCACTAACCGGTGTAGGTGCCTCCATTGCGTCGGGGAGCCAAATGTGAAACGGAAATTGCGCCGATTTCGTAAATGCCCCCAACAAGATTAGGATCATGGTCGGCAAAAACAATGGGTGATCGATGATGGTGCCTGCTTGTCCGATCATTTCCTGGATACTGAAGGTCCCTGTGATAACGTATAGCAAAGAAAAGCCGGCGAGCATGGCAAAACCGCCGAACACAGTAATATTTAATGATTTGACGGCGCCATTGATCGAAGCGTCTCGATAATACCAATAGCTGATCAAAAGCGTTGAGGACAGGCTCGTTAATTCCCAAAATACATAGAGCACGATCAGGTTATCGGAAAGGACAACCCCGAGCATCGCCCCCATAAAAAGCAGCAAATAGACATAAAAATTGTTCAGTGCTTCCGTTTTTTTATCCAAGTAATAAATGGAATAAAGAACTACAAGCGCGCCAATCCCTGTGATTAAGAGCGCAAACAATAAACTCCAACCATCGACATAGGCTGAAAATTGGATGCCTAATGACGGAACCCAGGGAACGGATGCCATAAACGCATCCCCGTTCGCGATCGGGGTTATATATGGTAAAAAAGAAATAAACAAAACGGACGGTACGAGCAACACAAACCATCCGGTATGGACAGGGCGTATGTATTTATAGAGTATGGGCACGATGATTGCAACTAGGAAGGGGATGAGGATCGCCCAGTGCAGCAAGCTCATTCTATCTATCACTCCTCATTATTCGACAGTAAATTCCGATAGCACGAGTATAACGTAAATATATTTTTACTGCATTGCTGAAAAACGATGATGGTAAAAAAAAAACCTTAATGTTAAATAAGAAGAAAATGTACGAAGCAAAACGAAATTAGGAATAAAGACCTATTATATTTCGTGTTCCTCGCAAATAGTTTTCCACAAGATCGTTTTCTGATTCATCAAGTCCGCAAAAAAAGGACCCGGTGGTTACACCGGGGTCCTTTGCAAAATCAAACATATATTCATTGTTCACCCCAGTGACTGCGTCACCGTGAGGGCTCGTCGTTCCATTTCCGATTGAATGATGGCAATGAAATCATCATTCAAATTTAGCTTTAAAGCTCTTTCATACGCTTCTATTAGCATTTCATCAGAAAGGTTCCGCATAGCCAGCCCGCCAAAGTAGCGGATCCACCTCCTTGGTGATTCATCCCAAAACGATGTTGCTATTAAAATTGTTCCCGTCTGTTGGAAGTTGTATAATGATCCTATCATGAAAACATGTCATGGAACAACCGTTCGTTTATCCACATAATGCCGTGGATAAGTTGTGCACAGTTAAGGTGAATACTTATTTAAACCTCATAACAAAGGTGAAGGGATACGTGGATAATATTATCCACAATGTTGTCGATAAAAAAATTGTCGAAAAGTAACTATCATTTTTTTTGGAACAATCTCATACTAGCCTTTGTTTGAAAAAGAAAGCGATCATCGGTATACTTTCCAGTTAGCAAGAATGTTCGTAAAAAGTGCTCAGGGGGGGAATCATGTTATCTTCGATGATGCCGGATCAATTTGCCGAGAGCATCTATGAAATTGATCGGGAGGCGTTACGTAAAAAGGGCATAAAAGGAGTCATTACCGACCTTGATAATACGCTCGTTGCCTGGGACCGAACCGACGCAACACCTGAGCTATTGGAATGGCTCGACGATCTTCACGGCGAAGGGTTTAAAGTCACAATCGTGTCCAATAATAAAAAGAAACGCGTGCGAACGTTTTCCGAACCGACAGGGGTTTCTTTTATTCATTCAGCAAAAAAACCATTAAAACGTGCATTCCGACGGGCGACGAAGGAAATGGGATTGAAAAAAGAGGAAGTAGCGGTTATTGGCGATCAAATCCTTACGGATGTTTTCGGAGGAAATCGCAGCGGATATTATACGATCCTTGTCGCCCCTGTTTCGGAAACAGATAAATGGACCACAAAGGCAAATCGTAAAATTGAGCAATTTATTATGCGTAAACGTAAAATGAACCGAGCGACGGGAGGTGAACGGATGAAATGAGTGAAAACACGATTATTTGTTCCGGCTGCGGTGTCCCCGTCCAAACCTCAGAACCCTCCCAGATGGGCTATGCTCCTCCGGCTGCGCTTGACCGCGATGTGATTGTTTGCCAGCGCTGTTTTCGTTTGAAGCATTACAATGAAATACCGGATGTCCCTTTGCAAGCGGATGATTTTCACCGGATGCTCAAAACCATTGGGCAAACCGACGCGTTGCTGGTGATGCTTGTGGACCTCTTTGATGTTGAAGGAAGCTGGCTGTTGGAGAGGAATGCTTTAAGAACCAATCCGTTGCTCCTCGTCGGCAATAAGCGTGATTTATTGCCTCAGTCGGTGAATGAACGCAAGTTGAAAACTTGGCTTAAAAAAGATGCGCTGCAAAGAGGTTGGACCCCGGCAGATGTATTGTTAATGAATGCTTATAAGGGAGAAGATGTAACGGAAGTTGCCGCTCGCATGGATGAGCTCCGGCAAGGAAAAGACGTTTATATCATTGGAAGTACGAATGTAGGGAAGTCCACGTTTATCAATCAAATCATCAAACGGTTTGAAGGGGACGATGAACAGTTGATCACAACGTCAACGTTTCCGGGCACAACTTTGGCTTTCATTGACCTGCCGCTGGACGATGGGCGCAAACTTTTTGATACACCCGGTGTCATTAACCCCAAACAAATGCTGGCAAGGCTTCCGCAACGGGAAATGGCGTCTCTGCAACCGAAAAAAGAAATCAAGCCAATCGTGCATCAACTTCAATCTGAACAAACTCTATTTTTTGGCGGGCTGGCCCGTATGGATTTTATAAAGGGAGAGGACAATCATTTCGTTTGTTACTTTCCGCCTGCCTTTAAACCTCACCGCACGAAGTTAAGCGCGGCCGATGCATTGTATGAAAAACATGCGGGGGAAGACTTGTTATCCCCGCCGGAAAAACAATCGCTCACTGAAATTCCGCCTTTTAAACGGCAGTCTTTTCATATACAGCAAGAAAAAACGGACATTGTCATTCCCGGTTTGGGATGGGTAACCGTCGGGAATGCAGGTGCATTTATTGACGTTTACGTACCGGAGCATGTGGAAGTTATCATAAGAGAGGCGATTATTTGATGATGGAAAACTATGCCGTGATCGGCCACCCGATCGGCCATTCAAAATCCCCGCTTATTCACAATAGTCACTTTGAAACACTGGGAAGAAATGCCATTTATACGAGTTATGATGTGCCTCCGGAACATCTCGGTGCTGCCGTTGAAGCATTTCAAACGTTGGGTGTGAAGGGTTTTAACGTTACCGTTCCTCATAAAGTGGAGATCATCCCGTTTCTGGATTTTGTGGATGAAGAAGCATTGGACATCGGTGCGGTCAACACCGTTGTCAACCGCGAGGGCAAATGGCATGGGTATAATACAGACGGCAAGGGTTATTTGAACGGATTAATAGAGATGACCGGTGATGCTCTTAAGCAGATGCGTGTGCTCGTGATTGGGGCGGGGGGCGCGTCCCGGGCAGTGGCCACTGTTTTGGCCAGACACGGTGTTGAGCAATTGGCGATCACCAATCGAACAACTGCACGCGCTGATGAATTGAAAGCAAACCTTGCCCGGTATATTGATGTGGATGTGCTGGACAAATCGAGTGCGCGACGGATGCTGCCTTCTTTTGACCTGATTATTAATACGACATCGTTGGGGATGAACGGAGAAGATACGTTGCCGATGGAAACCGAGGATATGAAAACGAATGTTTATCTGAGTGATTTGATCTATAATCCTTTGGAAACCCGGTGGTTGCAAATCGGAAAACCGAAGGCAAAAGCGATTCAGAATGGCCTTTCCATGTTTATTGAGCAAGCGGCGCTTGCCTATGAAATTTGGACTGAAAAGCATGCGGATCGTGCGTTTATGTCTCGCATGATTCGCGAGGAGATGGAGAAAAATGAAACTAACCAATAAACAACAAAAATATTTGCGTGCGGAAGCACAGGCGCTTAAACCGATTTTTCAAGTGGGCAAAAACGGGGTCAATCCCAACTTGGTCACACAAGTCCGCGATGCATTGGAAGCGCGTGAGTTAATAAAAATCACGATTTTGCAAAACTGCCCGGAAGATAAAGGGCAAGTCGCACAAAAATTATCGGAACGAAGTGAGTCGACGCTCGTGCAAGTGATCGGGTTTACGATCATTTTGTTTAAGCCTGCGAAAGAGAATTCAAATTACATGTTGCCTGAGGCTTGAGGAGGTTCCTATGGGGAGAAAAATCGGGTTATTGGGAGGGACATTTGATCCACCGCATTTGGCTCATCTAATGATCGCGCAAGAATCTATGGACGCGTGTCGTTTGAATGAAGTTTGGTTTATACCGACGAATATTCCTCCGCATAAGCAAAATGAAGATATGGCAAATGCCGATGACCGGGTTGAAATGACTCGGCTTGCGATCCATGATCGTTCCCCTTTTCGATTGTGCACGATTGAACTGGATCGGGAAGGTCCATCGTATACGTTGGATACGATGAATATTTTAAAGCAAAGATACCCCAATGATGAATTTTATTTTATTATCGGGAGCGACATGGCTGTCAGCTTGCATACGTGGAATGGGATCGAGGAATTAAATAAACTCGTTACGTTTATCGTAACGACACGCCCGGATTATGACGTGGATTCCCCGTTCGAAGAAGCGTTCATCAAGGTGGATGTTCCTGAGATGGAGCTTTCTTCTTCAGATATTCGAGAACGGGTGAGCAAAAACGAGAGCATCCGTTATCTCGTTCCTGAAGCGGTGAGAACGTACGTAGAGGAGAATCGTCTGTATGGCTCATGAATGGTTTCAACAAAAAGTGCAACAAATGTTACCGAAAGAAAGGTACGACCATACGTTAGGCGTGGTACAGACAGCAGTTTCTTTAGCGAAAAGGTACGGGGTTGATGAGGACAAAGCTGAATTGGCTGCGTTGTTGCATGATTACGCAAAACCTTTGCCGAAGGAAGAACTTATTGCTGCCATAAAACGACATGAACCCGATGAAAATTTTTCGGAATATGGGGCCGTATTGTTGCATGCGCCGGCAGGAGCATATATTGTACAAGAAGAGTTCGGCATCCATGACACGGAAATTTTCTCCGCCATTTATTGGCATACGACGGGCCGGCCGCAAATGAGTCTTTTTGAAAAAATTATTTTCTTAGCTGATTATATGGAGCCGGGCCGGTCATTTCCGGGTATTGAGGAAGTGCGAAAGTTGGCAGAAGTGGATCTGGACGAAGCATTGCTTGCCACGTACACAAATACGATCCAACATTTGGTTGCCGGCAAGCGTATGGTCCATCCCATGACGGTCGCTGCCTACAACGAGGCGATCGTCCAAAAAAATAAGAGAGGTGCTTAAATGACACATCAAACCCTGGAGACAGCGGTAAAGTCGGCAGATGATAAACGTGCCCAAAATATAGTAGCGTTGGACATGCAAGGGATATCCATTCTCGCTGATTATTTTGTGATCTCCCATGGTTCTTCGGTAAAACAAGTGCAGGCAATCGCAGAAGAAATAAAAAAAGAAGCCCAAGATGCAGATATTCCTGTAAAACGAATGGAAGGGTATGAAGACGGCAAGTGGGTGCTCATTGATCTTGGCGATGTCGTCGTTCATGTGTTCCATGAAGATGATCGCCAATATTATAACCTTGAGAAATTATGGGGAGAAGCCCCCGTCATTTCCCTCGACCACGTGCTTACGTAGGGCTGCCCTTAAAAATGATGCGAGAAGGAGTTCACTTGCGATGTATGGAAACGGAGCTCGGCTGTATGATTATTTAATGGAAGATGAGGCCCCTTATCGACAATGGTTGGCATGGACGCTCACCCATCTGGAAGGGATGAATGTTTCCGCGCCTGCGATTGCGGATGTTGGTTGCGGGACGGGAACATTAATGTCCATGCTCCTGACGCGAGGGTACGATGTGCAAGGGATCGACGATTCGCAAGAAATGCTCGCGGTTGCAGATGAAAAGATCCGTGCGCACAACAACATCGCCCCGCATTTGCGTCGGCAGCACATGTCTTATTTGCAATTGGAGAAGCAAGTGGATGTCATCATCGTTTTTTGTGATGCTCTCAATTACCTTGCTGATGAAACAGAGGTTAAACAAGCATTTCGGGCGTTTTATGATCATTTAACCCCCGGCGGCCGTCTGCTTTTTGACGTTCATTCGTTTTCGAGTATGCAACATCATTTTCCCGGCCGCACTTATGGAGATGCGGGTACGGATGTCTCGATGATTTTGAATAGTTTTTCCGATGATGATGTGCCGGGGGCTGTGGAGCATGAAATGACTTTTTTTGAACGGTTGTCGAATGGGGATTATCGCCGTTTTGACGAACTGCACCGCCAACGTACGTTTTCGGTCGCGGACTACGAGCAGTGGCTGCAAGCTTCCGGTTTTGAACAAATTGAAATCACAGCTGATTTTACGAAGCAACCCCCGCAAGCAGATAGTGAACGCATTTGCTTTTCGGCCGGAAAACCTTGACTTTCGTTGGATGTGTGGTATCTTTATTTTAAATCATCGAACTTCTCTTTCAGCATGCGTTGATCTTCCGCAAATTTTTCATGTGTTGCTTCAAATAATTCATCGAACGCACCTTCCGTTTGTTTTAAAATTTCAAGCCCGACCCCTGTCACTCCTCCGGGCACTTTTACTTTTTCCTGCAACGTTTGTAAATTGTATAACCGCTTCGAGAATAATGTCCCCATCCCGATGATCATTTCTTCTGCCAGGCGTTCTGCCTGTTTCTCCGTCAGATCCGTTTTCCGTGCCGCTGCCGAAGTCATCTCCTCTAGCAAATACCCGAAAAATGCAGGCCCACAACTTACGATATCGGAACTGGCGCGGATCGTTTCTTCCGGTACAATTTCCGGGACGCTAAATTGGCCCATCCAACTTTCAAAGGCTTCCCGTTCCTTTGCCGACCAACCATTTCCGTACGTAATTAGCGATGCTCCCGTGTGGCTTCGGTTTGTAATGCTCGGAACTGCGCGCACGGTTTTACAGGTAACGACGCTTTGTAACTGTTCGAGGGTTACCGGGCTCGTAATCGAGACGATGGTGTCATCCTCGTTCAAAAAAGGTTGAATCGTCTGTAAAATATCCGGAAATTGAGGTGGGCGCACACAAATAAAAATAAGATTACATCGTCGAGCCAAACGGGAAACATTAGGCGTAACGTTTATCCCTGCATAAGCTTGACGGATACGCTCAGCTTTTTGCAACGTGCGGTTCGTTACAAATAGATGCTCTTCAGACACGGCACGTGAAGTAACGAGTGTTTCCGCGAGCATGGTACCCATATTGCCCGTACCGATAATCCCTATGTCCATGGGAATCCCCCCCAAAAGCTCATACTCTTACCGTTATATGCTTTCTAGGCAAGTACAATAACACTTAATGAAGGAGAAAATGTGCAATGAATCAACGCTATCTTCTTTATGGAGGGATCATACTGGTTGCTGTTATCACGATGGCCGGGGGCGCTTGGTTGTTTTCTTCCAATGCCAATACCGACGAAGACGCATTGCCGGAGGACGTATTTCTATTTGAAGAAGAGACAGAGGACTTGGAAGAGGCCGAAACCGAACAGATTGAAGAAGAGACGACGGAAATTTTTGTTGACGTCAAAGGAGAGGTTACGCGCCCCGGAATTTATGAAATGGAACCGGAACGGCGCGTTGATGATGCCATTCGTGAAGCAGGTGGCGTGACGGAAGAGGCAAACGAAAAGGCTATTAATTTCGCTCAAAAACTGGAAGATGAAATGGTCGTCTATGCCCCGCATGAAGAGGAGGAAGATTATGTCGGGTGGGAAGAAACAGCTCCCAAAACTTCCGATGAGGGTGAGGGGGAAGGGGAAAAAATCAACATTAACGCCGCTGATGACACAACGCTGCAACAATTATCCGGGGTAGGTCCGGTTACAGCGGAAGCAATCGTCCAATACAGAGAAGAAAATGGGAACTTTCAGGAAACGAGTGATATCCAAAACGTTAGCGGCATCGGCGAAAAAACCTATCAACAACTGGAAGATCACATAGACGTGAATTAATCGTTGCCAATTGACTTTTTTTGCAACGTTTCGTACGATGGTAAAAATCAAAGTAATGCAATATGAATTTATAAGGGGAGAGTGAAGAAATGGCTGAACAATGGAAGGTAGAAACGAATGCAATACACGCGGGGCAAGGAATTGATCCTGCCACGAATGCGCGAGCCGTGCCTATTTATCAAACGACATCCTATGGGTTTGATGATCCGGACCACGCAGCGAATTTATTTTCTTTAGCGGAAACTGGAAATATTTATGCACGGATCATGAATCCGACAACCGATGTATTTGAAAAACGAATCGCGGCCATGGAAGGCGGGGTTGGAGCTTTAGCTACTGCAAGTGGAAGTTCCGCGATTTATCTTGCGATTTTAAACATATGCGAGGCAGGCGATGAAATTGTCTCCGCCAGTTCGTTGTATGGGGGCACGAATAATTTATTTGTCCATACGTTGCCTCAAATCGGCATTCACGTCCATTTTGTGGACGCTGATGACCCGGAAGCAGTTAGAGCTGCCATTACAGAGAAAACGAAGCTTGTTTTTGCAGAAACGATCGGCAATCCGGAAGGAAACGTGCTGGATACAAAGGCAGTGGCCGAAGTTGCTCATGAAGCTAACATTCCTTTGATCGTTGATGCGACACTCACGACTCCGATTCTCAACCGCCCGATTGAGCATGGTGCCGATGTCGTTATTCATTCCGCGACCAAATTTATCGGGGGACACGGGACAACCATGGGCGGTGTGATCGTGGATAGCGGCAATTTTGATTGGACAAAAGGAAACTTTCCGATGTTTACGGAACCGGATGGCAGCTATCATGGTCTCGTTTTCTCCGATGCGCTTGGTGAACTTGCCTATATTATGCGGGCGCGTGTACGACTAATGCGCGATATTGGCCCGACGCTCGCACCGCAGAATGCCTTTCAATTGCTACAAGGCTTGGAAACCTTGCACCTACGTATGGAAAGACATAGCGAAAACGCGCAAAAAGTCGCGGAATATCTAGAGAACCATCCACGCGTGGAATGGGTGAATTATGCCGGCCTGCCATCCCATCCAAGCCATGAACTTGCGAAAACATATTTGCCGAAGGGACAAGGAGCGATTTTGACGTTTGGTGTAAAAGGAGGACTGGAAGCGGGAAGGTCCTTCATTGAAAATGTCGATCTCCATTCTCATGTGGCAAATGTGGGAGATGCCAAATCCCTTGTCATTCATCCCGCCAGTACGACGCACCAACAACTCACAGCGGAAGAGTTGCAAAGAGCCGGCGTATCGCAAGAGCTTATTCGCTTGTCGGTAGGCATTGAACACGTGGATGACATCATTGCCGACATTGAAAAAGGATTGAAGCAATGAAGGGGTAGTGCTACGACCAGAAATTCTTTCACAGATTAATCATCTATCCACGATTTTGAATCCATCGTTTTGTCCTGCATTCATGCTTTCAGGACAAAACGACCGCTTGTTCACCGTTTTGTCTCCATTCACCTTATCATCCTCAATATACCTTCCTGGTTTTACTCTCCCCCTCATCACTAACTTCTAGAAATAATAGGGGTGGTGAGGCTAAGACTTTCCCTTGGCCGACATATCTTATTAGAGTGGGGAGCCCTCCCTTTAGACGACACCGCAATCCCTGCCTCTCAAAGAGCAGCTTGATCCCCGTTTGAGAGATGACTATGCTTCACTTGTTCCTCTCGGAGCTATTCGATCTCCGTTCGAGGGATAACTCCCTCGAAGGACGGGTTGAAACCGGATGGAGCCTGTGTTTTGTCATTTTTTCACTTCTCACTTCTCACATCCCACCTCTAGAAAGCTAGAAAGGATGATCGCTTGCGCGGAAATTATTTTCTTTTTGCGGCGGCTACCGGGTTTGGCATCGCCGTTGCCATTTCTTCTCATCGTACGATGGCGGTCACCGGCGCTCTTATCGTTTTCAGTTATCTGAGTATTAAAAACAAATCACTATTTTTGTTGTTAGCGCTCGTGTTAACAGGTGCGGGGGCAGCTGCTTGGGCATATGTTGTCGATGGACAAAATGAGACAATGCTCCATAAGGAAGTTGACACGATCCACGGACAAGTCGATGATGTCCTCGAAATGGATGGGGACCGCGTTTCTTTTTTTCTGCAGTTGGCGGAAGGAAAAGAACGTGTCCAAGTTTTTGCGCGTGTTGTCGATGAAGAGGCATTGCCTGCATTTGCTGATTTAAGTCCAGGGCATGAATGCACAATTGCCGGTGAAATGCGTACACCGCGCCCAGCAAGAAATTTTAACGCGTTCGATTATCAAACGTTTTTATATGAACAGCAGGTGCATTGGACGTTTCATCATGTGCAGGGGGAAGATGACATGACCTGCCGAGCGTCTACGGACACAGGGACAACGAGCGTAAAACAATGGCGGCATACCGGGATTCGTTTTATTGAAGACGTGTTCCCGGGCGAAATTCAAGGGTTGGCAATGGCGTTGCTTTTCGGGGAACGCTCCCATATGGAAGCGGAGACGCTGGAAGCATACCAGGACTTGGGGATCGTTCATTTACTCGCTATTTCCGGTTTGCACGTGGGATTGGTGAGTGGTTTTCTCTTTTTCTTTTTCATCCGATTAGGCATTAGTCGCGAGCGGGCATGCGAACTGTTATTGATCATTCTGCCGTTGTACGCGCTGTTGGCAGGTGCGGCACCGTCTGTTTTAAGGGCCGTTCTTATGAGTTGTTCTGTGCTTTTATGCATTCGTTTCCGTGTGCCGCTTCATCCTGTTGATGGCATCAGTTTCGCTTTTATCGGGCTCCTTTTGTACAATCCGTACATGCTTTTTCATGCAGGTTTTCAATTGTCGTTTGCCATTGCCTTCACGCTAATCGCTTCGGCTGCCATTTTCACACGGGCAAAGACGCGCTTCCGTCAATTTATGCTCGTCTCCATCCTCGCGCAAGTGGTTTCATTTCCGTTGATTGTGTACCACTTTCATACCTATTCCCTATTAAGCTTACCCTTGAATATAGCCTTTGTGCCAGTTGTTTCCGTTGTTATTTTGCCTGCGGTTTGGGTGCTGTTCCTCCTTTCCATTCTTGTTCCTTTCCTGTCTTCCGTGTGGCTCTTACTATTGGAAAAAATGGTCGCACTCTTCCATGCTGTTATCACCTATATCCATCAGCATTCCGGCTTGATCCTTGTCTTTGGACAAGCCTCAGGCGTTTGGGTCATTGTGATGACTGTGCTTGTGATCCTTGCGGCGATTTTATTTGAAAAAGGGCGCACGTCTTTCGTTTATGCCGCTATGTTTATGATTGCCGTTGCTGCATTTCAATATTTCTATCCCTATTTTGATTCTCAGCTACGGGTGACATTTATCGACGTTGGTCAAGGAGATAGCATTTTAATCGAGTTGCCTTATCACCGAGGAGTATATTTAATCGACGGTGGAGGGGCGATAACATTTCCACAGGAAGATTGGCAGGAGCAGGAACAACTACCGGATCCGGGTCGGCAAACGGTCGTGCCGTATTTGCAGTCGCTCGGCATCAGCCACTTGGATAAAGTGATTGTGACGCATGGGGATTATGATCATTATGGCGGGCTTTTTGCTGTCGTTGAAGAGCTGAAAGTGGACACGGTTTTATATCCGCATACGGATATTGAAAACCCGGAAGTGGGACGTTTTCTTATGCATGCGCAGGACCAGGGAGCTCAGCTGACTTTTGTGCATGAAGGAATGGGATGGTCTGTCGATG
This sequence comes from Salicibibacter cibi, assembly GCF_016495865.1. Taxonomy (NCBI): domain Bacteria; kingdom Bacillati; phylum Bacillota; class Bacilli; order Caryophanales; family Bacillaceae; genus Salicibibacter; species Salicibibacter cibi. The sequence continues at coordinate 1,388,605 of NZ_CP054706.1, forward strand.
CATTTGCTTTTCACATTTTACACCCGACAAACGAAGGGGGCGGAGAATCGGATAATGACCAATCAATCGTCATTGATGCGCATCTTTACGGCATGCGTTGGCTATTCACCGGCGATTTGGAAGAGGAAGGAGAAAAGCGATTAATCAAGGATTACCCCGAGTTAAGCGCCGATATGCTGAAAGCGGGCCATCACGGCAGCGATACGTCTACGATCCCTTCATTTGTAGCGCATTTAAGCCCAATGGCAGCGATGATTTCAGCGGGAGAAAACAACCGCTACAACCATCCGCATCCGGATGTGATGCAAACGCTTGAAGAAGCGGGAGTGCAAATTTTTCGAACGGATGAACAGGGGGCGGTACGATTTTACTATCAAGACCGAAGCTGGCATGAGGAGACAATGATCGATGAGGAATAAACGGGGAGTACATGTGGAAACAGTTTCATGAAGCACCCATGGAACTTGAAGTGTGCAGACGCCTGCCAAAAAGTCACCATAAAGCGCTCATGGTGCATAAAAAAGCCAGGGCATTTGTTGCCCCGGCTTTTAAAATCTCCCCACAAATTCGATGATGACCGCCACGATAAAAACAGTCGCAAAAAATCCAAATGAAACAACAAAGCCAACCGCACCATCAAGAAAATCATTGCGTTTGCTTTGCACATCTTTTTCAAATTCATTGCCCATGTTCGGTGACCCTCCTTATCCTGTCCACATTATAAGACATGAAAGAGTAAAAATCCAGGTGCGTCATCCATTTGTTAAGAGTTGTCACCCATAAATCCCGTAAGCATAGGATAAAATAACGGGTACCGACTCGAAAACCGTTGGTGCGCAGTTTCCTAGGCCTTCGTACCAACGTTTATAATAAATCAAAGGCGGCGCAGGTACATGCGTTGTCTTTGTACTTATTTGGTTTGGATCGATTGCAAACAGGAAGGGCTTTTATTAGGATAGGAAGAGAATAGATGGAATATACATACGGAAAAGAGGCCAAGGCCGATGAGCACATATTTGCAAACGAAGGAAAATATAACAGCCGGACATTTTTCCTCTATTTATTTTTTTTATGGTACGGAAAAGTATATGATGGATGACCTCGTTCAGCAAATTAGCCGGCATGCTCTGGAAGACACCGTGAGGGACTTCAATTTTTCGCAATTCGACATGAGGGACGTTCCCGTACAGGAAGGGATTGAAGAGGCGGAAACGGTAAGTTTTTTCGGTCCGGGAAGAGTGATTGTGTTTCAACATGCACGTTTTCTGACCGGAGCGAAAGATAAGGATATGCCGCCGCACGATTTGAAAAGATTGGAGTCTTTTTTAGATGACCCACCCCCGGAAAACATCGTTGTTTTTGCAGTTGAGGAACAGAAGGTGGACGAACGCAAAAAAATTGTAAAAAAATTAAAAGGTGTGGGCGAAACAGTGGAGGCCTCGCCCTTGCAAGGCGATCGATTAAAGCAGTGGATAAGGGAGAAGGCAAAAGAAGAAAACATTTCCTTAACAGCTGAGGCAAGTGATGAACTGCTGGGGCGATCGAATTCGGACTTATTAACATTAGAACAAGAAATACGAAAATGCGCCCAATATGTAAATTTCCATGGAGAAATTCATGCAGCCATTGTGCGCGCACTCGTTCCCAGAAGTTTAGAGGATAATATCTTTCAGCTTATCGATGCGGTAAGCGACAGCTATCCCGCAAAGGCGTTACAATTATTCGATGATTTACTCAGAAACGGGGAAGAACCGATAAAAATTATCGCTCTTATTGGCCGACAGTTTCGCTTGTTAAATCTTGCAGCGGAGATGGACAAGCGTGGATACAGCCAACAAAAAATAGCCAGGCAACTAGGGGTGCCCCCATTCGTCGCCAAACGTCTGTCCGCAAAAGCCAAAACGGTTAAGGGCGAAGCGGTTGGCCGTGCGCTTTCTTTAATTGCCGAAACCGACTACAAAATGAAGCAGGGCGCAGTGGAAAAAAAGAGCGGGGTGGCATTATTAATCGCCCGCCTGCCACGGGTATTATCGGCCTAACTCATCGAGGAGCCTGCTAGGGCGTCAAAATCCGATAGCGTACGTTAATGTGTGCAGTTTTCCGTCGGCCTTTCATCAGTACCGTCGCCATAAGGCATTAAAAAAACGACTCTATAGGAGTCGTTTATTTTAGCTTGCGGTCGCTTGATTCAGTTTCCGTTCCATTTGAGATTTTTTGCGAGCAGCGGTATTTCTATGAAGAATGCCTTTGCTGACGGCTTTGTCCACTTTTTTCTCTGCCAATTTGAACGTGTCTTTTGCACCTTCAACATCTTGATTTTCAAGCTTCGTTTCAAATTCTTTAATCGCGGTACGCATGGACGATTTGAACGCATGGTTTTTCACGCGTTGTTCTTCATTCAAGCGTACGCGTTTTTTCGCTGATTTGATATTGGCCAATCCTTTCACCTCCTGATGTTCTACAATTGGCAAGTAAGAAAGTCTTACCTGCATAAGTGCAACTAAAGCTTTTCGCCATAAAAAGCTTGGCGAAAAACCAAGTTTTCTAACAAGCACATTGACAAAATGGATTGTATCAAATACGCCAGTCCCTTGCAAGCCAATTCGCTTATTTTCTTGCCAGCTCTGTCCGGTATATTTTACAGACTTTGGGAAAACGTAAGCGAAAAGAGATGTATGGGAGGATGAGATATTTGGAACTGTCTTCGTTTCAACCTCGCAGCGACCTTGCGGTAGAAGATGAAAACGTGCTTCCCAATCGGGATAAAAACGGCATTATTGTGAACGAACGGGAAGTGGATGACATTACAATTGTGCATGTGGATATTGATGAAGAGGGGGCAAATCGAACGGGGAGAGAGCCTGGGAACTATTTAACCTTGGAAACGCTAGGCATAAGAGAAAAAGATACAAAAATGCAGGCGAGTCTCATTCGTGTATTGAGTGAAGAGTTCAAAGCATTTATGGATGCGTGCGGTCTAGATGAAAGAAGCAGTTGCTTGGTGATTGGGCTAGGAAATCGCGATGTAACGCCTGACGCTCTTGGTCCGAAAACAGTGGAACAGCTGGTGGTTACTCGCCATTTATTTGAACTGGGGCACATGCAAAATGAGAATGAATATCGGAATGTCTCTGCTATGGCACCCGGCGTGATGGGGGTAACAGGGATTGAAACGAGTGAAGTGCTTTTTGGCATAGTAGAAAAAACAAAACCTGATTTTGTCGTCGCCGTTGATGCTTTGGCGGCTCGTTCAATCGAACGGGTAAACGCAACCATTCAAATATCCGACACAGGTATCCATCCGGGGTCGGGGGTAAAAAATGCCCGTAAACAACTGAACGAAAAAACGCTTGGAGTGCCGGTGATCGGGATTGGCATTCCCACTGTCGTAGATGCTGTATCCATCACGAGTGACACCATCGATTTTTTGTTAAAGCACTTTGGGCGTGAAGTTAAAGATCGGGAAAAGCCGACGAGCGTATTGACACCGCCCGGAATGACTTTTGGAGAACGAAAACAGCTCCATGATGAAGATTTGCCGGACGAAAATGATCGGAAAAAATACTTCGGGATCGTCGGAACTTTGGAAGATGAAGATAAACGTCAACTTATTCAAGAAGTACTCAATCCCCTTGGCCATAATTTGATGGTCACGCCTAAAGAGGTAGACACGTTTATGGAAGATATGGCAAATGTAGTGGCCGAATCCTTAAACATTGCCTTTCATAAAGCGGTGACAACAGAATCTAGCGGGCATTACACCCATGGATAACAATTGGTTGTTCTATTGATAGATACCGCTCATAAAATGGTAGTGTAAGGAGGACGAGCCCTTGCGCAGACCAAATCGCCAAGCCCATGTTGTCTCGCTATCAAAAACAACGATCCAATCTTTTTTTATGGCCGGTATCGCTTTTATCGTCATGACGTTTCTCATTGTAGCCATGTTAACGACGGCAGACAATCATAGCCGTTTTGCCTCGTCGGCCCTGCATGATTGGACAGGGCAAATGCAGAGCGATTGGTTCGTCCATTTGCTCGGAGCTGAAAACCGATATTATTTAGATGCATTACAGGATTCTTCCATGCCCAGTTTGACAACCGCTGCTTTGGAACTTGCCACGAATATGAACATGGAAGATCCGCGTACTTTTTTGGGACGGGAACTTCCCGGTTTTTCCGGGTTTGACGATACACTTATCGTTGCCGGGCAAGGGACCGACTTTACGAATATGTCTATTGAATCCGCCCCCCTTCTGAGGAAGTGCTTCAGGAACAAGCGAGTTCTGATGAACCTTCGGAGGAAGAAGGACAAGAAGAACAAGAACAAGAATCATCCACCGATATTGATGATGAAGAGCCGATCATTCACATTTCACATGCCCATAACCGTGAAGCATTTCATCCGGAAATAGAAGGAGAAGAGGATCTGCATCCGGAGGAGAATATCGTAAAAGTTGGGGAACATTTCGCTGACGCTTTCCGCGATTATGGATTGCCGGTAGAAGTTTCGGATGATGATGTGACGGGGATGTTGGATGAACGAGGGTGGGACTACAGCCGGTCCTATGATATGAATCGTGAAGTTGTAGAGGATGCGAAAGAAGAACACGAAGAACTTGAATTTTTCTTTGACTTGCATCGTGATTCCGTCGGAAGAGAACATACGGCTGCGACGATTAATGAAGAGGAGTATGCCCGCACATTTTTTGTTATCGGAGAGGACCACCCCGAGTATGAACAAAATTTGGAAATGGCGACAGAAATCCATGATCGTTTGGAAGAAGAGTGGCCCGGTTTAAGCCGTGGGGTCATTACCCGTGGAGGTGCCGGGGTGGATGGTGTCTACAACCAGGATCTATCCCCCAATGCCATGGTGGTCGAATTTGGGGGAGTGGACAATACGTATGAAGAAGTGTACCGAAGTGCAGATGCGTTAGCGGAAGTTATACAGGAATATGTCCATGAAGAACTTGAAGAAGATTAAAATGGGGGGAGACCGATGAGGGTGAAACACGTTTTCTTTACCATACTGACGGCACTGGTTATGTTTTTAACAGGGGTGCTCTCCGGCCATTATTACGGGTACCACCAATGGGAAGAGGTTTACCAAGATGACAACCAAACGGTACCCGTTGATGAGGGGGAAGCAGAAGACGAGAGGACGGAAAATGATCTTGCGGACAGGCAAGAAGATGTAAGAGAGAACGAAAGCACCAATTTCTTTTCGGAACTCGGAAAAACGATAGGTGGTCCCCCCGCTAGCGGCTTCTCGATGGGATGATTGAGGCTCGGATTGTTGATCCGGGCGTTTTTCTTTGTGCATCCCGTTGTCGTTCGGGCGTGTGGTTGCTATAATGAAAGATAGTTTTCCTTAGGGACGTTTCGAATAAGCAGGAGTGATCGAATGACATACGAAGAAATACGCCGTAGACAGGCGAAAATAAGAAATTTTTCTATCATTGCCCATATTGACCACGGAAAATCGACACTGGCCGATCGGATCCTGGAGCATACGAAATCGGTTTCGGAACGTGAAATGCAAGAACAGCTCCTTGATGAGATGGACTTGGAAAGAGAACGGGGCATTACCATTAAATTAAACTCCGTTCGGCTTCGCTATGTGGCTAAAGACGGAGAGGAATACATATTTCATTTAATTGATACGCCGGGACATGTCGATTTCTCCTATGAAGTATCGCGTAGCTTGGCTGCTTGTGAAGGTGCTTTGCTCGTCGTGGACGCATCCCAAGGCATCGAAGCGCAGACGCTCGCGAATGTCTATCTGGCGTTGGATAATGATTTGGAGATCTTGTCGGTCATCAACAAAATTGACCTTCCCAGTGCGGAGCCTGATCGTGTGAAACAGGAGATCATTGATATCATCGGGCTTGATTCCACCGAAGCTGTCCACGCCTCCGCCAAAAGCGGCATCGGCATTGAGGATATTTTAGAGGAAATCGTTGAAAAAGTTCCGGCACCCGCAGGTGATCCGGAATCGCCTTTGCAAGCCTTGATTTTCGATTCCTTGTACGATCCTTATCGCGGTGTCATTGCTTATATACGTATCGTGGAAGGTACGGTAAAGAAAGGCGATAAAATCAAGATGATGGCCACCGGCAAGGAATTTGAAGTAAGTGAAGTCGGGATATTCACTCCGAAAGCGGTAGCGGCTGAGGTGTTATCCGTAGGGGACGTCGGTTTTTTAACTGCAGCGATTAAAAATGTCAGTGATTCCCGGGTTGGGGATACGATCACAAAAGCAGGGAATGAAGCTGCACAACCGTTGCCCGGTTATAAACGGATGAAGCCGATGGTTTTTTGCGGTTTGTATCCGATTGACGCCAGCCAATACAACGCATTGCGGGATGCGCTTGAACGTTTGGAATTAAACGACAGTTCCCTTCAGTATGAAGCGGAAACATCTCAAGCGCTTGGCTTTGGTTTTCGTTGCGGATTTCTCGGTCTGCTCCATATGGAAATTTTACAAGAACGAATTGAGCGGGAGTATGGCATCGACCTCATAACAACGGCTCCAAGTGTGAATTATCACGTCTATCAAGTCGACGGGACGATATTGGAAATCGACAATCCGACGAACATGCCCGAGCAACAGGCAGTGGAAGAGGTTGAAGAACCGTTCGTAAAAGCAACCGTGATGGTTCCCAATGATTTTGTCGGTCCGGTCATGGAGTTATGCCAGGCGAAACGCGGAGAGTTCATTAATATGGAGTACATGGATGAAAATCGCGTGAACATCACGTATGAACTCCCTCTTACCGAAATTGTTTATGACTTTTTCGATCAATTGAAATCCAATACAAAAGGATATGCCTCTTTTGATTACGACCCGATCGGCTATCGGGCATCCAAACTGGTAAAGATGGACATTCTTCTCAACAGCGAAAAGGTGGATGCGCTGTCGGTCATCGTTCATCGGGACATGGCATATGAACGGGGCAAACTGATCGTCGAAAAACTGAAAGATTTAATCCCGAGACAACAGTTTGAAGTTCCGGTGCAGGCGAGTATCGGCAATAAAATTATCGCACGCTCCACAATCAAAGCATTGCGGAAAAATGTGACTTCCAAATGTTACGGGGGCGACATCACACGGAAAAGAAAATTATTGGAGAAACAAAAAGAAGGGAAACGGCGAATGAAAAATGTCGGGAAAGTAGAGATCCCTCAAGAAGCGTTTATGTCGGTGCTTCGGATGGACGATGATGACAAATAGTTGGGTCCCTGGGATGACCAAAAAGGAGGGCCGGAAGATGATTAAAGGGGCATATGTTCATATTCCCTTTTGCAACCAGATCTGCCATTATTGTGATTTCAATAAAGTATTGATAAAAAATCAACCGGTGGACGATTATTTGGAAGCTTTACAAGCCGAAGGGGAAAAGCGTTTAAATGAAACCGTTCAATATATGGACACGCTTTATATCGGTGGAGGAACGCCGACATCCCTATCTGCGCAGCAGTTGCAAACGTTATTTTCCAATCTGAAACGAGCCGGCCTTTCCTGGGATGCGTCGAGTGAAGTGACCGTAGAAGTGAACCCGGATGGCATAGATGATGATCGCTTGTACGCGTTGAAGGCTTCCGGCGTCAACCGTATCAGCATTGGTGTGCAAACGTTTGATCCTGAATTGTTGGAGACGCTCGGCCGTACGCACAGTGTGGAAGATGTCAGCAGAACAATCGCGCGGGCACGGGAACTCGGCTTTGACAACATCTCGATCGATTTAATGTTTGCGTTGCCCGGCCAAACGCTCCATCAATGGCAAACAACTATTGAGAAGGCTATTTCGCTTAAACCTGATCATATTTCGGCGTATGGATTGAAAATTGAAGCCAAAACGCAGTTTTACAATTGGTTGCAGGCAGGGAAATTAACACCGTTAAGCGAGGATGAAGAAGCGGACATGTACGACGTCCTGCTGTCAACATTAGAGCATAATGGTTACGAGCAATATGAAATCAGCAACTTTGCCACACGAGGAAAGGAAAGTGCCCATAACCTTATTTATTGGCGCAATCAACCTTATTTAGGCTTAGGTGCAGGTGCCCACGGATACCAAAATAGCGAGCGGTATGGAAACATTTTGCCGATCCCCCACTATTTAAAATCCGTCGGCAAAGGTGAGTGGCCTGAACGGACACGGCAGCCGGTATCGTTGAAGGAACAAATGGAAGAGGAAATGTTTCTCGGCTTACGTTTAAAAGAAGGAGTTCACGTTCATCGTTTTAATGACAAATTCGATACTAGCTTTTACGATGTATACGGCCGGATCCATGACGAATTGGTCAATGACGGCTTGTTGCACGAGGAGGAAGGACGAATACGATTGACGGAAAAAGGGAAATATCTTGGCAATAACGTATTTGCTTCTTTTTTATTTGATGATTAAATTTGAGCCTCTTTGCGTTGACAAAACCTAACCTATTTTGATAAGTTATGGGTAGCATTAGCACTCGCGAAAAGAGAGTGCTAACAGAGGTGATAGACGATGCTTAGTCAGCGCCAATTGTTGATATTGCAAGCCATCGTCGATGATTATGTCCAAAGTGCCGAACCAATCGGTTCAAGAAGCATTTCGAAGCGAGAAGATATTTCTTTCAGTTCGGCTACGATTCGCAATGAGATGGCCGATTTGGAAGATATGGGTTATCTGCTAAAACCTCATAGCTCCGCGGGGAGAATCCCTTCCAATAGGGGGTATCGGTTGTATGTGGACCATTTATTAAGACCGGAACCGTTGCAAAAGCATGAGATTTTAGATATGGAACAATTTTTCACTCGCCGTATTTCAGAGGTAGAGGCCGTCATGAAAAAAACAGCAGCTGTTTTGTCGGAATTAACAAGTTATGTATCGGTTGTGTTAGGGCCGGAAATGGAACATACGAGACTGAAACAGCTGCAAATGATCCCGCTCACGGGAAAACAGGCGATCGTCATTCTTGTTACGGATTCCGGGCATGTTGAACACCGCACATTTGATATCCCGGAACAAATGGATTCAACCGAACTCGAAAAAGTAGTTAATATTTTAAATGAGCAACTCGTTGATACACCTATCGGGCACTGGGAAGAGAAATTGATGACAGAAACTTCCCGTTTGCTATATCAGCATGTTTCGCATTTTGAAGATATGTTCGGTGTGCTTCGGGATGCATTTAAAACAGAGAAGGGTGACCAGGTGTTCTACGGCGGTATGATGAATTTAATGATGCAGCCGGAATTCCGGGATATTGACCGTGTTCGGATGATCTTTGACTGGCTCGATCACAGCGAGAATGTGCATACCCTGCTTTCGCGCAGCCAAGAAGGCTTGAATGTGCGAATCGGCAAAGAAAACGACATTGAAGCTTTTGCGGACTTAAGCATGATTACCGCGACGTATTCCATTGATGGAAATACAGTCGGTACGCTCGGTGTCATTGGCCCAACAAGAATGGAATACGAACGGGTGATACGTTTGATACGCCAATTTGCCACCGGATTGTCAACTTCTTTGACGAAAAAATATCGCCAAGATAGTTAGACTAAAAGAGGGAGAGGCTATCTCCCTCCTCTTATGTGCAAATAAGCAGCAAATGGAGGTGAACGACATGAGCGAAAAAGAGAATGACCGACAATCTGAAGAAGAGGTAGAAATTATCGATCCAGACTCTGAAGATATCTCTTCCTCTGCGGATGAAGATGAGGAAGTCTCGGAAACCGAAACGCAAATCGAGGCTCTGCAGGCGGAATTGGAAGAGTGGCAAAATAAAGTGAAGCGTGTCCAGGCGGATTATGATAATTTTCGCAAGCGTAGCCGTTCGGAAAAAGAAGCGGCGGAACAGTTTCGCTCCCAGCCATTAATGGAAGCACTCCTGCCCGTGCTTGACAATTTCAGCCGAGCTTTGGAATCTGAAGGTCAAAATGCTTCCGACGAGGGACTTTATAAAGGGATGGAAATGGTTTACCGCCAATTTACGGAGGCTCTGGAATCCAATGGGCTGGAAGAAATCCCGACGGAGGGCGAAACCTTTGATCCTAACGTGCACCAAGCGGTGATGCAGGTGGAGGAAGAAGGGTTTGAATCCAATCAAATTGTGGAAGAACTTCAGAAGGGTTACAAACTGAAAACACGCGTCATCCGACCGGCAATGGTAAAGGTTAACGCGTAAAATGCGTGTTCAAATGGATGGTAAAAAGAGCGTAGCGGGTTTTCGCGGAAGTGCCTATGCTAGACAGCTATTTTTCCAAGACTTTTTGAACAGCTTCTTAGATATTCAATAGAATCGCTTTACTGGACCAAGGAGGAATTATCAGAGATGAGTAAAACAATCGGAATCGACTTAGGAACAACGAATTCATGTGTAGCAGTTATGGAAGGCGGGGAGCCGGTCGTTATTTCCAACCCTGAAGGAAACCGGACGACGCCTTCGGCTGTCGCATTTAAAGATGGAGAAAGACAAGTAGGAGAGATCGCCAAGCGGCAGGCAATTACGAATGAGAATACCGTACTCTCCATTAAGCGCCATATGGGCACTGACTATACGGTCGAAATTGAAGGAAAAAAATATACGCCGCAAGAAATCTCCGCCATTCTTTTACAAAAATTAAAATCGGATGCTGAAAGCTATCTAGGGGATGATGTAACAAAAGCGGTCATTACCGTCCCTGCCTATTTCAATGATTCCCAGCGGCAAGCAACCAAAGATGCCGGTACGATTGCAGGGCTTGAAGTTGAGCGGATTGTAAACGAACCGACAGCGGCTTCCCTTGCCTACGGCCTCGAAAAAGAAGAGGATCAAACGATTCTCGTTTATGACCTTGGTGGCGGGACATTTGACGTTTCCGTTCTCGAGCTTGGCGATGGCTTTTTTGAAGTGAAGTCCACGTCCGGCGATAATGAACTCGGCGGTGATGACTTCGACCAAGTGATCATTGACTATATGGTTTCCGAGTTTAAAAAAGAAAACGGCGTGGACCTTCAACAAGACAAAATGGCGATGCAGCGGTTGAAAGACACGGCGGAAAAAGCGAAAAAAGAGCTTTCGGGTGTAACGCAAGCCCAGCTTTCTTTGCCGTTTATCACGGCAGACGCTTCAGGTCCAAAACATTTGGAGATGACAATGACGAGAGCGCAATTCGAAGAGGGTGCCTCTCAACTGGTAGAAAGAACAATGGGGCCTGCACGCCGTGCGATCCAGGATTCCGGCGTGAGCGCTTCAGATATAGATAAGGTTATTCTCGTTGGTGGCTCGACACGAATTCCGGCTGTACAAGAAGCAATTAAAGGCTTAACAGGCAAAGATCCGCATAAAGGAGTCAATCCGGATGAGGTTGTTGCGCTCGGTGCCGCGGTGCAAGCCGGTGTACTTGCCGGAGATGTCCAGGACGTTGTATTGTTGGATGTTACGCCGTTATCGCTCGGGATCGAGACAATGGGCGGCGTCTTTACGAAGCTGATTGACCGCAATACCACCATTCCGACAAGCCAGTCCCAAGTATTCTCAACCGCTGCCGATAACCAATCGTCCGTTGATATTCACGTGCTCCAAGGCGAGCGTGAAATGGCAAATGATAATAAAACCCTCGGCCGTTTCCAACTGACGGACATTCCGGCTGCGCCTCGGGGTGTTCCGCAAATTGAAGTTACGTTTGATATTGACGCGAACGGTATCGTCAATGTACGTGCGAAAGATAAAGGAACGAACAAAGAGCAATCGATTACGATTACTTCTTCTTCCGGTCTTTCCGAGGACGAAATCGATGACATGGTTAAACAGGCAGAAGAGAATTCCGAAGCTGACAAAGCGAAAAAAGAAGAAGCCGAACTTCGAAATGAAGCGGACCAACTGATTTTTACTGTTGACAAGACGATTAAAGACTTGGGAGAAAACGTAGACGAATCGGAAAAGCAAAATGCGGAAGATGCAAAAAGCAAGTTGCAGGAAGCCTTGAATGGCACGGACCTTGAAGCCATTCGCACAGCAAAAGATGAATTGGAGCAACTTGTGCATTCCCTCTCCCAGAAGATGTATGAGCAAATGGCAGAGCAAGCACAAGCCGAGCAAGGGGAGCAAGATGAAGGCCAAGGTGAATCCCAAGACGAAGATGTTGTTGACACCGACTACGAAGAAGTAGACGACGAAAACGATGATCAACAGAATAAGGCATAGCGTCAATAAGGTTTTTAAAAGTCAAAGTCAGGATTTCTTGGCTTTGGCTTTTTCACTTACTAAGCGATGTGAGAATATGGGTTGCGACTTGTAGCAAGCCGATGTAAGATAGCTTCATGCTTGAAATTGAACGGGAGTGAAATGGAGAATGAGCAAACGGGACTTCTATGAAGTGCTCGGTGTCGATCAAAATGCATCCGCGGATGAGATCAAAAAGTCGTACCGCAAATTGGCACGTAAATATCATCCAGATGTTAACAGTGAGCCCGATGCCGAAGAAAAGTTCAAGGAAGTAAAAGAGGCTTATGATACGCTAAGCGACCCGCAAAAGAAAGCGAATTACGATCAATTCGGCCACGCCGATCCGAATCAAGGGTTTGGCGGCGGTGGAGACTTTGGCGGCAGTGGCTTCGGAGATATATTCGACATGTTTTTCGGTGGCGGCGGGCGCCGTGATCCGAATGCGCCTCGCCAAGGGGCAGATTTACAATATACGATGACCTTGGAATTTAAAGAATCCATCTTTGGCAAGGACACCGAAATTGAAATTCCACGAGAAGAGACATGCCAAACGTGTAGCGGTTCAGGGGCGAAGCCGGGCACAAATCCCGACACGTGTGGGCGTTGTGGCGGCAGCGGTCAGTTGAACATTGAGCAAAACACGCCGTTCGGACGCGTCGTCAACCGTCGGGTTTGCGATCAATGCGAAGGTTCGGGTAAGATTATTAAAGAAAAATGTCGGACTTGCGCGGGTGCGGGAAAAGTAAAAAAACGGAAAAAAGTACACGTGAACATTCCCGCCGGTATCGATCATGGGCTACAATTACGTCAAGCCGGACACGGAGAAGCAGGTGTGAACGGCGGCCCTCCCGGGGATTTGTTTATCGTCATTAACGTGAAGCCGCATGAATTCTTCGAACGGGATGGCGATGATATTCGTTGCGTAATGCCGTTGACATTTTCCCAGGCAGCGCTCGGGGATGAAATTGAAGTTCCGGCATTGGAAGGAAAAGTGAAAATTAAAGTTCCTGCCGGAACACAAACAGGCCGGAGCTTCCGATTGCGCGGCAAAGGATCCCCTAATGTTCATGGTCGCGGTACGGGTGATCAAATCATTAGCGTTCGCCTGATCACACCGAAGAAATTAAATGATCGGCAAAAGGAACTTTTGAAAGAGTTCGCTGAAGAAAGTGGCGAAGAAGTGGATGAGCACAGCAGCAATTTTTTTGACAAGGTAAAGCGTGCATTTCGCGGAGACTGACACGGTAGGCTTTCCAATTATTTTGGGAAGCCCCTTTTTAAAGAGATTATGGAGCTTGAAAAGAGTGGCGACTCGTCGTTTCGGTCGCCATGAAAGGGTGATTCACGCGCGAACTGATTGGGATTGCGCCGTGTCTGCCCAATAGCCTACAAGAGGCGGAGGTGAAAAGATATGAACTGGACCGAATACCGTATACATACAACACACGAGGCTGCTGATGCTGTCTCGCATATGCTGGCCGAGCAAGGGTCAAATGGCACGGTCGTCGAAGATGCAAAGGATCGAAATGAACGACCGAAACGACCGGACGAAATTGGACAGCCATCCGTTGGGCATTTACCGTTAGAAGGCGTTGTGTTAAAAGCCTATTTTCCCGAAAGTGCGCAAAAAGACGAAGAGATTCGAAAGGCCCTTGTTGAATTGCAACAGCGGTCAGGCTTGGATATGGAACACATGACCATCGATACCGAAATCGTAAAGGAAGAGGATTGGGAAGAAGCGTGGAAAGCATACTATAAACCGATCCGAGTCTCTCCAAACCTAATTATCACTCCCTCTTGGGAAAACGCAGAACGTGAAACGGGTGATGTCGTTGTTGAACTTGATCCGGGAATGGCTTTTGGAACAGGTGCTCATGCAACAACCATTCTTTGTTTGCAAGCCCTTGAGCGTATCGTTAATGAAGGGAACCGCGTCATCGACATAGGCACAGGATCAGGCGTACTGAGTATCGCGTCCGCTAAATTCGGAGCAACTTCCGTATTTGCTTATGATTCGGATGAATTGGCTGTTAACGTTGCGAAAGAAAATGTGGCCATCAATCAAGTGGAAGAGAAAGTAACGGTCAAGCAAAGCGATTTATTTTCAGAAACAGCAGCGAAAGGCGAAATTATCGTAGCCAACTTGCTCGCCGATATCATTATTCGGATGGCCCCGGATGTAAAACCTCATCTCTCCCCGGGCGGATATCTTCTTGTCTCCGGAATTATCGAAAATAAAAAAGATGACGTGCGTAAGGCATTGGAAAATGAAGGGTTTCAGGTTTCGGAAATGTTGGAGCAGGAGGATTGGGTGGCCATCGTGTTACAATCTTAAATGTCTTTCGGATCAACCATATAGGAAACGAGGAAATGGACATGCAACGTTACTTCGTGGAGGATGACCAGTGGACAGCAGATGCTGTCATCTTAAAAGGCGAACAGGCACACCATATTTTTCGCGTTATGCGTATGTCTCCCGGAGATGTTATCATTTGTATAAATGGGCAAGGAAAGGCGTCATATTGCCGGATCACACAGGCAGAACCGGATCGTATCAAGTGCCAAGTTGAGGAGGGGTTGTCTTCTGATACCGAACTTCCGATACATATTACCGTGGCGCAAGGTGACCTTAAAGCCGACAAATATGAATGGATCGTGCAAAAGAGTACGGAAATGGGTGCCGGTAGCATTACCGGTTTTCCGGCGGATCACTCCGTCGTCAAGTGGGACGTAAAAAAAAGTGAGAAAAAGCAAGCACGTTTTCAAAAGATTGCTCAGGAATCGGCAGAGCAATCGGAACGTTTGAAAATCCCCACGATTGAACGAAAAACCTCACTGGAAGAGGTGTTAAAAGAAGCCCATCCATATGATCATAAATGGATATTATCCGAACGAAGCGCAAGAAAAGATCATCATCATGCCATCGACGATGCGTTGCGCCAATTGCAACATTCCGATCGTATTTTACTCGTTTTCGGACCTGAAGGCGGCTTTTCAACCCGCGAACATGAAACGGCGATTGACTTAGGCTGTACGCCGGTAAGTTTGGGCGCGAGAATTTTGCGGGCGGAAACAGCGCCGGTGGCCACGCTTGCCCTTTTGGTTTATCAAGTGGAATTAAAGAGGTGAAAATATGTCTACTGTAGCTTTTCATACACTTGGATGCAAAGTGAATCATTACGAGACCGAAGCCATTTGGCAAATATTTAAACATGCAGGGTACGTACAGTCGGAAACACGAGCGGATGTATATGTGATTAACACATGTACCGTGACAAATACAGGAGATAAAAAAAGCCGGCAAGCAATTCGCCGTTGCATTCGCCAAAATCCTGATGCCGTTATTTGTGTTACCGGTTGTTATGCACAAACATCTCCGGCGGAAGTAATGGACATCCCGGGCGTCGATATCGTTGTCGGAACACAAGATCGTTCGAAAATGATCGGGTACATCGAAGATTTTAAGCAATCCCGCGAGCCAATAAATGGCGTCAGCAACATTATGAAAACGCGTGTATATGAAGAATTGGATGTGCCTGCATTTACCGACCGTACGCGAGCGAGTTTAAAAATTCAAGAAGGATGCAATAACTTCTGTACATTTTGCATCATCCCGTGGGCGCGCGGTCTATTGCGTTCCAGGCAACCGGAAGACGTGTTAAAGCAAGCCCGCCAGCTCGTCTCTGCAGGATACAAGGAGATCGTTCTTACGGGCATACACACAGCAGGTTACGGCGAGGACTTTAAAGATTATAATTTTGCCGCGCTTTTACGTGAGCTTGAGCAAGTTGAAGGATTAAAGCGGCTGCGGATCTCATCTATTGAAGCAAGCCAAATCACTGATGAAGTCGTTGAGGTCGTGCGCAATTCGGAAACCATCGTCAATCATTTCCACATCCCCCTCCAAGCCGGTTCGGATACAGTGCTAAAACGGATGAGAAGAAAATATACCACGGCTTATTACAGAGAACGTGTGGAGCGTCTGCAAGCTATTTTTCCCGATTTGGCGATTACGACCGATGTTATCGTCGGTTTCCCCGGGGAGACCGACGAAGAGTTCAGGGAAACGTATGACTTCGTTCGTGATTTGCAATTCTCCGAGATCCACGTTTTCCCTTATTCAAAACGAACAGGGACACCGGCTGCCCGCAGAGAGGACCAAGTGGATGCTGACGTGAAGAAACGACGGGTTCAACAGCTTATCAGCCTTTCCGATCAATTGGCAAAAGATTATGCGTCCAAGCATGAAGGTGAAGTGCTTGACATGATTCCGGAAGAAACAGATAAAGAAGATCCGGAGAGTGGGATGTATATCGGCTATACGAACAACTATTTGAAAGTGAAGGTTCCGGCCGTCGCTAATATGGTCGGAAAGATCATACGGGTGAAAATTACAAAAGCCGGTTACCCATACAATCATGGGGAATTCATTCGAGTACTTGATGATGCGGAAAAAACCCAATATGTACAAGCGTGAAGGAAAAACACGAAGGCATTGCCTTCGTGTTTTATTCCGGTGTAAACTCCATGAAAACTTCAATTTACCTTTCAGTACCCCCGGTTAATCGTTCAATGAAAGAAGCAAATGGGTTCACAAACGGCAGCACCAAGAGCGAGCAGATAAGGTTAAAAATAACTGAAGCATGGGCCACTTGCGCCGCCGGGTCAACTGCAAGCGTCGTGATAATGTGTGAGAATATCCCGATCAAAGGCAAGAACAGTAGGACGCCTCCGATATTTAGGAAAACGTTGGCCATCGCCGTTTGCATGGCTCCGCGCTTGGCACCTAGAGCCGCAAGAACGGCTGTGAGGCATGTCCCGATATTGGCGCCCATCATAATGGCAATCGCGGCATCCAATTGAATAAAATCGTTGGCATACATTTGAATCCCGATTGCGATTGTTGCTGTACTTGATTGAATAATGGTCGCGATGATTGTTCCGCCCAGAACTGCTGTACCCGCTGACATTCCTTCATTTTCCAGAAGCCAATCTGTCCATCCGTGTCCTGTGAGCTCTTGTCCCCAGGAACTCATGCCATCCATTGCGAGAAACATGCAACCAACCCCACAAAGAATCGTTCCCGGAAGAAATAGCTTACGTGTCCGCGACAATAGACAAAGGATGCCGGCCGCTATTGAAAACAATCCGAGCGTTTCACCGGAAAAAACAAGGATCTCAAGCGTTAATGTCGTTCCAACATTACTGCCGAGCATGATGCCGATGGTTTGGCGAAAAGGGATAATGCCGGCTGCCACAAGACTGACAGCCAGCACCATCACAGCGGAACTGCTCTGCAACAGTGCCGTAGCCGCAAAACCAACGAGAAAGCCGGCAAATGGATGAAGCGTGCTGTTAACAATTAATACCCGCACATGTTTAGGGGGAGATTGGCCAAGGCCAGTCCGGATAAGTGCAACGCCAAAAAGGAAAATGAAAATATATACGATCATGATCAGCAGTGAATATTCCATTGCTCGTCCTCCGTATTCCATATGTATGGCCATTCGGCAACAGTTATGTTTAAAAAAACAGGCCGTCAATAGAAGCCATGTATTCCGAAGTGAAAAAATAAATGGCAAAATGGAAGAACAAGGCGTTTGTTTGTTGCATTTTGAGCCGTTTTCTTATACAATTTTGTTAAATGAACAAACTTGCTCCAAAGGACAAGTTTTGTCATGGTTTCGTAAGCGGTTGTGCGGAGGGAGGGATTCAAATGGCTGAAACACGTATACGTAAAAATGAGTCACTCGATTCAGCTCTGCGACGTTTTAAGAAAGACGTGTCCAAAAGCGGGACATTGGCTGAGGTTCGTAAACGGAAACATTATGAAAAGCCAAGCGTGAAACGAAAGAAAAAATCGGAAGCGGCTCGCAAACGAAAGTAATGTGACCATCCATTAAATGCAAATCTTCTGGGATTCATTCCCCCGGGATTTATTTTCACCGGGGGTTTATATTTGCGGTTCTCCCCGGTTGTGTACATCCGCTCATATCTGAGTTTTCATGCATCCTATCTGCTCCACATTGTACATAGCGTACATCCCTAAAGTGTGATTTCTTGTCGAGGCAAAAAAAGTTTGATTTAATGGAAGTAAGTTGTGCTTCCACTCGAAGAAGGATGTAACGAAATTATCGGGAAGGGGCGTGAATAAATGGGAAGACATGTACGCATCTTATTCTTTCTGTTCCTCATGATTGCAGCAGGAATGATGATGCCGTTTTTCTCTGGTGCACAAAGCGATAACGCCAC
Source organism: Salicibibacter cibi (assembly GCF_016495865.1). Lineage (NCBI taxonomy): Bacteria > Bacillati > Bacillota > Bacilli > Caryophanales > Bacillaceae > Salicibibacter > Salicibibacter cibi. The sequence continues at coordinate 1,407,055 of NZ_CP054706.1, forward strand.
CGTTCATTTCATCCCTGTGGAGCAGACGGTTGAAAGTGGGTTAGAGGCATTTCTTGACCGTTCGATTACGGAGGCAACGGAAGAAGGCACCGACCACATCGTCCTTGAAATTGATACACCGGGCGGCACTGTTGACGCGGCCGGAAATATCGCAGAGATTATCCAGAATGCAGAAGTGCCCATTACGGCCTACGTCACCTCTGAAGCTTTGTCGGCGGGGGCATACATTGCACTTAATGCGGATAACATTATGATGGATCCGAGTGCACAGATGGGTGATGCAGCTGTTGTAGATGGATCGGGCAATACGGCCGGTGACAAAGCGCAGGCAGCTTGGGAGTCGAACATGGAGATTGCAGCCCAAAGCAATGAGCACGATCGCGATCCGGAGTATGCGAGAGCGATGGCGGATCCGGATGAACTGCTGACAATGAGTGCAGAACAAGCGTCGGATGTCGGTTACGCCGAGGACGTCGTCACCGATCGCGAAGAAGTGTTGGATTATTTGGGATTGGAAGACGCTGAACAGGTCGAATCCGAAGTCAGTCTTGCTGAACAGTTGACACGTTGGGTGACAAACCCGATGATTATTCCGATATTGCTGGCCGTCGGAGGCGTCGGTTTAATCATGGAGTTGTTTACGCCCGGGTTTGGATTGCCGGGATTAGTCGGCTTAGGATCGTTGGGGCTATTTTTCTTTGGCCATTTATTTGCCGGTTTTGCAGGAATGGAAGCGGTTATCTTACTCATTCTGGGATTGATGTTAATCGTTGCGGAAATAGTTTTCACCGGCTTTGGCATATTTGGAGTGCTGGGGCTGGCATCTATTATCGGAAGTGTGTTCATGGCCTCGTTTGACACGACACAAATTCTGTTTTCTGTCTTAATTGCCTTGGTCGTGGTCGTTATTGCGACAGTGTTGCTTTTTAAGTATTTCGGTAAAATCGGATTTATGCAAAAACTTGTATTGCAGAATGCTTCGGAACCTTCCGGAGACGCGGATGAAACGGCTTCAGATGATGAGCTCATCGGCCAAATCGGCCGATCGTTGACGCCTTTGCGCCCTTCGGGCTTGATGGTGCTCGCAGGGGAACATTTCGATGTTGTCGCTGACGGTGCTTACGTGGAAGCTGACAGTGAGGTGAGAGTCATATCTGTGTCCGGCCCGCGTATTGTTGTAAGGGCTGTTCATTAAAACAGCAGTATTAAAAAAGGAGGAGTTTACGTGCCAACAGAAATCATTACACTCGTAGCGATTGCCGTTGTTGTTATCGTTCTCGGGATTCTCTTTACGTTTATTCCGGTCGGCCTATGGATTGCTGCCTGGGCAGCTAACGTAAGAATCGGGATTTTCCAACTGGTCGGCATGCGTTTGCGGCGCATCGTGCCGAAACGTGTCGTCAACCCGTTGGTAAAAGCTAAAAAGGCAGGTTTGGATTTAAAACTGAATAAACTGGAAGGCCACTATTTGGCGGGAGGTAACGTTGACCGCGTCGTCAATGCTTTAATTGCCGCTCACCGTGCCAATATTGAATTGACATTTGAGCGTGCCGCAGCGATTGACCTCGCCGGGCGCGATGTCCTCGAAGCCGTTCAAATGAGCGTTAACCCGAAAGTAATTGAAACTCCTTTTATTGCCGGTGTAGCGATGGACGGGATTGAAATTAAAGCGTTATCCCGGATTACCGTACGGGCCAACATTGACCGTCTCGTCGGGGGCGCCGGTGAAGAAACGATTATTGCCCGTGTGGGCGAAGGGATTGTTTCTACCATCGGTTCCAGCGAGGATCATAAAGCAGTGCTTGAAAATCCTGATATGATCTCGCAAACCGTATTGAGTAAAGGGCTTGATTCCGGAACCGCCTTCGAAATTCTTTCTATTGATATTGCCGATATTGATATCGGGAAAAATATCGGCGCTCAATTACAAACGGATCAAGCAGAGGCTGACAAGAAAATTGCACAGGCGAAAGCGGAAGAACGCCGCGCCATGGCTGTAGCCCAAGAACAAGAAATGAATGCCCGCGTTGAAGAAATGCGAGCCAGAGTTGTTGAGGCCGAGGCCGAAGTTCCACAGGCAATGGCGGAAGCTTTACGCTCCGGAAACCTGGGTGTTATGGATTACTACAATTTGCAGAATGTGGAAGCTGACACCGATATGAGAAAGCATATCGGAAGTGCGACAAAGGACGATGACGAAGATATCAGGGATCCCCACAAAGGTCTGGATTAATGACGCAGTGATGGAAGAAAGGGGGATGGACCCTTGGATTTACTGTTTATATTCATTCTCATTTTCATTGCAACAACGATTTTTAATTCAATAAGCAATGCGAAGAAAAAGAATGAGGGCGAGCAACGTTCCCGGCCGGGAACGGGTCCGTCTCGTCAGCCTTCATCCGATGCATCCGGGAATGACCGGCAAGGGGAAGGCAGCACGTTTGGAGATCTCAGAAGACAATTTGAGGATATGATGAGAGACGCTGAACATCCGACCGAGCGAGCACCTCAAGCGGAGCGTCAAGTTTATCGGGAAGATAATAGTACGACAGAAACAAGTAGTGCGCACGCAGCATATGAACAGCAACGAGAGCGGTTACGCCGGGAGCGTGAGAATGCGAAGCAGCGATTGGAAAACACTGATGCGCCGGCGGTGGCTCCGGGGAAAAAGAAGCGTCAAAGCGAGGCCTTTCCCTTTAACAATTTATCAGGCAAAGACGTTGTGAAAGGCGTTGTTTGGTCGGAGGTGCTTAGCGAACCGAGAGCCAGAAAACCTCACAGGACGAATCGAATGATGAAATGAAAAGAACGCGGACGCCGCGTTCTTTTTTTTGCTAGATAAATAGGGACTGCTGAATAACGGAAAAAGACTGGCACATAAGCATTTTCCGTTGGTGTTGTCAAAGCTGGATGCAAGGAAATCCATCCTATAAACAAAAAAACCTTGCACTTCTGGCAACGCATGGAGGGACGGTGCTGCAATGGCGAGACTCCAGCGGAAAAACGGACGCGTCAAGCCCCCGCAGCGCCGGTTTTGCGCGAGGAGGCTTGACCGTTCGTCCGCGGAAAGCGAAACCATGGAAGCGCCATCTCGGCTTCAGCTGATAGCTGCACGTTGTTCAGCAATCCCTAAGTATCAAGCAACTTTCTTATCTACATAAGTGCAACGAAGGCTTTCACCATTAAAGCTTGGCGAAAAGCCAAGTTATCGAAAGATTTTTTCAAAAACCTGCTCTTCTTCTGTCCAACCTATAAGTGATACAGTCCGGATTCCTCACATATGTATAGTTGAGGAGGGATCCTTGTGAGGCGACTGTCAAGACAGATCAATAAGTGGCTGACGAAAGGGATGGAAGTACCGGCAGATGTCACGATGGGGGTGCCGAGGGTGACGATGATCGGTCATCTGCACGTTTATATAGAAAATCACCGAGGCATTCTTTCTTTTACTCCTCAACTCATAATCGTCCGTCTTTCTGAAGGGAAGTTGGAAGTTAAGGGGCAAGACTTGTATATTAAGGCTATTTTGCCTGAAGAGTTGGTTCTTGAAGGAACGATCGAACAAGTCACACATTTGGGGAGAGGTGAGGAGGTTTGATGTTTAAGAAAAACCCGGACTGGCTAGGCTTAGTAGAGATGAAGGTCGAAGGGGAAGCGCTTGAAACGTTCATCAATCAATGTGTGAAAAACAGTATTTCCTTAACGGAAATCAGGCGGACAAGCAGCGGCAAGAAACTGCAGGCAACGATACGAATTGCAGACGTTAAACGATTGCGCACTGTAGCGAAAATGACGAATGTATCGGTACGCTTTGGCAAGCGGCGCGGACTTTATTTACTCACCCGCCAGGGGCGACGCCGATTTGGCTTTATTATAGGAATTTTGGCATTTTGCACTGTGCTTGTTCTTCTTTCCCAACTTGTATGGCGAGTGGACATTGAAGGTGCGTCTCCGGGAATTGAACATGAAATTGAAGCGTGGGCAGCTGACATAGGGCTTCAGCCCGGACAGCCCCAGTGGGAGTTGCCGCCGGAAGCGGAGATCCAGCAACGAGTGAGCGAAGAAGTCCCGGGAGCCACGTGGATCGGCGTTGAACGGCAGGGGACAACTTATCAATTTCACGTCGTTGAGCAGCATCTCGCGGAAGAGGAAGATGAGGTTGCGCCGCGGAATCTTGTGGCAACCAAAAATGGGGTTATTCGGGATATTTATGTCGAGCATGGACGGGCAGAAGTGGCGCCGAACGCCTATGTGGAAGAAGGAGACGTGCTTATTTCCGGTTTGATTGGCCGTGAAGAAAGCGACGAGGAAGATATGGAAGAAATCGCGGCTATCGGAGACGTTCATGCAGAAACATGGTATCGCGGAACGATTGAATTGCCGTTGGAAATTAGCGGAGAAGTATTTACAGGAGAACGCACGAGAAGCCTTGATTTGCAGTTATTTGGAAATGAGTGGACATTTTGGGGGCAAGATGCCGAATCTTTATTTGAACGTCATCATGTAACAACGGATCAACTTCGAATCCCTTTATATTTCACGGACATTCCATTGCCGATAGAGCGCACGAGCTATGAAGAGAAAGCGATTGTTACACGGACGTATGAGGAAGAAGAGTTGGCGGAGATTGCAAAACAATTAGGGGAGCGGCAGTTATTGCGCAACTTGGATAGCGATGCGGAAATTTTATCAGAAAATATTTTACAGGAGCAAAGGGACAGTGGTAAAGTAAAGTTGTCCATTCTTTACGAGGTTGAAGAAGATATTGCGAGAGAAGCGCCTATCACACAAGGGGATTGAGAAATGTGACCGATCGAAAAGTCATTGATTTACATGTACAGGATACAGCTGAATTGCAAACGCTGTTCGGACCCAATGACGTTCATATCAAGCGCGTGGAAGAGCAACTGCAAGTTTCTATCGTCATTCGCGGCGAAGCGCTGGTCGTGAGTGGAGATGGGGAAAGCATCGCTACCATTGAACGCGTATTTGCTCAATTATTGCAACTTGTACGTAGAGGAACAGTGCTCGGTGAGCGTGATATCATCTACGCAATCCAACTGGACGGTCAAGGACAGTTGGACAAGCTAAACCATATTTATCAAGAAACAATCGCGACCAATGCCAAAGGTAAACCGATAACGGTGAAAACGCTCGGGCAGCAAGATTATGTGAGCGCTATCCGCAAATACGACATGGTGTTTGGGCTAGGCCCCGCCGGCACCGGCAAAACGTTTTTAGCGGTCGTAATGGCGGTTTCCGCTTTAAAAGCGGGCAGTGTACAACGGATCGTTCTTACACGCCCGGCGATTGAAGCAGGAGAAAATCTGGGGTTTCTCCCCGGAGATCTGAAAGAAAAAGTCGATCCTTATTTGCGCCCGCTGTATGATGCGCTCCATGATATTTTTGGCACCGAACATACATCGCGATTGATGGAACGAGGAACGATAGAAGTTGCTCCCCTTGCTTATATGCGAGGCCGTACGCTCGATGATGCATTTGTCATTCTTGATGAAGCACAAAACACTACTCCCGAACAGATAAAAATGTTTCTGACACGAATGGGATTTGGATCCAAAATGATCGTGAATGGCGATTTAACACAGGTCGATTTGCCAAAAGGGAAAAAATCGGGCTTACGCATGGCGATCGACATCCTCAAAGAAGTAAGTGACATCGCTTTTGTATATTTGAAAGGGGCCGACGTTGTTCGCCATACAATCGTGCAACGTGTGCTTGAGGCCTATGAAAAGTTTGAAGACGATCAATCTTCAAAGTGAGTGTTTGGGTGGAGTGAGTTGTCATGACAGCAAATAAAAATAAAAAGCAGAAATTGCAAACGCCCGGCACTCGCCATCGAAGCGTGCGTGTTAGTTTATTTTTACTGCTGGGCATTCTTCTTTATGTATCCATGTTGGACAACGTCCAGCCTGAACAACTGGACGTCTCCCTCTCCGAACCTGCCCCTGAAGATATTCGTTCCCCTATTACCGTTGAACATGAAGCGCTAACGGCTGAACGCGAACAGGCAGCATTGGATGAGCTTGACCCTTCGTACGTTCATCGAAATGACTATGTATTGATGCAAACGGAGAAAATCAACACGGTTTTTGAACTGGCAACAGAATTTCAAGCGGAAGATGCTGATGATACGTCGTCCGTCGACATCCAAGTGGAGCAATTGCAAGAAACGCTTGAAGAAGAGATGGATCAGCGACTGCCGGAAGAGACGCTTGAAATATTGCTGGATGAAAGCGAAGAACAACTGATGATTGGACGGGACGCCGCTCGGAATGCTGTCCATGAAGTGATGAATGAGGAGCTCGCTGTCGATGATGTTCCTGTCGCCAGGGAAGAAGCAGAGGAACGTGTTTCCATGTCAATGGGGAACTCACAGTTGCAGAACGCGAGTGCAGACATTGCCAGCCATATGGTAACGGCCAATTACATATATGATGATGAAAATACCGCGGAGCGCAGAGAAGAAGCGCTTGACGAAGTGGAACCGGTGCTTATTCGCGAAGGAGAACTGCTTGCCGAGGAAGGCGAAATCATTGATGCGGAAATTTATGAACAGTTGAACCTGACAGGTTTATTGGATGATGATTTTTCTCCGTTTCCTTATTTGGGTTTGTTGCTGTTTGTCGGAATGATCGTTGCCATGGTTGCTTTTTACGCTACGCAAACGAGTTCTCCCCTTCGTTATAGCAATCAGGCGCTTTTCCTGTATGTCCTCGTGTTTTTTATTATGCTGGCAACGATGAAAATCATGAGTGTGCTCAATCTGTTCGACATGGAAGGGATTTTGTGGGTCACGCCGGTCGCCCTCGGGACGATGCTTCTTGCCCAATTGCTCTCTTACCGGGTTGCGCTTTATACCGCTGTCTTGTTGGCTTTGGCCGGGAGTGTCATTTTCAATGGGGAAGCAACAGGCAACTTTCACGCTACGTTTATGGTTTACGCGCTATTCAGTGGATTGGCAGGGGTGTTTTTTCTCGGGAAAACGCCGCAAATCGCCAAGATTTTGCAATCAGGCGTCTTTATTGCGCTCATGAACGCATTAACGGTAACTGCATTTTACTTTTTAAGTAATGTTCCCATTGTTTTGGAAAGCTATGGCCTTGAAATCGGCTTTGCAGTGGGGTCCGGTTTTCTGGCAGCGGTTTTGACTTTGGGTTTTTTGCCTTTTTTTGAAACAGGGTTTAATATTCTCTCAAAAACGAAATTAATCGAGCTTTCGAATGCCAATCAGCCGTTGTTAAGAAAAATACTTTTGGAGGCGCCCGGTACTTACCATCACAGCGTCATGGTGGCCAACCTTTCGGAAGCGGCTTGCGAGGCGATTGGCACCAATGGTTTGCTTGCGCGTGTCGGTGCGTATTATCATGATCTTGGAAAAACGAAACGTCCGCAGTATTTTATTGAAAATCAAATGAAAATCGGCAATCCGCATGAACGCCTTTCACCGGATGTGAGTGCGCAGATTATTATTGATCACCCTTATGACGGTGCGCGAATGTTGGAAGCACACAATTTTCCAAAGCAAATTGTTGATTTCGCCAAAGAGCACCATGGGACGACGCTGCTGAAATATTTTTATCATAAGGCAAAAGAAAAAGACATGAAACCGGACGAAGCGGATTATCGTTACCCCGGTCCCAAAGCCCGGTTTAAGGAAAGCGCGGTGCTGGGGGTTGCGGATAGCGTGGAAGCGGCGGTCCGTTCCATGGATGCGCCGACAGGGGAGAAGATCGAGAAACTTGTCAATGATATCATTCGCGATCGGCTTATAGATGGGCAATTTGACGAATGTGACCTCACGATGAAAGAAATATCGATCGTCGCCAATACGATGTGCGAGACGTTGCGGGGAACGTTTCATTCTCGGATTGAATATCCCGAAAACAGCGAAGGTGAAAAGGAGAAATCAGCGAATGGCGATTCATATTGATATTGCGGATGAGACGGCGACACTTCCGGAAACGCAGGTGGCGCTTGTCACGAATGTATTACAATCAACGTGTGAACGTCTTGGATTGCCCGCGGACACAGAGTGTTCACTGCTGTTCGTGGATGCGAAAACGATTCAGGCATTAAATCGGGATTATCGAGGCAAAGATGATGCAACGGACGTGTTGTCTTTTGCGTTAAATGATGATGCAGAAGCAATGGATACGGATCCTGCAGACCATATGCTTGGAGATATCGTTGTTTGCGTCGAGCAGGCGCGTGATCAAGCGGGAGAATATGGCCATTCCATGGAGCGTGAACTTTGTTTTTTAGCTGTCCACGGCCTGCTCCATTTGCTCGGTTATGACCATGGGACGACCGCAGAGGAACAAGAGATGTTCACGTTGCAGGAGGAATTGTTGAGCGCTTATGGACTGGAAAGAAAAACCTAAACAAAAAGGGATTCGCCGCTTATTTTTTTCCTTTTTTTTCGCAAGCCGAGGCTTATGGTATGTGCTCAAAAATGAACAAAACATGGTCATTCATATGGCTATTGCGAGCACCATTCTTGTGCTCGGATTTGTTTTCGGAGTAAGTCTTATCGAATGGGCGATTCTCCTTGTCGTGATCGGTGGCGTGATTACGTTTGAACTGGTCAACACGGCGATTGAACGAGTCGTAGACTTGGTGAGCGAAGACTATCATCCACTTGCGAAAATCGCAAAGGATGTAGCCGCGACTGCTGTATTTGTATATAGTTTAATCGCGGTCGTCGTCGGTATTATTATTTTTTATCAACCGTTGCTTGAACTTTTTGGGATAAAATAAGAGTCAACACTAAAATCTATGGTTGACAAATCTGAACGATGGTGACCACTATGGAAAAACACTACGCTTTCCGTGGGCTTGCACTCAGCCTCCTCGTTAGAAAACTAGGCTTTTCGCCAAGCTTTTATAACGAAAAGAAAGAAGATCGCTTTTTTTCTTTTTCCTCCGCTAGCTTGTGTTATTATCATAATTATTCACTGATATCAACGATAGATTTTGATGAAGAGCCGAAATAAGGAGATGGAATGGCATGGAAACGTTAATTCAGCGGGCAAAAGAAGCAAGGGGTTCCGCGTATGCGCCGTATTCGGCCTTTCCGGTCGGTGCTTGCGCGGAAACCGATGCTGGTTTTTTCCAAGGATGCAATATCGAAAACGCTTCTTATGGCCTTTCGAATTGCGGAGAGCGGACCGCGATTTTCAACGCGGTTTCGGCAGGAGCGAAGCGGGTGAAAAAAATCGCGGTGATCGCGGATGCGAAGGAACCGGTGTCCCCGTGCGGCGCTTGCCGGCAAGTAATGGCGGAATTTATGGACCCCGAGGCGGAAGTCGCACTTGCGAATTTGAAAGGAGACACAAAAAAAATGACAGTTGCCGAGCTATTGCCGGGTGCATTTGAAGCGGGGGATATGGATGAGTGAGTACCGTTCCGGGTTCGCGGCATTAATCGGACGGCCAAATGCGGGGAAATCAACGTTTTTAAATCAAGTATTGGGACAAAAGATCGCGATTATGAGTGACAAACCGCAAACGACGCGAAATAAAATTCAGGCGGTACATACGCAAACGAACGGCCAGGTCATTTTTGTGGATACGCCGGGCGTGCATAAACCGAAGCATCAACTCGGCGAGTATATGGTGAAAACGGCTCTCGATTCATTGTCGGAGGTGGACCTGGTTTTGTTTTTTATCGATGCTTCGGAACCTTTCGGACGGGGGGAGCAGTTTATTCTTGATGCTTTGCAAAAGGCGAACACGCCAGTGTTTTTGATCATGAACAAAATTGATAAAATTCATCCGGACCACGTATTGGAACGGATTGAAGAATACCGGCATTATGGGACCTTTGCGGAAATATTTCCGATTTCCGCGCTCCGTGACCAAAATGTGGGTCCGTTGTTGGAACATATTTATAAGTATTTGCCGGAAGGGCCGCAGTATTATCCGGAAGAGCAAATCACCGATCACCCGGAGCGCTTTATTATGGCGGAATTTATTCGCGAAAAGGTGTTGGGCCATACCCGTGATGAAATCCCCCATTCGATCGCAGTGATGATTGATGAAGTGCAAGAAAGGGAAAATCAAAAAACCTATGTGCAAGCTACGATCATTGTCGAACGAAAATCGCAAAAGGGAATTATTATCGGACGCAATGGTTCGATGTTGAAAACGATCGGACAGGAAGCGAGAAAAGATATCCACGGGCTTCTCGGTACCGATGTGTACCTTGACCTTTGGGTGAAAGTGCAAAAGGACTGGCGGAACAAAAGCCGCTTTCTCCGGGAACAAGGATATAGCGACAAAGAGTAGCAACTGCGATCGTTCGACGTTTCTCTTCCCCCCGGCGCCCGAAAGGCAAATACGCACGAACCAACGGCGATTCCCCCGAAAGCCTTGTTTTTTACGATCATGTATCTATACTGGAAGTTAGGTGCACATAAATAGGGACTGCTGAATAATGGAAAAAGACTGGCACATAAGCATTTTCCGTTGGTGTTGTCAAAACTGGATGCAAGGAAATCCATCCTATAAGCAAAAAACCCTTGCACTTCTGGCAACGTACGGAGGGATGGTGCTGCAATGGCGAGACTCCAGCGGAAAAACGGACGCGTCAAGCCCCCGCAGCGCCGGTTGTGCGCGAGGAGGCTTGACCGTTCGTCCGCGGAAAGCGAAGCTATGGAAGCGACATCCCGGCTTCAGCTGATAGCTGCAAGTTGTTCAGCAATCCATAAATAGTAAATTTTCTCTGTTATGAGAGTGCCTGCTTTTGCTCAATCTAATCGTAGATGCAAAAACAAAACAAGAGGGGGAACTACAGATGTTAAATTATTGGAAAGTTTTTGCTCTGACCGGTGACCTCGATGCGTATTTAATGCATAAAGAATATGAGTGCACAGATGAATGGATGGAGCCTGGAGAAGAAGAAGCAGCTTCAGCGAAGAATGACGACGAACACACATGAGCAAGGATGAATACCTATGCTTGAAAAAAACGAAGGGCTCGTTATACGTGCGGTTTCCTACGGAGAGGCCAACATCATCCTCACGGTTTTTACAAGAGAGCGTGGGAAAATCGCTTTGATGGCACGTGGTGCAAAAAAATCAACCAGTCGCTTTGCGGCAGTCAGTCAATTGTTTTCATATGGGCTCTTTCATTTTCATTACCGACCTTCTTCGATGAGCACACTTTCGCAAGGAGAGGTTTTGGAATCGTTCACTCGAGTACGCTACGATATTGAAAAAACTGCACATGCCGCTTATGTCTGTGAATTGCTTGATGGAGTGACGACGGATCATGAGGCAAGCCCTTCCCTTTTTGCGCTCGTTCTTACGGTTTTGCGCTTCATTGAGCAAGGAGAAGATGCGGAAGTTCTGCTTCGAATGGTTGAATTAAAACTAACGAAAACTGCCGGAATTAAACCTGAATTAGATCGATGTGCGAATTGCGGCAGAACCGCAGGAGATTTTTCATTTTCCGTAAAAGAAGCCGGTTTTCTCTGTGAAACGTGCAGCAAATTTGATGCACATCGGTTTTGGTTAACGCCTAAACAAGTACAGTTGCTTAGAACGCTTTATTATATTGAACCAGGGAATCTTGGGCAGATTCGCGTGAAACCGGAAACGAAAACCTTGCTTCATCATCTCCTTGAATCCTATTATGATACATATTCAGGCTTAACCCTAAAGTCCAAACGTTTTCTGGATCAGTGGCAACAATGGAAACCTTGACAACAGCTTGCTGTTCGCGTATGGTTTTTATACAAATTAAATATCTACAACTATACTGAGAAGAAGAGTAGTACTTGGAATGAGGCAGTAACTAGCGATGTGGGATGGTGAAAGCCACAACTGCCGGTCCTTGGAAGGCGCTTTGGAGTATAAATGACAAAGGGGTACCTGTGTAAAACATGGGTGCAACTAGGGTGGAACCGCGGGAAAACTCCCGTCCCTAAGACATTCTTGGGGCGGGAGTTTTTATGGTTGCATGTAGAAAATGATTCAAAAGAGAGAATGCAGTGCCGAAAGGAGAGCTTTGTGCTATGAACGTTCAAGAAGTTATTTTACACTTGCAATCGTATTGGGCAGAACAGAACTGCTTTATTATGCAGCCATATGATGTCGAGAAAGGCGCGGGGACAATGAATCCAATGACGTTTCTGCGAAGCATCGGTCCCGAGCCGTGGAATGTGGCTTATGTGGAACCATCGAGACGCCCGTCGGATGGCAGGTATGGGGAGAACCCGAACCGTCTTTACCAACATCACCAATTCCAGGTCATCATGAAGCCTTCCCCGAACAATATTCAGGACCTTTACCTGGAAAGCCTGCAGGCGCTTGGCATCAATCCCGAGGAACATGATATCCGTTTCGTTGAAGATAATTGGGAAGACGCTACCCTTAACGCTTGGGGATTGGGTTGGGAAGTTTGGCTCGATGGCATGGAAATTACGCAGTTCACCTATTTTCAGCAGGTCGGCGGCCTTGACGCGGACCCTGTGTCGGTTGAGCTCACTTACGGGATCGAACGGCTTTGTTCCTATATCCAGGATAAAGAGAATGTTTTCGATCTTGAATGGCAAGATGGTTTCACATTCGGGGACATTTTTTATCAGCCGGAATACGAGCATTCCATGTACACATTTAAAATCGCCGATCATGAGATGCTCAAACAGTTGTTTATTACTTACGAAAAAGAAGCGGGAAGGATCTTGGAAGAGGAGCTTGTTTTCCCTGCTTACGACTACATCTTGAAGTGTTCCCATACATTTAATCTGCTTGACGCCGGTGGTGCGATATCGGTGACCGAACGCACGGGTTATATCGGAAGAGTGCGGAAGCTTGCAAAGAGATGCGCTTCCATCCATTACGCCAATCGGGAGAAACTTGGCTTCCCGTTATTAAGAAGGGAAAAGGAGGAGGCAAAATAATGACAAAGCCTTTTCTGTTGGAAATCGGCGTGGAGGAAATGCCGGCCCAATACATCGACGACGCTCGGGAACAATTGCGTTCAAACATGGAAAAATGGCTGGATGAACATCGGTTGGCTTATCAGACGGTGCACGCCTTTTCCACTCCGAGACGGCTCGCTGTTCTGATTGAAGCGTTGGCCGAAAAACAAGAAGGGATCGTAGAAGAGGCGCGCGGTCCCGCAACGGCAATTGCTAAAGACGAAGAAGGCAATTGGACGAAAGCTGCACTCGGCTTTGCGCGGGGCAAAGGCGTCGAACCGGAAAAACTTGCCGAAAAGGAGACGTCCCAAGGCGCATACGTATTTGCAACCATTGAAAAAAAAGGGAAAGCAACGACTGAATTGCTCCCGGATGCCGTGTCTCAAGCAACCGCACTTACATTTCCGAAAAGCATGCGTTGGGGACGGGAACGTTTGCGGTACGTGCGCCCGATTCGCTGGTTAGTCGCGATGTTTGGCACAGATGTTGTTCCTTACGAGGTTGCGGGCGTGCAAACCGGGCGCGAAAGCGCCGGACATCGATTCCTTGGCGAGCCGACATCCTTAAATGATGCCGGTGATTATGAGCAGGAACTTTTGCGGGCGTTTGTGCTGGCGAATCACGAATCAAGAAAAACCGCGATTAAGAAACAGATGGAAATGCTCGAAGAGGAGCAAAACTGGCGAATCGGCAAAGACGAAGATTTGCTCGGGGAAGTTGCCAATCTTGTCGAATATCCGACCGTTTTGTATGGAACGTTTGACGAGACTTTTTTACGTCTTCCCGATGATGTGTTGATTACAACGATGCGAGAGCATCAACGGTACTTTGCCGTATATGATGTCGACGGCCATTTGCTTCCTTTTTTCGTGACGGTTCGAAATGGCGATCATCGTCATTTGGAAAATGTGCAAAAAGGAAACGAAAAAGTATTGCGAGCACGCTTGTCGGACGCCGTCTTTTTTTACGAAGAAGATCAAGCGCGCACCATGGAACAGTTTTTGGAAAAACTGGGTCACATCGTCGAACATGAAAAATTGGGAACCCTGGAGGACAAGCGTCGCCGGACGACAAAAATCGCACGCCAATTGGCGGAAAAAGCAACCTTTAATGAGCAATTGACCGATGATGTCACACGATCGGCAAATCTTTTGAAGTTCGATCTATCCTCCCATATGGTCGATGAATTTCCGGAACTGCAAGGGATCATGGGCGCAGATTACGCGTTGAAACTCGGGGAAAAAGAAACGGTTGCCACCGCGATTAAAGAACAATACTTGCCCCGTTTTAACGGTGATGCGCTTCCGGAAACGACCGTCGGCGCGATTGTAAGCATGGCGGATAAATGGGACACCATTTTGACTTCATTGGCGATTGACCTAAAACCGACAGGCTCCCAAGACCCTTACGGGTTGCGAAGGCAGGCGCAAGCCATCGTTCAAATTGCTAACCGCTACGAATTCCCTGTGACCTTCGAAACGATGTTGGAATTTGTCGTGACTGTTATGCAAGAAGAGGGGCTGACGGATGGATACGCGTTGTTTACGGAAGCCAGTGATTTTTTCGCCCTTAGGTGCAAGGCTCTGCTCACGGAAAAAGGAATCTCCTACGACGTCGTAAACGCCGTATTGTTTGCCCCTTACGGACGTTTGGATACATTATTTGAACGAGCGGCATTTTTACAGAAACGGCACGGTTCCGATGAGATGAAAGCAGTTGCGGAAGCGCTCAGTCGTGTGAATAATATTGCCAAAAAAGTTGATGAATCGGAAGCGGATCTTCCTGACCCCGAAGCGTTTGAAAAAGAGGAGGAACAGGAACTTTACGATCAGTATACAGCGCTTAAAAAGGAATTGCCGCTTTTGTTGGAGAAAAAAGATCTGGCAAGTGCCTGGGAAGCTTTCGTAAAGCTTTCCCCTGTCATCCACCGTTATTTTGAGGCGATCATGGTGATGAGCGATGATGAACGATTGCGATTGAACCGCCTTCGGCAAATGCATCATTTATCAAAAGAGATCCACCGGTTTGCCCGTATTCAATCACTCGTATTTCCTGCGTAAGAGATTGTTCATAAATCATTTCGGAAGTGAGAGGCCAGAGGTTTTTCCCAACTTCTAACATCCCACTTCCAACCTCCAGCATAAGGGGTGAGAAACCATCGAATTAACGGATCGGCAAGAACGGATTTTGGAAATCGTAAAAAATGAAGGTCCGATTACCGGTGAACAAATCGCGGACCACCTTTCCTTGACAAGAGCCACTCTGCGCCCTGATTTAGCCATCCTTACCATGGTCGGTTTTCTCGGCGCCAGACCGCGTGTCGGTTATTATTTTACGGGGAAAACAGGGGCAGAAGTTCCGCTTGCGGAAATAAAGGAACGAAAAGTGGGAGAGTACCAATCCATCCCGGTCGTTGTCGGGGAGTCTGACTCCGTATACGATGCAATAAGCGCAATGTTTCTCGAGGATGTGGGAACGTTATTTGTCGTTGATCAAACCTCGCAGCTGGCCGGGGTCCTCTCCCGGAAAGATTTGCTCCGGGCAAGCATCGGTAAACAAGACCTGGAATCGATGCCGGTGAGTATCATTATGACGCGGATGCCAAATATTACGGTCTGTAAAAAAGATGACTTGCTTATCGAGGCGGCAAGCCTGTTAATTGAACGGCAAATCGACGCGCTCCCTGTAGTGAATGGCGAGGATAATCATCCATACGAAGTCGTTGGCCGTGTCACGAAAACAACAATGACGAAAGCGCTCGTTGATTTAGTGCAATCCGAGCGCCCATTGGGAGGTGGTCGTTCATGAATACATTTCAACAGCATCCGATTGTTTATGTCATTTCCGATTCTGTCGGAGAAACAGCGGAACTGGTCATTAAAGCGGCAGCGAGCCAATTTGGGACCACAAACATTGAAGTGCGCCGCATTCCTTACGTAGAAGATGAAGCAACGATCAATGAAGTGGTGGACCTTGCCAAAGATGTCGGTGCAATGATTGCGTTTACACTCGTCGTTCCTGAAGTGAAGGCCCATTTGCTTGCAACAGCAGAGCGAAAACAAGTGGAAGTGGTGGACATCATGGGGCCGATTCTTGATAAATTGACCCATCTTTTGCAACTGGAACCGAAGTATAAACCGGGACTTGTTTACCGTTTGGACGAGGAATATTTTCGAAAAGTGGAAGCAATTGAATTCGCCGTCAAATATGACGATGGCAGAGATCCACGTGGCATTTTAAATGCGGATATTGTCCTTATCGGTGTCTCCCGCACTTCCAAGACACCCCTGTCCCAGTATTTGGCACATAAAGGATTAAAAGTGGCAAACGTTCCGATTGTCCCGGAGCTTGAGCCGCCGGAAGAGTTGTTTCGCATTACGTCCGATAAATGTATCGGTCTTCATATTCGTCCGGAAAAATTACACGAAATACGTTCGGAGCGACTGATATCGCTCGGCCTGAAAAAAGAAGCTAACTATGCGAGCATGGAACGCATAGAGAATGAATTGGATTATTCGAAAAAGGTTATGGCAAAAATCGGTTGCAGTATTATCGATGTGTCAAATAAAGCAGTGGAAGAAACGGCAAATATGATTTCCAATCATTTCACACATTAAAGGAAGCTTGATCGCAACGTTATCAATCAATCAATCTAGGAACAAATTTTTTTAATTCCCTCTAGCCAAATAGAAAAAGATTCGTTATAATAAAAAAACGTGTGGTTTTGTGCAGAAATCCATCGATGAATGTTTTTACGAAGCCTTCTTAGGGTAATGGTTAAATAGAAGGGTCGTCAATATCGTCGATTTGGACAAGCATGATGATAGATATTGTACAAAATATGGGATGATTACTCACCTCTTGTCGGAATAAAAAGGCAAAACTTACGATGAAAATGTCTAATGACGCGAATCACGTTAAAAAGGTGGGGTGAGTTCAACTCGTGCAAAGAGCAATCCCTGAAGAAACAGTGGAGAACGTTCGCAGGCACACGGATATCGTTGATGTGATCGGCGAGTCGGTTCAGTTGCAAAAGAAAGGCAACCACCGATACACGGGCTTATGTCCGTTTCATGAAGAAAACACGCCTTCATTTTCCGTCTCACAGGATCGGCAGCTCTATTATTGTTTTGGATGCGGTGCCGCCGGAAATGTATTCACATTTTTGAGGGATCTGGAGCAGGTCACATTTCAGGAGGCAGTTCGCACATTAGCGGAGAAAGCAAATATTTCCGTTGAAATTCCGGAAGCAGCGTTTTCTGCGCCGCAAAAACATCATTCTTTAAAAGAAGGGTGCCAATTAGCCGCACGCTTTTATCATCACTTACTCATGCATACGGAGCAAGGGCGCGAGGCTTATAATTATGCCCAAGGTGCCCGAAATGTAAGCGACGAAGCGTTGCGTCACTTCCAGATAGGTTTTGCGCCATCGGAACGTGAAGTGTTATCCCTCCTTTTGAAAAAACGTGCGTTTGACCTTTCTGAGATGGAACAGGCAGATCTGGTGCAAAGGACGGAGGATGGCCGCGGCCCGTATGACCGGTTTAACTACCGACTTATTTTTCCGATATGGGATATGGGTGGCCAACCGATTGCCTTTGGGGGACGCGCGCTTGATAAAGCATCTTCGGCCAAATATTTAAATAGCCGAGAAACGCCTATTTTTAAAAAAAATGAAGTGCTTTATGCGTACCACCTTGCACGCCCGGCAGTACGAAAACGTAAATTTGTGGTACTGTTTGAAGGCTATATGGATGTTGTATCGGCGTGGATGGCCGGTGTGGATAACGGAGTGGCGACACTTGGAACGGCGCTTACGGGAAAGCAGGCACAGTTGATCCGCCGTTTATCCGAGCAAGTGACCATTTGTTACGATGGCGACTCCCCCGGAGAAAAAGCGGCGATACAGAATGCGGAAACGCTGGAGGCAAACGGTTGTCACGTTAAAATTGCGCCTATGCCTGCCAATCAGGATCCGGACGATTATATTCGTGACCAAGGTGCCCATGCTTTTAGGCAAAACATGATCGAGGGTGCCCTTTCCGTTCTGTCCTTTAAAATGAATGCCTATAAAAAAGAGAAAAATGTACAGCGGGCAGGAGATCGCAAGGATTATATCGAATGGGTACTCGAGGCGCTTGCGCAAGTAAGCAGTCCGGTGGAGCGTGAATTTTACCTTAAGCAATTATCGGAAGAGTTTTCAATATCCCTGGAAGCATTAAAACAGGAACAGTATCGTATGTATCAAAGGGTACGCGGCAAAAGGAAGGCATCTTTTAATCGCCGGGAAAAAGACAATGGGGAAAGCTTCTCACAAAAGAACCTCCTCCCCGCATTTCATAATGCCGAGCGCGCCCTCTTGCAGATGATGATGGAAGATGAAGCTTGGGCCAAAGAGGTAGAGCAGGAAATTGGCGGGAATTTTAATGTAGATGAATACGCGGCCATTGCAGCGCATCTATTCGGTTATTATGGCGAAGGATACGCGGCGGGTAGTGCCGGTTTCCTGGACTATCTGGAAGATGGCGAACTTTCGTCCATTGTTGCCGAAATCGCGATGCAACCGGGAGGGGAAATGAACCCGGAAGCATTTGCGGATTATATTCATCAGGTTAAGAACTACGCAAATTGGGTAGAAATAGAACAAAAAGAACATGCTCAAAAAGAAGCATTGCAAAAAAATGATGCAGAGACGGCAACAGCGCTCGGTCAGGAAATTATTGCGCTGTATAAAAAACTCGGGCGTAAAGCGGTGCGCCCCCGGTATTTGCGTGCGCATTTGCAATAGAGGGATTGTGTTTTTTGGAATTGGAAGGAGGGAGATCGAATGGCAGAGAAACCACTACGTCCGTTAGCGGAGGGTGAAATGTCCATCGATCAAGTCAAAGAGCAACTTGTAGAACTTGGCAAAAAAAGAGGGGTGCTTTCCTATGCGGAAATAACGGAAAAGCTTGCTCCATATGATCAAGATTCGGAGCAAATGGATGAATTTTTCGAGTACCTGGGAGAGCAAGGGGTCGATTTGCTGAATGAAGGCGAGGAAGTCCCCAGTATGGAACAGGTCGAAAAGGAAAATGACCATGATCTGAATGACCTTAGTGTTCCGCCCGGGATCAAGATTAATGACCCCGTCCGAATGTATTTAAAAGAGATCGGACGTGTCCCGTTGCTTTCTGCCGATGAAGAAATCGATCTCGCCAAGCGAATAGAGGATGACGATGAGGAGTCGAAGCGGCGTCTTGCCGAGGCAAACCTGCGTCTTGTCGTCAGCATTGCCAAGCGGTATGTCGGTCGCGGCATGCTGTTTCTCGACTTGATTCAAGAAGGAAACATGGGTTTAATTAAAGCCGTGGAAAAATTTGATTATAACAAGGGATTCAAATTCAGCACGTACGCAACGTGGTGGATTCGCCAAGCGATCACACGCGCGATTGCCGATCAGGCGCGAACGATTCGCATTCCGGTGCATATGGTTGAGACCATCAATAAATTGATCCGTGTCCAACGCCAATTGCTTCAAGATCTCGGTCGGGAACCTACCCCTGAAGAAGTTTCCGAAGAGATGGACTTGACGCCTGACAAAGTGCGTGAAATCTTGAAAATTGCCCAAGAACCCGTGTCCCTGGAAACACCCATCGGAGAAGAAGATGATTCCCATCTCGGTGATTTTATTGAAGACCAGGATGCATTGGCGCCATCAGATGCCGCTGCATATGAGCTCTTAAAAGAACAATTGGAAGACGTGCTCGATACGTTAACCGATCGGGAAGAAAATGTTTTACGCTTGCGATTTGGGCTGGATGACGGGCGCACGCGCACACTTGAAGAAGTAGGCAAAGTGTTCGGGGTTACCCGCGAACGGATTCGTCAAATCGAAGCAAAAGCGTTGCGTAAATTAAGGCATCCAAGCCGCAGCAAACGTCTGAAAGACTTTATGGAGTAAGTTTACGGGTTGCTCCACAACAGGAGTGACCCAACCTTCTTTATGACTTATTTTATTCATATTACCGATATCCATCAGAGATTGCAAATGTTTCCAAACAAAATGCATTTTGCGGCGATGGAAGGCAAAATAACGACAATTTCAGGAACAGCTCCTGTTTTTCTTTTCTT
Organism: Salicibibacter cibi; assembly: GCF_016495865.1. Taxonomy (NCBI): domain Bacteria; kingdom Bacillati; phylum Bacillota; class Bacilli; order Caryophanales; family Bacillaceae; genus Salicibibacter; species Salicibibacter cibi. The sequence continues at coordinate 1,427,113 of NZ_CP054706.1, forward strand.
CCGGTGTATTTTCCTATAAAATGAAATACGACATAGATCAAATAGAGGGTGTGATTCGGTGAAAGGACAACCACTAATACCATTTTTACTTATTGCCGTTGCCGGTATTTCTCTCATGTTAATTCTATCATTTGTGGGTTTAGGCGGACCTGCAGAGGAGGAAGAAGGAGAAGAGAATGGTGAAGAAGAATCAGTTGATGCCGGTGCTGAAATTTATGAAGAAAACTGTTTGAGTTGCCACGGCGAAAACATGGAAGGGGATTCCGGGCCGGAAATTGAAGGTACGGGCGCTGACGAGGTCATGACCGCGATCGAGGAAGGTCCCGGCTCCATGCCCGAAGATTTAGTCAGCGGTGAAGATGCCGAGGCCGTTGCCGAGTATGTAGAAGAAGGTGGGGAATAAGCCCCTGAGAAAAAGGAGCCCGGAACCCGTGCTCCTTTTTCGTATTGGAAAGAGGGGACGTAACGTGAAGCAAATACAGCAGCTGTCTTTACGCTTGCAAACGATTGCCTGCGAAGTGCCAAAGGGATCACGCTTGGCGGATATAGGAACCGATCATGCACAACTCCCTGTGGTTCTAATGAACGCTGGGCATCTTCGGTCAGCTGTGGCCAGTGATGCCAAGGCAGGGCCGTTTCAAACGGCACTGCGCCGTGTGGAGGCAGCCGGTTTCAGCGATTCTATTTCCGTACGACATGGGGAAGGGCTGGAAACATTGAAGGCATCCGACCGGATCGATGTCATCGCCATCGCCGGGATGGGCGGAAGTTTAATCACGGAAATATTGTCCAAGGGTGCAAATAAACTGGAAACCGTACAAAGGCTCATTCTTCAGCCGAATGTCGCTGCTGACACGGTGAGAAAGTGGTTGTATGACCGCGGCTGGACGTTGGTAACGGAACAAATCGTGCTTGAAGAACAGTTTAAAAAAGAACAGTTTTATGAAGTGTTAATAGCCGTAAAAGAAGAAGGCGAGGGTTATCGGCACACGTACGCGAATAAAAATTGGGATGATGCAATTCTATTCGGTCCGAAATTGCTTGAAAAAAAACCCGAGGCTTTCCGATTAAAATGGAAGCGGGAACTTAACCATCTGGAACGGGTGTTGCGACAAATGGATGCTTCGATTGGGCAAACGGAAATTAGTCAAGAACGAGCGCGCATGAACAATCGAATAAAAAGAATCAAGGAGGTTATAAAATGAGTGCGATACCGAGTGCTCGCAATGTCGTTGCTTTGCTTGAACATTGGTCCCCAAAAAGCATGGCTATGGATGGAGACCCTGTCGGCTTGATGCTCGGCGCCTTAGAAAAAAAAGTGAAAAATGTGCTTGTCACGTTGGATGTTACAGAAGCGGTGGTGGCCGAAGCTGTTGAACAGGATACAGACCTCATTATTAGCCACCATCCCCTTTTGTTTATGCCTTTGACGGAAGTGGATACGTCTACCCCGAAAGGACGTGTCATCCAACAATGTTTGCAACACGATATTACCGTATACGCTGCGCACACCAATTTGGATATCGCACCGGGCGGGGTGAATGATTGGTTGGTGGATGAGATGGGAATCAAAGACACCAAGATTGTTGTCCCGACGAAAAAAGATCATCTGTACAAACTAGTCGCATTTGTTCCGGAAGAAGACACAGATCAAGTACGGAGGGCATTGGGCGATGCAGGAGCCGGCCACATCGGCGATTACTCCCATTGCACGTTTAACAGTGAAGGCACGGGCACGTTTATCCCCGGAGATGAAACCGATCCTCACATCGGAAACCGGGGGGAATTGACCTACGTTGCGGAGAAAAAAATAGAGACGGTCATTCCCGATTCCATACTGGCGCATGTGCTTGATGTGCTTGGCCGTGTCCACCCTTATGAAGAACCTGCGTATGATCTTTATCCGTTGGGTCTTGAGGGCGAATTTTTCGGTCTTGGCCGAATCGGAACGCTTGCTTCTTCCACGACGCTTGACGCTTTTGCTTCCTCGCTCAAAGAAATTTTTAACGTGAAGGGATTGCGAGTTGTCGGTGATTTAGGGCGCAACGTACAAACCATTGCCGTTATTGGCGGGGATGGAAGCAAATATTGGCAGCAGGCGTTGGCAGCCGGAGCTGATGTATTGGTGACCGGAGACGTTAAGTTTCATACCGCCCAAGATGCAGAAGCTGCAGGGCTCGCGCTCGTCGACCCCGGACACCATATCGAAGGCATCATGAAGCAAGCCCTTGCCGACCGATTGGGAAAAGATGCGCAAGCGAGCGGCTATCAGATGAAAATCACTGCTTCGGCCGTTGATACAGAGCCGTTTACATTTTTATAATAAAAAGGTCGAACAGTTTCTGTTCGACCTTAATTATTGTTTAACGTGCCCTGGATTTGGAGTTTTTGCGTAATGGTGGTAAAATTTTGGTTCCTAACGCTTTTCTTTCCGGTTTCCACGTTGATGAATCCACCGGATCGTATTGATCCAAAAAGAGAATGACTTCCCGTGCGATGGCTGTGGGTGTGGATGCGCCGGCGGTTACGGCTACTTTTTGGACCCCTTCCAGCCATTCCAATTTTAATTCACTAACATCGGCGATGCGGTACGCATTAGTATGGGCGATGTCTTTTGAAACTTGTGCCAGCCGGTTTGAATTATTGCTTTTCGGGTCACCGACCACGATGAGCAATTCGGAATCGCCGGCTTGATCACCAACAGCTTCTTGTCGAACTTGCGTGGCCTGGCAAATTTCATTATTGACTTCAGCGTGCGGGAAACGCTCGATCGTTCGATTCATAATATCGGAAACATCCCACTGGCTCATGGTCGTTTGGTTCGTTATAATGATTTTTTCCCTTTGCAAATCCAGCGTTTCGACATCATCGACTGTTTCGATAAGGTGAACGTGATCGGGGGCGACGCCCATGGCTCCTTCCGGTTCCGGATGGCCGCGCTTTCCGACATAAACGATGTCATAACCCTCGGCTTTTTTTTCTTTGATTAAGTCGTGGGTATGCGTAACGTCCGGACAAGTGGCATCAATGGTCGTTAACCCTTTCTCGTCGGCTAATTTCCTGACTTCGGGAGACACGCCGTGAGCGGTAAAAATAACCGTTCCATTTTCTACTTCTTGAAGGATTTCAAGTCGATTCGGTCCGTCAAGTGAGATAATGCCCTCTTCTTCGAAAGCATCGGTAACGTGTGTATTGTGAACGATCATACCTAGGATGTAAATCGGCCTCGGCAATTCTTTATCTTCAGCTGCTTGGCGAGCAATGACCATGGCATCCACGACACCATAGCAATACCCCCTCGGAGCAATTTTCTTTACTTCCATAGCCAAGTCCTCCAATACGTATATGCTATTGGATATTATACAGCCATTCGCCCGGAACGTAAATGAAAAGGACGGTATTTCCCGTCCTTTTCATGCCCGATCTCTGCGTAGCGCTCACACATATAGCTTCGGCGGTGGTTGTGCCCCTTCTTTTAATGCAAAGGAGGGGGAAGGATCCTCTTTTATCTCGTTGGTCTTTTCTTTTTTTTCTTGCGGAGGATTAGCGGGAGTGGCCGACTGCGAAGCATTTGCATTTTTAAGCACTTTGCCCACTTGGTTTGCCTTTTGAATCATTCCCGGTACCCGACGCACCATAGGCCCGTATTTTTGAATCATAGGCAACCATTTTCCTGCACTTTGAATCATCGGAATAAAACGTCCGATTGATCCGAGGCCGGCACCGCTTTGTGCGAGGCCTGCTGTCTGAGCTGCCTGAGCAGCCGGGAACCCGCCGCCTCCCATCATCGGCAAGGCCGCGGACCTGCTGGCGGCCATGGGTGCAGCCCCAAAAGGCATTGGCGGCGGAACGGGAGGAGCTCCTATCGGCATCATCGGAGGTGGTCCGAACATAACAATCCCTTCTTTCCCTTCTAAATAATAAAGAGTGAGGGAACACTCTTTTTGTGATAGAATATGAAAATGTGCACGTGCCCGTTCATACTTGAAGTGAAAAGGGAGAGGTGAGAAGTGAGATGTCAAGGTTTAGCCGCCTGGAAATTGATGCTCGTTTAATCAAACATTTGCAAGCCGAAGAAATTGAGCGGCCGACGGAGATTCAAGAACGGCTTATTCCTGCTATATTAAGGGGGAAAGACGTGATTGGACAGTCGCAAACGGGCACCGGCAAGACGCTTGCGTTTGCCTTGCCGATATTGTCGGCGATTCACCCGGATGACCAATGTGTTCAAGCCGTGGTGACTGCCCCAACGAGAGAATTGGCCGAACAGCTTTATCGAGTGTTTAATAAATGCAAAAAAGACAGTGGCATGGAAGAAATTCGTATCCGGCGAGTCATTGGCGGGACGGATAAAGAACGGAATATTGCCGGTCTTCAACAACCGCCGCACGTTGTCATTGCAACGCCGGGGCGATTACACGATCTTGTAATAAAGGAAAACGCCCTAGATGTTCATCAAGTACGGACGCTTGTCGTTGATGAAGCAGACCAAATGTTGGAAATGGGGTTCTTGGAAGCTTTGGACCAAGTGGCCGCACGTATGCCGGAAGCGTTGCAAATGCTCGTCTTTTCCGCCAGCATTCCGCAACGCCTCCAACCCTTTTTAAAAAAATACATGAATCAACCGCGCCATGTACATGTAAAACCGGAACAACCGTCTCCGAAAAACCTAACTCATTATCTGATTCCGTTACGAAGTCGCGGACGTCAACAATTGGCGGTGGAAATGGCTGCTCTCTTGCGTCCGTATCTATGCTTGATTTTTGTGAACACGAAACAAGAAGCGGAAGAAGTAACGGATCTTTTTATTGCGCATGGACTCCAAACCGAGTGCATGCATGGAGACCTCTCCCCCCGCGCCCGTAAACGATCGATGCGGAACATTGAACGTGCGGCGGTCCCATATGTGATTTGTACCGATATTGCCGCCCGCGGGATGGACATTAAAGGGGTTTCTCACATTATTAATTTGCAACTGCCGCAGGACTTGCAATACTATTTGCACCGGGCAGGGCGGACGGCGCGAGCGGGTGCCTCCGGTGAAGTTTTCACGATTGTTTCCAAAGAAGATTACCCGGCGCTTCATCAATTGCAAAAACAAAGCTTCATCTTCCGATATTTGGATATTAAAAAAGGGGAATGGCTTGAAATTGATCAATTGGGCAGTGGTTATGCACCGGGAAGACAACGTTTCAATCCCCGAAAAAAGCAAAAAAATCCATCCCATAAGCCGAAAAACGGTAAACCCGGTTACAAAAAGAGGAGGAAAAGAAAATGAGTGATATCCCACGTTACCTTGGCTCTCACGTATCGATGAGCGGAAAAAAAATGCTGCTGACGTCAAGCGAGGAAGCGGCAAGCTACGGGGCAACCGCATTAATGATTTATACGGGAGCTCCCCAAAATACGCGCAGAAAAGCAATTGAAGACTTAAATATAGAAACGGGCAACGCGCATATGAAAGAAAATGGCATTGAAAAAGTGGTTGTTCACGCGCCGTACATTATCAATATCGCTAACACGCAAAAGCCGGAAACGTTTGACCTCGGGGTTCGCTTCTTACGTTCCGAGATTGAGCGGACAGAAGCCATCGGTGCTACCCAAATTGTGCTTCACCCAGGTTCCCATGTCGGGGAAGGGCCGGAGAAAGGAATTGCAAAAATCATTGAAGGATTAAATGAAGTCATCACAAAAGAACAAAACGTGCAAATCGCATTGGAAACAATGGCCGGAAAAGGATCCGAATGCGGACGTACATTTGATGAACTGGCACAAATTATTGACGGGGTTACCCATAATGAGAAACTATCGGTTTGTTTCGATACTTGTCACACCCATGATGCCGGGTACGATATCATCAATGATTTCGATGGCGTGATGGATGCGTTTGAGAAAACGGTCGGTCTCGACCGCTTGCAAGTGCTTCACGTGAATGACAGTAAAAACCCGCAAGGAGCACGAAAAGATCGCCACGAAAACATCGGCTTCGGGTATATCGGTTTTGGGGCTTTAAACAACATTGTCCATCATGAAACAATGGCAGACATCCCCAAAATTTTGGAGACGCCTTATGTCGGCGAAGACAAAAAAAATAAAAAACCTCCCTATAAGCGTGAAATTATCATGCTGCGGGAGGAGTCCCATGACCCGGAGATGAAAGAAAGGTTAACTGAACAGTAAAGTGGGGAACTCGGTAAACTAGCTCGCTTATTGTCGCAAAAAGCCCCCGTATTTTTGATAAAGATCATGAAGCAACATCGCGTGTTCATGCGATGTTGTTTTTTCCACTTTGTTTATAAATGCGAAAACGGATGCTTGATCAGCAAAATTCACATGTTCTGTTTGAATAAGGTGAATAAGTTTTTGAACCTCATGATCAGTGAGGGAGAAGCCTTTGCTGTGGGCGAGCGCTTTTAATTGGTGCGGAGACATGTTTTTTACATACTGCTGAATCATTTGAAAATTCAATGCATTTCACATCCTTTTATTTTATTTGGAGCCACTCGGCAAGTGGGAGGCATGGCAGGTTTTTTCATCGACAAATGCTTACATGCCACGTTGTAGAATATGCAGGAAATGCTCTAAAATGTGCGATGTTTGGAAATCGATTTTTTTTGAAAACACTATGCATGGGTAAGAGGTTTTAGTATAATGTAGGAAAATGATGGTTATCGGAGGCGGTGATGAACGTTTTCACACTGAATCGAAGCAATCTAGGACAATCGTATATTTTTGATGAAGTAAGCCGGGAACTTCGACTTGTTTTGAAAAAAGACGGAACGATTTTGTATAAAAATCATGCAGCGACAAACCTGCTTTCCTCCATTTCGAATTTTTTTTCCGCTTTACATACAGCTGAATGGATGAGGGTCATGTCTTTTTTCAGGGAAATGCAGGAGGGGAACCACCCTCGTGAAATAACCTTCATTCATGACATCAACGGGGACAATCACTCCGTTTTTTATCGTGGAATGCATCGAAATGAACGTTTTTATTTAACCGGAACAGAGCAACCTTTTGATTCAAAGGAAAGAATGGAAAATTTTACAGACCGATTGCCATTTGGATTTATAAGAGTGAACACTGAATTAAAAATAATTGAAAAGAATAGGACGTTTCTAGAGATTGCGCTTCCAAAACTGGAGCAGGGACCCTTTGTTGAACTTGCGTTTGAACGTTTACGGCTGGAATCGGAAGCGGGTGCTTGCATGCACAAAGCAGTAACGGAAGCATTTCAGTCGCAGATGGTGAGTGAACAGATGGAAGAAGACCGGGAAGGCGGACGTTTATTTAAAAGTTTAGCCGTATATGTCCCCGCCAGCCAGGAAGTGATCGGGCTTTTAATTGATGAGAGCACGAACATCAAATATGAGCAATTGCTTCAGTATAAACAGCAAATGGAGTCTGTTTCCCATCTTGCTGCCGGGGTCGCCCATGAATTGCGAAACCCTCTGTCTGTCATTCGCGGGTTCTTACAATTATCCGAGTTGACGAACAGCTTTCAAAAGTATGCCAAAACCATTTTTAGCGAAGTGGACCGGATGAATAAAATACTGGAAAATTTCCTGTCGATCTCTCGGAAAAAATTTGATGTACAGGCCTTATCTCCAATGGAGGTCATCGATACGGTCGAAGATATCATCCGTTCGGAATGTTTGTTGAACAATGTATATTTTGAGGCGAGCATTGCCAAAAGCGAACAGGTCATCAAAATGAACGAAACCATGATTAAACAAGTGCTTTTAAATTTACTGCGAAACTCAATGGAAGCGTATAAACCGGAACAACGAAAAGTCTTTTCATTAATCACGCGTGAGCTGCCAAATGACTACGAAATCACGGTCAAAGATAATGGCCCGGGGATCTCGGAAGAGATCATGGAAAAAATCGGCGAACCTTTTAATACGAGCAAGGAAAAAGGAACGGGAATCGGCATTTCCTTGTCAAAAAAAATTATTGAAGACCATCATGGCACTTTTCACGTGGAAAGTGATAAAAATAAGGGAACAGCCACCATTATCACGTTGCCTTTTGTAGCAGATAAGAACGTATAAATCAACGTTCTTATCTGCATAAGTTGGGCGAAGGCTTTCGCCATAAAAGCTTGGCGAAAAGCCAGGTTTTCTAAACTGCCCGAATGAACCATTTCATTGGCGTATGAATGGGAAATGACCCTTTCAAAGGCTCTCCATTTACAAACCGGCAATAATGAGATATACTAAAATAATTAATCGTAATCATTCTGTTTTAGTAACTCATCTTTAGGATGGAGGTCCTTGAATGGATCAACAGAAATCTGTCATTGATATTCAGCAAATTACTTATCGCTATGAGCGTTCTCCTGTCTTGGATGATGTGAGCATGGCGGTAAAACAGGGAACTTTTCTCGGACTTGTCGGGCCGAATGGTTCCGGAAAATCAACATTAATTCGTTTGATACTCGGTCTTTTGAAACCGCAAATCGGTTCCATTCGTCTTTTTGACACCGACGTCAGCGAGTTTTCCAACTGGGAAAAAGTCGGGTATGTGTCACAAAAAGCCAATCGTTTTAACGCCGGATTTCCGGCCACAGTCTTTGAAGTGGTGTCCATGGGCTTGTTTGGTCCGGTCGGTTTATTCCGTTTTCTTGGAAAAAAGGAACGAGCACGCGTATACGAAGCGCTGGACACTGTTGGAATGAAGAGCTATGCAAAGCAACCGATCGGACGCTTATCGGGCGGGCAACAACAACGGATATTTATCGCTCGCGCACTTGTGAGCAATCCGGAGTTGCTCATTCTTGATGAACCAACGGTTGGCGTTGACGCCAATGCCGCTCGACGTTTTTATGATTTATTGGCGAGCCTCAATCGAGAGCGTGGACTTACACTAATCCTTGTCAGCCATGATGTAGGCACGATGACGCGTTACGTATCCGACGTTGCTTGCTTAAATCAGCGGTTGCATTTTCACGGCAGCAGATCGGAATTTGAAGAAAATCCGGATTTCTCCGCACTGTACGGGTATGATGTTCAACATATCATGCATGAACATGAGCATGGAGAACTTGCACAATGATCGATGTATTTTTTCAATATGACTTTCTTCGTCAAGCATTGTTTTCCGGGATTATGATTGGCCTTGCTGCCCCATTGCTTGGGGTATTTCTCGTCGTTAAACGGATGTCGCTCGTGGCTGATGCTCTGTCCCACATTACGCTGACCGGCATTGCTTTTCATTTTTTGCTGGCGTCGTTTTTTATCACGCTGGCTGACATCGATCCGTTATACATGGGGATGTTGTTTGCGCTAGTCGGGGCGTTGTTGATCAATCAGTTGCGCAAAGTGTACAGCCATTTCAAAGAGTTGGCGATCCCGATTATTATGTCGGCGGGGATTGGCCTCGGCGTCGTATTTATTTCGATTGCAGATGGGTTTAATACCGATTTGTTTGCATATTTGTTCGGAAGTGTTGCTGCGGTTGGCCGCACGGATTTTTACACGATTTTGGCGGTCACTGTGATTGTCGCAGTACTTTTGGTCTTTTTTTATAAAGAGTGGTTTTTCCTCTCATTTGATGAAGAGCAAGCGAAGGTCTCCGGGTTGCCGGGGAAATGGCTTGATGTTGTTTTTATGATTCTCGTGGCGCTTGTCATTTCCGCAGCGATGAGAATTGTCGGCATTTTGCTCGTCTCTGCATTGATGACGCTCCCAGTTGCCGCTGCTATGCAATGGGCAAAGAGTTTCAAGCAAATGTTTTTTTACTCGGCACTTTTTGGGGAAATTGCTGTGTTGGCAGGGATCATTTTCGGATTTTATTTGGATTTGGCACCTGGCGGTGTGATTGTCGTTGTTGCTGTTGCCATCTTGCTTTTCAGCCTTGGGGCGAAGAAAATGGGAAAAGAAGCGTCTCAACCCCCACGTGCCGCAACGAAAAAGGAGGGGTGACCAAATGGATGCACAAAAGGCGATAAAAACGTTAAAAGAACAAGGGTATAAAAACACAGACAAACGAAAAGAAATTATCGGGTTTTTGGATGAGCAAAAGGGTTACGTGCCGGCCAAAGAAGTGCTCACGTTCATGCAAGAGCGGTATAAAGGGCTTAGTTTCGATACGGTCTATCGCAATCTTTCCTTATTTGCTGACTTGGGAATTTTGGAAGCCAGCGAATGGGAGGGAGAGAAACGATTTCGCCTTAGTTGCGAGGAAGACCATCATCATCACATGATTTGTTTAACGTGCGGAACAACAAAGCATATTCCCGTTTGTCCGATGGAACACTTAAACGCAAGGGAAGATGATTTTAAAATAACGAGCCATAAATTTGAAATTTTTGGTTACTGTACCCCTTGCCAACGTTCATGACGCTCGAAAAGCTCAATCTCCGTCCGGCAAGGTCGCTATACTTTGTGCCAAATCGATATTCAGATATAAATGACGCATTAACCAATACTTTCATCCGATAATTCCTTGAGAAGCCAGCCAAACTATAAATACCCGGGAGAAAAACCGGGTAAGGGGGAGATCAGGTTGGCGGACGAAGGTCACGAGCGTCAGCAACCGGATCGGGAACAAACGAACCGGGAAGATCAACCGGAAGAAAGACCCGTGATGGTTGACCCGCTCATTGAAAGTTACAATGGGGAGTATATGGAAGAAACCTCAGCAGAAATCGCTTCCCCGAGCGTGGATACCGAGCAGACGAATGAAGCCTCGGATCGATCAGATGAACCAATGCAAGGAGAAGAGCCAACGGTCAATGATGATTCCCTAGGGATGGGATTAGGTACAGCTGCGATTATTATTTCGCTTGTATCGCTCTTTTTCTTGCCGGTCATTTTAGGTGCCGCAGGGATTATTACCGGCTTTTTCGCTCGTCAAAAAGGTGCTTCTGCACTTGGTTGGTGGGCCATTGGTATCGGGGCTGCTTCCATCCTCATATCGGTTTTTTTCGCACCATTTATGTGACCGTAACAAACAACTGCCCGCTCACCATTTTAAGAGCGGGCAGTTGTGCTTTTTACTGGGATGTTTCTAGTTTGGCGTAGTGTTCTTCCGCCAATTTATCGACTTCTTTTTTCAATTCCTCGACCATCGTCTCCTCGGGAACTTTGCGAATGATTTCGCCGTGGCGGAAAAGGAGTCCTTCCCCTTTTGCTCCCGCAATGCCGATATCAGCTTCCCGGGCCTCTCCGGGACCGTTGACGGCACAGCCGAGAACGGCGACTTTAATCGGAGCTTTAATTTTAGCGATGTAGGCTTCGACGTCGTTGGCGATGCTAATCAGATCGATCTCAATGCGTCCGCATGTTGGGCAAGCAATTAAGGTGGCTGCATCCGAAGCCAAACCGAATGTTTTTGTAAGTTCGCGGGCGACTTTCACTTCCTCAACAGGATCGGCACTGAGGGAAATGCGCATCGTATTGCCAATGCCTTTATCCAAAATCGCGCCAAGTCCGGCCGCACTTTTGACCGTGCCGGCAAATAATGTTCCGGATTCGGTAATGCCAAGATGAAGGGGGTAACTAAACGCTTGTGCCGCTTTTGTATAAGCTTCAATCGCCAGGTCAACATTGGATGCTTTCATGGAGACGATAATGTCATGAAAATCCAATTCTTCAAGAATCGCGATATGGTGCAACGCGCTTTCGACCATAGCGTCGGCGGTAGGGTATCCGTATTTTTCAAGAAGATGACGCTCGAGAGACCCGGCATTCACACCGATGCGTATGGGAATCCCTTTTTCTTTGGCAGCCTCAACAACCATCTCTACTTTTTCACGTGACCCTATGTTTCCGGGGTTGATCCGGATTTTATCCGCACCGGCTTCAATCGCTTTTAAAGCTTTGCGGTGGTCAAAATGAATATCAACGACTAAGGGAATATTTATGCGTGATTTAATTTCGGGAAGGGCGTCCGCAGCTTTATCGTTAGGGCAGGCTACCCGAACGATGTGACATCCTGCTTCTTCAAGACGTAGAATTTCCGCAACCGTCGCTTCGACATCCTCCGTTTTCGTTGTCGTCATGCTTTGAATGATAACTTCATCATTGCCGCCGATGACTAGATTGCCGACACGAACCGGTCTCGTTTTCGTTCGGTGGATGATTTCGCTCATATTCGTTTTCCGCCCCTTTGCATGAGCTTATTTTATAAAAAACGCATTTGGCTCATTTATACTGTGCATGTATATTATTGTAGCAATGAAACGGCAAAACTGGCAAGTATTCGGGAAGGTTAGCTTTCATAAAGGGGAAATGTGTACATTTGGCCCTCGTTTAATTGTTCGGGCGATTGGCCGTCATTTAAGTACTGAAAATCGTTTTCGATGGCTGCCATGTCCATCGGCATGCCTTCATCATGGAGTTGTTCAACGATGGACAATAATGTTTGGCCGGCTTCAATTTCAACGTCGACGGTGTGGTCAAAATGCGTTTCCGTGACTTCCACTGTTTCCCCGGCGGTTTCCGGCGAGGAATCAGCGACCGGAAGCGTGCCGCGCGAGACGTCATAATATATAGCAAAAATTACGGTAGCAATTGCGAGAATCCAAAACCATTTTTTCATGAAAAATACCTCCTTAATAAAACGGTATGCTTGTCCCATGAAAAAATGCTGATGAAATAACAAAAACTCTCTAATTGGCTTTTCTTTTCGGTTTGGATATGGTAAGAAAAAAGGGTAAGACATTATGAGGGGGAGCACAAAAATGAAAAAAATCGTTGCAGGGATAACAGCGGCCGCACTGGTAGGCGCAGGTGTTATATCCTCACCAACCAGTGCAGCGGCCGATGCGGCGCCGGGTGATATTATTATTACCCTTGGCGAAGATTTAAGCGATGAAGAAAGAGAAACGGTTTTATCGGAAATGGATGATGGCGGTGAACAAGACCCGATTGTAGAAGTAACTAATGAAGAAGAGCATGAATATTTGGGTGAGTTTATCCCGGCGGGACAGATCGGAAACAACGCGATTTCTTCTTCACAAATCACCATTGCTGAAGCAGGTTCCGGGATAGATGTAGAAACGAATCGAATCAATTACGTAACGGAAGGCATGTACGCCAACGCGCTCGTCACCGCAGGTGTCGAAGACGCCGAAATTTACGTTACCGCACCGTTTGAAGTTTCCGGCACCGGGGCGCTAACAGGGATCATTAAAGCTTATGAAATTGAAACAGACATAGAGATTCCAGAAGACCAAAAACGGATCGCCAACGAAGAGCTTGTACAGACCGGTGAGCTAAGTGAAAATCACGGGACAGAAGAAGCAACGGAATTAATGGCAAGAATTAAAGAAGCGATTGCGGAAGAAGATGTGGAAACGGAAGAAGACTTGCGAGACCTCATTGAACGCATCGCCGATGAACTTGGAATTACGTTAACGGATGAAGAAATGGACGGGCTTGTGTCATTGTTTGAACGCATGCAAAACATGGACATTGACTGGGATCAAGTGCAAAATCAGATTGGTCAAATTCGCGATAATATCGATGACTGGATGAGCTCCGATGAAGCGCAAGGCTTTGTGCAATCCGTCCTCGACTTCTTCAGCGAATTAATCGATACGGTTCGCGGTTGGTTTGAAGGAAGCGGCGACTCGGATCAGGCTCTTAAATAGGGACTGCTGAATAACGGAAAAAGACTGGCCCATAAGCATTTTCCGTTGGTGTTGTCAAAACTGGATGCAAGGAAATCCATCCTATAAACAAAAAAACCTTGCACTTCTGGCAACGCATGGAGGGACGGTGCTGCAATGGCGTAGACATCAAAACGGACGCGTCAATCCCCCGCACGCCGGTTTTGCGCGAGGAGGCTTGACCGTTCGTCCGCGGAAGGCGAAGCCATGGAAGCAGCATCCCGGCTCCAGCTGATAGCTGCAAGTTGTTCAGTTTGCTAACGAACCTCACGATACGATTGACGTGAGGTTCGTTTTGTTGATGCGCCCACCCCAATATTAAAGCGTTTTATAAACAAAGAACTTCTGCTACAATATAGATAGATGATCATCTAGGGAACGTACTGGAGAGAACCGGATTTTGGGAAGGAGTGCTCAATCAATGGAGTGGCTTGAAATTGAGATTTTCGGCTTTCTCGTCGTGTTTTTGGCAACAATGTTTTTTCTTGGGGAACTGCTTGTAAAAGCAAAAGGGATATTCGGTATCATCGGATTTTCATTGATCTCGCTGTATTTTGCTTACCATGTCGGAGATGCGTCCGGATCATGGGTCATCATTCTCTATGTAGCCGGCTTGTTATCGATTGTTATAGACGGAAAATTACTCGGAGACGGGACGTTGTCCTTTATCGGCGGCGTCTTAATGATTATCGGCTTGGCGGTTCCCGCGCCGGGTTTAATGTACGCCTTCCTCGTCGGATTCGCAGTGATTTTGGGGGGACTGGCATCCTTTTTCTTTACGAAAGTGTTTCCGCGTCGTGATCTATGGTCGAAAATGACGTTGAAAGAAACGATGTCGAGTGAAGAAGGGTACAATTCCATGAATGAAGGGTATAATGAGCTGATCGGAAAAGAAGGCACAACGCTGACGGACTTTCGTCCGATCGGCACGGTTGAAATCGAAGGGCAAACTTACAGTGCGACAACAGGTGCATCTTGGCTTGAAAAAAACACCGAAGTCAAAGTGACATCGGTGGATGGTACCAGGATTGTTGTGAGCCCTCAATAATACCCACCTCCATGAAAAAACGCCCTATTTTCAGTGGTTAATCAATACTTTCATACTAAATGAAGAACAGAGTAAACGAGCGCCCTTACAGGCGCTCGTTTCATTGCCGCCGTTTAGGGATGGGAAGCGTTCGGTAGACAAGGACGGATATTCCGATTGCAAGCAGCCAATAAATCCAGAATGAGGCATTGCCATTACGGCCAATGACGTCAAGAAACGTTCCGACCACCGAAGGAAGCGTGGCGGTATAAGCGCCCATTACCCAAATATGCCGATATTGCAAGCGGGCGGGATAGATTTTTTTAAGTAACAACCCTATACCTGAGATTGCGAACACGCCGATAAACTTCATCCCGGAGGCAAATAAATATAAGAGGATCAATATTAAGACGATAAACGCGGGAAGGAGTTCCAAAAAGCTGCCGGTTGCTTCCTGGAGTTCAGCTTTTGTAAAACTAAACGTTCCATACTCCATTTGTTCCACGTCCCCATCGGTCACGATGAAGGCACGGTCCTCTAAAAGGGCGGTGACATTTGCTTCGCCTGCAAAATCGTTTGGAGTGACTTGACCCGAATCATCAAGGATGATCAGGGTATCATCGATATGGGTTGTAAACGGCATTTGCTCTCCTTCCGCGATCAATGTTCCCGATTCAACTTCGTAATCCGGCATATCCTCGGAGAGGACTTGTTGCAGACGTTCGCCGGCGTTGACGGCGAACGAGCTAATGGAAATGGCGGCAGGTATATTGGTTAAGAGCACGAGCAGAAAAACATATAAAATCGTTCTGCCAATTTTTTGTCTGCGAAACTGGCCGATCATGGTAGGGGAAAATAAGCTGTAAAATAATGATTTCCAAATATTCAACGTGATGATGCTCCTCTATTATGTAAGGGTAAAGCGGTGCGTACGTTGTCGATTATATCAGAAAAACGAAACTTATTCTTTACAAAGCAGTGAAGTTGATGAATAATAGATGAGGATGAACAATTACGGCATGATTTTCTTTGTGAAGGGATGAGCAATTTTGGACCTGCAAGAGCTCCTGTTTATGTTTTTCGGGGGGCTGGGGATCTTTTTGTTTGGCCTTAAGTATATGAGTGACGGCCTTACGAAAATCGCCGGTGACCGCTTGCGCGAGTTGTTGGATCGGTTCACTTCTAATCCGATTAAAGGTGTGATTACAGGGATAGCCGTAACGGTCTTGTTACAATCAAGCAGCAGTACGACTGTTCTAACCGTCGGATTGGTCAATGCCGGTTTTATGACATTGCGTCAGGCAATTGGCGTCATAATGGGCGCAAATGTGGGGACGACCGCTACCGCCTTCATTATTGGAATTGACATCACGGAATACGCGTTACCGATTATTTTTATCGGTACATTCCTCATCTTTTTCTTTAAAAACAGAAAAGCAAACAATTATGGGCAAGTGATATTTGGATTTGGCGCTCTGTTTTTGGGCCTTTCCGTCATGGGTAACGGCGTTTCCCCGTTAGCGGACAGTCCGGTATTTGAAGAACTTACCATTGGTATGAGTGATAATCCACTTTTGGGGGTTATTATCGGAGGAGCATTCACGGTTATTGTTCAAAGTTCGACCGCGGCAATCGGCCTGTTACAACAGCTTTATGACGCAAATGCGATCGGTTTAACCGCTGCTCTCCCAGTGTTGTTCGGTGATAATATCGGAACGACAATTACGGCTGTATTGGCCTCCATCGGCGCATCGGTGGCCGCGAAGCGAACGGCGCTCAGCCATGTCATTTTTAATTTGGTAGGCGCAGTAATCATTCTCATCTTTTTACAACCATTTACGGCTTTCATGGCTATGATCGAGGACATTTTTAATCTCGGTCCTCCTATGACCATTGCTGTTGCCCACGGGGCGTTTAACGTCGCGAACTTACTTATTCAAGTATCATTTATCGGGGCCTTGGCAACAATTGTAACGAAGCTTATTCCCGGAAAAGATACAGAAATTGATTATAAGGCAAAGCATTTGGATCCATCTTTTATCCAACGCGCCCCGGCCATCGCACTTGGACAAGCACGGGCGGAAGTGTTGCGCATGGCCGATTATGCGCAACAAGGATTGCATGAAGTCAATAAATACATTAAGCATCATCAGCGTAAAAATGCGGAGATGGCCGGCCGGTATGAAGAAGCGATCAACAATTTGGACCATGAGATCACGAACTATTTAATGCAAATTTCCAATCGATCTTTGTCTACGGAAAACTCTTATGTGCATACGATGCTCTTAGACACGATCCGGGATATTGAAAGAATTGGCGACCATTTTGAAAACATCATGGAACTCGTTGATTTTCAAATGAGAAACAAGGTCAATATCTCGGCGGAAGCGAAAGAAGATCTTGATGAAATGGTGTCCCTTACGCTCCACACGCTTCAAGATGCCATCTATGCCCTTGAACACCATGACTTGGAGGCCGCGAAGGCGACGGAAAAGCAAGAGGAAGAAATTGATAGGATGGAAAGGAAATTGCGCAGAAAACACATTGATCGTATGAATGACGGGCGTTGTTCTGGATCGGCAGGTGTTATCTTTGTCGATATTGTCAGCAATCTGGAGCGCATCGGGGACCATTCCGTTAATATTGCCCAAGCAGTTTTAAATGAGCAATAAACCATTTGCCGTTGTCTCTACGGCAAAGAACCGAACACACCGCACCGGGAGGGATGGCATCGATGGAAGTATTATGGATAGGGTTGGCGTTTGCCGCCTACGCACTTGCAATTATCGGGGTGATCTATCCCATTATCCCAAGCGGTCCCGCCTATATTCTCGCGATAGTTTTCTTCGGATTGTATGTGGGTTTTGGGGACTTTGGATTTGGTTTTTGGATTGGACAGACACTCATTGTTGCCCTCCTTTTTGGGCTTGACTTTATCACGAGTTATTATGGCATCACACGGGTCGGCGGCTCAAAGGGGGCGGTATGGGGAAGCATGATTGGTTTGATCATCGGACCGTTCATTATCCCTGTACTTGGAATTATCATAGGTGCCGTCGCCGGCGCGATCATCGGGGAACTGTTAGCCGGCGGACATCACCTAAAATCACTCGGGCGCATAGGATTAGGTTCATTGGTCGGTTATTTGGCGGGAGCGGTGATCAAGTTTATTTTGCTGTTTATCGGCCTGTTACTTGCTGGTTTTAGCTGGTGGATATGAGGGGGTTTGTATTAAAAAGGCTTGCCGTCTTTCTGATTCTATGATATATTATCCATTGTCTTAAACAATTTTCTTGCGGATGGCGGTGTAGCTCAGCTGGCTAGAGCGTACGGTTCATACCCGTAAGGTCGGGGGTTCGATTCCCTCCGCCGCTACCATTTTAAAGCATATGGCGGTTGTGGCGAAGTGGTTAACGCACCGGATTGTGGTTCCGGCATTCGTGGGTTCGATCCCCATCAACCGCCCCATCCACCGGACCCTTAGCTCAGTTGGTCAGAGCAGACGGCTCATAACCGTCCGGTCGTAGGTTCGAGTCCTACAGGGTCCACCATATAGAAAATACAACCCCGGATTTAAAGGGGTTTTTTTAATGGGATTAAAGATAAAATATTTGTAAATAACATAAAATAGGTTTAAAGTTAATAGGGGCAGGGTAGAGTAATGTCGAGAGGTTGCTCACCCTGTATTAAATTAAACATTGGAGGAGATTCACATGGCTAACTATCAACTTCCGGATCTTCCATATGCAGCAAATGCATTGGAACCGCACATTGATGAAGAAACAATGAACATTCATCATGACAAGCACCATAATACTTATGTAACAAAGTTAAATGATGCGCTTTCCGGTCATGATGACCTCGCCAATCAAAGCGTTGAAGATTTGGTGACGAATTTGGATAAAGTCCCAGAAAATATTCGTACCGCAGTTCGTAACAACGGAGGCGGTCACGCGAACCACAAGCTGTTTTGGACGATTCTTTCTCCGAATGGAGGAGGCAAGCCATCCGGTGACTTGTTGTCCGCGATCGAAAACAAGTGGGGCAGTTTTGATCAGTTCCAAGAGGAATTTACAAACGCCGCACTCGGTCGTTTCGGTTCAGGTTGGGCATGGCTCGTCGTCGATGGCAAAAATTTGGCGATTCAGGACACGTTAAACCAGGATTCTCCCTTAACCGAAGGAAAAACACCGGTTCTTGGCATTGATGTATGGGAGCACGCGTATTACCTTAAATATCAAAACCGTCGTCCGGAATACGTGAAAGCATTCTGGAATGTCGTGAATTGGCAAGAGGTTGAAAGACGTTACAAAGAAGCATAATAAATGAAACAACCCCCCTGAACGTTTCAGGGGGGATTTTTAATTCGTGGAATAGCACGCGCTTAGGTTGCACACGCTAACTGAAGATGAGGTAGGTGTGTGCGATGGTTTCCGCGATTTTCAAACGGTTGCTTCCCGATAATGTGGAGGCAACGAAAGATTTTAAACTCTTGCTATTGATCGGGGGTTTGTATGCTTTAAGCACGGCGCTTTCGAATACGTTTGTTAACGTGTACATATGGAAACAATCCGGGAGCATCACGGCAATTGCCCTTTATCAATTGGCGACCGTCCTATTTTCGCCATTGGCGTTCTTTTACGCCGGTCGATTGGTGAAACGCATGGATCGAACGATTGTGTTAAGGATCGGTGTTGTGCTGCTTGCCCTTTTTTATTTTGCCGTTCTTTTTGCCGGAACAAGAGTTGAAGATGTTCTCTTTTTGTTAGGGTTGCTGTTGGGGTTGGGCTTTGGCGTATATTGGCTTGCTTTTAACGTGCTCACATTTGAAATAACGTCGCCGGAGACAAGGGATGTCTTTAACGGTTATCTAGGATTGTTCACATCACTCGCCGGTATGATTGGACCGATGACTGCCGGAATCATTATTGCTTGGTTTCCGGGGTACAGTGGCTATCAGTCTATTTTTACCGTATCGTTGTTGTTTTTTGCAGCAGCGGTGGTTGTCAGTTTTAAATTTAAAAAGCGTTCCTCTGCCGGGATTTTTCGGATCAGCAAAGTTTGGCAGCGGCGCCATGAAGACTTGGATTGGCGCCGCATTCTATATGCCCATTTTTTCCAAGGGTTGCGTGAAGGGGTTTTTACGTTTTTAATCGTTTTGTGGGTCTATACGGCGACGCAAAGTGAATTGGCATTGGGCACCTATGGTTTCATTACGTCAGCCGTTTCATTTTGCTGTTATTTTGCGGTGGGACGGTTTCTGCCCGTTCGTTTTCGCAGGCGTTCGATTTTTATCGGCGCTTTGCTGCTTTACGTTGCCATTTTCTTTATCGTTCCCGATCCAACGTATCCTCGTTTGATTGCTTATGGCATTATCATTTCGGCCGCCTATCCGTTGATATTTGTGCCGTTTGTGTCGATGACGTATGATATTATCGGAAAAGCATACAAGGCAGCTTCAATGCGAGTGGAGTATTTAATTGTGAGGGAGTGGTTCGTTAATGGGGGAAGGGCTGTCTCCATCATTTCTTTTTTGATCTTCATTCGCGTACTGGGAGATAAACAGGGGATTTTGTTTACATTACTTGTGTTTGGCGCAGGACATCTTTTTCTGTATTTGGCGATACGGCACATTAGCCCTTGCGGGGGAAGGATTTCGGACGATGATTACGCCAATAAAAGCCTCGGCGATCAGGAACGCCAAACGTAGTTCATAGTTTCTTATGCAGGTAAGAAAGTATAAATCACCTTTATTACCTGCATAAGGTGGGCGAAGGCTTTCGCTATAAAAGCTTGGCAAAAAGCTCAGTTTTCTAATGGGAATCCAGGAGAGGCTGTGCTACAATAGACGAGTGAGGATAAACGCACATGTTTTTTAGTAGGGGGAGGAGAAACCATATGGCAAGAGAAAAACGGAAAAATCATATTCCGTTACGTTTAAATATCCTTTTTTTTGCCGTATTTATTTTATTTTCCATTTTGATCTTACGCCTTGGCTATATTCAAATTGTCCAAGGGGAAGAATATGAATCGATGGTCAATAATGATGGGGAACAGACGGCGAACGTTGATTCGCCGCGAGGATTAATGCTGGATCGCAACGGGAACACGGTTGTCGATAATGAATTGCAACTGACCCTTACCTATACCAATCGCCCGGGCAACGAAGAAGAGATGCTTGAAATTGCCGACCGTTTGCCGGAATTTTTGGATATAGACGAAGATGACATTGAAGATATTAATGAACGGGAATGGCAAGACTATTGGTTGCAAACGAGAGAAGAGGAAGCAGATCAACTGGTGAGCGAAGAGGAAGAAGCAGACTTGGAAGATGATGAAGTCTATCAACTGCAACTTGACAGGTTTTCCGCAGAGGAAGCGATGGAAGCGATCGATGCGGACGAGCATGAGACGGTTGCGATTTGGGCAGAGATGATGGGCGGTTATAATTACTCGCCTCATCGGGTCGCGAGAGGGATTGATGAGGAAGCGGCCCACGCGCTCAGCGAGTTAATGCATGAACTTCCCGGCATTGATATCATGCGGGATTCTGTTCGAATGTATCCTTATGGCGACAGCTTCCCGACCTTTTTGGGGAGTACGGGGCAAATTCCCGAGGATGAGCTCGATCAATATTTGGGTGAAGGTTACGAGCGGACCGATATTGTCGGAACGACTCATTTGGAAGCAGAATATGAAAACGTGATGCGTGGGGAAAAGGCAGAAATAACGACTGATGCCGACGGGAATGAATCAACGGACCCCGGCGCACGGGGTAACGATCTCGTTTTGACGATCGACATGGCCTTGCAACAAGAGATAGAAGATGTGATTGATGATAACATCGGCAGCGAAAGCGGGGCTACTTTTCTCGAAGACCCGGAAGCCCACGTCGTCATGATGGAGCCGGACACCGGCGAAATTCTTAGCATGGCGTCCTATGATGAAGATTTCGGCTTGATGGAGAACGCCTATGCAATCGGGTCCACGATCAAAATGGCGACTGTACTGGCAGGTTTCGATAGCGGCGTCATCGATCACGGCACGGTCTTTGAAGACACGCCTATCAATTTGCCCGCTTCCCCGTCCATATCTTCATGGCAAAATATGGGGGCCGTGAATGATATTGACGCCATCCGCCGCTCGTCAAACATTTATATGGCAAGAATAGCGATGGCGATGGCCGACTATGAACTCGGCGTGAGCGGCACCGACTGGTCTGGGGCTGACCAGGCTTTTGATATTTTGCGCAACCATTACGCCCAATTTGGCCTCGGCATCGAGACGGGGATTGACCTCCCTAGAGAAGTGACGGGCATGGATGGCGGCTACGAATCCCAAAACCTTTTGTACATGAGTTTTGGCCAGTTTGATACGTACACGCCGATGCAAATGGGCCAGTACGCTGCAACCATAGCGAATGGTGGGGAGCGGATGGAGCCAACGCTCGTGAGAGAAATTCTCGATCCCGCGACGGGGGATGAAGAATCCGGATCTGTCGTGCGCCAACATAGCCCCGAAGTGCTGAATACGGTTGACAATACAGATGGGGATTTTGACCGGATGCAAGAAGGCATGAGGCAGGTGATGCAACAATCCGGTTCAAACGGCGGGACCGCGTACGATGACTTCGATGATGCCGATTATAATCCAGCGGGCAAGACAGGAACGGCGCAGGCCTTTGACGAGGATGGGAATGAAGGTTACAATCAGGCAATGGTGGCCTACGCTCCTTACGATGATCCCGAAGTCGCGATCGCTGTGCTTGTTCCAGTCACCTCGACGAGTGATGAGGATTCAGGGTTGGCGAACTCGATCACACGTGATGCCCTGGATGCTTATTTTGACTTGGAAGAGGACGGAGCTGAACCGGACGAATCCGACGACGACGATGAGGTTTTTAGGGATCCGGAAGATGATCTGGAATAAAGGCTTGCCTCCTATTTTGGCTTTTGAAATGATGTGAGCGTTGATTTATGTAATAAAACCTGATAATATTATCGAGTACGATTGCTAAAAGATTGGAGGGATAGCCATGCGTGTTCAAGTAACACTTGCGTGTACGGAAACTGGAGACAGAAACTATATCACATCTAAAAATAAACGAACCCATCCGGAGCGTATGGAGCTAAACAAATTTAGTCCGCGGCTTAACCGTTATACGCTTCACCGTGAAACAAAGTAAGCAGCAGATGCGTATGCTGCTTACTTTTCTTATGTTGGGAGGGATGGCAGTGATGCATAAGCAAGAGGTTCGCACGTATGTACGAGAACAGTTCTCCATGCTAACAAGCGGGGAGCGGGAGCAGCGTGGTCGGAAGTTGC
Organism: Salicibibacter cibi; assembly: GCF_016495865.1. Lineage (NCBI taxonomy): Bacteria > Bacillati > Bacillota > Bacilli > Caryophanales > Bacillaceae > Salicibibacter > Salicibibacter cibi. The sequence goes on from NZ_CP054706.1 coordinate 1,450,083, forward strand.
ATGAAGAATTGTATTGCCAGTTGTTCTGGAAACAAGCGAAAATCGTTGCCGTAACCGTTGCTACATATCGGGAAGTGCCAACAATACCAATAATAGAGAAAGCTTGGCGCGAAGGGAAAACGGTCGTTGTGCCCAAAGTAGCCCGCGAGCGCCATACGTTGGATTTTTATGCGCTTACGTCGTTTTTGCAGTTGGAGGAAAACCGTGGACTGCCGGAACCTGTGCCTTCCAAATGTGAGCAAATCACAAAGGAAAACATCGACGTCGTGATCGTGCCGGGATTGGCATTTGATCAGGCAGGATATCGCATCGGATTTGGCGGCGGCTACTATGATCGGTACCTCGAACATTATCAAGGAAAGACTGCCGCTCTCGCCTTTTCTTTTCAACTTTTTCCCACTTTGCCGACTGAGGCACATGATATTCCCGTTCATCATGTAGTAACGGAGAAAACATAATGGTCGTTCTCCTTCTCATAGCTGTTGTCCTTATCGCTTATTTGGCCTATCGGCATCAAACGCTGACCGTTGGCGGTGCATGGACGGCTTTTCTTGTCGGTGCGGGAATTGCCGTATCTTTTTCTTACGAGGGGCTCATCATCTTGGCGTTATTTTTTATCGGCAGTACAATTTTCGGCCGATTACCTGCGCGTACGTTTGAACGGGAGCAGGAAATGCGTACAGCCGGGCAAGTGTTCGCCAATGGCGGAGTCGCGGCTCTTCTTGCTATCTCGGCGCTGCTGTTTGCGGACGATGAACTTGTCCGTATGATGTTCATCAGCTCGCTCGCGGCTGCCAACAGTGACACTTGGGCTACGGAAGGTGGCAAGCGCTGGGGCGGACGCCCTTACCATATTAGGATGAATAACCGTACGGCCACCGGCCGGTCAGGAGCGATTTCTCCAATCGGTACGTTGTTTGCTTTTCTCGGAAGTGGCCTTATCGCAATCTTCGGAAGCCTCCTGCTTTTGAATGGAGATTGGATGGTTTTGATATTGATCGCCGGTTTTGCAGGAGCGATAGCAGATACTGTTATGGGCGCGTATCTTCAGGAAGAGCGCCTATGCGGGTATTGCAACACCCTTACGGAAGAAAAAAGCCATTGCGGCCATAACACCCGAATCATCCGGGGCGTTCCGGGATTTGACAATAATAAGGTGAACACTGCGTGTACCATTGTGTCGCCAATTGTTGTCCTGATTATTTTTCTCCTCGTATAGCCGCTGCTGGATTTAGCCAAGCTAAATAGCGGAAGGAGGAGGTTTTTTTGAAAAAACTCATGATGTTCATTGGCTTGGCAATGATTGGCTTTCTTGTATATCGCTATCGCTATTATGTACTCAGGTATAAAATAAGCAGACGCTTGCTCGTCAAAAGTGTACTGGCGATCCCACCTTTGCGGCGGCGGCTGTTAAAAAAATATTCCCCGTTCGCCACCTAGAGCGTCCCAAATGGCCGCTCCACGAGTTGCATGGAGCATTTCTGATTATTATTTTCGGCGGTTACAATGGCAAATATTCGCATTGGCACGCACCTGTCGTTTATGATAGTAGGAGGATGCCATCAAAGAATGAAAAAGGATGAATGCGATGGAGGTTAGAGATCAAGATGTGCTCTTTTGGGAGCTCGCGCATCATCTCGTAGCGAAAAATGGATTCCAAGCCGTTCATGTGACGAATGATCGAAAACAACTATGGTTAGAAAAGGAAACGGACAAGGAACAGTTCTTGATATCCCTTTCCAAAATTGATATGGCTTGGAGTCGGGGACTTGACCAATTAATGAAGGATAACGCCCGTGAGTTCCAGTCGATTAAAAGGGGCTCTCCCCGTAAAAACACGGTCTATCATAATGTGTACATCACTTCGATGGCACCTGCAGACGATTGGAAAAGCAAAACGAGTGAAATTATTTATACAGATGCGGCGAGACGCAAGCCGATGCAAACGTGGCTTTTTGCCGCATCGATCGGTGCTCAGCACGGGGATGACATCGAAAAGTTTTTGGGTTGGTTGCATGCGGATGATAATTGGCCGAGCAAAGAAGAAATGCTCCAAGATGATGACGATTTGCGTGGCCAAAAGACGGCAAATCAACGACAACGCATTGTAAGAAATATTGAACGAGAGCAAGAGGAAGCCGTCAAGGTTTTTACATATGGGAAGTCTCGTTTCACCTATATCTTGCTCGCATTGATTTTAATGGTTTTTGTCTGGATGGAAGCGGTCGCAGACTCGACGGATATGTTGGCGCTAATCGAATTTGGCGCAAAATACAATCCATTCATCGATGATGGCGAGTGGTGGCGTATTTTTACGTCGATGTTTCTGCATATCGGCATCTTTCACTTATTTATGAATTCATTGGCGCTTCTTTTTCTGGGAACGGCAGTCGAACGTATTTTTGGAACAACACGGTTTATTTGGATCTACATGGTTGCCGGCATCGTTGGCTCGACGGCCAGTTATGCGTTCACCGAACAAGTTTCAGCGGGGGCATCAGGCGCGATTTTTGGCTGTTTCGGTGCGCTGGTTTTCTTCGGGATCAATCACCGCCGTCTTTTTTTCCGAACGATCGGAAGAAGTGTCATTGTCATTCTGTTGATTAATGTTATTTTCGGGACGGTCGTTCCAATGGTTGACAACGGTGCCCACATGGGAGGTTTAGTCGGAGGATTTCTTGCTGCCGCAACGGTGGGCATGCCTGATAAGACGTACAAATTAAGACAGCTCTGCGTGGTTCCCGCGATTGCCGCCCTTATCGCAATTTTATTCGCCTACGGCTATTATGGCGAGGGGAACGATTCGGCGGAACCGATCGTAGAAATTCAACTGGCCCAGGAGCTCATGGAAGAAGAAGCGTATGATGAAGCCTATGAAACGATGGCAAGTGTGATCGAGAGGGCGGAAATGCCCGAGGCATATTTCATGATCGGCAATGCAGCGTTTGGACGCGAGGATTATGAGGAAGCCGAAGGTTTTTATCAAGAAGCATTGGCCGAGAATGCGGATTTTCACGAGGCTGCCTATAATCTTGCGCTTGTATACGGAGAAATGGGAGAAGATGAACAGGCGCTTGAATACGCGGAACGCGCCCTTGAATTAGAACCCGATAATGAACAATACGAAGAGTTGCTGGAAGAACTTCAGGGGACTTGAACGCTTCTTGAACGCTTAACCCCGGCTCCTATTCCCACCTTTAAGCTCATGGAAAACCTAGGTTTCGCATACGTTAATGTTAAGGTTGTACCGGCTAAATTGGAGGTGGGAAAGGATGCTGGCTGTTTTTGTCATCGGGGCTGTGACCGGAGCATTGCTTTTTTACCAACGTCTTGGCGAGTGGGAGAGATGGATGCTGATTATGCTCGTGATTTTCGCGGGTATGGGCTATTTGGGCTTCTCACTAAGCAACGGTTATTTAAGTTTCGTTACGGAGGCTTGGGTCCGCGCATTTTGGTTTGTGGGTGTGCTTGCTTTTATGGTGTCGGCAATCATGGCTTACCGTCCAAGGCATGGTTTTTTCGGGCGTTATGATTTTCGTATGTGGGCAAGTGTGATTGCCTTGTTTTTTTTGAGTGGTGCACTTGTGAACGTATGGATATCCGCAGTCTTCACGTATATCTTTTCCGTTCTTGTATTTGCGGCAGGGTTATTGATCGGTTTTTTGGCGCAAAGTTATTTGTATTCCTACTGGCCAAGATTTGAATGGCTTCCTTACGTGCCGTTGCTCGTACTCATTTTTGTTTCCGCGGGAAAGTTGCTATAATAATACTGCTATCAACTACATCACTTAAACCCTAATAGGTATTAAAGCGGGAGGGTTTGTGACAGCCCAGTAGTGCGAGCGATCTAGCGATCTACTATCTTAGCATGGTGTCACATTGGAGCAGGAGCGCCCGCAATACCAGAGGTTGGAAAAGATCTTTTTCAGTAAGCAAAGAATGATCTTCCGATTTACGGGAAAGCGGGCGACTAACACCCCGATTGGTTCAACTAACCATTAGAGGGGAAACACACCTTCTGATGGAAAGTTTTATTTTATATTCATTTTTCCCCTTAGGTCATAGCAGGACCACGATACCGTTTGAGAACGGTCGTTGACACGAACTTTTTTTGTTGCGGTTCGCACACCGGTCCTCAACAACATCAGAGATGATATCATCGGATACCACGTTGCAGGCTTCCCGATAGGCACGTATGAGTCTTAACAGGATTGATTTTTATTTTCGCGGTCAATGTCAGTTACAACGGTGATGACCACCTTGCACTACTATTATTATAGACGATTAGTGAAATGAAAACGGAGGAGTTGCCGAAAAAACGATGAAAATTGATTCAATCCATGATATACGCAAACTGTTGTTAAGCTATCATTCGGTCATCTACACAAGAGATCCGGAAGCGGATATTATCCTGATGGAAGAAGAATTGTCGATGTTAAAAGAAGCGCGGCTATTGGAAGCGAAGGACTATTATGCATGCAAATTTGTTTTGCAAGCGGAGCAACGAATGTTGGAACAAAACAATCGCAAATAGCCGGAAAATGGGAGCGTGTCAGCATGGCATCGTACATTGTAGGTGCTGACGTCGGAGACACAACAACGAAATTCGGACTGTTGACGAACAAGGGCGAATGTCGGGATCAACGGAAGATCCCTACGGACAAAGAAAATGGCGGCAACGGCTTTCCGCCCCAAATCATTGTTGGCATCGAAGAGCGTTTAGGGAAGCATGGAATCTCGAAAAATCAATTGTTCAGTGTAGTGGTCGGTGTTCCGGGGTGTATCGATGAGTACGAAGCGGTTGTATCAGCCCCTAATATTGGATGGGGAAATTATCCATTTCATTCCGTCCTCGCGGGTGCGCTTCATGTGCCTGTATCAATAATGACGCGAATCTTGGGGTTGCGGACGAACATTGGCAAACCGCCGGAAAAAAGGATACGTCAACTTTTTTTGTAACGATTGGCACCGGTTGTTTTAAAAGAAGCCGATCGAAAATTAGCGTTGAAAGTTGCCCAAATCGGCAATGATGCAAGTATTACGGGGCAGCATGGCTCGTGATGAAACGGCTTGGTTATTTTGATGGCTGAAGTTGGTCGTTAAAATAGAGGGGTACATAATTTGCGAAAGAAAAACATTTCGATGTTGGGAGTGCCTTTGGATTTGGGGCAAAACCGTAGGGGTGTTGATATGGGGCCGAGCGCGATTCGCTATGCAGGGTTGCGCGAGCGTCTGGAAGCGCTCGGTTACGATGTCTGCGACCATGGGGACTTGACGGTTCCGAATCGCTATGGGCATGAATCCGAAGACCATTTGAAGCATTTGCACGCCGTTGTCGAGACGAATCGAACATTGGCGAAAAAAATGGGGGACATCACAACAGAAAATGCTATTCCGCTTGTGCTTGGCGGGGACCATAGCATTGCCATCGGAAGCCTCGCGGGAATCACTCGGCATTATCAAAATCTGGGTGTGATTTGGTACGATGCCCACGGAGATTTGAACACGATGGAAACTTCCCCTTCCGGAAATATTCACGGAATGCCATTGGCCGTTAGTTTAGGGCTTGGCCACAAATCCCTAACGGCCATTGCCGGACAGGCACCGGCGATTAAGCCCGAAAACATCGTGATTATCGGAGCGCGTGCATTGGATGATGCGGAAAAAGCGCTCATTCAAGACTACAAAATCAAGGTATTTACCATGCATGAAGTCGACCGTTTGGGGATGAGTGAAGTGATTAATCAGACAAACGCTTATTTGAGCGATTGTGACGGCATTCATGTAAGCTTGGATTTGGATGGCCTTGACCCCATTGATGCCCCTGGAGTGGGGACCCCGGTCGTCGGCGGTTTATCTTACAGGGAAAGCCATTTAGCCATGGAAATGTTGGAGGAAACGGGAAACGTGACCTCGTGCGAGTTTGTGGAGGTGAATCCGATCCTTGATGAAAAAAACAAAACGGCAGAAGCGGCTGTTGCACTTATTGGGTCATTATTTGGTGAAAAGATACGGTGAGCGTTTTTAGTCTTTCACATCTAGAATTGGAGGATACAAAGCCATGGAATATCGCATAGAACGGGATTATTTGGGAGAGAAACAAGTGCCGAAGGAAGCCTACTATGGGATCCAAACGGTGCGTGCACAAGAAAATTTTCCGATCACGGGCTACCCGCCTCACAAATCATTGATTCAAGCGTTCGGCTTCGTGAAAAAAGCGGCTGCAATGGCGAATAGGGACGTTGGCGGATTGAACGAAACACTTGCAAGCGCGATTATAAAGGCAGCAGAAGAGGTCATCGCAGGCGATCTTAACGACGCGTTTGTCGTGGATGCCATTCAGGGAGGGGCCGGGACCTCGTTTAACATGAATGCAAATGAAGTCATCGCGAATCGGGCGATTGAGATAATGGGATATGAAAAAGGGGATTATAACCGGTTGAGCCCTAACACGCACGTGAACATGGCGCAATCGACGAATGACGCCTTTCCGACAGCCATTCATATCGCGGCATTAAAGCTTTCCGTAGGATTACAAAATGTTCTTGAAGAAGTGATTGACACACTGAAAAAGAAAGAAAAGTCCTTCGATGATGTGATAAAAATGGGGCGCACCCACCTTCAAGATGCTGTTCCGATTCGCCTTGGACAGGAAATGGGCGCCTATCGACGCATGCTAGAAAGGGATCTTCACAGAATTGAACGGGCAGTGGATAACTTAAATGTCGTCAATATGGGCGCAACAGCTGTCGGTACGGGATTGAATGCCGAGCCCGAATACATTGAAACGGTAGCAAAATACTTGGCCGATTTGACGGGACTCAAATTAAAAAGTGCCGAAGACCTTGTCGATGCTACGCAAAGTACCGATGCATACACAGAACTTTCCGGTTCTTTGAAAGTATTGGCGATTAATCTCTCAAAAATGTCGAATGATTTACGTTTGATGAGCTCGGGACCGAGGACAGGATTAAATGAAATCAATCTTCCCCCTCGCCAACCGGGATCATCGATTATGCCCGGTAAAGTGAATCCCGTCATGTGTGAAGTCGTTAATCAAATTTCTTTTCAAGTTATCGGAAATGACCATACCATTAGCTTGGCCTCTGAATCCGGGCAATTAGAGATCAATGTGATGGGACCCGTGCTCGTGTTTAATCTATTACAATCGTTATCCGTATTGGAAAACGGGTTGAACGTTTTCAGAAACCATGCCCTGGAAGGTATCACGGCCAATCGGGAAGAAGCGAAAGAAATGGTGCACAAAAGCGTCGGGATTATTACAGCCATCAATCCCCACGTAGGCTATGAAGTCGCTTCCCGGGTAGCAAAAGAAGCCCTTGAATCCGACCGTTCAGTGAAAGAGATTTGCGTTGAACGCGGAATTTTATCCGAGGAAGAGTTGGAAGAGATTCTCGACCCTCAGGAGATGACCAACCCCGGCATCGCGGGAGCGAGGTTTATGGAATAATAGAAAAGGGTCCCCATAAGCAAAATCCGCTGTGATATAACTTTATCACGGCGGATTTTTTTGCATATGTGCAATGAACGCTTTCGCCATAAAAGCTTGGCGAAAAGCCAAGTTTCCTAGGAAAAAATGCTTTCGATTCGATCGAACGCCCAATCCAAATCTTCTTGTGAAATCGTAAGTGGGGGAGCAAGCCTGAGAACATTTTCATGGGTTTCCTTGCACAACAATCCGGCTTTCATCAGTTGTTCACAATAAGGGCGTGCCCGTTCATGGAGCTCGATGCCGATGAATAATCCTTTGCCGCGGACGTCTTTAATGGCGGGGTAGTTGATGGTTTGACAACGTTCCAAAAAAGAGCGCCCAAGTTTTTCAGCCCGAACCGGCAGGTTTTCGTTAACGATGACATCAAGGGCGGCGCTTCCGACTGCACATGCCAATGGGTTGCCGCCGAACGTTGACCCGTGGGACCCCGGTTCAAACAAACCGAGAATGTTTGCGTTGGCAGCGACCGCCGAGATCGGTATTACCCCTCCGCCCAAAGCTTTGCCGAGAATAAACATGTCGGGCGTCACGTCTTCGTGGTCACAGGCGAACATGCGCCCGCTTCTCCCAAGACCGCACTGAATTTCATCGGCAATCATGAGGACATTCATTTCGTCGCAGAGCGTGCGAACATCGCGTACATAGCCGTACGGAGGAATGCGGATGCCTGCTTCTCCTTGGATCGGCTCAAATAAAAATGCGGCTGTGTTGGGTGTGATTGCGCTTTTCAGTGCTTGAATATCTCCGTAAGGAACGATGGTTATGCCCGGAAGCAACGGGCCGAAGTCCGACTGGTACGCACGGTTCGATGACAAAGAAACGGGAGCGAGCGTTCGTCCGTGGAAATTATCCGTGCAAACGATGACTTCAGCCTTGTTTTCCGGGATGCCCTTTACACGATATCCCCATCGTCTTGCTGCTTTTAGTGCTGTTTCCACTGCTTCGGTGCCGGTGTTCATCGGCAATATTTTATCCATCCCCGTCAGTTCGGAAAGTTTTTTATAAAAAGGTCCGATTTGGTCGTTATGAAAGGCCCTTGACGTTAGGGTTATGCGTTCGGTCTGTTTATGCAATGCTTCGATGATGGCCGGATGCCGGTGCCCTTGATTGAGCGCAGAATAAGCGGCTAACATATCCAAATAACGGTATCCGTCCGTGTCCTCCACCCAGGACCCCTCGCCTTTGGTGATGACGACAGGCAATGGGGAATAATTGTTGACGCCGTAGTTATCATGCCAGTCGATCAATGTTTGGCTTGTGCTCACTAAGCAATCTCTCCTTTTTGTTGCGCCTTGCTTCTTAATCTTCTACAATTTTTACAGAATGGGTAAGAGGTTTCAAGTGTCATATGGAATGATTTAGGAGGAATCGTTGTGTGGTCATCAGGTCTTTATGTCATATCTGCTGAGAACTTACATCCGCACCGCTCGTTGTTGTCAGTCATGGAACCTGCCTTAAAAGGGGGCGCAACCGCGATACAACTGCGGGATAAGGGAAGCGATAAAAGAGTGCTGATTGAGAAGGGGCGCGCGTTACAGCAATTGGCACGCCGTTATCGTGTCCCCTTTCTTATGAACGATCATTTAGATGTTGCGCTGGCGATTGATGCCGATGGTGTCCATGTTGGCCAAGATGATTTTCCGCTTATGGAAGCACGAAAGTTGTTGGGAGAAGACAAAGTCATCGGCATATCTACGCACACGAAAGATGAGGCGATCGAAGCGGAACAACATGGCGCCGATTACATTGGAGTCGGACCGGTTTTTGCTACAGACTCTAAAGACGATACGGAAAAAGAAATCGGGGTGGCCGGATTAAAAGAGATTGTCGGTCATGTATCGATTCCTACCGTTGCCATCGGTGGTGTCAAATTGAACAACGCCGAAAAAGTGGCTGCTACAGGTGTAAGCGGGCTAGCGGTCATTAGTGAAGTCGTAATGAGTGAACATATCGAGGATACATGCAGGCACTTCACGAAAATATTGACGGAGACGAGGGAGAGAGATGTTTAAGAACGGCAACGCATGGATGGTCATTATCCCCGGATTTTTGATGATTTCCCTTTTTATTGGTGGATGGTTTTATGTTACCGAAGAGGATACGATCCAACACGAGGATCTCGGGGATTATACGCAAATCAATGCCAATATGGATAACGGAGGCCTTAGTGCCGGTTGGAATTGGACGGCCTTGCCGGAAGGAGAATTGATAGGCGAAGACTATATTGGTATTATCGCCTACGAGAATGGGGAAATTTTATCGGGCGATGAATTTGATCAACGGCAACTGGAACTCAGGCAAGATGGAGAAGTCATTTATGAAGGTGAAGGCACGGCAGTTGAGGATGGTTTGATTTTTGAATTCCCGAACCGTATGGAGGAAAATGACGTTTACGGATATGAGGGCGCGGTATCCGCGCAGTTGCCGGATGGTGCCGATGAGGTTGATGTTTATTACTTGCATACGTGGATGAATCATGCAGGTCAAGGCGGAGAGGATCCGTCTTTTAGCGATCCGCCATTCCCGGGAATGGATGACCATGAAAATTTCTGGTGGGTCATTAGCGAAACGGCGAGTGATTGACAAAAGTTCCGTATAGAAAGGCCGATGATAAATGGTGTTTTGTTAACCGATGAAAATAAAGGCTATTACACTACCCGATTAGATTCAATCGGGTGGTGTAAATTAAGGCAAAACAATTTTAAGCAATACGATCGGGTGCGGCTACGTAGGGATTGCTTCACATAAGCGTTTTCCGTTGGTGTTGTCAAAACTAGATGCAAGGAAATCCATCCTATAAGCAAAAAAAACCTTGCACTTCTGGCAACGTACGGAGGGACGGTGCTGCAATGGCGAGACTCCAGCGGAAAAACGGACGCGTCAAGCCCCCGCAGCGCCGGTTTTGCGCGAGGAGGCTTGACCGTTCGTCCGCGGAAAGCGAAGCCATGGAAGCGGCATCCCGGCTTCAACTGATAGCTGCAAGTTGTTCAGCATTCCCTACGTAACAACAATAAATACCATTTTTATACATTTTTCCGACTGCGAGCACTTCTAGAGGATATGTTCAAAAACAGAAATGTATAGCTCTGTTATCTTCGGTAGATTAGGTCGGCGATCTCCGCTTTTGAATATCCCTGTACAAATAGATCAGTGCAACAAGGTAGATAAATCCGAAGAAAAATCCGGCAGTGACATCCGTTAAATAATGAACATTAATAAAATAGCGGCTCATACCGATAAGCAAAATAAGCATGGAAAAAAACAATTGTGTGAAAAAAATAGCCTTGGAAGAGTTTATTTTTTTAACAATAAAATAGGCGGATAACCCGTAACACACCATGGATATCATTGCATGACCGGATGGAAAACTATACCCTTCTGCATTTGCAGCAACCAGTATGCTTGGGCGCTCCCTTTCGACAAGTTCTTTAATAAGTAAATTAATCCAGTGACTGCTGAGCGAACCTCCAGAAAGGATGAGTGCCGGCAACCAGTCCCTAAAAAGCACCCAGAGAATGATGGCCATCACAATGTTCAACGGAACAAGAAAAGTCCCAGAGCCTAATTCCGTAACTCCCCGGAAAAACGTATATACAAAGGTATTATCTAGGTGTGCAACAAGATCTCTTGTCCACTGATCAACATAAGGAACCGTACCATTTACTATTTTCACAATCCAAATGCCTGTCAGGATGAACACAAAGAACAATAAAAAAACAATATAAATTTTTATTCGCACAATGAACGTGTCTCCTTGTCTCATGAAATGTATTAGAAAAAGAGGCGATACCAAATGTGTTGGCGCCGCCTCTTTCCTTTGACACAACCTTGCAAACAATTTTCCACTACATTTCACATCCGATATAGTCTTATCTCTTCTTTATTTTAAGCGTTGTCTCCTTTTCCGTCGTCAACCATAACTTGATGATTTTTATCCCACACGGATGAAAAAAAGACATCTTCCAGTTTTTTATACCCTTTTTCTTTCAATCGGGATCTTAGCCATTGTTCATCTCGGTGAAGGAGTTTTAAATTTTCATGTTGAATATTCCCTTCCACCACAACAGTGATGGGGAATCCCGCTTTTTCAACATTCAAATGTAAATCCTTGCGTGTAACAGGGTGGGATTCTTCCTTGAGCACAACACTAAGGTCTCCAAAAGGCTCAAGAATAGCATATTGAATGTTTTTTATGTTTAAATATCCTTTGCTTCTGAGACTTGAAAGCAACTCAATTAAGGAATAACGGGTTTTTTTTAAATTTGACTTGATGATTTTTCCATGCTTGATGAAAATCACAGGCTCTCCTACTACTAAGTAATGAAATTTTCGAAGTAGGCTTAATCTCGCCATAAAGTAGTGCAAGCTCCCCACAGTGATAACCCCAAGATTGCCTGGCCCAGGGTATTTATTTCAATGGGAGATGTAGCAATGATAACCAAAAAAAAGACAGCGACTAAGTCATGAGGAGTGATTTGTGAAAAAGCGGAATGGCCAAACATGCGAATGATGAATAGGGTTAAAAGGAATAGGACAATAATTTCAACAATGAACAATGAAGCCACCTCGAACGTAAATACGATTTCGTCTCCATCATAGCGTTTGTGCATATAACCATTTTATACAGAGGTCACTGAAACGACCTCAACGATTATTAAATGAAATCTAGTCACCAATCGCTCAAATTATTTTAGAAAACTTGGCATTTCGCCAAGGATGGCGAAAGTCAAAGGTCTTTCCTACATACGAACATTTATACTTTCTGATAGTGTAAATAAAAAGAGGGAGCCTCCGCAAGCTCCCTCACCTTCTTACATACATCTATATTTTATCATATATAGCAGTAATAATGGTTGGGATGGCAGGATTCGAACCTACGCATCATGGAGTCAAAGTCCATTGCCTTACCACTTGGCTACATCCCAGTCTACATACATTATTATAGGCAGCAAAAAAAAGTTTATACTTTTTTTGCGAAAAAAGAAGGAAAAAAATTTTTGTTGTCGAATAGTGTTATTGTGAGAGAGCCCCTTGACGATAATCAGGGAGGTGCCCGATTGACGACCACACAAGGAGAATGTACGAAACTCTTCCGCTTTGCCTACGAAAGTTACGCCACAGATATTCATTTCCATCCCTATCCCGCCTACACTATAATTTTGTTCCGGATGGAAGGCGACTTAAAGGAGATACGCCGTATTCCCCGCGCAGATGCGGATAAAATGGTGGCGCACCTGAAATTTCAATCCGGGATGGATATTGGTGAACGCCGTCTACCTCAAAATGGTTCGCTGATGCTTCAACAGATCGGGCGGTTATCCGTACGGTTATCAACCGTACCGATTGGGGAAGGGGAGCGCCTCGTCGCCCGTCTCCTTCCTGCCAATGAAGATGTTGCATTGGCGCAACTCCCGCTTTTGGAAACGACTTCCCGGGACCTACATGCGTTGGCTGAACGCGAGCATGGGTTAATTATTTTTACCGGTCCTACAGGTTCGGGAAAAACCACGACGTTGTATGCCCTCCTGCATGAAATTACCAAACAAACGAATCGCCATGTCATTTCCGTGGAAGATCCGATTGAAAAACCACGCCATAAGTTTACGCAAATGCAAGTGAATGAACAAGCGGGTCTTTATTATGCAGAGGCATTAAAAGCAGCGCTTCGCCATGACCCGGATGTATTAATGATTGGAGAGATCCGGGATGAACAAACAGCAAAGATAGCGGTGCGCGCGGCGATGACCGGTCATCTCGTGCTAACGACCCTTCACACACGCAACACGAGTGGCGCTCTCGTGCGATTATTGGAGTTTGGCGTGCCGGCGAATTATTTATATGAAAGCATAGCTGCCGTCGTTGCCCAGCGCCTTGTGCATGACGAGCGCGAACAGCGAAAGGCGATCTTCGGCTTTTTGGCGAATGAACCGTTGCAATCGTTACTCGATGATTGCGTGCAAAACATCCCGCTTTTCTATGATGACGGTTTGGAGAACCAACGCATGGAAGGGATCGCACTCGGCTATTTGCCAAAGGAAGCGGGGCGTCTCAATCATGCTTAAACGCAAAGATAAATGGAAAGCGATCAATAAAGCCCGTTTTTTCCTGAACGTAGGACGCTTGTTGCAAAGAGGGTACACGTTAAATCACGGGGCGCAATTGATGATGTACGGAGAGCGTCCGGAAGCGCGAGCGACGGTTTCCTCATGGGTTGCAACGTTGCAAGAAGGGCGGCCGTGGGCAGAGTCGTTAGATCTCTTAAATATCCCCTCAGATATTCGTGCCTACTTGTACTTTTCCGAACGCTACGGCATGCTATCCCAAGGTTTTTACTACGCGGGCCGCATGCTTCAGCAAAGAGAGCGCTTCAAAGATAAAGCGCGTAACCTCGCAAGATACCCGATTCTTCTTATCTGGATTATCGCCACGCTTTTCCTCTTTATGACGTTGTTTGTTTTCCCCCAATTCGAAGAATTATTCATGACGATGGACATGGATTACCCGGCGATCACGACGTTTGCTTTTGCCGTTTTTCGAGTCCTTCCATATGTTTTTGCAGTTCTGATCATGTTAGCGTTTCTTTTCTATGTTTATTATCAACGGAGGTTTAAAAAACTAAAAGCTTTTCAACAAATGAATAGAATCCGGCAAATTCCCGGTGTCAAGCCTTGGATCAACTTGTATATTACGTACACGGTCAGCTTGCAAATGAGCCAACTTTTAAAAGGCGGGTTGAGTGCGCATGATGCATTGCAAGTGTTTGTCAAACAGACGCAAATGCCGTTTTTGCAAGCGGAAGGAGAACGTTTACAAGCAGAATTAAACGAAGGCAAAAGCTTACACGCAGCGATTGAAAACGCGTCTTACTATCAAAAAGAATTTGCCGACGTTATCCGTCACGGACAAGCGGCAGGCCAATTGGCTGAAGATCTCGTCCAATACAGCGAGATGCTTTGGGAAGAGCTTAACGAACGCACAACAAAAACGACGGTCATGATTCAACCGATTTTGTTTCTTGCTATCGGCGGGTTTATGTTATTGCTATTCCTGTCCATATTCGTGCCGATTTTTCAGTTAATTTCATCATTGGATGGAGTGTAAAACAATGGCTACAAACGAACAGAATCTATTGCGGCGAATCCAACGCTTGGAACGAAAATGCGACAAGATGGAAGCCCGCATGATTTATTTGGAAAAATGTATCAATTGCTTGGAATATCAACAACATGACGATACCAAAAAACTGGTCACACTCGTGTACAACCGCAAAGGAGGAGGCACACGGTGAAAAAAAAGGATGACGGCTTTACGCTGATCGAGATGATGATCGTTTTGTTAATAATTTCCATATTACTGCTTGTCGCAATCCCAAACATGGTGCAAAACAGCAACGTCGCCCAAAGCAAAGGCTGTGAAGCAACCGTTGATTTGGTGCAGGCGCAAGTCGGAAGTTACATGGTAGAAACGGGCGATTATCCCAGCAGTTTAAGTGTTTTAGTCGACAACGATTATGTGGACAGCGTTACATGTCCGGATGGAAGCCGTTTGAACCTCGATGATAATGGAAATGTCAGCGCTAATGAATAACAACGAGTATGGCCACACGCTCATGGAACTCGTCGTCGTTTTGCTTATTTTCTCGATCTGCTTAGGCATACCGACACTCTCCTATGTTCAGCAAGACGAAGGGCGGGAAATGGAGGCGTTTGTTTCCGAATTTGAGCAAGATCTCCATTATGCCCAACAACAGGCGATGGGGAAAACGGTTAATGCTCGGCTCGATATCCAGAATGCCACGGGCAGTTATCAAGTTGTGGTAGATGGAGAAACCATGAAGCGTGTCCCGTTTCCGAAGCATGTTTATTTTCAAGGCGTGTCGATGTCCCCGGAAACCATTCGTTTTCGACCGAGTGGGAATACGGACGATTCCGGTGAAATCGCAATACGAAGCAGCGATCAATTTTACCGTGCGATGTTTCTCGTTGGTTCCGGGAGGTTTTACGTTGAAAAAGTTGAAAAAAATAGCTGATGGAGGATTTACGTTAATGGAGGTCATAACGGCTCTTTTGCTTTTATCCGTAGCAACGGCCGGCATCATTCCTTTAGTATCGATTTTGTATACCGAACGGGCGGAAGTGCAAGCGGAGCGCGACGCTTATCGCATCATCGAGCGAGTGGGCTACGAGCTTGAGGATCACGACATTGAAACTGTTACGGTTGCCGATACGTCTTATGTTGTTCGTAATGAAAACGGAATGACCTGTATTTATTGGCAAGGGCCGGCAGGGAGGGAAAAGGATTTATGTCTCGAGTTTCCTCTGTAAACGACCGGGGCTTTACACTTTTGGAAATGGTCATTGCTATGTTTTTGTTCTTCATTGTGATCGCGGTAGTCCCTGTCTTTTTGCAAACGGCGACTTCCCCGGGTTCAGACTTGTCGCGCAATGATCAGGAAATCCAGACCTGGTTTCAAGAAATCTCAAAAGAGACAAAATATGCGCGTGGCTATGCAGTCGAACAAAACAGGTTGATCATCACGGATATCGACGGTGTAGAACGCAGCTACAGAAGAAGCGGAAGCAGTTTGATCAGAAGCGGAAGAATCGGCGGCCATTCGGTTTTGCAAAATATCGACGGATTTCATGCCCAACTTGTATCGGACGGGGTGATGATTACCGTTGACGCGAACGAGAAGCAATATAAGAAGTGGTTGCGTCCGACCAGGGCACCCGAGGAGGAAGACATTTGGATCAAAAGGGAGCTATAATGCCGTTTGTTCTCGTTCTATGCCTTGTAATAGCCGGCATGGTCGGTCATCAGGCTGTGTTGCTCACATTCGAACGGGAAGGCTTAGAGGCCCAGCGAATGTTTATGGTCGCAAATCTGTTGTTGGAGAAAGGGGAAGAGCAATGGTGGGAAGCATATAGAGACGATCGTACGTCGGACAGTGGCTTTTGGGAGTTTGAAGAGGGTACCGTTGATTATCGCTTGTCCTCGGTAAACGGAAGCGATTATGAAGTGGTGATATTGAATGCGGAAGTCGACGGGGGCGGGAATGTGCAGCATTACTACTACGTAAAAAAAACCGATAGTGAAAATGGAAAAAAGGACGAATGAAATAAATGACGGCGCTGATCAAGGTCAGCGCTGTACGTTTATTTGCGCTATTGCCCGCGCCGTACAAAACCTTAGCCAATTTCGCATGGAAAGTGTTGCATTCATGATCCGGATAAAATAAGAAATAAACGGGCAAGCTATATACCAAAAGGAATGGAAGGAGTGCCCATCTCATGAATCCAAACCCTTATTTTAAATACCTCGTTGAATCCTTTTTACGCAGGCTTGACCGATTTGCCGCTCCAAAAGAGATGAGCCGAAAACAGCGGCGG
The DNA here is from genome assembly GCF_016495865.1 of Salicibibacter cibi. NCBI lineage: Bacteria > Bacillati > Bacillota > Bacilli > Caryophanales > Bacillaceae > Salicibibacter > Salicibibacter cibi. The sequence continues at coordinate 1,466,985 of NZ_CP054706.1, forward strand.
AAGTTAAAGAAAAAAGAAAAATCGCGGTTATTCACTGTATTCGGAGCAATTCCCACTGCGATAAAAATTAGTATGCGCAAATCAAGGTGACAAATATTTGTCGTTTTGTCACGTGAAACAGGAGAAAGTAATTTACAATTGATCCATCACTCATATATAATAAGAACAGGAACATGATGAGAAGTGGAGGAGGAAAATAAGATGAGTCGCATGTACCGTGTGATGGCTTTTTGGACAGGGGTCTTCGCCGTATTATTTTTTGTGGGAGAAATGTATGAAGTGTCCCTGTTATTCTTTGCTAATACGGCGGCATTCGTAGGGCTTGGTTTTATGGGGCTTACCGAACGCACATATTTATACATATTCGGTGCTTACTTAACTTTATTTATGGTTGGCTTTTCTTACTATACGATTTTTCTCATGGAACCAACCCTTGGTCATTAAAGCATGACCATGAAAGGCGGCTTCTTTAACCGCCTTCTCCCTATAAACCATTAAGGAACGGATTGCCGTCCATTTCGGCGGAAATCGTTGTAACCGGTCCGTGGCCACAAGCAACAGTTGTATCTTCCGGGAGTTCCAAAAGTTTTTGATGGATGCTGCTGAGAAGGGTGGTTTCATCGGCGCCGGGGAGATCGGTGCGTCCGATGCCGCTTTGAAAGAGGACGTCGCCGGAGAAAACCGTGTCGGTAGGTTCGTGATAGTATGAGACACTTCCCGGTGAATGGCCCGGGGTTTCAAATATCCGAAAAGCAAAAGGGCCTACGGTTAAGCTTTGCTCGCTGTCGATTAAATGCTCGGCAGGACGCGCGGTTATACCTTCGGGACTCATGTTGACCGAAAGATTTTTCGCGGGATCTTGTAACCAGTGCGCTTCACGTTGGTGAAGGTAAACCGGGATGTTAAACGTATCGCGGATATGGTCAACGGCACCGATGTGGTCAAAATGTGCATGGGTTAAAAGAATGGCAAGGGCTTTTAGGTTTTCTTTTTTCAAGGCAGCTGCAAAGGACTCGCCGTCCCCGCCCGGATCAAAGATAACCGCTTCCCTTTCTTCGTTGTAAAGGACAAAGGCGTTGGTTTGTACAGGGCCCAACGGGGCTTGCTTCCAATTCATCATGAAAATCAACTCCTTCTTAAATCTATAAACCATTGTACATGAAAAAATGAAAGAAACGAAACATAAGCAAAGCGTATGTATGGACATCATTGATACGAAAAGGAGAGAATGGATATGGCAGTGGGATCAATCGTTACGGCAGTGGCTGTTCTTTCGGTTTTTGCTTTTTTCCGTGAGTTAAAACGAAGAAACTTTATCGGGGTCGGATTTTCGGCACTCAGCATTCTTGTCTTTGGTTTTTTTGGTTTAATGACTTTGCTTGTAAGTGGAGCACCGGAAATGTAGAGGAACACTCGTCGCAATGACGGGTGTTCTTTTCTAAAGATTGGAGAGTTAGAAGTTAGAGGCTGGACAGAGAGGGTTTTTCTCACTTCTAACTTCCAAACTCTCATCTAGTGTTGAGTGGTTGAATTACTCGGTCACCCAGTATCGGGCAAGGTCCGTGTCAATCGACCGCAAGCAGCCGCCCATCGATCTATTTTCGGCGATCACCCAGATTTCAGAACGATAGAAGCCTGTGCAAAGAAGGGCAACCCAAATCAACCCGTGCCTCAGTGGCCTTTGCAGGTGCGACCTTTTATTTCAGCCATGCTGTACTAGTATGTATCCTTTCGCAAATAAAAGATGCCACCGTTAATAAAGGTTAGCTCGATCGCCGGTTGATATTGTTGATGGATCGCTTCTTTTTCCAAGCTATATGCATCATCGTTTTCCTTATCGGACGTTTCATAAAAGCGATCGAGCAAGGCTAAATCGTCTTCCATTCGATTGGTGGCTTCATTAGCCCAAGCGTGTTTTTGGTTGCGAATATCATTGAGAAGGTATTTTTTGATTCTTTGTACGGCGCTCATCGGTTGAATCAAATGGGCCATTGTAAACGTATAATCGGGGATCGCAGAAACGAGCGGGAGTGGCGCCAGTCGTTTCATGAAAAGATCAATGGTTTCCCCGCTAATTAATTGAATGCCAAAGCTGCGGATGATATCGCGTCTGCGGTGGCAAGTGTAGGAAATGCGCACGTTTAACCCGAGCCAAGGGTATAGGGGCGTCTGGTTTTTTTCATGATGATTTTCGTAAAGCCGTGTGACTGCGCCCTTTTCAGCAGCGGAAGAAAAAATTTGATGAAGACGGGGAGAGCCGAAATGCACTTTTTCTGCAGAAGGTGTATCAGCCCTTATATCCGTAGACAAGTTCAATTTCAATGGTTTCGGTTCCCCGCCGGTTTTTTCTAAATAATGCCAGTAAAATGGGCGGTTCATGAGCTCGAGATCGAGCATTTTATTGAGTTGAACTTCCAGTTTGGACGGTGTGTTTTGTAACAGCCCTGCTCCTCCGGCGTGAAAAAAACGGCGAAGGTAGTTATGAACTTCTGCCTGTTCCATGTTGATCTCCCTCCTGATTCATGAGCTCGGTTAAATGATGAAATTTGAGCCGTGCCTCGCCTTCTGTGCCGGAATCCAGAGCATCCTCTACGTATCTTTCCAATTCCTGTCCGGAATAGCGTTCCAAAATGTCGTCCAAACGCCCGATGACGCCTTCGAACATATTGATTTTTTCATAAAGGAGGTTGAGGATGCGTGCTTCTACTGTATTTTCAATTGCGTAATTCGTAATGTGTACATCATGTTCTTGGCCGAGGCGGTGAATCCTTCCAATGCGTTGTTCCACGCGCATCGGATTCCAGGGAAGGTCATAATTAATCATATGGTGGCAAAATTGTAAGTTTAACCCTTCGCCGCCGGCTTCAGTGGCAATCATGACCGGGACGTGATCACGAAAGAGCATGCGCATCCAGTCTTTTTTGCTGCGTTTAAATCCGCCTCTAAACGGGACCGATTTTATTTTATGTTGGGCAAGAAACCACTGCAGGTAGAGTTGGGTTGCCCGGTATTCCGTGAAAATAATCGTTTTTTCCGAAGAAGCCCGGAGTTGTTTCAACATTTGCTCCGCTTTTGCATTTGTTTGGATTTCATGCATGGCGTGAACAACGGGAGTAGCTTGTGCTTCGTTTAACATCCCGTTTTTCATCATGTTTGAAATTGTCACCCCCAAGGCTTCTTTGCTGGAACATGCTTCCCTTTGTAACGTCGTTAATGAAAAACCGTGGAGGTCTTGCACTGTTTGTTTTAAATCGCACACGGCATCATACATGGCGCGTTCTTCTTTCGACATTTCCACGTTTACATTTTCAACATGCCGATGAGTCCAGGACACGTTCGTATTGTCGCGGCGGTTGCGGACCATCACGTTTTGCACGAGTTTCTGAATGTCTTCGGTTGCTTCTGTATCGTTTTTGTACTTGGCTTTAAAGCTTTTTTCATCGCCAAGATGTCCGGGTTTCAAAATCGAAACGAGGTGAAACAGTTCTTCGATCCGGTTTTGCACAGGGGTGGCGGTACATAGTAAACAAAAGCGTTTTTTCAGCGCTTTGATGAATGCATAGTTTTTCGTGTTGGCATTTTTTAACTTATGTGCTTCATCAATAATGATCATGTCATAAGGTTGCTCGAGTACGATTTCCCGATGGGGGGAATGTTTGGCGGTGTCCATCGAAGCGACGACGACATCGCACCGATCCCATACATACGTTTTCTTTTGGGAGACGGCAGGAATGTAAAATTTTTCATTAAGCTCTTGCGTCCATTGATTCACCAGGGACGCCGGGGATAGAATAAGCGCCTTTTTGACGAGGCCTCGTATCATGTATTCCTTTAAAACAAGACCGGCCTCTATCGTCTTCCCAAGCCCTACTTCGTCAGCGAGGATGGCTTTCCCGTTCATATCTTCAACGACACGCCTTGCTGTCTCAAATTGATGATCATACAAGGAAAGTTCCGGCAAATGCGTGGGAGCGACGAGTCCGTCGAAGGATGGGACCGCTTTGTGCGTTTGTGCTTCATAAGCAAGTTGATACATTTCCCATGAAGACCATGGGCCTTCATGATGCAATGCTTGTTTAAATTGGTCCTCCCAGTCGGCGGAGAAATGGATATCTATGTACATAATTACCCCTTTTTCCCTTTATTTTTATTTTAAAGTATAAAAAAGATTGGCAATGGATAAATGACGTGCTACACTAAATGCAACAGGCTTTCCTAACTATGTTAGTGTGTGAATGTGGAGCGTTTTTATACATTGGAATAAGCGAATGATGACAGAGGGAGAGACCGTTCTTCCCAGAACGGCGCCGAAGGAGCAAACCGGAATGGTGAATCTCTCAGGCACATGTACTTCTGTTTGACGCGACTCTGGAGAGCGCCCTCGCGGCCACCAACGAGGACAATTTTTGCCAAATGCGGCGAAAAAGAAACTTTCTGGTAGACCGACAGAGCTTTTCAACGATAAACGTTGGAGAGTTCTGTCTTTTTTTATCTGCATGGTGCAACGAAGGCTTTCGTCATAAAAGCTTTGTGAAGACCAAGTTTTCTAATAAATATAAAAAGGGGAGATTGACTTGACAGAAAAGCGGCGCACCATTCTTTATGATAGGCATGTGGCGTTGGGGGCGAAGATGGTTCCGTTCGGAGGCTTTGAAATGCCTGTCCAATACGATTCCATCAAAGCGGAACACCGTGCGGTGCGGGAGGCGGTTGGCCTTTTTGATGTTTCCCATATGGGGGAGGCATTGATTGCAGGGGAATCTGCATTTAACACCGTACAAACAATCTTGACGAACGATGCTTCCAAATTGGAAGTGGGCAAAGCTCAGTATTCATTGATGTGCAATGAAAATGGCGGAATAGTGGACGATTTTCTCGTCTATCAAATGGGACCCGAAAAATACATGGTCATCCCCAATGCCGCCAATCGCGAGACAGATATCGCTTGGCTCAAGCAACACGCGCAAGCGGGTACGACGGTGACGGATGTTTCCGATGATTACGCGTTGCTTGCGCTGCAAGGCCCGAAAGCGGTTGAGGTATTGCAATCATTAACAGATGAAGACGTGGGGGCGATCGGTACGTTTCGCTTTCAGACGGACGTAGCTGTTGACGGCCGAAGTGCAATCGTGTCCCGTAGCGGTTACACCGGGGAAGACGGGTATGAAATCTACTGCGGGACGAAAGATGCCGGCGCTATTTGGGACGCGTTGCTTACCGCCGGTGAAAGCGTTGGCATTAAACCTTGCGGGTTAGGTGCCAGGGATACGCTTCGTTTTGAGGCTCGCTTGCCGTTGTACGGCCAAGAACTTACGGAGACGATCAGCCCTTTGGAAGCAAAGCTCGGCTTTGCGGTGAAAGTAAACAAAGACGCTGATTTTATAGGGAAGAAAGCGCTGGCAGCAGAAAAAGAACATGGACCGGCTCGTAAGATTGTTGGCATTGAGATGATAGACAAAGGGATTCCGCGCACGAATTATCCCATTTTTGATGACAACGATAATGAAATCGGACATGTTACTTCCGGGACGCAGTCACCGACGCTCGGAAAAAATCTCGGTCTTGCGATCGTGAAAACGGAGTATGCTTCCAACGATACCGAAATTATCGTAGATGTCCGAAAACGCAAACGAAGAGCCAAAGTGGTACTGACGCCGTTTTATTCCCGATGATAAGTGTTGGGATGCAGATGGATAAAAGATAACTGGAGGGATTCAAGATGGAAAAAACCCATCGCTATCTACCGATGACAAAAAATGATCGCCGGGAAATGTTGGAGACGGTGGGAGCGAGTGACGTTCCCGAATTATTTTCCGATATACCGGACAACGTCCGTTCCCGGTCGGAATTGAACATACGACAGGCTTTGTCGGAGCGAGCACTTGTCGAGCATTTCCAATCGTTGGCTTCTAAAAATGAAGCGGTGAAAGATTACCCTTCCTTTCTCGGTGCCGGCGTATATGACCATCATATCCCGTCGACGGTGGACGCGGTCATTTCACGATCCGAATTTTACACGGCATATACGCCGTATCAACCTGAAATTTCGCAAGGAGAATTGCAAGCGATTTTTGAGTTTCAAAGCATGATTGCAACCCTCACCGGCATGGAAATTGCGAATTCATCGATGTACGATGGCCACACCGCCCTTGCCGAAGGAGCATTGATGGCCGCCACCCAGAAGAGAATGAAAAAGCAGACGATATTGATCTCCGAAACCGTGCATCCGGAAGCAAGAGACGTGGTGCAAACGTTTGTGAACGGTCCGAGGCTTACCTTGAATACGATCCCAAGCAATGCAGGAAAAACAGATGTCCAATCGTTAAAAGATATGCTTCATGATGATGTTGCCGGTGTTGTTGTGCAGTATCCGAACTTTTACGGAACGATCGAAGATTTGAAAGCACTTCGTGAAGCGGCAGATGCCGTGGATGCGTTGCTGATCGTAAAAAGCAACCCGCTTGCGCTCGGTGTCCTCGCTCCACCCGGTGAATTTGGAGCGGATATCGTCGTAGGCGACACCCAACCGTTTGGCATTATGGGGCAGTACGGCGGTCCGCACTGCGGTTATTTTGCCACGAAAAAAGCTTTTATGAGAAAGGTGCCGGGCCGACTTGTCGGTGAATCGGTCGATGAAGAAGGGCAACGCGGATATGTGTTAACGCTCCAAGCACGCGAGCAGCATATTCGACGGGACAAAGCCACCTCTAATATATGTTCCAACCAAGCATTAAACGCACTCGCTTCGTCGGTAGCCTTGGCTGCATTCGGGAAACATGGCATTAAAGACATGGCTGTGCAAAATATGCAAAAGGCCCATTACGCAAAAACGTCTTTGCAGGCCGCCGGCTTTAGCCTCGTGTATGACGGTCCGCATTTTAACGAATTTGTCATCGACGTTGGTTCTTCGGTAAAAGACGTAAATCAAGCGTTATTTTCCAAGGGAATGATCGGCGGATTGGACTTGGGTCGCTTTAATGGGGAACAAGATCATCACATGCTCGTTTGCGTGACGGAACTGCGCACGAAAGCGGAAATCGATCAGTTTGTGGAAGCGTTAAAAGAAACGGCAACCCAATAAGACGGAAAGGAAGTGACATCCCTTATGAAAAGGAAAGGACAAGCGCTCATCTTTGAATTAAGCAGAGAAGGCCGCAGCGGAGCATCGTTGCCTGAAAATGACGTTCCGGAGGTCGATGTGGAAGCGTTATTACCGGATGATTATGTGCGAAAAACGGAACCTGAACTTCCGGAAGTGTCGGAGCTACAGCTGATGCGCCATTACACGGCACTGTCAAAACGAAATTTCGGTGTGGATTCCGGCTTTTATCCACTCGGTTCCTGCACGATGAAATATAATCCGAAAATCAATGAAGTGATCGCCCGGATGCCGGGCCTTGCCCACCTTCATCCTTATCAGCCGGAATCGCACGTGCAAGGGGCACTGCAATTAATGCACGAGTTGCAGGAGTCGCTCGCTGCGATCACCGGCATGAAAGAAGTTACGTTACAATCGGCAGCCGGTGCCCACGGGGAATGGACCGGGCTCATGATGATTCGCTCCTTCCATGAAGCGAACGGAGATTTTAACCGTACGAAAGTGATCGTCCCGGACTCTGCGCACGGTACGAATCCGGCTTCGGCAAGTGTGGCTGGCTTTGACCCGGTGACGGTTAAGACGGATGAACGAGGACTCGTTGATATGGACCATTTGCGGGAAGTGACCGGTGAGGATACAGCAGCATTAATGCTTACGAATCCGAATACGCTCGGACTCTTTGAAGAAGACATTGCGGAAATGGCTGAAATCGTTCACGGCGCGGGCGGCAAGTTATATTACGACGGTGCCAATTCCAACGCGATTTTAGGAAAAGCAACGGCAGGAGACATGGGCTTTGACGTCGTTCACATGAATTTGCATAAAACGTTTACCGGCCCGCATGGCGGTGGCGGCCCGGGAAGCGGCCCCGTCGGCGTGAAAACGGAACTTGTTCCATATTTGCCCCGGCCATTGCTTGTGAAAGAAGACGGGCAGTATAAATGGGATTATGACCGTCCGAAGTCTATTGGGCGCATTAAACCGTTCTATGGCAATTACGGCATTAATGTCCGTGCCTATGCGTATATCCGTTCCATGGGGCCGGACGGCCTGCGCCAAGTATCTGAAGACGCCGTTTTAAATGCCAACTATTTAAGAAAACGGCTGGAACCTTATTACGATATTCCTTACCCGCAATATTGCAAGCATGAGTTTGTTTTATCGGCAAAACGGCAAAAGAAACTGGGTGTGCGCGCGCTTGATATCGCCAAGCGTTTGCTCGATTACGGGATGCATCCACCAACGATCTATTTTCCGCTCAATGTGGAAGAGTGTATGATGATCGAACCTACCGAAACGGAAGCGAAAGAAACGCTCGATGAGTTTGCGGACGCAATGATCGCGATTGCCAAAGAAGCAGAGGAAGATCCGGATCTTGTACTGGAGGCGCCGCATGAAACGGTTATTTCTCGGCTTGACGAAACACAGGCCGCGAGAAAGCCGGTATTGACATATTTGGATCAATAGTTAGAAACGGCTCATCATCCTATGGTGGGCCGTTTTTTAAAGGAAACATTTTTAATGGGCGAAGGCTATTGGGAATAAATGTAATCCTGTTTATAAAAAAGATGTGCCGCTTTTATACCATTGGATGTAGTTTGGGTAGTTCGTCTTAAGGGTATTTTTATAGTAAAAAGCGGTATAATTCTTTTTGTGATCGTGTGATCTATCAGTGCTTAGTTTTAATTACATAAAGGAAGGGAAGACGCTGTGTTTTATGTCCATCACTTATAAATTCCCATTTGCATTAAAGCCAACAACTCCATCACATGTTTATTTAGGGCCTAACTTGGCTGCAGAAATGACGAGGTATTTTGGTAGTAGTCCTAGTAACCAAGTTCAAATGAGGCAGAAACAAAAATATGTAAATTTTATGATTAAGGATTATCTGAATAGCAGAGAATATATGATTAACCAAGACTACGGTGGCTTTTTTAAAAAACAGGGATGGGGAGTTTATGACGAAAAGGATAGGAAAGTTGCTCATCTGAAAGTGGAATACTCTATGTTACGTCTTAGGCTTGTTGTCCAATGGGGAAATACTCAAATAAGGATTAAGTTTAAACTTTTTCCTAATGAAGCAGAAATTGAACAGAAAATAGACGGAGAATATATAAACGTTGGTTCAACAATTGTTTCACATGTCTTTGGCAGGCAAATTGAAGTAGATCGAGATGCAGCGGATAAAACCGAATTGGAATTTGGACAATTTATGGCTATCATTCATACAGGGTGGTGTTGTTCTGGGAAATTATAAAGTAAAGCTCATCAGGGGTTATAGAAGGGGAAATTTCGCGATTGTCCACCCTTTTTTGGAGGATCCATTACCGCTAGGTGCCTGCGCCGGCGGTTTATCTACATGTATAATTGCGGGTTAGGACCCGAACAGCAGTTAAAACCGGGATGAAGGGTCACTAACCGAGTAATTAGCACCCGAACAGAGGCAAAGACATGCTCGAAGGGTCACTAATCAGGCAATTAACACCCGAATAGCCGAGGGGATCGGTTAAAGGGTCACTAACCGTATTATTGGTGTCCGGTCAGTGGTGAAAATCAATGACACGAAGCAACGCTGATCGTAACTAAACATAATGTAAACCTCTCCATTGGTGGAATGATGCGCGTTTAGATCCATCTCTTTTCAAAATGCAGGCTTTTTTAATAAACAATAAATACATTATGTTAACATGATGTATTTGGAAACCCTTAGCAAGTAAAACAACAAGGGTTTCCAAACTCTATTTCTTCTTTTTCTTTATTTTGCCTGTCCATTTTTTAAATCCGTTTTTCAAATAGTGAAGGTTATCGTTGCCGGTTTTTTTCTTTAGAATGCGTGCGGCTTGGCGGCTTTTCGCGCCTGAATTGTCATAAAGATAGACTTGTTGGTCTTTGCGCACTTCCTGCAGGCGCTGTTTGAGTTGTGACATGGGGATGTTCCGTGCGCCCCATATGTGGCCGCCATCATAGTCCTTCGGTTCACGCACATCGATCAATTGCGCTTTTCTGTACCCTTGGATAAATTCATCTTGGGTAAGTGGTGTGAGGTATGAAGGCGTTCGTAAACGGCGTATAAGCATTGTAGCGGCGAAAACAATGAGCCCGCCCCAAAGAATGAATGATAAGATCTCCAAAAAATCCATCTAAATTGCTCCTCCTTTTCGTTCCCCTTCATATTATAAGAAACTTACTGCCGAGACGCAAAACAATATCCTTATTATTTTTTATGTACGGCTGAATTTGATAAACTAATAAGAGAACAGAAGGGCGTGAATACAATATGGAAAAAGAAAAATGGTTGTTCATCGACTCCGGAGCTTGTTCTCCTTCGTATAATATGGCTTTGGATGAAATGCTTTTACATTGGCATAGCGAGGGGCTTATTCCGCCGGTGATTCGATTTTATGAATGGAATCCGGCCACGCTTTCCATCGGCTATTTTCAAAAGATACATAAAGAAATCGACCTGGAAGCGGTGGAGCGGCATGGACTGGGGTTGGTGAGGCGTCCCACGGGCGGTCGAGGCGTTTTGCATGATAAGGAATTAACGTACAGCGTGATCGTGTCCGAAGATCACCCGTACATGCCCGCGACTGTTACCGAGGCCTATCGCGTAATTTCGACAGGGCTTTTGGAAGGGTTTAAAGCCTTGGGATTGGATGCTTCCTTTTCGGTCCCCTCATCCGAAAGCGCGCGGGAGGAACTGAAACAACCGAGGTCTGCCGTGTGTTTTGATGCGCCTTCCTGGTATGAGATGGTTGTCGAAGGGCGTAAAATTTCAGGCAGTGCCCAAACGCGCCAGAAGGGCGTGATTATGCAGCATGGCGTCCTCTTGATCGACTTGGATACAGAACAGCTTTTTGATGTCTTTTTGTATCCGAGTGAACGCGTGCGCAGACGAATGCAAAAAGCGTTTGCGGAGAAAGCCGTGCCCATCAATGACTTAACGAATGAAAAATTGGACGTTGACGATATACGATCGGCTTTTACGAAAGGCTTTGAACGCGGTTTGGAGATTAACTTATCCCGTTACACCTTAACGCCCGCACAGGAAAAAGATGTGCGGGCGCTGGCTAAATCACGTTATGAAAATGAGGAATGGACGTACCGTCGATAGGGACTTTTCAGTGTGCCCATCACTCCCCGCTTCGAGTTCTTTCGATATCTGCTTGCAGCGCTTTTTGCAATTGCGCCGTAATTGGACCAATGTTCAGCATCCCGTGTCGGGTTCCTCGCCATTCTATGATTGGCGTAATTTCATTAATGGTGCTTGTGATGAAGGCTTCATCGGCTTCGAGTAATTCCGCGGTTGTAAACGGGGTAAATGAAACGGGCAGCCCTTGTTCTTCCGCTAAATCGGCGACGATTTGACGGGTGATGCCATTTAAGATCAGGTTGTCGGCAGGATGCGTTTGCAAACGTCCATCTTTGACGATAAATAAGTTGGACGAAGAACCTTCCGTGATCGTGTCCCCCCGGTGTTGAATCGCTTCCGAGCAGTCATGGTCGGCTGCTTGCCGTTTCGCCAACACATTGCCGAGCAGGTTTACGGTTTTGATATCACAACGCAACCAACGGATGTCTTCGGTTAAATAAACCGCTATCCCTTGTTCTTGTTGGTTTACAGGGGTTTCCATCTCTTTTGTGAAAGCAAAAATAAACGGATCAATATGCCGCTCATACAAGTGATCACGGGCAGCAGCCCCACGTGACAATTGAATGTAGACATAGCCGTCATGGGTAAGGTCATTCGTATCGATTAATTCAGTCACTCTTTTTTTTAACGTTTGCTTCTCTTTAATGGAGTAAGGGATGTCCAATTCATCCGCACTTCTTTGCAGTCGTTGCAAATGCATCTCCAACTTATAAGGGTGCCCACTGTAAACGCGAATCACTTCATAAACGCCATCGCCAAAATACATGCTACGGTCATCGAATGAAAAGAGAGCGTTCTCGCGATCAATCATTTTGTCATTAAAAAGGACTTTTTCCATGTACACCATCCCTTTCTCACCAACGTTAGTGAAGAAATTTATTTTTCTCCCGGTGGTAAACAACCGCTATTCCGGAGGCCAGACATCGGATGCCGGAAAGCAGACGAAAGTTATTTCCCGGACAATCCTTTGCTTCTTCGATTTATCATGCATCTGGCCTCTGAAGTCCGCTTCCCGAAAGTTTTCCTTTATAATAACATTTTTTCGAAGGGATTCGCGAGCCCTTTGTTGCCGCTTGTCATCGATTTATGTACAATAGAATATATCACAGCTATCGATATGCAGATTTGGAGGGGCTTAAATGGCGACGGCCAGTATGGAAGATTATTTGGAGCGTATTTATCAATTAATAGAAGAAAAAGGATATGCTCGCGTTTCCGATATTGCGGACACACTTGAGGTTCATCCATCTTCAGTGACGAAAATGGTTCAAAAACTGGATAAAAGCGGCTACCTCGTTTATGAAAAATATCGAGGTTTGGTACTCACCGCAAAAGGAAATAAAATCGGCAAACGTTTGGTTTACCGGCACGAATTGCTCGAAGATTTTTTACATATGATCGGTGTTGATGAGAGCTATATTTACCGAGATGTTGAAGGCATTGAACACCATCTCAGCTGGGACTCGATTGATCGAATTGGGGATCTCGTTCAGTATTTTCAAGAGGATGAAAATCGATTGAAAGCATTGCAGGAACATCACAAAAACCCGGAATGAACCAATAAATGTCGAAAACAAGAAAAGCGAGACGCCCTTCATCAGGGTTGGTCTCGCTTTTCTTCTTCCTCTGTCATTTTCAACTCGAACAATCCGGATTCTTTCGCTGATTTAAACGCCATATACACGAATGGTCCAAGAATCAATCCCATCACGCCGAAAAATACAAAGCCGAAATACATGGAAAGAATCGTTGGCAGCGCATGAAGACCGATGGAATCTCCAAGTACTTTCGGTTCCACAATACGGCGAATGACAAGCAAAATGATAGCCAAAACCGTTAATTGAATCCCCATCGTCATATCCCCGATGATCATTGCGAAGATGCCCCATGGCACTAATATCAAGGCAGGGCCGACATAGAGAGGAATAATATCAACGAGCCAAACGAGAAGGGAAACAATTAATGCCGGCCCGGGTGCGATGTAGAGCAAACTTAGATAAGAAAGAATGAAGATCCCCAGGCTCATAATAAATTGAGCTTTCCACCAGCCGAGAAAAACACTCCCCATCCGCTGAAAAACGTAACGTAGTTTATCGGAGGTTTCCCTTTTAAACATATTGAAGAAATTGCCCAATAACCTCGGCAAGTCCAAGCTGAACAAAAACAAGGTAATTAAATAGACGAGACCGATAATGAGCATGTTCGGGACGGACATGATGATCTCGTATAAATAGGCAACAAAGTTGGTAGACCAGTTCAGTGCCGTGTTAATCGCATTGTTGGCTAATTCATCTACCGCACGCACAATTTGCGGTCCTTGGGGGAACTCAGCAATGAATTGATCGAATGCTTGAATAAGCTCATCTATAACCAGTTCGATCTCATTTATGTATGCCGGGATTTGCCTGGACCAATCAATCAAACTTTCAATTAAGTAGGTCAACATGATGTAGATCAAAAAAGTGCTTACGATGAGAAAAACGGTGAAAACAATGGAAACGGAGAGAAGGCGTTTGCGAATGTTTAACTTTTTCATTAAAAAACGAACAAAGGGTTCAAAAATCATCGCCGTCAGCAACGCGAGCATCACCGGCATAAAGGCAGACAGGTTAAAATAGACGAATAGTCCAACGAGGATGAGCGCAATAATGATTAATATTCGTTTAACGAGTGGTTTGTTTATCAATGACAACCTCCAGGGAAAATGATGTGGCTTCGTACTCGACCGTGCTTTATTATAACAAACTTAACATATAAACGTAGTTGATTGAAAAAACCATTGAAAAAAATTAGCTCTTCACCTGCTGCGGAAAAACACTACGCTTTCCCACGGGAGTCTCCGTTTTTCCCTCCGCTAGTGCAGAACAGCTGAAATAAGTGGTCATAACTGTAAAGGGCGCTTTGGACGTATACAGTGTCTTGGCAATCTATTGTTTGATATATGGGGTAAGTCGATGAGCAATGGTGGGAGCGGGGAAATTCACCAATATGCACTAGCTAGTTTTCATTACCACTTTTATTCATATATTGTCCCTTTAAAAAGGTTCGAGCCCCATCAGAGGCACAACAAAGTTTCAGCCATTAATTATGGTGTTGACTCAAAAAAATTCGCAGCGTTATTAACCCGATGATTCATACAGTGATATAGAGGCCTATTTCTCCATGTCCCTCCTCATCTCCCCAAACGAATCGTGGTCCGGTGACATATATTGTGGAGAATCTTGATTTTGAGGGAGGGATCTGTATGGATATGCAAAAGCTGATGAATGTAATGGTAGAACGAGTGCTGGCAAAACGCAATATTACAAAAGAATCCGTAGATATGACGGAGGAAGAAAAAGCGCGTATTCGCGAAGTTGTGGAAAGCATTCAGGAAGAAGTAAACGACTTTTTAGAAAACCAAACGACAACCGTAACGGATGAAGAAGCGGACGAGAACAACGGCTCATAACGATTTGCTAAGGTTTCAAATAAAAATCAACGAATGAACATGGCGTTCTGTCCACGCAAATGACAGGTGAGTGTCATATCGTGTAGTAGACTTTCAAAAAGGAGGGAAAATCATATGTCCATCCATTTAGGGCAACACCGAGGCCGAAGCTGCTATGATCCAAAACCGTATCAGGATGATCAAAAATGGAGCGCGTTGTGCGATGACCGGGGGAAGCATCCCATGGCGTGCCCCGCAGAAGGTGATGAAGGCATCACACAAGAGGCCCCCCAATCCAATAAAGAGGTGCAAGTGTCGGAAGATTTTATGCTGATTAAAGATTCTTGTGATGTTAATGTTACCACTACGGACGTTCAAGCTGCCGTCAATTTGCAAGCAGCTCTGCAAGCCGCGATTGTATTGGTGGTCCGAATCTCGCTAGCCGGTTCGGATGATGCTGAAGACGTCACACAAGAACTCTTCCAAACATCGAAAATCAAACAAAGAACATCGCAAAAGACCATTGTTGAGAATTCCCGTGATGTGAATGTGACTTCTACAGATGTGCAAGTGGCGCTTAACATCCAACTCTTGTTGCAAATATTAGTCGCCCTTGTTGTTACCTTAGATATTCTCTAGGATATGCAGGTAAATGCCCGATTGGAACTTTTTTAACTTTAAAAAAGCACTCGGGACACCTAAAATGAATTCAGAATTCGCTATGCCGGACTTTGTGCGTTTGGCATAGCTTTTTTTAATACGGTTGGGGTTTCCATCGGACAACACGCAAAATCCGACGGTTCGCATAGGCTAGATGTGTAGAGGCAGGTGATTGAAACGTGTTCATTGACGGTGTATTTGCGGGTGGAGGTGTAAAAGGTTTCGCCTTTATTGGTGCTTTGGAGGAACTCGAAAAACGAAATTATCGCTTTAAACGTATCGCTGGCACGAGTGCCGGGGCCTTGGTTGCCAGCTTAATTATGGCCGGGTATACGAGCGAGGAATTAAACGACATGATGGAAGAATTGAATCCGCAAACCTTATTGGATCCGACCCCTTGGACGCAACACTTTCCGTTGTTGCTGAAATGGCTCGGTGTCTATTGGGGGCTGGGTTTATATAAAGGCAATCGTTTGGAAGAGTGGGTCGGAGAAAAATTGGCAGCGAAAGGCATTCGCACATTTAACGACTTGCCGTCAAAATCGCTGCGGATTGTGGCTTCGGATTTAACGAGGGGGCAATTGCTCGTTATCCCTGATGATCTGCATGTGTACGGGATCATTCCCGAGACGTTCCCAATCGCGCGAGCGGTGCGAATGAGTTGTAGCTTGCCGTATTTTTTCCAGCCGGTAAAACTTTTCGATAAAAACGGGGAAGCGGCAATCATTGTAGATGGCGGAATTTTAAGCAATTTTCCCATGTGGCTTTTTCGGAAAGAAGAGCGGGTGAAGCGTCCCCTCCTTGGTTTTCAGTTGAATCCCGAGCCCGATGACATGAAAAATACGATTAACAATGCACTGGAACTGTACAGTTCCGTGTTTGAGACGATGCAAAAAGGCCATGATGCCCGTTATGTTGAAAAACATAAGCAAGAAAATGTCGTTTTTATCCCCGTGAATCGTATAAAAACAACTTCCTTTTCCCTCACAAAAGAAGATCGAAAGCGACTCATTCAACTCGGGAGGGATGCAACACAAAAGTATTTAAAAAGCTGGAGCGGGTAATAAAGAAACACGCGAGACTAGTCTCAACTTTATTACCTGCATAAGTGCGACTAAGGCTTTTCGCCACAAAAGCTTGGCGAAAAGCCAAGTTTTCTAACGATTGCCGTCGATCACTTTTAAATGGTTTTTCTTTTTTTTGTTCTTTTTTTTCGCAGATTCTTTTTGTTTTTGCCGTTGCTTGCTCTGTTTTAACGCCTTGCGATAATTGCTGTCCATGCCGCTTCTTTGCCTCGGCAATACCAGACGCGTTAATAAAAGAAAGAGACCGGCGGCTATCAATGCGGTAATGACGAGACCAAGGAAAAAACCGCCCGGATTGGTGGTGAGCCGGTAAATAAGCCCGAGCACCGCCAATCCCAAAATCACGATGATCACCGGATTCCGGATAACATTAGCCATACATTCACCTCCGTGCTGATTAGACGATACGACCCCCAACCTTTTCCTCCTCTTCCAGTGTCTTTTCACGTTCCAGCATTTTTTCAAACGAAGCGATAGAGACTTCGACTTGATCGTCTTTTGGCTGTTTGGTCGTTAAGAGTTGCAACCATAAACCGGGCAAGCCTAGCCATTTCAATACGGGTATGTTTCTCAATTTGTTCGTTCCTTGCAGCACTTCATAGGAAACGCCCAATACAACGGGGATAAGCAGGAGACGATGGACCACCCGTTCAATGATATTGTCAAAAGGGATAAGCAAGTAGATCATCACACCGATAATGACAGTGAAAAGCATGAAGCTGCTGCCACAGCGATAATGGAGCCGGGAGTGTTCCTGAACATTTTCAACGGTTAACGGTTTTCCCGCTTCATACGTGTTGATCACTTTGTGTTCGGCCCCGTGATATTGAAAAACACGTTTGATTAACGGCAAAAATGTAATCAGGTAAATGTAGCCGACGAGAATGAGAAATTTAAAGAAACCTTCGAGCAAGTTCTGGCCTACGTGCCCCGGAAAAATAGGGGAAAACAATTCCGCGATAAAAACAGGGATCGCGGTAAACAGAATGTTGCCAAACAGAAAGGCAAATACGCCTACAGCGGCAACGCCGAAGATCATGGCCATTTTTGAAGTTTTTTCCGTCGATTCGATCTCTCCATCGTCATCAGGATGGACGTCCAAGCGGTCGGATGCAAAATTTAGATGCTTATTGCCAACCGAAGCGGCTTCAATTAAGGCGACGGTTCCTCTTACAAATGGGATTTTTTTAAGCTTTTGGAGTACAGGGCGACTAACTTTTCGTTCTTCGTAATACTCAATCGCATTATTTTTTCTGCGAATGGCGGAAACGGTAATTCGCTTACCGGCAAACATTACGCCTTCGATGATTGCTTGTCCGCCATACGCAGGCTTTTGGGATTGTTGACTCAAGACGCTCACCAGCCTATTCAGGAGTATCGCCCCCCATTTTACATGAAAGACCCTTCAACCTCCATCTTTTCGCAAAAAGAATTGTTAAGCATGATTCTATCGATGAACGATCATACTAAGCGATGAGGTGATCACATGAGCGAAAATCGCAATGAACCTAAAGGGATGTCCTTTGCATTGAAAGTGTTGCTTACAGGCCTTTTCGGTGGCTTATTATGGGGATCGATTTGGTATGTCGCTTACTTTTTCAATTTTACCGATGTGGGCCCTTCGCTCTTTTGGATGGCTTGGTCACTGGGTGATTGGGAAGATCAGATGGTTGGCCAATGGACGGCCGTCGGCATTTTTACGCTCTTGTCTATCGGTGTTGCGTTTTTCTATCGGTATGTTTTTGCCCGTATAAAAGGAATGTGGATGGGCTTTTTTTTCGGGGTGATTTTATGGATCCTCGTATTTTTCGTTGCCAACCCCTTATTTGTTGATTTGGACCCACTGCTCGAAATGGAAGGAATTACGATTGTTACGACCCTTTGCCTATTTATTATGTATGGCCTTTTTATCGGGTACTCCATTTCCTACGAATACGAGTTGTTGCAATTTGAGCGAAAGTACGGTAGCAATTAAATCGCAGTGTTAACAAATATATGCTAAAATGGGGGATGTTGATCGTTAGCAAAAGGAGGAAAAACAATGAACCGTCTCGAGCTGGTTCGTATGCAATTGGAACAGGAAGGCATTGACGGGCTTTTGGTGGAAAGTCCGACAAACCGAAGGTATATAACGAATTTTACGGGAACGGCAGGTGCTGCACTAATTACCTCCCGTGAAGCTTTCTTTGTCACCGACTTTCGTTACGTGGAACAAGCGAAAAATCAATGCGAAGGTTTTACGGTCGTTCAGCATGAAAACGGGCTGAGCAAAGAAATAAATAAGCTACTGGAAACCCAAAAAATAACTTCCGTCGGATTTGAAAAAGCGTACACGACGTATGAGAAATATGATACGTATCAAGAGGCATTTCACGCGGAGCTGGTTCCGGTTGCCGGCATCATTGAAAATCTTCGCTTGTTTAAAAATGAGGATGAATTAAAAACGATGCAAAAAGCGGCGGAAATCGCTGATGCGGCCTTTGACCATATTGTTACGTACATAAAGCCCGGTGTTCGTGAACGTGAGATTGCCAACGAACTTGAATTTTATATGCGCAATCTCGGAGCGGTATCTTCATCATTCGACATCATCGTCGCTTCCGGTGAGCGCGGTGCACGCCCGCACGGGGTCGCGAGCAACAAACAGATCGAAAATGGCGACATGATCACGATGGATTTTGGCGCTTATTATGAAGGGTATTGTTCCGATACTACCCGAACCGTGGCCGTTGGGGAACCGAGTGATGAATTGCAACATGTCTATGATACGGTTTTAAAGGCGCAACTCAAAAGTTTGGAACACATTAAAGCCGGCATGACGGGAGCGGAAGCCGATAGAATAGCCCGAGATTACATCTATGCCGAAGGGTATGAAGGCTATTTCGGACATGGGCTTGGCCATGGTCTCGGAATGGACGTTCACGAAGAACCCCGTTTGTCGCCGAAAGGAAATTTGCAATTGGAACCCGGGATGGTCGTCACCGTTGAACCGGGAATCTACCTCCCGGGCAAGGGAGGCGTCCGGATCGAAGATGACATCGTCATTACCGAAGATGGAAATAAACGCTTAACGTTAGCGGAAAAAACATTGAAAAAGATTGAGTCATAAAAGGGAGAGGAAGAAATGGTATCGGTAAATGATTTCAGCACCGGCTTAACAATAGAAGTCGACAACGATATTTGGACCGTCGTTGACTTTCAGCATGTAAAACCGGGAAAAGGAGCAGCGTTTGTCCGCTCCAAACTCCGTAGCTTGCGTACGGGAAACATCCAAGAGAAAACATTTCGGGCCGGCGAGAAAGTCAACCGGGCACATATTGAAAAAAACCGCATGCAATATTTGTACGCAGATGGCGACAGCCACGCGTTCATGAACATGGAAACGTTTGAACAAATCGAGCTCTCTGGCGAGCAGCTCAAATATGAACTTAATTTTTTAAAAGACAACATGGAAGTACAAATGATTTCCTATGAAAACGAAACGCTTGGCATTGAGCTCCCGAACACCGTTGAATTGACGGTGATTGAAACAGAGCCCGGCATTAAAGGAAATACGGTGTCCGGCGGATCAAAACCGGCAAAACTCGAAACAGGGTACACCGTGCAAGTGCCGTTGTTTATCAACGAAGGCGAGACGCTACTCATCGACACCCGCAAAGGGGAGTATTCGCAAAGAGCCTAGCGCAGAGTAGCTAGACCGGCGAGAAGAAAGACTCCGATGAGGGGTCTTTCTTTTAGTGCTTCATAAAGCCCGAAAGCATGGAACAAGCGAAGATATGGTCTCCATGGGCACTTCGCTATGACTGCTTTCAGCGGAAACTTGAACTGCATCTTAAAATTTCACGTACCGAAATAATATCATCATCTACCATCACAACAAACCGCGGCGATCGATGAAGAATCTTTCGCATGAACCCGGCTAATCTTTCATAAACATGTACAACAGAAGTGCTCCATTGCCAAGGGGGTAAAGGCGATAAGTGATGGATGAACAACTCAACAACTCCAACCGATGGTTCTAATAAAGAGCTAGTATCATACATTGTACAAGCAGACTCCCATGTGGTTTTTAATGGAAATCGATGATGATCCCTTAAGTTGATAGATGGGGGTGGCGAAAAATGCCTTACACGCGAAAGGAGAGCACCATCGTTTCAAAACAAACGATTGTTGCGCTTATTCCCAAGCGATTCAAAGAAAATATTAGCGCTGCGTTACGATCGAATGATTTAGAAGAAATTCGTTTGCGCGTGAACCGCCCGCCTGAACTTGTTTATCGAAATGACGCTTATTTTATAGGTGCTGAAATGCTGACAAAGCATGATGCAGAATTTGTCATGAATCAATTAAGCCAACATTCCGTATACGCCTTTGAAGAAGAATTGCGCAATGGTTTTCTCACGTTGGCCGGAGGTCATCGAGTAGGACTAGGCGGAGAGACAATCGTAGAAGCAGGAATGGTGAAAACATTAAAACATGTGCGTTCCTTTAATATACGGATCACACGGGAGATGAACGGCGTTGCCGGTCGTTATTTGACGGAGTTGTTTCGCGAGAAATGGCGGAATGTTTTAATTGTTGGGCCGCCTCAGTCAGGAAAAACAACGCTTTTGCGGGATATTGCGCGTACAGCCAGCTACGGCCATCAAGCAAAACAAATTCCTCCGCGAAAAGTGGCTATCGCTGATGAGCGTTCGGAAATTGCAGCTGCATTCGAAGGAGTACCGCAACATGATCTCGGGCCACGGACCGATGTGTTGGATCGTTGTCCGAAAGCAGAAGGAATGATGATGCTCGTCAGAGCGATGAGCCCCGACCTTCTTATCGTTGATGAAATCGGAAATGAACGCGATAAATCCGCGTTGCGGGAAGCGATGAACGCCGGAGTTTCCGTTATTTGCAGCGCTCATGGGCGCACGATTGAAGATATGGAAGACCGGCACCTCCTTCGAACATCGTCCGGTCGTCCGCTTTTTGACCGCTTGCTGCTCCTCGATGAAGACAAACGCGGAAAGATCATCATGCCAAGGAAGGTGAGAGCGTGAGGTGGATCGGCGCCTTTTTCGTCTTGGCTTCCCTAACGGCTGTCGGGTTTGAATGGTCTCGGCGGCTGTCCGGACGTTCGCGACAAATCCGCCAGTTTACGACTGCTTTACAAATGTTAGAAGCGGAAGTGATGTATGGCCATACACCGCTCCCGGTTATATCCCGAAAGCTGGAAAAGACACTGGAGCCGCCACTTTCCCGGTTTTTTGCCACCTTTGCGCACTTTTTGGAGACAGAAAGCACGGATGTGAAGGAGGCTTGGGATCGAAGCCTTGAATGGCATTGGCCATCAACCGCTTTACGCCACAAAGAAAAAGAAGCGCTTTTACAATTCGGGCAAACGCTTGGCCGGCACGGACGTGAAGAGCAGCGTAAATATATTCAACTCACACTTGCCCATTTGCGGGCCGAGGAATTTGAAGCAATTGAAGAACAACGAAAATATGAAAAAATGGCGAAATCATTAGGTTTTCTCGGAGGGTTACTCGCCATCATTGTCATGATTTGAGCATAAGGGCGCTTCGAAGGGGGGAAATGCGGTGGGATATGATGTGGACACGATTTTTCAAATTGCCGGAATTGGCATCGTCGTTGCCATGATTCACACTGTTTTAAAGCAAATGGGCAAAGAGGACTGGGCACAATGGGTAACGTTGATCGGGTTTGTGGTGGTGCTTTACATGGTCGCTACCATTGTGGACGACCTGTTCCAAAGAATCCGCGGCATCTTTCTTTTCATAGGGTAGTCCAATGTCCGCAGAAATGATTCAAATCGTTGGAATCGGCTTGATTTCTGTATTTCTGGCAATGATCATCAAAGAGCAAAAGCCGGCATTTGCTTTTTTGTTAACGCTATTTGTCGGTGCAATGATTTTTCTGTTTTTGCTCGATCATATCGTGACCGCATTTCAACTGATTGAAACATTGGCAAATGAAGCAAACATCAACATGGTTTACCTTGAGACGATGCTGAAAATTATCGGAATTGCTTACATTGCCGAATTTGGGGCGCAAATTGCCAGGGATGCGGATCAAGGCGCAATTGCACAAAAAATAGAGCTTGCCGGGAAGGTTTTGATCGTTGTGATGGCGATCCCC
This sequence comes from Salicibibacter cibi, assembly GCF_016495865.1. Classification (NCBI taxonomy): domain Bacteria; kingdom Bacillati; phylum Bacillota; class Bacilli; order Caryophanales; family Bacillaceae; genus Salicibibacter; species Salicibibacter cibi. The sequence goes on from NZ_CP054706.1 coordinate 1,489,556, forward strand.
ATTTTTAACGTTTTGATAGAAACGGTCATTTCCTTGATTCCGGGGTGAAAGAGTGGGTTGATATGAAAAAGCAATGGGCAATTTTGTTTTTGATCGCCATCTTGTTAAGTGTTCCCTTCGTGGTATCGGCAGAAGAGGATGGCGAATTGGAACAGGGATTGCCCATCGAAGATGAAGAAGAAGTCCCTTCGGCAGAAGAAATGCTCGATGAACAAATGGACGAGCAGATGGACAGGCTTGGTCTCTCGGAGATCGAAACGTTCTGGGAAGATATTCGCACGGAATACGAGTCGTTTTTGCCGGAAAGCCAACGCGGAGAATTGAGCGATTTCATTCAGGGAGAGCGGCAGTTCAATCCTGCTGATTGGGGACAAGCTTTTGTTCGCTTTATTTTCCATGAAATTACCTCGAATTTGGCGTTGCTTGGCACTTTGCTGCTATTGACCGTTTTCACGATGGTTTTGCGAGCCTTACAAAATGCATTCGAACATGCAGCCATCAGCAAAATTGCCTACAGTGTAACGTTTACGGTGCTCATCATTATTGCAATGAACAGTTTCTATGTAGCCATGTCTTACGCACAAGAAGCCGTGCAAAGCATGGTGAGTTTCTTGATTGCCCTGTTGCCGATGCTTCTGTCTCTGTTGGCCATCACCGGTGCCGCAACATCTGCTGCCCTGTTTCATCCGTTAATCATCGTCCTCGTGAATACGAGCGGGTTGTTAATCGATCGTCTCGTTCTGCCTTTATTATTCGTATCGGCACTTTTGAGCGTCATCAGCACGATGAGTGAAAAATTTCAATTATCGAAACTGGCTGGTCTTATTCGCAATGCAGCGATGGCGATACTAGGTGCTTTTTTAACGGTATTTCTGGCAGCGATTTCCGTTCAGGGGGCAACAGCAGCCGTTACCGATGGGATCACGGTGCGGACGGCAAAATATATCGCCGGAAACTTCGTGCCGGTCGTCGGCCGTATGTTCACGGATGCGACCGATACCGTGATTGGAGCGTCCTTGCTATTAAAAAATACAGTCGGGGTTGCTGGGCTGGCGATTCTTTTTGTCATTATTGCCTTTCCGGCGCTTAAAATTCTTGCCCTAGCGATTATTTTCCAATTATCCGCAGCCGTTATGCAACCACTTGGAGGCGGTCCGCTCGCAACGTGTCTAAGTTTATTTGCAAAAACCGTTTTGTTTATGTTTGCGGCCGTGGCCGTCGTTAGTTTAATGTTTTTTCTCGCGATCACAATTATTATCACATCCGGAAACTTGTCGCTAATGGTGAGGTGAGGGACAATCGCCTATTTTAATGAATGGATAACGACGTTAATCGTTTTTTTGCTCATTGCCGTCATTCTTGAATTATTGTTGCCTACATCAACGATGAAACGGTATGCGGATTTGATCCTCGGTTTAATTATGATGATTTTAATTTTGCAGCCGGTGTTTGATTTGCTGAACAGGGAACCGGAGACATGGTTCGATTGGGGGGATTTTCAAGTGACGGAAGGTGTCGATGAAATGGAGATTGCTATTGATGAGAAGAAAAGTGAAATACAAGCCAGCCATGATGCATATATTTCAGAACAAGTAGGTGCTCGTCTTGACAGTGAGGCTGAACAGGTCCTGGAAGAGGATTTCGATCTTGGCATAAAAGAAATTTCAGTTTCCTCTGATGCCGAGCTGGAAGTAGCTTTGGTTGTCGGAGAAATAGACGAGCAGGAAACTGAAACGGTTTCCGTTCAACCTGTTGAAGAAATATCCACGGACCGTACAACCGAAACTGCTGATTCCCCACGACGAGGAGAAGACCGTGAGACCGAGGAGGTGCGTGCACGTCTTGCTGAAGTATGGCAAATCGATGAAGAGCGTATTGACGTCAGCCTGGAGGAGGAGAGGCTGAATGAGTGAAGAAAAAAACCCATTATTCTCCAAGTGGTTTCCGTCCGCCGATGGTCCCCGTAAATTTCGTTGGTATTATTTAGGTGGCTTGCTTGTCGTTGGCATCCTATTTATGTTTTTGGGCACGAGCGGAGGTGATGAAGAGGAACAGCCCGGCGGCTCCCCTTCCTCCTCAACCGGGATGAATGAGGAGCGGGAGGAAGCGGACGTTCCAGGTAATGATACAGGGGGAAACGATGATCAGCAGCACCCCCTTGGAGATATTTCGGAGCTTGAGCATGCATATGCCAATCAATTGGAAGGGGCGCTCGAATCGATGAGCGGATTATCCGGCGTTGACATCGTTGTGAATTTGGAAGCCTCGGAAAGCAAAGTGTATGAAAAAGACACGACCAGCCGAGAACAAATAACGGACGAGACTGATACGGAAGGTGGCACTCGCACGTTGGAGGAAGGAACGGACGAAGAAACACTCGTCCTTGTCCAAGAAGGAGATTCGGAACAACCTTTGCTCATTCGTACGGAGAAACCGGACGTCACCGGGGTTCTCGTCGTTGCCGAAGGTGTAGATGATCTTGATCGTAAAGAATCCGTGATCGAGGCTGTCACCCGTACTCTGGATGTCCCTGCCCATCGCGTATCTGTATTGCCTAAACAGTAAAGAAAGGATGAGTGATTTGGTTTTGAAAAAACAAACGGTTTGGCTGTTGACGATGCTAAGTTTAGTTGCGGTTCTCGGTGTTTACTTCTTCACACCGGATGGCCCGGCGGAGCACGAAACGGACCTTGTCAGTGATGAGGAAGCGTCTTTGGAAGAATTTGAAGGCGACCTATGGGAACAATTTTTGGAAGAAAATCCTGACAGCGCCGTCGTTGTAGAAGAATGGGAAGAAGACGGCGAATCTGAAGAAAGTACGGAAGAAGCGCCTGCCGGGGGAGAGGAAGACGGCGAATCTGAAGAAAGCACAGAAGAAGCGCCTGCCAAGGGAGAGGAAGATGAGGAAACGCCGGCTGATGAAGATGCTCCATCCGAAGAAGAAACAAACGAAGATGCAGAAGTATCCGCAGACGCCTCGGATAGCAGCGACTGGTTCAGCGCCTTGCGAATTCAACGCGAGGAAAATCGTAGCGAGACGAGAGAACAGTACACGGATGTGTTAGCTTCAAGCGATACAACAACGGAAGAAAAAAATGAAGCGCAGGAAGAGCGGGAAAGGCTTCAATCAATTGCCGATCAAGAACATACGCTAGAGCAAACCATCCAATCCCAAGGCTATAACGATGTGATTGTCATGAGTGAAGCAGATGAAGTCAGAATTCTTGTTGAATCGGAAGAACTATCCAGAACCGAAGTCGTGGAAATTAACCGGATTGCCAGCGAGGAGCTGGGTGAACGCCCGGTTTCTGTAGGGTATCATTTTGATGAAAATGAAACAGGTTGACTTATTCGGGATCCGCCAGCGGGTCCTTTTTTTGGCAGTTTAGGTTTTCCAATGACGGTCCGCTCACGGTGAAAGGGTTCGCTATGACGGTTTTCCCGTTGCAAGAATCCACATTCAAAGGATGAAATGAATATCGCTACGTGCTATAATCAATCATATAAAGTGGAACTTCCATCTGAGGGGATTCATCCCTCATATTAAAAGTGTCACGTCCTGTGACAGTCGAAAAAGCTTTTTTTCGGGAAGCGAGGACTCATCTTCTAAGCTTCCGATGTCTAACCTCAGGAATTAACGCACCGTACTTAGTAAGGAGAGGTTCTTTTACATGGAATGGAATGATTTGACGGAAGGCGCCAAAGCCGTTTTGGAACAAACCCGCAATTTGAAAAATGACCATATACAAATTGTGGAATTTGAAATTGGGTATGAAGAAGAAGCCTCTGAAGACAATCCATACCCGGTATCGATTCAGGAAGACGACTATGAAAACCTTAAGAAGTTCACGAAAGAGAATGAGTACGATGATCATTACCATATGGCCAGAAATAAAAACATGGTAAAGATTATTTTGCTGGAAAATAATAAAATCCCGGATAATCTTTCGGAGTTTCCGGTGTTTCGCCAGTATCGAATGGATCGCTTGCGTGAAGAACGGGAAAGGCTTGCAGCTGAACGGGAAGCAGAAGAACAAGCTGAACAGGAAGGAGAAGAGCCGGCGGCCGAGGAAAACAAAGAAGATGCGGAACAATCCTAAGGGGGTAAGACAAAATGAGCGAATATCAAATGCTTGATATCGAGGAACAGGAAAATGATCTGGGCAAAGTGGAAATATCCCCGGAAGTGATTGAAGTGATTGCCGGGCTTGCCACATCCGAAGTGGAGGGCATTGCAGCTTTACGCGGGAATTTGGCGACGGGTGTTGCCGAACGTTTTGGGAAAAAAAACCATGGCAAAGGTGTAAAGGTAGAGCTCGGAGACGAGGGTGTCGTCATTGATGTTTCGATCGTTGCCTACTACGGAATATCTGTCCCCGACGTTGCCAACCAAGTGCAACGAAACATTCAACAGGCGTTGGAAACAATGACCTCCATCGCGATGGACAAGATTAATGTACACGTCGTGGGCATCTATTTCGAACAACCGGAAGAACAACAATGGCAATTGGAACAAACGGCCGATTAATGGATCCGAAGACAAGTCGAGGTATCAAGTTATGAACCGAAGATGGGCACGAATACGGGTAGTGCAGGCACTGTACCAAGTAGAAATGACCGGCATCGAATGGAAAGCGGCTCTCCAAGCCTCAATGGAAGATGAGGAAGAAGCAAATGATTATCTTTTTGACGTGATTCCCGGCGTCCTCGATGCGCTCCGGGAGATCGATGAACAAATTGCAAGGCAGCTGGAACATTGGGCTTTGGAGAGAGTGGGCAATGTTGATCGTGCCGTCATGCGTCTGGCAGTCTATGAAATGCAATATCGGGATGATATTCCAGTAAATGTAGCACTTAATGAAGCGATTAATACAGCGAAGGCATTTGGAGGGGATGAAGCAGGCAAATTTGTCAACGGAGTGTTATCGAACTTACGCAACGCGCGTGAATTGGAGGCAAAGAGCGAGAATGACAGCAAAGATCATTAGCGGCAAAGAGTTATCCAAACAATTGCGAGGCGAGTTAGCTGACGAAGTCCGGGAATTAAAGATGGTGCCATCGCTTGCAGTTATCCTGGTCGGGGATGATCCTGCTTCGCACAGCTACGTGCGAGGGAAGGAAAAGGCCTGCAAAGCAGCAGGTATTGACTCCATTGTAAAGCGTCATCCCTCGTCATTGCGCGAGGATGAATTGATGGCCGAAATCGATGCGTTCAATGAAGACAGCAGTGTCCACGGCATTCTCGTGCAGCTGCCGTTGCCGGAACATATATCCGAAAATGCCGTCATCGAAAGAATTGCCGTAAACAAAGATGTGGATGGTTTTCATCCGGTCAATGTCGGACGGTTAATGACAGGGAAAAAAGCATTTACGCCCTGCACGCCGCTGGGCATCATGAAGATGTTGGAAATTAGTGGCGTTGAGCTAAGAGGCAAGCGTGCGGTCGTCGTTGGCAGGAGCCAGCTCGTAGGCAGACCGGTTGGGCAACTTTTATTGAATGAAGATGCCACGGTGACCTATTGCCATTCGAAGACAAAAGATTTGGCGTCACATACAAGCCAAGCGGATATTCTCATCGCTGCTGCCGGACGCGCAGGCATGATCGGCGAAACCCATGTTAAAGAAGGTGCAGCCGTTATTGACGTCGGCGTGAACCGTGTGGAGAGCACAGGGAAGCTGACCGGTGATGTGCAATTTGAAGAAGTCAATGAAAAAGCAGGGTGGATTACTCCTGTCCCCGGCGGTGTAGGTCCGATGACGATTACCATGCTCTTACATAATACCGTGGAAGCTGCCCGAGGAACGATGTTCGATGATGAATCCTGATCAGCGTTATCTTTCCGTGACCCAACTGACGAGGCAAATCAAAGGATTAATTGACAAAAGCCCGCTTTTGAACGACGTTTTTTTACGGGGGGAAATCTCGAATTTTAAGCACCACAGCCGTGGCCATATGTATTTCACGATAAAAGATGAAAAGGCGCGAGTGTCGGCAGTCATGTTCGCCGGCAACAATCGCGCCTTGCGTTTTCGGCCCGAAAGCGGGATGAAGGTGCTCGTTCGCGGAAATGTATCTGTCTATGAGCCGTATGGACAATATCAGTTGTATGTGCGAATGATGGAACCGGATGGGATTGGGCAATTGTATCTCGCCTATGAACAATTGAAAAGAAAACTGGATTCGGAAGGATTGTTTCACGCCTCCAGAAAACAGCCGCTTCCCAATTTTCCGGCTCATATTGGGGTGGTCACTTCAAAGACCGGAGCCGTTATCCGCGACATTTACACAACCGTAAAGCGTAGGTATCCGCAAGCCTCCATTTCCCTCTATCCGGTCGCCGTTCAAGGCCCTGAAGCAGCTCCGGGTATCGTTCGAGCGTTAACGCAAGCGAACGAAGACGGCAATGATGTTTTAATTGCCGGCAGAGGAGGAGGGTCAATCGAGGATTTATGGGCATTCAACGATGAACAGGTTGTCCGTACAGTTTCTGCCTTAACAACCCCGATCATCTCCGCGGTCGGCCATGAAACGGATGTTACATTAATGGATTTTGTTGCAGATATACGGGCGGCTACACCGACAGCCGCAGCCGAGATCGCTGTTCCATCGCTCATCGAATGGCAAGAGAAAGTTGCCACTCAAAAAAATCGCTTACAACAAATCATGCAACAAATCGTTAATGCCCAAAAAGAGAAACTGGCCTATATGAAGAATTCTTATGCGTTTCGTTATCCGGAACAACTGCTCAAACAAAAGGAACAAGAACTCGATCGAAACCTCGACCAATTGCATCGCGCTATGCAAACGCGCATGCAAATGCAAAGGCAACAGGTGAATGAACAGCGCCGGCGTATTGCTTTGCTAAGGCCAACGCATCTGCTCGATCAGAAAAGGCAGCTGCTTGAAACGGATACGAAGCAATTGGAAGGAAATTTTCAGCGGTTGCTGACGGATAAGGCAAACCGCTATGAACGTTTATTGGAAAAACTGGCCCTTCTTAATCCAATGGAAACATTAAAACGGGGATATACCGTAACGTACCAGGATGAGCAGTTGGTAAAAACCGTTGATGTCGTTGATTTAGCAGATGAATTGCGCATTTATTTTCAAGATGGCTATGTGGAAGCAGAAGTTACCGGAAAAGGAACCGAAACATTTGTAACTGATAAGGGGGATGCAACCGGTGGAAGATGAAAGAAACGAAGAAACGGAAAAAAAGCAGACGTTTGAAGCAGACATGAAAAAACTTGAATATATTATCCAGCAACTCGAAGAAGGGGATGTCCCGTTGGAAAAAGCAATTGAGATGTATCAAACGGGAATGAAGCTATCCAAACGTTGCCATGACCAATTGCAGAGCGTCGAGAAGCAAATGGACCGCATTGTCAACGATACGGGAGAAAGCCTTCCGTTGGAATTGGAAGATCATCCGAGCAATTAGCGTTTTAAGTATTAAAAAGGAAGCCGAGCGTCTGCATAGACGTTTGCGGGATATGCTGTGAAAGGAGAGAAACAGACTTTTGCGTCCCCTCCCATTTTTTCTGTGGCCAAGGGTCAAAAAGTGGGCTTCCGCGCATTTGAATCTGGTTTTGGATTGACAAAAGAAAGACTCGACCAGCTGATTGAAACACACATTCCGCTTCTGGCGAAAACGATAAAGGCACACGTAGAAGCTTTAGAGGCGCCGCCCCGGTTAAAGGAAGCGATGCTTTACTCGTTAAGCACGGGGGGGAAACGGATTCGCCCACTCCTGCTGATTGCGGTTGCCGGCAGTTATAAGCCTGTCAATGGTGAAATGTATAAACTGGGAGCCGCCATTGAAATGGTGCACACGTACTCGCTTATCCATGATGATTTGCCGAGCATGGACAATGACGATATGAGGCGGGGCAAGCCGACCAACCATAAAGTATATGGGGAAGCGTTGGCGATCCTCGCCGGGGATGCACTTTTAACAGAGAGTTTTTCTTTGCTCGGAAACATAAATGAACAAGAACTGTCTCCCCGTGATGCCTTGTATTTAACCCGGCGCTTGACGGAAGCGAGTGGCGCAACCGGAATGGTCGGAGGTCAGATAGCTGATTTGGAAGCTGAGAACCGAGGGGTTACGCTCGCAGAGCTTGAATGGATCCATCGGCATAAAACCGCCGCCATGTTGAAGTTTGCCGCAGAAGCAGGTGGAGTGATCGGAGGAGCGCCACCGGAAGACATATCACTGCTTAGGCCATTCGCAGAGGAAGTAGGCATCGCTTTTCAAATTAAAGATGACATCCTCGATGTAGAGGGGAACGAATCGGCGATTGGAAAACCGGTGGGGAGTGACGAAAACAATGGCAAAAGCACTTACCCGAGTTTACTTTCCCTAAGCGAGGCAAAGCATAAATTACGCAACCATATGGAAAAGGCCGAGCATATGTTACGATCCCTTTCCGTACCCGCTCCCGATCTTTTTTCCGTCCTTTCCTATATTGAGGATAGGGATCGTTAAAATGATAATTATATCACGAATTCAGAAAGTGCTACCGTACAGGTAGCATTTTTGCTTTGTTAGAAGTAAAATAGAAGCATACATTGTTCCAGGACAAATTTCAAATGGTATAAAGTGAAACTTCCATCAGAGGGGCTTTTTCATCCTCTCGCTGATGGTTAGTTGAACGAATCGGGGCGTTAGTCGCTCGCGTTTCCGGAAGTCAGACATCGGAAGCCGGAAATCGGAAGACCATTCCTCACTGCCTGAAAAGGTCCTTTCCGACCTCTGGTCTCCGAAATCCGACCTCTGAAATTGCGGGGGCTTATCACCTGGATAAAGGAGGACAAAGAGAATCCGACAGGATGATTTGTAAACGATCGGTTGTTTGTTTTAAGATATAAAAAACGTGTAAGTAACAGTAGATAGAATTAAACGAAAGCGAGGGCTTGCGCATGGATTTGGAAACCATTCAGCATCCCGGGTTCCTGAAAAGTTTATCACGCAAACAAATGGACGAGCTTGCCGAAGATATTCGTTCGTTCTTAATTTCCAAACTATCCGTTACAGGCGGACATTTGGGGCCAAACCTGGGTGTTGTGGAATTAACGCTTATGCTCCATAAACTTTATGATAGTCCGAAGGATAAAATCATTTGGGATGTGGGACATCAGACATACGTTCATAAAATCTTGACGGGACGAGCGAATCGTTTTGATACGTTAAAGCAATTTCAAGGTTTGTGCGGATATGCGAAACGAGACGAAAGTGAACACGATGTTTGGGAAGCGGGCCATAGTTCAACTTCCCTTTCTGCAGCGATGGGAATGGCTACGGCCCGGGATCTGAAAGGCGAAGATTTCAATGTCCTTCCCGTTATTGGAGATGGAGCTCTAACCGGGGGCATGGCATTGGAAGCCATGAACCATATTGGCCATGAACAAACGGATATGACCGTAATTTTGAATGATAATGAAATGTCCATTGCGCCAAATGTTGGTGCAATGCATAACATGCTCGGTCGTTTGCGCACGACAGGTGGTTATCGCAGAACGAAAGAGGATCTCGAGTACTTTGTCAAAAAAATCCCGGCTTTCGGCGGCGCATTAAGCGCAACTGCCGATCGGTTGAAGAGCAGTGTTAAATATTTGCTCGTCTCCGGTATTTTTTTCGAAGAAATGGGTTTTACGTACCTCGGACCGATCGATGGCCACGACTTTGACGAGCTCCATAGCAACTTAACCTATGCAAAACGTACGAAGGGGCCTGTGATCTTGCATGTGGTTACGAAAAAAGGGAAAGGGTACAAACCTGCCGAAGAAGACGCGAGTGGTGCCTGGCACGGTCCCGGACCATACAAAATAGAGTCCGGAGATATGATAAAGAAATCGGGTCCGCCCGCATATAGTGCTGTGTTTAGCGATACACTTGCGAAGATCGCGGAAAAAGACGAACGGCTTGTCGCTTTGACAGCGGCGATGCCGGGTGGTACAAAGCTCGATCAATTCGCAAAGAAATTTCCGGAGCGCATGTTTGATGTGGGGATCGCGGAACAACACGCGACAACGATGTCTGCCGGTCTTTCCACTCAGGGAATGAAGCCTGTGTTCGGTGTTTATTCGACATTTTTACAACGGGGATATGACCAACTCGTTCATGACGTTTGCCGTCAAAATCTGAACGTTGTTTTCGGCATTGACCGTTCCGGACTCGTCGGCGGAGACGGGGAGACGCATCAGGGTGTCTTCGATATTGCTTATCTTAGACATTTGCCGAATATGAAGATCGTCATTCCGAAAGATGAGAATGAGTTGCAGCATATGATTCATACCGCTGTCGCCAACGATGATGGACCGATGGCCGTTCGTTTTCCGCGGGGGAATGGACTCGGCGTTGAGATGGACGAGGAGTTAAAAACCTTGCCCGTCGGGGAATGGCCGGTGGAACAAGAAGGAAACGATGCTGTAATCCTTGCGTTCAGCACAATGTTGCCGATTGCAAAAGAAGCGGCTGTACAGTTGAAAAAACGCGGGATTTCTGCTCGTGTCGTGAATGCCAATTCTGCGAAGCCATTGGATGAAAAACAGCTGGATCAAATCGCCCAGGAAAACATTCCGATTTTAACGATGGAAGAAGCCGTTTTAAAAGGAGGGTTCGGAAGCGCCGTTCTCGAATATTTAAACGATCAAAAGCATATTGGATTGCAGGTAAAACGAATAGGCCTTCCCGATCGTTATATCGAACACGGAAACCCGAACAACTGGTATGAAGAATTGGGGCTTACGGCAAATGAGGCCGCAAACTCGATTTATGAAATGGTTCCGAGGAAAAAACAACGCGCATGAAAAAAGAACGAGCGGATGTTTTACTCGTTGAGAAAGGGTTACTCTCTTCACGTGAAAAAGCGAGGCGGTCGATTATGGCCGGCCTCGTATACACGGACAAAGAACGAATAGAAAAACCGGGGATGAAGCTGGACCCTGAGCTACCGCTTTATCTGAAAGGAGATATCCATCCATACGTGAGCCGTGGCGGACGCAAGCTTGAAAAGGCATTACAAGTCTTCCCGATCAAGGTGGAAGGAAAAATCGTGCTCGATGTCGGTGCCTCTACGGGAGGATTTACCGATTGCGCCCTTCAACACGGGGCAAAAAGCGTGTATGCCGTCGATGTCGGCTACAATCAATTGGATTTTAGGTTGCGTTCCGACCCTCGTGTGCATGTGTTGGAACGCCTGAATTTCAGGTATGCAGAGCAGTCGGATTTTGTCCATGGAATTCCGGCTGTTGTTGTTTGTGACGTGTCTTTCATTTCATTGAAGCACCTTTTGCCAAAAGTGAGTGAAATTTTGCCTGAACGTGGAGAGGCATGTGTTTTGATAAAGCCTCAATTTGAAGCAGAGCGAGAGGAAGTAGGGAAAAAGGGGGTCGTTCGCGATCGCTCGGTTCATTCACGTGTGATTGAATCCGTGATGGAAGTAAGCATCGTCTCCCGCCTGCAACCTGCCGGCTTGCATGTATCCCCGATTACAGGCAGCGGTGGAAATGTCGAGTATTTGCTTTATTTGCGTAAAACGGATGCTAAAAAAGCCATTCCGGTTGAATGCATTGCAAAAACGGTGAATCCTCCCTCTGAGTAGCATAATTATACAATTGCAGGTATAATAAAGGCAACGAACACTTCTATGGGGTGGATTCAATGACTAAGGGACAACGTCACGTAAAAATCCGTGAAATTATAAATGAACAAGAAGTAGACACACAAGAAGAGCTTGTTTTCCAATTACAGGAAGCTGGGTTTAACGTAACCCAAGCAACCGTCTCCAGAGATATCAAGGAATTGCATCTCGTAAAAGTATTGACACCGGACGGGCGTTATAAATACAGTCTCCCGGCAGACAGACGCTTTAACCCTGAGGAAAAGCTGAAGAAACATCTTTTCGACAGTTTTGTGAGCATTGATTACTCCGAGCATTTAATTGTGCTGAAAACATTACCCGGAAATGCGCACGCAATTGGGGCATTGATTGATCATTTGAGTTGGGAAGATATTATGGGGACGATTTGTGGGGATGATACGATCCTCATCATATGTAAAAAAGCAAAAGAGTCTCCCGTGCTTACCGATCGGATTTTGGGGATGCTATGAGGTTATAGGAAAAAAATGGCAATAAGCCAGGTTTTTCTAAAAGAAGGTGTTAGGATTGCTTGAAGAACTAACGATTCGTAATTTTGCGATCATCGAGAAGCTGACGATCCCGTTTGGGTCGGGGCTAACCGTGCTTACCGGGGAAACAGGTGCTGGAAAATCGATCATTATCGACGCTCTCGGCTTGTTGGCAGGCGGCCGCGGATCTGTAGATTTTGTGCGCCATGACAGTAAAAAGGCGGAAATTGAAGGTCTGTTTATCGTGTCGAACGACCATTTAGCTTATGAACGAATGGCATCTGCCGGCATCGAGTGTGAAGAGGGAATGATCGTTTTGCGCAGAGAGATTTCCCGGAAAGGGAAGAGCGTCTGCAGGGTTAATGGGCATCTTGTTACATTGACGACGTTACGGTCGATTGGTCAAACATTGGTGGATATTCATGGGCAGCATGAACATCAGGAATTGTTGCAAATGGACAAGCATAGCGGAATGGTCGATGCATATGCCAATTCGACATTGTTTGCGCTAAAATCCGAATATGAAGATCACTATGATGCGTATTTGTCGATGAAAAATGAATTGCAACGCTTACGCAACAGCGATCGTGAAAATATCCAGCGGCTCGACCTCATTCAATACCAACTGGAAGAAATTGAACAGGCAGCATTAGTTGATCCTGATGAAGACGAGCAGTTGGAACAAGAACGCTATAAGTTGGCGCATGCAGAAAAACTTTACGAGCTTCTGCAATATGCCTATACGTATTTGCACGATGAGGGGAAAGGATTGCAGTGGGTGAGAGAATCCGCTAGCCACCTGAAAGAGGCTAGCGATATAGACCCGGCGTTAATGCAAACGAGCGAACAAGTGAATTCCAGTTTTTATATGATTGAAGAAGCCTCTTATTCCATCCGAGACCACATTGACCAACTCGATTTTGACCCAGCTCGATTGGAGCAAATCGAAAGCCGATTGGCCGAAATCGAACAACTGAAGCGTAAATACGGGGGATCGATTACAGAAATATTGACATTTGCCGATGAAATCGCCCGGGAACAAGAAGCACTTGTGAATTTGGATGAGCACATCCGCCACTATGAAGAGAAATTAAACGAAAAAGCCACCGATCTTTTTTCTGCAGCCAATGCCCTTACAATAGGGAGGAAGGAAGCTGCAAAAACGCTTTCGGAAGCAGTCGAACGCGAACTGGCCGATTTGTTTATGGAAAAAACGCGGTTTTCCGTATTTTTTCAAGCTCCGGTTCAAGGAGAGGAAGTGCAATGCGATGGCCAGGTAAAAACATTTACAAGGGATGGGCAAGAACGTCTCGAGTTTTACATGTCGCCTAATGCCGGCGAACCGGAGAAAGCTTTGGCAAAAATCGCGTCAGGCGGAGAAATTTCCCGAATCATGCTCGCCCTAAAGCGAATATTATCACATTCATCGCAGCGTACGGCGTTGATTTTTGATGAAGTGGACACAGGGGTAAGCGGACGGGTCGCGCAAGCCATTGGCGAAAAAATCGCTGCGATTGCTACCGCTGAAACGCAAGTGCTCTGCATTACCCATTTGCCGCAAGTTGCGGCACTTGCATCCACGCACATGCATATCGCCAAAGAGGAAGAAAAAGGACGTGTACACACGACGATTACCGAACTCGGCGATACAGCACGGGTCAATGAGGTGGCACGTATGCTTTCGGGAAGCGCGGTAACAACAGCAACGCGAGAAAATGCGCGTGAACTGTTGAACATTGCAACACCATGATCTGTTAAACCAACTGTATACTGCCATGAATTCGCAATGCCGACCAGTTAAGGTCGGTATTTTTATTTGCTGCAAGTTATAATCCGGCTCCCGCAAGGCAACATTATAAGTACAAACGCGATGTGCGGGCGGGAGTGAGGAGTGTGAGCGTGGGTGAAATCCGACAGAAAAAGAAAAATGTTAGGCGCAATCTTACTCATCGCTGTGATGAGTTTAGGTTTTTTGCAGCCGGTACAATCGTGGATACAGCTTCCTGACCAACTGACAATGACACCCGGTGAGGAAACTTCTGCCACAGAAAACTTCGAAAACAAAGTGCCTTCCATGTTTTCGGTAGAAAATCAAAAAGAAGATGCCATTCAGGTAACGGCGGGTTCCACACCGATCAAAAATATAACGAAAAACAAAGAGCCAAGAATCGAGGTCATCCCGGGGGGACAATCCGTCGGTGTACGTTTAAGCGCACAAGGCGTCATGGTTGTCGGCTTCCACGCGCTTCATACGGAACAAGGGCAACAATCGCCTGCTGAAGTGGCAGGAATCCAAAAAGGGGACATTATCGTCACGATTGATAAACAGCCGGTTGAAGATTTGACGGAAGTTACGTCCATATTAAATTCCCCGGATGATTCGAAAGCCATTCAAATCGAACTTATTCGCAATGGAGAAAGAATAGTAAAAGACGTGGAACCAAGTGTCACGGCTTCCGAGGAATCGAAGCAACTGGGGATGTACATTCGCGACTCGTCCGCCGGTGTGGGAACGATGACTTTTTTTGATCCGGACACGGGGCAATATGGAGCATTGGGCCATGTGATTTCTGATGTAGACACAAAACGACCGGTTTCCATTCATGAAGGAGAGATCACACGTTCATCCGTGAAATCGATTGAAAGAGGGAAAAACGGTATTCCCGGTGAGAAACAAGCATCCGTTGCCAATAAACAAGATGTGCTCGGGACGATTACGAAAAACAACACGTTCGGCATTTATGGGCAATTAAATGAAGGACATGATTTGGAAAATGAAGAACAGGAACCGATGCCAATTGCATATGCGGAAGAAGTGGAAGAAGGACCGGCGAAGATTTTGACCGTCGTGGAAAACGAAGAAGTTGAAGCGTTTGATGTTGAAGTTATCCGTTCATCGCCACAAAAACACGCAGCGACAAAGGGAATGGTCTTAAAAGTAACCGATGATCGTCTCCTTGAGAAGACCGGGGGCATTGTGCAGGGAATGAGTGGCAGTCCGATCATCCAAGATGATAAAATCATCGGTGCCGTTACACATGTATTTGTTAACGACGCCACCGCAGGGTACGGTTCCCATATCGAATGGATGTTGGATGAAGCCGGAATCGATATGGAAGAAGAAAGAAAGGCAAGCTAATTCGGCTGCCTTTTTTTATTTCTGCAAAGAATTTTCGACAAAAGGGTGTCATAACGGTTCTTTTTACCAAGAATTTTGACGGATTATTATAGATAATAAAGTAAATTCAGTTATTTGATTGATTTTAATTTCAATTTATGGATAATCAACTATGAGGGTTTTGAACAAGTTATTTTTTGAAGGAGGCATAATTAATTGGAACCGATCAAAGTTTGTATTGCTGATGATAATCGTGATCTAGTGCAAATGGTGGAAGAATATGTATCCCTGCAAGAAGATATGGAGGTTTCGGGTGTGGCTTATAATGGCAGAGACTGCCTGCAGGTTGTCGAGGAAACGAAACCGGACGTACTTATTCTTGATATCATCATGCCATATCTTGACGGCCTCGCCGTTTTGGACCGATTACAAAACAATCATACGGAAAAGTCGCCCAAAGTTTTAATGTTAACCGCGTTTGGCCAGGAAGATGTGACGAAAAAAGCGGTGGATCAAGGTGTTGCTTATTATGTGCTAAAGCCGTTTGACATGGACATGCTTATTGAGACGATCAGGGACTTGAGCGGACAACCGGCTCCGCAAGTAACCGTATCCGTACAAAACAAAGAGCTGGGCAACATGAAACAACAACCAAGCATTAATCTGGATCAGCGAATAACCGGCATTATACATGAAATTGGTGTCCCGGCGCATATTAAAGGTTATATGTACATGAGGGAAGCGATAACAATGGTGTATAACAATATCGAATTGCTCGGTTCGATCACGAAAGAATTGTACCCGGACATTGCCAAGAAATACAATACAACGGCAAGCCGTGTAGAAAGAGCGATCCGGCATGCGATAGAAGTTGCCTGGAGTCGCGGAAACATCGACTCCATCTCCCATTACTTTGGATATACGGTAAGCATGTCAAAAGCAAAACCAACCAATTCAGAATTTATTGCAATGGTGGCAGATAAATTGCGAATCGAACATAAGGTGAGCTAAGCAGTGTGACGACGGTATTTTTAGCGAATAATCAACAGTGAATTTCTGTAGTGGTATCCGCGACTGATACGGAAAAACGCCTTCTATGTATTGGATATATCCGATATGTGGGAGGTTTTTTGTGCAGAAAAGGGACCCTTATCTGATTTTGACGGGGTACCGACAAGTTCAATAAGCAAAAAGAGTGCCCGCAAAAAGCGGACACTCCGAAACCCATATGGCCCAATGCAGGCGTCTCCCGTCGGCGCACCCAATTCTGTTACAATATAAAATGCAAATTTTAAGGCTCTTCACCAAAATCTATGGCTGACAAACTAGGGGCAATTATGATTGGTAGTGACCGCTACGGAAAAACACGACGCTTTCCGTGGGACCCGAGCTCAGCCTCCTCGGAAAAAAAGAAGTTCGCTTTTTTCCTGCGGGGTCTTCGCCCTGCACTTTCCCACAGGAGTCTACGTGTTTTTCCTTCGCTCGCTAGTGGTATTACCATATTTAATCACGGATATCAACCATTGATTTTAGTGTTGACCCAATTTTAAATTCACATATACGTTTTTTGAGCATCCGGGTTTTGGACATACTAATGGCAAACAGATGGCGATAGGCGACAGAAGGAATGATTCCTCACAAAACGCTCTTTCAACAAAATCAACCCATTGACCGTGCGTGTCATACTGTGAGAAAAATGGGGGGCTTATGCAGTTTTGGTTTGGTTCGGACGACATCAAGCGTTTACGGCTGACTTTAAAAACGTTTGCCTTGGCATGTAAGAAAGTATCAATCAACTTTCTTGCCTGCATAAGGTGGGCGAAGGTTTCTGCCAGTAAAGTTTGGCGAAAAGCTAAGTTCTCTAACGAAAACGGGGGGAAACTTTGTTGTTTTTACGATCGCGATGAAAAATAAAGCCGCCGATAAACGCTAACCCGGCGATGAAAAGCACAAGCCCGCTTGTGAATTGGAGCGCGTAGTTAGGGAATGGATTATGAAGGATGGAGAATAGCACATCTCGCATCCACTTTATGCCCAAGCCGGCGAAAAACACAGGGATCAGTAATATGATAAGTGCAACGAGCCGCATCGTTTATCCTCTCTTTTCTCAGTGTGGATCGCTGTAACTTTCTCTAGTTTAACATGTTTGCCGCCAATGTCCCATTTTTTCCTTGCATATCACGAAAAAATCAAGGATAGTAAAAGGAGAAATCCTTTTCGATTGGGGTGGGGAAGTTGAAGCGGGCAATGATCGTCGGAGGTGGAAAAGGGGGCACAGCACTACTCGGGATGATGGACGGTCTCGATTATATGGAAGTAGTCGGTGTGGCCGATCTTGATCCGGAAGCAGAGGGAATGCGTATCGCTCAAGCTCGCGGTTTGAAAACGAGCCGCAATGCGTTTACATTATATGAAGAGTTGTTACCGGCACCGAACATTGTTTTCGAAGCGACGGGGGATGATTTTGCACTAACCGACTTGCAAAGGCACGTAGGTGTAGAAACGGCTGTCGTGCCTGCCCATGTTTGTCATTTGCTCTATCAGCTGCTCGTTGGAAAAGATGAATTGATTGCTACGCTCAGTCATCAGGAACGGTTGCATCATACGGTTTTTCAGTCCACCCATGATGGAATGATCGCGGTTGATGATAACGGGAAGATCCTTCTTTTTAATCAAGCAGCTGCACGCATGACCGGGATTGATCGTGAAAAAGCGATCGGACATTTGATTCGCTCGGTCATGCCGGAAAGTAAACTTCCGCGAATCTTAAAAACACGTGCAATGGAATCCAATCAAAAACAGACGTTTGCAAATGGACGCCAAATCGTCACATCACGGATCCCGCTGTGGATCAATGACAACTTTGCCGGCGCATTGGCTGTTTTTCAGGATGTTACGGATATGGTAGACATGGCCACGAAAGTTACGGATTTGGAAAGCGTGCAACAGTTGTTGCAGGCAATCATTCATTCCTCTGATGAGGCCATTTCGGTTGTAAACGAAGAGGCCCAAGGTTTGATGGTTAATCCTGCGTACTCTCGTCTGACAGGGCTAAACGAACGAGATGTGATTGGCAAACCGGCGACTGCAGACATTTTTGAAGGAGAAAGCATGCATATGCGTGCCTTGCATACGCGAATGCCGATTCGAGGGACACAAATGAAGGTGGGACCTCATAAGAAAGACGTGATCGTGAACGTGGCACCGCTTCTCGTAAATGGGGAACTGAAAGGAAGCGTCGGTGTCCTTCATGATGTCTCTGAAATTCGTGCGTTAACCAATGAATTGGAAAAGGCAAAACAACGGATTCGGAGATTGGAAGCAAAATATACGTTTGATGATATTATTGGATCTTCCCCCGCGCTTGCCTTCGCCAAGGAACAAGCGTTTAAAAGTGCACAAACACCGGTCGATGTACTGCTTCGCGGCCAATCCGGGACAGGAAAGGAACTATTCGCCCATGCCATTCACAATGAAAGCGGACGTCGCTATCAACCTTTTATTCGCGTGAATTGTTCGGCCTTATCCCCGGCATTGCTGGAAAGCGAATTATTTGGATATGAAGAGGGCGCGTTTACGGGTGCGAAACGGGGAGGAAAACGCGGGCTATTTGAAGAAGCCCACGATGGCAGCATTTTTCTCGATGAGATTGGGGAAGTGCCGAACGAAACACAAGTGAAACTTTTGCGTGTCCTCCAAGAGAAGGAAATCGTACGTGTGGGAGGGACGAAAGCCATAGCGGTGAATGTCCGCATCATTGCTGCTACAAACATTCATATTGAAGAAGCCATCCGGAAGAGAAATTTTCGCGAAGATTTATTTTATCGATTGAACAAAATGCCGATTTTTATTCCTTCTTTACAAGAGAGACGGGGAGATATTCATGAGTTAAGCCATTATTTGTTACATAAAATCAATCAAGCGTATGGCCGGTCTGTATTAACGATAACGGATCAGGTGATGCAACAATTGCTCGCTTATGAGTGGCCGGGAAATGTGCGTGAACTGGAAAACATTCTCGGACGGGCGGTTATCCATATGAACTATCTCGATCAGGAATTGGCGGCTAAACACTTGCCCCCTCTGTCGAACGAGGAATCCTACAAACCCCCGGTCCATGCACATGGAAAACAGAACGGAGGTTTAGCCGAGCGCATGGCCGCTTATGAACAACAAGAACTGAAAGCTGCTTTGGCCGAGCACCGTGGAAATAAGACCGCCACGGCTCGCGCACTGGGAATTTCCGTACGAAACCTGTATTATAAACTGGAGAAACAGGGGATTATTGGAAAAACGTAACTCAATCGCCAAGAATGGTGAAATCTATTCCGATAGTGAAAAAAATGGCATGCAATAACTATCATGGCATGAAAGAAATTGCAGGCTTCTTTCTGTGGGAGCCGCGCCATGGGAAACATTTTTTGGCATCACCTTTGCATTCTTTATTTAGCAGATAAGCGAGCTTCTTATCCTGCATAAAGTGAAACTAAAGTTTTCGGCTCTTCACCAAAATCTATGGCTGACAAACTAGGGGCAATTATGATTGGTAGTGACCGCTACGGAAAAACACTACGCTTTCCGTGGGCCCCGAGCTCAGCCTACTCGCCCTGCGCTTTCCCACAGGAGTCTACGTGTGTTTCCTTCGCTCGCTAGTGGTGTTACCATATTTAATCACGAATATCAACCATTGATTTTAGTGTTGACCCAAGTTTTCGCCATAAAAATTTGCTGAAAAGCTACGTTTTCTAATAAGCCATCATCCTTTAAGGAGGTCTCCGCCGTGAAATTATTTGAACATATGTCGGAAGAAAACTTTGAACAAGTCGTTTTTTGCCAAGAAGAATCTTCAGGGTTAAAAGCGATTATTGCTATACATGATACGACCCTCGGACCTGCATTGGGAGGGACGAGGATGTGGCCGTATAAAAACGAGGAAGAAGCGCTCGTCGATGTATTGCGGCTGGCAAAAGGCATGACGTATAAAAACGCAGCAGCCGGCCTTAATTTGGGAGGAGGAAAAGCGGTTATCATCGGAGATAGCCGTCATGAGAAAAACGAATCGAAACTGCGGGCATTCGGTCGCTATATTCAAGGCTTGAGCGGTCGTTACATTACAGCCGAGGATGTGGGGATGGCAGAGCCGGATATGGATACGATTCATTTGGAGACCGATTATGTAACCGGACGTTCGCCTGCCACACCGGGTGGAGGCGGAAATCCTTCCCCGCTGACCGGATATGGCGTGTATGTGGGAATGAAGGCGAGTGCAAAGGAAGTGTTCGGCACGGATTCACTATCGGGCAGAACCGTGGCTATTCAAGGTGTCGGCAGTGTCGCTTATCATCTGTGCAAACATTTGCATGCAGATGGAGCGAATCTCGTAGTAACCGATATTCACGAGCCAACCGTGCAACGTGCAGTTAAAGAATTTGAGGCTCGCGCTGTCGGCACGGAAGAGATTTATGATGTGGAGTGCGATATTTTTGCTCCATGTGCCCTTGGGGCGGTTATTAATGATGAAACGATGGATCGCATCCGCGCATCGATCATCGCAGGATCTGCAAACAATCAGTTGCATCATGCACGTCATGGTGACGCCCTTCATGAAAAAGGCATTCTTTACGCTCCGGATTATGTGATTAACGCGGGAGGTGTCATTCACGTGGCTGATGAATTACAAGGATACAACGAGGAGCGTGCCATGAGAAGTGTTGAAAGTCTATATGAACAAATGGCAAAGGTGTTTGAGATTGCAAAACGGGACGGGGTGCCTACGCACCATGCAGCCAATCAACTTGCCGTAGAACGGATCGAAAATGTTCGCAAAGCAAGGAAAACGTATGTCAAAGATCCAAAAGATATTTTGTCCTGATATCATCGTATGCAGGCGTTAAAAAATAGATGAGGAGGTATACAATGGCCGATGAATATGACCTTGTCGTGATCGGTGCGGGAACCGGAGGCTACGTTGCTGCCATCCGTGCCGCCCAACTCGGAAACCGGGTTGCAATCGTTGAAAAAGAAGCTCTCGGCGGGACTTGCCTTCACAAAGGATGCATCCCGAGCAAAACCCTGTTGCGAAGTGCACAAGTGTATAGAGAAGTAAAAGAATCGGCAGCGTTTGGTGTTGAGACGGAAGGTGCGAAACTTGATTTTTCAAAAGTGCAGACTCGGAAACAGGCGATCGTGGATCAGCTGCATACCGGCGTTCAACAATTGCTTCAAAATGAAAAGATTAAAGTTTTCGAAGGCTATGCGCGTATCTTGGGACCTTCCATTTTTTCACCGAGTGCCGGCAGTATATCAATCGAATACAAGGATGGCACGGAAAACGAAGTGCTCATTCCCAATCACGTGCTTATTGCGACCGGGTCACAACCCAGACGTCTCAAAGGGATAGATTTTTCCCATGAAAACGTAATGACGTCAGACGATGCATTATTCATGGAACGATTACCTGCGTCGATGACGATCATCGGGGGCGGGGTGATCGGGACGGAATGGGCTTCCATGCTCATTGATTTCGGGGTAGAAATCACTGTATTGGAAGCGCAAGATCACTTGCTTCCGGGTGAAGATGAAGATGTTTCCGCTGAAATGAAAAAACAGTTGGAAAAGAGAGGTGTCCGCGTTTGTTTAAATGCGGAAGTACAAACAGAAGATATGCACGTTGAACATGAATATGTAGGTGTGCAGGCGCAGATGGATGGAGAACAACATACCTTTGCTGCAGAATGTCTGCTTGTCTCCATCGGCCGGGAAGCAAACATTTCCGATGTCGGACTTCAAAATACGGAAATTGAAACTGAAGACGGCAAGATCATCACCAATGACTGGGGGCAGACGAAAGAAGCGCACATGTACGCCATCGGTGATGTGACACACGGGTATGAGCTCGCCCATGTGGCTTCTCATCAGGGAATCATTGCAGTGGAACATATGAATGAGCAAAATCCCGCAGGATTAAACGAACGGCAAATGCCAAGATGCACGTACAGTCATCCGGAAGTTGCATCCATTGGTTTAAGCGAGACACAAGCAAAGGCCCAAGGCTTTCAAGTGAAAATCGGCACGTTTCCGCTCCGCGCGATTGGAAAAGCACTTATTAACGGGGATGCGGAAGGTTTTTGCAAATTTATTTCCAACGCGGAAAACAACGACTTGCTCGGAGTTCACATGATAGGAACGAATGCAACGGAGCTGATTTCGGAAGGAGCACTTGCCATGCTGTTGGACGCAGCCGATTGGGAAGTGGCAGAGGCGGTGCATCCGCACCCGAGTATATCTGAAGTGTTTAAGGAAGCGGCACTTCATGCAGATCGACGTGCCATTCATATATAGAGGAGGGCAACGATGAGTGAATCTAAACACGAGACGCTGGGATTAAATCATGACCAATTGTTGAATATGTATAAAATGATGCTCACCGCTCGCAAAATCGATGAACGGATGTGGTTATTAAACCGAGCCGGAAAAATTCCGTTCGTCGTGTCCTGCCAAGGGCAAGAAGCAGCACAGGTGGGGGCGGCAATGGCGCTGGATGCAGAAAAAGATTACCTTCTGCCCTATTACCGGGATGTAGGGATGGTCCTGCACTTTGGCATGACGGTGAAAGATTTAATGTTGGCCGGCTTTGCCAAAGCAGAAGATCCCAATTCCGGGGGACGACAAATGCCGAACCACTTTGGCAGCAAAAAACATCGAATCGTCACGGGGTCATCGCCTGTTACTACCCAAGTGCCCCATGCAGTAGGCATTGCTCTTGCCGGTAGAATTAAAAATGATCCCTTTGTTTGTCTGACTTCTTTTGGCGAAGGGTCCTCGAATCAAGGAGATTTTCACGAAGCTGCGAATTTTGCAGGTGTTCACCGTTTGCCGGTTATCTTTTTCTGTGAAAACAATCAATACGCGATTTCAGTCCCCGTGGACCGCCAAATCGCTTGTGAACGTGTTTCTGATCGGGCGCACGCGTATGGAATGCACGGAGAAACCGTGGACGGCAATGATCCTCTCGTTGTCTATGAAGCGGTCAAAAAGGCTGCCGACCGCGCGCGCGAAGGGGGCGGACCGGCATTGATTGAAACCATGTCCTACCGTCTAACCCCGCATTCAAGTGACGATGACGACCGTTCATACCGCGAGCGGGATGAAGTGGACGATGCCAAGAAAAAAGATGGCATTATAACCTTTGCCGACTATTTAAAAGAACACGGCTTGTTGGCGGATGCAGAAGAAAAAGACATCCATGAACGAATACAAAAAACGGTCGATGAGGCAACAGAAGCGGCTGAATCGGCAGCATACGCGGAAGCAGAAACAACGTTGGACCACGTGTATTACGAGTAAGAGAGGAGGGCGTACAATGGCGACGAGTAATTATATCAGTGCAATTACAGCAGCATTAAAAGAGGAAATGGAAAAAGATGACGGGGTTTTCGTTCTCGGTGAAGATGTAGCTGCCAAGGGCGGTGTATTTCGCGCAACAGAAGGGCTTTATGAACAATTTGGCGAAAACCGGGTGCTTGATACCCCCTTGGCAGAGTCAGCAATCGCAGGTGTAGGCATCGGAGCTGCTATGTACGGACTGCGCCCGGTGGCAGAGATGCAATTTGCCGATTTTATGCTCCCGGCTTTTAATCAGATTATTTCGGAAGCAGCGAAAATCCGCTACCGTTCGAATAATGACTGGAGCGTGCCCATGACGGTTCGCGCACCCTACGGTGGAGGGATCCATGGAGCGCTTTATCACTCCCAGTCCGTGGAAGCGCTTTTTGCCAGTACGCCTGGGTTGAAAGTGGTGATCCCCTCGACACCATATGATGTTAAAGGGCTTCTAAAAGCAGCGATTCGAGATCCTGATCCCGTGTTGTTTTTCGAGCATAAAAAAGCCTATCGACTGGTTAAGGGAGAAGTTCCTGATGATGATTATACGGTACCGATAGGGACGGCAGATGTGAAGCGGGAAGGCGAGGATGTGACCGTCATAACGTATGGCCTTTGCGTCCAATTTGCTCTGGAAGCGGCGGAAAAATTGGAAGCGGAAGGGATATCCACCCACGTGCTTGATTTGCGCACGATTTATCCGATGGACCGTGAAGCCGTAGTCAGCGCTGCCCGGCGGACAGGGAAAATTTTGCTCGTCAGTGAAGACAACAAAGAAGGCAGTGTGTTGAATGAAGCTGTGGCGACGATCGCCGAAGATTGTTTGTTTGACCTTGACGCGCCCGTCCGGCGTCTTGCGTCCCCCGATGTCCCGGCGATGCCTTACGCGCCCCCGTTGGAAAAGTATTTCATGATGAACGCGGAAAAAGTAGAGCATGCCATTCGCGAATTGGCAGGATTTTAGGAGGTGCTTTCCAATGAAAAAAGAGATCGCTATGCCTCAACTGGGAGAGAGTGTAACGGAAGGGACGATCACCCAGTGGCTCGTGAATCCCGGGGACAAAGTGAATAAATATGAACCGATCGCGGAAGTGGACACAGACAAAGTCAATGCGGAAGTTCCCTCTTCCTACACGGGTATGATAAGCGACATTGTTGCAAAGGAAAACCAGACGGTGCAAGTCGGAGACGTGGTGGCCTATATCGAGACGGAGGATGCCGCGAAAGAGGAGAAGCTTCCGGAGTATGAACCGCAAAGGGAGCAACGAGCGGCCCAACAAGAAGAACAGTCAGAAGGACAGTCCCCAAAAAAGCGGTATTCCCCGGCCGTCTTTTCCCTGGCACAAAAACATAGCATTGATTTAGATGCGATCGAAGGATCGGGCAGAGGCGGACGCATTACCCGAAAAGATGTGGAAAAAGTAGTGGAATCAGGAACAGAGGAAAAAACGGTGCCGAAAGCGTCAGCTTCAGAGCCAGAAACACAAAAGGCTTCATCGGAAGGGGGAGCTCCTTCCGATGAAATTGTTCCTGTGACCGGCGTGCGCAAAGCAATTGCTGCAAACATGAGTCAAAGTAAACAGGAAATCCCCCATGCATGGACGATGGTCGAAGTGGATGTCACCAATATCGTTCGCTTTCGCGAGAAAGAAAAAGAAGCGTTTCGCAAACAGGAAGGGTTCCCGTTAACGTTTATGCCTTTCTTCATGCAAGCGGTGACTGCGGGGCTTCGAAAATATCCGGAACTTAACGCGACCTGGCAAGGTGATCATATTATTCGTAAAAAGGAGATCAATCTTTCGATGGCTATCGCCACCGAGGAAGCGCTTTACGTTCCCGTAATCGCAAATGCCGATGAAAAGAATATTCGGGGCATGGCGCGATCCTTGCACACCCTTGCCGAGAAGACGAGAAGCGGGAAGCTAACGAGCGCTGATATGCGTGGAGGGACGTTTACGTTAAACAATACGGGCGCCTTCGGCTCCGTGCAGTCGATGCCTATCATTAACCATCCGCAAGCAGCGATTCTTTCTGTGGAATCCATCGTCAAACGCCCGGTTGTGAAAGAAGACGATATGATTGCCGTGCGCCATATGGTCAACCTTTGTCTTTCTCTCGACCATCGCGTGCTGGACGGATTGATTTGCGGAAGGTTCCTCGCCTATGTGAAAGAACAGCTGGAACAGTTTAGCGGAGAAGGGATTTAAAAGCGAAAGGGGTAGGGGGTGGGCTCCATGGCACCGCAAAAGGAAAAAACTAGCAAATGGAGACCATGAACGGGTCATGGAGCCTGAAACTGAGAATGCGTAGCCCGTAGGGTCGTCATGAACGCCCCATGGAACCCGAAAGCGAAGAAACGCAGCGTTTCCGGTCCTCATGAAGTGCCTCATTGATGACCGGGTCTTGGTCAATCGCATCCAATAGGTTCTCTCCCCTCTCACTTCCAGTATATAAGCATGGGATTTGAGTTTTCCGTTTACAATCGGTACAATAATGGGTGAACATATCCCCATTAGGAAAGGAGAATTTCTCGTGCAGTTTGAATATTTTATGAATGATGTCGTACAAGCGGCACGCGATGAGATGACAGAGGCAGGCTATGAACATTTAGGCACGCCTGATGAAGTAGATAAAACATTTAAAGATGAAGGGACCACATTGGTGATGGTCAATTCCGTATGCGGGTGCGCAGGTGGAATTGCACGTCCGGCAGCTGCCTATATGCAAAATTATGAGACCAAACCCGATCGCTTTGTGACCGTCTTCGCCGGACAAGACCGAGAAGCAACCGACCATGCACGTGAATATTTTGAAGGCTATGGACCGTCTTCTCCATCGTTTGCACTCATGAAAGACGGGGAGATTCAAACGATGATTGAGCGCCATGAAATTGAAGGGCATGAACCGATCGAAGTCGTGCAAAAATTGGAAGCTGCTTTTGATGATCATTGCTCGTGAAGCCGCCGATAGCGGCTTCTCGCTTTTAGCAGGTCAGCCTTCTCGAAAAAAAAGAAATCGCTTTTTTCTGCGGGGTCTTCTCTCTGCGCTTTCCCACAGGAGTCTCTGTGTTTTTCCTCCGCTGGCTAGTCACTATCCTAAGTGTTCACTTTTATCAACGATAGATTTTGGTGAAGAGCCATCAACGTTCTTACCTGCATAAGTGCAACTAAGGCTTTTCGCCATAAGAGCTTGGCGAAAAGCCAAGTTTTCTAACCACGTACATAAGAGGTGTCAAACGGATGAATGATTTATATCAACAAGTACAGGCTTATTTAAATATGGAAGGCGAAATTGAATTCCAGGAATTTCAGGATTACTACAAGAAAGTCATTGACTACCTTCAGGAACACGGAAATGATCTTGAAGAAGAACAAATCTGGCAAGGGTTGCTCGTAGTTGAAAGCATCGCTTCGAACGCTGAAAATCGTTTCAAGGAAAACCGTAAAGGGAAAGAGGCAAAAAAATATAAACGCATGCGTGAACGTGCAAAATTATGGGCGCAAAACTTCACGAAACGGTTGCAGTCCCTTGGTTACAATGATGAACAAATCAACGACCGCTTCCACGCCATGTTGGAAGAAGAATCGGAACAACAATAATTCTCGCCCCCAATCTCCAATCACTCACCTCCAACTCTAGCATTTGACAGGGCGTCCTTCTCCTCCTATAATAAAAATTGTCTGTTTAGGGCGCCTATGGTGAAATGGATATCACGCGAGATTCCGGTTCTCGTATTCCAGGTTCGAATCCTGGTAGGCGCGCCAATACATAACGAAAGATCTCCGAACTGGAGATCTTTTTTATTTTCGGCAAAAGGGGCACATACTCTGTAAAAAAAAAGAGAATAATAAAGAAGCAAGAATGGTGTATGCAACGTAGGGAGGTACGGTATGTTGTTCAAATGTTTGGCTGCGGCTATTTTTCTTTTTGCTCCTTTGTGGCCGATGGATGTGGAACCCTTTCCTGGGGAACCATTTATTATCGTTAACAAGTCTACGAATGAATTGGGATGGGTAGAGGATGGCGAATTGGACAACGTGTACGACGTAGCAACGGGAAAAGATGCAAAAGACACGCCTGAAGGCATCTTTACGGTGATTGTGAAGGCAGAGAAACCTTACTATCGAGCGCAAGATATCGAAGGCGGAGATCCTGATAACCCTCTTGGAAGCCGTTGGATCGGCTTTGACGCGGGCAACACCGACGGACGGACGTATGGCGTGCACGGGACGAACGATAGCAGTACGATCGGCGAAAATGTTTCTTTAGGGTGCATTCGTATGCATAATGAGGAAGTGAACGATCTTTATGATCAAGTGCCGATTGGAACAAAAATATGGATCGGCACAGAACCCGAACAAGAAATAGAAGATATTGCACGAGCAAACGGAGTGTTAAACAAGTAGAAAATTTGGCTTTTCGACAAACTTTTATGGCGAAAAGCCTTAGTTGCACTTATGCAGGTAGGAAGGTTGAACTATACTTATTTTATCAGCCGAGAAAGGAATCCCTTTCTCGTTTTAAATCATGGCGCCGAATCCGGCTAAGAATGTGCCTACCACCAACACAAAAATCATTACGAAAACAATTGTTTTTTGCAAACTGCGAGGCATTGCTTATCCCTCCAACGTACATATTCTGTTATTGCTATTTTACGAGTTTTCAACGATTTCCTCAAGTGCTTAACGGGGAGAACTTTAGCTTAAATATGGCAAAAACCAAGCCCTTTCCCATACAATTATGATAAAATTAAGGTGATCATACATATATTGTGTCAATAACCTGGCCCTATGCTGTTTCATAATGAGTAAAAAGAAGCGCCTCAGCCTGTCAATTTACACTATCAGAAAGTATAAATTGTTCGGATGATAGAATAAGAAAGACGTTGACTTTCGCCATCCTTGGCGATAAGCCTTTTCTAAAGGGGGACGCCCATTGGACATTGAACGTCTCGGGAAAACGAATACTTCTTCACACATGATGAGAAAATCTACAGCCGCGCCTTCGAATCAAAGGCCTCGGTCTCCGTCGTTTCAAGAGATAATGAACCACCAGCGCCAATCTGTCTACGCTGATCGGTTGCACGCGGCGATGGCTACCGTTGAAGACCAAGGGAAAATGTTAGCGGAATTTCGGACTGCCAAAGAGTTGCGAGAATATAAAAAACGAATCAGAAACTTTATGGACGAGATCGTCCGCAATGGATTGCAAATCGAAGACAGGCGCGGGTTCAATCGCCCGGGAACAAATGCTTTCAGAATCGTTACGGAAGTCGATGAAAAACTGATGAGGCTAACCGAGGAAATGATTGAAAATGAAGCCGGCCATTTGGACATTTTGGCGCGAGTCGATGAAATTCGCGGATTATTATTGAATTTATATATGTAAAGAGGTGTGGGAAATGATTCGTGTTTTATTTGTCTGTTTAGGAAATATTTGTCGTTCGCCAATGGCGGAAGCAATTTTTCGCAAAAAAGTAACCGATCATGGTTTAAGCGAACAGCTTCACATTGAATCGGCGGGTACGGGGCATTGGCACGTTGGGCAGCCTCCCCACGAGGGGACGATGGACATTCTGGCTGAAAATGAGATTGATGCAAGCGGATTGATCGCACGCCAAGTCGTGAAAGAAGACCTGGACAATTTTGACATTGTGGTGGCATTGGATGCTGAAAATCTCGGGTTTTTACAAACATTGCGGAAACAAACGCAAAAGGTAGAAATCGTCCGTCTTCTTGATTACTCCGAGAGGGAGGAGAGCGATGTGCCTGATCCGTATTTCACCGGCAATTTTCAAGAAGTGTATGATATGGTCGATGAAGCTTGCGCATCTCTTCTCGAAGAGGTAGAAAACGAATGGCTGTGATTCCCGCGAATGTATTGAAAGAAGCCGGAATCGATGAAGGTGCCTTCATCATGGCGGTGAGTGGCGGCGATATGAATCAAGCGTTTCAAATCCGTTCGAAAAACAGTCGCTATTTTTTAAAATGCCATGAAAATCCTCCCTCACGTTTTTTTCAAAAAGAGGCAAGACAGCTTTCCATTCTCGGAAATATCGCAGGGGTGAATGTACCGGAGGTTGTGCGCTTTGGTAATCATTACTTGCTGTTGGCATGGGTCGAAGGAAACCTTGCGCTGCGAACAGAAGCAAAACTCGGGGAACTCATCGCTGATTTGCATAGCGAAAAAGGGAAATCGTTCGGTTTTGATGAAGACAATTTTATAGGCACATTGCCGCAGTACAATGCCTGGATGGAACGATGGATTGATTTTTACAAAGATTATCGATTGCTTCCGCAATTGAACGAAGCAAATAAACGGGGACACTTGCCGAAAGGACGGAAGAAAAAAGCCCACCAACTTGTGGAAAATCTTCATCAGTGGCTGTCCGAGCCGGCGTATCCAGCCCTTTTGCATGGGGATTTATGGGCGGGGAATTGGCTCGCCGGTCCGGGTGGAGCCCCATACGTCATTGATCCTGCCATTTCTTACGGAGACCCGGCGTTTGATCGTGCAATGATGGCGCTCTTTGGTGGCTATTCGGCAAGAACGATGGACAGTTACCATGAAAAAATCAAACGGGAGGCACAAGAAGAGGAAATCATGCCGATTTACCAATTGTATTTTCTTTTGGTCCATTTAAATATGTTTGGAGAAATGTATGGGAGCAGTGTGGACCGCATATTGAAAAGGTATGTTGGTTAATACGAGCACGCCGGCGGAGAACAGTTGCCGGCGTGATTCGTGTGGACAAATAGCTTGAAAATGGCATTGTCGATCCGATAAAGTAAAGGTATCAAACGGTAGCCGGATCAAGGAAGAAGATGACGACGAAGCCGATCGCGAAGCAGTAGATGGCAAAATAATACAGTTTACTTTTTTCCAACCACTGAATCAACCATTTGATGCCAATAAGCGAGAAAACAAATGTAACGATAAATGAGAGGATGAGCGCAACTGCATGACCTTCGGCAAAACCTCCCTGAAAGATATCTCCGATCGCGAGGAGAGAGGAACCGGCGATAACAGGAATGGCCAACAGGAAGGAAAAACGCACGGCTGTTTTTCGTTCAATCCCCACCGCAAGGGCCGTGATTAGCGTGGATCCCGATCGCGAAACCCCCGGGATAACAGCAAGTGTTTGCGCAAGGCCGATAATGACAGCATCCATCAGATTCATCTCGTTTACCGAACGGGTATATCGATAATGGATGTTTTCAATGATTAATAAAAAAATGCCGGTTAAAAGTAAGGCTCCACCGATGACAAGCGGTGTTTTTAAAAATGCTTCCGCATAATCTTCCAGCATAATCCCAAGTACACCGGTGATTGCGGTGGCCATAAGCAGATATAAACCAAAGAAAAAAGAAGCGCGTTCATTTTTGTCTTTTTGCAATAGAAATCGAAAAAATCCGCGGATGATGGCGATCACATCATGGCGGAAAAAAAGCAATAACGCGAGCACGGAGGCAACGTGTAAAATAATTTCAAATGTGAGTCCTTCAAAATCCGTCCCGAACAGCCATTGCAAAATTATAATATGGGCGGTGCTGGAAATCGGCAAAAATTCAGTGAGTCCCTGGACAATGCCAAAGATGATTGCTTCAATAATACTCATAAAGAGAAAGGCTCCTTTCAAAATGCAACGGATAGGGTGGAAATATTGATGAAAAAATGGATCAGCGCTTTAGTAGTTTTCATTGCCGTCATTATCATAGGTGCGATCGTCTATGAAAATATATCCTCTCCTCCGGTCGGTGTCAACCAGGGGGAACAAGCCCCCGCGTTTGAATTACCCGACGTAGATGGCGAAAGCATAAGCTTGTCTGACTTTGATGGCGATTTTGTTGTTTTGAATCTATGGGCTTCGTGGTGTGAGCCTTGCATACGTGAGTTCCCCGTCCTTGATCAAGTGCATGAAACTTACGAAAACGACGGGGTGAATGTTGTCGCCGTCAATATGACGACGACAGAGCGAAGGCCGGAGGATGCCGTGGAATTTTTAGATGAAAACCCTGTTACGATGCCAATCGCCTTTGATGAAGAGGGGGAATTTGCGGATGATTACCCGCCGACGGATGGCATGCCCACCACGTATTTTATAAATGAAGATGGGATTATTGTCGATATCGTCATCGGAGAGATTACCGAAGAGATGCTTGAAGAAAGGCTGCAACCATTTGTATGACAAGTGAATCGTCCCCTTCATTTACTGTTCACGCGTCCAATCGCGCACACGTTCGTATTGCTTGCGATAGGCCTTTAACAGATGCAGCACTTGCCATGCTTTCCCTTGAATAACGACTTTATCGGGTGATTTGTATATTTTCATGGAAGCACTCACTCCCTATTCACTTCGTGTGATATTGTTCTATGTTTACAACCCCATATTTATACATAGGAGGTAAATCAATGTCCGTGCACGACGAACCAACCCTAAATAAAGAAACCATCTATGAAGGAAAAATCATTGATGTGGAGCTGCATGAAGTGAAGCTTCCCAATGGTAAGACAAGTATGCGCGAATTGGTAAAGCATCCCGGAGCGGTAGCCGTTATCGGCATCACCGACGAGGAGAAGATACCACTTGTCCGCCAGTTTCGGAAAGCAACGGAAGAAATGTTGTTGGAAATCCCTGCCGGCAAAAGGGAAAAAGGCGAAGAACCAAAAACAACTGCCGAGCGGGAATTGCAAGAAGAGACGGGATATAAAGCCGCCCATATGCATGAGATCGCTCAATTCTACACATCTCCGGGCTTCGCTGATGAACTGGTCAGTGTCTATCTGGCGGTTGGTTTACAAGCGGGTATGCCGCGAACGGAAGCGGATGAATTTTTGAGTGTGGAAGAATGGACGTTAAACGATGCTGGTGCCGCTTTACGGGAAGGGAGATTGCGCGATGCGAAAACAGCTTTCGCGATCCAGGCACTGCTGCTTCGTTAGAAAAACTTGGCCGTCTCTATCATTAAGCGCGGGAAAAAATCTAGCTCCAAACATATCGAACGTTCTTCTCTCATAGGTTGGATTAACGGGACAAGCGTGAGGGAGGAATTGTCGTGGAAGTTAAGCCGTTCATCGAGCGTCAAATCAGTTTACACGTTCAAGAACATCGTTCTTTATATATTTTCTCATCGGTGCTCTTATTTACCGGCATTATTTTTGGTGCGATTGTCGTCAACAGCCTGAGCTTTTCGCAAAAACAAGATTTGTTCGTCTATCTGCAGCAATTTTTCGGACAAGTCAGCCAAGGACAGTTTTCAAGCGGAAGTGCTTTGTTGTGGCAAAACTTTAGCTTTTACGCCAAGTATTTGGGACTTATGTTTATTCTCGGGCTATCCGTTATTGGTTCACCGTTGATTTTATTGTTGCTTTTTCTGAAAGGACTCACGATCGGATTTACTGTCGGTTTTCTTGTGTATCAATTGGGCGTTTCCGGATTTTCATTATCCCTGGTGTCCGTTCTTCCGCAAAATTTGCTTATCGTGCCGGTCATGATTATCGTTTGCGTTTTATCCGTTTCCTTTTCACTGCGCTTGATTCGCCAACAGTTCGTAAAAGTCGCTCACCCGGAACCGATTTTCCCCGTTTTCATCCGTATTTGTTTATTGATGCTTCTCTTGCTTGGTGTTGCTTTCATCGCTTCCCTTATCGAAGCGTTCGTGTCCCCAATGTTGCTGGAGTTGGTCGCCGAGTGGCATATGAGCAGATAGCTTCATTATAATCATTATTATTTACGAATGATAATGATTATTGATTGACACCATCCAGAGACAATTCTATAATAAGGATACGCCTCAAAAGGGAGGATGAAACGGATGAAAGCGCGTATGGACCAAATTAAAAACGAGTTGCATACCAAAAGCTACAAATTGACACCGCAGCGGGAAGCTACCGTAGAAGTGTTACTTGAGAATGAAAAAGATCATTTAAGCGCGGAAGATGTATACTTATTGGTAAAAGAAAAAGCACCGGAGATCGGCCTTGCAACGGTATATCGCACGTTGGAGCTGCTAAATGAGCTGGAAATCGTTGATAAAATTAATTTCGGTGACGGCGTCTCTCGTTATGACTTGCGAAAAGAAGGAGCGAACCATTCTCATCACCACCTCGTCTGTATTCAATGTGGTTCCGTTTCGGAAATTGAGGAGGATCTGCTCGGGGATGTTGAGCGGATCGTGGAAGAAGAATGGATTTTTAAAATAAAAGATCACCGCCTGACTTTCCATGGCATCTGTTCCGGTTGCCAGGCAGCGCAGGGAAAAGGTGCGGAATCCTCTTCCTTAAAAGCTGTGTATTAATCTCTTTCAGTGTTTTGCTGGAAGGGATTTTTTCATTCGTTAAATGATTGAAAACGAGCATGTATAACGAACGGACTTGTGGGCATATCCTGGTAGTGATTTTTAATATCGGGAGGGATATGTGTGCAACTAGGGGTGAGAGCCATTTGGAATGGTTTCAAAATACTGATTGTTTTTGCAGGATGCACGGCGATGTTTTACTATGGTATTCTATTTGTAGTCGATGAATATCAAGGAGATGAAAGATTTGAAGAACCGGAGGGAAATGCGATTAAAGTGTTTGACCAAGATTCGGGAGAGGACTTTTCTTTTCGGGAACGGCTTATGTATCTGTGGATCCGCGGGGAGTAATCGCCGGTGAAAACGCTGACGGTACATATTGATGATTTTTTGCACTACGGGCTCGTGGAAAGAGGTTTTTCGAACAATACATTAGAATCCTATCAACGGGATTTGTATGCGTACACGAACCATCTGGCTACGAGTGAAAAAATCGAACAGTGGAATGACGTAGAGCGCCATCATATTTTGGATTATTTATATTCCTTAAAAGCGGAAAGCAGATCACTTGCTTCACTCGCTCGGATGACATCGGCGATACGCATGTTTCATCAGTTTTTGCTTCGGGAAAAAATCAGTGGCCACGACCCTGCCGATCTGATTGAAACACCTAAATCCGGACGAAAGCTTCCTGTTGTATTATCAATTGCCGAAGTTGAGGCATTGCTTGCAGTGGCCACCCAAGGAAACGATTCCTACAGCCTAAGAGATACGGCGATGTTTGAACTGATGTACGGCACGGGTTTGCGTGTATCGGAAATGTGTGCGCTGACGCTCGATGATACCCATCTGGAAATGGGTTTCGTCCGTTGTATCGGAAAAGGAAACAAGGAACGCATCATCCCCCTTGGTTCGAAAGCGATTGACGCGTTGAAAGTTTATCGGGCTAAAGCTCGTCCAGCGTTTATGAAAAAACAATCCCATGATATTCTTTTTGTTAATCGGTTAGGCAAACAGCTGAGCCGACAAGGTTTTTGGAAAGTGTTAAAAAAGCATACGGAAAGCGCGGGGATTAAAAAAGCCGTTACTCCTCATACATTAAGGCACTCGTTTGCGACGCACCTCGTGGAAAACGGAGCGGATCTTCGCGTCGTTCAGGAACTCCTCGGGCATGCCGACATAACGACGACGCAAATTTACACGCATATTTCCAGGCATCATCTTAAACACATTTATCAAACCTATCACCCGCGGGCATAAAATTACGGAAGTCAGAATCTAGCGTATAGAAATCATAGCCAGAGGATTTTGGTGAAGAGTCTAAACTTTTTATCCGAATTCCGGCATCCGGCATCTGATCTTTGGAATAACAGAAAGGTGAATCAACATGAACCATGCATTTTCTCGTATTTTTGTCATCGTGATGGATTCCGTCGGAATCGGAGAAGGCGTGGACGCTAAGGAATTTGGCGATGAAGGGGCGGATACGCTCGGGGCAATCGCCCGTTACAACAATGGCCTTCACATTCCCAACTTGAACCAACTGGGTATTGGTCATGTAAAGCAGGCACCGGGCATTCACAAAACCGAAGAGCCCCTTGCTTTTTATGGAAAAATGAATGAAAGGTCCAGGAGCAAAGACACAATGACCGGCCATTGGGAAATGATGGGGCTGTATGTCGGGGCTCCTTTTCGCACGTTTCCGAACGGGTTCCCGAATGATTTAATCACAAAACTCGCAGACGCGACCGGGCGTCCGGTTATTGGGAATAAAGTTGCTTCCGGCACGGCTATTATTAAAGAACTCGGGGAAGAACAGATCGAAAAAGGCGCGATCATTGTCTACACTTCCGCGGACTCGGTCCTGCAAATCGCGGCCCATGAAGAAGTCGTGCCATTGGAAGAATTGTACCGCATTTGTGAAAGAGCAAGGGAACTGACCTATGAGGATCCCTACATGCTGGGCAGGGTCATTGCTCGCCCGTTTATAGGCGCCCCCGGAATGTTTCAACGGACAACCAATCGCCATGACTACGCGTTAAAACCATTTGCGCCCACGGTCATGAATGCATTGGCTGACGCCGGTTTTACTTCGGAGGCGATCGGAAAAATTGATGATATCTTTGATGGCGAAGGAGTGACCCAATCGGTTCGGACGGATTCGAACATGGATGGCATGGACAAACTTATGCAATCGATTGGGCGCCCGTTCGAAGGATTGTCTTTCCTTAATCTGGTTGATTTTGACTCCCAATTTGGACATCGTCGCGACCCTGTTGGCTATAAAGACGCGATTGAAGCATTCGACGCCCGTTTGCCGGAAGTATTGGAAACGCTCGGTGAAAAGGATTTACTTATGATTACGGCTGACCACGGGAACGATCCCACCTATCCCGGAACCGACCATACCCGGGAGCAAGTGCCGTTGCTTGTGTACACGAAAGCCAATCAACCGGGAAAACCGCTTGGAACGAGGGATACATTTGCGGATGTGGGAGCGACCATTGCGGATAATTTTCAGGTGAACATGCCTGAGCATGGTTCAAGTTTCTTGCAGCGCTTGACGGAGAGGAGCGATAGCGATAATGAACGAAACAGTGAAAAACGCCGTTGATTTGATCAAACAGAAAACGGCGGTGAATCCCCAAATAGCCGTTACACTTGGTTCCGGGCTAGGTGGGCTTGCCGATGATATTGAAGACAAAACCGTTATTCGGTATGAAGACATCCCCGGTTTTCCGACATCGACGGTTAGCGGGCACGCCGGAGAATTTGTGATCGGCCATTTGAAAGGTGTTCCGGTCATCGCCATGAAAGGCCGTTTCCATTATTATGAAGGCTATCCGATGCAAAAAGTTGTTTTGCCGACCCGCGTGATCAGCGCGCTTGGTGTGAAGACACTGATCGTGAGCAACGCTGCCGGAGGGGTGAACACTTCTTATTCGCCCGGCGATTTGATGGTAATCAAGGATCACATCAATCAAATGGGCGATCATCCGCTGATCGGTCCGAACGATGAGAAGATTGGTCCTCGCTTTCCGGATATGTCGACCGCCTACGACGAAGGATTGATGGAAGTGGCACACGTGGAAGCAAAAGCGATGGATTTGCAATTGCAACATGGCGTTTACGCGGCAACGACCGGCCCAACATATGAAACCCCTGCGGAAGTGCGGATGTTTCGAACGCTCGGTGCCGATGCCGTCGGAATGTCCACCGTACCGGAAGTGATTGCTGCAAGACACGCAGGCGTACAAGTGCTTGGTATCTCTTGCATTGCTAATGCCGCTGCCGGAATTCTGGATCAACCGTTAAGCCATGAAGAAGTAATTGAGACGACGGAACGCGTCAAAATCGACTTCACGGAACTTATCACACGTGTCATTTTACGAATCGGAAACGGAGGAAAATAATCTTGACGACGATGCGGAGACAAATTGAGGAAGCAACGGACGCGATTAAACAACAGTTAAGTGGCGGAAATGCCGATATTGGCTTGATTCTCGGTTCAGGTTTAGGCGACCTTGCTGATGAGGTGGAGAGTGCGGTGCGGATCGATTATGAAGATATCCCCGGCTTTCCTACTTCGACGGTTGAAGGGCATACCGGCCGACTCATCCTCGGCGAACTCGAAGGGAAGAACGTCGTCGCCATGCAGGGGCGCTTTCATTACTATGAAGGATACAGTGCGCAAGAAGTAACCTTCCCGGTACGTGTGATGCAAGCGCTCGGTGTACATACGCTAATTGTAACCAATGCATGTGGCGGTATGAATCGCAACTACCGCCCCGGGGATTTTATGCTGATTACCGATCATCTTAATATGACCGGAACGAACCCACTTATCGGTCCGAATGATGAGGAACTGGGCACCCGATTTCCGGATATGAGCCAGGCATACTCCCCATCATTGATGGCTTTGGCGAAAGAAATCGCGGAAGAAGAATCGTTTACGGTGCACGAAGGAGTATATGCAGGCATTTCCGGTCCCAGTTTTATGACAACGGCCGAACTGGCGATGCTTCGGAAACTGGGAGGAGATGTCGTGGGGATGTCCACCGTTCCCGAGGTCATCGTAGCCCGCCATGCCGAAATTGAAGTGCTCGGCATTTCCTGTGTCACGGATATGGCTGTAGCTGATGATCACGGCGGTGTCAGCCATGAAGAAGTCATGGAAACGGCAGCAAAAACGAAACCGACATTCGTTAAGTATGTGAGGCGCATATTAAAGGATATGAATTAGCGGACCCTGAGTTAGCTCAAAACGAAGACGGTTTTGGGCTTTCTTTTTTGTTGTGGGATATTTTCCGGTAATCGATGAAATAGATACAAGCTATCATTGATTGATGCGCATGAAACTGGGATTCCAGCAGTGAAGCGATCTGTTTCGGGCTCCATGAAGCCCGAAACTAGAAGAACCAAGTCTTTTCGGTTGCCAGCGATCTTCTTTTTTCGAGGAGGCTGAACTTGGTGCCCACGGAAAGCGAAGTGTTTTTCCGTAGTGCTGACCCAATCGTTATTGAAAAATTTCTGAAATTATTCACGATTTCTTTTCTCTTACGAAAAGCCTTCGCGCTAGTGTATAAAAAAATGGAAGGAGGGGGATGCTAGAAGAAAAAACGGAGGAAACAACTGATGTGCAAAAAAGCTATGGCAATTGTGCTATCATCGATTCTTTTATTCATGCCTCAACTGGCTTCTGGGGAAGAAGAATCAACAGAGCTGGCGGAGGAAACGGGTGCCGCAATTTTAATTGAAGCCGATACGGGCGAAGTGTTGTATAAAAAGAATGAACATGAAACTTTGCCTCCCGCATCCATGACGAAAATTATGACGATGCTTTTAATAATGGAAGATATTGCTAACGGCGAGTTGAGTTTTGATGAAATGGTTACGACGAGTGAGAAAGCCGCTTCCATGGGAGGATCCCAAATCTTTCTGGAAACCGGGGAAGAAATGTCGGTACGCGAGATGCTGAAAGCAATCGCGATCGCTTCCGGCAACGATGCATCTGTTGCGATGGCCGAGCATATTTCAGGCTCGGAAGAAACGTTTGTTGAACGAATGAACGAAAGAGCGGATGAGCTCGGAATGAAAGACACGACGTTTTATAATTCAAACGGGCTCCCGGCCGATGGCCATGAAACGAGCGCCCATGACCTTGCCGTTATGGCTCGTGAACTGCTTCAGCATGAAGAAATCACTTCATTCACCGGAGTCTACGATGATTATTTGCGCCAAGGGACAGATGATGAATTTTGGCTCGTGAACACGAATCGATTGCTGAAATTTTTTGATGGGATGGACGGACTGAAAACCGGGTTTACGAATGAGTCAAAATATGGGTTAACGGCAACGGCAAAACGAGAGGATATGCGTCTTGTAGCTGTTGTGATGGGTGCTGAAACGCCTAAAACGAGAAATGCAGATGTTAGTGAACTCCTTAATTATGGGTTTGCAAACTATCAGGTTGAACCGATGTTTGATCAAGGTGCAGCGGTGACCTCCGTTCCCGTTGAAAAAGGCACACAAGACTCCGTCGTCGGGCGCCTCGATCGTAATATTAGTTTGTTGCACGGCAAACAAGATTCTTCTGAGGACGTTACGGAAAATATTGAGCTGGAGACGTTGCAAGCGCCTATCGAAGAAGGAGAAGTCATTGGTAAATTTCAGTTGCAACGCGAAGGGGAAACGCTTGCTGAATCAGCGATTGTCGCCGGAGAAACGGTAGAAAGCGCTTCTTGGTGGCAGCTGTTTAAACGCTCAACGTTAAGGATCATCGGCGTTGAACCGGATCCTGAGGGTGTGATCCCTGGTGACGATTCTTGATAATGTCCATGGAAAGATGACTTATTTTGTCAGTATGGCAGGATAAACACGACGGAAAGCGAATGAGGAGTATAGAAAGCTAATTGGGAGAATGGAGGAACTAGAGATGAGTTTCAACGTTGAAACCGAACAGAAGAACAGCATCTTATGCGTGCGCTTGTACGGGGAATTGGACCATCATTCGGCAAGCGCTTTGCGGGCAAAGGTGGATGAGGCCTTGGAAGACCCCAGTCTTGAACACGCGATTTTTAACGCGAAAGGTTTAACGTTTATGGATAGTTCCGGAATCGGGGTTCTTTTGGGAAGGTATAAAAAAATACAAGCAAGGGGAGGAGAACTCGTCGTTTGCTCGGTTTCTCCTTCCGTGCATCGCATTTTTGAAATGTCGGGGTTATATAAAGTCTTGCGACTAACGGATGGGGAAAGCCATGCATTACGGACATTGGGGGAGGCCGTTTAAATGAAAAACGAAATGAACATTCAATTTTCAGCACTTAGCCAAAATGAATCATTTGCACGTGTAAGTGTTGGCGCGTTTATTGCTCAACTTGATCCAACGATGGATGAATTGACAGAAATAAAAACTGTCGTTTCCGAAGCCGTAACGAATGCCATCCTTCACGGGTACGAAGAAAATCCGGCAGGCACTGTTCATCTTACCGTCGTTTTGGAAGAGGAAACGGTCGCCATCATCGTTCGTGATGACGGGGGAGGCATTGGTGATATTGAAAAAGCACGTGAACCTTTGTATACATCAAAGCCGGAACTGGAACGGTCGGGGATGGGATTTACCATCATGGAAAATTTCATGGACGAAGTGAACATCACGTCTTCCGGCGGGACAGGCACAACGGTTTACGCGAAAAAACAACTGTCCAGAAATAAAGTGTTTTCTCATTAAGGGGCGGTGTTATGGAGACAAAAATCAAGAAAGGAAAGCAACCATCCGATGAGACGATACGCACATGGATTGCCGAAAGCCAAAACGGAAGCCAACAAGCGAGAGACCGATTGGTGGAAAACAATACCCGGCTCGTATGGTCCGTGGTCCAACGTTTTTTAAACCGAGGATACGAGGGAGAGGATTTATTCCAGATTGGTTGCATTGGCTTAATGAAGTCGATTGATAAATTTGACTTAAATTATGAGGTGAAGTTTTCTACGTATGCGGTTCCGATGATTATTGGGGAAATCCAACGTTTTATCCGCGATGACGGTACGGTGAAAGTCAGCCGGTCTTTGAAAGAATTAAACCATAAAATTCGGAAAGAAAAAGAAACATTGACAAAGAAAATCGGGAGAGCACCGACGCTAAACGAAATGGCCGAGGCACTGGGTGTTCATCCCGAGGATATCGTATTTGCGAACGAAGCGACTCGCACGTTGTCGTCTTTAAACGAGACGGTCTATGAAAACGAAGGGGATCCAATCACGCTCATGGACCAGCTGTCTAACCCGGATGAAACAAAATGGTTTGAAGAACTGGCACTTCGGGACGTGGTTCATCACCTTGAACAACGAGAGCGTTTGATCGTGTTTTTGCGATATTATCGGGACCAAACACAATCAGAAGTTGCCGATAGACTCGGCATCTCTCAAGTCCAAGTTTCAAGATTGGAAAAGAAAATATTAGAAAAAATGCGCAAAGAGATGGTGGAGTGATCCACCATCTTTTTTTAGTTCTTGATGCATAGGGCAAAACGCTTGGACAAAGAATAAACAAACGCATTGTTGGGAGCTGGCAACGTGACAAAGCAAATCATCTACGTAACGGACGGAGATGCCGCGGCAGCGAAAGCAGTAGCAACGGCTACAAAAACAATTGGCATCGGATGCCTCACGCTTTCCGGCGGTAATCCGACAAACTGTACATATGAACAATTGCTCAAAAGCATTAACGAAACTACGGATGAGATCATTGTCCTCTTGTTTGATGACGCCGGTCAACCTTATGAAGGAAGGGGAGAAACGCTTATGATTCGTCTGGCCAACGAAAAAGAAATCAACGTGATCGGAGCTCTTGCGGTGGCGTCCACGGAACGTTCGGGGGATTGGACGAAAGTGGATGTTTCGGTGGATCGTTATGGGAAGCTTAGTGAACGGGGCGTGGACAAAGAAGGTTTTCGCGATATCGAAGAAAACCGCATTCACGGGGATACCGTATATTGTCTCGATCAATTGCCGATTCCTGTCATTGTCGGCATTGGCGATTTAGGAAAAATGGGCGGACGTGATGACTCGAAAAGGGGTGCGCCGGTTACGGCAACTGCTTTACAGGTAATTATTGAACGAGGGAGATGAGGAAGATGATAAAAACAACAGGGCAGACGTTAACGAACAATCTAAAAAAGAACGAAAAAATGTTTTATAGCCGTTTGAATATCGATGCCAGCTTTGATGTCGGCGTAAGAAAATTTACCGTGCTTGAAAAAGAAGTGCAAGTGTATTACGTGAATAGTTTAAACGATGAATTAATTGCCGTCGAAGTTTTGCGGGGACTTATGGACCTTGACAAATTTGATATAGAGACAAAGGATGCAAGGGATACCATTGAAAATCATATCGCTCACATCCAAGTGGATGGTACAGACGATGTCGATAAATGTATTTTCCATCTGTTGTCCGGGCTCATTTTTATTTTGGTTGAAGGGGAAAGGGAAGCGTTTGT
This sequence comes from Salicibibacter cibi, assembly GCF_016495865.1. NCBI lineage: Bacteria > Bacillati > Bacillota > Bacilli > Caryophanales > Bacillaceae > Salicibibacter > Salicibibacter cibi. Next base: position 1,531,985 of record NZ_CP054706.1, read on the forward strand.
CGTTGACGTTCGCAACTATCCCGGGCGCGAACCGGGAGAACCCGATACGGAACGAGTAACCCGCGGTGCCCGTGATGGCTATACGGAAAATATCATCGAAAATGCCGGGTTAACGCGCCGGCGTTTGCGTGATGAACGTTTAAGAAACGAAATCATGCAAGTGGGGGTACGTTCGCAAACGGACATCGTCGTCTCTTATATTAACGGGATTGTGGATCCGGATATGGTATCGATCGTTAAAAAGGAACTGGAAAAGATTAACGTGGACAGCATTACAATGGCTGACAAGACTGTGGAAGAATACATTCTTAATCAAGGATGGAACCCGTTCCCGCTAGTAAGATTTACGGAACGGCCGGACGTTGCAGCCGAACATTTGACGGAAGGTCATATGCTTCTGATTGTTGACACGTCACCGACGATCATGATTTTGCCGACGACGATGTTTCATCATCTTCAACATGCCGAAGAGTTTCGGCAATCCAGTGCGGTCGGGACATTTTTGCGTTGGGTTCGTTTCCTCGGCATGTTTGCAGCGATATTTATCGTCCCTCTCTGGCTTTTACTCGTCTTGGAACCTGATATGCTTCCTGAGGTGATTTCATATATAGGACCTTCGGATGATTCTAACGTGCCGATATTCGCGCAAATGCTAATTGGGGAAATGGGCGTGGAGCTGATTCGGCTGGCCGCTGTACATACATCTGCTCCGCTAGGCACTGCGCTCGGTTTTGTTGCCGCTTTGCTCGTCGGGGAAGTAGCTATTGATGTTGGCCTCCTCACCGCAGAAGTGATTCTTTATGTTGCTCTAGGCGCGGTAGGAATATTTGCTTCTCCAAGTCATGAGCTCGGTGTTGCCTTGAAAATGGTTCGGCTTCTCTTTATTATTGCAGTGGGGATTTTCACGTCGTATGGATATGTCATTTCCATCACTGTCGTTTTTATTCTCATGGTGCAAATGAAACCGCTGAACAAACCTTATTTATGGCCTTTTCTTCCCTTTGACCCACCGGCGCTATGGCAAATTATTGCGCGTTCAGGCGTTCCGAACATGCGGTTTCGTCCAAGGATTGTAGATCCTAAGAATGTCATACGTCAATCAAAGCCGTGATGGAGGGTTAGGGAAATCATTGCTAAATCCTTCTGTTTACGACTGATCAATGATACAATATTGGGCGTGAAGTGGGGGAGTGAAACATGTCCATGTCCGTAATGACGAAAAAAAGAAATGAACAAGGTCATTTAATGATCGGAAATATAGATGCGGTGCACTTGGCAGAGCAATATCAAACACCGATGTTCGCCTACGATGTTGCTACCATTCGCAGTAAAGCACGCGCGTTTAAACGCGCATTTGAACAAGTAGGGATCGATTATCAAGTAGCTTATGCAAGCAAAGCTTTTAGTTGTATCGCGATGATCCAACTGGCATACGAAGAAGGGTTAAGCCTTGATGTCGTGTCCGGCGGTGAACTTTACACGGCTATACAAGCAGATTTTCCAATGGAAAAAGTTCATTTTAACGGAAACAACAAAAGCAGACGAGAAATCAGGGAGGCTTTACGGGCAGGCATTGGTTGCTTCGTTGTCGATAACTTTCATGAACTGGAATTGTTGGAAGAAGAATGCGGCAACTTGCAAACACAAGCAAACATTTTACTGAGGATCACTCCGGGGATTGAGGGAACCACGCATAGTTATATATCCACGGGCGGAGAAGATTCCAAGTTTGGCTTTGACCTTTTTAACGGACAAGCAGAAGCAGCTGTAGCACAGTCTCTTGCAGTCTCTTCCATTCAATTGCAAGGCTTGCATTTCCATATCGGCTCACAGCTTTTTGAAACCTCGGTGTTGACGAAGGCAATCGCAACCCTCTACCGCCATATCGAGCATTGGCGTACCTTGCATGGGTTTATTCCTGGGGTTATCAATGCCGGCGGAGGGTTTGGAATCAGCTATACCCGGTATGATGAACCGTTGGAACCGAAAGCGTTCGTGGAAACAATTGTGCATTCGATACGCGAAGAAAGCGGAAGGTGCCATCTTCCCATCCCGGAAGTATGGATTGAACCGGGACGTTCAATCGTTGGCGAGGCGGGAACAACGTTGTACACGATCGGATCCCAAAAAGAAATTGAGCATGTGCGCCATTATGTGAGTGTTGATGGAGGAATGACGGATAATATTCGCCCGGCACTATATGGCGCCCGCTATGAGGCTGAATTGGCCAATCGCGTCACACAACGGGATGAGAAGACGTACGCGATTGCCGGCAAAGCTTGTGAAAGCGGGGATATGCTGATCTACGATCTTCCGTTGCCAGCGGCAAAAAGCGGGGATTTATTGGCTGTATTTTCAACCGGTGCTTACGGTTACGCGATGGCTAGCAACTATAATCGTTTGCCTCGCCCGCCGGTTGTTTTTGTAGAAAATGACGAACATCAACTTGTCGTTGAACCGGAAAACTATGCAGATCTCGTTCGCAACGACCGCCCTCTTAATATGTGAAATAAAAATAAGCCTTGAACATTTGCCAAAATCCATGTACACTTAGAAACCGTTAACGAAACATAGAGACACATGTTTCTAAGTGGCTTTTTTTGGCTATCCTATGATTATAACGCTTTTTCCATGGAAGCGAGTTCCTCATCGCGAGAATATCCAGGAATGAGAGGAGCTAAGGCAGATGATCATTAAATACAAACCCTCTTATCGAAAGATTGCGATGGGTTTGCTATCCTATACGCCTGAGCTTAAAGAAGTAAAAACGTTGCAAGAAACGATGGATGAATATGAAAACGATGAATCAATGAAACTGTATCTGTGGAAAAAAGAAGAGGATATTGTCGGGGTCATTGGCTTTCAAGCATGCGCGAATGGGGAGGTTATGCTCCGGCACATTTGCGTAAACCCTTCTTATCGACATGAAGGGGTGGGCGAGACAATTCTTTCCACGATGGAAGAAAGATTGGGGAAAACGTTTGTCGCTTCTGATGTTACCCGGGAGTTTCTTGAAAAACGAAAAAGCAAATAAAGCTTTGCAGGCGCCGGATTGTAATTTTCCTTATCCGGCGTCTTTTTTCATCGCTTTTTCTGGATGCCTTTGATGATCACCGATGAAACAAAGCTTGATTTCCCGACAATTTATAAAAACCTACGGGCAAGATCACTCATGCTATTGGTCGTCACATGCCTTCGCCTCAAAACCAGATTAGGGTTTAAGAAGCGGAGAAATACACGGTCAAGAAATGAAGCAAACATGTTATAATAGGGATTATTGGGACGAATTGGGGGGTCCTCGTCTTGGCGGAAGAACGGTACAGTGTGAAATTGGATAGTTTTGAAGGTCCATTGGATTTGCTTTTACACCTCATCAAACAAGCTGAGGTTGATATTTATGATATTCCGGTAGCACAAATAACAGAACAGTACATGACGTATATCCACCAGATGCACGAGTTGGAATTGGATATTGCAAGCGAATACCTTGTGATGGCTTCCACGCTTCTGGCCATTAAAAGCCAAATGTTATTGCCAAAACAAGATGTTTGGGCGGATGAGGATTTGGAAGAGTGGGAAGCGTGGCCGGAGGAGGATCCCCGCGAAGCGCTCGTCGCACAGTTGGAAGTCTACCGTGCCTATAAGCGGGCAGCAACCGAATTGATGGAACGGCAGGCTGAGCGAGATCATTTTTTCAGTAAAGCACCAAGCAAAATAACACCCTCCACGGAACATAGAAATGAATCGGCGAAAATCGAATCTTCTCTATCGGAAATGTTGCAGGCGTACCAGAAATTAACATGGCGCCTTCGTGTGAATCGGCCGCGGACGACAACGGTGGAAACCGAAAAATGGACGATTGAAGATAAAATGCAGGCGATCCGCACAAACGTTTCACAAAGTGCGCAACCAATTCCTTTTTTACAAATGTATACAAAAGGGGAAGTACACGAACAAGTCATCTCTTTCATGGCACTTTTGCAATTGATGAAGGAGAGAGCCGTGGTATGTAATCAGGGGGAGAATTTTGCGGCTATTTACATACAAGCACGGGAGGATATGAAACATGGATAGAGACGTCGCACTCATTCTTGAGACATTGTTATATGTGAGTGGAGACGAAGGTTTGGAAGTGGCACACGCATCTGATGTGCTTGGCATCGACCGGGCAATGGTCATTCATGAATTACAGAAATTGGTGTCCCGGTTCGAAGCAGAGGCACGGCCGCTCGTGATTTTGCAGTTCGGATCCCGTTTCCAAATGACGACAAGGCCTGAGTTTTCCGATTATGTACAAGCCTATGCCGCTCCGCCTCAAAGGGGCAAACTTTCGCAAGCCGCCCTTGAGACATTGGCCATTGTTGCTTATCAACAGCCGATCACACGTGCAACCGTTGAAGATATCAGAGGGGTAAATGCGGATCGGGCAATCGCGACTTTGACCGGAAAAGGGTTGATTGAAGAAGCAGGCCGTGTAAAAGGAGCCGGCCGAGCGATTCTTTACGAAACAACCGATCGTTTTTTAGATGTTTTCCATTTATCCTCTCTTGAAGATCTACCTTCTATCAGTGAAGAAGCAGAAGGAGAACAACTGGATCTGTTCTCATCCGGTTATCGGGAGAGCGGAGACGATGATTTTTATGCATGAGTCATGAGGACAATCCTTTGCTCCATATACATAGTCAGGGATCAATTCTACTGTTTATAAGGGAGTGAGGACGCGATTACGGAATGGGAAGCATATAAAGGTGAAGTGAAGCAGTGGCTCGATGAACTGGAAGCTTTCCTGGGAGATGAGGAGCATCGTGTATTTGATGCCAACGGAATGAAAGAGAGAATTTCGGCCATCCGTGGGGAAATGGACCATTTGTCTGTTAGTGAAGGCGATCAATTGACCCAATCGGTAGAGGAGCTCGAGAAGGCATTAAGCGAGAACGAGCGATCAAGCAAGGCAGATCCCGTCAAGCCTGGGGGCCATGAGCTGCCGCCGCTTCCATACGCTTACGATGCATTGGAACCGTATATTGATGCCGAAATCATGTACCTTCATCATGACGTCCATCATCGAACGTATGTAGAAGGGTTAAATGAAGCGGAAGAAAAAATGGAAGAAGCGCGCAGGAGTAATAATTACGAACTTATTTCTCATTGGGAACGGGAAGCGGCTTTTCATGGTGCCGGTCATTATTTGCATAGCCTTTTTTGGACGATTATGGATCCAAACGGCGGCGGAAAACCTAAAGGGGATTTACTGTCGATGATTGAAAGGGATTTTGGGAGCTATCAACGCTTCCGCGCCCATTTTACAGCTGCTGCTGAAGAATTGAACACGCCGGGCTGGGTGATTCTCGTTTGGTCGCCCCGTGCCCATCGGCTGGAAATTTTAAACGCAGAACTTCACCATTATTTAACCCAATGGGGCGTCATTCCGTTACTCGTATTGGATGTTTGGGAACATGCCTATTATTTACAGTATAAAACGGATAAAGAAGCCTATATAGAAAATTGGTGGGAAGTCGTTAATTGGCCGACCGTACAACGAAGATTGGACGTGGCAAGGCAAGTGAAATGGAGTCCAATTTAATCGCGAAAAAACTGTTTCCGAATCGGAGGCAGTTTTTTTATTTGCAAAAAGATGCGTACAGGCAAGTTTTTCTAATGAATGAGATGCATGTAGAGCTGCCGTAATCTCATACTAACAGTACGATAGGGATTGTTGAACAACTTGGAGCTATCAGCTGAAGCCGGGATACCGCTTCTATGGTTTCGCTTTCCGCGGACAAACGGTCAGGCCTCCTTGCGCAAAACCGGCGCTGCGGGGGCTTGACGCGTCCGTTTTGATGTCTACGCCATTGCAGCGTCATCCCTTCGTACATTGCCAGAAGTGTCCCTACGATATGTTTTGGAAAGGAAGAACGACCATGTCTAATCGTTATTATCAAATGCTTGTATTCTGTTTGTTTCTCACGATGGTTTTGTTATCCGCTTGCGGCTCAGCCGCCGGTGAAGAGCCACCGAAAAGGGAATCTGATATTATTGCTCATCATTCACGTGAGTCTGTCAACCCGCCACAGGAAACATCGATGTATGAAAATGCAGATGCTCAAGAAGAACAGTCTTTAGCCCAACAAGCGAAGGCATCGACAGAGGAGATGGAACAAGTGACGAATGTCCAAGCCGTTTCGTTGGACAACCACCTCTACATTGTACCGGAAGTGACGCACAGCACCCGTTGGAATTTGGAAGCCTTTCGGGAAGAAGGGCGTGAGCATTTAAAAGACACGTTGCCCGGGGATACCGTTATTCACTTATCAACGGATCAAAAAGCAAACATGGAATTGAAACGGCTCACCGAAGACATTCAAAACGGTACGGTAAGCGGGGAAGAGCTCGATCGACGTTTGGAAAGCATTCAAGAATTTATGAAAACAGACGTATGAAAGGAACGAGTGTTTATGGCAAATTCAAAATCAAACATGGAAACCGAAACATATAAACAAGTAGCGAAACGTATGGAGCCCCCTCGTCCACTGGCGATGAGATGTGTAAAAGCTTTTCTCGTCGGCGGGTTGATTTGTCTCATAGGCCAATGCATTCAAACGTTTTATATGGCATTTTTTAATTTCAACGAAGCAACCGTCGGTAGTCCAACGGTGGCTACATTGATCTTCATCGCAGTGGTGTTGACCGGCTTTGGCGTCTATGATAAGTTTTCCCAGTTTTCCGGTGGTGGCACAATCGTACCTGTCACCGGGTTTGCGAATGCCATGGCATCAACTGCGATTGAATACCGAAGCGAGGGATATGTGCTCGGTGTCGGGGGCAACATGTTTAAATTGGCAGGTTCCGTCATCGTCTTCGGTACGGTTGCCGCATTTATCATTGGAATTATCTATGCCATCGTCACACAACAGTGGGGGGTTATGTAATGTTCACCGGCAAACAAAGTTGGTCGTTCCCGACATATCCCAGCATTCTTTCTTCCGGGGTTGTCGCCGGGCCGTTCGAAGCACAAAGCCCGTTGAAAGATACATTTGATTATATATATGATGACCATCGCATGGGAGAAAATACGTTTGAAAAAGCCCAAGTGGTGCTCATGGAAGAAGCTTGCCAACAAGCCGTGCATAAAGCCGGCAAAACGATGCAAGATGTTGCATTTATTTATGGCGGAGACCTTATTAATCAAGATACAGGCACAAGCTTTGCAATGCGGACATTAAACATCCCTTATTATGGGTTGTTCGGCGCTTGTTCAACATCGATGGAAGCGTTGTCGCTTGCGGCACAAGCGGTGGAATTGGGAGCGCCTCTTGTACTGGCGGGAACGGCTAGCCATTACGCTGCGATTGAAAAGCAATTTCGTTATCCGATCGAATATGGCGCACAACGCCCTCCAACTGCGCAGCGTACCGTAACCGCGGGGGGAGCTGCATTGCTTGGTCCAAATGGCTCGAATATTGTCGTGACAAAATCGACGATTGGAAAAGTTGTCGATCACGGATTAAAGGACCCGTTTAATATGGGCGGTGCGATGGCTCCTGCGGCCGTTGATACCATTCTTGCTCACTTTGAGGATTTCCAAGTGGATGAAAATGACTATGATCTGATTATTACCGGGGATTTGGGTAATGTAGGACGATCACTCGCTTTAGAATGGTTTAGACAGAAAGAACACCCGATGCCGGAAGCGAAATTTCAAGATTGCGGTTTGCTTATTTATGATAATGCTCCGGAGGCGATGGCAGGCGCAAGCGGAACCGGTTGTTCTGCAGCGGTTATATTTGGAAAAATTTTGGATGACATTACAAATGGCCGATTGAAACGTGTGTTAGCTGTAGCAACGGGAGCGCTTCTTTCCCCTGTTACAAGCCAACAAAAGGAGTCGATTCCTGGGATTGCCCATGCAGTAACCTTGGAAGCGAAGGGGGGATCCGCATGATTTTCTTTTGGGCGTTTGTTGTCGGAGGTCTTATATGTGTGATCGGTCAATTGCTGATGGATGGTTTAAAGCTAACCCCCGCCCATACGTTGGCTACACTCGTTGTAAGCGGGGCAATATTGGACGGACTTGGCATCTATGAACGTTTAATCGATTTTGCAGGTGCGGGAGCGACCGTTCCAATCACCAGTTTTGGCAACCAGCTTGTGCACGGGGCAATGACGGAAGCCGACAACTCCGGTCTTATCGGCGTTTTGACAGGGATTTTTCAAATAACCAGTGGCGGAATCTCTGCTGCGATTATTTTCTCTTTTATTGCAGCGTTAATTTTTAAACCAAAAAGTTGATGGGGGTTCTTGCCCCCTTTTTTCACATACATAAGCTTGTCTGTTTACGCATACATTTTCATAAAGTGAAACTTCCATCAGAGGGATTTTTCCTCTGAATAAGGAAGGCGGCTAAAACCGTCACATCCTGTGACAATGCCAACACTAGCTCGTTCCGGGCGTTTTTCCGGGAGTCATCGAAAACCCTTTCCGGATATCAGATGTCGGATGCCAGGATGTCAGAGACATCCAGTATGGGATGAGGAGGTGAGAAATGAGACCCTGGCTGATCATGGTGATGGCATGCCTTCTCGTTTTTATAACGCCTCTGCAAGCGAGTGCCGAAGAATCCTTTGCCGTGTCGGCCGAATCAGCAATCGTAATCGAAGCTGAAAGCGGACGAGTGTTATGGGAAAAGGATGCTTATAGCGAGAAGCGCATCGCCAGTATCACTAAAATTATGACTGCGATCGTTGCCATTGAACAAGGAGACTTGGATGATTCCGTGGAGATTTCAGAGCAAGCGGCGGGCACGGAAGGTTCATCGCTCTATCTGCAAGCAGGCGAAGAAGTGAAATTGGAAGATTTGTTGTATGGGCTGATGCTTCGGTCAGGCAATGACAGTGCGATTGCGATTGCCGAACACGTAGGCGGAAGTGTGGATGGTTTTGTTTTCTTAATGAATGAAAAAGCGAATGAATTAGGACTGGAAAATACTATCTTTGCCAATCCACACGGACTGGATGATCATGAGAACCATTATTCCAGCGCTTATGACATGGCAATGATTATGCAGGGAGCGATGGAATTTGATGAATTTAATACTATTTCAGGAACAAAAGTGCATCGTGCCCCCAATGAAAACGAAGATTGGGAACGAGTCTGGAAGAATAAAAATCGCTTATTGACCGAGCGATATGAGTACGCCACCGGAGGCAAGACCGGCTATACGGATCGTGCGAAACGAACGCTTGTGACGTCTGCAAAAAAAGATGACATGGAATTAATTGCCGTTACATTGAATGCACCCTCGGATTGGGATGACCATGTGCGCATGTTTGAATATGGATTTGACACTTATGAAATGCATCGATTGATTGATGCAGGTGAACTTGAAAGGGGACAAGATGAACGTTACGAAGATTATGAAGTACATCGATCTGTCACATATCCATTAAGCGAAGATGAATCCGCTCGTGTTTTGCCAAAAATCGCATGGACAACCGATGAACATTTGCCTTTCGCCGGATACCTTCAGTTTCAATTGGATAACGAGGTCATTTCCGAACAACCGATTTTTCGGGAAGAAGTTGAAGATACAACGGAGGAGCTTTCTTTTTGGGAGCGATTAAAAAACCGTTTCCAACAGATGATGGAGTGATCGAGAATGATTAATTGGATCTGGATGACGATGCTTGTTACAGGCCTGGTTTTTGCAATGTTTACCGGCAATATGGAGGAAGTAAATGAAGCGATATTTGAAGGCGCGGAAGAAGCGGTTGTTCTCTGTTTCGGTCTGATCAGCATTCTCGTTTTTTGGTTGGGGATGATGAGAATTGCACAAGAAGGAGGGCTCCTTACGCTACTTTCCAAAGTCATGTCTCCCCTCGTCCGGCGGCTATTTCCGGAAGTGCCAAAAGATCATCCTGCCATGGGGTATATTTTGTCCAACATGACCGCGAACATGTTCGGGCTTGGAAATGCCGCGACACCGATGGGAATAAAAGCGATGGAACAGTTAAAAGAATTAAACGGGGGAAAAGATGAAGCCAGCCGCTCCATGATTACGTTTCTTGCGATTAATACCGCCAGTTTGACATTAATTCCGACAACGGTCATTGCGATTCGGATGACGTATGATTCTGAAAACCCCGGTGAAATTATCGGCACGACGATCGCGGCAACGGCAGTCGCCGTCATTAGTGCAATAGCAATCGACCGCTTTTTTCACTGGCGTCGAGTGCAACGGGCGAGGGCAAAATAAATGGCTATATTTACGACCATATCCATGTATATCATTCCCCTGTTGTTGTTTGTCATTCTTGTAAGTGCCATCATCAAGCAAGTACCGGCATACGAAACGTTTGTTGAAGGAGCAAAAGATGGTTTTCAAATGGCGATTTCCATCATCCCTTATCTCGTTGCCATGCTGGTCGCCATCTCTGTTTTTCGCGCATCCGGTGCGCTGGATTTTCTACTCGAAGGCATTCGCCCGGTCCTCGCATTGATCGGCGTGCCGACGGAAATCGTGCCGTTGGCTGTGATGCGCCCCCTTTCCGGCACAGGCGCGCTTGGCGTAATGAGTGATTTATTGGCTGTGCACGGGCCGGATTCATTTATCGGCCGGTTGGCATCCACGATGCAAGGGAGTACGGATACAACCTTTTACGTACTCACAGTCTATTTTGGCGCCGTAGGCATTAAAAAGATCGGTGATTCTCTGAAAGTCGGACTGCTCGCGGATATATGCGGGCTTGCTGCGGCGATTTTTTTCGTTACACTCGTTTTTGGTTCCATGTGATCGATGATAAACGTCCAGTCCTGCTCACGCCGCCGGGGGCGATAAATGTTAGCATATATATCTAGCTTTTATACAGTCAATCGGATTTTATAAAATCGGGGGCTACACCATAGGAACTTTTGAAACATTGCACTAGCTGAAATAAAAGGTCACACCTGCAAAGGCCACTGAGGTACGGGTTTGATTTGGGTTGCCCTTCTTTGCACAGGCTGGTATCGATCTAAAATCAAGGTGACCGCCGAAAACAGAACGATGGGTGGCTTCTATCGATCCCAAATCTGGGTGACCGCTGAAAACAGAACGATGGGCGGATGCTTGCGGTCGATTGACACGGGGGGTGCCCGATGCTGGGTGACCGAGTAATTCAACGACTCAACACCAGAGCAACGTTTTAATAGTATTTTCCTGCACAAAAAATCCAGCCAAACGATGATCTGCCATGGCCCCTGAGGACTCAACATGCAGTTTTTAACCTCGAGTAGTCTTCAAAGGAACGGGAGATATGTGAATAGGAGTTTTGGAAAGAATCCTTGAGCCAGACCTCTAGCCTATATCGCCATTTCGGCTGTATAGGCTTTTCTTTTTGCTCAAGAATCACGCGCTCCTGCGGTTAAAAAGCAAGCGCTTGAGAAAAGCTAAAGGGAAGGGTATGATGGGGGCTGAGGTGAAAGTAGATGGAGCGATTGCAGAAAGTGATCGCGCACGCAGGTGTAACGTCTCGTCGCAAAGCAGAGGATTACATCGTCGCCGGGCGCGTCAGCGTGAATGGAAAAACCGTAACGGAATTGGGAACGAAAGTACCCGAGAAAGCAACGATTGAAGTGGACGGCATCCCGATTCAACGGGAAGTGCCCGTTTTTTACCTGTTGTATAAACCGAAAAAGGTGATATCGGCTGTACAGGATGATAAAAATCGGGCCGTGGTTACTGATTATATTGACGAACCCGAAGCGCGAATTTATCCGATTGGAAGGTTGGATTATGATACATCCGGCTTGCTATTGTTAACAAACGATGGGGATTTTGCGAATGTAATGATGCACCCCCGGGGCAATATCAAAAAAACATACATTGCAAAGGTAAAGGGCAAACCATCAAAAGACACATTGCAGAGACTTTCCCGCGGCATTGAACTGGAAGACGGAAAAACAGCCCCTGCGAAAGTCTCTTTTAAATCCGGCAATAAAAAGAACGATACGTCCATTATCGAGCTTGTTATCTCCGAAGGGAGAAACCATCAAATCAAACGGATGTTGGAAACCGTTGGCCACCCTGTTTTAAAACTGAAAAGGGAAAGGTATGCCTTTTTGGCGCTGGACGGTCTAAATCCCGGAGATTTTCGCGCCTTAAAGCCGGTAGAAGTCGCGAGATTGCGGGAAATGGCTGTCACATAAGAGTCATAAAAAATAAGTTTCGACGGCAGTCAACACACCCGATGATCGTTATAATGATTTTAGAGAATACCATAAGTGGGTGGTATCGGGGTGATTTTTTGCAAGAAATAAAGTGTAGTTGCGGACATATAAACCCTTACGGCACAGAAGTATGTGGATCATGCGGAAAACCGCTTGCCGATGTAGATTCCGATCGTTTGCTCAATATGCGTTACGAAGGGGCCGCCCGGCGTTCGCAAACGTATAACAAGACGATCATTGACAAAATATGGAACTTTTTTTCATCGGTGAAAGTCGGAATCGCGATTATCGTCATTACGTTGATTGCATCGTCGGTCGGGACGATTTTTCCCCAAGAAATGTTTATCCCGCCCGGTGAAGACCCTGCGCAATTTTATGCAGAGGAACATGGAGCGATTGGGCAACTGTATTACAGTTTGGGATTGCATAACTTGTATGGATCCTGGTGGTATATGTTACTGGTCGCCGCGCTCGGGACCTCGATTATTATCGCGAGCATCGACCGCTTCTTCCCGCTTTATAAAGCGTTGAAATCCCAGCGGGTGACTCGTCATAAAGGATTCATGAGGCGCCAACGAATATTCGGGACGAGCCATGTCGACAATGTAGATGACACAATGGCCGAAGCCCAAAAAATATTAAAAAATAAGCGGTATAATATACGAACCGAAAACGGAAACCTCCTTGCAGAAAAAAACCGTTGGGCACGTTGGGGGCCTTATGTGAATCACATCGGGCTGATTGTCTTCTTGATCGGTGCCTCTTTACGTTTTTTTCCGGACATGTATATCGATGAAGATCTTTGGGTGCGGGAAGGGCAAACCGAAGTAATTCCCGGCACATCCGGCGAATACTACGTAGAAAACGAAGCATTTACAGTCGAGTACCATGAGCAAGAGGACGGTGAGGAAGACGAGGGCGCGCCGTTAGAAGATACGTTCCGTACCGACGCTGTCGTGTATGCCCCGCAAGAAGGCGGAACAGTAGGGGTAGACCAGGAACTGGAAGAAATAGACCAGCAGCCCATCGAAGTTAATGATGCCTTTCATTTTGACGATTATTCCCTCTATCAAGTAGATTATAAATTAGATGAATTAATGGAAATGACCTTTGATGTGGAAGATACACAGACGGGTGAAACCGTTGGTTCGTTTACGGTCGATTTAAATGAACCGGACGATGGTTACGAGCTTGAAAATAATGAAAACGTCCGTATTCATAGCTATTTTCCAAACTTCTTTATCAATGAAGATGGGGTTCCGACAACGGAAAATGACGTGCCGGACAACCCCGGGTTTATTTTCGAAATGGCGAATCCGGATACGGGCGATATGGAGCATACGTTTGTTGGGGTGCAAGCCAATTACAATGTGAGTCCAAACCAAGAAGAGAATCGCTACGTATTCGAATTTGCCGGTATGGACACCAATCACGTAACCGGTTTAACGGTGCGAAAAGATGAGACATTGCCGTTTCTCATTGTCGGTGGCTCGATTTTCATGATCGGGCTTGTGCAAGGATCTTATTGGCCGCACCGGCGCATTTGGTTGCAGCGCAAAGATGGTGAAGTATGGCTTGCCGGCCACACGAATAAAAATTGGGAAGCATTGAAGAAAGATATACATGCCGTGACGGAAGAGACGGAAGTGACGACACCGAAAGATCAAACGGATGAAGACGAGGAACAGCCCACACATGAAAAAGACGAAAACATTTAATTCTAATCCGAGTATGATACGGGATCGTTACTTAGGAGGTAAATAAAGATGGAGCAATTGAGCATGAATCTGCTCGGTGCAGCATTCTTCCTATATCTTGCTGCTACCATTTTCTATACTGTGTCTGTTACGGGAAGAAAATGGCGAGATAAAGAAGGACGGATGACCGGCAACAACTGGGGGAAATTCGGCTATATTTCGTCGATCTTAGGCGTCGCGGCTGCCTTGGGATATTTCTTCACCCGTTGGGCAGTTGCCGGACATGCTCCGGTCAGCAATATGTTTGAGTATACGGCGTTTTTTGCCATTACCCTCAGCCTTGCATTTGTGATTCTATACGGCATTTACAGAGTAAATGTGCTCGGCTTGATTACGATGCCAATCGTGATGCTTTTGATCGCCTATGCATCTGTATTTGCAACGGAAGTGCAGCCATTGCAGCCTTCTTTGCAATCCCATTGGTTGGAGATTCACGTCATCACGACGGCATTGGGCCAAGGGATTCTCGCGGTAAGCTTCGGGGCGGGGTTGATTTATCTCCTCCGAACCATTGATTTGAAGCGAAAAGGGATGACGAAACGAACGTTCGGAATGGAATTTATTATGTATACGCTAATGAGCGTATTGGCGTTCATCATCGTCACCAACGTCTTTGGGGCAATGGATTACGAAGCAAATTTTGCTTACATTGATGAGAATGGCGAACCGGCGGAAAAGCTTTATGAACTTCCTCCTATTTTTGGACCGAATGAAGGGGAGCTGCTCACCGAAGATCGGATGCAACCGTGGCTCGAAATGCCGGATTGGATCGTAAGCGATGATCTTAACACGGTCGTATGGACATTTGGGGCCGGCCTGATTTTGTACGCGCTCGTACGTGTGCTAACCCGCAGACGTGTCGGGGCGTTATTGCAGCCGCTATTTAAGAGTGTCAAACCGCAAACGGCTGATGAAATCAGTTACCGTGCCATCGCGATCGGATTTCCCGTTTTTGCGCTCGGAGGACTCGTGTTTGCGATGATCTATGCCCAAATTGCCTGGACAAGGTTTTGGGGCTGGGATCCGAAGGAAGTATGGGCACTCGTTACGTTTCTTTTCTATGCCGCCTATCTCCATTTGCGATTGAACCGGAATTGGCACGGAGAACCTTCCGCGTGGCTGGCGGTTATTGGGTTTGCGATTATCATATTTAACCTGATTTTCGTAAATCTTGTCATTGCGGGTCTACATTCGTATGCTTAAAGAGAACGGAGGGGCCTTCGATGGATGGCCTCTCTGCATGTAACATAACGGAAAGGGGCACTGGCCAATGGAAAAAACCGAAAGAATCCTTGTCGTCGATGATGAAGCTCGCATTCGCCGTTTGCTGCGCATGTATCTGGAGCGTGAAAACTATCAAGTCGAGGAAGCGGAAAACGGAGAACTTGCCCTTGAAATGGCAAAAGAAACAGATTATGACCTTATTTTGCTTGATTTAATGATGCCCGGGATGGACGGGATTGAAGTGCTTCAAGAACTTCGGAAAATAAAGGCGACGCCGGTTGCCATTTTAACGGCAAAAGGCGAGGAAGCCGAACGCGTGCAAGGATTTGAAGAAGGCACCGATGAGTACATTGTAAAACCTTTTAGTCCGAGAGAAGTTATTTTGCGCGTAAAGGCATTGCTGCGCCGCGCGTCGACAACCGCCTATTTACACACCGACACGCAAGCAAAAAACATTTTGGCTTTCGATCATATCACCATTGATCATGATGCCCATCGTGTGACCGTAGACGATGAAGAAGTACTGCTGACTCCGAAAGAGTATGAGTTGTTGCATTATCTTGCCGGCAGCCCCGATAAAGTTTTTTCCCGTGAACAGCTGTTAAAAGACGTATGGGAATACGAGTTTTTTGGGGATCTTCGCACGGTCGATACCCATGTGAAGCGTTTGCGTGAAAAATTGAATAATATTTCGACGGAAGCGGGCGAAATGATCACCACCGTGTGGGGAATTGGCTATAAATTTGAGAATAGCACGAACGCAAAATGATTTGGAGAAGTGTGGTTGGGAAGCTTTGGTTTACCATTTTACTCTTGGTAACGGCTGTGCTGATCATTTTAATGGTATTATTGGATCAGTTTTTCGAGAACATGCATCTGAATCAAATCGAAGATGAATTAAGGAGCCATACTTCTTTCATCATCACACTCATGGAAGAAGACGAGGAGACGCTCGATGACATGAACACCGTGCAACAACTGACCGAGACTTCCGGAACGCAAGCGATTATTTTCCGTAATGAAATGCCCTATTGGAATTCGTTTCAGGGAGCCGAGGATGAGGTGGTGATCCCCCCTGTGCAACTGGCTGAAATCGAGGAAATAGCCTCGGCATTGGATGAGGGAGAGGCTGTCACAACCCAACTGATTTATGAAGACGCGGATGAAGAAGAAACGGATTTTATCGTCGTGGCGGCTCCTTTTCAAATGACAGATGGAGAAGACTATTCCCTGATGTTATACCAATCGCTCGGTGTAATGGAAGAAACGACGCAAGAAACAAGAAGGCTGATTTTTTTGGCGGGCGGCATAGGCTTTACATTGACAACATTTTTTGCTTTTTTTCTGTCATCAAGAGTAACCGCTCCATTGCGCAAAATGCGGCAGTCCGCCCTCGAAGTTGCAAAAGGGAACTTCGATACTCCTGTCCCGATGATGACAAGAGATGAAATCGGCCTTTTGGCCATCGCCTTTAACCGTATGCGCCGACAGCTAAACAACAATTACGAAGCACTGAACCGGGAAAAAGAACAACTGTCCAGAATATTAAGCAGCATGGTCGACGGTGTTATTACGTTGAACCGCCATGGCAACTTATTGGTGAGCAATCCGCCGGCTGATCAATTTTTACAAAGCTATCGCTATGAACAAGATGGCGAAACGATCGGGGAACGGATCCCCGAAGAAATAGAGGCATTGTTCCGGACGGTTGTGAGTACCGAAGAGGAACAAACAACGGAAGTATATGTGCAGGGAAGAACGTTTGGGGTTTTGATGAGCCCGTTGTATCACGACAAGTTCGTCCGTGGGGTCGTGGCTGTCATTCGTGATATGACGGAAGAGCGGCAAAACGATAAATTACGAAAAGACTTTATCGCCAATGTATCCCATGAGCTGCGCACACCCATCGCAATGTTACAGGGGTATAGTGAGGCAATGATCGATGATGTTGCCCAAAGTCGCGAAGAAGAAAAAGAGATGTCTCAAATCATCTACGACGAATCCCTTCGTATGGGTAGGTTGGTCAATGAATTGTTGGATATGGCACGAATGGAATCCGGGCAATTGACGATGCTAATGGATCGGGTCGACTTGTTTGCCCTTTCCGGGAAAGTGTTTCGCAAATTCAAACCGATGGCGGAAGACGCGAATGTCAAACTCTATTATGAGACGCATGGAACGGATCCGTGGGTAGATGCAGATGCGGATCGTATTGAGCAGGTGATGACCAACTTG
This sequence comes from Salicibibacter cibi, assembly GCF_016495865.1. NCBI lineage: Bacteria > Bacillati > Bacillota > Bacilli > Caryophanales > Bacillaceae > Salicibibacter > Salicibibacter cibi. The sequence goes on from NZ_CP054706.1 coordinate 1,549,405, forward strand.
CTCCACAATGCGATTCGGCATACGAGCCATGAAGGCAGCGTGATGTTAAATGTCATCACCTGGGAAGAAAGTATACAGATTGAAGTGACGGATACAGGCGCAGGCATTCCGGAAAAAGATATACCGTTTGTGTTCGAGCGTTTCTATAAAGGGGACAAAGCGCGGACAAGAGACAAAAACAACGGCGGAACCGGACTGGGGCTTGCCATTGTCAAAAATATCATTGACAACCACGGTGGCAAGTTATCTGTGCAAAGCAAGATCGATAAAGGTTCAACGTTTACGGTCTTATTGTACCGATAAAGGGAGAGGTCTTTTGTGCCAATGATAAGAAGCATGTACGCCTACCGTTCGTTTATGTTGTTATTGTTGCTGATCCTAACGGCTTGTGGGTCCCAAGAAACGGAAAACGAACAGATATCGGAGGACTCGGAAGACACGGGCAGCAGTCATTACCCGATAGAGGTTGAAGATGCCGATGGAAACGTTGCGCAAATAACGAGGGAACCGGAACGCATCGTCAGCTTGATGCCAAGCAATACCGAAATCGTTTTTGCATTGGATGAGGGCGATGCGCTCGTGGGTGTAACGGATTTCGATGATTATCCCGAGGAGGCAGCATCTATTGAATCCGTTGGATCGGGAATGGAATTCGACGTGGAACGTGTCCTTGCCCTTGAGCCTGATCTTGTCTTGGATCATGCATCAAGCGGTGATGCTGCGGACGAAGGGCTAGAACAGTTGGAGAACGCAGGAATCGATGTGTTGACGGTCGCCGATCCCCACTCGTTACAGGAGGCTTATGGCGTTATTGAAGATGTGGGCACTGTCGTTAATCGTGAAGCGGAAGCCGAAGACATTATCCAAGGTATTGAAAGTGAAATCGAAGACATCCAACAGGTCACAAACGAAATCCCGGAAGAGGAGCAAAAGCGGGTATGGATCGAAGTATCCGAAGACCCGGATCTTTATACGACGGGGAGCGATACGTTTATGGATGACATGTTGACAACCGTTGGCGCCAAAAATGCCGCAGAGGATAGCGAGGGATGGGTTGCGTATACGGAGGAAGACGCAGTTGCGTTGGATCCGGATGTAATCATTACGACTTATGGAGACGAAGAAACGATTATGGAAAGAGAGGGCTGGCAAGAAGTGACTGCGATTCAGGACGAGGCTGTCCATAGATTGGACGAGGATCTCTTATCCAGGCCCGGTCCGAGGCTCACAGAAGGACTTCGCACACTTGCCGAGCACATTTATGAAGACGAGTGGACAAACTGATCGCAAGCAAGCCCCACGCATGCTGTATGCCGTGGCAATTCTCTTCCCGGCAGTTATGATTGTTCTCGGCATATCGGCCGGAAGTCAGTCCATCGCCCCGCAGGAAGTGCTCATGATTTTGGGTGCTTCTTTGTTCGGAACGGAATCGGCAGCCGTTGATGCAATCGAATCGCAAATTGTGATGGATATTCGGCTACCGCGAACGCTCCTCGCCTTTCTCGTTGGAGCAGCTTTGTCTGTTGCAGGTGCGGCATTTCAAGGGTTTTTGCGCAATCCCCTTGCCGACCCGTACACACTCGGCGTCTCTTCAGGGGCTGCTCTCGGAGCAGTCCTCGTCATTTTTTTTCAACTGACGATTCCGTTTCTAGGGAATTTCACCTTACCTGTGGTGAGCATCGGCAGCGCGCTCGTGACGCTTTTGATTTTGTTGGCTTTTGCGAGGACCATGCGCCGTTCATTATCGGCGGAGACAATTATTTTAATCGGCATTATTATTAGCGCCTTCTTTGGCGCATTTTTGTCGTTATTGATCGCGCTTGCCGGCGAAGAATTGAGACAAGCCGTGCAGTGGTTGCTGGGTAGCGTCGGTATGCGCGGATGGAGTTATGTGCATTTAATGGTCCCTTTTTTCCTTATCGGTGCATTGGTGTTGATAGGACATCTAAAGGAGTTGAATGCTTTTTCGTTCGGCTTGGATTTTGCGCGCAATGTCGGTGTCAGTGTGAAAAGAAGCGGGCTTTTGATATTGACGGGCGCTGCCGTTTTAACGGGCGCAGCGGTTTCCGTTGCAGGGACGATCGGTTTCGTGGGACTTGTTGTCCCTCATTTTGTACGGATATTAACGGGCCCTGATCATCGTCATCTTTTGCCGGTGTCGATGTTCATCGGCGGAGGTTTTTTGATCGCGGCGGATATCATCGCTCGTCTTGCGCTTGCACCCATGGAGTTGCCCATTGGGGTCATAACTGCACTCGTTGGCGCTCCGATTTTTGCTTATTTACTCATCAGGCAACAACGTGTACAGGGGGATAACGGTGTTAAGGGCAGAAAGGATTACGGGCGGTTACGGTGGGCGGGCTGTCGTTCAAGATGTTTCGTTTAGGATTGGCGAAGGAGAGATGCTCGGGATCATTGGCCCGAACGGGAGCGGGAAATCAACATTGCTGCAGCTTTGTATCGGCGCCTTGCCGTTAATGGACGGCGAGGTTTGGCTTAGCGGACATCGGTTACATACATACAAAGATAAGGAACGGGCGCGGTTGTTAGCTGTCGTGACCCAACAGGCATCTGTTTATTTTTCTTATACGGTACGAGAATTCGTGGCTTTAGGCCGTTATCCTCACAGACGGCGGTGGTTATCCGTTTTTAACGAAGCAGATGAAGAAGCGATTGCACAAGCGATGGCGGAGATGGATGTCGATCGTTACCGGGATCAATCGCTACAAACGTTGAGCGGCGGAGAACGACAACGTGTTTACCTTGCCCGGGCACTTGCCCAGCGTCCGGCAGTCATTTTATTGGATGAGCCGACGAATCATTTGGATATTGCTTATCAGATGAATTTTTTGGACGCATTAAAACAATGGAACGATGCCAAAGGCAGAGCTGTTGGTATCATCTTTCATGATCTCAATTTGGCGTCGCTCTATTGTGACCGGGTTCTTCTTTTGGGGGAAGGGGAGCGCAAAGCCTACGGAGAATCGGAGCAGGTGCTTACGGAAGAACAAATTCAAACACATTACGGAGCTCGCGTAAGCGCCGTCCAACATCCGGTTATGCCAAAACAACAACTGTTGCACTCCCCCGGTATTCAGACGGAAAAACAGTCCGGAGGAAACCCTCAAGTTAGGGTTGAGGAACAAGCAGCCGTCATCGAACTCCCTGTACCGTTTAACGTATTTTCCGGCCAAACATTCACGCATACATGGAAAAAGCAAATAAACGTCTGCCTCCCCGGGAAAGTGTTTGACACAAAGGTTTCCGGCCCTTTGATCATTGACCGGCATTTTGATTGGCATCCGGGAGCGGGAATTCGATTAAAATGCATCGAAGACGTTAACGGAGAGAAGATCATAATGGGAGCGGCGTTACATGCGAATCAAAAAGCTGATATTATCGTTCTTCTGTTATCAAAGGTACGGGATGATGCTTTGATGGCTTTGCTCATGGAGCTCACAAAACAATTGGCGGTTTTTTTACACCCGGATCTCGAACTGGGCACCATTACGATTGGCAGTAATCCGCAAGGAGAGAGAGGTAAAACGCAAGGTGCTCGCCAAACCGTTAGTGCTGAATTACAAAAGCTCTTACAGCAGATTCGAACGGTTAGCCCGTAAAGAAGAAGCCCTGTTAAGTGGTTGCCGTTCTAGATGTTTGTTTTGTCGCATAGGTTCAAAATGGTGGGGAAGGAAAGGGAGGGTACTTGCTGAATGATGATTGATTATGCGAAACGAATCGCTGTTGTCTTCCTATTTTCATTCGTATTATTTTTAATCATGAATGGATTAACCATTGCCATTTCAGGCCTGGAGGCCAATGAAGCGGATCTGCGACCGGCCATGGATGATGCGCTAGCGTTTATGGTGAGCAATGCTTACAGGGTTTGAAAAAAAATGAAGGGGAAAAAGTCCGTAAGGACATTTTCATACGGTTAAGGCCAAAAAAGTTGCCGCCTTTAATCGGCGGCAACTTTTTCTAACGCTATCCGAAAGGATAAATTGTTCTAATGGAATTCAATCGGATCGGCAGCGTGGATTTCTTCAACGGCAGTGAGGTCATTGATAACCGCATCGGAAACTTCCTTGTCTACGGCCAACATCATGATGGCCTCCCCGCCTTCTTCTTTTCTTCCTACTTGCATTGTTGCGATGTTCACATCGTGCCGGCCGAGCAATTGCCCCATTTTGCCAATGACACCGGGCTGATCGCTGTGGCGAATATAGATCAAATGGCCGTTTGGAATCAAGTCTATGTTAAACTCGTTGATTTTTGTGATGCGAGGACCGTAGGCATCGATATACGTACCTTGTACGATGAAATCACCGTTAGTTCCGCTTACATGGGCCTCGACGAGATTCGCATACCCATAAGATTCGGAGGTATGGGCTTGTCGATAAGTAATGCCCCGTTCTTCTGCTATCACACCGGCATTGACGACGTTGACCGGGGCATCGATGCGCGGAGACAGAAATCCGGCCATGAAGCTGCGCGACAGCACGGATGTCTCCTCATGGGCGATCGTTCCGCTAAAGGAAACATCAATATGCTGTACTGCTGATTTGACACATTGACTGACAAAGTGCCCCATTGTATTTGTCAACTCATAATACGGACGTATTTTTTCATATAATTCTTCCGATATCGCCGGCAAATTAATGGAATGGGCCGCAGGTGCGCCGTTTAACACTTGGATCACTTCCTCGGCAACCTGAATGGCTACACTTTCTTGCGCTTCCACTGTAGATGCGGCGATATGCGGGGTGGCGACTACTTGCGGCATGTCGATCAGGCCGTAATTGTCTGCAGGTTCATGTTCGAAAACATCGAGTGCGGCACCGGCAACGTGGCCGCTATCCAGTGCTTCTTTCAAAGCCGCTTCATTAATGATTCCACCGCGCGCGCAATTTAATATGAAGACACCGGGCTTGGTTTTTGCAAAGTTCTCTTTTCCGAGAAGGTCCTCTGTTTCTTTGGTGAGTGGCGTGTGGACGGTAATGACGTCAGCGATCTGTAAAAGGTCTTCCAGTTCCAAAAGTTTAACGCCAATTTTTTGCGCGCGTTCTGCGGTTAAAAATGGATCAAAAACGACGGTGTTCATTTGGAATGCGGCGGCGCGCTTGGCAAGTTCAGTGCCGATGCGTCCCAACCCAATAATTCCCAAGGTCTTGCCGCGAAGCTCTGTGCCCTGAAAAGCTTTTCGGTTCCATTCATGGTTTTTGAGCGACGTATAGGCTTGTGGGATATTCCGAAACAAAGCCATCATCATCGCGAAGGTATGCTCGGTCGTTGAGATCGTGTTCCCATCCGGGGCGTTAATTACAATGACGCCGTGTTTTGTGGCTGCGTGGAGATCGATATTATCAATCCCGACACCGGCTCTGGCCACGATCTTCAGTTCAGGCATTTGTTCAAGCAAAGCAGCATCCACTTGCGTGGCACTTCGGACGAGCAGGGCAGAAAAGCGTGAGAGATCATCGATCTCATCGGGCTTACCTTGCACTACTTCAATTTTTTCGTTTTGTACCAATGGCAGCAAACCGTCTTCACTCATTGTGTCGGAAACGAGCACAGCGTAACTCGTCTCTACATCTGCTTGTACAATCAATTTCTCCAACTCCTCTTTTTAGCAGGAAAGAAAGTTGATTTATACTTTCTTTCCTGCATAAGTGCAACGAAGGCTTTCGCCATTATAGGTTGGCGAAAGGCCAAGTTTTCTAAACGCTCTGATGTATCAAAGCCTAGCGTATGTAAAAATCCCCCGAGCGTAGGGGGTTCCCATCAAATCGTTGTTTTGTCTTTTTCGAATGCTAAGGCATCACCGTGAAAGGCTTCCCTTGCGATTTTAATCGAATCCGATGGGCATCCTTCAAAAGCATCTTGCAAATCTTCATGAAGCGAGGCGGGAACGTTGCGTGTCCCCCGATTACAATCAAGGATTCCTTCTGCCAGACCTTCTTCGTCATAATCAAACAAATCGGGAGCAGACACACCGCAGGCGCCACAAGCAATGCATGTATCTTTATCCACGATCGTATACATTTCCATGCCTATATGCCTCCGCTTACATCCAAGAATCTTCTTTGTCTATTATTGTATGACTTGAAAACGTTTATTGCAACCACAAGTGAATTATGAAAAGAAGATTGTCGTTTTCTGTTGTCAAAGTAGCATTGTTCAGTTAATGTACAATTATAGAATACCAGGAGTGAGCGTTGCATGATGACAGAAGAACAAAATCGAGATGAACATTATGCGAATCAACGCAGCAGGGAAGAGTCGGCGACGACGCCCCTGCCGTCAAGATTGGATACACACGGCACACGAAAGAAACGCAAAACACATGAAGATGAAACCGAATCAAATGAGGAAAACCTTGCCACGGCAAGGAACGATTATCAAAAAAATCCAGTAATTGCCCGGGTACTCTTGTCCTTGTTCATCGTACTCGTGGTCGTTATTTTGTGGATGGCATTGTTTTCATAAAAGAGGTTGTTCGAAAAGTCCGTCATATCGGCGAAGGTTCGGGCGTATATTTCACCAACGGAGGTGTATGTATGGCTGTTTACAAGGAAGCGTATATGACACCGATTGGAGAACGCCTGATTCGGGAACTAATTGAAAGAAAGAAAGAAGAAAAAAAGCGGGAACGATTGGTCACCGTCGCCGGTTGGATCACGACGGCAATGTTTGCTCTCCTGTTGTTTTTATTGTTTTCCATGGCTGAATCAAGCTTCGGGGCTTCAATGATGCAATTTTTTCTTTCTCCTTATGGATTCGTGCTTGTGGCAATATGCGCCGCGGCTTCCGCTTTTCTCATCATCGAAAAGAAAAAAAGCGACGAGGCGGAAAAAGAATACACCGAACTAAGAAATGAAGTCGTAGACCGATACGAAGAAATTTGGAATACGGAACAATTGCGCGAATATAGCTATCCATTGTTCGAATGGTTGGAGAGGGAACATGATGTAAATTTATACCATCGATAAGTGTGATGTTAGAAAACTCGGCTTTTCGCCAAGCTTTTATGGCGAAAGCCTTCGCCCAACTTATGCAGGTAAGAAAGTTGATGTATACTTTCTTACCTGCCAAGAAGGAAAGAATGGATGATACTCGCTTATAGGAGTCATCCATTCTTTTTTCCCTACCGGCCCCGGAATCCATTCAAGTATGAGCGGGAAGCCTCATGGGTTAAAGGATCTGCAATTATGAGACCGATAAAACAAAGAATGATGCCAAGGGTCATAAAAACAAAGGGCAGCACAAGCTTTTTTTTCAAATAGAGAAAAATGAGCAGCAAAAAAAAACCGGCTCCAAAACAGGCAGCACCTAAAATGAAAACGATATAATCCATATTCCACCTCATTGACGTATTAATCATGTATACTATTATAAATAAAATGAAATGAGGATGCCATGAATTTCATGGCAATTTGTCGAAAACGGAGGTATGTTGAAATGGATGGACATCCGAAACGATTGGCAATTTTAACCGGTGCCGGAATGTCTACGGAAAGCGGCGTACCTGATTTTCGCTCACAAACAGGTTTGTGGGCCAAGCATGATCCGATGCAAACGGCGACTGTTCAAGCCCTTGAAGATCATTACGATCATTTTCATGCTTTTTACGGCAACCGGCTGGAACGTCTGCAGTCGATCGAACCGCACAGCGGCCATGCCACCATTACGGAATGGCAAAAGAAAGGAATTGTCTCTGTCATTGCTACCCAAAATGTTGACCGGTTACATCAAAAGAGCGGCAGCGAAAACGTTGCCGAACTGCACGGAAATCTGAGAGAATTTAGTTGCTACGATTGCAAGGAAGCTGCAAAACAGGAAGATTTTATCGCGAAAAAAACCTGCGATCGTTGTGGTGGAAAACTCCGTCCGAACATTGTATTATTCGGAGAGCAGTTACCGATGCAAGCTTGGGAATATGCGGCCCGGTGCATAAGGGAATCAGATGTATTGCTCGTTGTTGGGACAAGCCTGCAAGTAGCTCCCGTTAATCAATTGCCGGAGTTGGCACAGGGCGAAAGTATTTACATCAATGAAGAAATCGACACGCCCGTTCCGTTCACGCGAACGATCCAAGCAAAAGCAGGGGAAGGGTTGCAAAACTTATCCAAAGAATGGCAAATGTAAAGGGGAACTTCCGCTATACATATGAATGATTCTTTTGGCAGATAAGATAAGTATGAATCAACTTTCTTACCTGCATAAGTTGGGCTGAGGCTTTTCGCCATAAAAGCTTGGCAAAAAGCCAAGTTTTCTAACCGAAAAGGGCAAGTGACTTGCGCTTTTAAAGAACGAGAATAAGACCTGTTGAATAACGTATAGAAAAGGCCGGGAAAGGCTGGGTCCAAAAGGAGGGGCGGTTATGCGCCTGGAACGGATCGCCGCTAATAAAATAAAAGTGTTTCTAACCTTTGATGATTTAAAAGAACGCGGGTTAACGAAAGATGATTTATGGATGGATCGCCCTCGCGTCCATCAACTATTTCGTGATCTTGTGATGGAGGCTGATGCTTCACTCGGCTTTAAGGCCGACGGAACGCTGTCCGTCGAAGTGTTTGCTTTGCCGGCGCAAGGCATGGTCATTCATATTTCCAAGACGGAAAACGATCATGAAGATGATGATATGATTGAAATGGATATCACCGTAGATGAACGGCAGGATTTATTTTATAAATTTCATGATCTAGAGGCAGTATTGCAACTCGTTGCTTTATTAACCCGAATTGGCGTTAAAAACGGTTCGTTCATGTCCATGGATGGGCAATATTATCTTTGCTTTCCGGTGAGCACGCGCTATTTTTTAGGATATGACCGTTTCGTCGCCCTCATCTCCGAGTTCGGGGAAGCTTGTCCTCATTCGCCCGTCGTCGTGAAAGAACACGGGTCATTGCTTATTGAAAAAGAGGCGGTAGCTGTGTTGGCAAGTGCCTTTGGTTTCGGAACCGAATCTGTGGAAATCGAACCCGATTTTTAATATAGTTAAGATGAACCATTACAAGCGAGCAAGTATTTATGAATTGTGATTGGGGATCAATCACTCCCAATCCAATGAACCGCACGGAGGTGACCCTGATGGGGGAAGAATCGGTGGTTGATTCCGATGAAGAAAAAAGCCATCATCGCTTAACAATCATGCAAGAGCTTATGGTTTCGTCTCTAAAAAAATGGGGGTATGGATCTCAAGTTCATGCATTGCTTAAAGAGCCGCTCCGAACGCTTGCCGTTCGAATACCCATAAAATTGGATAGCGGGAAAACCAAGATCTTCACCGGTTTCCGTGTCCAACATAATGATGCGATTGGACCGGGGATCGGAGGAGTGCGATTTCATCCCGAAGTGACGGAAATAGATGTTCAGGCACAGGCGATGTGGACATCTCTGCAAGCGGGGGTCATCGATATTCCATATAGTGGAGCGAGTGGCGCAATTGTGTGCAATCCAATGGAATTGTCCTTTCGTGAACTTGAAGCATTGAGTCGCGGGTACGTTCGGGCCATTATCTCTTTTATCGGACCGACAAAAGATGTCATTGCTCCCGATGCCGGAACCAATACACAAATGATGGCATGGATGCTCGATGAATGCAGCCAGTTAAAAACAGATCACTCTCCCGGGTTTATGAGCGGAAAATCGCTGATTTTAGACGGATCGCCCGGAAGGGAAGCGGCTGTCGGGAAGGGGATCTCGATCACAGCCAAGTCAGCAGTCAAGCGCAGGAAACTTTCGTTGGGAAAGGCCAGTGCCATTATTCATGGCTTCGGAAATGTAGGGACGTATGTTGCCAAAACATTGAACGATGCCGGAGTAACGATCGTCGGTATCTCCGACGGCCATGGCGCGCTGTACGATCCTGATGGGCTTGATGTGGATTACTTAATGGATCGCCGCGATAGCTTTGGGATGGTTACGAACCTTTTTAAAAAATCGATTTCCAAAAATGAACTGCTTGCAAAGGATTGCGATATAATCGTTGATTCTTCCAGAGATCAAAAGAAGTTAACGTCTCAAGACGTTGAAACAATAAAAGCAGGTATTTTTATCGAAGCCGGCAAGGGAAAGATAACGGGAGAAGCAAGCGCCCGTTTGCATCAACGTGGGACATGCGTGATCCCTGATCTTTTGACGAGTGCCGCTAACACTGCCACCTCTTATTTTGGATGCGTCCAAAGTAACCAAGGCTACGTTTGGACAGAAGAAGAAGTGAATCACAAATTGGAAGAGATATTGGAACGGGCATTGACATTGATTGTTGACGCATCGCACAGCCGCAGTGTAAATATGCACGAAGCCGCCCATATGATCGGAATTCAAAAAATGGCGGCAGCAAGCCGTTTGCGCGGATGGGTATAAAGTGAAACTTCCATCAGGGGGCGGTTTTTCCCTCTGATGGTTTTAAGGAACGCCGGCACTAGCACATCCTGCGGAACCAATCGGGGTGTTAGTCACCCGCTATTTCAGAGATCAGATTTCAGAGGCCTGAGGTCGGAAAAGGCTTTTTTCAGGGTCTTCCGATTTCCGGCTTCCGATGTCTGACTTCCGGAAAAGCTGGCGTTCACCACCGGGATGAGCGGATGAGATGTATAGGCCCATTTAGTTTTGGAAAGTGTTAAAGTTGGAGGAATAGCAGTTGATACAAGAGAAAATTGTTATCATTGGCGCCGGTCCATGTGGATTGGCGGCCGCAATCGCTTGCAGGGAAAAAGGATATGATCCCCTTGTCATTGAAAAAGGAAATATTGTCTCCGCCATTTATCACTATCCGACGCATCAAACCTTTTTCAGCACTGCCAATAAACTGGAGATCGGGGAAGTTCCTTTTATTACGGTAGACCGTAAACCTAGGCGAAGCGAGGCACTTGCATATTATCGGGAAGTCGTCGAACGAAAACAATTGCGTATCCATACGTATGAAGCCGCAAAAAGCATCCGAAAAACAGAGGATGGAACGTTTGTGGCGGAAACAACGGCTAAAGGGAAAAAGAAAGCCTATCATGCCGACTATGTAATAATGGCGACAGGCTACTATGATCGTCCGAATGAACTTGGTTGCGAAGGGGAGGACCTCCCCCATGTTTACCATTATTTTAAAGAATCCCACCCTTTCCATAGACAAAATGTTGTCGTGATCGGAGGGAAAAATTCAGCGGTTGATGCTACATTGGAGCTGGAAAAAGCGGGAGCAAATGTCACCGTTCTATACCGGGGAGAGACGTATTCATCAAGCATTAAGCCGTGGATTTTGCCTGAGTTCGAAGGGCTTGTCCGCAAAGAAAGCATACGGATGGTATTCGGTGCAAAGGTGACCCGCATAACCGAAAAAAGCGTTTATTTTGAGAAAGACGGCCGGGAAAATGAACTGGACGCCGATTTCGTGTTCGCGATGATCGGTTATCACCCTGATCATCCGTTTTTAACAGCGGCCGGTGTGGGGATTGACGGAGATACGGGAAGGCCATTTTATGATCCGGAAAGTTACGAAACGGATGTCCCGGGTCTTTTTATCGCAGGTGTGTTGGCAGCCGGCAATAATGCGAATGAGATTTTTATTGAAACAGGAAGATTTCACGGTTATCGGATTGTGGATAAAATTGCAAACAGAGAAAATGTAAAGCGAACGTAAGGGGCTTCGAGCGATGAAAAAAATTGCATTGGTCACGACCGGGGGGACGATCGCAAGCAAAAAGACAGACGGAGGACGCTTGCGTGCCGGGGAAAGAAGCGGTGAAGAACTCGTCGATATGTGTGACGTCCCTTTTAAGTTGGAGTTAGAAATTGTTTCATTGTTTAACAAACCATCCATCCATCTCGGTTATGAAGATTTATGGCAATTAAAGGCGCATATTGAAGATTTGTTGCTACAGAAAGGAATCGATGGTGCGGTCGTTACTTCCGGGACAGATACGTTGGAAGAAGTCGCTTATTTTCTGGATTTGACGGTGGAGAACGAAAAGCCTCTTGTCGTTACAGGTTCACAACGAGGTCCGGATCAAGTGGGAAGTGATGCATTTGTTAATTTGCGAAATGCCATGATCGTCGCTGCCGATGAACAGGCTACCCGGCTTGGTTCGGTTGTCGTTTTTAATGACCATATTTTTTCTGCAAAATATGTACAAAAAACGCATGCTTCTAATGTACAAGGGTTTCATGCACCGGGATACGGATACTTCGGCATGATTGACAATGACCGCGTCAATCTTTATCAACGGCCGCTTTATCGCGATATTTATAAGCCGAAAACCAAGAGGGGGAACTCTCGATCCCAAGTAGAAATTATCAAAATCCATTTAGGTTCGTCGCCGTCTTTGCTACGGCTTTTGCTGGAAATGGGGGCGACGGATGGTGTCGTCCTTGAAGGGTTGGGAAGAGGACAAGTTCCACCGGCTTTCATGCCGTTGATTGCGAATGCCCGGATCCCGATGGTCGTTACGACGAGCGCAAACGAAGGCGAGGTCTATCCTGCGTATGAATATGAAGGAAGCACGTATGACCTGATGAATCATGGGGTCATTTTAGGGAAGGATTATAGTAGCCGAAAAGCAAAAATAAAACTGCATGTGCTTTTGGAAACCGGTGTTACGGAGATTCAGGAAGCGTTCAGTAAATAATAGAGAAGAACTTCCACCAGAGGGGCTCTTCCTCTGAATGAAGGAAGTCGGTTAAAACCGTCACGTCCTGTGACAACGCCGACACTAGCCCATCCTGGGCGTCGAAAACGTTAGTGCCGGCATATTCCGGCGAAGGAGGGAAGCGTCAGTGACGACGGATACAAGGTATCGCATCGTAATCCGTTGCCAGGATTGCGGCGAAAAATATATTTTGCGAGGCCGCCAAAAAGGGGACGGGCAATATGAGACAGGGTTTAAGCGGTGCGTGTGCGGCAATGAAGATGATTTTGTCATTGAAGCATCTCCGGAGTGACCCTCTTTCCTATCAAACCTATATGAGCTAATTGCGCTGTTTCAAAACCGTTGCCGCACAAGGGGTGCGAGTGACGTAAAAAAATATTTTCTCCCAAAATCAAACGGAATTAAAGGCTTGGCGAAGGTCAAAAGCACGGATCCTGATACATCGACCCCAAATCATAAAAAAACAGGTGAAACCGCTCCACTAGTGGGTTAGAATAGTTATAGACAAAAAACCAACTATTACCCTGGAGGGTCACCTGTTATGGCTATTATACCACAAATGAGCTTATTTTCATGGGAAGATCTTGCGGATCTTGGAGATTTGGAACGCTTACGTTTGGTGCTCGATTATTTACCGGATGAAGCGTTGATGCGAACGTTGGAGAAAAAACGATATAAAGGGCGAAATGAATACCCTGTTCGCGCGATGTGGAATACGATGCTTGCAGGGGTTGTCTTTGAGCACACATCGATTGAATCATTGCGTCGGGAATTGAGCCGCAATGGACAGCTACGCGAATTGTGTGGCCTCACCGTGATCGTGCCCCCTGCTTATGTATATACGCGCTTTTTAAAAAAGCTGCGGGCGCACGAATCAAAGGTTGAAGCGATTTTTGAAACGATGGTGGAACAATTGAGCGAGCTCCTCCCTGATTTCGGGAAGGCCCTTGCGATCGATGGTAAGGCAGTAGACTCTTTTGCGAAGGGAAAACATAAGGATGAGGATCCTGACGGACGCCGTGATACCGATGCCGATTATGGGAAGAAAGAATATAAGGGGAAACACAAAGACGGGACGATCTGGAACAAAGTGATCAAATGGTTCGGCTATAAAATCCACCTGATCGTCGACGCGGCCTATGAATTGCCTGTGGCTTATTCAGTTACGAAAGCATCGGTGCCCGATATTAACGCCGGTCATGATATGATCAATGAGCTTGAAAAAGAACGCCCTTGGCTTTTGGGACAAGCAGAAACACTCGCCGGTGATCGCGGTTACGATGACACCAAAATGCTTGAGCGGCTGTGGGATGACCATCAAACCAAGCCTGTCATTGATATCCGGGACATGTGGAAAGATGGCGAGGACACGCGCCAACTGATGGACATTGAAAATGTCACGCATGACTATAAAGGCACCGTGTACTGTCACTGCCCGATGACCGGGAAAGAGCGCGAAATGGCGAATGGGGGCTTTGAGAAAGATCGAGCCACCCTCAAAAAGCGTTGTCCGGCCAAACAATATGGCATCACCTGTGAAGGACAAGCGGAGTGTCCGATTGCCCAAGGAATTCGGATTCCGCTCAAGGAGGACCGCCGGATCTTCACACCGATCGATCGAGCCAGTTACACATGGGCGAAGGCATACGCGAAACGAACGGCCGTGGAACGTGTGAACAGCCGGCTTGACGTCTCCTTTGGCTTCGAACAGCATACCACACGCGGGCAAAAGAAGATGAAAATGAAAACTAGGTTGGCTCTGTGCACGATGTTGGCGATGGCTTTAGGCCATATCCAAGAAGGCCGCCCGGAAAAAATGCGAAGCTTGGTTTCCTAAAAGCATCCACATGTGGGAAACCGAATTTTAAAACAGTTTTTGTGGATAACAGGGTACGTGTGTCTTTTTTGAGGTATAAAAACGAATGATATTCGAATAGTAGCGATTTTGGTTCGTGGAAGGAAATTTTAAGGCGTTTTCAACAAAAAACCAGGAGTGAACCTGGTCCCGTTTTTACGCCTAAATCGCAAAAATCGTTACAACGCAAAAAGCTCTATATCTGTCCCTCTTGAAACATGACGGAAATTCCTGTAGGATAATGGAACAGCAAAAATAATAATTATTTTTTCTTATCAAGAGAGACGGAGGGAAAGGTCCAAAGATGTCTCAGCAACCAGCTCATCGGAGTCAGGTGCTACTTCCTTCGGAACGGTGGTTCCGGACGATAAGAAGATGCATTCATCACTGGCAGTGCTTTCTTCTTATTCGATTCACAAGAAGAGGGCATTTTTTATTTTTACAGATCATGCATATTCAGTAGCATGGGAAGGAGAAGGAATGATGGAGCGGACATATACGAAAGAGACAAAGCTTGTTCAATCCGGCAATCGCAGAGATAAACGCACCGGTGCCGTCAATGCGCCGATTTACATGAGCACTGCGTTTGAGCACACGGGTGTCGGTGAATCAACCGGTTATGATTATGCCCGTACCGGTAACCCAACGCGTGAGGTGCTTGAAGAAACGATCGCCGAATTGGAAGGGGGAACGCACGGTTTTGCCTGTAGTTCTGGCATGGCAGCGATTCAAGCTGTGCTCAGTTTGTTCTCTCAAGGAGACGAAATCATCGCTTCCGTGGATTTGTACGGAGGTACATACCGATTGTTTCGCCAATACTGGCCGCAATGGGGGGTAGACGTTCGTTATGTTGACCCGAGAGATCTACAAGCCGTTGAGCAAGCAATTGAAAAAAATACGAAGGCGTTATTCATTGAAACACCGACAAATCCTTTAATGCAGGAAGCGGATTTAGATGCACTCAGTCAACTAGCCAAGGAACATGATTTACTTATGATCGTTGACAACACGTTTTACACCCCGTTATTGCAACGTCCGATTGAATTTGGCGCGGATATCGTGATCCATAGCGCCACCAAATATTTGGGCGGCCATAACGATGTCGTGGCAGGGCTCGTTGTTACCGACGATGACGTGTTGGGGGAACACCTTTTCAATATTCAAAATGGGATTGGAATGACACTTGGAGCTTTTGACTCCTGGCTGCTCGTTCGCGGAATGAAAACGTTGGCGTTAAGAATGGAAAAACATCAACAAAATGCCCACGCTGTTTGGGAAATGTTAAAAAAGCATTCGCTTGTCACGGAAGTTCTCTATCCGGGCAAAGGAGGAATGCTTTCGTTTAAAGTTCAGGATGAGAAGCTCGTCGACCCATTGCTTCGCCATTTACGGCTCGTTACATTTGCCGAAAGTTTGGGAGGCGTCGAAAGTTTAATGACGTATCCAAGTGTGCAAACCCACGCGGATATTCCTGAAAATGTGCGGATTAAAAACGGCGTGACAAATGAATTAATGCGTTTATCTTGCGGCATTGAAAATCACGAAGATATTATCGCCGATATTGAATGGGCCTTACAGGAAGCTGAACGAAAGACGCAAGTATAGCCATGGCGGAAAAGAGGGAGAGGGATAAAGGTGAAATTTCTGGAAAAATTGAAAGATGAGATTTTAATCGGAGATGGAGCGATCGGCACTTTGTTGTATGAACGGGGGTATAGTGGTTCGATCGAAGATGCCAATCGTCGCGCGGAGGAGATCGTTGTATCCGCACATCAAGAATATATTGAAGCGGGTGCAAATGTTATCCAATCAAACACGTATGCCGCCAATCAGCTTAAGTTGGGGAATTATGGATTGGAGCAGGAAACGGATCGGATCAACACCCAGGGAATGCGACTGGCAAAACAAGCGGCGAGCGGAAAAGATGTGTATGTAGCAGGGACCATTGGCGGGATTCGTGACGGAAGGGCAAGCTCTTTTACCAATCAAGACATAAAGGAAGCAACCCAATCGCAAGCGGAAGCGCTTATGGCTGAGGATCCCGATGCCATTCTTTTGGAAACGTACTATGATTTACACGAACTCATACAAGCTGTGCGGATCATTAAACGGTTATCGCCGGATATGCCGGTGATTGGGAACGTTTCTTTAGGGGATGTAGGTGTTTTGCACGGGGGGATCCCTATCAATGATGCCCTCTTGCGCTTGTTAAATGAAGGTGCGGATGTTGTCGGAATTAATTGCCGGATGGGCCCTGCCCAAACCATTGCATCATTGGAAGAAGTTTCCTTGCCGGAAGGGGCGTACCTCTCTGCTTATCCGAATGCAAGCTTACCCGGCATTCAAGATGGCCGCCTCGTTTATCAGTCAAATCCGGATTATTTTAAAAATCAAGCAGAGGAATTCCGGAATCAAGGGGTGCGCTTATTGGGCGGTTGCTGTGGCACAACTCCGGAACATATCCGTTCCTTTAAGGATAAATTGCAGCATCAAGCCCCTTTCGTAAAGGAGCGTGCGAAAGGATCGACTGTACGCGAACAAGCCTCGGCCGAGGTCGGAAATACCCTTCGGCTGGATAAGGAGGATCCCTCCATCATCGTGGAACTTGATCCGCCCAAGTCATTGACGAAAATCGATAAATTTATAAAAGGGGCGAAGGCGCTTCACGAGGCAGGTGCCGATGCGGTTACGCTCGCGGATAATTCCCTGGCCACCTCCCGCATCGATAACCTTGCCGCATCGACGCTAATCAAACAGCAGGCAGGTGCCCATCCCTTGCTTCATATCGCTTGCCGGGATCGGAATTTAATCGGCATGCAATCGCACTTGCTTGGATTACATGCGTTGGGAATCAGAGATGTGCTCGCGGTTACCGGCGACCCGACGAAGGTGGGGGATTTCCCGGGAGCCAGTTCAGTATATGATCTTACCTCTTTTGACCTCATTCGACTGATTAAGTCTATGAATGAAGGTTTCAGCCATTCCGGGCGACCGTTAGGGTTACAAACGCAATTTACCGTCGGTGCCGCATTCAACCCAAATGTAAGTTCCATGGATAAAGCGGTGAAACGATTGGAGAAAAAAATCGTGGCAGGGGCCGATTTCGTGATGACACAGCCGATCTACGATGTAGAGACTTTGCAACGTTTAAAAGAAGCGTCTGCCCATCTGGATATCCCTATTTACATTGGCATTATGCCTTTAATCAATGAACGAAATGCTGAATTCTTGCACAATGAGGTCCCGGGCATTCAACTTACGGAGCAGGTGCGAAAGCGTATGGCTGCTTGCAAAGGAGATGTCCAAAAAGGAGAAGAAGAGGGATTGGCAATCGCAAAAGAATTACTGGAAGCCAGTCTTGACTTGTTTGGTCGTCTATACTTAATTACCCCGTTTTTGCGCTATCACATCACGGCTGCGCTTACCAATGATGTTAAAGCTAGATCTTTTAACGTTTAACAACCTTCTTTTTTATTTGTCTGCCTTAATGGCAGACTTTTTTCTTTTGTACGTATAAATTCCGGTTTTTCTCGAAAAATAAAGGCAATGAAAGTAAGTTTAAGTGAAAAGAAGGAGGTAAGGCAAATGGAAGGGAGCGTTCGCTACTTCCTTGCAACGCTAATCGTGGCAGGTGGCGTTCTGGGATTTGCCACTGACAGGGGTGAAGCCTTTAGTGATCAAATCATCCAGCAAGGTGCTACCGGAGATGATGTTGTAGAGTTGCAAGCCAGACTTCAATACATCGGTTATTTTGATCAAACCATTGATGGTGTGTTTGGCTGGGGCACGTATTGGGGAGTTCGTGAATACCAAGAGGCATTTGGAATGGAGGTGGACGGACTCGTCGGTTCGCAAATGAAAAAACGTTTGGAAAAAACAACGGAATATGACGAGCAACACGTACAAGAAGCGTTGGAAAATGCGCGTGAATTCACCCATTATGGAAGCACGCCGAACGAGATACAAAAAGGACCGAAAGGAAGCGGCGAAGCAGAAGAAGAAAAACAGGCTCCCGAAGCTGAAGAAGCGCCGCCGGAAGAAGCGCCTACCGATGAAGAACCACCCGCTCCGGAAGATACGGCAGATGAAGAAGCCCCTGAACCGGACGCAGAAGAAGGTGCACAACCGGAGACAGGTGATGAGCAGCCTAATGAAGGACAGGACGACCAAGCGAACGTTCAAAAAGCAATGAATGCTCCGGACGGTTACTCGGACAATGATATACAGATTATGGCAAATGCGGTTCATGGAGAGGCGAGAGGGGAGCCTTACGAAGGAAAAGTAGCTGTTGCGGCCGTTATTATTAACCGTACCGATGATCCCGAATTTCCGGACACGGCAAATGAAGTTATATTTGAACCGAGAGCTTTTACGGCGGTTGCGGATGGGCAGATTTATTTAGAGCCGGAAGAAGAAGCACGCGAGGCTGTTTTGGATGCGATTAATGGCCAGGATCCATCGAACGGAGCCGCTTATTATTACAACCCGGAAACGGCCACATCGGAATGGATTTTTAGCCGTGATGTGCACACAGAAATCGGAAAACACGTGTTTGCAGATTAATAGGAGGTGATTGGATGTTTCGAGCAATTCTCATTGCTGTCTTATCGGTTGCCCTGATTGGGACCGGCGTGTTCGCGTATAACGAACACCAGGAAAAGGAAGCACTGGCGATTAGCCATGAAAACAATTATCAAAAAGCATTTCACCAACTCGCCTTTCACCTGGATCATATGCAAGACGAGTTAGGAGCGTCCTTGGCAACAAACGGCCTTTCCAACATGACCGGATCGATGGCCGAGGTGTGGCGAATTTCATCATTGGCACATAGTGATATGGGTGACCTGCCGATGGGTATCGTTCCGATAGACAAAACAGAAGAATATTTGTCCAATGTTGCTGACTTTACCCATGATGTCGCTATTCGGGATCGGGCCGATGAACCATTATCCGATGACGAATATGAACAACTGGAAACGTTTTATGAACAAGCGGGCGAACTATCCGGGGATCTGCGCGGCGTACAAGCCAATGTCCTCGCCGATGATATTCGTTGGGCAGATATCGAAGCGGATTTGGTGGCCAACACAGACCCCGGGGAAGGGACAGCCATCGATGGCATCCAACAAATCGATGAAAAAGCGAAAGGTTTTGGCGAAAATAATTGGAACGACGATACCGGATTTCCTGTCGACGTAGGAGAACGACTTGCGAATGTGGTGGAGGATAAAGAAAAATTTGATGAAGAAGAAGCCGTTGAATGCGCACGTGAATTTCTAAATACCCCGGATGAGGCGAATGCAGAGGTCCATGAACAGGGGGAAGGGCTTCCCTATGAAGGATATAAAGTTTATGTTGAAGATCCGGACGGGGAGAGCAATTACGCTGTGGAAATGACGGCACGAGGCGGGTTGCCGACGTCGGTGATGCAAGACCGCCCGATTACGGAGACGAATATCAGCTTAAATGAAGCATCCGAAATTGCCGCTGATTTTCTCGATGAACGAGGATTCGATGATGTAGAGCTTGTAGACAGCAAGCAATATGATTCGATCGGAACCTTTCAATTTGTTCCAACTGTGAATGATGTGCGTTTGTATCCGGACGCGATCATTATGAAAGTGGCGCTTGACGATGGAGATGTCGTTGGCTATAAAGGAACCGATTACTTGGCGAATCATCGCGAACGCCACGATTTGGAGCCGGAGCTTGAATTGGAAGAAGCATTAGATGAAATACACGAGAATGTGGAAGTTAGAGAAGAGCATTTGGCAGTGATTGAAAACCAAACCGGCGAAGAAGTATTAACGTATGAGTTGTATGGAACGATGAACGATGACACGTATCAATTGTTTATCAACGCGAATGACGGGACGGAAGAAGACGTCAAGCGCATGCAAGGGGCAGAACCTGTCTACGATACATTGTAAAAAGGAACCGGCGAATGGTGATGGCTATTCGTCGGTTTTATTACAACAACCCCGTTGTTAGTTTCAATGTCGGATATAAAATTTAATATTCTTTTTTTTCGGCTAATAATAGCCAATCGTTTGTCTTGTATACGCTTGTATGGTAAGCTTAAAGCAGTGTTCGGGTCGCCCCGACATAATGATATCAGCTTCTACATACGGGGGACAATATGCACAAGATAAACATCGCCATTGATGGGCCGGCTGGTTCGGGAAAGAGCACAGTCGCGAAAGAAGTAGCTGCAAAACTATCGTATCTATACATCGATACAGGGGCGATGTATCGCTCTCTTACTTTTCGTGCATTACAAGCGCAAGTATCCGAAAAAGACGAACAATCGCTTATCCAATTATTAAAAGAGATGGAGATCACCCTCAAGCAACAACGTGATGGCGAAGTGCAGGTGCTTGTGAACGGAAAGCGGCTCGGAGAGGAAATTCGCACACAAACGGTTACAGCGAAAGTCTCTGAAGTTTCTGCCCATCGAAAAATTCGAGAAGAAATGGTGGCCAGGCAGCAACAGTTAGCGAAACAGAAAGGGGTCGTCCTCGATGGGAGGGATATCGGTACTTACGTACTTCCCGGTGCCGAATTGAAAATATACATGGATGCATCAGTGGAAGAAAGAGCGAAACGAAGGCATTTGGAGAATATAGAGAAGCAGCGCCCTTCGGATATCACCACAACGAAAGAAGCGCTTAAACGGCGTGACGAGCTTGACCGGGAGCGGCCGATCGCTCCTTTGCAGCAGGCGGAGGATGCGATGCTCATCGATACGACAAACGCAACGATCGAAGAAGCGGTCGAACGCATTTGTCTCATCGCCCGAGAGAAGGAGAATGAAGGTTGATGTTATACAGGATCGGTAAGCTGCTTAGCCGTGTCGTTCTATCCTTGGTTTTTTTCGCCAAAATTGAGGGAAAAGAAAATATACCCGCAGAAGGACCCGTCATTATTTGCAGCAATCATAAGAGCAACTTTGACCCTCCGTTGCTCGGATCTTACATCAAACGCCCTCTCCGATTCATGGCGAAAGAAGAAATGTTCGCCTCAAAAAGGTCCGCGTTTTTATTTACAAAGTTGGGAGCCTTTCCGGTGAAAAGGGGGGGAGCGATCGCGGAGCCCTGCGGAAAGGAATAAACGTTCTCGGGAACGGGGAAATGATGCTGCTTTTCCCGGAAGGGAACCGTACTAAGACGGGTGAAATGAAAGAAGAAGGGCTTGCCGGCGCCGGCTTTTTTGCATTGAAAAGTGAAGCAATTGTCATCCCTGCGTATGTACGGGGGACTTACAAGCCTTTTCGCAGAATGTGGCTTCGTTATGGGCAGCCGGTTCCACTCGAGGATTTACGAAATGAAAAAGCATCATCCCGGAAAGTAACCGAACAAATTATGACCCACATCCGGATGCTGAGGGATGAAATGGAAGGGTTGCAAAAACGTTAACATCATTCTTTCATTTTTACTGAAAGGGTTTTGTATAAGAAAACTTGGGTTATCGCCAAGCTTATAGGCGAAAGCCTTCGTTGCACTTAGGTAGGTAAGAAAGTTGATCTATACTTCTTACCTGCAAAAAAGAGTTTTGTTCCCGACAAGGGTAAGGAGGCAAATCGGCAATGGACGAAGAAATGAACAACGAAATGGCTAATGTGAAAGAGTTCAACGTGGACGATATCGTTAGCGGAAATGTAACGAAAGTGGAAGAAAAACAAGCGTTTGTAGACGCTGGATACAAAGTAGACGGCATCATACCGATTAGTGAAATTTCCAGCTTGCACGTGGAAAAAGTATCGGACGTTTTAAACGAAGGCGACGAAGTGGAGCTGAAAGTCATTAAATTGGAAGATGACGAGCTTGTCCTCTCTCTTCGCGGGGCACGTGCCGACAAAGCGTGGGCATCTTTGCAAGAGGCATTTGAACAAGAAGACTTGATCGAAGCAGAGGTAGCGGAGATCGTCAAAGGGGGCCTTGTCGTTGATGTAGGTGTCCGCGGTTTCATTCCCGCATCGCTCGTTGAGCAGCATTTCGTCGAGGATTTCTCCGAATATAAAGGGAAACAGTTGGAACTTAAAATTATTGAAATTGATCCGGAAGATAACAAACTGATCCTTTCGAGAAGAGCGGTGCTTGACGAAGAAGAAGGTCACCGGAAAAAAGAAGTGCTTGATAATCTCGAAATCGGCGCAGAAGTGACAGGGAAAGTTCAACGGTTGACTTCTTTCGGTGCATTCGTCGATGTCGGCGGGGTTGACGGATTGGTTCATATCTCGCAAATGGCCCATCACCGCGTAGAATCTCCGGGAGAGATCGTAAAGGAAGGCGAAGAAGTTCAAGTTAAGATTTTGGGCGTTGACCCGGAGAGAGAACGTGTATCTTTGTCGATTAAAGAAACGCTTCCCGGGCCTTGGACACTTATTGAAGGTCAGTTTCAACCGGGAGATGTTATTGACGGCCAAGTAAAAAGGCTTGTCTCTTTCGGGGCTTTTGTAGAAGTTGCTCCGGGAGTGGAAGGGCTTGTCCATATTTCTCAGATCGCCAACCGTCATATCGGAACACCTGGCGAAGTGCTTGAAGAAGGACAAGCGGTTCAAGTGAAAATACTTGATATTAACCCATCGGATCAAAGAATTTCGCTCAGTATTCGCGAGCTGGAAGAAGAAGGGACTACTGAAAGCAAAGTTCAACGGGAATTTGAAGAGCCGGAGGAAGACCATACTGGTTTTTCATTTGGAGACATGATTGGTGACCAACTCGATAAATATCGTAAATAACAATTGTTTTAGGACACAAAAGTGAAGCGAAAGCAATCGGCGAATCGTTGGATTCGCCGATTGTTTTCCGCTTGGAAAATAAGACACTTTCATATCTGCATAAGTTGGGTGAAGCCTTCCTCAATAAAAGCTTGGCGAAAATCCAAATTTATCTAACGTCTTTAAGTTGGCAGCCCCCTGTCTATGAATCTTTGTTCCTGTCCATAATGGAGGATGTCCGGACAGGAGGATTCATATGGAGTATGTGTTATTTTTTTGGTTCGCTTGGATGCTTTGGATTGTTGCCATGTTTTTTATGCAAAGGACTAAGGGACAGACCTTTCTTTCCGCTGCTATTTTGCTGGCGATCATCCATGTGCCAATAACATTATCGCTCGGCGTTGTGGAATTATCGGCAGCGTATGGGATTGTTATCACGCTTGCATGTGTATGGACCGGAGTTTTACCGGTTGCTCATAAATGGAAAGTCATTGTACTTGCCGCTGCACTCATGCTTTTATATGCAAGTTTTCAGCTCATGGTTTGGTATAATCCGGTTATTTTTCTGCTTGGTGAAACATGGATACCCGCTGTTGTGCTTTCCTTTGTAACGGTATTTTTTCATGGACATTCGGAAAGTCGGTATCCGTTGGTTCTGTTGGCATTTGCTTTCGGTGAACTGATTGCTGCCGTTACCGTTATGCCGTTAACGGGAAACCTATACTTGGCAGATGCGTTTTTTTATAATACATTGGCCACCGTACTTGTCTTCCTGGTGTGTTGGCATTGGTTAGAGCAATTAACATGGAGACTGATTGGTATGAGCAATGCCAAACGATCAAGTAGCCTGCCGTTATAGATGAGATGTGGCTGAATGGGAGAGAAGACGCGTGCAGCGCGTACAGATTGAGAACGAGGAGGAAGGCAAAAATGTCAAAACCGACCGTTGCGATCGTGGGTCGCCCAAATGTGGGAAAATCTACGATTTTCAACCGTATTGTCGGCGAGCGGATCGCTATTGTTGAAGACATACCGGGGGTCACCCGTGATCGTATATATGGAGAAGGAGAGTGGCTCAACCGCATGTTTCATTTAATCGATACAGGCGGGATTACGTTTGATGAGGAGCCATTATTGGAACAAATGCGCCAACAGGCTGAAATTGCAATAGAAGAAGCGGACATTATCCTTCTGCTCGTGAACGGGCGTGACGGGGTGACAGCTGCCGATGAAGATGTTTCGAATCTATTGTACCGTTCGAACAAACCGGTAGTGATCGGTGTAAATAAGGTAGATAACCTCGAGATGCAGCCGCAAATTTATGATTTTTATCAATTGGGGCTTGGGGAACCTTTTCCAATATCCGGTGCACATGGTCGCGGAATCGGTGATATGTTGGATGAAGTTTTCAGCTATTTTCCCGCGAAAGATGACGGTGACCTTGAGCCTGACACCATCCATTTTGCCGTGATTGGCCGCCCGAACGTCGGAAAATCTTCTTTGGTGAACGCGATTCTCGGCGAAGAACGGGTGATTGTAAGTGAGGATGCAGGCACAACAAGGGATGCGGTTGATACCGGTTTTACGAAGGATGAGCAAAAATATCGCATTGTCGATACGGCCGGAATGAGAAAACGGGGAAAAGTATACGAAAAGACGGAAAAATACAGCGTGTTACGGGCGCAAAGAGCGTTGGAACGCGCGAATGTCGTTCTCGTTGTTATTGACGGCGAGGAAGGCATCATTGAACAAGATAAAAAAATTGCAGGCTATGCCCATGAGTCGGGCCGGGGTGTCATTATTGTCGTAAATAAATGGGACGCGATTTCGAAAGACGAGCGCACAATGGACGCATTTACAGATCAGATTCGCAAAGGATTCGCTTTTCTTTCCTATGCGCCGATTGCCTTCGTATCGGCCAAAACGAATCAACGCGTTCAAAAAATTCTCCCTGTCGTCCAGCGCATTTCGGAAAACCATCAAATGCATGTGCCGACCCATGTAGTTAATGATGTCATTCTTGACGCGGTTTCCATGAACCCG
This sequence comes from Salicibibacter cibi, assembly GCF_016495865.1. Classification (NCBI taxonomy): domain Bacteria; kingdom Bacillati; phylum Bacillota; class Bacilli; order Caryophanales; family Bacillaceae; genus Salicibibacter; species Salicibibacter cibi. The sequence continues at coordinate 1,574,666 of NZ_CP054706.1, forward strand.
ACACCAACCTCCGGGACGAAACGATTGCGCATTAATTATGCTACCCAAGTGGCCGTTGGTCCGCCCACATTTGTCGTATTTGTTAATGATCCGGAGTTGCTTCATTTTTCTTATCGGCGTTTTTTGGAAAACAGTTTGCGAGAAGCTTTCGCATTTGAAGGGACACCTATAAAAGTGATTGCCCGTAAAAAAAATGACCCATAGTTTTTAAAGCTGTTTCCATTATTTGGCAGGTAATAAAATATAAATCAACTTTCTTACCTGCATAAGTGCAATGAAGGCTATTCGCCAAGCTTTTATGGCGAAAAGCCAAGTTTTCTAACACGGAGAGGGGAGGGGGAGCCTTAGCGATGGATGTACTTATCGCCGGTGTGATGGCTTATTTGTTGGGATCGTTGAGTGTCAGCTATATCATTACGCAAAAAGTTAAGAAAGTCGATATCCGCCAATATGGGAGCGGAAATGCGGGAGCGACGAATACGTTAAGGGTGCTTGGAAAAGGTCCTGCAATTTTGGTGCTCGCACTAGACTGTTTGAAAGGTGTGATCGCCGTTTGGTTCGGTTTCTGGGCTGAAAGCTTATTTAGGGGGACGGGCCTTTCCCTTTTCGAAGGATATGAAGGGTGGGCTCCGGCAATTAGCGGACTGTTGGCTATATTCGGTCATAATTGGCCGATCTATCACCGTTTTCGCGGCGGGAAAGGGGTGGCCACAACCATTGGTGTAATCGCGGCATTGATTTTTTTTCCGGCCATCTATGTAGGAATTGTCGCGATTTTGGCAGTAGTGATTACGCGCTATGTATCACTCGGCTCCATCATTTTTGCGTTTGCTACCCCGTTCCTCCTTTTCGTTACGATGAATTATTATGGACATCCGTGGCCTTATTTTTACCTTACTTGTGTCGTAGGTGCAATGTCTTTGTGGCGGCACAGAACGAATATCCAACGGTTGGTCAATGGAGATGAAAGTAAACTTGGACAATAAGGCGTAATTCAACCAACGGGGGGCTATGTATGGGAGCAAAAAAAGTGGCTGTTTTGGGAGCAGGAAGTTGGGGAACCGCCCTCGCGATTGTGCTCGCTGATAACGGACACGACGTTACGATTTGGGCGCGTCGTTATTCCCAGGCGAAAGAAATGAATGAGCACAAAACGAACGAACAATATTTGAGCGACGTCACTCTTCCGGAGAATATAACGGTGACGACGGATGTGAAAGAGGCGGTTAAGGAGCGCGATGCGGTTATCATCAGTGTTCCTACCTCAGGCATTCGCGAGATGACACGCCAATTGCTGGAAGCTAATCGAAAAATCCCACTTGTCGTTCACGCTACAAAAGGGATCGAACCGGATACGCTTTTGCGGGTGTCGGAAATGATGGAGGAGGAGGGCATACACAAATTGAGTTCCAATTTGGCCGTGTTGTCCGGACCGAGTCATGCCGAGGAAGTGGCCAGGCGGCAACCGACGACGGTCACCGTTTCATCACAAGTGATGAATGCTGCCAAGATGAGCCAAGATTTGTTTATGAATACCCAGTTTCGTGTATACACGAGTCAAGATATGGTTGGGGTAGAATTAGGCGGAGCGTTAAAAAATGTGATGGCCCTCGGGGTCGGACTTGCGGAAGGCTTGGGGTATGGAGATAACGCCAAGGCGGCAATCATGACGAGAGGAATCGCCGAAATGACACGCCTTGGAACAAAACTCGGGGCCGATCCGTTAACATTTGCAGGCTTATCGGGACTTGGAGATTTGATCGTCACTTGCACAAGCAAATATAGCCGAAATTGGCGCGCCGGATATCGGTTGGGCCGGGGGGTCTCACTCGATCAAGTGCTTGAGGAGATGGGAATGGTCGTGGAGGGGGTGAAAACGACACAAGCCGTCTCGCAATTGGCAAAAAAGGAAGGTGTCGAAGTCCCTATCACAACTGCGATTTATGATTGTCTATTTAACGGCCAATCGCCGGTCCGAGCCGGACAATTACTAATGGACAGAGACCCTAAAAAAGAAACGGAACATTAACGAAATGCCCATTTCCCACCTCTCACCTCCCACTTCCAGAAACGCTCACACCTTTTTCATATCTTCATATAATGGGGATGAGTTATTAATATGGAAAGGGATGAGCGGATATGAGTCGTCATGATTCAATCTTTGATCATATTCAAAACAAAACAAATGTAGATCAAGGAGATTTGCAAAATTTGGCAAGCGCGGCCCAAGGCGCGAACTTTAAAGATGAGGAAACGGTTCGACAACTCATCCATGATGTGGCGCAAATGGCGGGTGTCCGAGTGTCAAAAGACAAAGAAGAATACTTGGTGCATGCGATTACCAACAACCAGGTTCCCCTAGATTTTGCATCATTAAGCGAACTATTTCGGGATTAGTCCTTTTTGGGCGAAAAGCCAAGTTTTCTAACTGGGCGTTCGTCAAGCGCGTTCCGGGGATGTTACGCATAGGATATCAAGAACCATATCCTCAAAGGGTTCCACCTTTTTTGGAAGAAAGGTTTAGTTAGCCGGAGATCTTCGTCTCCGGTTTCTGTCATTTGGACAACCCTGTTTCCGTTTTGTCACTCATGCCTATGCGCAATCCATTCATGAAGCCCGAAATTGGAGAAGTGCGCTCTGCACGGTCGGCATGGAGCCGCCATAAACGGAATGAACCATCTGTCACGGTCGCCATGGAGCGACTCGCTGTGCTATAATGTGACAGGGTTTAAAGGAGGGTAACTTTGTGAGCGCGTTAGATACAATGTGGCTTTCTTTTGTCGGTTTATTTCTCATGTTCGTCTCCTCCATCACTGCATTGCTTGGCCGCCAGAAACTGTCCGGTTTTTTTCGGTTTCTCGTCCTTGCTTTTTCATTCATTTGCTTATTGGTGGCCGGGATTATCATGCTCGTTGTTGTATTGCCGGGCTCAAGGGCTGATTTATAGTGGAGGTGTCTCACTTGCTGCGGCAATTAAGACGATTCGCGATCTTTGCTGTTTGTTTACTCATTGTCAGCGGTTGTTTTTATCCCCAAGATACCGAATCCGAAGATCACCAGGGCCATCCACAGGCGGAGCAACTTCAATCGGTGCAAACCGCCGTAGAGGAGTATCAATCTGCTCACGGGGTACCGCCGATTGATGATTTCGAAGGGGATACCAATCTGTACGAACGTTATCAAGTTGATTTCCAAGCACTTATTCCCGGCTATATGCAGGAAGCGCCTACCAGCTCCTATGAAAATGGCGGCAATTATCATTATACATTGATTAATGTGGAGGAAGATCCGGAAGTGCGGGTCATTGATGCGATAATCTTACAAGAAGCCCGGGATGTTGAGCGAGACATTCGTGAATATGAGCGGGCGAATGAATTTCCGCCGATCGAAGATATGGTAGGCCCGGGTGTATTTTCATTGGATTATGAACGTTTAGGCTATGATGAGCCGCCAACGGTAGAGAGTCCTTATTTTGCGACGACACTGCCCCTGTATCTTGACGAGAGCGGGGAAGTCATCATTGATTACAGCAGCGATTTGAACCGCATCCTTCAAGAAGGAGAGCCGGAAATCGGGGATGAAGATGATATTCGTTCGATTTTGACGGATGAGTTTGCCGTATCCCCTGTATTATCAAGGCCTTACACGATTGAAAATGGAGAACCGGCATTTACGGATAAAAGAGATTAAAGGTATTGTTCTAAACCTCTTTTTTTCTATCTATATATAGAGAGAAAGGGGTTTTTTATATGGCGATTGATCTCCCTTTATGAAAATAAAAATATGGACTTCATCCAATAGCGATTGGCATCTTAGCCAAGGAATTCGAATGATGAACGTCATAAAGATATGGACAACATCATATGATGGAGTAGCAATCACACATTTCTTTGGCAGGTAAGGAAGTATAAATCAACTTTCTTACCTGCATAAGTGCAACTAAGGCATTTCGCCGTAAAAGCTTGGCGAAAAACCAAGTTTTCTAGGAACGGAAGTGTATATTTTAGAACGGAGGGGATCTCGTGGAAAAAGTGGATATCTTTAAGGATATCGCGGAACGCACAGGAGGGGATATTTACTTAGGCGTAGTCGGTGCTGTGCGGACGGGAAAATCTACATTTATCAAGAAATTTATGGAACTTGCCGTCCTTCCGCACATGGATGATGAAACGGATCGAATTCGAACGCAGGATGAATTGCCGCAAAGCGCTGCGGGGAAAACGATTATGACAACAGAACCGAAATTTGTCCCGAATACAGCTGTAGAACTGCATGTAGATGAAGGTCTAGACGTCAATGTAAGGTTTGTTGATTGTGTCGGATATGCAGTGTCCGGGGCAAAGGGGTACGAAGATGAGCATGGCCCTCGTATGATCAATACCCCGTGGTACGAAGAGCCGATCCCGTTTCAAGAAGCAGCTGAAATCGGCACACGCAAGGTCATCCAGGAGCATTCAACCCTAGGTGTCGTCGTAACGTCGGATGGAACAATCGGCGAATTGCCACGGGAAGAATACGTGGAAGCGGAAGAACGTGTTATCGAAGAATTAAAAGAAGTGGGTAAACCGTTTATCGTGATCGTGAATTCAACGCAGCCCCATCATCCGGATACAAGGGAGCTCCAACATCATCTCGAAGAGACCCATGATGTTCCCGTGCTTCCTTTAAGTGTGGAGTCCATGTCCGAACACGACATTTACCGTGTGCTCAGAGAAGTGCTTTTTGAATTTCCGGTGCACGAGGTGAACGTAAACCTACCCAGCTGGGTTATGGTTCTCAATGAAGATCACTGGTTGCGCAGGGAGTATGAAGAATCGGTAAAAGATACGGTGAGAGATATTAAAAGGCTTCGCGATGTCGATCGTGTCGTTGGCCATTTTGGTGAGGATTACGAATTTATTGATTCAGCTTCCCTCGCAGGGATGGAAATGGGGATGGGCGTTGCAGATATCGATTTGTTTGCACCGGACGATCTTTATGACCGGATTCTAAAAGAAGTTGTCGGTGTAGAAATACGGGGAAAAGATCATCTCTTGCAATTGATGCAAGATTTCGCCCATGCAAAAAGCGAATACGATCTTGTCTCCGATTCGTTGAAAATGGTAAGACAAACCGGCTATGGCATTGCGGCTCCGGCCCTTGCCGATATGAGTTTGGATGAGCCGGAAATCATTAGGCAAGGGTCACGCTTTGGGGTCCGCTTGCGTGCTGTTGCCCCGTCGATTCACATGATTAAAGTGGATGTCGAGTCAGAGTTTGCTCCGATCATCGGTACGGAAAAACAAAGCGAAGAACTTGTCCGTTACCTCATGCAAGATTTTGAAGAAAATCCACTCTCGATTTGGAATTCCGATATCTTTGGCAGATCGTTGAATTCCATTGTACGAGAAGGGATCCAGGCAAAAATATCGCTCATGCCCGAGAACGCACGCTATAAGCTGAAAGAAACCCTGGAGCGAATTATTAATGAAGGCTCGGGTGGTTTGATCGCGATAATTCTTTAATAACGTTCCTCCGTTCATCGGGGGTTCGTTTTTTTTGCCAAGGGAGTGCAGGAAGGAAAAAACCGTTAGCTCGCCAATCGAAGAAAATAGAATCGCAAATTCGATCGCGGATACTGTTTTGTCCCGAAATTTGACATATTTCACACCACTTCTCCCATAGTCGAATTCAAGCCGCCGTGTGGGGGCTTTTTTTAATTATACTCTCATCCCCGAGCAAAAAATATTTCTTTTTCCTGCCATAGTGTTACAATAATAATAGCGTGCGAAAAGCGCGAATCGATTGCTTTTAAGCATTTGCTGTGCTAAAATCTCTAGCGATTAACCAGTAGTGGTAGGAGGTTCAAAAATGGACCATGAAAAAATACAAGCAGCGGTTCGGCAATTGCTTGAAGCAGTTGGTGATGACCCGGACCGTGAAGGTGTGTTGGAAACGCCCGCGCGTGTTGCGCGCATGTACGAAGAAATTTTCAGCGGTCTTCATGAAGATCCGGAAACCCATTTGCGCACAATTTTCGGTGAAGAACACGAGGAGCTCGTACTCGTGAAAGATATCACTTTTTATTCTATGTGCGAACATCACCTTCTTCCTTTTTTTGGACAGGCACATATTGGATATATCCCGAAGAACGGGATGGTAACAGGACTCAGCAAGCTTGCCCGTGCGGTGGAAACGGTGGCGCGCAGGCCGCAGTTACAAGAAAGGATCACTTCCGACGTTGCCAATGCCCTTGTGGAAACCCTTGACCCTCACGGTGTCATCGTTGTCGTTGAGGCTGAACACATGTGCATGACGATGCGGGGCATCAAAAAACCGGGGAGCACAACCGTTACTTCTGCAGTACGCGGCGTTTTTGAAAAAGACGCTTCTTCTCGTTCGGAAGTGTTGGCTCTATTAAAATAAGGAGGTGTAGACGTTTGCGCGAAAACGATTTTTTTGTTGTCAAGGCAGAGGAAGACGGCGTTAACGTGATAGGACTTACACGGGGGAATACTACCCGTTTTCACCATTCCGAAAAGCTTGATGCGGGGGAAGTAATGATTGCTCAATTTACGGAGCATACTTCTGCCGTAAAAGTCCGGGGGAAAGCCACGATTCAAACCAGCCATGGGGAAATGAAAACAGAAGGTTCTTGAGCGTGGATTTCTTCGGGAGAATGAGGGAACTGTGCTATAATAACAACGGTTATCTTAATCTAGAAAGGCGACAAACGCCTGCGAGGTCATCCGGAACGGAGGAACAACGATGGAATGTGTGCGGACAGAGCAAAAACAGCTGAAGTGTGCGACGGAGAAATTTAATAAACTTTCCCATCATCCGTTTTTGGTTACGTACGGAATCGAACCAAATCATGATGAGGATAAAACAATTTTATTATTGCACGCGATTGAGAACCATGATTTTGATTGGGTGGATAAATCGGAACGGGTCACCACCGCGATGCTTGTCGAAGCCGCACTTACTGCCCATGAACATATTCCATTACATAACAACGACACCGCAGAAGTAAAAAAAAATCAATTAACGGTGTTGGCTGGGGATTTATACAGCAGTTTGTACTATTATCGGCTGGCAAAAATGGCGGATATACCGCTCATCCGTTTGTTCAGCGAATCCATCCAAACAATGAACGATGCCAAGGCGTGTTTACACTCCCACAATTGGAAAACTGCGGAGGAACTTGAGCAATTAATCGTGGATATGGAATCCACACTGATTGTTAATTTGGCAAAATTTTACCGTCAAGAGATGATCCTTCGAACCGCTCCCCATTTTTTGGCAATAAAAAGAATGAAAGAGACGATACAGACAATTGAGGAAGGAGGCGCGCAGGGTCAAGAATCGCCGATCCCGCTCTCTCCATTGTTGTCGGGACAACGTCCATATGAAGAAAGACATTTCCTGAAGAAAAACCTCAAAACGGTGTTAACGAAGCAGCAAACACTTCTGCAAGAAGGGCTGGAAAACGTTAGAGATAACCTGCCCGCTCTTCTTTCGGACCGAATAATGGCGGTCCTCCCCTGATCGGTGATCACTGTACAAAAGGGTGTATTCAAATGAATAAAAGCAAAGAAAACCACGTGCATGACGTTTTCGAGTCGATCTCAAACCGATATGACCGCATGAATGGCGTGATCAGTTTAAAGATGCACACCCGATGGAGAAATGACATGATGAAGCGCATCCATTTTCCCCCTGTTTCAAATGTATTGGATGTGTGCGCGGGGACTGCAGATTGGACGATTGCGAGTGGCGGCCATCTTCAAGGCGGAGAAGCGATCGGCATTGACTTCAGTGAACGAATGTTGGAGGTGGGAAGGGAAAAAGTCCGGAAAGCCGGATTGGAAAACGTTCGTTTAATCCATGGGAACGCCAGCCGACTGCCTTTCAGTGCCGATTTGTTTGATGTCGTAACCATAGGATTTGGATTACGGAACGTCCCGGACCCGCACTTGGCGTTAAGAGAGATGCTGCGTGTGCTCAAACCGGGTGGACAAGTCCTTTGCCTGGAAACATCCCAACCGGAAAACGTGTTTTTTCGTCCTCTATACGGCTTTTATTTTCAACGTATCATGCCAAAACTCGGGAAATGGTTTACCGGTACGGATAAATATGAATGGTTGAATGAATCTACGATGAATTTCCCAAACAAACAAACGCTTGCCGATTGGTTTGCCGGTGCCGGTTTTGAAAATGTCGGTTATTGTAGCTATGCTTGCGGGGCAGCTGCCGGGCACTGGGGGTATAAACCAGGGAGAAAAGGGTCTGCAGATCCCCACGTCCCACATCTAGAAAAGAGAGGGAAACTTGTGTGATACGGAAAATTAGGATCATATTCGAAATGATAAAATTTGAACATACCATTTTCGCGCTTCCTTTCGCATATATGGGGATGATTCTCGGGAGCTTTGAAATTAACGGGAGTTGGCCAACCCTCTCGCAATGGATTTGGGTAACCGTCGCCATGTTTGGAGCCAGAAGTGCAGCCATGAGTTTAAATCGGCTGATTGATGCAACCATTGACAAACGCAATCCGCGTACGGCTGAGCGGGCAATACCTGCCGGTCTTATTACTTACCTCGAAATCATTGCTTTTATCATTGTTTCTTTTGCTTTGTTTTTTACGGCCGCTTTTCAATTGAACATGCTCGCTGTGTACTTGCTGCCGATCGCGGTTTTCTTTTTGACGTTTTATTCTTATACGAAGCGGTTTACGTGGCTATGCCATTTTATTCTCGGCATGACGATTGCCATTGCCCCTTTAGGGGGGTGGGTCGGAGCAACAGGCGGATTGCACCCCGAAAGCTTTTTGCTTTTCTTGGCCGTTATGTTTTGGACGGCCGGTTTTGATATTATTTATGCAACCCAAGATGTTGAGCATGATAAATCGGTAGGCCTTTACTCCGTACCGGCCCGCTTTGGCATTAAGCGTGCCTTGCAAACAGCCAGAGGGAGCCATATTGTGAGCATTGTTGCGCTTTTTTCCCTCTTTTTCTTATCGGAGCTTGGTATTGTATATTTAATCGGGGCTTGTATATCGGCAGCGATTATGATTTACGAGCATTCACTCGTATCCGAGAGTGATCTTTCAAATGTAAATGTGGCTTTCTTTACAATGAACGGCATCGTCAGTATGGTGATGTTGGCATTTACGATTGGAGATTTTATTCTATGAAGCAACGACAGCCGATTTATACGGTAGGGATGACTGGTGCAAGTGGATCGATTTATGGGGTTCGTCTCGTCCAAACGTTGTTAAAACAAGGAGTGAAGGTTCACTTTCTTATGTCCGGCGCCGCCTGGCAAGTATTTGAGCAGGAACTTGAGTTGGATGTAACGGACAAAGAAGCTTGTTTGCATCATCTGTTTCCGGAAGGCGATCTGCATGTTCATGGATTGCAAAACTTTTCTGCGCCGGTCGCCAGCGGCTCCTATCGGAATGATGGAATGGTTATCGTCCCATGTTCGATGGGGACGTTATCAAAAATTGCCAACGGCAATTCCGGGAGTCTTCTTGAACGAAGTGCCGACGTTGCCCTGAAGGAAGGGCGTAAACTAGTGATCGTTCCCCGCGAAACACCTTTGCATGCTATCCATCTCGGAAATATGAAGGCCGTTGCAGAAGCGGGTGGGGTTATTATTCCGGCAATGCCCGGTTTTTATCACAGACCGAAGACGCTTGATGATCTCGTCGATTTTGTTGTCGGAAAAATACTGGATCGATTGGATGTCGAACATCAGCTCTTTACACGTTGGGGAGATGATTGAATGGTACGTGTCGGTGAAATCCTTTATACAAACGTACACCCTTTCTTTTTTTACATGGATCGGGAAAAATTAAGCGCTCATAGCCGGTTCATCCCAAGCATACCGGCGAGGTTAAATGATGCGATGAGCCGGGGGGAAATCGACGTTGGCGCGATCTCGTCTTTCGCTTACGGGAAAGACGCCGAGAATTTGGTCCTTATGCCTGATCTGGCCGTTACGTCCCATGGGTCCGTCGGATCGATCTTTCTTTTCTCGAAGGTTCCCATTGAAGAATTGGATGGAAAAAAAATCGCGCTTACCCATAGTTCAGCAACTTCCACGCATCTTTTGAAAATCATTTTGCAACGTTTCTATGGGCACGAAAAACTCAGCTATACAACGATGATGCCCGTATACCAGGATATGATAGCTGAACATGATGCTTGTTTGTTGATCGGGGATGATGCCATCCAAGCGAGTTGGCTCGAACAAGGGCAGATGTATGTTTATGACTTGGGGGAAAAATGGTATCATTTCACAAAGATGCCGATGACGTTTGCCGTGTTCGCGATGCGAAAACAAGCGCTTGAGCAGGAACCGGAAGCTTTAAAAGCGCTATATTATGATTGGAAGCAAAGTGAGGAACAGGCCCGTGCGGACGACTATGAACAATTGGCTCATTCGGTCGTGAAAGATCATGGCGGAAACGTTCGTTTTTGGCAAGGATATTTCCGGAAATTGCAGTACCGATTCGGACCCAGGGAACAACGGGGCCTTCTTCATTTTTACCGACTGGGCTTTGAAGAAGGGTATTTGCCTTACGATGTCGATCATTTGAACGTGTGGGACATCGACATAGGCATTCATTCCATTAATTGAAAGGGAAACCGCCATGAAATTAAAGGACCTTTACATGTATCTACGAGGGGATATTCATCGTATCGAAACGGAGATGGGCGATGCAGTTTTAGAAGCTTCTCCCGTTCTTGAAGAAGCGACGTTGCAATTGCTCGAAGCAGGAGGAAAACGAATTCGGCCTGTATTTATGCTGCTGTGTGCCAAATTCGGAAATTATGACATTCAAAAACTTAAAGATGCCGGTGTCGCTTTGGAGTTCATTCATATGGCGTCGCTCGTACACGATGATGTCATTGATGATTCCGATCTTCGCCGCGGCAAAGAAACGGTGAAGGCAAAATGGGATAACCGTGTGGCTATGTATGCCGGTGACTATTTGTTCGGGAAAGCCATCAGCCGCGTTTCTCTATTCAAAGAGCAAGGCATTCACGAAGCTATGTCCCAGTCGATGCATGAAATGGTGCTCGGCGAAATCGAACAAATTCGTTTTAAATATGAATGGAACCAGAATGTGAGAACGTATTTCCGTAGAATTAAGCGCAAAACAGCTGTATTGATCGCGAGCAGTTGCAAAATAGGAGCCCAAGCTGCCGGCGTTTCCCGCCGGGAGCAACGAACACTTGCCCACTTTGGGCATCAAGTGGGGATGGCTTATCAGATCACCGACGATATTTTGGATTTTACGAGCTCGGAGGAAAAACTCGGGAAACCGGCCGGCGGCGACTTGTTACAAGGGAATATTACGCTTCCGGTTCTTTTTGCCATGGAGAAGCGCCCTTCTTTTAAAAATGAACTGATCCGGTCATTTGCGGGTGGGCTACCTTCGAGGGAGAAAATGGGCGAATTGCTTGAACAAATCATTGAAAGCGGCGGGATTGAACATTCCAGGCAAATAAACGAGCGCTATTTGCAAAAAGCGTATGAATCCCTGGAAGCATTGCCGGATATCCCCGCTCGCCGATCCCTTTATGATATCGCTAACTTTATTAGTTCCCGCGAACATTAACGAGAAGTTTCAATTCAGGGAAAAGAGATGGTATACTAGGGTGCGGACAAGTGTTTTAGTAAACTTGGCTTTTCGCCCAGCTTCAATGGCGAAAGCCTTAGTTGCACTTATGCAGATAAGAAAGTTGATGTATACTTTCTTACCTGCCAAAAAAATGATGGATGAAAGAGGAGTGGAAAATTTCATGGAAAAAACATTTATAATGGTGAAACCGGATGGCGTGAAGCGACAATTAATTGGGGAGATCGTCAGCCGTTTTGAAAAACGGGGCTATCTGTTAACGGATGCAAAAATAATGACGATCAGCCGCGAAACAGCAGAAAACCATTACGGTGAACATAGCGATAAACCCTTTTTCGGAGAGTTGGTAGACTTTATTACCTCCGGACCTGTTTTTGCAATGATTTGGGAAGGCGAAAACGTAGTGGAGAATGCTCGGACGATGATGGGAGCTACAAATCCGAAAGATGCGGCACCGGGATCCATCCGGGGAGATTACGCAGTGAACGTTGGCCAAAATATTATCCATGGGTCAGATTCAACGGAAAGTGCTGAAAGAGAGATTGGTTTATTTTTCTGATTCGATATAGCCGGCCATTATGGCCGGTCGCTTTGTTATGTGAGGAGAGGGACATGGAAGAAGATTACAATTATTTCAAATCTGCGGTTTTGGAACGGACAGGAATTGATTTAGCGTTGTACAAAGAACGGCAAATGAAGCGGAGGCTTGAATCGCTGTATAAACGGCATCGTTTTTCGTCTTTTCGTGTTTTTTTCCATGAAGGGATGCTAAATGACCCCGCTCTTTTGCAAGCTTTTCTCGATAAAATGACGATCAACGTGTCAGAATTTTACCGAAATAAAAGCCGTTGGGATTTCTTTGAAGAAGTGATTTTGGCTGAGTTGCTGAAGACGCGACAACAGTTGAAGTTTTGGTCGGCAGCCTGTTCCTCGGGGGAAGAAGCGTATACGGCGGCCATCATCGCGAATAAACATCGTGGTCTCTCGGGTGTTTCAATCAAAGCGACAGATATAGACGCGGAGGCTTTGAAAAAGGCAGATGCCGGTTTTTATAAAGAAACCTCGTTACGGGAAGTGCCAACGGAGGAGATGAGGCGTGCTTTCGACCAAGAAGCAAACGGTTACCGCATCAAACCAATGTTTAAGGAAGCGGTTCGATTCCAAAACCACAACCTGTTGGCGGATCCTTATCCTTGCGGCAATGACTTAATCATCTGCCGAAACATTCTCATCTATTTCACCACTCCCGCCAAAGATCAAATTCTTCGCGGTTTTAACGATGCGCTTAAGGATGGCGGCTTTCTTTTCGTCGGGAACACAGAGCAAATTTTTTCACCCGAAACCTATGGATTTGAGCATGTTGGAAACTTTTTTTACCGCAAACGAAAGAATCTGTAACCCTTTCTTGATGAGGCTGTTTATGATATAATTTACTGCATAAAAGCGTTAAAGAATATTTATCCCGGTGGTAAGCGCCCGTAATCTCAGAAGTCAGAAAAGACCTTTTCCGGAAACGAGGAATGATCGGAAAAGCGGGCGCTAAACCCCTATTGCGACGCACAGGATGTGCTAGTGTCGGCGTTGCCACAAGACGTGGCGGTTTTAGCCGGCGTTCCTTAAAACCATCAGGGGAAAAACCCCTCTGATGGAAGTTTCACTTTATATATACATAGAGACAGGAGGAAGAACATGCGCTATTTAACGGCCGGTGAATCTCATGGTCCGGGACTGACAACGATTATAGAAGGGGTGCCGGCACATCTTCCGCTTGCCCAAAGCGACATCAACGATGAACTAAAGAGACGCCAGGGCGGATATGGCCGCGGCCGGCGCATGAAAATCGAAAAAGACCTCGTGGAAATTACGAGCGGCGTACGCCACGGGAAAACGACGGGCGCGCCCATAGCACTTTCGGTGACAAACGATGACTTTGTGCACTGGTCAAAGGTGATGGGTGTAGATGCCTTGCATCCCGAAGATGAAAAAATGGTCAGAAATAAAACAATCTCGCACCCCCGCCCGGGGCACGCGGACTTGAATGGGGCAATCAAGTACAACCACCGTGACATGCGCAATGTGCTTGAACGTTCTTCGGCACGTGAAACGACGATGCGCGTGGCAGCCGGAAGCGTGGCGAAAAAGCTGTTAAAAGCTCTGGGCATTACCGTCGGCGTCCATGTGCTCAACATTGGCGGGGTCAAAGCGGACGCAAATTACAGTGATGTCCACGATTTAATCCGGCGAGCTGAAAACTCCGATGTCCGCTGTGTCGATGAAGCGGCAAGCGAAAAAATGAAAGAAGCGATTGATGAAGCCAAAAAAAATGGCGATTCCATCGGTGGCGTCGTCCAAGTTGTGGCGGAAGGAGTTCCTATCGGTGTCGGGAGCCATGTTCATTATGACCGCAAGCTGGACGGAAAACTTGCAGGTGCGGTAATGAGCATCAATGCCTTTAAAGGCGTCGAGGTCGGTATCGGTTTCGAAGCAGCAAATCTTCCCGGCAGTCAAGTCCACGATGAAATTGCTTGGGACGAAGGGAAAGGCTATCACCGCAAAAGCAATCGTCTCGGCGGTTTTGAAGGCGGGATGACAAATGGCATGCCGATTAAGATCAACGGGGTGATGAAGCCGATCCCTACGCTTTATAAACCGTTGCAAAGTGTGGATATTGCTTCAAAGGAACCTTTTTCCGCGTCTATTGAGCGTTCGGACAGCTGTGCTGTTCCTGCGGCAGCAGTCGTTTGTGAAAATGTCATTGCGTTTGAACTTGCGGATGCCATCGTGGATATGTTCGGCCATGATCGTTTTGATCGCATCCAAGAAGCGGTTGATCGCCATCGCGGTGAAGCGAGTGAGTTTTAATGCAAACGATTGATGTGGCTTCTTCTTCGCACACGTATACGATTACGGTTGGAAAGCAATTGAGATTGTCCCCGTACAAGTATTTGCCGGACAATTTCCCCCGAAAAAAAAATCGGCTTCTCATTCTTGCCGATGAAACGGTTGCTTCCTATTATTTGGAAGATGTGCGCACGGCATACGCAGAAAAGCTGCCTGTGCATACGTACGTGCTTCCCGTGGGTGAAGAGATGAAATCATTTTCCGGATATGAGGAATTATTAAGCGCCTGTTTGCAAACGGGATTGGATCGCGAGAGTGCGATCATTGCCCTCGGTGGCGGTGTGATTGGTGATTTGGCAGGATTTGTGGCTGCCACTTATATGCGCGGCATTTCTCTTGTGCAAATGCCGACGACGTTGCTTGCCCACGACAGCAGCATCGGCGGGAAGACCGGAATCAATCATCCGGAGGGCAAAAATTTGATCGGCGCTTTTCACCAGCCCGAGGCCGTGATCTATGACATAGAGATGCTTGATACCTTGCCGAAAAAGGAATGGCTATGCGGGTTTGGTGAAATGATTAAGCATGGGTACATCGCAGATCCACAGTTGCTTGAACAACTTAAACAATTGAATCAATGCGCTGCCCTTACAATCAGTGATAAACTGCTGGCCTCCTCGATAGCCGTAAAAAAAGAGATCGTTCACGAAGACGAACGGGAGCAAGGCATCCGCGCGTATTTGAATTTTGGGCACACCCTTGCCCACGCTTTGGAACAAACAGCAGGTTATGGGATGCTGACCCATGGAGAAGCGGTTGTGAACGGCATGGTTTTTGCCTTGTATGTCGGCCGCCGACTCGGATATGACGGCCCTGATGCTGCTGAGGAACTGCGGTGGTTGCGCGCATTCGGATATTCATTTACGCCTTTGAAGCAAATGGATTCCGCTCGAATCTTGCAAGCAATGAAGCATGACAAAAAAAATCGCGGAGGCAGCGTTCGCTATGTGGTGCTCGCTGATGCCCAACAACCGATCATCGTTACGCTTGACGATGAACAACTTTTAACATACATGGATGCTTTCAAGAAGGAGATGGAGGTTACATGAGAGGCATTCGCGGAGCAACAACGGTTGATTATAATGAAGCAGAACATATATGGACACGGACGAGAAGGTTACTCGCGGAAATGATCGAGGCAAACAATGTCCGTCCCGACCAAGTGGTTCACATGTGGTTTACCGTAACATCCGACATTGATGCAGCCTTCCCTGCGAAAGCCGTCCGCATGCTTCCGGGAGACTGGTCATATGTGCCCGTGATGTGTGCGACGGAAATTCCGGTGCCGGACAGCTTGCCGCGATGCATTCGTGTGATGGTAACGGCAAATACGAAAGTTTCCCCGCGAGGGATCCGGCATGTCTTTCAGGAAGATGCCATTAAACTAAGGCCGGATTTGACAAAACAAGCCGGCGGGGATTATGCTAAAAAAGAGTAAAGGATAGTCGAGAAATATAGAATGAAAATGAGATGAGTGGAGAAGAGCAAGCGTCGAGAAGAGTTGAGACCAGTTGAGGTTTAGTGTGTCCTTCAGCCACTCATCCCGTTACCCCGGGATGAGTGTTTATTAATAACGAAACTATGAAAACCTCCGATTGCCATCTTCCGGTGCCTTCCCGCGTTTCTCTTTTTCAGGAGAGAGGTGTATCGATGCATGGTCACATCCTTTGATTCCTTTGTAAAAGAATGCGAAGATTACCGACTTGTTCCCATCATTGAGCGCATGTTTGCTGATACGACGACGCCGATTCAAATGTTCCGGCAATTGCAGGATAGCGCCGTCTGTTTATTGGAAAGCAATGACCGTACGTCCGAGTGGTCGCACTATTCATTTGTCGGTTTACACGCTGCTTATCAGATGATGGAAAACAAACAAGGATTTCAACTCACAAAAGCGGACGGAACAGTGCTTGTCACGGAATCGGATATGCAAACAGCGTTCCAACAGGCTTTTCAAGCTTTGAGGCCATCCCCGGCTGCTGATAGTGATGTCCCTTTTCCGGGGGGAGCCGTTGGCGCCCTTCCTTATGATGCGATCGTGCATGAGGAAAAAACGATTGACAAACCGAAAGAAGAGGCAATCGAATCGGTACACTTTCTGTTTTGTGAGACGATGATCGCCTTTGATCATGATCATGCAACCATTACGATCGTCCATTACAAAGATTGCGAGGGAAGAGTGGCGGAGGATGTTTACCGGGAAGGAAAGGATTATGTTGATGCGCTTGTGAAGCGTATGCAAGAAAGCAATCAATCCAGTTTTTCCGGTAAATTGCCGGAGAAAAGCGCTCCTTCTTTTGAAAGAGTGGCAACGAATTTTACCCGCGAAGCTTTTTTGGAAGCCGTGGAAAAAATTAAAGCGTATATTGCACAAGGTGATGTGTTTCAGACCGTCCTTTCCCAACGGTTTGAGTGTGATATTCACACATCGGCGTTTACGATCTATCGGGTATTGCGCCAATTAAATCCTTCTCCGTATATGTTTTTTCTGAAACTGGGAGAGAAAGAAATTGTCGGGAGTTCACCGGAACGTCTTGTGGAAGTAAAGAAAGGCGAAGTGGAAATCCACCCAATTGCCGGTACGAGAAAACGAGGCAAAAGTAAACAAGAAGATGACGTGCTTGCCGAAGAAATGCTCGCGTCGCCGAAAGAGCGGGCAGAACACCAAATGTTGGTTGATTTGGCAAGAAATGATGTTGGACGTGTGGCACGCTACGGGACAGTGCGGACACCGGTTTTTATGGAAGTCGGGAAATTTTCCCATGTGATGCATATTCTTTCAAAGGTTAGAGGCGAATTGCATGCGGATGTTCATCCGCTGACGGCTTTGCTTGCCGGATTTCCGGCCGGGACTGTGTCAGGTGCTCCGAAGGTGCGGGCAATGGAAATTCTCCAGGAGTTAGAACCGACAAACCGCGGCATTTATGCCGGGGGAATTGCCTACATCGCTTATAACGGCTATGTCGATTCCTGCATCGCAATTCGAACCATGGTGGTACAGAACAATCGCGTTCGCATCCAAGCCGGAGCCGGAGTCGTTGCCGACTCGGTGCCGGAAGAAGAGTACGAGGAAACGATGAATAAAGCAGCGGCGCTTTTTAGTGCCATTGAAATTGCAGAAGAGATGAGTATAGGGGAGATGAGCAAATGATGACAACGCGTGTTTTACAGTCCCTCCTCGAGGGAGAAACTCTTTCGGAAGAAACGGCTGAGTCGGTCATGACTGAAATGATGAGTGGAGAGGTGGAAGAGAGCCAAATCGGGAGCTTATTAACCGTTCTTCGCTATCGAAATGAAACCGTTGAGGAGTTAACGGGATTTGCGCGAGCGATGCGCAAAAACGCCGTTCCCGTTTCCAGGCCGCTCCATACACGCTTGCTTGATACGTGTGGAACAGGAGGAGACGGACGTTCCACCTTTAACATTTCGACGGCGACGGCCATTGGGGTTAGCGCATGCGGGGTCGCTGTCGCAAAACACGGGAATCGTTTTGTTTCCTCAAAAAGCGGCAGTGCTGATGTGCTGGAGCAGTTAAATGTCCCCATTGACACCGATCCGTCCGATTTGGAAACGGCGATTAATGAAAAAGGACTCTCTTTTTTGTATGCCCCCTTGTATCATCAAGCGATGAAACATGTGGCAAAAGCGCGGAAATCGTTGGGATTCCGTACGATTTTTAATCTTGTCGGCCCTTTGACGAACCCTGCCAATGCCGACGTGCAAGTCGTCGGCGTGTTTGATAAGGATTATGGTAAAATGATGGCAGAGGTGTTAAAACGCTTGGGGACGGAACGGGCGTTGTTTGTCACCGGCGAGGACGGCATTGATGAGATTACGATCAGCGGGAAAACGTATGTGACTGAATTAGATGGAGGCCGTATACGTTCGTATACGATCGAACCGGAGATGTTCGGAGTGCAAAGAGGCGCCCTTTCCGATATCCAAGTGTCTTCCGTCGCCGAAAGCGCTACGCTTATCCGGGATATTTTTAGCAATCGTGCATCGGAGAGCGCCACGGAAGTATTTTTGCTTAATATGGCTGCCGGGCTGTATGTGAGCGAGATTGAAAAAAGCTGGGAGGACGCTTACAAACGCGCGCGTCATGCGTTGACGGACGGTGCGATTCTTGCCCATCTTAGGCAATTGCAAAGAAAGGCAGGGAAAATTCATGCTTGAGAAAATCGTCGACCGAAAAAAAGAAGACTTAAAATTTTTCCAGCTCCCTCGCCGGGAAGAAATAAAGCGTCATTCGTTCAAGCAAGCCCTCGCTTATGCTGCCAATCGTGACGGGATCGGTCTAATCGCGGAAATTAAACGTGCGTCTCCATCAAAAGGCGTACTGGCAGAAGACCTTGATGTCGTCGAAAGAGCAAAAGCGTACGAAGCGGGAGGTGCCGATGCCATCTCCGTGCTCACGGATGGCCCTTATTTCCAAGGCTCCATCATGGATTTAGTCGCGGTAAAACGAGCGGTGAATGTGCCGGTGTTGCGCAAAGACTTTATCGTTGATGAACGGCAAATTGAAGAAAGTGCACGCATCGGTGCCGACGCGATTTTGTTGATCGCATCGGTCCTTGAGCCCGACCATTTAAAAGACATGGCCGAGATGGCCCAGGCGATAGGTTTGGAAACGCTCGTGGAAGTGCATACCAAAGATGAACTTGAACGTTTGCTCGATGTGTATGGTCCTTCAATGATCGGGATTAACAATCGCAATTTGCAAACATTTGCAACAGACACGGAACAGACTCGGGCGCTTTCCGCTTCTGTTCCGGCAGGCAGTTTTATCATAAGCGAAAGCGGTATTCACAGCGCCGGAGATGTTACTTTTGTAGCAAAAGCAGGTGCCAAAGCGATGTTAATCGGAGAAAGGCTTGTATCCGATGGCGACCCCGAAAAAACGATCCCGGATCTAAAGAAAGGGGCGTTGCTCGGGTGACAGGCATTAAATTTTGCGGACTGCAATCAAAGAAAGATGTAGAAAACGCGGTTGCCGCGGGAGCGACTGCTCTTGGCTTCGTGTTTGCAACCAGCAAACGCCAAGTGGCACCGGAAGCTGTCAACGAGTGGCTTGCTTCGGTTCATTTGCTTGAACAAAAAACGGTGGCCGTTTTTGTGGACCCGGATGCTACAGAAATAAAGACGATGCTGGAAAAGGTTTCCGTAGACGTATTGCAATTTCATGGGGATGAATCTCCGGAATTTTTAAGGGAAATCAAAAAAAGCACAGGCAAACAAGTGATCAAGGCGTTTCGCCATCAGAAAAAGACGCTTGACTTGTTTAGCGCTTTTGCCCCTGTTGCGGATGGATTTATCGTGGACGCCGGAACAAAGATTCAAAAGGGGGGAACCGGCAAACGTTTTGACTGGAGAGCCGTCCCTGTATATGTACACTTTGCGAGGCAATTGCATCGGCCTCTATGGATCGCGGGGGGTGTCTCGCCGGAAAATGTGCCGGAACTATTATCTTTTCAGCCCGATGGCATTGACGTATCCAGTGGGATCGAAACCGAACAGCAAAAAGATCGTAATAAAATGGAAACCATCACAAAGCAGGTGAGAGAAGATGGCTATGTCGTATCCTGATATACGCGGCCGATATGGAGAGTTTGGCGGAAAATATGTGCCTGAAACGGTGATGGCCGCGCTTGAGGAACTGGAAACCGGCTTTCAAGAGGCACTGGCGGATCCGACGTTTATGGAAAACTATCATGAGGTGTTGCAATCGTACGCAGGAAGAAGTACGCCACTCACGCATGCGAGTCGTCTATCGAAGCATGTCGGCGGTGCAAAAATCTATTTAAAAAGAGAAGATTTGTTGCACACCGGAGCCCATAAAATCAATAATGCCATTGGGCAGGCGCTCTTGGCGGTGCGGATGGGAAAGAAAAAAATTGTCGCGGAAACGGGCGCCGGACAGCACGGCGTCGCCACCGCCACCGCCGCCGCTAAATACGGATTGGAATGCAAGATTTTTATGGGTGCGAAAGATATGGAACGGCAACGCCTCAACGTTTTTCGCATGGAATTATTAGGCGCCGAAGTTGTATCGGCAACAAGCGGAAGCCAAACATTAAAAGATGCGACAAATGAAGCGATTCGCTACTGGGTCGCCAATGTTGATGATACGATGTACTTGATCGGCTCTGTTGTCGGCCCCCATCCATACCCGCAAATCGTCCGTGAATTCCAGCGTGTCATCGGAGACGAGGCGAAAGCTCAGCTGGAAGAAACGCCTGCAGCCGTCGTTGCCTGTGTCGGCGGCGGGAGTAATGCAATGGGAATATTCAGCGCGTTTCTTGCTGATGAACATGTGCGGCTATACGGGGCGGAAGCTGCGGGGCATGGCATTGACACAAACGATCATGCCGCGAGCCTTAGCAAAGGAAGCCCGGGCGTGATTCACGGCGCACTCACGTATTTGCTGCAAGATGAAGCAGGCCAAATTAGCGAACCTTACTCGATCTCGGCGGGGCTGGATTATCCCGGGATCGGACCGGAACACGCCTACCTGTCCGAGTCGGGGCGTGTAAGCTATGAAGCAATTAGCGACGAAGAAGCGATGGATGCCCTCGTGCTGCTTACAAAAACGGAAGGAATTTTGCCTGCCCTTGAAAGCGCGCACGCGCTTGCATTAGCGATGAAAAAGGCGAAGGAGATGCCATCGACGGAGCAAATGCTCGTTTGTTTGTCCGGACGAGGCGATAAAGACGTAGAAACGATAAGCAATGTGCAAAAAGGAAAGGAAGCCCACGAAGATGAATAGCGTTGAACAAGCTGCTCGCGCAGCAAACGACCAGTTGTTTATCCCCTACATGATGGCTGGGGACCCCTCCTTTGACGCTTCCGTTGAGATCGCCTTCACCCTACAGGAGAGTGGTGCCCATATTTTGGAATTAGGTGTTCCGTATACGGATCCGCTCGCTGACGGTCCGGTGATTCAAGAAGCCAGTATGCGAGCGCTTGAAGAAGAGATGACCCTTTCGAAAACATTTTCACTCGTACGCGCCATTCGTGATCGGGGTGTAACGATCCCGATTGTTCTTTTTTGTTATATTAATCCTTTATTAAGGTATGGAATTGACGGCGGTGTCGATGCAGCGGCTAATGCAGGCGCAGACGGTTGGTTGATCCCGGATCTCCCGTATGAGGAAAATGAAGAAGTGCGCCGTCGTTGTCACCAAAATGAATTGGCGCTCGTCTCCCTAGTTGCCCCGACTTCATGGGAACGCATACAAAAAATAGCTATGCAAGCGGAAGGTTTTTTATACTGCGTATCAAGTTTGGGAGTCACCGGCGTTCGGAAAACATTTGACGGTCGATTAGACGCATTTTTGCAAGAAGCCAAACGATACAGCAACGTGCCGCTCGCCATTGGCTTTGGCGTTTCCAGCAATGAGCAAGTAATGGCGATTCACGGAGAAGGATACGGGGTGATCGTCGGAAGCGCGATTGTACGGGAAATCGGCAAACATAAAGAAGCTTTGCGACAAGCGGATTTGCGCCCGCAAGCATTGAAAAATATCCAATCATTTGTGGAAACGCTCGTTTCGTCGTAAGATGATTGCAAGAAAAAGAAAAGGTGAGCGAAACTATGAATCTCAAAATGAAGCCCATTGTCGACGATTTAAAACCATATGAACCGGGGAAACCGATAGAAGTAGTGAAAGAGGAGTTAGGGCTTGAGTCGGTGATCAAGCTTGCTTCCAATGAAAACCCCCACGGCTCTTCCCGAACCGTGCAAAAACAGTTACAAGATGCAGAGATGCCAAACCTGTATCCGGACGGGCATGCGCGAGAACTGCGGCTAGCCGTTGCCGACCATCTGCAAGTAAAAGAAGGCCAATTGTTATTTGGCGCCGGTTCCGATGAAGTGATTTTACTCCTTTGCCGGGCAATGTTAACAGCACAGACGAACACCGTGATGGCGGCACCGACGTTTTCCCAGTATAAACAAAATGCAGCGGTTGAAGGGGCGAAGATTGTTGAGGTTCCCTTAAAAGACGGAGTGCACGATTTAGATGCGATGGCGGATGCCATCGATGATGAGACCCGCATTGTGTGGATTTGCAATCCGAATAACCCCTCCGGCACGTATGTGAGCACTGCTACGTTTTCCGCTTTTATGGAACGGGTGCCGAGCGATGTGCTTGTCGTCAGTGATGAGGCGTATGGAGAATATGTAGAGGCGGATGATTACCCGGATACGCTTGCGATGCTGGATACGTATGAGAACTTGTTAATTTTGCGCACGTTTTCGAAAATGTATGGCCTTGCCGGGTTAAGAGTCGGGTATGCGGTCGGTGCTCAAGCTTTGATTTCGAAATTGGAACCGTTAAGGCCGCCTTTTAATACAACGACATTGGCCCAGAAAGCAGCCATCGCCGCCCTTAATGACCAGGCGTTTGTGCAAGACTGCCGGGAAAAGAATATGCGCGAAAAAAACAAGCTGCAAACCTTTTTCCGGGAAATTGGTTGTTCTCCTTATCCCAGTGAAACGAATTTTCTTCTCGTGGACGTAGGAGTAAACGGGGATCGTGTTTTTGACGCCCTTCTGCACCGGGGGATCATTGTGCGTTCCGGGGAAGCGCTCGGTTTTCCGAATTGCATTCGCGTCTCAATCGGAACGGAAAAAGAAAACGAACAATTTATGGCGAGTTTCTCGGAATGGATAAACTTGCAAAATGCATAAAGAAAGAAATTGGATTGGGCGAAATCGGTGAAAAGAACCGATTTCTTCATCCAAACTAAACGTGCATGCGGCTCGGCTAACGAAAGGAATAGGTGAATGGTATGGAAAATGATACACCTGCGCATCCGCATGAATGCCCAAAAGCTGTAGTTATTGGTCTGGGCCTGATCGGCGGCTCGGTGGCTCTCGCCATTCGCGCTCGCCATCAAGTACATATTACCGGCGTTGATGTGCATGAAGCCTCTTTGCGCATGGCAAAAGCGTTGGAAATCATCGATGAAGGGCATACAACGATGGAAGAAAGCGTTCAACATGCAGATGTCATCATTATCGCCACTCCGGTCTCAAAGACATTGGAAATGATAGATGAAATTGCCAGCCTTCCTTTGAAGGATGGCGTGATCATTACAGATGTGGGCAGTACCAAAGGAACGGTGATGGCAGAAAGTGAGCGTCTGTTTCACACGAAAGAAGCCACATTTATCGGCGGTCATCCGATGGCAGGCTCTCATAAAAGTGGGGTGCAAGGTTCCAGGGGCGATTTGTTCGAAAATGCATTTTATTGTTTAACCCCCGGTAAAAACGCAGATGCATCAGAGGTCGAGCGTTTGAAACGGTGGTTAAACGGGACAAATGCGCACTTTATCGAATTGGATCCCAATCTTCATGACTTGTTCGCAGGCAGCGTAAGCCACCTGCCACATATCGTTGCGGCCTCGCTCGTCCATCAATTGGCAGAATTGCAACAGGACCACCCGGTACTCGGAGATCTTGCCGCTGGCGGATTTAAAGATATCACCCGCATTGCTTCGGCGAACCCGGTCATGTGGCGAGATATTTTAATGCATAACAAACATGTGCTCCTACCAATGATGGAGCGTTGGCAGTCGGATATGCAAACGATTCAAAACTTGATCGAAGAAGAAAACGATACGGGATTACAACAATTTTTTTCAGTAGCTAAGCAACATCGTGACGGTTTGCCGTCCAAAAAGAAAGGGGCCATCCCTTCTTTTTATGATTTGTTTGTGGATGTTGCGGACCACCCGGGCGTTATCTCGGAAGTAACGGGAATACTCGCGGACAAAGGCATAAGTATCACGAATATCCGCATCATGGAAGCTCGCGAGGATATCATGGGGGTGCTGCGATTGAGTTTCCGAAAAGAGGCAGATCGGCAAAAAGGCATGGATTGCCTGGAAGCTGAACAATTCAGTGTCTACATCAGTGAATGATCGGAGGGTTGTATATGGACAAGGAAACGATTACTGCTTCAAAAGCCTTGCGCGGAAGCACAACGGTACCCGGTGATAAATCCATTTCCCATCGCGCAGTGATGTTCGGAGCGATCGCTCACGGCCGTACGACTGTGAGCGGGTTTTTAGACGGAGAAGATTGCCGGCGAACCATTGCTTGTTTTCAAAAAATGGGCGTAGCCATTCAATATGATCAAACCCTTGGGACGGTTGTCATTGACGGACGAGGAATGGAAGGATTAAATGAACCTTCGGAGCTGCTGGATGTCGGTAATTCCGGAACGACGATCCGACTTATGCTCGGGATTTTGGCAGGGCGGCCATATTTTTCTGTTGTGGCCGGTGATGAATCAATCGCAAAACGGCCAATGGCGAGAATAACCGAACCATTACGGTCGATGGGAGCACAAATTCATGGGCGGCGAAACGGAACGTATACGCCAATCGCGATTCCCGGTGGGGGAAATAAATTAACGGGGATCGAATACAGCCTTCCGGTTGCGAGTGCACAAGTAAAGAGCGCGATATTATTGGCCGGATTACAGGCAGAGGGAAAGACAACCGTCCGGGAGGAATATCGTTCGCGAGACCATACTGAGCGTATGCTACAAGCGTTCGGAGCCAGGGTTGATGTTTCCGGTAACGAGGTTTCCGTCTCCGGCGGGCAGACGTTACAAGCCCGTGACGTGGAGATCCCCGGGGATATTTCTTCCGCTGCCTTTTTGCTCGCAGCCGCATCGATCGTGAAAGACAGCTGTTTACGCATTAAAAACGTCGGTGTAAATCCTACGCGTACAGGCATCATTGAAGCCCTTGTTGCGATGGGAGGAGATGTGACGTTCGAAAATGAGCGCACCCTCAGCGGTGAACCTGTTGCTGACATTATGGTCCGGGAAAAAACGTTGCATGGCGCTACAATCTCCGGGTCGCTGATTCCGCGTTTAATTGATGAACTTCCCGTTCTAGCGGTTATTGCGACGCAGGCAAAAGGACGTACTGTCATTAAGGATGCTGCGGAGTTAAAGTTTAAAGAGACTAATCGAATTGATACGACGGCTAAGCAATTGCGTCAACTGGGGGCGCAAATACAAGCAACGGAAGACGGCTTCATCATCGAGGGGCCGACCCCCCTCACCGGTGCGGAAATCAGCAGTTACAATGATCACCGGATCGGAATGGCGTTTACGATCGCCGGTTTAATTGCAAAAGGTGAAACGACGATCCATGGCGCTCGGGCGGCTGCCGTCTCTTTCCCGAAATTTTATACAACGTTACGTTTGCTAAATGATTAAAAATGAGAGGGTGCTTTTACGGCGAAACCCTTCGCCCGGGGAAAAATATTTAGGGATTGTTGAACAACTTGCAGCTATCAGCTGAAGCCGGGATGCCGCTTCCATGGCTTCGCTTTCCGCGGACGAACGGGCAAGCCTCCTCGCGCAAAACCGGCACTGCAGGGTCTTGACGCGTCCGTTTTTCCGCTGGAGGCTCGCCATTGCAGCACCGTCCCTCCGTACGTTGCCAGAAGTGCAAGGGTTTTTTTGCTTATAGGATGGATTTCCTTGCAAGTTAATTTATAACCCTGCTAAAAAATCATTGACAATGCCCCGGGGTGCTTTTATAATAATAATCAGCGTATGGTTTCTCTCCACTCCTATCCATAATCTTAGAGCAATTTTGGCTCGACCTGAAATGTAAGCGTTTACTCGCAATGCATTCAGGTTTTTTTTATGCGTTTCGTTTGCTATACTTGAGAGGGATTAGACATTAAATGAATAGGAGCCTATCGCAGAGAGGGAGATTTTTTTGCAGACAGAAATGGAACGGGCGCTTGGCCTTATTGAGCAAGGGGATGTGCAAGGCGGCCTGCAAAAAATAAGCGGGATCGAGAAAAACGCCGACGATGATCAACTGTTTGAAATTGCCACGCTTTATCAATCGCTCGGCCATCCGCAGGAAGGGCTCCGAATTGCCGACAAACTATTGGCCACGTATCCGTTTGAAGGAAGCCTGTTGACGCTGAAAGCGGAAGCGGCCATTGACTTGGACCGGGAAGAAGAAGCGATTGATTTGCTGGAATCGATTGATACGGCTGATGATGCCTTTGTGGAAGCGCAGATGTTGCTCGCTGATTTGTATCATCTCCAAGGGCTTGAGGAAGTAGCGGAAAGGAAATTGTTTTTGGCACTTGAGCAAGCGCCGGAGGAACCGGTTTTATTGGCGGGCATCGGGAGTTACTACGTTGAACAAGGGAGTTACCAAAGCGCCATTCCATACTTAAAACAAGCGCTTCAAGAAGGGTTTGATCCGAAAGAATCGAATCTGCACTTGCTTTTGGCCGAGTCCTACAGCAATACGGGAGCATTTGAAACGGCAATGACTTATTACGATCAAGCTACCGAAGATCAAAAAGAACCGCGCGCATTGTTTGGGTTCGGGTTTACTGCATTGCAACTCGGTGACTATAAAACAGCGATGGAACAACTCGAAGCTTTACGGGAGGCCGATCCCGAATACACTAGCTTGTATGCTCCGCTAATCGAGGCGTACGAGGCGGAGCGGCAGTATGAAAAAGCTTTGAAAACCGCTGAAGCTGGTTTGGAAGCGGACGAATACAATGAACATCTCTATGCAGAAGCGGGACGCTTTCAACATGCCTTCGGAGAGCTGGAAAAAGCGGAGGATCATTTGCGGCAAGCGCTTGCGCTTAATCCCGGGAATGTGGATGCAAGCGCCAAATTGTTGGAAATATATGCTGATATGGAACGAAGCGATGATATAAAAAAAACCATTGAAGAGTTGCGGGAAGCAGGCGAAGATGACCCAATGCTTACTTATTACGAGGGGAAAGCCCATTATATCGATGATGAAATCGAAGAAGCATTGCCGTTCTATGAACGAGCCGCTGCATATTTGGGAACAAATGGAGAAGCATTGGAAGAGTATGGAAACCTTTTGTTGGAAAACGGCAGACAAAAAGAAGCCCTTTCCGTTCTCGTCGATGCGCTGCAGTACCAGCCTGATAATCATGAATTGGCAATGTTTGTGGAAGAGTTACAATCCCGTGAACAATAGCATGTTTTTTCTTTATGGACTGGCTTTTTTTCACGCAAATCCGTTATAATTGTATGCAGATGTTGAAAAAGGAGTTCCCGCAATGCGATGGCAAACGGCAGATATTGATACGTATCAACAATCCCAATCCTATGTGGACACGGCTCTCGTTCCTCTTTTATCCGTTTCCCTAGGGGAGGAGATGAAGAACCACGTAGCGATGGGGGAATATATATCTTTGATTGCGATGGAAATGGAAAAGCAGTTTCGCGGGAGATTATTGCAACTGCCTCCGCTCGTCTACCCGCAGAATGAACCCCGGGAAGAGCTGCTTCGGCACGTGGGCGTTTGGGTCGATGAATTGAAAGCGAATGGAAAAAATCACGTGATCTGGATAACGTCAGACCCTGCGTGGAAAAATGATGAAAATGACCTCCCCGGTCTTTTGCTATGGTTCCCGCATTTGCCCATCGAGCACATGGACAAGAAGTTACAACAAAAGACGATGAACGAGCAAATGAAAGAAATTCTGCCGCAAGTAATGAAGGAATGGCAAAAGGAAAACGGCATATAAAAACATATGTAGGGATTGCTGAACAACTTGCAGCTATCAGCTGAAGCCGGGGGGAAGTCGCTTCCATGGCTGCGCTTTCCGCGGACGAACGGTCAAGCCTCCTCGCGCAAAACCGGCGCTGCGGGGGCTTGACGCGTCCGTTTTTCCGCTGGAGTCTCGCCATTGCAGAAGTGCAAGGGTTTTTTGCTTATAGGATGGATTTCCTTGCATCCAGTTTTGACAACAGCAACGGAAAATGCTTATGTGCCAGTCTTTTTTCGTTATTCAGCAGTCCCTATGGAAGTACCTTTGTGCAAAAGATTGACATGCTCTGAGCCGCTAGGCTATTATGTATATGTCTTAATCTTGTCCGTTTATTCGAGCGGCAACGGCGAAAAGGTACAAATATCGCACCACCGTTCAATAATATCCCGGCATCATAGAGAGCGAAACTTTCGTGAAAAGTTTTCAAGAACGTAGGGGGAGTAAAATGGAGAAAAATCACAACGTATCAAGACGACAATTTTTAACCTATGCGTTATTAGGTACGGGCGGTTTTATGGCCGCTGGATTGATCATGCCTATGGTTCGGTTTGGCGTGGATCCCATATTGCAAGCCGATGCAGAAGAGGACATGATTGACGTAGCGGGAGTAGATGAATTGACGGATGTGCCCCAAGCCTTTGATATGGAATATGAACAGGATCACGGATGGCATGTGGAGCAGGTGACGGAAACGGTATGGATGTTTTTGGACGGTGAAGAGGTTGTCGCACTATCGCCGACCTGTACGCACTTAGGTTGTACAGTGAGCTGGGGGACAGATGCGGATAATCCGGAACAGTTCTTTTGCCCCTGCCACTTCGGAAGGTTCGAAAGAGACGGAACGAACGTTCCTGGAACGCCACCGACGGAACCGCTACACCGTTATGATCACGACGTCCGCGACGGCAGAGTATTACTGGGTAATCCATCACCACAAGTCTAGGAGGGGCATTGATAATGTTACAACGTATCTACGATTGGATTGATGATCGTATAGATGTCACCCCACTATGGCGGGACGTGGCTGATCACGAGGTGCCCGAACACGTAAACCCCGGGTACCATTTCTCGGCATTTGTATATTGCTTCGGGGGATTGACGTTTTTTACGGTCGTTATCCAAATTCTATCCGGCATGTTTTTGACGATGTATTACGTACCCGATATTGTGAACGCACACGCGTCTGTGGAGTATTTGCAGACTGATGTGGCGTTTGGGATGATTGTGCGCGGGATGCACCATTGGGGAGCCAGTGTTGTTATTGTCATGGTGTTTCTACATACGTTACGGGTATTTTTCACAGGCTCATACAAAAAACCCCGTGAAATTAACTGGGTTGTAGGTGTGCTGCTATTTTTCATTATTTTAGGCCTTGGGTTCACCGGCTATTTACTCCCGTGGGATATGAAGGCTTACTTTGCCACCCAAGTCGGCTTGGAGATTGCCGAAAGCGTTCCCGTTGTCGGGGACTTGATAAGCAACTTGTTGGCCGGAGGAGAGTTCATCGGAGCACAGACGCTTACGCGTTTCTTTGCCATCCACGTTTTCTTCTTGCCGGGAGCATTGCTCGGGCTCATTGCCATTCATTTTATTATGATTCGCAAACAGGGCATATCCGGACCACTATAGGAAATTGCCCCCAATAAGTTGAAATGAGGTAAACCCTATGGTGCTTGCCATTAAAGGCGAGTTCCGGGTTTTCCTAAACTCTGAGGAGGGGAACCGATGCATCGAGGAAAAGGAATGAAGTTCGTTACGGACTCCAGAATTCCGGAACGCGAACATCGCATGGAAAACATACCTAAAGATTATTCGGAATACCCCGGCAAGACAGAGGCTTTTTTCCCGAACTATTTGCTGAAGGAATGGCTTGTCGGCGCTGTATTCCTCATCGGCTTTCTCTGTTTAACGGCCGCTCATCCTGCGCCGCTTGAACGGGAAGCTGATCCTATGGATTCGAGTTATATCCCATTACCGGACTGGTTTTTCCTGTTTTTGTATCAACTGCTTAAATATCAATATGCATCCGGCGATTACGTTGTCCTGGGTACGGTCATCCTTCCCGCACTTGCTTTTGGCGCATTAATATTGGCGCCGTGGCTCGATAATGGACCGGAACGAAGGTTGTCCAAGCGGCCGATTGCAACCGGGATGATGACGCTCGGGGTTATGGCTGTCATTTATCTAACCTGGGAATCGGTCGATCAACATGACTGGGAAGCAGATGCAGAACAGGCCGCCATGGATGATGAAGACATTCAGGAAGTCGATCAAGATATCGAGGGTTACGATATCTATCAGGCGCAGGGGTGTATTTCTTGTCACGGGGAAAACATGGAAGGGAACCCCGGTGTCAATGGACCTCCCCTATATGACCTTCCTTATGACGCGGAAGGCGTTGCCGAAATTTCCCAAGAAGGGATCGGAGAAATGCCGGCGGATATGTTTGATGGAACGGAAGAAGAATTGCAAATTCTATCCGAATACGTTGTTGACGGCGGTGGCACGAACGAAGAACTGGAATACCTGGATGAAGGTGACGCCGACGGAGATGACGCAGAAGAAGATGAAGACGACGAAAATGGCGATGATGAAGATAACGGTGAAGAAGACGCAGAAGAGGAAGCATAGTGACGTTAGAAAAAAGCTGACCAATGTCAGCTTTTTTCATCCTGCTCAGCAGCATTTCAGCATATCAAATGGGGAGTGGCCGGTTTGCGAATAGTCATTGGTTTTTTAGCCCGTCCGTCCATGCTATGGGTGTTGTTATTCATCAACGGCGGGGGTACGCTATATGGATTTTATTGGTATGAAGGGCAGCTGGCGCAAACGCCTGCTTATTTTCTGCCTTTCGTTCCTGATAGCCCAACCGCCAGCTTGTTTTTTACCGGGGTGTTGGCGGCATTTCTTTTGCGTAAACATATCGGGCTATTGGAAGCATTCGCGGCAGTCACGCTCATGAAATATGGCATTTGGGCAGTAGTCATGAATTTGGGTGCCGATCTCATGGGAGGACCGGTGAATTGGCAAAATTACATGTTGATCGCCTCCCACTTTGGGATGGCGTTGCAAGCTGTGTTGTTTTTGCCCTATTACCGCATTAAACTCTGGCATCTTGTTGTGGTAGGAATTTGGACCGTCCATAACGATATCATTGACTACGTTTTTGGAATGCATCCTTGGGTAAGCCCGGCTTTGATGCCCTATATCGATCATATCGGCTATTTTACCTTTTGGCTTGGGTTGGCAGCGATCGCTATTGTTTACATTTTCAATGTGCGCCACCATCGGTATCGTCTTTCTTTGCCCCGTTAACGTATTTGCTGATTCTTCCCTTTCAAATCTTTGATTTGGTGGGGGATGAATCGGCTCTTTTTATTTTTACGTAAAAATAAAAATCCTTGCACTTCTGGCAACGTATGGAGGGATGACGCTGCAATGGCATAGACATTAAAACGGACGCGTCAAGCCCCTGCAGCGCCGGTTTTGTGCGAGGAGGCTTGACCTTCGTCCGCGGAAAGCACAGCCATGGAAGCGACATCCCCCGGCTTCAGCTGATAGCTGCAAGTTGTTCAGCAATCCCTAAATAAATGGTTTCGACTGTAGGCCAAGGCCCTGTCCGAGCAGTATAAAACAAAGCCCCGGAAGATGATGTAAGACGCGGTTCACATAGAACAAAGCTATCGTCTATGAAAAGGGAAGCTCCATCAAAATCTTTGATTTAGGAGGAGAGGTTCACCTGGTCTACTCTTGTCCTTTTTTTCATATGCTCTTGGTAAGAGGACAAGGGAGGGGGCTGTTCGGTGCGCGGCTGGTTAATCATGCTTGCGGCGGTGATCTTTCTTGTAGGTATCGGCGCGGAGCAGGAAGAACAAGGACATGAAGAATGGGCATACATCGATGCCGAAGCCGAAGAAATCGTTGCACTCGTTCAATCCGAAAATAATGAAGAAGGGCGGGCCCGGGTGCAGGCACTTGCCGATGAGTTAACAGAAGCAGATTATGAGACAATGGCATTGGATGTTCACGATATGGGCACGATTATAATGAGTTATGAACGCCTACAAGGGGCGCTTACGGAAGTGTCACTTGCTCGGGATGAACGACTTGCGCAGGCTTTGGGTTTTCATTATGCCGTTGATGCCGTCCTTCATCCGGAAAATCCGAAGTGGAAAGAAACAAGGCGTGATGTCGAAGAGCAATTGGCCCAGTTACGGGATGCAGTGTCAGAAGGCGGGAGTTCTTTTCAACATGCGTGGAATGATTGGAGGAAAACATTTGAAATGATTTATCCAGCGGCGACGTTGCGTTTGTCGCCGTCCGAACGCGAAGAAGTGCGTTCGCTCGTTACATTCATGGAAGAACATAGCCACCGTTTGAAAGATGAAAAGGAAGCGCAGCCGTTTTTTGATGCGCTGGAAGCGCAAATGATTCGTTTATATGAAGGCGACATCGAGGAAAATGATCCATCATTAATCGCGGTCATTGCTATCATTAGCGGAGCGATTTTGCTTTCGCTCTCGTATACCGGATGGAAAAAATATCGGGGTGAAGCAAGCCGGAACCGGAGAAGGCGTGATCGTTGACGTAAACACGCACTTTCATTAAAATAAAAGTAGGGTTGGAGAGAAGTGTGGAGGTGAAAGCATGGATTTAATGAC
This sequence comes from Salicibibacter cibi, assembly GCF_016495865.1. Taxonomy (NCBI): domain Bacteria; kingdom Bacillati; phylum Bacillota; class Bacilli; order Caryophanales; family Bacillaceae; genus Salicibibacter; species Salicibibacter cibi. Next base: position 1,607,460 of record NZ_CP054706.1, read on the forward strand.
GCTTTTGATTTATTTTGCCCTGATTATGATTATCCCTATTTATGCGCAAATGCGTGTGAAATCCACGTACAGCAAATATTCGCAACTAAGTAACAGTTCGGGGATGACAGGCGCACAAGTGGCGATGAAAATCATGCAAGATAATGGTATTTATGATGTCAATGTTGAACCAGTCAAAGGAAAACTTACAGACCATTATGATCCCCGTTCGAAAACGGTGCGGTTATCGGAAGATAACTATTATGGAACTTCAATTGCCGGCACATCCGTCGCGGCACACGAAGTAGGACACGTCATTCAGGATGCGGAAGATTACAGTTTTATGCGCCTTCGTTCTTCGCTCGTTCCCGTAGCGAGTTTCGGTTCGAACGCGGCAATCTTTTTGATTATTGGCGGGATGCTCCTGCAATTCAGCGGTTTGATGCTCGTCGGGATTTTCGCGATGGCCGCGGCGGTCGTGTTCCAACTCGTTACCTTGCCGGTTGAATTTAACGCAAGCAGCCGGGCGATGACACAGATGGTCTCAAGCGGCATCATTCGCAACGACGAAGAAAAAGAATCAAAAAAGGTATTGAACGCCGCTGCTCTTACGTACGTGGCGGGTGCGCTCGTCGCCGTATTGGAACTTGTTCGCTTCGTCCTCATGTATGTGATGATGAACAACGACTAATTAATTGTAAACCATGCGCCAGGGAGCCCCACGGCCCCGGCGCTTTTTGTTATGCGTAACAATGAGGGTGTGTTAGCTGGGTCATTTCCGTTTGGCTGATAATTTAACGATTTCGGCTGATAAAGTAGAAAAAGCCTGTAGTCCTTTATGTTATTGCAACGGCTTTTGTTCGTCATCGAATGTAAATCCTTCCCCGGCAATATCTTGAACGTTGGAGATGGATACGAACGCTAAAGGATCGACTTTGTCGATAATGTTTTTTAAACGGGTGATTTCATGACGGCTGACGACACAATAAAGAATTTCCTTATTCGTACCGGTGAAAGAACCGCGTCCGCTAAGGAGCGTTGCCCCTCGATTCATTTCGAGCAGGATTGCATCTGCAATAGCCGCGCTGTTTTCTGATATAATAAAGGCAGCCTTTCCGGAATAGGCACCTTGCTGGATGAAATCTACAACCCTGGACGCCACAAATACGGCAACAAGTGTATACATCGCTTCTCGGTAATTTAAATAGACGAGCGAGGAAACAATGACCATCGCATCGATGATGAAGAGCGTCCGACCCATACTTACACCAGAATAGTTAAACATAAGTTTGGCGATAATGTCGGCACCGCCGGTCGTCCCCCCGTATCGGAAGACCATTCCCAAACCTGTCCCGATAAAAACGCCGGCGAAGAGTGCGGCAAGCGTAAGGTCGTCTTGAAGCGGGACGTCAACAATCCGGTAGGTTTGGAATAACCATAGAAAAAAGGAAAGCCCAAACGTTCCGATCAATGTGTAAATGAAAAGGGAACGGCCAAGGACACGATACCCGATAAAAAACATGGGAATGTTGAGCACGATGTTGGAAATTGCGGGATCAATTGTGAAAACGAAAAAAAGGATAAGGGTAATCCCCGTAAATCCACCGTCGGCAAGATTATTTTCCATGTTAAAATAAACGAGTCCGAACGACATGAGCGCAGTTCCGAGCAGCACTAAAATGACGCGTTTGCCGTGTTGAAAAAAATGTTTCAAGTGCGTGCCTCCTTTGTCGTGAGGTAAGCCCATCATATTATAGGCGTTTTTGACGTAAGGGGCAAATGTTCAAAAAAGAAAGGGAGGAAGAAACGATGAACGAGCCATCAATGAAAGCGATGCAATCGGAAGTGGACGAATACATAGGCCAGTTTAAAGAAGGTTATTTTTCTCCGTTGGCCATGCTGGCACGTATGTCGGAAGAGGTTGGTGAATTGGCACGGGAAGTTAATCACTACTATGGGGAAAAACCGAAGAAAACAAATGAACAGGAAAAGGAAATGGAAGAAGAACTCGGTGATCTTCTCTTCGTGCTCATTTGTTTTGCCAACTCGCTTGATATTGATTTGACAGAGAGTTTTACAAGCGTCATGCATAAATTTAACGATAGGGATCGTAATCGTTGGACATCCATTATTAATGAAGGAGAGGGAAATAACAATGGCGAGTCGTGATATTCGTATTATTTTGGCGGGACCGCGTGGCAAAATGGGCACGGCGGCCCGGGATTTGATTGCCCATACCGCACATTTTTCACTTGTTGCCTGTGTGGACCATAAACCGCAAACAGAGACACATTTTTCGGACGGGGATGTTCCAATCTTCACGGATGCTGACCGCTGCTTTTCCGAGGTGGAAGCGGATGTGTTGATTGATTTAACAACACCGCAAGCGGCAAAAACCCATTTGGAAATCGCACTCGATCATCACGTTCGTCCTGTGATCGGTACGACGGGGTTCACGGATGAGGAAATTGAACAGTTAAGGGCAAAAGCAGAAAGTAAGTCTCTGGGTGCCATGATCGTGCCGAATTTTGCAATAGGTGCGGTGTTAATGATGAAATTTTCACAAATGGCGGCCCGATATTTCGATGATGTAGAGATTATCGAGCGGCATCATGACCGCAAACTAGATGCTCCGTCGGGTACAGCTTTAAAAACTGCGAACCTCATTTCCGACGTTCGCGGAGAGAAAAAACAAGGGCATCAGAATGAAAGCGAGACGCTCGAAGGCGCTAGAGGCGGACAGGTCGAAGGAATGCCGATTCACAGTGTTCGTTTACCGGGCCTTGTGGCTCATCAAGAAGTTGTCTTCGGCGGCAGTGGACAAACGTTAACGATACGGCACGATTCCATTGACCGCGGTTCGTTTATGCCGGGTGTGAAACTGGCAGTGGAAACGGTAATGGCGACAAAAACGCTCATTTACGGGCTCGAGCAGGTTATCGAGTGATCATGAATATTGCTCTGATTGCTCATGACCGTAAAAAAGAGGAAATCGTCAACTTCACCATTGCCTACCGGCATATTTTAGCTGCTCATGCTCTCTTCGCCACGGGAACGACCGGAAAACGTATTTCCGAAGCGACGGATCTCCCCATCACCCGTTTTTTATCCGGACCGTTAGGCGGGGATCAACAGTTGGGTGCGCGTGTAGCGGCAGGGAAGCTTGATTTGGTTCTCTTTTTTCGTGACCCTTTGCAAGCCCAACCGCATGAACCTGATATTACCGCGCTGATTCGCCTTTGTGACGTACACGAAGTTCCGATTGCGACGAACATGGGCACGGCTGAAATCCTTGTGGGCGCCTTGAACGACGGAGCTTTTCATTTCCACAAAAAGGAAACCTGCGATAGAGATAGCCGCCATGAATAACCGGAAGGGTAGGAGGGTAGGTTCTGTTTTACTATGAAAGCCTTAAAAATCGGGATCACATGTTATCCCACCGTTGGCGGATCCGGTATTGTAGCAACCGAGCTTGGCAAACGCTTGGCGGAAAAGGGGCATGAGATCCATTTTATTACGTCCGGCTTACCTTTTCGGTTGGACCGAGCTTATACGAACATTAATTTCCATAAGGTGGAAGTTAACCAATATCAAATTTTTCGATATCCTCCCTATGACTTAACATTGGCCAGTAAAATGGCAGAAGTTACCGAAAGGTATGATTTGGATCTTTTGCATGTCCATTATGCCGTTCCTCATGCCGTTTCCGCTGCTCTTGCCAAGGATATGAGCGGCGGGAACGTGAAAGTAATGACGACGCTGCATGGCACGGATATTACCGTGCTTGCCAATGACCCGTCCTTGCAAAATATTATCCGTTATGGAATTAATCGTTCGGATAAGGTTACGGCCGTGTCCCGCTTTCTCGTTAATGAAACAAAAGAACAATTGGACATTGCAAAGCATATGGAGCCGGTTTATAATTTTGTCCCGCCAAATATTGCCGTGCCCGCCAATCAGCATGCATTACGGCGAAGTTACGACATCAAAGATGATGAAGATGTGATCGTACATATGTCTAATTTTCGTCCGGTGAAAAGGGTCGAAGACGTAGTTCGCGCTTTTCGTCTCATACGGCAAGAAAAACGAAGCAAGCTGCTTCTGATTGGGGACGGCCGGGAACGAAATTCGATTGAAGAACTTGTCGAAGCGGAAGGCATCCAAGAAGATGTCTTATTTCTCGGCAATCAAAGCCGCATTTATGAACTGATTTCCCTTGCCGATGCTATGCTTTTGCTATCGGAAAAGGAAAGTTTCGGCCTTACGGCATTGGAAGCGATGGCCGTCGGTGTGCCGGTCATCGGCACCAATATCGGGGGCATTCCTGAGGTGATCTGCGATGGAGAAACGGGGCTGATTCGCCCGGTTTACGATTATGAAGCAGCCGCCGAGGCAACACTTGCGATTCTTAACGATAAAGCGATGCATCGTCGAATGTCCAATGCCGCAAAGACGCGTGCATTCTCGAAATTCAATAGTGATACGATCGTCGCCAGCTATGAAAAACTTTACGCGGAAATGTTGGAACGGCCATGACTACAAACAATGAATGGCAGTTGGGACTCTCCTTGCTGCAAACATTGGCAAGCGATGGGCATGATGCATATATTGTCGGCGGAGCTCTTCGCAATTGGCTTTTAAAAGAAGCTTCCGCTGACCTTGATATCGTCACCTCGGCAACGATGGATGAACTGGAGGGCATTTTCCCAGAGGCGGCCATCATTGGAACGAACATTCCGCTCCTTTCCATGATGAAGGCCAAAGTGCGTGTGGAAATCAGTGAATTACAAGGGCACTCACTGATGGAGAATTTAGCGGCAAGAGATTTTACCGTAAACGCGATAGCCATAAATGAAAGGGGAGAATGGATCGATCCTTTTTATGGAAAGGTCGATATTGAACGCCAAGTGCTTCGGCTTGTCCGCGAGGATTCGATTCAATCGGACCCTCTGCGTATGCTGCGTGCCGCTCGCTTGGTGGCTGACTACCAATTCACGGTCGATCCCCGTGTTGCAAAAAGTAGCAAAGCAGAGCGTCAGCGCATAAATACAATCGCAGCCGAAAGAATCGGGGAGGAATTGAACCGTTTGTTGCGAAGCCGCGATGCTGCTTCCGGGATGCAATGGTTAGCCGAGCAAGGCATCCTTTCGATTTTATGTCCGGATGCCACACGGTTACATAAACCTCCCGTCTTTTCGGCGTTGCATAAAGTCAATACGCTTGTGGAAAAATGGGTGGTATTTTTCTATCTGCTCGGAGAGGAAAACGTGCGCCATTGCTTGAAAAAGTGGCGATTACCGAAAACAATGGCAAAAAAAGCGGAACAATTGTTTTTTTATACGAAAAGGCGAATGGAGGCCCCGTGGGATCGGTGGCGCCTCTATGAGGCCGGAAAAACGACAGCTTTGGCTGCGGAGAAGATGGCGCACATTCTCTCGGGTTCGGTTCCCGGAGGAGTAATGAATGTGAGGAGCCTTTTGGCTGAACTGCCGATTCAAAGCCGGCATGAGCTGGCCGTTTCTCCGCTTGAAATCAGCACCCATATGAATTGGGAACCAGGACCATGGCTCGGGGACATGTTGCATGCGTTGGAATTGGCCGTGGTGGAACAACAGGTGGCAAATGAGCGAGCGGCGTTACTTACTTGGGCAAAGGAGCGTTTGTATGAAACATGATCTGTTGCAAGTGTTAACGGAAATGCAGGACGGCTATGTTTCCGGACAGCAAATAAGCGACCGCTTAGGAGTGAGTCGAACAGCCGTATGGAAACATATGGAAGATTTACGCAAAGAAGGGTATGTAATCGAAGCCATTCCCCGGAAAGGTTATCAATTGAAAACACGTCCGGAAACATTAAGCGAAGCTGAAATCAAAGCCGGCTTATCGACAAAAAGCATTGGGCAGACAACTTTTTTTAAATCAAAAGTGACCTCGACGCAAACGCTTGCAAAAAAGGCCTATCGTGAAGGAACCCCCCATGGAACAGCGATCGTTGCCAGTGAACAAACTGGAGGAAGGGGACGGATGGAACGGCCGTGGCAATCGCCGGAACAGACGAGCGTCAGCGTATCCATCGTTGTCAAACCGGACATATCGATCAGAGAAGCACCGCAGTTAACATTAGTGACTGCGGTTGCGGCAGCAGAAGCGTTGGAACAAACGACGCAACTTCCTGTGCAAATCAAATGGCCGAACGATATATATATTAATAACCGAAAAGTTTCGGGCATTTTGACGGAAATGCAAGCGGAAGCGGACAAAATGCAAATGATGATCGTCGGGATCGGATTAAATATTAATCAAAAACAAGCCCAATTTCCCGAAGAGCTCCAGGAAAAAGCGACGTCATTATACGTGGAAAGCGAAAAGGAATGGCCGCGGGCACATATTCTGCAGGCTTTGTTTATTTCTTTTGAAAAATGGTATGACACTTGGATTGAAAATGGATTTGATTACATTCGCGAAACGTGGGAAAAGTATGCGGCGCTTTATGAGCGGCCGGTAAAAGCCGTGCAGGGCAACACAACCGTAGTTGGGCACATGCTAGGTATTAATCGTGAAGGCGTCTTGCAATTAAAGGATCAACAGGGGAAGGTTCATTTGATTTACAGCGGTGATTTGGAATAATCCAAAGGAGGAACGAGGATGCTTATTTGCCGAACAAAAAAAGAATGGCTGAACTGTCGTGATCAAATGGAGGGAAATGGTTCCATTGCCCTCGTTCCGACAATGGGGGCGTTGCATCAAGGACATCTGCAGTTGGCAAAGCAAGCAAAGGCCGATCATGACCAATTGGTTATGACGATTTTCGTCAATCCCTTACAGTTCGGGGAAGGGGAAGATTATGACCATTATCCGCGCCAGGAAGAGGCGGATATTGAAAAAGCAAAAGCGTCAGGTGTCGACGTCCTTTGGTTGCCGTCGGTGGACGATATTTATCCAAGGGATCCGGCTGTAACCGTTAGGGTAGGCAAAATGAGCGAACGTCTTTGCGGTCGTCACCGTCCCGGTCATTTTGACGGCATGGCTACCGTTGTAATGAAATTCTTGCAACTGGTACGCCCGGACGCTGCTTATTTTGGAAAAAAAGACGGCCAGCAACTCGCGATTTTAACACGCATGTGTGAGGATTTTCATTTAGACGTTGCCGTTGTGGGCGGCGAAACCGTTCGAGAAGAAGATGGCTTAGCGCTTTCCTCGCGAAATGTATTTTTAAGCGAGGGCGAACGAAAGGAAGCGCCGCTTTTATACAAAACCTTACAAAAAGGTTATGAACGGTTTCGTCAACAGAAGGAAAGCCCGGTGAAAACGGAGCGTGAGGTCACTGCCGAGCTCTCGGAACGTATTACTGCTTCCATCGATTACGTGGAGCTTTTGACATACCCGAGCCTGGAGCCGTCAGATGAAAATGACACGGACGAACAGCTCATTCTCGCCGCTGCCGTTCGCTATCCGCAAGCGCGTTTGATTGACAATGTAATTTTTGAGCGGGAGTAACTTTTAGCGCGCCCATTGCTTGAGGGATTACTATGCCTCACTTGTACCTTTCGGAGCATCGCGCCCTCTGTTAGAGGTTACTCTGCTCTTCTTGTTCCTCCTCGGGAAATTGCCGCTATGACGATCATGATGCTTTATGATAAAATGTAGACATTGATTAGTGAAGAATGATGTGATGAATGCCATGACCATAGATAAATCGAATAAATTCGTCGTGATTGACGTGGAAACGACGGGGAATCGGCTGCAGGACGGCGACCGAATCATCGAAATAGGTCTGGCCGTCGTATGGAACGGTCAAGTCACGAAGACGTTCTCTTCTTTTGTGTCTTGTGATCGGAAAATCCCCTCCTTTGTTAGCCGGCTTACAGGCATAACAGAAGATGACTTAATGGATGCGCCGTTATTTTCGGAGTTGGCGCCCGATATTTTAAATGATTTGGACGGCGCTTGTTTGGTCGCCCATCATATTGATTTTGATTTACATTTTTTGAATAATGAACTCGTTGAAGCCGGTTATGAAGGATTTCGCGGAGACGTGTTGGATACGGTGGAAATGGCGCGTATGCTCTACCCAACGCTTGATGGGTATCGTTTAGCATCATTAGCAGACCAATTCAACCTTTCTCACGAGAACCCTCATCGTGCCGGAAGTGATGCAGAAGTTACGGCTCATCTTTTGCTCCTGATGTTAAAAAAATTGGATGCATTGCCCCATGTTACGTTGCAGCAGCTTGAAGCCTGTACCACTGATATGTATAGAGGTTTGCATTTATGGGTATACGATGCGATGAAAACGGCGAGAACACGCCATCGAAAAAAAGCAAGTACCTATGACATTTATCAAGATTTTGCCTTGAAAAAGCAAACGGCCACCCGAGCGGAAGTGAAAGCGACAATCCCTTTTAATGCCGAGGATTTTTTCGGGATGAACGGTGCTCTTGCGAATGTCTCTCCTTCTTTTGAACATCGAGACGGCCAAGAACACATGGCCGATAACGTCTATGCTTGTTTTGCGGATGGAAAGCATCTTATCGCGGAGGCGGCAACCGGCACGGGGAAAACGTTGGCTTACTTGTATCCTGCCGTTGTCAAGAGCAGAGAGAAAAATCGTCCGGTGGTGATCGCAACGGAAACCGTTGCTTTACAACAGCAAATTAAAGATCGGGATGTGCCTTTATTGGAAAAAGGGTTGAGCCTTCCGATTGAAGCGACGGTACTGAAGGGGCGTAGCCATTATTTATGCTTGCAAAAATTCGCCCATTTTTTGGAGCAGATAAGGGGAACGAGACAAGCATCTTACGACGAACAATTAAGTGCCGCCCAACTTTTGATTTGGCTGACAGAGACGGAAACAGGCGACGTGGAAGAGCTTAATTTGCCAAACGGGGGATATGCCCTGTGGGATGAGTTGAAAAGTGATCCGGAATCTTGCACACATTCGAATTGCGCTTTTTTCTCCCGCTGTTTTTATCCGAGAACCAAGGAGAACGCCAGACAGGCAGATATCATTATCACCAATCATGCGCTTTTGTTTACCGATCATTTTCAGGGAACGCGTACGCTCCCTGCCTATGAATATTTGGTCGTGGATGAAGCCCATCATTTGGAAGAAGCTGCGGGGCGTCACTTGGGAGCAACCATGAGCTACCAACATTTTATGCGTTTGTATAATCAATTTGGGGTACAGGAACATGCGGGATTATTCGCCGATATTTCCGTTTTGATCGACCGCCACCCAACTGCGGTTTCCGCCGATTGGCTGAGTGAACGCAAACGGGAATTGCAATCGTTGCATCATGAATGGAATCAATTATTTACCGTTTTGCAAACGGCGATTGTAAAAAATGACAAACGCACACGGGAAAAAAGCGAAGTATATATCCCCGATGACGTGCTCAATGCTCATGTGTTTGATGTATGGAAGCGAACGGAAGCAGGAGGAAATGATGTCATTCGTGCCTGGCGTTCCCTCATCCGCACGCTAAAAAACGAGGCGCTCGCGCCCGCGGAAGAAACGTTGCTTCAAAAAGTGAACACACTCTGCAACGATTTGGAAGAAGCGCAAACGATACTGGCATCGCTCTTAACTTCCGAAGAAAAAAACGAAGTGTATTGGGCAGAAAGCGATGCCAACAAGCGCCCGGATCGTTTACGATTGTACCGTAGGCCGATTAATATTAGCGAGCAACTCGCCGGAGATTTTTTTTCAAACACGAAAAGCATTATTCTTACCTCAGCGACGCTTACCGTGAAAGGGTCTTTTCAATATACGATCGACCAACTCGGATTAACAAATGCACAGCCGGAATGTTTACAGCTAGCTTCTCCTTTTCAGTATGAGAAGCAAGCGCAGTTGCTCGTCCCGGAAGATTTTCCGGACATCCGCCTGGATGGGGAAGAGCGTTTTACGGATGCCGTCGCTCATTTTATTTGTTCACTCACATCCTGTGTCAACGGTCGGATGCTCGTCCTGTTCACCTCCCATCAAATGGTAAAAGACGTGTCCAAATTGATGAAACCGCATATGCAAGATTTGAGTTACTCCCTTTTTGCTCAGGGAGTGAATGGGGATAATCGTTCTAAACTTGTGAAACAGTTTCGTAGCCACGAGCGGTCGATTTTAATGGGAACGACGACATTTTGGGAGGGCATTGATTTGCCGGGAGAAGACGTCCGAGCGCTCATTATCGTACGTTTGCCTTTTGCCCCGCCGGATGATCCGGTGTACATGGCGAAAGCAAAACAGATTGAAGCGGATGGGAGCAACGCATTTAGCCGGCTGGCATTACCCCGGGCGGTTCTCCGATTTAAACAAGGGTTCGGACGTTTGATTCGCACAAAAAGGGACCGTGGACTTGTCTTTGTTTTAGACAAGCGGCTCATCCAAGCCCGTTATGGAAAGGTGTTTTTGCGCTCCTTGCCGACTATGCCGCAATTATTCGCACCTGCGGAACAATTGCTTGCACGTGCGGAGGAATTTTATCAGGAGTATCAGGAGGATGACCCCCGATGACACGCCCATATGTGGTAACGAATGTAACGATTATCGATGCAGTGCGGATGATCTCCAAAGGTTTTGTCAAAGTGAAAGACAAAAAAATTGTTGCAGTCGGAGAAGGAGAACCGCAGGCCGAATATGGGTGGGAAAGGATAGACGGGCAGAAGAAAATCCTCATGCCCGGGCTCGTCAATACCCACGGCCATACGCCGATGACATTGCTTAGGGGGATCAGTGATGATTTGCCCCTTGAGCGTTGGTTAAACGAAAAAATTTGGCCCGCGGAAGCTGCATTGGATGATGAAAGTGCCGCTGCCGGAACGGCACTCGCGATCGTTGAAATGATTCGTTCCGGTACGACTTGTTTTGCCGATATGTATCATCTCAACCGGGAAGGCGCGGCGGCGTTGACAGAGGAATCGGGCATGAAAGCTTCCCTCTCGCGCGGAATGATCGCTTTCGGCTCAAAGAAAGAACAACAGGAAAAGCTGAAAACGGCCATTGATTACGCGAAATCATGCCAATCTTCCGCGAGTGGACGCCTGAGGGGCGCCGTTTTCCCTCATGCCCCTTATACGTGTCCGCTTGAATTTTTACGGGAAACAAAAGCAAAAGCGGAGGAAGCGGCACTGCCTTTGCAGATTCACATTGCCGAAACACGAAAGGAAGTAAAGGAACACGAAACAAAGCATGGCTTGCCGCCTGTCGCTCATCTTTTGGAAGAAGGCATCTTGACAAAGGGATCTCTCGCTGTGCACGCTGTCCATATTAACCATTCGGAACTCACGGGGCTGAAAGACAACGGCGTCCATGTATCCCATAATCCGCAAAGCAATTTAAAATTGGGTTCGGGAATCGCACCGTTGCCCCAATTGTTAAATCATCATATCCCGGTTTCTCTCGGTACAGATAGTGCAGCTTCGAATAACACATTGGATGTCTTTGATGAAATGCGACAAGCAGCGATGGTTCATAAAGGATTGGAAGAAGAGGCGAATGCGACGGATGCGCAAACGATTTTGGAAATGGCAACGGTGAATGGCGCAAACGCGCTTGGCTTTTCCAACGCGGGATTCATTGAAGAAGGCTATGATGCCGATTTTATTTTCATTAACAGCGATCAAGCACATATGATTCCGCGCATTAATCACGGAACACTCGTTTATTCCGCTACCGGACGGGATGTAACCGACGTTTTTGTTGAAGGGAAGCCTCTCATGCGAGATGGCAGACTTCTCACTGTTGATGAGGAAAAGATTCGCCATGAAGCGATGGCTGCATCAGAGAAGCTTGCTGACGATCACTAATCCTAAAAAAAGAAAGGCTGCGTGGAACAGCCTTTCATGTGCGGGCGTATTTTAATTTCTCTCTAGAAGAGAACAGTCTTATTATGCTCAATGAAGGGGCGGCGCTTACGAAGAAAATCACGGCAAGGATGCAATTCCGTCCCTCGTTTGGGAAGTTAACGGCTAAAAAGGAATCGCATCAGTTGGGAGGTACGCGATGCGGAGTTGGATCATTTTGGGAGTTGTTGCCCTTGTCCTTTTATTGGGGCTGGGGGTGTATGGATTTTACCAAAGCATTGAAGCCCCGAAAGAAGAACAAAAAGAAGCAGTTGCATGGCTTGTTTCGGAGGATGAAGACGCGGAAACATTTGACGATTTCCATGTGTTTTACGGGATGGAAACGATCTACGTAGCCACGACAACGCAAACAGACGGTGACCAATATTATTGGTTTTATGATGAGGGTTATGAACAGATCGAGCGCGTTCCCCTTGCCGACGTAACGGATGAGGAAACGGTCATCAACGAGGCCCGTTCCGAGCATGGAGAGATCGACGTACGAGAGATCCGTATCGGTTTCGAAGAAGAGGAAATCGTCTATGAACTCGTTTATTCGGACGCAGATGACATCCTTTACTATGACTATTATACAGCGGAAGAAGGAGAATCATTCAAACAATACCGTCTGCCCGGCAACGGATAGGCCTGAGAGGCATACAGCAGACAAAACACCTTATTTCGGGTGTTGCAGTTCATCTTGTCATTGCGTACACTTTAAATTAAGAAAGTCGGCCAAGGGAACATCCTGCAACAACGCCGGCATTAGCGCACCTTGCGCTTTTTAAAGGAGGAACAACATGAAACTGTCGAAACGAGTAGAAACGATTACCCCATCATCAACGCTCGCCATCACAGCAAAAGCGAAAGCATTGAAAGCGGCGGGGCATGATGTGATCGGTTTGGGTGCGGGAGAACCGGACTTTAACACGCCTGACTACATCATTGATGCGGCAACCCTTTCCATGAAAGAAGGCGAGACAAAATATACGCCGTCCGGAGGTTTGCCCACGCTTAAAGAAGCGATTATCGATAAATTTAAAAGAGATCAAAACCTCACCTACATACAAGAAGAAATCATGGTATCCTCGGGTGCCAAGCACGCGTTGTATACGATTTTTCAGGCTTTGTTGGACGAGGGAGACGAGGTGATTGTACCCGCTCCCTTTTGGGTAAGTTACCCTGAACAAATTAAACTCGCCGGCGGAACCCCCGTCATTTTGCAAACAAAAGAAGAAAATGATTTCAAGATGACAAAAGAAACATTGACGAATGCGATAACGCCGAAAACGAAGGCAATGATTGTAAACTCCCCGAGCAATCCGACCGGGGGAATGTATACAAAAGAGGAACTGCAAGCTATCGGCGAAGTGGCGGCAGAGCGTGATATCTTGATCGTTTCGGATGAAATTTATGAAAAACTGATCTATGGAGATGCAAAACATTACTCCATTGCAGGCCTTTCGGAAGATTTAAAAGCGCGTACCATTATCGTAAATGGTGTTTCTAAATCCTATTCCATGACGGGATGGAGAATTGGCTACGCTGCAGGTGATAAGGAGCTTATTCGGGCAATGAGCAACTTGGCGAGCCATTCCACGTCGAACCCGACGACGCCGGCGCAGTACGGCGCAATCGCCGCTTATAATTCGGACCAAGCACCTGTGGAAGAAATGCGACAGGCGTTCGAAGAACGGTTGGACCTGGCATATGAACAACTCGTGGGAATCCCGGGTGTCAGTTGCATGAAACCGCAAGGCGCATTTTATTTATTCCCGAATGTAAAGGAAGCTTCGGACGCCGGCGGATTTGCATCTGTGGACGATTGGGCTGCCGCTTTGTTGGAACAAGAACAAGTGGCGATCGTTCCCGGTGCAGGATTCGGCGCTCCTGACAATGTGCGTTTATCCTATGCTACCTCCCTTTCGTTCATCACGGATGCCTTAGAGCGAATCGAACACTTTATTAAGCGCACGACGTCCTAAATCGCAGAATGGAACGACCCGATCAAAGGGAGACAATCACGAACGAAAGGGAGAATACGCATGGAACGGGACGTTATGATCAAGCTTTTGGAAAAAGGTCATGTATCGATTCCAGCCGTATTTCTTGATTATTACGATGCGCTCGGCATAAACGAAAACGATATGATGCTGCTGCTGCACATCCATCGTTTTGTCCAACAAGGCCATAACTTCCCGACTCCGGAGCAATTGGCACAAAAAATGACATTGACTGTGAATAACTGTCAACAGGCGATCGGTCGGTTATTAAAGCGGGGAGTCCTTCGTCTTGAACAAAACGAGGATGATAACGGTGTAATGTATGAAACGTATAGCCTGGGGCCTTTTTATGACAAAGTCATTGCTTATCTTGAAGCAGAACATGCACCGGAGAATAATGAGAACGATATAGATGCCGGCGAGCTGTACAGATTATTTGAAAATGAATTCGGGCGACCGCTCTCCCCGATGGAAGGGGAGACGCTCGCCATGTGGATAGACCGGGACCAGTACACGTATCCATTAATAAGGGCGGCATTGCGGGAAGCTGTGATTTCGGGCAAATTAAATTTGCGTTACATTGACCGCATCTTGTTTGAATGGCAAAAAAATGGCATTAAAACGCCTGAAGAAGCGGATGCTTTCAGTGAAAAATTCCGACAAAAACAAAGGGGTAAAGCACCATCGGAGGAACAGCCCCAGACCCAGCCTTATCCAAACTATAATTGGCTGGAAGCCGATTAGATGACCGAAAAGGGGGGTGGCAAAAGAGAAAATGCTATCCAAAAGAGACACCGTTCACGCCATCGATACGATGGAAGAGATGTTTCCGGATGCCCAATGTGAACTTTGGCACCGAAACGCTTTTGAGCTGCTAGTGGCTGTCATATTGTCTGCCCAATGCACCGATGCCCTCGTCAATAAAGTGACTCCACATTTATTTGAAACCTACAAAGGGCCCGAAGATATTGTCGCCAGCTCCTCGGAAGATCTGGAACAAGCAATACGCTCCATCGGTCTTTACAGGAATAAGGCCAAAAATCTAAAGAAAATGAGCCATTCCCTTCTAACGCAATACAACGGAAACGTGCCTGCCGATCGCGATGCATTAATGGAACTTGCCGGTGTCGGACGCAAAACCGCGAATGTGGTGGCATCGGTAGCTTTTGATTTGCCGGCAATCGCCGTGGATACACACGTGGAACGGGTGTCGAAAAGACTCGGCATTTGCCGCTGGAAAGATAGTGTCCTGCAAGTAGAAAAAACACTCATGGAAAAACTGCCGGAAGAAAAATGGTCGAAAAGCCACCACTTGCTTATTTTTTTTGGCCGCTATCATTGCAAAGCACGTAATCCATCCTGTCCGGCATGCCCGTTGCTTTCCATCTGCCGGGAAGGCCAAAAGCGAATGAAAGAAAAAGCAACTGGATGATCTTGAACCGTAATCCCGGTGGTAAGCGCCCGGAGTTAACGGGCGACTAACACCCCGATTTGTTCAACGAACCATCAGAGGGAAAACCACCCTCTGTTGAAAGTTTCACTTTATGAGGAGGAGAAGGCGTGACGACGGAAACCCTCACCCCTTTGGAAGAACGAAAACGAACATTGCCATTCGGCGAACCGGAGAAAGCCAGGTTGGAAAAGCTTGACGGGAAACTCGCATACGATTCCCCGTTTTCCGTTGCCGTTTGCGGACATTTTTCCGCAGGAAAATCAACGTTGTTAAACCATTTGCTGGGTGCTGATCTTTTACCATCCAGCCCTATTCCAACGACCGCAAATATTATGACAATCGCTGCTGGTGATCCCGGTCTTACAGCCATCACGAATGATGGTAAAACTCACGTTTTTTCCGGCCGCATCCCTTGGGAGAAGTTGCAATCCTTTGCACTCGATGGTGCGAGTATTCGGGAAATTAAACTTTCCCTCCCGTTGCCTTTTCTTCCCGCGGGCGTAACACTGGCGGATACACCCGGGGTAGATTCAACCGATGGCACCCATGAAAGCTATACGGGAACCGAATTGTTAACGACAGATGCGATCATTTATATTACGGATTATAATCATGTACGCTCGGAGACGAATCTTCGTTTTTTACGGCAAATGCAACGGGAAAACAAACCAATCGTTCTCGTTGTGAATCAAATTGACAAACATGATGAAAACGAGTTGTCTTTTTCTATCTTCTCCCATGGTTTGCGGGATATGTTGCAACGGTTTGACATTCATCCGATTGCCCTTTATTTTACATCCGGCTATCAACTCGATCACCCGGAAAATGAACTTACAAGTTGGATCGGGGACATGCGGTCCTTTCTTTATCACGCTGCATCGCTCAAAGAACAGTCAAAAACGCGAATGGTCCGCAGTGCCGTCTCCGCTCTTTTAGAACGCTTGTATCGGGACCGCGCAAGGGGAGAGCAAGCAATTGAAGATTCCCTGCAGGCACACGGATTTACGGTCGGAGACCATCAAATGCTCGTGCAGATCCGCGAAAGGGTAAAACGTTTGGATGAAGAAAGCCGTCAAGCGATCGCTGACATGCGTCATCGGCTTGATGAATTTTTTAAGCAAACCTATTTGTTTCCCCACGACTTGATGGAAGACACAAAAACATGGATTGAATCGCTGGATTCATCGTTCAAAGTCGGCATGTTCGGATCGAAAAAGAAGAAGATCGCCGAACAAGAGAAGCGGGAAGAAGCGTTGACACTTGCGCTGAAGCGGCGTTGGGATACAGAAGTGCAGTTGTATTTAAGCGAGTACTTTAAGAAATTACCCCTTTCGCCATCCATCGCCCGACATGCGGAAGCGATTGTGCAAACCATCCCGTTTCGCGCCGGGGAATCCGGCTGGTTACGTTCGTTTGTTGGCGATGGGGTGAAAAACGATCAATACGTTTATACGTTGGCCTCCCGTCTGAATCACGCATTGTTAAAAGAAGTCAAAGATATAGTCTGGCCTCTATTCCGGGAAATCGTTGCCGACGTTGAACGGCAAGCTGAAGATGAACGATTTCGGCTTTCGGAAAAAGCCGGAGAGTTTCAGGAAATTGAAGCGTTGGAAGCAGAAAATGAAGAACACTTGAAAACAATCGATGATTCAATCACACATGTAAAAGCATCGTCGGAAGCGTTAGCAGGTGACGAAGGCTTAGAAGAAGCTATGGGAGCATTATTGGGGCGCTCGCCGGATCTGGATGGTTTGCATGTCGACATTGAAGTAAGCGAACAAGTCGAGCCGGTCAAGACGGAAACGAACACGTTCCCACGTGATGAATTTTCACAGGGAGCGGGTAGCCTACCGCAAGTTGATTGGCAGGCATGGAAAGAAACCGTGGAAAAATATATGGGCAAGCCTTACGCGGAAGACGAGCGCAAAGATTTGCTAACCACCATTAAAAAGGCGGGAAAATGCGAGTATACGTTTGTAATGGCAGGCGCATTCAGTGCCGGCAAATCAACGTTTTTGAATGCCCTCGTTCAGGAGGAGATCATGCCGGTGTCCCCCCATCCGACGACGGCATCGCTGACGATCGTTCGTTACCCGGATGAGAAATATCAACACGGCGATGTAACCGTGCAAATAAAATCCGAAGCCGTATTGGACGCGGAAATACAAGCGGTCGCCTATGAATGCGGCTATACGTTTAATTTAACACGATTGAAAAAAGCCGAGGGCTTATCAATTGCAAAAACAAATACGTTGGAGGAAAAACAACGCCTCGAGTATTTACGTGCGCTACAATTAGCCGTGAAGAAAGAACAATATGGATACGGAAAAACCTATGACATGCCTCTTCATAATTGGCAAGAAATCGCCGCAAAAGAAGACCATGCCTGTTTGATTGAAACATCGACGGTCTATTTTCGTTCGGATATTACCGCAAAAGGCTGGTCACTCGTGGACACCCCAGGCGTTCAATCCGTGAACGAGCGCCATACGAGAATGGCGGTCGAAAAAATAAAGAGCGCCGATCGGTTTATGTATCTTACGTATTATCATCATGCTTTTTCTCGGGCAGACCAATCGTTTATCAAACGAATAAAAGAGATTCAAGTTCCTCATTACATGGTGGTCAACGCGGCAGACTTGGCAAAGGATGAGCAAGAAGCGCAGTACGTAACGTCATTCGTCAATGATCAATTAAAACAAGCCGGCTGCCACGAAAGCATTACGGTCCCCCTTTCAAGCAAGCGTGCCCTTGCTCCTGATGGTGATCAACGGTTTTCCGATTTTATGCATTATTTGGAAACAGTGGAAGGGCCTCGCTTGCAGGCGGAATCTATTCGGGAAATCAATAAGCAATTGTATACCTTAATCGACGCCCTTCATACGGTTGCAAACATTGGCAAACAGCCATTAGAAGAGCGAAAAAGGCTAGCCGAACAGGAAAAGTGCACACACATGGAAACCGAATGGAACCTTAAAAACGTTGATGCAGATGATGGGGAAATAAAAGTTTGGGAAGGGCATGTAACGAGGCGATTGTTATTGGTTTTTGCGGATCGTTTCGCCGCGTCGATCCATGTGGCGTCCGTAAATGCAAAGGATAAAAGTGCACGGGAAAGACAGCTGCATCAGGCATTGGACGTGTTTCTAAAGGAATGTGAAGAGGAATGGCAAAAAGAACAGTATGCATTGGAAAAAAGCGTACATGCATCGTTAGTAGATCAAATGACTCGGATGTACGGGGACGGGCGTTTATTTGAAGACATGTACGTCCGTTTGGAAACAGGGATTGACCTTCAATTGCCGGTTCAATTGCTCCAAACGTTAGCGAATAAGCGAAAACTGAAAAAGTCCTTTTTTTACGATGGCGAATTTGACGCTTTCAAAACAGATGTATTTTCTTTATTGGAAGAGCATGTTCGTGCGCGCATTCAAGTTGCGGCCGAATCGGCAAGAAAAGGCAAAAGCGACCAACTGGGGAACATCAAGGAGCATATGCAAACAAAGATGAAAATCAAAGAGAAGAAACAAGCGGACAGGCTCCAATTTCTAACGTCTGAAGAGCCGGATGTGATCCCGATCGAGGAAGAAATTAAAACGCTCAGGAAAAACGCCGAAATCACCGGATTGCAGATGGAATTGTAAATGTAAATTAAAGTTGCATCGTTTATCCCGGTGGTAAGCGTCCGTAAAACCCCTGCTTCAATCCCGTAAGCGAGAGTTAACGGGCGACCGACACCCCGATTGGTTCAACTAACCATCAGAAGGGGATAAAAAACTCCTTCTAATGGAAGTTTCACTTTATCAAAAAAAGATGTATCGTTTCGCCCCTTTAGATGCAGTTTGTCTAAAGGGGTTTCTTATGGTAAAAGTAGTACTGAGTGCTTATAAGAGGGGAAAAGGGGAACGATAACTTCAAACCCTTACCTATCCAAAATTCAATGAAATTGAGCTGATTCCTTCGGGCGCTGTTCTAAAACGATTTGAATTGTAGTACAATATATTCATACTAAAAAGCGATGAAGAGAGGAGTACATGTAGCTAAGCATGACAGAGAACTCCGTTTGCTGCGATGGAGGATGTACAGGTACATGGAACCAAACCTTGGAGCTGCACAGAGGATACTGTTATTATGACGATTGATGATGTGCCGGTATCTCCCGTTATAGAGATAGAGTATATCCTACAGTATACACTGCAGGCGTACTTGAAAAGGTTTTTGTGGTGACACAAGAACAAACTGGGGTGGCACCGCGAACTTCTAAATTCAAGGAGTCTCGTCCTCAAGTCGAATGACTAGGAGGAGAGGTTCTTTTTTTGTTGTTTCAAAACATCGAATTTAGGGGGGAGTGAGATTTGAAGCGGTGGAAAAGTCCCTTATTGCTTCTTGTAGGTATTGGTGTATCAAATTTAGGTGCTTGGGTTTATTTAATCTCGCTAAACTTGGTTGTTTTGGATATGACAGGCTCGCCACTCGCGGTATCGATTCTGTACATCCTTATACCAGTCGCCACTATATGTACTAATTTTTGGTCGGGAAGTTTTATCGATAGATTAAATAAGAGGAATCTGATGATTTTCTTAGACTTCATGAGAGCGATATTCATATTTTCGCTTCCATATATGGATTCTCTTATTTTCATTTATGTATTTGTTTTCATCATCAATATTGCAAGTTCAATTTTTGAGCCTACATCCATGGTCTACATGACGAAGCTTATACCTAAAACAAATCGTCAAAGATTTAATGCACTTAGAAATTTCATTAATTCAAGTGGTTTTATATTAGGGCCTTCAATTGCAGGTTTTCTGTTTATTTTAGGATCCCCGTATTTAGCTATCCAATTAAATGCTCTTGCATTATGTATATCAGCCTTAATCATCCTTTTGCTCCCGAACTTGGAATTAAGAAGACAATCAGTAATGTCGGAAAAAGTAAATGTAAAAGTAATAAGAAATGATTGGAAGCAAATTCTTCGTTTTGGTAAATCAAATTTGCACATTACGTTGGTGTACATTCTCTTTAGTGGAATGACTGTATTTATGACCGCGTTAGATTCTTTAGAGGCAGCATTTGCAACTGAAGTGCTTTCCTTATCTGAAAGTGCGTATGGATTTTTGGTGAGTATTGCGGGAATAGGCATCATAGCTGGTTCATTAATAAATGCTTTATTCGTTAAAAACTTAAAACTAAATATATTAATCGGCGTTGGTGCTATCTTTACGCCGGTTGGTTATTTAATTTTTGCGTTTTCGCATGACTTTATTTTTGCATCTATAGGCTTTTTCACTCTAACCTTTGCCCTGTCATTCGCAAACACAGGCTTTTTAACTTTTTATCAAAATAATGTCCCGGTAAACATTATGGGGAGGTTTTCGAGTGTTCTAGGTATTTTAGAAGCTGTGCTAATAATTTTACTCACGGCAGTGATTGGGGTTTCAGCTGATCTATTTGAAATTCGTCCAGTTTATATCATTGGTTCATTTGTATTTTTGACTTTAGGATTAATGATTAATCTAGTTGTATTTGATAATTCGAAAAGTAAATACTATAGCCAAAAACAAATGGATGAAGGAAGTGTTGGATAAAGGTAAGGTTAGACGTCGCATATAATTCTGCATACCAGCTTATATGTGACTTATCTTTATTCTTTTAAGGGAGGCGAAAGGAATAAAAGTTGTGCCAGAATCGAGACCTTTAACGGAATAACTCCTGATGAAAATATTAATGAAGGGAAGATTAAGTTGATATATATCATCGCAGCAGGGCTTGCAGTATTCTTATTGTTAGCAATCGGATTCTTCTGGTTACATCGATGGACGCAAAAGCCTGATGCAGATTACGTTTTAAAATTTATTGCCAAGAATCCAAAGCGAGCATCGTTGTCTATTGTGAGAAATGGAAGAGATCTTGCCGATGTTCAGTCGGATGAATTGCGTCCTTTAGCGAGTACAGTTAAGATCATCGTAGCTATTGAGTGTGCTCATCAGGTGGCTAACGGAGAGATTGATCCGGAAGAGAGGATTAAACACGGATGATCTTGCCCGTTATTATATTCCGCGAACGGACGGTGGCGCGCATGAAACGTGGTTAAAGTCGATGGAATCGAAGGAACTTCTCCAAAATGGAAACGTTTCATTAGAAGAGATTGCTAAAGGAATGATTTCCCACAGTTCCAATGCCAACACGGAATATTTGATGATGCGGTTAGGACTTGCCCGAATGAACGACAATCTAAAACAACTTCAATTACCGAAACACGAAAAACTTTACCCTTCTTTGGTATCAAGTCTTCTTATTCCATATGAGATCGCACAAAAACATAAACTGAATATATTTAAGAAAACAGATGCAAAAAAAGTACAAACCTTCATCGAAGAAATGTCTCAAGAGGCATACATTGAAGAGGCGATAAATATTCATACAAAGTTAAGCCAAGACCACGACGGTTTTTACAAAGAACAGGTGAATGTAAAAGCATGGCATAATATGGCATTTGATCAGATAGCCTCTAAAAGAGATATTCGTTCCACAACATCAGAATATGTTGTTTGCAAAAAATCAATGACTTATTTTATTTTACGCAGGCCGTGCAGGGAATACTTCGACCTATTTTGGAATGGCCAATGAAACATCCGAAAAACCAAGAAAAATTTCACCATTTAGGTGGAAAGGGAGGATCAACGGCTCAAATTGTTACCTATGCGTTATATGCGGAAGACAAACAGGAAAACAAAACGGAGGTAGCGATCTTCTTCAACGATGTTCATGGTTATGAGACGACAAAACTTTCCAATAGTGTATCCGCCTTTCAGTTAGCGGTTGTAACGGATAGTTCGAATTGGCAAAAGAAACTTGACAAGCTTCATAATGCACAAGCTTTATAGGGGTTATTCTCAGATGTTTTTGTTTGATTAGTACAATTTGCAGGTTTTGCATTTTTGTTTCAATTTCTAAAGGGTCAACACTAAAACCTATGGTTGACAAATAGGTGTAATTGATGATAAACGCTACGGAAAAACACTACGCTTTCCGTGGGCTTGCGCTCAGCCTCCTCGAAAAAAGAAGTTCGCTTTTTTCTGCGGGGTCTTCGCCCTGCGCTTTCCCACAGGAGTCTCCGTGTTTTTCCTCCGCTAGCTAGTATAGCCTCTCGGCATTCGCCAAGGCTGGCGCGGCAAGGGATTCCTTGTCGCACCCATTTTGCTATCCTCCTACCTTCGGTAGGAGATTTTTATCTTTTCAATTTTAAATCCAGTCATGTGAATCACGAAAATTTCTTTTATAATTGGGTCTGTAAGCCCTTGACTTTTTCAAATCACCCTCATAATCGCCGGTGAAGGGAATGTATTTTCCTTTACTACGATTTTTGGGGGTTTTCTTTTGAAACCAACGGTTTTTCCTCATGACACGTATCAAACCTTTGTCCTTGAACAACTTCAGGAACACTACGGACGCTCCATTATCCATTTGAGTCAGGATTGGCCGCTCATCCTCAAATGTTGGCAAGCCGACCTTTCAGGCATTACCGGCCAACTGATGGAGCAGTATGCGGATCAAGGGCCAGAACCCCGCGATCCGGCTTCCATGTTGCGTTCCTATCTCGTCTTTTTGTTCACAAATCCCGGCATCGGGATCACCCAATGGATCAACGAAATGAAACGCACACCTATTTACGCGATCTTGAGCGGCTTTTCTCCTGATGATATCCCCGGGGTTGGCACGTTCTATGAGTTTATCGAGCGCCTCTGGCCCGAGGCGACCAAAAACTTAAAACCCAAGAAGCAAAAACCGAAAAAGAACAAGAAGAAGGGCCAAAAAGGAAAGAAAGGCCAAAAAGCCAATTACAAACCGGGTAAAGTCGAACGCTTCGCACGATGGTCGGAACGCCATATGGACATCGTCAAACCATTGCCCGGCGACCCACTTTTTCAGTTTTTCGAACAGAATATCTTAAAGGTTTCTGCGGACCTAGGCCTGATCGGAGATCCTGATGCGCTCAGTGTCGCCGGGGATGGTACGCCTGTTGTCACGCAAGCTTACCGGCGAAGCAAACCGACCTGTGATTGTCGCGCGAACGGGATTTATGGCTGCCATCATCATCGCATCTATTCCCAGCCGGATTGTGACGGTGGATGGGACAGCTCCCGTGAGAAGTACTTTAACGGCTATCATCTCTATATGTTAGCGGCCGCGGACAGCCCGCATGACCTGCCATTGTATCCACGTCTGCATCCGGCATCCCGGCATGATGCCGTCAGTTTGGTCGCGAGCGCGGTTGAATTCAACCAACGCTACACCTTGGGATCCGTGAATCGTATGCTTCTCGATGCCGCTCATGACGCCGAGGCTATCTATGAGCTCTTGGATAAGCAAGGTACCGAGCCTTTCATCGATTTGAACAACAGAAGCAAAAAGAATATCGAAACGAACAGTGATATTCAGATTTCACCCGAGGGCATTCCCATCTGCCCCAACGGTCGTGAAATGAAACCAAATGGCTTCGACAAATCCCAGAATCGCAGGAAGTGGCGCTGCACGCCATCCTGCGGGTGTTCGGACGCGACATACGGCCGGACCTATCACACGAAATCAAGTGACAACCTGCGTTTGTTTCCCAAAACGCCACGCGATTCTCAAGCGTGGAAAGACATCTACAAACGCCGCACTTCAAGCGAACGGACAAACAAACGCGAGAAGAATGATTATCAACTGGAAGCCGGTCGACACCGATCAACGATGATGTGGTACATGCGTATTTATGGCATTATGATCTGCCAACACATAGACGCCTGGTATGAAAGCCAAAAAGACGACTGGAACCAGCTCAAAACGACTATCTGCCCTGCCGCTGCTTAAGTTTTAAAAAACGACATCCAAAATTCTGCACGTATGCCCTTTTTTGAAAATGGTTTTCATTTCCATATGCTTCAAACCATTTTAGGCCTATTGTCTATCCGTTTCTTGCCTCGAACCACCCCCGTCGCCTTCTAATTCCGAGAGGCTATTAGTGTAAATACCATAATTATTCACTTATATCAACCATGCTTTACATCATTTTAAAAATAAAGATCAAGTCTTGACTGAAATTCACCGTATTTTGAAAAATGGCGGTATCTATGAGCTACATAATATATCTATTCATGACATGCCCAAATGGTGGATTTATTATTACTTTCCCTCAGCTTATGATGAAGATGTGAAAAGATATTGGAGTAAAGTGACCATATTTAATGAATTATCAAACTTGGGATTTAAAGCACAGTTGAAGATTGGCTATCGAATGGAAGAAGTAAAAGCTGCTGATTATTTGGATCACGCTGAAAATAGAGGTATATCCGTACTTACGTTAATAAACGACGAAGATTATAAACAGGGGTGTGAAAGACTCAAATATGACGTGAAAAAAGATCGGCAGAGCACAATTACAAATGATTTTGCAGAAATGTTTTGCATAGCTATGAAATAATCTTTACACAAAATAATTTTATTTAAGAAATGAACGGTTGAAGAATGTGAGAAGGGTGATTTATTAGTGGATGTTGCGCAATTTCAACATTACGTAAAAGAGTTCAGTAGACAAAAAGGATTCGAAGAATTAACCGTAGAACAGCGTTATCAATTTCTAGTCAGTGAAATTGGTGAGATTTCGGATGAATTGCTTAAACTTAAACTTAATCCAAATGTTAACGAAGAAGAGGCGAAAACAAATCTTGGGATGGAAATGTTTGATGTGGTCTGGAATGTGTTTGACCTTGCCAACAAACTTGATATTGACTTATCACAAGCATTCGCGGAGAAAATGAAAATAAATGAGAGTAGAACATGGTAGTTTACAATAAACACTTTAATCGAGCAATCTCTATTCCTGACTTGAGTCAGATTTAATAAGGGAAAAGGAAAAATGATTCTATTTTTTGGTGTTTAGATCGTTGGAGAATTTTTATTCATAAGGGGCAGTATAATGAAATTACAGGTTCCGTTTCAACAAGTAGACGTGTTTTCAAATATTCCATTTAAAGGTAACCCTGTTGCTGTTGTGCTTGATGGAAATGATTTGTCTTCAGATGAAATGCAATCAATAGCAAATTGGACGAATTTATCGGAAACGACCTTTGTGTGTAAACCTACAGACTCACAAGCAGACTATAAACTACGCATTTTTACCCCAAATAATGAACTGCCTTTTGCTGGTCATCCTACGTTGGGATCAGCTTTTGCTGTACTTAAAAATGGGCTTAAGCCAAAGATATCGGGGCGTTTGGTGCAGGAGAGTGGAATCGGATTTGTTACCATTGTTTCTGAAGGGGATAAACTGTTTTTTACTTTGCCTGAATCAAATGTAAGATCTATAGATCATGTGGACGTTAATGATCTTGCAAATGCTTTAGGAGTAGATTCAAACAATGTAAAGGCAAGTCTCATTATCGATATTGGAGCAGTATGGATGACATTACAGCTTTCTGATGAAGAAATGGTACGACGTTTAAAACCGGATATGGAGAAGCTAACTGCTTTGACTCCTGCTGATGTAACTGGTGTCACTGTCTTTGGAAGAACATCAACAAATACAGATACACTGTTTGAAGTGCGTTCATTTGCTCCTAGTGAAGGGGTACCTGAAGACCCTGTATGTGGTAGTGGCAATGGCTGTGTTGCGACAATGGTCAGACAGTTACAACTTATAAGTGATTCAAGTTACATTGCTAGCCAAGGGTATTGTGTAGGGCGAGATGGTCGAGTGGAGATACGTTATCAAGAAAACGGAGACATACTTCTTGGAGGACATGCAGTGACTTGTGTAGAAGGACAGATAAATATAGGAGAATAAATATGTGTTGCCGATATTAATGTATAATAAAGTCAAATAGCATTTCACCTATTTTTTCCATATATGTATTTGAACGATGGAAATATGAAAGGAACCAGTTATGTTTGGTGCTATCATACACGGATTCGTATTATCCTTTGGGTTAATTTTAGCTTTTGGAGCGCAAAATATATTCCTTTTTAATCAAGGGGCTGCTCACAAAAAGTTACGGCATACGATGCCCTCGGTGGTAACAGCTTCCATTTGTGACACCATCTTAATTATTCTCGCAGTTCTAGGTGTGTCACTCATCGTCATGACTGTCCCTGTTTTTCAAGTGATATTTTTTGCTGCTGGATTCCTTTTCCTTATTTACATTGGATGGACAATATGGGCCAGTGATCCAGTAAAAGTGAATAAACAGCACGGTGCTATGAGTGCAAAAAAACAAATCCTATTCGCTATATCTGTTTCCCTTTTGAACCCACATGCTGTGCTTGATACGGTAGGAGTTATTGGAACCAACTCTTTAAGATATTCAGCAGCACCCGAGTTAATCGGGTTTACAGTCGCCTGTATAGCTGTATCTTGGATTTCTTTTCTTGGGTTAGTAATGATCGGAAAAACCATTCGAACGATCGATCAGGAAGGGAAGATAACTGTTCTTATTAATAAAATTTCCGCAGTGATTATCTGGGGGGTAGCCATTTACTTAGGATATCAGCTGTATCTGATAATTTAACACTACAGTTCATCTGCCACGATCTTCATCAAACAAGGCTCTTATGCGGAATAACGATCAGCGCCAATCTTGCGGAAAAGGGCTAATCTCATGTCTTTATTCAAGGGCCATTATCTGGAATAATTAAACCGATTATTAGTAACCAGGGTTCACAGCACTGGTTACTTTTTTTTATACAAGCTTTCTGTAAAATAGCTCGAAAAATCATTCAATGAGTAACCTGTTTTAGATAATGTAAACAAAGCTTTACGTAAATGAAACTTTACGTTAAAATGGGAATATACATCCCTATAGAGAGGGAGATACATGGATGAAAAATAACATTAAACATCGTAGAAAGGATCTGCAGATTTCTCAAGAATATTTAGCCGAACAAATGAATGTCTCAAGGCAATCGATTATTTCCATTGAGAAAGGAAAATATAATCCCTCGCTTGAACTTGCCTATCGGATATCCAAGTTCTTTGGAGCGACGATTGAAGAGGTTTTTTTGTTTGAAGATAATCATCATGAAACGACGAAAGGACGATACAGATGAAGAGCCGTACGCAGAAAAAATATCGAAAATTTGAAAGAAGAACTTTTCTGCCGTTAGGCGTATTTTTTTCATTGCTCACGTTATTTTATCTATTTGTAGCTTTTATGGCTTCATCGGTACCCAGTTCGCAAACATATGTGAATGCAGCAATGGCCTTCCTTAGTTTTGTCATGTACCACCTTTATCCACAATTGATTGCAAAAGATGAACGATCGGTGCTAATTAAGGATAAAGCCATGAAGACATCTATGTTTATCACATTAGGATTAATCGTAGTGGCATTTGGCCTGACAGTCATATTTGGGCTTTCTGCGACATGGATGTTCACTTTGTTAATTAGTGCAATCGTAATCACAATGTATTTGTCATTATTATATTACAGTAAGGTTTACTAACAAGAATCGATCTTATTCCAAGAGACGATACATTTAGTCAGTAATAGGTGAGGGGTTTCGCTCCTCGTCTTAGTCTATATTTTTAAAAGAGGGGATTAATATGTTTTTTATCACTGAGCTATTTTTGGCGACAGGATTACCAGCGTTACAACCTATTGCATTTTGGGCGGTTATTATTCTTTCCGTTATCTGTGCGATTTTTGCTGTGGGAAGTTTTTTGAGTGGAGAAAAGGGGAGATCCTTTGGATTATTTGTTATTAACGTAGTAATGGTATTTGTTTATTATGGATTCGTACAGAATTAAAGTAGCTCCTAGTAAACGAAAAAACCAGAGTAATAGCAAGCATACAAAGTTGTTGAATGGAGACATAAATTTATACCGCAAACGAGGCGCTTTTGTAAATAAAAGTTATGCCAGAATCGGGCAATTAAATGAAAAACGGCTACTATTTGGTACCGCACCCCAAGAGTGAGAGTTAAAAACTCATTTTTGGAGTGTTTTGTTTGGTGAAATATGACAGTACGTAGACCTGGTGTATGATCTGCTTGCCCACGGAGGAGTGCAATACTTCATAGATGGGGTTACAGCAAGGTGAATTCAAAGAACGACCCATACAAGTTCATCAGTACCATAAGCGGTCGTTTGTGGTATCTTTATGTAAAAAGGAAAATGAGCATATACGTTACATTTAATAAAGGATTGGGATAGTATTCAATAAAGGTATGGGTGTACTAATGGATATAAAAACATTATGGGGTTTAAGGGTACAGGAATATTCTAAAAAAATGTTCAGATACTATTCAATAATTGGAGCAAATGTTTTTTATTTTTTTCTGATCATAAGCAGTATTTTTATTTATTATTTTAATTTATTTCTACAGTGGTTACCTCTTCAACTATCTGTTGAAGTAATCGTATCACTATTTGTAACCTACATTTTAATGCGATCAAAAGTTCGCACTTTTGTTAAAAGGGCAGATATCCCCTTTTTGTTGCCATTAGAATGGCGTTTGAAGAACTATTTTATTAAATCACTTATGTATAGTTTTGTTATTGATGTTATTAAATTGGTAAGTTTCTTTACTGTTTTTTTATCCTTATTTTTGCACGCAACTAGTATAAATCTTCTCTTTCTTTTTATTATAGTGGGGGTTGCTGCTTATAACATTTTAATGAAGTGGATTGAGCAATGGTTAGATAGCCATGTACAACTTGTGTTACATAGGTTGAATAGATTTTTTTTACTATATTTAATGTGTTATTTTTTGCTTGGAAATGACTGGATTTATGTACTTGCATTAATGAGTATAAATTTCGTGTATTTGATTTACTTTACAAGAAAAAAAAGAAAGTTAAATTGGCAGTGGCTAATAGATGAAGAAGAAAGTGCCTTAGTAAGAAATTACAAATTTATTAATTTTTTCATAGATGTCCCTAATCTTAAACGTTCTTTTCGGCGTAGACGATTGCTCACAATGATTCTGAAAAGATGTATCTCATATAGACAGAGTAATACATTCGTATATCTATATTCACAATTATTTGTAAGATATAATGATTACTTTTACCTTTATTTAAGACTGACTGTAATTGGCATATTTGTTAATTATGTAATACCAACAAGTGGATGGGTTTTTAATCTCCTAATTCTAATTATGACAGGATTTCAAGTAATTCCTTTGCAACATGAAATGAAGCAAAATGTCACACTTTATCCTATTTCAAAATCTCAGATAAAAGATTCTTTCTTAAAGTTTGTCTTGGTCATGCTATATACTCAATTTTTTATTCTATATTTCGCAACGTTCATGCTTACTTCTACTGCTAACGTATTCAACCTTATAATTGGAAGTGTATTTGTTTATGTATTTGTATATTTCTTTGTATCAAAGAGAGTCAATGTCTCAGGAAATGCCACTAAAAAATAGCGTGGTATTCAATTAACGGAGTGCATTAGCTTGATAAGGGTAGATCTATTGTTCCGTTAAAGGGCGCGATTGTTGAATAAAGGGACTATTATACCGTGCGAAACGTTGCCAATCCGTTGCCAGTTGACCCCAGAACATTAAAAATGCGAGTTTCGGTAAACACCTGGAACCCGCACTATGAAAGTATTTATACTGGAGCTTCCTGCCGGACTCGAACCGGCGACCTCATCCTTACCATGGGAAAATAAGAGAAATATAAGCAATATTTATGAATGAAACCGAGGAAAATCACCACTTTTGGAAAAGGTATTGACCATAAAGAGCATATAAAGTGATGAAGTCGTCATTGTTTCGTCACTGAAATGGAGAACAGTTACATACAATGAGCTAATTGCGCTGTTCCAGAATCCTTGCCACGTAACGGCTAAGGGTAAGGAGAAAATAAACTTTCCCCCAAAATTCAATATACTCATGGGCTTAGCGACGTCCAAAAGCATTATGTTTGAAAAATCGACCCCAAAGCATAAAAAACAGGTGAAACCGCGCCGCCAGTAGGTTACAATGGTTATAGCCAAACAATTGAACACTGGAATGGAGGGGTCACCTGTTATGGGTATTATACCACAAATGAGTTTATTTTCGTGGGAAGATCTTGAGGATCTCGGAGATTTAGAACGTTTACGTTTGGTGCTGGACTATTTGCCGGATGAAGCGTTGATGAAAACGTTGGAGAAAGAACGATATAAAGGCCGCAATGACTACCCTGTTCGCGCGGTTTGGAATTCGATGCTTGCAGGGGTTGTCTTTGAGCATACAACGATTGAATCATTACGTCGGGAATTGAGCCGCAATGGGCAACTACGTGCATTGTGTGGCCTTCATAACGTTCCCCCTGCTTATGTGTATACGCGTTTCCTCAAAAAGCTTTTGGCACACGAATCAAAGGTAGAAGCGATCTTTGAAACGATGGTGGAACAGTTGAGCGATCTCCTTCCTGATTTCGGGAAGTCGCTTGCGATCGATGGCAAGGCGGTCGAATCTTTTGCAAAGGGTAAAAATAAGCATGAGGACCCCGACGGGCGCCGTGATACCGATGCCGATTTTGGAAAGAAAGCGTATAAGGGGAAGCACAAAGACGGGACGATCTGGACTAAAGTCGTTAAATGGTTCGGCTATCAAATCCATCTGATCGTTGATGCGGCCTATGAGTTGCCTGTGGCTTATTCAGTCACGAAAGCATCGGTTCCCGATATTAACGCCGGTCATGATATGATCAAGGATCTGACAAAGGAACGGCCTTGGATCTTGGAGCAAGCAGAAACACTTGCCGGTGATCGCGGTTACGATGACACCAAAATGCTTGAGAGGCTGTGGGATGATCATCGTATCAAGCCTGTGATTGATATCCGGAACATGTGGAAAGATGGCGATGAAACCCGTCAATTAATGGACATTGAGAATGTCACTCATGATTACAAAGGTACGGTGTACTGCCACTGCCCAGCGACCGGGAAAGAGCGCGAGATGGCAAATGGAGGCTTCGAAAAAGATCGGAAAAACCTCAAGAAGCGTTGCCCGGCCAAGCAATATGGCATCACCTGTGAAGGGCAAGCGGAGTGTCCGGTTGCCCAAGGGATTCGGATTCCGCTCAAAAAAGACCGTCGGATATTCACACCGATCGATCGAGCCAGTTACACATGGAAGAAGGAATACGCGAAACGAACGGCCGTGGAGCGCGTGAACAGCCGGCTTGATGTTTCTTTTGGCTTCGAACAGCATACCACGCGCGGGCAAAAGAAGATGAAAATGAAAACCGGGTTAGCCCTGTGCACCATGTTGGCAATGGCTATCGGTCATAACCAGGAAGGGCGACCGGAAAAAATGCGAAGCCTGGTGTCCTGAGTAATCCACATGTGGAGAAGGCGGATTTTTAAAAAGGCTCTGTGGACAACAGGATACCTGTGTGTCCTTTTTAGAGCATAAAACCGAACAATATTCGATCAATACCGACTATTGTTCGTGTAAGGGAATTTCAAAGCGATTTTAGCAAAAAAGCTAGGTAAAACCTGGTGCTGTCTTTACGCCTAAAACGAAAAAATTCTTACAACGCAAAAAGCTCACAATTAAAATAATTAGCTGTGTAAAGGTTTTTGATGTTAATGTGGAAATGTAAGAATTACTATTCAACAATCGAGGCCAGATTGTTGAATAACTCTGACTTGAAAGAGGTGTGATTGGGGTGGTTAATCCGTTCTTAGTGATTCTTTTAATTATAGTTGTAGTGATCTTTGATTATTTCGCTCTTGATGTGGATCAACAAAGATGGGGATGGCTTAAGAGTTTGTCAAAAGGGGCGGGGATTAGGTCTTTGATAATTCTGAAATGAACGTATTTTTGGCATAAGTATCGAGAGAGGATGTTATGGAAACTAAGGTGAAAACTCTAAAAGCATGGCTTATCTTATCAAGTGTTTTTTCTCTGTATTACTAATTATAATGGCTGTTTTAGCGATGAACACTCTAAGTATTACATATGTGGTAACGATTATTCCACCAATAATAGTAGTTATGTTTATCCTCGTACAACAATACAAAAAAGCAAAGCTCGAAGAATCTACGAATGGCTAAATAAAAGTACCGTAATCGAGTCGCGATTGTTGATGACGCATTAGAAATCGATCAAACTTTTGTATAGAAATTAAACCTCACGAAGAAAGAACCTATTTTGATCACTCTTTTTTCAAAAATGGACTTTTCTGTTTATGCTAATAAGGATTTGTGAGGTATTTTTGATCAAACTTTATTTTAAAGCTATACCTTGGATATGATGATTTTAAAATCAATAGGTTATTGTTATATTACTGAAAAAACTTGGAAATTGGTGCTGAAACGGGTAAAATAAACAGAGACATTTTATAGATTATGATAGACTTTTGTTGTGGTTTAGGCTTTATCTTGGCTAAATTGTAACGCACAAGGGGGAGGTAATTTGAAATGAGGGTGAATTTTTTAAAGAAAAAACCATCTCACGATGATCCCAGATTACAAAAAGAAATAGAAAGGTTAGAGGAAGATCCAGAATTCCAAAAATTATTAAAGAGTCGACGAAATATTAAAATTTTAAGTGTATTAATTGAACATGTTGTACCTGTGACAGCAATCTTCCTGCTTTTTATTTCATTTTTTATATTTCAAGATAACGAGTTTTTTGTAAATTCATTAGTATTAGCTTTGAGTCCCATTATAATTTACTATGTATATTCAATCTTTAATTCAGCATTAGATTCTGATGAAATTAAAAGACCTAGGGTAAAATATCCGTTCATTGCAGATTGGATTAGCGAAATGAATGACAATGACGATCCGATTTCTAGTTATGTTTCCCATACAGAATTTAGAGAGAAAAAGAAAGATAAATATAAAGGTAATCATATTAACAGTATTGATGTTAGTGGGAATTTGCATTTTATTAGAGATAGTATAATTGAATATTGTTATGAGTGGAATCAGGGTGATAATACTCTAAGGATGATGAGAGCTTACTATGGCAATTTAACTACTAACAACAAAAAACCTATTGTACAAACAGTTTTAGGGTTATTTTTAGTCTTATCAGTTTTTGCTTTACAAGGAATAATTAGTGGAGATTATATTCCCATAGTACTAAATATAGAAATCTCAGGTTTCACATTAATCATTAGTACCTTATATGTAATAGTAACGGTAATGAAAGATACACTGAGAAAACAACGGAGGTTTACTCTAATTTACAATATAATTAATGAACTAATTGAAGAAAATAACAAAAAAGAACAAACCGATGGAAAATCCATTTAACAAAAGTTTTCCAATACAGGAATCGTTTTTATTATGTTTTCTTGCTGTAATACTTATTTTAGGGCTCAAGCGAGATACCCTGTGGGGATTCAAAATAAAGTTTGCAAAGGTTTACCCCTTTGAAAATGCTTCAAAGGGTATTTTCACGGAAAACAATATTCCACAATAGAAGCGCGATTCTGGAGTAACAGGGATTGCGCTCTCAAAACATATTGTGGAACATCACTATGTTGGGATTGGGAGAGTTTTTATGTTAAACAATAAAGGGTTTAATTTATGGGCAGATAACTATGATGAAACAGTTCAGGTTAGCGATGAAAAGGATCGTTATCCCTTCGCAGGATACAAGGAAATCCTTAATACAATTTTTGATGAAGCGATGCAGAAAAGAAATTCTACAGTTTTAGATGTCGGGTTTGGAACAGGGGTATTATCAAGTGCATTATATGAAAATGGACACCAAATTGATGGTATAGATTTTTCATCTGAGATGCTTGCTATTGCAAAAACTAAAATGCCTCATGCAAATTTGTTAGAGTGGGATATTTCAAATGGTCTACCACCTGAAATTACTGGTAACAAATATGATTCAATTATAAGCACATATACCTTGCATCATCTTGGAGATCAAGAAAAAATATCGTTCATATCCAATTTGCTATCTCTTCTTAAAAAGAATGGTGAAATTTTGATTGGTGATGTTTCTTTTGAAACAAGGGATGAACTTGAAAAATGCCGTTTAAATAATATTGATAACTGGGATGATGACGAATTTTATTTTGTTTACGATGAAATTAATTCTTCATTAAAGAGCGAGTGCCAGTTTTATCCGATTTCTCATTGTGGTGGCGTATTCATCATTAAAAAATAATCACGTCTAAATATTGGTACCCGTGTAACTATATCAGCTTATAAAAGAACTGGACTATTCCAGAATCGTGGCGCTTTTGCGGAATAAGAATAAATGGCCTTTCTTGCGGAAAAGAGGCCATTTAATTGAATAACAGTATTCATCGGAGGCGATCAATTTGGCTGAAGTTACGTTGAAAACACATAAAGTTTATAATGCGAAGGAAATCTCTAAACTTTCTTCACACGAAAAAGTACAAGATGCACTAGGATTAAGTGCTGAGCATACATCTGTTGAAGGAACCGAGGCTTTCATAAACTTTGTCAATGAGCAAGAATTACAAGACAATGTATATTCAGTTATTATGTTCAATGGATCTGAATTTGCGATTGGAGCACATGCTGCAAATAATGTGATGCTATCGACTTTCTTGGCTTTAGAATATAATGCACTTGGCATTGAAATATCTTTATGGACAGTATTCTATTCTATTCTAATTCAACCTTCATCATGACAGTATGGATGATGAATATTTTGTGGTATGTGTTGGTTTTTGTTGCAAGTAGAATGCTACCAGCGAAAGATCAATGTACTACTTGAAAAAGAATGATTTAACTATACCGCAATCGGGCGCTTTTGCGGAATAAAAGTTGTACCAGGATCACGCTTTTCGGAATAATTAAAGGTAGGGGTCTTCATGATGGTCTACAACATTTTAATGAAAATGAGCTTTTTCCTTGCTGGAGTTAGTATGATCATTCAATTAGTATTTCTTGATTCAGGACTAGGATTTTTCATTGGTATGTTGTTTTTTGTTTTAGCTATAATTTTGTTGGCTATTGGAAACAAAAAAATATCTCAAAAGCAGAACGATGAACAAAAGCATTAGTTAGGCAAACGAGCGTAATTGTTTAAAATCATCGCCTGTATCTATGAATTCGGCAAGATTGGGGGTTGAACATTATTTTAGGTGCATTGTTCTTAAATGGGGTGTACTTGCCATAGGAGCAAAGAAAATGAGTCATAAAGATCTTAAAACCAAGACGTGGTGACAACTTCTTGTTTGAGATTGAATGGCTTACACTGTTAATCTACAATTTACCTTTTTCCTTAGCTCGGCCATTTGTAATCATCGTTGGAGTGGGCTTTTTCAGGTCTTGGTTTGTTCCTGATTGTTTAATACAATTTATACCGCAAACGGTCAGCAATAGGTAAGCGTTTGACGTTATCTCCGGCTTTTCCCCTGCTCCACACGGAGCGTGCTAGTTTCCCAGCACTCCGCGTTCCATCTAACGACATATACTTGACCATAAGTTCCCCGTTACTTTCGTGTTTAGGATTGCTCGATTTTTGATAATCTACAGTTTTCTCTATATCTGTTGATCTTTTCAAGCATAGATGCAGTAATACTATACCGACGGAGGAGCATCTTTATCTTCTCTTTGTCGGTATAATGGATGAGTCGGTGTATATCTTTATGAAGGATTCGTAAGTTGTTGAATTGATCGGTTCCACCTAAACATGTTGGGGTATAATGATGGCAATGGACGTCTGAAGCCAGCAAGTCATTGCCTGTGATTTCGCATTTCCCCATTTTCATGCTATATCGGCTGATCCGATTATCCATATACTCCACACTTCGATTCGGAAGCGTTGAGGTCATCAAAACGCCAATCTCACGTTGGATATCAGGACGTAGCTGTTTGTGTATGCCTTCCCTGCC
Source organism: Salicibibacter cibi (assembly GCF_016495865.1). Classification (NCBI taxonomy): domain Bacteria; kingdom Bacillati; phylum Bacillota; class Bacilli; order Caryophanales; family Bacillaceae; genus Salicibibacter; species Salicibibacter cibi. The sequence goes on from NZ_CP054706.1 coordinate 1,643,556, forward strand.
TTTCTTCGTGTAAGGCGTAAGCGCAGGAGTAAACCCCCTAGTGTTCGCCGTTTTCACGTCGGCAAGTGGAAATAAATACACACCGGCGATTTTGAACGTTTTGAAACCCAAACTATAGAGCTTATGATAAACTGGTGGCGGATTGGCAGGATGTTCGTATCTCCCGACCGGCTTGAGATGGTTATAGATATAGGCTTGTAGATCATAGGCAAGACGTGAGAACTCTAGATTTACTTTTGTGGCTCGTCTAAAATAATGATGAAGTCCTGAAACAAAACTGTTGAAAAGGAGCGCATTGAGTGCAGAAGGTGAAGCTTTGATCCTTCGAATATGCTCTTTCGCTTTTTGCTTGATTTTCTGCTTTTTATTTGCTTTGATCCCTGTACGCGCGACTCTCTTATTGCCCTTTTTATCCGCACGGATGGTGAACCCGAGAAATTCCGATTCCCTTTTCCGCATATTCACAATATGGGATTTCTCTGGCGATATATCCAGTTTCAAACGATCTCTCAGGTATAAGCGAACCGCATGATACCATTTCTGTGCCGTTTCCCCATCTTTACAGAGGATTTTAAAGTCATCTGCATAACGGATAAGGTAACCTTCTTTGAGTCGGCTGCGTTTCTTGGCATTTCTTTCCCCAACTTTGGATTGATAGGGCTTTGACAAAGGGAAGAACTCCCATTGACCGGCGACCCATTGGTCTAAATCATTCAACACGATATTTGAAAGTAAAGTTGATAACAATCCACCCTGCGGTACGCCGCAGGTAGGTTTACCTTCTCCATCAATTTCCGCCTTGAGCATTTTCGAAATGCAAGCCAAGACTTTTCGATCTTGCACGCCCAAGTGCCATAGTTGCTTAATGAGTAACGTATGGTTAATATGGTCAAAGAAGCTTTTTATATCAATGTCTACCACGAAATGGAACTGGGCAGTATTGATCAGCGTTTGGATTCTTGCCATTGCATGATGGGCAAACCGAAGAGGGCGAAATCCATCGCTGTGATTGTAAAATTGCGCTTCCGCAATCGGTTCCAGCACTTGTTTAAAACATTGCTGGATCATACGGTCGAGTATACATGGAATACCCAGTGGTCGCCATTTTCCGTTATCTTTTTCAATCCACTTCCTTCGGACTTTCTTTGGGCAATAGTTTTTGAGTTTGTTTCGGACTTCAGTAATTAATTCTTCTTCCGACCACGATTTTAAATCGGCGATGGTTTTCCCATCGGTTCCCGATGTCTTTGAACCTTTGTTGGATTTGATGGTCCGATAGGCTAAAAGGATATTTTCCCGTGCTGTGATGACATCATAAAGACGAGAAAAGCTTTGGCGTTCGATGGACTTTTCATACAAATCCGTAAATGTTTCCGTCATATCGTAGTAATCCCAATAACGTAAAGCTTGCATTGTGGCATCCCTCCCGAAAGAGTGATGTTCCCACGTTCTTACCCGATCGATGCAATGCACGTTTGGAAAATGATCGTTCCATTCGCTAGACTTGGGGCTATTCCTCCCCTCCCATTACAGGAGCTTCCTTGGTCATGCCCCTACCCTCGCAAGGATAAATGCCTTTCGACATTAAGTCTTATAGCAACCATTTCGGATGACAGTCCTTGTTTCAATGGTCCTTGTTTTCCAAGTCCCTTACAACTTAGCTTTAGATACTGGACGTAGGTGTTCCCTCTAAGCCTGTGAGCTGGATACCGCCGTTGTTCGGTATAGCGTGTTTCAGAGCGCCTAGTTTTACTTCACACCACTCACGCCATCGTTAAATGGCCTATAGGTTTCCCTATAGTCAAAATCTAGACCTGTATATTCGGGCGTTCGTCAGTTTCCTTCTGTGGAAACCATTCTCACCCTATCCAGTTTTTCAGCCGTGCGGCATATCCGTCGGCATACCTTCTCTTTTCCCGAGTGGCTCCAGCCTTCGTTCTGCCGAATCTACCTGTACTTCAAACCCCGTAACCTGTCCGTTACGACGCATGCAGGAGGATTGACGGGATGGTTTCGGGAAACGTGGTTCCGTCATTCCCATCCTCGGTTGTAAAGTTAGGGTGTCTTTTAAAACCCTCTGTATTTCGCGCTATAAAGCGTTTATAACAGAACTTGTCGAGCGTGGCGCTTTTGCGGAATAAGAATAAATGGCCTTTCTTGCGGAAAAGAGGCCATTTAATTGAATAACAGTATTCATCGGAGGCGATCAATTTGGCTGAAGTTACGTTGAAAACACATAAAGTTTATAATGCGAAGGAAATCTCTAAACTTTCTTCACACGAAAAAGTACAAGATGCACTAGGATTAAGTGCTGAGCATACATCTGTTGAAGGAACCGAGGCTTTCATAAACTTTGTCAATGAGCAAGAATTACAAGACAATGTATATTCTAGACAGATGTCCTGAATGTAATCAAGTGATTAAGGTGGTTGACGTTATTGAGAATATCTAAACTGTTTACTTTAGTTATAGCATTTATGGTGTTAATTGTCGTTGAACCGTTTCTTGCAACTGTTCAAAATCGAGATTTAATGTCTGGGTATCCTGCTTTAGTTGGTGGGTTTATTTTATTTGTTGCAGTTCTTATAGGATGGAGATTATACACTATATCAGCAAGAGCAAAAGCACAAAGGAATCTAGAAAATGAAAAAAATGTAGGAGAAAAAAATAATCATGATGAACTCAATGAAAACCAGTATATATACCAGGAGCCACTTCACCAGTTAGATCATCAGCCGGTGCGTATATTTAATAAAAAAGGGCATCCGAGTGCTATATTAGACATACGTTTCAAGAATAATTGGGAAAAATTAACAAGTGTAACAGGATTTATGGATTATAGCAATATTCTAATAAAATTGGCAGATGGGGAAGACATCGTCTATTTTCAAACAATGCCTATTAGAAAGTCGTTACGTAGGTATAAGTGGAAGGTTTTCCTAAACAGAGAAGAGCATGCAATATTAGAGATGGAAACTGGGATGAAAAATTTAAAAAGGGGATTATCATTTAAGTGTTTCTATCACGTAGAAGGAAAAACATACGTACTCGAAACCTCGAAATTTGGAACTAAAACATTAATTTACCTAAAAGGCAAAGAAGGTAACCCTGTTTTCCATAGTGAACGATCATTTATAGGTATGGGTAAAAAAGGTAGGGATGAAAGTAGAGGGCGAAAACATTTAATAGATGATGTGAAAGATCCATATATCTCCTTTATAGAAAAAGTAGGAGTTTACCAGCAAATCATTACAAGGATAAAATAGTATACCACACTTTCCGGAGGTTATGTGATGAAGGAAAATAATATCGAGATATTAAATGTAAATAAAAAAATTGGAAAAAAACATTTGGTCAAAGAATTAAATTTTAATGTTAGTGGCGGGGAAGTATTTGGATTTATTGGTCCAAATGGTGCTGGTAAAACAACAGCGATCCGTATGATGGTTGGTTTGATTAATATATCCAGTGGAGATGTGAGGATTTGTGGACATAGTATCATTACTAATAAAAAAGAAGCATTAAAAAATATTGGAGCAATAGTTGAAAAGCCCGAGATGTATCCTTTTATGACTGGGTATCAAAACTTGAAATTTTTTGCAGAAATAAGTGGTGGGACGTTTAAAAATATCCAAGAGATGATAGATATAGTTGGGCTTCATGACAGTATAAATGATAAAGTTTCTACTTACTCTCTTGGTATGAAGCAAAGATTAGGGATTGCTCAAGCTATGTTACACGACCCTAAAGTCCTTATATTCGATGAACCAACAAATGGTCTAGACCCCGTCGGTATAAGAGAAATAAGGCAATATATTCGAAGAATTGCAATAGAAAAGAAAAAAGCAATTATTGTATCGAGTCACTTAATGAGTGAAATTGAACTCATATGTGATCGAATCGGCATTATAAAAAACAGTGATCTATTGGCTGTGGAGAATGTAAATAAAACATCAGAGAAGATGTATAACATAAAAACTGTTCAATTACAATCAGCGTTAAATTGCCTCAGACAAAACCAATATAACTCAATGATTAAGAACGAACAACTTTTTATTCAATGTGATTATAAGGAAATACCTGAGGTTATACGATTATTAGTTAATCATCAGATTGATATCTATGGGTTTGAAGAAAAGTCACACAACCTTGAAGACAGATACCTTGAATTAACAGCAAGGACTGGAAAAGGTAAATAAAATATGAATAGATTAATAAAAGCTGAATTAAGAAAAGAAATGTTGTGACTGCTAAACTAAAGTAGACAGTTTCCGCTAAATAAAAATGAACACTTTCTGGCAGGGGGTAGCAGCGAATGGAGGGCTGCCCCGAGGGGCAGCCCTCCATTCGCTTTCGAAAATTTTTCTCCCCTGATCTTGAAATTTTTGCTTCACCATTCCTGTATAATGCTTAGATGTTGAACATTTCTACTACATACAGCAATGGGGGAGACGGAAAGGTGGAAAAGTGGCACGTGTACATGGATATTTATCAATTAAAACAGCAAGGGTTCAAGATTCGAGGAATTGCCAGAAAGCTAGGCATCTCAAGGACGACGGTCTACAAGTATCTCGAAAAATCTCCGGAAGAAATGAGTGAATGGATGGCCTCAACTCAAACCAGAAAGAAAAAGTTAGATCCGTATGAAATGCTCATCCAAACATGGCTCAGTGAACATCCGGATCTATCCGCATCACAAATTCATGATTGGTTATTTGAAAGACATTCGAATCTCAAGGTTGGCGAAAGCACCGTGCGTCTGTATGTCAATGAGCTTCGTGAAACATACAACATTCCTAAAACGGCGGAGGCGCGCGACTTTCAAAGCCTTCCAGATCCACCGATGGGCGAACAGGCTCAAGTAGACTTTGGTCACACCGTCCAAAAAACAGCTGACGGCAAGGAGATGAAGCTCACGTTCATTACATTCGTTCTTTCGCACTCGCGCTATAAATTTGTCGAGTGGCTGGACAGGCCTTTTACAACAAAAGATGTGATTAACTGCCACGAGAAGGCCTTTCATGCTTTTGGAGGCATGCCTTATGAAATCGTTTATGACCAAGATGCCTTGCTTGTCGTGAGCGAAAATGCTGGGGATTTGATCTTGACGGAGGCATTTCAGGCGTATCGCGAGGAGAGGAAATTAACCATGTACATCTGTCGCAAAGCAGACCCTCAGAGCAAGGGTTATGTATAGTAAATGATAATGTAAAGTAAACCTTTTCTTGTGGTCATATTAATTAATTTATGCGAGATTTACTTTACATTACCACTATCAATTATTGAAACTTTGCAGCCAAGTCAATAGATTTTCATTTTCTTGCCACTCCGGTGCCTCAGAAGGTGCTACATCAGTGTATGCTTTCTCTATCGCCTCTCTTTTTTGTTTTGAATCTGTTTTGGCATAGATTTCTGTCACTTGTACAGAACTGTGACCAAGAATATCTCTTATATATACAAGATTTACACCGGCTTGAAGCAAGTGCATTGCCTTTGAGTGTCTGAGACAATGGCAGGTAAACACTTCTGGAATCAATGTTTTGTTTTCTTCACGTGCTAAATTTTTGTATTTGGTTAATACATAGTTTACCCCGGCTCTTGTCAGTTTCTCCTTCCTCTTGTTGAAAAACAGAGGATATAAATTCGAAGAATTCCTCAAAAGACTTTGTTCTTCCATATATCGCCTTAGTATCTGTACAGTAGGATCCATTAAAGGTACAATCCTGGCTTTGTTTCCTTTACCGATCAATTTTATTGTATAGGGTTTATCAAACCTAACCATTGATGGCGTTAAATCTATTATTTCCTGTACCCTGGCACCCGTTTCATACATTAGTGTTAATAAAGCTAAATCTCGACGTCCGGCTATTGTTTCTAAATTTGGCATTTTTAGAAGTAGCTTTATTCCATCAAGGGTTAGATAGTTTATGGCTTTCTTGTTTGTCTTTTTGACTGGAACAGAAAGGATCTTCTGCCATTCCAATAGATGATCTGGATTCTCGTATTGAAGATACTTAAAAAAGGAGTGGATAGCTGCCAGTCGCACATTCCTTGTTGATGTGCTGCATCTACGTACGTCTTCCATCCAATCCAGATATTCCACTACGATATGTTTGGTTACCATATTCAAGGTCAAACTATCCGCGGGAATTTCCTTTTCATCGTTTAAGAAGCGAAGAAAAAGAATAAACGAGTCCCTGTAGGAGGCTATGGTGTTTGTGCTTGCGCCGGCTTCGCCTGGAAGGTATTTAGTCAGAAACCTCGTTAGATAATAGGAAAAATCAGTGGGCTTCATTTGGCTTCACCTCCGGAAACAAGTATGAACACAGCTTGTTTACATCTTGAATTAATTCCGGATACATATCCGAGGTTAATCTGACATACTTGTCGGTAGCTTCCAATGAATTGTGACCCAAGTATTTGGAAAGAATCGGGAGAGAATAGTATAAATCCATTCCTTTACGGGACATTTCTGCCAATGAATGCACACTGAATGAATGTCTAAGATCATGTACCCTTGGCCCCAAACCCTTCCCACCATGGGAAATCCCAGCTTCCCAGAGAATTTTACGAAACCACTTATATACTGTGTCCGAAGCGTACCGGCTACCATTCCACTGTATAAAAAAGTAATCCTCGGAGCCGTTTGACGATAAATGAAGATTGTATTGTTTACAAATAGTTATTAAAGAATCGGAAAGGGGGAGTATTCGATCACTTCCATTTTTCGTTTCCCGAACCATAATATAACCTTCGTCAAGGTTCACATCTTTATTTTTAAGGGACAATGCTTCATTTATCCTTAACCCGCAGCCGTAAATTACACGGAAAACGACAGGAAGAATATACTTCATATTAGAATTACGATGAACCCTTATCGTATCACATGCAGTAAAGAAAGATTTTAGCTCCTCTTTTGAAAAAATATATGGTGTGAAAGTTGATTGATACTTTTTAGGCGTTCTCGGAATGCAAGACTGATATCCCAGCTGATTCAGGTATATACAGAAGTTGGCTATATCATTAATTCGTTTATACCTGGTGACATCAGATTCATTCGGGCGTTTTTCTATCCATTTGTCTGCCAATTCCTTTGTCAAGCCGACTGAAGTTGATTCATTTTTGATTGTAAAATCGTCAAACATTTTGAAAGTATAAGTATCACTTAAGGCATAGCCCATATTTCTTTTAAATGCTATATATTGCTCTATCAAATACGTATTAACCCCTGATAATTTCATTTCAGTTCACCCCCCTGGTAATGGGGTGATTGAATTTTTGGTACATCCAGCGCACATTCACGAAGGGATTCCAAATCAATCCGAAGGTAAGTTTTTGTGCTTTCCGTATTGGTGTGTCCTAAAACCTCTGAAATAACTGGAAGGGGTGTCTTCTGTTCCAGAAGAATTCCCGCAAGACTGTGCCGCAATGCATGGGGACCATGTTTTTTATGATCAATATTACTGATGTTTGCGTGTTTTAGATAAAAGGAAACGATACTATGAAGCGTAGGCTCTTCAAGTTTGTCATATGGTTGCCCAGCTCGTAAAAATATATATGGAAGATCTGATTCAGGCCTTCCGTATTTAAGGTAATCGATAATAGCGTTTCCAAGCTCAACTAAAAGTGGGAGCTCTAATTTTTCTTTGGTTTTCTTTTGAATTAGATGTATAGTGTTGGTTTCCCAAAGTATATTTTCAAATTTTAAGCCACAGATGTCCGAGGCTCTCAATCCGAGTCTGGCTGCCAATAGTATCATAGCTTTATCTCTTTTACCTTTAGGGCTGGCTGTATCTACAGTGGCCAATACCCGTTCTACTTCATCTTTTGTATAGGTTGTAGGGAGACGTGCTTCTTTTTTATAGCTACTTTTAGGTACAAGATACGTTAAATCATAATCTAAATATTGATTATCAAATAAGTATCTTAGAAAACCACGTATGGAACTAAGCGTACAGTGTATTGTCGACTTAGAAGAAAAGCCAAGTACATTAATAAATCCCAGAATGTGTTGTTTGTCAAGACCAGAAAGAGACAATATTTTGTTCGAATTAAGATAGCTTAAGAATCTATGGAGATACAATTTGTTGCTAGCTATAGTGTCTTTCGACATCCCTTGTGCCTTTCTATAGGACAGAAAATTTTGCATAAGGTTTCCTATTTCACCTTCAAAATTATAGTCCTTTCGAACAGACCGGAATTTTATCATCCCGGTGGTTTGATACTCAATAAGCACATTGGTACTCCGTATTAAGTCCTTTTCTTTCCTGCTAAGTTCCGTATAAGATCTTTTATTTAATATGTTTGTTATGAATGCATCGCCCACCTTCGCATCAAAGATTTCCGTTCGCTGCTCTTCCATAAATTGCTTCAGACGTTTCCAACCATTTTGGTAAACCCTGATTCGCACTTTGTGATATGAAAGTTCGTTAAAATAAGCCTCCACCTCCGATGTAATTTCACAAAGTGTCTGTTTCTTTTCACCCGTCATTAAATTCCTCCCTATATTTTTTATTAGGCATCTGCCTATTTAAAATATAGGGTGATAATGTAAAGTAAATCAATAAAAAGTTTTGAAAAATAGGAGATTTATTAGTTTACTTTACATTATCATTTACTATACATAACCTTTTGCAGGGGCATCATAAGGTTGCGTATGTGATAAGGTAATTCCCAACTGCGCACAAGCGAATTGCAATGTTTCCGACCGATAGATTTTACCATTGTCCGCATATAGGACTTTTGGAACCCCTCGGCGAAGCAATGCTTCTTTGGTAATCTCACGAAGGCCGTCAAATTTCTCGTTATCGAAAAACTGTGCGTATGGGACGAGGCGCGAACAATCATCGATGTACGCATATAGATACGTTTGTTTCTTCCTGATAAATGGCCCATGGGAGACATCGCCTTGCCAAAGCACATTCACTTTGCCGTGGGCGAAACGTTTTCGGCGCGCATCTTTGGTCTCTTTGTCTGTGAGGCCCTGTTGTTTCAATAACCGGTTCACCGTGGCGTAGGACACTTCCCCGGCGTTGATGTCACCTTTTTGGATCAGCTGTTGATAAAAGACGGTCACCGGCATATCCGGCACCTCTTCACGACAAGCGAGAATATGATCCTGTTGGTCGGGCGACAACCGTCGGGCATTCCCTTTGTCCCCGCGATGTCTTGGCTTTAAGCCATCAAACCCCTCTCGCCGATACGCCGACAACCATTCCAGGATGGTCTTTGCGGCAATCTGCTTTTCACCGTAATACGGCATGTCATGCGTCTTCTGCGCTTGCTGATCCAAGTAGTCTTTGCGCTCCACCAAGTCATTGAGTAATGGCGTGATCAGCCCGTAGCGAAATAGAGCCACGTTTTCTTTCGTTTGTTCATCCATGGATTCGGATTCCCCCTTCAAAAATGTTGAAGGATGGCCGGCCATCCGTTATCTATGATTCTATCTTTTTCCTCTTGGCACGTATACGCAAACGTTATGTGGGATGGCCAAAACAACGAATGAGCGGTGCCCTGATGCCGAAATAATTTGATTATGTTATACTGGTCGTGCCATAAAATAGCTTGATAAATGACCCTTTGACCTTTTTAGGAAGGTGGATTCTCCAAAATCTCGGATCATTGTCAGGTATTTTGTGGCATTTTCTTTTTTACACCGGACGTTCAGGGCAACCCTCTGATCCATGAAGAAGCTGTGCAACCAAGTAAGGAAATAAAGAAACCGCCGCAGGTAAAAAGCGACAAGCTGGCGAAGGATCTGTCCTTTTTTCTTTTTCAACACGAGCTAATTGCGCTGTTTCAAAACCGTTGCCGCACAAGGGGTGCGAGTGACGTAAAAAAATATTTTCTCCCAAAATCAAACGGAATTAAAGGCTTGGCGAAGGTCAAAAGCACGGATCCTGATACATCGACCCCAAATCATAAAAAAACAGGTGAAACCGCTCCACTAGTGGGTTAGAATAGTTATAGACAAAAAACCAACTATTACCCTGGAGGGTCACCTGTTATGGCTATTATACCACAAATGAGCTTGTTTTCATGGGAAGATCTTGCGGATCTTGGAGATTTGGAACGCTTACGTTTGGTGCTCGATTATTTACCGGATGAAGCGTTGATGCGAACGTTGGAGAAAAAACGATATAAAGGGCGAAATGAATACCCTGTTCGCGCGATGTGGAATACGATGCTTGCAGGGGTTGTCTTTGAGCACACATCGATTGAATCATTGCGTCGGGAATTGAGCCGCAATGGACAGCTACGCGAATTGTGTGGCCTCACCGTGATCGTGCCCCCTGCTTATGTATATACGCGCTTTTTAAAAAAGCTGCGGGCGCACGAATCAAAGGTTGAAGCGATTTTTGAAACGATGGTGGAACAATTGAGCGAGCTCCTCCCTGATTTCGGGAAGGCCCTTGCGATCGATGGTAAGGCAGTAGACTCTTTTGCGAAGGGAAAACATAAGGATGAGGATCCTGACGGACGCCGTGATACCGATGCCGATTATGGGAAGAAAGAATATAAGGGGAAACACAAAGACGGGACGATCTGGAACAAAGTGATCAAATGGTTCGGCTATAAAATCCACCTGATCGTCGACGCGGCCTATGAATTGCCTGTGGCTTATTCAGTTACGAAAGCATCGGTGCCCGATATTAACGCCGGTCATGATATGATCAATGAGCTTGAAAAAGAACGCCCTTGGCTTTTGGGACAAGCAGAAACACTCGCCGGTGATCGCGGTTACGATGACACCAAAATGCTTGAGCGGCTGTGGGATGACCATCAAACCAAGCCTGTCATTGATATCCGGGACATGTGGAAAGATGGCGAGGACACGCGCCAACTGATGGACATTGAAAATGTCACGCATGACTATAAAGGCACCGTGTACTGTCACTGCCCGCTGACCGGGAAAGAGCGCGAAATGGCGAATGGGGGCTTTGAGAAAGATCGAGCCACCCTCAAAAAGCGTTGTCCGGCCAAACAATATGGCATCACCTGTGAAGGACAAGCGGAGTGTCCGATTGCCCAAGGAATTCGGATTCCGCTCAAGGAGGACCGCCGGATCTTCACGCCGATCGATCGAGCCAGTTACACATGGGCGAAGGCATACGCGAAACGAACGGCCGTGGAACGTGTGAACAGCCGGCTTGACGTCTCCTTTGGCTTCGAACAGCATACCACACGCGGGCAAAAGAAGATGAAAATGAAAACTGGGTTGGCTCTGTGCACGATGTTGGCGATGGCTTTAGGCCATATCCAAGAAGGCCGCCCGGAAAAAATGCGAAGCTTGGTTTCCTGAAAGCATCCACATGTGGGAAACCGAATTTTAAAACAGTTTTTGTGGATAACAGGGTACGTGTGTCTTTTTTGAGGTATAAAAACGAATGATATTCGAATAGTAGCGATTTTGGTTCGTGGAAGGAAATTTTAAGGCGTTTTCAACAAAAAACCAGGAGTGAACCTGGTCCCGTTTTTACGCCTAAAGCGCAAAAATCGTTACAACGCAAAAAGCTCAACACGTTTTCCACTTGATCGAGAACGGTATGTAAGGTGTGTTGGTAATAGGGAATGAGGAAGTCCGGCAAAATGGCAAAGGTTTTCTTACAAACCGGACATTGAAGCCGACAAATCGGTATGTACTCGATGTCTTCCTCAGCGATCCCGTAACGCCAATAAAACCCATGCCGATGAAGGATGTTTATGGAAGAACATTCTGGATTAGGGCAGGCATAGGCGGGAAAATCATTATCCAAGCCCTTTTCGGCATACGTGGTCAAATCCATCTCAAAATCATGAATAATCATAAAAAAAATCCTTCCGAAATAATCTGCTTAAACTTTAGCACATTATTTCAGAAGGTTTCACTTAAACATCTGAAATAATTTGAAAATATAGTAGGGTTTTGTTCGGAATTAATGTGATCACTTACAACACTCACAAAGCCCTGTATGACCTTCAGGTATTTTTGGATGAGGTAACAAAACGATGAACATTTAGATGCTCAAAAAAGAGAAGTTTGGAAATTCACAAGAAAGGGAAGGGGATAGCGTGGATAAAAACCTTATAAACGCCGACACTAAGCGCCAAATCGAAAGAATTATGACATTAAAAAGTATATCCGAAGATGAAGCCATTATTCTAGTTTTAGACAGCTATGCTGCAAGGCATGCTCGCATGTTAGAGAAAACTGTTGTAGCTTCAGAACGTGCTATGATGAAGATGAAAGAAGATATATAATATCCACTAAATTTGCCATAAAACCGATGTTATTGTATACTATGGATAGAAAAGGCATACATTAAAAAAGACCGAACGGTGCTGATACACCGACGGTCTCCCAATAGAACTCGTCCCACAGAGGCGAAGTTCACCTTTGTGCAAGGTGACTACCTACTAGATGGCTAATCCCAGGGGTAGTCACTTTTTTTTATCTTCATCATGTGACACGACATAATAAACGAGTGTGCCAACTGCAATACATAGCATCAATGACTCGTACGTGACATACATGACCGTTCACCTCCCTTCTACCCGTTAGCGACGGGTGGAAGGTACAAACGGTAAACTCCTACCCCTGAGAAACGACATTCTATTGTTCCGTCCAGTATATCATATGTTTAAAGAATTGGCTTCCGTCGATCATGCATACACCATATGTATGTCATTGACATATATATGTAAATGACATACAATTTTGATATGGAAAATAAAAACATGAATAGCCTAAACACTGAATTGTTGAAGGGAATTTTTGAATTAGTTGTACTCTTTTTAATATCGAAGAAGCCAATGTATGGTTATGAAATTACAACTTACCTTCAAGAAAACCATACCTTTACTTTAGCCAATGGTTCCATTTATCCCATTTTACAAAGATTAATTAAAAAAGGATGGGCTTCTTCTTTTGAGGAGTATCATAAAGGACGTATTCGAAAGTACTATGAAACAACAAAAGAAGGGAGAACTATAGCATTGAGTAACTTTAAACGTTTAGAAAATGTGTATGATTTTTTACGGCTTTTAAAGGAGTGAAAGCACAAATATGAAAGAATATGCATCAATTGAAACCTATTTAGATATATTAAAATACCACTTACATCCACTACCTGAAGAAGAAAAAAAACAGCAAATAAATGAAATCCGTGATCACTTGTATGAGATAAAAGATAAAAGTGATTCCTCTGAAAAGAAAACATTGCAGTCTTTTGTCTCGCCTGAAAAGCTAGCCGATGATATTCTAAACGAACATTATAAAGCAAAAAAACATTCGTTAGATGCACATGATACAAAATTTAAATTAGCGTTTGTTTCAGTGATTGCACCATTTGGACCTTTAGCTTTACCTATATTACATGGAGAATTTAACGCTTCTATTGCTGGTATTATGACAGTTTTTCTTCTTCAATTAATAGTTGGTACAGTTTCCTTTTTTGGCTACTTTAAATCAAATTTAAATCAACAAAGGTTAAAGTACCTTCGTCAAGGCATTTTAACTATGTTATTAGTTATTGCTTTACCCCTCTTTTTTTATGGTTGGAGAATCGGGCAAGATGATTTTATTTCAACATTTTCAACTATATATCTGATTATATTTTTCATAATATTTTCCTTTTATATAATGTCATTGCGAATATTATATAAAAGGAAAATCATAAACTATTATTAAACCTATATAGACATGGAAACGGTTTGCTTATACAGAAACACCACCGATAAAATCGGTGGTGTTTCTTAAAGCTAAAATTGGATTATTTTTTTGAATTTAGTCTGGATATTGAGAGCAAACAGTTGCTGAAAATACTCCAGCACACAATGCTTCACAAAAAGCTGTTAACCCCCACCCAGCAAAGTGATGATTGAAAACTTTCTAAGAAAAGATGGTTTTACACGTGTTTATAAAGCCGGTGATTGCTCTCAAGCTTTATCTTTATGCCGGTCGGTTAAACCTGATATTGCAATACTGGATGTCATGTTACCTGATGGGGACGGCTTCTCGCTTCTCACTTCTATTCGAAAGTTTTCGGATATGCCTGCCCTATTTTTGACGGCTCGCGGTGAAGATGAAGATCGAATTTTAGGTTTGGGCTTAGGTGCAGATGATTATATCGTAAAACCGTTCCTACCTCGCGAGATGGTATTGCGCTTGATCGCCATCCTAAAACGTACCTATAGCTCCTCTGACACAGAAGAAAGATTACCTATTTTCCAATTAGGTGACCAGACGGTTGATTTAGAAAGTGCAGTGGTAACTAACAAGCAAAACACCGTACCTTTGACAGCGAAGGAACATGCGCTTCTTGTAAAATTGTACGAGAATCAAGGAAGAATTGTCACGAACGATGCTCTATGTCAATCTGCCTGGGGAGATGACAGTTACGGTTACGAAAATACATTGATGGTTCATATTAGGCGAATTCGAGAAAAAATCGAACAAGAGCCTTCCAAGCCCGGTTATCTACTCACCGTTCGGGGACTTGGTTATAAACTGATAGGGAAGGAGCAACGTTAAGTGGAAGGCGTTCTTCATATATTACGACGCTATGTCGTTACGACGATCTTAATTTCCATATTTCTTCTTCTGATTAACTTCTTCCTATTAGGCACACTAGTTTTCACTGAAATCAACCAAGAACCTTCACCTGAGAACGTTGTAGAGGAGGTTGCTGATGATTTAAACATACAGGGCGGAAGCTATGATCTGAATGAGCATAGTGAGGCTCTTTTGCAAGATAATCAGGCTTGGGCGATGTTACTTGGTAACGATGGCGACGTTCAATGGAACTATCGTTTGCCAGATGATCTGCCGCGTTCCTACGATTTGGTAGATGTTGCGCAATTCTCCCGTTACTATCTAAATGATTATCCTGTTTATATTTGGGAGCATGAGAATGGCTTAGTTGTGATGGGCTATCCTCAGGATAGTTATTGGAAATACCAAATTCAATTTTTGTCAGACTGGATTGAATCATTCCCATTGAGATTAGTGCTTCTGTTTTTATTTAATATTGCTTTAGCTATGCTTATTTCGATCATCATGGGTTCACGGCTCATAAAAAAAATACGCCCTTTGGTAACTGCAGTCCATAATCTGGGTAAGGAAAAAGACGTTCAATTAGATCATAGTGGGCTATTTGGTGATTTGGCGCAAAGTATTAATGCCGCTTCATCTACGCTTGAAAATAAAACAATGGCATTGAAAGAAAGAGATGAAGCAAGGTCTAACTGGATAGCCGGAATTTCGCATGATATTCGGACACCACTTTCCATGGTGCTTGGCTATGCAAGCGACATGGAAGATAATACGAACTTAACGCACGAGCAACGAAATCAGGCTACTGTTATTCGACGGCAAGGGGAAAAGCTTGGTTCACTGATCAATGATCTGAATTTGGTTTCGATGCTCGAGTACGAAATGCAGCCGATAAATTTAAAGAAGGTTCGACTTTCAGTTTTGGTTAGACAGGTTGTCACAGACTTTTTGAATGATGGGTTAGACGATAAGTTTAATATTGAACTAAACATGTTGGTTGAAAGCATCCAGATTATTGGAGATGAGAAACTATTGTCCCGAGCAGTTGGTAATCTGGTCCAAAATAGCATCCGCCATAATCCTCAAGGTTGCGACATCATGTTGGAAACCCACTTATCCGAGGATCGGTCAAAATATTACCTGATCGTAGAAGATAACGGGAAAGGGATACCAAAGAGAGACATAGCAGATGTCACCGAATTGCCTTATACATCAAAAAAACCTCGACCTGACAAACATGGTCATGGACTTGGAATACCAATGGTTGCGAGAATTGTTGAAGCCCATGGTGGTAACCTAACGCTTGAAAGTGATGCCCCCCACAAAGGCTTAATAGTTTCAATGGAATTTCCAGTTTCGGAATAAAGTTTACACGCATGTTCCTTTTTTGATCCATCAATGCCACTTCACAGAATGCCCCTTCTGTGAAGTGACACTAACAAAGGAGAGGAGAAATCGCTATGGTGAACTCCATTATCCAACCAGTTCACTTCACGAAAAAACAAACGTTGGAAAGTGAGCGCCCGACAGACTTATCAGATGGTTCAACAGAGTAGATGCAAAAGTATATACAATTTGCTGTGCCATAATCAAAGGGAAAACGTATTGAACCATTTTGCGAATGTCAGGCAGTATTTCATATGGAATGACACTCATGTATGGATTCTTATGGTGATTTTATAGATTGAGCATTAGAGGAACGCATATTCTTTGCGATATTTGTGATTAAAACAGTGGGAAATAAACGCTTAGTATTAATTATAAACAGCATATAAAGTGATGAAGTCGTCATTGTTTCGTCACTGAAACAGAGGACAGGTACATATATTTAAAATAATTAGATGTGTAAAGGTTTTGATGTTAACATGGAAATGTAAAAAAATCACTATTTTCAGGACAAATCGAAAGGTTTAACTCAAGAATGAATGTAAAATTTTCCGGAATTGGGGTGTCTTAATCAAATACAAATTATACCAGAACCAGGCTTTAATTGAGGAAGTCTTGTAATATCAGGAGGTGTTTTCATGGTTCACCCATTAATAGCTTTACTTATAATTGTTGCTGTTACTTACGGGAGTTATAGCATCTTTAAAGTGAATCTTGAAAAATTTGGATGGATGAGGAAGATATCTACGGCAGGAAAGATTACAATATTTTCTGGATATATCGTATTGGCAGGGGCGTTTTTTGTAATTATTAGTTGGCAATACATTAGTTTTTAAATAGCCCAATTAGAAACAAACTTTTCTATTAGTATTGGGAAATTCGGAAAGTATTTAGAAAAATTTCTAATGCAAGAATATTGGCAATCACTCCTTCTAACGTATGCAGATGGCAGTGATGAAGGAGTTTGGGAAGCTTTGTTTACAATGAAAGAATTGTTTCAGAAGCATGCAAAAATCGTTGCTGATGTGTTCTATTTTGAGTATCCGCACGAAGAAGCATAACATGTTACCCGTTATTTAAGGATTGCTGAACAACTTGCAGCTATCAGCTGAAGCCGGGATGCCGCTTCCATGGCTTCGCTTTCCGCGGACGAACGGTCAAGCCTCCTCGCGCAACACCGGCGCTGCGGGGGCTTGACGCGTCTGTTTTGATGTCTACGCCATTGCAGCGTCATCCCTCCGTACGTTGCCAGAAGTGCAAGGGTTTTTTGCTTAATGGAAAGCATGTTAGAAATCTCCTTTCTCAGTGGAAGAAAGTTGAAGGCGAAATTCAAAAACCTTATGGTCCTCGGAATTCCACGCTCTAAAAGCATGGACATGGGCGAACACAAGAAAGGGCTATTGGCATATCGCCCATAGCCCGATCCTACACAAAACCCTCGGCACCCAATACTGGACGAACAACGGGTTGAAAAACTTGTTAAACCGTTATGTGAACGTCTTCGTTTGACTTGACCGGAACCGCCGTATATGGTCTCTGCTACTCGATGGCTTCAGCATGTGCCTTTAGGATTTTGTTGCTTCAATTTTCCTCGTCGTCATCATCGTCATCATCGTCATCCTCATCGTCCTCGTCATCCTCTTCATCATTCTCGTTGTCCTCATCGTCATCCTCATCCTCATCCTCGTCTCCATCTCCCTCTTCCTCTTCCTCTTCCTCTTCATCATCTTCCTCGTCATCCTCATCTTCGGTACGTCCTTCTTCGTCCTCATCCGGATCGTCCTCGTCATCCTCGACGCCATCCGGGACGTCTACGCTCGTTTCGGCAGAGTCGATACTGTTTCCATCTTGTGTTGCCACCACTTCAAAGCTGTGCTCACCGGATTCGGGTTCGGAAAGAACGTATTCTTGTTCATCGCTATCGGCAACTTCACTCATGCCATCCCCGGGATCATGGCTGACCGAGAACGTGACATCATCCGCCTCATCTTCTGGAAAGTCCCAACTAACGACGATTTCCTCGTCTTCTTCATCATAGGTGGCATCCAACTCCGAAATCGAAGCATCCACTTCATAGGTGTCGGAGGTTTCCTGTGGTTCGTTTCCGCAGATGAATAGCTCCGTTGTGATCTCATTACTCGGGGTAAAATCACTCGGTAGTTGCCCGCTGCCTTCTTCCATTTCACTTTCACAAACGGAATTAGGCTGCGAGAAGTCAGCGGTGTCTTCCCCTTCGTGGACGTTCGACATGATTATCCTAAAAATATCCCGGGCGATCTGTTGCTCCTCACCGGCAGCTAAATAACCGTCTCCACGATTGCTGTGGCCGGTCCATACAGCTGCCGTATAATCGGTCGTGTAACCGTTAAACCAAACGTCGGGAACCGCGCCCTCAGGCACGTTTGCCCGTTGATCCTTGTCAAAGTTCGATGTGCCGGTTTTGCCCGCTAGCGGCAATCCTTCGATGTTGGCCCGCTGTCCGGTCCCCGATGAATCGCTCACTACACCCTTGAGCATATCCGAAATCATATAAGCGGTGTAGTCATTCATCGCGCGCTCGGATTCAGGGGAGAATTCGATTTCCCGACCGTCCCGGAATTCAATCTTGCGGACAGCGTGCGGTTCATTGTATACGCCGTCATTGCCAAAGGCTGCGTACGCACCCGCCATATCCAAACTCGGCACGCCTTCTTCGGTACCACCCAATGCGTAGGATTCATAAATTTCATCACCTAGGTCGAGCCCAAGCCCTTCCGCGAAAGCTTGTGCGTCGTCTGTTCCGACCTCCTGGATCGCTTTCACGGCCGGAATATTCAAAGAGCGCACGAGGGCTTCACGCATTGTCACTTCACCGCTGTAGCCTCCGCCGTAATTCGTCACCTCGGTTTCATCAACGTCGGTATACGAATGGGGCTCATCGACGAGCGGTTCTCCCGTTGACCATTGCTGATAATCAATGGCCGGTCCGTAATCAAGGATTGGTTTGATCGTAGATCCAGGTTGGCCACCACCTGTGGACGCGTGGTTCCAGCCTCTTTGCTCATCGGTTTCCTGACGATTTCCGACCATTGCGCGCAAGGCTCCGGTCTCGGTATCCAGCAGGGTAAAACCGACTTGAAAATCTTCATTATCCGGGTATTGGGCAATATAATCATCGGTTTGAATCACGTCTTCGGCGTATGCTTGGGCGTCTGGATCCAATGTGGTGTAAATATCAAAACCGGCAGCATACAAGTCCGCGCTTTCAATCCCCTCGATATTTTCCACTTCATTCATGACTTGATCGACAAATGATTCATACATCCCCTCGTCTTCGGCAGGCGTGTAATCCAGTTGATCTTCAATATCGACCGCTCTTGCCTCGGCGGCTTCATCACCTGTGATTAGCTCCTGTTCCTCCATCAGGGAAATGACCAAGTTTCGTCGCTCCTCGGCATTTTCAGGGTTACTTTCCGGGTTATAATAGGAGGGGCGCCGTGGAATGGCCGCCAATGCAGCTGAATCGGCCACCGTGAGTTCGCTTAGATCATCTTTGTTGAAATAACGAATGGCAGCCTCGCCAACCCCCCAAGCGCTTTCATCAAAATAATTAATGTTCAAATACATTTCCAGGATTTCATCTTTGGAATATTGTTGTTCCATGCGCACGGAAAGCCATTGCTCTTGCACTTTTCTTTCAATCGTTTGATCCGTGGACAAAAAAGCTTGTTTAACAAGCTGCTGTGTGATGGTGCTCGCGCCTTCCGAACCGAAACCTTGCGTAATATTCGAAGTGATGGCTCCGCCAATCCGGCGGACATCAATACCCATATGATCGTAAAAGCGATAATCTTCAACAGCAATGAAGGCATCTTTCATGTGCTCGGGCATTTCCGAAATATCACGATACGTGCGATTTTCCGTCCCTTGTAAGCGAAAAATTTCATTGTCATCCTGGTCATAAATCGTTGAACCTTCTGCGAACACCAGCTCATCGGCATCAATGGGAGGGGCGTTTGAAATCATCGCTACCGCTGTCGCTGTTCCGCCGATAATGGCAACAAGCATGACAATGAGCGCGCTTACCAAGCTCTTCTTTAAAGCGCCACTTTTCTTTTTCCTCCGTTTTTTAGTGTTTTTATTTCCTTTACGCGCCGTTTCCCGGGCACGCCGTTTTTCAGTTCTCGATCTATATTCGGACATAGAATTACGGTTCCCTCATTTCTGAATGAGCCATTTTCCTCATACATTTGTCGACGTTTGTCCTTATTTGTTACGCAGTTACCTAAAAAAATAACCGATGCACAGCCGGTAAAAAATCGATCGGCGGAATGAAACCACTCGACACAGCTAAGCTATTTTCGGCAATCACTTGCTTTTGTAATGATTTGCGTGTGCTTCTCTCTTTTAATTGTACAAAAACAGAAGCCTTCATTACAAAAATTTCGTCGGTTTCCGCGAAGCGAAGGATCAGAAAGGCGCACCCTTGTTGCTCATCCACATCCGCTAAGTGACGCAGTTGATGCTCATGAAAATTTTTAAAGGGAAACGATTGTTTCTGTCTCGTTTCCTTCGCTTCAAAATCGAGATAACATCCACGGTAAACCCCATTGTAGTCAGTTGTGGAAGCTTGCCGAAAGTAGGCTTCCGTAATTTTCGCCCGGCTTCTTGCCGGATAGTCGACGTTAACAATTTGCACGGGTGTTGGTTTTTTGTGAATGACGGCCAACTTTTCCCGCCGATAGTAAGCGATCGATTCGTTGATATCATCTTCCAACCGCATCCCCCGATTCCCGTTGTTCGTTGCAGGAAGGGAGGAGGACGTTTTTTTTGACGTATATAATTTTCCGTTGGGGTATCGAAAGCGCAACCGAGTTCCCCATCCTTTCATTATGCATGGTTTCCAATCAACATTAAATAATACCATAAATATAAGAATTATAGAACCACCTTTCGCCTTGTCCATTGAAATGTTAAACTTTCATTGGGAACAATATTACGGAAATGAGGCATATTATGACGCAGAAGCCTTTAAACATCGGTTTTGGCAACATTGTGCCTTCGGGTCGGATCGTTTCGATCGTACAAGCAGATTCTGCGCCGACCAAAAGGATGATTCAGGAGGCACGAGAGCGCCAGATGCTCGTCGATGCGACAAATGGCCGCAAAACGAGAAGCATTATATTGGTGGACAGCGAGCACTTAATCTTGTCGGCGATCCATCCGGAAACCGTCGCGCAAAGATTGGATGCTTAAGGAAAACATGCAGCGAAATCCCGGAACCTTTGCCGAATAGACACCTCTTTTGTCAGGCTTGCAGGTTTCTTTTAACGAAAAGAGAAACTTAAAAGTTACAAGCGTGAAAAGGAAGGTGTTTAGGATGGCAACCTTGGTGAAGACGAAAAACGTCGCTGAAGTATTGCGAGTTGCCCCAAAGACGGTGCAAACGTGGGTAAGAAAATATCAAATTCCGGTGCAAACGAATGACCGTGGCCACTATTTATATGACCATAACTCCATTGACCGTTTGCGAACCGTAAAGTCCACGCAGATGCCGGAGGAAAAGGAACCATTCATTGAACGAGAGGCAAAGCCGACATACGAAGAAGCGGAGAAGCGCATGGATGACATTTTGCGCAGGTTGGATCATCTTGAAAATATGATCGAGCAAAAAGCCGATGAAGTCGTTAGTTTCCAACTCCTTAAGCATCGACAAGAATTGGACGACGTTCAGTGTTCCCTGGCCGCGATGGAAAAAGATCTGAAAGATTTGCAAGTCGAAAAGATTGAACCCGAACGAAGGATTGAAGGTCCGAAGAAAGAACGGGGAAAATTAGCAAATATGTTTTTATTTTCAAGTTAGAAGGTTGGATCATGGAAAAAGAAATCATCGCCCTGAGCCGGCGTTTATCGAAAGATATGGAAGAAGCAAACTTTTATCGAAACGCGGTTGACGAAGGCAGATCGTTTTCGTTTCAAGAGGAGATCGTTCCTTTCGTGGACGATGTACAGGCCAGAGCCGAGGAGTGGCGTGCGGACGTGCAATCGCTCCTTTCCAAACGCGCACTCGGTGTACTGCATCCCGACCAGGTGGAGCATACGTATGAAAATATGTACGTACTGGCCACGGAATCTTTTCAACCGCATATACAAAAGCAGCGTTATCAAGAACGGCAACAAGCAATTGCGTACATTTTGAATATCGTACTCGAAGAATTGGAAACAAGAAAACGATAGCAGGGTTCCGACAGGTCCCGCTATCGTTTTTGCTATTCCAGAATGCTCTTAAAATCGTCCGGAACGAAAAATAGAGAAGATGATGAGACAGAACATAAGAAACGAAATGATAAAACTAATTTCAATGACGGGAAGTTGCACAAGAAAGGATGAAGAATCGCCAAACGTTGAACCGACGATCAACCCGACCATAATAATGGAAAACGCAAGCAGCGTTAAACTAAACGAAATTCGGTTGCTGATCCGGTCAAGCTTATTCAAAAAAATGTTGAGTTTCGGCAGCCGTATCCCAATAGAGAGCTCATCCTCATTGACTTTCGCCAATGCCGCTTTCAATGAGTGGGGCAATACGAGCAAGGTGTCCCGTTGCCGCTTTGCTTCTTTGAGCCATTTTTTAGACCATGTTTTTGGATTTATCCGCTCGCGGGCAAGCAATCGCCCGTAAGGTTCCGCGATTTCCACAATGCTTAATCCGGGGTCTAGCTCGGAAATAACGCTTTCGATCGTAATCACGGCTTTTGCAAGCAGCGTGTATTCCTTGTAAATACGAATACGAAAGCGTTGCGAAGCGGAAAAAATATCGTTGAGCGCTTCGCCGATGCGCACCTCTTCAAATGGGCGATCGTAATATTTTGATAATAAATGTTCGACTTCGTCCGCAAATTCTTCAGCGTCCACATCCTCGGGAACATCAGCCATGTTGTAGACCATACGGGCAACTTCCTCCGGATCTCTTTTCGTCATGGCAATCACATAATTAATGAAATCATTACGCATCGAACGGTTTAAACGTCCGACTTGTCCGAAATCAAGTAAGCATAACTTGCCGTCAGCGGTGAGGAGTAAATTCCCGGGATGGGGGTCGCTATGAAAAAAACCGTCGATGAGCACTTGGTGCAGAAAAGCGTCCGCAAGTTCACGAGCCAATTTGGGATGGTCTCCTTCTTGCTCGTCCTTCCAATGTTTAAACTTTATGCCATCCATAAAAGCCATCGTGATCATTTTACCGGTCGAATAGGCCGGATGAACTTCCGGAGTTATGATGCTGCTGAATTTTTGCATATTCACGTGCATTTTTTCCGTGTTGCGCAGTTCCAGTGTATAGTCCGCTTCATTGCGAATGGCTTCAGCGAATTCATCGGCAACGTCTTCCAACCGGTAATACTGAGCCCAATGAAATCGTTGGGACAAAAGGCGGGTAAGGTCATGCAAAATGTCCAAATCTTTTTCGATGGTTTCTTTGATTTTTGGGCGGGATACTTTGACAGCGACGACGGTCCCGTCGGGAAGCTGGGCTTTATGTACTTGGCCGATGGAAGCAGCCGCGAGCGGTTCTTCGGAAAATGAAGCATATGCTTCATTAATCGGCGCTTGCAACTCTTGTTCCACTATTCTTTTAACTTCTGCATAATTAAACGGAGGCACATCATCCTGTAATTTTTGCATTTCATCGACGATATAGTCGGGAAATAAATCGCGGCGCGTACTGATCATTTGGCCCAATTTGATAAAGGTCGGGCCAAGCTCTTCCATTACGTTACGAATGCGCTCCCCGATTAAGCGATAATTGGGGTCTTTAGGGTTCGTGGCCAAACGCTTTGGCAACGATAGAACGTGAAAAAGACCAACTTCTTGCAAAATATAACCAAAGCCGTGTCTGGCCAACACGGTGGCAATTTTTCGGTAGCGATTGGCGTGTTTCAATCCTGTAGAGAGCAATGGACATCTTCCTTTTTAGGATGCTCTTAAAGTGTAAGAAAGAATGACGATCAATCGGTGATCGCCAAGGTTCATCAATGATTGTGGTGTTGAGAAACGCACCGGAGAGCGAGTGATATTATGAAGGCTTTGTGTCATCATCTGTCCCGGACTGTTTTAGCATGTTTTCCAAACGTTCAATTTTCGCTTCCAATTGCTCGACATCATCGCGGGTGGCCACTCCCATATCGTTAAAAACCCCTTTGACACGGTCTTTGGACGTTTGCGACCATTCTTCCTCTTTCGTTTCCCCTTTGCGAATTAATTCTTCGGCAAATTCTTCCGCTTCTCGGGGGGTGATTCGTCCTCTCGTGACGAGATCATCCAGATACGCTTGCACTTTTTCTTTGCCGGCGACAGCAGCGCCTAAACCTAGAAAAAAACCGTTTCTGAGCCATTCGTTCATGAAAAATCGCTCCTATCTTTATTATTTTATTTCATTTCCCGAGGAAACGGCAGGATGGCGTAACGTATGGGAGGTGTTCCCTAATCATTATCTTTAAACATGGAAATGATGAAATAAACAATCGTACCTGCAGATAGAACATAGATGCTGTTTACAAGAAAAGGTTCGGCATCGTGAGGGGTCGTCGCTGCACCATGGACAATATTTGCCGGAACAATGGCGAACAACATAACGATGAGGCCGGTGATTAATTTCATTTTCATGGAACATCCTCCTTCAATGACTATTCAATCACATTCATTATAGAAGTTTGGAAGCAATTTAGCAATTCTCAATTAGAAAATACTTGTCCGTGAAATCGGGTACCCGACGCAAAAGATGAAACTTTGGTTAATGTGTCACAAAAAAAGCTCTATCATTCATGAGCGTAAGCTTCCCACACACTCATGACGGATGTAAAATTGTTGCTATACATGGCAAAACAGACGATAAATATGTTAAATTTAATGGATGATAAAGAATACGATGACAAAAGGCGGTTACGTATGATGACACGAAAGGAAATGACCACGAGTCCGTTACAAATTGAAGATGTAATCATTGCTTACCAAACGTTAAAAGATATTGTGAAACACACCCCGTTGCAAAAGGACGAGGTTTTATCCGATCGGTATGATGCGAATATTTATTTAAAGCGCGAGGACTTGCAGCTCGTTCGCTCATTTAAATTGCGAGGCGCTTATTATTTAATGAAGACCCTATCCGGTGAACAAACGGAAAATGGCGTCGTATGCGCAAGCGCCGGTAATCACGCGCAAGGAGTCGCTTATGCTTGCCGGGCGCTGAAAGTTCCGGGGAGAATTTTCATGCCGACAACGACCCCGCGCCAAAAGAGAGATCAGGTAAAACAATTCGGCAAAGACTATATTGAAGTCGTCATCACCGGCGATACGTTTGATGATTCTTACGCGGAAGCGATTCACTACCAAGAAGCAAATGATATGGCGTTTATCCATCCTTTCGATAATGAGAAAACGATCGCCGGACAAGGAACGGTCGGGATGGAGATCATGAATGACATCGATGAAAACATCGATTATTTGTTTTCTTCCATTGGTGGAGGAGGGCTGATCTCAGGCTTAAGCACCTATGTTAAATCGATTAGCCCCGGCACGAAAATTATTGGTGTTGAGCCGGGAGGCGCCCCATCCATGAAAAATTCCCTCGCGAAGAATGAAGTCGTTGCCTTACAGGAAATGGACAAATTTGTGGATGGCGCAGCCGTAAAGCAAGTCGGAAATATCACGTATGAGATTTGCCGCAGATTCGTCGATGATATTGTCCTCGCTCCGGAAGGGAAAATTTGCACGACGATCCTGGAATTGTACAATCAACACGCCATTGTTGCCGAGCCGGCAGGGGCAATGCCGATCTCTGCGTTGGATTTTTACAAGGACGAGATAAAAGGTAAAACGGTCGTTTGCGTTGTCAGTGGCGGAAACAATGATATTGGCAGAATGGCGGAAATGCGGGAACGTTCCATGGTATACGAAGGCCTTCAACATTACTTCATTGTTAATTTCCCACAACGGGCAGGCGCATTGCGGGAATTTTTGAATGATGTATTAGGGCCCGATGATGACATTACCCGCTTTGATTACACGAAAAAGAACAATAAATCAATTGCTCCTGCACTCGTCGGCATCGAGTTGGCCGATGCGAATGATTACCCGGTTTTGATGGAACGGATGCGGGCGGAAGGTTTTATTGTCGATAAAATCTCCGCGGATGATAACATGTTCAATTTTGTTTTGTAGGAGGAGGGAAGAAATGATCGTAAGAGACGCAGGAAAGCATTTGGCGTGTATTCATCAAGACGAACACGCGCGCTTAAGCGGTGCTCTATTTCGACAATGGGGAGACCCATTGCTTGAGCAAAAAGGGTGGAAGGAAAGCTTGCACACAGCGATTGCCGAACATGACCGGGCATGGATCTCGCTGGACACGCATCCGATATGGAATGACGCCGAAGAAAGGCCTTATGATTTCACCGATTATCCCGAGCGCGAAAAAATCGCTGCCTATCAAACGGGAATCAATGAAACGGAAATGATGGACGAATGGGCGGGGCTGCTCGTAAGCCGCCATTTGCATTCCTTTTTTGCTCGGATCAACACAGATGCTGCAGAAGCGTTTAAAGCGGAGGAGCAAGAACGATGGGAACGCTTGCGGGGGGCAGAAGAAAGCAAAGATGAAAAAACAGCCCTTTCGGTTTTAAAAATGTGCGATGAACTTTCGCTGTTTGCTTGCATGAATAACCCGGGCGTCCGGAAAGAAGATGAAGTTTCCTGGTTTCGAAACGGGTTCACGATGCACTTTGATTTCTTGAATCATCAAACGGTCATCCCCGCTTGGAAAAATGAAGAAGAAATTGAGCTAACACCTGCACCCATCAGTGCTGAAGTGCAATTCCCATTAAAACTGCGGCGAGTGCCCAAGGAAAACATTCGGAAGTATGGATGGAAAAACGCGTATGGCCGTACGCCGGTATCCACGCAGGTCGTCACGCTCCTGTCGAAATGAAGGCAAACGGGACGGGGGCTTTCGGGTTCCGGGGCACCCGGCTGGTTCGCACGTAATTAGCCACTCCATGTGTTTATTTCGGCTTTTAAAGCATCCGTATCTTATATGGTATGGGTGTGGAATTAAAATAAAGTTGCGAAGGATTATCCCTTTGGATTTGATGATTCCAAAGGGAATTTTTACAGAAAATAATCTTCAATTAACGACCAGATTGTTGAATAACTCTGACTTGAAAAGGGTGCGATAAGGGTGGTTAATCCGTTTTTAGCGATTCTTTTGATAATAGCTGCAGTGATGTTTGATCATTTCGCTCTTGATATGGATCAAAAAAGATGGGGATGGCTTAAGAGTTGGAAGGTCTCAACAGTAAATAAGTGAAGAAATTGTAGATTTTACTGGAGTGAATCTTTATGGAAGATGAGAATCGTTCGATAGCATACCTCAAAATGGATGAAAACCCTTCTACAGAATTGAAATCATATGAAGATTATTTAAGATGGTCAGAAAATTGTCTTAATGAAGCGAATGCGTATTTTGAAGTATCATCCAGATGTAAGGATATGTTTCTTAGTGAATATAAGAACGCTTTTTTAACAAATGTTTCATTTGCATGTGAACTATATTTAAAATATTTGCTCTTAAAACAGTATATAAACTGCAGAAAAGAACATAATCTCTATAAATTATATAAAAAATTACCTGAGAAAATACAAGAAGATTTAAAGAAAAAGCACCCCTGTGGAAATATTTCAATAGATGAATTTGAACTAGAACTTGATAATATTGGTCAAGCATATATGATTTTCCGTTATATATATGAGCGAGGGAATAGGGCATATAATTTTCAGTTTTTGATGGAATTATTATTTACGCTTCACAGCGTAATTCATTATAATAAAAAATGTGAGTGAATTTTTATTCTCCATGTGCAGTCACTAGCGATGCATAAAATTCGCTGAGAATTGCTCTCCAAGCTAATTAAAATATTATTATGCATATTCTGACATATAAGCTTGGCCGTTTTTTTAAAAAAAGCTAAGCATTCCTGTCATAAAAGAATTTGGGGTTTAACAAAAATGAGTCCCCCTTGGTATCATACGGGATGTCGATCCGGATCGACTCCTAATTAAACAACCAAGGAGGACTCAAAATGAATTATAACGCGAATGAAAAACTCGAGCAAATCACACCGGAAACATTGATTGTAGGCATTGATATTGCGAAGGACAAACACGTCGCACGAGCGGTCGATGATCGCGGTTATGAATTTGGCAAGAAAGATTGACGCTTTCTTGGAGTTCTTCGCTATTCTTGAGGGTCAACGCTAACTGCTTCGCGCTTGGCATTTGGTAGATCTGTGCATAAATCATCAGGGCAACCAATTTTTCATAGGTTAATTTTTTGACGTATCGATCGACCCCTAAAAAATCTTCTAAAACCTTTTTGGTATTTAACGGATGTATAGTTTCTTTAAATGTGGTTGTTGTGGTATCCTTGTCCATAGGGACTCCTTATAGTGAGAGATTTGGACGTGGACCACCGTTACCTCTCATTATAAGGTTTTTTTGTGTTTTTTTTGGACAGAAATCCCATACTTTTTTTTAGCGGATTTCGGGTCTTTTTGCTTGACAATTAGAGTGTTAACTTAATGCATCACTAGTGATGTGCAGTAAAGAAGTTATACCTAGAACTTGTGTATTTATATTGTTTTTCTAATATGTGTTTTGACAATGGGGTCCACCTTAAAAGGTGAATCATAGGATGCTAAACCCTTTTTCACATGTTATTGCAATTCCATTAATAGGCGCGATTGTTTAAGATCGCATCCGATGCCGATGTGTGAAACGGGGCGCGCATCCAGTGCGAGATGGCGATGCGGGGTTTCGGTGAGGGTTGGTCTGGTTTTTCATATAAAGTGGTTTGTTACTTCACTGTTCAAAGATCGATCGCGACTTCATTTCAATTATTGTATAATAAAGATAAAGCCGAAGCGCTCCAAGGAGATGATTGTTTGAAAAAACTTGAAGGGCAAAGTGCAGAATTAATGAAAAGAATCATCCACGATGGTGATACCGTTATCGAAGTAGATGGAAAGAAATATTACCTATATCTAACTGAAGAGCCAGCGACAACGGTTACAGAAGATGTTGAAGCTGATCCGGAATTAAAACAAAAATTACTGCAAGCAAAAAAGGATATATTGGAAGGAAAAAGCTATACGACAGAAGAAGTTATGGAAATGATTGATCAGGGAGAAATATAAATGAATTTGGAATGGACTGAGCAAGCATTAGAAGGCTTAAATAATATTCGCAGTCGCCACTTCACCTCGATTGAGACAAAAGAGTACAAAAAACGTTTGCTCAAAAACATTAAAGAAAAAGTCTCTCTTTTAGGAACAAGCATACCAGTTGGAAAAGAGGGATGGGAAGGCAGTTATAAAATAATCATTGATAAATTTGTTGTTTACTATTCGTTTTCTGAAGACCGGGAACTTGTTATATAGAATACTTCAAGCATTCTAGCCAGGATAGATGAAAATGGATACAAGCATCGATGCGAGTTGGCCTGGTTTTTCGGGAAAATCTAATCTGCTGCCGAGAAAAGCGTCGCATTGTGTGTTCACATGCAATGGAGGTTAAGAACCAAAACTTATATGATTGGGAACATAAGTTACTCAACAAACGAGGCCATATTGTTGAATAACTCATTAGGGTGTATGCCCGAGTAATGAGGGATATCAGAAAACATAAATTCAGATGTAACCAGAAATCCAATAAACCGTCATATGCAATTTAAACGTTAAAGTTTATACCAAATAAATATCCTTAAGGAGGTGCAGGTGGTGAACGAAAACGGTTATATCAAGCTTCAAGAAGTAAACGAAAATAATCTAAAAGACGTCTCCCTTGAAATTCCAAAGAAGAAAATCACCATATTTACAGGTGTATCTGGTTCAGGAAAATCATCCATTGTCTTTGATACGATCAGTAAGGAAGCCCAACGCCAGTTGAACCAGACTTTTACGATATTTATGCAAAATCGATTACCTACATACAGTAAACCTGATGCCTTATCTATTGATAATCTCTCCCCTGCAATGGTTATTGACCAAAAACGTTTAGGAGGAAATGCACGTTCAACACTTGGCACGATCACAGATATCTATTCATTATTACGATTGTTATTTTCTCGTATTGGAAAACCGTTTGTTGGCGAATCCAAAGTTTTCTCTTTCAATAATCCGGAAGGAATGTGTCCGAAGTGCCAGGGAATCGGACGAAGGATAAAGCCGAATATAGAAAAGTTATTCGATACCACAAAGTCGCTTAATGAAGGAGCGATTTTGTTTTCCACTTTCTCCGTGGGGACTTGGTATTGGCAGAAGCATTTAATTTCAGGTATATTCAATCCAGACAAAAAGTTAATGGATTACACGGATACAGAGTGGCAAACATTATTATATGGAAAAGACAAGCAAATCGTATTGCCCTTAAAAAATGAACCCGTCAAGTATTTTGAAGGTGTTGTAGACAGGTTTAGACGCATGTACTTAAAAAATGAGATCAATCAATTATCAAATAATGTTAAGAAGTTTATTACCTTAACACATTGCACGGCATGCAATGGAAGTCGGTTAAATCAAGAAATATTAAATTGTCAAATTAATGGTTATAACATTGCTCAGTTCACTGCTATGGAAGTAGGAGAACTGATAAAGGTAATTGAAACAATAAAAGATCCAATAGCAAGACCGATTACTTCCAACATTGCAGGTCGATTACAGAATCTCATGGACATGGGACTTTATTATCTTACATTAAATCGAGAAACATCAACTTTATCGGGCGGCGAATCACAACGTGTTAAAATGGTACGACATCTCAATAGCAGTTTGACAGACATGATTTACATTTTCGACGAACCGAGTATCGGACTTCACCCTCGTGATGTGCACAGACTCAATGAGATGCTGCAAAAACTTCGAGACAAAGGGAACACAGTAATTGTGGTGGAACATGACCGGGATGTTATTGAAATCGCAGATTATATTGTAGATGTTGGGCCACGGGCTGGTACAAACGGCGGCGAAATTGTCTATGAAGGAGGCGTTCCTGGGTTATACGATGCTGATACATTAACCGGAAGGTATATGAGGACTGAACAATCGATCAATAGGGAAACCCGCCAACCTAACAGATATCTTGCCATTGCCGAAGCCTCAAAACACAACCTAAAGAACGTGACTGTTCAAGTTCCCTGCGGTGTGCTTACGGCAGTTACTGGTGTAGCTGGTTCAGGGAAAAGTACATTGATTTTTGATGAGTTTGTGGCACAGCATCCAGATGCCATTGTTATCGACCAAAAGCCCGTAGGTACCTCAATTCGGTCAAATCCGGCGACATATACGGGCATTATGAATACCATTCGAGATTCCTTTTCAAATGTTAACAAGATAAGTAAATCATTTTTTAGTTTTAATTCAAAAGGGGCTTGTCCGGAATGCCAGGGGAATGGATTTATTTATATGGATCTTGCATTTCTTGAGGATATGAGAACCACTTGTGACACCTGTCATGGTAAACGGTTCAAAGATGAGGTCCTTCAATATAAGTTAGATGGTAAATCCATTTCAGATATTTTAGATATGACAGTATTTGAGGCCCTTCAATTTTTCGATAAAGAAGATATTTACCGTAAATTACAGGTATTACATGATGTAGGCTTAGATTATCTAACATTGGGGCAGCCATTAAGCAACCTTTCAGGAGGAGAATGCCAGCGGATTAAACTTGCCGATGAGTTACACAAAGAGGGACATGTCTATATTCTGGATGAACCTACGACAGGTCTTCATATGTCGGACATCACCAATTTGTTGGACATTTTAACTCGTCTGGTTGAAAATGGAAGTTCTGTGATAGTGATTGAACACAGCATGGATGTTATAAAACAAGCGGATTGGATTATTGATCTCGGTCCTGATGGAGGACGCAAGGGTGGGCAAATTATCTTTGAAGGCACGCCTATGCAATTAACTCATGAAGGGGGATCAATTACAGCACAGTATCTTAGAGAAGACTGAAAAGTGTTCTGCAATACCAGCCAATATCAGAAAAGACTATTCCAGAAACGAGGCGTTTTAATGGAATACGGGAACACTCATTTACCAATGGAAACCTCGGAAAATTAAAAAAGTGATACAATATATTTAAAATGAAAAGGAAGGGGTAGCTTGTGGATTTTATTATAGTACCACTGTTAGGGTTTATTTTTATTATTGGAATGGTTCTTATTCCTTTCCTTCTTAATCGCTCATTTAGTAAAAGAGAACAATTCAAATAACATTGAAAAAAATTGGATAGAATAATTGTATTACTTGAACAGAATAAGAATGAATAGTCCTTCTACTCTGTTTTACGCTAAAACTCGTTTTGCACTTTATGTGACAAATAACAGTGGCAGTATTGAGATTTTGGAGTTAGTAGGATCGAATTAGATAACCCCTCATTCTGCTTATGGCAGCTTTGATAAGGAGAGGAATACTTTGTGAAAAAGAAGAATGTAGGAATATTAATATACGATTTTGTAGACATTTTAGATTTTGCTGGTCCAGCTGAGGTTTTATCACTTACTGCAAAAACAAAAGCAGAGCAGTATATTTCCCTCTATAAAAAACAGCTGCCATCTAAAATGCCTTTTGAAGTATTTACTATTAGTGAAACAGGTCGGCAGATAAGAACCCACTCAGGAATTAGAGTTGTACCACAGTTTAGTATTGATAGCAGTCCTAAATTGGATATCATCATTATTCCAGGTGGACCATTAAGGGCTGTTCTTTCTATGGTTAAAAACCAAAAAGTTCAAGAATGGATCATTAAAAGTAAAGATATTGAATACATATGCTCAGTTTGCACTGGATCATTTATTTTAGGTGAAACTGGATTGCTTAATGGTAGAAAGGCAACAACTCACCATTTAGCGTTAAATAAATTTCAAGAAAAATACCCTGAAATCGGCGTAGAAACTAATTCTAAAGTGATTAAAGATGGAGGAATGATTACATCCGGAGGTGTTTCATCAGGAATTAATATGGCATTATATCTTGTCGAGGAGATTATGGGTAGGTCTGCCTCGGAACGGATAGCAAAAACCATTGAATTTAGCAATTAGATATACGAACGAAGCGCGTATGCGGAATAAGAATAACGAAGCCGTTTTCTTTTGTAAGCAGGGATTATTAATGATTTGTCTAATTTAACAATGAACAAAACTTAAAGGGAGTAGGTTTCAATATGAATAGAATTAATCTCATTACATTAGGCGTTAAAGATATTGGTAAGTCTCTTAAATTCTACCGAGACATCGGTTTTGAAGCATCAGTCACAGGAGACGAAGAAAAACCTGTCATTGTGTTCTTTAAAAATGAAGGATCAAAGTTAGAGTTATTTCCGCTTGAAGAATTGGCAAAGGATATCAACGAAAAAAATCCTCCTGAATTGTCAAAAGAGGGTTTCTCGGGTGTCACTCTTGCTTATAATGCGAAATCTGAAACTGAAGTTGATGATATTCTTCAATCCGTCAAAAAAGCCGGTGCCGAGGTTGTTAAGGAGCCACAAACATTATCATGGGGTGGATACGGAGGTTACTTTATTGATCCTGATGGTTATTATTGGGAAGTTGCGTACGGTTCAAACTGGGAATTCGATGACTCAAACATGTTGATCATTAAGGATTAGATTAAACTTAATCTAAGTTCTTTCGCGAGTGGCAGCACATACCACTATAGGGTGTAAGTCCCGAATGCAGCCGAACAGCCGGTAAGCATTAGCTAACAGATAGTGCGATGACCGTGAGGTATCGTGCGGAGGATCTGAAGGCAAATCCCTGAACAGAGCTGAATCCCATGTTGGCACGTGAGCGGGATGACTGTGCAAGAAAACAGGAAGTCCAAATAGCTGATCGCTCAAAGTGTTATGAGGGCTGGATTAGGGAGAAAGTGTATGATGTGACCCATTGAGGTCTCCCTGCTTCCTCATGGAGGTATTGATATCGCAAGGCCATGCCAAGGATATCGAGATGAGAGGGAGAAGTCAGAGATCGCCATAGTAGTGAAGAAGCTCATGCCTAAGACTTTCTGGCAACAGGAACGAGGCCAGCACATGAGTGAAACTGCGCACCGTTGCAGTTGGAAACCCTGACCCAAAAAGCGGGGATTTCGTGCGAAGGGCGTGACCCATGAAGCTCAATGCAAGTAGACTTTTGGATGTCTGTGGAAGTGGGCAGAAACTGGATAGCCAATTCGGGCTGATGCCGGGGTCGAACAGAAGGGTACACCGTCCACCGCCTGATGGCAAAGAAATAAGG
The DNA here is from genome assembly GCF_016495865.1 of Salicibibacter cibi. NCBI lineage: Bacteria > Bacillati > Bacillota > Bacilli > Caryophanales > Bacillaceae > Salicibibacter > Salicibibacter cibi. Next base: position 1,677,806 of record NZ_CP054706.1, read on the forward strand.
ACTGCTGGGAAAGCTACTAGCCTTGCGGACGTGCCATCATAGAGGAGAAACAGAAACAGCGAAAGCATCGAAAGCAGTGACGTAAGGAGTGTAGACGGATGAAAGGACGCGTCTGGTACAGTTTGTACGACAAAGTGTTTGCGAAAGTTAATCTAAGAGACGCCTTCGTTCAAGTGAAGAAGAACAGAGGGGCTCCCGGCGTAGACAAGGTTACGATTGAAGCCTATGAGGCGGCATTGGAGGACAATCTAGAAGTGCTCCAACAAAAGCTGAAAGAAAAGAACTACCATCCAAAACCTGTCCGCCGGAAGATGATTGAGAAAGAGAATGGAAAAGAGCGACCGCTTGGTATTCCAACAGTGGAAGATCGGGTCGTTCAAGCAGCGATCCGAAACATTCTTGAACCGATTTTTGAAGAAGATTTCCTTCCGTGCAGTCACGGGTTCCGCCCGAATATCAGCGCGCACATGGCATTGGACCAAGTAAGTAAACATCTTCGTGAGGGATATGAATATGTGATTGATGCGGACTTGCAAAGCTACTTTGACACGATCCCGCATGACCGTTTGGAGGCTCAAATCCGCCGACGAGTCACGGATGGCTCTGTTATTCAACTCATCAAGCAATTCCTGAAAGCAGGTGTCATGGATGGGGCTTCGTATGAAGACACACCGACGGGGGCGCCACAAGGCGGGTTATGCGAAGCTTTGCATAACCCGCCTTATGCGAAGTAATCCGTTATGCAAAGTGAACGCCAAAAAACCCATTGACAAGGGACTATTCTTCCATTTACTTTGCATAATATCTGTCTTGCTTCAGCTCGGAAAGCCAAGAAATCGAGTTCTCCATTACTTTTACTAGAATTGAGTAGTTCTGTTGTTAGATCGAACATCTGGTAACTTCATGGACATACGAAGTGAGAATTACCGAACCTTGTGCGTTTCTGCTCCGTCACATCGATCATTCAATGTAATCTTTGCATAAAGATTTTTGAGCCAGATTCCTTTTTCCATACTCTGGATATTATGCGAAGAAAATCGAATATGATCATTGAAATACAGGGATTTTTATTGATTACTTGGCATAATTACTTTCTTTGCATAAGGCGGAGTCTTGAGCCCATTAATTTCCAATATTTACCTGCACCAGTTGGATGAGTTGATGAAGGAACGTGGTCACCGCATCGTTCGGTTTGCGGATGATTTCGTCATTATGTGCCGGAGCCAGAAAGGAGCCGAACGAGTGATGAGAAGTGTCACCCGTTACCTTGAAGAAGACTTAGGCCTAGCGTTGCATCCGACGAAAACAAAGGTCGTTGATGTCAACCAAGAACCGTTTACGTTCCTTGGCTTTGAGTTCTATAAGCATATCCGAAGAATCGATCCGAAGAAGGAAGCGAAATTTAAGAAAAGAGTCAAGGAAATCACAAGACGGAACCAAACCGTTGACATTGAGACCCTCATTAACGATCGCTTGAACCCCTATATTCGAGGATGGGCAAATTACTTTGGACATGGCTATGTGAAAGGGAAATTTAGAGAATGGGATGCGTGGGTTCGCCGCCGATTGCGCATGGTGCAGCTACGAAGTTGGCGTCATGTCAAAAACCTCCATCGTGTATTAAGACACAAAGGATGGAAGGAAGATGACCTGCGAGGTATTCGCATGTTCGCCTGGCGAAGTTCCAAGAGCCCGATGGTTCATGTCGCCCTAGATAATGATTACTTTCATCAATTAAATCTTGTTAGCTTAACATCTGTTTATCAGAAACTTATCTCTAAACGGGATAAATGGGAGGAGCCACATGCGTAGACCCGCACGTGTGGATCTGTGAGAGGCGTAGTCAGTAATGACTACGCCTACTCAGTCCATAATCGAGCGCAATTCTGGAATAACAGGGATTGCGCCTCTCCCCAAGAATAACACCATTATCTGGAACAAGAAGAGAGGATAATGAATGAGAAAGGTTGAAGTAACTCCTTATAACAAAAATTGGCCTACGATGTTTGAAGAAGAGGCCAATAAATTATATAACATTATTGGTCCTGAAATCATTAAAATTCATCACATCGGCAGCACCTCAGTAAAAGGACTAAAAGCAAAACCGATTATTGATATAATGCCTGTGGTAAAAAGGATTAGTAGTATTGATAAATACAACCCTGCAATGATTGATATTGGCTACGAACCAAAAGGAGAAAATGGAGTACAAGAACGGCGATTTTTTCAAAAGGGTGGGGATGAACGAACGCATCACGTTCATATTTATGAGGCCGGTAGTTTTGATATTGAGCGTCATTTAGCATTCCGTGATTACCTGCGAACGTATCCTGATGTTATAAAAACCTATGCTGATCTGAAAGACGAATTGTCTAAGCGTTTTCCTTACGATGTTGCATCATATACAAAGGAAAAGGGACAGTTAGTATCGGAGATTGAAAGCAAAGCAGTGGTTTGGTATCAAAACTTAAAATGAGCTAAGTGCAACAAACGGGCGCTTATCAGGAATAAAAATGCGGTTTCACTAGCTCATTGGACCATTTTAATGGGTTGGCTTAATGTTGTCAGTCTTGTGCTTGGACTTATGGCTTGGATACTTCCTATGGTTAATCTTTTTCGATATACAAAGCGTAATCATCTGGTGAAGATTGAGGATTGGTCTGCTCTTAGCGAAATTGGTGCTGTGGTACTTGTGGGATCAGTGCTTCTTGTTGTTACTATAATATTAAATATAGTAACTCTAATTGTATATCGGGACAGAACATCCATTTTGATCAGTCTTTTTTCAAAATGGATTTTGCTGTTTACGATACTTGTGAGGTACTTTTGATCAAGCTTTATTTTAAAGCTACAATGGGTGTTAGTTGTTTCATTTGTTGGGTCGCCAGTCATCATGTAAAATGAAGGTGGCATGCACGGAGAGGAAAGGTGTGGCATTTGTTACAGGAAATAAGCGCGTCCGAATGGAAAAAAATTGAACCCCTTCATTATACGGGTTTGCTAATAACCTCGCCTTTTTGCGCAACATGCACGCTTGCGGAGAAAATGGTTGAAGAGGCGATGAACTTGGAAAGGCAAACGGACATTTTTAAATTAAACTTGCAACTTGCTCCGGATTTTGCGCGGGAACATAAAATCCAATCCGTACCGATGCTGTTGCTTTTTTATGGAAAAGAGCCTGTCGGACGTTTATCGCCGATCAAAAATCCCGCGAATATCATGCATTTTCTTGCTACCCATAAAAGCAATTAGGAGGGCAAAGAATGAAACAAGCACCGGCTTTTTCCGTCTACGATCCATTTAACGAGAAAGAAGTCACAAATGAAACATACAAAGGAAAACCCCTTGTGTTAACCTTTTGGACATCTTGGTGCCCGGATTCGCACCGTGACTTGCAAAAGAAAGAAGTTTTATACGCAAAAACCGGCGAGGAAACCTTCGCTATGCTGAACGTCAACGTGACAGGACGCGAGCGCGCAAATCAAGCCGGCCAGACGTATGCAAGCGCGCACGGGATGAAGATTCCGATGGCCGAAGACCGAGGCACGGATACGTACGAAAGGTATCAGTGCCATGGGGTGCCGACGACTGTCTTTATTACACCGGACGGCTGGATTGCCGAACAGTTTGGCGATCAAGCCCCTTTTGAAGAAATCATGAAACAATTGGCTTCTTTTCTCAACGAGACTTCCAATATAATAGGAGGCTAATATAATGAAAATTACCGGAATTGAACCGACCCCGAGTCCCAACACGATGAAACTAACGTTAGACGAACATTTGCCTGGAGGCAAAAGCGGCAATTACACGAAAGACGATAAAGAGGATGCGCCTCTGCAAATTCAACAATTGTTTGAGGTTGAGGGCATTAAAGGTGTCTATCATGTCGCTGATTTTATTGCTTTGGAACGGGAACCGAAAGCGAGTTGGGAACTTGTGCTTGCGGAAGCGAGGAAAGTATTCGGAGAAGAAGGCGCCGAGACTGCTGAAGCATCTGTTGCCGGCGGCGACCATTTCGGTGAAATCCAAATTCAAGTGCAAACATTCAAAAGCATTCCCATGCAAATAAAAGTGTTGACGGCAGAAGAAGAAAAGCGAGTGGGATTGCCCTCCCGATTCACGGAAGCTGCATTCGCGGCTGCCGGTGAACAGGAAAACATCGTTTTTGAACGGAAATGGGAAGAGCGAAGCGCCCGCTATGGAAATGACTTGGAGGCAATTGGAAATGAAGTGGCCGAAGAGATCGCGGCGGCTTATAGCCAGGAAAGGCTCGATCAGCTCGTGCAATGGGGAAATCTTGATCAAGAAGATCCTGCGGAGCGCCCACAACCGTTGAAAGTAACGAAAGAAATGCTGCAAGACCCTGATTGGAAAAATCGCTTTGCAGCCTTGGATCAAATGGATCCCGGCGAAGAAGATCTTCCCGTACTGGATATGGCACTGGATGATCAAAAACAATCGGTGCGGAGGCTCGCCACGACGTTGATTGGCATGATTGAAACGAATGCAACGCTCCCTTATCTTTATAAGGCACTCAAAGACAAATCGGTAACCGTGCGGCGTACAGCCGGAGATGCCCTTTCCGATCTGGGGGACCCTGAAGCGATGGACGCGGTTATTGAAAGTCTGCGAGACAAAAGCAAACTCGTGCGTTGGAGAGCAGCCATGTTTCTTTATGAAGTCGGGGATGAACGGGCGATTGCTCCTTTAAAGGAAGCGATCGGCGACCCAGAATTTGAAGTTGACATGCAAATGCAGATGGCACTCGAGCGCATTGAAGGCGGGGAAGAAGCAAAAGGCTCCGTATGGAAACAAATGACTGAATCCGTACGGGCCGATCGAAAAGAAAAGGATGGACTGCGATGACGAGGGAAGAACTCATACAAGCGTTGGAATCAAAAGGATTGGACGAAGTTTTGGAGTTAATCGAGGAAGCCGATAATGGGGAGATGGATGAGCTCGAACTTCTTCCTTCATTAGGGCTGTTACAAGATCAACAATTAAACGACGCCGTCCTTGAGTACCTTAAGGGCAAAGGGGTCACCATTGTAGATGCCGACGAAACGGATGGGTAGACGCTAAGGCAATGCGTGGCCATATTTTGTCCTCGGAACCGTTTCGTTCTGTTGGCCCATTATGGTGTGAGCATTTCGTTGACGCATGTATTAAAACAAGTGCAACGTGTTAATTGAAGCAGCTGAAAAAAGGAGATAACATAATGAGGGAAGCACCTGCAAAGCGTCTTTCCAAAAAAGCACTTCCCGTTTGGCGGATCACCGGGTTTTTGGAAAGCTTGTTTTATTTAATTTTTCCGGTTGGATACGGAATTGTTTTGGTTTTGTTTGATTGGCCGCTATGGATTTTATACGTGTTGATCCTTATGTGGATAGCGGTTGCCTTATTGCAAAGCCTGCTCGTACCGGCCATTCGTTGGCGACGATGGCGTTATGAGGTATATGAAGAAGAAATTGATTTGCAATACGGGGTGTTCATTATTCGCCGGACGTTGATTCCTATGATTCGGGTTCAACATGTAGATACGGAACATGGACCCATATATCGCCATTATAAACTCGCAGCTGTATCTATATCGACGGCCGCCACCGTCCATCAAATACCGGCGCTCACGGAAGAAACAGCTTCCGATCTCCGCGATCAGATTGCCGTATTCGCGCAAACGGCTGATGAAGATGAATGAGGGGAAGCGCCTACATGGCGCCACTGTTGTCATTATGTTACTCACCCGCCTCAAGGATTTCATCATCCCGATCATCTTCGTCTTTTTCGTAGGCGCAACCGGTGGGGGAATTGGCCTGTTTGCGACGGTTGCCCTTCCGCTTTTGTTCATTTTTTCCGCTGTTTACAGTTTATTATATTGGTTGACGTATTGGTATCGCGTTGAGGATCAGGAACTTCACGTTAAACAAGGGATCTTCGTCAAAAAGCATCGGTATATCCAAAGGAAACGTGTCCAAAGCTTTGATATGTCCGCGGGTATTTTGCAGCGAATGTTTGGATTGGTGAAAGTTCAAATTGAAACCGCGGGTGGAGGAAGTGAGCCGGATGTGCATCTGATTGCTCTCGATCGCGCGGAAGCTGAGCGCTTAAGGCAAACGCTCTTGGCAAACCCGGAAGTAACCGCTGAAGATGGAGAAGTTGAGCCTGCGGAAATGACGGAATGGGAAGAACCTGAAACAATTGAACCGGAGATCGAAGCATCATGGAGCTTAGGGTTTAAGCATTTGCTGTTTGCCGGGATGACTTCCGGCGGGGTAGGACTTGTCCTCTCAGCTGTTTTGGCGCTGTTTTCCCAAGTGGATGTATTGTTGCCTGATGCTTTTTATGAAACAACCGTCGGCTTTTTCCTGTCGTCAACGATCGCGTTTTTATTGTTCGCCGTATTTTTGATTGCCTTTTTTGCATGGTTGATTTCCATAGTCATCACCATCGTGAAATACGGACAATTTACTGTCATTAAGCGCGGCAATGATCTTGTGATTTCCCGAGGGTTACTGGAAAGAAAACAATTGACGTTAAACGTTCACCGTATTACTGCCGTACGCTTTGTAACGGGAATTTTACGACAACCGTTCGGATTTACAACGATCTATGTGGAAAGCAAAGGGGGCGGACGCGCGGACGAACAACAATCAACCATTCTCGTTCCGCTCGTAAACCGAAGAATGGCCAACGATGTGTTAGGGAAATTTTTGCCGGAATTTGTCGTCGAAGATGAAGTTGGGATCAAACCGTTACCAAGAAGGGCCTTGATTCGCTATATGATTCGTGCGGTCGTTCCGATTTTGGTCGTAGCCGTCCCGCTAAGCTTTGTGTTGCCGTTTGGCGCCTATGCATTACTGTTCGTCCTTCTCGGGATTTTTCTTGGTTGGGCAAGGCATCGAAATGGCGGTTTCAATGTCAGCGGAAATTATCTTATTTTGCAATGGCGGTTATTTAATTTAAATCGAGCGGTAATCCCCCGAAAACGCATTCAGGCGGCGGATGTTACGCAGTCGCCGCTGCAAAGGTGGCGCAGGTTGTCCACGTATTCCGTGTCCATTTTATCGAGTATGTCCGGAAAAAGCTTTGAAATCCGTGATATTACGGCCGGTAGGGGAGAAGATCTTCTTGCTTGGTATTCCAAAGAAGGGGTTACCCCTGAATTTTCACGAGAAGGAGAAAAAGAAAAATCTCTGATATAAACGTTTGGGTAACACCAAAATCAATGGTTGAAATATATGAGAGAATGTGGTGAGAATAACTAGCTAGGGACTGCTGAATAACGGAAAAAGACTGGCCCATAAGCATTTTCCGTTGGCGTTGCCAAAACTGGATGCAAGGAAATCCATCCTATAAGCAAAAAACCCTTGCACTTCTGGCAACGTACGGAGGGACGGTGCTGCAATGGCGAGACTCCAGCGGAAAAACGGACGCGTCAAGCCCCCGCAGCGCCGGTTTTGCGCGAGGAGGCTTGACCGTTCGTCCGCGGAAAGCGAAGCCATGGAAGCGACATCCCGGCTTCAGCTGATAGCTGAAAGTTGTTCAGCAATCCCTAGCTAGCGGAGGAACACGGAGACTGTGGGAAAACGCAGTGTTTTTCCGCAGCGGTTGCCTTTATCAAACGATCTATAGTTTGTCAACTATAGATTTCGTGAAGAGCCAAAAGGTTCACAAAAAAGTTATGATCGGAAGTTCCGCCATCGTAAAATGGCTTTCGCAAAAACTTTGCGAAAGCCATTTTTTATCATTTAGATGTTTGCATGTTCGAATACGTGATGACTTGGCGTTCATTGCGCTCGGATGTGCACTCAAAACGGTCGTAAATATAGTCGTCACGATCGCTATGGAGAACCCGTTCAAATCGGTGTTGGATCGTGAGAAACGTATCATTTTTTTGGAATGTCATAAAGTTAACGCCTTGAAAATGTTGATCCTCTTCCGATTGCAGCAATTGGCGTAACAAAGTGTTGTGGCATTGGACCATATGTTTGCGTTGAAAGCCGTAATAGTGCAACAACCGTGCCAATGATTCCTTAGAAGGAGATTCCAATTCATTGAGGAGGATTTGAAATGGTTCGAACTGTTCTTTGTGAATACGGATCATGTCTTTCGTTTGTAGACGGACTTTTCGCCCTGTGGCCGTTTTAAATGCCCACTGGCGATCATGGGCAATTTTGGTCCATTGATTTTGGGCGGGATCAAACCAATCCATTTCAAATGGACAGCCTTCCAGTAGCATTTTTTCGTTTTGTGATTGCTCCTTTAAAACGACTTCTCCGTGTTCCTCTGTTAGATGAAAATATAAGTACGGATCTTCCGCCTTTCCGCGTTTATTTCCCAGTTCGAGTCGCATGTCCCGTAATTGTTGCCGTTCTTCTTCAAGTTCATAGATGGAAGTATTTGTTTCTTTTTCCAGTGCCCGAATCGCATATAAAAGGGAAGCGCGGTAAGACCGTGTGAATGTACCTGAATAAGGCTTTATTTTTGTGCCGGAGAGCTTCACTTCTTCCCATTCTCCATATGGAAGGTGAGAGGCAATATGTGCGGTTTTCACGGAGTGAATGCCGGTCATCCGCACCGTGCCTTGCCACGTTTTGTTGTCCGGTGCATCAATCGCCAGTAATTTTCCATAATAAACACAGTCCGGGTGGGCGTTCACCAAAACGGTAGATCCTTTATGTTCCATTGCTTCTTTTCGGTTCATAGAGAAACCCTCACTTTTCACAAATAACCTGCCTGCTATTATATAGGGATCGGCAAAAATCAGCAATCAAGGGGCATTTCTCACAGTCTCCCTTTTTCATATGCTTGGTACAACCCGAGGGAGGAAATGTGACTGTCCATTTTTATCGCTTCCCAAGCAGGGTTTTTCTCGTCTAAGCCTTTGTATACGTCATACACGGATTGATATAACCGCTGGCTTAATATTCCGCTTCCACCTTCTTCAGCAGCGACTTCTTTTGTAATACTTATCCATTTTTCCAGCCATTTGGAAGTGGATTGGAAAATGTCGGCGATATTTCCGCTTCCTCCAAAATGGCCGAAATAAATCGTTGCCGGTTGTAATGATTCAATCCGCTTCCAGGATTCTTTCATGCTTGGCGCATCAAATTGCGGCGGGGAAGTGGAAGGCAACACGAGTGGTTTTTCATGACGAAAGCCTCGATAAAGAATCCCGACGGTGTCACCGGTAAAAAGTGCATTCGTGTGTTCGTCAAGAATGGACATATGGTGGAACGCGTGCCCGGGAGTATCAAAGAACGCCAGTGTGTGGTTTTCACCAATCTGTAAGCGATCTCCATCTTCACATATGTTTGTTCGTTCCTCGGGGATAGGGATAACAGGATCGAATAGATCATGAAAACTAGAGCCATACACGACCTTTGCCCCTTTGACAAGCTTTTCGGGATCGACAAGATGTTTCTTGCCCGAAGGGTGGACGTGAACGGTGGCATGGGGGGTATCTTTCAGCAATTGCCCACAGCCGCCGGAATGATCAAGGTGGATATGGGTGACGATAATATGGCGGATATCCTCGAGGCTTTTCCCGAGTTGTTCCAATCCGGCTTTGATTTGCGGATACGAAAGACTAGGGCCGGTTTCTATGATCGTTAATTCTTCGGCATCGAGGACATAAATGCCGGTGCGTTCTGGTAAGTGAAGGTCAAGCCCGTCGATCATATACGTATCCGCATCCAGTTGTTCCACCTTTGCTTCCATGTGAACATGCCCCTTTCTCATTCGTTTTCTTTTGTATTTGGGTATCGTTTCTCGTTTAGTTTCAGCAAATATTCAAAGCGATCGGTCTTTGCGCGGTTTTCATGTTCTTGTAAACGTCGCAAGTTGACCTCCATTTTTGTCAATGCTTCGTATACACGGGTCATTTGTGTTGTTTGTGTCTCTTCATCCAACTTTCGATATGCTTCCAATAAATGAGGGATATCTTCATCGATCATTCGTTTGATTTGATATCGGTCTTCTACCGAAAGAAGATGAAGAGATGGGGTCAGCGTGGTTATTTCTTCCAAAAGTTGCGCGAGCCGATTGGAAAGTGCTTGCGGGAGCTCGGAATTTTGCCTGTATAATTCTCTTATCGCTTTTTCATAGCTTGATTGTTCCAATTGATCTTCATTGTTTGCAGAGACTTCCTCTCTTGTCAACGGTGTACTTAGCCCTGCCGTAGGCGCATGACCTTCGAGTGCTGCGTCCAACTGGATGAATTTTTCCATAATTCCTTGAAAAAAAGGAGACTTTTGGATGCTTCGTACGTGTGATTTTCCGTTTTTCATGTAATAGACGAGGCCTTCTTTTAACGGTTTTTTCTGGGCTTTATACGTTTGTTGACGGACAAATGTGATCACCACGCGCTTTTTTATGGCAGACGGGGACAAATGGGTATCAAAACTCATCAATTTTAATCGTTTTTGGCTCACTTTCAATTTTAATTTGAAAGTGCGGCCATTTTTTTTAAACATTTGCGTTCCTTTTACCGGTCCCTTTTCGAGGACGTGCGTGATAATTTTATCAATAACTGCCTCGCTTTCTTTAATGAGGGAGAGGCCGTTAGGATCGGAAAAAATATGATCATCCACGGAACGCAGCCGTTCCGGCAGAAAAAATTCTTGCATCGATGTTGTGAGCCAATCTTTCACCACCATCATCACCTTTTGCTATTCAGGTAGTTTCTTTCGCACATCTTCGTTTAACTTCTCAAGCTCGGCAATAAATGCTTTGCCCGATTTCACAATGCGTTCATTGGACTGTTCGGTTATATCAATCGCCGCTTGCACGTCTTCGTACGCCTCTCGGAACGATTCAATTGCGACCGCGGGTTCTTCAAGGGTTTTTAATGTTTCTTCGGTGTTGCTGCGCAACGTTTTTGCGTTGCTTAAAATCATGTCTTCGGTCGCTTGATTGACATTTTGAACGGCATCAATGACATTCTTTTGATTGCCGAGGGCGAGTTGAATGGAAGCGGTCACGGTGATGACGTTTTTCGTCATTGTGATCGCGTTAAAAATGGCTTCCTCCAACTTTTCGTTGTTTTCTTTTATAAGATCGACGGAAGCGAGTGATTGTTGCAAGACCATGATCGCCTGGGACATGTTTTGGATGCGGGTGACGACTTTTTGCTGTCCTTTCTGCAAGGAGACGGGGTTATCGCGCCATTCTTCAGCCGTCATTTCCGCTTCCAGCATTTCATTTAATTGTTTGCCCGTTTCGATTTGTTGTTCAAGATTTTGAATGCGCTCGTTTGCGGTCTCGCGCAATTGATCGAGCATGAGGTTGTCGGCCTGCAATTTATCCTTGCCGGCGAGGAGGGACTCGATAATGTTTTCCACTTGTCCTTCGACCGTTTTATATTTTTTCGCATATTGCTCGACCGGATCTCTGCGAATCAACTTGTTTAATGTTTTTTGTAAGCGGCTTTCTTTTAAATGATCGGGTTCGAGGCTCGCCACTTTTTGGCGCAAGTCGTATAAACGATCCGGAAGTTCATTGTTTTTTTGTTCCAACATTTCCCCGACCGGCCGTTTTAATGCTTCCAACGATTCGCCGGCTTGCTTTTGTTCGTGTTCTCCCAGTCCGCCAAGCTCGTTCACCAGAGATGAGGCATCGTCGCTTTCTTTAAATTTTTCCATATAACCTTTAGCAGCTTCCTCTGCTTTTGACTGCGCTTCCTCAGGGAGCTGCGTTTCTATTTCTTCATTTTCCTGATTTTTTTCTTCGGACATGCATTGCTTCTCCCCTTTACGTGAAATATGCTACATCCATTGTATCATTTTAAGACGAATTCGTCGTTACATACTCGTTTCATTACGATCCAACGACCGTATCGGAAAAACTGGAGAAAAAAATTTCCGATAAAATTTTTTCTGTAGTGGCCTTCCATTAAGCGCTTTCAGATTCTTTTATAAAATAAAAAAATATTGCCGAAGGTTCAGACAAGTGATAAACTCTTCCTTACCCAAAAATGGATCAATGGGAAGAGGTGAAAGGATCATGCTGAATCAAGACGTAAAAAGCACCGGTCTCTATCGATCGGATTTTGAACGTGACAATTGCGGGATTGGCTTTCTCGCAAATATGAAAGGAACCCCTTCTTACACGATCGTCCGAAGTGCTTTAGATTTGTTGTGCAACTTGGAGCATCGCGGAGGGGCAGGTGCCGAAGAAAATTCCGGTGATGGGGCAGGGATCCTATTGCAAATTCCCCACGCGTTTTTTGGGGCGGAGACAGAAAAAGAAGGTTTTCCTCTCCCGAAAGTTGGGGAATACGGCATCGGCATGATGTTTTTGCCTACCGACAAAGAAAAACGAAACGTTTGTAAAACGATGCTCATGAACATATGCGCCGATGAAGACGCAGAGGTGCTTGGATTCAGAAGCGTCCCGGTGAATGAAGAAGGCATCGGTGATATCGCCCTTGGCGCCCGGCCGTTTATTGAGCAAGTGTTTATTCGGGCCACAGGTTTAAGCGATATCGATTTGGAAAGAAAACTGTACGTGCTCAGAAAGCGCGCGGAACGTGACGTGCCCGCGTGGCTTAGCGATGATGATCCTTTTTATTTTGCAAGTTTGTCAACGAAAACGATTGTTTATAAAGGCATGTTGACGACGGAACAGTTGGAAAGCTTCTACGTTGATTTGCAAAAAAAGACCTTCAAAAGCACGATGGCGCTCGTGCATTCCCGTTTTAGCACGAACACGTTTCCTAGTTGGGAGCGTGCTCATCCGAACCGTTATTTAATGCATAACGGGGAAATTAACACGATCAAGGGGAATGTGAACTGGATGCATGCGCGCGAATCGGTTTTTCGTTCCCGGGCGTTCGGAGACGACTTGGAAAAAGCAAAGCCGATCATCGATGGAAGCGGCAGTGATTCGTCCATGTTTGACAATGCATTTGAATTTCTGACGTTATCCGGACGTTCCATGGCGCATACAGCCATGACGATGATTCCCGAACCATGGCAAAATACGTATGGAATGAGTGAAGCGAAGCGCGCGTTTTATCAATTTCACAGTTGTTTAATGGAACCTTGGGATGGACCGACGGCCATTGTGTTTACCGATGGCAATCAAGTCGGCGCCAGTTTGGACCGTAATGGCTTGCGGCCGTCCAGATACATCGTGACGGAAGATGATATTGTCGTCATGTCTTCGGAAGTAGGAGTATTGCCGGTAGCGCCGGAGAAAATTGTTAAAAAAAGCCGCTTGTACCCAGGGCAAATGCTCATCGTCGATCCGGACGAAGGTCGTATTCTTCCGGATGAGGAAGTGAAAAACAACATTATCGACGAAGAACCATACAAACAGTGGGTAAAGGAGCAAATGCTCACCCTTGATGACATTAGTGAGCATGCCGCTAAAGCGTTGGAAGACGAGGAACCTCTCCTGTTGCAACAATCGGTGCATGGCTACACGGATGAAGAAATCACAAAACAATTGCTGCCGATGGTTAAAGACGGTGCGGATCCGGTTGGATCCATGGGATACGATCACCCACTCGCCGTATTGGCGGAAAAACCGCAGCTTTTATACAATTATTTCAAGCAACAGTTTGCCCAAGTGACCAATCCCCCGATCGATGTCATTCGGGAAGAAACGGTTACAGCCGTCGGAACGACGATTGGCCGTGAAGGGAATTTGTTGCATCCGGGACCGGAAAACGCGCGCCGAATCTATTTGGATACGCCCATTATAACCAATGAAGCGATGGCCAAATTACGCGCGTGCGATGAAAGAGGGCTTCGCGCAGCGACATTGTCGATGGTGTTTTCGGCAACGGATGAGGCTGAAGGCATCGACGCGGCATTGGAACAATTATTTGCCGAAGCAGATAAAGCCATCGAACGTGGCGTGACCCTCCTCGTTTTAAGCGACCGGACCTTTTCTTCGAAATGGGTGCCGATGCCGGCCTTGCTGGCAGTATCCGGTTTGCATCATCACCTCATTCGTAACGGGAAGCGTACGCAAGTAAGCCTTCTCGTAGAGTCCGGCGAACCGAGAGAAGTTCATCACCATTGTGCCTTGCTCGGATACGGGGCTGAGGCGATCAATCCATATCTCGTTTTCCAAACATTGGAGGAGTTGATCAAAAACGGTGAACTCTCGGATTATTCACACAATGAAGCGGTCCAACGTTACATTAAAACCGCAACCAAGGGAATCATGAAAGTTCTTTCGAAAATGGGGATTTCCACGATTCAAAGTTATCGGGGAGCGCAAATTTTTGAAGCGGTCGGAATCGATGAAGCAGTCATTGATCGTCATTTTACGTGGACGGAATCCCGGATAAGCGGAATTGACTTGCCGACGATTGCGAATGAATCATTTAAGCGCCATCAACGGGCATACGAGCTTCTTCACTTTGATGAACTGACCCTTGATACCGGTGATGATCATCAATGGCGCCGCAATGGGGAAGAGCACCAATACAATCCCCATACGATTCATATGTTACAGCAAGCGTGTCGCACCAATGATCAAGAAATGTTCAGAAACTACAGCCGTTCCATCGATGAACAAAATGATCGGCAAACGACACTGCGCGGGCTGCTACATTTAAAAAAAGATCGTGCTCCCGTTCCCCGTGAAGCTGTCGAATCCGTCGAAGAGATTTTTAAACGGTTCAAAACGGGTGCCATGTCTTTCGGATCCATTTCCAAAGAAGCCCATGAAACGTTGGCGATCGCCATGAACCGGATCGGTGGAAAATCCAACACCGGGGAAGGTGGGGAAGATTCCGACCGTTTTACAAGAGATGAGAATGGAGATCTTCGCCGCAGTGCGATCAAACAAGTTGCTTCGGGACGTTTTGGGGTAACGAGCCATTATTTGGTGAATGCCGATGAAATCCAAATCAAAATTGCGCAAGGGGCAAAGCCTGGGGAAGGCGGACAACTTCCCGGTGAGAAAGTGTATCCATGGGTTGCAAAGGTTCGCGGAACGACTGCCGGTGTTGGATTAATTTCACCACCTCCGCACCATGATATCTATTCGATTGAAGATTTGGCGCAATTAATTCATGACCTTAAGCATGCCAATCCACATGCCAACATTAGTGTAAAACTTGTCTCCGGAACCGGTGTGGGTACGATCGCCGCCGGTGTGGCAAAAGGACGTGCGGACGGGATCGTCATCAGCGGGTATGACGGTGGAACAGGCGCCGCCGCGCGCACCTCCATCAAACATACCGGCCTTCCGTGGGAAATCGGTTTGGCCGATGCTCATCAAACACTGGTGATGAATGGGTTAAGAAACCGTATTCGACTTGAGACCGACGGGAAATTGATGACAGGAAAAGATGTTATTTACGCCGCGCTTTTCGGTGCCGAGGAATATGCGTTTTCGACCGCACCGCTTGTCGTCGTCGGTTGTGTTATGATGCGCGTCTGTCATATGGATACTTGCCCGGTCGGGATCGCGACGCAAAACCCGGAACTGAGAAAAAAATTCGGAGGATCCGCGGACCAGGTCGTACGTTTTATGACGTTTATTGCCGAAGAAATGCGAGAAATTATGGCGACACTCGGTTTCACGAAACTAGATGACCTGATCGGACGTACGGATCTTTTGGAACAAAAAGAGACGATTACCCATCCGAAAGCCAAACAAGTGAACGTACAATCGCTTCTATACCGGCCAAAAGCCGACGATCAAGCTGCCCATGTAGGCAATGGAAAGCAAAAGCACCTGGTAGACGAATCGTTAGACCGGGAAGTATTGATGGATATGTGCCGTCCGGCGCTTGAAAACCGACAACCTGTGCGGGCTTCCTTGAACATTTGGAGCATTAATCGCGCGGTCGGCACGGTTCTCGGCAGTGCCATCTCCAAAAAATACGGTGCTGAAGGTTTACCGGAAGATACCATCGATCTGACCTTCTCCGGGTCAGCCGGCCAAAGTTTTGGCAGCTTTGTTCCGAAAGGAATGACGCTTCGATTGTGCGGAGATGCCAATGATTATATCGGCAAAGGGCTTTCCGGCGGCAAAATCACTGCAGCACCACACGCCGAGGCGCAGATCGATGCCGAAGACAATATTATTGTCGGAAATACCGCTTTTTACGGTGCAACGTCCGGCGAGGGCTATATATCGGGAATCGCGGGGGAACGTTTTGGCGTGCGAAACAGTGGTGCAAATATCGTCGTTGAAGGTGTAGGCGATCACGCCCTTGAATATATGACGGGCGGACGTGTCGTCGTCCTGGGTGCAACCGGGAAGAACTTTGCTGCCGGAATGTCAGGCGGAGAGTCATTTGTCTATAATCCGGATAACATTTTTGAGTACAATTGCAATCGGGAACTGGTGGAAATTGAACGTGTGGCAGATGACGATGCCGAAAAATTGTACGCGTTGATCCATCGGCATGTGAAGTATACGGATAGCGCGTTAGGTTCACGCATTTTGGCTGATTGGAGCGTCGCCATCACCCAATTTGTAAAAGTAATCCCGACCAACTACCGTAAAATGTTGCAGGCGATCGAAGCGTTGAAACGGGAAGGGCTATCCGAAGAAGAAGCAATCATGACTACGTTTGACAAAAACAAACAAAAACAACTCCATTAACAAAGCAAACAGGGGAGGGATAATATGGGAAACCCGACCGGATTTATGGATATTGAACGTAAGAATCCCCCGAAAAGGGATTCAAAAGAGAGAGTGAACGATTGGAACGAATATCAATTAACGCCCCCGGACGAGGAAGTGCAAGCGCAGGCGGCGCGCTGTATGGATTGCGGCATTCCCTTTTGCCAAGCGGGAACGAATATGACGGGTTCCGGTGAGATCGGCTGTCCGGTGTATAACCTTATTCCGGAATGGAATGACCTCGTTTATAAAGGTCATTGGAAAGAAGCACTTGCGCGTCTGCATAAAACGAATAATTTTCCGGAATTTACCGGGAGGGTATGTCCCGCTCCTTGCGAAGGCTCGTGTACGGTCGCCATTGACGCCGAACCGGTTACGATCAAATCAATCGAACTGCAGATTGTGGAAAAAGGTTTTCGCGAAGGATGGATCAAGGCGAAGCAACCGCTTCGCCGCACCGGCAAGAAAGTGGCGGTCATTGGTTCCGGGCCGGCTGGTTTGGCGGCAGCCGCCCAGCTAAACAGAGCCGGGCATGAAGTGGTTGTCTATGAAAAAGAAGATCGGATCGGCGGGTTGCTCACTTACGGCATTCCGGATGTAAAATTGCCATATGAAACCGTCATGCGGCGTGTTCAGTTGCTTGAGGAAGAAGGCGTGACATTTAAAACAGGCGTTGATATCGGGACAACGATTCGTTGGGATGAATTGCGCCAATCCGTTGATGGAGTGGTTCTCTGTACCGGCGCACAAGTACCGAGGGATGTTGAAGATGTCCCGGGGTATCACGCAAAAGGCATTGAATACGCCATGAATTTTCTGACGCAAAACACGAAAGCATTGCTGAATCACAATTTACGTAACAACGATTATATTTCAGCCAAAGATAAAGATGTCATTGTGATCGGAGGGGGCGATACCGGTGTGGACTGTATCACAACATCTGTCCGGCACGGCGCAAATTCGATCACGCAATTCGACATTAACACCGAAAAAGATGAAATGCGCGGAGAAGAAGATGCATGGCCGTTGTTTCCGATGACATACAAACAAGAAGAGGGGCAAAAAGAAGCCGAGGCCGTTTACGGCGAAGACCCACGCGCTTACCAATGGCTAACGACTGAATTTCTCACTGATGACACCGGGAATCTTACCGGTCTAAAAGCGGTCCAGGCAGATACCGTTTACGAAAATGGGAAAAAGGGGAGAAAACCGATCCCCGGAACCGAGCGGATTTGGGAAGCGGATCTCGTATTGCTCGCGATCGGTTTTACGGGACCCGAACGGGACCTTCTCGAACAAATGAGTGTAAACACGACAAAACATGGCACGGTAGACGCGGCGTACGGCGATTACGTGACAAGCCGAACCGATGTGTTCGCAGCCGGGGATAATCGTCGGGGCCAAAGCCTCGTCGTTTGGGCGATTCATGAAGGACGGGAAGCAGCAAGAGAGTGCGATCGTTATTTAACCGGATCGACCATTTTGCCTTAAGCACCGGAGTCTGGGTGGTGACGAATGCATTTGGTTTTTGTTGGTAGATAAATTGGGTGATTTCGCTATAAAAGCTTGGGGAAAACCAAGTTTTCTAAAAGAGCAGGGATGTTTTCGTCCTGCTCTTTTTCCGTGCACAGAAAAATCGTGAGACGTGGTCTAACGGTCTGAAATCAGTGTGATGGCCGAAGAAAGTGGATCGATGGGTGCTTTCTAACGATCTGAAATCAGGGTGCCCGAAGAAAGTAGATCGATAGGTGCTTTCTAACGATCTGAAATCAGGGTGCTGGCCGAAAACAGATCGATGGACGTACTGATTTTCGACCGATTGACACGGGGTTCGACCATTTTGTATGACTTGTCCCATAGTGCGGAGGCCAAACTGCCGCGGAGCCTGTACAATTATTTATAGAGAAAGAACTTTTGAAACGTTGCACTAGTCCCCGGCGTCAACATTTTTTACTCTTCTTTTGAAGGGCGTGACCGAGGGAAACCTATAAAGTGCGATGTTCATGATTGAAGACATGATGATCCCCACTAGCGTACTCATGACGCGTGTGATGTATTCGTAAAGCTCAGCACCGGCCATCGTCGGCAATATTGCAATGGCGGTAACGGAAGCGATCGCCCTGAACTTACCGATGTTCATGTAATAACAAAAAGCAAGGGTGATGATGGTTATAAACGTGTAAACGATTGGATGCGCACCGAGAGTGTAAAAGAGAAACAAAGCAAATCCGGCACCTATACAGGCAGAGAGCAAACGGGTCCATCCGTTGCGCACCGGACTTACCCCCCTGGGCTCCCAAGTGAGCACCGCCGCAACGACAGCAAAAAGGGGGGAAGCTGCAAATATAGGCAAAGGACAATGCTTAAACTGATGCTTAAGCTTGCTTTAAATAATCGTCCGCTCCAGGCCGCCGAATTCAAACGATAACCCCCAGACTAAAAATTTCACGTACCGTAATAATATACCTATATATATAATTTTCCAAAGTAAGGGGGAGATTATGCACGTAATCGAAATCGTTGCTGATTGCTTGCAAAATCTCTTAAGATAACAATAGGGGAACTTTAAAAGAAAGAGGTGCGAATCATGATTATTCAAGGAAAATATAAAACCGGGGTATATGTCGGAGAAAAAATTGAAGAAAAAGGAGATCGTACATTATTAAAAGTGTTGGCCGTGCTTAAACATCCATTGCAAGGAGATCTGCACCAAGGTTTTGATACGAATGTTCCTTTATTTCACGAGAGAAATGCGCTATCTCAATATGAAAAAACCTGGGTGCCTACGGTAACGGTACAAAAATACGATCAGGACATTCCCGACTATAAAGAGAGTTTGCGAACAGCTCTGGATGAAGAAATGAAAAAAATGAAAGCACGAAACGATGCATTTGGAAACGAAGCGCTTAAAAGTTTGGAAAAACTTGAAACAAGATATAAATTGGACCCGTAAGTCGTATCATAGGGGTAGGGAATATTTTGGGATCAACATCAGATTAGAAAACTTGGCTTTTCGCCAAACTTTTATGGCGAAAGCCTTCGCCCAGGGAAAAATATTTAGGGATTGCTGAACAACTTGCAGCTATCAGCTGAAGCCGGGATGCCGCTTCTATGGCTTCGCTTTCCGTGGACGAACGGTCAAGCCTCCTCGCCACAAAACGGCGCTTCGGTGTCTTGACGCGTCCGTTTTGATGTCTACGCCATTGCAGCGTCATCCCTCCGTACGTCGCCAGAAGTGCAAAGGTTTTTTTGCTTATAGGATGGATTTCCTTGCATCCAGCTTTGACAACACCAACGGAAAAATGCTTATGTACCAGTCTTTTTCCGTTATTCAGCAGTCCCTATGTAAGCAAGAAAAGGAGGGCGGTTTTTTCAACGAAATACCCATATGTCAATTGTCAACGACACAGGAATTCAATAAAGGGGAATCGCAGATGGATCACAAAATTGCACTTTTAGGTTTCGGTGGCGTTGCTCAAGGATTTTTGAATATTATCAAAGAAAAGAATGAGGCCTTGCAAACGCAGTATGGGCAATCAATTGAGATTGTATCGATTTCTGACGTTTCAAAAGGGGCTTTGCATCATGACAACGGTTTAGATCTGGATAAAGTTTTATCCAGCTTCCAAGAAGACGGTACCCTTCATCCGTATACGGATGAACCTGGATTGGAAAAGGGATGGGACGCCATTACCACGGTAAAAAAAACGAATGCAAAATGTCGTCGTGGAGCTCACTCCTACAGATATAGGAACCGGGCAGCCTGCCATTGATCATTGCAAAACGGCATTATCTGTCGGTAAGCATGTAGTCACGACGAATAAAGGGCCGGTAGTAAATGCCTATCGGGAATTGCAACAGTTAGCCGCAAGGAATCGTGTTGGTGTTTTTTTCGAAGGAACCGTTATGAGTGGGACCCCCGCCTTAAGAATGTCATCGGAAACATTAGTCGGCAACGACATACAGAAAATCCGCGGAATATTAAACGGAACGACAAACAGTATACTCACGGAAATGGAAACCGGCATTTGCTATGAAGATGCGCTTATCAATGCCCAATCGCAAGGCTACGCGGAAGCTGATCCAACTAATGATGTCGAAGGGCATGATGTTCAAGGCAAGGTCGTTATTCTTGCGAATGTTCTTATGGGAGGAAACGTGACAAGAGATGATATTGCCTGCCAAGGGATCGCGCATTTAACAAATGCAGATATTGCCGAGGCAAAGCACGAAGGGAAAACATGGAAACTTATCGGGGTCATCGAAAAAAACGGAGAACAGGTGGAAGGATATGTTCGCCCGGAAAAATTGGATGACACCGATCCCCTCGCGAATATTTCTGGACCGACGAATGCCATATGCTATCAATGTGATTTATTGGGAGAAGTAACCCTTATTGGTGCAGGTGCGGGAATCACTGAAACCGGATACGCAGTTCTTAGTGATATCCTAAGCATTGGCAGGAATTAAGTCTGATGTGTCGTGTGTGTAAAAGTGAACAATAAAGGGTAGAGGACTTTAGCATTCACTTTTTCAAAAGGTTGGTGGTTAATTGATGAAAGAACAAGCAATGTTTTTAGCAGGAGAATGGAAACATAAATCACAAGTGATCGAAGTGGATGATCCGGGCACCGGAGAAATTATCGCTACCGTTCCGAAAGGCACATCCAAAGATATGGAAAAAGCATTATCTACGGCTATTGAAGGAAAAAAGGTTGCTGCCAATCTTACGACGAAACAACGCATGGAGATTCTTGTGAACGCCGCGAAGTTGGTGGACGATAATGTGGAAGAAGCTGCCCAACTCATTGCCACAGAAGGAATTAAAACGATTAACGAGGCACGTTCGGAAGCGAGTCGTGCCGCTGAAACCCTCCGTTTGGCGGCAGAAGAGGCCAGGCGTTTGAGAGGGGAGACGATCAATTTTGACCAGGTATCCGGAAATGCCGATCGACACGGGTATACATTTCGTTTTCCATTAGGGATTATTGGCGCGATTACCCCGTTTAATGATCCTTTGAATCTTGTTGCTCATAAAATTGCTCCGGCGATCGCGGGTGGGAATGCCGTTATACTCAAGCCCGCAACACAAACGCCGCTATCTGCGTTATGGCTCACGGAAAAATTTCTCGAAGCCGGGTTGCCGGCGAAAGTGATGAGTACGATTACCGGGCGCGGTAGTGAAGTGACCCCTCCTATGCTTGAAAGCAGGGAAGTTCGGATGCTCACGTTTACCGGAGGATTGGAGGCCGGCGAAAAAATCGCAAAAAGTGCCGGCTTGAAAAAATTGAGCATGGAACTTGGCTCGAATTCGCCATTTCTCGTGTTTAAAGATGCCAATTTGGAAAAAGCGGCAGAAGCTGCTGTTGACGGAGCATACGGAGCAGGCGGACAAAATTGCTTGAGCGTGCAAAGAATTTTTGTCCATAAAGACGTTGAACAAAGCTTTACGGATAAATTCATACAAAAAGCAAAACAACTGGTCACTGGCGATAAAAAGCGTGAAGACACCGATATGGGACCTGTGATTTCCGAAAAAGAAGCAAAAAGCATCATGACAAACATTGAAAATGCAAAAGAACAAGGAGCGGAAGTGCTTCTTGGCGGCACACACAAAAATTCCTTCGTGTCCCCAACATTAGTAAGCAATGTTCCCAAAAGCTCAACGTTGTATGAAGATGAAATTTTTGGCCCTGTTGCTTCCCTTCATACGTTTTCCGATTATGATGAAGCTATCCGATCGGCGAATGAAGTCAATTTCGGCCTACAAGCAGGTGTTTTTACCAATCATTTGCAAACGGCTCACAAAGCTGCACACGACCTTCATGTCGGTGGGGTCATTATCAATGACAGCAGCGATTTCCGAGTGGATGCAATGCCCTTTGGCGGGGTTAAAGGATCCGGCATCAATCGGGAAGGCGTGCACAATGCAATCATGGATATGACGGAACCGCGAGTCGTGAGCTTCAAAATAGAAGGTCAATAACCCACGTCTAAAGACGCGGGCTTACAAAAGCCCTTATTGACTAGCCTAAGCCGTTATTGGCTACGTTGTTTGTGTCACGACACCCCGGGGTACCTGCTCTAGCTCCTTGCCCTGTCGTGTGTGATTAAAAGTTCCAATGGGTAGGAACAGTGTTGCACATGTAAAAAGCACTTACAACATTGGCGAGGAGCACCTCGATAAGAATAACAGGTTGGCGTTTTCACAGCTCTAAGCCGGCCACATCCTGTGAAGATGTGGCGGCTTCCGCGTTTGTCACATAATATGACGATTATAAGAGGGGGGAGATAAATGTTTTCGAAAGATGAATTTGTGACGAGGGTGAACAAAACAAAGCAGAAAATGCAAGAATACGGCGTAGAGGTCTTGATCCTCTCCAATCCTTCGAATATGTGTTATATCACGGGGTATGATGCCTGGAGTTTTTATGTTCATCAGGCCGTCATCGTTTTCATCGATGAAGAAGAACCGGTTTGGATTGGTCGGGAAATGGATGCGAAAGGTGCGAAAATAACCACTTGGTTAAGTGACTCTCACATTATCTCTTACCCTGATGAATTTGTGCAATCAACGATTAAACATCCGATGGATTTTGTTGCTCACGTATTAAATGATTTGGGACAACATACGAGAAAAATCGGTGTAGAGATGGATGCCTTTTACTATACGGCCATGTGCCACGATCGACTGCAATTCGGGTTGCCGGATGCCGAGTTTAAAAACGCGAGCTCTCTCGTGAATTGGGTACGGGTGCTCAAAAGCGACGCAGAAATCGAATATATGCGAAAAGCTGCATTCATCGTGGAAAATGCCATGCAAGCGGCCTACGATAAAGTAGATGTAGGCGTGCGGGAAAATGAAGTGGCAGCGGCAATTTATCATGCCCAAATCTACGGCAGCAAAGATTTTGGGGGGGATTATACTTCCATCGTTCCAATGTTGCCGTCAGGGAAATACACGGCAAGCCCACATTTGACCTGGACCGATCAAAAATATAAAGAAGGCGATTTTTTAACATTGGAAATCGCCGGTTGCTATCATCGATATCATACACCGATGGCCAGAACAATGGCGATCGGGAAAGCTCCGGATTTTGTCCGAGACGTCGGCAAGGTCGTTAATGAAGGGATTTCGGATACGCTTGCGCATATGAAACCGGGCATTACCGCTGAAGAAGTGGAAGAGATCTGGAGTAACTCCATTGCCAAACATGGCTACGTAAAAGCTTCCAGATTGGGTTACTCGATCGGATTGAGCTATCCTCCGGATTGGGGAGAGCACACGATAAGTTTCCGGAAAGGCGACCATTCCATCTTGGAACCTAATATGGCTTTTCATCTCATGCCGGGCATTTGGTTTGATGATTTCGGAATCGAGATTACAGAACCACTGTTAGTGACGGAGGATGGAATAGAGACGTTCACTTCCTTCAATCGTGAAATTTATGAAAAACCAATGGACTAGTCCTTTTTCTTTTTCTCCGGCACCGGGTCGTAACCGCCACGATGAAATGGGTGGCATTTGCTCACTCGTATGACGGTAAGCAAGATCCCCTTGAAAGCCCCTTGTTTTTCAATGGCTTCAACCGCATATTGCGAGCATGTCGGGTAAAAACGGCAACTTGGCGGTGTATAAGGAGAGATGTAGCGCCGGTACAATTCAATAGGGAAAATTAACACTTTACGTAGCATTCGTGCTCCTCAATTCATGTAAAAACTGTGTTTTCCAGCTGCATTAGAAAGAGCGACCATTTTCATTGGCCGCTCTTTTTTACTTCATCCAGTGTTTAACTAACGAAAAAAGTAGCTTTTGGTTGCAGGGTTTGATATAAAAGTTGCTGTTCTTCATCATTTAATCGGATCAATGGCAAACGCAGATTGCCGGATACAATGTTATGCATTTCCAATGCTGCTTTCACCGGTGCAGGGCTTGGAGCCATGAACATCGCTTTCATGACGGGCAATAATTCCCGGTGTTGTTTAGCCGCCATTTGAATATGCCCTTGCGAGAAGTTCTGTATCATTTGCAACATACTCTTTCCGACAATATGTGAAGCGACGGAAACAATTCCGCTGCTCCCGACGGACATAAGCGGCAATGTTAAACTGTCGTCTCCACCGTATAGTTTAAAACCGTCCTGGGCATTTTCAATAATGAAGGAAGCCGCGTCGGTGTCTCCGCTCGCTTCTTTGACGGCCTCGATGTTATCGATGTTGGATAAGCGGACGATCGTCTCCGGTGCTAAACTGACAGCGGTTCGGCCAGGTACATTATATAGCATGATCGGTAAATCCGTGCTAGCGGCAATGGTTTTAAAGTGTTGATACATCCCTTCTTGGGAAGGTTTGCTGTAATAAGGGGTAACGAGCATAATGCCATCGACGCCCGCCTGCTCAGCCGCTTGTGTAAGCGCGAGCGAAGCACGGGTATCACTCGTCCCTGTTCCGGCAATAACAGGGATTCTTCCGTTCACTACTTTTACCGTATGCTTAAATAAGGACAATTTTTCCTCTTTTGATAACGTCGGTGATTCCCCTGTCGTCCCTGCAACAACGAGTGACTCCGTTCCATTCGCAATAAGATGGTTAATCAACTTGGTGACGTCATGAAAATCAATCTCGCCGTTGTCATCAAAAGGAGTAACCATCGCTGTAACCAATCGTCCTACATTCATTTTTTACCACCCTCGTGTTGATATTTTTGGTTCTTGAGGGGCTTTACACAATTTTAGTTTATGTGCATTTGGCCAGAAAGTGTAGGCGTCCAACCAGAAAAAAATGGACATTCAACAAAAAACAGCAATGAGCGCTCTCATTGCTGCATGAACACTTCCTGTATAACCAGAAGCACTTCATGCGTGAGATAGCCCTCCATATAGCATTTGTGCTATATGACAGCCCTGCACCTGTTCAATGCAAGACCAGCCGAGAATGCGTGGAGTCATTCCTAGCTTCGGCAAATGCCCCTTTCCGTAAACGTACCAGGATTCCACATTCCCTGCGCATACGTACTGATGGTATCTGCTCCTCTACTCCCACTTCAGAAGAAGCTGGATGTATTTATATATTCATGATATCAAATTTTTTTTAGAAACACAACGGTTGATTTACACTTTTTGCAGATGAAATGTAATTTTTGACCGTCATTAATTTCCGGATGTTAAACGTCCACAATCGGTTACCCTAAACAGTAAGAAAGGAGGATGGTCTTTATGAAAAAAGCCCTCGCCTTGGCGATGATGGCAATATTCGTAATCAGCGGTTGTGTCCAAACGCAACAGGACATGGGGCATACCAGGAACGATGACGATCCCGAACGTGAGCTTGGCATTAATTTGCAAGATCATCTCGGTCCTGCCTCCGATTTGTTGGTGCCTGATGACGGCCCAGGGAATTTAACAAAAGAAGGAACGCAGAATAGCGATAGCCAACGGGATTACGGTTGGCATGAAAACCGTACCAACGCTGTAAAAATTGGCCGAGTGAACGATCACCCGCGTTTAAATAATGACGCTGAAAGTCTTCATGACCAAGTACAGGAAATTAATCAACAATACGAAGGAGAACAAGAAGACCTTACCATCGTTAAAGAAAAAATTGAAATGCTTGAACCAGTATCCAATGCTTATGTCGTTTCGCACGACGGCCGTTTATATATAGGGATCGAAGGCGCTTCGGTAGATGATGAACAATTGGGACGGGCAATCTCTTCCCTAGTCAATGAAGAAGATGTTGTATGGCATACGGATCGCAGAGCCGTGAACCGTATTCGTGCGGCGGAGAAAACAATGGATCCCAATAGTGGATTCGGCGCTCATGGCTGGCTCGAGGACGTCGAGTACGAATTACAAAAATTGGGGGACGATTGGACGCATTAAACCACGCGCAAAGCATTTTCTTCCATATTAATTTTTATCGGCGTTTCCCCGATAATTTCACCGTCCCCATGCACAATCATGGTTGACGAGGAGGAAATTTCAATTTGCTTTCCGGTAAGCATTTTGATGGATGGATGGCTTACATGTTTTCCCTTAAATACACCGGGGAATGTTCGGATAAATTGGAGCTTCGACATTCCATGAACAACACAGAGCTCGAAATAGCCATCGTTCCCTTTTGCGTTCGGACAAATGGCCATTCCACCTGCGTAATAGGGGAAATTTGCAACGGCAACCAGCCATACATCCATCATTTCCTCCGTTTTATCATCGATTTTTATCGATATGTTGGCCGGCTTATAATCGAACAAAACTTTAAAAACACTGATGATGTAAGACATTTTCCCCGGACGAAAAAACTTCATCCACTTTTTTGTTTTAGAAGCGTTTACGGTTTGGGCTACTTGTCCGTCAAAACCGATTCCGATAACAGTAGCACAGCTTTTATCTCCGATTCGTCCAACATCAACGGTACGTTCATTTCCTGCCAATATCGATTCGAATGCTTCCGCTGCATTCATGGGAATGTTCAATGCTCTGGCAAAATCATTCCCCGACCCGGCGGCGATGATCCCCATAGGGATATTCGATTTTATCAATCCGTTGATGACTTCATGTATGGTTCCATCTCCGCCAATGACAATGATAACCCCGTTGTTAATTTTTTTGCTGATCTCTGTCGCATGCGAAGGATAGTTTGTAAAAAAAACCTGATAATTCAACTGTGTAACAGCAAGAATTTTTTCAACGTCCTTCCAAATCGACAAGCCTTTCCCATTTCCCGAAACCTTATTGACAATAAAATGATACAAAACACTCGCCCCTTTCTTATCTGCATAAGTGCGACTAAGGCATTCGCCATAAAAGCTCGGCGAAAAGCCAAGTTTTCTAAGACTCACGGTTCAAACGGGGAGCTCTATCATTATTCTTAGAGGGGCTTCCAACCCGCTGTCCCTCTTTTTCAGCAAGCTCTTTAATTTGGTCCATCACCAATTGCGCCAATGCATGATTGTCGGTGTTTGGAAAATGACCCGGTTCGATAGGTTTTCCAATCACAAGGGTGATCGGGGTTTGCCATAATGTTTTGTTTCCCCAAACAATCGCAACAGGCAATATCGGTACAGAAGATTTCCGGCTTAAAAACGCCACCCCTTTTTTGGGACGCACCGTTTCGCCTATTTTGCACCTTTTTCCTTCAGGAAATATTCCAAACCATTCCCCGCGCCTAATAACATTTAAGGAATGGCGTACTGGCCGAATGACGATCCCGCTTTTACGGTCAACAGGGATGGCATGAAGCCGGCGTAAAAACCAATTGGTAAACGGATGATTAAACAATTCATTTTTTGCCAAAAAATGAATCGGCCGCTTAAACATTCCGGAGAGAATAATCGGGTCGACATTGCTATGGTGATTGGCGGCAATGATGAAGGAACCGTCGGGGATATGTTCTCGCCCGATCATGTTTATTTTATAGAAACAATGTAAAACCATTATTCCGATCGGTTTAAACAACCAATAAACCATGAATCAACACTCCGTTTACAGACTTCTTTCTTTATTGTGCCTGAAATCCTGCTTAAAAATACCGGGAAAGCGTATACCAACTTCCTGTGTGGTTAAAATAGGAATGGTATTTCTTCCAAACTTTTTAAACGCATTTACGATCGATCAAGGAGGATTCATGCATGAAAAACTTTACGGTAGCCGGAAAGGCGGAAAGTCCATTTTTATCATGGTTAACCGAAGGGATGATCAACGAATTCGAATTGGCCGGTTATCGTTATCATGATGAACCTGTGGATTCCATCCACTTGGTCTTCAACCTCATTGATCCTAAAAACCCCCGTCATTACCGCAGAAACTCCCAATCCACGTTTGTTGTTTCCGTGGTGGAGAATGATGAGGAGTCGGAGAATGTTTTTAAATCCGCTTACCCTTATTTGGTTCGATCCCTCGCCAATCACTTGATTTACATTTCTCATCAAGCTGAGGACACAACCCTCTATTTTCTTACGCCAGAACAAGGTTTCTATAGCAAGTCTTATCACAGAGAAGAAGATACAGCTCTTTTTTTCCGACACATATTCGAAAGGCTGGAACCGTTAGCTTCGTCACAACTCGTCATTGATAACAATTTTTACGAAGATTTGTTTGACGGGTTGGCAGAAGGAAATGAAGTGACGGAAAAAATGGCTTTGGGCGGAAAAAAATTGGACGACATGAATCTATTGCCTACGCCTTTCCCAATTGAGGAATATTTGTCTTCGAGGGACATGCGTCATTTGAAAAAATTGTATGGCATTGGCGGATTGAGCTACGGAAATCTAAGCAGCCGTGAAAATAATGATCATTTTTGGATGAGCGCGAGCGGGATTGATAAATCGAACATGAAAACGGTGGGAAGGGATATGCTTTATATCACCGGGTATGATTCGGAAAAAAATGCGATGAACATCAGCATCCCTCCGGAAACAACGCCTAAAAGAGCATCTGTGGATGCGATTGAGCATTGGATGATTTACAAAGAACACCCGGATGTAGGAGCTATCGTACATATCCATGCCTGGATGGACGGTGTCGAACCGACACCTGTGAATTATCCTTGCGGAACGATCCAACTTGCAGAAACAGTGGCAGGTTTAGTGCGGGAATCCGCTGATCCTTCCAGGGCGGTGATTGGCCTTAAAAATCATGGACTAACGATTACGGGGACGGATTTGGATGATATTTTTCATCGCATAGAAGGCCGTATCATCCCCCGTGTGCCGATGTCTTAAGAAAAGGTTGCCTGTCCAACGGAGGGGGGTTACATGAAATTGAGCCTCATCGAAGTCGTTATTGAAGCGTTAATGTGGATGTTTGAATTTGAATATGAAGAAATGCTGGAACAGAGCCAAATACATCAAAAACAAATCAAATAAATGAGGGGTCAACACTAAAATCAATGGTTGGTATTCGTGATTAAATATGGTAACACCACTAGCGAGCGAAGGAAAAACACGTAGACTCCTGTGGGAAAGCGCAGGGCGAAGACCCCGCAGGAAAAAAGCGAACGTCTTTTTTTCCGAGGAGGCTGAGCTCGGGGCCCACGGAAAGCGTAGGGTTTTTCCATAGCGGTCACTACCAATCATAATTGCCCCTAGTTTGTCAGCCATAGATTTTGGTGAAGAGCCTAAATGAGGAGTAGAAAATATATGGATGGGATGAATCCGATTGCCGTCGAATGGGGACCGATCCAAATTCATTGGTATGGGATTATTATTGTAGCTAGCGCTCTGCTCGGATTATATTTCGCAGTCCGGGAGAGCCAACGCCATGGTCTTCCGAAAGACACTTTTGTCGATCTTCTGCTGATCGGCTTTCCTGTATCCGTCTTTTTTGCCAGAGCCTATTATGTTTTTTTCAATTGGGAACGTTATGCGGACAATCCTTTAAGGATATTCGCTATTTGGGAAGGCGGACTGGCCATGCACGGGGTACTAATCGGGGCAGTACTAACCCTTGTTGTTTTTGCGTATGTCCGTAGATATTCCTTCTGGCAACTCGCAGACATTATGGCACCCAGTTTAATATTGGCGCAGGCGATCGGCCGCTGGGGGAATTTCATCAACCAGGAAGCCTATGGAGGACCCGTTTCGCGGACGTTTCTGGAAGGGTTGCATTTACCCGATTTTATCATGAATCAAATGTACATAAATGGCACTTATTATCACCCAACGTTTTTGTATGAATCCCTGTGGAATTTCACGGGATTTATTGGGCTAATGTTGCTGCGGCGGGTAAATTTACGCAGAGGAGAATTATTTTTAATCTATCTTCTTTATTATTCGATCGGACGTTTCTTTATTGAAGCTTTAAGAACGGACAGTTTAATGCTTACGGAGCATTTGCAGATGGCCCAAGTCGCTTCTTTGTTCCTTATCCTATTTGCGGTGGCCGTAATGGTTTACCGACGGAAAAATGGACATGCCGATGTTCGTTATCTGGATGATGGAAACGGAACGACAAACACTATAAAACGTTCATAAGTTAAAATTCGGCCACAACCTGAGGTGGCCGACAAGGAAGGAAATCAAGACACTACCCCAAAATCATCTACTTTCGCTTGATGGGTATATTCCATCGTCCGTAAATATTCCGTAAGGTTTTCTGTGTAACTGCGTGTGAGATCACAGGCTTCTGCGTTGCCATCCGCACATTCACTGATGTTTTTGTCGACTGCGTTCATTTCCAACAGGGAACCTAAGGTAACATCCCTGAGATCATAAAACTCGGGTGGGGTTGGCTTTTCCGTGATTTCATCGACTAAATCGGATAAACGTCCTACGGACGCTTGTGTTTCTGATTCATCAAGCTCGTCAACATACGTGTAAAGACTGTGAAGTTCTTCATGGAAATGTTCCAAAAAAGCACTGTAATGATCACTGTATCCTTTTATTTCATCATAATTGCTTGTCGCGTTATGCAAATCTCTTCGATATAAGTCGTTAGGTTCAATGCCGGGGTTTGTCACATATTCCATTCTGGCGAGGTCGTCGTCCAGATCATCCGCATTCTCACTTCCGCAACCCGAAATGGCAAGCATGAGCAAAAGGATGACAAATGATCCTTTCATGAAGCGCATGTTTTTCATCCC
The DNA here is from genome assembly GCF_016495865.1 of Salicibibacter cibi. NCBI lineage: Bacteria > Bacillati > Bacillota > Bacilli > Caryophanales > Bacillaceae > Salicibibacter > Salicibibacter cibi. The sequence continues at coordinate 1,708,982 of NZ_CP054706.1, forward strand.
CTTTCCTGTTGAAGCTTCATCATTTAGTATGGGGTCAAATGAAAGCATCTATGCATGAAAGAATCAGGATGAGGCCACCCTGATTGATGGGGGGAGGTCATTTTTTAAGAAAACTTATCGCGAAATATCTTTAATCCAATGTGATTTTCGCTTATAATGGTGTGGAATACACGTCTGGGGGGCGCAGGGACACCATGCAGTCAGAAAAAATTTCCGTACCACTTACAGATGAACTATTCAGTGAAATCAGGCACTTATCCGAAAACGAACAGAATCAATTTTTCCACCAGTTGGTTAAACGGTATATTGAGCGAAGAAAGAAGGAACACCTCCGCGCTGAATTAAAGGAAGGGTATATGGAGATGGCAGAATTAAATCTGTCGATCGCCGAAAGCTTCGTTTATGCAGAATCGGAAGCGCTCTTCAAATCGGAATCCAACAAGCATGGGATTCAATATAACAAGGAGGTGAATGGATGACGTGAATAATTCGAACCAGTCTCAACATCCAACTGCAAAGAAAAGCGTCAAACGAGGGGATGTTTTCTTTGCAGATTTATCTCCGGTTGTCGGTTCGGAACAAGGCGGTGTTCGGCCGGTCCTTATTATTCAAAACGATATTGGGAACCGCTTTAGCCCCACCGTCATTGTAGCCGCGATTACCGCACAAATTAAAAAGGCGAAATTGCCAACGCACGTGGAAATCGACGCCGAAGCACACCGCTTTGACCGTGACAGTGTCGTACTTCTGGAACAAATCCGTACGATAGATAAACAACGCCTTACGGATAAAATTACGCACTTAGACGATGAGATGATGAAAAAGGTGAAACAAGCATTGGAAATCAGCATCGGTCTCAGTGATCTATAGATGTAAGTGGAAAAACACCAAGAAAAAACGGACGTAAATTTGAAATGCTTATTGAACCATCCGTACATAATAGAAGAAAAACACCAGCTCTCCCCCCATGCTGGTGTTTTTAAATTTGATGCACATAACTTTTCCAATGATGGATATCATAACCAAAGACAGCGACTTCCTCAAAAAATATGTGATAATGTGTGAAAAAATGAAATAAAATCGCACAAATTCATTAATTTCATGATATAATGAAAAAAGAGGGGGGAATGGCGAAGAACGCTGGATGCTATGATAAAAAGAAAAGTGATTTCAGCAACTTTCAAGATTGGCATTGGCCTTTGCATGATCTTATCAAGTTTTGTCAGCGGTTGGGCAACAACGTCAGAAGGAGAACTGCCATCGAAAACAGCAGTGATTCTTCATGCCATTAACAATCAATTGGTCGTCCCGGATGAACAACTGACCCCTCCATCGTTTTTAACCGGAGGCAATGCTTTCGGTGGAACGCCTTTCGAACATGAGTCTATACAAATCCCCGTGAGGGACGGCACAGTATTGCCGGGGCGCATGCATCGACCCGCGAACGCTGAAGATGCACCGGTTATCGTTTATTATCACGGCGGCGCTTTCATGGAGGGATATGGCAATATCCATACCCACGATAATATCATCCGTGCCCTCGCTTATCGTTCGAATGCCATTGTGATCAGCGTTGGGTACCGTTTGGCACCGGAACATGTTTTTCCAAAAGCAGTCGATGATGCCTATGACGCGATGTTATGGGCGTATGAACAGGCGGAAGCACTTGGCGGTTCAAAGGATAAAATGATTGTAGCTGGGGATAGTGCCGGCGGCAACCTTGCCACTGTCACAGCGATGAAAGCGCGAAATGAAGATGGCCCCGAATTGAAGGCTCAACTCCTCTATTATCCTTTAACAACGTTTCATGACCGACCATTGGAAACCCGTGATAAATATGCAAGCGGAAATTATTTGCTGTCAAAAACGGTCATGAAAAAAGCGCGAGATGCCTATACACCTGGGGAAGAAATGCGGGAAGACCCATACGTTTCACCCCTTGATGAAGGGGAGGCCAACGGACTTCCGCCCGCATTTATAGCAACGGCTGAATTTGATCCGCTCAGAGACGAGGGTGAACTATACGCTTATAAACTTCACGAAGAAGACGTCACTGTGGAGGCTATTCGATACGAGGGCGTTATGCATGGATTTTTATCCTTTTATGAGGTGTTGGCCACCGGACGCCATGCGTTGGATGACAGCGTAGCATTTCTTGACCGGACCTTAAATGACAAGCAAGTGGCTGGGGCTGGGTTTCGAATTGTTGAAAGGGAACAGCCAACAGGTTTTGAAAGACTAAGAGAAGAGACAGAAGCCCATATGGGGGCTGTTTACCTTCTTGGGTTACACGTTCAACGCCAATTCAATCAATGGGTGGAAACCTCGTTATTGGCTGATTCCGAAGATGAATAAATGATGAAAAGAAGCATATCCTGAATCCCTAATATGGGATTCAGGATTGATTTTTGAGTATATATCATCATAAGGTTGTCTGTATCTATATTTTGTCCAATATATGTCCATTTTCTTTTACATTCTCTGTTTTATTTTCATTATGACTGTGCTAAACTACTAAAGGATTGCCTAACATGGAGAAACAATCACAATGTAAAAGGGGGGTCCCTAATGTTGGCGGGACAAAAACAACGACTACAGACATTTGCCAGACGGCGTCGTCAATTAAATGTCCATGATCGAATACGGGAAAATAAAAATCTTGCAATCCTTGAACGTGAGATGCCCCGATTTCTAACGATGAGCATGCCGGTTTTTTTATTGCGCCCGGAAATGGAACGGCAGCTTCATCAATTTTTGCAAACAGTCGATCGAAACCGGGTTCCTTCAAAGCTCTTCTTCAAAAAGAATGCTCGCGATCAAGCGCGTTTTTACCATAAAGATCTTTTTGTCTTTATTAAGTATTTGCGAAAACAAGGATTCGATTTAAACGGCCATGAAGCATTGTTCGCCCATGTGCTTCTGAATCATTTGGCGATCATAAGCTTTCAGCATATGCAAAAGCGGTATGGCTTGCTGACATTACGGGGGGACTCCCTTACAGATGTGTTCGATCGCTATTTGCATCTCGTTAATGAAACAGATTATTATCACATCGATCATTTGGAATACTTGCGACAAAATTTGATCAGCAAACGCATGATACCGGTAACGATGACTCATAACAAACTTAAGCGCCAATTGAAGCAGTATGAAAAGAATCATGAAGATCTTCAAATTCATAAGTTTGAAAAACGGATGGAAAATACCGTTAATTAGGGACTGCTGAATAACGGAAAAAGACTGGCCCATAAGCATTTTCCGTTGGTGTTGTCGAAGCTGGATGCAAGGAAATCCATCCTATAAACAAAAAAAACCTTGCGCTTCTGGCAACATACGGAGGGACGGTGCTGCAATGGCGAGACTCCAGCGGAAAAACGGACGCGTTAAGCCCCCGCAGCGCCGGTTTTGCGCGAGGAGGCTTGACCGTTCGTCCGCGGAAAGCGAAGCCATGGAAACGACATCCCGGCTTCAGCTGATAGCTGCATGTTGTTCAGCAATCCCTAATTAAAAAGGCTCCCCGGAAATTGGGGAGCTTTTTTTTGGTAGGTAAGAAAGTTGATTTATACTTCTTACTTACATAAGTGCCACTAAGGTTTTCGCCATAAAAGCTTGGCGAGAAGCCGAGTTTTCTAATTTGTAGATGATCGGTGATACCGGCATTCGATTTTACCGGTAGGATCACCAGCCTTCATATTGTTCAATGAGTGAACGAACCTTTTCGGGAATAGGAACGGCTTTTCCTTCGGATGCATCGTAATTCACATGAATTTGTTCTGCTTCAAGCAAGATGGCATCCTCGTTTTTCTTTGTCATTTGAAAAGCAGTCGTAAAACTGCTGTTACCTAGGTGTTTTATTCTGCACCAAATCGATAGTTGTTCGTCAAGGCGAGCAGGCTTTTGGAACTCAAGCGTCGATTTAACGAGAGCGATATCAAAGCTTTTGCTGTACGTTTCCAACCAATTCTCACCAAGCACTGTTCGAAAATATTCAATAACGGCAACATCGAGGTACGTCATATAATGGGCATTAAATACAATGCCTTGTCCATCAATCTCCGAGTATCGCACTCGTATTTCATGAGAAAAACGAAACGTATTTTCCATTATCCATCTCCCCTTCGGTTAAAAAATAATATGTGCGCATAGAACGATAATCGGCAAGGTAATGATTGTTCTTAGCAAGAAAATCATGATCAGTTCCCAAAAGGTGATTGGAATTTTTGAGCCGAGAATCATCCCGCCGACTTCGGACATATAAATCAACTGGGTGATCGAGAGACAGCCGATAATGAAACGCGTCATTTCACTTTGGATATCCGCAGCGATTATAGCGGGAAGCAGCATATCCGCGAACCCGATCAAAATTGTCTCCGATGCCGCTTGTGCTTCGGGCACTTGCATCAGTTCCAAAATTGGAATGAAAGGAAGGCCAAGCCATTGAAAGACCGGTGTATGTTCGGCAATGATAACCATAATTGTTCCAATCGTTAACACAATGGGGATAACGGTAAGCCACATCTCCAACGCATTACTTATTCCGTTTCGTCCCGCTCCTTGTACAGTCGCGTGGCTTGCACGCGCAAGCGCTCCTCGCCACGCACGGGTGAGCGCCGGCTGATCGGGATTTTCATTTTTTGTTTTCGGTTCCGCGCCCGGGTAGTGCGTTTCGCTTTTTCTTGAAAGCGGTGGGATGCGTGGCATGATGATCGCGGCGACGAAACCGGCGATGATAATCGTAATGTAATAGGGAACGAACATATGGCTCAATTCGAGGTACCCCAAAACGACGATGGCAAACGTAATGGACACGATATTAAAGGTTGTCCCCAACACGGCTGCTTCCCGTTTCGTATAATGCCCTTGTTCATACTGCTGGTTTGTTAATAATACACCGATGGCTGCATCCCCGAGCCATGAAGCCAAACTGTCAATGGAAGACCGGCCGGGCATCGTAAAAAGCGGCCGCATAATGACATGCAACAATGCCCCTGCAAATTCCAACAGACCAAAGTTCATTAACAGCGGCAAAAAGACGCCGGCAAACAGGAAAATGGTAAGCAAGAAGGAAGCCAAAGCGAGAATTTCTCCACCCGTTGCTTCTCCCCAAAACCATTCCGGTCCCCACTCAAAAAGAATGGCAACTGCGAATATAAACCCAATGATCCGGATGATAAACCATATGGGGGTAACGGAAAAAAGGGAAGCAAACAACGAACGGCGCATCCATTGCGGATAGAGGTAACGATAGATGCCGGTTCCAATCACAGATACGCCGGTAATGGCCACGATCGTCTCCCCCAAAATCGGTGAGATCCATCCGTCAAGTGTTTCGGCCAACCAAGCGATTGGGATGGTGAGCTCCCCTTCCACGGTGACCGGTGTAATAAATATAATGATACCGATGATGGAGGGGAGAAGAAATTTTAGAATATGTGTACTGTTAAATTGTTTCTCGGACAATCGATCACTTCCAAATCACATCTTAGCAAATATATTTTCATTCAAATCCGTTGAGTTTATCCAGTGCACCTTCAAGTTCTCGCAAGGTAGCGATCTCAACGTCTGGCACTATTGTAGTGTCTGGTTCGACACCTTCACGGTTCACCCAAATGGTATTGATTTCGGAGCGGTTGCCGCCAACAATGTCCGTATGCAAATTATCCCCAATCATGACGGTTTGATTCCGCTCGGCACCAAGCTGCGTGAGCGCGTGGAAAAAAATGGACGGATCAGGTTTTCCCACACCGAATGTGCCGGAGATAATGATTCGGTCAAAGTGAGGAATAAGCGCTTTTGTCATTTGCAGCTTTTTCAGTTGTAAACTGGGAGCGCCATTGGTTATAAGTGCAAGTTGGTAGGGGACGTTCATTTTTGTCAATACTTCAAATGTTTCTTCGTATACATAGGGAAGTGTTTCTCGATAGTCAATGAAACGTTCGGACAGCTCCCTCGCCAAAGAAAAATCTTCAATGCCAACTTTTTTTAATGCTTCCGTCCAAACTTCAAATTGATACATGCGGATGTTTGCCCCCATCTCCCGAAGTCGAACGTCATGGATGTCATCAAACGTTCCCCACAATCCTTCAAACGGATTAATCCCGAGAGCGGTTGTTGACGGATAAAACGATTGCTTCTCGTAAAGGGAAGGTGCCACTGACCGCACGGCCTCCATCAATTCGTTACTTTCAACCCCCGCTTGCCGCCATGCCTCGTTGCATGTCGCCAGCAAAGCTTCGGAAATGCTTTTTTTATCCCAAAGTAACGTGTCATCCAAATCAAAAAGAAGTGTATGGATCATGTAATACATCCTTTCCAAATCATAAGTGTAATGATATGAGGCAAAATTTCCTCCGGAGTTTCCATCTTATTGTAGCATATGGCCAAACAATACCAATAGCAATTGTTGAGATTTCTTTTCCTGATAATGGCATTAGTTCTGTCGGAGATTGGAGAAAACCAAAAAAATCAAGGACTTTTGACAAGAATAGCAGTCTTTCTTTTGTATCCTGTTACAGGGCATGTTAAAATGAAATTTGTGAACACATGATGACTTTACGATGTGCATGAAAAAGGGGAGCACGTTTTGGAAAAACCTGTCGCTTTAAGGTGTTATGCTCCCCAACTTTGCATGCGCTAAATGACAAGTGCAACGGGAGAGTGATGTGCCGGAGTCCGGTTACTTAAAAACACACTTCAAAAAAAGATCGTCAATCCTTGAGCAAACAAGTGTAGTTGGAGGTAGTAGCAGATGGACAGAAACGTTTCCAAGGCGGATAAGACTTGGGAAACATTTCACGGGCCTAATTTAGGTTACGTGATGGATATGTATGAAAAATATAAGAACGAGTCAGACGAAGTAGACTCAGACTTGAAAGAATGGTTTCGAACCTACGGAGCACCATCCGTGGAGCCGCTAAACGGACAAGCAACAACTGCATCGCCTGAAGTACCCACTTCTGCAATGCACAAAATAGGAAAAGCTATCAAATTGGCGGATAATATTCGAACCTTCGGTCATATTTTGGCAGACATGCACCCCCTTGAAGCCCCTGGAGAGGAGTCTCCTCTTTTACAGCCCGAGGAAAATGGTTTAGATGAAGAAGATCTGAGAGCCATGCCTGCCGATATGCTGTGCAAAGATGCCCCAAGCTATATAGAAGATGGGTATGAAGCCATTTTACATTTAAAACAGATGTATACAAAGACCATCGCTTTTGAATTTGACCATGTGTACGACCTGGAAGAACGAAACTGGTTGAACCGTATGGTCGAATCAGGAGAGATCTATGAAGATTTGTCAAACGAAAAACGCCGGAACCTGCTTGAACGTTTAACGGCTACTGAGAAATTTGAGCAGTTTTTGCATAAAAATTTTGTCGGACAAAAACGCTTTTCCGTCGAAGGCCTTGATTCCATGGTTCCCATGCTTGACGAGATGGTGCAACATTTCACGCAAGAGGGCGCGAAACACGTGACGCTTGGAATGGCGCACCGCGGCCGTTTAAGCACGCTTGCACATGTGCTTGGAAAGCCATATAATCTGATTTTTGCCGAATTCATGAATGCGCCCAGCAAAGAAACATCTCCTTCCGAAGGTGCCTCGACGTTAAATTATGGGTGGACCGGTGATGTGAAGTATCATTTAGGCGCAAATAGAAAATTGAATCAAGCATCTACCTATACAACGGTGAATGTAGCCAACAACCCCAGCCACCTGGAATTTGTCAATCCAGTTGTTGCCGGATATGCACGCGCTGCTCAGGAAGACCGCAATAAAACCGGCTTTCCGGATGTTGAATTGAACAAAGCAGGAGCAATTCTTGTGCATGGAGATGCAGCATTCCCCGGTGAAGGCATCGTCGCCGAAACGTTGAATTTAAGCCGGTTGAAGGGATATCAAATCGGTGGGACACTCCACATCATCGCGAATAATTTACTAGGTTTTACGACCGAAAGCCACGATTCCAGATCAACAACCTACTCAAGTGACTTGGCTAAAGGCTTCGAGATCCCCATTATCCATGTGAACGCAGATGATCCGGATGCGTGTATAGCAGCCGTCCATTTGGCTTGTGAGTACCGTAGTCGTTTCCATAAAGATTTTTTAATTGATTTAGTTGGGTATCGTCGTTATGGCCATAATGAGATGGATGAGCCGGCGGCTACGCAACCCCAGCTGTACGAAATGATTCGTTCTCATGATACGGCAAGAGCCATCTACGCCGATAAGCTTCAACAAGAAGGGATCGTCGAAGAGGACCAACCAAAAGCCATGCAAGAGGAACTTCAGGAAAAGCTGGAAAAAGAATATGAAAAAGTTTCCGGACGAAGCGCAACTCCCGGAAAAGCAGACCCCCCGGAAGTCATTGAAAAAGGCTTGCCCGACATTGATACCACCGTTGATTACGAAACACTCAGGCAAATCAACGAAGAATTGTTGCAATTCCCGGAAGGGTTCACGGTCTTTCCCAAGTTAAAACGCATTCTTAACCGAAGGGAAACAGCCTTTACCGAAGGAAAAATTGACTGGGGGCACGCAGAAGCCCTGGCTTTCGCATCCATTATTTCCGATGGTACTCCTATCCGAATGACCGGACAAGATTCGGAGCGGGGAACATTTAACCATCGTCATCTCATTCTTCACGATGCAGAAACTGGGGATAACCATTCGCCCATGCATACGTTATCGACGGCTAAAGCATCCTTCGCTCTTCATAATAGTCCTTTGTCGGAGGCTGCAGTTGTAGGATTTGAGTATGGATACAACGTGCAAGCTCCGGACACTTTGGTGCTTTGGGAAGCGCAATACGGGGATTTCAATAACGCTGCACAAGTCATCTATGACCAATTCATATCGGCTGCAAGAGCAAAGTGGGGCCAAAAGTCAGGCATTGTGCTGTTGTTGCCGCACGGCCATGAAGGTGCAGGACCCGAGCATTCCAGCGCTCGTTTGGAACGCTTCTTATCTCTGGCTGCCGAAAATAACTGGAATGTCGTCAATGCCACCAACACGTCACAGTATTTCCATTTGTTGCGCCGGCAAGCTGCTTCTTTGAAAATGGATGAAGTAAGGCCACTCGTGTTGATGACACCGAAGAGTCTCCTTAGAAATCAAACGATTGCCGACACGAACGAAGCATTTACGGATGGAAAATTTTCAGCAGTTATCGAAGATCCAAAAACCGTCGAGAACAAAGCTGACGACGTGGAAACGTTACTTTTTTGCAGTGGAAAAATTTCCATTGATCTCCATGAAACGATCGACGAAAATGTCGATGCAAGCCAGTTGCATATCGTAAGAATCGAAGAACTGTATCCTTACCCTAAAGAAGACATTAAAGCGGTTCTATCCAAATATAAAAATGTGAAACGGGCAAAATGGGTACAAGAAGAACCAAAAAACATGGGAGCCTGGGGCTACATTGAACCTTATCTTCGCGAAACGTTGCCCAAGAAAATTGACATTGAATATATCGGACGCAGACGCCGTTCCAGCCCATCTGAAGGCGACCCTAATGTTCATAAAAAAGAACAACAAAGAATTATTGACAAAGCGTTAGGCCTCAAAGAAGGGAGAAACTAGCATGGCAGAAATAAAAGTACCAGAGCTTGCGGAATCGATCACCGAAGGAACGATTGCCGAATGGTTGAAAAAACCGGGCGATTTTGTCGAAAAGGGAGAAGCGGTTGCCGAGCTTGAAACCGATAAAGTAAACGTAGAATTGAATGCAGAACAATCAGGGGTCCTCCAGGAAATCATTAGCGATGAAGGGGAAGACGTCTCTGTTGGTGACGTCGTTGCCACCCTGGATGAAAACGCCTCGGAAGGAAACAGCGGAACATCCGGAGATTCCGAAACAAAAGAAGAAGGTGCCAAAGACAAGAAAGAAGAAAAAGCGCAAGCGGAGCAAAGTGAAGGGGATAACAAAGAAAAGAAAACCGAAACCGCTTCGAAACAGGAAAGTTCCGAGGACACGCAAGACGCGTCGGCCGAACATGTCGTTGCCTCTCCCGCTGCCCGAAAACTTGCACGGGAAAAAGGCATTAACCTTGCCGATATCCCGGTTCGGGATCCACTTGGCCGCGTGCGAAAAGAAGATGTTGAATCATATGAATCAAATAAAGCGGCACAAACACAAGCGTCCACACAAAAAAGCGCTCCTGAAAATGATGAAGAAAGCGATGAGTTCGGCGGAAAACCGGTGGAACGCGAACGTATGTCAAGACGCCGGCAAACGATTGCAAATCGTCTCGTAGATGTACAACAATCCACCGCCATGCTCACGACATTCAACGAAGTGGATATGTCTGCCATCATGGATCTAAGAAAACGGAAAAAAGAATCTTTCCAGGAAAAAAACGATGGCACAAAACTAGGCATGATGTCTTTCTTTACCAAAGGTGTTATTGGCGCACTTAAGCAATTTCCGCTCCTAAACGCGGAAATTCAAGGAAAAGACATTATCAAAAAGAATTTTTATGATATCGGAATGGCTGTTTCCACCGATAACGGTCTCGTCGTACCCGTTGTGCGCGATGCCGATCGCTTAAGCTTTGCCGGTATCGAAGAAGAGGTTGGCAGACTTTCGGCGAAAGCCCGGGATAATAAATTGGGTCTGGACGATTTACAGGGGGGAACGTTTACGATTACGAACGGCGGCGTTTTCGGTTCCCTATTGTCCACCCCAATCTTGAACACGCCGCAAGTCGGGATCCTCGGCATGCATACCATTCAGTGGCGACCGGTTGCCATTGATAAAGAGCGAATGGAAAATAGGCCGATGATGTATATCGCTCTATCGTATGATCATCGAATCGTAGATGGCAAAGAAGCCGTAAGCTTCCTCGTCAGATTAAAGCAGTTGCTTGAAGAGCCGGAAGATCTATTACTGGAAGGATAATCGATCGAAAAGCGCCCTTTCGGGGGCGCTTTTTTTGATCTACATAGGGACTGCTGAATAATGGAAAAAGACTGGCACATGAGCATTTTCCATTGGTGTTGTCAAAGCTAGATGCAAGGAAAACCATCCTATAAGCAAAAAACCCTTGCACTTCTGGCAACGTACGGAGGGACGGTGCTGCAATGGCGAGACTCCAGCGGAAAAAACGGATGTGTCAAGACCCCGCAGCGCCGGTTTTGCGCGAGGAGGCTTGACCGTTCGTCCGCGGAAAGCGAAGCCATGGAAGCGACATCCCGGCTTCAGCTGATAGCTGCAAGTTGTTCAGCATTCCTTACATAAGTTGGGCGAAGGCTCTCGCCATAAAAGCTTGGCGAAAAGCCAAGTTTTCCAAGGCGGACGGGTTTAACGTTCATCATGAAAAAAGCACTAATTTATCCCCTTATCATTGCAAATGTGAAAAATCTTGAAAAATGGGGTTGCAAAAATAAAGAATTATGATATTATAGTGTTACCTGCAATACATCCTGCCAAGGGAAATGAATTGTAGGTGTTTTTTTCTAAAGTCTCACATTTTAGTCGCATCCATACGGTGCACACGTCAATGGCAAGTGCCTAATTTTTTGAGGAGGGATTGACATGCGTGTACAATCAAAAGCGCGTGAACTATGTGCGGCTATTCAAATGCGAGGCTGGTCTAACACTCAGCTTTCTCCGAATCAACATCAAGGATTTGTGTTGAATAGTCGAACGGGTTGTCGTTCCTGGAAGGGAACAAGATGGGGACTTATTTCCGAAAACACGCCGGAACGTCTCACGATTAGCGTCGATTTGCCAAAAGGCCATTTTGAAATCGAAGCGGTTGCCGAAAAACTGGAATTGGATATTATTCCCAGTGATGAAATGACAGATGCTAGCGGTGTATTTTTGGAAAACAAATCGGACCGAGACACGTTGCACATATTCTTATGTGAAGAAGAACTGAGCAATACTAAGTTCAACGATTCCGCGCTCGTTGATATGATCGGTGACATTCGACGATTAAATTGTTTATAATGAAACATTCATGAATTGGGAGGGGTGATCCCTCCCACAAAACAACCGGTGCCCACACCGGTTGTTTTTTAGTCGATAACGGATTCGGTACACTCCGGGTTTTTTTCTCCGGATACACATGATATAATAATGATAATTACTATCAATTAAGTGAAAACGTTGTGCGTGTTTTGCGCGAACAACGCCGGGAGGGATCACCATGAGCAAAGCTCCTAAGCACTATTATTATCTGCGTTCACTAAACCACTCCATTGAACCGATCACATGGTCAAAAATAAAAGAAGATGGGTTCGATTTAACGATTAAACGCGAAGACGTTCCGTTTTTTATTTCTTTCTTTCGGGAATTAACCAATTTCTATGAAAACAAAGCTACCCGCGTTTCCGATTCACACCGCATTTACATGGAGGAGCTCGCCTCTTTCTTCCGGGAACAAGCGCGGGAAATGTCCCAATGCACGTCTTTGCAAAGCGAAACGAACGTTTACGTGATTCCGTTTAGTGATTTTGTTGCGGCGTTCATGTTGGCCGACGAAGCCTTCGAACGAATTTTTCAAGACAATGAAAAAATGGCGCATCATTTCGATAAAGTGTTGACGTATTACAAACGGTTCAACCTAAAAGCTGACCCCATGAAAGCGCAGTTTATTTTGGATCACTTGCCTGAGCTTAGCTTTCATTATGAATAACGATGGATGATAGGGGAGACATTTCATGCAACATTTGCAGTGGCAAAGCCGGGCTCCGATAAAAACAATTACGTGTGTCCACGCAAACGCGGAAAAGTACAAAGTGGATCGCGTGCTGACCCCCGGGAAAACATACGATGTGCAAAATGAAACCGATGAATTCTACTTTATCATTGATAACACCGGGATTATCGGGGGATTTAAAAAGGATTATTTTCGCGAGTGAAAAACGGCTGCTTTGACAGCCGTTTTATCGTTTTCATTGGCATTTTACTATCCCGGTGATAAGCGCTAGCAATTCCAAAGATCAAATTTTAGAGGCCAGAGGTCGGAAAGATCTTTTTTAGGAAATGATCTTCCGAATTCCGGCTTCCGATGTCTGACCTCCGTCTATAAGGATGGCTAACAGCCCAATTTGTTCAACTAACTAGGGACTGCTGAATAACGGAAAAAGACTGGCACATAAGCATTTTCCGTTGGTGTTGTTAAAGCTGGATGCAAGGAAATCCATCCTATAAACAAAAAAACCCTTGCACTTCTGGCAACGGACGGAGGGATGAAGCAGCAATGGTGAGACTCCAGCGGAAAAACGGACGCGTCAAGCCCCCGCAGCGCCGCGAGGAGACTTGACCGTTCGTCCGCGGAAAGCGCGAAGCCATGGAAGCGGCATCCCGGCTTCAGCTGATAGCCGCAAGTTGTTCAGCAATCCCTAACTATCAGAGATGAAAAACCCCCTCTGATGGTAGATTCACTTTATCGATTGTGCTATGATTTAGCAAAACTTATGTTCTTTATTTTCCTCTATGTCAAAAGAATCGCTTATGGAGGATATTAAAGGGAAACTTTTTACTGACGGTCGACAGAACGCCCTTTATTTCAATAAGGGAATGAATGCCAATGATTCGAACTTGCAAATCAAACATTTGTTTGCCATAATAAATACAATCGAAGTTTCCCTGCGGAGTGAGGAAACAGCACGAGCTTGGCGGTGTAGGTATGTTGCGAAACAGTACCGATAGACCAAGTGCCTATGCAGTACAACCTGACGTAGGAGCTTCATTGTGGCATGAGGTACGGTTGCCGTAAGCATTGTGGGTCTGAAAAGGAACAAATAGGCATGCAATCATACATGTCGTCCACATAGCGAGCAACCCCCGTAATTCCTTCAGGAAGCACGGTATTTTAATACCGAGAGGATGTCACATATGGATCGTTACAAACGAAGAGAACCTAACGAACGAGATGAAGATCACTTTGAAGAAGAGGACGATGGGACCGTTCATGATCCGGAAGAAGGAAACGATGAAGACGTTCCACCGGAAGAGCCTCCAGTGGAAGATTTTTATCGCAAAGAAATAGAAGATGCGGGAACTGTAAAGAAAAAGAAAAGGAAAAAACGTTGGATGAAATTAGGCATCATTTTTGTATCTTTTCTACTGGTCATCCAAGGGACCACTTCTCTTATTCAACTCTTGCAACCTGATGTCGTGGATTTCCTGGCAACGTCTTATGAATTGTCCCAAGATGAAGACGTGTCGGAGTGGCGGGAATCGGTTGTCACATTGCAAGTAGAACAACCGGGACGGGTGACGCGAGGAACCGGTTTTTTTATTCATGAGGACGGGCTCATTGCCACGAATCGCCATGTGGTAGAGGATGCTTTGCAAACGGTCGTCACTCTGCACGACGGCTCCGCATATGAAGCAACCCCTGTGAGCCAATCCGATGACGTGGATTTGGCATTGATCCGGATCGAGGAAGATGTTGCTGTCGACCCGCTCCAACTGCAACCGCAAGAAGAAGACGTCGAAGAAGGAACCTATATTACTATTATCGGAAATCCGCTTAATTTTAGCGGTATTGCCAATGAAGGGGAGATTCTTGAAACCGGAAATCCAACCACCATTTCCGCGCCTACCTATCGGGGCAACAGCGGAAGTCCTGCCATCAACGAGGATGGAGACGTCGTCGGTGTCATTTTTGCAACACGGCAACAGCCAAGGGGGCAAGGAGGAAGTGTAGGATTGATGGTTCCTGTCGATGAAGTATGGGGGCACATTCAAGAGATAGGAGAGGAGGGCTAAACATGCAATTGCGTTTTTATCTGGGGAAAAGCGGAAGCGGAAAAACGACCACCTTATTGAACGAAGTAGAACGAGCATTATCTGAAGAAGCCGTCGACGGTTCGCCTATTCTTTTTCTCGTTCCGGAACAAATGACGTTTCAAATCGAATACCAATTGACAAAACAACTCGGCGGGATGACGCGTGCCCATGTGTTAAGTTTTTCTCGTTTGGCGTTGCGCGTCTTACAAGAAACCGGAGGGAATACCGGCGACCGTTTGCAACGGGCCGGCGTCCATATGCTGCTTCGCAAAATCGTCGAAGAGGAGAAAAAGCACTTCCGGGTGTTTAGAAAAGCAGCCGATACGGACGGCTTTATTCATGAGCTGGAACTAATGATGACGGAAATGCGCCGGCAAGCGTTGGCACCGGATGTGATTGCCGACAAGCAATCACAATTAGAAGAAGATGGAAAATCGGCCGGGCTGCGTGATAAGCTTCATGATATTTCCCTCGTTTATGAGCGGTTTGAACAGGCCTTTCAGGGTACGTACATGAACACGGAAGAAGCGCTAAAACGGCTCATCCGCCAACTGCCTGATTCGGAGTGGCTAGAGGGCGCCATCGTTTACATCGATGGGTTTTACGATTTTAGCCCGCAGGAGCTGTATGTCATTGAGTCCCTCTTTGCCAAAGCGAAGGAAATGACGGTTGCCCTTACCATCGACCATGTTCCTAACCAAGATAGGAGTCCCAATGAGCTTGATCGTTTCTATTTGACGGCAAAAACGTACACGAAACTGACCACCCTTTCCATGGATCACAATATTGGTTGGAACGTTTGTATGTTTTCAGACAAACGCCCAAGTGTTCACGAAGAGACCCCTCAGTTGTTTGAAGCGGTAAACCGGCGAGCGGAAGTTGAAGGCGTAGCGCGTAAAATCATTGAACTTGTTCGTGATGATGGATATAAATACGGGGACATTGCCCTTCTCGTGCGCGACGATCGACCATATGATGAATTGTTGAAACGTGTGTTTGGCCGTTTTGAAATTCCGATTTTTTTGGATGAAAAAAGATCAATGATGCATCACCCGGTTGTGGAACTTATTCGCTCCACGCTCGAAATTGTTGAAAAAAATTGGCCGTTTGAAGCGGTTTTTCGCGCTTTGAAAACCGACTTATTTTTTTCGCCCGATGATAATTGGAGGGATTGGCGCGAGAAAGTCGATGAACTGGAAAACTATGCGTTGGCTCACGGCATTAACGGAAATAAATGGAGAGAAGGGCAACGTTGGCATTATCGGCGGCACCGAAATGTGATGGATGCCGATGGACAGACCGACATGGAAAAAAAGATTGAGGACCGCCTGAATAACACACGAGATGCGTTGATTGCGCCGTTACTCACGTTGGAAACGCGTTTGAAACAAAGCGAAAGCGTACGAGGGCGCTGTGAAGCATTGTATCTTTTTTTCGAAGAATTGCAGCTGCCGGCTAAAATTGAACGGATGCGAGATCAAGCGATCACGGACGGTGCGTTGGAAAGTGCCGCCGAGCATGATCAAGTATGGGAAAATGTGATGGATCTGCTCGATCAATTTGTGGATGCGGCCGGCGATGACGGTCTATCCCTCTTTTACTTTACCCGCATGATAGACGCCGGGTTGGAAAGCATGCAGTTTGCGATCGTTCCCCCAGCCATTGATCAAGTAACCATTGCTGATATGGAGCGCTCTCGTCTGCCGGATGTGCGTGTCACCTTTATTCTCGGCGCGAATGAGGGCATTCTCCCGGCCAAACCGGAAGAAGAAGGGTTGATCCGTGACCGTGAACGTGACCAGTTGGAAACCATCGGCCTGTCTGTTGGACCTTCGGCCAATGACCGCCTTTGGAACGAACCCTTTTACTTATATATGGCGGAAGCAAGCCCGGCCGATTTGCTTATTTACACATACGCGCTTGCCGATGAGGATGGCAAAACATTGCTTCCTTCCCCACTTATCGGACGGTTGCGGGAGCAATATCCAAACATACAGCAAACGTTTATTGAAGCAGATGCCGGCAGCGCACAGGAAGACATGCAATGGACGTTTATCAATCATCCGGAACAAGCAATCGAAGAATTGGCCATGCAATTGCAGAAATGGCGGAACGGTGAAGAGATCCCTGACGTTTGGGGCCATGTCTATAATTGGTTTACGGCAAAATCAGAGTGGCAGGATCGTTTGCGAACCGTGTTGGGAAGTTTATTTTACAAAAATCAAGCCATTAGATTGGATGAAGGAACGACGAAGGAACTGTACGGAGAAGATATCCAAACGAGCGTCAGCCGTATGGAAATGTTTCAAAAATGTGCGTTTCGGCATTTTGGTACGTATGGATTAGGTTTAAAAGAGCGCGAGGTTTTTAAATTGGAAGCCCCGGATATCGGAGAGCTTTTTCATGCTGCCCTTAAAGATGTAGCGGAAGTTGTCCGGGAACAAAACCTTGTATGGGCGGATCTATCCGATCGTGAGTGCGCGCATATTGCCCGCGAAACCGTAGAAAAGCTGTTGCCCTACGTTCAACGAAACATTATGTTTAGCACGAATCGCCATGCCTATATAAGCAAAAAATTGGAGGACGTCGTTGTCCATACGACAAAGACATTACGTACCCAGGCGCAATCATCAAGCTTCGTCCCTATTGGGCTTGAAGTCCAATTCGGAAATCAAAAAGGAAATATCCCCACTTATGAATTTCGGTTAAAAAACGGGAGCAATCTGTCTTTGCGCGGGCGTATTGACCGCGTAGATCATGCTAAAAGTGAAAGCGGTGACCTGTTGCGTGTGATCGACTATAAATCGAGCCGGCAGCAATGGCGTTTATCGGATGTCTTTCATGGCATTTCCCTACAAATGCCGGTTTATTTGGATATCATTTTGCATAGCGCCAAACAATGGTTGGGTACAGATGCGGATATCGGAGGGATGTTTTATTTCCATGTCCACAACCCGGTCGTTGAAGCGGATGAGAGCATGGATGAGGCTAAGATTGCCGACAAACTTTTAAAGCAGTTTAAGATGCAAGGGATGTTGCCTGCGGATGAAAACATTGCCACCTTAATGGATCAATCCCTTCATGAAGGCGGCCATTCGTCCATTGTTCCCGTTTACATGAAAAAGGACGGCGCTTTTTCCGAATCTAAATCTTCCGTCGTCGCAAAAGATGATTTCCAATCATTGAGACGGTATTTGCGTACCAAGATGAAAGAAATCGGAGAAATGATGAGCGACGGTAAAGTAGGAATCGACCCATATCGCACCGATAAAAACGAAATCGCTTGTACGTACTGCCCACTTCAATCAGTTTGCCAATTTGATCCGACGCTTCCGAGCAATGACTACCGATTGCTATCCACGCTTTCGGATGAAACAACGATGGAAAATATGAAGCGAGAGGAGGATGAGTCTTGACCCCTAATACAGAACAAGTGCGGTGGCAGATCGGCGAAAAGCCGGCCAACGTTCGTTGGACCGATAATCAGTGGCGTGCGATCGCGTTACGCGGGGGAAATATTCTCGTATCAGCGGCTGCCGGTAGTGGAAAAACCGCGGTGCTCGTCGAACGAATCGTGCGCAGAGTAATCGATTCGAATGATCCGGCAGAGATCGATCGCTTGCTCGTCGTCACCTTTACAAATGCGGCGGCAGCTGAAATGAGCGTGCGCATTGGCGAACGATTGGATGAAGCATTGAAAGACAATCCCGGTTCATTACATTTACAAAGCCAGCGCCATTTGTTGAATCGTGCCCACATCTCCACACTTCATTCCTTTTGCAATCAAGTGATACGGCATTATTATTATGAAGTCAATATTGATCCGAACGTGAGAATCGCCAATGATACCGAGCGAGAAATTTTAAAAGAAGAAGTGCTGGACGAGGTTTTGGAAGAATATTACGGATCCGGGGATCGGCTTTTCTTTGAACTGGTGGATGCTTACAGCGGTGATCGCAGTGATGAAGGGCTCCGAAAGTTGCTATTGTCCTTGTTTACCCAAGCGCGTGCGCAGCCGGAACCGCATCGCTGGCTGGAAGAGACGGCTCGCATGTACGAGCGTTCGTATGAGAGCTTGGAGGATACGCCCTGGGGGGCTTCTTTTCAAGCGCACGCCCGTGAACAATTGCAAGTTGCCGCCGATTTATTACAAAAAGCATTATCTCTTGCCGAGCTTCCTTCCGGCCCCGCAAAATACATCGATGTGCTCTCAAGTGAACTACGGATGTTGGAAACCTTGATGTTGAGCGATACTTGGAACGCTTGGCACGAGACATTCAAACAATTTTCGCCGCAACGGATGCCCCCCAAAGACAAAGATGCTGATGCATCGCTGGCAGAAGAAAGCAAAAGTTATCGGGATGAAGCTAAAGAGATTATGAATGATATGGCCAAAATATTTGCCCCTGATCCCGAGACCCATTTGCAAAAGATTCGCGACATGAAAGAGCATGTACGCTTGCTTGTAACCCTCGTTCAATCGTTTAGCGATCGCTATGCGGATGTGAAAAGGGAAAAAGCCCTCATCGACTATGAAGATTTGGAACATTTAACCTTGCAAATCTTGCGGGAAGGGAACACGCATCAACCATCGGCGGTTGCTCTTGCCTATCGGGACTATTTTACGGAAATTCTCACCGATGAGTACCAGGATACAAACCGTGTCCAAGAAGCGATTCTTCACTTGCTTTCCAACGGGCGCAACCGTTTCATGGTCGGGGATGTAAAACAGAGCATATACCGTTTTCGGCTCGCTGAACCTTCGCTTTTTTTGGAGAAACAACAAAGCTATGAAACATTGAGCACTGAAGATGTAGGAAACATCGAAAGCGAAGGGATTCGCGTGGATCTCGCTGAAAATTTCCGAAGCAGAAAACAAGTGATCGACGGGGTCAATTATGTTTTTAAGCAAGCGATGGATGAAACGATCGGCGATGTCCATTATGATGAGAGCCAGGCGCTTCGTTACGGCAATATGGACTATGACCAAAAAGCAGCAGGTTATGAAAATGAGGTCGTCCTGCTAGACCGCACGGGACATGTGAACGACGACGAGGAAGAAGAACTCCAAGCTGCCGAAAAGGAAGGGCAATGGATCGCGGAACGCATCCAATCAATGATCGCAAACCGCTTTCCCGTTTACGATAAACACACAGGTCAAACGCGACCTGTGGAATATCGGGATATCACGATTTTGATGCGCACCATGAATGCGGCGCCAACGTTTATGGATGTTTTTAAACAAGCGGACATCCCCAGTTACGCAGCCCAATCCGGCGGGTATTTCAGACGGGTGGAAGTACAAGTGATGATGGCTTTATTGCGTGTGATTGACAACCCGTATCAAGATATTCCGCTCGCGAGTGTGCTCCGCTCCCCGATCGTTGGTCTGCGTGAAAATGAATTGGCAGACATCCGTTTAGCCGGTAAAGGAGAATCTTTCTATGAAGCGATGAAAAGAATTGTAGCGGAACAACCCGTCCTTCCGTTCGACGCCAAACTTTCGTTTATGGAAGAAAAACAAAGGGCCGGAGAAGAATGGAGAAATCGGGTGGCAGCCTTTTATAACCATTTACAAAAATGGCGCTCCCAAGCGCGCAATCATTCTCTTTCCCAATTAATCTGGGATTTGTTCCGTGAAACAGGCTATGATGCATTCGTTGGCGGTCTCCCCGGAGGAAAGGAGAGGCAGGCGAACCTTCATGCCCTTTATGATCGGGCGCGTGCCTATGAACAAACCTCTTTCCGCGGATTATTTCGGTTTCTGCGTTTCGTCGACCGTATGGAAGAGAGAGGAGACGATTTGGAAGTCGCGCGCACCCTTGGGGAACAGGAGAACGTTGTGAAGATCATGTCTGTTCATAAAAGCAAGGGTTTAGAGTTTCCGGTGCTGTTCGTCGCCGGGATGACCAAACAATTTAATTTAAAAGATGCACAAGCCTCCATACAAATTCATCAATCGCTCGGGTTTGGATCCAACTATACGGACACAGAGCAACGGGCGATGTTCCAAACATTGCCGCTCATCACTATGAAACAGGAAGCGCGAAAAGAGCAAATTTCGGAGGAGCTCCGCATTCTTTACGTGGCGATGACGCGCGCCAAAGAGAAGGCCATGCTTGTGGGGGCCGTGAAAGACCCGGAGAAAACGATTGATAAATGGGTGAAAAAAGCAATGACAGCCAGCGGACGGTTGCCTTTTCAAACACGAGCGCGGGCGAAATCGTTTTTCGATTGGATTGGCCCTGCCATTATTCGACATCCTGCTTCAAGCTATTTACGCGAAATAGTGGAAAGCCCGTTCGATTCCATGCTTGCGGATGAATCCGAGTGGAACGTTACCCTTGCTGAAACCCGTGGTTTTTTTGCCGACGAAACGAAAAACGACGACCTGGAAACGGCGTTGGCCAAGGTGCAAACATTACAACCAATTGAACTGGAAGCAAAAGACGATACCGCTGCCGATCTCGTGCAAAAACGTCTCGATTGGGTTTATCCACACCCTTCGGCAACGACACATTTTGCCAAACAGAGTGTAAGCGAAATAAAAAAGCGTAACGATAACGAAGATCCATATGCAGCAAAACCGATGCGTGAACATCATTTTCAATCCGCCAATGCCGGGCGTCCCCGTTTCATGCAAGAAGATAAGGGTTCGCTTAGCCGCGCCGAGTTCGGAACAGCGATGCACGCGGTGATGCAACGCATCTCCCTTCAAGGGCATACCGTCTCTCAAGTGGAAGCAACGATCGAGGAAATGAAAGAAAAAGAACAGTTAACCGAAACACAAGCACAAGCGATTGATGTCCATGCTATTTTACGTTTTTTTCAATCCGAACTAGGCAAACGACTCCGACGGTCCTCTCATGTTTATCGCGAAGTGCCGTTTACGTTCGTCAAGCCCGCTGACCAAATCTATCCGGGTTGGAGCGATGAATATTCGGAACCCATCCTTATTCAAGGGGTGGCCGATTGCTTGTTTCATGATGATAATCAGCGTTTCGTTCTCATTGATTACAAGAGCGACCAGATCAACAGCCGAATGAATGAGACACTGCTACGCAATCGTTATCAAGAACAGATGCGTCTCTACACGGAAGCAATCGAACAGATATGGAAAACAAGCGTTCAGGAAAGATATTTGTATTTCTTTGATGGCGGGTTCACGATCTCGATATAGCTTTCATTAAAGAGATTTTTGATCCCCTCTGATAAGGAGGGGATCAAATCGGAGATAAAGGAGGGGTTTTCATGCGAATTTTACACACCGCCGACTGGCATTTGGGACGCACATTGGAAGGCAGAGACCGCAAGCCGGAGCATGAAGCATTTATGGATGAAGTCATGACAATTGTTGACGAATATGCCATTGATGCCATTCTAATTGCCGGGGATCTTTTCGACAGCAGCAACCCGCCTGCCGAAGCCGAACGTTTTTATTATGAAAGCATGAGCAGGCTTTCCGATCAAGGAAAGCGGCCGGTCGTCATCATCGCCGGCAATCACGATCAGCCGGAGCGTTTATCGGCTGCGATGCCCCTCGTTCAAGAACGGCAGATTTACATGGTCGGGTTGCCGCAGTCTGCAGCGTTAAAAGTCCCGGTAAAACGGGAAGGGACCTATTTACACGTTGCCGCGCTTCCTTATCCCTCAGAGGCAAGATTAAAGGAAAGTTTTTCAGATTCCGAAGCATTTTCGGGGGATGATGAAACGTATAGGGCAGCGTATGATGCCCGCATTGCCCGTTTATTTCAACAGTTAAGCAGCGACTTCACGCACGATAATGTCAATATGGCGATGAGCCATCTATTTATAGCCGGCGGTGCTGGTTCCGATTCGGAACGCCCAATTGAAATGGGCGGGGCATACACCGTGCGCCCGGGGAGTCTTCCTGATAACGTTGCGTACACCGCTTTGGGCCACTTGCATCGTCCTCAGTGGGTAAAAGGAGCAACATCCCCGGCCCGTTATGCCGGCTCCCCCCTTGCTTTCTCCTTCAATGAGACCGGGGTTACCAAGTCGGTCACGGTGATAGATGCAAGCCCCGGTGAAGAAGCACACGTAACAGAAGTTCCGCTTTCGAGCGGGAAAAGACTTACACGTTGGCATGCCACGGAGGGCATTGTGCAAGTGCACCAATGGTTGGATGCACGTTATGGAACGAACGATTGGATTGACTTATCCATTCACAGTAAGCACACACTTAATCCTGAAGACATCCAAGCGATTCGTCGCGCTCATCCGGGAATTGTCACCATTCGCACCGTTTTACCCGAAGAGACGTTCAAACCGGAGGAATCGCGTCAACATCTGCCTATTGATGAATTGTTCCGACAATTTTATGAGAAAAAGAGCGACGGAGCTACGCCGGAGCCTGAACTTACGCAACTATTTTTGGAACTTCTGGAAGAAGATCGCACTCGAGAGAAGGTGAGCGTCCGTTGAGACCATTGCAGTTAAAGGTAAGGGGCTTGCACAGTTTTCGTGAAGAACAAACAATTGATTTCAACCAACTCTGCGATGGTGGTGTTTTTGGCATTTTCGGCCCTACGGGAAGCGGAAAGTCGTCGATTCTGGATGCGATGACGTTTGCTTTGTATGGGAAAATCAGCCGGTCTGGAAGCGTTGGTGCGAGCATGATTAATCAATCGGAGACGGAAGTCGCCGTTTCTTTCTCCTTTCGGCTCGGAAACCGTACGTTTATCGCCGAAAGAAGGGCAAAACGAAAGGATGCGGCTTTGCAAACCACGCGTTCCCGATTTATCGAAACGACCGAAGAACCTGTCGTATTGGCCGACAAAAAAGGGGTGATGGATCAGGAGATCGAAGCGATGATCGGCCTGAAAATCGAAGATTTCACTCGCGCAGTCGTTCTCCCGCAAAATAAGTTTTCCGAATTTCTGAGCCTCAAAGGCGCCGAACGCAGCAAAATGCTGCAGCGATTATTTGATTTAGAAAAATACGGGGATGAGTTAAACGAGAAAATCAAAAAACATCTCACCGAGGCAAATGCAAAAAAAGACACAATTGAAGCCGAGAAGAACGGTCTCGGAGATGCTTCCGAAGAAGCGTTGACGAAAGCCAGGCAGGCCGTTGTTCAAATAGAAAACGCGCTACATAGAAAAGAAAGCTTCAAAGATGAACTGGAAACCAAATGGCTGAGGGCAAAAGAAGTGCTTCAGCAACAGAAGATTCAGGCTGAACTCGAAAGCGAGCTAGCGTCCCTATCGAAGGAACGCCCGAAACATGAAAAACGCCGGGAGGCCTTACGCATAAGCGCAATCGCGAATCAGCTGCTCCCGTATCGGGAAGAGCAGGAACGGAGCGAACGTGAATGGCTTGAGGCCGAAAAGGCATTAAAAGAAAGCGAGGAACAAGCGGATAAACTTGTGAAAAAGGAGCAAGAAGCTCAAGAAACCTTTCGGAATACAAGAGAGAAACGACAAGCGGAAGAGCCACAGCTAACCGTGAAAATCGCTAAACTTGAAGAAGCAAAAGTACTGGAGACAGAGCTGCAAACGTCTGTTCAAAAAATGGACGCAGTCCGGAAAGAAGAATCAAGCTTATCTAAGGAACAAGACACCGAAGACCGCACCCTGCAGCAAGCACAAGAAGCAGAAGCGAGCGCAAAACACCTTATAAAGGAGAAAGAAGAGCAGCTTACCGCCTTTGAAGCAGCCCAATCCAAACGGGAAAACATCCGACAAGCTTTTGAAAAAGGCGAAGCCTTAAAGCAACAAGCCGAGCGTCTGGAAGAGGAGAAAGACGCGGAAAGAAACGCCATCGACAAAGAGAAACAACAGGAAATTTACATGAAAGAGGAAAAACAAAAAAGGGATGAAACATTCGAATGGCTTTCGTCTACCCACAACAACCTTTATCAGTGGTTTTTTGATTTAAGCGAAGCAAAAAGAGAACAGCAAGCGTTAATCGCAACCATTAAGGACATGCAAGCAAAAAACATTCATGCGAACGAGGCAAAAGCGGTGCAAGCGCTCGTTTCCCGGCTGGAAAAAGGTAACGCTTGCCCCGTTTGCGGTTCCACCGAACACCCGGCGCCGGGAATTTCGCTTGATGAGGACACGCATGATAGAGATTTGCTTCAATCCATATGCGAGCGTTTGGAAGCAGATACAAGCATTGACCGATATCGTTGGGAACTTGAGCGCTACTCTGAGCAAATCGCAGCAGTGACAGAGGAAAAAGCAGCACAACAACCAACAGGTTTATACGGCACGCCTTCCCATCCGAAGCGTTTAAGCGATTTGACGGCGGAGGATGCACCAACGAAAGCGGATCAATTTTTTCATAAGCTGGAAGCAAAAACCAAATCGTTAGATACACTTCTGGCTAAGACAAAGCAATGGATCGAACAAGCGCACCAACATACCTCTAATCTCAACGAAATCGAAGCGTTGTACACGCAAACGATATCCAATCGCGAAGATGTCACAATGAAAAAACAAAAACAGGAAGACATCTATGTAAAACAAAAGAAAGAATGGCATGAATCCTTCCCCGGCCATTCTTTGCAAACGATTCATGAAGAATGGGAAACGGCACAAAAAGATCATGATCAGCAGGAAAAGTTAAGGGAAGACATGCGTCAACAACAAAAACATTTAGAATCTCTACGAGAAAACATAAAACAGATTGAATCCAAACGAACCAACGTACAAATGGCTCTTTTGCAGCGAAAAGCAGAAAGGGAACAACAGGAAAAAGAATACCATCAAGCCCAAGCGAAACTTAATGAAACACTTGGTGAAAACACATCAGCAACGAAAGCGTTGGCGGACGAAGAGGAAGCCCTCCGGCATTTCCAAACCGAGGAGAAAATCGCTGAAGAGAACTTCCTAAAAGCGACAGCCAGCCGACAAGAAGCAGAACAAACAAAAGCGGCCGCCGAGGAACAATACGCATCTGCGCGCAGAAATCATGCATTGGCAAACGAACGCTGGGAACAGCAAAAAAATACAGACGAAGGCATGGAAGCCAAAAACAGCTTGCAAGCACAATTGGACAGCACAACACTGAAAGGTTACGCCCTGAATGTTGAAAAACGAAATGAATATGAAGCGGAAATTCAACGTTTTGAAACGCAATGGGCCCAAACGAAACAGCGGTTAGCGGAAATAGAAACAGCATTGGACGGAAAACGGATGACAGAGGAAGAATGGGAAGCATTAGACGAAGCTTTTCAAAAGAAAAAAGAACAGGTCGAACAAAGGAAGGAAGAACGAAGCGTTGCCCGCGCAAAATGGGAGGATCTGCAAGAAAAGCACCACCGCTATGTCAAGCTCGAAGAAGAACGGCAGCAACTGGCAACAAGGATCGGTCATTATCAAGAATTGGAGAGAGTTTTTAAAGGCAAAGCGTTTGTTAACTTTATCGCCGAGGAACAACTGGTGCAGGTGACCCGTCATGCCTCCGAGCGACTTCATGCCCTCACACAGGGAAGATACGCCCTGGCCCTTGATTCGGACAATAACTTTTTAATTGCCGATTATTTTAACGGTGGGCAAAAACGGCCGACGTCCACGCTTTCCGGAGGTGAAACCTTTTTAACATCGTTGGCGCTGGCCCTCTCCCTATCCGTTTCCATTCAGTTGAGAGGCCAATATCCCCTCGAATTCTTTTTCCTCGATGAAGGCTTCGGCACGCTGGATGCCGAACTGTTGGATACTGTCGTCAACGCCCTGGAACAATTGCAGACCGACCACCTTGCCGTCGGCATCATTAGTCATGTCCCCGAATTGCAGGAGCGGCTGCATAAACGCTTGCTTGTGGAAGCGCCAAAACCCGAAGGCCAAGGCAGCCGGTTAACGATCACGCACTGATTATTTATGGGCCATGGCGCCCGATGCAGAAGAAAAACAAGTGATTCGGTCGCCATGAACGCCCTATGGAGCCTGAGCGGAAGAAAAAAGATGAATTCAGTTGCCATGAGTGCCTTATGGGGATCAAGTGAAGCTAAAAAAGCGGAAAAAGAAATCTGTGCTGGGCTTCTCCCTATGCAATCCATGGCTTTCCGGCATACAATAACGAAAAATGAAAGTAATGAGGGACTATCATGTCATTTGATGCGCGTATACATTTAGGGACGCAACGTTATCAAAGTCAAAAAGACAAAGGATTGTGCCGAAATCCTAAACCCTCTTGCCCTCAGTATTGTATGGTTTGTTATTTCCTAAAAAACTGTAGGTAAAGGATGAGCGAGAAACGGTCATGAGGTTGCTTCATGGCCATCTCTTTTATGCTACATGTCGTATCTGGTCAAGCCTGGCTGCTAATGACTTGGAAAGGGCAGTCGCGTACATCTATGAGGACTCACCGACCTACGCGATTGCCTTTTACAACTTTTGGATTGGGATGTTTTAGCCCAATTCGAGGTACATTGCGTCCTTCAACGGGAAATCGTGATGCTCTTTTTTCATGCTGCCCACAATATACGAAAAACTAAACAGCTTCGATCGTAAACCCCCGCCGCAAGATCTCCATCTCACTCCATGCCCAAAGCTCTTTCGCGAGTGCGTGGTCCAATGCTTTTTTCTTCAACGCCTGGCGCTTTCCACCTTCATAGTAATACCCGCCGTTCACCAATTCACGGGTCGAAGCCAAGTAAATGCTCGTTTGTGCGCCTTCCCGTGCTGTTTTCAGAAAAGGACGCAGGACATCATGAATCGTTTGACCGAACCCCGTGTCGCGATTTACTCCGATTTCTGTGCTTGTAGCGCCCGGATGCACACTCACGGCATTGACAAAACTTGTTTTCAAACGCCTCGCCAATTCAATCGTAAACAAGACATTGGCAAGCTTTGAGCGTGCATACCCTTTCCAGATCCCAAACGCCTCTAAATGCGGATCTGCAAAATCAATCGCTCCCCATTTGTAAGCACCGGAAGAAAGGGTGATAATGCGTGCGTTATCCTCCCCATTAAGTAAAGGCAACAGCTTGGTTGTTAAATAAAAATGACCAATATGGTTGACGCCGAGCATTTTTTCAAAACTGTCTTCGGTGCTTTCCCGTTTAACTGTTACAACTCCGGCGTTATTGATAAGCGCATAAAGATGCCCGTGTTTTTCCCGATACGTTTGGGCAAAGGCGTGGACGCTCGTAAGGGAAGCCAAATCACAGTGCTCCACATCCAGATGGGCGTGCGGAATGCGCTTGAGAATATCCGCTTTTGCGTCTTCTCCCCGCCGTACGTTCCGACTCGCTATCGTCACTTGTGCGCCCCTCGCCGCCAATACTTCTGCTGTTTCTTTTCCAATCCCTCCACTCGCTCCGGTAATAATGATTTTTTTGCCTTGCACTGAAAAGTTTCCCCCGCTATCATAAGATGATAGATTCATTTTATCGCAACCTTTCTGGGAGGATCTCAATGTTCACGAAAGCGCGTCAATTGCTACACACCTATTATGGTTATGATGATTTTCGCCCCGGTCAAGAAGCGATCATAGGTTCCATTTTTAACGAGAAGCACACAATGGGGATTATGCCTACCGGGGGTGGGAAATCCGTTTGTTATCAACTGCCGTCGCTCGTTTTGGATGGACTGACGATCGTCATTTCACCGTTGATTGCCTTAATGAAAGACCAAGTCGACGAAATTCAGGAACTCGGCATTTCTGCCACCTATTTGAATAGTTCCCTGTCCTTTGAAGATATGCAGGAGAGGTTACGTGATGTACAGGCAGGAAAATATTCCTTGTTATACTTGGCGCCGGAACGTTTAACTGCGCCTCATTTTTTGGCTCGTATCCAATCCATGCCGATCTCGCTGGTTGCCATTGATGAAGCGCATTGCTTATCTCAATGGGGCCATGATTTTCGTCCGAGTTATCTTGATATCCCTCATTTTATCAATCAACTGCAATCCGATCCAGTGATTTTAGCTCTCACGGCAACGGCAACGCCGACGGTAGCTGATGATGTATGCAAATCACTTGGGATTCCGGAAGTAAACATCGTAAAAACCGGGTTTGCGCGCGATAATCTCACGTTCTCTGTCATTAAAGGACAGGACCGGGATGCGTACATACAAAATTATATTGAAAAAAATCAAAACGAATCGGGCATTATTTACGCGACAACAAGAAAAGAAGTGGAACGAATCGCCCAACGTTTAAAGGCGAAAGGATTCAATGCCGCTTATTACCATGGGGGCATGGAAGCAAACGCCCGTGTCGAAAGCCAAGAAGCATTCGTTTACGACGAAATTAACGTGATGGTGGCAACAAACGCTTTCGGGATGGGCATTAACAAATCGAACGTTCACTATGTGATTCATGCACAAATCCCGAGGACGATGGAAGCGTATTATCAAGAAGCGGGGAGAGCAGGGCGAGATGGCGAAAACAGCGATTGCATTTTGTTATTTTCCCCTCAAGATATCCAAATTCAGCAATACTTGCTCGAACAATCCCAGCTTGATGAATCCAGAAAAACGAACGAATTCCGTAAACTACGGGAAATGGTCAATTACTGCCACACCGAATCCTGCCTGCAAGCCTACATTCTTGACTATTTTGGCGAAGAAAACCCTTCCGATTGCAAACGATGTTTGCATTGTACGGATGAGCGCAATGTCATTGACGTGACCAAAGACGCACAAATGGTGTTATCATGCATTAAACGAATGAAAGAAAGGTTTGGGAAAACGATCATTGCTCAGGTGCTTACAGGATCCGGCAATCAAAAAATACAAGATTTGCGATTTGACCAATTGTCTACCTATGGCCTCATGAAAGGGGAGTCCCAAAAAGCGGTTGTCGCATTCATTGATTTTTTAACCGCTCATCGGTATTTAGCGCTTACGCAAGGGCAGTATCCTGTCTTGCAACTAAGCGATAAGGCGGTTGCGATTCTCAAAGGGGAACAAAAAGTAATGAAAAAAGAGGATGCAGCAGCCAAAGCACAAGCCACGGATGACGATCCTCTCTTTCATCGTTTGCGGGAGCTGAGAACCGCACTCGCAAAGAAACATAGAATAGCCCCTTATATGGTGTTTTCCGATCAAACCCTAAGAGAAATATCCGGCAAAAAGCCCACGACAAAAGCAGGCATGCTTGCCATCAAAGGGATTGGCGAACATAAATGCGAAGTGTACGGAGAAGCGTTTTTGGAGGAGATTCATAGGGAGGTCTAGGGAGCATAAAGCGCCGCATTATCAAAAGGATAATGCGGCTAGTTGTTTACAAGATTACGCCTGCAAAAGTCCCCGTCAATACTTTGGTTTCATCTTGATTGAAACAGACAAATGATGCGGAAATGGATGTTCTTCCGTTTTCTTTTTGTTTTAACTCATCGATTGTTACTTCACACCGTATCGTGTCTCCTGTATAAACAGGTTTTCTAAAATCAAACGTCATGTTCCTCGCGAGCACATTGTTGTCTCCGCCAATTTTTGTCGGCAACGTTGCGGTCAACAGCCCTTGAATGACGAGTCTCCCTTGCTCGTCAGGAATAACGTGGTGCGAACCTTCATCCAACGATAATTTAGTAAATAACTCCACATCCTCATTTGTAAATGAACGTTCAAAAGTAATCACTTCACCCAATTTCAGTGGCAATATAATCCCTCCTTCGCAGGAATTAGTCGCAAGTCATAACGGCTTCGAAAAAGGGGTCAACACTAAAATAAATGGTTGATATTCGTAATGAAATATGGGAAAAACACTAGCGGTCACTACCAATCATAATTGCTCCTAGTTTGTCAGCCGTAGATTTTGGTGAAGAGCCCGAAAAAGAATCCCTTATTCTTTTTCAGCAACTTCCCGAACAAAACAATCGCTGTATTCAGGAACGGCAAAATGGTGAGCGAGAAACGATCGGTACGGATCCTCATAATAATTGTTTTGTTTGGCAAGGCGTTTCAGGTGCTTGGCAATTCCCATGATTTCAGAATCCAGCAACATTGGGGCCATATCCAAATTTCTTTGTAAATAAAATACTTCACGATAAATGAGATCCTCGATGGACGTCCCTTCCTCTAATAAGCGGATAATTTTCTGTTCACGCTTTTCGATGATCGCTAAATACCGCCGGAGCGCTTCCTCGTACTCCGAACGCGAAAAGGTTCCTTTATGGTGAAACGTCACATAGTAGTCGGCGTCGATATCCAACGTTCTTTCACCCGAAGTGATGAAATCGTCAATGTCCGAATCGGCGTTGTTGTACCACGGGCCGAAAGAGGTTAAATCATAGTCGCCCACGACGAGCACCCCTTCCTCGGGAAAGTAAGGGCAACAATAGCTTTCGCAATGCCCGGGGGTATAGAGCATTTGCACGTTTTGCCCCGCAATCGTCATCGGTGTTTCATAGGGGTAGCGTTTTTTCTCTCTTGTCAATACATCTTGATACGGTGGCGTGTTCTTGTTGTTTTCGATCCACTTTTCAACAGCGCTATTCCCTTTTAACGCATACATCCCCATTGCCTTGGCAAGTGCTCCCAAGTCGTTCAATTTATGTTCGTCAACGGCATTCACCCACATCGTAGCCTCCGGGAAATGGGGAACGCCTTTGATATGGTCAATATGATAATGGGTGATAAAGATGTCTTGAATGTTGTAAGACGCATGGATATAAGCATATCCTTCTTTTCCTGTGCCAATATCTACAAGTGCATCCTTTTCCCCGTTTTTCCCCTTAACAACAATACTTGTGGAATAGGGGACTTTACTGTTTCGCCTTCCTTTGACCAATTCCAGGTTCCCGATTTTATCTATGTCCATCTGTTTTGTTCCTCCTATTCTGAATGATGATTCAGTATGTGGCAATAAGATGATTGTACCGTTTCTTGAAGGTTTCGTAAATATGATACGTGATGATTCGACCGAACAATAAGGCAGAATAGCATACATATACGAAGGATTTTCATCCTAAAGCCTGGAAGCTCGCGCCCATCCACAAGTGGAAGAACTAATAAGCAAATCGGATCTGCTTATTAGTATTGGTATACATTTTCGTAACGAATGATTGGACGTTGCCAATTTCAAAAAATCATGTCAATATCGGTGTAAATCCAAATGCGTTTAACCGTAATCTCGAAACGTTATACCTATGCAGAAGAAGTGAAGGCCGCCGTTTGTTCGACGATTCCGGATATGGAATTTTGCGATACCTTCAAGAAGCATCGTATGGCGAGCGCACATCCGTTGATCTGAAAAATCCGGACTTCGTTATGATGGCAAAATCGATGGGATTTGAATCCGAAAAAGTTGGAACGAGACCTGCGGTGAACTCCAAAGGTGACTCAGGTGCCGGTTAGAGACCCTTTTAGCGGTTTTCCCCCGCTGTTCAGGTGCTAATTGTATGATTAGTGACCCTTCGAGCGTGTTTTATGCCTCTGTTCGGGTCCTAACCCGCAATTGTACGCCTTCATTCGAGTGTTACATGTGGAAAAACCGCCGGCACGTATGCCTAGCGGTCTCGAGCAGGGATCGGATAAGTCCTGAAGCTCGGGTTTGGGGGGATAATGGTGCCGAATGGCAAATTCGTCCGCAAATATAACAAAATAATGCATTTTTAACATGTTCTCCATCTGCAATTGGGGTAACGAAGCGTCGCGGTTGTTTAAGTTAACGAAACGGATAAAATTGGATAATCGTTGCACCTGTTCTATATGCCATAGCTCACAAGAAGCCTCTATCTATCATTTTGAATATTTTTCCCCTTCCATGCATATAGTAGAAGACAGGAGGGGGAATGCAAATGACGCGACTGTCACGTGTAGAGATGCGTCGCCTGTTGATAGACTTATGCGGGATTCCCAGACCATTTCTGGAAAACATGGACACGGAGACCATTCAAAAACTGTTTGAAGAACGGCTGGGCAGCCTGGAAAAAGAAGCATAGACACGAAAGAACGCGCCTGTAGGTGGCGTTCTTTTTTCTTTTCGCTTAAGCTAGAAGGCAAACGGAATTCCTGAAGGGTGATAGCCATGATAGACATTCAAATCGACTTTAATCGCGAAGCGCCCCTGTACTTTCGCGACCCCGTTTCCATTATCCAAACGGAGCAACCAAAAGAGGTAGAAGCATGTATAAGAAAAGTCCAATCTGCCGTCGGGGAAGGGTTTTATGCCGCGGGGTATATATCATACGAAGCGGCCAAAGGTCTGCGGCCGGAACTTTCCGTTGTTAGCGGACATAAAATGCCCCTCGTTTGGTTTGGCATTTTTGAAAAAACGAGCCCGCCACCTGATATGATGACACAATCTTATCATCTCTCGGATTGGGCGTTTTCGACGAGCGCGCCGGATTACAAAAACAATGTCGAGGACATTCGCCAGTCCATTGCAAGAGGAGAAACCTATCAAGTGAATTATACGATGCGCATGGAAGCTCGCTTTCAAGGACATGCTCGCACCTTGTATGAGCGTTTAAAGCCATCCCAACAAGGGATTTATAGTGCGTTTTTGAATACAGGACAACAGCAAATCTTGTCCGTGTCTCCGGAGCTTTTCTTTCAAAAAAAGGGGAATCACTTGCGAACGAAGCCAATGAAAGGCACGATCGCCCGCGGCGCTACGAAACAAGAAGACGAGCGTCTGTATAAAGAACTGCGGCATTCAAAAAAAGATCAGGCGGAAAACGTCATGATCGTCGACTTGCTCCGCAATGACTTGGGGATGATTGCCGATACGGGTACTGTCCATACGACAGATCTTTTTGCCATCGAAGCTTATCCAACTGTTTGGCAAATGACTTCGACGATAGACGCTGAACTAAAGCGAGGGATTGACTTCGTTGAAATATTTCGTGCTCTATTTCCGTGCGGCTCTATAACAGGCGCACCGAAAAAAGAGACGATGAAAAAAATTGCGGCGTTGGAGCGTGATTCCCGTGACGTCTACTGTGGGGCCATCGGTTATATAACCCCAACAGGGGACAGTGTGTTCAACGTTGCCATCCGTACAGCAATCGTTGACTCCGTGAAACAGAAAATTACATACGGCACAGGCGGTGGTATTACCTGGGATTCAAGTCCGCAAGGAGAGTATGAAGAGGCAGTGCTGAAAAGTAAAATCGTGGCTGACATGAGGACTGATTTTTCTTTGTTGGAAAGTTTACGTTTGGAAGGTGGGCATTATCCGTTTTTCGAGCGGCACTGTCAGCGCATGCAAACGTCTGCTGATGTTTTTCATTGGTCATTTTCCGTGGAAAAAATGCGTGATGTTCTGCTTTCTTTTGCCCGAAAACATCCGAACGGGACCTATAAGGTTCGGTTGCTTTATCACTCGGAACGAGGGTTTTCTATCGAAGGGACTCAGATTCAAGAGATGAGCAAACCTGTCGTCGTGGAGTTATCCCCGGTAGCGATTGCCAAGAACGAGCCGTTTTCTTTTCATAAAACGACGTCTCGAGACGTTTTCAATGCGCTTCGTTCCCGGGCATCAGCCGATGTCTTTGATATTTTGCTCTATAATGACAAGGATGAACTTCTCGAATTTACGATCGGCAACCTCGTGCTCGAAATCGATGGGGCATACGTGACTCCGCCTGTATACCTCGGTTTGTTGCCAGGGGTCTATCGGCAGTATCTTTTCGAGCAGGACATCGTCAAGGAGCATGTGCTTTCGATTGTGGATTTGGAAAAAGCCAATCGCGTCTGGCTGATTAACAGTGTGCGCGGGTGGGTGGAAGTTTCGCTGAAAAATCGCCGATAAAACGATCACATAATCTACAAACAAGCGTTCTAATATGCTATACTATGAAAAAGAGGGGGGAGAACATGAGACAAAAACAAGACCTCCAAAGTTTGATCGCAGCACTTAAAGAAGATGAACATATCGCCCATTGGCATGAACAACCGGAAAAGGAAGCCAAATACGCGGCGTTCCCTTCCACATTAAACGAAACGTTGGCCCGTACGCTCGGCAAACGGGGAATCGAAGCACTATATACCCATCAACGTTCCGCTTATGATGAAGTGGAGGCCGAAAAGAATATTGTGACGGTTACGCCGACTGCTTCCGGAAAAACGCTCTGTTATAATTTGCCTGTCTTGAATGCAATCACAGAAGACCCTGAAGCGCGTGCCATCTATCTATTTCCGACAAAAGCGCTTGCCCAGGACCAGAAGAGCGAAATGGCGGAATGGATTGAAGCGGCCGATTTGAATGTTAATAGCTACACATACGACGGAGACACGGCGCCTGCCATCCGGCAAAAGATTCGCCACGCCGGCCATATCGTCATGACAAATCCCGATATGCTGCATACCTCGATTTTGCCCCATCATACGAAGTGGGTGTCTTTATTTGAGAAGTTGCGCTTTATTGTCATTGATGAGTTGCACACCTATCGGGGCGTGTTTGGAAGTCACGTGGCGAACGTCATACGGCGTCTCTTGCGTCTGGCTCATTATTATGGGAGCGATCCTCAATTTATTGCGACATCAGCAACGATCCGCAATCCGCGAGAATTGGCCGAACAATTAACCGGAAGCTCATTTTCCCTCATCGACAACAACGGTGCGCCGCAGGGGAAAAAACATCTCGCCCTGTACAATCCGCCGGTCGTCAATCAATCGTTAAATGTACGACGCAACGTCTCTAAAGAAGTACGTACACTCGCTAAAAGGTTTCTTGAAGCGGAGGTTCAAATCATCGTCTTCGCCCGTAGCCGCGTACGTGTGGAAGTTATCTATAGCGATTTGCAAGCGTTAATCAAGGATGACTACGGCCCTGCCTCCATTCGCGCGTACCGCGGCGGTTACCTCCCGAACGAACGGAGAGCCATCGAACGCGGATTGCGGGAAGGGGACATCCGCGGCGTCGTCAGTACGAATGCCCTTGAATTGGGGATGGACATCGGACAACTCCAGGTGTGCTTACTTACAGGGTATCCGGGCTCGGTTTCCAGCCTTTGGCAACAAGCCGGCCGCGCCGGACGCCGTCAGGAAGAATCTCTCGTCATTATGGTCGCAGGATCAACCCCTATTGACCAATACGTGATGCAGCATCCGGAATATATTTTGTCTTCTCCAGTGGAAGAGGCGAGAATCGAACCGAACAACTTGATTATTTTAATCGATCACCTGAAATGTGCCGCTTATGAATTACCATTTAAGGTAGGAGACACCTTTGGCGGCATCGACATCAGCGACATGATGAATTATCTCGCCGAGGAACGTGTCGTCCACAAGCGCAAAGAATCCTGGTATTGGATGAGCCAAGCTTTCCCGGCCCATAATGTGAGTCTTCGCTCGGCTTCCCAAGAAAATATCGTCATTATTGACACGACAATTACGGGCAGTGCAAAGGTCA
The DNA here is from genome assembly GCF_016495865.1 of Salicibibacter cibi. Lineage (NCBI taxonomy): Bacteria > Bacillati > Bacillota > Bacilli > Caryophanales > Bacillaceae > Salicibibacter > Salicibibacter cibi. The sequence goes on from NZ_CP054706.1 coordinate 1,745,005, forward strand.
TCGGCGAAATGGATCGTTTTAGTGCTATGACGTTGCTCCATGAAGAAGCGATTTATCTTCACCAGGGACAGCAATACCAAGTGGAAACGCTGGACTGGGAGGAAAAAAAGGCATACGTTCGGCTTGTCGAGGTCGAATATTTTACCGACGCGAGCCTAAATGTGAAATTAACCGTCATTGAAAAAGACGAGAGCAAACACCGTGAACATCATCACGTTGCGTTCGGCGATGTGGCGGTGACGATTATGCCTTCCATTTTTAAGAAAATAAAGCTCTCGACGTATGAAAATATCGGCTCAGGGCCGATTCATCTTCCGCAGGAAGAAATCCATACCGCAGGCACATGGATGGATTTTGACGAAACATGGCTGCAAACATTTGGCGAGCAACGTTTCGAACGTATGCTTGTGTCTTTTTCCCAAGTGGTTCATCACCTGGGCGCGGTTATTACGATGAGTGACAAGAGTGATCTTCATGTTGCGGCGCAAATAAAAGCCGATCATTCCCAAATGCCGGCGATTTTTATTTATGATCATTACCCGGGCGGCATTGGACTTGCTTCCCAATTGTATAAGCGCATGGACGAGCTGATTGAGCGAAGCGCCAAATTGATTCACGACTGTCCCTGTAGCGACGGATGCCCGGTTTGTATCGGAACGAGTGAACAACAAGGGCTTAAAAACGACGTCCAGCAATGGTTAGTGTCATTGTCGGAAAAACAAACAAGGAACGTGTAGGCCATGGATATTCAGAAAAAGTTGCAACGGCTTAAACCGCATATGAATCGTTCCCATCCGGTCGAAACCGTGCCGGAGGAGCAGGATGTGCCTGAACAAAAGTGGCATGCCTTTCAATGTGATGTTTTACCTTTTGAAGATGGTTACGCGGTTCGACGGCGCAGGCGCTACCCTCTTTCCCATATGCATGGGATACATCCCTTTAAAGAACTACAGAGAACAGTTGCCGCCTGGAAAGAAGCCGGTATTGAAGGGCACCCGCTCGCTCCCGGGAAAGAACTTGAGGCGGAAGACCTCGTATTTCTCGATACGGAAACGACCGGGCTCAGCCATGGGGCGGGCAATATGATTTTCATGATCGGGACGGCACAGCTAAGCGAAGAGGAGATCATCGTCGATCAATTTTTCTTGCCGGGACCGGAACATGAAATCGCGTTTTACCACCATTTTTTAATGAACAAAACGTCCTTGCACGCCCTCGTGACCTATAATGGCAAAGCGTTCGATTGGCCACAGCTAAAAACGCGGCACACGTTACTGCGCGAAGAACTGCCAACGTTGCCTGCTTTTGGGCATTTCGATCTTTTGCACGCGGCCAGACGCTTGTTTAAGCATGAGTTGGCTTCATGTCGTTTAAACATCGTGGAAGAAGAGATTCTCGGATTTGTAAGAGATGACGATATACCGGGTTATTTGGCCCCCATGTTTTATCAGGATTTCCTCTCCGAAGGAGAACCATCCTATATCGAAGGTGTATTTCACCATAACGAGCAAGATTTATTATCGCTCATTAGCCTATACATCAAACTTTCGGGAAGGGTTCTGAATGGGGGGACGACAGCCAAAGAAACCTATGAAATCGCTCGCTGGTGGCGGGATACGAAGCACTATGCACGTGCAATGGATACGTACGCCGAAGTAAACGATCAAAACGATTGGTATGAACATGCTCTTTACGAACGAGGCCATCTTCTTAAGAAAACAAACCGGCATGCCGACAGTATTGATCTTTTCCAAAAGGTTTGGGCCATGCAAGGACGCTTGGCCCCTAACGCAGCAGAGGCGCTCGCGATCTGGTACGAACACCATAAAAAAGATTACGTCCGCGCCTATTATTACAGCAAGCGCGGGCAGGCAAAAACTCAAAATCGGGATGCAAAAAGCGATGCATGGGAACATCGGCTGGAGAGGTTGAGAAGGAAATTGGGAAATGAAGCTGCATTTCCGGGGTGATTATTTCCCGGGGAAGCGCATAATTCGCTAAAATAATGATTTTGTATGTGAAATTATCGCGACTGCTGTCAATGTATCGGAGATTTTTCAGTGAAAGCGCCTATAAAAAATAGGTGCTTGCATTATTCCTCCAATCACCTATTCCTCATAAGTTATTAGTAGCCCTAAAATAAAGGAGGAATTGGTGTAATGGGTTATAATAATTTCAATAATAATCATCATTGCGGCAATAACCATTCGCAAATGAAACCGATGCAGCATTGCCAGCAAAAACCGGTTGTTTTGCCTGCCGTCGTCCATCCGCCGAAATGCAACGTCACACACAGCAAGCAGGAATATGTTGTGCCTGAAGTGCATCCGTCGCACACTACGCATGTTCACAATGACGTCTACAAACACGTACACAGTTATCCACACAGTCAGGATCAAGTTGCCGATGCGCACTCAGAGCATTTTCATTGCCCGCCGAAGCAACAACACGGGTATGGGCAACAGTGTAATCGTCCTTGGTAGTTCATTGGCTGACTTTGATATGAACGTTGTCTCTCCCATTCCTGGTTTCCCATATACCCGGCAGATTGATTTTCTGCCGGGATTATTATATGGCATCAACAGCAAATTGACATTTCCCGCGTCTTCTGAAAAAATAAGGATAAGATTGAGAATACTAGCGCGGGGTGTGTACGATGCCAGCAAACGTTCAATTAGAAGCAAAAGAGATCCTTGAAAAAGAATTTAAGACGAGCATGAAAGGTTATAACAAAGAAGAAGTAGATCAATTCTTAGATACGGTCATCCAAGACTATGAACGATTTCGGGAACAGGTTGACAAGTTGGAGAAGGAAGTAGAGCAATTGCGCAAAATGCAATCATCAACCCTTACCCAACGCTCCCAACGCTCGCAAACGGAACCGGTGGAAGAAGCCCCGGCAACGAGCCGGGCATCGGCTGCGGATCCATCAGCGGCCGGGTCAACCAATTATGATATATTAAAGCGTATTTCCAATCTGGAAAAAGAAGTGTTTGGGAAGAAACTATCTGAATGACGACCGCCCAAGTGGTTCATGTCTATGTCGATGCAGCTTGTAACGGGGATCCCGGTACATGCGGATACGGCCTTTTTATGAAGCATCCAAGTGGGCAAGTGGAAAGAGAAATGGAAGTTTCACAGTTAACGCATATCCACGAAGCGGAATTTGCGGCTCTTTATGAAGGGTTGAAATGGGCGAGACGTTTTGGCTATCATCAAGGTCGCTTTTTCACGGATTCGCAACTTGTTTTTGATGCAGTGAATCAGGGAGCGGTGAAACGCTCCCGTTACAAGCATTTTCTGGATGAAATTTTACTATTAAGTGCCGACTTTTCCCTGTTCATCGTGGATTGGCTCCCCACGCGTGCAAACAAAGAAGCCGATCGTTTGGCAAAAAAGGCTTGTTTTTATTCATGACCCCATGTTGCATAAATAGGCAAAGCGCGTTATAATACAGCTTGGTACACGCTGAAAATGTTCGGGCAATCGCTCTGTTCATCCTGGACAGAGAGGAAAGTCCATGCTCGCACAACCTTAAAGGGTTGTAACGATCGTGCCTGACGAAACCATAAGTCAGGGCAGTCCGGCCATCCGGGCTGACGGCGCAAGGGACACCTACGTTCTTTTTTAGGAATACGGTTATCCTTCTGAAAGTGCCACAGTGACGAAGTCTTCGTGGAAACGCGAAGAGTGGAACGCGGTAAACCCCGCGAGCGAGTAACCCAAAATTATGGTAGGGGCACTTTCCCTGTTGGAAACGGCAGGGAGAGGCGATTGATTCGCAGATAGATGATTGCCATCGCCGTGCAAGGTGAACAGCCGCAGCACGTCGATACAGAACATGGCTTACAGAACGTTTTCAGCCTCTGGGAGGACCCCGTATACGGGGTTTTTTGCTTATAGGATGGATTTCCTTGCATCTAGCTTTGACAACACCAACGAAAAATGCTTATGTGCCAGTCTTTTTCCGTTATTAAGCAGTCCCTACATAAATTGGCGAAAAGCCAAGTTTTCTAATAAATATGGACATGAAAGGATTCAATTCATGGGAGCATATACATATATTGCAACGGCAACGATGGGACTTGAAAGCCTCGTTGCCAAAGAAGTGCAAAAGCTCGGATACGAAACGACGGTTGAAAACGGAAAAGTGATGTTTGAAGGGGACGAAAAGGCTCTTTGCCGGGCAAATCTTTGGTTAAGGACGGCAGATCGGGTGAAACTTAAAATCGGGGGCTTCACTGCGACATCTTTTGATGAATTGTTTGAGGGAACGAAGGCCTTGCCGTGGGAAGCAATTATCCCCGTCTACGGCACTTTTCCCGTTGTCGGACGCTCGGTGAAATCCCAACTTTACAGCGTCCCCGATTGTCAACGAATCGTGAAAAAAGCGGTTGTGGAGCGTTTGAAACAAACGTATAACCAATCATGGTTTAATGAAGATGGCCCTCTTTTTAAAATTGAGGTCGCGCTGTTAAAAGATGAAGTCACTCTTACGATCGACACGACAGGAGACGGGTTGCATAAGCGGGGATACCGGCGCCTGCATGGCGAAGCACCGCTAAAAGAAACGTTGGCTACTGCCATGATTCAATTAACGAATTGGCAACCCGATTCCGATATGGCATTCCTTGACCCTTTCTGCGGTTCCGGAACGATTCCGATTGAAGCCGCGCTGATGGCTAAAAACATCGCTCCCGGCTTGGAACGGGGGTTTCAGTCTGAGCAATGGCCGTTGATTGACGAAAAGACATGGGCAGAGGCGAGGGAAGAAGCCCGTGACCTTGCCCGAAACACGATTCGCCCCGCCATATACGGAAGCGATCGGAATCGAGAAATGACAGCACTTGCCGCTGAGAATGCAACGCTCGCAGGCGTTAAAGAGATTGAGTGGAGAACGAAAAACGTGAAAGACCTTCAGCGCTTGGCCGAACGCGGAGCACTAGTTTGCAACCCTCCTTATGGGACGAGACTGGAGGAGAAGGATACCATTCGTACCCTTTATGAAACCCTCGGCCGTGTGAGCACGAATTATTTTCAAGGTTGGTCCGTGTACGTACTTACCGCAAACGAACAGTTTGAACAATTTTATGGACAGAAGGCCACAAAAAAACGAAAGTTGTTTAACGGAAACATAAAAACCGACTATTATCAGTTTTGGGCGAAAAGATAACCTGTTTCACAATGTTCGTATAAGCGTCACAGGACGTGGTTGTCAAAGTTAGATGCAAGGAAATCCATCCTATAAGCAAAAAAATCCTTGCACTTCTGGCAACGTACGGAGGGATGACGCTGCAATGACGAAGACAACAAAACGGACGCGTCAAGCCCCCGCAGCGCCGGTTTTGCGCGAAGAGGCTTGGCCGTTCGTCCGCGGAAAGCGAAGCCATGGAAGCGCCATCCCGGCTTCAACTGATAGCTGCAAGTTGTTCAGCAATCCATAATTATTCACTTATATCAACCATAGATTTTGGTGAAGACCCTAATTTTTAACAGGAAAAATTGCATGTATAATCTAACAGCTCTGTGCGTACAATAGCTTTGTTACCACTATTGTAAGGGGAGGAAAAATTGTTGTACGCACAGCTTTGTTTTAAAGAACGTTCGCATACTTACGCGCAAATCACACGCATCCAATCCGCTATCAAGCACACGGAAGAACAACTGCACCACTTGCCTGCACTCGAAAATGACGAAAGGGAAAAAGTGAAAGCGGCTGTGTATGACGCGTACCTTCGCACTGATAAAGCGCTTTACTATGAACTGGAAATCAACCAAAAAGGATGACTGTCGTTTTTCGGCAGTTTTTTTGTTTGGCAACGAATAGGAGCGGGTAGGGGAATGAAGTGAAGAGGCAGGTGATAGTAGTAAATGATTACATTCAACGATATATCGAAAACGTTTCCCGGAAAAATCGAAGCGGTAAAAAACCTTCATTTCCAAGTGGAAAAAGGAGAATTTTTTGCCCTCATCGGACCGAGCGGTTGCGGGAAAACAACGAGCGTAAAGATGATCAATCGCCTCGTGGAACCGACAGAGGGGGGCATTTCCATCGATGGAAAAGACATTCGTGATTTTAATCGCCAGGAACTGCGGTGGAATATCGGATATGTGCTGCAACAAATCGGGCTGTTCCCGACGATGACGGTTTCGGAAAATATAGCGGTCGTTCCGGAGATGAAAAAATGGGGGAAAAAGGAAACAAGAAAACGAATCGATGAATTGTTGGAAATGGTCGGATTAAACCCGGATACATATCGAAACCGTCGGCCGGATGAGCTTTCCGGCGGCGAACAACAGCGGGTAGGCGTGATACGAGCGTTGGCCGGGGATCCTGATATTTTGCTTATGGACGAGCCTTTCAGTGCACTTGACCCAATCAGTCGCGAACACTTGCAAAAAGACGTCGCCAAACTTCAGGAGAACATAAAGAAAACCATCGTTTTTGTCACCCATGACATCGAAGAGGCGATGCTGCTTGCTGATCGCATATGTTTGATGAGAGAAGGGGAGGCTGTACAAATTGGAACTCCATCGGAACTTCGACACTCGCCCGCGGACACGTTTGTCAAAAAGTTTATCGGCGATCGTGGCTTGGATGTATGGAACACGCCAATATCAGAAGTGATGGAAACCAACAGCATGCATATGGTCGGAGAGACGATGATTCATGTGCCAACTTCCCCTGCGCCATTATATGTATTTGGCGATCAACGGCGTTTTCTCGGCCGTTTGGACCCGTCGGGAAACGTTACGACCCATGCCCCTATGATTTCCCCGGAGCTCCCTTTGCATGAAGTTGTCCCTGCCGTGGAAGCCTCCGATTTCGATGCGCTTCCCGTTGTTGATAATGACAAACTCATTGGTATATTGAGTTACCGAAGCATTGTCACATACATCCACGCCAACCGAACGGAAGCGGGGGGATTATTATGACAGATGCAATACGGGAGCTTTTATACCTATTCGCCGATCAACAAGAATCACTTGTAGAATCGCTCTGGGAACATGTGCAAATGTCTTTGATTTCCCTTTTATGCGCAATTCTCATTGCCGTTCCCCTCGGTATTTTCCTTACGCGCACACGACGGCTCGCCGAACCGGTCATTGGCGTTGCAGCTATCCTGCAGACAATCCCGAGCCTTGCGCTCCTCGGATTTATGATTATTTTTTTCGGGATCGGAACGGTGCCTGCCATTATCGCGCTTACCGCATATGCGCTTCTTCCGATACTCCGCAATACATACACGGGCATTCGCGAAATTGATCCGTCCATTAAGGAAGCGGCTACCGGAATGGGGATGAGTCCCGCGAGAAGACTTCGAAAAGTGGAATTGCCGATGGCAATGCCGGTTGTAATGGCAGGGATTCGCACATCAATGGTCCTGATCATCGGCACAGCCACATTGGCAGCCTTAATCGGTGCAGGCGGTCTTGGTGATTTGATTATGACCGGCATCCAGCGGGCGGATCAATCCTATATACTACTCGGGGCAATCCCAGCCGCGATATTAGCCTTACTGTTTGATTTTGTCTTACGGTGGACGGAAAAGGCAAAGCGTTCATTTATGACGTTCTCGATCGTTATGGGAGCTGCTTTCTTGATTGTGATTGCGCCGGCCATCGTGTCCACACAGCAAGAGGACATCGTTGTTGGCGGAAAACTTGATGCCGAACCGGAGATATTGGCCAATATGTACAAACGCTTGATCGAAAAAAATACTGATTTAAGTGTCGATGTACAGGCAGGGCTGGGCGGTACAGACATCGTGTTCGATGCCCTTCTTGTCGGAGATATCGACATTTATCCGGAATTCACGGGGACCGCTTATGTGGATCTTTTAGAGGAAGATCCATCGGGCATGAACGAAGAAGAAGTGTATGAAGCGACAAAAGAGGGAATAGAAGAAGCATACAATGTCATTTATCTCGATCCCATGGCTTACAATAATACGTATGCGTTAGCGGTAAGCGAAACCATCGGGGAAGAATATGAACTAGAGACGGTGTCTGATTTGGAATCCTATCAACATGCGTTGACTGCCGGTTTTACTTTTGAGTTTCTCGACCGGCCCGATGACGGGTATGAATCTGTTGTTGATACGTACGGGTTTGAATTGGCCGACGTGAATGGCCTCGATCCCGGACTTCGTTCGCAAGCCGTTGAAGAAGGGGAAGTGGAAGTCATCGATGCCTATTCCACAGATGCTTATCTCGTTGAATATGATATGATTGTTTTGGAGGATGATGAGGAATTATTCCCACCATATCAAGGAGCGCCTTTAATGCGAGAGGACGTTTTGCATGAGCATCCTGAATTGGAAGAGATTTTAAACACGCTCGCCGGGGAAATTAGCGATGAAGACATGCAAGAAATGAATTACCTCGTGGATTATGAGGATGCGAACCCGGAAGAAGTCGCGGAAGACTATTTACAAGAAAACGGGTTTTTGCAATAAGCGCAAGGAGGAACGACGATGACAACAATTTCTAATCCGTCTCAAGAAGAAATCGGCCAAATATTAAAGGATGCCAAACGCATTGCTGTTGTCGGTTTATCCGATAACCCAGAGCGCACGTCTCACGAAGTTTCAAAAGTGATGCAAGAAGCAGGTTATGAAATTATTCCCGTCAATCCTAAAGTGGATGAAGTTCTTGGGGAAAAAGCGGTTTCCTCGCTTAGTGAAATCGAGGAACCGATTGATATTGTGAATGTGTTTCGACGCAGCGAATTTGTGCCGGCCATTGCCGAAGAAGCCGCGCAAACGGATGCAAATGTTTTTTGGACGCAACTTGGCGTCGTCAACAAGGAAGGGTATACAATAGCAAAAAATAGCGGTAAAATCGTTGTGATGGACCGATGCATTAAAGTGGAGCATCGTTTGACGCAGTGAGGAATGATTGCCGTAGCTACCAGAATATAATGGGGACGCGCAATTTTGTGTTCCCATTTGCCTTTATTTGAGCCGTTGGAGCAAAACCGTGCAGCTGTTTGTTACGGTTTTTTTTGTTGTTGAAAAAAAAGCTGAGTTGACAGTTTCGAAAAGCATTGTCAAAATCAGTGTAAGACAAACGCATTGATGAACATACGGATGTTTCAGCGATCCGCTATGCAAAAAAGTTTTCACATCAACACGCGCAGCACTTGAAAACATATGTTCTATGCTTTATTGTAGATAAGAGATAATTAGATCGAAAGTTGGTACATACGGGAAAGGGGTCTCGGACATTCGTGGACGACATCAAACACACACTCGAGTATAATGACGACGCCATTCAAGTGCTTGAAGGCTTGGAGGCTGTGCGAAAAAGACCCGGCATGTATGTCGGAAGCACCGATACACGCGGGTTGCATCATCTCATTGATGAAATTGTCGATAATGCCGTTGACGAGGCAATGGCCGGTTTCGGTGAACATATAGAGGTCACCTTGCATAGGGACGGAAGTGTTTCCGTAAGCGATGAAGGCCGCGGCATGCCCGTCGGAACACATCGGACAGGGCGGCCGACGCCTGAAGTGGTCATGACGGTACTGCATGCCGGCGGAAAATTCGGGCAAGGCGGCTATGCGACGAGCGGAGGACTCCATGGTGTGGGCGCTTCCGTTGTGAACGCGTTATCTTCCTGGCTCCATTTAACGATTTACCGGGATGGCCATCGCTATGAACAACGATTTGAAAATGGCGGCGTACCTGTCACAACGCTTGAAAAGAAAGGAAAAACGAAGAAAACAGGGACGCTCGTGCGTTTTCAACCGGATCCGAAAGTGTTTCAAGCCGTTTCCTTCCACAATGAGACATTGGCCGAGCGCTTGCGGGAAGCCGCGTTTCTTTTGGGCGGAACAGCGATTACCTTTACGGATGAACGAAGTGATCCAACACAAAGTGAAACATTCCAATATGAAACGGGACTTGAAGCTTTTGTTTCCTACTTGAACGAAGATAAAGAAACCTTGCATGAAGTCATTTCCTTCGATAGCTCCAATCAAGATATACATGTCACGTTTGCCTTTCAATTTAATGATGGGTACACCGAGAATATTTTATCCTTCGTGAATCACGTTCGCACAAGAGATGGAGGAACGCACGAGTTTGGGATGAAAACCGCCCTCACGCGTGCGTTGAACGAACATGCCCGGAAGCTGCAAATGATCAAGCCAAAAGATAAAAACTTGGACGGAAACGACATTCGTGAAGGGTTAACGGCGGTGTTATCCGTACATATTCCGGAGGCACTTTTGCAATTCGAGGGACAAACGAAAAGCAAACTGGGAACACCGGAAGCCCGTTCCGCCATCGACGCCTTTCTCTCGGATAAACTTGGGTATTTTTTTGAAGAAAGCCCGAAATTGAGCACGATGTTGATCCAAAAAGCCATCAAAGCCCAACAAGTCCGGGAGGCGGCGCGGAAAGCGCGAGAAGAGGCAAGAAGCGGCAAAAAGTCAAGGAAAAAAGAGGCTCTGCTGAGCGGAAAACTAACCCCCGCCCAATCCAAAAACCCGCAGCGAAATGAACTTTATCTCGTGGAAGGGGATTCCGCTGGGGGCTCTGCAAAGGAAGGGAGAGATCGTAAATTCCAGGCGGTTCTTCCCCTGCGCGGCAAAGTGATTAATACCGAAAAAGCGAAGCTCGACGACATCATGAAAAACGAAGAAATCCGCACGATCATCTACGCGATCGGAGCAGGTGCTGGGACGGATTTTTCCTTTGAAGATTGTAACTATGATAAAGTTGTGATCATGACGGATGCAGATACGGATGGTGCGCACATTCAAGTGTTGTTGCTGACGTTTTTTTACCGTTATATGCGACCGCTCGTGGAAGCGGGCAAAGTGTTCATTGCCTTGCCTCCCTTATACAAAGTGGAAAAAGGCAGCGGCGCAAAACGAAAAATGGAGTATGCGTGGGATGAAGAAGGTTTAAACGCGGCGATCAAAACCGTTGGGAAAGGGTACACGATTCAAAGGTACAAAGGTCTCGGCGAGATGAACCCGATCCAGTTATGGGAAACGACAATGAACCCGGATGGGCGCACGCTCATTCGCGTAAACGTTGAAGACCTTGCCAGGGCGGATAAACGCGTATCAACCTTAATGGGAGACAAAGTGGAGCCGAGACGGAAGTGGATCGAATCCAACGTTGCCTTCGGACTTGATGAAGAAACAAATATTATGGACAACGAGCAAATGTTGTTTGCGGAAGGAGAGGAAGACTACCGTGACTGAAGCTGAAAAATATTTGGACCTCCCGTTGGAAGAGGTCATTGGAGACCGGTTCGGCCGCTATAGCAAGTACATTATTCAGGAACGGGCTCTTCCGGATGCAAAAGATGGATTGAAACCTGTACAACGCCGGATTCTTTACGCCATGGTAAGAGACAACAATACCGCTGACAAACCTTTTCGCAAGGCGGCCAAAACGGTCGGGAATGTGATTGGCAACTATCACCCACATGGTGATTCTTCGGTTTACGAAGCATTGGTGCGCATGAGCCAACCCTGGAAAATTCGCCATGGCCTCGTGGAGATGCAAGGAAATAACGGCTCCATTGATGGGGACCCGCCGGCAGCTATGCGGTATACGGAAACCCGCATCTCTGCTTTAGCTCAAGAAATGCTTCGCGATATCGGGAAAGAGACGGTCGAGTTCATTCCGAATTTTGATGATACCGACGAAGAACCGGTCGTTCTGCCCGCTTATTTTCCAAATTTGCTCGTCAACGGATCCACCGGCATTTCTTCGGGCTATGCCACCGACATCCCTCCCCACAATCTTGGCGAGGTAACCGATGCGGCCATTCATTTGCTTGACCGGCCGGATTGCTCCCTCGAAGAAATTCTGTCCTTTATAAAAGGACCGGATTTTCCGGGTGGAGGAACCGTTCAAGGGACGCAAAACCTCAAGCAAGCCTATGAAACGGGCAAAGGGAAAGTCGTCGTACGGGGCACCGCGAACATCGAAACGTTGCGGGGCGGGAAGGAACAAATTGTCATTAGCGAGATTCCATATGAAGTGGTTAAGGCAGCCCTCGTGAAACGCATGGATGAAATTCGCTTTGATAAAAAAATTGATGGCATTGCGGAAGTTCGCGACGACACCGACCGCACCGGTTTGCAAATCGTTGTGGAGTTAAAAAAAGAAGCAGATGCACAAAGCATTTTGCATTACTTGTATAAGCATACGGACCTGCAAGTCACCTATCACTTGAACATGGTCGCGATCGCCGATAAAGCTCCGAAATTAATGGGATTAAAAGCATTATTATCCGCCTATATTGACCATCAAAAAGAAGTCGTAATTAATCGTAGCCGATATGAACTGGACCAAGCGACGAAGCGGCAACATATTGTGGAAGGGTTAATGAAAGCGGTCAGTGTGCTGGATGAACTTATCGCCCTTATCCGCCAATCGAAAGACAAGGCGGACGCGAAGCGAAATATCACCAACGCTTTCGGTTTCACCGACGTGCAAGCGGAGGCGATCGTAAATTTGCAGCTTTACCGTTTAACCAATACAGACGTTGCAACATTGGAGGAAGAAGCGGAAGCGTTAAAACAAACGATTCAACGCTTGAATGAAATTTTGGGAAGCTCTAAAAAGCTCGTCCAAACAATTAAAAAAGAATTAAAACAAATGAAGAAAAAATATGCGGATGACCGCCGAACAGTGATCGAAGAAAAGGTTGAAGAACTGAAAGTGGACATGCAAGTGATGGTCCCTGCCGAGGAAGTGATCGTAACGGTCTCCAGGGAGGGGTATGTTAAGCGCACGAGCCCACGTTCCTACAGTGCATCTATTGATGAGCGTCCGGGGATGAAAGACACGGATGACTTGCTATTTTTCGAGGAGATGAATACGACGGACACGTTACTGCTGTTCACTACACAAGGCCGTTATGTCTATATTCCCGTTCATCAACTCCCGGATATTCGCTGGAAAGACGACGGACAACATATCAGTAACCTTGTAACCCTTGCTGCGAATGACGGCATCGTACGCGCGATTCCGGTTCGTTCTTTCGATGAAGACCGTTACTTGATTTTCTTTACGAAAAACGGAATGGCCAAACGGTCGATGTTAAGCGATTATCAGGCACAGCGCTTCTCCAATGCGCTGGTCGCACTTAAGCTCAAGGAAGGGGATACGCTTCTTGATGTCGGACTTACGGATGGTTCCGGCGACATCTTTTTTGCCACGAAACAAGGGTATGGCCTTCGGTTTTCGGAATCGGATATTAATATTGTCGGGCAACGAGCTGCCGGCGTGAAAGGCATTGCGCTAAAAGACGGAGACGAAGCCGTGTCTGCGTTCGCTGTGCCTGCTGAGAATGCTGCATCCCTTTTTTCCGTTTCCCACCGGGGAGCAATAAAAAAGATGACGTGGGATCAATTCCCGAGAAGTTCCCGCGCGAAACGAGGCCTTACGATGTTGCGAGAGTTAAAAACGAATCCTCATACGTTAGTCTCCGTTATCCCTGCAGATGTGAATGATACGTTGATGGTAAAAACCGAGGATAATAGCATCCATGCGATTCCGGCATCCGGGGTTCGCCATTATGACCGTTATCAGACGGGGAGCTACGTGATCGATACGGATGCGTCCGGAATCGTTCGCAATGTGTGGGCATACATCGATCACGAACGGCCAACAGAATGAAAAGGAGTCTACGATTATGAAAGGCGGCACCCATCTCGTTGGCGCTCTAGCGGCTGCGGCGGCTTATGATATCCTCGCCCCCGAAACGCTCCCGTCTATTGAAGGGGGATGGGACGCTGCTGTTTTTTTTAGCGCCTCTCTCTTGGGGGGGCTACTTCCTGATATCTGCCATCCACAATCGAAAATAGGAAGACGTGCCTCTTTTTTTTCATGGTTGATAAAACGAATCTTCGGACACCGCACCTTTACTCATAGCTTAATATTCCTTGTCCTCATCGCTGTACTCACAGGCATGATCCCGGGCACAATCGGAGTGATGATCCAATACGGGACCTTTATCGGGATGGCAAGCCATTACCTCCTCGATATGCTAACGTCCCGGGGCATTCAGCTTTTTTATCCCATTGATGTAACGATACGTTTCCCGTTTCATACCCGAACCGGTTCTTGGCTCGGGGAGGGAAGTGTAAACGTTCTCTGCATCGCTTGGGTCACGTATTATGGGATGTTGATGCTCGGAATTTGACGTAACACTTTGGCTCTTTAATTTGATATTGCGCTTTCCCGCAGGAGTCTCCGTCCGCGAGCTGATTATGAATCCCACATTTCAGCCATTGATTTTGGTGTTAATCCAACATTTTTTACACAATCATTGGTTTGTGATTGTTCGGGAGGGGCTTTTGTCTTATAATAGAGGTCGTATGAAAGGCTTTAGATGTATATTTGAAGGAGCGTTCTATGCGGCATTTTTTTCGTGTTATCATTCTAGTCGCCATTTTTGCAGCTTCGTCTTTATTTTTGTTTTCCTCTCAAATGATTGAAGAAACCGCAACGGAATTATCGGAGAAGAACGGAGGATCAGTGAAGAGATCCTTGATTACACCGATGGGGTCCAATGCTGTTCAGACAGAGGCAGAAGCGGCGATTCTTTTAGACGGCGATACAGGCAATGTCCTTTGGCAAAAAAATGCAACTGAACCGTTGCCGCCGGCAAGCATGTCAAAAGTGATGACGATGTATTTGATCTTGGAATCGCTTGAAAACGAAGAGATGGATGTCGAAGACGATGTGAATATTAGCGAAGTTGCCGAAGCAACCGGAGGAGCCAGTATCTATCTCCAGGAAGGATCTGTTTTGTCGGTTGCGGATCTTTTTCAGGCAATAGCGATTGTCTCTGCCAACGATGCCTCGGTGGCGCTGGCTGAATATGTGGCCGGGAGCGAGGAAGCTTTTATCGAGCGCATGAACGAAAAGGCAAGAGAACTAGGGATGTCTCAAGATGCAAACTTCATCAATGCCAGCGGCATGCCTCATGAAACATTCAATTATGAATCCAAAATGACAGCCTTGGATACGGCATTGCTCGGTTATCATTTGCTCCATGATTATCCGGACATCATAAGTCTTACAAAACAACCGACGTTAAGCCTCTCATATAGAAACCAGGTATTGCCAAACACCAATGAACTCTTGGCGAGTGAAGAAGTGGAGACCACTATAGATGGGAAGGATATCGATCAGTCTTCAAATTTTCCCGAAGTGGATGGATTAAAAACAGGCTATACCCGTGGGGCAGGATACTCATTCATCGGCACTTCCGAACAACACGGAAAACGATTAATCGCCGTTGTTATGCGTACCGACTCTGTTGAGGATCGTTTTGAAGAAACGCAAAAGATATTGAAAGCCGGATTTGAACATGTACATAACGACCTTAGGGCTGAGCGTGATTAATCCCCGCGAAAAACGTATTTCCCAAACGTTATTCCGGAATCGCGGGGGGTTGTAATTATGTAAAGTTGAGATATGAAACCAAAGGAGAGATGACTTGAGAGGGCATATTCGACAGGGAAGATGGTATAATTTTGAAAAATCTCCCGTTACGAAAATGTCGAAATATTGAAGCTTTTGGATTGTGATTCGGAAAGTGACATGCGAAAAAACGTACCAAACAGGGGAGGCAATGAGATCAACGGGATAGGGGGATATCAATGCATAACCGCTTTTTTGAAAACAAAACGACCAATATGATGCCCACTAAAGTAATCGGCATCGGTTGGGATGTAGGAGGATGGATGGGGAACAACCACGGGATTGCAATTTGTGTGTGGGACCGGATAACCAATACCGTTGATTGGATAGGTGTGCCGAACGAAATCGCGATCCCAAGCAGCGGGATATCATTTCATCATTTAATACATGCGGTTGATCCTACTTTCACGTTTGACAAGCATAGCCTACTTATCATTGGCATCGATGCCCCACTTGGTTACCCGAAGACATTCACGCGGTTCATTAACGGAGAATCAATATCGCTAGAAAAACCGGATAGAGAAATAGAAAATCCTCTTGCTTATCGCTATACTGATCAAGTGATTTATGAAAAGTTTGGAAAAAAACCGCTATCTGCTACTTTTGACCGGATTGGAAATAACTCGACCGTCGCAATATATCACGCAAGGAAGTGGCAAAAAGAGAACAACTTCAAGGTTTATCCAATGGGCAAACCGGATAAAGAAGATCAAAAAATGATGATTGAAGTGTATCCTGCATTGGTGAAAGCATCGAAAACGTCGGAAGCAGACACATTTTTAAATAAATATTTACCCTCCAATGTCCAGCCGGGAACAGACGCCTACGATGCTTGTATTTGTGCCCTTTATGCCATTGCTTTCGGCACAAACGGCTTGTTATTGCCTGCGCTGGCACACCCTTCGGAGCATGCAAAAAAACTGGCGAAAGAAGAAGGATGGATTTATTATCTCGAAAAGAGGTGACAGGATTGACGAGTCTGGAAAAAGAAATCATCCGCTATTTTGAACAATTGGACCGCGGTTATTTTATGGATGAAAATAAAGAATTAGCCTTCTGGGATCAGGCATTTTCCATTGGTTATGGACAAACCATTTCACAACCGACGCTTGTTCTAAAAATGACGTTGGAACTGGACCTGTTTCCTGAATCCAGAGTATTGGAAGTTGGCACGGGCTCCGGTTTTCAAACTGCTTTACTCGCAGCATTTTCTGCGTCCGTCTATACCGTGGAACGCATTGGTTCCTTGCATGAGCAGGCAAAAGAAAGGCTAGGAGAAGCGGAATTTACAAACATACATTTTAAACACGGGGATGGAAACCAGGGTTGGAAAGAAAACGCTCCTTTTGATCGAATCATGGTGACAGCTGCTGCTCCCGACGTTCCGGAGTCACTCATCGGGCAGTTAAAGAATGGCGGAAAGATGATTATTCCTATCGGGAGTCCGCATAGCCAGAACTTGATGTTAATCGAAAAGGACGGAGAAGGTGAGATTTCGTCCAGTGCTATCGAACCGGTGGTGTTTGTAGGATTAGTGGGTGGAGAGGAGTAAGCAAAATGACACACAACGATAAATCTGTACGGGCGAAAGAGGTGTTCAAATATGAATGCTGATGTCATTGTCGCTGGAGCCGGACTTGCGGGTTTGGTCGCAACGGCCGAACTGGCGGATGCGGGGAAAAAAGTATTGCTTCTGGATCAAGAGCCGGAAACTTCCTTCGGCGGCCAAGCCTGGTGGTCATTTGGCGGCTTATTTTTAATCGATTCACCGGAGCAACGTCGCATGGGCATTAAGGATTCTAAGAAGCTGGCATGGCAGGATTGGATGGAGGCAGCGAGTTTCGACCGCGAAAAGGATGAAGATTATTGGGGGAAACAGTGGGCAGAAGCTTATCTGACCTTCGCAGCCGGGGAAAAACGTGAATGGCTACGTAACATGGGCATTCGTTTTTTTCCAGTCGTCAGTTGGGCGGAACGCGGGGGATCCCTTGCCGAAGGCCATGGAAATAGCCTCCCCCGTTTTCACATTACGTGGGGAACAGGCCCAGGACTGGTCGAGCCTTTCGCACGAAGCGTGCGCGAGCATATGAAAAACGGAAGGGTTGTTTTCCATTCGCGTCACCGTGTTGACGAGCTTATGATCCATAACGGTGCGGTTGTAGGCGTATGTGGTTCCAAACTCGCACCGAGTAACGTTTCCCGCGGAGAAGAAAGTTCACGGGAAATAATCGGAGATTTTGAATACCGATCTGAAGCTGTGCTCGTATCGAGCGGAGGCATTGGTGCGAACTTTGACTTGATCCGTCAAAATTGGCCGAGCCATCTCGGTGAACCTCCCAAGCGTATGATCTCAGGTGTGCCAGCCCATGTGGATGGACGCATGCTGACCATTACGGAAAATGCAGGTGGACGTATTGTCAACCGCGATCGTATGTGGCATTACACGGAAGGGATTCAAAACTGGAATCCGGTTTGGCCTAAGCACGGCATTCGTATTCTACCGGGACCTTCTTCGATTTGGCTGGATGCCCGAGGGCGCCGTTTACCGGCACCCAATTTCCCGGGCTTTGACACGTTGGCCACACTAGAGGCGATCCAACAGAGCGGCTATGACTACTCCTGGTTTATTTTAACGGAAAAGATCATTGAAAAAGAGTTTGCCTTATCGGGATCGGAACAAAATCCCGACTTAACCAATAAAAGCTTTACACAGGTGTTAAGCCGTGTGAAATCCGGAGCACCCGCTCCTGTACAAGCGTTTAAGGACAAGGGCGAGGATTTTATCGTTGCCGATACGTTGAAAGCACTCGTCTCCGGGATGAACAATCTTGTCGATGAAAAGCTATTAAATGCAGAAGAAATTGAAAAGCAAATTCGTGCGCGGGATCGTGCGTTGGAGAACAAATTTACGAAAGACTTGCAAATGAAGGCGCTTCGTGACGCTCGTACGTATTTCGGTGAAAAAATTAGCCGCGTGGCTACACCACATAGCATACTCGATCCGAAAAACGGTCCGTTGATCGCGGTACGCCTGAACATCCTCAGCCGTAAAACGTTAGGTGGACTGCAAACGAATCTATCAGGAGCTGTATTAAACAAAGCAGGGAATGCGATTCCCGGACTTTATGCCGCGGGAGAAGTCTCCGGATTCGGAGGCGGCGGCGTCCATGGATACCGATCACTGGAAGGAACATTTCTCGGTGGATGTCTGTTTACCGGTCGCACGGCAGGTCGTGCGATCGCGGACGATCTTGGATGATAATACGTCAATCTTTGAAAATGATTGACAGTTCCCTTTTGTGTTCAAAGCTCAAAATTCCCTCCACTAGGAATGCTTTTTATTTCTCTTTCGGAAACAGCAAAAATAGTTTATGATGGCTAGAAAGAACAGGGTCGGAAATGAATATTGGTAAATTAGGGACTGCTGAATAACGGAAAAAGACTGGTACATAAGCATTTTTCCGTTGGTGTTGTCAAAGCTGGATGCAAGGAAATCCATCCTATAAGCAAAAAAAACCTTGCACTTCTGGCAACGTACGGAGGGACGTTGCAATGGCGAGACTCCAGCGGAAAAACGGACGCGTCAAGATCCCGCAGCGCCGGTTTTGCGCGAGGAGGCTTAACCGTTCGTCCGCGGAAAGCGAAGCCATCCCGACTTCAGCTGATAGCGGCAAGCAAGTCGACACGATCTCAGAGCAAGTGGCCTCCAACACGGAAAAATTTATGGTGCTTGAGAATATCAAAGAAAAACTTGGTGAAATATCGGAAAAGGAATTGGCTCAGGAGACGGTATCCTGAGCTTTGTTGTTGAAAGAAGAAAAACAGCATGCCGAACGGGGAATTCATAAGGCAATGATACGAAAACAGAAATTTGGGTTCTAATCCTCAATGGACCACGGAATTGTTCCTGTCGTCATAAGATTACTAGAAATCATTCCCCCTTTCCTGTAAATTGGAAAGGAGGGGGGACGTGGCTGATCAAAAAAATGAATAAGAGGGGAAAACTTTCATGTGTGGGAGGAAGCAATATGACCATACGTAACGTTGTAATGATAGGTATTGGTGCCGTCGGTTCTGTGTATTCAAAGTTATTGCAAAGAAATCCGAAGATAAATCTTCAGTGTGTGATGGATCCAGAGCGTAAGCGTCGTTATGAAAATGAGGGCATTTATGTAAATAATGAACGTGTTCCATTGGCATACAAGACGGTTGAAGAATTAGTTCAACCTGTTGATTTATTTATTTTTTGTGTAAAAAATCCGCAAATGGAAGCTGCACTCGATTTGATTGAATCGCTTGTGAACGAGCAAAGTTTGTTTTTATCGTTGTTAAATGGTATCGATAGTGAAAATATGATTGCTGGTCGTTTCGGAAGAGAAAACGTGCTTTACGGCTTGGCGAATGGCATAGATGCAACGAAGGAAGGGCAAAAGATCGAGTATACACATCCTGGCATTTTATATTTTGGCGAAAAACGAAACGATAAGTTGTCCTCGCGGGTAGAGACGCTCAAAGCAATGTTTGATAAAGCGGAAATTCCGAATGCAATTCCAGAAGATATGGAACGCCAGCTTTGGCATAAATTCATGGTAAACACAGGCATAAACCCTGTAACCGCTATTATGAGGGCGACACATGGCATGCTTCGGGATTCTGAAGAGCTGATGGGTCTTACAAAAAGTGCGATGCGTGAAGTCGTACAAATTGCAAAAGCAAAAGAAATTTCATTGACAGCAAGAGACATTGACGACTTTTTCGAGGAAGTATGGACGAAGGTAGGGTACGACGGAAAATCTTCGATGCTTCAAGATATTGAAGCAGGACGAAAAACCGAAAATGACTTTTTCGCGAAGAGGGTTATGGAACTGGGAAAAGAATACAGCATCGACACGCCGATAAATGAGAGTTTATATGCGATGGTGAAGTATCTGGAAAAGCAATGAGGCACATAGAGGAGAACCCGAACATAACCCGAACATACCCGGAGGATGTTGTTTGAGCATTCCATTGACATTCCTCGCTTATACGTATAATCTGTTACTCAACAAGGACATAGGCGATGGAGTTCGCCATAACCGCCGTATCGTAGCGGCTAATGACTCCTGGCAGGCACTTTTAGGGTGCATTCTGTCAGGAGTTTTGTTTTGAAATAAAGGCACGTAGATCATGAAACGGGTGAATAAGTTGATGTATATAAATATGAAATGGAAAATGATATTTTCAATAGGAGTTGGAGGATCCCTGGGAACTTTATGTCGTTATCAATTCAATATGTGGACGCTATTTACGGCCTATCCATTGGGCACTCTTATGGAAAATTTACTCGCGAGTTTCTTGTTGGGAGGAGTGACAGGGTGGTTTTTCATTAGGAAAGGCACGGATTGGCTTAAAGCAGGGGTAGGAGTGGGCTTTTTAGGCTCATTTTCAACCATGTCCACCTTGGCGGCAGATACGGTTTTTTTACTACGGGATGATGTAAACTTCTCCTTTGTTTATTTGGCTATTTCTCTTTTTGGTGGTGTTGGACTTGCTCTGAGCGGCATGATGCTTGGGCGCTCAATAGGGAACGTTCGCAATGGGGAATCACCTCCCTCCAATGCTGAATAGTGGATGGGAGATCCATCTTTACATATACATTTGAAAGGAGAATCCATCGTCCATGGACATATTCATGCTTTCTATCAGTGGAGGAATAGGAGCCATCGCGCGGTATTTGCTTGGACAAGTCATCATGGGGAAATATCCGGACCCTCCTATTCCTGTGACCATGCTGAGCGTAAACATACTTGGCGCTCTTGGCTTAGGTCTTTTTTATGGTGCTTATTTTCGTTCCATTCCGATGTATGCCTATGATGACCTCTGGTTCCTCATTTTGGGCATTGGCTTTTTTGGAGCTTTTACTACGTTCTCGACATTCAGCATGGAAGCGTTGGAACTTTTACGTAAAAAATCCTATCGGAAATTCGTTTGGTATGTAGCTATTTCTCTTTTGGGCAGTATTGTCATGTTTAGTGCGGGCTACAGTCTGGGATTATGGATTTGGTAGATAATGTTCGATTTTCATAGATGGTGGTTAAGAGCCCTTGTTTTATTTAAGAATTTTTTAAGAATGGCTTAAGAGTGTTTTTATCATTGGATTGTATGATAAAGACAGCGTTCAAAACAAGGGAGGGAACCATTTGGGAAGAATAAATCAAAGCGTTCGTATAGGAAGAATCGTTTACCTTGTATTAGCCATTATTTTTGCATTAAGTATAGCCACTCAGATTTTATTTGCAGGCATGGCTATATTTATAAACCCGGTGAATTGGATGAAGCACATGATATTTGTTCATTTATTTGGGTTTAATATACCGATTTTCATGTTGGCCTTTGCATTTATCGGTGCATTGCCGCGCTGGGCATACGGACAGTTGTTTGGGACTCTAATTTTGATGTTCTTCATGTATTTTACCGCAAATATGACAACTATTTTACCGTGGTTTGGCGCGATGCATCCTCTTTTTGGCGTGCTACTAGTTGTATTGTCCTGCACAATGGTTTTAAAGATATGGAAATTCACATTCGATCACAAAAAAAATCAGATGGGAGAAGCATAATATGAGAACTTTTTTAGGAATACTTGTTGGTTTAATCGGAGGATTTGTTCTTGGTATCGCGTTATCAAGTTTTATTGGAGTGTTGGGAATGGCATTATTTAACGAGCCAATGGGAATTAAATATCTTCCTTATTTTACAGCCATTATGTGTGCCGTGGTTGTGCCGATTATTGACCAAAAGAATCTGAAATCAGATTAGTGATATGCTAAACTTCTCTTAACGACTAGCTTACGTTCACAGTTGCTCGTTTCAATCGATGTAAGAAGTAGGTGAAGCCCGTGTCCATTAAGCAACGATTGCTATTATCTAATATAGGGATGATTGTGCTTCCGATTGTTGGGTTTTTATTAGTCGAAATCGTATTGGGATACGTTATGTTTGTCATTTTGAATGGCAGTTTAGAAGGTTCGGATTTACAACTATTTTTAAATGTGAGATTTATTGGGATTATACTCATTTTGATTATTACGAATGGACTGTTAACGTATTATGTGTCCAGAAGTATCATTACACCGATAAAACACTTAACGCTATCGGCAAAGAAGATTCGTGAAGGCGATTTAGAATATAGTGTTGCAACGAATAAGAAAGATGAGCTTGGTGAGCTTTCCAATACGTTTGAAGCATTGAGGTTAAGCTTGAAACAAGCAAAAGCGGATCAAGCAAAGTATGAGCGCAATCGCCAGGAGCTGGTCGCGAGTATTTCCCATGATTTATCAACACCTTTGACATCAATAAAAGGCCACATTAAAGGAATTCAAGATGGAGTTGCAAATACTCCGGACAAACTGGAACGTTATATGAATATCATTTATAAAACGGCCAATGAGATGGATGGCCTTATTGGAAATTTACTCCAATATTCCAAATTGGATATCGAACGAGTACCGTTTGCGTTTGAAGAAGTGGATTTGTATTCTTTTTTCACTGATTTTATTGATGAATTGGCTTTTGATCTGGAACGAGAAGAAGGAATGGCTCGTTTGAAAGCTGATAAAAATGATGATTATATAGTGAAAGCAGACCGTGAGCAATTAAGACGCGTCGTGACCAATATTGTCCAAAACAGCCTGAAATATATGGATAAAGAGCGTAAGATGATTGAGGTCTATTTAAAATCGGAGCCCCACCAAGTTAAGGTTGAAATAAAAGATAATGGACGAGGAATCGCCAAGAAAGATATTCTCCACATTTTCGAAAGCTTTTACCGAACAGACACGTCAAGAAACTCCTCCACAGGGGGAAGTGGACTTGGGCTGGCCATTGTAAAAAAAATAATGGGACAGCATGGTGGTAAGGTTTGGGCTGATAGTAAGCAAGGGGAAGGCACAAGTATTTATTTTACATTAAAGAAGGTGTCGTCTTGAAAAAGATGTTAATCATTGAGGACGAGATGCATATTGCGGAATTGGAAAGAGATTATTTGCAAGTGAACGGGTATTCCTCAGACATTGCCATGACGGGTGAAGAAGGATTGAAACTAGCGAATGAAAACAATTATGATCTTATTATTCTGGACTTAATGCTGCCTGGTGTTGATGGATTTTACATTTGCAGGAAACTTCGAGATAGATTGGATATTCCCATTTTAATGGTGACCGCGCGAAAGGAAGACATTGATAAAATACGTGGGTTTGATCGTGGTGCTGATGATTATATCCAGAAGCCTTTTAATCCGAGTGAGCTTGTCGCGAGAGTGAAAGCTCACTTGTCCAGATATGAACGGCTTGTGAAAAAGAATAGTGAACCAAATGAAATTCGTATAAAAGGCCTGCACATTGACATGAATTCACGTAGGCTTTATGTCAACGGAAAAGAAAAAAATTTACGCGCGAAAGAGTTTGATTTGTTGGTATTGTTCGCTTCTAATCTAGACCACGTGTTTACGAAAGAAGATTTATTTGAGCGGATTTGGGGAATCGACTCATTCGGAGATATTACGACCGTAACTGTTCATATTCGAAAATTAAGGGAAAAAATAGAAGAAGATCCCTCCAATCCAAAGTATATTCAAACAATATGGGGAGTAGGCTATCGGTTTAAAAAATAAAGAGATGTGCCCAAAACGAAGTTCATAGTGAGCTTCGTTTTGGGCAAGCAAAAAAAACAAAATTATTCAAATTTTAGAGATTACACCACCGGGTACCGGGAAAGCTGCAGGCTCTTATGTTAGGGAATGCTGAACAACTTGCAGCTATCAGCTGAAGCCGGGATGCCGCTTCCATGGCTTCGCTTTCCGCGGACGAACGGTCAAGCCTCCTCGCGCAAAACCGGCGCTGCGGGGGCTTGACGCGTCCGTTTTTCCGCTGGAGCCTCGCCATTGCAGCACCGTCCCTCCGTACGTTGCCAGAAGTGCAAGGGTTTTTTTGTTTATAGGATGGATTTCCTTGC
The DNA here is from genome assembly GCF_016495865.1 of Salicibibacter cibi. Classification (NCBI taxonomy): domain Bacteria; kingdom Bacillati; phylum Bacillota; class Bacilli; order Caryophanales; family Bacillaceae; genus Salicibibacter; species Salicibibacter cibi. The sequence goes on from NZ_CP054706.1 coordinate 1,769,463, forward strand.
ATCCAGCTTTGACAACACCAACGGAAAATGCTTATGTGTCAGTCTTTTTCCGTTATTCAGCAGTCCCTATGTTACGAAACCATTGACTCATCGATATGGAAACCAGTTGGTGGGTTGATTGAAATTACTCATGAAGACTTTTCACTCTTAATTTTTTTGAATATTAAAATAAAATGCCCAAGCAGTTTTATTTTTGAGAGAGTTGAATGACTCGATCACTGATTGGGCGGGCACTAAAATGGAAAAATGAATGTGTAGTGAGGGCACAATGGTTTTTCTACACAGGTGTAACATTATATTTTAGCTGTTTTCTACTAGCGGCTCCTTAATCCAACCCCTCAAACGGAGGAAAAGGGAGTCTAAGAGGAATTACTGTCTCCCGTGCAATCATAAGTTGACAATGATAATCATTTTCAATTAATATGAAAAGGAACGATGTTATAATCTCCGATCTTGCCCATCACATGATCCAGTTATTCATAGCAGGGAGAAGATAGATATGGGAAAAAAGAGCATAATGATGGTGTTTTGTTGCCTTACGTTGGCGGGATGTGGGAATGGATCTTCTGAGGAAACCGATCGCACGGTTCATATTGACGGCGAAGATGTTGAAGTGCCCGATGATCCTGAACGTATTGTCACCGATTTTTACGCCGGCGAATTGTTAACTGTTGATGCCAATGTCGTGGGGGCGGGATCGATCGCGTTTGATAATCCTTTCCTTGAAGAGGAACTCGCAGAGGTTGAAGATATCGGGGAGCCACCTAATGTGGAAAAAATTCTGGAGCTGGATCCGGACTTAATTGTGGCGATGTATGATGATAATCTTGAGCAATTAGAGCAAATTGCCCCGACGGTACATATTCCATATAACACAGCGACCAACGTTGAAGAGATGACGGAAATGTTTGGAGACATTGTAGGGGCTGAAGAGGAAGCACAGACATTCTTAAATGACTATCACGATAAGACCGAAGAGGCTCGAGAGGACATAAAGGATCACGTTCCCGCAAATGCGACCTTTGGACTTTACGAAATTACGAATGACAATGAGTTATATGTTTTTGGGGAAAATTTCGGCCGCGGTGGTCAAGTATTATATGACGCTTTGGATTTAGATGCCCCTGACATTATTGAAGACGAAGTCATGAATGAAGAAGATGTGCTTATGCTCTCTCAAGAAGTGGTTCCCGAATATGCGGCGGATTATATGTTTCTCACGAGTTATGATCCGGAAAATCAGCATCATGCCAAAGATCAGCTAGAGAGTTCATCCGTTTGGCAAGGATTAGATGCCGTACAACAAGGACGTTATCGTCTCAATGATTATGACACTTTTTATCCTTACGATCCCATTTCCGTCTACCATCAGATTGATTTATTTGTGGATATGATTAGGGAAATGGAAGCCGATGGTTAAATGAGAAAGAAGGATTGGCCCTAAATGGTGAATCAGAAGCCTCCGACGTCGAAGCAGGTTCGCGCAAAACCGATGGCTGTTACCATGATCATGGTTGCCGGCACGATACTCTTAGTTTGCGCAGGTGTGATTTCTATTACTCTAGGCGCGGCCAGTATTACGCCTGAGACAGTGTGGCAAACCATCGTAGCTTATGATGAGTCGCTCACAGACCACCAAATTATTCAAGAAATACGCCTCCCAAGGGTAGTTGGTGCTGTGCTGATAGGGAGCTTTCTCGCTATTTCGGGAGCACTGATGCAAGGGATGACAAGGAACCCCCTTGCAGAGCCTTCGATTATTGGGATTACAGATGGGGCGGCTTTAGCGCTCGCGATCATGTTTGCCTTCTTCCCGAGCGTGCCTTATGCCGGTTCCTTATTTGCGGCATTTATCGGGGCTGGTGTGGGAACGGCGCTTGTTTTTCTTGTCGGTTCGTTGGCGAAGGGAGGATTAACGCCAGCTAAACTTGCGCTAGCCGGGGTCACGATTGGTGCTTTTTTAAGCGCTATATCTTCAGGTATTGCAATCTATTTTGATGTCGCCCAAGATTTAAGTTTCTGGTTTGCCGGTGGTCTGGCTAACATCGATTGGCCACGCGTCCAGCTTATGCTTCCCGTTGCGTTAATCGGGATGGTTATAGCTCTTTGGTTAGCCCGTTCGATCACCATTTTAAGTTTGGGAAAAGATGTAGCTCAAGGTTTAGGACAACGCACAGTTATGGTTCGAACGGTGGGCATCGTGGCCGTGATGCTCATGACAGGCGCTGCCGTTGCTGTTGCCGGCACCATTGGTTTTATTGGCTTAGTCATTCCCCATATCACCCGCGCTTTAGTTGGTCTTGATTACCGTTATATCGTTCCGTGTTCGGCCATTCTTGGCAGTTTACTATTGATCGTAGCGGATATTCTGGTTCGCCTTGTCAATGCGCCTTACGAAACGCCGGTGGGAGCGATAACGGCCTTAGTCGGCGTTCCTTTTTTTCTTTATCTTGCTCGCAAAGAAGGGAGGGGCGTCTGACATGAAGCGAACCATATGGATTTATGTGGCCATCGTAGGGCTAATTATTTGTGTTTTTCTCTTAAGTTTGCAAATGGGAACGATGACGATTGCTCCTCTTGATGTTTGGCGAACAATGATGGGAGAGGGCACTGACCAGCACGCGCTCGTTTTATTCGAATTTCGATTGCCAAGAATGGTGACTGCTTTGTTGGTGGGGGCTGGATTAGCGATTTCAGGGGCGATTTTACAAAGTCTTTCCCGTAACGAATTAGCCGATCCGGGCATTCTTGGCATCAACGCGGGGGCCGGTTTGGCGGTTGTCCTTTTCATTTATTTTTTTCAAGGGTCAAGCACGTCGTTGGGTGAGACGGTCTTTGCGCTTCCCATTTTCGCGTTTGTCGGTGCGCTCACGGCAGCATTTCTCATCTATACACTTGCTTGGAAAAAGGGCGTTACCCCCATTCGGTTAGTTCTCGTCGGCATTGGGTTAAATGCAGGATTTACAGCGATTCTGATCGTTTTTCAATTGCGCATGAATCCCGATGACTTTATGCAAGCCACAGTTTGGCTCAACGGGGATATCTGGGGAACGAGTTGGACCAGCACACTTGCGGTTTTGCCGTGGATGCTCCTTCTCATCCCCCTCGTGATGGCACAGGCGAGGAACCTGAATGTTATGCGGTTAGGGGATCCATCGGCGGTATCATTAGGGATCAAGGTTGAACGTACACGTCGCCGTTTGCTCGTATGGGCGGTCATGTTGGCGGGGGCGTCGGTGTCTGTTGGCGGGGCGATTTCGTTCCTTGGGCTTGTAGCCCCTCACATTGCTCGTCGTCTTGTTGGTCCGCGCCACCAGGTCATGATTCCGACAGCTGCTATGATGGGGGCCTTAATCCTGCTATTCGCGGATATGGTCGGCCGCAATCTTCTCTCTCCATCAGAAATACCCGTAGGCATTGTTGTGGCGGTTATTGGCGCTCCGTATTTTCTGTATTTACTCATGAAAACCCCATAGTGAGGTGAAACAATGACACGTCTAGAAGCCAATCATCTATCGATCCGTTATGAAAAAGAAGCCATCGTCGATGATCTGACAATGTACATTCCGGAAGGAAAAATCACAACCATCATCGGGCCGAACGGCTGCGGAAAATCGACGATTTTAAAAACGTTAGCTCGCGTAATGAAAGCATCAAAAGGAGCCGTTTATTTAGATGGGAAATCAATTCATACGCAACCGACGAAACAGATTGCGCAAAAAATGGCCGTACTGCCGCAATCACCAGAAGCACCAAGTGGATTAAAAGTACGAGAGCTTGTGGCATACGGGAGACATCCTCATCAAAAAGGATTTGCAGCGTTGCGCAAACAAGATTACGACATGATTGCTCTTGCGCTCGAACAGACCGGCTTGGAAGCTTTGGCTGATAGACCTATAGATACCCTATCCGGTGGTCAACGACAGCGCGTATGGATTGCCATGGCGCTTGCCCAGCAAACGGACTTGTTGCTGCTTGATGAGCCGACAACGTATTTGGATCTCGCTCATCAGCTGGAAGTTCTGCAGGTCTTACAGCATTTAAACGAACAACAAGGGCGCACGATCGTGTTGGTTGTTCATGATATCAATCATGCCTCTCGTTTTGCTGATCATATGGTGGCGTTACGGGAAGGAGCGATCGTGCAAGAAGGCGTGCCCGAGGAGGTGATGAGTGCCCAAGTCTTACGTGATGTTTTCCACATTCATGCGGATGTTGTTTCTGATCCGAGGAATGGGAAACCGGTTTGTTTAAGCTATGATTTGTTGAGTCATACAGATTCCCAACAAGCATCGCAAAATTTTTATTCGTTAGGAGGGAAGCACGGTGCTGGATAGCGCGTGTTATGACGTTACGATTATAGGTGGAGGTCCGGCAGGCTTATACGCTGCTTTTTATAGTGGAATGCGCGATTTGAAGACGAAAGTCATTGAATATGAAGAAGAGCTTGGCGGAAAAGTGAACGTATATAAGGAGAAAACCATTTGGGATGTTGGAGGGTTACCGCCAACAAGTGGCGCTCAGCTTATTTCACATCTTATCGACCAATCCTTAACGTTCCATCCTACGATTGCGTTAGGCGAGCAGGTCATAGACATACAGAAAATGGATAATGGCTATTTTCAAATAAAAACGGATCAAAATCATGAGCATTATTCAAAAACCATTATCTTGGCTACAGGGTATGGGATCTTGCGACAAGCGAAGTTAAACTTAGAAGGGGCGGAGAAATTTGAAACGTCGAACCTTCACTATACGGTAAAGGATCTGGAACAATTCCGAGGAGAACATGTTGTGATTTCGGGTGGGGGGAATTCGGCGGTCGACTGGGCCAATGAACTTGAACCGGTGGCTAAAAGTGTTACGGTTGTGCATCGACGTCATCATTTTGGAGGGCACGAGAAATTTGTGACTAGGATGCGGCATTCTTCGGTGGATATTCTGACCCCCTATGCCATTGACGATATCAAAACGTGTCCGGATGGTTGTTGTATCGAACAGGTGGGATTGAAACACTGTGAAAACGGAAAATGTCAATGGCGCAAGACAGATGCGGTTCTCATCCATCATGGGTATCAACCGGATTTGACTTTTCTTGATCACCATCCCCAGGATTTACAAGTGGAAGAACGCCGATTGCGCACTTCTAATCAAATGGAAACGGCAGCGTCGGGAATATTCGCAGCTGGTGATATATCAAATCATGCAAGCAGTATTCCACTTATTGCCGGGGCTTTTACGGAGGCTGGATTAGCTGTCAATGCCGCAAAGCTTTATATCCACCCTGAAGCCGACCGTTATGCACGTGTCTCTTCCCACAATGATCGCTTTAAAAAATCAAAAAGTGGTTGATTAGAATCTGATCGATTGAGTAACTCACGGGTTAAGGCTTTTCCTGGACCTGAATCTTTTATCAAGATGAACGAAGGGGATATACGACTACCACAGGGATATTCGGTTAACATTGTTCATCCCCCCATCTGCACAAAGTAAAAGCTATAAAAGGTTAGCCAAAACAGCAACCAGATACCAATCTTCAAGCGTAATCCGATGGGCCTTAGCAACCATTGACTAAGGCCCCATGCGAGCAATCCGGCAAGAAGAAAACGTACCACACGCGCCGGGACGCTAATGAGCAAAAAGAAAAGGAGAGATATGTCTGCTTCAGCGGCGTAGCTGGCATAAATTTTATAAGGTATGCCTTGAGTAGGGCCTAGGATAATCGCTTGCCAGCCTGCCGTCTGTAACTCTTCGCGAACCTCTTCAATTAAAGCGTCATCAATCGCCGGTATCATGACGAGGAGTTGCCGCGTGTGATCAGCAAACCATACTCCCGTGATGTACATCAGGCATCCCCCGATTAAAGCTCCGCCAAGCGCCCACAAGCATAAACGAACGACCATCCGGATTCGATTTGAGAGAGCCCCATAGGTAATGAGCACATCGGGGACGATGAAGAAGAGTGTCGCTTCTGCCCACCCCCACACGCCAGACCAGTACTTCATTCCCATTCGCCGTAGTTCCCTTCTTCTCTCAACATACGAAAGCGATCACTGGCGGCAGCCATAAATTGCTCGCGGTCCCCCTGCCAATAAAGCGGTTTCCCAATATGAATATTCGCGGTAAACGGGACGATTAATGGGTCTCCTTTCGGCATCGCCTTTCCTAATCCGTGTGTAAATATGGGATAAACGGGGACATGTGGGTGACGTTTAATCAAATGAGCCAGCCCGCTTTTCAGTTCCGTCATTTGCTCCGGTTCTCCGCGTGTGCCTTCAGGGAAGAAAATAAGCACCTCACCTCGGTCAAGCGCAGCTGATAACGGTTCAAGCGGATCCTTTTCTTTTTTGCCGCCACGTCTTGCAATCGGGATGATGTTCATAATATTGGTGGCAAACCAAGCAAGCCAGCGTGTTTTGAAAAAATAATCAGCAGCGGCAATCGGACGGATGTTGGGCAATTTGCTGAGAGGAAACAGATTCATCAATAGTGGTGTATCCATATGACTGTTGTGATTGGCGATCATCACCGCAGGTCCATCCTTAGGCAGCCGTTCCGGATGATGGAGATTAATGCCGAGCACAATGAGCAATATCGGTTTTACCATAAGAATAAAAAAGAGCTTTTGTAACCGAGGCATAGTGCCACCGCCTTTTTAACCGTTTTGTCGAGAAGTCCCCTTCAAAATCTTTGATTTAGTTGGAGAGAGAGGTTCACTAAAAGAAATTTGTAAAATGGAAAAATAACGGTGCAGTGTAAGTCAAGCTGTCGATCCGATCCAAGATTCCCCCGTGGCCCGGCAGTGCCTTTCCGCTATCTTTGATACCGATATCCCGTTTTAAGGCTGAAATATTCACATCCCCGATAAAACCGAAGATGCTGATCAATACCCCGCTGCCAATAGCAGCGACCCAAGTAAAAGGCGTGAGCAAGGGAGCAAGTAAAAGGGCAAGAAGCACAGTGACTCCGATACCGCCAAGAAATCCTGCCCACGTTTTGTTCGGACTAACGGCCGGGACAATTTTTCGCTTGCCAAACATTTTTCCGAATAAAAATTGCGAGACATCGTTTAATTGCGTGAGAATGACCAAATAGATAATAAAACCGGCACCGCCTGCCAACGGGTTCATCGCTTCAGGAAGTGCGAGAAAATAAGCCAGGTGGCTTAAGCCGAAAACCATCAGCATGATTCCCCAATGGATTGCACCGATGGACTTCAGAAAACCCTTCGTCTGACCAATAAACACCATCACAATCGGCAAAAATAAGAACATATAAATAGGGATGAAGATGATGAACATGCCATACCACTCCATATAAATCCACAAAAATTGAATGGGAATAGAAAGGTAGGCGAAAAACAAAACTTTGCGATCTGCCCGTCGTGTCGGGACCATCGAAAAGTATTCTTTCAAAGCCAAATATGTAAGGAAAGCAAAAAATACGAGTGATATGTTTTCGTGAATCAACGTCGCGATGGAAAAGACTATCGCCATAAACCACCAGGAGCGAATACGATCGCCGATCTCGCTGAAATTTTTTTCCGGTTTCGATCGTTTCAGAAGACCATTAACAATACTTGCGATAATCAAAAGCACAAAAATCCCGAGCAATACTTGGACAAGAGGGCTTGCCCAAACATTCATATCTAAAATGGTCTGCATAACATCCGATAATAATGTCATTTATGACTGAACCTCCTTTAAAGCACGGTTTGCACGATTAAATGTTGTTAAAATTAAGAGCAAAAGTAATGCAGCGATCACGATGGTGTAGATAACCGTCGGGAATGAGAAAAAATAAATCAACAGAGACAACACACCAAACGCAAACGCACGATCACTTTTACCCATTGGACCATCATAACGCCTGCTCCCACCAATAACAGTACCAAGAATTCCCGTTACTTCCGTCACAAGCGCTAAAACGACGAGAGAGACGACAAAAGCAGAAGATGTATCAAGAATGAGGGCAAAAGGCAAATAAATGGCTGCATCGGAAACAATGTCTCCCAATTCGTTTAGGATGGATCCTAAGGAAGATTCCATCTTATGCTCGCGGGCAAGCATCCCATCAATGGCATTCAACATCATTCGAAAAAATAGAAAAGCAGGGACGAGTAGAATTATCCAGTTATAGGAGGGATATAGAAGCAAAAGGATCCCGAGCGCGACTGAGAGGACAGCGGCACTGATTGTAACAAAATTTGCTGTTACTCCTATTTTTGCCAATCCTCTCACAAGCGGGCGTAATAATTGTTGAAATTTAGGTTTCAATTCGTAGATACTCACCACAGCAAGATGTCCTCCTAAAATTAAATGGATCTTATATTGAGCATATCGGATGTTAGTAATTGGACAAGGGACGATAAGCCTATTTTCTAGGTTTTTCTTCATCCCTTGCATTTATCAAAAAGGAAAACGATAATTTCAGTAACGGGAGGGGTACAATGCAAGCGATACTATTCGATTTTGATGGAACACTCGCCAACACTTTGCCAGTGGTGCAGCATGCTTTTCAAACAGCTTTTAAAACTTTTGACGGGAAAAACCTCTCGGCGCAAGAGGTCATGTCTATGTTTGGTCCGTCAGAGACAGAGATTATTAGGCGCAACCTCGCGAATCAGGCGGAAAATGATGCCATCGAAATGTATTATGAAGTATATAAAAAGAACCATGCCGAGTTGGTACATAAAAATGAGGGCATCCACAATTTGTTGCGTTCATTGAAAAGCGATCAAGGGTTAAAAGTGGGGATTGTCACGGGAAAAGCGAGGCGAAGTTTGGATCTATCGTTGGAAGCGCTTGGGATGGAACATTTTTTTGATGTTATCATTACCGGCGATGATGTTGAATGTCCAAAGCCGGATCCGGAAGGGATACAGCAAGCGCTCTCCATCGTAAAAGTGAATTCTGATCAGGCAATGTTTCTCGGTGATAGTGACGCGGATATTGAAGCAGGACTCGCTGCCAATGTGTACACGATTGGGGTGCAATGGCTTCCGGAATATCAAACAGCAGATTTTAAGCAGCAGCCTCATCGTATTTTAAAGCGAATAGAGGAATTTAATAATCTCTAGCTTGCTGCCTGCCATCTGCAGAAGCGAATGGTACCAATCGTGTCGCGATTGTCGTTCAGACGATTACTGCGGTTATGGCTTTTCAAACGCCACGGAAACTGTTAGGATTACTTATATTTTCAAGTTACCGAGCAATTAAACTATATTTTGATTTCGGGGTTTTGCTTGTTATCAGATCCTGTAATAGGCCACAGGCAAAATGATTTATATGAATGCTTGCCTATATTGCAGAGATATATGCCACGGTCATATAATGAAGGTAAAGTGTTGAATGTGTATAAAATTTACAAGAAAAAAGGGCGAGTGGGTGATCGAAAAATGTTGGAAGCGATATTGAAAAAAGTGACTGATGCGGAGAGGTATGGAAGCAAAGTTTGAATGGTTTGAAACGAAGGTCGAAGGAATTGAAATGACATTAGCAGAAGTAAAGGAAAAAGCGGACAGAACCCCTGATATTGAGCGTAAAACCTGAAAGGAAACAACTTGTGGATTTTAAGACAAAGTCACGATGTTTACAGTTAACAAGGAGGTATATACAAATGAAAATCGTCGATGATAATGGTACCCAGTTTGGTGTTGATAAGGAGGAATCTCAACGTCTTCTTGAAGATATCCTCTCACGTCCCCTTTTTGCTCATTTATCTACTTCCCATGAGAAAGGACCTCGCGATTCACCTGTATGGTTTTTGTGGGAAAATGAGAACATCTGGATTATCGGTAGCTACACGATAGATTCTTTTCCGAAACGGATTGAGCAAGATTCTCGATGTGCAATCGGGATCGTGGACTTTAACATTGAAACAGGTCTCGTCCATCATGTTGGCTTTCGTGGAAAAGCGACCCTTGTACCTCAAGATGCTGAGCGGGTAAAGCGATTGTTAAGCCGTTATATGGGAAAACAAGAACGGTGGGATCCACGGTTCACTGCAGTACTCGGTGATATGGACTGGTTGTTCGTCCGATTTGAACCAGAAACGATAGTAGTCAGAGATCAATCGTATAAGCTTCAGACATGAATATATTGCATCTATACCCTTCGGTATTCATGTACCTAATTCCGTGACAGAAATATCAAAATCACTCAAAAAAGCCAGTATGATGATCAGGTACAATGAAGATAACATATACGCACCCGAGACGACTTTCATTGAGTAGCCAAAAAAGCAAACAGATGCTGGCTAGTATCGAAAATAAGCTAAGTTCAAACATAGAATGACCCAGACCAGTTTGTACGGCTATAAACAAAATGGAAACCAGCCAAGCTATGCTACCTGCATGTAAGAGTAGTCGCTGTCTGTCTTGCTGTTGATTTGAATGCTCCAGTAGCCAAGCTAGCAACAATAGCGTTCGCAAGGCGTGGAAGCCAATTCCATGTAGTACAATAAAATTTCCTTCAGCTCCGATGAAACGGTCTTGCAAGATAATTATAATGATTCCTGTCAGATTAGCTATAAATACCGAGACCAAAGCATAGCGGATGCTCATGATAAGTATAGGGCGCACTAAAGGGGCTTTCATCATCAGGAATTGAATGGCAAGTATGATACTTAAGACGACGAGTACAAGAGATACTGCGCCAAATAAAGCTCCGGCAATGGTATCGACCAAACCGCCAACTTCAGAAAACCGGGGATTGAATCCCCGAAAATTCTGAATGGTTTCGATGATATAGCCATATAAACTAGCAGCAAAAAAAAGCGAATCATTTTTGGGTCAACACTAAAATCAATGGTTGGTATTCGTGATTAAATATGGTAATACCACTAGCGAGCGAAGGAAAAACACGTAGACTCCTGTGGGAAAGCGCAGGGCGAAGACCCCGCAGGAAAAAAGCGAACTTCTTTTTTCCGAGGAGGCTGAGCTCGGGGCCCACGGAAAGCGTAGGGTTTTTCCGTAGCGGTCACTACCAATCATAATTGCCCCTAGTTTGTCAGCCATAGATTTTGGTGAAGAGCCTCATTTTTCTCTTTCGATCTGAAAAAGGATGCAAATGGTAAGATGGCAGCAACGGATAACAGAAAATTCCTACTTCTGCTGTAAACGAGAATACATTTTTAATATTACCCTCCGGAAGGAAAGAAATTTGGATACAAGTTAAGAAAAAATAAAAATGGTTGACATGAGACCCGACTGTCTTCTATTCAGTTGGGTTTCTTTTTTCTGGCGTCTCTCGCAGTCATACGGTAGGGACTGCTGAATAACGGAAAAAGACTGGTACATAAGCATTTTTCCGTTGGTGTTGTCAAAGCTGGATGCAAGGAAATCCATCCTATAAGCAAAAAAACCCTTGCACTTCTGACAACGTACGGAGGGACGGTGCTGCAATGGCGAGACTCCAGCGGAAAAACGGACGCGTCAAGCCCCCGCAGCGCCTGTTTTGCGCGAGGAGGCTTGACCGTTCGTCCGCGGAAAGCGAAGCCATGGAAGCGGCATCCCGGCTTCAGCTGATAGCTGCAAGTTGTTCAGCAATCCCTACGGTAGTGATTAAAATTTACTCGGTAACTTAACCCTTTAAGTGCCGTAGTCGGTGAAAACCCTCTTCCTACTCTACTATTCTCTGTGGGGTTCTCAGAAGACAGAAAACGATCTGTGACAAAAGTTCCTGCCATTGAGCCAATGATCAACGGGATCCCCTGTTTATGTCGAACCTTGAAAGGGGTATAAGAGTAAAAACCGTTCGTATGACACTTCGATAATATAACGATCGTCGCGACCCATTAAGACAGGCCAGGGGGGAGCAATTGTAAAACATACCGAGTCTCACCCGTACGATTTCATTCGCAATAGAATACATCACAAGCACAAAAACGAAAGGAATGGTCATATGCAAACATGGGTCAAGAGAGATAACAACGATTGGTTTCTATATGAGGTCAATGAAGTGGCTTCGGACGGCGATTTGCATGAATTTATCGTCAAAGATGTCAACGGCCTTCTACTAGCCGTGATCAGACCTGAGAACTTAGACGATCAATCCCAACTGATTGGCCAATTAAACCACGGCAAGAGTATTGATGGATGGAAAGATGGCAAGGGGAACACGATTTTTATCCCCATCGGAGAGGAATCCAATCATGAATCGTGATCGACGCTTTTCTCTTACGAAAAAGAACCATTCGGACTTGAGGAACATCAAACGGAGGTTGTGACATGGAAATTTTTGGTGAATTTATTCCGTTGCATATATTTTTGATGCTTTGTGCCATTTATCTTATCGGATTCATCTGGGGGTGGCGCGGCCCACGATTGTACCGACGGGACCGGTTTTTCTCGATGAAAGGCGCCGAGTTCCATGAAGACAGCATGGAGGATGTGAATGCCGGTAGATTGTTTGATGAAGGACTTCCGTTAACGAACGACGGCTCGATTCGGGGGGATTTAAAGGATTCTGCGCGAAGGGAAGTCCATTACCATTACAGTCCTCCCGGTACGAATTCAGGGGCATCTTGGTCTTACTATATTGCCGATCATGTCTTGAACAGCCGGAAGATGATCGATTATGCCAAGATGGCGAAACTGCTCGGCGTGCTCAGTCTCGACCTATCACCGGGCTGGCGGATGTGGCCTTTGCGTTTACTTTCTCACTTTGTTTTTTTTCTTTTTTATTTTTTTGCTGTAGGTTTTATGCCTGTAGTGGTCGTTATGGAATACATCGGGGATCAATCTTATGATCCAAACCCTCCATGGGAGCTGCTCGCTCTCGGTGGCTATATGATTTTTGTCTATATGATCAGTCGATGGGTGTTGGAAACAATCCAGTATACTGTCCAGATTCGCCGGTCAAAAAAGATCGTTATGGAACTGAACCTATTTAAGCATGATGCGACAAGCGATGTGATCAACAAATACTTGCATCGCCAATGTGGATTTTACATGGCAAGTTATGCGGTCCTTATCGTAATCATCTATTTGCTACTCGGCATTGTGGAACCGCCATACGGCATTGATTGGTAGCTGATTTGTGGCAAAAAATAAAGAAAGCATGTGTTAAATCAATTTAAATAAAGTATGGATGAAAGGATGTGGCTTATGGGTTTTTTTGACTTTTTTAAAAGAGATCAAAAACATCAGGAGCAGGTTTCAAAAGATAAGTATTGGGTGCTGACAACGAGTGAAGATGAAATTATCGACCCTGTTTGGGAACAAGTTAAAGGAGCGATTGATCATGCAACACCTGATAGGTCAATGTTCGCTTCACTTGGATATATGCATTCAGGAATCGAAATTGAAGTTATTCAAGTGGTTGGGGAGGATCATGTGTATCGGTTTGAAGCACTGCCGCCAAAAAGTTCTGATGATTATGGGAAAATCTTCGTCAATGACGGCATCTCATATGAAGAAACGTTAAAGCTGTGTGAAGATTTTTATAAACATCAAAGAGTTGTTGGATTCAGAAACTTGCCTATAGAAAAAAAGAAATTTTAGCATGAAAAGCTGGGGCGTTCGTATGTGTTGTTTCGAATATGTTAGAAAACTTGGCTTTTTGCCTATAGCACGAGGCTATCAAAACGAGTACATTGTTGTCTCTGCCACTCAATCTGTCATAATAAGTACCGTATAATGAAATTGACAGGGGACATAGTTTTAGGGGGAGTTACAGTATGATGCATCATGTGAAATATTTAGGTGGACTTTTTGATACGCAAAATCATTTTGGAAAATTATCTGAAGCTGAAGAGAGCAAAGGATTGGTGTGGCGGACCATCGTGAGCGCCTTGCTGATTTGGCTGCTTTCTGGTCTGTTGTTTTATCTTTTTTCAGATGAAATGGTGGCGGATCTTCAAGCAGCCGGCATTGGCGCGGAAGAGGCAGCGTTTACGATCAACCTTATAGCAGGAGGAATGGCTGTATTTATGGCGGGTGTCTCGGTGATTGTTGTTGTCGTTGCTGCGCTTGTCTTTTGGATCTTTTTTCAGGATGTTGGATTTAAAAATCTCTTTATCATTTTTTCTTATTTTTTACCTATTTTTATTCTTGTTACTTTGATTGATCTGCCGTTTCTGATCAACTTCAACATGGATCTGGGGCATTCGATTACAAGTTTGGCCATTATTGCTGAACAAATATGGTCGCAGCCTTTCTTCGTAGCGGTCGGGAGTCAGGTTTCCTTATTTTACATATGGTGCTTCCTTTTGCAAGTGTTTGCCCTAAAGGTGAACAGTGTGAAATCTATCCGTTATATTGTGACCGTCACAGCTATTGTCTACTTGATCATTTTGTTGATTGTAAGTGGAATCTCAACTATCGAAATGCCACAAGGGGTGTAGGAATATGAAGAAAAGAATGGCACTGTTGATCGGATTGTTGATTGTGATCGCTGTAGTAGGTATAAATACATACATATTGTCAGGAAAGCAAGCAAGTGATTCGGAGACCATTGAAACAATCACTGCAACAGAAGAAGATATGTACGAATCGATTGTCGCAAACGGCATCGTTGAACCACAAAGTGAACAACGTGTGTATCAAGAGACGCAACATGGCGATATCGAAGAAATTCACGTGGAGGCGGGCGACGATGTGAGCGAAGGGGATTTGCTTCTCAGTTATGAAGAGGAGGATGAAGTGAGTCGGCAAATCGTCACGATAGAAAATGGCATCGATCGTTTAAACTTGGAGGTCGAACAACAAACTAATCAGATCGCTAATTTGGAGACACAAATTGCCAATGCAGAAAGGGATGGTGAACCAGATGAAGTGATTGAACAGTACGAGCAAGAACGGGACGATCTCCTTTTTCAACAGCAATTATCGAACCAGGAAATGAGTGAACAAGAAGAAGAACTCGAATACTATCAAGACCAACAAAGTGATACACATGAAGTGTACAGCGATGTGGATGGCGTCGTACATGAACGTCTTGAGGTTTCTGAGGCGATGGAAGGCGAAGAGCCCCTCCTACATATCATTTCCGATGAGGATTGGGAGATTAACGGAACGGTTTCTGAATATGACCTCGTTCGTCTTGAAGAGGATCAGGACGTTCGTGTTGAAGCGAACGTGGTAAACGATGAGGACTGGGAAGGGACGATGGTTGAACTCGGCACAGCTCCGGCCGATGAGGATGAGTTCAGTGAAATTGAAATGGAGGAGGACAGCGCCACGAACTATCCGTTTACGGTTCAGTTGGATGAAGAGGCCCCTGAGCTTGTTCATGGCTTTCATACGAATGTTTTTATTGACGTAGAAGCTGCAGTAGCTGCTACGGTGATCCCGGCAGAGGTCATTCAAACCGAAATAGATATGGAGTCAGATGAAGAAATGGAATATGTCGATTCGTTGGAGGATGGGCATGTGACTCGACAAGGGATTGAAACCGGGATTCGCAATGAGCAAGGCGTGCAAATCATTTCCGGGGTCGAACCTGGAGATGAGATCATCATACAAGATGAAGAAAATCCAGTTGTACCGGGAATGGAAGTGAATCAAGATGATTCAACTGACTAAGGTGGAAAAAAGTTATGAAAACGGAGACCAAACATTAACGGTGTTAAAAGATGTGCAATTACGGATAGAAAAAAATGAGTTTGTCGCGATCATGGGGCCTTCAGGGTCAGGAAAGTCAACCCTTATGAACTTGATCGGTTGTCTGGATCAACCATCAGCTGGATCATATACGTTGGATGGAACCGATATTTCGCAGCAAACCGAGATGGCCCTTGCCAGTATTCGCAACAAAAAAATTGGGTTTGTTTTTCAACAATTTCATCTACTGCCCAGGTTAACTGCGGAAATGAATGTGGAATTGCCACTCGTTTATGCCGGTGTAAGGAAAAAGGAGCGCAGAGAACGAGCGCAAGTGGCATTGGGGAAAGTTGGGCTTGGTGATCGGATGAAGCATTATCCGAATCAATTGTCCGGAGGTCAAAAACAGCGTGCCGCCATTGCCCGTGCGATCATTAATGACCCTGCCTTAATTTTAGCGGATGAACCAACCGGAGCTTTAGATACAGTCTCGGGCGAACAAATCATGCAGCTGTTTGAAAAGCTACATAGGGAGAGCGCTACCGTGATCACGGTTACACATGAACGAGAAGTCGCGGATTACGCGCAACGGGTTGTCACCTTTAGAGATGGGGAAATCACCGATGATTGGAGGCAGGAAACGTGTCCTTCATCGACAGTTTAAAAATGGCATTAAGTTCGATATGGAGTCATAAGATGCGCTCGCTCCTGACAATGCTGGGGATTATTATCGGTGTCGGCGCGATCATTGCCATTGTGGCGATCGGCCGTGGTGGTGAAGCGGTGCTCACCTCTCAATTTGCCGGCGGGGGCAATAACACCTTTGAGGTTTATTATGATCCTTCCGACGAAGAGTGGGGAAGCGGTGCTGATCCGTATTCAGCTACGCAATATACAAAAGAGGATATTCGTGCCATCGAGGCGATTCCGACCGTTGAGCAAGTGATTGCCTATGCCCAGACTTCGACAGAAATCGATTATACGCAGGAAAATGCGACAGCACAAGTGGTCGCATTAAACGAAAGCTATTATCAACTAAATGAATTATCCGCTGTAAATGGCCGACTGCTTGATGATCGAGATGTTGACATGGGGCGTAGAATTGCAACTGTGAGTGAAGGGTTAGTTGAGGAGCTTTTTGATAACGGAGAGAATCCGATTGGACAAATAGTCGATATCGAAAATACGCCGTTTGAAATTGTGGGGGTCTTTACTAGGGAAAATCATAGTTTATTCGACTTTACCATGGATGAGGTGCTCATTCCCCAAACGGTGTGGCCGATGCTGTATGGAACGGATGACATGGATATTCTCAACGTGCAAGCCACTTCAGCCGATCACATACAAGAAGCGGGGGAAAATACAACGCAAATCTTAAACGAAAATCATTCTTTGGCGGGAGATTACGAAGTATTGAATATGGAGGAAATTGAAGAAGGGATTTCTCAGGTGACAAACATTACTACCATCATTATTGGGGGTGTTGCGGGAATCGCACTCGTTGTTGGCGGCATAGGCGTCATGAACATTATGCTGGTTTCAGTCACCGAAAGAACGAGGGAGATCGGCTTGCGGAAATCTTTAGGAGCAACGCGTAGCAATATTCTTCTGCAATTCCTTATTGAGGCGATGACGCTTACGACGATTGGCGGGTTGATTGGAACCGGCTTAGGCGCGGGGCTTGCAAATACGGTTGCATTTTTTGTTGGTTGGCCGTCCCTTGTTTCGATTCCTATCATTCTTCTTGGGGTTGGTTTCTCGATGCTCATCGGGATTGTATTCGGGCTCTTACCTGCAAATAAAGCAGCGAAACTCGACCCAATCGAGGCCATGCGTTATGAATAAGATACTTAATTTGTACATACTGTCGGTGAGATGTGGAATGGCACAAGATGGTATTGTATGGAAGGTTGCCGGCAGTATGAAACCTTTGTTTGAGGCTTTACGTAACGATGCAGGCGTAGTGTTATATGGAATGCGTACGCTGCTGACCCGTTTTGCTTATCGGATTATCCTTCATCAGGCTGAATAGTAAAAGGTGATGTCTTGCATACCCATAGGTGTACTGATGAACGATGGTAACCGCTACGGAAAAAACACTACGCTTGGCTGGCCAACGAGGAGATGTAAATATCTTTTTCTTATCGATCACGCAGTATATAATCTTGTATATGAATGGGAGGTTTTTAGATGGAGGAAAAAGCAATGAAAGCGATTCAAGATGATTACCCTGATGATTTTTCTTGGTGTTATGGATGTGGTCGATTGAATGAAAACGGCTACCATCTCCGAACAGGCTGGAGTGGTGAAAATACGGTAACCATTTATACGCCACGCCCCGAGCATACAGGAGGCATCCCGGATTTTGTTTACGGTGGTTTGTTAGCGTCGTTAATTGATTGTCATGGAACTGGATCAGCATCTTTGTATTTGCACCGCAAGAATGGAAATGAGATCGGTGATGGGATTCATCCACCGAGATTCGTAACAAGTTCTCTAAACGTCGATTACAAACATCCAACTCCGATGGGAGAACCATTAAAAGCAATTGGAACAGTAGAAGAAATCCATCCCAAAAAATATAAAGTCTACACGGAGGTATTTGCAACGGACAATCTCGTTGTTACTGGTGAAGTAGCGGCTGTGTTAATGCCAAAAACATTTAGGAAGGAAAATACCTAGTGCAGGACGAATAGATAGCTCCATTATGAAAATAAACGAAAAAAAAGTACGGAAATTCTGTGTGTTAGTTCAGAACGGCTGAAGTAGGGATTTACCCTCATCAAGGACGCTTTTAATGGTCAAATAAAGAGGCCGTTTGGAGAGAGAATAATCTTCAATATAGGGGAAGCTGGAAGGGAACGATGTTAAAAAAAGCATCGCTGCTGATCGTGGAGCTTTGCATGATCTATCACAACGAAAGTGAATCGTTTTAGCCAGTGGGAGGCATGATGTAAGCTCGCTCCCGAATTTTTCATTGGATAAAAGATAAAATCATTGGCTATTCTCATACCGGTAACTACCATTAAAATCTGGATGGATTTCCTTTAAGGAGAAATAATAATGTCAAAAGAACATTGGGATAACAGTTTTTCGGATCAAGATTTTGTTTACGGTCAAAAAGAAAATGTATTTATACATGAAATGAGTCGTATCGTTCCAGACCATTCAAAGGTCGGTTGTTTTGCAGAAGGTGAAGGTCGTAATGCGGTTTACCTAGCTAGATTAGGTCATGATGTGACAGCTTATGACCAATCAACCATTGGCCTTGAGAAAACGCAAAAGTTGGCAAGGGAACGTAAAGTTGATATAAAAACCGTTCAAATTGATTTGACGCAAGAAAAAGTCCATACGAACCTATACGATGCAGCCATTATGGTATTTGGACACGTTCCAAAAACAGATCAACCATTTTTGATGGAAAACATGATCGATGCAGTGAAACCTGGTGGGTATGTCATTTTTGAAGTTTATTCTAAGGATCAACTCCATTATCAAACAGGTGGCCCGCCCTCTTTTGACATGCTGTATGACCCGGCAGAAATCTTAAATTGGATTAAAGATTACACATGTATTCATTTTTATTACGGTGAGGCGACGCGAGATGAAGGAAAAAGACATGTGGGCTTAGGTCATGTTATTCAGGCCGTTATCAAGAAATGATAGGGATCATATTGAACTATTTCTTCAATAAATCCTCTGTCGAAATGACATCCGCATACATGCCGTTCACGGCACTGACAAATGCATCATGAACCTGTTCTGCCGGAACTGTCCTTTCTTGATAAACTAACTCCCTTGTCGCGCATGCATCTTCAATAAGTGTCGTTTCAAAACCTAGATCAACTGCGGCCCTAACGGTGGCATCAATACACATGTGTGTCATCATGCCTGCAACGACGACCTTGGTTACACCTTTTTCTCTCAACTTGCTTTCTAAATCAGTCTGCAAAAAGCTATTAGGGAAATTTTTTACGACAATATTTTCGTCATCTAACGGTTGAACCGTTTCATGTATTTCAGCACCATCTGTATTTGGCAGAAAGAAGCCTAACTCCTGACTGTTAGCGATATGCTGAACATGAAAAATATGATCCTTGTTATTTTGTCTAAACCAATCAATCATTTTAGCAGCGTTAGCGGCTGCTTTGTCAGGGTTGCTTAACGCCATTTTTCCATTTGGAAAATAGTCATTTTGAATATCGACAACGATTAAAGCTGTGCTCATTATTTTCACCTCATCAAACATTGATTACAATAAAAATGATAAAGGATTTTTTAATTTTTATCGATCCTTTGATGAAACACTTTCATATCAAATCATTTCACTGCGAAAGGATTTTTTAATGGACATCGATGAAATTGACGTTCAGATTCTCCAGATACTAACTGAAAATTCACGAATGCAATGGAGAGATATAGGAGAGCAAATTCATATGACCGGTCAAGCAGTAGGGAACCGAATTAAAAAAATGGAGGATAATGGCGTCATTAAGGCCTACTCTCTTGTCACCGATGAAATGAAACTGGGTTTTTCTTTTACAGCGTTTGTCGTTGTTCATATGAAAACGGCACATCATGGTGCTTTTATTCGTTTTATTCAAGATCGAACAGAGGTCGTTGAAGCTCACCGCGTTTCCGGGGACGGCTGTTATCATTTAAAAGTTAAAGTTCAATTCCAAAATCAATTGAATGCTTTTCTTGATCAACTCCTCGAACATGGGAATTATAGTTTAAATCTGTCCATACAAGCTCTTAAACAACAAAACCCGTTTACTGACACAATACAATAATGTTCGGATCCGTCTATTGTTTTTTGTTATATCAAGGAGACAGATAATATTGAGGTAGAGTTTGACGTCCCTCTAGCTGCAGTTTTCTTTCCCTTTGAGGGACGGCAACATGATTTCCCAACATGGGTCGAAGCCGGTCAAAGGATCCGACAACGCCCTTGCATCGGTCGTCTTGTATGGTGGGTGAAACCAACAAAAGTGTCTGCCTGACAACCGTCCCTTCAAGAGCTGTGGGTATGGACAAAGCGAGAATTTTTGAAACTGCCCAGTAGGTGCAAGGAAATCCATCCTATAAACAGAAAAACCCTTGCACTTCTGGCAGCGTACGGATGACGCTGCAATGGTGAAGACATCAAAACGGACGTGTCAAAGACCCCGCAGCGCTGGAGGATTGACCTCCGTTCGTGGAGAGAGAAGCCATGGAAGCGACATCCGGGATACGGAAGACAATATAAATTGAATGCAGACGAATAGGTAATAAATCAATTGACTTTTTGCTAAAAAGAATCTAATATTCAATTAAACAATTAAATAGTTAAGATCGATACTGCAGAAGAGGATTAATTTGTCCGAAGAAAAAATGTATGATGTTATTATTGTGGGTGCCGATCCTGCTGGTATGACAGCGTCCGTATATGCTTCACGCGTAAATTTAAGTAGAAAGAGGTATGCCGGGGTGGTCAAATGGCTGATACGGAACATATAGAGAACTACCCTGGATATGATCCTATTTATGGCGCCGATTTATCCAATAAGATGTTTGGGCATGCGAAAAAGTTCGGTACGGAATATGCACACGGGAATATTAAAATCGAAGACATCGTCGACCAAAAAGTTTGTCAGGCTTATAATTCAACTATTCATTAATATAATTGAATAAAAGGTGATTTGAAATGTTGAATGAAAGAAATTTAAAAGACTTATTGTATCAAGAGTTTTCAAGAATAGGCAAAAGTCTCTCCAGTCCAAAACGACTGGAGGTGCTTGATCTTTTATCTCAAGGCCCAAAGTCAGTGGAAGCATTATCAAAAGCAACGACGATGTCTGTCGCAAACGTATCCCAACATTTACAAACGCTTCACAATGCCAGAATGGTCAAGTTTCGGAAGGAAGGCAATTATGTGATTTATGAACTGGCAGATGATATCATTTCCGACTTTATCAATTCCCTGCATACATTGTCAGAAAAACAGTTTGTACAGGTTCAACAAATTAAACAAACGTTTTTAAATGCCAATTTAGGCATGGATGGGGTTTCGCTTTCAGAACTTAACGATCGTATGGAAAAGGGCGAAGTTTTATTGTTGGATGTCAGACCGAAAGAAGAATATGAAAATGCTCATATTCCGGGGGCTGTTTCCATGCCTGTTGAAGAATTGAGGGGAAAACTTTCTTCTTTGCCAACTAACAGCGATGTTGTCGCCTACTCTCGAGGCCCATACTGTTTGCTATCGGTAGAGGCTGTAGAGTTTTTAAGAAGTCAGGGCATTCATGCTTATCGTTTAGAAAACAGCGTTCAAGATTGGAATGAGTTTCAGGAACATTTACATTAGATAAAGAAGGTGTTTGTTCACGATGGCTGATGGTACAAGTGATTTGGCACAAGAATATATCGATCATCCCGAAAAACAAAAACAATTATATAAACGTACATTGATCATTGTCGTGATTTCGCAAATGTTTGGTGGGGCTGGGTTAGCTGCAGGCATAACCGTGGGTGCGTTGCTGGCAGAAGACATGCTTGGCACAGATGCACTTGCGGGACTTCCGGCTGCTTTATTTACGTTGGGTTCAGCAGGCGCTGCGTTAGCCGTAGGAAGGCTGTCCAATCGTTTTGGAAGACGTATGGGTCTTGCTACAGGCTTTATAACAGGCGGGCTTGGAGCCGTAGGTGTTGTGTTGGCAGCGATTATAAGTAACGTTTTCTTATTATTTGCTTCCCTGCTCGTATATGGTGCAGGGACGGCAACCAATCTACAAGCCCGTTATGCCGGCACAGACTTAGCAACGAACAAACAGCGCGGGACTGCTGTAAGTATAGCAATGGTCGCCACCACTTTTGGTGCTGTTGCAGGTCCGAATTTAGTGGAAGTTATGGGAAACGTCGCTCTCTCTATTGGTATTCCGGAACTCGCTGGCCCATTTATTTTAGCCGCAGCAGCGTTTATTTCAGCAGGTCTTATGTTATTTACTTTTTTACGTCCTGATCCATTCATAATAGCGTTAAAAATTAATGCAAATAAGCAAAATAAAGAATTTGACGAGGCAATAGAGAAAAATCAACTAAATAAAAAAGGAATTACCGTTGGTGCGATTATTATGGTGCTCGCCCAACTGGTTATGCTTGCCATTATGACAATGACCCCCATCCATATGGAACATCATGGCCATACTTTAAGTGCAATCGGCCTTGTTATCGGTATTCACGTTGGTGCCATGTATCTTCCTTCCCTTGTGACAGGCATTCTTGTTGATAAAGTTGGTCGCCCTGCCATGGCCATTGCTGCCGGGGTTACACTGCTCCTTGCGGGTGTCGTAGCAGCCATTGCACCAGGAGGTTCTCTATTCTTTATGATCGTGGCGCTTGCTTTACTTGGAATTGGATGGAATTTCGGGTTGATAAGTGGTACAGCTCTCGTAATCGATTCAACAGAAGCAACTACACGTGCCAAAACACAAGGCACAGTAGATGTTTTTATGGCACTGGCAGGGTCTACTGGTGGTGCCTTGTCGGGAATGGTCGTTGCCGGTTCAAGTTTTGAAATAATGTCATTTGCTGGAGGGATTTTATCGTTAATACTCATTCCTCTTGTGATTTGGTCTATTAGAAGAAAAAATATTGGGTAGGGAAGAGGTGAGCATTATCGATGTTAGTGAAACGGATGAAGTTGCCACGGACAAAATACATGGAGCTAACTATATCCCATTAGGGGATATTGACAGTCGTTTAGACGAAATCGATTGAATCGTTAAAAAGTGTATTAACAAATTAATTCTAATAAAGTCGGTCATAGAACCGTACGCATAATTCTGTTGACTCTGAGGCGGTATTCTCCCTGTCTTCAGGGTTTCTTTTTATGATGAAATCGTATACTTCAAAGAATGATCAAATTTTAAGGCCCCATTCTTCATATAAATCACATATTTTCCCGTTAGACTTGAGATAGATCAATTATGGGAGGATCCAAAGTGGCGGAACGTATACTCATTGTCGATGACGAACGAAAAATGCGACAGTTGATTGGTCTATATTTGACAGAGGAGGGCTATGAACTTGATGAAGCAAGTTCTGGAGCAGAAGCTATCCATAAGGCCACCCGGCAATCCTACGATGCTATTATTTTGGATATTATGATGCCGCGGACTGACGGCTGGGAGGTTTGCAGGCGTCTACGTATCACAGGTTCCCCTATAGGTGTTTTGATACTAACAGCGAAGACAGAAGTGGAAGATCGAGTCAAGGGGCTGGATTTGGGGGCGGATGATTATCTCGTCAAACCGTTCGCACCGGAGGAGCTGATTGCGCGTGTAAAAGCATTGCTCAGACGTAAAACCAGCCCTTTAAATGAAGAATCAGCAGAGATCACAGCCGGTGTATTGTTTATTCAACCGGATCGATACAGCGTAAAAGTAGCGGGACAATCCGTTGACTTAACGGCAAAAGAATTTGAGATTTTATATTTAATGGCTACCCATCCGGAACGGGTATATACAAGGGAGAATGTCATCGAACAGATTTGGGCCATCGATCGTGAATGGCAAGATCCTCGAACGATTGATACCCATATCAAAAATATCCGAACTAAGTTGAAAAAAGCAGGTCTGCCATTTAACCCAATTAATACTGTGTGGGGAGTGGGGTACACCTTTAATACAACGGAAGGAAAATAACTAATGAACAGGATTTTTTATAAGCTTGGTGGATCGATCATGATTTTGTTTCTGATTGTATTACTTCCGTTAGGTTATGTGATGATCCAAATTTTTACCAATTATAATGATCTTCATTTGTACGAAGATACGGAGGAAATGGCGTCTCAATATGCAACGCTTCTTGCTGCCGACGATGATCTTAATTTAGAATTTCTTATCCAATCGATGGATGATGAGACATCCCGAAAGATGGTAATCATTGATTCGAATGGAAACATTGTCGAAGACTCTGGAATCAGCGGTTTTCATAATCCTGAAGATAACATGGGAACATTTACAGACCTTAATGATCAGCAAGAATATATTTATGTTGGAGAACAGGTGCAGGGTAACGATATGGGAGAGGTCTTTATTTTTTCCCCTTCAGATCGCATGGATCAGTCAACCGTTCAAATACAGCATGCGCTGTTTCTATCAGGTATTGGCGCCCTTCTTCTTGCTTTTGGTTTTACGTTTATCGCCTCCAGACAATTTTCCAAACCTCTTCAAGAAATGGAAAGAGCGGCACAGCAAATGACGAGAGGGGAGCTGGACGTGGAAGTGCCTGTAGAAACGAGAGATGAGTTGGGGTCGCTCTCCTATTCCATGAATGAACTGGCGCGCGAACTAAAAAGATATCGGAGCAACAGGCAAGCTTTTTTTTCAAACGTGTCTCATGAATTGCGAACACCGCTTTCCTATATCCAAGGGTATTGTGATGCGTTAAAGAAGGAGCTTTATCGGGATGAGACGGAAAAACAACAGTTTATCAATATTATTCATGAAGAAACACATCGCATGAATCGAATGATCCATGATCTATTTGAATTATCCCGAATGGAAGAAGGGCATTTTCCATTAAATCTTGAGCTCACTCATATCGGGGATGTCATCAATCGTACCAAAACAAAAGTGGTTGCCGAAGCAAAGAAAAAGAACATATCCTTGAGCGAAGATATAGAAGAAGACCTTCCTCCCATTGCAGCAGATAGTTTCCGCCTGGAACAGATCTTCACAAATTTACTGCAAAATGCGGTGAATTACTCGGATAACGGTCATATTTGGATTGAGGTATTTTTGAAAAATGAGGATGTAGAAGTAAAAATCACGGATACGGGAAGCGGGATCGCGACCGAAGATCTTCCCTACATTTTTGAACGTTTCTATCGTGGTGAAAAGTCCAGAGCTCGGGATTTTGGAGGAACAGGTTTAGGACTTTCCATCGCAAAACAATTAACGGAACTTCAATATGGACGCATTCAAGTAGAAAGTGAGCCCGGAAAAGGGACGGCATTTGTGCTGCGGTTTCCTGAAGCAAAGGAGGGAGAAGAATGACTGGAAGGGATTGGTGGATTGCTGTGATTATCATTGCTGTCGGCTTGCATTTTTTGTGTATGTCAGGGATTGTATCTGCCGTGCATAACGTTCCTTCTTATTTTCACCTCCTTTTTAACATTTGTCTCTGGATGGCCAAACCTTTATTAGCAGGCGTGATTATCTATATGATTATTT
The DNA here is from genome assembly GCF_016495865.1 of Salicibibacter cibi. Taxonomy (NCBI): domain Bacteria; kingdom Bacillati; phylum Bacillota; class Bacilli; order Caryophanales; family Bacillaceae; genus Salicibibacter; species Salicibibacter cibi. Next base: position 1,795,224 of record NZ_CP054706.1, read on the forward strand.
CTTTCATCAGCAAACGTAAAGAAAGTGAAGCGTAAGTGGTGAACGAAGTACCGCGCAAGCGTTGTGAAAGGAGGGACGCGTTTTATGGATGATGTATCGCTTGGTATTGCCTTTATGGCCGGTTTAATATCTTTCTTTTCCCCTTGTATTTTCCCGTTGCTTCCGGCTTATTTGGCTCAATTGACCGGATCCAATATCTCATCGGGGGCGATTAATGCGGATCGTCGGTTAATTTTTTCGCGAAGTATTGGATTTATTCTTGGTTTTACAATTATTTTCTTGCTGCTGGGATTATCCTCAACCTTGCTTGGATCATGGTTTAATCAGTACAGCGACGCCATTATGCAATTTGGCGGCATCCTCATCATTCTATTTGGATTACAGATGACCGGGTTCCTTTCTATCCGAGCCTTACTTACTGAAAAAAAAGTAGCAAAAACACCGAAAAAAGCATCGAGTTTTTCCGGTTCGGTTCTGTTTGGCCTAGTGTTTGCAGCTGGATGGAGTCCATGTATTGGTATCACACTCGGTTCCATTCTCACCCTTGCGGGAGCATCCGGAACGATGCTAACCGGATCAACGATGCTTTTTGCTTATTCAATGGGGCTGGGGGTACCTTTCATAGGGATGTCGCTCCTTTATGCGCAATCTTTCCAGAAACTTCGTTCCATCAATCGTTTTTTACCGACCATTCAAAAAGGGAGTGGTGTCATTATGATTATATTGGGCATTCTTCTTTTCACAGGTTATTTTGAGAGCATTGCGACGTATTTAGGAGAGTATGTTCCGTCTTGGATGATTTGAATGTTTCCTAAGATGGAAGTGAACGGAGGAAGCGCTTCATGGTGATAACCAGCAGTATCATATCAATCGGGATCATAATAGCAAGTTTTACTGTCGGGTTGGTTTTCTACTTTTTATTAAGTGATTTGCAGAAAAAGGAAAAGAAAAAACATATAGAAGAAGTGATGTCGCAACTGATAAATTTCGTTATCTTTATTTGGGTTGGAAAAATCTTGTTTAATTTGTCTTTATTTCTTCAGGAACCAATGACTATACTCGCTTATCCTGCCGATACCAGCGCATTTTATCTGGCCGTTCTTTTTACTGCCGTCACTATTGTTTATAAATCAATTTGTAAAAATGTAGATATACTCGCTTTTGTTGACGTGTTTGCACATGTTTTTCTAACGGCTTCCTTTTTCTATGAGTTTATGCAACTGGTCTTGAACAATTCATACTCTCTTGGGTATTTGATTATATTGGCCGCACTGTTAATCATGTTCGTCTCTATGCGCGGGCGTTTACCAATGCCTATGCTGCTTATGACGGTATTCGTTGGTTGGACGGCAGGGGTGCTGGTGTTAACGTTTATCCAACCATTTGCAACCGTCTTTGGTTATATCATTGAGCCATGGTTTATCGGTTTGTTTTTCGTTGGCAGCTTATTAATCATGTTTGTTAGCAAAAGAAAGAAGGATGCATAGTGGGTGCCATTGAAGCAGAAACAATGTTGTTCGTCGGTATGATGTTAGCGCTAGGTGCAGGTGCGTTGTCCTTTTTATCCCCTTGTGTATTGCCGATCTTTCCTGCCTACATGTCCTACATTACCGGCATTAGTGTCAAAGAATTACAGGGGGATCATGATGAGAAAATTCGCCGTCAGCTACTAAGCCATTCATTGTTCTTCTTGCTGGGGGTATCGCTGGTATTTATCGGCCTGGGTGCCGGTGCCTCCTTTTTGGGGCAATGGGTGCAAAATTTATTAATTGGTGATACCGGTTTGCTTATCCAACGCATTGCCGGGATCTTTATCATATTCATGGGATTGTTTGTGGCCGGATGGATTACGATCCCGACGCTGATGAAGGAAAAGCGTTTACGGTATAAGAAAAAGCCGGTCGGATTTATGGGCACATTCTTCGTAGGCTTGGGCTTTGCTGCCGGGTGGACACCTTGTATCGGACCGATTTTTGGGTCCATTCTGTTGTTGGCAGCATCTAATCCGGGCCAGGGTATATTCTACACAATGTTTTATGTCATTGGTTTTGCATTGCCCTTCCTTATTTTAACGTTTTTCCTCGGGTCGACGACATGGATTGTGCGGCACAGTGGAGTGATCATGAAGATTGGTGGAGCGCTTATGGTTATCATGGGTTTGGTCTTATTTTTGGGATTGATGCCGTATATTTCGACATGGTTGTTGGATCTCATCGATGATACATGGATGTCACAAATTGGATAAATACCGGAGGTGGTTTCAATGAAAAAAAGCATTCTCATTCTCATTGTGATAGGAGCACTTGGCTGGGCAGTCTTTGATTTTGTAATGTCATCAGATGATTCAACAGAGGAAGAGGTCGTCGTTTCAGATGATAATATCGATTCTTCATCGCCGGAGGGAGTGGAAGACATTGATGAATCAGATGATGAAGTCGGGTTGGAAACAGGGGATATCCCCCTGATTTCGAGGTAACGACATTGGATGGGGAAACGGTGCAGTTATCCGAATTTCGTGGAGAACGCGTGATGCTTAATTTCTGGGCAACCTGGTGTCCGCCGTGTCGGGCGGAAATGCCTGATATGCAAAAACTTTATGATGAAGAAAATGTCGTCATATTGGCCGTCAATATGACGGATACGGAAAGTAACGTAGAAGAGGTTGAAAACTTTATAGATGAGTATGAATTAACGTTCCAGGTGCCGATGGATGAAGAAGCCGATATTATGGACACTTATCAAATTATTGCATATCCGACAACATTTATGATTGATTCCAATGGAAAAATACACAACGTCTCCATGGGTGCGATGAACCACGAGCAAATGCTGCAACAGTTGGAAGAGATGGAATAAGGAAGCGTCTGGAATCCTGATGTTAATGTGTAGTGGTTGCGGCTGGTTATATGAATCAGGAGCAACCGACGATAGCACCGATCTGTCAGACTCGGAGTTATATAAACGACTTTTCCTTTACGAATCAAGATGAGGAAACCGTCACAAATGGAGACTTGGCAGGGGACTATTGGGTCGCCAATATGGTATTTACCCGTTGTCCGACGGTGTGTAATTTGATGACGTCGAATATGGCGAGTTCACAGGCTGATCTTCAAAACAAAGGATTGGAGATCCCAATCGTGTCGTTCACCGTAGACCAGACGTTTGATGATCCCGAACAATTACGGTCATATGGGGAGAATTATAACGCCGATTTTAAGAGTTGGCATTTTCTCCAAGAAGACATAGAAGCTTTTACACAAGAATCATTCGCAGCCGTCATTGAAGAAGATCCGGAGGCAAACGATACTATTCATTCCACGCAGCATTATTTGATTGATCCGAATGGTAAGGTTTTTCGTCAATACAATGGAATGGATACGGATACAGCATCGATTGCTGAAGATATTGAAGCGGTACAGGAAGACGATTCGCAAAATATATGACCATTTTAGCGGCAATATTTCTGATATGTACTTATACGCAGACTCTACGTTAATATGTTCTGGTCATTTTCATGGTTTCATTCATGTTGCTTTTCTTTTCCAAAAAATAGCGAGGAAACACATCACAGATCGCGAAATGTGATGTGTTTCCTCGCTATCGAGATTAAAACTCATTTAATAGATCTCCCTTATTGACGAGATTCCCCTGGATGATATATCGATCCGGTGCGTCTCCAATATATTCAAACGGATAGCACGTCGTCAGCGTGAGTGTCGGATCTTCCTTGTCCACGATCACAGAGTGGTCGTTTTCATCTGTGATCCAGTATTTCTCAACCTCGTATTCGTAATCAACCCCTTCATAGTTGACATAAAGGGTATCGCCGTCATTTAAATCACCAACGGGGCGGAATACCGTATCCCGGTGACCTGATAATACCGTGTGGCCACCGCCTGCGGGGGTTGTTGTCCATTCACTATCATACATACCAACCCCTCCCGAAAGGGTATCTTCATCTTGCCCCCAATAAACTTCATAAGCCTTATCTAACTTAGGAATCACGAGTTTGGCAACGTTTTCGCCGGTGTTAAAATCTTGGCTTGCAGAATCATCTTCACTAAAGTCATTTTCATCCAGATCTTTTTGATCATCGCTAAGGAGTGGGGCATACGATTCAGCCTCCTCGGTTGCCTTGATCACGTCCCTCTCTATATCTTCAACCGATTGGGTGCCAACCCAGTGTTCATAACTAAACCAAGATACGATCGCCAACCCAAAAATGATAAAAACGAAGCCAATCTTTCTCATGTCATAACACCACCATTCATATGGATGATATCGTCTGAACAGAACCATCGTAAGTTAATGAATCGATTGGAAACATAAGAGGCGATGTATCGTGTTTGCCTCTACTGTAATCGTTTCTATATGTTTGGGTTAATTCTTTCATTAATCGACACTATACAAGCCCGAATCAAAAATCTCAGCTCTAAAAACAGATAAATCTATTTATTCTGAAAATTATTTTTGTTAGTAAATTTTTTAATTTAGAATCGAAGATTTAAGTGATGGGAGAGCTCAGGGGAGGAGTCCCCCCCCCTTTTTCTACTCGATATTATGACTTACTGCATCGATTTGACTCCCATGAAATGGTCTTGCCAATAATCACTGGTGACGTCCGCTTGAACAATCCCTTCACTTCCTGCGTGAATCATTTGGTCATCCCCGATATAGATACCACTGTGTGAAGCTCCTGACGTATCATATGTTCCTTCAAAAAATACGAGATCCCCAACGTTCATAGATGTGACATGTTCGCCATCGTTCTCCCACATTTCTTCATGGGTTCGGGAAACATCAATGCCATTTTGATCATACACGTAGTTGATAAAGCCGCTGCTATCAAATCCATCAGGTGTTGTACCTCCCCAAACATAAGGGGTTCCCAGGACACTTTCAGCGGTTGCCACAATTCCCGAGTTGGAGGATGGATCTTGGTTTTCTGACTCTTCGCTGGAAGAATCACCATTACCTGACCCCTCCGATACTGATTCATCTCCATTGCTTGAATCGTATGAACTTGATGCATCTTCACTACTTGACTCTTCTGATGCTAATGCATCATATGTATTTGGGCCTGCTACTCCGTCTACACCAAGTCCTTGGTCACTTTGATACGTTTTGACAGCATTTTCTGTTTCAGGGCCAAATATCCCATCTACTTGTACAGTGTACCCGTTTTCACTTAAGTCAGATTGTAATTGCTCTACCTCACTGCCTTGATCATTTCTCAAGAGATAGTTTCCGGAGCTGCTCCCTGTGTTTTCCTCGACATCTTGTCCACTAGAATCATCATCACCCGGGGCATATGCGGAGACACTTTCACTCCACGTCGGTGCAAACATAACCGCCGTTATGAGTGATGAAGAGAAAAGTATTTTGCTAGTTTTGCCAATTGACATGTAAACGTCCTCCCTATATTTGAATTCATAAATCAATATAACAAGAAAATATGAAGAATATATGGAGTTTCTATTACTGTATGATTACAATCTATTTAAATGGAGCGCATGGGAAAGGTAATATTTATATACAATACTCTCAGGCTCTTCACCAAAATCTATAGTTGATATAAGTGAATAATTATGGTGATCACACCAGCCTAGCAGTGGGAAGACCTCTGATAGTACCGTTTATAATGCAAGGTCAGTATCAGTTGTAGAGTCCATCATGCGTATGTATTTTTTTACTTGAAAATACCTATATTGGGTATATTGAAATTTAAAATGAATTAAAAATATGGGAGGCCATTTAAATGACGGATAAACACTTAATGTACAGGGGATGTCTTGCGGGCATTGCGCTAATTCTATTGAAGGAAGTGTGGGAAAAATGAATGGTGTTAAAACAGTAAAGGTGGACGTGAATAATATTAATGAGGGCATTGAAGAACAAGGATACGATGTTGCCTAAGAAAGAGAGTCGTGCAGATGTAGCGCGATTTCCTGTTAAAAAAACTATACCCTTAATGGTATTTGGAAAATGAAGTACAATGAAGGAAACTCAAAAAGAAGTGAATGTACAAATTCACGAGTATGTAACGCACGCCAATAAAGTTGAAAAGGAAGAAACAGTGGATCATAGCAAACACCATCATCATGACCATCATTGGCTGCTCTCACAAAGACGTTTTCAGAAAAAATGATTGAAAAATTAAATTAATTTCCAGTGAACCACGATGCGACATTATGGAAGCAGACATTGATTTACCTTCCGGGGTTGATGGGATCTATTGCCCCGATACGGAGGCTGCTGTAGAAGAATTCCAACAAGAAAATGATTTAGATGAGTTTTCTGATATTTACATGACTGAAATGGATTTTGATGGGGATGGAAGCGAAAATGAAGTTGTCTTTGTCTCAGCAGAAGTGGAAGATAAACCAAACTTGATGTTCGCTGGCTTATTTTTTAAAGAAAATGAAAAGTTAAGCAGTTTTGCCGTGACAGATGTTTTTGGAAATCTTTATTTAGATGAAGTAACACTTACAATGTATACACTCACGGACGAGGGAACAGAAGTTGAGGAAGTGGGGGCAACAAATGTGGATTTGGAGGACTATCAATTAGAAGTACAAGTAGCTTTTAAAGATGCAATTAATGAAGCAAATGCTACAGGCAGAAGTCTTGCTATTACTGGCTGTCCTTCTGGAGATATACTGTGTAATAATGAAGAATTTGTAGCCCCGAGTGAGAAGATGCCTTGGCACTTTACTGTAATTTCGTAATAACTGTTAATGCTAATAAAGTAGCCTATCACACAGCCGTAGTCTTCGGATTGTCACTTGGGCCAGTTGGAGCAGCATTAATTGCTACAGCAATCGGCTTGGTTGGCGGTCACTATTATTGTAATTGACTTGCGGATCAATTTTAGAGATCTGAATCTGGCTTAAGCCAGATTCAGTCTTCTCATAGTAACCTTGAAAAGGTGATTAAATGAGTTTTACCAAAACTTTTGTGATCATGTGTCTTTGCTTCATATTTATCGTTTTGCCCGGTGTATTTCTTTTTACACATTCTGTAACTTCAAGAGATATTATTGGTCTGTTAATAATTTACTTTTCTGTTGGAATCGGTTTCTGGTTTTTTGTGTTAAAAATTCCTAACAAAAGATGATTGTTAATAATAGTCATCAAAATTACCTTTGATGCCAATATTAATGATGAAAAAACTGTAAAAAGTAAAAGAGTTATTTATGGACGAGTCCACTTTTTATTACTGATTTTGTTCCAGCCCTCTTACTGTTACCAAGAGAATATTTTAGCCAATATAGACATCACAGTCCATATCACTACACCAACTGAAACGAAAAGTAAGAAAATTTTAAAAGCATCCAATGTAGAGGAAATGGTAAACCAACCACTTAACAATAGAATTGGATAAACGGTTATGAACATGATTGAAAAATGAACACCACTTCGCTTAGTAAAACTCCAATGGTCGATGTTATAAATAACAGTGGCTGCACCAACAAAAAAAGCGATTAAGCTGGCCCAAAATGTTCCTTTAGCATCAAAATACCTACCCTGAAAATATAACAATAGGGCAATACCTCCGATAATAATAAGTGGTATTCCCCCTCTTAAAAGAGCTTTCGCCATCAACATTTTTGAAAACCCACTTTCCCAAAAGTATTTTTACGGATATTTCTCGTTTACCGAATAACTTTATATTACTTTTACCATAAGAACCCCCTTTAGACAATCAAAGCCAAGATGAATTTATTTTGTTATATTTGATGTGCACCTTAAATAACATTAAGGTAGTATAATAATTTATTGCCTGTCCATTAAATTAAAATTTCACCGATAACAATATTATCGGTGAAAAAAGCCAAAGTGACCATATATTTTGCGAATCGTTGCCGCCGCCATATTAAGTTTCACTTTTAATAGGAACCCACAATTCAACTTCGGCATCAGTTGGATTTCCATTTAAAAGCACTTCAAGAATTTCTTTCCCATTGTATTTTGAAGCATGAGCTTCATTTGTGAAAAATTCATTTTTAAATTCATCAAATAAAAGCCTTGAAATCCCATTCTTTTTAGTAAGCACTGCATAAGATTGTGTGGCTACTTCGAGCTTCTCATAACCGCTTATATCATTGTCTGATAAAACCCCAGCAAAGTATCTGATTCCATTTTCAATAGGAACAATCACCGCATACCCTTTATTATGTCATATCATTGTATCGGATGGTGTTGAGCTTGCATTATATATTTGTTCATGGCCTTGGCCAGGAAGCCTCAAGTTGGAACAGTACCATCAATAGTTTGAAGCTAAATTCTAACATTACCTCCTGCCCAAATTTATTTTCCCTTCTCGGCACAAGCGAACCTACCTATCAAAACTTATATCGTCTATTTTATGAGTATTGCGAAGGTATTAAAGAACCGATACACCTATGTGGGATATCTTTAGGTGCCATTTTATCACTAAATTATGCCATTGACCGACCAGACAGAGTAGATTCTTTGGTTTTAATTGGGGCGCAATATAAATCGCCAAAGCTACTCCTAAACTTCCAGAATGTTATTTTTTATGTAATGCCCGCGTCTGTATTCTCTAAGGTAGGCTCTGATAAGGAGACGTTTATTAAATTAACCGGTTCTATGAAGGAATTAAACTTCACCCATGAATTGGCAAATATCCAATGCGATACTTTGGTTATTTGCGGAGAAAAGGACTTCGCAAATAAACGAGCCTCAAAATATTTAAGTAACCATATCAAAAATGCAAATTCTGTCATGATTCAAGATGCAGGTCACGAATTAAATAAAGAACATTCAGCTAAATTATCAGCTATTCTTGATGATTTTTGGGATGGCAACCGTCTTTTATCATTATAATGTTAAACAAGTGCATAGGGAGGGAGGTATTCTATATGAAAATAATCAACGATCCTGGTACCCAGTTTGGCGTTGATAAGAGTACACATCAAGGTCTTCTGGCAGACATTCTTTCACGACCTATTTTTGCTCATTTATCTACTTTTCATGAGGAAGGGCCTCGCGAGTCTCCTGTATGGTTTTTGTGGGAAAATGAGAAAATATGGATGATCGGTAACTACAAGACAGATTCCTTTCCGAAACGGATCGAGCGAGTGCGATCGGGATCGTGGATTTTAACGTTGAAACAGGACTTGTCCATCATGTTGGCTTTCGTGGAAAAGCGACCCTTGTACCCCAAGATGCTGAGCGGGTAAAGCGATTGTTAAGCCGATATATGGGAAAACAAGACCAGTGGGATCCGCGATTCCGTGCTGTGTTAGGAGATATGGACTGGATGTTCGTCCGATTTGAACCAGAAACAGCGGTAGTGAGAGATCAATCATACAATCTTCCAATATAATTTATTGCAGGAAGATAGTAATGGAATAAAAGTTGTACCAGAATCGGGTGATTTAATGGAACGATGAGGTGATAGGATTGAAATATTTCTATGGTGCGTTATCAGTTTTAGGGACAATACTTCCATATTCACAATTACTGCCTTGGCTTTATAATTATGGCCTTAGTTTAACCCAATTTTTTAGTGAGGTAAGCCAATCCAGAATGGGAGCTTTCGCTTGGTGGGATGTCATTGTATCAATTATCGTTCTCATTGGATTTATAGTGTACGAAGGCAAACAAAAAGGCATGAGCCACTTATGGATACCAATTATCGCGACAGTGACGGTTGGTGTATCCCTTGGACTTCCACTTTTTCTTTTATTAAGACAAATCCATATTGAGAAAAGGGAAAATGGTCAATGAACCGGGAATTTTTATCTTCAACACTCGGGCGCGCTAATTATAAAATCAGCGCGCTTATTTGTTGTTTAGCGATTCTGCTTTGGAAAATGGCAAAAATGAAAGCAAAGGAATAGGTTACTCAATCATTTGGTATTCAGTACATGAATATTGTCATTTTTAAGCCGGATTACCGAGTTACTCGTAGCTATCGCACAACTCTACTAAAATAAATAATCGTGAATGTAATTAGGGACTGCTGAATAATGGAAAAAGACTGGCCCATAAGCATTTTCCGTTGGTGTTGTCGAAGCTGGATGCAAGGAAATCCATCCTATAAACAAAAAAACCCTTGCACTTCTGACAACGTACGGAGGGATGGTGCTGCAATGGCGAGACTCCAGCGGAAAAACGGACGCGTCAAGACCCCGCAGCGCCGGTTTTGCGCGAGGAGGCTTGACCGTTCGTCCGCGGAAAGCGAAGCCATGGAAGCGACATCCCGGCTTCAGCTGATAGCTGCATGTTGTTCAGCAATCCCTAACTAGATAATGAATAAATCATATCTATGCCCAACTGTTTATCAATTTTCAGTTGGGTTCCTTTTTTTCTCAAAAAATTCCCTCAAACCTTTGGCGATTTCTAAAAACATTTGTTGAAGGATATGAAAGGGGAAATCATCGCCCACCTTTGCAACATTGCGAAGGGAGATGACATGCATGATCAAACCCCATCGATGAAAAACACTGTCGTTCCCCTCCTTCTTGTCTTGATGTCTCGTAAAAATCAAAACAAGAAGGGGAGTATTCTAATGAAGAAAATCAATTTACGGGATCTGTACCCTTATTATAGAAGAGGTGTTTGGGTAGAAATAGAAGAAGAGGTGCTGGAAGAATTATGTGAACTTGAGCGGAAAAAGCATGCATATCATCGACGTATGTACCGGTATCAAGCCCATTATTCTTTGAATCGAGAAGATGGCATTGAACATCAAGTGCTTTTTCCTTCCCCGTCAAAAGAAGAACAAATTGTCTGTCGTATATGATCACTGTCAGATGATTTGACTGTATTGCCTGCCCACTATTCGTCTATCGATGAACTGAGCGAAGATGCCAATGTTAAAGCACGACTTGGTACTTTATATCAGCGCAATGAGGCTTTGCAGGCAGAAGATGGACAAGCATTCCTGAAAATGGTAACCGAAAATCTATGAACATGATAATATTCGCCAAATCAATATGGGTAAATAAATCTGGAAGAAGGTAAACAACGCGAAATGGAAATTGGACCAACCCGCTGTGCTGTGCATGGATAAGATTCTGAGACTGGCGCAAAATCCTCTGGATGGATTTCCTTTTTCGAAGCCTGGCATGTACAAAATATGGGCTGTATTTAAGTTTGGTGATAACGTAAATGTCTATCCTTTCACCCTAGAAGTAAAAGAATAAGCAAAGTCATCATAAGTTACATGATATAACCCAGATATGTTGGTTAGGTGTTTTTTACACCAATTATACCCTTCCGGCGTAAGGTAGATATCATTAAAGGAAAAGAGGGGTATGTGATTTAAAAGGATAAGATACCACTAAGGGGGATTCGGGTTGCACGACAAGATGCTGATTGTTCAGTTCAACATGCGTAATCGCGTATCGGTGTATATGGTAACTTAAAAATCGGAGTCTAGGTGGGGAGGAACAGTAGGAGATACATGCGCATGAGGAAAAACAAGCAAAATCTATTGCATACCCATGGAGGGTATGGTATTATAAATTTGAACAACGATCCAAAAAGGGAAAAGGAGGTTGGACATTCGCCCCCCCCCTCAAAGCAGTGATTTCAATGGGGAGCTAGGAGGGAGAGAGCAAAAGATGGATATGGAGGGAATATCGGATCACTTTCTCTTGTGTCATGGAAAATCATGCACGCGAAAGGGAGCCGAAGCCGTTACTCAAGTCATTCGAGAAACCATCGCGGAGCGTGGTCCGGCGAAAACCGTTCACACGACGAAAACATTGTGTAATGGCCAGTGCAAATACGGCCCCATCGTTATCCTCTATCCAAAAGGGAATTGGTATCAAGCCATGACACCTATACTTGCAAGGCAATTGGTGCTTGCAACGCTTCAACGACAGCCTTTTTGCAATCACCGTTTCTATAGGTATACACAAGGGCATTTCCAAAAGGAAAATGACCCAAAGGAGGGATAAAACGTGTCAACAGCAAAAGAAGTTTCCTTACCCATCTCAGGCATGACCTGTGCCGCATGTGCCAACAAAATTGAAAAGGGCCTATCCAAAATGGATGGGGTTCAAGAAGCCACCGTCAATTTTGCGATTGAAAAAACAAAAGTGGTCTACGATCCCGATCAAACAAATGTTCAAGCCTTTGAGGAGAAGGTTCATAAACTGGGCTATGAAGTGGTTCAGGATCAACAAACATTTGATATTTCCGGGATGACGTGTGCCGCATGCGCAACGAAAATTGAAAAACGTTTGGGCAAGATGGAGGGCGTCTCCAACGCTTCGGTCAATTTTGCCTTGGAAAACGTGTCCGTGGATTATAACGAAGGTCAAGTCACCACCGGCGACATGATGGATGCCGTTCGTAAATTAGGCTATGCGTTAAAACCGGAAGCAACAAGAGAAGAAACGGCGAGTGATAAAGACGACGAAATACGCAAGAAAACCGGCAAATTTGTGCTTGCGGCGGTTTTGACCTTGCCATTGCTTTGGACGATGGTCGCCCACTTTGAATTTACGTCCTTCCTGTATTTGCCGGATATGTTCATGGATCCGTGGGTGCAGTTAGCCCTCGCGGCACCTGTACAGTTCTATGTTGGCGCCACTTTTTATAGCGGTGCCTACAAAGCATTGAAAAATAAGAGTGCAAACATGGATGTCCTGATCGCACTTGGGACGTCGGCAGCTTTTTTTTACAGCATCTTTTTGGGCTGGGAGTGGTACGCCGCCGGCCAACCAGGCATGGCTGATTTATACTTTGAAGCTGCTGCTGTGATTATTACGCTCGTGTTCCTTGGGAAACTGTTTGAAGTACGTGCCAAAGGGCGCACGACTCAAGCCATTGAAAAGTTGCTCGATTTGCAAGCCAAAATGGCAAGGATTATTCGCAATGGCGAAGAAATGGAGGTCTCCATCGAGGAAGTGATCGTTGGTGACACAGTCATGGTTCGTCCCGGAGAGAAAGTACCTGTTGACGGAAAAATTCATGAAGGTCATTCAGCCCTGGATGAATCGATGATTACCGGTGAAAGTGTTCCCATCGACAAGAAGCAAGGAGACGAAGTCATTGGGTCAACGATCAATAAAAATGGCCTTCTTCGAATCGAGGCAACGAAGGTCGGAAAAGATACGGCACTTTCGCAAATTGTAAAAGTCGTGGAAGAGGCACAAGGAAGTAAACCTGATGTCCAACGGATCGCTGATAAAGTTTCCGGGATTTTTGTCCCTATTGTCGTGATGATTGCGATCGCATCTTTTCTTGTCTGGTACTTTTTGCTTGACCCGGGAGATTTGCGTTCAGCGCTCGTCCCCCTCATTACCGTTCTTGTGATCGCCTGCCCATGTGCCCTAGGTTTGGCAACGCCAACATCCATTATGGCAGGCACTGGACGTTCGGCTGAGAATGGTGTGCTCTTTAAAGGTGGCGAGCATGTAGAAAACACACGCGGAGTTCAAACGATTGTGCTTGATAAAACCGGAACGGTGACAAAGGGAGAACCCGAATTGACAGACGTCGAAGTCGCTTCTGATTTTCAGGAAGCAACCGTTCTTGCCGCCGTCGGAGCGGTGGAAAAAAACTCGGAGCACCCACTCGCGGAAGCGATGGTGAAAGGCATAGAAGGAAAAGGGATTGCCATTGATAAAGCAGAAGATTTCGAAGCCATCCCGGGATTTGGCGTGCGTGCCGTTGTTGGCGGAGACGAAGTGCTCGTCGGAACACGAAAACTCATGCAAACATCATCCGTGACAATTGAATCTGCTGGTGAGGAGATGGCTGCCTTTGAGAAAGAAGGAAAGACAGCGATGCTCATTGCCATTGGTGGCAAATATGCCGGGATGATTGCTGTTGCCGATACAGTTAAGGAAACGTCTAAAGCCGCGATCAAGCGTATGCATGAGCTCGGCTTAGAAGTGGCGATGCTAACCGGAGATAATCAGCAAACGGCCGAAGCAATCGGCAAGCAAGTCGGCATTGACCGTGTGATTGCGGAAGTCGTCCCGGAACAAAAAGCCGAAGAAATTCAAAAGATCCAAGAGCAAGGCAAAAAAGTGGCAATGGTTGGCGATGGCATTAACGACGCACCGGCACTTGCCGTTGCCGATATCGGGATGGCGATCGGAACCGGGACGGACGTGGCGATTGAAGCCGCCGATATTACACTTATGCGTGGTGACTTGCACAGTGTGGCTGATAGCATTCAACTCGGTACGAAAACGATCCGCAACGTCAAACAGAACCTGTTCCTTGCCTTCATTTACAATACGGCTGCCATTCCGATTGCAGCAGCCGGCTTACTTGCGCCATGGGTAGCCGGGGCGGCGATGGCTCTCAGTTCGATATCCGTCGTTTCAAATGCTTTACGTCTGCAACGGTTGAAATTAAGCCGATAGGAGGGAAGATCATGGAAATTAAACATTGGGCACTCGTGGGGGTCTTGTATGTGGCCGTTGTTATTGGCAGTTATACGGCCATCACGGGTGCAAACCCGTTAGAGAGCACTGACATGCATGACGATCACGGAAATGGTGAAGAAACACATGAAAGCCATGACGCGTCGTCAACGCAAACCGAGGAGGACGAAAACATGGATCATCAACATCACCAAACAGACGGAGCATCTGACGTTCATACCGACGTTTCTTATAACGATGGTGAGGTTCGCATTCAGCTGGAAGATGTAGACGGAAATGTACCGAAGCTAGAAGAAACACACGAAGAAGAGATGCATTTGATCATCGTCTCCAATGATCTGGAAGACTATATCCATCTCCATCCGGAACGCGAGGAGGATGGGATCTATACTGTGCCGGTGGAACTTGAAGAGGGTCATTACCAAGCCTTTGTTGATATTTCACCAGAAGATATGGCGTATCAGGTAGCTCCAAACCCGGTGCAAGTTGGTACAAACGAGACAGGTAAAGCAAACTTGAGTAATGAGGATAATTGGACGAAAGAAATAGAGGGGAAAACCGTCACTTTAGAAGATGTTGAGGCGAAGGCTGACGAAGAGGTTCCTTTAGTCTTTGATATGCATGGAGAGAATCCAGAGCCTCACATGGGAGCTTTAGGCCATGTGGTGATTGTGGATGAAGATGGGGAAGAGTACATTCATGTTCATCCGGATTCAGATGATACAACCAGCTTCCAGACTCATTTTCCAGAGCCAGGAATGTACAAAATCTGGGCGGAATTCAAGTTCGATGATGACGTAAACACCTATCCATTTATTATAGAAGTAAATGAGTAAGTAAAGTCACGATCGTCGAATAAAGAGGGCAACAAAAAACTGTGAGCAGTAATGTCTAGCCAAGAAAGGAGGAACCGGCTAAATTGCTGACTTTCTCCTTTTGGACTCTGTGAAAGCTGATAACTGTGACACGATATAGCATCTCTCGCACTCGATTGAAGGAGGTGATGAAAATGACTAAACCAACATGCTCGTGTTGTTCACCAAAAGAATCTACTAAATCTGAAAACGCGAAGACAGATCAGCAAAAGAATCATTCGAAGAAATAAATGAAATCAGGTGCAAGTGATGGAAAAATGAAGACGTTGATTTTGGTTAATGGCATCAAATGAGCTGGTATCAAATGAGCAAAAGAGAGCAAAAACAAATGGCTTACCGACACCGCTAAGCTGTACAAAGCTTATTTCCGTTTACCTTTCAAATAGATGAGTAAGGAGGGCTATCATGTACGAACTCGAACTGTATACTCACCCGCTTTGCTCGGATTGTAAGGAAAGTAAAGCCTACTTGAGCGAACAAAATGTGGCTTACACGGAATATGACGTAAGTCAACAACCGGAGAAAGAAGCTGACTTGAAAAAGCTCACTGGGTCGAGGGTGGTTCCCGGTTTTGTCTTTCAGAAACAATCGCTTTTCGGTAAGCTCCAAAAGCCCATCGTGTTTACAGGCTTTGAGCGGAATCAAAACGAGATTCAATCGCTCGTTCAACAAATTAGAGAAGGGCATCCATAAAGGGAGCGTCAAGGAGGTGGTCGCATGTTGAAGATCTATACGTCTGCCAGTTGCACATCTTGTCGGAAAGCGAAACAATGGTTACAAAACTACCAGATTCCCTTTATGGAGATCGACGTGTCTAAAACGCGTCTATCCATGGACGAAGTGGTTCAATTCTTCCAGTTTACGGAGAATGGTGTCGCTGATATTGTTTCTAAGCATTCGAAGTCCTTTAAGGAGCTTCATCTTGATATGGATGAACTCACAACGAACACATTATTTACAATGGTTGCCAACACCCCGACATTGCTCAAACGTCCCATCATGGTGGATGATCAACAAATGCAAGTTGGCTATCATGAAGAGGAGATCCGCTCTTTCTTACCTCGAGCTGAAAGGATGCATGTCAAGGGGTGAGACCTATGTAGTGAAGGTTCCCTCCTTGATGGGTTAGCGATGGTCAGAATCATGTCTCAATAAAGTTGACGACCTTCATCAATGTAACGAGAGAATGGATCGATGCTATCTGCCAAATGTATGCAGAAGAATGTGAAAAAACATGCGGATCAACACGGGCATTGCAAAACCAGTACGGAAGATGCCACTGGGTGCGCTATTTTGAAATGACAAACGCTTCATAAAAATAAAAGGATTGGAAAGGATGTTTAAAATGGAAGATGTTAAATTAAATGTAAACGGCATGTCTTGTGGGAGTTGCGTGAACTCAATCAAAGGAAGTGTAGGAGAATTGACCGGTGTGAGCAAAGTTGACGTGAATTTCGGAGAGGGAATCGTGGGTGTCTCTTATGATGCAAACCAGGTGGATCTCGAGCAAATCACGGGAAAAATTGAGGAACAAGGGTATCATGTCGCCTAAAGGATGAACGACGGGAGCTGGTGAATTCGTGATCTCACCATCTCCTTCCTTTACAGAATGAAGTTCACGCGTCCATGGAGGGATTTCAAACATAAATGATAGGAAGGAGGTGTTCACTGTGAACACTCAAAAAATCTATGATGTGCTGATTGCCGGTGCAGGTCCGGCCGGAATGACAGCTGCCGTTTATGCCTCACGCGCAAATGCAAGCACGCTGTTGCTTGAACGTGGCATGCCGGGTGGTCAGATGGCCGATACCGAAGATGTCGAGAACTATCCCGGATTCGATCACATTCTAGGTCCTGACCTTTCGCATAAGATGTTTCAACACGCCCAAACATTTGGGGCTGACTATGCGTATGGCGACATTAAGCAAATCATCGATGAAGGGGACACGAAAAAAGTGGTGACAGGAACTCAAGCATTTCGTGCCCGTGCAGTCATTGTAGCAACCGGAGCCTCGTATAAACAGCTTGGCATTCCGGGAGAACGAGAACTTCTCGGTCGAGGGGTATCCTATTGTGCCGTATGTGATGGTGCGTTCTTCAAAGATCGTGAACTTGTGGTGATTGGAGGCGGAGATTCCGCCGTAGAAGAAGGGATGTATCTCACCCGTTTTGCTTCTAAAGTGACCATCATTCACCGAAGAGATGAACTTCGTGCTCAAAAAATTTTACAAGAACGTGCGTTTAAGAATGAGAAAGTTGACTTTATCTGGAACAAAGTTGTGACAGACATCCATGAACATGAGGGGAAAGTCGGCCGTGTAACCATGAAAGATACGGAAACCGGGGAATTTTCGACCCTTTCTGTAGGTGGTGTGTTTATTTATATTGGCATGCTTCCTTTAAATGATAGTGTCCTGGGATTGGGTATTACAAACCAAGAAGGTTATGTAGTCACCAATGATGAAATGGCGACGAACATTCCAGGTATTTATGCAGCCGGGGATATCCGCGAAAAATCTCTACGCCAGATTGTTACGGCGACGGGAGACGGTGCGCTGGCCGCTCAACATGTGCAGCATTATCTTGAAACCATGGGTGAGAAGATGGAAGAGAAAAGCAGCGTTCAACTCATCACTTGAAATACCTGTGTATAGTATTGAAATAAAGAGGGAGTTATTAATCATGAATAAAATGACATTAAACGTACAGGGGATGTCTTGTGACCATTGTGTCCATTCCATTGAAGGCAATGTAGGCGATCTAAACGGCGTCAATCACGTCAAGGTTCATTTAAGTGACGAAAACGTCGAGGTCAGTTTTGATCCGAGCAAAGTAGATCTGAAGGAAATAACAGAAGTGATTGAAGAACAAGGGTATGAAGTAGCTTAAAAAAAGGGATCGTGTTCTTATAAGCACGATCCCTTGTCAACAAAGAGGGAAATTATATATGTAAAACAAGAAATGGAAACCGCCCAACCAAACAAGGAAGCATTACTCAACCGGCTGAAACGGATTGAAGGGCAAGTCCGTGGAGTGCAAAAAATGGTTGATAACGATAAGTATTGTGTCGATATCTTTCATCAAATCTCGGCGATTCAATCAGCCAAACAGGTGAGTGTTTCTTTAAGTGCCAATGCCAAAATCATAAATCCCAGCCGTGACAGTTTAAAACCTAATGACATTTATCGTCCTTAGACGCCATTAAATGTACACATGCGTTGTTTTATGGCGTCATATAACTATCCGATGACGCCATTATATGCTGGATTCTGTAGATTCATGGCGTCACGTCAAACGTTTGTAATCTGACATCATTTGTAAACACGCTTTTCATTAACGTTTCGCTACTTTAAAGCTTCATTTTAATTTTGGCAGAGGCTCTAATGGAAGACCATACATATTACTGTGTGGCCAATGCCATTCAAGAAGGGAACAAGGAAGAAATGATCGATGAATTGATGGATGTTATGAAGCGATTAATGTGAATGAGAACGATGAGTATTTTGTCAAATTTTCCTGCTCACCAGAAAGAAAATTAGCAGATAAAAAAATATCAATTTAAGGATGCTAAGTGAATCATAATCATGAATGATGCATAAATGCTTAAACCCAACTGTAGAAAACAGTTGGGTTTTATTTTTCTTAAAAATCTTATTCAACTCTTTGGCAATTTAAACATCCAGTTGAAGGATATGAAAGGGAACTTCATCGGCCACCTTTGCAGCATTGCGAAGGGAGATGACATGCATGATCAAACCCCATCGTACCGGAGGATCTTTTTTTTCTGTAAATGAAACACACTGTCGTTCCCCTCCTTCTAGTTTTGATGTCTCGTAAAAATCAAAACTAGAAGGGGAGTGTCCAATGAAGAAAATCAATTTACGGGGTCTGTATCCTTTTTATTAAAGGGATGTTTGGGTAGAAATAGAAGAAGAGGTGCTGGAAGAATTACGTGAACTTGAGCGGAAAAAGCATGCATATCATCGACGTATGTACCGGTATCAAGCGCATTACTCTTTAAATCGAGAAGATGGCATTGAACATCAAATGCTTTTTCCTTCCCCGTCAACAGAAGAACAGTATGAAGAAAAAGTGTTTCAGCAGGAATTGTATCAGGCAATGAGTCAATTGTCGGAGAAGTCCTTCCGCCGTATATATGCGCATTACATTTTGGGGTTGAGTAAAGTGGAGATTGCGCGGTTGGAAGGAGTGGATGAACGGGTTGTTCGTCTATCGATTGAAAGAGGGCTAAACAAGTTGAACCATTTGCTTAATGAAAAAGACAATTAAGATAAGAAGAATGAATCTTAAGAAAAATAAAACCAGCGGTTAATTGATAAATAGTTAACGGCTGGTTCTTTTCATTTTTCCCTATCCTTTTTTTGTCAATGAAAAAGGTTCACTAGACATTTATTTTTTGTTCAATTTTTTTTATAAAAATGTACCGATTTTTGTTCGGAAATGTCACGGTAATCACAGGGATTTGTTTTTCAACTCTTTGGCCTTTGAAAATAGAATAAAACCCATTCCAGTACGTTCCCCGTATGAGAAGCCAAATTGCCGGAGCGCCATGATCACTTTATCGAAAGTGCGAGCGACAGATTCCGTGGCAAGACATCAATGGTGGTTCCATTGAAGGCGAAGATTCATGCGGAGGGATCATGATACTTCCGTCCAGCCACAGCCTTACCTTATAAAGGTATTCACGCAATGGGGGCGGCCCGCAGCGATCCTGGGGGAGGTTAAACAACGACCTATGGGCTGTTAACCATCAGCCATTGGATGGGAATTCATTCAAAACATTCTTCTTATGGAGGTCATGATGATGCACCAACAGGCACCCATTGAGGAAATCATTACAGACCAATCCACGTTAATCGAAGCATTGGAGGTGATGAAAGAATATAAATTTTGGTCCGACTCGACATTGGAAGGGTATCAAAGTGATGCCCAGTGCTTTGAAAATTTTCTCTGTGATAGGGGATTAGATCCGACATTACAAAATGGTAGATTGGATTATGTGCAAAAGTGGATTAAGGAACAAAAAGACGGGGGAGTAAGTGCCTCCACAATGAAGAGAAGAACAACTGCTTTATCCTCGTTGTTTTCCTTTTATCGAGACTTAGGCATTGTGGGTAAGAATCCGTTTAAAGTCATCACGTTGCCCGTTGGACAAGCGGGGCATCATTCACCGATCTTAACCTTAGACCAATTGCGAGAAGTCTATCAGTATGCTGAAGGGCTTCAAAAAGAAGGCCATCCGGCAGCTATGACGATTAAAGCACTGATTTTTACTGGATTGCGAAATGAAGCCTTGTCCAGTTTAACGGTAAAAAGCATTCACGTTGATAAGAAGTGGTTAAAATACGAACGCGCGTATATCAACAGCAAAAACAAAGTTCAGATTATCCCATTGCCGCCTAAATTGCTTTCCGAATTGCAAGCACATATCCATATGCATCACCTCCAAGCGGATGATTTGCTTTTATTGGATTGAATGGGCAACCGTTGAAAGCAAAAGCATTGAATCGAATCACTGACCACGTTTGTAAAGCATTCGGTTGGGAAGGAGAAGAGAAGGTAACACCACACGGTTTTCGGGCGACCATCTCCACGATTTTGGCGGAGAAAGGGGCAGACATGACGGCCATCAAATTTTTGCTTGGACACCGTCAGCAAGATAATCTTACCTATTACGTTCGGAAACATAGCCGTCTATTGAATCTCTTGCGAAGACAGATCAATCAGATGGAAGAAGCATTAATGCAAGCACCTTCGATGAAAATCATCAAGGAAGCAGGGGAGGAAGAAGAGAAGGTCTCCCCAAAACAATCAGGGGAGCGCCCCCAGGAGATGCCTGAATCAGAACTTTCGAAAGAAACGTTGGTGAAACTCATTGAAACCGATCCAAAATTAGCATCCATGTTGATTGAAAAAAAGCTCATTCATCTATAAGACAAGACTTGCGTAAAGGCTTGCGTACATTCAGAGTTTCCATGCAGCCATGACTTCCCGTTTTTTCTTCATATTAATATGCGTGTACATGCCTGTCGTACTCAAGCTTTCGTGCCCTAAAAATTCCTGTAAGGTTTTTAAATCGACGTCCTCATCCAATAACAGAGTCGCAAAGGTATGCCGCAAATGATGCAACGTAAATCGTTCAGGAGGTAACCCGGCGGATGCCAATAATCGTTTAAATACATTATGCAACCCGTGGGGTTTCATTTTTGTATGGCGATAACTCAAAAATATCGGTTCCGACGCGTAGACCCGTTCCTTGGGTAAAGATGCATGATACGTGTGCAGAAGGGGCACCACAATCGCGTGGAGGGGAAGGATGCGTTCTTTGCGACGTTTGCCAATCACCCGTAATGTATTTGCCTCTAAGTCTAACTGTTGCCAGGTTAAATCGACCAATTCTTGCCGGCGCATTCCGGTGGTCGCCAGCAATTTGAACATGGTTTCATTCCGCAACGCAAACGTATCAGTATCCGATTCCAGATATGAGAAAAACTGTTGTAATTGCGCTAACGTCATATAAACCGGCAATTTTTGATCGGCCTTCGGCCCTTGAATGCCTGTCATAAAATCGATGGCCATCCATATTAAAAATTGCTGAAAACACTGCAAATCATGAGCATAGCCGCGCCACGTATGGGGTGAATAATTTTTTCAACCTCCATATAAAACAGAAATTCATCGACAGCGGCTTGAAATTCCATGATAACGACCTCCAAAAAATGTTAAAAGACCGTCTCCAGTATTTATGTATCGACATGTTGCATTAAAATCCCGCCATCAGCGATTAGCGGAAGCGAACCGAATCTTATGGGCACGCGCGGCTTGATGAGTGAACAATAATGATTATTATGCTCATTCGGGTCGTCAAGTTACCGCCCCGTCTGCGTTTCATTAAGTTAACATAATATATATTATCGGAAGTTATATTTGTCATGAAAAGAATCGGGCGTCTTTGCATTTTAAAATTTGTTGGTGAATATTTATGCAAAATACCCCCTCTTCCCTTCTTTTCCCGGCAGAGTCTGTATGTTTACTATAGTAAACAATGCTCGCGTAAAGTGTTCCTTTGACTTATTTAACTGGCCTTTTTGAATCAGTTTTATTTTATCAATGTACTATTGCCCCTTTCGACGCAGCTTTTTAGGAAATCTCAATTTCTACCCGATCAAATTTTAATTTGATCAACTTCGTTCATCATTGCCGTTTTACGGAATTGTCATCTGGAATACTGTCCTTCTAACCACTTATTTTTACTATCGTTGGATCACCATTGCAAAAACAGCGTGCTCTCCGGGTGATTATTATACCGAAATTTCCATCAAAAACATCAAAAACATCGCCACACACCGGAATGCACGACAATGTTCTTTTTATCACCTATTCTTTTTCCGATCAGCACTTATCATTAATAATTTTCAGATAACATGAGCGATGATCTCAATACAACGAAAGCCCTTCCTACTCTTTCATCATTGCGGCTCCGATGACCGCGCCATAGGAATTGAGCATGTACTTCCAATTACAACGTGGGTATGAAACATGAGAAGATTAGGGATGGAAGCGGAATTGTGAGGTGATTTTCGAAGGAATTGATATTATGGAGGGATGAAAATATCAACCATATTAGTATACAGAACATGCAATAGGAAGTCAAATTTTTCGAAATTAGTTTGCATGGCTACCTACCAAGCATACGATCAACGCAATACCCGAAGTCACCCCAGCAATCATATTCTGCAAGCAAAAACCAACACACCGGTTTCTGGTATTGTACTGCAAAGTTTTGATCCTATGACCCTCACCCTAATTAAGGATAAATATAAAATGATACTTCTTCCTCTTGTATTGTGTAAAAAACGGCGTATAATAATTGAATATTCAAAGGAGGGGGAGAGGGAATGCGGTTACTTAAAAAGATTGCTACGAAAGCTATGCTATCCGGTACTGCACTTTTCATGGCTGTTTTACTTCTGCCCGTTTTTTTAATTACAGATCAAGTGGATGAATTTTCGAGACTCGTAGAAGCAATATTCAATGATCAAGAAAAGTAAAACAAAAAGTATTTTATCGTTCAATTGCACATTTGCTGTTTATGTTTCTGTAAAAACCGGGCGCAGTCATTTTACTTTTGCATCTTTTTAAGGAAAGCCTCCTCCACAACTGAGGAGGCTTTCGACAAAAGATTTGTCCATGCCTTAAACGTTATAAAGAAAACTAGGTCGATCCCAAAAGCGTTGCTTGGCCATCGCATCTATAAATGCTTGGCCAAATTGAGGATCCGTGTCTATAATAACTCCTGGCATTTCTTCAATGCCCATTTCTTTTAGTAACTGACGACTTTCTTCTTTGGCACTTATCGGCTTGAAATGATTGAACATATTCGTAATAAAGGTACGAGCTTCGTAATGAAAATAGTTATCCGCTTCGTTGCCGCCGACAAGAAATACGCCTTCATAGCTTAATGGGGATCCAGTTAAAAAGTTTTGGTCCACCTTATACGAATATCCCTCGCTACCGCTAACTTCACCAAGGTTATTGCTGACGATAACAGGATGCATTCCCGCCTCGGTCCATTGCTTCAGAATGGCATCCACTTCTTTTCCGGGAAAACCCTCTGCAAGAAAAACAGCTACTTTAAGTGTATCCGCCACAAAATTAGTATTCGTTAAACTTACAGCTGGTGACGATTTCGTAACAGTTGATTCTTCTACATTCGGTACGGTAACCCCAACTTTTTTCGCTACAGGTTCCGCGAGTTCTTTGCTGACCCTCGCTAAGCGGTCAACCATCTGCTGTCGGACAGGTACATGAAGACATCTTCCCAGTTCAAAACTATAGGCTCCAATAATATGCTCCCGTTCCACTGGTGTCATGCTGTTCCAGAAGAGCCTGGCTTGTGAATAGTGATCGTGGAACGAGTCTGCTGTTTGACGCTTTTTCAATCCTTCTACGCTGGAAGGATAGGTAACAAAGCCTCCCTCGTCTGCCGGAACTTCTGATGGTGTATTATTTGCCAATAAGTTTTTGTGATAAGAAACTTTTCCGCGATCAATCACAGGACGTGACGCCCCATCTCGCTGGTTGTTAAAAACAGGACAAACCGGTTTATTGATGGGGAGTTGTTGATAATTGGCGCCAATTCGGGCTTGTTGCGTATCCGTATATGAAAACAGACGTCCTTGTAGCAGCGGATCATTAGAATAGTCAATGCCACGAACAATATTTCCCGGATGAAACGCGCTTTGTTCAGTTTCCGAAAAGGCATTGTCGACCGTTTTGTTCAACGTTAACTTCCCTATTTTTTGAAGCGGCACATCCTCTTCCGGCCAAAACTTTGTCGGGTCTAAAATATCGAAGTCAAACATAAATTCCTGATCTTCTCGAATAACCTGTACAGCAAATTCATATTCCGGATAATTTCCCATTTTGATATTTGTCCAAAGATCTCTTCGATGAAAATCGGCATCTTCTCCAAGTTTCTGAGCTTCATCCCAAATTAATGGATGAACACCCAGAACGGGTTTGATGTGAAACTTTACGAAATGGGCTACACCGTCTTTGTTTACAAAACGATACGTGTGAACGCCAAAACCTTCGATGGTACGGTAATTCTTGGGAATGGCTCGATCACTCATAATCCACATGGCCATGTGCGTCGTCTCCGGATTACTTCCCATAAAATCCCAAAACGTATCGTGTGCCGTTTGGCCTTGAGGGTATTCATTATCAGGTTCTGGTTTGACAGAATGAATCAAATCAGGGAATTTGATCGCATCTTGAATGAAAAAAATCGGGAAATTGATGGCAACAATGTCAAAATTCCCATCATCTGTATAGAACTTAATGGAAAACCCTCGTACATCCCGAACGGTTTCATTACAGCCCCGTGAGCCGATAACTTGTGAAAACCTCACAAATAGCGGCGTTTTTTTGGATGGATCTTGTAAGAAATCTGCCATGGTTATATCACTCATGGATTGATACAGTTCGAATTCTCCATAAGCACCATAACCTCGTGCATGAACGACCCGTTCGGGTATTCTCTCCCGATCAAAATGCGCTAGTTTTTCTCTGGCAAGAAAGTCTTCAATCAAGGTCGGTCCACGATCTCCAGCGGTCAGTGAATTTTCATCATCCACGATCTTTTTCCCTTCATTGGAAATCATCTCCTGATTATGCGTATCCCTAACAAATGACTCTAATTGCTTTTCCTTTTTGTTTAAGTTTTCATCTTCACTCATACAGATTCATCTCCTAACAATGGACATTACGTTTACTGTTAGTAAAAAAACTAAAAGTATTCATAGGGATTTGCTTTCTACATAAAGCGAAACTGCCCTCTGAGCATGAGCGGCTATGGAAAGTGCTGCTGTTAATGTATTTACGCTTATATTTTGTTTGTAAACTGGATAAAGCTTCATTTCGCAATCCAGTAATACAGCTAAATTACTTAGGGACTGCTGAATAACGGCAAAAGACTGGCCCATAAGCATTTTCCATTGGTGTTGTCAAAGCTGGATGCATGGAAATCCATCCTATAAGCAAAAAACCCTTGCACTTCTGGCAACGTACGGAGGGATGACGTTGCAATGGCGTAGACACAAAACGGACGCGTCAAGCCCCCTCGCGCAAAACCGGCGCTGCGGGGGCTTGACGCGTCCGCGGAAAGGCGAAGCCATGGGAAGCGGCATCCCGGCGTCAGCTGATAGCTGCAAGTTGTTCAGCAATCCCTACTATATCAAGTTGATATATAAACTTAAGCAATAAATGGCCGAAACAAAATATTTATTCGATTGGTGCCTGTAGTTTTTCCATTTCCAAAATTGATTGTTTATACTACAGGCATCATGGAATTATTTATTGCAATTGGAGTTATCATCCCTTCCACACAACAAATCTCCAGTATAGTCGGTATTATATTGTGTATTGTGCTATTTCCAGCCAATATAAAAGCATTTATGCAAAATATTCAGTTGGGTACTAAGCCACCAACAAACATATATGTCAGGCTATATGTTCAATGCTTGTTTATAGCATCTTTCATTTTGATTGCTGTATTCAGTTGAAAATCAAACCACCTGCAACCCTAGTGTCGCTCGTATTTAAATGTCCTTAATGACAAAATAAAAAATAGCGCAAAGAAAACAAATAAGATGAATACATTCTGAATCCATAAAGTCATTTCCACGGTCATGGAAGTTCTTATCCCTGTCACTAGCCATTCAAAAGGGTTTACCATGCTGACATACTGAATGAACGAAGGAGCATTTTCCAGACTGTAGAAAGCACTGCTGCAAAGAACCATTGGAAGCATGATCAAATTGGTCGACATACTTAAATGTCCTTCTGTTTTTACGACACTTGAAACCGCAAAGCTTAAAAAGATAAAGGCAGTCGACCCAATTAACAAAACAGGGAATGTCATTAGCAGTCCTATTATAGAAAAGGAAGGGCTATAGAAGATCCAGCTTACCACTAATATCATATAACCTAAAACCATGGATATCATCGACCTGGCTCCGGAAACACTTAGAATGTATTGATAAAGAGGCATTGGGGTTGCGTGTAACAAATCGTATACGCCCCTGCGTCGTTGCGATAAGGAAGTAAATGAAGTCGACATAAACGCATAAAAAAGCAGGCTTACTGCGGACATACCCACAAGCGTATATTCCACATAGCCATCAAAGAAGATGCCCATCGTAATAAGGGCGCCAACTGGCAAAGCAACAGACCAAAACAATAAGTAGACGTCTTTTACAGCAGCTTTTACATTCAATAAAAAAACGGTGGTCATTTTCATTCACCCCTGTTCTGTGATCAGAGAATAAAGTTCATCAACATCGGATACCCCATGTTCGTTGATTAATGACTGCGGAGTACCTGTAACCGCGATTTCTCCATCGTTCATGATCATCACCCGATCGGCAACTTTGCTCACTTCGAGCATGTCATGAGAGGAAAAAAACACCGTGTCTCCCCTCTCCTTCATTTCTACAATGTGTTGTTGGATGTCTTTTTGCCCTCGAGGATCGAGACCGGCAGAAGGTTCATCAAGAATGATTAATTTTGGGTTGTGTAACGTAGTCACTGCGATGGCAAGGCGTTTTTGTTGGCCTAACGACAGTTTGATTGCAGGTGATTTTTTTTCTTCACGCAATCCATAAACCTCCAGTAAAGAATTAATATCAAGTTCCTTTGATTTCACGTTATAGAAGGCTGCAAATAATCGAATGTTTTCCTCAACCGAGTGCCCCTCAAAGAAAGGCGTCGACTGTAATTGAACACCCGTTTCGGCTTTGAAATTCTGAGTCCAATGTTGAACAACGCCAGAATCTGGATGGATCAGTCTTAAAAGCATTCCAATCATTGTTGTTTTCCCAGCACCATTCGGTCCCATCAATGCAATGGTTTCTCCTTCTCGAATGTGCAGCGAACCGTTCTTAACAACGGTTCGACCTCGATATGTTTTCGTCAAATTCTCAGCTTTTATTAACGTACGCAAAGTGAATCCTCCTTCATTAAACATGTGTATTCAATTTTGACTATATGTTTATTTTAACCCTCCCTAATACAGGGAGTCCTTTAAGAAAAAGCGAAGACCTTAGCGCCGCATTCCCCCACTAAATCAAAGATTTTGAAGGCGAATGCGGCGCTAATTTTTGTTCAAAACGTTTCGTTCTCTTGCAACAACGTAATCGCTTTATCAATATAATGCTGCTGGAGTTTTATCGTCTCAAACATGTGTTCAAAGACAAGGAGCGTAAAAGGGGACAGATTTTCTATCTGCGCTTCTTGTTTTGCTTTTAAACCAAAAGAAACTGCTTCGTGTTCAGCCTCCAGGTTTTGTTGTTGTGTTTTCAACGCTGCAAGGGCTTCTTCCCTATCCAGTTTATCAACGAAAGATAACCCGGAATACAATTGGGTAGGATAAGGATTCAAAGGCTTTTCCAGTGCTTCTCTTATCAGTTTCTTTTCGTAATCTCGTCCGCTATTGGTGATTGAATAGATCGCTTTTTGGCGATGTCCGGTATGCTCAATTTGACTGACTTCAACGTATCCCCCACCCTCCAGTTTATTGAGGGCATTGTAGATGGAACCAATAAGCAATCCACTCCATCGTTCAGCATCCATGACCTTCAGCATTTCTTTAATATCATATCCTGACATTGGCTTTATGCTTAACAACGCGAGCACTAATAACTTTGCCATACCATCACCTTTGTTTGTTCAAGTTTGTTTATTCATTATAAACTTGAAGTTAAAGAATGTCAATGGCAAAGTCAATGCCTAGATAAAACTTAAGACTATATTTTTAAAGTTATTTTCAGTCAATCTGATTTGTTCACCTATTGCTCTTTGAGAGATACAGATAAATGGTCAACGGTGCGAAAACAACAATGAATAGTATGCATATGACAATACCGCTTACAATTTCTGCGGTGGTAGTAGCTCCAGATATTAGCCCTCTTACCGTAGAGGTCACGATACTGATTGGATTTATATCAACAATGACTTGAATCCATTTGGGCATCGTAGCTGAATCGACCAGAATATTACTGGCAAACATAAGTGGATAAATGATTATCATGCTCGATCCCGATACTGATTCCGGGCGTTTGGCCATAACCCCAATCGTTGAAAAAATCCAACTCACACTAAATGCGAAGAAAATAATAAACAATATGGCAAGTACTGTTCCCAATACGCCACCTTCTGGACGAAATCCCAATACAACACCGGTAGTTAATACAGAAAGCAATGCTACCGTATATCTGATACCGTCAGTAACTAGTGGTCCAAGTATGGCTGCCGGCTGCCAAAAAGGCATCGTCCGAAATCGATTATAAACCCCTTTTGTAATGTCCAGACATAGGCTTGTTCCACTGTATACGGTTAATGGAACGACCGTTAAAATAAGAATCCCTGGTAAAAGGAATTGAATGTATTCTGTTGTTGATCCAGCAATTGCTCCACCAAACAAGTAACCAAATATAAGCAGCATAATGACAGGGCTCAGAACAGCTTCAATTACATAGCCAAATAAGTTATTCTTTGTGTTTTGTACTGTTCTCCACATAAAAGTTCGTGTAGCTTTGAAGGCACTGGCACTTTTGGGTGGTGAATTCCAATAAGACAATGACTCGTTCAAATTCTTCGTTACATTCATTGAGTAACCTCCTCATGTTTGGTATCTGTCAGCGCTAGGAACACTTCATCCAGACTTGGATCACTCAATGTAAAATCCTCAATGGGAATTGCGTGGTTTAAGAGCGTGTCAATGATGTCATTTGCCAGTCTTGTTTTTGTTACAGGGATCTTGAAAACAAGCGGATTTTCATCTTCGATTATATTTAAAGCGTGCGGGTACGGACCATCTAAAATTTCACGAATGTTTTTAGGCTCGTAAAATTTGGTTAATCGCAAAGATAGCGTTTTCCCACCAATCGAGGCCTTCAGTTGGTTTGGTGTCCCTTCTGCAATGATCGTCCCTTTATCAATAACGGCGATTCGATCAGCCAACTGATCAGCTTCTTCTAAATATTGCGTCGTTAATAAAACTGTTGTACCTAATTTTAAAAGTGCACGGACCAGTTCCCAAACTTGCATGCGACTCTGGGGGTCTAATCCCGTTGTTGGCTCATCAAGAAAAATAATTTCTGGCTGGGTGACGATACTTGCTGCAATATCCAAGCGACGTCGCATCCCTCCAGAATAATTTGCTACTATACGATTTTTGGCTTCCATTAAATCAAAGGAACGTATTAATTCATTCGCTATTGAATGGGTTTGTTTATTAGAGTAACCATGCAGTTTGGCAATCAATATTAAATTTTGGAAGCCCGATAACCCTTCATCGAGTGCAGCAAACTGACCTGTCAAGCTTATCTTTTTCCGAACGTTTTTGGCGTCTTTCACAACATCTAACCCTTGGATAAAAGCAGTTCCTCCATCCGGTTTTAAGAGCGTTGACAGCATATGAATGGCCGTGGTTTTACCAGCGCCGTTTGGCCCAAGAAGAGCAAATAACTCCCCCTTTTTTACTTGCAAATTGATCCCATTAACGACCTGGTTCTCTTTATACGATTTTTTAAGTTTACTTGCTTCTACGGCATATTGCATTTAAGATAACTCCTTATCCACTGTTGTATTGATTCTTTAAGAATGCCCTAGTAAAAACCCAGGGCATTATTTGAAATCAGGATCTATTCCATAAAGGCACTTTTATGTTCTGATACCCACGCAGCAAATGTTTTTGCCGGACGTCCTGTTACTTCTTCGACCGTTGGTAAAACGGTATAACCAATTTCAGGGGGGTTGTTACTCATTTGAACCATAAAATCAACACTTTCCTTATCGAGACCCCTCTTTTCCCATTCCCTGCGTGCTTCTTCTTCCGTTAATTCTTTAAATTTAATCTCTTTTCCAATGCCTTTACTAATGATCTCCACTTGTTCGATCGTGGAAAGAGCTTCCGGGCCGGTGAGTGTATAAACGTTTCCATGGTGCCCATTCTCAAGAAGTGTTTCAACAAAAACCGCTGCAATGTCAGCTTCATGAATAATGGCACCGCGTGTTTCGCCTCCAAGCGTACGAACAACGCCTTCTTTTCGAATTGATTCCTGCCAATCGTCAATGGCATTGGCCATAAATCCAACGGGTTGAACAAACGCCCATTCAAGGCGACTATTTTTAATTGCTTGTTCCACTGGGCCATCACCGTAGACCGTCAATAAAGATACGCTTTGAACCCCAGCCTTCTCTGCCAACTCAACGACTTGAGGATTGGTTTCCAACGTCGCATCAGCTTGATCACTTGAGGTAATCAAGTATAATGCGGTAACACCTTGAAATGCCGGAATTAACGTTTCGGGAGACGTAAGATCTCCTGCTACAACCTCAACACTTTCCTGCAAATTAGCCCTTTCCGGGTTGCGCGATACCGCTCTTACTTGTACGTCTTTATTTACGAGTTGTTCTACCACATGTCTTCCTACTGTTCCTGTAGCACCTGTCACTAAAATTGTCATTTTATAACCTCCATTTTGTTCCTGCATAGGGACTGCTGACTAATGGAAAAAGACTGGCACATAAGCTTTTTCCGTTGGTGTTGTCGTCCGCGGAAAGCGAGGCCATGGAAGCGGCATCCCGGCGTCAACTGATAGCTGCAAGTTGTGCAGCAATCCCTAACATAAGGAAAATCAAACGTTCTTCAAAAATAGATCTTTCGAATCTCATTCAATTTGTCAATTACATCTTGCCTTAAGTCATTAGGGGAAAGGATTTCAACCTTAGACCCATAACTTAAAATGACAGAGAGGGCATACTCCTTTGAATAAAAGATCGTTTGTACATCAACAAAATCCCCATGAAAGGTGTATTCTCCCGGAAATTGCTCGAAAACTCGCGGTTGCGCAGTTAAATTAAAACGGAGATGAACATCTATGCCTTGTTCTTCTGAATGAACCAGACGTTTAGAATCTGCTCTCGGATCGAATGTTTCTTCTAACACTTCGGGCTTGCTGATCCTTGACATACGAAAATAACGATTGTCTTTTCGTAATAAGCAATAACCATCCAAGTACCAAGCCCCCTGTCCCCATAAAAGATTCAACGGTTCAATCTTCCTTTCTGATATTTGACCAGAGGCATTGATATAGGTAAATGTAACCCTTTTTGATTGATCGATTGCTTCCAATAAGAGAAGAAGAATCTCTTTTTCCTCTACTGAAGTGCTCATATCGAAAACAATTTTCTTCTGGAGTCTTTCATCCAACAGCGCAGGCTGCAAACTGCCAAGCTTATTGACTAAAGATGTAAATGTATTTCCGCCAACCGCGCCTTCCATACTCTTTAAAAGGTTGTAGATCACAGAAAAGTCATCAATGGAAAAATGCTGCTTTGATAAGAAAAACCCATTCATTATCTCAAAGCCACCATCTGTTCCGGAGAAAGATGCAACAGGAATGCCGGATTGATTAATCAATTCAATGTCACGATAGATTGTTCGAACAGAGACCTCGAACCTCGAAGCCAATTCACTAGCCGTCACTCTTTTATTCGTCAATAATTCCATCGTAATCCCCAGCAAACGATCAAGTTTCATCTTTTTCTCTCCTTATCCAGAGACTTTTCCTTTATCTCTTCGTACTTTGTTGAGTCATATGGTTAATTGTATCCAACTCCTTTCATTTCGGCTAATTTAAGAATAAATCATCCACCCTGACATCTTGTATGTCAGGATTAAAAACCTTTGTAAAAAATTTTTGATACACGTGTTGCCATTGAGAAACTATCTTTACAATTACAAACGGATTTACTCATTAAACGATAGGAATTATCCTTCTTGAACGAAGCAAAAGGATATATAAAGAGTGACATGATAAGATCCTGGAGATGGCTGAAACTGTTGTGGCGTTTTATGTTTCATGTTTGTGGGCGGGAATCAATCAAGTCCCTATGAACCCATTAAAATGGCCAACCAGAAACAAATTCTGATTGACCTTATAATACGATCGCTTTTAAACATTTATGGTGTAGCCCATATCAAGTACAAATAACCGGCCAAGTAACGTTCTTCCTTAATAAGCTTTAGATTAGACTTTTCTACAATCTCAGAAATATTTCTGTTCTGATGGCATCCTACAACTCTGAAGGCCAATGGATTCAATGATTTTTGCAATCCTGCGAAGCATTTATTTGTACTAACGCCATGCTCCAGCATGAGTATTTTTCCTTCTGGATTACACCATTTTTGAAAATTGTTTAGGACATCGACAGGTTCTTCATAGGCACATAAACTGGCAGATGATATTATTGTGTCAAAACTGTTTTCGCTAAATTCAATCGTTTCAACATCTTTTTGTATAAAGGTCGCTTTAAAAGGATAATATTTTGCCGCATGTTGTGCTGTTTTCAGCATCTCTTGACTAAAATCCAATCCTGTCAATTCAATATCTCTACTGTAAAAAGGAAAATTAAGCCCCGAACCGATGGCCACCTCCAAAACCTTCCCTTTTGCTTCTTGAAAAATTTGTTGACGAAACTGATTTCCATGCCTTTTTTTTCGTCGTTTATCGTATTTTCTCGCTTGCTTATCAAATTTTTTCATTAATGATTGACGGTCCATACCTCCCCACCTCCCCACCATTTCCTATTTATTGGCATTCATTTTTATTTTGCATGATGGGTAACAGGTCATAGATTGCTATGACTACTTCGTCTGGACAATCTATGAGAATGGTAGCATACCCAGCATTTTCAAGCATTCGATGTTCTCCATGCGGAATGGTGTTGGCTAATGCTTTATAAATCTTGTTTTTTCTATGATTTATGGCTTTTCGCCAAAATCTATGGTAGATATAAGTGACTAATTATGGTAATAGCACTAGCTAGCGGTGGAAAAACACGGAGACTGTGGGAAAGCGCAGTGGGAAGACCCCGCAGAAAAAAGCGAACGTCTTTTTTCGAGGAGGCTGAGCTTGGGGCCCACGGAAAGCGTAGTGTTTTTCCGTAGCGACTATCATCAATTACATCTATTTGTCAACCATAGGATTTAGTGTTTACCCCGATTTATACAACTTTATTATGATGGTTCGGTTCAGTTGTTCTGATATTACCCTTCTATATCACGGCGACGATATCCGATAAACCCTGCAATCATTAGGGTAACCGCGATGATAACTAGAATGCTTATCGGCATCCATTCCATTTCATCAACCGGAAGTTCAGGGATATGTCCGTAAGGGGACAATTGCCCGACCCAATCCGGAAAATCAAATAATCCACCCAAATAAAGGACAATGAAGGAATAAAAGACATAAAGCCAAATGACGCTACTCAGCTTTGGAAGAATGCCAATGAGCAGGACAGCAAGACCGATGATTACGAGCATCGCTGGATAATAAACCAAAGCTCCTCCATAGATCGTGCCAAAATCAAGGCCTTCTTCCATGGCAATATCTCCCGCACCCCACAGACCGATGGCCGTTAAGGATAACATGACAAACCCATTCACAACCGAGATAATCAGATAGCTGCCCATCAGTTTTGTGCGTGACACAGCCCTTCCAAGCAAATGTTCAACGCGGTTCTTTTTCTCTTCCCCATAAAGTTTCAACATAGCCATACCGGGAGGAACTGTTGCAAGCAAGGCCATCACAATCATGAGCGTGGGAATGAATTGCTCGGTTAGTGTATATCCTTCCTCTTCTACGAGCATTTGTTCCATCATCTCATTGCCTTCAAAAAAAGCTTCCAGATCCCCTAACACGGATCCATAAGCAACACCCATCACGAGTATTCCAATTGCCCAGGCAATCATGCCGGTGCGCTGCAGTTTGACAGCGAGCCCGATTGGGCTTTGCAAAAAGGGTGAAGCCTTTCTCCTTCCCGGTCTCGCCGAAAAAAAACCTGCTTCCAAATCGCGGATCGCGTTCAGATAATTGGCCAATACCCCCAGAACGATCGCTACAGCGAGCATTAAGACAAGCGGCTCCCAATGATTGCTCGCGTACGCCTCTGTCCGCGTCACCCAATTTAACGGCGAGAACCACGATAGTGTTTCATTGCCAACATCCCCCACCGCGCGCAAAAGATAGGCAACGAGCAATACGGCAATGGACAAACCAATCGTGCCACGGGAACTCTCGGAAAGCTGGGCGAAAAACGCCGTCACTCCCGTAAAAAAAATACCGGTAGCACCTAAAGCAGTGCCGTACAGTAGCGAACCCTCGAAATCCATGCTTTCGATCCCTAAAGCATATAAGCCCAACCCCGTGATAAGCGCCAACAGCACATGGGTCGCACATAAAACCAATAACGTTGCATTTAAGTTGGATAGACGACCGACCGGGAGGGAACGAATCATTTCTAGCCGCCCATCTTCTTCATCGGCCCGTGTATGGCGCGCCACAAGCAATATGCTCATCAGTCCGACAACAAGCGCCGTAAAAAGCAACATTTGGTGTGCCGTCATTGCGCCGATCGTATAGTTCTCCAAATCCCCCGGCCCTACCATTGCCGTCATTGCCGGGTTTGCCATCGTTTCAGCCA
This sequence comes from Salicibibacter cibi, assembly GCF_016495865.1. NCBI lineage: Bacteria > Bacillati > Bacillota > Bacilli > Caryophanales > Bacillaceae > Salicibibacter > Salicibibacter cibi. Next base: position 1,830,555 of record NZ_CP054706.1, read on the forward strand.
ATCCATCTCTCTCTTGTTGGGAATCATACAAATCGACAAAGGCCAAGGGTACCATCAATGTAAAGAAGGTAATCCCGATTAACCATAACGGAATACGGAGGCGATCCCGCCTCAAAATAAATCTAAAAAGGGAACCGGTTTTTTTAAAAGAAGAACCTGCCATCAGGAAGCACCTCCCACCTCGGATTCATCTTTTTGTTCATAATGACGCATAAATAGATCTTCCAATGTTGGCGGAGAACTTTCCAATTTCACGATGCCACATTGACTAACATGCTTGATGACATTATCCAACGCTTCGACGTCTACCTGGAAAGACAAGGCTTGATCTTTTTCCTCTATGGCATGAACGCCTTTGAATTCATGCAGGTCGGTCAATGGTTGTTTCGTTTCTACAAGCATATGGATGCGCGTCAAATGCCGCAATTCACTTAACGTTCCCGATTCAATCATTTTTCCTTGACGAATAATACCGACACGGTCGCATAACTTTTCCACTTCCGATAAGATATGACTAGACAACAACACACTTTTTCCTTTGCTTTTCACATCCAATACACATTCTTGGAAAACTTGTTCCATGAGCGGGTCCAATCCGGAGGTTGGTTCATCCAAAATATATAAATCGGCATCGGAGGCGAAAGCAGCCACTAACGCGACCTTCTGGCGATTTCCTTTCGAATACGTTCGGCATTTTTTGGTCGGATCGAGATTAAATTTCTGGATTAATTCTTCTCGTCTGTTTTTATTGTTGTTTCCACGTAGCTTGACGAAAAGATCAATGACTTCACCACCCGTCAAGTTTGGCCAAAGGTTCACATCGCCCGGTACATACGCGATATGCTTGTGAATGTCAACCGCATCCGACCACGCGTCTTGCCCAAAGATTTTCGCCTCTCCCTTTGTTGCTTTTAAAATGCCGAGCAGCACACGAATGGTCGTCGATTTCCCAGCACCGTTCGGACCGATAAAACCATAAATCTCCCCTTCATTTACTTCGATATTGACCCCATCTAAGGCGGTGAATTTTCCGAATTGTTTCGTTAAATTATTCACGGTGAGCACGCTCATGTCTGCCCCTCCTCGTAAAATGTCGTCTTTAGCACGTCCAGGTATTCGTAGAATTCATCCCAGTAAGGTTGGAGATCGATGTGTGCAATCTTCTCGCCTTGAAATAGTCGCATTAATTCGTTCTGGTATCCCTCGATCGACCATTGTATCAACTTCAAAGCTTTGTCTGTATTGATATCGCGACGCAACATTTTTTGATTTATATTTTTATATATCAATGAGTATCCAGTTTTTTTAAGATCTGCCAAGCGTGTTTCTAATTCCTTCGGCAATGTCACTTCATCATTTAAATAAACCATTCCGATAAAATTGGTGACATTCGGATGTTCAGCGATATAGTTCCCTTTAACTTGTGCGATTTGTTTCATCCTTTCGATAAAATCAGATTCACTTGTATCGATCAGACTAAAATATTCATCATGCATAATGGTTATGGCATAATCAACAAGATACTCATAAAGATCTTTTTTGTTGTTGAAATAATGAAAGAGCGTGCCCTTTCCGATTCCGGCGTCTTTGATGATTTGATTGGTGGACGCTTGTTCATACCCTTTATCCGCAAATTCTTTCATAGCTGCGCTCAATATTCGTTTTTGTTTCGTTTCCTCAAGGTTTTTAAACGTTTCGTTCATATTTCAACCCCCTCCTTTTAGTTATGGACCATCGTGGTCAATTTCAGAATATCATTATTGACCATAATGGTCAATATAAAAATGCGCTTGCTACAATTGATCTTACAATGAACGTATATTTTTTCTTATCCTCAATACCTTATTTATGAAAATGGTCCGTTCGGTTGACTCAATAAACAAATCTCAGAAAGAACCTTACGGCACTTCCTATTCAATTTTCCCATGTATAGCATGGGGATTAATATCTGAGTTAAGTTCAAGACATTTATTCAGAGTTATGCACACAAAACATTTTACGCTCTCTGAAAAAAGCATTATGATTGATCTTTAAAATGATGATTTTTACAGGGAGGATCATGTATGACAATGCAAAAACTATTTACCATTGGACAATTTGCCAAGCTCAATGATATTCCGGTTAAAACATTGCGATATTACGATGACATTGGACTTTTTAAGCCTATACAAGTTGATGAAAAGAATAAATACCGCTACTATTCTTTAGAACAAATCAAGCACCTTGACATTATTTTATATTTAAAATGGCAGAGATTACCTCTAGATGAAATTAAAGAACAGTTAAAAAAGAAACGAATTGATGATTGGATCTCTTTATTAACAGAGCATATGAAAGAAACAGAAATAAGGCTCCAAGAACTCCACCTAATTTATCAGCGTTTTGAAAAACGAATTGATGAGTTTACAAAAAGCCGTAATCAGACTGATATGCACACTCCCATCATTCAACTCTTTCCTGAACGAGAGATCATTCAGGAAAAAGCTGATATGAAATCGTTATATGAGATCGAACTTTCACTTCGACAGTTAAAGAAATCCTCTCAAAATACTTCCCCACTTATGGTTGGTAAAGTTGGTTTAATGGTGGCTATTTCCCAGGCTAGAGATGGTTTTGAAGGCTACCAATCAACCGTAGTGCTAATTGAGGAAGATCAGATTCAACATCCGGAACTGCTAAAATTGGATAAATTAGAAGCTGGAAATTACCTCATTTATCGCTATCGTGGATTACTTAGCGAAGCTGTTGATCATTTCTCTGTGATGATTGCGTATATGAATCAGCATCAACTTGTTGAAGATAGCAATTATATTGTACGAGACATTATTGATGATTTTATTACTGATGATCCCGACGAATACGTCACTGAAATACAAGTAAAAATTAAAAATAAATAGGGGCTCTTCACCAAAATCTATGGCTGACAAACTAGGGGCAATTATGATTGGTAGTGACCGCTACGGAAAAACACTACGCTTTCCGTGGGCCCCGAGCTCAGCCTCCTCGGAAAAAAGACGTTCGCTTTTTTCCTGCGGGGTCTTCGTCCTGCGCTTTCCCACAGGAGTCTACGTGTTTTTCCTTCGCTCGCTAGTGGTGTTGCCATATTTAATCACGAATATCAACCATTGATTTTAGTGTTGACCCTAAATAGGGACTGAATAATGGAAAAAGACTGGCACATAAGCATTTTCCGTTGGTGTTGTCAAAACTGGATGCAAGGAGATCCATCCTATAAGCAAAAAACCCTTGCACTTCTGGCAACGTACGGAGGGATGGTGCTGCAATGGCGAGACTCCAGCGGAAAAACGGACGCGTCAAGCCCCCGCAGCGCCGGTTTTGCGCGAGGAGGCTTGACCGTTCGTCCGCGGAAAGCGAAGCCATGGAAGCGACATCCTGGCTTCAGCTGAGAGCTGCAAGTTGTTCAGCAATCCCTAAATAGAGGATAATGAAAGGTATGAAACGATTGGACGTTACAATGAAAGAAGAAGAAACCTTGCTTAATCGTTATTTATAACGCATATTAAGTAGTTTTAACGTGAAAAATTTAAATTAGTGTTATTCTGCAAACCCCAAATAAAATATTGACCCTCCAGCAACTGGATTGTTTACAATCAAGTTATTGAAATCAGAAGGGGTTTGATAAAATGAGTCAATCACTTACAAGAGCAGATCATAAACAATCCTTGATGCTGTTGTTTATTTTTATTTTTGCTGGATTATCGGCAATTGGTCCATTAACGATCGATATGTATCTGCCGGCATTCCCAATAATGACATTAGAATTGGAAACATCCACTGCTTTAATTCAATTAAGCCTTACAGCCTGTTTACTCGGATTAGGAATAGGTCAAGTTATCGTTGGACCTTTGAGTGATAGAATGGGGCGTCGGAAACCATTAATTTTTTCATTAATTTTGTACGTGATCGTTTCCATCTTATGTGCAACGGTCATGTCGATAGCTGCCTTAGTTATTCTACGCTTCATTCAAGGAATGGCTGGGGCTGCCGGTATGGTGTTATCACGTGCCTCAATTCGAGATTTATATGATGGAGTGCAAATGACAAAGATTTTTGCCATGCTTGCACTGATTATGGGGATTGCCCCTATTGTCGCACCATTAATGGGAGGAATTCTGTTAGAATTCGTCTCATGGCAAGGTATTTTCATTGCGTTGGCAGGTTTAGGCATTTTACTGCTTGTATTAATTATTACTACACTAGATGAAACACTACCCAGTGAACAACGCTCAACCGGAGGATACAAAAGCACCTTTCAAACGCTACTAAGTTTGTTTACTGATCGCTCTTTTATGGGTTATTCGTTGGCACTAGGATTTAGTTCAGGTGCAATGTTTGCATATATTTCAGGTTCATCATTTGTTTTTCAAGACATTTATCATGTTACTCCATTAACTTATGGTATAATTTTTGCCTTAAATGCTGTGGGAATTATGCTTACATCCTCCTTAACTGCAAAATATACGGAACGATTTAGCGAAAAGACTTTGCTTCAGTTCGGTTTATTATGTTTGATCATCGGCGCAGCATTATTTTTCATCGTTACCCTTGTAGATGTTGGACTGATTGCTACAATTATTACTTTATTTCTAACGATTTCAAGTGTTGGTTTTATCTTTCCCACAACTCAATCATTGGCAATGAAATCACAGAGTAAAAATGCGGGAAGTGCTTCTGCACTTATGGGTCTCTTTCAGTTTGGTATCGGAGGTCTTATCGCCCCTCTTGTAGGATTAGGCGGAAGTGAGACGGCTATTCCTATGGCAATAATCATATTTGTCATAAGTCTATTAGCACTGTTTGTTCATTCAGCATCTAATCGGTAAATCTCCTTTAAAAATTGTTCGTGTCTTTCGGAGATCTATGCCCGTTGTTCAACGGTCGCTTTGACCAATAGGAAGCAATGATTGGTCCTGTAATGTTATGCCAAGCAGTTCCGATTACACTCGGAATTGCTGCAATCGGTGTTAAATGAGCTGTTGCGAGCGTAACACCGAGGCCGGTATTTTGCATGCCAATCTCAATGGATACGGCTCTTCGTTGGCTTGGAGTAAGTCGGGATACTGCAGCGGCAGCATAACCAAGTACGAGCCCTACAGCGTTATGAAGCATGACAGCCACAAAGGAGATAAGACCTGCTGTTGCAAGGCTCTCTGCATTTGCTCCGACAGATGCCATAAGTATAGCAAGAATGGCTAAAACCGATACGAGTGGCATGACCGTAACTGTCTTCTCGACAATGACGGGCAGAAAACGCCGCAAAATAAGGCCCAGTGCGACAGGGACGATAATGACTTGAACGATCATTGTAAACATGTCCCAGAAGTTCACCGGCATCCAATGGCCAGCTAGAGCGAAAAGGATCGCTGGTGTAGTGATAGGTGCCACGAGTGTTGATAGGGAAGTCATCGTAATCGATAAAGACAAGTCACCCTTTGCGAGATAGACCATGACATTTGAGGCTGTACCTCCAGGGACGGATCCGAGCAGTACGAGGCCTACTGCAAGCTCGGGCGGAAGATTTAATAAATAAGCAATCAAAAGCGCTGCGAGCGGCATAATCGTATATTGGAAGATCAGGCCAAGTATGACAGGAAGCGGATGTTTGGCTATGAGCTTAAAATCGGCAGGTTTAAGCGTCATCCCCATCCCGAGCATAACAATCCCGAGTAAAAAAGGGACGTAATCATTAATTGGAATAAATGGTTCAGGAACTGAAAAAGCAAGAATTGCAGCAGCAATGACAAAAAAAACAAAAAACCTTCCTGCGAATGTGCTTATCGATGATAATGCCTTCATGGTCCATTTACTCCTTTAACTGGACGAGCTTAAACGGATTTAACCTACTCTCCGGATCTAAAGCTTGTTTGATTTTCTCCATAACAAAAAGCGATTCCCCATGTTCTTCTGCTTGATATTTTTGTTTGCCAAGGCCAACACCATGTTCGCCGGTACATGTACCACCAACAGCGAGCGCGTATTTGACGATCTCTTCATTTAGTTTGGCTGCAGCCTGAATCTCCTCATTGCTACTGGAATCAAACATAAGAATGATATGATAGTTACCATCACCAACATGTCCGGCGATGCCTCCCTCAAACATGGACGCATCAACGACTTTTCGTGCATGCTTGATTGCTTCTGCTAATTCGGAAATAGGGACACAGACATCTGTGACCATCATTTTCTTTCCGGGTGCACCGTGAACGTACGCATAGGCCAGGTTGTGACGAGCTTCCCACAGCTTGTTTCTTGCCGCATTATCTTGTTCGAATTCTATTTTCTTACAACCGTGATCTTTAATGATCTCTTTCATAAATTCAAGATCTTGATTAAGGCCAGCCTCATTGCCGTGAAATTCTAAGAAGAGCGTAGGTTGGATTGGATAATTTGTATCGCTAAATTCATTTGCCTTTTTTACGGAAGGTTCATCGACGAGCTCACAACGTGCTATTGGCACGCCGGCGTGTAGGGTAGATACAACGGCTTCAACGGCTTTGTCAATCGTAGGGAAAACAGCTCGTCCGGCGACGATATGCTCGGGAATACCATGCACATTCAATGTTAGTTCTGTGAAGCAGCCAAGCGTCCCTTCCGAACCGATGAACAGCCCGTTTAAGTTATAGCCGGAAGAAGACTTAGCGGCGAGATTTCCGGTATGCATGATCGAGCCGTCGGCGAGTACGACTTCAAGATCACGGACTTGATCACGCATAATTCCATAACGTACAGAACTTGTACCACTTGCATTCGTCGCGGCCATACCGCCAATCGTCGCGTCAGCGCCGGGATCCACGGTGAAAAAGAGCCCATATTTTTTGAGTTCTTTGTTTAACTGTGTGCGCGTCACACCGGGTTGAACTTTGACAAGCAAATCTTGCTCTTTCACTTCAATAATCCGATTCATTTCGGAAAAATCGATAGAAATCCCATCTTCAGTTGGAATCACATGACCTTCAAGACTGGACCCGAGCCCAAATGGATATACAGAACGATGAAACTGTTTCGCGGTTTTCATTATTTCACTGATGTCCTGAGCGTCGTAAGGGTAAACGACGACTTCAGGCGTTACCGGTGGATGGTAAGATTCGTCTTTGCTATGCAATTCTCGCGCTGTATCGTTCGTCGATACTTGTGACGTGCTTAGTGATTCCTGCAATGATTCAACAAGGGTGGACATTTGCATACCCCTCCATAACAATAGATTTTATCAGTGAAATTCTCACAACATATGCCGCAGGTCACTTTATTTGCATCTCTATACCTCACGTATACTATTAATTAGTATACTAATGTCAGTTGTATTGCACAAACAAATGGTTTCGGAAAACGTGGTTTTGCCGGTGGTCTGTAAGCATGCAGTCAATGCTTTCCGAAGCATTCTGACTAAAGGTTTGAAACAGATATAACAAGGTTGGTGTTTTTAGGAATCAAGAATTTGAATCAACGATCACATCTGTATTTACGGAATACTGATCGATTCCGGAAGACCGTTTATAGTCTAACTATAGGTATGAAGATTTCAAAATGAGGGTCGCTTGTGTCTGAATCACTTGGGTGTTTTTCATGTTTTATTGGGAGCTCATCGTAGTATTCAACATCTTGCTCTGTAAAAGGTACGTATTCACTTGCCTTTAACCAATCTATGATTTTTCCATATGTGTTTTCAATGCTGCCACCTTTATGTTTTGTTACCAAATAGGTCATTTCCGGAACATTAACTTCAGCCATGCCTTCTAGAAGAGCTTGCTCATCTTGCACCTCGTAAGCAGAATAGTAAACGAAACCATCAGGTCGAAGATGATAGGACAACCCTAATCTCACATCTGGGTTTACAGCATAATCAAATTCCTCTACTCTTTTGATTGAATGTTGAATGCCTTCTTTTATGGTTTCAATTTCAGTAAATGCAACATCGCATTTAATCCCCATCGCACGATATGCAGGGAGTTTCTTAATTTCATATTCTAATCTGCTCATAAATATCCCCCTCAATAATAAAATGAAATGTTAAATGTTTCTCATGCTTTCCGGGCATTTCAACGATCATCACCTACAGGTTTTTCTAATAATAATGAAAATGCTGCCCGATTTCCAACAAACTCTTTTTCACGAAATCCGACTTTATTGGCGAGTGTCAGAACCGTTTTTCTGCTTTGAAAATGTGGGTCGAATATTACTTCAGTTACTGTTAAGATGCCGCCTGGTTTAAGCGTATCATAGATTTCTTTTAAAGCTGCATCTCGATCCGGAATTTCGCCTAAGACAGTGACAAGCACGGCACGTTCACACGGAGCAAGTTGCAGTTTTCCCTTACCGATTTTGCCCTGTATAAATTCAATATTTTTTAAATCCTTGTTCAATGCCTTGCTTTCTGCCCTTTGCAACATTTCAGATTGGATATCAACTCCAATTGCTTTGCCATGGGAACCAACTCTTTCTGCTAAAGGAATTGTAAGTCTGCCGGGGCCACATCCAAAATCAATGACATGCATTCCCGGATGAATGTTTGACTGTTGAATGATTGTATTGGCTCTATTTGCCTTCGTAAATGGATTGTCCAGTTCGACAAACCAACGTAACCAAAATGGACAAGGAATTTCATGGCTTCGTGATGCATATCGCCACGCATAAAAGATAAAAACAGGCAAAATTACCATGAAAATGAGAGATGCAATCTTTTTCATTTAAAGCCCCCTTTCATTTCCTCCTACTTCATTACTTCTTCTTTCCAACAAGATAATGTCACGCCAGGCCCCATCCATTTCACCTATACGTTCTCGTCGTCCGACTTCCCGAAAACCATATTTTTTATGTAATCGAAGACTTGCTACATTTTCAGGGAAAATCCCGGATTGTAACGTCCAGAATCCATTTTGTTCACTTTCTTCGATTAACGTTCTTAAAAGTAAACTGCCAATTCTTTTCCCTTTGCTCATTTGGTTTATATAAACGCTTACTTCTGCAACTCCTGCGTAAACATATCGATTTGAAACAGGGGTTAAAGCAACCCAACCTAAAACTTCATCTTCTAAACGCGCAACCATACGGCATGTAGACAGATGATTATTATCCCATTCTTCCCAGGAAGGAGCATCTTTTTGAAAGGTTGCATTTCCGGTAGCAATTCCTTCAAGATAGATTTCTCTAACTTTTTCCCAGTCTTCCGGGAGCATTTTATCAATCATTATTTTACTTTCCATTAAATCACCTACTCGGCCTTTCATTTCGTATCTTTTATGCTGATCCAGAAAAATGAAGGCGTCGCTACTGCCATAGAGGCGAAATGTGTCAAAGGAGGAGCGATGCCTTCATAAAATAATTTAACATACTTTTACATGCAATCGTTAACCACTTAATTGAACAATCGTTAAAGAACGATTCACATAACCCAAAAGATCAGGATAATCCGTCCTAATGTTTGCCCCCACTTCGTCTCCTGCTGATAAGGCAGCTTGAACCACATACGTTGAACTGCTTCTATTCGCTATTTTAAAAAAAGTAGTCGTATCACCAAAAATTGGCGCACCATTAACAGTAATAATCGCATCCAAAAATGGTTGATCCGGGTCTGGATCGGTTGTGGCTTCAGCGTTAATCGATACCGTTATCTGATAAATTCCACTCTCTCCTACCACTAATTCATTGCCCGACCCGCTAACTGTAATCGTATCTGATAAGGGCCCAACTATACCAAATGGGACAGGTTCAAAATCTCCCCCAGGTGTTTCTACACTAGCTCCTCTTAGAGATCCATAAGCCAAGTCAACTTCTCCAGTGGCTCCTGTAGGGCCTGTAGGTCCGGTAGGCCCAACATCGCCTGTGGGTCCCGTAGGACCGGTTGGCCCAACATCGCCTGTGGGTCCCGTAGCGCCAGTTGGGCCATCTCCACCTGTAGGCCCGGTAGGACCGGTTGGGCCATCCTCGCCTGTCGGTCCCGCGGGACCTGTCGGGCAAACATCACCTGTGGGTCCTGTAGCGCCAGTTGATCCTGTCGGCCCGGTTGGACCTGTCGGCCCGGTTATAACACAACAATTCTTCTTTGGTATTTCGGAACAACAATAGTCATCTTTCTTTTTCTTGAGTTCTTTGGGGTGATGACCTTGATAGCGATGACCTCCTAAATGGATATTTTTATCAAAAGGCATAGATTTCCCCTCATTTTCACATTTTGATTAGCATATGTGAGGAATCCCCGCGAGGTATAGGGAAATGCCATCATACTTAGAATTTCCTTTGTTTCTTCCATTTGATACGTGAGTGGGTACATGCCGATACCTTATTTGATGGCGCTTAATAAGATGTAAGAAGGCTCTGTATCGATTATCATATCAAAAAGGAGTAACGGTTTGATGATAAGCCTTTGTATGATCGTGAAAAATGAAGAAGCCGTCATCGGCCGGTGTTTGGATTCGGTAAAAAATGTTGTTGAAGAAATCAATATCGTTGACACCGGTTCAACGGATCGCACAAAAGAAATCGCCCGGGATTATACCGATCGCATTTATGATTTCGAATGGGTGGATAATTTTGCGGCGGCAAGAAACTTTTCATTTGAAAAGGCTAAACAAGACTACATTCTTTGGCTAGACGCCGATGATGTATTAGCTGAAAAAGAGACGGAAAAATTATCGACCCTAAAGAAAACCATTCATCCATCCGTCGATGCTGTCGCTATGGATTATCACTTAGCGTTTGACGAGTACGGAAATGTGACCTTTCAGATCAAACGAAATCGCCTCGTTAAAAGGAAAAGAAAATTTCGCTGGATCGGGGCTGTTCATGAATATCTGGAAGTGGGAGGAACCATCATCCAGAGTGATATAGCCGTGACTCATCTTCCATTGCGCCTTGATTCTGACCGCAATCTGCGGATTTACGAAAAACGCATGGAACGTGGCGAAGCATTTACCCCAAGAGATTTATTTTACTTTGCCAACGAACTCGTCGACCATCTTATGTATGAACGGGCGATTTCGTATTACGAAAAATTCCTTGCAACCAATAAAGGTTGGATAGAGGACAATATCACGGCGTGCAGTAAATTGGCCGATTGCTATTTTCAACTGGGGCAACCGGAGAATGAACTGCAAGTTACATTCAGATCCTTCATGTATGACCGTCCACGTCCTGAATTTTGTTGTAGGCTAGGGTATTACTTTTTAAACAAAAACACATTGGAGACGGCCGTATTTTGGTATACGCTAGCCACCCAACAATCTGAAACAACAATGGGGTTTGTCAATAAGGCATGTTCCACTTGGTTGCCTCATTTACAGCTATGCGTTTGCCATAGCCGTTTGGGCGATTATGAATCAGCTTATTACCATAATGAAAAAGCACGTGAATATCGGCCTACGGATCCAAATGTTTTGCATAACAAAGATTATTTGCAAGGAATGATTTAGACAGAGACGCTTTAACCAATGATACCTCCAAGTAAATGGAAAAAGGAATGCCGAAAATGAACATTCCTTTTATCCCATGGCTACTAGGCAATTCAATGTTGAAAAGGTGTTACAGTGCCTTTACTAAACCTCCGTCAACCAACATCGCTTCTCCTGTCACGTAACTGTTCGCCTGCGAGGCCAGGAATACGACTGTTTTTGCGAATTCCCCGGGTTCACCGTAACGTCCGGCAGGGATGCGTGCTTCGGATTCTTTGCGCACGGTTTCCTTGTCTTTATTTTGTTTCGATGCCTTTAAGTCGTCCAGAGAAGCCACGCGGTCCGTGGCAATTCTCCCCGGTCCGACGGTGTTGACGAAGATATTATCGCCCGCGTATTCGGAAGCCAGGCTTTTCGTTAAACCGAGAACTCCGGCCCGAAATGTATTGGATAAAACCATCCCATCGAGGGCTTGTTTGATCGATGATGACGTAATGTTTACAATCCGGCCGTTTTGTTGTTTTTTCATATGCGGAAGCACAGCTTCAGTGGCGCGCACGTAACTGAGCAGGTTTAATTCATACGCATGTTGCCAATCCGCCGCGTTGACATCATCAAAACCGCCCGCTTTCGGTCCCCCACTGTTGTTAATCAAAATATCCACGGTGCCGTATTGATCAACCGTTTTGCTAACGGCGGCCTTAATGTCATCTTCCTTCGTTAAATCACAAATCGCGTACTGCACATCACTTCCGGTTTCCTTCCGTATCTCCCCTGCTGTTTGTTCCAATTGTTCTTCGTCACGGCTTGCAATGATAACGTTTGCGCCTTCGCGTGCCAACTCGGCAGCGATCGCTTTCCCCAACCCCTTGCTTCCCGCGAGGACGAGCGCTGCTTTATTGTAAATGTGTAAATCCAATTCAAATGCCTCCCTATTTTTTCAGATCTTTCACCGGGTTTTTTAATGTTGGAAAGCCGGTGATCTCACAGCTTATCGTGTCACCATCTTTTAGCGGAACCGCCCCCGGGGTTCCCGTAGCTATAATATCTCCCGGTTCCAATGTCATGACTTTCGAGTGAAAAGAAATCAGCATTTCCGGTGTAAACGTCATATTGGCGACGATATTTTTACGATGAAGCTTTCCATTAATCCACGTGGACACTTCCAACTTGTGCAACGCGTCAATCTCATCCGGGGTAATCAACGCGGGACCGAAACTGAAAAATGTATCAAAACTTTTGGAACGTGTTAAGTACCTTGGATTTTTCGCTAAAATATCCTCGGCGGTCATGTCGATGACCGTCGTGTAGCCGGCAACGACAGAAAGCGCATCGGTTTCGGACACATTCTTGCAACGTTTGCCGATCGCAATTCCGAGTTCTGCCTCTCCGGTTGTGCGCTCCGATTGCAAGGGCAACTGGATCTCATCCCCCGGTCCAATCACTGTTGTCGCCGGTTTCATGAAGCTTGCCGGTTCCGTATTGGGTGCTGTTTCATGTAAATCGGCTGCGTGATCCACATAGTTCAGGCCAATTCCCCAGATTTTAGAGGGCTGACGGTATAAAGGCGCGAATGAAAGCTCGCTTAAATTGGCAGCCTCGGGAAGCGTATCTTGTCCTTCCATCCATGTTTGCAGTTCCCGGATACGCCCCGTTTCAAGCAACCCCTGCATCGTCGTGGGAAAATTTTTACCGAATTGGTTCACATTCGACAGCGGAATAACCTGATCCCCTGTCCATATGCCGACCGTTTCTTGGTTCTCTTCTCGATAGCTAACAAGTTTCATCGGCACCCTCCTTTCAATAACGGGCTGGAAGCCGGTTTTTTAGTGCCGGCACAGCTTCTCGAAATTCATCCACTTCGGAAATATCGATGTTGGCGACAAGTGTCTCTTCCTCATCGGGGCTTCCAAGCGCAAGTACATTTCCCCAAGGTGAAATGACGGTGGAATGTCCGGAAAAATTTGAGCCGTCATGGCTGCCGACAGCGCCCGCGGCCACGACAAAACTTTGATTTTCAATCGCTCTTGCCCGCAACAGGGCATCCCAATGATCACGCCGGGCTTCCGGCCATTCACCGAAAACGTATATCACTTTTGCCCCATTCACTGCTAACGAGCGAGCAATTTCCGGAAATCGCAAATCATAACAAATGAACGATCCCATCGTTGTTTCTTGTAGCTCATAAGGACTTGCCTTTTCCTTCCCTGCAGCTAAATAGCGGGGTTCATCAAGCATGGGCACTAAATGGATCTTGTCGTATGCGTGAATGACCTCCCCGTCTCGGGAAATGGTAAGCGTGCGATTAACAACGCCTTCAGCTGTATTTACGGCGATAGATCCGGCAACGAGGTCGATCCTGTGTTCTTTTGCCAGAGTTTTCAACATTTGCTGTGTTTGCCCGTTTTCCTCATCGGCGAGTTGGGCAATTTCAGAAAGCGCGTAACCGGTCGTCCACATTTCAGGCAGTACAGCCACATCCGGTCGATGACGTTCCGCGACGCTTTTTATCCACTGCTGTACTTTATCCCGATTGGTTTCCGGCTTTCCGGCCTGAATATCCATTTGATAAATCGCGATCTTCACTCTTTTCCCCTCCTACTAAAAAACGTTCAATTTTGCAATACGGTCCAACGCTTCCTCGATCGTCTTTTCATCATTGACGAGCCCTAATCTGACGTACCCTTCGCCATGTTCGCCAAAACCGCGCCCCGGGGCCACAGCAACATGGGCTTCTTCCAGAAGCTTGCTCGCAAATGCATCAGAAGTCATGCCATCGGGGCATGGAAACCAGGCAAAAAAAGAACCTTTGGGTGCTTCGCCGTCCCAGCCCAATTCGCGTGCCTTTTCCATTAAGACATCTCTTCGGCTTTGGTACATGGCGATCAATTCATCTACATTATCTTGCGGACTGGTCAAAGCGTCAGCCGCCGCTTTTTGGACAGCCCCGAAAAGACTGACGTACATATGGTCTTGAATCTTGTTGAGCATTTGGATCACCGAACGGTTTCCCACCGCGAAAGCGATACGCCATCCCGCCATATTATAGGTTTTCGACAAGGTGTAAATCTCGATGCCCGTTTCTTTTGCGCCCGGAACTTCCAAAAAACTTTCATGGCGTTTGCCGTCAAAGCTTAGTGCGCCATAAGCAAAATCATGCACGACACAAATGTCATTGGCGTTGGCGAAATCGACGGTCTCTTCAAAAAAAGCGCGATCAGCGATGGCGCCTGTCGGATTGTTGGGATAATTAATAAATAAGAGCTTTGCTTTTTCCTTCGCTTCTTCCGAAATTTCGCCGTACTGTGGCAAAAAGTGATACTCCTCGCGCAATGGCATCATTTCCATTTGCGCGTCCGCAAGCGCGACGCCTGACCAATAATCGGGGTAGCCCGGGTCGGGCACGAGTGCGACGTCACCTTTATCAAGCATGCACTCGCTGACTTCCACGAGTCCGCCCTTCCCTCCGAACAAGACACAAACTTCCTCATCTGGATCTAAATCAACGCCAAAATTATGTTTATAATAGTCGGCCGCTGCTTCTTTTAAGAAGCGAAAACCTTGGAATGGTGAATATTTATGATAACGTGGTTCTTCCGCTGCTTCTTGCAGCGATTCAATAATATGTTTCGGTGTTGGCTGATCCGGACTTCCTTGCGCAAGGTTAATGACATCGTGCCCTTTATCTTTGAGGGCAAGAATACTTTTTTCCAATTTCGCAAAATACTGATCCGGTAAACGTTGAATCGCCTTTGAACTCTGAAATGTTTTCATCTGGGAAGCCATCCTTTTTCTAGCGTTTCCATCAGTTTAACATCTTTTCTCCCCTAGCAGCCACCTGCAAGAAAAGACGCAAGTATTTTCACAGTTTTTCCAATTCGTTATACTAGATGTATAGTTATCAAAAGGAGGAATCATCATGGGGTTAAAATTTCTTGTTGTTGGTGCCGGTGCGGTCGGTGGATACTTCGGTGGGCGTTTGCTTGAGGCCGGTGAAAATGTCACGTTTCTTGTGCGTTCCAAGCGCCGAAAACAGTTGGAGCAAAACGGGCTTGTCTTGCAAAGTGTCAAAGGGGATGCGACACTCTATCCGCCACTCATTGAAAAGGGAGAAGCGGGGACATTTGATGTCATTTTATTGAGTACGAAGGCCTATCAGCTGCCAAACGTCCTCCCCGATCTTAAGGATTTCATGCATAATGAAACGGCAGTGATCCCGCTGCTCAATGGCATTGGTCACCTCGATACGCTCGATCAATATTTTAACAAGGACAAAGTATTGGGCGGGCTTTGCTTTATTGAATCAACGCTGACAAAAGACGGCCATATTCTCCATACGAGTAGCGGCCACCGGCTTTCGTTCGGGGAGCGAAACGGAAAATTGAGCGAACGTGTCGAACGGATTGCCGCGAGCTTTGAAAAAACGAATGCCGACGTCCAGGCGAGCATACATATTTCCGAGGCGATGTGGCGAAAATACTTATTTATTACGACACTATCCGGTATCACGACACTCTTTAACAGCCCGGTCGGTCCGATTCGCAACAGTCATGAAGGACAGGCATTTACCGATCAGCTCATTGAGGAGATCGTCACGACCATGCGACAGACGGATGAGCCCATCAAAGATGATTTCGCGGACAAAGCCTGGCGGCAGTTCATGAAAGTGTCCGAAGAGACAAAAGCGTCGATGCAAAAGGATAAAGAAAAAGGATTGCCGGTCGAAGCCGACCATATTCAGGGCTATTTGCTGCAAATTGCCGAAAGCAATGAGCTTTCCACGCCCTATTTGCAAGCCGTCTATGCGAATTTGAAAGTATACGAACAGATGAGAAAGGATGCTGATTGATGACAGCACAGACATTGAAAAAGCGACATGAAGCGCCGGAAAATGAGAAATGGAATCTCGAAGACCTTTTCCCGGACGATGAAGCGTGGGAAAACGCCTTTGAGAAATTGCAAAAACAAATACCTGATGTGAACGCGTATAAAGGGCGTTTGCACGAAAGCGCGACCCTATTACTCGCCTGCCTCGAGACTGATGAAAAGCTGCAAGAAAGCCTGATTCCCATCACCACTTATGCGCAGCTGCAATTGGCAGCGGACGGCACTGATGCGAAAAAACAAGCCCGTCAAGGGAAAGCCCGTGCCTTGGAGAGTGAGTACAATCAAGCGGCGGCGTTTATTTCGTCTGAAATCATTGCGCTATCTGAAGAAACCATTGCTGCATTTTTTAAAGACGTTCCTGATTTGCACAACTATGACACGCCAATTCGGGACATTTTACGCGATCAACCGTGTGCGCTCTCAAGAGAATCCGAAGAAATTCTCGCAGCACTCGGCGAGGTAATGGACGCCCCGTTGAAGATCTATGAGCAAAGTAAATCAACCGACTTGACGTTCTCCCCTTTTCAGGATGATACAGGGAAGGAATATCCGCTATCTTTTGCCCTTTATGAGGATCAATATGAATTCTCGTCAAACGCCACTGTTCGCCGAAATGCTTACGAATCATTTATCGACGGCCTACGCCGATACCAAAATACCTATGCCGGCACGTATGATACTGAAGTTAGAAAACAAGTGACCACCGCCAAATTACGCGGTTATGATTCCGTCACGGATATGCTTCTACACCCCCAGCAGATCTCTGTAGACATCTATCATCAACAAATTGATACGATTTATCGGGAATTAGCCCCACACATGCGGCGCTATGCCAAACTGAAACAGCGGGTGCTCGGATTGAACAAAATGACGTTTGCAGACATAAAAGCACCGCTCGATCCTGATTACGAACCTGAGATGAGTTATGATGATGCAGCACAAACCATTCTAGAAGCGCTGAACGTGATGGGCAGCGACTACGTTTCAATTATGGAAAAAGGCTTATATGACGGTTGGGTGGATCGAGCCGATAATATCGGCAAACAAACCGGCGCTTTTTGTTCAAGCCCGTACGGCACCCATCCTTACATTCTTCTCACCTGGACGAACATGGCGCGAGGAACGTTTGTATTGGCCCATGAACTCGGCCATGCCGGGCATTTTTATCTGGCCAATCAACATCAAAGGGTGGGAAGTGTGCGTCCGTCCACTTACATGATTGAAGCGCCGTCAACGATGAATGAAATGTTGCTTGCCCGCTATTTACTTAACAAATCAGAAGATGTGAAAATGAAGCGCTGGGTGATTTTGTCACTGCTCGGCACCTACTATCATAATTTCGTCACGCACTTGCTGGAAGGCGCGTTTCAACGCGAGGTGTACAAGGTCGCTGAAAAAGGCGAAACGCTCACCGTCCAAATGTTGAATGAACTGAAATATGAGGTGCTTTCCGGATTTTGGGGAGATGCCCTGGCGCTTGATGATGGCGCGGCGCTGACGTGGATGCGACAGCCCCACTATTACATGGGGCTTTACCCTTACACTTATTCTGCAGGGTTAACGGCATCAACGGCTGTATCTGAAAAAATTGCCACTGAAGGCCAGCCGGCTGTCGATCAATGGCTTTCCATGCTGAAAGCGGGTAGCACGATGGGACCGATTGATTTACTCAAAAAAGGCGGCGTAGATATGTCAACCTCCGAACCCATTTCACAAGCAGTTACCTATGTCGGATCTTTAGTGGATGAATTAGAAAAGAGTTTTTCATAACAATAACTAATAAATAACAAAAAAGCAGGTGTATATGAATGACGACGACGTATGAAAAACGACAAGACGTTCCGGAACAAGAAAAATGGGATTTGACCGACCTTTACACATCGGAATCCGATTGGCAACAAGATGTCGATGATGTGTTGAGGATGGCCAAGGACTTACAATCATACGATGGCAGCATTAACGACGGCGCTTCACTTCTTTCTTTTTTAAAAACACAGGAAGAATTGTCTTACAAACTGCAGCACGTTTTCGCGTACACGATGTTTTTGTCTGACATTGATGCGCGGGAATCCCATGCCCAGCAGTTGAAAGCAAAAGCTTCGCAAACGGCTGTAAAGGTGAGTGAGGCAACGGCCTTTTTCATGCCTTTTTTATTAAGTCTTGATGAGGAGACCTTAAAGCAATATTTGCGGGAGGAAGAGCAACTTGCGTATTTTGAAGATACCCTTTGGAAATCGTTTCGGTTGAAACCGTATGTCCTTTCAAAGGAAAAAGAAGAATTGCTGTCGACATTGGGTGAAACGTTATCTGCGCCTGCGGATACGTACAATATGCTAAACAATGCGGACATTCCGTTCGGCGATGTCACTGATGATGACGGTAAGGCTGTGCAGCTAACGCGCGGGATGTACGCGAAGCGGATCGAAGATGAGGATCGCGATGTACGAAAAGAGGCGTATAGGGCGTATTACAAGCCTTATGTGGAATTAAATAACACGATTGCCACTAATTTGGCAGCGGAGATCAAGACAAATACGACGATTGCCAAACTTCGCGGGCACGATTCTGCGCTTAGCCAATCTCTGTTCGGCGATAACATCCCGACGGATGTGTACGAGAATTTACTCTCGGCGGCCAAGGCTAATATCCAGCCCTTACACGATTACACGGCTATCCGAAAAGAAAAACTCGGGGTCGATGAACTGCGCCAATATGATTTGAACGTTCCGCTTGTGCCCGATATGAAAGTGGACATTTCCTATGATGAGGCTTACGACACGATGCTGAAAGCACTCGCGCCCCTCGGAGATGAGTATATTGAGGTTTTACGTGAGTTCAGGGATAAGCGTTACATCGATGTGCGGGAAACGCCCGGCAAGCGTTCCGGTGCCTATAATATGGGTGTGTACGGCGTGCATCCGTTTGTGCTCCTCAACCATCATGACGACTTAAAAAGTCAGTTCACGCTCGTCCATGAAATGGGCCACGCGATGCACAGTTATTTTTCAAACAAACACCAACCGCAGATTACAGCCAATTATCGTATTTTCGTGGCAGAGGTAGCCTCAACCGTCAACGAGGTCTTGCTCATTCAGCATTTGCTCAAAGAAACCGACGATCCGAAAATGCGTAAGTATCTGCTTAATCATTTTATTGAACAGTTCAAAGGCACGTTTTTTACCCAAGCCATGTTTGCGGATTTTGAAAAACAAACCCATGAGCGGGCGGAAGCGGAAGAACCGTTGGATGCGAACAGTTTAAACGAATTATATGAATCGCTCTTTCGCACGTATCACGGGCCTGCGCTCGTGTTCGATGACGAAGTCAAATACGGCTGGTCACGTATCCCTCACTTTTACCGAGCGTTTTATGTTTATCAGTACGCAACCGGGTTCGTTTCCGCGATTCATATTGCGATGCGCATCCTTGATGGCGATGAGGAAACGTTGAACAATTATCTCGCCTTTTTACGCAGTGGCAGCGAGGATTTCCCCCTTGAATTGTTGAAAAAAACCGGCGTTGACTTAACAACACCGGAACCGATTGAAAATGCCATGAAAATGTTTAGCGAGACTGTGGAAGCGTTTAAAAAGGCGTGAGTCACATGCCTCTCCGTTTTTTGTCCCAACTGCGACAGTTGGGACACTTCTTCGGATTCATGACTTACTAATCATTTTTTTTGCGAGAATGTCCGCACTTTAAGATAGCAATTAATTGTTAAAATATTTGACCCATAAAGAGAACAAATATTGCCCACTAAATACAGTATACATGATAGATATATGTTATAATTAACTCAATAGACTGGCTTCGCATGAGGGGTTTGGTAGCACTGTCGATCTGCCGTTAGTCTTCATTGGGAGACTTCCCGGGCGGGAGGTGTATGCCAATGGACATTGTTAGTGCGTTAGCGTTAATGATATCCTTCGGGATGTTAGTAGCGTTTATCGTTTCTGATAAAAACCGTAAAAAATAACCCCTCATGCGCTTTAGCAGGTACGTGAGGGGTTATTTCTGCCCGCTACCTACCCCTCTTGTCGGGGTTCGGTCTATTGTGACCGCTCCATGTTACAGCATGGGCGGTCTTTACTATTGTATGCACTTACAGTCTTTCTATGTTCATTATACCACGAAATCAATGTTTGTACATATCGTATTTATTTACTTCTTCTTTCATGCTCCGCCCATGTCGACCGTAACATAGCTAAAACCTCGATTTCAGGTGCCATGCTCCGCTCATGGTGACCGTAACGGAGCCAAATCCACTAGTTCGGGCGCCATGATCGATTTTTTAATAACTGATTTTGTACTCGGGATGGATCTTTGCAACCTCTGAGTAGTTTCCGTTGTTCTTGTTGGGAACCTGGTAAGCCAACTGGAAATTTAAAGCGTGGATTGTGGGCCTCTATCTATAGATGATTGATAATGCCGAGCATTTACTGAATGAATATCAGAGGGAGTGGACGCACCGGTATTGTGAAATTTTTGTTACTTTTTGAGGCTAAAGCTTTTTCAAACGAGGAGATCAAGATATGATAAACGTAACATAGGGAAACGTATTGAAAGCAGGGGATTTCATTGAATATAGGAATTATAGCATTGTTACTGGTGGTTGCCGCCTTGATCATAGGCATGACGCTTGCCATCGGCCGAAGCCCCGATAATAATAATTACAGCATTGAATCGAGTTTCAAAGTCATGACCATCATGTATACAGTTATCGTCCCGATCATTCTGGTCACAGCCGTCGTCGTGCTTGCCTTTATGTTTATTTAGTGCGGGGGATTTGCAAGAGTGACGTAGACCCCGCGCCCTCTCGAACGGTGGCACGTATTAGAAATTCCCTCCACGAAAGATATATCAGAGAACTTAAGATTATAAGTCTGGACGGATCAACTTTATCTAAAAAGGCAAATCCTCATCGGGAATGTGTTTTGTTTTTTGAGACTGATTCCTCTTCTTTTTGGTTGTTGTTTGGTCCCGGGAGCCATTTGAGCTCTCAATCAATTCACCGAATTTTTCCTCATATAATTCACGAACCCATACCTTTACCGGTGCTTTCCACTGTTGTGAAGGAGCAGGGATGTTTTTTATTAAGCTTTTCGGTTTCATACCTAATTCTTTCGCCATTTGTATGTCAGCTTGATTCAGCCGACAACGTTTTTTGGCTTCTGCCCAGGTGGCATTCTTTTTCTTTCCCATTTGTATCATCCCCCTCCGTCTGTTTACCTACCGCTGTTCGGCTGCATTCGGAAAAAAGATTGAAGGCATCTACCGCCTTCAATCTTTTTTTAATTAATCGGCAACGCCGAGTGCAATTTTTGCATAGCGGGACATTTTATCCTTATCCCACGGTGGGCTCCAGACGATGTTTGCTTCGACTCCTCCGATTTCATTTACGTCTTGCAATCCTGATAAGGCATTTTTTATTTCCGATTGGATCATACCTGCAAGCGGGCATCCCATGCTCGTCAACGTCATGGTAATCACTACATTCTTGTCAGGGTCCAAGTCGACCTCGTATACTAGACCAAGATTCACAATATCCACGCCGAGTTCAGGGTCAATGACATTTTCCAGTTCTGCCCATACCCGTTCTTCTGTTTCTTGGATATCTTGTTCATCTGCCATATTCATCACCCCTTTTATTGATTCATTGTACTTGATTTCAGCTTGTTAGACAATCAGGAGGATCAGATCCCAATGAAAAAACTCCCTCGTGCTTTTTTTCAACAACCTACGTTGGAAGTTGCCAATGCACTCATTGGAAAACGTCTCGTCCATCAGCAAGAAGGCGACACACTCGTGGCCAAAATCGTTGAAGTCGAAGCATACAAAGGACCGGACGATCGTGCCGCCCATACATACGGCGGTCGCCGCACACCCAGAAATGAAACAATGTTCGGGGAAGCGGGGCATGCGTATGTTTACCTCATTTATGGCATTCATCACTGTATCAATTGCGTCACCGTGGGACCAGAGTACCCCGAAGGCGTACTGCTCCGCGCAGCAGAACCGTTAGAAGGGCTGGAAACGATGGCAAAAAAACGATTCCAACGCACATATAACGAGCTAACACAGTCCCGGCGACGGCAATTAACCAATGGTCCGGGCAAACTCGGGCAAGCATTCGGCATCACAAAGGAACGATACAACGGACACGATCTTCAAAGCGACTCCCTTTTCATTGCAGAGGGGTCCAAAGAACGCATTGTTGTCGAAACTTCTCCGCGGATCGGCATTGACGCTAGCGGTGAAGCAAGAGACTATCCGTGGCGTTTTTTCGAAAAAGACCACCCTTATGTGTCCAAACGCCCTAAGCCCCGTGCCGACGGATGAACCGTTCCAAGCGTTGGCATGCTTCCGTGAGATTTTCCATATCATAAGCATAGGATAAACGCACATATCCTTCTCCATACCGTGAAAATGCTGTTCCGGGAACGACGGCAAGTTTTTCTTCTTCTAACAAACGCTCCGAAAATGTATAGGAGTCAAAACCGGTATTTTGAATCGATGGAAACAAGTAGAAAGCGCCTTCCGGTTTTTCAACATCCATTCCCATGTCAAGTAAACGACGGAGCATGTAATCCCGTCGTTTTTCGTATTCCGTTCGCATGCGCTCCGCATCATCTTTTCCTGCGGTCAATGCCGAAAGCGCGGCATGTTGGGAAATGGAACTGGGACAAGATATGTTATAGCTGTGCACTTTCAACATTTGTTCCGTAAGCGCTGCCGGTGCGAATGCAAAACCGATTCTCCATCCCGTCATGCTGTGTGACTTCGATAAGCCGTTGATGACGACGGTACGTTCTTTCATGCCGGGTTGGAACGCAATGGAGGAATGGGGCCGTGCATAAACAAGCTCGCTATAGATTTCATCACTGATGACAAAAATATTTTTATCCCGAAGAACAGCGGCAATCGCTTTTAATTCCTCTTCGGTGAGCACCATCCCGGTCGGGTTAGAAGGATAGGATAGGATAATTGCGCGTGTTTTCGGCGTTATCGCTGTTTGTATCGCCTCTTTTGTCAGCTTAAAGTTAGTTTTGCCCGTATCTATATACGTTGGTTTCGCACCGTTTAGTCGAATAAGCGGTTCATACGCCGGGTAC
Source organism: Salicibibacter cibi (assembly GCF_016495865.1). Lineage (NCBI taxonomy): Bacteria > Bacillati > Bacillota > Bacilli > Caryophanales > Bacillaceae > Salicibibacter > Salicibibacter cibi. The sequence continues at coordinate 1,853,959 of NZ_CP054706.1, forward strand.
GCCGGGACAGGCAAAAGCACCTCATCCCCGCTTGAAAGCACCGTGCGTAAGGCAATATCCAACGCCTGGCTCGCTCCTACGGTAGTAATGGCTTCTCTTTTCGCATCATACGGCAATCCGTATTTTTCCCTTAAAAAATCCGTGGCAGCCTCTTTCAATTCCGGAATGCCCCCGTTTGCCGTATAGGTGGTAAGATTATCATCAATTGCCTGTTTGGCGGCTTCTTTCACATGATTGGGGGTGTGAAAATCCGGTTGGCCAAGGGTGAGTTGTACAGCCCCTTCAACAGTCGCTACTTTATCAAAAAATTGCCGGATGCCCGATCTTTGAATGTGCAATACTTTTTCATTAATATTTGCATCCAAATGTTCCATTGTTTACGCCCTCCCCTTCTTCCTGTCAACATTATCACACCTCTCTGGGAAAAAAAATGGAGCACAGGCATAGCATCTACGCTGTTTCTTCGTTACAATAAAAAATATGAAAGAGAGGTGACGAAGAATGGCAAGACCGGACGAACGAGTATTAATGATAATCGATGGCTACCAATTTAAAAAAGCCCGCAGCCAAAACCAAGTATTTATTACGTCCCCGCAAGGCGTGAATATTACGTTGGATGTGCATGTTTTGAAAGAATTTCTCAACAAGTTGGAAAATGACGAAACAACTGCCAAACAATTCGGGCTATAAGTTTGTCTCGAATTGTTTTTGTTTGCAAATGGAATGAGTGGGGTAACATTACATATATACTGTTATTCATTTGAAAGGGGGATTGTAAAGGCTCTAAACGCTAAGAGTCTTTACACCGACATGCCTAAACATTATACATACGAAATGAAGCGTCCCAACATCGTTTTCGCGATTTCAGCTGTTTTAGTATTGGCTTTCGTCTTATGGGGGGTTCTGAACGCCCAATCGTTGGACTACATCGCTAATATTGCACTGGACTTTACTATTGATAACTTTGGCTGGTTTTACATGATTGCGACCGCCTTCTTTGTAGCTTTTTCTGTTTTTGTCGTCTTCAGCCCTTTTGGAAAAATTCGGCTCGGAAAAGAAGATGACCGTCCCGAATATCCTTTTTATACGTGGATCGGCATGATTTTCGCTGCCGGGATCGGGGTAGGCTTTGTTTTTTGGGGGGTTGCCGAGCCGGTTCTTTATTATTTGGATCCGCCTGAAGGCATTACCCCGGAAACGGCAGCTGCTGCTGACGCAGGTCTTCGCTATGGATCCTTTCATTGGTCTTTGCATGTATGGGCCATCTTTGGCGTCGTCGGGTTAACACTTGCCTATGTACAGTTTCGTAAAGATAAGCCGGCGTTAATCAGTTCCGCTTTCGCCTCTTATTTTGGAAATCAAATGGAAAGATGGCCGGGAAAAGCGATTGACACGTTCGCTGTATTGTCGACCGCGATGGGAGTTGCGACAACGTTTGGTTTGAGCGCCTTGCAAATGTCCGGGGGACTCTCTTATATTTCGGGTATTCCCAATAATTTCGTTACCCAATTTACAATTATCGCTATCATTACTGTTTTATTTATGGTTTCGGCAGCTTCCGGCGTAAACCGAGGGATTAAATATTTAAGTAACATCAATTTGGGTCTTGCCGCCATCTTGCTTTTGTTTGTGATCGTTGCCGGCCCGACGATTCAAATTGCCGAAAGCTTCTTGACGACACTCGGCGGGTATCTGTCTAACATTGTACCGATGAGTCTGGAATTAGCCCCATATTCGGAGGCCGAGAGTGAATGGCTCGGTGGAAACACGATCTTTTTCTGGGCGTGGCATATGTCTTGGGCTCCATTTATCGGTTTATTTATCGCGAGGATATCCCGGGGCCGAACCGTTCGTGAATATATGATGGGAGTACTGCTTTTGCCATCCTTAGTCGGTGTTATTTGGTTCACGACGTTTGGCGGCACCGGACTTTACCAGGAAATTCTCATGGGCACCGGCATTTCCGAATTAGTGACCGCAAATGAAGAAATCGCACTGTTTGAAATGCTTTCCAATATGCCTATGGCGCTGATCGTGAGCATCTTGGCCTTTGTGTTAATCGGCATTTTCTTTATCACTTCGGCTGATTCCGCTTCTTACGTGCTTGGAGTCATGACCTCACAAGGCGGACTTAAACCAATGCTCTCCATTAAAATCATTTGGGGATTTTTGATTGCCGGCACGGCAAGCGTCCTACTTTTAACCGGTGGCTTGGAAGGATTGCAGACCGCCGCTATTGTATCTGCACTCCCCTTCGGGGTGATCATGGTTTCAATGGTCATCGTTGTCCTTCTCATGATGATGAAGGATCATAAGATCGGAAAAAGAGAGCAGAAAGAAAAAGAAACAGCGGAGCTCACAGAAAGTATCCGTGAAGAAATGTATGATGAGATGAGAGATGAGGTATATGATAAAGTAAGAGAAGACGTGCATAAACAAGTGCAAGAGGAAATGCAAGAAGAAAGAAACGAACAAAATAATCAAGACGATCAACGATCATAAACAAAAATGAGCGGCGTGAAGAGTGCGCCGCTCATTTTTGTTGCTCTACCAACATTGCTGTTCCCATCCCCCCTCCTATTCCCAACGTGGCAATTCCGAATTTTGCATTGGCCCTTTCCATTTCTTTCAGCAAACGGACGATCAAGACAGCTCCCGATGCCCCGTACGGATGACCGAGAGCAATTGCGCCACCGCCAAGGTTTATCCGGTCCCAAGAGATACCCATCTCTTGAATGGACGCGACAACTTGGGAGGCAAAAGCTTCATTAAATTCCATTATTTCAATATCGCTGATATGAAGGTTATTACGCTCTAATAATGCGCGTACCGCCGGCACTGGACCGATACCGAGTAAGTTAGGGTCGACCCCTACCGTGCAACTATCGACGATGGAAAAACGCGTATCCAGGCCGAGGTAGTTGGCTTGCTTTTGGTTTGTCACAACGGCCAAAGCTGCTCCATCATTAATGGGGCATGCGTTTCCGGCGGTAACTGTTCCGTTTTTTTGAAAAACAGCGGGCATGCGCTTCAGTTTTCGCATTGATGTGTTCTCTCTCGGGCATTCATCCTCGTTTATTTGCCCTAAAGGAACGATTTCTTCTTCAAATTTTCCTTCTTTTTGGGCTTGCACAGCTTTTTGCTGGCTTTTATAAGCAAATTCATCCTGTATTTCTCTTGATACTTGATATGTACGAGCGACATTCTCTGCTGCCTCCCCCATTTCGGGATCTCCGATTTCATCCGGTGAAAATCTTGCCCGCTCGAATAATACGGGTGTTTCTCGCGTAGGTCGTAACGGTTTTTCCATTTTCCATGGGGCCTGGCTCACACTTTCAGTTCCCCCGCATAGAAAAAGTGCTTTTTTGTTAACATATGCCCTTTCAAAAGCCATTTCTATAGCAGCAAGTCCGGATCCGCATTGGCGATCAATCGTCATTCCCGGTACGCTATAAGGAAGCCCCGCGCTCAATGCGCTTAAACGAGCGATATTTCCTCCCGGACCGACAACGTTTCCGAGAATCACCTCTTGAATCTTTTCTCCTGTTATGCCGGTTTCTTCTTGCATGTGACAGATTAAAGCGGCAGCCATTTTTTCCGGTCTGTAGCTTTTTAATGTGCCGCCTACTTTGCCGATTGGTGTCCGTTTTGCCCAGCCGATAACAACATTACTCATTATTTCCCCTCCAGTTTTACCGCCCACGCTTTCACGGTAGATCTTTTTGGTTTTCCGCTGGTTGTCAGTGGGATTGGATCCATATGTAGCCAATTTTTTGGACATTTATACGAAGCTAGAGACATTTTGCACGTTTCGATTAATTGTGTAATCAGATGTTTGGTAAGTGGCCGATGATTCTTTATCTCAATAACAGCAGTTACCTGTTCGCCCCATTCATGATGGTGAACGCCTGTGACCACAACATCTCGAACCTCGTCATGGGAACGAAGCACCTCTTCCACTTCTTCGGAATAAACATTGAGGCCGCCGGTTACAATTTTATTTTGCTTTCGACCCGCCAAATGAAGGATACCCTCCTGATCTTGCCAAACGTAATCGCCGGTTGGAATCCAAGAGGCCGGAGAAACCATCTCACCTCCATCGTAGCCGGAGAACACCATGGGGCTGGATACAAACAATTCCCCAACGTCTCCTTCTTCTTTTTTTATATCAATGGAGACAGAGGAAAAAGGCCGGCCGATAGCGGAAGGTTTCGCTTCCTCCGCGTGATGGAGAATTGTGATAAAACTATGTTCGGAAGAACCGTAGAAATCAATCCAGCTTGCTTTTGGCGCTATTTTTCGCCATGATTTCGTTACAACGGAAGACATCTTGGCCCCTGACGTAATCAGTGTGTGCATATGCCCAAACGTTTGGGTTTCGTTGGCCATACGGACGTACATTGTTGGAACCCCATACATAACCGTGATGCCATGTTTTTGAATCTCTTTTGCCAAACGCTCCGGGTTCGGTGAGGATGATAAATGGCACGTAGCCCCAACATCCAACGTATGCAAAGCAGCATATAAAAAAAGAGAATGGACGAGAGAGCCGGAGACCAATACTCGATCTCCTTCTTTAATCGGTAATTCTTTTTTTCCTTCCGCAAAGCTTGCCACCCAAGAGCGATGAGAGCGAATATACCCCTTTGGTGTGCCAGTCGAACCTGAAGTGAAGCCAATGTAAAAGGGTTCCTCTCCGGTAAGGTCGGGCAAAGGGATATGTTGAGAAGACTCGTTTAACCATTGCTCCATATTGTTGCAAACGATTAACTCGGTATCCAGCGACAGGGAAGCGATTTTTTGTTTTAAGGTGGGATCAACAAACAACAAATGTGGAGATGTTTTCGTTATGCATTTTTCCAACGCTTCCGTTGTCCATTTCGAGTCCAATGTAACTGCCACCCAACCGGCCTTCGCTGCTCCGATAAACACTTCCAGAAAGTGAACGTTATTGGGCATCAAAATAGCGGCACGGAAATTTTCGTAACCGGAATACGTGATCAACTTACGGGCGATGTTATCTGTTATTTTATCAAAAGATTTATACGTGTGTTTTTCATCTCCCGCAACGATCGCTACATCTTCTGGATGGCGTTTCGCATAATGTGATATCCCCTTAGCTACGTTCATCTTTTCACCCCCGAGCTATTTTGAAAAGGAAAAGGACTATGTTGTAGAATTTTTACTGATAAAAAGGCAGCTATAGTCGCTTTAGCCAAATCCCCCGGCAAAAAAGAGAGAGAGGAAAGAGCCGCGGCAGTTAAGGGCAGATCTGCAATCCAGGAAAAATATAGGATGCCAGATAAATGGATCACGATAACCCCTCCTGTCAGATTAGCTATTACAGCTTTTATTACTGTTACATTTTTTGCATGATTAATGATAAAACCAATGACGAACGCGGCCATCGGCCAAGCTAATATGTATCCCCCACCTGGAGCGAGCAGTATGCCCAACCCTCCCCGTCCGCCTGACAATAAAGGTGCTCCTACAGCTATCAAAGCCACAACCAGAAGAGCACTTCCTCCTCCGCGTTTTGCTCCAAGAATGGAACCGGCTAACATTACCCCCAATGTTTGCGCAGTAATGGGCACAGGGCTGAAAGGCAGAATAAGTGGCGGAAAAAGACCTAAAATACCGATGATTGCTGCAAACATCGCCATCATTGTTATATCTTTTGTATTCACGGCACACCTCATTTCTTTTGCAACATAAATTGTAAAAAATACAAACATTATTGTCAACATATTTATAATATTGGTTTACAATTAAACTCGAGAATAAATATTGTTCCTCATGCAAACAATAATATGAAACAATTGCTTTTGGGGGACTCATCCATGCGAAATAAAATGATGTTGTTATGCCTGCTACTATTAATGTTAACGGAGACGCTCATCGGTTGTAATCCTTTCACGGCAGATTCCGGGGCTATAAATGATGATGCGCGTCCTTTTCAAAATATGAATGAACGACAACCTGAGGAAGAACTGCTGGATGAGGAGCAAATAACCACCGTTCAATACGAAAGAACACCCGCGATGGACGGGGGTTCGGAGAGAGACGTTCGTAATCCTAATCCGGTCAGCAATGTGGAGTTGCAAAATGCTTATCCGGACATTGTCACATTACAAGGTCCCCCTGAAGAAAAACAAGTAGCGTTAACTTTTGATGACGGTCCTGATGAAATAATCACTCCGGCAGTTTTAGATAAATTGGACGAATACAATGTCGAAGCAACTTTTTTTCTTATCGGGGAACGTGCGGAAACTCACCCGGACATCGTTGAGCGCATCATAGACGAAGGGCATGTTATCGCCAACCATAGCTGGAATCATCCCGAGTTTACAGAGATCAGCGATGAAGAAGTCGAAGAGCAAATAGACCGTACCGAAACTGTTCTAAATGACATTACCGGGCAAAAAGTCCGTATGTTCCGTCCTCCTTACGGAAAACAAAATGAGAAGAACGTTCGTACCATCGGGAATTTAAATTATTCCAATATCATTTGGACACAAGATTCATTGGATTGGAAGGACTTAGAAGTTGAAGAGGTGGCTGACAATATACTAAGTGATATTGATTACGGTGCCATTGTTTTACAGCATAGTGCCGGTATGGAGGACGACGAAGGATTAATAAGAACGGTAGATGCCCTCGACAAAGTGATTCCGGAACTGCAAGACGATAATGTAGATTTTGTTCCCGTGGATGAACTGCTGGATGAACGTGCGTACCGGTAACTATATAATTGTTGGGGTGGTCAGTGTGATAATGACCTTCCCCTAGTGCTACGAACCAGAAATTTTTTCCCTATCTGTGTTGTGCAACTTTTACAAGATCCGCGAGGAACCCATAGTAGGGATTCTGCCGCGCTTATGAAGACCTAATGAATGAACACGGAAGTCGTTAGGTCTTTAACCACCGGTTTTAACGCCCTAACGAGTGATGACAGAAGTCATAAGGGAGCCAACTATGGCATTTGATGCCTTAACGGCTTGAAATATCATACTTGCAAAGGCTACTGGTATATGGATTAGATTTGGTTTATCCCTCTCTTCGCAGGCTTCCCTTCGTTTGAAGGATTGGATCGTTGCTCTTGTCCCTCTCGGTGCAACTTTTCATTCCGTTTGAGGGACTAGATCAGAGAAGTATTTCCTCTCTCCTCTTCTTGAGGGAATAAATTAGGGATGTAATCCCTCTCGAACCAGTTATCCCTCTGTTTGAGGGACTCACCTGTAGTCCCTGTGCTACAATTTGTTTGATCATTATCGTTCTTTGCTTTTTTGGTACTCATTAGCCTTATTGTGCTTCACTCTCCCTTGATGAGCAGTTTTTATTTTTAATAATAATTACGGTACGTGAAATTTTAAAGTCGTTTCCTCTCTTCCCTTAAAAACCGCCCCTCAGGGCGGCGGCTCAGTTCTTAATACGGATCGGATACATCTCCCATGCGTTCAGCATTCAATACTGCCTCTTCTTGTTTCTCATTCTCTGATGTTTGTACTTTCTCGATGCCTTCTTTTAGGCGTCGGCCATATTCCGGATCCGCTTCTGACATATGGTGGATCATTTGCTTTTGGACGGCTTCATCCGCGTCGGAGAGCGCATTTGAAAGATTCGAAATCAAGTCGGCTTTTTCCCGTTCATTAAATCGTCTCCACGTTTCGCCGGCTTGGGTGAAATGCGCTTTACGATCGATCGCCTCTTTTTTAACCTCTCCGCTCACATGCGGTTCGTGCGGTTCCCTTTTTTGTACCGCTTCTTTTAATCCCCCACTATCGAAGGCTCATAATTGATATGAGGGTCACTTCCGGGAGGGTTATCGACGTGATACGTCATTTGCCCATCCCGTTGATTCGTCCCGAGACGCTTTTTCGGTGCATTGATCGGCAGCTGCAAATAGTTAGGGCCGACCCGGTAACGCTGGGTGTCCGAATATGAAAACGTACGACCTTGAAGCATCTTGTCATCGGAGAAATCAAGCCCGTCAACAAGGACCCCCGTCCCAAAAGACGACTGCTCTACCTCGGCAAAATAATTTTCCGGATTTTTATTTAACGTCATTTTCCCTACTTTATGCCAGGGGAATTGATCTTTGTACCAAAGCTTCGTGTCATCAAGAGGATCAAAATCAAGCTCAGTATGTTCCCCGTCCTCCATAACCTGGACGTACAGCTCCCATTCCGGATAATCGCCATTTTCAATCGCTTCATATAGATCTTGTGTCGCGTGATTAAAGTTTAATCCTTGAATATGGTCCGCTTCTTCTTGCGTTAGGTTTTTGATGCCTTGCACCGGCTCCCAATGGTATTTGACCAACACCGCTTTCCCTTCATCATTAACCCATTTATATGTGTTTACACCGGACCCTTGCATATACCGGTAATTGGCTGGAATCCCCCATGGTGAGAACAAAAACGTGATCATATGGGTAGACTCGGGAGAGCTTGCCATAAAATCAAAGATCCTTCTTGGATCTTGGCGATTGGTGACCGGATCGGGCTTCAACGAGTGTATGACATCCGGAAACTTGATCGCGTCACGGATGAAAAAAATCTTTAAATTGTTGCCGACCAAATCCCAATTTCCGTCTTCCGTGTAAAATTTGACGGCAAACCCACGCGGGTCCCGTTGTGTTTCCGGGGAATGATTTCCGTGTATCACGGTAGAGAAGCGGACAAAAACCGGTGTTTCAACCTCCGTATTCGTAAACACCTTCGCTCTCGTGTACTTGGAAATCGGGTCATCGCCCACTTTTCCATAGGATTGAAAATAACCATGGGCGCCGGCACCGCGAGCATGAACGACCCGTTCAGGGATCCGCTCGCGATCAAAATGGCTCATTTTTTCAAGAAACTCATAGTTTTCAAGTGTTGTAGGACCACGATTGCCGACGGTTGTCATATTTTGATTATCCGTGATCGGATGGCCCTGTCGGTCCGTGAGCGTATCTTCTTTCTCATTTTCCGCTTTACGCTTGTCCAACGCATCCCCCTCCCCGGATACATTTACTCCATAGGAAGGTTTTTTATATTCGTCTTGCACGATTGCCTTCTCTCCTTTCAACATGCCATAATTCCCCCGTAGTGTCTCCCGAAACGTTGATCCGTATGCATGAAAAAGTCATAAGCCGAGCGCCTCGTCTTATGCCTGCTTATTTTTTCATTTCAACCAACTGCATATGTTTGTTAAAAAAGAAACGATAAAAAACAATGGTCGCAATCATCGCAGCCAATGACACGGATGTAAAAATGCTCAGGGAAATGACAATCTGATAACGAATCGCTTCAATGGGCGGTACACCGCCTAAAATAAGCCCAGTCATCATCCCGGGCAATTGTACGAGTCCGACGGTTTTTAATCCATCGACATTCGGGATCATCGCGGCCTTAACGATTTTTCGGATGAGAATTGTAGAGGCTTGTTTCGGACTAGCTCCCAACGCCAAAGCAGCGACAAGCTTCCCTTTTGACTGTTGAAACTCGCTTTGCATGCGTTCGAGCGCCAGACCTATGGCCACCATGCTATTGCCGATCACCATCCCGCTCATTGGGATGACCTGATCAGGCTCAAAAGAAATCATGTCAAATCCGAGCCACATGGCAAGGATAAGCAGGGCCACACCGACAATGATCGTGAAAATAATTAAGCGAACAAAAGGCAGTCCCGCCCCTTTTTTACTCGCGTGAAAGGAAGCCACGGCAATCATAATCGAGAGCATGATCGTAATCCCGATCGCCGGCGGCAGTGAAAATAAATACGTTAACACATAGCCGATGATAAATAATTGCACGATGCCGCGAAAAGACGACCAAATGATGGATTTGCTTAAGCCAAGGGCATAAAAATAAGACAAAGAAACAGGAATGAGAACAAAAAATATAAGAAAAAACATGGATACATTCGAAATTTCAGGGGCCATTGGTCACTCCTTTAGAAAATACTTAAGTTGTTCTGTTTGTGGATTTGTAAATAGACCCTCCGTCGGTCCCGTCTCCACGATTTTACCATTTTCCATAAAGATCGTTCTGTCCCCGAGTCGCCTTGCCTGCTTCACGTCATGGGTCACCATCATAATCGCTTCAACATTTATGGATAAAATTTCCAATAGAAAAGCTTCAATAAGTTCCTCGTTTTTTAAATCAACGGCACTCGTTACCTCATCAAGAAGCAAGACATCCGGTCGATTGGCAAGGGTGCGAGCAAATGCGACGCGTTGTTGTTCCCCACCGGAGAGTGTTTCCACATCACGATGCAAATAGGAAGCAGGAAGTTGCACATGCTCCAATAGTTCTTCTCCCATGTTTTCTTCCCATTCTTGAAACAGTTTCGGCCCAAAAGCCAGATTATCGGCGACGGTCCCTTTGAAAAGGGAAGAGGATTGCAATACCATTCCTATTGATTTCCTTAGTTTTGGGATTTCGTAATCTCTTACATCCCTTCCCCTAAAGGAAATCATCCCTTTATCCGGATCAGCCAAACGATTAAGAAGCATAAGCAAGCTGCTTTTCCCGGCCCCGGACCCTCCGATCAATGTAATGATTTCGCCTTTCTTCACTTGCAAGGAAATATTTTGAAGGATAGGAGTATGTACATCTTCCATTTGAATCATCGTTTCCGTTTCATCCATAAGCGTTCACCTCAAATAACAGCATACTCATTATTCTAGCGTTTTATTAGCCGGAAGAAAACCTTCCGGAATCTATAAACTATTGCTCATCTTATTTTTCTAAATTAAACTAATGATAGACTTATAGCTATGAGGAGGGGTTCCATGAAAACAAAAGCAAATGAAGAATTGGACAAAACATTGGCTCGTGCTAGACGCCAAACACTCGGGGATTTATTAGCCAGAACTCGAGAACGAATGCCGGACAAACTCGCCATCATTTATGGAGAAAAAGAACTGAATTACGCCGAATTGGATGATATCGTAAACCAGACGGCTCGCGCATTCATTTCTAACGGCATGCGTAAAGGCGATATGATTAGCGTCATGTCCAAAAACAGCCTTGATTTTGTCGTCGTAACATTTGCCTTGGCACGTATCGGAGCAGTGATGATTCCCATCAATTATATGCTCTCCACCGATGATGTGCGGTATATTTTAGAACACGCCGAAGTGAATGGAATGATTGCTTCTGCCGAATATACCCATGTCTTGGATCCATCTGCCGAAAGACTGGAGATCAACCATCGTTATTTAATGGATACAGATGAAATGGAGGGCTTAAACGACGGATGGGTACCATTAGCACACGCGCGTGTCGGAAAGACGAAATATTTTGTTGACGCAGAGATCGATGATGATGACCTTGCCCACGTGCTCTATACGAGCGGAACCGAGTCTAAACCAAAAGGGGTTATGCTTTCCCATAAAAGCATTATTAGCGAATATGTGAGCTGTATTGTTGATGGCAATATAGAACCAACAGACATATCGATTCAAGCGATGCCGCTCTACCACTGTGCCCAACTCCACGTCTTTCTCGGTCCCAGCATATATGTAGGCGCCACCTGTATCATTCTGGAAGCAGCAAAACCGGATCTAATTCTGGAGTCGATTGAAAACAAAGGAGCAAGTCAACTGTTTTGCCCGCCAACTGCGTGGATCGGACTACTAAGATCGCCTGATTTTGATCACCGCGATTTGTCTTCTTTGGAAAAATGCTATTATGGTGCGGCAATTATGCCCCGCGAAGTTTTGAAAGAACTCTCCGAACGTTTACCGAACGCCCGCTTTTGGAACTTTTATGGACAAACGGAAGTTTCTCCGCTCGCCACCGCTTTACAACCCGAGGATCAATTGCGAAAGCTCGGCTCGGCAGGTGTGCCCGCTTTAAACGTACAGACGAAAGTCGTCGATGATAAGGATGAAGAAGTTTCCCGCGGAGAAATCGGTGAAATTGTTCATCGTACGCCTCATGCCATGAAAGGCTATCTGCACGATCCCGGAAAAACAGCAGAAGCCTTCCGCAATGGCTGGTTCCACAGCGGTGATCTGGGCGTTATGGACGAGGAAGGGTATGTCACGATCGTCGACCGCAAAAAAGATATGATCAATACAGGCGGAGTGAACGTATCCAGCCGCGAAATTGAAGAAGCGATTTATGAAATGGATAACGTATCGGAAGTTGCTGTTGTCAGCGTACCGGACCCCTATTGGATCGAAGCGGTGATGGCCATTGTCGTTCCAAAACCGAATGTTCCATTGGAAAAAGAAGAAGTAATCGAATTTTGCCGAGAAACGTTAGCTAAATATAAAGTGCCTAAATTTGTGGAGGTAACCGATGAATTACCGAAAAATCCTAGCGGCAAAATTCTCAAACGCGACCTTCGCGATCGATATCAGGAGACGTGATCGTTAACTTTTTTTCATAGCATGACACCACACATTGACATTTCATCCTAATATGTGGTGTCATTCACTCCCATACGGAAAAACGCTGATTGATGGTATCATATAGATCCATTTTTCTTTTTGGTAAAGCCAAGGACTTCAAATTGCAACCAAATAGGAAGCACGCCCCCCTTCCCATTAAAACCTCTGAATAATAAACGCTGTCGCGATCGCCGCAATAATCACGATCATAATATGGCCTCTGAAATAGGCAATCACAGCTGCCACAAGTCCGCCGATGATTCCAACGATCGGCGCGCCCGGTTCAACCGTAAATATTCCCGGTACGATTAAAGCACCGAGCGCCGCGTAAGGAATTGCCTTTAACCACTTGTTCACCCACCCGGGAAATTGTAGGTGATCCATAATAAATACCGGCAACACTCTCGGCAGATAAGTAACAATCGCCATTGCGATAATGATGAGCGTTAACGTCATTTTTCCTCCTCCTCAAGCACCCACACCCCTATCAAACTTCCGAACACAGTTGCAAGCACAATCGCCCAACCCTCCGATAGATAAATCGAAAAAAACCAGGAAAGACCGGCACTTCCGGCTGCGATGATCCCTATTTTCCAGTAAGCGCGAATGGCCGGAACAAGCAATCCGATAAATAGCGCGTAAAGAGCAATCCCCATGCTGTCGCTTAACGCTTCCGGCACGATGTTGCCAATAAAAGCGCCAATCCCTGTGCCAATGACCCACATCCCAAATGCACCCGAAAAAATGCCTAAATAAATGGCAGCAGACGGCTGACTACCTAATTCTTTTTGTCTAAGGGAGGCGAGGGCGAAACTTTCGTCCGTTATCCCTTGGGCAAGTAACGTCTGCCATCGTTTCGGAATGTGCTGCAAGTTGCTGAACAAAGAAATACTCATAACAAAGTGACGCACATTTAAAATAAACGTTGCCAGTACAATCTCGAGGCCAGCCGTTCCAATCGCTAACATATTCAGCGCCATAAATTGACTGGCTCCGGCGTAAACGGTCATTGACATCAATAATGCATGAAAAAACGAAATTCCCGTTTGCACCGCGAGTACACCAAAAGAAATCGCGATTGGTAAGTATCCGAGAATGACCGGGACAGCAAGTTTTAATCCATGCCAATAATCTTCCGAATATGTAGGGGGATGTATTTCCTTTAGCTGTTCTTCTCTCATTGCTGTCATCCTTCGTCCGCATAATACATAATCACTTGCAAAACCGTCTCTATATTGGAACGATTTTCATATTGGTGGGGAACATTTCCCGAAAATTGAATGCTTTTTTTCTCATCCAGCGTGTATGTCTTATCGTGAATGGTTATTTCAAACTCCCCAGCCTTCACGGTAATGTATTCGCGCACCCCCTCAGGATGAGGCAAAGAGTCATAATTAGCGCCCGGTCGCAAAATCATCGTATACACTTCAAAATGAGTCTCGGGATCAAATGGAAAAATAAGGTACAGACGGCAACGACCGTTGTCTTCTTCCAAATCGGGGGTTTTCTTTTGTTCCGCAACGGTGACGACTTCTACTTCTTGTTTAATTAAAGAAGAAAACGACATATTTAGCCCGGTGGCAATCCGCCACACCGTCGTGATCGTCGGGTGAGTCTCCCCTTTTTCGATTCGGTAAAGCATTCCTTTGCTAACACCGGTACGTTCGGCCATTTGATCAAACGTCCATCCTTTTCTTTTTCTGATTCGTTGCAAATTTTGCCCTACCCGCTCGTGTATGTCGATGAACCTCACCCCTTTTATTCCTTATAGTAAATAATAACATACTATATTAAACGAAAAAAGGAAGACAAACGTTTTTTAATGGTTTTGTCTTCCTTAATTAGGGACTGCTGAATAGCGGAAAAAGACTGGCACATAAGCATTTTCCGTTGCTGTTGTCGAAGCTGGATGCAAGGAAATCCATCCTATAAACAAAAAAACCCTTGCACTTCTGGCAACGTACGGAGGGACGGTGCTGCAATGGCGAGCCTCCAGCGGAAAAACGGACGCGTCAAGCCCCCGCAGCGCCGGTTTTGCGCGAGGAGGATTGACCGTTCGTCCGCGGAAAGCGAAGCCATGGAAGCGGCATCCCGGCTGCAGCTGATAGCTGCAAGTTGTTCAGCATTCCCTAATTATTATTATTTCATGCCAGATTGATAATCCGCTTGTCTCACGTCATCCGGAACCATATTGCCACCGGTGCCCCAGAGCAAATGCGTAGCGTTGGTGAGTTTTTCTTCATCGAGCCCTTGTTGCTTCAAATATTCTTTTCCCGCCGCCGTTCCAATTAAGTTGTAAGGGCCGGGGAATCCGGCAAGAGCCGAAGGTTCCAAATACATCCCTTCTGCATCTATTAATTGCCGCAAAAGTTGATAAAGATGTTCATCCCGAACCGTATACATACCGCTGACCATCTTCTCGACCATTTTTCCGGCGAAGCCTGAAGGTCTGCCTACCGCCAGCCCATCTGCGACTGTACGGTTACTCAATCCAAAATCTTCTACACTCACTTTTTCATGCATTCCTGTCAATAAACCGAGAAACATCGCCGGCGATTCCGTCGGCTCTGCAAAAAAACAATGAACCGCATCCCCAAAGACTTGTTTCAAACCAAAGGTGACACCTCCCGGTCCACCACCAACGCCGCATGGCAAATAGACGAGCAATGGATGGGCTTCATCAACTTGAATATGTGCGGTTTCCAGCTGTTTTTTTATGCGAAGCGCCGCGACCGCGTAACCCATGAACAAATCCCGGGACCATTCGTCGTCGACAAAATAAACATGAGGGGCTGCTTCAGCGGCTTTGCGACCTTCCGTGACAGCCCGAGAGAAATCTTCAGCATGTTCAACGACAGTGACACCGGCGCTCCGCAGCTTTTCCTTCTTCCACTCTTTCGCATCCACGGACATATGGACTTCCACGTTAAAACCGAGTTTCGCGCCCATGATCCCAATGCTTAAACCTAGGTTTCCGGTTGAGCCAACCATGATGCCATATTGTTGAAACAACGCGCGGGCCTCTGCGCCGGCGAGCAGGCTGTAATCATCGCTTGTTTGAAGCAACCCATGCTCCAACGCCAAGTGTTCCGCGAATTTTAATATTTCGTAAATCCCTCCGCGCGCTTTAATGGACCCGGATATCGGCAATTCGTGATCTGCTTTCACCCATAGTTTCCCGGGTAAATCCACACGGTAATGGCTCGATAAATCGGATTGCATCTTCGGAATTTGGACAATGCTTGATTCAATCAACCCCTCTTCCTCCGCTGTCTCCGGGAACAATGTGGCAATAAGCGGTTGAAAACGTCTGAACCTTGCCGCTGCTTCTTTTATATCCACCAAGGATAAAGAAAGAGACGAACGATAATCGTTAAACGATTGATCATTCGGGTTTAACCAGACGACTTCCTCCGCCCGTATGATTCTTTCAAGGGCCGGATGGCGCTCGGTCCACGTTTTCAACGTATGTCCGAGAATATATTGCTCCTCCATGAAAAAACTCCTTCGTGTGCTTTAATAGAAAAAATAAGCATGTTTTCAGAGCGCCGGCGATATATTTGATAGTAGAGAGCTTGTCTCATCCGGGACACTTTATGCGAATAATTGTTTGTGAGGTCGTCTGCCATGTTTTCAACAAAACGCAAGGAAAGCATTGCCCGTTTTATGTACCGTTGTTTTATGGTTACATGCGGCGCTATTTTAACAGCCATCGCGATTCAACTTTTTCTGATCCCGAATTCTGTCATTGACGGCGGGGTCATCGGCGTCTCGTTAATATTGAATGAACTTACCGGTTTGGGCTTCGGCATTCTCGTACTTGTTATTAATATACCCTTTTTGTTGTTTGGATTAAAACAAGTGGGCGCAACTTTTTTCCTGACCTCATTGTATGGGATTGTCATTCTGGCGATTACGGAGCAACAGCTTCATCAATTTACGACTTTTATCCATGAACCGATGATCACTACGCTGTTTGGAGGATTTATTCTCGGGGCGGGGATAGGGATCGTCATCCGCTACGGTGGAGCACTTGACGGAACGGAAATTCTCGGCATTTTACTGACGAAAAATGTTCCTTTTTCCGTCGGCGAATTTATCATGTTTATCAATATTTTTATTTTCACATGGGCCGGGTTTGTGTTTGGTTGGGAACAGGCAATGCTATCGGTCATCACTTATTTCGTGGCATCGAAAACCATTGATGCAGTCATACAGGGCATCGACGAAACAAAAGCGGTCGTCGTTGTTTCCAATAAGTATGCTCAACTCAGTTCCGCAGTCGTGCATCGCTTAGGGCGATCATTAACGGTTATGGACGGGCAAGGTGCCTTCACCCATAGCGACAAAGAAGTGTTGTACATCGTTGTCACTCGCTTGGAAGTGATGAAATTAAAATCCATCGTTTTTGAAATCGATAAAGAAGCATTTATTACGGTCATGAATGCGCAAGAAGTACACGGAGGAAAGTTTAAAAACGACCTTCATTAAAAAAAGTTAGACCCCCCATTTTTGTGGGAGGTCTTTTCTTATCACTAATCAGCCTTCTCGCATTGCTTTCTCTTTTCGGATGACGATTCGCTGAAAAGGAAATTCTTCCGCTCGTTCCGGGATCGGAAAACGATTAAACTCGGCTACAATTGTCCGTTCATGCTCTGCGATCACTTTCAACAGTTCTCCTTCATATTTCACGGTTTCTCCGATTTCAAATAAATTTTCTTTCTCTTCCATTGTACATCTCTCCCTAAAATCATTGGGCTTTTATTATTTTAGCATACATGGAAGAGTAAGAGCACATTTATTTGACTAAGAAACGATGAAAAATGAAGATGGTTATTTTTCTCGCGTTCGCTTATCCATGATAGTCATTGATCAATTCAATAACTGTTTTCTGTTCTGATACAGACTCATGATTTTGTTCTCTTTGTTCCTCTGTGTTTGCCATATGGATCATCCCCTTTGTTTTGTTATGTTTATTGTAAGGTATTGTTATAATACAGTCAAGATAAATTTATGATTTTATATAACAATGTGCTTTAGTCCAAAATTAGAAAACTCTTTTCGCCAAGCTTTTATGGCGAAAGCCTTAGTTGCACTTATGTAGGGATTGCTGAACAACTTGCGGCTATCAGCTGAAGCCGGGATGCCGCTTCCATGGCTTCGCTTTCCGCGGACGAACGGTCAAGCCTCCTCGCGCAAAACCGGCGCTGCGGGGGCTTGACGCGTCCGTTTTTCCGCTGGAGGCTCGCCATTGCAGCACCGTCCCTCCGTACGTTGCCAGAAGTGCAAGGGTTTTTTTGCTTATAGGAGGATGGATTTCCTTGCATCCAGCTTTGACAACACCAACGGAAAATGCTTATGTGTCAGTAATTTTCCGTTATTCAGCAGTCCCTATGTAGGTAAGAAAGTTGATTTATACTTTCTTACCTACCAAAAAAAGCACTCTGAAACCAGAGCGCAGCGATGATCCAAGACTTCAATGAGGATTTAGGGTTTATATGTGTTACCGGAATTGATCTTTTTCATCCTGTATAATAACAGGTTGCGAGATAATATCCGTAATGACTTTGTCCTCATCCAACATAAACGCGATACGGGCGTCAATATGGAGCACACCTGCTACGTTGGATTCCAACCCTTTCGATAACGCATCGGGCTTTTCGACGTCCGACCACCGGAGACGCCGAATTTTTGTGACCCTTTGCACGTGAAAAGCCAATTTGTTTCGGCTTTTTTCCAAAAGCATCAATTTGTTTTCTTTGCTTGCTGCATGGGTCTTCACATTAAGAACATTGGCAAGGTTGACAACCGGGATCCATTCATCCCGTAATTGGATCACTCCTTCGACGGAAGGATGCCGGTTTGGTGATTCCGTGACCTCCGACGTTTGAATAATTTCCCTTACATTGAGAATATCAATCGCGAATAAAACATCACCCACCTCATAAAGAATCACTTCGAGCTGATCGTTCCCTTGCGAATCCGGCGATTGAGAGAAAACGGACGTTTGTGTTTTCATCTTTATATGGCGCAAGCTGAATGCTCGTCACCATTGCCCCCTTTTCCTTATTTTGATTCTTTTTTCCTATTTTTATCCTAGCACATCTTCCATAAAAAGAAAAACCCGAGGAACGTTTTTTCTCGATCCCTCGGGTTTATTGCTTTCTTTTATGCTTATAAATCTTCAATGGAGTCAATATCCATATATTCGGGAACCACCAAACCTAGCGCTGCTTCCGCTTCCATATTGGCACCTAAATTCTCCACATCATCTTCGATTGGATCATAGTAATCTCCGTGTGTATCAGGCAACCATGCTCCGAGCATTGCATCGGCATCGCCATCTGCGACCGCTGTATACATATAATTCGCTTCCACATTGGTCGTTTGCACATCATACCCCATGTCTTCCAACACATGCACCATCACGCTCACCGTGGAGTAGTCCGTTTCCCACGGCCCGTGAACAATTTCAAACGTTTCTCCGTCCACTTCGTCTACGCCTTCTGTCCAACTGTTCACTAGATCTTCATTTTCGTCAACCCAAGCTTGCCCAGCATCTAATGGATCTTGCTCTTCAATAACTATATCATGCATGATTTCTGACATATCGTCAGCTGTCCATTCAAAATTATCCAGAATTTCATAAGCTTCCGGATGGTCCTCTTGCAATCCTTCACGGACGAGTGTATCGATGTCCTCCGGCTCCCCAAAAGACATTTCCGGATCGTCAAGGTATTTAAGGTCATGTTCAACAAATTTCCAGTGCGGATCCCATCCGGTAATAACGATCGGCTCTTCATTTTCGATGGCTTCTTCCATCTCCGCGATCATCGCGGTTTCTGAACTTGATTGCAGCGTCCAGTCATCAAGGTTATCATAATCCTCGAGCGCTTGTTCAGCGGCTGCCATTATCCCGGCACCTGGATCGATGCCCACAATCGTATGATCCATTTCTTCAGCATATTCAGAGGTTGCGTCGCCATTGTCATCCTCGGCGACCGTGTCTTCCCCTTCATCATCTGCGCCACAACCGGCGGCTACAAAGATGAGCGAAAAGCTTGTACATGTACCTAAATGTGTTAAAAATTTAGCCATGATTTTCTTCTCCTTTTCGCTTATGTTATGTATTCAGCCCAAAGACATTCATCTTTGGGCTGAAAGACCGGCTTATTTTATTCTTGCAGATCTTCAATCGACTCAATATCCATGTAAGCCGGAACAGTTAGACCAAGTTGTGCGCCATCTGGCATGTTTGGCCCAAGATCTTCGTATTCATCTTCATAGTCCGCATGATAGTCTTCATGTGTGTGTGGCAACCATACAGCAACAGATGCATCAGCATCACCGTCAGCCACAGATTGGAACACAGGGTTTGCTTCCATCTGGTTCATCTCAACTTCATAACCGACACTTTCAAGAACGTTTGCGATTACATTCGTGGAGGCAATTTCCGTATCCCAAGCAACAAGGGAAAGGGTGAGGCTTTCGCCATCTCCTGCATCTTCATCCACGCCGTCTGTCCATTCGGATACAACATCTTCGTTGGCATCTACCCAGTTTTGGGCAGCCTCGGCTTCATCTACGTCATCTTGAATTTCAAGCATGACTTCTTCCATGTCCTCTTCTGCCCATTCAAAGTTGTCAAGAATTTGATATGCGTCCGGATGCTCGTCTTCGAGTCCTTCACGTGCGATCGTGTGTATACTTTCAGCATCCCCGTACGAGTCTTCCGGATCATCAAGAATCTCTAGATCATACTCTTGAAATTTCCAGTGCGGCGTCCACCCGGTGATGAAAACAGGGTCCTCATTTTGATAAGCATTATCCAACTCCTGGATCATCGCTGGATCAGAGCTTGTCTGTACGCTCCACTCATCAAGTTCGTAATCATCAATCGCTTGTTCCGTTGATTGTACAACGCCTGAACCTCCGTCAATGCCGACGATTGTATGATCAACTTCTTCGCCGTAATCCGCTGCTTCACCGTTCGCGTCGTCTTCGTCATCATCGTCGTCTTCGTCTTCTTCTGTGTCTTCGGCGTCGCCATTGTCGTCCTCGGCGCCTGCGTCCTCCCCTTCATCATCTGCGCCGCAACCGGCGGCAACGAGTGTAAGCGAAAGTCCGGTGGCAATACCGAGACGTTTCCAGTGCTTAATCATCGATTAACACCTCTCCCTTTCTATTATGTTAATTAACCCCCCTGCGCGCTGCCAGCGGCAGGGAAGTGTTTTCGGAGGTCAGACTTCAGAAGCCAGAGGTCGGAAAAGGCATTTTACAGTAAATGAACAATGATCTTCCGACTTCTGAAATAACATCATGACCCGGCGTATCTAAAACCCTTTTATGGAAGTTTCATTTATGGCTCTTCACCAAAATCTATGGCTGACAACCTAGGGGCAATTATGATTGGTAGTGACCGCTACGGAAAAACACGACGCTTTCCGTGGGCCCCGAGCTCAGCCTCCTCGGAAAAAAAGAAGTTCGCTTTTTTCCTGCGGGATCTTCGCCCTGCGCTTTCCCACAGGAGTCTACGTGTTTTTCCTTCGCTCGCTAGTGGTGTTACCATATTTAATCACGAATATCAACCATTGATTTTAGTGTTGACCCTCATTTATTATTTATTTTTTCCTTCTAAGTTGAAAACCGGCGGTTAAACGGTCAAGAATGATTGCTACGATAACAATCGCGATGCCAGCTTCAAAACCACTGCCCACATCATTTCGCCCGACTGCAGTATAGACAACATCCCCGAGGCCGTCGGCACCGATCATGGAGGCAATGACAACCATCGATAAGGATAACATAATCGTTTGGTTGACCCCGGCCATAATCGTTGTCTTGGCCATTGGAAGTTGTACTTTATATAGTTTTTGCGCCGGTGTGGAACCGAACGCGTCCGCAGCTTCAGTAACCTCGGAAGATACTTCCCGGATGCCCAAATTCGTTAAGCGTATGGTCGGGGGCATCCCAAAGATGATAGATGCAATAACCCCCGGTACCATTCCGATACCGAAAAAGGCAACGGCCGGGATCAAATAAACGAACTGCGGCAACGTCTGCATGAAATCCAGGATCGGTTTAACGATTGCTTCAACCATCCTGCTTTTTGACATCCAAATGCCAATCGGTATCCCGATCAAAATGGAAATAAATGTCGCTGCCAGCACGATGGAAAGCATAAGGATCATATCATCCCAAAATTGAAGGTTATCGATGAGTAATAAACCTAAAAAGACGAATAGGCTTAAACCAATCTTCCTGCCAGCAAAGAAAAAAGTTAAAAGGGGAATACCGATAATCACAACCGGGATGGGAACAATCTCCATAATCGTCGTTAAAGCGCTCAGTATCCAAGCGATTAAGGTTTCAATTGAATCAAATATGATGTCCGCATTGGTTAACCAATCAACAAAACGCTCAATCCAATCAGCGAGAGGAAGGCTCGGAAACAGATCCATCGACATTCACCTCTCCTCCTGCCAGCGCATTGAGCACTGAGCTACGCACGATAATACCACGAAGCTTTCCGTCCTGGACAACCGCTGCTGGCACTTTGCTGTTTGTAATGAGTTCAATGACTTCCGTCACCGGGGTCTCAAGATCCACCCTCGGGATGTCATTTCGGATCACACCCATGAAATCGTCTTTTCCTTCATCCACAAGCTTGGAGAGCTCATCCGCGTGGACAATTCCTAGCAATGTGCGATCACGTTTAACAACATAAATGCTTGATATGCCTTCATTTCGCATTCGCTGCAAAGCCACGCGCGGACCTTCCCGTTCCGGATTAACGGTCTCCGGCCGGTTCATGACATTTTGTGCCGTATACACTTTGGAACGATCCACATCCTCGACAAATTTCTCAACATAATCGTTCGCCGGATTTGTAAGAATTTCCTCCGGGGTGCCGATTTGCACGATGGCTCCATCTTTCATAATCGTAATCCGATCTCCAATCCTGAGTGCTTCATCCAAATCGTGTGTAATAAATATAATCGTTTTCTTCATGTTTTCCTGCAAATCCATCAGCTCATCTTGCATGTCTTTTCGAATTAATGGATCGAGCGCCGAAAAAGCTTCGTCCATGAGAAGAATTTCCGGATCATTGGCAAGGGCGCGGGCAAGTCCGACCCGTTGCTGCATCCCTCCCGATAATTCTTCGGGATACATGTTCTCATATCCTTCCAAGCCTACGAGTTTAAGAGATTCACCGGCTTTTGTGTGTCTTTCCTCTCGCTCAAATCCCTGTATTTCCAACCCATACTCCACATTGCTTTGAATCGTTCGAAAAGGGAAGAGGCCAAATTTCTGAAACACCATGCTCATGTCCCGGCGGCGAATCGTCCGCAATTTTTTTTCATTCATTTCCGCCAAGTTGTCATCGTTTAAGTAGACAGCGCCGGATGTCGGTTCGATCAAACGGTTCAGCAAACGCACGAGCGTTGATTTTCCGCTCCCCGACAAGCCCATAATGACAAACACTTCACCATCTTGGACATCAAATGATGCCTTGTTCACACCGACGGTAAGGCCTGTTTCTTCGAGAATTTCTCCTTTCGACTTGTTTTCCTTTAAAAGAGAGAGGGCCCGTTCCGGTCTTTTCCCGAATACCTTGGTCAAATTCTCAACCTTGATCTTCGCCAATGAATTCACTCCTCCGGCGATCTGTTTTTTTTTAGTAATAAGGTTCCCAATATGCCTGGGATCAATTTCAAAGCAAGGATCTATTCAACTTACAGTAATTTTATCACACTTTCACTAGCTTTGATCAACAATTTTCACCCATGCAACTATGATGTTCGTACGATTCATCTTTGTCATACAACATTTGTAAACCCAACGAATGTCCTGTTGAATTTGACGATCATGTATCTGTACAGCATCATACTTTAAATACTATACTCTTTTCGGGAGGTGAAAACAAATCGGGCAATCAAGGTTTATTGCCCATATTCTCATAATAAAATGCGTTACTTATCATAAACATATGTATTTTTGTTTTATCTATTCATATCTGCTAATATCGACAAAATACGTGTTATTGATTTGCGAATGATTTGAAAAAAAATTATTTTTTATTTATTATAACATAAAAAAGGACGTTCTTCCCCCCTTAAAAAGGCTTGCCATCCGGCAAGCCTTACGTGTATGTCACATTCCTAGACGTGTATTTCAATGTTTGCGTCTTCTTCCAAGTCATTCGTTAACGCTTCGCGGTTTTCTTGATTTTCCATTTGTTCAGCCTGGTCCCGGAGGTCATCTTCCATTTCAGAGAGCTCCGGCGGATCTTCTTCCATTTCATCGCCCATTTGTTCTTCCATCATCGCCATTTGCTCATCATAAAGTTCTTCTAATTCTTCTTCGCTTACTTCTACTTCTCCGAACTCATCTTCCATTAACTGCTCAATGCGAAGATCATCTTCCAAAATTTCATGAACTTCGTCTTCCGACATGCCCTGTTCTTCCAACACTTCATAGAATTCTTCCGTGTCTTGGCCCATTTCTTCGGCCATTTCATCGATCGCTTCATCCAAGTCTTCGTCGCTTACTTCGAGTCCGCGTTCATTCGCTTCTTGAAGAAGCAGTTCCTGTCTTGCTAGTTCATTTGCAATTTCCTCGCGAAATTCTTGGTCTTGTTCCTCATCCTCTGTAATATCCATCATCTGCGTTTGTGCTATCTGCTCTACTTGCATTGTATAAATCTCTTCAAATTCTTCTCTATCGATGCTTTCTTCGTTTACTTCGGCAACGGGGTCAGGCACGTCATCCAAGTCAATGTCCGGTTCCGGCATTTCCATTTCTTCATCCGGAAGCGCGTCACTGGCTTGCTCTTCGCCATCTCCTTCCTCTTCTCCGTTCTCTGTATCTTCTGCTTCCCCGTTTTCATCGCCATCGTCGTTGCATGCAGCCAGTCCTATCGCAAGCATAAACGACAATCCGCCAGTTACTAAAATTCGTTTCACACAAAAGCTCCTTCCTTCCACAGGCTGAGGGCATTATAACACAAAAACAGGATCACTCCGCAAACCTCATCACATTTATATCTTGTTTCATCATTGTGTCTATTTTGTGACAGGAGTGAAACCGCCATGTCATCCACTCATCGAAAATAGCGTTCACACTTTGGCGGATAATATCCAATTTCCATCAACACAATGTGCATCAGCGATCTGCATATGCGCTTTTCCCTTTTATGAATGTTCATGTCATGGGAGAGACGCCCAAACATTTCTGATCTGGTTTTCATAGGCTATCATAACGCTAACCCTTTTCGCTATACAGCCAAAACAACTGAACGGAAAGTAGGGACATTATGCAACATTCGCTTTTCCCGATAAAGGTATTTAGCCGTTGGTACACGAATGACACCGGTTTTTTTGGTTCGTCACTTACACCGGTGCAAACGAGAACAGAAGCGCATTGGATCATACGCTTTCCAATCCAGGGGATGCGTGCAGAGAATGTAATCACTTATATTGACAATCGCAATTTGCATATCCGTTTTCAACAAACGACGGAGGAAAAACAAGTAAACGAAACAACGGGCATTGTTTCTGCTTATCAAGCTTTGACGGAATGGGCGACCCGTACATCGCTCCCGACACACGTAGACACGAGCAGTTATTCCGTTATTTGTTGCAACGATCATGTGGACCTTTATTTTAATATCCTGAAAGGAGATGAGCATTGATGATCCATCATTCTCAGCAGCGGTCACGACCGCCTCATTATGAAGAGCCCTACATGTATCCGCCACGCCCTTATCCGCCTTCATTGCCGCCGATTTCCGGGCAGCCTTATGGCAGGTCCGGACCACCCGCTTATGGAAATACAGGGAAAAAGCCGAAACCACCGGCTGTCTCCGGAATTATGGCAGGATTTACGAATGAGAATGGGCAATTGGATGTACAGAAAACAATGACAACGATCGATACGGCAGTAAAAACGTACCAACAAGTTTCTCCGGTGATTAAACAGCTATCGTCGATTTTCCTGTACCGAGATTAAAGCCGGCCCGCGCGGGCCGGTGCTTTGCTTTTACACGATTTACGCCTCTGTGAACGACCGGATCGCTTTTGCTGTTTCCTTCGGCATTTCTTCCGGAAGCAGATGGCCAGTTTTCGGATAAACCGAAAGTGTCGCGCAAGGCAAGGCGCTCACGAGCTTTTCCCCTACTTTCAACGGTACGATGCTGTCCGCTTCTCCCCACAGCAAAAGAACAGGCACATGGATATCCGCAAGTTCCGCTGTTGTCAAATCGCCTTCACGGTGGCGAATAAATTTTGCCAGCGCTTGATACATCGCTTTTTCCCGTAATGGTTCTTCATAAGCGGATACGTGTCCGTCCGTAATGATGGACGAATCATAAATGACTTCATGCAAAATATTTCTGACGTCGTGTTTGCGTATATAACGTCTCAGCAAAGTTGAAAAAAAAGGAAAATATGTAGTAGTCCGTAACCAAAATGGGAGGCGGGCGATGCTTCCGGAACTTGCAAGCAACACGATTTTTTTCGGCGGACGGAGCATTATTTTTGGCAAACGGAGAGCGATTTGCCCTCCCATGGAGTGGCCGACGGGAATCACTTCGGTTTTTTCGGTCACATAGGGCTTTATAATGGCATTTACCGTTAATGCATATTGTGCGTACGAATAGCGGTATTGCAATGTTTTTTTGCTTTTTCCAAAACCGGGAAGGTCGAATGTGACGACCTCGCCGTAAAAGCATAATTCGGGAATGAGTGCCTGAAAGCTATATGCGGATGACAAGAAACCGTGAATCAATACGAACAATCGCGGAGGTGCATCATTTCCAATCGTGTTATTGGTCGCAGGATAATGTTGAACATTCATCTCTTCCGGTTGAACCGGATAGCGGTCAACGTAGCTCATAAGGTGTTTCTTGATAGACGTAATAGTTTAACCAATTGGAAAAGAGCAGATGGGAATGGGCTCTCCAAAGGAGTAACGGATCGTTGTTCGGATTCCCGCTCGGAAAATAACCGGTCGGTGCCTGTATATCGAATCCCCGCTCTCGGTCCCGGTTATACTCATCCCGCAAAGTTGTAGCCTCATACTCCGCGTGCCCGGTGACAAATACCTTGCTTCCTTCCAAATCGGATATCAAGTAAACGCCCGCGTCTTCCGAATCAGCAAGTACAATCAGTTCATCTTCCGCTTCAATATCCTCATTTTTAGTCGTCGTATATCGTGAATGCGGAACGTAAAATTGATCGTCAAACCCTCGCAAAAGCGGACTGTTCATCGCTTTGATTTCATGTTTGTAAACGCCGAATTGTTTATGGGGCAATTCAAACTTCGGTATTTGATAATGGTAGTACAGGGCTGCCTGTGCTCCCCAACAGATATGCAAAGTGGAAGTGACGTTGGTTTTGCTCCATTCCAACATTTCAACCAATTCATTCCAATAGTCCACGTCTTCGAAGGATAATCGTTCAATCGGTGCCCCTGTGATAATCATCCCGTCAAAATACTGATCTTTCACATCTGCAAACCGTTTATAAAAAGCTTCCAAATGTTCCGATGACGTATTTTTTGACCGGTGTGTACTTGGATGCAGAAACGTAATCTCCACTTGCAAAGGGGAATTCCCCAACAACCGTAAAAGTTGGGTTTCCGTCGTCTCTTTCAACGGCATTAAATTCAATATAACGATATGCAACGGACGGATGTCTTGCGTATACGCCCGTCTTTCATTCATCACAAATATATTCTCTTGTTGCAGTATATCTTTCGCCGGCAATTCACTCGGAATTTTTATTGGCATCGTTTTTCCCCCATGCTCCTTTGTTCTGCTAAGGTATTTTTATTTATGGTTCCACCACTCATCTTGAGGGCTTACCGGTGTGCGTCGCTTATGTTCGGTTACCTGGTAATAATGGATCAGCTTGTTCTCGACTTTGTCACTAGTCGTTTTTCCTTCCAGAAAATCATCAATTTCATCATATGTCAATCCCAATGCTTCTTCATCTGAAAGGCCGGGCCTATCATCTTCCAAGTCGGCCGTCGGGGTTTTCATATAGGTGGATGAAGGAGCGTCCAACATTCGTAAAAGCGCTTTGCCTTGCCGCTTATTCAATCCGTACAAAGGGACGATGTCGCAAGCTCCATCCCCATGTTTGGTAAAAAAACCGGTGATCGCTTCCGCGGCATGATCCGTTCCGATGACGAGAAGGCCAAATGCGGCTGCCACATCATATTGGACCTTCATACGCTCCCGGGCCTTTGTATTCCCTTTGTGAAAATCACTAAGCTCCCTGTCAAACGCTAGTGCAAAGCTTTTTGCGGAGGCGTCAACCGCCGGTTGGATATCAATCGTTTCCGTACGATCCGGTTGAATAAACGCGAGCGCTTCGTTTGCATCATCTTCATCATGTTGCTTCCCGAAAGGAAGACGAAGAGCAATAAACTGATAACGCCCGTTCTCCTCTTTGCGAAGTTCTTCGACTGCTTCTTGCGCCATTTTCCCCAGCAATGTTGAATCTTGTCCTCCGGATATGCCAAGTACGAAACCATTGGCCCCTGTGTGTTTGGCATAGGATTTTAAAAATCCTTTTCGCTTTTCATATTCTTCATCGGGGCTTATGGTCTGTTGCACGTTCAATGCACGAATAATCGCTTCCTGTTGCATTGCATTTCCTCCCCGCTATGATTCATCATCGATAAATTTATTCCATTGTTGGTATAATCCCTCTGCTAACAGTACACGTCTTTGATGATTTCCGAAGAGGTCAAAATGGGACAATCTCCCCCGTTCGTGAATCCATTTTTCCTTCAAACCGTATGCCTTTCCCCATTGTACCAGTTTATGGTAATCCCCGCAGGCTACTTTCGTCACAGAATCACAGTTGGGAAAACGGTCATCTAACCAATAATGGGTAATAATCGCAATTTCGCCGGCCGTCGCTCGCGCTTTCCATTTTTCCAGTTCGTACTTATCGATCCCAAAGGCCATAGCGAAATTATTCGCTTCCCTTTTTTTGTTTCTTTTCCCGTTCATATACGTCGTGCCATTCCGGCAAGCGTTTTTTCATGGAACGGGGGCGAAAACGTTCACGGTCTACGATCACATGGGTCGTCGTCCCATTTACGCATAATTGACCATCTTCATTATAAATGGCATAGCCGTACATCGCCCGTATTCCATCGTAATCCTCGATCCATGTCTCTATACGGACGGTTTCCCCATATCGTATCGCTATTTTATAAGACAAGTTTGCTTCCGTTACCGGGGCAAGCACACCGCTCTCTTCCAATTTTGCATAAGAAAAACCCAAATCGTTGATAAGTTCGGTCCGGCCGATCTCGCACCATATTAAATACTGGGAATGGTGTACGACCCCCATTTGATCTGTTTCCGCATATCGAACTTGTATGTCGGTGGACGCTTTTTTCAAACATATACGCCTACTTTCATTTCGTTTATGGAATTCTTTAAGCTTGCGTGACAAACCTTCTTTCTCTTTAGAATAATAAACAATTATCATTCAATCAAGAAAAAGGAATCTTAAATTAGAAAAATTGGCTTTTCGCCAAGCTTTTATGGCAAAAGCCTTCGCTCAACTTATGCAAGTAAGAAAGTTGATTTATACTTCTTATCTACTAAAAAAAGGCCGCCTCTCCTTGTAACAAGATAGCGACAGCCGATGTTCAACATACGGGTTATTTTCTTTTGGCATCCAAGCGTTCTTCAATTCGATTCATCGCTTCCCGATCATTAAGAATCGCTTCGCGATTGTCACGTAACAAATCGATAAAGCGTACATTTTTGATTCTTCGCATAGGAACGCCTCCTTCTTTTCTTCTATTATCGGTAAATTTTTTGATTTTTATACACGCAGCCGAGGGGTTACATACCATTCGTCAGCCTCATTCACTGTCATGAGGAAAACATCTTCGATCGCATTATAGCCATGGTCGATTAACCCGTCTTCGAGCTCTTTACGGGTCATGATTTTTTCCATGTTATAAGTAATAACTCTTCCATCGCTAATAATTACTTTGGGATATCCCGTGTTTTGTGGACTTAGTCCCAAATCATGCGGTGTCACTGATTTATAAGGGCTTCTTTTAATGACACTAATGACTCCATTCGGTTCCAATACTGCGTAATCAATTTCATTTAAATCCGGCGCATCATTTTGCCTAAGATCCATTAATAATTGTTCAATGGTAATATTGCTGCGTTTAAGCATATAATCGAGAATCTGCCCTTTTTCAATAATGATAAATGGTTCATCTTCAATCACTCTTCTGAAGCGAGGGAATTTCAAGCTGGCATACGAGAGAAGCCAGTGTAAAAACGCAATCATGGCAGCACCGGCAAAAGGACCGGTCAGCGCTTCATCACCACTTGCAACAGTTTCCCCTATGACATCCCCGATCACAACACCGAAAATAAAATCAAGCGGATCAATATTTGCCATAGAACGTTGGCCGATCACTTTCACCATTAAGAATATGTATACATATACAAAGATTGCGCGAATGATAAATCCATAAAACGGTAAATCCTGTGCCCCTGTCCATATGTTTGTAATATTGTCCATTATTATCCCATCCCACCTGATGATGTCATCCTTCATCTTTTGCAGATTGCATGGAAATATTCATTGTTTAAATATGATACGTGAAATTTTAATTTGAGAACCACCGAGAGGAATAATTGACCCTGTTTATGGTGGTCTTGAACGGCTCATAGTACCATTTCGGTGCCATGAACGGGGCCATGTGGAGGTAGAATAAAAGTTGGACACACAAAATTGGTGCGTTGTTACAATGGATCTAAAGGAGTGTGCCGATAGTGCAACATCATGATATAGAATTTAAGCGGTATGCGGTGAAACTCATCGTTCAGGAGGGGAAAAAGCGAGCGGATGTCGCGAGAGAGCATGGGATCTCCGATAGCACGCTGGAAAATTGGGTGAGAAATTATCGGGAGGACAAGGGAGACGCCCTTTTCGGAAACGGTTATCTCACGCCAGCGGAAGAGCAGCATCAAAGGGATATGAAACGAATTGAGGAATTGGAAGAAGAAGTGGCGATTCTAAAAAAGGCGGCGGCCTTCTTCGCCAAAAACCAGGCGTAATCTATGCCTTCATCGAGGAACACCGACACGAGTTTCGTGTGGCGAAGATGTGCAAGGTTTTAGGTGTTTCCAGAGGCGGCTATTATGAATGGCGTAACCGTGCGCAATGCTCGCAAAAACAGCGGAAGGCATCCATCGTCGAAGCCATAAAAGAAATCTTCGTTCAATCCCGAAAAACGTATGGGAGTCCGCGGATAACGATGGAACTGTATAAACAAGGCTTAACGGTCACACAGAAAACGGTCTCGACTTATATGCGAGAATATGGGCTTCGTCCAAAGAGCGCCAGTAAGAAAGGGAAAAAGACAACGGATTCCAATCATCATCAACCGATTTATCCCAACCTGCTTAAACGAGATTTTCATACGGAGCAGCCC
The DNA here is from genome assembly GCF_016495865.1 of Salicibibacter cibi. NCBI lineage: Bacteria > Bacillati > Bacillota > Bacilli > Caryophanales > Bacillaceae > Salicibibacter > Salicibibacter cibi. The sequence goes on from NZ_CP054706.1 coordinate 1,884,833, forward strand.
GGCGAGACTTGGGTGGCGGATATCACCTATATCTGGACCCGGGAAGGCTGGCTTTATCTAGCATCAGTGATGGACTTATTTTCTCGAAAGGTCATTGGCTGGAATATCAGTCACCGTCTCACGAAAGAACTGGCTACGACTGCCCTACATCGGGCTATGCGCCTTCAACCGCCGCAAGAGGGACTCATCCATCATTCGGACCGGGGGAGCCAATATGCGTCCCATGACTACCAGGCCATTCTCCGGGAACACGGCATGCGCACAAGTATGAGCCGGAAAGGCGATTGTTATGACAATGCGTGCATCGAGTCTTTTCATGCAACCATCGAAAAAGATCTGCTTGCGCATGAAACCTACGATACACGGGAGGAGGCTAAGATGAGCGTTTGGGAGTATATTGCCTGCTTTTACAACGAAGAACGCACGCATTCCACCATTGGCTATGTGTCGCCTAACCAATTCGAACGGCAGTATAGACAAGCTCAAGGAGGCGATACGACGGCGTAACGAAAAACGCGGAAAACAAGCATGATCGTTATTGCTGGGAGCCGTGAACTTTACCTTTGACAGCTGTGCCCGATTCCGCGATCCGACGGTTGGGGATCGGGGCCCCCGGCCGCAGGATCGTGTGAATCGATCGGTTCGTGGTATCCTAAGCATGCGGCTGATGCTAACATGAGTTTTTTCTTCCAGCCGCCATCAGATGCACACCACGAACCGAAACAGCTGTCAAAGGCGGCGGATTTGGAGAAGAGTCGCTTGAAACTTGAAGACTGAAAAGGCACCAATTTTTGTGCTCGTATTATTGACATAACTCCACATGGCACCGAAAACATGTAAAATCAACCAATCTGAGGTTCCATAAACGACCAAATAACACCTTAAAAATGCTAAATTTCGCATTTTGAGATGTACCCGTCCATCCTGCTTTTACCACACTCAAAACAAAAAAACCTAGCCGCTTTGGCTAGGTTTTTTCGTTTAAGCTTTCGCTTCTGCCGCCAGTTTATCGCGAAGAACCATAGGCAAGATTCCACCGTGACGGTAGTAATCAATTTCCACCTCACTGTCGAAACGCACGACAGCTTCGAATGTTTTTGTGTTTCCATCGTGGTCCTCTGCTGTGACGGTTACGAGTTGCCGTGGCTTGACATTTTCGTCAATGTCTACCCGGAACGTTTCTTCACCGGTTAAGCCTAGTTCGTCGGCGCTTTCGCCCTCTTTAAATTGAAGAGGCAAAACGCCCATTAGCGCAAGGTTGCTGCGGTGAATCCGTTCAAAACTTTTGGCGATAACCATTTTAATGCCCAGGAGCGTCGTTCCTTTGGCTGCCCAATCACGAGAACTTCCCATCCCGTAATCGTCACCTGCAAGCACGACGAGGCCGGTGTTATCTTTTTTATATTCCATCGCCGCATCATAGATTGGCATAACTTCACCGCTCGGCCAGTGCGTGGTAAAGCCGCCTTCTGTTCCAGGCGCTAACTTGTTGCGAATGCGGATGTTCGCGAACGTTCCCCGCATCATCACTTCATGATTTCCACGACGGGAACCGTAGGAGTTAAACTGTGCCGGCTTTAATCCTTTTGATTGCAAATACTTTCCTGCCGGGCTGTCTTTTGCAATCGAACCTGCCGGAGAAATATGGTCGGTTGTTACCGAATCTCCGAACTTGCCAATGGCCCGCATTCCGCTTAAGGTCTCAATCGCCTGAGGGTCTTTTGACAGATTTTCAAAGAACGGCGGATTCTGAATATACGTGGACGCCTCGTCCCAATCATAGAGAGTAGCATCATCCGATGATTGAAACGCGTTCCAACGCTCATTGTTGTCAAATACGTTGCTGTACTCTTCTTTAAAGAGTTCAGGTGACACATTATCTTGAATGAACGTTTGCACTTCAGACGTGCTTGGCCATAAGTCGTTGAAAAAGACATCGTTTCCGTCTTTGTCTTTCCCGAATGAATCTTTGCGAAGATCGACATTAACGGTTCCCGCGAGCGCATAAGCCACGACTAGCGGCGGGGAAGCCAAATAATTGGCACGCACGAGCGGATGAATTCTGCCTTCAAAGTTACGGTTCCCGCTTAGCACCGAGGAAACGAGCAAATCATTGTCTGCGATCGCTTGCTCCACTTCTTCCGGTAGTGGGCCGGTGTTGCCGATGCACGTCGTACAACCATATCCAACGAGATTGAAACCGAGCTCGTCTAAAAACGGCATTAACCCTGAATCTTCAAGATAACGGGTGACAACTTTTGATCCGGGAGCGAGGGATGTTTTCACATACGCCGGAACATCCAGCCCTTTCTCAACCGCTTTTTTGGCCATTAAACCTGCACCGATCATCACGGACGGATTGGAGGTGTTCGTACAGCTCGTAATCGCCGCGATCGTTACGGCTCCGGTAGGGAGCGTGGACGTTTCGCCATTCGGATGCGTAATCTCCACTTGTTTGTCCAATTCATCTCCATCAAGTCCAAAACCTTGATTGCCTTCCGGACCGGTAACGGCTTCTTTGAACGATTGTTGCATATCATTGAGTTCGATCAAGTCTTGTGGCCGTTTCGGACCGGCCAACGCCGGTTCAATATTGTCCAATTTCAAAGGAACCACTTCTGAATAGTTCGGCTCGATGGCATCCTCGCTGTAAAACAACCCATTTTCCTGGCAATAGGCTTTTACAAGCGCAATTTTCTCTTCGCTCCGTCCTGTCAGACGCATGTAATTCAAAGCTTCTTCATCGACCGGGAAAAATCCGCACGTTGCGCCGTATTCCGGTGCCATGTTGGAGATCGTGGCACGGTCAGCAAGCGACATGGATTTCAATCCGGGACCAAAAAATTCGACGAATTTGCCGACGACGTTTTTCGAACGCAACAGCTGGGTGACTTTCAATGCCAAGTCCGTTGCGGTCGCACCGTCAGGAAGGCTGCCTTCAAGCTTCACGCCAACCACTTCGGGAGCAGGAAAATAAGACGGTTGTTCCAACATGCCCGCTTCCGCTTCAATCCCGCCGACGCCCCATCCAAGGACTCCGAGACCGTTAATCATCGTCGTATGGGAGTCCGTGCCGACGAGCGTATCCGGATAGGCGACCTTTTCTCCTTGGTCATTTTCTTTTACGTGCACAACATTCGCCAAGTATTCCAAGTTCACCTGGTGAACGATGCCGGTTGCCGGCGGAACAGCGCTGTAATTGTCAAACGCTTGGGTTGCCCAGCTTAAAAGCTTATAACGTTCTTCATTCCGCTCAAATTCGAGATTCATATTCCGCATCAGTGAATCGTTTGTGCCGAACTGGTCCACTTGCACGGAGTGATCAACGACGAGGTCTGCCGGAATCGCCGGATCGATCGACGCCGGATCGCCCCCTACGTCCTCCATCGCTTTTCGAAGCGAAGCAAGGTCCACGACCGCGGGAACCCCTGTAAAATCCTGAAGAATCACGCGGGATGGCTTAAACGGCACATCTTCGGTCCCGCCATCCTTCGTTCCCCAGTTGGCAAGGCTTTCCACGTGTTCCGAAGAAATCACTTTGCCGTCTTGTTGTCTCAGTAAAGATTCCAGTAATACTTTAATTGAATAAGGCAACTTGTTAATGTCGCCGATACCCGCTTTTTCCAAAGCGGCGAGGTCGTAATAATAGTAGGTTTCATTTCCTACATTCAGCGTTTTTTTCGCCTGATACATGTCGTTGGTTTCTCCCATGTATACCCCTCCTCTGTCTCTATCATATAACAATCTGTTAAAAATGTCGAAGCAAAACTAGCATCAAACCTCTCATGGGAGTTTGACAGTATTAAAAAAGCAAGGAGATGTGCTAAACTAGTCTTAAGAGTTTAGAACGTGGTGGTGAGCAACGTGGGTACAGATATATTTATGTGGTTGATTGTCCTTTGGTCTGTGTTCATGATTGTGTTCATGTTTATCGGCGGCTTTTTCATGTTTCGGAAGTTCCTGAAACGCCTTCCGAAAGAAGATGGGAACTCCATTCTCGACTGGCAAGACTACTATCTTGAAAAAACCCGCCATCTTTGGACACGCGAGCAAAGCGATTTACTGGAAGAACTCGTCTCGCCCGTTCCTGAATTGTTCAGGGACATCGCCCGTGAAAAAATCGCGGGGAAGATCGGAGAGCTGGCGTTAGATGAGCACGCAAAACAAATGAACGAAGACTTGATTATCCGCGGTTATATTTTGGCAACCCCGAAACGTGACCATAAATTTTTGCGAAAAAAACTGGATGAAAAAGAGATGGATTACAGCCAATATGAACAGCTGTTTGATTGAAAAAACCGGGATTCCGTTTTGGGAATCACCGGTTTTTTCACGTTCTTTCTCTCATGGGCACGTCCATGATCGGGGTGTTGATTTCTTGTTGTTTCTTTTTGAACATAAAAAGCATGGCAATGCGCCACGGAAGAATCATCCCGTATGCAAGCAAGAAAAACATCCCAGCCAGTTGAGGGAGATGGATTTGTTCCCCGATGATGAGCTTGATAAGCACACGGACAAGGAGCAATCCCATCAATAAAAAAATAAACAATTTGGATCTTTTCATATAGATATCGCCATTGTGTATTTCAAAGCGTGACGTGCGAATCAATAAATAAGAAGCTGCGGCACCGACCATCAGTGGCGCAATAATACGGGCAATGGGAAGATGCGTGGGTTCATATAAAAACATCAAGAAACCGGTGCTCATCATGAGTGGCGGGATAATGATTTTTTTCACAGTTGCCGGTTTTTTGATGGCTTTCATTCGCACTATGATAGCGAACGTCCCCATCATGGCCGCGCCAATCGTTGTAAGTATAAAAAGTAATGTTGTCTCTGTTATATTGCCCACCTCCTTCGTACAACTTAATCATACCTTTTTCAAGTAAGGTGATCAATATATGGCCGAAACGAGAAGTGACCAAAAACAAAAACACCCCCAAATCCTAAAGAGGTGTTCCGTGCGATTATTTTTTTCCTTGTTCTTTTTGCATTGCTTTCATCATTTGATTGATCTTCTTTTGGGATGGATTCTGTCCCATTTGCATCATCATCACGCGCAGCATTTGTTCATTGATCGGCGGGTTTTTCTTCATATAATTAACCATTGTTTTTCGGGCAATGAAAAACCCTCCCACAAGACCTGCGAGCAAGGCTGCCATTGCGATCAAAACAACCCAAATCGTACTCATGCGGTTATTCCTCCTTACGTCGATCGTTCGGCACCGGATAGGTTTCGCTTAAGCAAACATCATCTATTATACCGTATCGATCAAACGTTGAAAAGGGATCACGCATCAATTAACCAAAAAGATGGGTATGCATTTTGATCGGTTTCAACCACCCATATCTTTCCCGCTCGACATCACAAGCAAAAAAGTAAGGATCATACGCCTGTAATTGATCAAACCATGGCCATTCGTCCTCCATATGAAGGGTGCTCCAAATTTGCACTCTTCTTTCAGCGAGCATTAATTTTACTTTTTCGCTCCCTTCCAAATAATAGATGAGACCATCATCTCTTCCCTGCGGAAAAGGAGTTATTTGCGCGGAAGAAAGCCATTCCCCCAAATGATGAATCGAAATCGGCTGACAAATATAATCGACTTGTTTTTGGACTTCATGGCGAAGGGAAGGTACTGTCTCATACTCTTTAAAAAGTTGAAAGAGTTTGTTTTCCAATTGGATAAATTGCCGGGCGATTCCCGGCTTTAGAAGATAGATGTCATATCGGTGCACATGCTCGCCCTCCTTTAGATGTCCTTCCCATTATTTTAATGCCTGTCCGCAAAATAATATGTCAACATTTGTATGATAAAACCCGGTAATGATCGACAATTTTTTTGTCCCGATAACATTCTTTCGCACAAAAGGTGCCCTGGCGTTTATCCAGGACACCTTCCCAGGGCGCTGCTTACTGTTCCAGTAAGGTCTTCACTTCATTTACAATAGTTTCTTCGTGAAATCCGAAAGCTTCCATCACAACGTTGCCGGGAGCTGAAGCTCCGAATTGATCGATGCCGATCGTCTTGCCGTTCGCTCCGGCATAACGTTCCCAACCGAACGTAGCCGCCGCTTCCAGTGTCACCGTTGGAATAGCAGTGTCGATGACCGATTGCCGATAAGCTTCCGATTGCTTTTCAAAAAGATCCCGGCTCGGCATACTGATGACACGAACGGCAATGCCTTGTTCGGAGAGTTTCTCCTTTACTCCCATAGCGAGTGCAACTTCCGATCCTGTCGCGACAATCGCCGCCGCCGGCCGATCGGCATCCGCCAAAATATAAGCGCCTTTTTTCACGTTTTCATACGTGCGCGCCGGATCCGTCATCGTTGGAAGCCCTTGTCGCGTTAATACGAGGGCGGTCGGATGATCTTTTGCTTCCAGCGACAGCCGCCAAGCTGCAACGGTTTCATTCCCATCCGCCGGCCGGATAACGGAAAGGTTCGGCACCGCACGCAACGATGGCAACTGCTCAATCGGTTCATGGGTCGGTCCGTCTTCGCCGACCGCAATGCTGTCATGGGTAAAAACATAGGTAACGGGAACACCCATTAACGCTGACAAGCGAACGGCCGGCCGCATATAATCGGAAAAGACGAGAAAGGTTGCTCCATACGCGTGCAAGCCTCCGTGTAAGGCAATGCCGTTTAACGCTGACGCGGTGGCAAATTCCCTCACCCCAAACCAGACATTACGGCCTTCACGGTTGTCCTTCGTAAAATCTTCATACGCGTCCATCAATGTATTATTGGAAGAGGCGAGGTCGGCAGAACCACCGAACAGCCCGTCCACTTGAGACGAAATCGCCTGAATTGTTGCCCCTGAAGCTTTTCGGGTGGCAAGTGTATCTTCTCCGGCAACGTAACTCGGCAACGTTTGCAACTGATCCGTTTGCCAATCACGGTCAAACGCGCGCCTGAGTTCTTCGGCTTTTTCCGGAAATGCCTTGCTGTACCCCTCAAATGTTTTCATCCATTGTTGATACCCATCGACGGCTTCGTCTTGTTTCTTTTCAAAATAAGCACGAACATCATCGGGAATATGGAACGGTTCGTGATCCCATTCATATGCTTCTTTTACGAGCGTGGCTTCTTCATCTCCAAGCGGCTTCCCGTGTGCTTCATTTGTGCCTGCACGGTTTGGCGAACCAAAACCAATAACGGTTTTTACTTCGATAAAACTCGGACGGGGATCTTCTTTCGCCTCTTTAATCGCGCGGTCAATAGCCTCAACATCATTACCGTCTTCGATAAAGATCGTGTGCCAGCCATACGCTTCATACCGCTTGCAAACATCCTCCGAAAACGCGCGATTCAAATCGCCGTCGAGGGAAATATCATTGGAATCGTAAAGCACAATCAACCGTCCCAATTGCTGGTGGCCGGCTAAAGAAGCGGATTCCGAAGCGACGCCTTCCATGACATCCCCATCACTGCAAATCACATACGTATAGTGGTTGAATAATTCATATCCTTCCCGGTTGTACGTTGCGGCAAGATGGGCTTCTGCCATTGCCATCCCTACCGACATGGCAATGCCTTGTCCGAGAGGGCCGGTCGTCGCATCTACCCCCGCCGTATGTCCGTATTCTGGATGGCCGGGTGTTTTGCTCCCCATTTGCCGGAAGTTTTTCAACTCTCCGAGACTCAAGTCGTATCCGCTTAAATGAAGCAAACTGTACAGCAACATGGAGCCGTGGCCTGCGGATAAGACAAAACGGTCCCGATCCCACCAACCAGGTTTCGTCGGGTTATGTTTGAGATGCCTCGTCCATAATGCAAAGGCCATCGGCGCTGCACCCATGGGCAACCCCGGGTGGCCTGCATTTGCTCGATTGACGCTGTCGATGGACAATGTCCGTATCGTATTAATGGCGCGTTTTTCTATGTTTGAAGTCAATGTTTCCATCCTTCCCTTTATGAATTGTCTCTATTGTTATGATATATGGTTTCTAAAAGTAAAACAAGAATATCTTTCATCCTTTTTAGAAAACCGGGCGTTTCGCCAAGCTTTTATGACGAAAGCTTTCGTCCAATTTATGCAGGCAAGAAAATTTGAGTTATATTTTCTTATCTGCTAAGAAAAAAAGCGGCGCATCACTTTGACGAGCGATGCACCGCTTTTTATCGTTAGTAAGAACGGCGGTTGCCTTTTGCACTGCGTAATTTTTCCGGGGTTACTTCGTTTCCGTTCTCATCGACGACGGATACATTTTGAATCTGCTGTTTAAAAGAGGTCCTGAAATTCTGTAGATATTCTTCCCGCAAGCCTTTTTGCTCGTCTTCCTCATCTGCAGTCAACCCCGTCGTTTTCTGTCGTTTGGCTAATTCATTAATACGGTCAAGCTTTTCATCGGATATCAATGAAGCTCCCCCTTATAGAATCATGAATGATGCTTAACGACACTATAACGTTCATGCCCGCAAGAAATCAACAGGCAACAGTTCATATTATAACCTAAATGAATGGCTGAATATAAATAGTCCCTGATATGCTTTCTTTTTCGTCCCCATTCTTTTATTCCCTCTACCAATCCGTATGTTCAACCGGTGTTGGCACAAGTGCTGTTGTTTGAGGATGCCCTTCCGCTTCCGCCTCACTTGTCCCAATCGAGTGATCGGCAACCAACGTCATAATGATGATAGAAAGGGCGAATAAAAACAATAACATGCGTTCTTGTCCTTTTCCGCGTTCTTTTCCAACTTGTTGGTTCATTATAAGAAAACCTCCGAAACGTTTGTTCTATTTATTAGTATAGCAGAACTATCGTTCGTGTCAAGCATTTTAAGGAACTAATGTTTGCAAACGTTTGTTTTATATGATAAGCTATAAAAAATAAATATTAACGAGGTGAATGAAATGAAAAAGCTTTCGCAACGACAAGAAACGATCCTTGCATTTATTAAAGACAATGTAAAAAAGAAAGGATATCCGCCTTCAGTAAGAGAAATTGGGGAAGCGGTCGATCTTGCCTCGAGCTCAACCGTTCACGGCCACTTGGCCCGATTGGAAAAGAAAGGGTATATTCGTAGAGACCCGACCAAGCCAAGAGCGATTGAAGTCCTTCATCTGGATGAACAAGGAAACGAAATTTCCGAAGCAGACAAGCCGGCAAGTGCTTATGTTCCTTTAATCGGAAAAGTAACCGCAGGCGTTCCCATTACAGCCGTCGAAAATGTAGAGAGCTATATGCCGTTGCCCGACGATTTTGTCGGAATTGACCAGGTATTCATGCTCACCATTGAAGGAGACAGCATGATTGACGCAGGAATTCTTGATGGTGACCAGGTGATTGTGCGCCAACAACCGACCGCAAATAACGGTGATATTATCGTAGCGATGACGGATGAACAAGAAGCAACCGTCAAACGCTTTTATAATGAAGGGAACCACATCCGATTGCAGCCGGAAAACCAAGCGTTGGAACCGATCATTCTTGACAATTGCCAAGTGCTTGGAAAAGTAAGCGGTGTCTTTCGTACGATCTCGTGAAAAAATTGCAAACCTAAGAGGGCGGGAAGATCAAACGTTTCCTTCCCTTCCCAATTTCAGGGTTTAAGTTGACATAATAATATTATTGGAACTTAATTCCGTTTCTGTTTTACTATATGCACATCGCATATCTGTTTAGAACGGCTTGATTATTTTTTCTTCCCGTTTCGGTTTTTCTTTTTGCGATAATGCCCTGCTGTGATCAGTACAGCGAGAATCAACAGCCCGGGCATGGAAGCCGCGATCGCTAAAAAAAGACCAATTTCCAACACACCCATCACCTCGCGATCTTTGCCAATATGGTATGTATAAACGAGCGCGAGGTGATGCGACGAATGATTAGATTGGCACGTTGTTGATGAGACTCCGAATGATGGATTGGTTCGGCGTAATGGTCGTCATGAAGGGGTCCATGAAGACCGAAATAACGTTCGGAGCTTCGATTGAGTAACCATGAGGTGTCCATGGAGCCCGAACGGAAATATGCGGTCTCCACTCTCGCTCTAATCAAAGAACCTTTTCCACGAAAATAACCCCCGAGCTGATTTCGCTCGAGGGTACCTTTACACGCGCAACGTGCAGGGAATTTTTTTGTTATTCATTCTCCAGAATCGAAGAGACAATATGCAAAGAGTCCCATTCTCCCCCGGAGACGCTTATAATCGGATACTTTTTCGGATAAAAATTGTCTCTAATCTCCTCAACGGAAAGCCCTTCTTTGTGAAGATGTTTTACCTCTTCGGAAAGGTTCTCAAGGTGATCCAGTTTTTGCTTTAACATCTCTTTCCCGTTTTCTACATATCCGGCATGACCACAAAATAACGATTCAAAATCATAAGCGAGCAATGTTCGGATGGAATCCATCGTTTGCGGAATGGATTCGCTGCTCATAATGACCTTCGGTTTCGGTGAGACAAATAAATCCCCTGAAAATAGCGTACCGTTTTCTTCATCGAAAAGCGCGACATGATCATCGGCATGACCCGGTGTATAAATAACTTTCCATTCCCGATTTCGAGATTGGATCGTACCATCGAGTAGCGTGGCCTGAAACCCTTCCCGCTTCCCCCAAGTCATCTGACGATACTCCGGATAGGGCGAATCTTGGGCACATATACCAATCCCTTTCGGATGAACATGAATAGGCACTTCAAAGTTTCGCTGCAACCACGGCGCTGTTCCGGAATGATCTTCATGGCTATGGGTAAGGGATACAAAATCAATCGAATGCGCTTCATAAAAAGGAATAAGTTCAGACTCCATGCGCGGTGGTCCGGTATCGACTAACATCCCGTCAACCAAAAAGGCATAGACGATATTTGTTTTTTCCCCTCCGAGAACAACATCCATTTTTACACAAGTCACATCTTCTTTTTCGTATACTTGCATCACAGTTGCACTCCTCTCCTTTTTTTATTATTTTGAAACAACTGCCATCGTACAACGAGCGACACAGATCAACTTTTCATTTTCATCGGTTATTTGAATATCCCAAACCATAGTCGTGCGTCCTTTATGAAAAGGCGTAGCGGTTGCCGTAACAACGCCGTCGGTTTTACTGCGAATATGGTTTGCATTAATCTCCATTCCTACCGGATTGAATTTTTGCGGATCTATATTCATTGCCGTCGCCATCGTTGCCGCCGTTTCCGCCAACGCAACCGATGCCCCGCCGTGCAGAATACCGGCCGGTTGCCTCGTCTTAGATCCCACGGGCATCGTCATGATCAAACGGTTGGAACTGAGTTCCACATACTCCATTTCTAGTTCGCCAACAAGGGAATCTTTACCCCGCGTTCGCATTTCTTCGGCAAAAGCTTCCTTATCATCCACATCATACAAATCCAATACATCTTGAGAAACAATCATTCCTATCCGCTCCTTCTGTTTGGTTTTATTTAAGAATGTTCATTCTAAATCAATCAAAAAATAACATTTAATCGTAGACAATCAGTGTCATGCCTTATTCCATTTTTTTTCCTTTTATTACGCGTTTTCACCAACACACGTAATTCCACAAACGAATTATTGAGAACCTGTCCATTTGAGGGAATGGATCGGTACTCTTGTCCCGCTAGGTACAGCTTTTCTTCCGTTTGAGGATTAGATCAGGATTGTCATTCCTCTCGAACCAGCTTTCCCTCTCTTTGAAGGTATGAAGTTACACTTGTGTAGGGACGCCTCTGACCCTTACTACGCATCCATTTTCCCATTTTAGTGCCCAATGCTGGGTGACCGAGTAATTCAACCGCTCTGCACTAGTGGAAGGCGATGTATCAAGTTCCGGTTGCCTCTTTAGTAATTGATAAATATCCCTGGGAGATAACAATCCTTCCGTCTCAGGATAAAATCAATCCTCTCCGTTGATTTATCATTAGAGGATCTAGTTATATATTACCAAAATAGATGATTAAAGTCAGTTGGGAAATCGTTGAGTGGGGACTATTTTTAGGTTTTCCCGATTTTTTGGTGCCACAACCACCACGTGGAGACTAATATTAAGCAGATCCCCATTATTTCAACCGTTTCCCTCCTCGTACTTGCAAGTTTTCCTAATAGGCGTATAATGAAGGAAGATCATTAAAATATTTTTCCGCTAGAGGTGTCGAAAGACTGAGAGGGACGTGCGTCCTAACTCTTGGAACCTGACCTGGTTCATACCAGCGTAGGGAAGTGGATGGCATGGATGTACAGGTGCGAACGCCTGTGATGTATGCTTTGCTTCCCCCTGTGGATCACAGAAAAGGGGATTTTTTTATGCACCAACGGACGCTTGCAATGGTTGAAATCGCTTTGATGACGGCACTCGCGTTTATTTTGAGCTTCGTGAAATTTCCTGGACCTTGGGCACAAGGCGGCTCGGTTTCTCTTATCATGGTGCCGATTTTCATTATGGCTTTTAGGCGCGGATGGCGCGTTGGGGTTTTGACAGGATTGCTCGTCGGGATCGTGAATTTAATGTATAATGCCTCAATTATTCATCCGATCCAAATGCTATTGGATTATCCGGTGCCCTACGCAGTTCTTGGACTTGCCGCATTGTTTGCTTTTCGCAATAGCAAGGGGAAATTGTCCGTAAACTGGGCGTTTTTCGGTTTGTTATTCGCCGGCTTCTTACGATTTCTATCCCACGTCGTCTCCGGTGTTGTTTGGTTTGGGAGTTTCACCCCGGATGGAATGAATGCTTATCTCTATTCGGTTGGGTACAACATTTCCTATTTATTGCCGGAAATTTTGATCACCCTTGTTGTCCTCTACATCCTCTCCAGGGCACAGCCTGATTTTTTTCCAATAAAAAAAACTACCCCTCATCTTCCCTCTTAAGAACTGTGCACGGGCGCACCATACGTTCGTGCATGTTACTTTTCATGCCTCCCCCTTGACTGATGGCTCACGCATGTTATTATAATAATGACCAATTTGTTCATTCGGTCATTTTCTCGAAAAGAGGTTATCAAAAATGATCACTAACAAACGCGCCACGATTTTAGAAGCAGCGAAACGGGCGTTTTCTTTATTTGGCTATAAAGGCACATCAGTCGCCCACGTTGCCAGGCTTGCCGGTGTTGGCAAGGGCACGATCTATACCGAATTTAAAAATAAGGAAAAAATGTTGGAAGCCGTGATGGATGGCATTTTACATGATCTCGGAACCATTTTTGAACGGGTGAAACACAACGACGAACAATCCATTCTGAAATTGCACCGTGCCTTATATGATACGTTGCAATATCGCAAAGAGCATCAACTACTGACGCATCTTGCCGAAGAAGTCAATGTCTACGGTACGAAAGAAGCGGTGTCTGCGATGCAAAAGGTTGAAGATTTCATTATCACCGCTTTGGAACAGGCCATTGCGCAAGGGGTGGAAAAAGGTCGTCTGCAAGTAATGGACACGGAGATCACAGCCTTCACCATTTATAAATTATACATTGCGTTCATCGTTGATTGGGAAGCGAAAAAACGTCCGCTGACGGAGGAAGAATTGTTTCAGGTCTTTGAAAATCACATTTTTAAAGGAATCGTTGTTCGATGATACACATAAATGATGTTTTTTTTGAATAAAAAATGACCATTATATTATTATGGTCATTCGGTCGAATCAGGGGGTTTTACATTGAAGGGTTTTATTGCCGAATGGAAGGCTATTTTCGCAGACAAAAAAATGCTCATATCGATCATCGGCATTCTATTGGTTCCTGTTTTGTATGGAGGCATTCTGCTTTCGGCTTTCTGGGATCCGTACGGTCAGCTTGAGGAGCTTCCCGTTGCTATTGTGAATGAAGATGAAGGAGCTGAATTGGACGGAGAAGAAGTGAATGCCGGGGATGAATTCGTAGACGAACTATTGGAAAGCGAAGATTTCAATTGGCATGTGACGGATGCCGATGAAGCAAAACGAGGCTTCGATGCGTTCGATTATTATTTATACGTTTTCATCCCTGCTTCTTTTTCTGAAGATGTGTCTTCTTTACAGGATGAGGATCCTGAAAGTGGAATGATTTATTATGATATCAATGAGGATGTTAACTTTGCTGCCTCTCAAATGGGCACGCAGGCGGTGGACACGATTGAAGAGGAACTGTCCCGGACACTAACGGAAACTTATGTGGAAGTGATCGATGATGCATACACCGAGCTGGCGGACGCAACAGTAGAGCTTGAGGAGGGAGCTGAAACACTTGCGGACGGTGTGGATTCAGCGCTTGAAAACATGGGCTCCCTTACGGAAGGTTTGTCAGACTTGCGTGAAGGTGCCGGCTCCTTACATGAAGGAACGAACGAAGCCGCTGAAGGCACCAATGAATTGCGAACGGAAGTAGAAGCTTTCGCGGAGTTTTTCCATAACAGTGAAGAAATCGATCAATTGGAAGACACGTTGAACGAGATGCAAACGGATGTAACAAACGCCCGCGCTTATTTGGAAAGTGACGATGCGGAACAACTGGAAGAATCCCTTCGTTCGCTTGATGAAAATTGGGCGGCTGCAAGCGCCTCCCTGCAATCAGCCGAAGATTCGCTAGGCCAATTGGACGATCGTCTGGAAGACATTGACGAACCCGTTCAAGACGCACAAGGTACCCTCGATGATATCCGCGAGATGAATGATCGCCTGGATCAATGGCAAAATCGGGCAAATGAAAGCTTGAATGATTTAGAATCGTTTGCAGGGACCTGTTACGAATGGCAAGAAAGGCTTGACGAATGGGATGACGCCGATGAAGAAGCTCAAGGTTTATCCGATTATATTGCTGAAAACTACCCGGAAGATGAAGAATTACAAAGCTATGCGGATACATTTTCAGAAACAGTTGACGGGATTGACGCCGAAGATGGTCAATCGTGCCAACAAATCGATGAAACCATAGATGCTTTAAATGAGACGTATGATGATATGGAAGAGGCAACGCCGGAGCTTTCAGAGCAACTCGAAACGATCGATGCAGCATTCAATGAAACCACAGATACGATTTCCGACGGACAGGAAGACGTGTCAAACTGGATAAATGAAGTAAGTGAGGAGTTGGAAAATGCTCGTACTGCCGCACCGGAAGGGATCGGTGATGGAGACATCGAGCTATTGGAAGTGTTTCCGCAAGCAAGATCCACATTGGCAGATTTGGATGAATCTCTTTCCCAAGCAGACGAAGTATTCTCATCGGCAGACGCTACGATCGATGAAGCGGAACAGGCGGTGCAGACGCTTGATGAAGGCGTACAAGATTTGAACGAAGGAGCAGACGAACTGTCGTCGGAAATGCAAACAGCATTCGAAGGCGGCCTTGAGATTGAAGATGGCCTCGAAGAACTCGATGACGGATCCCGTGAACTGCACGAAAATCTTGAGACATTGGCTGAAACGTTATTGGAAAATGAGCTATCTGAAGAACAGCAGGAGCTCTTCACTTCCCCCGTTGAATCCGTATCGGAAAGTGAAACCATGGATTACACGTACGGAGAAGGATTATCGCCTTATTTCTTATCGTTGGGATTGTTCGTCGGAGGTTTGACGCTCTCGATCATCTACCCATTTTATCAACCGTTGACGAAACACGAAACGGCCTGGAATTGGTTCTCCGGTAAGTTGGGCGTCATCTGGACAGTAGGCATACTTCAAACGATCGCGCTCATCGGAGTCACCTTCTTCGGACTTGATTTGGATATCGCCAGCCCTGGTTGGTTTTCATTTTTCATGGTCTTCTCCGGCCTTTCCTTTATGACGCTGATTTTTATGCTCGTTGCCATATTGGAAAATCCCGGGCGCTTCATCGCGATTATTTTATTGATCATACAACTCGGAGGAAGTGGAGGTTCTTTCCCCGTGGAACTAACTCCTGCTTTTTTCCAATACGTGCACAACTTACTGCCGATGACGTATTCCGTTGAAGGATTACGGGCGACGATCATGATGGGCGAACCGGGATTGTTGCTTGAGTCTTGGCCGCTGCTGTTGATTTTACTTGTATCATCGGGAGTGACTTTCCTGTTTTTTGCCATCAAACACAAGAAAAAGACGGAATCATAAGGGACAGCTACCCATTGTAGCTGCCCCTTTTTTCTCTCTGCCGATAAGAAAGGGGCACTTTAGCCCCTCAAACGAGCGACGCCAATACCGACACGCGAGAGATATAACCTACTAATCGCTCGTCATCGTCTACCACAGCAATTGGATACTTCGCTTCCGTGGCGATTGGAATTAGCTTCTCGATATACGTTTCAGGATCGGTCGTGTGATAATCGGATTTGATAATGTCTTTCAGTGATTGATTTTCCTTGTTGGCTTTTATTGCATCGTCAATCGTTACAAGACCTTCAAGTTTTTTGTTCTCACCGATCACAAACACGCTCGAAATCCCATGATTTCTCATTTCTTCAATCGCCAATTTAGCTCCGCCTCCAACAGGAACAATCGCCGATGGTTTAAACATGACATTTTGCGCCTGCAATACTTTCGTTTTATCAATGTCTTTTACAAATTCTTTAATATAATCGCTTTTCGGGGTTTCCAGAACTTCTTCCGGTGTGCCGATTTGCTCCATAATGCCATCCTTCATAACGGCAACCCTGTCACCGAGTTGAAAAGCCTCGTTCACATCGTGTGTAATAAAAATAATCGTTTTTTTCAATTTGGCTTGAATGTCCAACAATTCCAATTGCATCTCCCGACGAATCAACGGATCCAATGCACTGAATGGTTCATCCATCAGCAGAATATTCGGATCAGTAGCCAAAGCCCTGGCCAAGCCAACTCTCTGTTGCATACCGCCACTCAGCTCACTGGGTCTTTTTTGTTCCCATCCTTCAAGCCCAACGGTTTTTAATACTTGCTTAGCCGCTTCTTCTCTTTCCTCTTGCTTAAACCCTTTGACTTCCAAACCATAAGCGACATTCGTTAAAATCGATCGATGGCTGAACAGGCCAAAGTGTTGAAAAACCATGGCCATATTGTTTTGCCTAAATTCGCTTAACGTCTTTTTCGAGTAGGGAACAATATCCTCCCCGTTCACAATCACTTTTCCCGCGGTCGGTCTATTCAACATATTTAAACAGCGAATCAAGGTAGATTTTCCACTTCCGGACAAGCCCATGATAACGAAAAATTCACTTTCGGACACATCAAAAGAGACGTCATATACACCGACGGTATGTCCCGTTTTTTCCAATATGGCCTCCTTGGAATCCCCTTTTTTCACTAAATCAAGAGCCTCCTGCGGATCCCGACCAAAGATTTTTGTTAAATGTTCAACGTTGATCTTTGTGGACATCTTCCATTCCTACTTTCACAATTTGATCAATCCGTGTATTTGTACTTTTCGGCCACGCTTTGCGAGAGGCGATCCAGAATAATGGCCAGAAAAACGATGCTGATCCCGGCTTCAAACCCTGTAGCGATATCAATTTGTTGCAATGCAGAGAGGACTTCCAATCCCAATCCTTGTGCACCAACCATGGATGCAACAACGACCATCGCGAGCGCCATCATCGTCGTTTGATTAATGCCGGTCATAATAGTCGGTAAAGCTTGCGGCAATTGTACCTTGAATAGTATCTGTGAAGTGGATGAACCGAAAGAATCAGCAGCTTCCACCATTTCTTTTGAAACGTTGCGAATCGCCAAGTTAGTTAAACGAATAACAGGAGGAATCGCATAGATGATTGTCGCAAACATGCCCGGAACAACACCCAATCCGAAAAGCATCATCGCCGGAATGAGATAAACAAAGGTGGGCATGGTTTGCATGGCATCCAAAATCGGTTTCATGAACTTTTCAAATCGATCTTTATATGCCATAAAAATGCCGATAGGAATACCTACGATAAGGGAGATGATGACAGAGGCCAAAATAATCGACACTGTATCCATCATAAGTTCCCAATAACCAAAAGCACCGATCATAAAAATGAATATCGCAAACATTACACCTGTCCATAAACGAATCAACCGCCAACCCAGCAGAAAAACAATCGCGATGATCACCCACCAAGGCAACCACAAGAGGAAGGATGACGATAACTGAAAGCTCCATATAATGGCATCTGAAAGCACATCAAAAACAACGCCAAGGTTATCGGTAAGCCAGTTGACAAAATCATCTATATATTGTCCAAGATCGAAATCAATGTCCGGAAACGTATTCATCGCTTCCCGGGAAACCGGATAATACCCATCCCCACTTCACTCCATTCTATTGGTAACTTTTTCCTTAAAACAAAGAGGAAAGAACAAACAGAGACCTTATCACTCCACTGTTTGTCTTTCTTTAAACGTTTTTTATAAAGACGCCAGTACATCTTCAGCTACATCTTCGGGCACCCATTCGGTCCAAAGATCTTCGTACTCCTCTAAGAACCATTCGGCAGCTTCCCATTCATCCGCATCATTTTCCTCCATGTAGTACAGTGCTTCCCCGGTGATATCACTGCTCGTCTCATATTGTTCCAGAAACGCAACAAACTCATCATCATTTTCTGCAAACTCTGTGTTGGCAGTCACGGTTACCGGCTGGGATGGGAAAAACGGATCGTCAGGGTCTTCTTCTTCTAATAATGTCATATCAAGCAAACCGATAATCCAAGTAGGTTCCCAATTATAACCGATCCAAGGCTCCCCATCTTCATATGCAGTTAACAATGAAGTGTTAAGGGCAGCCTCCGATCCCGGGCTGAACAAATTATAGTTATCATTCAATCCGGCCTCTTCATACATATCATCTACAATCGTTTCCGCTTCATATCCGGGGGGAGAACCATATATTCGCCCAATTCCATCTTCATCCGGGTCCTCGAACACTTCCCAGTGTTCTTCCAAGTCCCCCACAGATTCCAGATCAGGCGCCATCGGTTCTATGCCTTCCTCTTCGTCTCCTTCAATGACAAATGTAGGAACATACAACCCTTGTTCATTATCATCAAAGTTTGTGGAAAGCTCAACGATTTCGCCTGCATCCATCCCTTCTTGATACGGCTCTTGCATATTCTCGATCCATGTTTCCAAATAAACATCGATATCTCCGTCTCTCAACCCTTGCAATGTAGCCGGAGAGCTCCCTGTCTGCGTCTCCGTGGCATATCCGTACCCCTCTTCAGCAATGATTTGCGCCACAGAATTATGAAACCATATGCTTTCCCATTCAGGTTCGGCAAAGACAATCGTTTCGTTGTCCTCTTCCGCTCCGCCACAAGCAGCTAAGCCAAAGGCTGCAACGGAAAGCAGGCCACCTGTGCACCATAATTTATTTCTTTTTTTTCGAAATCCATTCTTCATTTGACAAAACCCCTCCAAATTTTCTATGTATGATGCTTATCTAATTTACTTGCTCATTACACCAAACTTCATGTAAGAAGTCAAAATAGTAATCAGTCGTTATTCTTACATATTTGTCGTTATCGTAATTATTTACTAGCAAAGAAAACTTATATCAATAAATTTTAGCAATTTCAGGTATAATTCAATATAATTCGACAAAAAAGCTCATTACATTGAATTTTTTTGTGTGAAATGGCAATAAGGGCTACGTTTTTGTGCTTTTTTGGGCACATCTTTTGCCCCGCGCTTCCCTGAATGCTACCCTTTTCTTTACAGATAGAGAGGATGGTTCTTTTGGTTAACGAAATCAAGTTAAATAACTACACCATTAAAGTGGAAAGCTACGAAGAAGAAAAAGTCAACGGTTTATATAAAATCAACGTTTCGTTTAAAGTGACGAGCGAGGAGTATCACGCAATTACGACTTTGCTATATGAAGGAATGTTTGATGTGAAAGTACCGGAGCGGGATTTAACGTTTCGCGGAACGATTCAGCAGTATTTTACCTCGATTACAAACTTGTATATTCCAGGACAAGTGGGAGATTATACGTTACATTTAATCGAAGTGAATAGCTAAGAAAGTAGGCGTTGATATGAAAATAAGCATATTGGACCAATCACCGATTTCGTCGAATCAAACAGCTGAAGAGGCTCTAAATGAATCTATGGAACTGGCACAGATGGGAGAGCGGCTTGGATATGAGCGTTTTTGGATGACCGAACATCATGATTTGCCGGGGCTTGCCTGTTCCGCTCCTGAAGTCGTGTTAAGTTATATCGGAGCGAAAACCGATGCGATTCGTCTCGGCACCGGCGCGGTTTTGCTTCCCCACTATAAACCGTACAAAATAGCGGAAATCCATCACCAATTGGCTACACTCTTTCCAGATCGGATTGATTTGGGAATCGGACGAGCTCCGGGCGGCTCCGCTGAAGTGACGAATGCATTAAATGATAACTTTTTGCAAAATGTCTATAAGATGCCAGAATTGGTCGGGGAACTGCTCGCTTATTTAAAAGACCAAGTTCCAAAAGTATCTGCATCTCCAATTCCGAGCGCCTCCCCTACCCCTTGGATGCTTGGCACGAGTGAAAAAAGTGCCGTGTTTGCAGGAGAATTCGGACTAAGCTATGTGTTCGGCCAGTTCATGAGCGATGAGGATGGCCAGGAAATTGCCCAGCAATATGTGGATGCTTTCACCCCCGGAAAACAAGCACAAACACCGCAAATAATCGTAACCATTTCCGCGATCTGCGCAGAAACGACGGCAAAAGCGGAAGAAATTGCTCTAAGCCCTCTCATTTGGCAATTGCAGAAAGAAAAGGGAAACGAAGGGCATGGCATCCCATCGATCCAAGAAGCAAAAAATTATCCGCTGACAGATAAAGAAAGAGAAAGATTGGAAAGCATGAAACAGCGCATGATTATCGGAGATCCACAAGAAACATGGGCGCAAATGCAGGAGATTCAAGCGAAGTGTCAAGCAGACGAAATCATGATCATGACGAGCCCATACTCCCCGGAAGATCGCGTGCGGTCGTATGAATATATCGCCGGGGAAGTTTTTAAGCGGTAACTTTTTCTTTTCATCCCCTTACTTCCTCAGCCTGAAACAATGACTTATCTTCCACGTGATGCGTTAAGATCGTGAGGAACATGCCAAATGCGATCATTCCTGCTGCCACGAGGGTAATCATCGTATACGTTAACCCGGCACTCAACAACAACGATCCGAGTGCTGCCCCGATAGCATTCGCGAGATTGAACACTGAGGCCGCGATGGTCCCGGAGAGCGAAGGTGCTTCTTTTGCTGCAAGAATGATCTTCGTATTTAAAATCGGCGTTGTGCCAAACGTTCCTGCTCCAAACAAAAAGGTCATAACGAAGGCGAAGGCTGAAAATTGCAGAATAAATGTGAATGCTGCAAGAACGACAGCAAGCAAACCCAAAACAACGATTAGTCTCTCGGTTAAACGGTTAGGATGAATGTTTCCGGAAGCAAAGTTGCCGACTACGGCTCCAAGGCCAAAGAAAAATAATCCCGCTGTCACGCCTGTCACGCCAAAATCGGCAAACTCCCGGAGCATCGGCTCTTTAAACGTATACGCTGTAAACACGCCGGAAAATCCAAAAATGATGACGGCGATGACCATGAGGACATTTTTATTTTTAAAAATACCAAGTTCCTTTTTCAAGTTCGGAGCTTCTGATGGTTTCATGTTTGGAGTGACGACCGCAAGACCGATCAACGTTATACAGCCAAGAATAACCATGAACCAAAATACGAATCTCCAGTCAAACATGCCGCCAAGAAAAGAGCCAAACGGCACTCCAAGCATCACGGCAATGGTAAGGCCGCCTTGAACCATGGCAATCGCCCCAGTCCGTTTTTCCGGTGGAGACATATTCATGGCCAAAGACATACATAAGCCAAAGAATGGGGCATGCATGGCAGCCGAAGTCAATCTCGACAGTAATAAAACATCAAAGTTCGGGGCGGTTGCCGCCATGATGTTACTAGCGACAAATACGGCCATGAGGCCAACAAGTAATGGCTTTGGCGAGAGTTTAATCGTTATGATGCGAAGGAGTGGACCGAAGATCGCCACACTTATCGCATAAACCGTTAACAGCAATCCTGTCGTCGATACGTCAACGCTCAAATCGTCCGCAAATTGCGTGAGCAAACCTGTCACGACGTATTCGGTCATGCCAACGCCGAATGTGCCGAGCATAAAAATGGTTAAAATCGTTTTTCTGGAAAAGGTTACGCCCATCATGGTCCAACACCCCTTTGTTTTCTCTTGTTTTGAATCACGAGAAAACACCCTACAACATATGCAGGGAGATGTCTAGACCCTTTGAAAATGAATGACAAGTAACATAATTGGCAACAGAAGTTGATGGACGCCGAACATTTTATGCTTTCTGATCGTGCAAAAAGAAGAATGAGCTCCCAAAAGATGAAAGCTCATTCTCCTTATTTAGGGATTGCTGAACAACTTGCAGCTATCAGCTGAAGCCGGGATTCCATGGCTTCGCTTTCCGCGGACGAACGGTCAAATCTCCTCACGCAAAACCGGCGCTGCAGGGTCTTGACGCGTCCGTTTTGTTGTCTACGCCATTGCTGCGTCATGGTTTCCTTGCATCCAGCTTTGACAACACCAACGGAAAATGCTTATGTCCGTTATTCAGCAGTCCCTATTTAAAAGTTGTTATTCATCATCGTGTTTCGATTTCTTATCGGTGCGCCCTCTCGCCTTCCTATAAAATTTTCCGGGTGCTTCCGATGTTTTCCCAATGGCATCATTTGCTTTGTTGGCTGTGCCTTTGAGGATTTTCCCTGAAGAATCCGTTGCTTTTCCTACCAGCCCTCCTTCACCGGAAACCGATTTAATCACGCGCCCTGCTGAATCAACCGTATTGCCAAAAAGGTCGGTTGCTTCTTTCGAGGTCTTTTTGACAAAGTTATCGTCTTCCTCTTCATTTTGGTTTTTTTCATCACTCATGAGCCCATCTCCCCTTTTTTTGATACTCATTAGAGATTATGCAAATTGCTTCACGATATGATTTTTTACGTCATGCAGAGCTTTGAAAAATGTAAAAGTCTAGGAACGCATGTAGCATGAAAAGGCCGGATGACACCCGGCCTTTTTTTATTCATCGTCCTCTACATCCTCGTTTTCTTCCTCTGCATCTTCATTATTTTCCTCGTCTTCTTCGTCTTCCTCTTCTTCTTCGTCTTCTTCTTCTTCTTCTTCTTCGTCTTCCTCTTCTTCTTCGTCTTCCTCGTCTTCTTCCTCTTCTTCTTCTTCCTCGTCTTCTTCTTCGTCTTCCTCGTCTTCTTCCTCTTCTTCTTCTTCCTCGTCTTCTTCCTCTTCTTCTTCTTCCTCGTCTTCTTCTTCGTCTTCCTCGTCCTCGTCTTCTTCGTCTTCCTCTTCCTCTTCTTCCTCTTCCTCTTCCTCTTCCTCTTCTTCTTCTTCTTCTTCCTCGTCTTCTTCTTCTTCCTCGTCTTCTTCGTCTTCCTCATCTTCCTCGTCTTCGTCTTCCTCTTCTTCCGGTTCTTCTTCCTCTATTCCTTCTTCCTCCGGTGTTTCCGGCGTCTCTTCATCCGTTCCTTCTTCATCCGCTTCTTCGGTTACTTGTGCAGGAGGCGCTTCACACCGATAAAGTTCACCGTCAGTCTCACAAACAGAATTCGGTCGTGAGAAGTCTTCCGTTCCCTCGCCTTCATGAACATTAGTCATGATAATACGAAAAATATCCTGGGCAATGTTTTGTTCTTCACCGATTAAATAGCCGCTATCGCGTCCGTCACCAAACCCAGTCCAGACAGCTGCCGTATAGTCAGTCGTGTAGCCGTTAAACCAAACATCCGGCACACCCCCGTCAGGAACACCATATTCCCCCAATTCTTCCTGGGTAAAATTCGAAGTTCCTGTCTTTCCCGCCAGCGGAAGCTCCCCGATATTCGCACGTTGACCGGTTCCGGAAGAATCGTCCAAAACACCTTTAAGCATGTCCGACATCATATAAGCAGTCGATTCGTACATCACCTGGTCTGATTCAGGCGAGTTCTCTACTTCCCCTCCATCACGAAACTCCACTTTTCGAACGCTGTAAGGTTCATTGTAGGTACCTTCATTTCCAAACGAGGCGTAAGCGCCGGCCATATCCAAACTTGATATCCCATCGGAAAAGCCTCCTAGGACAGAACTCTCGGTAATATCCTGATCAAAGTCGAAGCCAAGGCGTTCGGCAAACGATTGGGCATCGTCCAAGCCCACGACCTGGATCGCCTTTACAGCCGGAACATTGATCGAGCGAACAAGCGCTTCTCGCATGGAGACCTCACCACTGTAACTGTCCCCATAATTGCCGAAGGAAGTCCCATCTGAATACTCATGCGGTTCATCGACGATAGTTTCTCCCGTGTACCAGTCTTGCTCCTCAATAGCCGGACCGTAACCAAGAATCGGTTTGACCGTCGATCCCGGTGAGCCGCCGGCGGCAGTGGCGTAATTCAAGCCTCTTTCTTCTTCTGTTTCCTCACGATTGCCTACCATTGCACGTATCGCACCAGTTTCCGTGTCAAGGAGGGAAAAACCTACCTGGAACGCTTCATTATCGGGGTATTGCGAAACATATTCATCGCTTTGAATAACATCTTGTGCGATCTCCTGCGCCTCCGGATCAATGGTCGTATAAATGTCAAAACCGGCCGCATACAGATCCGCGCTTTCAATCCCATCGATGCTTTCCACTTCTTCCATTACTTGGTCAATGATCGATTGATAAGCGACATTTTCCTGAGGAGTATAATCCAGTTGATCTTCGATATCCACAGACATTGCGTCGGCTGCTTCCTCTTCACTGATGAAATCATTCTCCTCCATCAGGGAAAGGATCAAATCTCTGCGCTCTTCCGCCTCCTCAGGGTTATTTTGCGGATTGTAATAGGAAGGCCGCCGCGGGATAGCTGCCAAGACGGCGGCGTCGGCAACCGTAAGTTCATCCAGATCCTCTTTATTAAAATAACGAATCGCCGCTTCTCCAACTCCCCAAGCTGAACTGTCGAAGTAACTGCTATTCAAATACAATTCCAAGATCTCATCTTTGCTGTATTGATGCTCCATTTGCAAAGCGAGCCATTGTTCCTGCACTTTTCGGTCAATCGTTTGCTCAGGGGATAAGAAGGCTTGTTTTACAAGCTGTTGGGTGATGGTACTTGCCCCTTCAGAACCAAACCCATCGGTAACATTCGAGATAATCGCACCGCCAATCCGGTAAAAGTCAATGCCACTGTGTTCATAAAAACGATAGTCTTCAACCGCGATGAAAGCATCTTTGAGATGTTCGGGCATTTCATCGTTTTCCCTATAGGTACGATTTTCCGTTCCTTGCAACCGACCGAGCTCGTTATCGTTCATATCATAAATCGTTGCCCCTTCTGCAAAAACAAGTTCCTCTGCATTAAGCTCAGGAGCATCCGAAATCATTGACACTCCTGCCGCTATTATCACCGCCATGCCAACAATCACGACCCCTAAGATAGAAAACAACACTTTTTTAAGTGTGGACCGTTTTTTCTTCTCGCCGGCACGACGTTTCTCCGTTCGTGAACGGTGCTCCTCCATTCAGCTATTCCTCCAATTACAAGTCGATGAATTCTCGACTTCTCCGTAATCTTTCTGCCAAATTGATAAAGAATTATTTTTCGAAAATGCCAAAACAAGGATATACGTTTCTGTAAAACTGAACATTGATGGTTATGCCATGAATCATCCCTTTTGCCACATAAAATGTTCAAATTTAAATATCCGCCGAGGCTCGCGTTCTGTGTGGACCCAATAAGCTGAAAAAGCATTCATTTTTTTCGTCGAAACCTTAGGAACACTTATACTTCAAATTTCTTCGTTAGAAATTAAGTGGCGAGAGCATTCACGCCACAGCAATTTCAGCACCTTACAATGATAAGCACGTCTTCTTCCCCATAATTCTCATGATAATACGACTCTTTTTCTATTAAAACGTATACGACTGATTTTTATGGTCACATGTTGAAAACCTATTCCTTTTTCTGGGTCAATACTAAAATCTATGGTTGACCAGCCAATGTATTGATAACGCTTGGTCAGCGCTACGGACCTTCGCCCAACTTATGTAGGGATTGCTGACCAGCTTGCAGCTATCAGCTGAAGTCGGGATGCCGCTTCCATGGCTTAGCTTTCCGCGGACGAACGGTCAAGCCTCCTCGCGCAAAACCAGCGCTGCGGGGGCTTGACGTTTTTCCGCTGGAGTCTCGTCATTGCAGTGTCATCCCTCCGTACATTGCCAGAAGTGCAAGGTTTTTTTGCTTATATGGGGCAGTCTTTTTCCGTTATTAAGCAGTCCCTATGTAGGTGAAAAAGTTGATTTATACTTTCTGGCTCTTCGTCAAAATCTATGGTTGATATAAGTGAATAATTATGGTATTTACACTAGCTAGCGGAGGAAAAACACGGAGACTCCTGTGGGAAAGCGCAGGGCGAAGACCCCGCAGAAAAAAGCGAACGTCTTTTTTCGAGGAGGCTGAGCTTGGGGCCCACGGAAAGCGTAGTGTTTTTCCGTAGCGTTTATCATCAATTACACCTATTTGTCAACCATAGGTTTTAGTGTTGACCCTACTTTCTTACCCACCAAAAAAACTGGCATGTTATCGCTAGCAAATGATTCATTTTACTTGGAACGGCCAGCAAAAAGTCAATAAACGATAACAACGATTGGATATGATCCTCGGAGAAGTTCTTTATTTAGGATCAACTCGAACAATCGGCGCTTGAATAGATAACGGCGATCGACATCTTTTTTGCTTTTTAACATGTATTTGCCAGCCAGGACAACGAAGGCAAATGGATTGTTCGACTGTAGTAACTTTTCCTCGTAAGGATATCACTCAGAATAGCATATCTCGCATATGAAAACAAGAGTTCGTCATGGATGGGAAACGATATTTTCAAAACCAATATGTAAGAGATTCATCTTTCCAAGAAAGATACCCCTACTATGGGACGTCCCTGACGAAAAAAACGCAGCGTAATATACATGATGCGTGGACTCATCTTCTCAAAGGGATGCTCGTTTCGTTGTTGAGCCTCTTTCCCCACCTCCCCCCTATAACATATATAATGCCACTCGCGAAAAAAAGACACTCCATATTAAAATGGAATGTCTGCAATGCTAGTTATTTTTTTCGAAGTAGAGAATAGCTGCTTTCGCTAATGTCTTCGCTCCAATAATCATGGCCTCTTCATCAATATCAAATTGATCATGATGATAGGGGTAGATAATGCCTTTTTCTTTATTGGCTGATCCCGTAAAGAAATAGGAACCAGGAACTGTGTTGAGAAAATGGGAAAAATCTTCTCCTCCCATTTGCGGTGGCATCTCCTTGACATGCTCTTTTCCAACGACAGCTTTTCCACCTTCAACAATTATATCAGTCTCTTCATGGTGGTTCCATGTCACCGGATGCCCTTCTTGATAATCTAGCCGATACGTTCCCTCCCCGGCTTCTGCAACAGCGGCAGTGATTCTTTCCACGTTAAGAATTATCTTTTCTCTTACTTCTTTAGAAAATGTTCGTATCGTTCCTTTTAAAGTAACAGAATCCGCAATAACATTGGCTCCTTCGCCACCGTGAATGGAGCCTATGCTGATCACAGCGGATTTTAATGGATCGACTTTACGACTAACAATCGTTTGTAACTGATTCACGAGCTGAGACGCCATAACAACAGCATCGTTCGTCTGATGAGGAAAAGCTCCGTGCCCCCCTTGTCCAATCACTTCAATTTCAAAGCGGTCGGAAAACGCCATAATATAACCATGACGATAAATCACATCCCCAACAGGATAGGCATTCTCCATATGGGTGGCAAAGACTGCATCGACACCTTCAAGCGCCCCGTCTTCAACCATATCCTTCGCCCCACCAGGGACAACTTCTTCAGCGTGTTGATGAAGAAATACAATGTTTCCAGCTAATTCATGTTTCCTTTCACTAAATGCTTTGGCTAGGCCTAGCGCAATCGCTGTATGGGCATCATGACCACAAGCATGCATCACACCCGGATTTTTCGATTTATATGGAACATCGTTTTTTTCACTTATCGGCAATGCATCAAAATCGGCTCGAAGGCCTACCGTCTTCCCTGGTTTATCTCCTCTGAGGATCCCAACAACTCCCCGTCCACCGACGTTTGTTTTCACCTCTAATCCTAACTTTCTCAAGTAGTCGGTGATGATTTCCGGTGTTCGAACTTCTTTGCGGGAAAGTTCGGGATACATATGCAGATCACGACGGATCTCTATCATCTCATCTCTTAACGCTTCAATTCTTGAAAAAAAACTCGCGTCCACTGCTTCGTCCTCCTAACATTAAAATAGCCTCTCGGCATTCGCCAAGGCTGGCGCGGCAAGGGATTCCTTGTCGCACCCATTTTGCTATCCTCCTACCTTCGGTAGGAGATTTTTATCTTTTCAATTTTAAATCCAGTCATGTGAATCACGAAAATTTCTTTTATAATTGGGTCTGTAAGCCCTTGACTTTTTCAAATCACCCTCATAATCGCCGGTGAAGGGAATGTATTTTCCTTTACTACGATTTTTGGGGGTTTTCTTTTGAAACCAACGGTTTTTCCTCATGACACGTATCAAACCTTTGTCCTTGAACAACTTCAGGAACACTACGGACGCTCCATTATCCATTTGAGTCAGGATTGGCCGCTCATCCTCAAATGTTGGCAAGCCGACCTTTCAGGCATTACCGGCCAACTGATGGAGCAGTATGCGGATCAAGGGCCAGAACCCCGCGATCCGGCTTCCATGTTGCGTTCCTATCTCGTCTTTTTGTTCACAAATCCCGGCATCGGGATCACCCAATGGATCAACGAAATGAAACGCACACCTATTTACGCGATCTTGAGCGGCTTTTCTCCTGATGATATCCCCGGGGTTGGCACGTTCTATGAGTTTATCGAGCGCCTCTGGCCCGAGGCGACCAAAAACTTAAAACCCAAGAAGCAAAAACCGAAAAAGAACAAGAAGAAGGGCCAAAAAGGAAAGAAAGGCCAAAAAGCCAATTACAAACCGGGTAAAGTCGAACGCTTCGCACGATGGTCGGAACGCCATATGGACATCGTCAAACCATTGCCCGGCGACCCACTTTTTCAGTTTTTCGAACAGAATATCTTAAAGGTTTCTGCGGACCTAGGCCTGATCGGAGATCCTGATGCGCTCAGTGTCGCCGGGGATGGTACGCCTGTTGTCACGCAAGCTTACCGGCGAAGCAAACCGACCTGTGATTGTCGCGCGAACGGGATTTATGGCTGCCATCATCATCGCATCTATTCCCAGCCGGATTGTGACGGTGGATGGGACAGCTCCCGTGAGAAGTACTTTAACGGCTATCATCTCTATATGTTAGCGGCCGCGGACAGCCCGCATGACCTGCCATTGTATCCACGTCTGCATCCGGCATCCCGGCATGATGCCGTCAGTTTGGTCGCGAGCGCGGTTGAATTCAACCAACGCTACACCTTGGGATCCGTGAATCGTATGCTTCTCGATGCCGCTCATGACGCCGAGGCTATCTATGAGCTCTTGGATAAGCAAGGTACCGAGCCTTTCATCGATTTGAACAACAGAAGCAAAAAGAATATCGAAACGAACAGTGATATTCAGATTTCACCCGAGGGCATTCCCATCTGCCCCAACGGTCGTGAAATGAAACCAAATGGCTTCGACAAATCCCAGAATCGCAGGAAGTGGCGCTGCACGCCATCCTGCGGGTGTTCGGACGCGACATACGGCCGGACCTATCACACGAAATCAAGTGACAACCTGCGTTTGTTTCCCAAAACGCCACGCGATTCTCAAGCGTGGAAAGACATCTACAAACGCCGCACTTCAAGCGAACGGACAAACAAACGCGAGAAGAATGATTATCAACTGGAAGCCGGTCGACACCGATCAACGATGATGTGGTACATGCGTATTTATGGCATTATGATCTGCCAACACATAGACGCCTGGTATGAAAGCCAAAAAGACGACTGGAACCAGCTCAAAACGACTATCTGCCCTGCCGCTGCTTAAGTTTTAAAAAACGACATCCAAAATTCTGCACGTATGCCCTTTTTTGAAAATGGTTTTCATTTCCATATGCTTCAAACCATTTTAGGCCTATTGTCTATCCGTTTCTTGCCTCGAACCACCCCCGTCGCCTTCTAATTCCGAGAGGCTATTAAAATAAGCACGCTAGCCGATTCTCTTTTTTGATTTCTTTTCCAATCTTCCTAGCAAAAGATCAGAGATAATGGCAATGCCGGCAGCAGGAATAGCGCCTGCGTAAATACGCACATCATCTCGTGCGTTAATACCAGAGACAATCTCTCGCCCCAATCCATCTCCCCCAACAAAGGGGGCAATGGACGCAACACCGATCGCTATAACGGCTGCCACTCGCAAACCTGCAGTCATAAATGGGAGAGCGAGAGGAATCTGGACCTTGCGCAATAACTGTAACCCTGTCATTCCAATTCCCCGACCTGCTTCGATAATGCTTGGATCAACTTCTTTTACGCCAACATACGTGTTACGGATAATAGGTAACAATGAGTAAAGGAATAAACCGGCCACAACTGTGTAAAAGCCTAACCCAAAATAAAGCATAATAATCGCGAGCAAAGCGATACTTGGGATGTTTTGAATGATGTTTGCTAATGACAGAATAAAAGGGGCAATCCGCTCTTGGGTCGCACATAACAACCCTAATGGAATTCCTACAATTAAAGCCAGGATTAGTCCTAAACCAACCATCAACATATGATCAATGGTAAGATCTAATAATAAGTCCCAGTTTTGGGCTATATAGATAAATGCCTCGACAATATTTCCTAAGAAGTCCATTCGTTTAACCACCTTATGGTATTAATCTAACCATCCATTTTTTTCTAACCATTCATACGCGACCTCTTCCTCGCTGCGACCTTCCAGGTCGACTTCATAGATTAACTCTGTCATCGTTTCCGTATCTATTGAATCTTGTAGTTCCTGCAGGATCTCATCGACCTCAGGGTATTCCTCCACCATGTCATTATTGGCTACAAATGCCCCTTCAAAAGACGGGAAAAAATCCTTGTTATCCTCTAAGGTTTTCATATTTAATTCAATAATTTGTGGGTCAACTGAATGTCCGGTAACCACATCCAATTCATCATTTTCGACTGCTTCATACATCAAACGAACATTCATGCCTCTTTCATCATTGAATGAGAAATCATAGGTTTCCTGAAAATCACGATAACCATCGCCTTCACGCTCGAGCCAGGTGTTGTCGGTTCCTAAATTAAGTTGATCAGCGTAAGCTTCTAAATCTTCGATTTGTTCAGGATTATGCTCGTTAGCAACATTTTCATTAACAGCAAGAACATAATTGTTCGTATATCCAATCTTGTCATACCATGTAAAGTTAAAATGTTCTTCAAACCCTTCTTGTGCTTGACGAAATGTTTCTTCAGCATCGGTTGTGAATTCAACTCCGTCAAAGTGATTGTTGTAAACCTCCCCTGAATATAACGTTGCTATATCAAATTCACCTTGCTCAAGTGAGGTAATGACTTGCGGGCTGGCATTAATATCCTTTGTAATTTCAACGTTATACTCCGTACGATCCTCTACGATCCCTTCAACGATATGAGCCAAAATCTTCGGGTCTGTATATTGTTGCGTCCCAAAGTTAATCGTATCGTCATTTTCGCCACATGCACTGAGTAGAAGGCCGGAAAGGATGGGGAGTGATAAAGCAATTTGTTTTTTCATCGTTGATTAGCTCCTTTTTTTTAATAAATGATTTTTTTCTCAACTTTGCTCATAATAAAATCGACGATAAGTGCTAAAATTACAGCAAGAATGGTCCCAGTGAAAATGTAGTAGGCGTCATTCATACTCAAGCCGGACATAACAAGACCACCAAGGCCTCCGGCCCCAATGACTGCAGCAATCGTTGTCCAGCTAATGACGTAAACAGTTGTCATTCGTAATCCTGACATGATATAGGGGAAAGCAATTTTAAATTCAATCTTCCATAATTGTTGAAATGAGTTATAGCCCATCCCCTTTGCAGACTCCTTGATGTCTTCACTGACCGACTGCATACCGGCATAAGTATTACGCAACAAAGGCAGTAATGAAAATAGAAAGAGCGCAACAATGGCCGGTGGCATCCCTATGCCTAATAATGGAACAAACAATGCTAATAAAGCTATGGTCGGAATTGTTTGGAAGATATTCGCGATATTAAAAATGCTATTTTTAAAGGTGTCTGATG
Organism: Salicibibacter cibi; assembly: GCF_016495865.1. Lineage (NCBI taxonomy): Bacteria > Bacillati > Bacillota > Bacilli > Caryophanales > Bacillaceae > Salicibibacter > Salicibibacter cibi. The sequence continues at coordinate 1,917,011 of NZ_CP054706.1, forward strand.
TGATCCGTGTTAACAAAATGCCAACTGGGATTGCAATCATTGCCCCAATGATAACGGATATAAACGAGATGAAAATATGCTCTAAAAAATACGTAATGATAGTATTAGCACGAGCTTGTAAAAAATCTACGTAACTATTTTCCACTCGCTATTCTCCTTTCCCAAAGTCAAGGGTTTGTAGATAATTGAATACATGTTGATAGGTAAGCATCCCTATAACTCGGTTTTCTTCCATGACCGGTGACTCGTTGATCTTTTCGCTGTTCATAAATTGCAGCGCATCCTTTAGTGACGTTCGTTTTTTGATTTGTGACTTAAACGGTTGTACAGCATTTACTAGTTTTGCTTCATCCTTTTCTTTCATAAGCTGATAAATATCAACATAACCTTTAAGTACGTTCTCGTTATCAACAACGAAAAGACGATCAGTTTTTCTATCCCTCATCATCTCCAAGGCTTGTTGAAGGTCGGAATGATTAAACAGCGTTTCATCACATTTAGTCATTAAGTCTTCTACTCTTACCTGTTTTCTTGCTTTGTTTAAACGATGCTCACCAATAAAATCAATCGCAAAATCACTAACTGGATCACTAAGCAGTTCATTAGGCGTGCCCTTTTGTTCGACTTCCCCGTCTCGCATCAGAATAATTTGATCCCCTATTTTTAAAGCCTCATCAATATCATGCGTAACGAACACAATCGTTTTATTGATCTCTTTTTGCAAACGTACCAGTTCGTCTTGCAATTGTTCACGACTGATTGGATCAAGTGCACTAAACGGTTCGTCCATCAAGATAACAGGCGGCTCTGCGGCAAGTGCACGTATAACGCCAATCCGCTGTTGTTGTCCCCCGCTCAGCTCGGAGGGATAGCGATGCTTAAACGTATCCGGGTCAAGATGGACAAGATGTAATAGTTCATTAACCCGTTTTTCAATTTTGTCATTATCCCACTTAAGCAATCTCGGTACAGAAGCTACGTTTTCTTTAATTGTCATATGAGGGAATAGACCGACATGCTGAATGACGTATCCTGTTTCTCGTCGGAGTGTGACAGGATCTATGGATGAGATGTCTTTTCCATCCACCAAAATTGTTCCGTCCGAAGGTTCTATTAATCGATTGAGCAATTTCATCGTTGTCGTTTTCCCACATCCACTTGGGCCAATCAGCACATTCAATTGACCTTGCTCGAAGTGAAGATTAATGTTTTTTAAGGCTTGAAAACCATCCGCGTAGGTTTTTTTGATGTTTTCCAATCTAATCATCTCTTCTTTAACACATCCTTATCTAGAATCATTTCAGGCACGAATCATCAACAATACTTCAATGATACATAAGGAAAACCAGTTCAAGCGGCTACGCTAAATATTTTAAACATATCGTTTCAGTTATTACAAAACGAATAAACGGTCAATTTCGTGTGTAATTTATATACAGTTTTTACTGTATGTTCTTTACATACTTTTATCTAAGTATATCTCGTTAATACACGCTTTTTTTAATTTGCTTTATTTATGGCAATGCACTTAAACTAAATACAAGTAAACTAATCTATAAATAATTCAATCTTCCCCGAATTTAGCAGTTCCTTTGACGCGAAAACATCAATATTAGGAGGGGTTTTAAATATTTACTTCGAGTTCAAAACTTTCTAGAAAAGAACTGGGCTCTTCACCAAAATCTATGGTTGATATAAGCGGATAATTATGATAGTAACACTAGCCTAACGGAGGAAAAACACGGAGACTCCTGTGGGAAAGCGCAGGGCGAAGACCCCGCAGAAAAAAGCGAACTTCTTTTTTTGAGGAGGTTGAGCTCGTGGCCCACGGAAAGTGTCGTGTTTTTCCGTAGCAATTATCATCAAGTATACCTATTTGTCAACCATATGAATTGGATTTACTACTTGGTGAACACCGTATACTAATAAGGAGGATATGATGAGTGTAGATAATCGTTTGAAACAGCTTAGACAACGATCGATTGAAAGAACCGCTAACAATATGGAATTGTACGGTTTTTCATCAACTGTAGGGCGTCTAATGGGCGTTATGTACCATCACGGCGAACCAATGACACTTGATGATATGAAAGATGAGCTAAATATGAGTAAGACAAGAATGAGTACAGCTATTCGTACTCTGCTTGATGCGGACATGGCGGAAAAATCATTTCATAAAGCTGGACGTAAAGATGTTTTTGCAATCGAACAAGATTATTACCTTGGATTTATTAAATTATTTTGTTCAAATTGGAGAAGAGCAGTTACAAATAATACACTTTCTGTACAAAAAACCGTAGATGAGCTAGAGGAAATCACTGCTTTGAAGGAAATAAGCAATGAAACGAGGGAAGAGGCAGAAGATCTTCTGCGAAAGAATTATGAAGCCATTAACTACTATGATTGGTTAGACCGCTTGTTAGAAGCTTTTGAAACCAATAAAATATTTGACTACGTCCCTTTGAAAGAGGAAGATTAATCACCCAAATGAGCTCAAAGACTGGGTGCACCCTTTAGAAAAAAATCTTTTCTTTTCTTATACTATCATTCAAACAATTTATATTTTCGGATAGTGAAAAAGAACCCACTGGCGCCAATCGTGCCGGGGGGTTCCACGGGTTTATTCCGCAAAAACGCTCGATTCAGGGATAACAAACTGAATGTAATCGGTTGATGATTTGAGGTATTTTACCTAATCTATGCCATACTCATTAATTAACTGTTGAGATGGCTTATCTTTCCAAACATATCCTCGATTATTAAGTGATTACATTGATCAAATGGCAATTCTATTGCTCCAAAATAAGTTATAACTAACCTTGGAATAATGTCTAAGGTGACGATAAGGCATTAAACGGCACATCAACTTAATTAGGGATTGCTGAACAACTTGCAGCTATCAGCTGAAGCCGGGATGCCGCTTCCATGGCTTCGCTTTCCGCGGACGAACGGTCAATCCTCCTCGCGCAAAATCGGTGCTGCGGGGGCTTGACGCGTCCGTTTTTCCGCTGGAGTCTCGCCATTGCAGCACCGTCCCTCCGTACGTTGTCAGAAGTGCAAGGGTTTTTTTGTTTATAGGATGGATTTCCTTGCATCCAGCTTCGACAACACCAACGGAAAATGCTTGTGTGCCAGTCTTTTTCCGCTATTCAGCAGTCCCTAATTACATTAATCTCCCTTCATATTAGGTTCATACCGTGTCCGGTTTATCTTTTTATTAACTGACGTCCCCCAAAACTGATGCGTTTAATTTCTTGGTCGATATATATCCCTTCAATGTACGTTTCTTGACCGTGAAATTGAACGGTCATTTGCTGGGGTCCGACTGATCGTGCAGGGAGTTCCATTCCATAACTGACAACGACGAGTTGTTCATCTTGCTCTTTAATTTCCACGTTGTTCCCTTCTTTGCTTACGTAATTCCCTTGTAACAATTGGCGTTCTTCATTACTCCATTCGTAATCTTCATATTGAAGGTAGTTCTCATTCGGATCTCTTTCACTCGCCAAATTTAATCCACCCATCAAAATCGGATTGGCAGGTGCTCCTGCAATATTTGTTAAACACACGCCTTTGATCCCTTTCTTAGGCAGAATGGCAAAAGATGCAGATACACCTTTGATCCCTCCACTATGTTCAATGAGTGTCGTTCCATAATAATCTGGAGAAACCATCCATCCGTAACCGTAGTAAACGCCGGGTTGCATTTGAATATGAGGGAATATCATGGCATTGATGCTTTCCTGTGTTAGGACCGTTGGGTGATCATTCGAAAAAAGCTCCCCGTAACGTAGCATGTCATCAGCTGTTGATTTGACGTAGCCAGCTGCATACATTGCCGGAGCATCCCACCAAAGAGAAGAAGCAGCAATCTCAACTTCATCACCACTCGGTTCGGTTGTATAAAGGAGTGTCACTTCGTTTTGGTCTTTGATCTCTTCGGGGGAAAAGAAGGTATTGTTCATCCCCAATGGATTAAAAAGATGTTCTTTCATATATTCAGTGTAATTCCGGCCACTCACACGTTCAATAATGATGCCAAGAAGCGCATAGGCATCGTTGGAATAACTCATGTATTGGCCCGGTTCACCCAAAAGTTTGTAATCTTGTTCGGCAAGAAAAGTGAACAAATCCTCATTTGTGTCGATTGCGGTCTGCTCGTCATCCCACTCCATTCCCATCGCCTTAAATTGCTCAATTGAACCTTCCATTTCCATGCTGTTTTTATTAGCGTAGAAAAGCGTTGGTAGGGGTGGTATGCCGGAAGAATGGGTCATGAAATGATGGATCGTCATTTGTTTTGTCTTCGCTTCATCCGGGGTTTTGAACTCCAGAAGATAAGTGAGGACGGAGTCATGGACAGAAAGCTTTCCGGCTTCTTGTAATTGTAAGATGGCGACACAGGTCATCGATTTTGTAATACTCCCAATTCCAAAAACCGTTTGACTAGTAACGGAAAGTTTTTGTTCGCCATCACGATAGCCAAATCCTCTTTCATACATGTCGGTACCATTTTTATGAATCGCTATCATAGTGCCAGGGATCTTATGCTGTTCAATTTGTTCGTTTGCAAATGCCTCAAATTTATTTTTGTCCATTTCTGTTCCCCCAATTTTTTGTCAAATTCTCATTTTTCAATGATATAACATCACGCAACGTAAGGTTCAAGTGTTAAATGCATTTAAGATCCAATTATAAAATCACCACGTTTCATGACCTTATTAGAGATAAGCAAGGCTTTTTCTACACTATCTTGCTTTCAAATGATCATTTAGCGTATTTCAGACTTAGTTAGTCTCTTTATTCAGGATTAATTTCTTTCCAGTCTGGCTCTTTTTTAACGAAAAGTTTTAGTGTCACAATTGCCAATGAAAACGGAATGATTCCCAAAATAACGATTTCCATGAGAGCGGGTGTTGTAGATGTTAATTCTTGATTATAGGGATTTCCAAACATCTGCTGCATCGTTTGAAAAGCTAAATGAAAACCGACCGCACTCCATACGTTTTCAGTGATAACACGAATCATACCTATGACAATTCCGATTGCTAAAAAAAATACGATTCGGTCAACACTTGGTGCAGCTCCGATGATTAGAGCAAACAATACAAATAATCCGCTCTGAGTTAAGACTGCCTTCCACTTAGAAAGAGCATTATTCAAGTTACGATAAAAATATCCACGAAAAATGAGTTCTTCCGGTAATGCCTCGAACATAAATACAAGAAACAACAGCACTATAACAGCAACTAACAACTCCCCAAAGGAAGCTTGAACATTTATATTAGTCCAACCAAATATGACAAAAATGATCATACCTAGCAATGCTGGTACAAGGTAGCTAATACCTCCAAAGACAAAAGGTTTCCATCCCTCTTTGAATGAAGTAAGCCTCAAACTCATCCAGGATCGTTTATCAAGATACTTGCGTGCAACAATAACCATAGGAAGTACTAAACTAAATATGAGTAATGCGGATATTATATGAGCCGTACGATCATATTCTCCCTCAGCTCCTACCCAGGAATTAACATCCCCGGATACCCACCAAATGATCGACGCTGCCAAGAAAACAATCAGTATTCTCCAAATAAGTGACAAACGTTGAATATCCATATCTACACATCCCGTCTTATTCTCAACCCTTTTTGATGAAGTAACATTCTTGCTAAGTTATTACCCACTCATCAAAAGGATTTCTATGTAGTATGAATTAAATAGGGATTGCTGAACAACTTGCAGTTATCAGCTGAAGCCGGGATGCCGCTTCCATGGCTTCGCTTTCCGCGGACGAACGGTCAAGCCTCCTCGCGCAAAACCTGCGCTGCGGGGGCTTGACGCGTCCGTTTTTCCGCTGGAGTCTCGCCATTGCAGCACCATCCCTCCGTACGTTGCTAGAAGTGCAAGGGTTTTTTGCTTATAGGATGGATTTCCTTGCATCCAGTTTTGACAACACCAACGGAAAATACTTATGTGCCAGTCTTTTTCCGTTATTCAGCAGTCCCTAAGTATGCTCCTTAATAAAAATTCGACACATGTATAGAATTTGCAGGGTATATGTTCGAATAAAGCAAAAATAGCCCTACCCTCCATTTTAAAAGTTTTATTCTAACAGGGATTTTTTGGCCGAGTTGATGGATAATCATATGTATCTCTATACTTTTTGCGCTCCAAAGTAAAATCCCGCCACTGTTTATCAGAATGATTATTCTCAGCATAATGAACAACTAGTCACATTTACGTTCAAACAAATCAGTTAATTCAGCCCCATTTTTATAGCTTTTTAAGATTCAAATAGCCCAATGAGACAAAGTTTTTGTTTAAGCTCTAATCATCAATGCCCCCCTTCAAATTTGTCTGTTGGCCTAGCTATCCTAATTTGAGCTGCTGTGAAGTCGCTAAATACCATATAGTAACCAATTTTCTGATTTAGGTTAAAGATCATCGTTGTTCAAAAATCTGGTCTGATTCTGAAAAGCGCATTCTTATTCAATATACGCTCAAATAATTTTTTCACATCTTGCATTTTACTTCTCACAAGATAACGACCAATTTAAAGCCAATAAATCCAAATTTTCTTCTGTAATAGTTCCATTGCTTTCCCCACAAGTACTTTTAGCTGCTGTAAAACCGTTGTAGCTAGAAGTAATGCTGATAGTTATAATAGCCATAACCATTAACATTAACCCAATCATCCAATTTCTTATCCTTTTTGTTCTCAATGGATCTGACCCCCTTGACCTAACCTGCTACGTTAATTTATATCTCAACTTCCGTTTATTTTAACATAACTATTTATTATCACCAGTGATGCTTACTTTTCTCTCGCGCTCCGATAAAGTAAAAGGACAATCATTTAGGTGCCCATGCATTAAGTTGCTCTAGTGAATAATCTCGTGCGTTTATAGAATGTACTGTTTCATAAAAAAGCGAAACAATCTGATTAACATCGTCACTTTGAAAACCTCGAATTTTGATTATCCTATGCTCCCTTCTACCATTTCAAATATTATTTCAATTAGATCGCCCGGTTTTCAAGGAGAGGCGAAACCCCTGTTATTACACAATCGCACTTCGTTTGCTTTGGATTTAAATCACCCCACCACCTAACAATGTTTACCCACGGCGGGCTAAATCTAATGCGTTACTGTTTTCAACGTTTATCTGTTACTATCAGCTAATATAAATCTATATCGATTCATACATGTTTCACAATATCCATCATCATTTGCCTCACTATTGCAATGGCCCACCAAACTTATATCTGGTGTATACACACAATTCCATATAAATTCTATGCTTAAAGCCTTTCATCTTTGAAAAACGTTCCTTTTTTCGTTCAAACTCTGTAAAACCTAATTTTTTATATAATCGATAAGCAACCTCATTCGTATCCACAACTTCGAGAATATAACGATAATAATTCTCATTTGCTAATACGTAACGCATCAGAGCAGTTGAAACACCTTTACTTCTCGCTTTAACTGTGGTGGCAACACATTCAATATAACCTGTCTCGTCTTGGTATGACAATTTTTTATTAAACTCATCTTTCATAAAATGATAAGCCATGCTCCCTTTTACATAGCCAAATGAGTTTCTCAATATTGTTTTATCAATCGTCAATGCTCGATTCTTGTTATTGGAACAAGCCAGAATGCCTACAATTTCATCTTCTAAAGTGGCAATGAAAAAAACATCAGGACTAATCATTTTCTGAAACGCTTCAACTAACTTTTCTCGATTATTTGAGAGAAACGCCAAATCTTTCTCGTATCCATCAACAAAAACGGCTGCAACCTCACGTGATACATCATGTTTTAACTCTCTCATTGGTCTTACACTAATTTCATATCTTTTCATTTAAATTCCTCCTTGTTAATTAACTGACCGTACGGTTTATTAACATGTGTTTAAAAACCCCTTGAACAAGGGGTTACCTGTTAGTTATCCCTTTCAAAAAAACGTCAATCGCATTTTCGTAAAGGAGATAAAACTTTTCCTCATCGTAACCGAGGAATTGTGTAACACTCATACCAGTAAGTGTACTATAAAGAATATACGCTAAATCATCAATCGTTTTATTACTTATAAACTCTTTATCACGTATGCCTTCCTCGATGATATGATAAAATATATCATATTCAGGCTGAAAAAGATGGATCATCTTTTCTTTCACCATATCTTCGATGCTTTCTGTGCCCATATACTCTGGAACAGTTTGAGACAGTGGGTTTTGCATATCTGAAGCGTAGTATTGGGCAAGCAAGTATAACTTCTCCGTAGCCGTCGTCACTTGATTGGCTTGAGTTTCCCATGCCTCCCTCCAGGATTTATTGGCTGTTTCAACCGTGTACAAAAATAATTCTTCTTTGCTTTTAAAGTGATAATAAATACTGCCTTTGCTAATTTCTGTGAATTCACGGATTTCTTCCATGGAAGTGGCAGCATAACCCTTTTGTTCAAAAAGAACTTTGGCTTTTTCTGCAATGTGTTTTTTCGTTTTTTCGCCTTGACCAACAGGTCTTGCCATAATGATTACCTCATCATTTTTATTTATATTAATAAACTGACTGATCGTTTTATTAATTATAATTGATGTAACTTACAATTACAACCCATTTAAAAATTAAAAGACTCTAAAATGCTCAACGTTCAAGTCTGCGAATTCTACGTTTAATTTCTGCTTGTTCCTGATCTTGATATGCCAATTCATCCTTAAACTCCGTCACATCTTTTCGTAAAGAAGCTACCTCCGATCCAATAACTTCCTGCCCTTTTCTACTTCATCAAAACGCCGATCCACTCCATCAAATCTCTTGTTTATGTCTTCTTGCATACCAATGATTATCTTTTTTAATTCATTATATTCAAGACAGCCAAAGGTTTACAATGTATCATGAACACCTTTAAATCCCTGATAAATCAACACTTCCATTTTTAAACTTATCGTTTTTCATGATATTTTTTCATGATTTCATGGCGTTTTTCGCGTCTGCTTTAACGGATTTTTTGCCATCAGTTCATGGCAATGAATAGAGACCTTTATTAAATTGTTCCCATAAATTAGGTGGCAAATCATGTTTATCTTCTCTATAAGGGTCGAATTTCGACATGATTTCGTCCGCTTTACCATTTTGTATTTTATTAACGAAATTATGATCTAATAGAATTTCTCTGCCTAATGCTATTAGGTCAACATTTCTTGACTCTACAGCCTCTAATGCGTCTTCAGCAGTAAATATTGATCCAATACCAACTAATGGCATACGACCATCAATCCATCGGTGAAGTAATTTAATTCTTTCTTCGCCTTGATACCTACCTTCACGCGTTGTAGAGTGTACGTCCATTAATGAAACATGTAAATAATCTAAAGGTTTCTCAATTAAATTTTTCACCAATTCTTCTGTGATTTCCATCGTTATACCTGGCGTTTCTGCTTCTTCTGGTGAAAATCTATAACCAACAATGAACTTCTCATCTGCATGAGCTTTAACCGTATGAACAACCTCATCGACAACTTTCATTGGGAATTTGAATCTGTTTTCTCCCCACTCATCATCACGACGATTATAATATGGTGAAACAAATTGTTGGATGAGATAATGGTTTGCCCCGTGTATTTCTACACCATCAAACCCTGCTTCGATCACTCTGCGTGTTGCCTCGCCAAATGCTCTAATGGTGTGTTCAATTTCTTCTTTAGTAATTTCCCTGGCATGATGTTCCTCTTTTTCATAGGATGGACTATGTTTCTCATCACCTTGCAAAGTTATAGGACTTGGAGCAACTACATCTCCATTTGGTGTTAGGTACGGCATTGACTGTGCCCCGCCATGATGTATTTGTACAATCGCTTTTGCTCCATTTTTCTTCATCGCTTTAGCCAACCGTTTCAAACCATCAAGGCCTGAATCATGTGCTACGGAAGGTTGGCCAGGAAATGCTTTTCCCAAATCAGTCACATTACTGGCCGCAGAGATGGCTAATCCCACATCTGTAGAACGTGGTCCCACATAATTAATTTCCACATCAGAAATTGTACCATCATCATTAGAAGATACATGGGTGAGTGGTGCTAAGACAAATCTATTTCTTAATTCTACTTTGTTAGGTAATGTTACTTTTTCAAATAAAGGTTCATACTTCTTATCCATTACTACAATGCCTCCTATAAATTTACATGTTTAACATGTATCCTTACCTGAACAATCAGTTTTAAAAGCCTTATTCAACAAGCCTTTTAATATTTTGTATATCCTTCACACTTAGTGAAGACTGTAAGTGATCATTAATGACCATTTGCATCTCACGAATGCAATGTTCCCCTTTTTTCGAAAGGAAGACATCAACCGATCGCTTATCATTTGCATACGTTTGGCGTTCAACTAACGATCCGCCTCGATATTGTTCAAGTCTTGTAACTAAGCGTGATAAAGCACTATGGCTAAGGCTAACTTTTGAAACTAAATCTGATAACTTCATCTTCTTTTGTTCTGATTGTGCCAAGTAATGCATAAGGTAAAATTCTTTAATGCCTAATTGAAATTGTTCTTGAAGTTTATAATCCATTGCTTTCAGTAAACGGTCGTGATATTTCGTCAGATTAAGCCAAGCATTAAACAACTCATTATTATTCATAATTGTAATCCTTTCAAAACAGGCTTTAAAGGCAGTCCAAGACCTTCAACATTCTAGGAAAGTTTTATAAATCATTCTTCTTCCAAGCAAAGGCGTGAACGAACATTAACGCCAACGATTTTTCGGTTGAGGTGCTTATTGATACCATAACAAATATTATATGCATGCGCAAACAATTATTAAAATCAAAAAAAAAAAGGAGGCTTTCACCAAGTTCAGTAACCTGATGAAGGACCTCATTCACTGATTCAATAACACCCAAAACATGATCAAAAACATGCACATAGACAGGTTATTGAGTAGTTAAAACAATCCTGATATATCAGGGATCATAGCATAATTCTACATCATGCCGTCCTTAACATAACCTTATTCACCAGCTTTGATAAAGTTTCGCATGCCTTGTGCGGATGTAAAATTTCCTGCAAAAATAAGGAACGTAATTTCGTTGAATTTCGTCAATAACCGTTTTTTTCGTTACTTTTTTTGTTACCCTTCAAAAAGTAACAAGTCAATTTCATTCCTCAATAATCGCACCTCTTTTGTTGAAATCGAATCCTAAACGATTTTAACCATCGAAACGGAAGAAGTCTAACATATTATCCAACCATTCCGTACTGAACCCAGAAAAATACCCTACAATTTGTATGATAAGGATCACTGCTAAAATGGAAAATGCAATTTTAGCTCTCCGAGCTTTTAGTTTCTTTTTATGATCCTCCCTTTCACTCTCTCGAAGAGGATCGTAATTATTGTTTAACACATGAAACCTTCCTTATCTTAAATTTAGAATTATGGTTGTGTGTTCACTTTTCTTGCATATAAAACTGCGTGAATGATTGCTGCTAGCCATAATATTGGTATTAATAATATAAATAGTAACCTTGCCACTGCATTAAATATTTCAAACCCTCCTCCGATCACCAACAAGATATATAAAATTATAAAAAATATGCCTATTCTAAACGCACCAGCATAAATTTGACCAACTCCCGATATGAAAAAAGACAGTAACCCAGCAAGCCAAGGGTTTTTCTTCTCGTTCATCAGAAACCCTCCTTATGACTATGTGAATTGTAGTATCGTAATTACAGTTTTTCAAGACCTAATAGTCAATTGGTCTTGAAATCAATTAGGATGCTGCTGAATATAATAGTCATTTGCATTCATATAATCTCTTTTTGATTTATGGTAAGATGGATCAGCAAATCTATACTGGACATGTTTCGAAGTTCATCAGCGTTTAAATCCAACCCTTTTTTCGGCTATCATTTGCCGCCCAACGTCACCGATATAATCGTAAATGATATGATCACCGGGTGTGCATAGGCACGTTCGTAGTTCATGGACAGCAACATGTTTAACAGGTGCTTCAATAAAATTAATGACGTAACGACCACACACAAGTAACCCATCGCCTGTTTCCGATGTGTCAGGTTCATCCGGCGTTTGAACCGTCAACGTCGTACGTACTTTTTGTATGAAAACACCCATTATTGGAGCAGCGCAAACTAATCAGTATAACCAACATATGTCATGATTATACTTTTTTGCGCCAAATTACTTGTTTTCATTATAGATGGTGGCGACATGCTCAGTCGCCATGATGGTTTCTAATGGAATACATTTCGTTCATTTCCAACACCCCTTGATCGCCAGATTGTTCGCCATTTTCATTTTAACGTCCTCCTTTTGTTGTACACTTATTCTATTTCATCACAAAATTTCATGAATTGTTCCGGTAAACAAAATATTCACCAGTAACCATCCATTTTTTCCGAGCAAGAAATCTTTATTTTCATGGAACCATTAGTAACTGTTTCGATACTTACACAACTTTTACTCCAAAAAATAAAAAGGCTCCATCGCATTAAGAGCGAAAGGAACCTTCCTTTTATGAACGTGTATTAATCGTTTTTGCTCTGCTGGCTTTTTAACTCCTTGACCTCTTGTTCCGTTAATCCCGTTAATTTAGCCACTTTCTGTATATCCATGCCATCCGACAGCAAATTAAGGGCTACCTTTTTTATCCCTTTACGTTCATAAGAAGTCATCAATTCCATAACTTTCGCCTCCTCCTTGGGATCAAGTTGATTAACTTCGTCTGCCAGTATATGCTCTTCACGCTCTGAAAGCCCTAAATACGTTTCAAAAAATGTGGTTAGCAGATGATTTCGAGCAGGGTCGAGTTCAAGCCGAACGAGCATCCGCAAAAATTCTTTTTTCACTTCAATTTTCTCATCTTCAGTGTAACCCATTTTACTCAACAATGCACCTGCAACAGGATTATCTTGTCGAATGTATTCCCTCCAATCCAATTTCTTCAACTCAACCGTCAAGTAGTTAAACTGCAATACATCCAAAAACGGGAAACTCATGTTAAATGACTGGGGTTCCTCTTTATTTTTTTCATCATAACTAAAAACAGCAATGGGAACAATTCTTCTACGATGCCTTTCATACAGACGACTAAAATACCGGAACATGCGATCATTAAATGTTGGTTGGTAAGAAGCCTGTGGTTCAACATGAACAATAATAAGGCTATCCTCATTCCGTAACCTTGTTTCCACAACAATGTCTAAATGCCGTTTCTCCCGATCGCTGACATCCGTAATCATTTCTTTATCCAAAAATTTGAGATGCACATAATCAATATGCTCATGAATCGTTGGAAAAAATAAATCCTGAAAAAATTCCTGAATCAACTCTTTGAACAAACGATCATGATCGACTTGCCTTTCATTTATCGTTTCACGCTCATTAGACATATAAACAACCTCCCATCAACATTTTACCATTGACATTAATCTATTTCCTCCCCAAAACGTTCTTGGTAATCTGGATCGGGCGATTGCCTTGCAGCATCAAGATCACCCCTTAAGTCTGTAAATTCCCCTCTTAATTCCTCAATAATAAAATCCCCTTCCTCGTTTCCTTCTTCATCATAAAAAACAGCACTGATATATCGACCATCTTCCCAAACTTTTATATCTGCATTTTCTCTTATTTCAATATCTTCATCCGTATTTGCATTTTCTTCATGGTAATAGGCGATTACATCCATCCTTAAAGCTTAAAGATATCACTCCAGATATGTATCAAAAATTTATTAATTATTTGATTGACGATAAAGGCTTTAGTAAACAAACCGTTAGATTGACGCATAGAACGATGTATATGGCAATTAAACGGGCGGTCAAACCGTCAAAAAAGATACAAGCCAATTTTTGTGAAGATGTTATCATAGATACCCCAAGGGAAAAGAGCGAAAAGAACAAAGTTCGATTCATCGACTACGATCAGATCCCTGCGTTTCTCCAAACAGCTAAGAAGGACAATCTGCTTTATTTCATGTTTTTCTGTCATTTGATACAGACAGGGATGCGTAAAGGTGAAGCAGGCGGGCTTCAATGGTCACAAGTTGATCTGTCTAATCAGCGTATCAATATTATCCAGAGTCTTGATTACAGCGAGGACTTGGATTCACCCGAGCTGTTTGGCGATACAAAGACATACAAGTCAGCAAGGGAAATACCAATTACAAATTGGTGGACTATGCAGCTGAACTCCCACAGAATCAGGCAAAATGATAACCGGATGCGCTTTGGAAAGGACTACAGACACGACCTTGACCTTGTGTTTGCTCGCGAGGACGGTACGCCTATTCCAAAATCAACGTTGTTTAATGCTTTTAGGCGGTTATGTAAAAAAGCAGACCTTCCAACTGACCTTGATATCCATTCTTTACGTCACACCGCTGCGGTCCTTCTTCTTGAGTCTGAAGCAGAAATGAAATATATTCAAGATCTTCTCGGTCACGGGTCTATGCAGATCACTGCTGATGTTTATAGTCACGTGAGCAACCGAATCGAACGTGACTCACTGAACAAATTTGAAGATCACACATGGGATGTTTTCAGCTCGTGATATTTTAGATCACGAGTTTTTCATTTCGTGACTTTTTCGTGACCTTCGGGGGTTGCGTGATCACTGACCGTCTTAAAAATCACGAAAAAAAAGCCCTGATGCTTATACACCAAGGCTTCCAATGATTTAATAACTCTGCATATACTGCTCCCGCTCCCACGGGTGCACTTGTGTACGGAACATATCCCATTCGATTTCTTTTGCTTCGACGAAGTGTTCCACCGCGTGTTCACCGAGTGCATCAAGCAAGGTTTTATCCCTCTTGAGCTCATCGATTGCTTCTTTTAAGCTCGGCGGCAAGGCTTGGATATTTTCTTCCTCCCGTTCTTCCTCGCTCATCACATAAATATTGCGGTTGGTTTCATCCGGTGCCTGCAATTCGCGTTTCACGCCGTCAAGGCCGGCGGCGAGCATCGCAGCTATCGCGAGGTATGGATTTGCGGCAGGATCCGGGCTGCGTACTTCAATTCTTGTGCTCGCTTTTCGCGAGGACGGGATGCGTATGAGCGGACTCCGGTTCCGATGGGACCAGGCGATATAGACCGGTGCTTCGAAGCCGGGAACGAGACGTTTATATGAATTTACGATCGGGTTCGTCAGCGCCGTGAATGCTTTCGAGTGTTCCAAAATGCCGGCGAGGAAATGCATAGCTGTCTTGCTTAACTGCGTCTTGGTGCTTTCATCGTAAAAAGCGTTGGTCTTCCCTTTGAAAAGAGACATGTTGCAGTGCATTCCCGATCCATTCACGCCAAATAAAGGTTTGGGCATAAACGTCGCGTGCAAACCATGCTGACGGGCAATCGTTTTGACGACGAGCTTAAACGTCTGGATATTATCACAAGTCGTGACGGCATCTGCATATTTAAAGTCAATTTCGTGTTGGCCGGGAGCGACCTCGTGGTGAGAAGCTTCAATTTCAAAACCCATGCCTTCCAGTTCAAGGACAATGTCCCGACGGCAATTTTCCCCCAAGTCGGTAGGCGCCAAGTCAAAATAACCGCCTTTGTCATTCAATTCCAATGTTGGATCGCCTTTTTCATCGTTTTTGAACAAGAAAAACTCCGGTTCGGGACCGATGTTAAAGTCGGTGTAGCCGAGGCTTCTCGCTTCTTCGAGCACATTTTTAAGCACCCTGCGCGGATCTCCATCGAAAGGTTTCGGCTCGTCCCCCGGCTTTTCGGGCGGTTCATATATGTCACAAATCATACGGGCAACCTTCCCCTTTTCCGGCGTCCATGGAAAGATCACCCACGTATCCAAATCCGGATATAAGTACATATCCGACTCTTCAATGCGCACGAACCCTTCAATGGAAGAACCGTCGAACATCATTTGATTGTCGAGTGCTTTTTCCAATTGATCAGTAGGGATCTCCACATTTTTTACGGTTCCTTGCAAGTCGGTAAATTGCAGTCGAATAAACTTCACATTTTCTTCTTCTACCATTCTTGTAATGTCTTCATGCGTATACGAAGTTGGCATTTTCATTTCCCCCCAATAGATATCCCGCTGTTTTTAATGGAAAAAATGGGCAATTTGCCCCTGGATCATCGACGCTTTATGCGCATGGGCATTATTAAGCGCTTCCCATCTGAGTTGTTCATGCAATCGTTTCGTTTCTATTCTCTCTCGTTCTGCTTTGCTTTGCTTTTCCTCTTGTTCCGCGCGATCCCGGAACACCTCTTTAATGCCCGCCATGTTAATGCCACGCTCCGTTAGTTGTTTGATGTCCAGCAAGCGGTCTACATCCGCGAACGAAAACAATCGTTGATTGCCTTCGGTCCTTGCCGGTGTTACAAATCCGTGGCTTTCATAGTAGCGGATTTGGCGAGGTGTCAGATCTGTTAAATCTTTGACGATGCGAATCGAGAACAAAGGCATATGCAAACGGTCGCTTTGTCCCACGTTCTCTCCCCCTTCCCTTCACATCTTTTACCGAATATAGCTTTATTTTAAACGCATCCGATTAAGATGTCAATATTTTTTACATTTTAATGTTATGTTCCTTAACATCAATTGCTCATCACTGTATCCAAAGCATGTGTGACAGCGATTTTTATGTGCGCGAAAGACAATCCCCCTTGGACATATGCCGTATACGGCGGTTTTACGGGTCCATCTGCGCTCAGTTCAATGCTTGCCCCTTGAATAAATGTGCCTGCCGCCATGATGACGTTCCCTTCATAGCCGGGCAAAGGACCGGGAATCGGGGATACATATGCATTGATCGGGGAGTATTTTTGAATGTTTTGGCAAAATAAAATCATCTGTTCCTCGTTTTGAAACGAAACCGATTGGATTAAATCCGTCCGCGCCGTAAAAGGGGGAGGGTTTGTTTGGAAACCCGCTTTTTCCAGCAACGCGGCGGTAAAAAGGGCGCCTTTCAACGCTTCTCCAACGATCATGGGCGCGAGAAAAAAACCTTGAAACGCTTCTCCGAGAAAAGAACCGGTTGCTCCTGCTTCCAAGCCGATCCCCGGGGCGCTCAGCCTAGACGCCGCCCGTTCAACGAGCGACGCTTTACCCGCAATGTAACCGCCGGTTTTCGCCAATCCTCCTCCCGGATTTTTAATTAACGAACCGGCCAATAAATCGGCACCGATGTGTCCCGGTTCTTTTTTTTCGACGAATTCACCATAGCAATTATCGATAAACACGTGCACGTGTGGCCAACGGGTTTTGATATGGCGTATTTGCTGTTCAAGTTGATGAACCGGAATCGACGGACGTTTATCGTAACCCTTTGATCGTTGGATGACCACCCATTTCGTTTTCTCATGGATCACTTCCGGCAATCGTTCGAGATTGACATCCCCGGACGGCGTTAACGGCAACACGCGCGTCTGTATGTCATATTCACGGAAATTCCCCGGGCTATTGCCGACGAGTCCGAGCACTTCTTTCATCGTCTCATACGGGTCTCCACTTGCGTAGACGATTTCATCCCCGGGGCGTAAATTGCCGAACAGAGCGGCGGCAATGGCATGGGTGCCGGAGACAAATTGCGGACGCACGATGGCGGTTTCGGTCCCGAAAACATGCGCATACACACGGCCGAGCGCTTCTCGTCCCGCATCATCGTATCCGTATCCGTCCGACCCTTGCAAATGATCATCGGAAATATTTTCTTTTCGGTAAGCGCTCAGCGTTTTTGCTTGATTGGCCTCAACGATCCCTTCGATTTCTCGTTGAAGCGGCATCCATTCTTCCTCAATCTCTGCTAACCAGCGAGAGAGTTTCGAGGCATTGTTCAAGTCAGTTGTATCCATTAGCGATGATCTTCCTTTTTATCGGTTTTTCTTTCGGCTGCAATTTGCGGATGATGATCAAATGCATAACCTTGCAGCTTGTACAGCTCGTTTGCTTCATCAAATGTTTCTTCCCGCACAATCGTCGAATGTCGAATCTCATAAAGACGTCGGCCATCGCCGGCCGGGATAGAAATAGAGTAAAAGGACATTTGCTTGATTAATTCATCTTCCATTACGGTTTGCAGATCGTCGATATTTTGTTTTTCCCGCGCGCTTGCATATAATCTCGGGCGGCCCGCGTTTACGGTGGGAACTCCATCTTCTTCAAGGTTTTCGGCTTTATTCATCACCGTGATGACCGGTATGTCCCCGGCACCCAGCTCATCCAATAACTCCATGACCGTTTGTTTTTCCGTCTCTGCTTCCGGGCTGGTAGCATCAATGATATGAATGAGCACATCCGCTTCTGATACTTCTTCCAACGTCGCCCGGAATGCCGCAATCAACGTCGTTGGCAACCCGCGAATAAACCCGACGGTGTCGCTAATTCTTACCGATAAGCCCGAAGGCAGACGCAAAGCCCGTGTTAACGGATCCAACGTTGCAAATAACAAGTCCTCGGCCAAAGCTTCTTCGTTTGTCAGCGCGTTTAAGAGAGTGGTTTTGCCGGCGTTTGTATACCCGACAAGTGTAAACTGCGGGTGGTTTTGTCTTTCTTTTTGCTTTCGGAGCGTGGAACGGTGCTTCCGAATCCGTCGCAGCTCCTTCTTTAATTCATCCATTCTTTTTTGAATATGGCGGCGGTCCGTTTCCAATTTTGTTTCACCCGGTCCGCGTGTGCCGATGCCGCCCCCGAGGCGCGAGAGTGCATGGCCTTGCCCGCGTAATCTCGGCAATAAATACGTCAGTTGCGCTAACTCGACTTGAATGCGTCCTTCCTTTGTGCGTGCGCGGTCCGCGAAAATGTCCAAAATCAATTGGGTGCGGTCAATGACACGGGCGCTCGTTCTCGCGGCCAGCGATTGCCCTTGCCGCGGAGACAATTCCCCGTTGACAACGACAACATCGGCTTCCCATTCTTCCACAAGTCCCTCAATTTCATCGGCCTTCCCTTTTCCGACATACGTGGATACATCAGGGGTGGGTCGATTTTGCACCGTAGTTGCCATAACCGTGCCCCCTGCGGTAGTGACGAGGCTTTTCAACTCTTCAAGCGAGGCGTATGCTTCTGCCTCGCTTTCTTTTTCGCTGATAACAGCTGTCGCAATCACTCTTTCCAAAAGCCAGACCCTCCAAATCATTTAAAATCCGTGCCGATTAACGTCCGCAACGCATCTTTATCGTGTTCCTTTTTTTCCCGCATGGTTCTTACCGCGTGATGGCGAACGGCCTGCTCGATTTGGTTGCGCACATAACGTCCGTTGCTAAACACACTTGCTCCATCCCCCGAACGACGCAAATGTATTTTTTTCTGCAACTTTTCTTTCGCTTCCGATGTCCAGATATAATCCCGGTCCACGAGCATATCTTCCGCAATTTTCATTAATTGCTCCGAAGTAAAATCAGGAAAATCAAGCTGTACCGGAAAACGGGACGGGAGTCCGGGATTCATGGCAAGGAAACGTTCCATTTCCCTGGAATAACCGGCTAAAATAAGCACAAACGGAGCCGCCTGATCCTCCATTGCTTTAACGAGCGTATCGATTGCTTCTCTGCCAAAGTCTTTCTCCCCGCCTCTGGCGAGGGCATATGCTTCATCAATAAACAGGATGCCGCCTTCGGCTTTTTGCACGATCTCTCTTGTTTTTTGTGCCGTTTGCCCGATATATTCCCCAACGAGATCCGCCCGTTCCGCTTCAATAAAATGCCCTTTCTCTAAAAAACCCAATTCCCGAAACATATCGCCAAGTAAACGTGCTGCTGTCGTCTTCCCCGTTCCCGGATTTCCTTTGAAAATCATGTGCATCGATTGCTGCTTCGTTTTTAATTGATGTTTTTCCCGACAGCGGTTAATATGAATCCAGGCATAGATTTCACGAATAAATGTTTTCAGTTCACTGACACCAACGAGTGTATGCAACTGTTGCTCTGCTTTTTGCAAGACATAGTGATCGGGGTCAGGTTGATCACGTTCCCGGTCTTGAATGAGTACCCGTATACGCGATTTCGATTTTTGCGCATGCATTATAACCCCTCCGCTTCTCTGGTCAAAACAGATTTACCAGGGCATCTGCCCATAGTTTACGCAAGAAGGGATCAATGTGTGCATTTCGGAAGTCGGAGGAGCGGGAAAGGAGGCGCTATGAACAATCAAGCAGAACATTTGCCAAAAGAAGCCCGCGGTTTTCTCGATTTTTTGGTTTCCAGGGGAAGGAAAGCTACGACCATCCGCAGGTACACGTACGACCTCGCGGATTTTTACCGTTTCGCCGCCTTGCACGCAGAAGACAAAAACGTAAGTCTCCAGCATTTGGAACCCGTGATGATTGAAGATTATTTTATGTTTCTCAATGATACCCGCAAATACAATCATAAAACGGCGAAACGAATCGCAACCGTTTTACGGCGCTATTTTCAGTATCTCTCCCAAACCCACGGACTTACCGGAAATATCATGGAAAATGTTTCCCTTCCCGCCGCAGGGGATGAAACGATCAGCGAGGACGATCTATTCACCCAAAAAGAACTTTCCCGCTTGTTTACAAGCATCGAATCCGATCTTGGCTTAAGCGATGAGCAGATACAGGCTCGCCCTCTTTTGGCACCACGCAATAAAGCGATGATCCAACTCCTTCTCCATTACGGATTGCGACTGCAGGAATTACACGGATTAAGCCTGGATAACATAAACTTTGGCACAGGAACAATGGCTGTTTCCCCGGACGACGGCGAAGTGTTGCCGAGGCCTATTCAACTTTCCAAGCAAGACCGCCGGGATTTAAACCATTATTTAAAAGGGATCCCGAAACCCGTTCGGCCATATCCGGGGCAAAATCATCCTTTGTTTGTCGCGTTTGACTTTCAAAAACAGACCTACCGCTGGTCATATGAAAATGATGAACCGAAACGCTTAACAATCGTGGCGATGCAAAAAATGATTCGTGAAGAAGCAAAACGGGCAGGAGTAGCATCCGGAAAAAGTGCCCGGCATTTTCGTCACACTTTTATTGTGTCTGCCTTAAAACGCGGACATACGCTTGAATACATTCAAGATATGCTCGGTCTTCATTCCACGCTCGTGTTGACACGCTATCAAGAATACGTGGACGGCCTGTCCGAATAAGGAAGCTCCACCCATATTAGGCGGAGCCTTCCTTTTTAATCATTGGTTTCGAAATTCAACTCCACATTTTGTTTGGGGGCAAAGGTCGAGATGGCATGTTTGTAAACAAGTTGTTGTTTCCCGTCCGTATCAATGACGACCGTAAAATTGTCAAATGCTTTTAAATAACCCCGAAGTTGAAATCCATTAGTAAGAAAAAGCGTAATCGGAATATTATCTTTGCGCAACGTATTCAAAAATTGGTCTTGAATGTTAATGTTTTTCATTATGCTTTCCCCCTAAACTTTCGCTTTTCAGTAACCATTCGACATGTGTGTCAATTTCCCTGCAAGGTGCGCCGTAATTTTTTCGGGCAAATGTTGGTTTGCATCTTCGTCCACCTCAAACCATGTCACTTGTTCCTTGTTTCGAAACCAGGTGAGTTGTCTTTTTGCAAACCTTCGTGAATTTTTCTTCAGTTGCGCGATCGCCTCGGGCCATGAATCATCTCCGTTAAGATAAGCCACGAGTTCTTTGTAACCGATCCCTTTCATCGATTGCGTATAACGGATACCGGCATCATATAACGCACGCACTTCCGAAAGCAGGCCTTCGGCAATCATTTTGTCAACGCGAGCTTCGATTCGCTCATAAAGCAGATCACGCTCCATCGTTAATCCAATTATGGTTACTTGATGGGATTTGTCACTCGGATTTTCGCTTTGAACGGGAGCCGGTGGATGTTTATCGGCGTATAACAGTTCGAGGGCACGAACCACTTTGCGCACATTGTGAGGGTGGATTCGTTCGGCCGCGTCCTGGTCAAGGCTTCGCAATTCATCATGGAGGCGGATTTCTCCTTCCTCTTCTGTAGCCCTCGCTTCCAATCGGTCGCGAAGGGACTCATTCCTAGCGACTCCGCTAAATGACCAGTCAGCGGTTAAGCCTTTGATATACATTCCCGTTCCGCCGACAATGATCGGTTGGTTCCCGCGAGCCTCTATTTCCTTCATTTTTCGATGGGCATCTTGACGAAAACGGGCAGCTGAATAGATATCCGTCGGTTCGAGAATATCAATGAGGTGGTGGGGAATGCCTTCTTTTTCTTCTGGAGTCACTTTTGCGGTTCCAATGTCTAAGCCCCGATAAACTTGGAAAGCGTCCCCGTTAATGATTTCTCCCGAGAAATGTTTCGCCACTTCAATGCCGACCGACGTTTTCCCCACCGCCGTCGGCCCGACGATCGCAATTACCGGTTTCTTCATCTTCCTGCCCACCTCCCATGTGCATCGTTCCGTATGAAACCGTTCGATGCTTCCGCACATTGTGAAATCGAAAACGTTCAAAAAGAGGGCTGTCTCGCTCTGCCTTCAGTACAACGTTGTGTTTGGCCACTTTTTTGGCCTCTTCAATGACGGCCTCATGAAGGCTACCTGTATCGGCAAAGGCGCGTAATGGTTCGATATGTGCCGAATGCATACGGGCATGCGAAAACATTGGATCAAAATAGACGACGTCAAAACTATTTGCCGGTACGGATTGTAAGTAGGCGTGATGATCTTGCTGGACGACCGATATTCTCCGCATCGCCTCATTCAATGCTTCGACATCTTCTTGGTGACAGTGTAAACCTCTTGCCACCACTTCGGCGATATAGGGGTTTTTTTCGACAGCGGTGACGCATCCGGAAGCTGTCACTGCATAGCTTGCGACAATACTGTCCGCACCGAAACCAAGCGTCATATCGAGAAAGGTGGTTCCCGGTCGTAATCCCGCGGCCGAAATAAGCACATCAACTTCGCCGGCCATTAAACGTTGGACGCGTATTTTTGCCATGCTCGGGTGGAAAAAAAACGGCTGATGGCCATTGTACTCGTATAACTTGTCCCGCCCACCTTTCCCGACCATGTAGACGACTTCCGCTTTTTGCAAGAAATCTGCCATCGTTTTTCTGAAACGCGTTGCATACGGGCATTGAAAACGTTTGGCCAATTGCCACGCACGCGTTTGCATTTGCGGCGTTGGATAGCGGCTCGTCGTGACAATCGTTTGAAGGGGTTTCATACCTACTAGTGTACATGTATTCTTACCTGCACTCAACAATAAATAGGCGTAGTCACCGCTGACTACGCCTATGCTTAAACTAATTTTTATCGGATGATGCCATCTTGAACATAACAAAGGTCATGATAACAGCTGCGGCGACGGCGATAAATGAAACACCGATGATTGCGACGAGATCCATTCCAGACAATTGATTTCTCTCCTTTTACTCCCTTTTATCTTTGATTGTAACAAACATTATGATGGACAACGTTGACGAGTGTGACGATGTGTTGACTTTTCGTCTCACATGACCCGCTTGAACATCTTTTCAAGTTCATACCGGGTTATGTGAATATAAATCGGACGCCCATGCGGACAAGTAAACGGGTCTTTGCACGCCCGCATTTCTTCCAACAACGCAAACATTTCATCAGAACGCAAATGCCGGTTGGCTTTAATAGCTGCCTTACAAGAAGTTAAAGCAACCGCTTCTTCACGCAACTCGGGAATATCCGGTTGTTTTAAGGAGAGCAATTGAGCTATCAGTTCCCGAATCGTCTCTTCTTCTACCCCTTTCGGGATCCAAGTGGGATGGGCACGGACACGGTACGTATGCACACCAAATGCCTCCAATTGAACCCCCATTTCCTCAAGCGCGGACGCCAGCTCTTCGATACGGGCTGCTTCCTGCGGTGTAAATGTCATCGTGAAAGGAACGAGCAACGATTGGCTCATCTGTTCGGGATCGCCGAGTTTTTTTCGATAATATTCGTAGTGGATCCGCTCTTGGGCAGCATGTTGATCAATCAAATAAAGCCCTTGATCGTTTTGCGCCAAAATATACGTACCATGCAACTGGCCAATGGGATACATTACCGGAATCCGTTGCAATTCCGACGATTCCGATTCCGTATTCGGCTCCTCGTAAACGTGCTCCATATCTTCATAATGAGGTTGTGCGTCTTCGCCTCCTTCATGGATTTGTGTCTCGGTTTTTTCATCAGATAGACGATTTTCTTCCTTAAGGGACGGGGCGCTCTCCTCTTTATTTTGTTCGTCATCTTCCTCCCTTACGCTGGAGGATGTTGGTGCATATTTTTCTCGCTCACTGGCAAAAGTGAGCGGAAGCTCCCTCACTTCTTCCCGAGGTTTATCAAAGCGTTGAAGCTCACGCTCTGTTTGCTCCGGAATAAGCGTTTCTTGTTGCAAACGTTCCCGGATCATTTCACTTACTTCCAAGAGCAAGGTTTCTTCTTTACTGATACGCACATCCCATTTGGACGGGTGCACATTGACGTCCACCAAGGTGGGGTTCATCGTTATCGCGATGACAGCGATTGGATAGCGGTGAATGGGGAGTAACGTGTGATACGCTTTTTCGATCGCTTTTAATAAGGGAAAATGTTTAATGTACCTCCCGTTAATAAAAACACTCATATAGTGGCGGCTCGCACGATTCATGTCCGGCTTTGCCATCAGGGCGGTAATCTCAAAATCCTGGGAGATTCCGGATGCCGTCAGCATATTTTCCGCAACTTGCTTTCCATAAATAGCATATATTACCGAACGCCGATCCCCATTGCCGTTTGTAAACAGCACCTGCCGTTCATTGTGAATCAAGCGAAAAGAAACATCCGGCCGCGCCAATGCTACTCGATTCACGACATCGGTTGCATTCCCAAGTTCCGTATTAACGGTTTTCATATACTTCAGTCGAGCAGGTGTATTGAAAAAAAGTTCTTCGACGAGGACCGAGGTGCCTTGACGCGCCTTGCTTTTTGCGCGGGCAATCAATCGCCCACCTTGATAACGGAGGCGAACGCCTGCCGCTTGATTTTGGGCCGTCTCCAACGTCAACTTGGCAACAGAAGCGATGCTCGGAAGGGCTTCCCCGCGAAAGCCTAGCGTTTGAATGTGATGAAGGTCGTCTTCGTTTTTTATTTTACTCGTCGCGTGTCGCAAAAACGCGAGCTCCGCCTCTTCAGGGGCAATCCCCGCGCCATTATCCAGCACATGGATACGGGATAGACCGCCGTCTTGCAATTCAATATCAATACGAGTGCTGCCCGCATCCAGTGCATTTTCTAGCAGTTCCTTGACGACAGAGGCTGGCCGATCAACGACTTCTCCGGCAGCTATTTTATTGGAAAGTGTTTCTTCCAGCGTAACGATGGCACTCATTGTATCCCCTCCCGTTAAGTGATGTTCTGAATGAAATTTTTCGATGGCGACCGATTCGGAATTCGACGCGATTTTTCTGCTTTCTGGCATTATGAATGATCCCATGGATGCCTCTAAATGCCCAGATCGGCCTGGTTCGGGCTTCATGAGCGATCCATGGCGACGCTTAGTGCTCGGATCATACCCGTTCGGATTTTATACCGTTTTAAGCCTTATGATTTTGAACGCAGTTGTTTTTGCCATTTGCCAATGGCTTGCATCGCTTCGAGCGGCGTGAGGTTCAATAGATCCGTGTCTCGGATTTGCTTGGTCACTTTGGCGAGTTCGGTCGTTTCCTTTTCATTAACGGCACGAGCCGGTTTTTTTTCTTCCTGATACGTAAACAATGGGACCTGTTCATGAAGATCGTTTGTGTTTTCTTGCGGAACGTTCTCATATGTGTCCAACAATGTGCGCGCACGTTCGATCACTGTATCGGGAAGCCGAGCCAATTGGGCAACGTGAATGCCGTAACTTTTATCAGCGCGCCCTTCCTCGACTTTGTGCAAAAAGATCACTTCTCCCGCTTCTTCCTCTGCCCGTACGTGAACGTTCCATAACGTCTCCAGCTCATCTTCCAAGATGGTCAGTTCATGATAATGGGTGGAGAATAACGTTTTTGCCCCAATATGCCCATGAATATATTCCACGATGGAACGGGCAAGCGCCATGCCGTCATACGTAGACGTTCCTCTCCCGATTTCATCAAGGAGGAGGAGACTGTCCGACGTCGCTTCTTTCAAGGCATGTTCGGTTTCAAGCATCTCCACCATGAATGTGCTTTGGCCACTGACAAGGTCATCGGCGGCACCGATACGCGTAAAAATTTTATCAAACAATGGCAAAGTCGCTTCATCCGCAGGAACAAAACAACCGATTTGCGCCATA
The DNA here is from genome assembly GCF_016495865.1 of Salicibibacter cibi. Taxonomy (NCBI): domain Bacteria; kingdom Bacillati; phylum Bacillota; class Bacilli; order Caryophanales; family Bacillaceae; genus Salicibibacter; species Salicibibacter cibi. The sequence goes on from NZ_CP054706.1 coordinate 1,943,252, forward strand.
ACGGCAATGATCGCGATCTGCCGCATATACGTACTCTTTCCCGCCATATTCGGACCGGTAATTAATAACTGTTCCCGCTCATCATCCATGCGCACATCATTCGCGACGTACGCTCCTCTTTCCAACGTTGTTTCAACGACAGGGTGGCGGCTGTTTATGAGCGCTAACTTACGCGTTTCGGAGAATTGCGGACGCGTGAAACGCCTTTCTTCACTGACTTGGGCGAAACTTTGCAAACAATCGACATAAGCAATCATTTGCGCAAGCTGCTGCAGATGGGGAATGTACGCATTCGTTTCCTCCCGAATTCTTTTAAAAAGGTCAAATTCCAGCTGACCCATTTTTTCTTCGGCTTCCAAAATGCGATTTTCCATTTCCTTTAATTCGGGAGTAATAAAGCGCTCCGCGTTTGTCAATGTCTGTTTTCGTTCAAAGTAATCGGGAGTGTGCGGCAACTGCGCTTTGGAGATTTCGATATAGTAACCGAAAACACGGTTATAGCCCACTTTTAACGTTTTAATTCCCGTCGCTGCCCGCTCTTGATGTTCAAGATTGGAGAGCCACGTCTTCCCGTTTTCACTGGCTTCCCGGTATTCATCAAGTTCTTCGTGGAAACCGCGCCGAATCATCCCCCCTTCGCGGATCGCAATCGGCGGATCATCCACAAGCGCAGCTTCCAGACGTGCGCGTAATGCATCGCACACATCCACATCTTCAATCAGACGAACGCCTTCATCACCTAGCGCAGGCAACGTTTGTACGATTTCCGGAACCTGTTGCAACGACGTTCGCAATTGCACGAGTTCACGAGCGTTGACATTTCCATAAGCGACACGGCCCACCAAACGTTCCAAATCGTACACATTTTTCAGTTGATCCTGCAATTGCGCACGGGTAAGCATATCATCCACAAGTCTATGGACGAGCGTCTGCCTCCGTTCCACTTCGCTTTTATTCGCTAACGGACGTTCCAGAAAACGGTGGAGCATTCGGCTTCCCATCGCTGTCTTTGTATCGTCGAGCAAATGATACAAAGAACCTTTCTTTTTGCGCTCTCTTAAGGAAGCGGTGAGCTCTAGATTTCGCCTGGTATGTACATCCATTTGTAAAAATTCCTGCGGCTCAATCGTCGCCAAAGCTTGCAGATGGGCAAGGGAACGTTTTTGTGTTCTGGCCAGATAATGGAGCATTCGTCCGAAAGCAGCGCGCACAGATGGATCTGAGCCATTGTATAAATGGTGATAAGCATCAGGCATGTCCTCATTTTCTTCATAAGAAATCGTAAAGGCAGCCGTTTTCATCCATTTTTCCCATTCAGATGGAAGCTCTTCGCGCGGAAAGATCACTTCTCTTAGTCCATCCACGAGCAGCGCCTTTTCGATATCGGTCACTTCGGAACCGATGATGCCTCCGTCGGTTTCCCCTGTCGTTAAGTCCGTGCGTACATACGCCAACCTTTCATGATCCGTGCCGGACAAAGCCGCAATGTAATGATTGGCATCTGCCGTTACGGCACGTTCTTCCATGATCGTTCCCGGAGTAACGACACGAATCACCTCGCGCTTCACAACCCCTTTGGCCGTTTGCGGATCTTCCACTTGTTCACAAATCGCAATTTTATACCCTTTATCGATTAAACGGGCGATATAATTTTCGGCAGAATGATACGGAACTCCGCACATGGGAGCGGCGTCTTCCCCTTTTCCTCTGCGCGTCAGGGTAATTTCCAGTTCCCTTGCCGCCAATTCGGCATCGTCGAAAAACAGTTCATAGAAATCTCCCAACCGAAAAAATAAAAAAGCATCCGGATACTGGTTTTTTATGTCATAGTATTGCTGCATCATCGGTGTAATTTTCGACACGGCTATTCCTCCACTATTAAACTACTAACTCAAATTATAGCATAGGGAGTGCATACGCTCGAAGTGAAAAGGAAAATTCGGTGACATCCTCTCGGCATTCAAATGCCGAGCATCCATGTGGATGGAATGGAGGTTGCTCGCTCCTGTAGAGGGCCTATACCGTTCAAGCTTGTGCCCTGTTGTTCCCTTTCGGACCCACATTCGACGCGACAATCATACTGTGATAGTAAACTTTTGTTCGAAATAAACGTTGGCTCTTCACCAAAATCTATGGCTGACAACCTAGGGGCAATTATGATTGGTAGTGACCGCTACGGAAAAACACGACGCTTTCCGTGGGCCCCGAGCTCAGCCTCCTCGGAAAAAAAGAAGTTCGCTTTTTTCCTGCGGGGTCTTCGCCCTGCGCTTTCCCACAGGAGTCTACGTGTTTTTCCTTCGCTCGCTAGTGGTGTTGCCATATTTAATCACGAATATCAACCATTGATTTTAGTGTTGACCCTAAATGTTTTCAAGGAATACGCATCCATGGCCCCTTTCATGCGATCGATACAACGCGCTTTCCACTATCTACCGTGATGTGGCAGCCATCTCTTCTGACCCCGGAACCTAAAGAACGAGTGACGGGAACAAAACCCTTCACTCGTTCTTCGTTCAATCTTTTTTCTCGCCATGTGTCTCTTCTTTTCTGTCTTCCTCCTTCGTCTCCTTATAATGTCCGTGCAATTCAAAATCGCCCGGCCGTCTTCCCAGGAAATCAGGCTGAATGTCATCTTTCAATTCCTGGTCGGAAACTTGATCCGCCCATTTGACGTCCTGATAATAATCGTCTTCTTTATCCGGATGAACGAGAATAGAGATTTTCGTCTCCCCGACGAGTTCTGCCGCAAACTCCCGTTCCACTTCCACATTGACTTCTTTATCTTTCTTGGAAATGGATGCTTCGATTGTATTCGGCTGCTTTGTTGCTCGCGCGATGACATCGAAATCATCCGTCATTACTTCATCGGAGCGCATTTTTAACGGCACATGTTCCTTGTACGATACTTTTTCACTCGCCACGTCTGTTTTTGTGTTATTTTCATAAGAGTACCATACATTAATATCGTAATCGCCGGTAATCTCTACACTGTCCCCCTTTCGTTTGGCATCGTACTTGTGGTTAATCACCCAACAACCGAGAATGCTTGATGGGCGATGGGCAGGCTTGATCGTATGGGTCGTCTTCGAGAATTTTTTTCCTTTTCCACAAACCGCCTTTGTGATGATTTCCCGATAATGTTCCTTTTTATGATCCAAGTGACGGTCCCTCCCTTAATAATCGACTTCCGGCGTTTGCATGCCTCTTCTTCATATGTATGAACGTATTTTTTGTTCATGACATAAAATGAAACTTCCATTTGAGAGGAAATCATCCTCTATGATGGATAGTTAAAGCAATCGGGGTGTTAACCGCCCGTAAAACTCCCGTTTATGGGGTTGAAGCGGGGGGATTACGGGCGCTTACCACCGGGATAAAAAAAACCTGCCACTCGAGGCAGGTTTTAAAAAAATACGTTAGTCTTTTCCTAGATAGGAGCGAAGCATCCAACCATCTTTTTGGTAGTCGCGGGCCATATCTTGTACAGCGTCAGCGAGGGATAGCGCTTTTTGGTCTTCAAGGTTATCCACTAATTCCAAGAGTTGATTGCTTACATATTGCAAATCAGCAACCAAAGTTTCTACCATTTCCTGTTCTTCTTCACTACCGGAAGCTTCTTCAATGGTTGCATTAGCGAGGTAATCTTTCATCGTTGCCAACGGTTTTACTTGAATGGCCAGCATTTGTTCGGCATAGTCATCGATGTAGTCTTTCGTTTTGTTATACAGTTCTTCAAATTTTTCATGAAGTGAGAAGAAATGCGAACCCTTTATAAACCAGTGATAATTGAGCACCTTTACGTATAGCACTTGCATATTCGCGAGTTCCCGATTCAAATCTTGTTCCAATACTCGTCCTGCTTGCCCTTTAATTTCAGTTGCTTGTCGTTTTGCCATCTTTATTGCCTCCTCTGTTCATTTCATTTTATGGTTGTTTGTGATTACAATACCTATTATATTATAATCATTATAAAAAAACAACCATTATCATAAATGTCTTTCTACTTATTCCATTCCCGTTTGACAGAAAAAATATGCCACGAATTTAAAATATCTACGAAAAAAATGCCATGCGTGTTTTGCACATGGCAGCTATCCGTCACATATACGATTGCTATTTATTTTGCTTTAACGGTGATGCACCATCTGATCGCTGATTGATCTCATTAGTGACTGCATTTGAAATCGTTGTGGATACGGTTTGCAACATTTCGTTCACGTCATTTTGGCTTTGCTTGAATTCTTTAACAATCGGGATTTCATCCACCTCGGCGTGCAACGCGTTGATCTCCGCTTCCTTTTGGCGGACTCCTTCGGTTTTTCCGTAATGTTTCAAGTTCACAAGCTCTTTTTGTTTATCCTTAATGTCGCTGATCAGCTTTTGGATTTTTTCGTTTTGGTTAATCGTCCTCTCAGCTCTTCTAAAAAAGTCAACTTCTTCGGTGTCGACCATCATGTTAGCCAGTTCTTTCGCTTTCGCCAAGATGTCATCCTTTGTATATAACTTTTCCGTCATACGTTTTGCACCTCACTATAGGATACCATTTCCCCGTTTAACGACCACGTTTTCACATCGGTAATCTTTACGTCCACAAGTTTTCCGATGGAAGTTTTAGGTGCACGAACGTTGACGAGCTTATTCGTACGCGTGCGCCCGGCAAGAATCTCGGGATCTTTCTTGCTTTCCCCTTCAAGAAGCACTTCGACAGTTTGGTTTTGCAGCGCTTGATTGCTTGTTGCCGACAATTCATTGACGATGGCATTCAACCTTTGCAATCGCTCGCGTTTTACTTCATGTGGGACATTGTCATTCATGCGTGCCGCGGGCGTGCCGTCACGCGGCGAATAAATATACGTAAATGCACTATCATAACCCATTTCTCTCACTAAGGAAAGGGTGTCTTGAAATTGTTCTTCCGTTTCATTCGGAAAACCGACAATGATGTCGGTCGTGAATGTGGCGTGTGGCATGGCAGCCTTGATTTTTCGTGCCAGTTCCACATATTCTTCTCTCGTGTATTTCCGCCCCATCAACTTCAATACGTCACTGTTACCGTGTTGAACAGGCAAATGAATATGCTCAAGCAGGTTATCGCCTTTTGCCAACACTTCAATAAGATGGTCATCAAAGTCACGGGGATGGCTCGTTGTAAAACGAACCCGCGGAATATCGATTTTACGGATTTCATCCATTAGGTCGCCAAGTCCGACATCGTCGTCCAAATCTTTGCCATATGCGTTCACATTTTGGCCAAGCAGGGTGATTTCTTTATACCCATGTCTGGCGAGCTCGCGCACTTCCTGGATAATATCCTCAGAGCGCCGGCTTCGTTCCTTTCCACGGGTGTAGGGCACGATGCAATACGTACAAAATTTGTCACATCCGTACATAATGTTCACCCATGCCTGGATGTTCCCCTGACGGCGCCTGGGCATGTTTTCCACGACGTCGCCTTCTTTGGACCAAACTTCCACGACCATTTCCTTGCCTTGGATCGCATCTTTCAGCAAATGCGGCAAACGGTGAATGTTATGTGTGCCGAAAACGAGGTCCACATGTTGGTGTTTTTGTAAAATCCGGTTGACGACGCTTTCTTCCTGGGACATGCAGCCGCAAAGGCCGAGGACGACCTCCGGTCGTTCTTTTTTAAGGTTTTTTAAATTGCCTACCTCACCGAAGACTTTATTCTCCGCGTTTTCACGGATGGCACATGTATTTAGCAAAATAACGTCGGCATCATCGGTCGTATCCGTCGGCGTGAACCCGAGTTCCTCGAGGATCCCGGACATATTTTCCGTATCGTGTACATTCATTTGGCAACCATACGTGCGAATATAGTATTTTTTTCCGTTTCCGATGCTTTGCATATCCTCGGGAATTTTAAAATCATAATAAAATTCCACGTCTTTGCGACGACGCCGCTGTCCTTTTCGATAGTTCGGCTGTTCGTTTATTTTAATGCGCCGGCCGCCGATCTTCATGATTTCCTGGCCGTCTTCATTGACTTCAATCGTTGCATTGGAGAAATCAAAGTACTTGCTGTAATCTTTCGATTTCGTCGTCGGACGGTGTTGTTCCTCGTTCATATGCGAGGGGAGCCCCCTTTCCTCATTCCGTTCCTCATCAAATTATAAAGCTTCCTTTGCCTGAAGACAACCACCTTCTCAGACATCAGGAGTCGGATGCCGGAAGTCAGTGAAAGTTATTTCCCAGAAATCCTTTGCTTCTTCGATATACCATGCACCAGACCTCTGGAATTACGGACACTTACCGCTGGGATCCACGCTCGCGCTCGATCGACAATGTGCGTAAACGATTAATGGCAGCTGCGATTTCAAAACGGCGCGGTCTTGCCAAATCGCCGGGATGTTTGCCTTTGAACGGGGACAATTCATCCAATCCGGAGGCGGTTTCCCGTTCATAAATATCGAGCAGTTCTCCAAGTGTGTGATTTCCATTGGTGTATTTTTTCGCCAAGTAATGAAGCGTGCGCGCGATGGCTCTCGTTTGGCTGGGATCGATGCATTGCTCTACTGCGGAAAGATCGATGGTTTCCCGTCCGTAAAGGATCGTATGTTTTCCGCGGGCGTCGACTTTTTCCTTTTTTCCGCGCCGGGCATCAAAACTCTTTTCCAAAGGATAGCGCGTGCTTTCAACTGTGAAAGGGGCCGCTTCGTGGGTGATCCGTTGGCTGCGGGCTTCTTTTGCAATTTCTTTCGCTTTGCCGGTAACGTCATACGGCCGGTACGCATCCATCATCGTCACCGTATCGGCAACATCGAAGTAATCGCCTGTGCCGCCGACGACAATAATGGTGGAGACACCTTCTTCTTCATATAAGTCTCTAACCCGATCGATAAACGGAGTAATTGGTTCTTTTTCCAAAGAAACGAGTTGCTGCATACGATAATCGCGAATCATGAAATTCGTCGCACTCGTATCCTCATCGATGAGCAACAGACGGCTTCCGGCCTCGAGCGACTCGATAATGTTTGTCGCCTGCGAGGTGCTGCCGCTCGCATTATCCGTTCCAAAACGATCTGTGCTTTTTTTATTCGGAAGATCATCGATAAAAGGCGAGATGTTTACATTCGTAACCCCGCGTCCGTCTTCGGCTCGTATTTTACAAGCGCTCGTATCCGTAACGATATAGGCTCGTCCATCTCCGTCGATATGATTGTAAATGCCGCGCTCCAATGCCTCAAGCAATGTGCTTTTCCCATGGTAACCGCCGCCGACAATGACATGAACGCCTTTCGGAATAAGCATGCCCCGTATATCTCCGAAATTAGGCAACGAAACGGTAGTCGCCATCGTCTCCGGGCTTGCAAAGGGGATCGCCTGATCGGGGGCAAGGGGGCGATTTTCGACACCGCTTGCCCTTGGAAGGATCGAACCGTCTGCGACAAACGCGAGTGCGTCACGTTCTTTTACATAGGCACGCAAAGCCTGTTGGTCATCGCTAAGCGCCACATGCTTCTTGAGCCCCTCCATATCAATATTATAAAGGGCTTGTTCAATGATACCGGGAAGTTGTTCGGTTAACAAGTTCGCCGCCTGTACGCCCATAATCGTTCTGCCGTGGGCAGGCAGATGAATGGATAAACGAACCTCCACTTTTTCTTTATCGCAAACGACGGCTGTTCGCTCCAATACTTCTTGACCCGGGCGATCAATGACAAGACTTTTTTCCGCATTTTGTTTGCGAATGGCTTTTCCGACTGAGCGGGCCACATAGTCAGTAAACGCTACGTTGCGATGCCCACTTTCATAAAGGTCCTCATTCATATGTAATTGCCGATGGGTGATCTCCACCCGTGCCCGCGAGGGACTAGCATAAGGATCTGCTTGGATGTGATCCAAATGGAGGCGAAACGAGGGAAATGTAAACGTCCCGCGAATATCGTTATATGCTTTGTATCCTTTTCGATCGATGCGTTGTAACGTTTGCTGTAATTGTTTCATTGTTCATTCACTCCAACTTTAGAAAACTTTGCTTTTCGCCAAGCTTTTATGGCGAAAGCCTTTGCCCAGGGAAAAATATTTAGGGACTGCTGAATAACTTGCAGCTATCAGCTGAAGCCGGGATGCTGCTTCCATGGCTTCGCTTTCCGCGGACAAACGGTCAAGCCTCCTCGCGCAAAACCGGCGCTGCGGGGTCTTGATGCGTCCGTTTTTCCGCTGGAGTCTCGCCATTGCAGCACCGTCCCTCCGTACGTTGTCAGAAGTGCAAGGGTTTTTTTGCTTACAGGATGGATTTCCTTGCATCCAGCTTTGACAACACCAACGGAAAATGCTTATGGGCCAGTCTTTTTCCGTTACTCAGCAGTCAACTATTTATTTATGAAACTTAACTTTGAAAAACTCAGCGCATGGGATACGCTGAGTTTTTCTTTCATCACCTTGGTTCGATAATGAGCTTAATGGCTGTTCGCTCTTCACCGTCAATCTCAATGTCCGTAAACGCCGGGATACAAACCAGGTCGATTCCACTGGGGGCAACAAATCCTCTCGCGATGGCAACTGCCTTGACAGATTGATTTAAAGCACCTGCTCCAATGGCTTGAATTTCCGCAGCTCCTCTCTCGCGGATCACGCCCGCGAGGGCACCGGCGACAGAATTAGGGGTAGATTTCGCTGATACTTTTAATACTTCCATGATTAGTCCTCCTATAATTGTGGAATGTCACCTTTTATCCCTTACTATATTCTTTGAATCGTTCTCTATGCCTTCGTCTTAGCATTTATTCGTCGAATGGGTGATCATCATTGATCAGGATTCTTTCAATTTTTCGTGCTTTGCCAGTTTTTTCATCGAATTCCATAAATGCAGCGTTGAGTTGACTCCTCCCTTTCGCAACTTCAAATTTTGCCGGTAACGATGTTTGGAATTTTTTCAAAATCACATCCTTATCAACGCCGATAATGCCATCGTATGGCCCGGTCATGCCGACATCGGTTAAAAAAGCAGTTCCGCCCGGCAGTATTCTTTCATCGGCTGTTTGAACGTGGGTATGGGTTCCAATAACGGCACTTGCACGCCCATCTAAAAACCAACCGATGGCTTGTTTTTCACTGGTCGTCTCGGCATGAAAATCAACAAATACAAACGGCGTCCGTTTTTTGGCATCCTCCACCGCTTTGTCCAACGCCTGAAAAGGGCAATCAATCGCTTCCAGAAACACTCGCCCCATGGCATTGATGACGACGAGTTCCAATCCATTCACGTTGATTGAAGTTTGCCCCCTCCCAGGGGCGCCCGGCGGATAATTTAACGGGCGGATCAGATTTGTTTCTTCGTTAATGAATGAAAAAATTTCGTTCCTTGCCCACGTATGATTGCCAAGCGTAACAACCTGAGCGCCAAACCCCAAAATACTTTTGTAAATTTTCTCTGTAATCCCTTTCCCGCTCGCGGCGTTTTCGCCGTTGACGATCGTTACTTGAGGTTTATATTTCTTCTTAAGTTTCGGCAATTGAGACTCCAACATATTTCGTCCGGGACGGCCGACAACATCTCCGACAAATAATAGTCGCATGTGCTTAAGACCTACTTTCCAGTTTAAAAAGACATTTCTATCCTCACTTATACCCATTTTATATGCCCTGTTAAACGTGTGGCTATTTTTCCTTCACTATCGAGTATATTTTTTCGTTCTGCATCAGAAAACCTTAGCCTAACTTAGGGATTGCTGAACAACTTGCAGCTATCAGCTGAAGCCGGGATGTCGCTTCCATGGCTTCGCTTTCCGCGGACGAACGGTCAAGCCTCCTCGCGCAAAACCGGCGCTGCGGGGGCTTGACGCGTCCGTTTTTCCGCTGGAGTCTCGCCATTGCAGCACCGTCCCTCCGTACGTTGCCAGAAGTGCAAGGGTTTTTTGCTTATAGGATGGATTTCCTTGCATCCAGTTTTAGCAATGCCAACGGAAAATACTTATGTGCCAGTATTTTTCCATTATTTAGCAGTCCCTAACTTATGCAGATGTTATATTTTCTTATCTGCAAACATAATAAAGCAGCACAAATGTGCTGCCTTATTTTGCATAATTTACTGCCCTCGTTTCACGAATAACGGTTATTCGTATATGCCCGGGGTAGTCAAGCTCGTTTTCCACTCGCTTCGTAATGTCACGTGCCAGCCGATGGGCCAACACGTCGTCGATCAAGTCTGGTTTTACCATAATGCGGACTTCGCGACCCGCTTGTATGGCATACGTCTTTTCAACACCATCAAATGATTCTGCAATCTCCTCGAGTTTTTCCAAACGGCGAATGTACGTTTCAAGCGTTTCCCGTCTTGCTCCCGGTCTTGCCGCAGACAGGGCATCTGCAGCGGCGACGAGTGTGGCAATAACCGAAGTGGCTTCGACATCCCCGTGATGAGAGGCAACGCTGTTCACAACGACCTCGTTTTCATTGTATTTTTTCGTTAATTCGACACCGATTTCAACATGACTGCCGTCGACCTCATGGTCAATCGCTTTTCCGATATCATGAAGCAATCCTGCCCGCCGGGCAAGCTGGACATCTTCTCCAAGTTCCGCCGCCATTAAACCTGTTAAATACGCGACTTCAGTTGAATGATTCAAGACATTTTGTCCGTAGCTCGTTCTAAATCGCAGACGGCCCAAAATTTTGAGAAGGTCAGGGTGCAAATGATGAATCCCCATTTCAAACGTCGTTTCTTCTCCATATTCACGTATCCGTTCATCGACCTCACGCCGGGATTTATCTACGGTTTCTTCAATGCGGGCGGGGTGAATCCGGCCATCTTGAACGAGCCGTTCCAACGCCGTGCGCGCAATCTCCCTTCGTATCGGATCGAAGCCGGATAGAATGACCGCTTCGGGTGTATCATCTATGATTAAATCAATCCCGGTTAACGTCTCCAATGCGCGAATATTTCTGCCTTCACGCCCGATGATTCGGCCTTTCATTTCATCATTCGGCAAATGGACAACGGATACCGTCGTTTCCGCCACATGATCCGCCGCACATCTCTGCAGGGCCACAGAAAGAATATCTTTGGCTTTCTTATTTGCTTCTTCCTTGACTTTATCCGTATTTTCTTTAATCATCACTGCTTTTTCATGGTCGAGTTCCCGCTCGGTTTCAGCTCGAACGATCTGTCGGGCATCATCTCTCGTCAGTCCTGAGATCCGTTCCAGTTCTTCTTGTTGCTCGGCGATTAATTGTTCCACTTTGCTATTCATCGTTTCTGTCTCTTCTTGTTTCTCAGCGAGCGTTTGCTCCCGGAGTTCTAGAGATTCTTCCTTGTTGTCAAGCGTTTCACTTTTACGGTCAAGCGCCTCCTCTTTTTGCTGAAGGCGACTTTCCTGATTCTGAATTTCGGTTCTCCGTTCGCGAATATCGTCTTCGGCTTCGGAACGCAAGCGATACGCTTCATCTTTGGCTTCCAACAGTGATTCTTTCTTGCTGTTATCCGCATTGCGTTCCGCTTCTTCGATCATCTTTTTTGCCGCATATTCTGCATTCGTAATCTTTGCTTCGGCAATTTTTTTACGGATGACATAACCAATAAACCCGCTTAAAACAGCAACGACAACAAGCAAAATGGAGATGACCAAGATGAGTGTTCCGTTCATCTCGCCTACACCTCCTTTGCTATTCCATTGTACGTGTACATTTACTTCGAAAACGTTGCGGGCTTTGCCTAACGAAAAACGGAGAATGCAGGCAGGCGAATGCCTGCGATCATTCGTTGGTGTTGATCCATTTCGTTCTTCTGTTGTTCAAAAAGTGCAAGTGTCATGGGAGCCTCTGTTTGCGCACAAATGAATAAACTTCTTGAACACGGCCTATTATGAAACTGTCGCCTTTTTCCGGTGCAATCGATCCGATTATGAATCGGTTCGGAGCCCGTTCCCTGCACATGCATATGCTCGTATATCGGAACATACACCAATGTTTTAAAACATTTTCTTCCTACTGTGTTCAGTTGTAAAAAACGAATGGTTAAAACATGATACATTACAACCAGAGAAAAGCCTTTTGTAAACGGCGAATCAATTGCTCGATCCTGCCGTTCCCCCAACTTTCATATTTAATTGTATACTTGCCATTGTTCATATGTCAACCGTGTCAACCCCATCCATCCGAGCGTTAAAAAACGAAGGCTTTCGCCAAGCGTTTATGGCGAAAACCTTCGTTTCTACTTATATTAGGATAAGAAATGCTTTTTGTATGAAAACCATTTTGACTAGATGGCAATAGGAAACTAGGCCCTAAAAATTGATTTTGTAGGACTAAAACGTAAATATCTTATCCAGTAAGATCTATTTAAGCTGTTTCTGGGTCAGCACTTGAAACGGTATATCCTTTCTTTTTGAGGTGTTCGATCATTTTAAGCTCTTTATTTTCTTGCCTTTGATGAACGTACTCAGGGCCTAGTTCCTGATACGGTTCACCGGTTTTTAAGATGTTATACGCGATGGTTACGATTAGATGAGCGGAAGCGAAATGGGCTTTTTTCTTGCCTTGCCGTTTCATAATTCTTTTCTGGTGTGCAGAAATTCGATTGGTTTGCCTTGCTGTAGTCAGAGCACATTGTACCGCCATGGTCTGTAATGCCTTGTTCCCTTTTGTGGTTTTACTTCCTTTTTTTTTACCAGCACTTTCGTTGTTTCCAGGACTTAATCCAGCCCAGGAAGCGAGGTGCTTGGAAGACTTAAATACGGACATGTCCACGCCCATTTCAGCGATGAAAGTAGCCGCGCCTGATTGATCTACACCTGGAATTGTGTCCAAAAGGTCGACTTCCTTGCGATAAGGCGCTAAGCTTTGGTCGATTTGTTCCTCTAAGTTTTGGATCATTCCCTCAATATACAGCATATGATCCCAATGATACTGCAGCATATCACGATGATGACGGCGCACCCGTCCATTGATCGCTTTGGCAATGTCATCGAGACTAGCTTTCGTTCGCCAGTGGACCATTTCCTGAAGATTCTTCTTCTCGATCTTCTCACCATTGATGATCGCTTCGAGGATCCGGCGTCCAGATAAACCAAAGATATTGGACAGAACCGACGTCAGCTTGATATTGGCATCTTGAAGGATTTTGTGGATGCGATTTTGCTCAGCTGTGCGCTGATGCGTCAGTTTCTTTCGATAACGCGTCAGGTCGCGTAAATCGCGAATATCCTCGGGTGGAACAAAATTGCTTTCGATCAATCCACTTCTCAATAGTTTGGCTAACCATTCGGCATCTTTGACATCGGTTTTACGACCAGGAACATTTTTAACATGGTTAGCGTTAGCAAGAATAAGCTGAAAATCACTTTCTAAAATGTTCCATACAGGTTTCCAGTAGACACCGGTACTTTCCATGACAAGATCTGTGACCTTCAGGGATGTGAGCCAATCATTCAATTCCAACAATCCTGGTGTAGTGGTTGAAAATGATTGGATGGACTTCTCCGGCTTTTTGTCTAATGGTCCAAATAAAGCACAAGCGACAATGGTTTCCTGGTGTACATCTAGGCCTGCACACCTTTCAATCATAGCTTCCATGGGAAAAACCACCTTCCTACGTAATTGAACAATACAAATGACAGTCGTTCGGTTTCAAAATTTTTGTCTACGTGCTCGCAGCACAATAGATGGTTCTTTCATACTGTCACAACCAGTTTCTTACACAGGGTATCTTTTCAAGATCCACCAAAAAGCATTCAGCCTGGCTGTATTGTTAGTCAAGATATTGCCAATTCATAAAGATGGCATACTCCCATTTTGAGCAAACAACCATTTTCATTGTAGATGGTGGCTACGAGGAGCGTAGCCACATTGTTTCTTACTTTTTCACTAGTGCAGAGTGGTTGATTTAATAACACACACCAGTGATGCCATTCTAAACACGTCATAGCGTGGTTTAACTAGGGATTGCTAAACAACGTGCAGCTACCAGCTGAAGCCGGGATGCCGCTTCCATGGCTTCGCTTTCCGTGGACGAACGGCCAGTCTTTTTCCGTTATTCAGCAGTCCCTAACTATTTTCCAGAAATCCCTCCCAGCTGTACCTCATATGGAGAATTATTCTTTTTTAAGGGACAATGGGCTTTCCTGCGCACTTTATTGGAGAATCATTCCAATAAAGTGCGATAGCCCCTCTATTGTATCCATTAGAAAAATGTTCCTTTATCATGACCCTGATGAATCTTGTGTTTCTTCTTTTTCCTTCTTTTCGTCCTGCTGTTGGTCCTGTTGTTGATTATTTGGAAGCTCATGGTGGTCACGGATACGTGTTTCAATTTCAGACGCTACGGATGAATGCTCTTGCAAATATTGTTTTGCATTTTCACGGCCTTGGCCAAGCCTCTCGCCGTTATACGCATACCAAGCTCCGCTTTTTTGCACAATCTCCAATTCTGTTGCGATGTCCAACAACGAACCTTCCCGGGAGATGCCTTCCCCGTACATAATGTCAACTTCTGCTTGGCGAAACGGCGGAGCCACTTTGTTTTTCACGATCTTTAAGCGTGTCTTGTTGCCGACCGTCTCATTTCCTTGCTTCAGCGCTTCAGCCCTGCGCACTTCCAAGCGTACCGAGGAATAAAACTTCAATGCGCGTCCTCCGGGCGTCGTTTCGGGACTTCCGAACATGACGCCTACCTTCTCGCGAATTTGATTGATAAAAATCGCAATCGCATTCGACTTACTGATGGCCCCCGATAACTTTCTCAATGCCTGCGACATGAGACGGGCCTGCAGACCGACATGTGCATCGCCCATATCCCCTTCGATTTCCGCTTTTGGCACGAGGGCCGCCACGGAATCAACAACGATGATGTCAACAGCGCCGCTGCGGACGAGTGCCTCTGCAATTTCCAAGGCCTGTTCCCCCGTATCCGGTTGCGAGAGCAAGAGTTCATCGGTATCGACGCCAAGGGCGCGGGCATACACAGGATCAAGGGCGTGTTCCGCGTCAATAAATGCCGCTTGTCCGCCTTCCTGTTGGGCTTCGGCAATGGCGTGCAAGGCAACGGTTGTTTTCCCGGAAGATTCCGGACCATATATTTCAATAACCCGCCCACGTGGATACCCGCCAACACCGAGCGCGATATCAAGGGCTAATGTTCCACTTGAAACCGTGGACATGCGCTTTTCCGTTTCGTCCCCCAACTTCATGATGGAACCTTTCCCGAATTGTTTTTCAATGCTTCGCAAGGCTTGGTCGAGCGCTGCTTTTCTTTCACTCATAGCAATACTCCTTTATAGGTATAAATTTAATCATTTTATTATTCTCCCGATAGGCATAAACAAAAAAACCAATCGTTTCCCCTGCACCTATCATATCGTGTTTTTCATCATTTGCCAAGGATTATACGAACATTTATTCTGAAACGTCCGGATGAAAAAAGGCTCCTCCATGGAGGAGCCCGATGTGTCTTTAGTTAGAGACGGAAGGGTTGGATGTTTGCCGTCCATGGCGTTTCGGTTTTGGTTTTGCCGGCTCCAGGTTCACGCGCGCACCGTGCACACGGGAATGGCGCAATCCTTCATAAACAAAGGGAGCCACATCTTCCGGCACTTCCACGAACGTAAATTTTTCGAAAAGATCGATGCGCCCGACCGATTTTTTTGAAATCCCGACTGCATCGGCAATTTCATCCACGAGTATTTTCGGGGTTAAGCTCACATTGCGGCCCACATTCATAAAGAAACGGACCATTCCTTTTGCTGCGCCGGTATCCCCGAAATAATACCCTTCTTCAGAGATGTTATTTTCCGTTTGATAATTCATTTTCAACAACGCATCAATGACTTCCTGCGGTTGATATTGCTCGAGCAGCTCCCGGGTTAGTTCATCAAAGATCGATGTTTCTTCACTATGTTCAATGACGCCTATGATCTGCTGTCGCCACGAGTCTTGCTGTTTTTCTACGACTTCTTCCAGCGTCGGGATATCCCGTGTCGGCAAAGACATCTTTATTTCTTTTTCAATCGAGCGTAAATGCTTCATTTCCCTCGGAGTGACAAGCGTAAGGGCTTGGCCGCTCTTCCCGGCCCGTCCGGTCCGACCGATGCGGTGGACATAGGATTCCGGGTCTTGCGGTATATCATAATTTATCACGTGGGTGACGTTTTGAACATCCAGTCCGCGGGCAGCAACATCTGTTGCGACGAGATACTCAATCGTGCTTTCCCGAAATCTTTTCATAACCGCATCCCGCTGCGATTGGTTCAAATCACCGTGCAGGCCGTCTGCAAAATAACCCCGTGCCTGCAAAGACTCCGATAATTCCGCGACGCCTTTTTTCGTGCGACAGAAAACGATCGCAAGCTCCGGATTGTAGCGATCAATGACACGGCAAAGCGACTCCAGTTTGTTCCTTTCAAGCACTTTAAAATAAATCTGTTCAATTGAGGGAGCTGTAACATCGCTTTTGCTGATGGATACAGTCTCAGGTTGCTGCATATAACGGCGGGAAAGTTTTCGAATCGGATCGGGCATCGTTGCTGAAAAAAGCATCGTCTGCCGGTCCTCATTCGTTTGTTTCAAAATCGATTCAATATCATCGATGAAACCCATATCAAGCATTTCATCCGCTTCATCCAAGACGAGCGTCTGCACGCGGTCAAGTTTTAACGTTTTTCTCCGCAAATGGTCTTGAACGCGCCCAGGGGTTCCGATAACGACTTGTACGCCGCGTTTAAGCGCCTTGATTTGATGGCCGATCGATTGTCCGCCATAGACCGGCAACGTTGTGACATGCAAGTGTGTGGACAACTTTTGCAATTCCCCGGCCACTTGGATGGCAAGTTCCCGGGTAGGCGTTAAAACGAGCGCCTGAACGTGGGAGGAAGCGCTTAGCTTTGTAAGCAGAGGAATCCCAAAGGCTGCCGTCTTTCCGGTCCCCGTTTGCGCTTGCCCTATCACATCTTTGCCGTTTAGTACTTTCGGTATTGCTTGTTCCTGGATTGGAGAAGGCTCTTCAAAACCGATCTCCTTAATTGCTTTTTTAACTTCCGGTTTAATCTGTTCACTTTCAAATACATTCATATGCTTCATCACCTTCTTCTATCAATTAAGGAGCCCCCGGCCCCAACACATCCTTCGTGGCAGGAGACGGGTTGTCATAGGTTTGACCCCATCTCTCACCTCTCATCTCCCACCTCCAACATGCAGGCGCATGCTTCTTTTACCGCCCGGCGTCGTATCGACGCGCGATCCCCGCGTAAACGCCGCTTATAGACATACGTTTTATCCGGGTAGGCAATCCCGATATAAACCGTACCCGGCGGATGACCTTCCTGGGTGTCCGGACCGGCAACACCTGTCAACGAAATCCCTATATCTGTTCTATATTCGCTTCTCGCGCCTTCTGCCATCTCTTCGGCACATGCTTCGCTCACAGCCCCATGTTGCGCAAGGGTCGCCGTTTTCACATGAAGCTGCTTTTCTTTTGCCTCATTGCTATACGTAATCGCACCACCGACATAAACGTCAGACGCTCCCGGAACATCGGTAAACGATGCCCCGAGCAATCCCCCGCTTAAACTTTCGGCAACGGCCAGCGTCCAACCTTTCGACCGTAAATAATCGAGGGCGCTTGAAAATAACGTATCCTCATTATACCCATATAAAAAAGATCCGCAACGTTCACAGACGGCGCCTTCCAACTCATCAAGCTTTTTTGAGGCATCCGTCGGATCGGCCGTTTTCACAGTCAAACGCAACGTCACTTCATCTTGACCCGCGAGCGGTGCAATCGTCGGATTGGTTTGCTGTGTGATTAAGTCATGAACACGCGCTTCCAGCGCCGACTCACCAATCCCGTAGAATTTAAGTACCCGCGACAACAAAAAATCACGCGATTCGTTCATAGCATCAAGAAAGGGGCTAACTTCTTTTTCTACCATCGTTTTCATCTCATGCGGTGGACCCGGCAACAGAAAAAACCACGTGTCTGTATGTTTATACGCCATGCCGCAAGCCAAGCCCACGCTATTTTGAAACACGTGCGCCCCTTCTGTATGAAGCGCTTGGCGACGGTTCGCATCACTTACGGATTGGTTTCTCGATTGAAAAAAAGCTTCCACCTTGTCGAGCGCCTGTTGATCGTAGACGAGGTTGAGACCGTATTCCTCTGCGAGCGCGTTTCTGGTTACATCATCCTCCGTGGGCCCGAGACCCCCGGTAAGAATAACGATATCATTATCAGTTGCGGCCAGCCGTATCGCTTGCCGAATGCGAGGCAAATTGTCTCCGACGACCGTATGTTTGTATATATTCACCCCGTGCCCCATGAGCTGTTTTGAAAGATACTGTCCGTTTGTATTCGCTATTTGTCCAAGAAGTAGTTCGGTACCTACGGCAATAATCTCCGCATTCATTGGATGGATCTCCTTCCAATTATCTAAGCGTCGTTGAACACATGTTTATTTTTCACAAAGTAATCGATGCCGGAAATTACCGTTAAAAAGAGGGCGATCCATATTAATATCGTCGCGACCGGCAATCCGAATGCATCAAAAGGCGCGTTGTGAACCATCAGGAAAAAAATTGCGAGCATTTGAAAAAGCGTCTTTCCCTTTCCGAGCGGGCTAGCCGCAATAACCTTGCCCTCGGCCGCTGCCACAAGCCTCATCCCGGTTACGGCAAACTCGCGGCTAAGAATGACAACAGCCATCCAAGCCGGCAAAAAACCAATCTCGATAAGGGATAATAAAGCCGCTGTCACGAGCAATTTATCCGCTAACGGGTCTAAAAATTTTCCGAAATTGCTGATGAGATTACGGCTGCGGGCAATATAGCCATCGAGCCAATCCGTCCCCGCCGCAATGGCGAAAACAATCCCGGCAACCGCGTGGTTCACAGGCACTTGCGTCCCAAAGACATCTATGGGAGGTCCCCATTGGAATGGGTAAAGGAAAATCAGCATAAATATCGGGATGAATCCGATACGGGCAATCGTAATCTGGTTTGGCAGGTTCACGTAACGGTTCCTCCTACGGGAACACCCTTCATTTTAACAAAAATCATAAGAAAGAAAAATGCCAATGTCCGCGCATTTTCCGACATTTATGTATGAATGGGCACCTCCCCCCTCGTCATCAAGGGGAAGGGTGCCGGGGTGCTCTCAAAGCTTAATTCTCTTTCTCGATGGTAATGCGCTGGAAATCTCTTTCATCGGGTTCTAATTCGTATTCCAATTCTTCGCCGTTCACGTAAATCGTGAGCGCGGGTGTGTAGCCAGCATTGATGGTGATCGAGTCGTGTTCACTTAAGTCAAAATCTTGTTCTGTTGCCTCGGAAGGGGCATCGGCCGTTTCTACGATTGAACCATCATCAGTCGCTTCTTCGCGAAAATCGACATAACTGTCCGTTTCTTCATCAAACTCAAGCGTGATTTCCAAGGAATCGCTGTCTATCGTATAGATCGAATTAAATCCATCTACTTCCTCAAAGGAGAGTTGTCCATTTGCAGTTTCTTCTTCATTGCCGTTTTCCTCATTTTCTTCATTATCGTCGCCATCCCCATTTTCTTCGCTGCCGTTCGTTTCTTGCGTTTCCTCTTCTCCTTCCGTTTCATTCACGATATCATCCCCATTTTCTTCTTCCTCATCGGAAGCGATGTCGCCACTGCCGCCGTCAATGTTGAAAAGCCATATAACCGCGACGATCGCGACGAGGAAGAACACAACGAGGACGGAAGGAAGGACACTGTTCTTTTTTTTCCCTTCTTGGGATGATCGTTTTGTTCTCGAATGTTCGGTTCTCGAAGGAAGATCCACCGACTCCTTCCTCGGTTTCGGCAAATCATGTTCAAACTCAGCAAACACTTCTTCAGGTTCGAGCTCAAGTGCTTCTGCATAGCTTTTGATAAATGCCCGTGCATAAAAAGCGCCGGGCACATCGTCATATCGCCCTTCCTCAATGGCTAGCAAGTAGCGCTTTTGAATTTTCGTTCGCGTTTGGACTTCATCAAGCCCCCACCCTTTTTCCTCGCGTTTTTCTTTTAGAAATTGCCCTAATTCAGACATGCTAAACACCTACCAAGTTAGCTAATATCAAAAGAAGAAAAACCCGATTCCACCATTTCATACGTAATTTTTTCATTTTCATCATTACGAAGTTCAATGATGCAATCGAAATCTTTTAATGTATATGCCGTTTCACGCACAAAAATATCCGGATGCTCCACAACTTTCACAGCAGATAAGGCCATAATCTCATCAACGAGGGAACGGTGCTTTTCCGGCGCACGCATAGTCGTAACGATCCCGTCAATGATATAAACAAGGTCTTCACTAAATTCATCATCAGGAAGCGTACTTCTGATCGTCTGCCTTAGCATTGTCGAAGAAATGAATGACCAGTGCTTGTTGGCTGAAACACTTGCGGCTACGATTGATTCTGTCTTCCCGACTCTCGGCATCCCCCGCACACCCACGAGATAATGCCGCTTCTCTTTAAACAGCTCCGCCAAAAAGTCAACCAAAAGCCCAAGCTCATCACGAACAAAACGATAGGTTTTTTTGTCCCCCAGGTCTCTTTCGATATAACGACCATGCATCACGGCTAAACGGTCTCGAAGCCTCGGCACCCGAAATTTTTTGAGCGAAATTGCATCCATCGTTTGCAATATGTCTCGTAAACGCGTCACATGATCATCGCTGGCGCTGCGAATCAACATACCGCGCCGGTCATTTTCGATTCCGTTAATCGACACGATATTAATCGATAACATCCCAAGTAACGAGGAAATATCTCCCAGCAAGCCGGGACGGTTCTGACGAATTTGATATTCAAAATACCACTCTTTCTTTTCCATCCCGTTCCTCCTTCTACATTGCGATTTTTTTATAGTCTAACGTTGTCGCTTCTCACTGCACTTGTTGTCATTTTACGTTATTTCTTCGCGTTTGAACAGGGCTAGGGTGTTTCTTTTTGTAAACGGATGGAAAAAGAACGGAAGTTCCTCCATACAAGGGCTGAAACTTTTTTAATCGTGCACCATAAAGTGAATTTTCCATCAGGGCTCTTCACCATAATCTACGGTTGACAAACTAATGGATGGCGTGTTTCAAAGCAACATATGAACGATTTTTCGTATCATTTCGTATTTTTGTCCTCATTCAAGCGTTTGCAAGACAAAATTTTGATGTCATCCCCCATTTTTTCTTGCATTCCCATACATCTGAAATCCGGGAAGGTTTCCGGCACCCGATGTCTGACCTCTGGAATAGCGGGCGCTTATCACGGAGATAAGAATAAGCACCCTCAGACACAGTAAATTGCGCCGAGGATGCTTCTTGATGTCCCATGTAACATTATTTTTCCTGTACCAACTTCACCATCACATTTGCGATCGCGTGTTGCTCTTGCTCATCAGCAACGTTCCACAAATCAGACAAAACTCGTTCCTGTTCGTTTTTCGGGTCTACGTTGTTCGCCAAATAATCGCCAACTTGGAAAGCCACATCAGAAATCGCATCGTTTGTCATGCCATCGCCTTCTGCATTTCCCAAGCTATCCCCCAAAAACGATTTCCACTGTTCCCAATTGTCCAATACGGACATGGATCGTTCCCTCCTTATCAGTCAAACTTTGTTTTACATTCATAGTTTGACTTCAAGAATCAGAAAATATACACCGATTCTCGAGGGAACAACCAATGCTGGCATTTGCCCGGAGAGGAAGTGGCCACACCGCTTCATGGTTTTATCCGCCCCAACCCCCGTTCACGGAAAGAACATGCCCATTAATATAACTTGCTTCCGGACCTAGCAAATACGAACAAGCGCCCGCCACTTCTTCAGCGGTTCCGAAACGTCCGGCAGGGATGGCAGCTTGCAATTCAGCTTTCTCTTCGCTGCTAAACGCATTCATCATTTTCGTATCCACCACTCCCGGCGCCACCCCGTTAACGGTGACGTTGGACGGCGCCACTTCTTTGGCGAGGGCACGGACGAATTGATTCAGTCCTCCTTTTGCCGCGGAGTACACTACTTCGAGCGCTGCCCCCACATCCCCCCAAATGGAGGAAATGGCAACGATTCTGCCGTATTTTCGGCTAATCATAGGAGGAAGAAAATGTTTAACGACGCGCATCGGGGCCGTTACGTTCAGCGTAAATATATCCATCAGCTCCCGGTCCTCCATCTCTGTAAATAGCCCGTAGTAAGCTTGGCCGTTTGCAAGAACAAGATGGTCAACCGGGTGATGCACACCCGCAAAAAGAGAGGAGACGCCATCATCTGCTTGCAGGTTGGCGCAAACTAAATGAACACTTGCCCCCTGTTTTTCACAGTGGGCACGCACCTTTTCTGCTTCTCCCTCCCCTTGATGGTAGTGCAAATACAGGTTTTGCCCGGGAGCAGCCAGCACCTTTGCAACGGCGGCGCCAATCCCGCCGCTGCTCCCCGTAACCAATGTGGTCGTCATGACCCGGAGCCTTCTACTTTCACGACAGAACTTCTTGCGGAACGAAAATGCCGGTGTAAAATGTTTTCCAAGTCATCAATGCTCATTTTTTCTAGCGTTGGCACTACCTCAAAAAGGGCATCCCCATTCATCTCGTAACGAGTGAACTGGGTGGCGATGAACTCGGGGCTATTCAATTGTTTTAGGAACGTCCCGATTTTCCGTTTTTTGGCGAGCTGCACTTCTTCTTTCCTTAATCCCTGTTGTTTATAGGTATCTATCGTTTCTTCCAGCAAGGAAACGAGCCGATCGGGAGCTTTCGTATCGCCTCCAATGGCGGAAAATCCAAATGAACGCTCCATCGTGAAATCAGCGGAAAAACTGTTATCAATCAAACCTTCTTTATACAATTTTTCATACGTGTGCGACCCAAGGCCGAACATCACATCCAAGAGAAGTTGCACCCCTAATTCATACGCGAGTCCGGACAGCGGATATTTTTCATTGGGCTCTTTAAACCCAAGCAAACATTTCGGTGTTTGTACGTTCATTTCTATCGTTTTTTCCCGCTCGCAACTTTCCTCAGGCTCCGATCCATACGTACGCGCAAGCGTATCCGCTTCCGGAAATGATTTCTTTTCCTGATTGGCTTTTACGAGTTGAAGGGTTTCCTCGGGATCCACGGGGCCAACAACAAACAAAACCATATTAGAAGGATGGTAAAAGGTCTGATAGCACGTATATAGCAAATCTTTCGTAATGTCATCGATGGATTGCACCGTACCAGCAATATCGATACGCACCGGATTATTTTTGTAAAGCGCACCGATCAGCCCAAAAAATAAGCGCCAGTCGGCATCGTCGTTATACATGTTTATTTCCTGGCCGATGATCCCTTTTTCTTTCTCTACCGTCTCTTCGGTGAAATACGGGGATTGCACAAAGTCCAACAACGTTTCCACATTTTCCTCTACTTTACTCGTAGCGGAAAATAAATAAGCCGTTCTCGTAAAACTGGTGAACGCATTCGTTTGGGCTCCACGCTTGCTAAACGTATCAAACGCATCGCCATCTTCGTCCTCAAAAAGTTTATGTTCGAGAAAATGGGCAATGCCATCCGGAACGTGTATCATTTGATCACTGTTTATAGGGGTAAACGCTTGGTCGATGGAACCGTAGTCGGTCGTGAAAATGGAAAACGTCTTATTATGGTCGGGTTTCGGCAAGACGTATACGTTTAGTCCATTGCTCAACGTTTCCATATAGATCGTTTCATCAATCTGTTCGTAATGCTGTTTTTCCATTTAAGCTGTCCCCTCCTCGCCGGTCAACAAATAGACCGTGTCCAGTTGAATCGCTTTGGCAACGGAAATGACGGTGTCCATATCTACCATGTCGATTTCCCGAAGACGATCGTCCACGGTTCTTTTCGTACCGCTAAGCACATTTTGATAATTCATTTCGATTGCGCCACGGGCACTGTCGACTTGTTCCAAGATTTGATTTTTAAGCATTTGCTTTGTCGTCGTTAGCTCTTCCTCGGTTATTTCCCCACGCTGCATGGCTTCCAGTTGCTCTTTCATGATCGCGAGGGCCTTTTCGTATTGATCGGGTGCAATGCCGGCCATAGCAAATAAGATCCCTTTATAAGGTTCGTAACGGGAAGCAGCATAATAAGCAAGGCTTTCCTTTTCCCGGACGTTCACGAACAATTTTGAATGGGGATATGCCCCTAGGATCCCGTTGGTCACCAAAACGGCCGTGTATTCAGGGGAGCCGACCGTGTAGGGAACTCTAAAACCGAGGTGTAATTTTGCTTGTTGAATGGATTGTTTTTCCACCACCTCATTCACCTGTGCCGGAGCGTCTTGAATCGTTGCTGTTGTTTCAACGGTTTTTCCTTGCCCAATCATTTGCTCCGTTGAACGAATGGCATCCATAATCTCTTCTTTCGTGCCCGGTCCTGTCACGAACAAATCAAATTGATCGCTACGGAGCATGCGATCATAAGCCGTTTGGAGCTGCTGATCGGTAATCGTCCCCACTTCTTCGGCGGAACCGAAAGGGTGGAGGCCGAACGGTTCCTTCGTGCACATTTCTTCCAGCATACGGATATTCGCATACCTTGTTTTATCGTCGACAATGTTGCGAATCCGTTGCATCAGCGCCTGCTTTTCTTCTTGAATGATTGCTTCACTAAAGCCGTTATCCGAGCGGTTTGGTTTTTGAATGACCGACAACAAAAACGCCAACGCTTTGGGCAGAAGAGGGGTTTCGTTTTGTAAATGCCGTTCACTTGCCACTTCCATCACGAAGGTAAGCACGTGGTTTTCCCCTTTTTTTCCTACATCTGCATAGAAAGTTGCTCCATACAAGTCATCAAGAAAATAGCGGATTTTCCTTCGGCTCGGGAATTCTTCGGTACCTGCTTGCAGCACATGCGCGAGAAGTGTGCGCGAAGCTGCCGTCTCGGCTTCCAAAGGGGCCTTCACGTGCAAGACGATCGTCGTCGTTTTGAATGTGTCGCTCGGTTGCCAGTGGACACGCAGTCCACCGACGTTGAATTGTTCTGCTTCTGCCATTCTATCACCTTTTCTTTAGCCTTAAACGAATCACTTACTTCACATTGGTTAAATCTTCGTTGTCAGGAGGCTGATATAAAACTTCCCGCGGTTTTTTCCCTTCATACGGGCCAACGACACCATTCGCCTCCATCTCGTCAACAAGGCGGGCGGCTCTTGTATATCCAATGCGAAAACGGCGTTGCAACATGGATACGGACGCGGAATTCATTTGGACGACGAGAGCGACGGCATCGTAATAAAGCTCATCTTCCGGTTCGGCACTTGTTTCCGGCACTTCTTCCGGCATCATCTCTTCCTGATACGCCGCCTTTTGTTGTTCGACAACGTCATTTACTACCGCTTCAACCTCATTATCCGATATGAATGCCCCTTGGATCCGCGTCGATTTGTTTGCACCGACCGGCATGAATAACATATCCCCGCGCCCGAGCAATTTCTCAGCCCCTGCCGCATCTAATATCGTACGGGAATCCGTTTGGCTGGAAACGCCAAAAGCAATGCGTGATGGGATATTTGCCTTGATTACGCCGGTAATGACATCAACCGACGGACGCTGAGTAGCAATGATCATATGAATGCCCGCTGCTCTTGCCATCTGTGCCAAACGGGTAATCGCGTCTTCTACGTCGCCGGAAGCCACCATCATCAAATCTGCCAATTCGTCAACAATCACAACGATATAAGGTAACTTTTGTTGCTCTTCTTCCTCCCCTTCATTTTGCTTCCGGATCATATCATTATACGCATCAATATTTCGGGCGCCACTATGGGAAAAAAGATCATAACGTCGCTCCATTTCCGCGACGACTTTTTTCAATGCCTGTGCTGCTTTTTTCGGCTCGGTAACGACCGGCGTTAACAAATGGGGAATGCCGTTATACACGTTCAACTCCACCATTTTCGGGTCGATCATCATTAGTTTGACTTCGTGGGGCTTCGCTTTCATGAGTATGCTAGTGACAATCCCGTTGATGCAAACACTCTTCCCGCTTCCTGTCGCTCCGGCCACGAGCATATGCGGCATTTTATGAAGGTCGGCGGTCATCGGTTCTCCGGAAATGTCCCGGCCTAAAGCGACGGATAACACATGGGAATTTTGCGCTTTATCCGATTCCAGCACTTCACGCAAGGTAACCATCGAAATATCCTGATTAGGGACTTCTATTCCGACAGCGGCCTTTCCCGGAATCGGCGCCTCAATCCTTATGTCTTTGGCCGCGAGTGCCAAAGCAATGTCATCGGTGAGACTGACAATTTTACTCACCTTGACGCCGGTCGCCGGTTGCACTTCGTATTTGGTGACAGCGGGTCCCAAGTGGACCTCATTCACTTGTGCTTGCACCCCGAAACTTTGCAATGTGTCTTCCAGTTTTTTTGCATTTGAAGAAACGTGGCTACGGTCATTCGTCTGTTTGTTTTGAACGGGCGCGCTCAATAACTTCAAAGCCGGCAACCGATAATCTTCGTTGGTCGTTCCCGAGGTTAACAGCGGGGCCGCTTCCCTGTCTTCCGTTTTCTTTTCTGCCGATGGCTTTTTCTGTACGTTTGCCGGTTTCGTCGGTGTTTCCCGGGTCGCCTGTTCCTGAAAATTGTGAATGACCGGGCGTTCATCTTTATTTTCATTGGATTTCCGCGCCCCGCCAGCCGTTTCTTTGCCGGGTGTTGCTTGTGTTTTCGCTTCTTTGACTGTTTTCGGGGATTGCGTCGCTTTCCCGCTTCCCGATTGGCGACTAGCACGGAAGTTCCGTATAGATTCGGTAAGTGGGACGAGAATAGCTTTTATACGTTCATATACCCACTTCCCGCTGTCTTTTAATGACTTTCCGCTTAGCAAAATAAAAGCGATCACGACAAGCAATATAGCGAGCACTTGGGTACCGGGCACATCAACTAAAAATGTTCCGGTCGCGTACCCTACCGCACCGATCATCCCGCCACCGAGATCATCGGCTTGTCCGGTCAAATCCATCGTATAAAGCCGGAATGTGTTCATAATCACCGAACCATCCTGAAAAGGACCGCTGCTTGCCAAGTTCTCAAAGAGGCCTATGTGGCTGTATAGCAACATGGTGAACATAAGCGTATAAACGCCCGCCAAGCGACGGGACCAAAAGCTCACGAAGGCGCGCCGGAAAATAAGCGTAAGTGCAAACGCATATAAAAGGACAGTTAGAAAATGATGCCATTCTCCGGCAAAAAAACGAAAAAGTTGAATGATAATCGTTCCTACCGGGCCATACGTGAATGTGGCTATCACGGCGAGGGCGAGGAGAATCAATCCCGATACTTCAAATTTCAGTTGGCTCGTCCATTCCTGTTGTTTCTTTCTTCTGTGTTTTTTCTTTTTGGCCGCCAAAATATCCCCCTCCTTCCGGAACTCCCTTCATGATAACGTATGTATTTTACAATTGATGTCACTTCTTGCGGCAGAAGGCAACACCTGGCTATTATAACATAGAACCGAAATAGACTTCACGGCTTTTTAACGCTTTTCCATGGGAACAGGCGCACTGTCTAAGCGAATTTATCATTCCGATTATTCAGACTTTATTTTGCAAGGTTGGGATTTCCAACCCTTTGTCTCTATTCATCGCGACCCCAGCTGCTTCCCGGTTGGTACTCATCTTGTAAATAGTCATTCGGATCCGGGCTCACCAAACGTTGGACAATCCAAGCCCCATCCTCGTTCTTTTGCAACACAACCGTGCCGGATGGAGTGTCTTTATATTTCACTTCCGTGTCGTTTTTTTCTGCCATCACATCTTCAAGAGGAAGGTGTGTGTAAAGGGTCATTGCAGCATCTCTCCTTGTTCCGCTTCTTTTTCCCGGATAAGTTCATTTAGTTTTCGAATGGCTGGTCCCACACCACCGGGGGAATGGATCAGTCCATGGTCGACGGCATCCTTGCCGATCACATTCGTACCAATATCCCGGGAAAGATTTCCTTTTGCAAACATTAATTCCCGAAATTTATCATCATCCACATTAGAATGACTCGTTACGAACTGAATGATGCGTTCTTGCATTTCCTCGATATATTCAAATGTTTGCGGCACCCCGACGACCATTCCGTTTAAACGGATGGGATGGATGGTCATGGTCGCTGTTTCGGCAATAAAAGAATGATCCCCTGCGACTGCGATGGGAACGCCGATGGAATGCCCGCCACCAAGCACGATCGTTACCGAAGGCTTATCCATGCTCGCCACCATTTCCGCGATCGCCAAACCTGCCTCCACGTCGCCGCCGACTGTATTTAGCACAAGCAAAAGCCCTTTGATGTTTGGATTTTGTTCAATCGCAACCAACTGGGGAATAATGTGCTCATACTTGGTTGTTTTATTTTGCGGCGGCAATTGCATATGTCCCTCGATCTGTCCAATTACCGTGATCACATGAACGTCCGAGTTGGCTTTCGGAACGTTCGTTTCTCCGAGCGCCTGAATTTTATCCACAAGCCCCTGTGCTGTTTCATCGGACTGTTTATTCGGTTGCTCGTTCGATTGGTTCGGCTCTTGTTGTTCTGCCATATTACCTGCCTCCTTATGCCTTTTTATTATTGGAGAGCATTTGCTTATTCATGCATAAGGCCTGAAATTGGATAAGTATACATTTTCCAAAACCGAGGGACGATCATCCAGACAAGAAAGTGTTGCATTCATATCATGTTTGTATACGTAATAGAAGGAGGGTTCATAACATGTGTTGTTATCAGAAAAGAAACAAAGGGGAATGTCACCACGACGGGCATAGTCATGTAAAAAATGAC
The DNA here is from genome assembly GCF_016495865.1 of Salicibibacter cibi. Taxonomy (NCBI): domain Bacteria; kingdom Bacillati; phylum Bacillota; class Bacilli; order Caryophanales; family Bacillaceae; genus Salicibibacter; species Salicibibacter cibi. The sequence goes on from NZ_CP054706.1 coordinate 1,971,995, forward strand.
AACGACAACGATAACGTCCTAAAAGACAAAAATTACAATTACAATTTCAGCAATTCGGAAGTTAAAGGCAGCGGAAATGCCTATGTAGATGTCCACGTAGATTCAGAGGCTTTGGCACGCGTACGCGCAAAAGCAGATCAGAAAGTTGACGAGGGTGCACACGGAAAAAAATATTAATCATGAAGACAGGAGGCAAACGAGATGCTAATAACACTAGCATCTCTAGACCTCTTCGATCAAAGGGAGGCATAAATCGTGTACAGACGAAGTGACGTTATCCCACAGGTCGAATCCAATTCGTTGGTGAACGACAGCGGAAACTCGGATGTTGATGTAACGGTTAACGTTGAGACAACCGCCCTCGCTTATGCGCTTGCCTGCTTTTATTATGCAGACAACCGGCTGGATAAAAAGCAATACGAAACGATGCTTAGGGAAATGGACCACCAATTTGAAAAACGGGGCTTTCAAACATCACGGCCTATAGAAGATACGACTCCCCACACCAGACCATTTTGGCTTCGTTAGTCACGCGGATGATCAAAGGGGTGGACACCACTCCATCCTTAATTTTTATACATCCAGCAAATGAAAAACTTGCTCCTTCATGGGAGCAAGTTTTTCTATTCCGATCGATAACGGTTCCATTCATACTTCCATTATAATCGGCAAAATCATCGGTCTCCGTTTCGTTTTATCAAAAAGATAACGGCTGAGCACGTCGCGAATATTGCTTTTGAGGGAGGACCATTCGTTTACGTTGTCATCCATACACTCGCGCAACGTTTCGGCTACTTTTTGTTTGGCTTCATCCAACAATTCTTCGGATTCACGAACATAAACGAACCCGCGGGAAATGATATCGGGACCTGAAACAAAGGCATTGGTTTTTTTACTCAATGTGACAACGACAACAAGGATGCCATCCTTGGACAACAAGCGTCGATCCCTCAATACGATATTTCCCACGTCGCCGATGCCAAGTCCGTCGACGAGTACATTTCCGGCTTGGACTTTCGTGCTTTTCGTCGCATTTCTTTCTTCGAGCTGCAACACTTCACCGTTTTGCAGCAAATGGATTCGTTCGGGATGGACACCGGCCGTCTTCGCCAATTTTTCGTGGGCGATTTGCATTCGGTATTCCCCTTGAATCGGGATAAAATGGCGCGGTTTCATGAGATTGAGCATGAGCATAAGTTCTTCTTGGCTGGCGTGTCCGGATACATTTACATTTTTATCGGAGTGAACGACTTCTGCTCCGACTCTGTAAAGAAAATCCACGACTCGTCCGATTGCTTTTTCCTTTCCCGGGGTCGGGCTTGCCGAAATCACGACGGTATCCTTCGGCATAATCGAAAGCTGGCGGTCGGTTCCTTTCGCCATTCGATGCAACTCGGAGGTAGGCTCCCCTTGGCTTCCCGTGGAAAGAATCGCGATCTTTTCCCCTCTATGCTTGGATAATTCTTCGACGTTGACCATTAATTGTTTGGGGATTCGCAAATAACCAAGTCGCTTGGAAATTTGAATATTTTTCTTCATCGATTCACCGACCACCGCAACTTTACGGTTCGTTTCCTTGGCTGCATCAATGACTTGTTGAATACGGTAAATATTCGATGCATAAGTACTGACGATAACCCGGCCCGGCGCTTCGCGAAACACAGCCTTGATTCCCGGCTCCGTTGCTTTTTCCGAAGGAGTTGTGCCGGGGATTTCCGCGTTGGTGCTATCGGACAATAAACAAAGAACGCCTTTTTTTCCGTATTGTGTCATTCTGCCGACATCGGCAAATTTATGATCGGCAGGGGTCTGGTCAAACTTAAAATCACCGGTGTATACGACATACCCTTGCGGTGTCTCAATAGCAACGCCGACACAGTCGGGGATGCTATGGCTGACCCTGAAAAATTCAGCTTTCACGTTGCCGATTTTCACTTTATCCCCCGAAGAAACAGTTTTTAAATCTGTTTTCTTTAGCAAATGCTGGGCTTTCAACTCCCCTTCAATCAAGCCGAGGGTTAATTTTGTTCCATATACGGGCACCTGTAGTTTTCGTAAAACATAAGGCAAAGCCCCGCAGTGATCTTCGTGCCCGTGGGAGAGAATAATCCCTTTTACACGATCACTATTTTGGACGAGATAGGATATATCGGCAATGACAATATCGACGCCGAGCATATCATCTTCCGGGATCATCTGACCCGCGTCCAAAACGATGATCTCATCGTTCACTTCCACTACATACATATTTTTGCCTGTTTCACCGAGTCCGCCCAAGGCAAAAACACGTACTTTATTTGTCTCTTCTTGCTTCGGCAATATCAGTTCCTCCTATTAAATTTGGTCATCGTTGTCCGTCAAAACGATGTGCTTACTTCGTTACTCATTCTGGATGGCGGGATATGGGAATAGATCCGTTTATTCTTCCCATTTATTCTCCGCGCTTTCAGCTTGATGGGCCCGAACGAATGAACTGCTAGTTAGTATACCTTAATTGGCGACTTTAAGACAAGCGGAATGATTGTGTTTTTTTACGTAACGATCATCATGCCAATCTGCGCAATTGCCAAAAACAGATCGCTTGCAGCTTTTCGCGATCTAAAAATCCCGGAAATTATATCTAGCAAGCAATTAAAAAAGAAGAGGCAATGCTCACCCCTTCTTACTCGCCGCTTATTCAGAAGTCCGTCGTTCATGGTTCTGGCTATCTGCTAAGTTAAACACGCCATGAAGTGCATTAATGGCGCCGTTCATCTCTGCTTCACGAACGAGCACCCAAATGGTCGTATGGGAATCCGTTGCTTGCAAAATATCAATCCCCGTTTCATAGAGCGCACTTGCAATCCGTGACAAGACTCCGGGAACGCCGGTCATTCCGGCTCCGACTGCTGAAACCTTAGCGCACCCTTGCAATAATTTCGCGGAATAGTTCAACGCATGGAGCTTTTGTTCCACGAGTTGACTTTTCCTTCCCGGTACGGTAAATACCACCGACGTTGGATCAATATTGATAAAATCGACACTGATCCCTTCCGCTGCCATGTGCTCAAAAATGATCGAAGCCGCTTGCATATCCTCCTGCTGTTTTGACACAATCACTTGCGTAATCCCGCGCACATACGTGATACCGGTGATGAGGCTTTCCCGAATATCACTGCCCGGCGCATGGGTTTGAGCGGAGGAAACAAGGGTGCCGCCGTTGGAATCAGAGGCGAGCGAACGAATACGAATCGGCACTTTTGCGTGCATGGCGATTTCCACTGCTCTTGGATGGATCACCTTCGCGCCTTGATGCGCCAAATTGGAGACTTCCGTATACGTCAACGTCTTCATTGGCCGCGCATCCCCTACGATTCTCGGGTCGGCGGTCATAATGCCGTCGACGTCGGTGAAAATATCCACAAATTCCGCCTGCAAAGCTGCACCGAGTGCGGTTGCGGAAGTATCACTCCCGCCACGCCCCAGTGTTGTCGTTTCCCCGCTTGCCGATTCTCCCTGAAAACCGGCAACGACAACGACATCCACCTCTTCCAAGCGCTTGAGCAAATGCCGCGTATCCATTTCCGTAATACGCGCGCTGCCGAACTCTTCCGTCGTGCGAAAGCCGGCCTGTTTGCCGGTAAGCGCCGATGCCTTCAAGCCTTCCGTAATCAAAAGGTTCGCAAACACAACGGAAGAAATCACTTCTCCGGTGGATTGCAACATGTCACGTTCGCGTTTTGGCAGCGCGTTTCCACCTTCGGGAATTAAGCTTAACAACGTATCCGTGGCATAGGGATCATGCATGCGTCCCATTGCGGAGACGACCACGACGACTTTGTACCCGGACTGCACCGCGCTTTTGACGTGGCCGGCAGCTTTTTGGCGTAACGTCTCTGATTGGACAGACGTTCCGCCATATTTTTGCACGGTAATTTTCATCGGCCGATAAGCTCTAATTTGGCAAGACTTTCCGCAATTTGCACTGAGTTGTACGCTGCTCCTTTTAACAAATTATCGGAAACGACCCAAAGGTGATAGCCATTTTCCGTATCAAGATCCTGGCGAACACGCCCGATAAAAACATCCGGAAGTCCCTTTGCTTCGGTGGCAAGCGGGTACGTTTGCGTGGACGGATCATCTTGCAAGGTGATTCCCGCGCCGTCCGCGAGCACCCCCTGCACATCTTTTGCCGTCGCGCCTCCTTTTTCGGTTTCCACATATACGGATTCCGAGTGGCCGGTTTCCACAGGCAAACGAACGCAAGTTGCCGATACGGCAAGAGACGAGTCGCGGAGGATTTTTTTCGTTTCGTTGACCATTTTCATTTCTTCAAACGTATACCCATTATCTTGGAAAACATCGATTTGCGGAAGCGCGTTAAACGCGATTTGATAATGCTTTTTATCTTTGGAGACCGGAAGCAACTCCGGAGCAATGTCTTCCTTATTTAAAACTTTCTGTGTTTGTTCATACATTTCATCGACAGCGCCCAAACCCGCGCCTGAAACGGCTTGATAAGTGGAGACGATGACTTTTTTCAAGCCATACGCTTTTTTAATCGGCTCCAACGCCACGACCATTTGGATCGTGGAACAATTCGGATTGGCGATGATTCCCTGATGCTTGTGAAGATCATCCTCATTCACTTCGGGAACGACGAGCGGCACCTCTTCATCCATGCGATAGGCGCTCGTGTTGTCGATCACGACCGCCCCCCGTTTCACAGCCTCCGGTGCCAATTTTTTCGACACGGATCCTCCGGCAGAAAAAAGCGCGATGTCCACGCCTTCGAATTGTTCGGGGGTGGCTTCTTCAACCGTAAGCGTTTCTCCGTTGACATCGATTTTCTTTCCGGCAGAACGCGGGGATGACAACAGTTTCAACGTGCGAATCGGAAATGATTTGTCAGCGAGTGTTTTCAACATCTGTTGCCCAACTGCTCCCGTTGCTCCAACCAGAGCTACGTTAAATGCTTGGTTTTTCGTCATTCTTTAGGTACCTCCTCGGTCGATTGCTACATTTAATCCTCTTTTCTTAAAATAAAAGAATATCGGCATTTTGGCAACAGCTGTGAGCGATTAATCATTAAACTTTTCTATGAAGAAAAGCGGTTGATGTTGCTCATGGGGTTCGGAAATCGTACGAAAGGTTCTGTTTTCCCCTGATTTCATGCACTTTCCATTTGCCCTCTTGCGACTTCTTATAATATTTTTGGGGCTATAATGAAAAAATTCTGACCCATATCTAACGTACCCTTGAATTGGAATGATGTTCGTATATACTAAACAGGAACCTAAGTTCCCTAAGGGCGGTCATCTCATGAACGAATATGCACCTTGGAGCATCATAAAGAATTCCTTACTGTTCGGAATGGACGTTAACAATACGATAACGATTCATTTTGATAATGAAGAAAGCACGGAGGAAGTTCAAGGATCTCTGTTCAGAATTAAACGATGCAGATGAAGAAATCATGATCAAAATGACGTTGACTTCTACATACTAAAATATAAATATAGGGTTATACGCTTTGCGGCTGTGAAAGTATCATGAGGGCAAACAAACTTACGCCCGGATCAAATGTGCGATGGGAATCAATGCGAATGACCTTACCCGAACATCGTGAAATGTGGTTACAGTATCGAGAAAGTATGAAAAAAGTGGAGAAACCTGAAATCGATGAGCAAAAATGGGAAGGAATCGAACAACCAGTTAATGAAGCGATGGAGTACAGTTCGTTGTTAGAGTTTACTTATTGGGAAAATGGATTTTTCAACTCCATGATTGATTCAGTTGAAGGTGTACATTATTTAAAGTTTGATACAATCGCTAATATCATACCAGTCTGAATAAAGGGACTTGCAAACCAAAGAAATGTTTGCTGGTTCCCTTTATTCAACAATCGCGTCTCGTTTCAGGAATAATAAATCCATGCTTTCATATCACGTCGTTTTCGCGAATTGGTGAATGCGAGCACCAATTTCATCACGTACGCGTTGAAATACCGTCCATTTTTCTCCATCTGATCCTTCAGCTTTTGCAGGATCATCAAAACCCCAGTGTTCACGGCGGATATGGGGAGGCGTCATCGGACAACGACCCGCCGCATCACCGCATAGCGTCACAATCATATCAGCATTATTTAATAGTTCTGTATCGATTACATCCGATGTTTGATTAGAAATATCAATATCTACCTCAGCCATGGCTTTTATTGCGTTTGGGTTTAACCCATGAGCCTCTATACCCGCACTGTAGACGTTCCAATCATTACCCAAATAATGTTTTGCCCATCCTTCAGCCATTTGGCTACGACACGAGTTTCCTGTACAAATAAAATGGATCGTTTTTTTAGACATGATGGGTTCTCTCCTTTTCTTTAACTAATGATCATTAACCAAAGATAGAGGCCAAGTAAGGTCATAAATAAAACGGGTAATGTAATGACAATGCCTGTCTTAAAGTATGTCCACCAGGAAATCTTGACGCCTTTTTGCGTAAGGACATGTAACCACAATAGCGTTGCTAACGAACCAATAGGAGTAATCTTTGGCCCCAGGTCAGAACCGACCACATTTGCATAAACCATTGCTTCTTTCATCAATCCCGTTGCTGCTGTGGTATCAATCGCTATGGCATTGATCATGACCGTAGGCATATTGTTCATGATCGATGACAGAATAGCTGCTAAAAAGCCCATGCCCATAGTTGCTGCAAAAACACCTTGTTCAGCAACATATTCAAGCCCTGAAGCCAGAAAATCCGTTAAACCTACATTTTGCAGACCAAACACAACGACATACATCCCAACTGAGAAAAAGACAATGTTCCATGGCGCACCTTTTAACACTGATCGTGTTGCAACAGCAGGGCTTTTGCTGGCAATCGCTAAGAAAATAAGGGCAATAATTCCGGCAACAATGGATACAGGAATGTGCAAGAACTCGCTAACGAGGTAGCCAACGAGCAAAACAGCTAAAACGATCCATGAAAGCTTAAACATTTTTTTATCTTTAATAGCTGTAACAGGCGCATGCAATTTTTCATAGTCGTATCGCTTTGGAATACTTTTTCTAAAATAGAGGTACAAAACAAGGATACTAGCCACTAATGCAAAGAAATTCGGGACAATCATACGCGTCGCATATTCCACAAATCCTATCCCAAAGAAATCTGCCGATACAATATTCACAAGATTACTAACGATCAGAGGCAGCGATGTAGTGTCTGCAATAAATCCACTAGCAATAATAAATGGAAAGACCATCTTTTCATTGAAATTCAGCGATCGAACCATGGCGAGAACGATCGGTGTCAAAATGAGTGCCGCGCCATCATTTGCGAAGAACGCTGCCACAATGGAGCCCAAAATACAAACATAGACGAACATAAGCACAGCATTTCCTTTAGCCGCTTTTGTCATATGTAGAGCTGACCATTCAAAAAAACCAATCTCATCGAGGATCAAAGAAATGATAATGACAGCAATAAAGGTGAGAGTCGCATTCCATACAATTCCTGTTACTTCAACGACATCGCCAAAAGAAACGACGCCAAGAATTAAAGCAATGAACGCTCCCCCACAAGCCGACCATCCGATATCCAAGTTTTTCGGTTGCCAAATGACAAGGGCGAGCGTTGCAATAAATATAGCTGATGCCAAAACGACTGCAGTCAACGTCTAATCCTCCTACTGACAATCTACAGGTGTTTCTCTCTCCAAGAGTTGGCGATATTGTTCATCATTCTCGCCAATTTGACTAAGAATCCCCTTAACAATACTCGATTCTGGCGATGATTCATTCATCGAATAAAAACGCCATTGCCCTCTGCGGTTTTCTTTTACGAGACCTGCTTCCCTTAATTTACGTAGATGTTGACTAGCCGCCGGCTGACTCATACCAAACATATCGACAAATTGGCAAACACAGTATTCTTTCTTCTCCATCAATTTCATCATTAACAATCGGGTAGGATCGCTGATCACTTTAATGCAATTGGCCACTTCAGTGGAACTTACTTTTATCGTTGACGTGCCCATCTGACCACCCCCTTTCACGATCAGTATATTATGATTTATTTATATAAGTCAATCGTTATAAATGATCTTCCATCAAATTTTTTTGTTCTAAACAGTTGCAATTTTTTTTTATAGCGCATAGAATCTAAGTAAATCAAAAATAATTGATTAAATGAAACGGGGAATTGAGCATGAAAGAAACCATGGCTCCATCAAAAGCTAACCAAAATCAGCTATTTCAAACATATAAAGTAAAGTTTAAGGCTCTTGCGGATGAACTTCGTTTGAAAATTATGTATGAATTAAATCAACGTGGCCAAGTATGTGTTTGCGATCTAACAGACATTGTTGGTTTACCCCAATCGAAGCTGTCTTATCACTTAAGAATATTACTCGATGCGAGCTTGATTCAACAAGAAAAAATTGGCACTTGGAATTACTATCGCTTGAATGAAACCGAGGTTAAGAACTTGTTGTCCGAAGAACTCTGTTGCATTTTCTATCCGAATAACCCCTAATCACTGGGGATTACTTTTTGATTCTTTAATCAAAAAAAGTTGATGAAATAAATCGCTTATATATCAAAAAATATTGATTAATAAGGAGCAATCATGGGCACCTTTTCAAGCTTTCTAAACACCTTTTTCATTCTTTTTTTAGAACTGACCGCTTTGTTCATACTCATTAGTTTTTTGGTCAGTTGGTTACAACAAAAGGTGACAGAAGATCGAGTTAAACGCATTCTTAATCGACCAAATAAATGGAGTGGCTACCTCTATGGCGTAGGGTTAGGATCACTGACCCCTTTTTGTTCTTGTTCAACGATACCGATATTAGCAGGATTATTATCGTCTAAAGCACCCTTTGGACCGTCGATGTCATTTTTAATTGCCTCTCCTTTGTTAAATCCTGTGATCATTATCATGATGTTAACCTTGTTGGGGTGGGAGTTAACCTTATATTATGCAATACTGATCATCATTTTTTCAATACTCATTGGTGTTGTATGGAATGCTTTAGGTTTTGAGCAATCGGTTAAGCAAGTAAGGATCAAAAAAGGCGATCGTTCAAGCGAAGATCAGAATGTGCCCAAATGGAAATTGGCTCTTCAAGATGCATGGACACTCTTCTATCCCTTATTCCCTTACCTTATCATCGGTGTTTTTATCGGAGTGTTAGTTTATGACGTCATTCCGCAAGAATTAATCGTTCAGTACGCTGGAGGGGATAATCCTTGGACGATTCCGATTGCATCGGTGATCGGGATTCCCATGTATATTCGTGTAGAAACCCTGTTGCCGATTGCGGGCGCCTTAGTTAGCCAAGGGATGGACTTGGGAGCTGTGATTGCTCTCTTAATCGGCGGTGCCGGGGCAAGTATTCCAGAGGTTATTTTATTAAGCAAATTATTTAAACGAAAATTAGTTGTGGCTTTTGTCGTTTCCATTTTGATTGTTGCTATTGGTACAGGATTTATCGTGCAAATCATCCTATAAAGGAGGTGATTCCATGGCCCAAAAAGAATCAAGCTTGAAAAACTTCTTCTCAAAAGCGAAGCCGGCTCAAAAAAATTGTTGCAGTGTAGAAATTGAAGAAGTTGAATCTAACCAAGAGGAATGTTGTGATTCTTCTAATCAGCAAAAGAATAAGGAACATTAGGACTTAGAACTGGACGTTAGCAAGGGACTTCGCTTTTATGGAGTCCTTTGCTTTACTTGTTACGAAGAGATATAGTTAATTTATATAACTTTTAAAATACATATCTTAGAGTCCCCCCAACAATCGTATTCCAATGGCATAAGAACTTTATTCCAGATAATGGCCCTTTAATGGAATAAACATTTCTGACACAAAAAGCATAAAAAAATGCGGCCAACCTCATATTAAAGGATTCAGACAAGCATTACATCATACCAACCATTATTTAAAGCCATTCATATTCAATCGCACAACAATTTTTTATATTATTTTAAGGGGAACAGCACGCAGGAAAATAGAACTTAAATGCACTTTTCGTTTGTTTCCAACCCCCCATTTCGAAGCGAATTAAATTTGTCTTTTAAATGAAATCAACGACTATACAAAACCCTTGGGAATTAAGGGTTTTGTTTTTCTCTTATTTCAAAATATCTCAATGGATTTCATATCAAAACGGGCACCTTTATAGAGTTTACTATTCAACAATCGCGCTCGTTCGGCATTATAACCTTACTCATATATAGGTGTTTTCGATTCTCCCTATCCCCTCAACTATTTTAACATAGTACATTCATCCCCCTCCCGGAATTAAGAAGCCTTATAGCTATGAAATTTTTCGCGGGTCAATTCAATAAAAGCTTGAAACGGCGGGGTCATCTCTTTATCCTTATGCCAAGCTAGGTGAGTGTATATATGATTTGTATCATTCCCCAATACTAGTTCTCTCATCGTGCCCAATTTAATTTCTTTATCTACAACCATAGCTGGTAAGGCAGCTATACCAAGTCCTGCTATGACGCATTGTTTTATGGCTTCTATGCTAACGAACTCCAATTTATTTTTAGGGTAAGTGCCTGATGAATATAGAGCTTCCTCCAAAATTGTTCGATAGGAACAACCAGATTCAGTTAATAGAAGGGTTTCATTTTCTAAATCATTTGGTTTTATCTTCTTTTTATGCACTAAAGGGTGTTCAGGAAAAGCAACAAGCTTTATTTGTTCTTGAATAAGTGACTCTACTTCCAAGACATCAGCTGGTTTAGAAATATCAGTGATTAAAGCAATATCCAGTTGACCTTGTTCCAGTCCTTGTCTGGCAACTTTATCGGAATGCGCTGGTTTAAACACCAGTTTGACCTGTGGGTACCTCTCTTTAAATTCCTTTAATATCGGAGGAAGCCGGTAAGTACATTGACTTTCTTGTGCTCCGATAATTAGAGTACCTTTTGTTTCTTTGTAATCATTGATACTCCATTCTGCTTCTTGACTAAGCTTAACGATTTTGTCTGCGTATGATTTATATTGTTTTCCGTACTCCGTGAGTATTAATCTTTTTCCGAGTCGTTCAAAAAGCGTTACCCCTAATTCATTCTCAAGTGTTTTTATTTGGGAAGTTACACTGGACTGCGCAAAGTTTAAAATCTCAGCTGTTTTAGTGAAATTCAAATTATTTGCTGCTGTTTTAAAGGTTATCAACTGTTTGATATCCAATTTCATCACCTTCAATCAAATTTATCGATTGATTCAATCGTTATTATCCGTTTTATTGATTTACAAATATATTATAGGATAGAAATTGTTAAATAACAAGTTTAATTAAGGGAGTTGGAAATGATGTCTATCATGATTATCTATGGTGGTACACGCGAAAATGGAAATACAGAAATTCTGGCTGAACGGGCTGTTGAAGGGTTAGATGTGGAGAGAATATATCTGAAGGATTATAAGATACTTCCAATTGAAGACTTACGTCATTCTGAAGAAGGTTTTCTAGAAAAAAACGATGATGACCATAATTCAATTGTTAAACGTATTCAAGCACATGAAATGATCATATTTGCTACGCCAATATATTGGTACAGCATGTCAGGAATCATGAAAAACTTTATTGATCGTTGGTCTCAAACAATTAAGGATCCCAGATATGAATTTAAACATTCAATGTCCTCCAAAAAAACTTTTGTTATTGGTGTAGGCGGAGATGAGCCATTCGTTAAAGGATTACCGATGATACAGCAATTTAAATATATCTTTGACTTCATAGGTGCTTCATTTGAAGGTTATATACTTGGAAAAGGAAACAAACCAGGTGAGATTTATCATGATGAAGCAGCGTTTGAATTAGCCTCATTAATGCAAAAGAGATTATAGTCCTTTAAATAAAAATTCTTTTGTAATAATCATTTATATTTTTTGTAATTCATTGGAGGCTTTTGAATGTTTCTGAACTTATTAAAACGAGCTGACTTTCGTAACTTTTTCTTTTCAGAAATAATTTTTGCATTTGGTGTAGGAATGGGTACCGTTGGTGCAAATTGGTATTTAATGGAGCAGACAAATTCTATTACAGCAGTTGGTGTTATGCTAGCATTAAATGTCATTGCGGGATTTCTCACTTCTCCAATCATTGGAATTCTAACAGATAAATTTAAACGGAAACAAATTATCCTATTCACATATTTCACTCAGTCTGTATTAATCTTTGTCATCGCTTTATTACTTTTTACAAGGGGATTCCATATAGAATTATTGTATCTCTTTTCTATTGTAAATGGTATAGGGTGGACAACTTATATGTCTACATCCAGAAGCTTGTTACAGGAACTTCTATCGAGTGACGATCTAATCGACGGAAACTCTTTAATCGAAATATGTTTGCAGGTGGGGATGTTTACAGCTGGCGGGATATCAGGTGTCTTTTATCAATACCTCGGTTTTGAAAACATGCTTATTTTTAACGCATTCATCTTCCTGTTAAGCAGTATTTTTATTTCCCGAGTAAAATACAATTCTATAATCAAAAGCACTGAAGAGTCGTTCTATTCAAGTTTTAAAAGTGGAATAACATATCTTATGAATAAACCCAAAATCTTCTTCTTTGGTGTAGCTGCGATCATTCCACTGGTAGCAACAATGATGTATAATGTCGTCCTACCTGGTTATGTAAACGATACGTTGCAAGGTAGCTCCATTGCATTTGGTTTATCAGATATGTTTTATGGTGTAGGCGGGTTTTTGTCCGGTTTTATAGCTGGGTCTTTGGCAAAAAAGATAACAAAAAACGTTGCTATCACACTGCTTTTCTTAGTATCCATTTGTATACTGATCGGGTTTTCAATTAATAACTACGTCATGCTTTTATTCTTAGGGAGCTTAGTATTCGGATTATGTAATTCATCATTAAGAATCGTAATGAATACGGTGCTCATGGAAACTGTACCAAAAGCATTTATGGGAAGAGCTATGTCCATATGGATGTCTATATCACTGTTGTTACAAGCTATTGCCTCACCATCATTGGGGCTACTCATAGATAGCTATTCTCCGAGGATAGGATTTATAAGTTTAGGACTGTTGATGATCATTGGTGTTGTTATACATCAAATCTTGGTTATTTTAAGTCCGTCTGTGAAGCCAATTGAAAGCAAAGAAGTAGGTATGTAAACATAACTCGACATTCTCCTTGAAAACGTGTTGCTGAACACGTTTAAATGGCCAAATTCCCTTTAATTTATCGAAGGGAATTTGGCTTTAGTTATTTAGCAACATCGGTCTAATCATTTTCTGGTACAACTTTCATTCCATTAAGGCGCTTCTAAAGCGCTCCGTTAATTACACAACCTCTCTTTTTTTATAAATAGAAAACGTCATCGGTATTCCCTACGTTTGATTATCCTGATGATAACACCGATGATAAGAATAAGTATCCCACCTATTCCGAAAATAGCAGCTACAGTTAAACCACCCATCCCATATCCCCAATCACTCTCATTACCAGTTGGGAGGAAAAAGGCAACTGCCAGTTAGAAAACTAAGCCAATAAATGCAGATATAATTCCAGCAACCATAGTTTTGTTTACGCACAAGATATCATCTCCTTTTTGAACATAAAGCTTTCGTTATTCCACATAATGGCTTGATTCCCCCATGTGTTTTATCTTTAAACTATCACGATGTTGAACAATTAAAAGTGACTATCCTATTTTAATTGGGAGTCATCCAATAAAAAAAGAGCCACATAAAATGTGACTCAATCACGTCTGGGATCTTCGGTGCGTGATACATCACCGTTTTCGAGATCCACCATCAATTGCCCGACGTCTCCAAAAAATATATTTGTATAGTAATCGCTATCTACGTCATAATCCAGTTGTTCAATATCACTTATCGAATGCTTTGGCCATCCATATTCCAAACGAATTTCTTCTTCATCATCATCCATATGCAGAGCAAAACGTGAGCGATCAAACGATTCTCCAATATCTTCCCCATCACGATCTGAATTGATAATCACCTGACCCAACACTTGCGGGATGCGGGCGCCCCCGGGACTTCCTACTAATAACCCTTCATGATCGTTAACAAGAATCGTTGGTGCAATGTAGCTTCTCGCGCGCTTCCCTTCTTCATAATAGTTCGGGTTATTTTCTGCTTCGAATGCAAAATTGCTCATTTGATTATTAATCAAAAATCCTTCGTCATTCTGAATGCCTGCGCCGAAAAAGTTGCTCAATGAATTGGTTGCAGAAACCATCATTCCATCTTCGTCCACAACATTAATATGTGTTGTGCTCGATTTTTCATCATGAGCAAGTGATTGATCCTCATTAAATGCAAGCGAATCTTGATTTATATCTTCCGCTAATTCATCGGTATATGTTCTATTTGTCAATTCATTCGTTTCGATATCATTATAAACAGGATCTCCTATGTTCAGGTATCGATCTGAACGTGCCTGTTCCCATATTTGCGTATAAGTGTCTACGAATTCTGCTGAATCAGGTTCATACTGTGTTATATCTAATTGATCGGACATCTGTAAAATTTGGATGAGTGTGGTTCCAGAGAGTGGTGGAGGTGCTGAATACACTTCGTAGTCGCTAAATTCACCTTTTGCTGGCTCCGTCCGCAAAACCTCATACCCTTCTAAATCTTCGGCTGTCCAACTAACATGATCATCCGTGATTCTGGAAACTAATTCTCCTGAATAAAAATCTTCAATTCCTTCTTCCTGCAAATGCCTTAACGTATCTGCTAATTCAGGTTGAGTTAGGGTGTCTCCTTCTTGGATCGCTTCAGAGATAGGGACATTATCATACCTCCCCGAGACAAACTAACCACTCCTTACTGTATAAATTAATCATTTTTAACCCCTTTCTGGATAATTCTGTGCAATCGTAACAATGTATAACGATAAAGTAAACTATTATAACGAAACTTTTGCCCTATGTATAAGGTCAAAGGGATTAACTGAGTAGGTGTAGTCATTGCTGACTACACCTACTCAGTATTTTGGCGAACTTATATTCAGAAAATATTTTCTTGTTAAAATTATCCCCCCCAATTCCGGGGTCTCTGTTCCTGCAAATGCTGGCATATCAGTCGTTAAACTTTTCGATAATCAGCGGTTGATATTGCTCACCACGTATCGCTGCTTCAATGGTTTGCGGTATATCTTCCATTCTCGCCACGAGGGAGGTCGGTTTTTTATAAGGGTTATCCTGGCCGAGCGGAACAAAGTACACATGATGCATTTGCAACAATTTTGCCAAATTGGTGGCATTTAACCCAAGCGCATCGTTTGTGGAAATAGCCAATACGACCGGGGAGCTGTTTCTCAATGTTGCTTTCGCAGCCATTAATACCGGGGAGTCGGTTTGCGCGTTGGCAAACTTGCTCATGGAACTCCCGGTCATGGGCGCGATTAACATGGCATCAAGCGGCGTCTTCGGGCCGTAGGGTTCTGCTTTCGGAATGGAATTCACCACTTCACGGCCGGCCGTCTTTTCGATCGAGTCCAGCCACTGATTCGGCGTGCCGAATTTTGTCTCTGTCGTCTGTACCGTGAAGCTCACGAATGGGATCACTTCCGCCCCTTCGTCTTTAAGGCCATTAATCATCGGGATCACTTCTTCCAACGTGCAATGGGATCCTGTCAAACCAAAGCCGATCCGTTTACCGTCGAGCATCATTTTTACCATCCTTTCTTATTACTTTCCGTTTTCAATATTGCCAACGTCACGAGGGCGAGAATCTCCCCGGCGGTTTCAGGAGCTACTTTTCCCGGTAAACCCGGCGCTTCTTGTGCTTGTAATCCGAGTTGACCGGCAGCTTCCATGTCTACACCTCCGGGACGACTTGCGATGTCCAGGATGTAGCAACTTTCCTTCACATAAGCCAATGTATTTTTTGTAAGCACGGACGCGGGAATAGTATTGATGCAAATATCGGCGCAAGCAAGTTCCGCTTCCATCATCTGTAGGCTTTTTGCACGATGGGCTGCCTGGTAGGCTCTTGCCTTTTCTGTATCATCATCCGTCACGACGGTTACCTTTGCGCCGACGGATTGAAAAAGATCGGCAATCGTCACGCCGCAACGGCCAAAACCAAGGATGACGACAGAAGCATTGTGAATGGTGGTCGATGTGTACTCCATCGCCAGCATCAATGCCCCTTCCGCTGTCGGAACGGAATTGTAGACAGCGACATCGTCCCTTTCCATCCAACAGACGAGGTTTTCACCCATATTTTTTAAGAATTCCGTCCTGATGCCGGTGAAAATAATGCAGTTTTTTGGTTTTTTTGCAAGCATGCTACGTGTAACGATAAGCGGTTCCGGTGCATATTGCGCTTCTACCTTTCCGTCCGTGTTCACACCACTGACCGGGAAGAGGATCGCGCTCAATTGCTCCCAAGGCATTTCCGATAATGGATGGGCGGTAATGTTGGCATCCGGGAAGGTAAGATGGTCGAACCCGACCACCGAAATATGGTCAACGCTATTTTTCAATTGATGCACGAGTTCAACTTGGCGACGATCTCCTCCGATAACTGCAACATGTTCGATGATCTCCACCTCCTTTTGACCATTGCCCTATAGATTATGAGCAGATGCACACTTCCGTGAGGTTTTTCACCTTTCAACAATGGAAGGCTTTTAAACTGTGGAGAAATCTAGATAAGCAAGGCGGAAATAAGCGATCGCATTTTGAAATGACATGGTTCACCGCTGACTATTAGAAAAATTTACCAACAACCACAGGGGGCGAGCTCCAAAATGTCCGCAATAGGTATTCATATGGATAAATGTAGAAAGGGGAGCAGCAAACAAGTTTTTGTGTATGTATGGAAGACTCACTCGGGCAAAGTCAATGTTGAATCAACGGAAAGCACCCATGGTGTTTTGCATGAAAGATACTTTTTCTATCTAAATGGGGGTCCGCCTCCTCTGAGCCGATCATCGGTTTAGTATAATGTTCTCAGAATCGAGGGCTGCGGACTCATAGAGCCGCTTTGGTACCTGATGAGTCCTCAGAATCGGGGGCTGCGGACTCATAGAGCTGCTTTGGTGCCTGATGAGTCCTCAGAATCGGGGGCTGCGGACTCATAGAGCTGCTTTGGTGCTTGATGAGTCCGCAGAATCGAGGGCTGCGGACTCATAGAGCCGCTTTGGTGCTTGATGAGTCCTCAGAATCGGGGGCTGCGGACTCATAGAGCCGCTTTGGTACCTGATGAGTCCTCAGAATCGGGGGCTGCGGACTCATAGAGCTGCTTTGGTGCCTGATGAGTCCTCAGAATCGGGGGCTGCGGACTCATAGAGCTGCTTTGGTGCTTGATGAGTCCTCAGAATCGAGGGCTGCGGACTCATAGAGCCGCTTTGGTGCTTGATGAGTCCTCGGAGTCGAGGTCGTGTCGCGGAGCCGTCATGTTTGTTTTGAGGCATCTTGAGGCTGCGTGACTGTGACTACACATTCTGCATTTTGCTGCCCGTACCCGTCCGTCAAAGCGCTTTTCGATTCCATTTTAACCAAGCTAAAATTAAACATTATCATGTGATCGAACTGTTTGCCGGGAAAACCCTTCCGAAACAGACCACTCGTGCATATTGTTTGTACGTCTCGTTCACACCTTGGCTCAACCCAGAAAAGGTAGACGCTGATGAAAAATGATAAGTCATTCTAATGTTAGATGAATTCTCAATATGGGCGTCACATGAACGGCGTTCACGTATTCCCCCATTTGCACAAGTGCCCGCTTATATCGACCATGTGGCGTCGCAGAATCATCCGACCTCCTGCGCCACCTTTTGAAAATAAAAAAAGACCCCGCCACGGGGCCTCTCAAACGGAGCGATTGACGATAATCATATCTTCACCAATCGTATGAATATGGTGCCAGCGAATCTCGAGCGTTTCTTCATTTTTTCGGAAAGGACTCCATCTCGTTGTCGGAAACAAGAAAGCTTCAATTTCACCGGTCGAAGCATTGACACGGGCATCTAAGCGCCCGGGAACACCGAGACGCTCGCCTTGTTCAAAGTCAACAATTTCTTTTGCGCTCATTTCGCTTAATCGCATACGATCCCCCTTGTTAGGTGTTTGTGAGAACCGATCGCCGACAGCCGCACAAACCGCGTACTTTACAAAATCTATGCCAATGGCGACAATTTAGAACGACCTTTTGGTAATTTCCCATCCGGGCTTATGATCGAGAGGGCATAATCGTTCTCATAAAGTTTTTGGGCAACATTTTGGATTTCACCGCTTGTCACGGCAGCTATTCGTTCCGTTACCGTATCAAGGGAAGAGTGAGTTTCAAGGCTCAACTCGTTTTTTCCATTTCGGCTCATACGGCTGCTCGTGCTTTCCAATCCCAGAACCATGCTACCTTGAACTTGAGATTTTACATCCTTCAAATCTTTGCCATCAACTTCTTCGCTTGCAAAGCGCTCAACCATTGCCAAAATCGCCTCTAAAACTTCATCTACATGCGTGGGAGCAGTTCCCGCGTAAACCGTCAACATCCCTCCGTCACGATACGCCACATGATCGGAGAACACCGCGTACGCAAGCCCTCGTTGTTCTCGGATTTCCTGGAACAAACGGCTGCTCATGCTGCCTCCCAATAATTGATTGAATAAGACCATCGCATAAAGCTCATCATCACGGACCGGGACCCCGCTAAAACCAAGACACAGATGGGCTTGCTCAATCCTTTTTGCCCGCGCTCCTTTATTGTTAAGCAAAATAGGCGGTGTTTCGGAAATCGAGGGGGCCTTTCTTGCCGAGAACCCGGAAAATTGAGATTCTGCAAAGGATAACAATCCATCATCTATTTTTCCCGCCATTGATAGAACGACGTTATCAGGCCGGTAATGGGTATGGATAAAATTATATAATTGTTCACGGCTAAACGTGGGAACTGTTTTCTCCGTACCGAGAATCGGTCGCCCCAATGAATGGTCTCCGTAAGCGACGGCATCGAGGTCGTCATGCACGACATCATCAGCTGTATCCTCAACCATGCGGATTTCTTCAAGAACGACATTCCGTTCTTTTGCCAGTTCCTCTTCATCAAAAATAGAGTTAAAAAACATATCACTTAAAATATCGACGGCTTCTTTCCCGTGTTTATCCATGACTTTCGCGTAAAAACATGTATATTCTTTCGCCGTAAAAGCATTGACATACCCGCCAATGCGGTCGAAGCTTTCTGCAATCTCGGTTGCCGATCGTTTTTTTGTTCCCTTAAACAGCATATGTTCGAGAAAATGAGTTATGCCGTTTTCTTCTTCCTTTTCATCCCGCGATCCTGTGTAAATCCAAATGCCGATGGAAAGCGAGCGCACATGTTCCATCGGTTCATAAACGAGGCGCAGCCCGTTTGGTAAATTCATTCGTTGAACAATAGCTCATCGTCCTCCTCTTCCTCTGATGATCTTTGTGGTCCGCTCATCCGATTTTCACTCATGACTGAAGAGATCGTGCCTATCTCCAAATCCTGATCCCGAATCTGCTCAATCATCGCGCCGATGCTTTCAGCTGTCGGCTCTGTAGGGTGCATCAGGACGGTCGCGCCCGGATGTATTTGATTCGTTACTCGTTCCACCATAGCATCCGGATCGGGATTTTGCCAATCAATCGTATCGACGGTCCACAGCACGGTATACATGCCCAGTTCGTGGGCTATTTCCACGACTTCATTCCTGAAACTTCCCGATGGTGGCGTAAACCATTGCGGATCTTCATTTAATGTTGCTTCAATTACTTCATTCGTTTCTTCCAATTCGCTTCTTATTTCTTCAGTCGATAAAGAAGCCATATCAGAATGGGAATATGCATGGTTGCCTATTTCATGGCCTTCTTCCTTAATCATGCGGGCGATCCGGGGATAGTCGCGTACCCAAGACCCATCCAGAAAAAACGTTGCCTGTACATCCTGTTCATTTAACTCATTCAAAATGGTTGGAAGATGCTCGTTCCCCCAGGCAACATTTATGACAAAGCCGACCATCGGCTTGTTTGGATTTGCTTTATAAAAAGGCGTTGGTGGCAAATCTTCATAGGACACTTCAGGGACCGTATCACGGAAAACAAGGAGTTCTTCGGCGTAACGGTCATGTTCTTTCATGTTTTCATATGATTCCGAAACATCAATCACACGACCATTATAACCGGGAATTCCTTTCCAAACGTCATCAATGAAAGCGTCAATGGGGGGTTCATTGAACTCCTCTTGTGCTTCTTGAATCTGCTGGCGGATATCTTCCCCGCTTTCTTCGGTTTGCAATTCTTCTGCTTCTTCCGTCCATGTATCAACGGTATCCTCCGATGTATGGGGAAGTTGCCAAGCGGTAAAGCCTACAATGACAACGAGAAGACCTATGAACAATTGTAAAAACCTCGTTTTAAACATCATTTTGCTCACCCCTCGTCCCATTTTATGCGAGAGTTAAAGCGTTATGTTATGTGTATGAGGTTATGTGGTGCCAAAAAAAGCAGTAAAAAAACTTGGTGTTCGACCAAGTTTCTCTTCAGTAATGATCAATTATTCTTCGTTTAACAACACTTTTCGGGATAGATTTACGCGACCTTGCTGATCGATTTCCGTTACTTTCACGTTAATCTTGTCCCCGATTTTTACAACATCTTCTACTTTGTTCACACGCTCTTTCGCTAGTTGGGAAATGTGGACGAGTCCATCCCTTCCTTTGAATAATTCCACAAATGCCCCGAATTTCTCAATTCGTTTCACTTTGCCTTCGTAGGTTTGCCCGACTTCAACCTCGCGGACAATATCTTCGATCGTCTTTTTTGCTTTTTCGTTCGCGCCTGCATCCGTTGAAGAAATGTAGACGGTTCCGTCTTGTTCAATATCAATTTTTACGCCTGTATCTTCGATAATCTGGTTAATCATTTTCCCGCTCGGTCCAATAACATCGCGAATTTTGTCCGGTTTAATATGCATCGTAAGAATTTTCGGTGCGTAAGCGGACAATTCCGGCCGGGATGTGCTGATAACATCGAGCATGCTTTTTAACACTTGCATACGGGCATTACGGGCTTGATCCAAAGCTTCTTTCAACACTTCACGGGTGATGCCTTCGATCTTAATGTCCATTTGCAAGGCGGTTACCCCTTCGGAGGTTCCGGCCACTTTAAAGTCCATGTCCCCAAGGGCGTCTTCCATTCCTTGAATATCGGTTAACACGGTTACGTCCTCTTCTTCTTTTACAAGCCCCATGGCAATTCCGGCAACCGGTGATTTGATTGGAACGCCGGCATCCATCATCGCGAGTGTACTCGCGCAAATGCTGGCCTGTGATGAGGAACCGTTGGATTCCAAAACTTCGGAAACGAGTCGGATCGTATACGGAAACGCATCCTCATCGGGGATCACTCTTTCCAATGCCCGCTCGCCAAGTGCTCCGTGTCCGATTTCCCGACGTCCGGGTGCACGCATCGGGCCTGTCTCCCCAACGCTAAAAGGCGGAAAATTGTAATGGTGCATAAACCGTTTCGATTCTTCCTCACCGAGACCATCGATGATTTGTACGTCTCCGAGGGCGCCCAACGTACAAACGCTGAGGGCTTGTGTTTGCCCGCGCGTGAATAATCCCGATCCGTGGGTACGCGGCAAAAGCTGAACTTCAGAAGAAAGATCCCGAATGTCTTCCCGACCGCGTCCATCGGGGCGAATATTTTCTTTCGTAATCAAACGGCGAAATTCTTTTTTGAGAAGGCTTTGCAGAATTTCCTTTACATCTTCATGATGTTCTTCGTCAAAGTTGGCAAGGATGGATGCTTCCACTTCTTTAATGGCCACATCACGGGCATGTTTTTCTTTGACGAGCACTGCTTCTTTCAATTGCCCCTCGGCTTGATGGCGGACGTCCGTTTCCAAATCAACATCCGGCTTTTTCAACGTCACTTCCATTTTCTCATTTCCTATTTCAGCGACGATTTCTTCTTGAAAAGCGACAATTCTTTTAATTTCCTCGTGGGCAAACAGAATGGCTTCCAACATCTTTTCTTCGGATACTTCGTTTGCTCCTGCTTCTACCATGTTGATGGCTTCTTTCGTTCCCGCTACCGTTAATGCCATTTCGCTCGATTCCGTTTGCGCGCTTGTCGGATTAACGACGAATTCCCCATCCACAAGGCCAATATCCACGCCGGCGATAGGGCCTGCAAACGGAAGATCCGATATCGAAAGCGCCAAGGAAGACCCAACCATTGCCGCCATTTCCGGTGATGCGTCCTGATCCACGCTCATCACTGTACTGATCACTTGGACATCGTTTCGGAAACCATCGGGGAACAAGGGACGAATCGGCCGGTCAATAAGTCTGCTCGTTAATGTAGCCGCTTCCGATGGCCGTCCTTCCCGCTTAATAAATCCGCCGGGAATTTTTCCGGCTGCATACAAACGCTCTTCGTAATTCACCGTTAAAGGAAAGAATGGCAAGTCTTTTGGTTCTTTTGAGCCGGTCGCAGTGGTGAGCACAACGCTGTCGCCGTACTTTACAAGTACTGCGCCATTCGCCTGTTTGGCAAGTTTGCCAATTTCAAAGGACATCGTGCGGCCGCCGACATCGAGGGAAAATATTCGTTGTTCTTCTTCCATGTATATACCTCCTTTTTTGTCTTTTCGCCCTAAGTAGGCGAATACGTTTTCTTATTCTATCATCCATAAATTATACTTTCTGATAGTGGAAAAAAGCGGGATCAACACCCCGCTTTTTGTTTTATCCCATCGTAGCAAGCGGCGGGGACTGCTGATAGCATCGAGTACCGCCGGGGAGAGAATAATCTCCCCCGACAGCCTATCGACGTAATCCCAGCTTGCGGATAATATCCCGATACCTTGTAATTTCTTTGTTTCGCAAATACGTGAGCAAGTTTCGGCGCTTCCCGACCATCTGGAGCAAACCGCGACGCGAATGATGATCTTTGTTATGGGTGCGCAAATGCTCGTTCAATTCGACAATTTGTTCCGTAAGGATAGCAATTTGAACTTCCGGAGATCCAGTGTCCGAATCGTGCACTTTATACGTATCGACAATCTCCTGTTTACGTGCTTGACTAATAGCCATCCTTTCCACCTCCTTTTTATTTCTCCACTTCCCTCGCTTACCGCCGGTGGCGCGCGTAAGCCAAGCAAATGGCAGTAATGGCCTTGGAAACAGACCACATCGAGTAGAATACATTTTTTTTTGCGAGAATGCAAGTGTTCGTTCGATTTTTCTTTTCATTGACCGGAGATTAATGTTGGAAAAACTTTACTTATCGCCAAGGATGGCGAAAGTCTTCGTTGCACTTTATACTTTCTCACTCGCCAAAATAACGATAGGCCTCGCGCTTGTCAGCCTCCATTTGCGTAACCAGTGCATCTGCGGTATTGAATGTTATCTCAGGGCGAAGCATTGTCAACCATTTCATCTCTACGCGTTTCCCGTAAATCGTTTCATGAAAGGAGAGAAGATGAGCTTCAATCAATGGCTCCGGTTGCTGCTCATGAAAAGTCGGACGATACCCGAAACTGCAAACAGCCGGATAATCCGTTCCATCAATTTGCACATACGCGCAGAACACTCCAATTGGCGGCAATACGTAAGGAGCATCAAGCTCGATGTTCGCGGTCGGGAACCCTATCTCTCGTCCGCGCATATCCCCTTTCACGACTTTCCCATACACCGTATGGGGGCGTTTCAGCAAATAGCTCGCTTGTTCCAATTCTCCGGATTCAATGTGTTGGCGAATACGGGTGGAGCTTACTTTTTCTCCTTCTCTTTCCCATTTTGTAACAGCGGTCGTCGCAAATTTTCCACGGGCATGGGAAGGCAATGTTTCCATGTTTCCTTTCCCGTATTGGCCGTAAGAAAAGTCAAAACCGGCAACGGCATGAACGACATGAAGCGGAAGGATATAACCATCAACAAATTGTTGTGGCGAAAGCGAAGAAAGTGTGTTGTCGAAAGTGACGACAAAAAGCCGGTCCACTCCCAATTCCTTTATGTGGGTTTCTTTTACCGGCAAAGGGGTTAATTCGGGATAATCAGTCTCTTCATAATCCTTGGTCAGAACCGTGCGCGGGTGGGGATGAAACGTTAAAACAGCGGCCTCGGCACTTCTTTTTTCTGCTTCTGCAATCGCAGTCCGAATCACTTTTTGATGCCCTTCGTGCACCCCATCGAAATATCCAAGCGCCAGCACGATGGGAGGGCGTGATTCGCGCTCAGCAGCTGTTAATTCCGCTTGTAAATATTCCACTTCCATATCTTCGGCCTCCTCCTGCCAGAGGTGAGAAGTGGGAGAGCCTCTCACTTCTCATGTCCCGCATCCACCCTGAGCATTACATCCGGTTTGATCATGCCCTGTTTGCGAGGATGCGGTGTGTAAATCGCAAGGGCTTGGCGTTCTTTTGTAAAGACAATCCGCTTCGATTGCGGATAATCTTTTGCCGGCAGAACAGCGCCGTTTTTGATTTTTTGTGTTTCCCAGTCGCTGACTTCGTAGTGAGGGTACTCCCGGAGCACAGATTCTACGGGCAACAGGGCCCTCTCGACATGCCCATTTTCCGAGCGCTCTTCCATTTCCGGAATGCTCACGCACTCGTTTTGCCCAATGCCTGCACTCATCGTTCTTGTTAGCATCGATAAATGACCGGGATATCCCAGGCGCCTGCCAACTTCTACCGCGAGCGTTCGGACGTAGGTCCCTTTGGAACAAATAACTGAAAAAGGGATCAAAAGATGATCCCGATCCGGTGACCACATTGTATGCCCGGTGCGATTAAATGCATAAACCGTAACCGATCGGATCGGACGTTCAACAGCTTCTCCCGCGCGAGCATATTCGTACAGTCGTTTGCCATTAACCTTTACCGCCGAATACATCGGTGGGACTTGTCGTATCTCCCCAACGAATGACGCGAATCCCTGTTCCAATTCTTCATCCGGAATCGGGGTACGCACTGTTTTGCGGTCGATCACCTCTCCCGTCGCATCTTCCGTCGTTGTCGCGCTTCCCAATGCAATCTTGCCTTCATACGCCTTTGTGCCTTCCATTAAAATGGGGACAAGTTTCGTAGCCCGTCCGACACAAAGGGGGAGAACGCCCGTGACATCCGGGTCGAGCGTTCCCGTATGTCCGACTTCACGCGTTTTGAACCAACGCCGGGCCCGCAGCACACAATCGTGTGAAGTCATCCCTGCCGGTTTTTCCAACGGCAAAATGCCACTAACGTTCATTGTCTTCTCCTCCATCGGAGGGAGGCGCCCCTCTACTCTTCCTTTTTCAAATCATTGATTAGTTTTTCAATCCGATTGCCATAAGCAATTGATTCATCAAAATCAAACTCAATATCCGGGGTTTTGCGAAGGTTAATGCGCTTGCCGATTTCTGAGCGAATGAATCCTTTCGCTTGACGGAGCGCCTTCAATGTTTCTTCTTTTTCTTCGGATTCCCCCAGGACGGTAACATACACCGTGGCGTGTTGGAGATCCCCGGTTACGTCAACCCCTGTGACGGTGACAAATTCCACTCGAGGGTCTTTCACTTCCCGCATGAGTATATCGCTCAGTTCTTTCTTCATTTGTTCACCGACTCGTTGGGCACGCATTTGACTCATCGTAAACACTCCTCACTACTTACTACAGCCACTCATATTGAACCGAATGGCATTCCAATCCTGCGCTGCCGTCAATCATCTTAAGCACATGTTCGAGCTCTTTCTCAATCACCTTGCGGGTCTTATTAATGCATGCAATGGAAAAGGATGTACGTTGCCATGCATCTTGATGGTCCATCTCCGAAATGGAGACATTCAAACGGCGCGCCCGGGTAATAAGACTCTGCAAGATGGAGCGTTTTTCCTTTAAGGAACCGCAATCCGGCAAAAAACATTCACAATGAATGACACCGATCATGTGCGCGGAACTTCTTCCATGACGTAAGCTTCTATCGTGTCGCCTTCTTTCACATCATTAAAATTCTCCAGCGTAATGCCGCATTCATAATTATTGCTGACTTCCCGGACATCATCCTTAAACCGCTTGAGCGCCGAAATTTTTCCGTCAAAAATAACGACACCGTCCCGAAGTACACGCACGTTGGAATCCCTGGTAATCTTACCGTCGGTTACATAACTTCCGGCAATTGTTCCGATTCGCGACACTTTAAACAGTTGGCGAACCTCTACGTGGCCAATTACTTTTTCTTCATATTCCGGATCGAGAAGCCCTTTCATCGCAGCTTCAATTTCCTCGATTGCGTCGTAAATGACACGGTACAGACGTACGTCAACGTTCTCTACTTCCGCTGTCCGTTTTGCGTTCGTACCGGGGCGGACATTGAAACCGATAATAACCGCGTTGGATGCGGAAGCAAGAATGACATCCGATTCTGTTACCGCTCCGACACCCGTATGAATAATATTTACCTTGGCGCCGGCAACATCAATTTTCTCGAGGGATCCGCGCACGGCTTCTACGGAACCTTGCACATCCGCTTTAACGATGATGTTGATTTCCTTAATTTCACCTTCTTTAATTTGGTTATACAAGTCATCAAGGCTAACACGAGACGTTTGGCGCCTCCTTGCTTCCTTCGCCCGGACGGCACGTCCTTCGCCGATTTGTTTCGCCTTTTTCTCATCGGCAAACACGAGAAATTGATCGCCGGCTTCTGGTACGTCATT
This sequence comes from Salicibibacter cibi, assembly GCF_016495865.1. Taxonomy (NCBI): domain Bacteria; kingdom Bacillati; phylum Bacillota; class Bacilli; order Caryophanales; family Bacillaceae; genus Salicibibacter; species Salicibibacter cibi. Next base: position 1,998,675 of record NZ_CP054706.1, read on the forward strand.
CAAACCGGTAATCTCCACCGGTGTCGACGGTCCTGCAGTTTTCACACGCCGGCCGACATCATTCATCATCGCCCGAATACGACCGTACGTATACCCGACAACAATAGGGTCACCGACGTTCATCACTCCCCCTTGCACGAGCAATGTTGCAACCGGTCCCCGTCCTTTATCAAGCTCCGCTTCAATGACCGTTCCTTGCGCTCGTTTCGATGGATTGGCTTTTAACTCTTCCACTTCCGCGACGAGCAAGATCATTTCGAGGAGCTCATCGATGCCTTCGCCTTTCATGGCCGAAACGTTAACGAAGATAGTCTCACCGCCCCATGCTTCGGGGACTAGCTCATATTCCGTTAATTCTTGCATGACGCGATCGGGATTCGCGTTTTCTTTATCCGTTTTGTTTACGGCAACGATAATGGGGACTTCCGCTGCTTTCGCATGATTCAATGCTTCCACCGTTTGCGGCATGACCCCGTCATCGGCAGCGACAACGAGAATGGTGATGTCGGTAGCCTGCGCGCCGCGGGCACGCATCGTCGTGAACGCCGCGTGGCCGGGAGTATCAAGAAAGGTGACCCTTTTTCCTCCTTCTTCCACTTGATAAGCACCGATGTGTTGGGTAATGCCACCGGCTTCCGTATCGGTGACCTTCGTCTTGCGAATACCGTCAAGCAAGGTGGTTTTCCCGTGGTCCACGTGTCCCATGATCGTAACGACGGGAGCCCTTTCTTCAAGGTTCGCGGGGTCGTCTTCTTCCTCATAACGTTCAATATCCAACGGATCGACGACTTCTTCTTCTTCTACTTCCACGCCAAAATCATCGGCTATCAACTCGATGGAAGTTTTGTCAAGGGCTTCGTTTTTCGTTGCCATAACGCCTAAGCCCATGAGCTTTTTGATGAGTTCGGACGTTTCTTTGTTTAATTTCTGCGCCAATTCCGCAACGGTTAAGCTCCCGGAAAACGTAATTTTTTCAGGGATTTTCGGTGCTTCTTTTGCACGCCGTTTTTGATTTTTATTGCCTTTGCCTCTTCTGCCGGGACCTTGGTTTCCTCCTCGCTGCCCGCCGGGACGTTGGCGATTTTGCCCGTTGTTCCTTTTATCTTGTTTATTGTGTTGCTGGGTTTTTTTACGGTTATTTTGATTTTGGGATTGTGTTGAAGCATTCGTTTGTTTTTCTTTTGTTTGATTTTCGTTTCTCCCCATACTCCCATCCTTTTTCTCTGTTGTTTGATTTTGCTCTAGCTGTTTGATTTGTTCGTCATTAATTACAGACATATGGTTGCTCACGTTTATATTTTTCGCCTTTAAATCCGCAACGACTTCTTTGCTTGATTTATTAATGGACTTGGCGTATTCATATACTCGCATTTTCGCCATAAAAACAACCTCCAACTTCTATTGGTCTAGCATCCGGATCATTTTTTTGGAGAATCCTTTATCCGTAATGCCGATGACAACACGTTCGCGTTTTCCGATCGCTTCCCCTAACGCTTGCCGTGTTCCCGCTTGCCTTATTGGAATATGATAATGTCGGCATTTATCATCAAACCGTTTGTTTGTGTTTGTTGATGCATCATCGGAAATAAGAACAAGATGAAACCGTTCCGTTTTAATGCCTCGCATAACGGTGTCTTCGCCGCTGACAACCTTGTTGGCTCGTGTAGCAAGCCCGAGAAATCGGTGAAAATCTTGTTTCATTTGTTTGCTTGAAGACGTTGTGTCTCCAGCCTTTCATAGGTTTCTTCATCGATGTTTACTTTTAAATGCCGTGATAAAAGGTCTTTCTTTTTGGCCAGTGCGAAACATTCCTCTGTGTTTGTAATGTACGATCCGCGCCCGTTTTTCTTTCCGGTCGGATCAACGGATACATGGCCTTCCGGGTCCCGGACGATTCGCACGAGCTCTTTCTTGGCTTTCATTTCACCGGTAACGATACACTTTCGCAAAGGGGTTTTACGCTTTTTCATTCGTCTTTCTCCTCTACGGCGTCGGTTTCCGGAAACTTTTCATCAAGATCGTCATCCAAAACAGCTTCTATATCTTCCTCTCCATACACCTCTTCTTCTTCGATCTCATCTTCTTGAATGTTATGCTCTTCCCCTTCATCTTCGCCGGGGACTCGAGCGGTTGCCGGATCGTATACCCCTTTCTCTTCTGCTTCCGAGAGGCTTTTGATATCAACTTTCCAGCCCGTCAGCTTCGCTGCCAAGCGTGCGTTTTGCCCGCGCTTCCCAATGGCAAGCGACAATTGGTAATCCGGGACGATCACGAGGGTGCTTTTCGATTCCTCGTCGACTTGAACATCGAGCACATTCGAAGGGCTCAAGGCATTTCCGATGTAGTTGACAGGGTTATTGGAAAAATGAACGATATCGATTTTTTCGCCCTTCAATTCATTAACAATTGCTTGAACGCGTTGTCCGCGCTGCCCGACACAAGAACCAACCGGATCAACGTCAGGATCTTCAGCGTAAACGGAAATTTTTGACCGGTCCCCTGCTTCTCGTGACACGGATCGAATCTCAACAGTTCCATCATATATTTCCGGAACTTCAAGTTCAAATAATCGCTTTAAAAGACCCGGATGGGTACGTGAAATCATAATTTGCGGACCCTTTGTCGTTTTTTCCACTTTTGTAATATAAGACTTGATCCGGTCGTTATGCGCGTAAGTTTCATTCGGCATCTGTTCGCTTTGTGGAAGGATAGCTTCCACTTTTCCTAAATCAACATAGATAAAGCGATGATCCTGGCGTTGGACGATCCCCGTCATAATGTCTTCTTCGCGATCGATAAACTCTGAGTAAATGATGCCTCGCTCCGCTTCGCGCACGCGCTGGGTAACGACTTGTTTTGCGGTCTGCGCCGCAATTCTCCCAAAGTCTTTCGGTGTTACTTCAATTTCGACAACATCATCAAGCTCATAATGCATGCTTATTTCTCTCGCGGCTTCGACGGTAATCTCCAGCCTGGGATCGAAGACTTCTTCAACCACTTGTTTGCGTGCATACACTTTAATTTCACCATTGTCACGGTTGATATCGACGCGGACGTTCGGCGCTTGGCTGAAATTTCGCTTGTAAGCCGATATCAACGCGGATTCAATTGCTTCGAGCACGATTTCCTTTTCGATGCCTTTATCCTCCTCCAATGTCGCCAAAGCATCTAAAAAGTCGCTGTTCATAACTACGCGGTCCCCTTTCGGTGAATACAGTGAAACTTCCATTAACAGAGGTCAGATTTCAGAGGCCAGAGGTCGGAAATGGTCTTTTTTTCGGGATCTTCCGATTTCCAGCTTCCAATGTCTGACTTCCGGAAAAGCCGATTGCTCTATAATACGGACAATCGTGCATTTGCAATCAGGCGCTCCGGCACCTGAAAAGCAATGGTCCGTGCCTTTTCACGAATGTTGATCGTTATTTCGCCATCTTCATAAGCAGTAAGCTCTCCCGTAAACGTTTTTCTGCCATCAACATGTTCATACGTCTTGATATAGACGTTCTTCCCGATAGCTCCCTGGAAATCCTTTGCGTTTTTTAGCGGGCGTTCCGCCCCCGGAGAACTTACTTCCAAATAATAAAATCCCTCGATTGGGTCTTCTTCGTCTAATTTTTGACTCATCTGTTCGCTGACGAGGCTGCATTCCTCAAGTCCCACACCATCCGGATGGTCAATAAACATACGTAACACCCAATTTTTTCCTTCTTTCTTATATTCCACATCCACAAGTTCCATGTTGAGATCAGCAAGAACGGGTTTCGCGATCGTTGCCACGTTTGCCTTCACATTTTTTGACATGTGCTCCCTCCTTTGCAAAAGCCGTCCAGTATGATGAGAAAAACTTTGGCTTAGCTTAGAAAACTTGGCTTTTCGCCAAGCTTTTATGGTGAAAGCCTTCGTTGCACTTATGTAGGTAAGAAAGTTGCTTTATACTTTCTTACCTACCAAGTTCCGGTAGCGAGCCTTAGGTCTTACGAACATTTTTTCAAAGTGCAAGCAGAAAGAGTGGGAACTAGCCCCACTCTTTTCTCCGTACGTATCCATCTGTTGCCAACGTTAAAATATCACAATTTCCCAACGATTGCAAGTCACACGCGGACCGAGGAGCGCCCTCTCTGCGTGTGTGGTGCATGGCATTGTGCTTATCTGCTATTTATTTTGGCCAAATGTGGACAATCGTAAACCTCGGGACATTCATGGGAACCACTCGATTTATCGTTGCGCAAAACAGCAGTTCACAGACTTCGAAAAAAATCGTGAGACGTTCATTCGTTCTATTTTCGCGATGATCGACGAAAACAGATCGTTGGACGCTTTCTTACGGTCTATTATCACAACGAGCGCTGAAAATAGATCGATGGTCGCCCGCTTACGTTCTAGAATCGCAACGAAGCCCGAAACCAGACCGTTTTATGCTCTAGGTGGCCTCACCGACCAGATGGAGCCTAGCATTCGCTCATCCCCCGTTTCGAATACAAGTGATCACTCCCGATGGTACTCATACCATTCAGAGGGACGGGGGGCCGCGTTGTCGTACCCCAAAAGGCAGGCTTCTCTCTTAGAGGGACGGTAATTATATTGCTTCTCTTTCTCTTGCCCCTCCCGGAGCAGCGCTGCTTAAAACCCGGGGAATGTGCACTCCGCAGGCATTAATAAGTGAAAATAGAAAGCGAACGATGTAACGTTCTCGCAAAGAAAGAATTTCTGATGCGTTCCTCTAGAACAACGAAAGCTGGTTCGAATCCGGCAAGCCTTCCAGGCAGTTGCTCGCTTCCAAATTTTGAATCACGTTTTTCGTCGCTTTGCTTCTTTGCTGCAAATCTTCTTTTGATAAAAACTCACCGTCCGCTCGCGCGTCGACAATATTTTTCGCGGCATTCGCGCCTACGCCTTCCAACGCGCCAAACGGCGGGATCAACGCATCTCCATCGACGATAAACGTATCTGCCTCCGAACGGTAGAGATCAATCTGCCCGAAAGAAAATCCGCGCTCCGTCATCTCTAGCGCCAGTTCCAATACCGTAACCAGACTTTTTTCTTTCGGCGCCGCGTCAAATCCTTTTGCTTGAATGTCCTCGATGCGCGCCCGGATAGCAGCGCTCCCTTTTTGCATCGTTTCAAGCTCGAAGTCACTGGCCCGCACACTGAAATAAGTGGCGTAGAAAAGAATCGGATAGTGAACTTTGAAGTATGCGATTCTCACCGCCATCAGAACATACGCTGCTGCGTGCGCTTTCGGGAACATATACTTGATTTTCAAACAGGATTGAATATACCAATCCGGGACGTCGTGCTTTTTCATTTCGTCAATCCATTCTTGCTCCAAGCCTCTTCCCTTACGGACGAATTCGGTAATTTTAAAAGCAAGCGATGGTTCCAGACCTTTATAAATTAGGTTAACCATAATGTTATCTCGAAGGCCAATCACGTCTTTCAGCTCACAAATTCCATCGCGGATTAATTCATCCGCATTGCCGAGCCACACATCGGCCCCATGGGACAAGCCGGAAATTTGCAGGAGCTCGGAAAACTTCTGCGGTTTCGTTTCTTCCAACATTTGCCTGACGAATCGGGTGCCGAACTCGGGAATGCCATACGTGCCGGTTTTGCACATAATTTGCTCCGGCGTGACGCCGAGCACTTCCGGCCCTTCGAATATACGCATAACCTCAGGATCGTCAATAGGAATGTCATTGGGATCAATGCCGCTTAAATCTTGCAACATCCGGATGACCGTCGGATCATCGTGGCCGAGAATATCGAGTTTCAATAAATTGTCATCGATGGAATGAAAATCAAAATGGGTCGTCTTCCAACTCGCGTTTTTGTCATCGGCCGGATACTGCACCGGGCAAAAATCATGGATATCTTTATCGCCCGGAACAACGATGATGCCGCCCGGATGTTGGCCGGTCGTCCGTTTCACCCCTGTGCAGCCATGAACGAGCCGATCGATTTCAGCGCCGCGGATATGGTCAATTTGGTTGTCGTTTTGATACCCGCGCACGAACCCGTAAGCCGTTTTATCCGCAACCGTGCCGATCGTCCCCGCTCGAAAGACTTTGTCATCCCCGAATAATTCACGGGTGTACGCGTGCGCGCGTGCCTGGTATTCCCCGGAGAAATTCAAGTCAATATCGGGAACTTTATCGCCTTTAAAGCCGAGAAACGTTTCAAAGGGAATATCATGGCCTTCGCGGATATACGTGGACCCACATTGTTCACATAATTTGTCCGGCAAGTCATACCCCGAAGCCACCGAGCCGTCATCATAAAAAATAGAGTGTGAGCAGTCCGGGCAAACGTAATGGGGCGGCAACGGATTAACCTCGGTAATGTCGGACATCGTTGCCACAAAGGAGGATCCGACAGAACCGCGGGAGCCGACGAGATAGCCATCATCCAGGGAACGTTTGACGAGTTTATGGGAAATTAAATAAATCACGCCATACCCATGCCCGATAATGCTTTCCAATTCCTTTTCCAAGCGGTCTTCGACAATGGAAGGAAGATCTTCCCCGTACATGCGCTTTGCTTTCCCATAGGTGAGCGACCGCATTTCTTCGTCGGCACCCTCGATGTTTGGTGGATACAAGCCGCTCGGAACCGGCGCGATCGCTTCGATCTCGTCCACGATCTGTTTTGGGGATGTGACCACAATTTGGCGCGCCTTTTCTTCCCCGAGGAAAGCAAATGCCTCCAACATTTCCGCAGTCGTTCGAAAGTGCACCTTCGGCATCGTTTGTTTATTTAGCGGATTCGCTCCGCCTTGAGACGCAACAAGGATTTTTCGATAGATATGATCTTCCGGTTCCAAATAATGGACATTGCCAGTGGCGACGACCGGAGTCGCTAAACGTTCACCAACCTCGTACAATTTTCGCATAATGTCCAAAAGTTGTGCTTCACTTCTTATGATATCTTTTTCCAATAGATGATTATGGATTTCCGGCGGTTGTATTTCGATAAAATCATAGAAACGGGCAGCTTTCTCCGCTTCTTCCGCGGATTTTTGCATCATTGTTTCAAAGACTTCCCCTTGCTCACAGCCCGATCCAATCAACAACCCTTCCCGATACCGGACGAGTTTTGACCGCGGGATTCGCGGCGTTCGGTGAAAATACGATAAGTGGGATAAGGAAACGAGTTGATACAAATTTTTCAAGCCTTCTTGATTTTGAACGAGAATCGTGCAATGGGAAGGTCTATTTTTATAAAAATCGCCGCGGCCAATATTTTCATTGAGTTGGCGATGTTGATCAATTCCCTGCTCATTGGCGTCACGAATCATTTTCATAAAAAGATAGGCGGTGGCTTCCGTGTCATAAATGGCGCGGTGGTGGCTGACGAGTTCAATGTCAAACGCTTTGCATAATGTGTTCAGCCGGTGATTTTTCATATTTGGATATAAAAAGCGGGCTAGTTCCAACGTATCGACGACCGGCTGTTCTACCTTCGCCCATCCTTCTTTTTTGTAGCCGGCGTTGATAAAACCGATATCAAAACTGGCGTTGTGCGCGACAAGACCGGCATCTCCCACAAAATCCGCAAACTGTTGCAAGACATCGCCCACCTCAGGGGCATCTGTCAACATTTCATCGGTAATACCGGTAAGCTCCGTAATTTTCGCGGGAAGGGGTACATGCGGTTGTGCAAACGATTCAAACCGGTCCACAATTTCCCCGTTCGTCACTTTTACGGCAGCCAGTTCAATAATCGTATCATAAACGGCTGATAGCCCGGTCGTCTCCACATCAAAGACGACAAACGTTGACGCTTTTAGATTCCGTTCGCTCTCATTGTACGCGATCGGCACACCATCATCGACGAGATAGGCTTCCATGCCGTAAAGCAGTTTAATGTCATTTTTTTGCGCAGCCGAATAAGCTTCCGGAAAGCCTTGTACGACCCCGTGATCCGTAATCGCGATAGCCTCGTGGCCCCATTGTGCCGCCTTTTCCACAATTTCCCTCGGGGAGGCCACACCATCCATCTGGCTCATCGTCGTATGCGCATGCAACTCGATGCGTTTTTCATTTTCAGGGGCCCCATCCATCCGCTGCGCAATTTGAACTTCCGTGAGGTCATTGGCAATCATGACGAGATCACGAACAAATGTATCGTCTTGAATACTGCCTCTTGCTTTCAGCCACTTGCCCGCTTTTATTTCATTGAATAGCGGAATATCCTCTTTATCTCTGGAAAACATTTTCACAAGCAAAGAGTCTGTGTAATCGGTAAGTTTAAATGTTACTAACATACGCCCGCTTCTTAACTCACGCGTTTCCGCTTGAAACACATATCCTTGTATCGTCACCCGACGTTCTTCATCCTGAATGGAAGCAAGTGGGAGGGGCTCGTCTTTAATCGGATAACCGATGTGCAATTGTTTTTTCGCTTCCGGCGCCGCTTGTTTTTCCTTTTTTTGCTGTTCCATCATTGCTTCAATGACTTTCGATTGTTCTTCCTCTTTTTTTTGCTCCAAAAAGCGGGTTTCTTCCTCGGTAGCAATTTCGACTTTCGGAGAAAAGGTAAGCGTTTCAAACCCTAAAGATTGGAGCGCGGCTTCCAAAGCGGGACCTGCTTGTTTGGAAAGGGAATTGGCTTCCGCCTCACTGTGGCACGTAAGCATCAAGAAACGTCCGTTCACAGCCGGTTCTGATCGTTCCAGCTTCAGGGCGATATGGTCGGGGAGGGCACTCGCTTTAGCAATGATTGCAGGCCAGTACGTCGCCACCTGTTCGGAGGGAATGTTTCCTTCATCATAAGCGATGGAAAAATCAATCGTGGCCATTTCCCGGAATCCTGCGTTCAGTTTTTCCTGCAACAGTTGGATCGCGAACGCATTGACCGGTTTGTCCAGCCTGAACGTAAAATGCCATTTGCGCGTTTCCCGATAAACATCTAATTTCTCGATGCGTCCGGAACGCAACTCTGATTGGTAAACATCTTCAGGGATTCCAATCTGTTCCAAAAGAAGTTGAAAACGTTCATACCGAACAGCACTGTCATCCATAGAAAACCGTCCTTTTCTAGAAGTTGGAAGTGAGAGATCGGAGGTGAAAAAACTTCATCCGCCAACCTGCACACTTCCTTTACCATCCGATCGTTTTTAAATACGCGGGTAAGTTTTCTGCTTGTACTTCCGTTACTTCGCCTGTGTTTCGGTCTTTTACTTCGACGATGCCTTCATTCGCTTTTTTGCCTGCTGCGATACGGATGGGCATGCCGTAAAGATCGGCATCCTTAAACTTCACGCCCGCACGTTCTTTGCGATCGTCATAAAGAACGTCATAGCCTTCCGTTTGAAGTGCCTCGTAAAGATTTTCCCCGAGCGTCAGTTGCGCCTCATCTTTCGGATTGATGACGAGCAGATGCAAATCAAACGGCGCAAGTGCTTTTGGCCAAATGATGCCGTCTGCGTCATGATGTTGTTCCACAACGGCAGCTAGCGTACGGCTAATGCCGATGCCGTAGCAGCCCATTTGCATCGGCACACTTTTGCCATTTTCATCCAGAAACTGGGCACCGAGGGCCTCTGAATATTTCGTTCCAAGGCTAAACACTTGCCCCACTTCAATGCCTTCGGCAAATTGAATCGTTCCTTCCCCGTCGGGGGACGGATCTCCTTCTTGAATCATGCGAAGATCGGCGAAGGCATCGACTTTAAAATCACGGCGATGGTCAACATTGACATAAAAGGCTTCGTCTTGATTGCCGCCACAGACGGCATTGACAAGCGGGCGAATCGCTTGATCGGCGACAATTTTCACACTCGACGGCGCCTTCACCGGACCAATGTAAGCAGAAGACGTGCCGAATCGTTCCTGCACGTGTGCATCCGTTGCAACTTCAACATCCAATGTATCAAAATGGTTTCCAATCTTCACATCGCTGATTTCATGATTCCCTCGCGTAAGAATGAGTACGGGGGCTTCGTCAATATAAAAAAGCCGGCCGGTAATCACCGCAGACGTTGGTTGGCCAGCGGCAGTTGCCACGGCTTCTCCGTTTGCAAACCCTTTTTCTTCGGAAAGGGCTGTAGACGTTCCTTCTTCCGTGTCGTCAGGCGGACGAACAGCCGCGATTTCAATGTTCGCGGCATAACCGGAACGATCGGAATACGCGATCGTGTCCTCGCCAATATCGGCTAGTGCCATAAACTCATGCGTGCCCCCGCTTCCCCCGATGGCACCCGCGTCCGCTTCCACCGCGCGAAAATCAAGGCCGCATCGACGAAAGATTTTCATGTACGTCTCATACATCACTTCATAGGTCTCGGCGAGCGCTTCTTCCGAGGGTTCAAAAGAATAGGCATCTTTCATAATAAATTCCCTGCCGCGTAACAATCCAAAACGAGGACGGCGCTCATCCCGATATTTTGTTTGAATTTGATACACATTGATCGGTAAACGTTTATAAGAGTGAATGCCATCGCGAACAATTGAGGTGATCACTTCTTCATGGGTGGGGCCGAGTACAAAACGCCGCTCATGACGATCGTTCAGCCTCATTAATTCGGGGCCGTAATCCTCCAAACGGCCGGATTCTTCCCAAAGTTCGGCCGGTTGAACCGCCGGCATCAATAATTCTTGCGCCCCTGCACGATTCAATTCCTCTCTGATGATCGCTTGAATTTTGTGCAGCACCCTTGTTCCAAGTGGTAAATATGTATAAATGCCGGCTGCGGTTTGCCGCATTAAGCCGGCGCGCAACATTAGTTGGTGGCTAATTGCTTCCGCATCCGCGGGAACATCCCGCATCGTCGGGCTAAAAAACGTTTGTTGTCTCATTCGTTACACCCTCCTTTTTCGGAAATCAGAAGTCAGAGGCTAGAGGCCAGAGATTGGCACTCCCACCTCTCCCATCTAATAACTACATAAACAACCGGTTTAAGTCATTCCAGGTGACCATGAGCACGAGCAACATAAGCAGCGCAAAACCGACGAAATGGGCCACACCTTCCTTGTTCGGATCGATCGGTTTTCGGCGAATCGCTTCCAAGACGATAAAGACCAACCGGCCACCGTCAAGAGCAGGAAGCGGCAACAAGTTGATGAGTCCGATATTGACACTCAACATCGCTGTCCACATGATCAAAATAAGGATCCCCATTTCCATCACTTCACCGGTATAATCATAAATCCCCACCGGTCCCGCTAAATAATCCAAGGAAAAATCACCGGTAAAAATGAGCTGAAGAACGTCGAATATTAATACAACCACTTCTTGAATTTGCGAGATACTGTATTGAAGCGACTCAAACACAGAATGAGTCCACGTCGGTTCGACACCGATTTGGCCGATCTCTGCATCTACAACATCCTCGTAAACGCTATCCACCACCATCGTGAATGATTCAGTCGCGCCATCCCGATCTACCACCATCGTGATTTCTTCATCAGGCTGTTGCTGGATGATTTCCGTCATATCGGTCCAGCCGTCAATGGATTCACCTTCAATGGAGACAATCTGATCCCCTTCGGCCAATCCTACTTCCTCAGCGACACTATCGTCCATCACGTTCGAAACGATCGGTTGAGGAATCCCTTGGATAAGCCCATAGATCACAAACAAAATAAACGCAAGGACGAAATTCATTGCCGGTCCCGCAACAATGGCAGCTGCCTTTTTCCACGGCTTTTTCGATCCGAATTGCCGGTCCCAAGGGGCAATTTGTTCCCGTTCTTCATCCACAATCATATCCGCTTGGCTGTGGACGTCGTAACGAACCAATCCTTCTTCATCGTCACTGTAGGCATCTATAAAAAGCTGATGTTCAAGGTCGGCCCGTTCAACCGAAACAATTTTGGCGTCGGCATGTTTCGCCTTGTTATTCACGATGATTTCTTTTACGGTGTCATCCTCATGAAACGTTAAACCCACTTCATACCCCGGTTTAATTTGCACGATTTCCGGGTCTTCACCGGCCATGCGAACGAAACCGCCGAGCGGGAGTAACCGAAACGTATAAACCGTCTCGTTCTTTTTCTTGGAAAACAATTTCGGCCCGAAACCGATCGCGAATTCCCGGCAAAGAATGCCTACTTTTTTTGCTACGTAGAGATGGCCCCACTCGTGAATGGCAATAATAAGCCCGAAAATCACGATGATGGCTATAAGCGTTTGCACGTGCTTTTCACCTTCTTTTTGGCTTGCATATCAGAAATGTGAGGGGGAAGGGGAGAGCTTCCTCTCACATTTCTGTTCCATTCCTTACCCGTTCTCGTGTTTCTTCATCAATCTCCAACACTTCTTCGATTGTAGGCTCCGCAATGACGCTATGGGCAGCGAGCGCCTTTTCAATAACGTTCGCGATGCCGGGGAACGAAAGTTTCCCTTCCAGGAAACGTTGGACGGCACCTTCATTTGCCGCGTTTAAAACCGTCGGTGCCGATCCGCCCGTTTCACCGGCTCGGTAAGCCATCAATAAACATTGGTGCTTGACCGGATCGATTTTTTCAAAATGTAACGTTCCGACTTCCCATAAGTTTAACCTTTCCGGACCGTCTAATTCAAGCCTGTCCGGAAAGCTGAGCGCATACTGGATCGGCCCTTTCATATCCGGGGTGCCCATCTGTGCAATCACACTCTTATCTTGATATTCAACGAGGGAGTGAATAATGCTTTCCCGATGGATAACGACGTCAATGTTTTCATAAGGCATATCGAACAACCAATGGGCTTCAATGACTTCGAGGCCTTTATTCATCATCGTTGCCGAATCAATGGTGACTTTCTGTCCCATCGACCAATTCGGGTGATTCAATGCATCTTTCGGTGTGGCGTGCTGGATTTCCTCGGCGCTCCAATCGCGAAAGCTCCCGCCGGATGCGGTGATGATCAGCCGCTCGACGTCGCTGCGATTGCTGCCTTGCAAGCTTTGCAAAATAGCGGAATGCTCGCTGTCGACGGCAATCAACTGTGCGCCGTAACGTTTGCAGGCAGCAGTTACGAAGTGTCCCGCGGTTACGAGGGTCTCCTTATTGGCGATCCCAATCGTTTTTCCTGCTTTGATCGCGGTCATTGTCGGTTTCAAACCTTGGCTTCCCACCATGGCGTTCATCACGAATGCGGCGTCCGTCTCGCCAAGCGCATCCAACAATGCCGCCTCACCTGCCATTGCCCGTGTCTCCGGTGGGAGATGAGCTTTCAATTTTCCAAGATCGCCTTCATTTGCAATGACAACGGTCGCAGGTTGAAACTCGGTGATTTGCTTTTTTGCAAGCTCAATATTTCGGCCACAGGCGAGCATGCTTACCTGAAATAAATCCGGATGTTGACGGATGACTTCTAGGGTTTGCGTGCCGATTGACCCTGTTGAACCAAGTACAGCGACTTTTTTCATTCGACTTCACCTTCTTCACACCCGCGAGCGGGCCGATTAAATCATTAGTACATAAAGGGCGGGAAACACGAAAATAAGACTATCGAAACGATCAAGAATGCCGCCATGGCCGGGAAGGATTTTGCCGGAATCCTTTACATTATAATAACGTTTAAAGGCAGATTCCACGAGATCCCCGCATTGGCCGGCAACGGAAATAACGATCACCGCGACGATCGTTAGCCACAGAGACGGAAAAGGAGGCCAAAATGAAGCGAAAATAACACTCGCCACAAGCGCCAGCGCGAATCCTCCCAACGCGCCTTCGACCGTTTTCTTCGGTGAGATTTTCGGCCAGAGCGGACGCTTTCCGAATTTTCGTCCGAAAAGATAAGCGCCCGTATCCGTCGCCCAAATAGCGATTAGGACGAAAAGAACAAAGGCAAATCCTTCCTCAAGGCGAGCCGCCAGAAAGAAGTGCAATCCGAATCCAACATAAAGGGCGGCAAATGCGACAAACGCAACCTTTTCAAAATTGTACCGGTTGGCCGAAATGACCGTTACGAGCAGCAACAACCAGACAGCAACTATCATGCTCATCAATAGAGCGTCATTGGGTATGAACGTTGATTGCGGTCCCGCAACCAATAGAAACAGGGAAAGCAACAATCCGATGAAGGCAGGCATGGAAAAGAGACTTAATTGGTTCATTCTTAACAATTCCATGAAGCCCACAACTGCCATTGCCGCAACAAGCAGAGCAAAAACGGATCCGCCGATGACGAGCGGGACGAGGAAAATGACAAGTCCCATCATTGCAGTTACTACTCTTTGCTTCATACGAACGCTCCTTACACCCCGCCATATCGACGCTTACGTTGTTGGAAAACCGAGATGGCCTCGGCAAAATCGTCTGCGTTAAAATCCGGCCACAATACATCAGTAAACCAGAATTCGCTATACGCCATTTGCCAAAGCATGAAGTTGCTTAAACGAATTTCCCCGCTCGTTCTGATCAATAGATCCGGGTCGGGAAAATCGGATGTATACAGTTTGTCGGAAATCATCTCTTCGGTAATGTCTTCAGCTTGATAACGCCCTTGTTCAACTTCGGTGCTAAGACGCTTCACCGCTTGGACGATCTCTGACCTTCCTCCATAATTAAGCGCCAAATTTAAAATAATGCCATCGTTATCCGCCGTCTCGAGCATTGCCGTTTCAACGGCTTTTTTTGTATGGGAAGGCAAGTCTTCAACAGCACCTATGACACGAACTTGTACATTGTTCGCTTGCAGTTTTGGTAATTCACTGGATAAAAAACGTTCCGGAAGACGAAGAATAAAGTCGACTTCTGTCTTGGGCCTTAACCAGTTTTCCGACGAAAACGCAAATAATGTGAGCACTTCAACACCCATATCATTCGCGGTTTCTGCAATGCGGTGGATGGTTTTCATGCCTTCACGGTGACCGATATTTCTCGGCATGCCCCGTTTCAGCGCCCATCGCCCATTTCCATCCATAATGATGGCCACATGGGGCGGAACTTCCGTTTTCACATCAACGGCTTGTGACTCTTTCTGATGATTAAAAAACCTTCCCAACATGGTTTACGCACCAGCCTCTTACTGGATGTGGGATGTGGGAAGTGAGAGGTGGGAAAATGATTCCCAGGTCTCCTACGTCAAGTTACTCCACATCCTTTGTGATCCGCGTCGGTCTTATCCGTCGACAGATTGGACGTATGAAGTACGGCACTTGAATAGCTAAAACCCCCTTGTCGAGCAGAGGGTTTTTGGGCGCATCGCACCGCTTTACACTTCCATAATGTCTTTTTCTTTTTCGTCTGCCGCTTGATCAATTGTTTTTATATGTTCATCTGTGATTTTTTGGATTTCTTCTTGCGCACGCCGGGATTCATCTTCGGCAATATCTCCGTTTTTTTCCTGTTTTTTCACTTGATCATTAATATCCCGACGAATATTACGGATGGAAACACGTGCGTCTTCGGCATATTTTCGCACAAGTTTCCCTAATTCTTTGCGACGTTCTTCCGTGAGCGCCGGAATCGTAATGCGAATCACTTGGCCATCATTATTGGGAGTGAGGCCGAGATCCGCTTTTTGGATGGCCTTTTCAATATCTGCAATAGCTGATTTGTCAAAAGGAGACACGACGAGCAACCGTCCCTCGGGCACCGTAATGCCTGCCAGCTGATTGAGCGGTGTTTCCATTCCGTAATAATTGACGGCGACCCTGTCTAGAATCGCCGGATTCGCACGGCCGGCACGCAATGTGGCAAGTTCACGGTTTAGCGAATCCACTGTCTTTTCCATTCGGTTTTTCATGTCTTTTTTCATCGGGTCATTCAAGATCCGTTCCCCCTTACGACGGTTCCAATATCTTCTCCTTGAACCGCCCGTTTGATATTCCCTTCCTTTGAAATAGAAAAAACGATTACCGAGATGTTGTTATCCATGCATAAGGAAGATGCGGTCGAATCCATCACGCCCAGTCCATCCTTTAAGACGTCAAAGTAGGATAACTCTCGATATTTAACCGCATTTTCATTCTCTGCGGGGTCAGCATCATAAACGCCATCTACGTTATTTTTTGCCATTAGGATGACGTCAGCTTCAATTTCCGCTGCCCGCAATGCTGCTGTCGTATCCGTAGTAAAATAAGGATTGCCGGTACCGGCTGCAAATATGACGACGCGCTTTTTTTCCAAGTGCCGGATTGCTTTGCGTCGTATGTATGGTTCAGCGACTTGGCGCATCTCTATGCTCGTTTGCACCCTGCTCTCCACTTCAATTTCTTCAAGGCTGTCCTGTAAAGCGAGGGCGTTCATGACTGTTGCAAGCATTCCCATGTAATCAGCGGTGGCGCGATCCATTCCTTGAGAACTGCCTGCCATTCCCCTCCAAATATTGCCGGCTCCAACAACGATGGCGATTTCTGTACCCAACGCGGCTACGCCTTTTAACTGAGAAGCAATAGATTGGATGACGTTCGGATCAATGCCATACCCTTGATCTCCGGCAAGTGCCTCCCCGCTTAATTTCAAAACTACACGTTTGTAATTGTGCATCGTATGCCTCCATTACTAGAAGTGAGAGGTGAGAGGTGGGAGGTGAGAAAAGCCCCCACCGTTTGCCTTACTCTTTCACTTGCGACATGACTTCGTCGGCAAAATTCTCCTCTTTTTTCTCCATTCCTTCTCCCACTTCATAACGAATAAAGGAGGAAACTGTTGCGTTTTGGCTTTTCATATATTGTTCTACAGTTTGATCGCTGTCTTTCACAAATTCTTGATCCAAGAGCGTCACTTGTTGGAAAAATTTCTTCAAACGGCCTTCCACCATTTTTTCAACGATCTTTTCCGGTTTTCCTTCATTAAGCGCTTGCTGTTTAAGAATTTCCCGCTCTTTGTTGACTTCTTCTTCGGGAACTTCATCGCGCGTCACATACGTTGGCTTAATCGCAGCCACATGCATCGCTATATCCTTTGCAACCGATTCGTCCGTTGTGCCGTCGACCACGGCAAGCACAGCGATGCTTCCTCCCATATGAAGGTAAGCGCCGAATGCTTGCGTTTCTGTTTTTTCAACGACCGTGAAGCGCCTTAGCGAGATTTTTTCACCGATGGTAGCGATCTGCTCGGTAATATACTGTTCGAGGGTGTCTCCGCCTTCGGTTTTCTGTGCCAACGCGGTATCGACATCGCTTGGTTGATGGTCAAGCAGGTGCTGGGAAACGGTCGAAACGACCTTTTGAAAGTTTTCGTTTTTCGCGACAAAATCGGTTTCGGCGTTGATTTCCACAATCACTGCTTTATTGCCGTCAACCTTGACGTTCGCCAATCCTTCTGCCGCAACACGCTCTGCCTTTTTCGCTGCTTTGGCGATTCCTTTTTCACGCAGAAAAGCAACCGCTTCTTCCATATTTCCATCTGTTTCCGTTAACGCCTTCTTGCAATCCATCATTCCGGCGCCGGTTTTTTCCCGTAGTTCTTTTACTTTGCTTGCGCTGATGGCCATGTAAACTCCTCCTTATTTTTGTTTTTCGTGGAAAAAAGGTGACATGGGACTCGCCCTTGTCACCCCGTTTTTTCTCTTCCTTATTATTCTTCAGCGTTTGTCGTTGCCGGTTCAGGTTCCGGGTCCGATTCTATTTGTTCTTCGTCCGCCACTTTTTCTTCTTCTCCCTGGCTTGCTTCCACAACAGCATCCGCCATTTTTGATGTAAGCAAACGTACCGCACGAATGGCATCATCGTTACCCGGAATGACGTAGTCCACTTCATCCGGATCACAATTAGTATCGACAATGGAGATGATCGGGATGTTAAGTTTACGTGCTTCCGCAACGGCGATCCGTTCTTTGCGAGGGTCGATAATGAAAACGGCATCCGGTAGTGTCTTCATGTCTTTGATCCCGCCCAAGAATTTCTCAAGGCGATCCATTTCTTTTTGCAAAACCGTTACTTCTTTTTTCGGAAGGACGTCAAACGTCCCGTCTTCCTGCATTTTTTCCAAATCTTTAAGGCGCGTGATCCGCTTTCGGATCGTTTGGAAGTTTGTCAATGTACCGCCTAACCAGCGTTGATTAACAAAGTACATCCCGCAACGGCCAGCCTCTTCCCGGACGGATTCCTGTGCCTGCTTTTTCGTGCCGACAAACAAGATTTTGCCGCCGTCCGCAGCCAAGTTGCGCACGTATTTGTAGGTTTCATCTACTTTCTTCACCGTTTTTTGCAAATCGATGATGTAGATGCCATTTCGTTCCGTGAAAATATAACGGCTCATTTTCGGGTTCCACCGTCTTGTTTGGTGGCCGAAATGCACACCTGCTTCCAGTAACTGTTTCATAGAAATAACAGCCATATTTTTTCCTCCTTCGGTTTTTTTCCTCCGCTTTGCATCATGTTCCTGGAAAAACGGTCGTTTTCCCATTACTATCACTAGATAGTAGAACAAAACCGTGGTCGTTGGACGGCACCGTTGTTCGAATCAGCAAGCGTGTGTATTCAATAACACCGCAGTAACTATACCATAAGATGCGGGATCTCGACAAGCGATATGTTGCGCTTCTATCATTCGTCACTCCCGTTGGGAATACCTTTCAACAGGATTACCCTAAATTACGGTTGGCAAACGTTTTTCGGGTACCCGGCACCTCTCGTATGGATGGCTACCCATACGCTATTCATTTACGTTCGTTCATGTTTTTTTAGCAAAAGTTCAACTTCCCCGTAGCCAAGGGAAAGCGTCTCGGCAATCTCCTGTTTGCTTTTTCCTGTTTGCGCTAATCTTAACGCTTGTGCAGCAGGTGTTACTTGCGCTTCGTTCTCGCCTGCCGGTTCAGGTGGCTCATACCCTTTTTCCTGCTTTTCAAGTTTGCCGGTTGCTTGTGCGAGCTCGAATCGAAAGGGGTTTTTTGGCGTATTTGCTTGCTCGGGTCGTAATTGCCGGAGCAACCGCTCGTTGTCTTCCTTCATTTCATTTGTGTATCTTTTTAACAATCGTTCAATTTTATCTCCGGGAGCGGCACTTTTCTGAAAAAGATAGACGATGGCGGCAAAGGAGACGGCGTGCAGAAGTACACTTATGATTACAAAGACGATCACAGTTAGCCTCCTCTTTTTCTCGAATGGCGGTTGTTTAGGAATCTTGTTGCTCGATGCGAATCTCGCCTTCGGACAAAAAAATGTTGACCGCGTTTCTGTTTTTCGTGATTCTGCGTTTATATTTGCCGATGTGCACGTTTGTATTCACGAAAGCCTGATGGGTGATAAAAACCCCTCCGTTATCGCGCTCGCCTATTCGATCATTAAAGGCTTGCAAGGTGTCATAAGCTTCTCTCATTCGGTCGTAAAGCTCGCTCAACGACTGGCGAATCCGAAGTTTCATTATTCGATCTTTCGTTGACAGAAGAGGATTCTCCCTTTCTTTCTCCGCCATTTTTGTTTGTAACGTTTGCAACTTACCCTTTTCTTCTTTTCCGTTCAGCAAAACGCTCTCCGCTTCTTTTCGGGCCGTTAACAACTTTTCCTGCACGCCAATGTATAGGGACGTGTGTGTGTTTAATCCATTGCCTGCTTCTTTTACTTTGATCTTTCGCCCGGCGGAAAGTTGTCCGCCGACAACATTCCCTTTTCCACTCGTGCATATCAATGCATTTCCGGCCTCGCATTGACTGTGTAAAATATGATTGGAAACATGCATATCGTGACCGGCAAAAACAATCCCTTGATTGATATACCCACTATAAACATCATAACGCGCGTTGATTTCCCCTTTCCCTTGGCCGGCAATGCCTTGGGAAACAAAGATGGACCCGCCTGCTTCCAAATACGCAGCGTCGACGGACCCTTTTACATGGATATCTCCATCGGCATTCACCCGATAACCGGAAGCGATGGAACCATGAATGACAACATTTCCATTAAATGTAATATTTCCCGTTTTCATCGTTAGATCGCCGGGAACTTCATAGACGGGATAGACATGCACGGTCCGGCCAGCGATGCTTAATTGGCCGTTCAGAATCGCTTGCAGGCTTTTTCCGTCTTCAGACAAAGCCGTGTTTTTCCCGGCTCGTAACGTAAAATCTTTCCCTCTTAAACCCGGAATAGGGTTTCCATATACATCCACGCCGGCCTCGCCTGTTGTGGCTTCCACTTTGCGAGCGACGATTTCATTTTGCGTGGCCATCGGGATCTCCGTTACTTGCCGCAAATCCACAGAACCGAAATCTTCGCTTTCTTCTTGTGATGCATAATTCTTACGTGTCGCTTCCAAATACGCATCCGTTCCACGAGTCGGTTTTTTTCCTCTGGCCACAATCAATGGGAACGTTACATGGACCAGATCGTTTGCCAATTTTCGGATGCTTTCGTCGTCAATGCCATAGACAATCCCATTGGCATGCAGGAATTTTAGCACGTCTTCGTCATGATAATCCCTGTCTTCCACCGGTTTATTCGAAAAACAACTGGCCATCATTGCATCACGTGACACTTTTATTTTAAAGTACTGTGTAAGTTCCATGCACGTCCCCTCCAAATTAAACTGTGGCCTGGCTGACGGTTATATTTTTGCTTCTTCTTTTTGAAATGCTTGTTTTAAACGAAACAACGCCCTTGCATGAAGTTGGGATATCCTTGAAGTGGACAACCGCAATATATGGCCGATTTCCGTCAATGTCAGATCTTCGTGATAAAAGAGGGAGAGCACGAGTTTTTCTTTCTCCGGAAGCGTTGATATCAGATGTTGCAACTGTTTTTTTGTCTCATTTTTTTCTGCCTCTTCATGAGGGGTGGGCGTTTGAGGATCTTGCACCATTAACGGATGGGTATCTTCCCGGTTCTCATCCTCCGGCGCTTGGTCGATCGATAAGAGCTGTGCCATGTAATTTTCCGCTGTCGTTTTTAAAACGTCCTCGATGGATAGCTGAAGCGTGTCCGCAACTTCGTGTTCCGTGACATACCTTCCTTTTTGCTGCTCAAGCTTTTCTGTCGTATCCTCAATCATTTTTGCCTTTTCCCGTGAAGAGCGAGGCAGCCAATCTTCTTTCCGCAAACTGTCAATGATGGCCCCGCGCACCCGAAAAGACGCATATGTATAAAATTTTAAATCTCGGCGATGGTCGAACTTTAACAACGCATCGTATAAGCCAACCAAGCCCTGTGATCGCAAATCCTCACGGTCTACATTTGTCGGAAGCGTAGCGCCGATTCGCTGCACATGATAATCGACGAGCGGTGCATGGGCAGTTAGGATTTCTTCGGCTGCCTGTTCATCTTTTTCATTGATCCATCGTGCCCAATGATCCTCCATTGCAGTTGGTCGTTCCATGGTAGCGCCTCCTTTGCTAGAGGTTAGAGTTGGTAAATAAGTCAAAAAACCGTTTCCTTCATCTGAACTTCTTTCCCCTGAGTAGTCGTCGCAATTAATTCTCGTTCTTAACTAAAAAATACAGTTGGTATCAATGAAAAATTATCGTAATAACACTTGCTAGCGGAGGAAAAACACGGAGACTCCTGTGGGAAAGCGCAGCGGGAAGACCCCGCAGAAAAAAGCGAACTTCTAACGAGGAGGCTGAGCTAAAGGCCCACGGAAAGCGTAGTGTTTTTCCGCAGCGGTTACCATCGTTCATGATTCTATTTTCCAACCATAGATTTTAGTGTTGACCCACCTTTTCAATAAAGCTTAGTCCCGCCGTGAATCGTTCGTACCGAAAGCGATTGGTCCTTAAGTGAAAATACAACACTTCGTCCTTCGGATCCGCCTGTCACATCCGCCGTGATTGGAATATTCGCCTGTTTCAACGCTTCTCTCGCCGCTTCGGCATTTCGCTCGCCAATCTTCATCATCGGATCAACCGTTGATAACCTTTGAAACATGTTTGCCCCTCCGGCAATTTTCGCGCGTAACGTTGTGTTCCGGAAAGGGCCGAGTCGCTGCATCGTTTCGAGGAGCAACGGCACAGCTGTGTCCGCATACTTTGCATGGTTAAAATCATCGTTTCTGCGAATCGAAGCGTCCGGCAACATGACATGGGCGAGGGCAGCCGCGGCACCGTTCGCGGGATAAATAACGATAGCTACACATGATCCCAATCCGGAACTCCCGATCGAATTCGGCGCCAAACAATGCCCCATATCCGCCATACCGACTTTCACCGTTTTTTGCGTCAACGTCATGACGGCATCCCTTCTAAAGCAGTGCGAAGGACATTCATACTTCCCGGTTCGGGGATTAAGTAAAACTGTGCCTGAAGACGTTCCGGGCTTTCTGCAAACCAATCGTTAAAATACGTTTGAATCAAAATAACGTCATCCCCGTATAACGAAAGAGGCAAAAGACTTGGGGTTATCGCCGCACCTGCCATATCGATCACAACATCCGGAATCGATGATCGGACATTCAATTTCGTCACATCGGCAAACGTCGCTACATACGCACCCGTAATGATATTCCCAAATTCATGAAGCGCTGAATTGCCGATGCCATCCATGATTCCGGTGCTTTCGCCGGTTAATCTCCCGATAATGTTTGAGACATGGGCAGCGGGAAAAATAAACAGCATCGTCGCTCGAAACGCACCCTTCATTTTGAGGGAAATTGCAGCAACTTCGTTTTCGGGACCGCCCGCCAGTTCGATAATTTCATCAAAGCCGGTGAGAGTGACGGCCGGGACCGTCATTTTACACGACATATCCAGCAACCGGGAAAGGGAAGTCGCCGCCTGGCCTAACCCGATGTTGCTTATCTCTCGAATTTTATCTAATTCTGCTTGATGGATGGAAAACATCGTTTGCCACTTCCTCGTTCAAATACTTTGGAGCTCCATTCGTTATGCGACATTGACTACTCCCACACTTTGAATCTCCACTTGCGGTTCCAACTCGTTATAGGACAAGACCGGAACGTTCGGGAATTGACGTTCTATCAAGTGGCGCACGTGCATCCGTACTGCAGGGGAACAGAGAATGACCGGTGTTTGCCCCAGTTCAGACAGTTTTTCGGCTTCCCGACCGATCATTTCAATCATTTTTCCCGAATCTTCGGGAGGCATGGACAAAAACGTTCCATGTTCCGTTTGTTGCAGTGCATCTGCAATTTTTTTCTCAGCAGTACCCGCTAACGTGACAACATATAAAGGTCCATTGTTCGGAACGACGGCCTTTGTAATTTGTCTGGATAGCATTTGCCGCGTGTACTCTGCGATTAACCTCGGATCTTTGACCATTTGCCCATAGTCCGCCAACGCTTCAAAAATTAAAGGCAGATTCCGGATCGATATTTTTTCCTTCAACAGATTTGCCAGCACTTTTTGAATGTCGCCAAGGGACAGCGGGTTTGGCGTAACCTCTTCCACAAGCGTCGGGTGAGACTCCTTCAAATGTTCGACGAGTTGTTTCGTTTCTTCGCGCCCCAATAATTCATGGGCATGGCGTTTAATCGTTTCCGTTAAATGGGTGGATACGACCGAAGGCGGGTCAACAACGGTAAACCCGGCAATTTCAGCATGATCTTTTTGCTCTTCATCCACCCATAGCGCCGGCAGGCCAAATGCCGGTTCCGCCGTTTCGATGCCGGTAACCGTATCATCTTCGACACCGGGGCTCATGGCCATGTAATGATCGAGAAGCAATTCCCCGCGCGTGACTTCATTTCCACGCATTTTAATCACATATTCATTCGGTTGTAGCTGAATGTTATCGCGGATGCGAATGACAGGCACGACAATCCCGTAATCGAGTGCCAATTGGCGCCGGATCATGACGACTCTGTCAAGCAAGTCCCCTCCTTGGTTTGCATCTGCAATCGGAATGAGCCCGTAGCCAAACTCGAATTCGATCGGATCAATCGTCAAGAGCTCCGTAACCTGTTCCGGAGAGGTAGTGCTTTGGGGGCGCTCTTCCTCTTCTGCTGCTTTCGGTTCTTTTTCCATGTTGTCGGATTTGCGATGGGACAGCATCCATGCCCCTACTCCAAGAAACAAGGCGATCGGCAGGGTAACAATATTGTTAATCGGAGTGAGCAGGCCGAGGAGCAGAATGGCACCCCCTGCGATATAAAGTAATTTTGGATAGGCAAGCAACTGCTCGCTGATGTCGTAGCCGAGAGAGCCGTCGGACGCCGCCCGTGTCACGACAATGCCCGTAGCTGTTGCAATCAAAAGGGCCGGAATTTGTGTTACGAGCCCATCCCCGACCGTGAGCAATGTATACGTGGCGGCTGCTTCTTGAAAGCTCATTCCATGTTGAAGCATCCCAATGATAAAACCGAAGATAATATTCACAAGAACGATGACGATGCCGGCGATCGCGTCCCCTTTGACAAATTTGCTTGCGCCGTCCATCGAACCGTAAAAATCCGCTTCCTCTTCTATTTTTTCCCGTCTCGCTTTTGCTTGTTGTTCCGTAATTAATCCGGCATTAAGATCCGCATCAATGCTCATTTGTTTCCCGGGCATCGCATCAAGGGTAAAGCGTGCGCCAACTTCGGAAACACGTTCCGCGCCTTTGACGATGACGATGAACTGGATGACAACAAGAATAAGAAAAATGACAAAACCAACGAGCACGTTCGAACCGACAACAAATGACCCGAACGTATCAATGACGCTTCCCGCCTCTGCGCGGCTTAAAATCGCACGTGTCGTCGATACACTCAATCCGACGCGAAACAACGTCGCCAACAAAAGCACAGTCGGAAAGATGGAAAAGTCCAACGGCTCCCTCATGTTCATAGCGACGAGGATGATGATGAGTGACATCGAGATGTTGACGATGATAAGCACATCAATCATCGGAGACGGCAATGGAAAAATAAGCATTGCCACGATTAAAATGACGCCTATTAAAATGACTAAATCACGTGCTCGCATCGTTCCATCTCCTTCAAAGACCCGGGCGGGCTTCTACGAGGTTGTCTCCGCATGTGTATATATGGCAGGCAGGTTTCTGTTTCAGCCTCAAAAGCCACTTCATGGCGACCAGTCGCACGGTTCGCTCTCGATTTCGGGCGCTCTGGCAAACGGCGAAAAGATGGGTACAGTACGGCACCACGCACCTCTCCCACTTCTCACCTCTCACCTCCAATCCGATACACGTAGGCGAGAATCTCGGCGACCGCACGAAATAAATCTTCCGGCACTTCTTGTCCAATGTCCGTTCCATCATGGAGGCTACGGGCGAGCGGCTTGTTTTCGACGATCGGAACTTTGTTTAAATCGGCCACTTGCCGCATGCGCAAAGCTGTATAATCCGATCCCTTGGCAATCACTGTCGGCGCCGCCATCACCTCCCCGTCATATTGAAGGGCAACCGCGTAATGGGTCGGGTTTGTGATGACGACATCGGCTTTCGGAACTTCCTGCATCATGCGTTGCATAGCCACGTCTTTGGCACGTTGCCGTCGCCTTGCCTTTATTTGCGGATCGCCTTCCATCTTTTTATGTTCATCTTTTACTTCCTGTTTGGCCATACGAATCTGTTTTTCATGGTCATAGCGTTGGTAGACATAATCCGGAACAGCTAAAAGGAGCAAGAGCAAGGCGCAAGCAATGCCGATGACTCCCGTCAACCAAGCCACCAATTGGAATCCTTCAACGACGTCCATGAGTGCCAGTTGCAGAAGCTCGTCCGCATAAATCCATATAATTCCAAAGGAAAGCAAGCCGACAAGGCAGATTTTCAGAAAAGCTTTCACCAACTCCACGATCGCACGCGCGGAAAAAATTCGTTTGATTCCCTTAAGCGGATTTATTTTCGACAATTTCGGTTTGATCGCTTCCGGAGCAAACAACACACCCACTTGCAGCATACTCGCGACTACCCCTGCAAAAAGGGCGGCAACAAATATCGGCAACAAAACAATCGCGACTTCGAACATCAAATCGAGAAATAGCGCCATTACATTTTCAATGGAAAAAGCCATGCCCGCGTAGTTGATATACATTTTCGTGAATAAATCGTGCAGGAATTGTCCGGGAACCGCAGCATAAGCAAAAAGGACAATAAAAACGATGAGTAAAATGACGGCAGTATTAACATCGTTACTTTTCGCTACCTGTCCTTTTTTGCGCGTATCCTCACGCTTTTTCGGCGTCGCTTTTTCCGTTTTCTCCTGTCCGCCTTCTGCTGCAAAATATTGCAGATCCATTTGCATGGCTTTTCACGCTCCCCCAAACAACTCTAAAAGCGTCCGCATCGTGATCACCATTTCATCGACAAGATTGGAGACGAGCCAAAAGAACGCCGGCAACATAAACATGATGATCGGCAACCCCAGGAAAATTTTCAGCGGCAAGCCGACGACAAACACATTCATCTGCGGCACCGCCCGCGACATCAGCCCAAGCGCCACATCGACGAGGAAAAGCGCCCCTACAATCGGAAAAGCCATTTGAAAAGCAATGATAAACATCGTTGAAACAGCTCCGACCGCTGTTTCCATCACCGACTCTCCGCCAAAATGAACATTCATTTCATCGACGGGCACATATGCATAGCTGTAAAAAATCCCATCCAATAACAAATGATGGCCGTCGGTAACGAGCAGAAAAAGCACGGCAAAGGCATAAAGGAATCCGCCGGTTAACGGGGTTTGCGCTCCAGTTTGCGGATCCATCACGTTCGCGATAAGAAAACCCATTTTAATATCGATAAAAGCGCCTGCGACCTGAATGGCATAAAACAGTATCGAGGCAATCAGCCCGAGTAAAAGACCGATCAAAACTTCCTTCATGATCAACAAAAACAAAGAAGCGTCGATCCCGATCACCGGAACATCCAGCGTGAAAAAAATGATATAAGCAAAAAAGAGCGCAAAAGCGATTTTAAACATATTCGGCACATTGCGATACGAAAATACCGGCAGTGTCGCCAAAAAAGCGAGAATGCGCACAAAGATTAAAAGAAAAGCCGGCAGCTGGTTGATCCACTCCATCGCCTTATCCTATAAAGTTATGCAAATTTGTATAGATTTCCGTTGTAAAACTCACGAGCTGACTGAGCATCCAGGCGCCGAACATCACGACCGAGGCGAGAACGCCGATAATTTTCGGAATGAACGCCAACGTTTGCTCCTGGATTTGTGTCGTCGCCTGAAAAATAGCGACAGCTAATCCCAAGGCGAGCGCGACAATCAACAATGGCCCCGCAACGAGAAAAACAACCGTTACGCTTCGCTCCGCCATGCTTATAACCGTCTCTTCATTCATGCCATCCACCCTTTGCTAAAAGCTGATTAAAAGCGATTCAACGACAAGATGCCAACCGTCTACCAAAACGAATAACAATACTTTAAAAGGGAGAGAGATCATTACGGGCGGCAACATCATCATCCCCATGGACATTAAAACGCTGGCCACGATCATGTCGATCACAAGAAATGGCACGAAGATGAGAAAACCGATTTGAAAAGCCGTTTGCAATTCGCTGATCGCAAAAGCAGGAATCAAAGCAGAAAGCGGGATATCATCAATCGTCTCCGGAGCCTCTGCTTCTGCGTAATTCAAAAATAGCGCCAGGTCTCTTTCCCGAGTATGGTCTGCCATAAATTCTCTTAAGGGAGAAGCGGCTGCTTCAAAAGCTTCTTCTTGATCCATTTCTCCCTCGAGAAATGGCGTCAGCGCCTCTTCATTCATTTCAGATACAACCGGTGACATAATAAAAAAGGTCAGAAATAATGCCAGGCCGATCAACACCTGATTCGGTGGCATCTGTTGGGTAGCGAGCCCCATCCGCACGAAGGCGAGCACGACGACAATTCTCGTGAAACAAGTCATCAAAATGAGGATTCCCGGCGCAAGGGAAAGCACGGTAATAAGGACAATCAGGCGCAGTGCCGTAGACACACCCTCTGGATCATCACCAAAAAACTCACCGATGGGCACGCCCGGTATGATGGATGATATCATCATTTTCTCCCCTCTACCCGGTTCAATCCGCTTTCTTTTTGACGCTTCACATCACGCATGTGCACATCCATTTGTGAATAAATGGAATGCTCATCATTCTCCTCCAGCTTATCCCCTTTCAGAAGTGCCCGCCCTTTGCTTGTGAAATCCGTCGTCTGCTGATCTTCTGCCAAAGCGATCAGCGCTTTTGCTTCCGCTTCATCCTCGATTTCCCGAAGCAATTGAATCGATTGCCCGACACCGACAACAAGGAGCCGATCGCCTACGCGAATGAGTTGCACCGATTTTTGTTGCCCAAGGCCGATGCCGCCCAAATTTTGCATCGTGCTCGTCGCTTGAAAGCGATTTGTCCGATTGGCCAACAATTTTAATAAAAAAAACATGACGAGAATGACGGCGCCGAGGGCTAACCCGAGTTGAAACAAAACACCCCATAAGCTTTGCTCGCCACTTTCTTCGGCTTCTTCTCTTTCTTCATTACCCTCGCCCACGCCTTCATTATTTTCCAAGGCATCCCTTACGGAGTTATCCGCAAAAGCCTCTTGGGGAAGACCGAGCGTGAAAAATGCGAATATGCATATTGCCAACCAGGTTTTTCCTATTTTCATTGAAACCTCTCCTGTCTAACCGAGGGTTTTCTGAACCGCACCAAGCACCCGGTCAGCTTGAAAAGGTTTCACAACAAAATCTTTGGCTCCTGCTTGAATCGCATCGATCACCATCGCTTGTTGCCCCATCGCGGAACACATAATGACTTTTGCCTGTGGATCAAGTGCCAAGATTTCTTTTAACGCCTGGATGCCGTCCATCTCCGGCATGGTAATGTCCATCGTTACAAACGCGGGCTTCAATTCCTTGTATTTTTCCACTGCTTCTTTTCCATTTTCCGCTTCGCCGCAAATTACGAACTGGTTCTTTTCCAATATGTCCTTAATCATCATCCGCATGAACGAAGCATCATCTACGATAAGCACGTTGCTTGCCATTGTCCTTCTCTCCTTTAGTCGTTTCTGCGGGCTGCCTCCCGGCTTCAACTGATAGCTGCAAGTTGTTCAGCAATCCCTAATACTACAGCGAAACTTATAAACATTCTTCCTGAAAAGCCTGCAACATCCCCAATCTCATGGCTGTCTTCGGCTATAATAAAGACGTCTAGTGACTTTCTTTAGCCAATCTTTCGCTGTAGTACTAACTAGCACTTTTATGGACACGGGATCCAATAATCTTAATTCAAAATATCCAGTTGCTCTTCTTCCTTTGTTGAACAATTTTCGTGCCTTCTGTGGTCTTGTTGGCATTAAAGGTTCTTCTCTTTGATTAGTGACGTAGACGCTCAAAGTTACGTCCTCCCTTTTAGAGTTAGGTGCTCTTCGCCAATGTTGTAAGTGCTTTTGACATGTGTAACACCGTTCCTACCCATCAGAACTTTTAATCACACACGACAGGGCAAGGAGCTAGAGCAGGCACTCCGGTCATGACACAAACAACGTAGCCAATGAAGACTTAGGCTAGTCAAATAAGGGCTTTTGCAAGCCCGCAACTTTCGTCGTGGGTTATTGACTTCTTAAGTGCTGCAATCGTTGTTCACGGCTGGCGATGTCTGTCACACGCACCCCAAAATTTTCATCGATGACAACGACTTCGCCTTTTGCCACCAAACGCTGATTGACGAGAATATCTACCGGCTCCCCTGCAAGTTTGTCCAACTCAATGATCGACCCTTGTGTAAATTGAAGAATATCCTTGATCGAACGGCTCGTTCTTCCCAATTCGACGGTCACATCCAAAGGGATGTCCATTAACAGATTGAGATTTTGAGCTTCGGAGGCCTGTAACCCCACATCATCGAAGTCATGAAAAGCCGCTGGTTGCACGCTTCTTCTGGACGTTTCGTCATGCACGTTTGATGCTGCCTGCTCCCCTTCTACATTTACGCTTCTTTCACTTGATTTTTCATTTATTGCGAATGGAGGATTTTCTTCGGTGCTAATTTTCTCTTCTTTTTCTCCATTCTGTGAATGAAGCAATTGGGCAGTCATCTCCTTTGCAAAAGCCACGGTGACTAACTGCATAATGGAAGAATCGATCATGTCTCCCACTCGTAACCGAAAGGAGATTTTGATCAATGTCGCTTCGTCGGACATTTCCTCTGTACCGGAACCTTCCATCGTATCAAGCATGTCGATGCTGGGAGGAGAAATGTTCACACGAAGACCAAAGATCGTTGACATCGATGTCGAAGAGCTTCCCATCATTTGATTCATTGCTTCCTGAACGGCGCTGATGTGCATGTCGGTAAGCTCAGGTGCCGGGTTTAAACCGTCTCCGCCCAACATTAGATCGGCAATGATTTTTGCATCATCTTGCTTAATGACGAGAAGATTCGTCCCTCTAAATCCTTGCGTATAGTTGACGTGAACAGCCACATGCGGGACGGGAAACTCTTCATGCAAAAGATCAAATTCAATCGCCTGTACGATAGGCGTCGTAATCGATACCTTTTGGTTGATCAACTCGGACAACGCGGTAGCAGCACTCCCGAAAGAAATATTTCCGATCTCACCAAGGGTATCTTGTTCCACATCGGTTAAATAATGATTCGCATCCAAGACTGCTTTCGTTGGAGACGGCGGGTAGCCGTCTGCTTGCAAGTCGTTAATTTTCGTTTCTTCTGCCCCATCGCCTTCAAAACCTTCGAGCAAACGATTGATTTCCTCTTGGGATAATTTCTCATCTCCATGATCGTTCATTATTGATCGGCCTCCTTGAAGTCCTCGGTCACTTGCACGGCAAGCCGTTGGTTCTTTTTCCCTGCCTGCACGTAAAATTTCGGCTCGCTGCCTACATAGGCAATCAGTGCATCATTAACGCCTTGATCAAGTTCAATGACATCTCCCTTGCTTAAATAAAGGAGCTCCTCCACACTAATCGTTGAATGGCCAAGCACCGTTTGCAACGGCAATTGTGCCTGCCGAACCGATGTCTCTATTTTTTCTTCTTCCTGTTCATCCCGCGTTTTTTTCGTCGTTTGCATCCAGTAATGCCCCGACAATTTGGGTAAAATTTCTTCAAGTACAACGTAAGGCAAACATACGTTAATCATTCCGGCTGTTTCCCCAACCATTGCCGAAAGGGATACGACAACGACGGTTTCATTCGGCGAAACCATTTGCATAAATTGGGGGTTTACTTCCAAATCAACCATCTTCGGTTCAATTTCAACGAGCGATTGCCATGCCTGTTGAAAACTATCCATTAAATAAGTCGACATTTGCGAAAGAATACGCGTTTCGATTTCAGTCAAATTTTCGATCTTATTATAATCGGCCCCCACTCCTCCTAAAATGCGGTCAAGCATGGCGTAGCCGATCTGGGGATTCATCTCGATTAACAACCGCCCTTCCAACGGGGGGGCTTCAAAAGCGTGAAGCAAGGTCATTTTCGGAATCGAACTTATGAATTCTTCATAAGGCAACTGCTCAACGGAGGCGACGGACATTTGCACAAAGGTCCGTAACCTGGAAGACAGGGTTGTCGTAAACAGGCGGGCAAAGTTTTCATGCATGCGCGTCAGTGTTCGCATTTGATCTTTTGAAAAACGGAGGGCCCGTTTAAAATCATATGTTGTTATTTTTTTTTCATCGATCTCCTTGCGCAATTCCTCCGCATCCTTTTCCCCCGTGGACAGCGCTGACAACAAGTCATCGATTTCGCCTTGCGAGAGTACGTCTGCCATAACTACCAACTCCGGTTTATCAATGTTTCTTCTTCGTTCCAATACACTTTTTCGCGCATGCCTGGGAGCCAAGGGCGGCCGTTATCGTATGATCCGGCTTGTCGTATACACGTTCTCCACTTCTCCGGTATCAAGCAAGTCATTAATATCTTCCTGCAATCCGGCTTCCAACGTTTGCAATCCATCCGAACTGCCGAGTTCATCCGCGTCCATCTCCGCCAATCGATAAATAATCGCATTTTGTATTTGAAAGTCCCGTTTCTCCAGTTCTTCTCTCGTATCGTTGGAATCAGCCTGGATTCGAAAAGAGGCACGTACGTAATGGTCACCCGCCAAATTCGTGGTCAATTCTTCTGTGTCCCAAGAACGATCGATGACTTCATCGATCCCGGAGTCTTCATTTTCCGCCGCTGATCCGCTTCCCGTTTGACCGGCAAGAAAAAACGCCGCCGTTATGCTGACGAGCAATAACCCAATGACAATGCTAAACGTAATGACCAGCTTTTTCATCGAGACGCCCCCTCTCTGCCTCATGGCCAAAATCTTTTATCGATTCTTTTGCCGAATTACTATGTAGCCGCGGCGAGCTTGCACCTTAAAAACCTCAGAGAGGGAGATGAACCCCTCTGATAGAAAGTTTTCTTATTTCATATTCATAATTTCTTGCAAGACTTCATCGGACGTCGTAATAATGCGTGTATTGGCTTGTAAACCACGCTGGCCGGAAATCATTTCCACAAACTCTTCGGAAAGGTCAACGTTCGACATTTCCAACATGCCCGCGGCGATATCACCGGCACCACCGGTTCCCGCTTCCAAATTGTTTACGTCTCCCGAGTTAGCCGTTTCCCCGTATAAATTGCCGCCCAAGCTTTCCAAGCCTTCCGGATTCGCAAATGTAGCCAGGCCAATCGTCCCCGCATCTTCAGGTTCCCCGTCAATCACTTGTGTCACCGTACCGTCGCTGCCAATGCTGAAATTGGACGCCTCCTCAGCAATATTAATGGTGCCGCCATCGTCATCTAACACATAATATCCATCTGCGGTCACAAGATCCCCATCACTATCACGGGAAAAGTTGCCCACGCGGGTGTAAAATTCTCCGCCATCCGGATTTTGAATGCGAAAGAAACCGTCTCCTTCAATCGCGAGGTCAAGTTCACGGTTCGTCGGTTGCGTTGGACCCTGGGTATGAAGCGTATCGATAGAGCCGGTCTGCGTGCCTAGCCCTACTTGTTCCGGATTTGACCCACCTTGGCCAGCGCCGGGGGCGGTTGCTCCTTGCATTTGTTGGCTCATCATGTCTTGAAAAGTAAACCGTCCTTTTTTAAACCCATGCGTATTCACATTGGCAATATTATCGCCGATCACGTCCAATTTCGTTTGATGGTTTTGCAAACCGGAAATCCCGGAATACATCGATTGCAACATGGAATAAATCCTCCTGTTTTGTAAGGTAAATGCGACTCTTCATTAAAATCTATCGTTGATATCAGTGAATAATGATGGTAATAACACTAACCAGCGGAGGAAAAACACGGAAACTCCTGTGGGAAAGCGCAGTGGGAAGACCCCGCAGAAAAAAAGCGAACTTCTTTTTTGCCGGTAAGAAAGTAAAAATCAACTTTCTTACCGGCATAATACATCTATTTTTCAACCATAGATTGTTGATCAATAAATGCTTATGTTTCCTCATTTTCGTGCTCCAAACCGATTTGCGCCACTTGCCTACTGTCAATCCAGCGCCCATCATCGAGAAGCAGCTCGATATCCCCTTGTTCGCTCCTCCGTACGGATTGGACTTCGTTTTCCTTGTACTGGATTTCTCCGTGATCTTCATCAACGAGGCTGCCCCATTTGACGGTCGTTCCAATCAACTCGCTTTGTTGAACGAGGGCATTGCCCTCTTGCCGATCAACGAAACGTTGCATCGCCTCGTTCATATTCGTCATTTGTTCCAAAGAGGAAAACTGCGCCATCTGGGCAATAAATTCCCGGTCATCCATCGGATCAAGGGGGTCCTGATTCTGTAATTGGGCAATTAAAATTTTTAAAAAATCATCCTTGTCGAGCATAGCGTCTTCTTGCTCGGCAACCTGCCCTTCATTCATGTCCCTTTCGCCCGGAGAAGCCGTGGCTTGCACGTTCATGTTCATCTCATTTTCACCTGCCTATATTTCTTGATTTAATGTCGCCTGTAACCATTCTTCAAAGGATGGAAGCTGTTCATCGGCCCTTTCTTCATCGTTTTCTTCTTCATAAACGGAAGCGTCTTCATCCGTCGGATGTTTCCCTTCTCTTCGTTCGTCGGCAACTTCGGTGTGTGCTTCATCAACGACGATTCGTTCCACCGGCAGTTGTTGTTGATGGAATGCATGCCTGAGATTGGGAAGTTGGGATTCTACCAATTCACGGGCCATCGCTGTTGTTGCAACGAGCCTTGCTTGCAACACGCCGTTATCTCTTGTGATTTGCACGTCTAACCGGCCCAAGCTTTCAGGATGAAGTTTAATCGTCAATTGCTGCCGGCCTTCTCCATCCGAGCGCAGGTTCCCGTTGCTGAGCGCTTGTTGAAACTGCTTGATAAAAGCCATCACCCGTGCATGTTCGGTTTTTTGACCGCCGATATGAATGTTCAACTGTTCCCCTTGATTCAGAGGCTGCATCGTCATCGTTTCATTGAAAACAAATGCAGGAGGAGTCGGGTTCCCGTGATTGAGCTTCGGAAGGATCGTTTCCACCTTTACAGCCGCATGTGAAGGTTCAAAACGATAAAGGCGGGAGGCCACTTCTGTTGTCTTTTCGGTTTTCTCCGCACGGACGGAAGCATCACGATAATTTTGCGATCCAGCCTCCCTTCTCGCCGCCGGATACAATTGTTGGACGTACTGGGCAATTCGTTCACGTATCGGTTTCTCATTTTCATCCTTTTCAGCGGCAAAAGCGATAAAAGCCATTAAAGGCGGGATGTCTGCCTCCTTCAATTCTTCGGAAAAAGCGAATGCCTCATCGGTTTCGGTGATCCCCTCTTCGCTGTCGGGGAAGACGGTTTCAAGCATTTCCGCAATGGAAGGTGCGGCCTCCATGATAGATACTGCTAGCTTTTCCAAATCAAAAGAAGGGAGGCCATCTTCCTCGTTTTTGTTCAACGCTTCTTCAGCCATCATCATCGCATTTTCCCAATCAATGTCCTCGAAGAAAGATGCTGATTCGGGGAAGGAGTGAGCCCAGTCTTGAAACACTTCGAGGAGGGCTTCCATATCAGGAAAATCTTTGTTCTTTCCTTCTTCAAACGTATCTCCGCTCTTTTGTGATCCTTCTTCCCACGAAAATGCCTCGTTCTTTTCTTGAAAATGGGCAAGCCGTTGCGCAAAAGTTCTATCAAGGCTCTCGCCTATTTTTTCTATGGAGGTTGGAACGAACTTGGGTAACCCTTCATGGAATGGAAATGCCTGCAAGCCCGATGAAATCACCATTTCACCTCCCTTCGCTGCTGATCTTAATCGGTTAGAAAACTTGGTTTTTCACCAAGCTTTTATGGGGAAAAGCCTTCGCCCAACTTATGCAAGTAAGAAAGTTGATTTATACTTTCTTACCTGCCAAGCAATGCTGTAATTTCCGCGGCTCGTTCCGGATCCATATTTTCCAGAATCGTCGAGCGGCTATCATCATTCATCTCCGACATGTGAAGCAAAATCTCATCATTTGTAAGTTCTTCCATAATTTCAGCGGCCTGCCCCGGTCTCATATTTTCATAGATGCGGGCAATCCTCGTTTCATCTTCCGAAGCGTCATCTTCATCATCCTCGGCACTTTCTTCTGCAAAGGCTTCATCCTCTTCCATTTGCTCGATCTCTTCTTCCAATTCCTCAATAGTGTCTTCTGCTTCTTGCAGTTGCTGCTCAAGGTTGGCAACCTCTTCATCTTTATCGGGAAGGGGCGATTCCTGTTCTTCCCCGTCGTCCTCTTCTTCGCTTATCCAGGTGGATACATGTTCCACCGGGCTCATCCCCAATGCCGATAAGACGATTGCCCCAATGATAACGAGCAAGGACCCGGGAATAACGATGAGCAGCACAAAACGTTTGAAGCCGTTTCCCTTTTCTTCTTTTCTTTTGGCCATTGTGTCACCTGCCTTGCAACACTTGTCGGGAAGCAAGTTCATCCATGTGTTTTTGTTCTTGTTTCTTCATTTCCCGGACGTGTTCTTCCCACTTGCGCCCTTTCATCTTTTCGTATTTCTTTGCCTCGATCGTTGCCGTTTGCCATTCTTTTTTCCGTTTGACCATCGTTTTGCGGGCCGCGTTTGTTTTTGCTTGGCTCTGTTCAATGGCGGTTTCAATGTTTGTTCTTGCCAATTGTTTGCTTTGCAAAGCCGCGATCGTCGTGCCTTTTTGGCAATCTTGGGTTTGGCTGTCATCGAGAGATTCGCGTGCTTTCAACCATTGATATAGCTCGTAGCCAACGGATTCGAATGTTCCGGCGGCTTCTTCGTACCCTTTTCTGCGTTCGGCAGCTTCTCGTTCTTTCACTTCCAACACCTTTTCAAGGGTAAACGTAAAAAACATCACACATCATTCCCTTTCCTTGCCAGCAACTGTAATTGTTCAACCGTATCCGATAAGGGGTAGATTCGCTCGGTTCCCTGTTGCAAAAATTCCTGGATGTCGGGGTGCACTTGTATGGCGAGGTCCACGTCTTCTGAGGTCCCTTTCTTATAAGCGCCCACTTGGATCAAATCCTCGTTGTCTTCATAGGTAGCCAAGTGTTGCCGAATCGTTGTAGCGGCCTCCAAATGTTCCTTTGGAACAATATCTGTCATCAAACGGCTGATGCTTTTCAAAACGTTTAAAGCCGGATAATGCCCCTTGTTCGCCAATTTCCGATCAAGGATGAAGTGCCCGTCCAAAATCCCCCGCACAGCATCCGCAATCGGTTCATCCATATCATCACCATCGACAAGCACGGTATAAAAGGCGGTGATCGATCCCCGCTGATTAGCTCCCGATCGTTCCAACAGTTGCGGCAAAAGGGAAAAGACGGAAGGGGTGTACCCTTTTGTCGTCGGAGGTTCCCCGGTGGCAAGTCCGATTTCGCGTTGTGCCATCGCAAAACGGGTCACCGAATCCATCATTAAATTAACGGTTTTTCCCCGGTCGCGAAAATATTCCGCGATGGCCGTCGCCGCCATCGCTCCTTTTATGCGAACGAGGGCCGGTTGATCCGATGTGGCGACGACAACGATCGTGTTCTTCAATCCTTCATCCCCGAGATCCTTTTCAATAAAATCTTTGACTTCTCGGCCTCGTTCACCGATTAGCGCGATAACATTGATATCGGCTTCCGAGAATTTTGCAAGCATTGCCATCAACGTGCTTTTTCCAACC
Organism: Salicibibacter cibi; assembly: GCF_016495865.1. Taxonomy (NCBI): domain Bacteria; kingdom Bacillati; phylum Bacillota; class Bacilli; order Caryophanales; family Bacillaceae; genus Salicibibacter; species Salicibibacter cibi. The sequence continues at coordinate 2,035,560 of NZ_CP054706.1, forward strand.
CCACTACCGGCAAAAATCCCTACCCTTTGGCCTTCGCCAACCGTTAACATGCCATCAACCGCTCGTACGCCGAGGGAAAGCGGTTCGACAATTCTAGGGCGCGTCAGCGGATTCGGCGCTTCTCTGTTGACTGGGAATTTATGTAGACCCTTGGGCAGTTCGCCACCATCAAGCGTCCGCCCCAAACCATCAATAACCTTCCCTATTAATCTTGTTCCCACGCCGATTTCCAAAGGTTTTCCCGTACTTTTCACCAGAGAACCGGGCTGAATATTTGCGGTTTGCGAATACGGCATCAATAGAATGCGGGCATCTTTAAAGCCAACGACTTCTGCGCGTATCGGTTCACGGGTGTTATCTGTGAAAATAAAGCATAAAATCCCTACGGCCGCTTGCGGTCCTTTCGCCTCAATGGTAAGGCCGACCACACGCGTCACTTTTCCCATCCATTTCAACGTACGAACGTCATCAAGTTGCTCTTGCAAATCTGCGGCTTTCATGAGTCCCTCTCCCCGGATAGCAGTTCGTGAAGCTCAGTTTGTAACACCTCTAACTGATCGTCTAATGAAGCTACCAAACGCCCATATGGTGTTTCAATGAGGCATCCATTTTTATCCAAATCATCATCCGGAAAAAAGCGAATGCGTTCTGTGTGGCTAAGAAGGGCTTGCCATTCTTCCCGTTGTTGAACTGTTTTCTTGTAACGATCCGGATGGACGAAAATATCGACCTCGCTTTGATCTTTTACTTCCCGGAGGATTTGCCTTACGAATTGGGACCAGTGGTTCTCCGTTTCCAGCTTTTCGCCAAGGACTTTTTCGGCGATTCTCACGCCTAAATCAAGAATCACAGGCTCGGCACCGTCCATATATTTCCGGTATTCTTCGTGAGCCGCGGTAACAACGTCTTCGGCTTCGGCAATGATGGCTTGATATGTCTCATAACCTTTATCTTTTCCTGCTTGAAATCCCTTTTCTTCCCCTTTGCTTTTTGCATCTTTGTATGCTTTTTCAATGGTTTCGTCTAGGGTGGCACGAGCTTTTTCCATCTCTTTTTCTATGTGTTCCTTTTCCGATTGGGCTTTTTCGATGATGGTTTGTGCTTCTTCATGAGCTTCGGCAAGCATTTGTCCCTTTTTGCCGCCCCAATGCCCGCCTGGCCCTTCATCCTGGGCGGAGTTTTGCCCGCTGCTATTACGTACCGGCTGTAACAGTACAGCGTGGGGGGCGTTCGCCTTTAGGTTTGATGTACCTGCTTTGATAATGTTAGACAACAATATCGTCTCCCCCACCACGGGCAATAACGATTTCGCCCGCTTCTTCCAGCTTCCGTACCGTCCCGACGATTCGCATTTGCGCGTCCTCCACGTCTTTTAAGCGAACAGGACCCATGTACTCCAATTCTTCTTGGAACGTCTCGGCCATCCGCGTGGACATGTTGCTGAAAATGATCGTTTTCACTTCATCACTGACCATTTTTAAGGAAAGCTGTAAATCTTCTTGTCCCGCTTCGCGGATAATGCGTTGGATCGAGCGGTTATCAAGGGTGACGATATCTTCAAATACGAACATCCGCTTTTTGATCTCATCCGCAAGTTCCGGATCTTGAAATTCCAAAGAATCAATGATCGTGCGCTCCGTTCCCCGGTCGACGCTATTTAACACATCCACGACCGATTCAATCCCGCCCGCTTCTTTATAGTCTTGAGAAACAGCCGAAGAAAGTTGCCGTTCAAGAATGCCTTCCACTTCGTTGATAACATCCGGAGAAGTGCTATCCATCAACGCGATTCTTTTCGCAACATCCGCTTGCACCTCGGAAGGCAATGCCGAGAGAATTTGTCCCGCCTGCTCTGCATCTAGATAAGAAAGGACGAGGGCGATCGTTTGCGGATGTTCATTTTGAATGAAATTCAAAATCTGCATCGGTTCAGCTTTGCGGGCAAAATGAAATGGGCGGACCTGAAGCGTTGACGTAAGTTTCGTAATAATCGCCATGGCTTCTTCTTCACCGACGGCCTTTTCCAACACGTCCCGCGCATAGCCGATGCCTCCTTGCGTCATATAATCTTGGGCAACCGCGAGCTGATGAAATTCACCGATGATTTTATCTTTCGTCTCGCTTTCCACTTTACGAACGTTGGCGATCTCTAGCGTCAATTGTTCAATTTCTTCCGGCTGCAACTGTTTGTATACGTTAGCCGAGACATCGGGTCCCATGGAGATGAGAAGAATTGCGGCTTTTTGCTTGCCGGTCATTACATTTTTTCCTCTCGCCATCGATGCTCCCCCCTAATCTTCCGACATCCACGTGCGGAGAAGTTTGGAAAATTCCTCCGGTTTTTCTCTCGCTAGCCTTTCTAAGCGCTGTCGCTGCTCCCCTTCGATCGAATAATCTTCTTCCGGAATGTCTTCGAGCGCAACATGCGATTCCTGCACTTCTTCATCCTCGATCACATAACGATTGCGCCTGAAGAAAAAGACAATGGCTACGATCACCGCCAGCATGCCAAGTGCCAAAATGTATACCCATGCCGGTATTCCCGCGGATTCCGGTTCTTCACCGGTGTCCATATTGCCCATAAACGGCTGGGCGGAAACAAAAATTTTATCCGTGATTTCTCCGTCTTCCATGTCTTCCAAATAGGTTTCATCGATGCTCGTAGTGACAACCGTTTCCAGAATCTCTTCAATGTTATCGACGGTTTCCGCCGGCAACGACAGCATATCTTCCGGGTCCGGCGGTTCAACGATAACTTGTATACCCAAATCCCTTAACTTGTAAGGACTCTCCTGGATTTGGCGATGAATGCGATTGACATCGTTATTCACCCTTTCTTCGATTCTTTCGTAATCGCCGTCCCCGCCGGCGCCAACACCGGGATAGTTGGCGATGTCATCTTCCCCGGTTCCGGCAACGCCTTCTTCGGGAATTTCTTCTCCTTCATACGTTTCGATGATTGATTCTGCACTGATCTCAATCCCGTCCATTTGCTCTTCATCGACCGGTTCCACCAGTTCCTCTTCCCTTGTTTCCTGGGTGAAGTCGATATCCGTTGTTACTGAAACGATCACACTGTTCTGTCCCATCATTGTGCCTAACATCTGTTGAAGGTTTTGTTGCAGGTCACTTTCGACAGTACGGCTAATCTCTCGTTGCTGATCATAGGCTTGTTGCGTTCCATCGATGGCCCCTTGATCCTCATAATGATATTGATTCGCCTGCTGATCCGTAATCGTGATGTTCTCAACGGGCAATTGGGGAATGCTTTTTGAAGCAAGATGATACAGTGCCTGTACGTTTTCCTGTTCCAACTGATAACCCGCGGCAAGCGTGATAACGATGGAAGCGTTGGATTCTTCCGGTTCGTCGCTCACCCATACCGTTTCTTCCGGAAGCGTAACCATAACGTCTGCCTGCGAAACACCATCCATCGACTGCATCAAATTTCCGAGTTCCGTTTCCAGTGTCGCTTTTTCCATGACGGAAAACTCATTTTCCGTCATGCCGAACCCTAGTTGATCCTGAAAATCCTCATAGCCAATAGAACCACTTTCCGGAATCCCTTCCGCGGCCAATTCCACTTTTAGTTGATCTACGCTTTCCCTGGGCACTAAAATAGCTGTGCCATCATCGGTTACCTCCGAAGGGACACCCCTGCTGTCGAGCGTTTCTTTTATCTGGCCGGTTTCTTCAACGGGCAAATCATTGTACAACGGGGCATAGTTCGTCCGTGTACTAAAAAAGATGAGCAGCACGATGAATACGAGGAGTAACAGTGCCCCGCCAATGATAAGCAGTTGCTGGTTTTTCGTTCTTCCTGACCAATACTCCCGGACTTTATTGCTGTACATATGTATCTTTTCTTTCATTGATTGCCGCTCACTTTCCCATTTGGAAAACTTGGCTTATCGCCAAGCTTAATGGCGAAAGCCTTCGTTGCACTTATGCAGAAAAAAGTTTTATCCTTTCTTACCTGCCAAATTCAGACGTCTATAAAGTCATTCTCATCACGCTGTCATAAGCATCGATGACTTTATCCCGCACTTCTACCGTTGCCTGCAAAGCCACGCCTGCCTTCTCGGAAGCAATAAAAACATCATGCAGATTCTCCACTTCCCCGGTCAGCAGTTGGCCTGTCTTTTCCTCGGATGCTTCCTGATGATTTTGTACATTTTGCAACGCTTCATTTAACCTATTTCCAAAGCTATTTTGTGCATCATCTGTACGCACCTGTTCGCTTCGACCGTCCTCCGTTGGGCTTTGCGCCGCCTGCGGAGACAACGGCGACAAAGGCATCTCCCCGGATGGGTTTCCTTGTATCATTGGCATTCTCTTTCCTCCTTCCCCTTCTAGCCTCGACCGATTTCCATGGCGTTCATTTTCATGGCTTTATGGGCATCAAACACGGTTACGTTGGCCTCATATGATCGTGTTGCCCCCATTACATCCACCATCTCTTTCAGGGGATCAACGTTGGGGAGTTGGACATTTCCGTCCTCATCCGCATCCGGGTGCCCCGGTTGATGCATCGTTTGAAAAGGCGTCTGATCTTCAACGATGCCGGTCACTTGCACACCTTCAGTGTTTTCCCTTTCCGCGTTTTCCAAATGGGAAGCAAACGAGGGCTGGTTTTCCTGAGGCGCCATCGTAACCATTTTTCGCCGGTAAGGTTCCCACTCCCCATCAACCATGTCTCCTCTCGTCGCCGATGCGTTCGCCATATTTCCCGATGCCGTGTCCATGCGCAGGCGTTGCGCGGTTAAAGCGGAAGCAGTCGCGTTCATGCCATCAAACAACGCCATGTTACTGACCTCCCAAAGCGGTTTTTAAATTGCCAAACTGTCCGTCCATCCGATCAACGAGCGCCGATTGATAGATTTGATTATTGGCCATCTCCGCCATCTCTTTGTCCATATCTACACTGTTGCCGTTATGATTATAACTTCGGCTGCGATCAACAGATGTATAGGCCTCACGATCCCCTTCGGAAAAATCGACATGCCTTCCGTCCGTCTTTTGGGCGTCGAACTGTCGCCTAGCATCATCCAACATATGTTCAAAGTTTGCTTTCTTTGCTTTATAGTTCGGCGTATCTGCATTTGCAATGTTGTTTGCGGTCGTATTTTGTCGAAGTTCGGCGCCGTCCAAGCCGTTGTGCAATTGGTCAATGGTCGATGAAAACAAAGCCATCACACACACCTCCTTGTTCAAAAATAAATCAAACGTTAAGCCTATACTTATGTACTTAATACTTACGTTGGGTTTAATTCGTCCTTACCATTGTATAAAAAAGACAAGATAATTGTCTATTAGAAACGAAAAAAAACGAAAAACAGTAACTATTATCTATTAAAAACAAGGGGTTGTTTCTTTTATATAGTTCTTTTTACTCATTATATTTCCGGCGACAGTTGTTTAGGCCTAAAAGCTTAGTAAGCTTGTTTCGGATGATCTTGAAAACTATTCTGCCTTTTTGCTTTATAAACTTGTCTTTTCGCCAAGCTTTTATGGCGAAAGCCTTCGCCCAAATTATCTACTAAAAAAACACCCAATATTGCTTTTGTAATATCGGGTGTTTCATCCTATTTATTTATCCTTTCGGCCTTCCATGGTGACCAAAATATCTGGCATTGGTTCCGTCCGTTCGTTCGTCCTAACTCCTTCATGACGACTATTAAAAATCTCGAGCGATCCGTTTCGGTCGCCATACGCCATTTATAGCCATGCACCACGCTAAATTTCGCCATAAAAACTTGATTTTTCTTCAAGTTTTTATGGCGAAAACCTTAGCTCCCAAAAAAAACAGCCCGTCCCCCTCGATGAAAGGGAAGACTGACTGTCATTACTTTCCGTTTTAATCGTCGCGGAGGCGCTCCAATTCGACGAGAAACTTATTGTTAAGCACTTTAATATACGTTCCTTTCATGCCCAACGAGCGAGATTCAATCACACCCGCGCTTTCCAGTTTGCGGAGGGCATTTACGATAACTGAACGTGTGATGCCGACACGATCGGCAATTTTACTGGCGACGAGCAATCCTTCCTTGCCGTCCAACTCTTCAAAAATGTGTTCAACGGCTTCCAATTCACTGTATGAAAGTGAACTGATCGCCATTTGCACAACCGCTTTGCTCCGGGCTTCATCTTCGATTTCCGAAGCTTTTTCATGAAGAATTTCCATGCCGACAACGGTCGCCCCGTATTCGGCCAATACCAAATCATCGTCGCTAAAACGATCGTTCAAACGGGCAAGAATCAACGTTCCCAAACGTTGACCGCCACCGATAATCGGAACGATCGTTGTAAGCCCGGTGCGGAAAAGGTCCCGGTTCTCTACCGGAAAAGCGGTATGCTCACTGTCAATGTCGAGGTTTGGCGAGGTTTCGTTGACATTGAAGATGCCGGCAGTGTATTCCTCCGGAAATTGTCGTTCTTCGAGGATCCGGTCGATTTTTTCATGGCCAATCTCTTGTTCAATTGAGTAACCGAGCAATTTTCCCCGACGACTTACAACAAAAACGTTGGCAGCAATCACTTCACTTAACGTTTCCGCCATGTCTTTAAAATCTACATGCTGGCCCGTCGTCTTTTGTAGCATATCATTGATTTGTCTCGATTTCGTTAGTAGTTCCATTGTGAATCATTTCCTCCTATTGTTAAATTACAAAATAAAGTGGCTCGTGTCTTCGTTTCCGGCAACATCCGCGAGTTTTTCTTCGACATAAGGGGCAGTTATTGTGATTGTTTCCAGCGTGATGTCGGAAGCTTCGAAGGACAGTTCCTCAAGCAATCGTTCGAGCAGCGTGTGCAATCGCCTGGCCCCGATGTTTTCCGTTTCGCGATTGACATGTTCGGCTAATTCTGCAATCTTGTCAACAGCTTCGTCAGAAAATTCTACATCTATACCCTCCGTTTTCAAAAGTGCCGCATATTGCTTGAGGAGGGCATTGTCAGGTTCGCAAAGAATCCTGATAAAATCTTCTTTCGACAAATTCTCCAATTCCACGCGTGTCGGAAAACGGCCTTGAAGTTCGGGGATTAAGTCCGAAGGCTTTGACATATGGAACGCACCGGCTGCCGCAAATAAAATATGATTGGTTTGTACCGTCCCATGTTTTGTCGTCACCGATGCTCCTTCTACGATGGGGAGAATGTCGCGCTGGACACCTTCCCTGGAAACATCGGCGCTGCTTCCTTGTTGTGATCCGGCTACTTTATCGATTTCATCAATAAAAATCATCCCGAGTTGTTCCGTCTTTTTGACGGCTTGGTGACTGACTTCGTCCATATCCACGAGTTTTTGTGCTTCATCGTCTGCGAGAACACCTCGTGCTTCTTTCACGGGCAGTTGCCGTTTTTTCTTTTTGTTCGGCATCATTTTTCCGAACATCTCCTGCATATTCATGCCCGTTTGTTCCATTCCCGTCCCTTGAAACATATCTGAAAAGGATGGGCTTTGCTCTTCTACTTCAACCGTGACGAGGTGATCTTCCAATTCGCCGAGGGCGAGTTGATGGGCGATGCGTTTCCTGCGTTCCCGATTGTTTTCTTCCTGCTCCGGTTCACTGTCGTTCGCATCTTCCTCCGCGTCTTCAGTGGACGATGCTTGAAACAGCATTTCAAAGGGATTTTTTTGTTGCTGATTTTTTCGCTTCGTTGGAGCCAAAAGTTTCACTAAGCGTTCATTCGCCTGTTTTTCTGCCTGCGGCCTGACCGTTTCCATTTTTTCAGCTTTTACAATACGGACGGCATGATCGACAAGGTCGCGTACCATTGCTTCCACATCGCGGCCAACATAACCTACTTCCGTAAATTTCGTTGCTTCCACTTTGACAAAAGGAGCACCGACGAGTTTCGCCAAGCGACGGGCGATTTCTGTCTTTCCTACGCCTGTCGGGCCAATCATAAGAATGTTTTTTGGTGTAATCTCCTCGCGAATGCCCTCAGGAACTTTACTGCGGCGATAACGATTGCGAAGCGCGATCGCAACCGCACGTTTGGCCTCGTTTTGCCCGACAATGTATTGGTTGAGCTGTTCAACAATTTGACGCGGGGTATGATTGGCATATTCCACCAGTTATCACCTTTCGTAACCCATTTATACGGGAAGTTAAATCTCTTCTATCACGAGTTGATCATTGGTGTATACGCAGATTTCACCGGCGGTTCTAAGCGCTTCTTCAGCGATATCCCGGGCTTCGAGTCCGGAATGTCTCGCGAGTGCCCGACCGGCTGCAAGCGCATAGAAACCACCGGAGCCAATGGCCAATAGACCGTCATCGGGTTCAATGACTTCCCCCGTACCGGCAATCAGCAGCAACTGACGATCATCCATGACGATCAGCATTGCTTCCAACTTTCTGAGTACCTTATCGCTGCGCCACTCTTTTGCCAACTCACGGGCCGCCCGCTGCATTTGACCGCCGTATTCTTGCAGTTTCCCTTCAAATTTCTCGAATAAAGTAAACGCATCGGCGACAGAACCGGCAAATCCCGCAAGCACCTTCCCGTTATAAATTCTACGTATTTTTTTGGCACTGTGTTTCATGACCGCGGCCTGCCCCATCGTTACTTGGCCATCCCCGGCCATTGCGCCTTTGCCATTATGGCGAATGGCAAAAATCGTTGTTGCGTGAAAAGTGGACTCCATAATGACTCCTTTCAGGCACGCGGGTGCGCCCCATTATAAATCGTGCGTAAACGATCGGTTGTTACATGTGTATAGCGCTGGGTCGTCGATAAATGCTCGTGCCCAAGCAATTCTTGAACCGCGCGAAGATCAGCGCCTTCATTTAAAAGATGGGTGGCGAATGTATGGCGCAAACTGTGCGGAGACATTTTCATAGAGTGTGACGCTTCTTGTACGCGTTTATTTAACACGTAGCGCAACCCGCGATCCGTTAATGTTCCGCCTTTATAATTCAAAAAAAGAGCGGAAGGACGATCTCCATCGTGATTGGCTAACGTGTCCCTCCCGTCTTCGCAATACTTCATTAAAGCATCGAGGGCATAAGCTCCAATGGGAATGTAGCGCTCTTTTCCGCCTTTCCCGGTCACATGGATAGTTTCTGTGCCCAAATCCAAATCATCGAGCACTAAACCGCAACATTCCGATGCACGGATGCCTGTTGCGTAAAGCAATTCTATGATCGCAAGATCCCGCTGTTTTAGCGGATCTTCCCCTTCGCAGACGCTCAAAAGCGTTTCCAGTTCGTTCCAATAGAGAAAACGGGGCAAACGCTTGGTTTGAGTCGGAAACCGAGTGAACGACACAGGGTTGTTCCGTATTAGTGATTCCCTTTTTAAGAAGCGATAAAACGACCGAATGACAGAAAGTTCACGGGCGATACTCGTTCTTGCCAAGCCTTTGTCATACAGATGAGTTAAATACATGCGAATGTGGCGATAATCAACGGCATATACATCTACTTGCAATTCCTCATGCGTATAATGTTGCCAAACGCTCAACTGCCGTCTGTAAGCAGCCATCGTATGAGGAGTCACATTTTTTTCAACCTGCAAATATTGAAAAAAAGCTAAATAAGGATCTTTCGTATCAGAATGCATCAGCATTCACCTCATAGCTTTCCGCTTTGTTAAGCATTTAAAGCTTAACATATTGCATCGTGTAAAAGCAAGATTTTATTCATAAAATTCTGATATGGGTTTGCAATACAACGTGCCCTATTAACTGTCACTGGAACACCCATCATCAGCATATGGAAAACCCCTGCTGATGACAAGGGGTTTTCCTTTCTATAAAGAGAATTGTCACTAAATCGTACACAATTATCCTAATTGGGCTCTTCGCGGTAATCGCAATTCGAACACTGTACCCGCACTGTTTTTTTGGCTTTTTTCTCGACGAGTAGGCTCTGGCACTTCGGGCACGGCCGCGCAATCGGCTTATCCCAAGACACGAACTCACACGCCGGATATCGATCGCATCCGTAAAATGTCCGTTGTTTTTTGCTTTTTCGTTCCACGACGTTCCCTTCTTTACACCGCGGACATTTTACACCGATCGGTTTTAGAATGGCCTTTGTGTTCCTGCAATCGGGAAAATTGGAGCAAGCCATAAACCTTCCATACCTTCCCATTTTGTAAACCATGGGATGCCCGCATTTTTCGCAATCTTCCCCTACCGGTTCGTCTTTGATCTCGACTTCTTCCATTTCCCGATCGGCAACTTTTAACCGTTTCTCAAATCCTTGGTAGAAGGTGTCGATGATCTCGATCCAGTTTTCTTTTCCTTCCTCAACGTCGTCAAGATCCGATTCCATCTGGGCAGTAAACTTCACGTTTAAGATTTCGGGGAAAAACTCGACGATAAGATCAAGGACAATCTCTCCAAGCTCCGTCGGTACGAAACGACGGTCCTGCAATGAGACATACCCGCGTCGCTGAATGGTGTCCAGCGTTGGCGCAAACGTGGAAGGCCGGCCGATTCCCAGTTCTTCCATCGTGCGCACGAGTCGTGCTTCCGTGTATCTGGGCGGCGGTTGCGTAAAATGTTGCGTCGGTTCCAGCGATTCTTTTTTGGCCGTGTGCCCTTCTTCGAGCGCGGGAAGAAGTTTGCTTTCTTCTTTTTTGCGATCGTCGCTTCCTTCCACATAAACTTTCATGAATCCTTGAAATTTTATTTTAGATCCCGTTGCCCGAAAGATCATTCCGCCATTTTCCAAATCTGCCGTCATTGTATCCATGATCGCAGGTGCCATGCGACTCGCTACCATACGTTCCCAAATTAGACGATAGAGTCTTAACTGATCCCGACTCAAATAGTCTTTGACTGATTTGGGCTCACGGGAGACAGTCGTTGGACGGATGGCTTCGTGGGCGTCTTGGGTGTTCTCTCCCTGTTTCTTTGGCTTGCGGTCGCCGCCTACATATTGCTTTCCATATTTATCTTGAACATAGGTCTGCGCTTCTTCTTTTGCCGTTTCGGAAATTCGTGTGGAATCGGTACGCATATACGTAATTAAACCTACAGTTCCTTCTTTTCCCAGCTCTATTCCTTCGTACAATTGCTGGGCAACCATCATCGTCTTTTTTGCACGGAAATTAAGCTTTCGGGCCGCTTCCTGCTGAAGCGAAGAGGTGATGAAAGGCTGTACCGGATTGCGACGCCGTTCTTTTTTCTGCACGGAAGCAATCGTAAAATCGTTCCCTGTTATTTTTCCAAGGACTTCGTCCACATCTTCTTTTTTCTTCAGAGCCTCTTTTTTGTTTCCTTTTCCGTAAAATTGGGCTTCAAATGTTTCTTTTCCATACGTAAATGTTCCTTTTATATTCCAGTACTCTTCAGGTTCAAACTGTTGAATTTCTCTCTCCCGATCATTGATCATCTTTACGGCGATCGATTGTACACGTCCTGCGCTTAAGCCTTTTTTCACTTTTTTCCAAAGCAACGGACTGATGTTGTAACCAACGAGCCGATCTAAAATTCGGCGTGCCTGTTGGGCATCAACGAGATCGGTATTAATGGTGCGTGGGTTTTTGAATGCTTCCTGAATCGCGGGCTTTGTGATTTCATTAAACACAACCCGGCAAGGCGTATCTTCATCAATCCCCAAGCTGAATGCCAAATGCCAGGCAATCGCTTCCCCTTCACGGTCGGGGTCCGCAGCAAGGTAAACTTTTTTTGCTTTTTTCGCTGCTTGTTTCAATTCCTGTAAAACCGGGCCTTTCCCGCGAATCGTAATGTATTTCGGGTTATATTTCTGCTCCACATCCACACCCATTTGTGATTTCGGTAAATCACGCACGTGTCCCATCGATGCTTTCACCGTATATTTTTTCCCTAAATACTTTCCTATCGTTTTTGCTTTAGCGGGAGATTCAACGATTACAAGGTAATCTGCCATCTCTAGAGTTTCCTCCCCCCAGATAAGGTTGCTCAAAAGCCTGTGCCGTGTATCACTCTGCCCGCTTCATTTGTTGTTGCTGTCTGTAGCGAAGGCTTCATGGCTATATTGCAGGGCGTTTTGAACATGTTCGAATTTTAATGTAAAACCTTCCTCATTATTAAACAACAATTTCATGTTTGTCAAACAAAGTTTTTTGGAAAGGGGAAGAATTTTTCGAATTCAGAGGGGGGATTAAAGATCCGAGGAACGCAGGACAATCGCTGCCCCTTGTTCAATCAAACGGTTAGTGCCTATGGATGTTTTGCTGTAAATCGGTCCGGGAAGCGCACAAACATCGCGCCCTTGCTCCAACGCTTGATCAACGGTAATCAGTGTACCTGAGCGTTCGCCGGCTTCCACGACGAATAAGCGGTCACTGAGAGCGCTGATAATGCGATTACGTTCCGGGAAATGCCACTTCTGCGGGCGACGGTCCGGGGGATATTCGGAGAGGATTAAATGGTCATTCGCCAATGTTTCTGCAAGCGACTTGTTCTCGCGGGGATAAATGTGAAAAAAGCCTCCGGCAATCACAGCGATCGTCATACCGTTTGCGAGAATTGCACGCTTATGGGCGACGGTGTCAATGCCTCTGGCCAAGCCGCTTACGATGACACGGCCAGATTGAATGACCGGGGGGAGCAATTCCTCTGTGGCTCGCACACCATAATTGCTCGGTTGGCGCGTGCCAATAACAGCCAACGTTTCTTTGTTGCATAGAGAGATATCTCCTTTACAATAGATCACCCAAGGCGGGTCGGGCATTTGTTCCAGACGCAACGGATAGGAAGGATCGTCTCTCGTGATCGGCATGATTCCGGCCGCTTTCAATTCTTTTTCCAGTTCAACAACGGAGGTGCTTTTCCAATAGGAATGCCAGTTGCGAGCCGACGTCGAGCGACAGCCGGTAAGGCTAATTAATGTGTCGGTGGAATGCTCGGCATATCGTTCTAATGAGGGGTCGTCTGCATGCAAGCGGCGCAGTGCGCGCCAGCTCATGCCGGGGGCGAGATGGGCGTGGAGCAATCGTTGTCGGTACGAGGACATAGCGTCTCCTTTCCAATAAGGATATAGATCATGTGTTCGTGTACAATTATAGCACATATGAAAAAGAAGTCAAGCAAAAAAAAGACACCTGTCACACTTTTCATGACAGGTGCCTTCCGGAGAATTAATTGCGCGGTTCATGCGTTAAACATGCATCATACAAGTTGTTTTCTTTCAACGTTTCAATCATCGTTTCTCCGATGATCGCCGGGGTTTCAGCAATGGAAATGCCGTTATCGGCCATTGTCTTTTTCTTTTCATCCGCAGTGCCTTTGCCGCCGGAAATAATCGCGCCCGCGTGACCCATACGTTTTCCCGGAGGCGCAGTGGCGCCGCCGATAAAGCCGACGACCGGTTTGTTCATGTTCGCTTGCACCCATTCGGCTGCTTCTTCTTCTGCCGTACCGCCGATTTCTCCGATCATCACGACCGCTTTTGTATCGTCATCCTCATTGAATAGTTTCAACGTATCGATGAAATCGGTCCCGTTCACCGGATCGCCGCCAATGCCGACAGCCGTGGACTGTCCGACGCCGGCCGCGGATAATTGATCCACCGCTTCATACGTGAGCGTCCCGGAGCGGGAAACGACACCAACGTGCCCTTTTTGATGAATATAGCCGGGCATAATACCAATTTTACATTCATCCGGCGTGATGACACCCGGGCAATTCGGTCCTATTAAACGGGTCTTTTTCCCTTCCATGTAACGCTTTACTTTCAACATGTCGATCACGGGAATTCCTTCCGTGATACAAATGACGGCATCAAGCTCGGCATCCACCGCTTCAAAGATGGCATCTGCCGCAAGTCCCGGTGGAACGTAAATAACGGAAGCAGTGGCTCCTGTGGCATCTACAGCTTCTGAAACGGTGTTGAATACCGGGACACCTTCAATTTCGGTGCCGCCTTTTTTCGGCGTAACGCCACCGACAATTTGAGTCCCGTATTCGATCGCTTGTTTTGTATGAAAGAGGCCGGTGGAACCGGTAATCCCTTGAACTATCACTTTCGTATCTTTATTAATTAAGATACTCATAGTAGCGTGCCCGCCTTTCTATTTTACTAAGTCTACGATTTTCTCGGCACCATCTGCCATAGAATCTGCAGCGGTAATGTTTAAGCCTGATTCTTCGAGTATTTTCTTGCCTTCACCAACGTTTGTGCCTTCCAAACGGACAACGAGCGGCATCGTTAGGCCGATTTCTTTTGTTGCCGTCACAACACCTTCCGCGATGACATCACACTTCATGATTCCGCCGAAAATATTGACGTAGATGCCTTTGACTTGTTCATCTTCGAGGATGATTTTAAAAGCAGCGGTCACTTTCTCTGCCGTTGCGCCGCCTCCCACGTCAAGGAAGTTCGCCGGTTCGCCGCCATTATGCTTAATAATATCCATCGTCGACATGGCAAGACCTGCGCCGTTGACCATACAACCGATATTTCCGTCCAAAGCAATGTAACTAAGGTCGTACTTGGATGCTTCGATTTCTTTCGGATCCTCTTCATCGAGGTCACGAAGTTCCTGGATATCGTTTTGGCGATAAAGGGCGTTGTCGTCGAAGTTTAGTTTCGCATCAAGCGCCAAAACGTCGCCGTCTTTTGTCGTAACGAGCGGATTGATCTCCGCAACGGAGCAATCTTTTTCCATAAACACGTCATAAAGCCCGCTCATAAACTTAACCGCTTTTCCGAGGGAATCATTTGGAATGTTCATGTTAAATGCGAGTCGACGCGCTTGGAAACCTTGCAAGCCAATCGCCGGATCGATAAACTCTTTGAAGATTTTTTCAGGTGTTTCGGCCGCCACCTCTTCGATTTCGGTGCCGCCTTCTTCAGAGCCCATCAAGACGACGCGGGAAGTGCTACGGTCCAATACCAAGCCGATGTAATACTCTTGGTCAATGTCGCAGCCCTCTTCAACGAGCAATCGTTTTACTTCTTTACCTTCAGGGCCTGTCTGATGAGTGACGAGTGTTTTGCCGAGAATTTCTTCGGCATATGTACGCACTTCATCCTCATTCTTCGCTATTTTTACACCGCCGGCATTGCCACGGCCGCCGGCATGAATTTGCGCCTTCACGACGCGCACGTCCGTTTTTAATGAACGGGCTTTTTCGACGGCTTCTTCCACAGAGAAAGCCTCATACCCCGTCGGCACAGCGACGCCGTACTGTCTGAGGAGATCTTTGCTCTGGTACTCATGAATATTCATGTTCTGTCCATCCTTCCTATGAGTACTTATCAATTCGATCATGCGATAAAGGAGCGATGAATATCACCTGTCCAATACCTTTACACACATTTTTTATGATACCAGTCTTTTGGAAAAGAATAAAGGGAAAGATTCGAGTATATTCTTGTTTTTCCTGATTGTTTCTCGTATGATTAAAATAATGAGCCGAAAGGAGATGAGTAATGAATCGTAAGGAACGACAAGAACCCCTTGAATTAAAATATTTCAGATTTTTGGAAGGACGAATGCATCTCTCCCCGGAAGAAAAACGACAATACACCAATGCTCAAAAAGGTTTTGAAGGTGAGATAACATTTGACCGTTGGATCGAGCAAAATCTATCGACCGATCACCTTTTAATAAAAGGCTTGTTGCTCGAACATAAAGGGGAATTATTTCAAATTGATACCCTTCTTATTTTTTCTTGGCAAATCTATCTCTTTAATGTAAAAAATCACGCCGGTGATTATTATATTAATGGAGAAAAATGGCACTTCATGTCAGGCGCTGAAATCAAGAGCCCCCTCCTTCAGTTGCAGCGGAGTGACTTTCTCCTTCGTCAATTGCTGCGAAAACTTGGCACAACCACTCCTATCGAGCCCTCCCTTGTTTTTATCCACCCTGAATTCATTTTGTATAATGCTCCTCCACAGTTTCCTATCATTTTTTCCAGCCAACTCAATCGATTTAAGAAAAAACTGAACAGCAAACCTTCGAAAATAGAGCGAAAACATGAAATACTTGTCGAACGATTGGTTTCATTGCACTTGGATCATTCACCGCATACTCGGTGGCCGGACTACGACTATCAAACGTTGAAAAAGGGTGTCATTTGTGTCACATGCGGGACATTCATGAGTGAAAAAGAGCGAAAATGGATATGTTCCTCGTGCGGAAACCAAGAGTCAAACGAAGCCGCGATTATGCGCAATGTCGAGGCATTTACATTTCTATTTCCAAACGCAAAAATTACAACCAACACGATTTACGAATGGTGTGGGGTTAAAGGTTCAGCAAGCAAAGTCAAACGGGTCCTATCGAAAAATTTTAGACGTTTTAGTCATGGGAAAGGTTCATACTATGGCTAGAAGGATTCGGTTAGAACACTTTTTCAGACGGTGCACCGCAATTCGCGTTCCAATGAGCCCGGTTGGAACACTTTTTACAACAGGTCTACCCGATTCACCTCCCAACGCACTCGGCTGGAGCACTTTTTGGGGCGTTACACCTCGATTCACCCTCCAACGGACCTGGTTGGAACACTTTTTCAGACGGTGCACCGCAATTCGCGTTCCAACGAGATCAGTTGGATACCCATTATCGAGTTCTCCCGCGGCTCAGACGCCCCACTCACCCATCCAACGCCTGAACCAAACTCACGATTAGCTCATGATACTTGCCCTTCACCTGCATTAATCCCGTGTACGTTTTATGCTCATTTTTTAGCGCAAGCGCCTAGCGGTATTTATAAAACCCTTCCCCGGATTTCCGGCCCAATTTTCCGGCTTTCACATACTTGATGAGGAGCGGACAAGGCCGGTATTTTTCGCCAAGTGTTTCATACAAATAATTCATGTTCCGAAGGCGGCTATCAAGACCGACGAGGTCTGCCAGTTCCAACGGGCCCATTGGGTGATTCAAGCCCAGTTTAAGCGCTTTGTCGATATCTTCGGCTGAAGCGACGCCTTCCATGTACATGTTCATCGCCTCGTTTCCGATCAGGCAGTTCATACGGCTCGTCACAAATCCCGGAAATTCATTGACTTCCACCGTTTCCTTGTTCATTTTTTCCCCGAGATCCTGCACAATCCGCACCGTTTCTTCCGAAGTATCCAACCCCTTGATCATCTCAATCAGCTTCATTTTATGAACCGGATTGAAAAAATGCATGGCAACCACTTTCTCCGGGCGATTCGTCGCCGCGCCGATCTCGGTCGGGCTGAGCGTGGATGTATTTGTCGCCAAAACGGTATGGTCCGGGCAATGCTCATCAAGCTGCCGGAAAATCTTCACCTTTAACGGGATTTCTTCCAACACTGCTTCAATGACGACATCTGCCTCGCGCACAGCTTCTCGCAGATCATTTTCATAATCTATTTGTTGCTTCGCCGCTTCCGCCTGACCGCCATCAATAAAGCCTTTATCCGTGCTTTTTTGCAATAATTCCTCAATCGATGCCCTTCCCTGCTCAAGATTGGATTCATCGACATCATGAAGTTTCACCCGGAAGCCACTCAAAGCAGCGGTATAAGCGATGCCCCTGCCCATCGTCCCGGCTCCCACGACACTAATTTGTTGCAACACACTCACCTCTTATTCCTTTCCAGCATTAAAGCCATGCCTTGGCCGCCGCCGACACATAAGGTCGCGACGCCGAACCGTTCATTTTTTCGTTTCATTTCGTAAAGGAGCGATGTCGTAATCCGCGCGCCTGTGGCGCCAAGCGGGTGCCCCAACGCGATGGCGCCGCCGTTTCGATTGACATCCTTCTCCGGAATGCCAAGTTCACGGATGACCGCCAATGACTGGGAGGCAAACGCTTCATTCAGTTCCCATGCCTCGATGTCTTCTTTTTGCTTCCCTGTTCTATCCAAAAGCTCTTCCACTGCCGGCACGGGACCGATGCCCATCACTTCCGGGTCGACGCCTACAGCCGTCCAGTCTACAATCGTCGCCATCGGCGTTACCCCGAGCGTCTCTGCCTTTTCTTTCGTCATCAAGACGAGGGCGGATGCGCCGTCATTGCGCCCGCAAGCGTTCCCTGCCGTCACCGAGCCATCCGCTTTAAATGCCGGTTTCAAAGACGCAAGCTTCTCCGGGGAAGTCTCCCGCGGGTGCTCATCGGCGGAAAACGGAAACGAACGCTTCCGTTCCTTCACTTCCACAGGTACAATTTCTTCTGCAAACGTCTCGTTTTCAAGCGCGCGCTGCGCCCTCTCTTGGCTTTCAAATGCAAAAGCGTCTTGGTCTTCACGACTAATTTCATAGCGCTCCGCCACATTTTCCGCGGTCGCCCCCATGCCAAGTTTGTCCCCATAAATGTCCATCGGCTGTTGTCCGGCTTCCAGATTGGAGTCCACAAGCTTCTGTATCCCTTCGCCATAACGGGTGTTACGCAGATACATGGGCGCCTGGCTCATGTTTTCCGTCCCGCCGGCAACGACGACATCCGCCTGCCCGAACAAAATTTGTTGGACACCGGACCCAATCGCCTGCATGCTGGAAGCGCATAGGCGATTGACGGTAAACGCCGGTTTGCTCTCCGGAATGCCCGCGCGCAAAGCGGCGACCCGGGCCACATTCGACGACGCTGTCGTTTGCCGGACTTCCCCAAGAATGACTTCATCTACATCTGCTTTTTCGATCCCTGCTCGAGACACCGCTTCTTGAATCACTATACTGCCAAGGTGGCCGCTATCGACATTCCTTAGCGAACCCCCCGCGCGTCCAACGGCGGTTCGCACAGCGCTTACGATCACAATCTCCTTATTTTCAACCTTCAAATGGTTTCACCCTTTCTATTTTCCTCGAAAATCAGCCTTTCTTTTCTCCAAAAAAGCACTCGTTCCTTCATATTTATCATCGGATTGGAAAGCGACTGCTTGCGCCAGTTTTTCCAATAATTGAGCGCTTTCAAGATTCGAATCCGCACCCCGGGTCACGACCATCTTCGCAAGCCGAACGGCGAGTGGCCCTTTCGCGGAGATATCAGCGGTGATCGCCCGCACGTTTTCCTCAAGCGCTTCCGGATCGGCCACATCATTCACAAGGCCAATTCGATGAGCCTCGTCGGCCTCGATCAATTTGCCGCGTAAAATCATTTCAACCGCTTTCCCTTTCCCGACGAGCCGGGTTAAACGCTGCGTGCCGCCGGCCCCCGGAATAATCCCTAAGTTCAATTCAGGCAGCCCGATTTTCGCTTTCGTGCTCGCCACCCGAATATCACAGGCCAATGCCAGCTCGCACCCGCCCCCGGCCGCAACTCCGTTGATCATGGCGATTGTTGGCTTTTCAAAGTCTGCCAGTTTGTCATACACCGCTTGCATGCCCGGCGAGAGTGCATCGAGCGCTTCCTTGTCCCGAAGCTGTTTGATATCCGCCCCAGCCGCGAATGCCTTCTCACCTGCTCCTGTGAAAATAACGCCGTCTACGTCAGCACGCCTGTCCACGTCATCGAGCACAGTTTCCATTTCTTCCAACACTTGTGCGTTCAATGCGTTGCGCACATCCGGCCGGTTGATCGTGATCGTCGCCCACCGGTTATCAACATTTAATTGAATCAATTCCAAATTCATTTTTGACGTTCCTTTCTTCATTTCACTTTCAAACATACGTATAAAACCCTTTGCCGGTTTTCCGTCCAAGCTCTCCGGCTTCATATTTTTTTCTTACCGCTTCTGCCGGTTTTTGGGATTCATCACCAGATTCTTCATAGCGCTGCATTCGCACATGATAATGCACGTCAATCCCGGTTAAATCGATGAGTTGAAAAGGCCCGATCGGATGATTAAGAGCCTTTGTACAGGCAAGATCGATTTCCTCATGGCTTGCGACGCCTCTTTCGTATAAATCCAAGGCTTCGTCCATCAAGCTTCCAAGCATGCGGTTTGCCACGAAACCGCTGATTTCCTTTTGTAGCAGAATCGGTGTTTTGTTTAAATTTCTTGCAAATTCCATTGCCGTTTCCGCTGTCTTATCTGATGTATGAGGTCCTTTCACAACTTCGATTAGTTCCATCACAAGTGCCGGATTGAAAAAGTGAAAATTGCACACCTGTTCAGGACGATCCGTTGCATCCGCAATCTTTGAACTTACAATCGTGGAACTGTTCGTCGCGAGGATCGCGTGCTTCGGCGCATATTGATCCATCTCTTGAAAGATATTCCTTTTCGTTTCAATATTCTCGGTGACTGCTTCGATGACAAAATCACAATCAGCAACAGCGCTTTCAATTTCTGGCATAAAAATGAGGCGCGCAAAACGATCCTCCAGGACTTGCTGAGATAATTTCCCTTTCTCTACTTTTCGTTTCAACCGTTTGCAAATCTCTTCCATACTGTTTCCGAAATTTTGCTCATTAATATCCTGGATGCGAACATCACAGCCGGCAAGGGCACATACAGCCGCAATTTGAGACCCCATCGCGCCTGCCCCGATAATCGCAACTTTGTTGACCGAACCCATTATTGATTTCTCTCCTTCTCCAGTTGATCTTTCGTTTCCCGGATAAGTTCCCGACGCAATATTTTCCCTACGCTCGTCTTGGGGATCGAGTCGCGAAATTCGATAATTTTTGGTACCTTATAACTCGCCATTCGTTTTTTGCACCAGGCTTTTAATTCTTCCTCAGTAAGCGTTTCTCTTTCTTTCAAAACGATAGAGGCTTTTAATGTTTCTCCGCGATAAGGGTCGGGAACACCATAAACTACGATCTCTCCAATGCTCGGATGCTCATACATGATGCCTTCAACCTCATTGGGATAAATATTGAAACCGCTGCCAATCACCATCTCTTTTTTCCGGCCGACAATATAAAAATACCCTTCGCTATCCATTTCAGCGATATCTCCGGTGGCGAACCAGCCATCTTGCAGGTGTTCATCTGTCTCTTCCTTGAGGCCCCAATATCCAAGCATGACTTGCGGACCTTTAATCCATAATTCACCGGGTTCCCCGACGGACAAGGCTTCTCCACTTTCAGTATCCACGATTTTGCATTCCGTACTCGGCAACGGCAGACCGATACTTCCCGTCTTCCGTTTTCCTTTGAACGGATTTCGATGGGTCGTCGGTGACGTTTCCGACAATCCGTAAGCCT
The DNA here is from genome assembly GCF_016495865.1 of Salicibibacter cibi. Classification (NCBI taxonomy): domain Bacteria; kingdom Bacillati; phylum Bacillota; class Bacilli; order Caryophanales; family Bacillaceae; genus Salicibibacter; species Salicibibacter cibi. The sequence goes on from NZ_CP054706.1 coordinate 2,056,576, forward strand.
CTGAAATCACCCCACCCGTCATCTCCTCAACATTTCGCATGACTTCGACAGGCAACGGGGCGCTGCCACTCGTCATTGCCTTTATGGAATCAAGGGAAATAGGATTGTCCTCCGCGTAGCGCAACAACCCAATGTACATCGTTGGAACAGCGGGAAAATACGTCGGCCGATAACGCTCAATAATGTCAACGCCCTCTTCTACCGTCCACTTTTTCATACAAATGATCGTCGCGGCAGCAAAAACGCCTTGATTGATGACACTCGACATTCCCAACACATGGTAAAAAGGAGCAGCCCCCAGAAAAATTTCCCCCGGTCGTTGTAGCGTATCCGATGTGAATGCAAACGTTTGATAAACATTCCCAACCAGATTGTAATGGGAAAGAACCGCCCCCTTAGGTGAACCGGTCGTTCCACCCGTAAATTGAATAAGCGCCGGATCGTTCCCGGGATCAATCACCGTTTCCGGGATCCTGCCAGAATTGCCTTGATCAAAGAGGTCATGTAAATCATATTCATTTTCGTCTAGTTGTGGGCGGCCATGATAGATGCCGAAAGTCGGCGACTTAATCGATTGCACTTTTTCTTTTTGTTTCGCTTCCCCGATGAAGATCAGCGGCTCTGTTTGCCGGAATATATGCTCCAGTTCCCCCACCTGATACATCGGGTTCACTTGGACGACGATACCGCCGAGACGCTGGATCGCAAAGTAACTCACAATATATTCCACACCGTTCGGCAGCATTAAAGCGACACGGTCCCCTTTTCGGAGCCCTAAATCGGAGAGAGAGGAGGCGAAGCGCCGGACCTCGTCCCTCAATTCTTCATAAGTGTAGCTTAGCTCACCATCGATGACCGCGAGAACGTCACCGTAATCTTCTGCTGTTCTTTCCAGAAAATCATATATGGAAAGGTTCGGAACCTCGATATCCGCCGGAGCATTTTCGGGATAATTTTCGAGCCATATACGTTCCATACCCTCACGAGCCTTTCAACATATTTTTAGAGATAATGAGTCTTTGAATCTCATTGGTGCCTTCATAGATTTTCGTGATTCTGGCATCACGATAAAAACGTTCGGCAGGGTACTCGGCCATGTAACCCATTCCACCATGGATTTGTACCGCCTTATCGGCAACCTTATTATAGGTCTCCGTTGCAAAAAGCTTGGCCATTGAGCTTTCTTTAATCGCTTTTTCGCCTTGGTCGATCAACCATGCTGCCCGGTAGGTCATCGTTTTGGCCGCTTCCGTTTCCGTTTCCATATCGGCGAGCATCCATTGGATCGCTTGCTGCTTGGAGATTGGTTTCCCAAATTGTTTCCTTTCTTCCGCATATTCCATGGAAAGGTCAATCAACTTTTTCGATGACCCAACGGAACGGGCAGCCAGTCCAACTCGCCCTTCCCCTAAAATGGTGAGCGCGGACACGTATCCCATCCCGACTTCACCGATGACATTTTCATCAGGGACTTCACAATTATCGAAGATAACTTGACTCGTATGGGAACCTTTGAGCCCCATTTTCTTATCCGGTTTACCGACCTTGATTCCCGGAAAATCCTTTTCGATCAGAAATGCCGTAATGCCGCCTTTTGCTCCCTTTTCTCTGTCGGTGAGAGCGAAGACGGTGAAAACATCGGCGATCGGCGCATTCGTGATGAAATGCTTAGTGCCGTTTACAAACCATTTATCTCCCTTTTTCTCCGCTGTCGTGCCAAGATTGGTCGCATCAGACCCTGCTCCCGGTTCGGAAAGGGCAAAACAACCAATCTTTCTTCCGGCTGCCATGTCAGGCAGATACTTTTGTTTGAGCTCTTCCGAAGCCAATCTAACGAGTCCGGTACTGCCGATGCCGGTATGGGCGCCAATAAGAGAAACATAGCCATTATGCGTACGTCCCAACTGCTCATACACAATGCACTTCCCGACGGTATCGAGGCCGATGCCTCCGTATTCTTCCGGAATACTTAAACCAAAAAGCCCTAGCTCCTTAGCCTTATCGATAAGATTCCCGGGAATCGCATCCTCTTCTTCAATTTGTTGCGCATATGGTTCCACTTCGTTTTCCACAAAGTTTTTTACCATCACGCGCATCTGTTCATTTTCTTCGCTGATATTAAAATTCATGAGGTTTTCCTCCTTTAAAGTTCTCATCATTATAAATGCAAAATCCATGCCATTTTTCATGAGCGTTTTAAGGAGGATTCACACACCCGGAAAATCATCTATGTATGATTTGATTTATAAATGTATTATGGGGAGAAAAAACCGGTTTCACTTCGAAACCGGTTTCAAAATTGTAAGTCACTTTTCGGATTTTTAAGGGTTCGATCACGATGGCCATAAATATTGGGTAATCATGTAAAAGCTCCAGGTTTAATCGATTCAAGCATTTCCTCCGTTGTGAACACATTTCCTGTGGCAATATCCTGATCTGCCCGTTCGATCATTTTTTGCAATTCCGGATTATTCTCGATCTCTGTTTGTATTTCATTTTTTTTCAATTGGATGAATCAAAAACTGTTTGCCTTTAATATCGATAATCGTGTCTTCATTGTATACATTAAGACAATTTGTTCACTTTCTTGAATCAGCCGTTCAAATTCAGGTGGGTTTTTCTCTTGTTTTAGAATCGCACGGGTGAAATATAGAATTTGCTCGCTTTCATCCTCTACACAAAAGAAAATTTCTAACAAAAAAAGAGTGCCATTCGATCGGCACTTCTTTTTTGTCACTGAATTTTTTTCTCTACCTACGTCAACTCATACTTCTTCAATTTCCTTACAATCGTCGCCTGGCTCGTTCCTAATGCGTCAGCGATTTTATACGTGTTTTCATAAAGTTTCAGGGCTTTTGCCAAAAGCGCTCTTTCCGAATGTTCCGTTGCTTCCTGCAGTGTCGTAATCTCTTGGGGTAACCCGTCATCTCCTGTTTCCTCCCTGATATCGACGGGAATATCGCTGATATCGATCATGTTGGTTGGAATCGTGACGACGAGCCGTTCCACCAAGTTGGCCAATTCTCTCACATTTCCATGCCAATCAAACTGATAGAAAAAGTTTAATGCCGATTCCGAAAACTGTTTATTTACGTCGTATTTTTCATTATAATGCTTGAGATAAAAATAGATGAGGGGCAAAATGTCTTCGCGCCGCTCCCGTAGCGGCGGAATGTGAATCGGGATGACATTAATGCGATAGTATAGGTCTTCCCGGAAGATGCCTTCTTTCACCATTTTCTTTAAATCCCGGTTGGTAGCGGCAATCACCCTAACGTTGATCCGCGTCGTGTGCGTGCTCCCAACCCTTCTAATTTCGCCTTCCTGTAACACGCGCAATAGCTTGACTTGCAATTCGAGGGGAAGTTCGCCGACTTCATCGAGAAATAACGTACCATGGTTCGCAAGTTCGAACATCCCCGCTTTTCCCGCTTTCTGCGCACCTGAAAAAGCCCCCGCTTCATAACCGAATAACTCCGATTCCAAAAGTGTCGGCGGGATCGCACCGCAATTGATTTTTATAAATTCTCCTTGTTCCGAGCGTAGACTATGCTCATGCACATTTTTAGCGAAAACATCTTTCCCGACACCGGTTTCCCCGAGAACAAGGATGGTGGCATCGATATTTGCCACACGTTCCCCCGTGAAAAAAATGTTTTTCATTTCCGTACTTTCACAAACGACCTCCTTTGTTACCTGTGGATTCGCCTGCATTTTATTGAGTTCGGCCTTATAAAAAGAGTTCAGTTCTTTCACTTTTTGATTTTCATCGCGAAGCTGCTTTAAGTCCGTCAAGTCCCGAATGTTGGTGATGACCTTTTCCACTTCGCCATCTTCATTAAATATGGGACTCCCGGTAAGCATCACTTCAATATCTCCTTGACCCCGCTGATAAGCCGTCATGGGTTTCTTTTCTTCTACCACTTTAAAAGTTACCGATTCTTCCAGTATGCCTCGTTGAACGAGCTGATTTACATTTTTTCCAATATAATAATCTCGCGGGATTTTCGTAATCCGTTCAATGGCCGGATTAGTTTTCAACGTAGTTCCTTCAGCATCAGTAATGTAAATCGCATCATAAGCGCTTTCCAACAAACTATTTAATTCCCTTTCCATCTCTTCATACTTCTTGGCCGCACTTTTATCGTGGGGATAGAAAAGATAAAAAAAATAATTGTTTATATGGGAGTGCTCATATTTTTCCACAAGATAATCCTTACCATTAACATTGCATGCAAAATGATGTTCGTCTTCCGCTATGCAACGATGAAAATCCTCACTTGCCCGCTCATTGCTCGCGATCACTTCTCCACGATCGTTTACAAGGAGCATAGGGAAAGGGAGATAGGACCATTCACTGGATAATAACGCTTTTGTTGTCATCAGAAACACTCCCTCAAGAAGAATGGATTTTTCTTTCAGCCATTATACCAGAATGTGACCTCATCTTCCCAACCCGTTTTTCCCGGAAAAGGCCATCAACTGCGCCCAAAGCCCGGTTGAAAGTCTATTAGGACTGGCAATCTCATTTTTACTAGCAAAGGATCCTTAAAATAACATGCGCCCAAAACCGAGATTTGAGCGCATAAGAATTTCAAGTTGCTTTAGTACTCAGTAGAAATCCCCGCTGTTGTATTTTTATCCTTGCTTCTCCATTGATAGACAAAAATAATCAGCAGCAACGCGAGACCGATAACGTCTGTCCATAAATGGTCAGCCACCAACAAAACAGCCGCTACCAATAAAGATATTCGCTCCCAAACCTCCGTTATTTTCAGCATACACCCTTCGATAAAACCGGCAAAGGCCACAAGACCCATGAGAGCAGTTATAATACCGAAAATAATCGAAGGGACACTTCCATCCAAAGACAGCGATGGATTATAGACGAGCATGTACGGCAAGATAAAACCGGCCATCCCGACCCGAAGGGAATAGACAGCGGTACGCAACGGATTGCTGCCGGCAATTCCGGCTGTAATATAAGAGGTAATCGCCACCGGTGGTGTAATTCCGGAAAAAATACCGAAATAGAAAACGAAGAAATGGGCGACGAGAACGGGTACACCCAATTGCGTAAGCGCACCTGCGGCAACGGTTGCGAGAATGACATAAGCCGAAACCGTCGGCATGCCCATACCGAGAATAATGGAAGCAACCATGATCAGCAAAAGCAACGGCAACAGTTGCCCGCCTGACATTTCCACCGCGAATCTGGAAAAACTCATGCCAAGTCCTGTCATAATCACAGATCCGGCGATAATGCCCGCCCCTGCACAGGCCATCACCGTCGGAACGGCATTTCGGATGCCTTTTTCCAAAGCGGCAAGGATAGCCATCACATTCATACGGCTCTCTTTTTTAAATAGACTCAATATAAAAACGGACAGCAACGCCCACATTCCGGCTCTCATCGGGCTATAGCCAATGACCATCAAAAAGATAATAATCACTAACGGCAAGATAAGGTATCCTTTGCCCGCGACGAGCTTCCAAAAATTTGGGAGCTGATATCCCGGGATGCCCTCCAACCCTAAGCGGCGAGCTTGAAAATAGATGACCACTCCGACGACGGTAAAAAACAGAATAGCCGGGAGAAGGGCATAGGCGGCTACTTCAATGTAAGGAATACCGGTGTATTCCGCCATAACAAACGCGGCCGCGCCCATGATCGGCGGCATAATCTGTCCACCTTGAGAAGCAACCGCTTCCACAGCACCGGAAAACGTTTTGGTATAACCTACCCTCTTCATCAACGGAATTGTAAACGGTCCGGTCATGGATGCGTTCGCCGCCCCATTTCCACTCACCGTCGCTAGCAAACCGCTTGATAACACCGACGCTAGCGCGGGACCGCCGCGAATACGTCCGGTTAATGCAAATGCAAATTCAATAAAAAATTGCCCAACCCCTGTCCTCATCATAAAGGCAGCAAAAATCAGAAACAAAATAAGGACAGTGGAAGCCACATAAATGGGATCACTGAAAATCCCGTTCGTCGTCGTGTAAAGGGCATCAGTCATGCGGCCATAACTAAATCCTTGATGCCCCAATAGACCCGGGAACAAAGGCCCTATAAATATATAGGCCCAAAAAAACAATGCCAATATTGCCATCGCGTGCCCAATCGTCCGTCGTACTCCTTCTATAACAAGGAAAATCATAACCGTCGCCACGATTTGGTCAATAAGGGTAGTAGCCCCTTGGCGAAGGGCAATATCCGGATAGGAAAAAAACGCATGTCCGAGCAGTGCAATCGATAAGATGAGCGGCACTCCATCGAACAATAAATGTCCGGGTTCTTTGCCTTTGCGATACGAAAACGTACTAAAACACAGAATTAAAAAGATGGTTGTAAACACAGCGCGGTGCTGCCAAGCCGGCAAGCCCCCGGCTGCCGCGTAGTAGATCACATAAACCGCGAGGGTGATCGCAATGATGGCAATCATAAATTGCCGTAAACGCTTCCATGTTGTCCAGCCATCCGGGTTATACAGAGATTTCTCAATGGAAGAGTTCATTCTTTCTTCTTCGATGGTTAAGTCAATTTTTTCATTTCCGTTAGCGCTTTTCTCCATTGCGTTCTCCCCCCTTCCTAGTCAGTCGCACCGACTTCTTCATAATATCGTAATGCGCCAGGATGAATATTTTCTTCGGGATCGTCAATTTCACCGTAGGCAAATTCCGGATCAAACCATTCGCCTCGCGTCGGTTGCTCCTCTTCAACACGATCAACATTTTCCCAAATCGCCTTTGTAAGCTCATACACAACGTCATCATCCATATCCTCGTGTACAATCATCATCGCCCATGTCACAACGGTCGGAATATCTTCCGGTTGAGCGCTATAGCTGTTAGCGGGAATCTCCAAGTCAGTGGTGTATCCATAATCTTGCTCCTCCAACTCGTCCAACACTTCCTCCGGGATAGACAAAAGTTCCACGGACTGGGTGGCATCAATTTCAGTCAGACCCGGAACGTAAGGACCGCCGCCTTGAATCGTGAGATCAATAATCCCATCCCTCATCTGATTGGCAGCATCGCCGTAACCTCCATAATCTACAGAAACACCTGCTTCTTCCAAATCTTCTTCGTCATACCCCATGGCTTCAAAGATTCGATGAAAGGTTTGCACGCTCGCGTCGCCCGGATTGCCGGGAATCACATCTGCGCCATATTCAACCACATCTTCCAGGGATTCATATGGGCTGTCCTCCAATACCGCGATGTTCCAAAAGGTAGGATAAAATGCGCCGAGCGCCTTCACATTCTCCTGGGGTTCCCCTTCAAATCCTCCTTCTCCGTTAATCCCATCAACAAAGTCAGATACAAACGCAAATCCGGTTTGCACGTCAACCCCTGTATTCACCTCACGAATGTTGCCAATCGCAGCGCCTTCAACAACGGTCACATCGGCTTCTTCCAGTTCATCCAGCCAAATGTCGGAAAATAAGGTGGATAGCGGATACCAACCCGAATCTGTCGGTCCGGAAATATGGGCATGCTGCCACTCATCATCCTCTGCTTCGCTATTGCAGGCGGTTAACAAGCCTGCTGTTAGTAAGAACGATCCACTTAACAAACAGCATTTCTTCGCTTTTTTATTTATTCTCACTCTTTTCCCTCCTGTATTTCTTAGATGTTGCCTCATTCTTTTAATGCAATAATGATGCCAAAAAAATAATCGGCAAAAAAGGCATCAAATTAAAGGGCTTTCATTTTACTTGCTCTTTTAATCATTCATTCTTGTATGGATCATGCAAAACTGCATGAAAAAAATAAAAGCTTCCGCAGAAGCTGTTATGCGGCTTCCCGGAAGCTTTACCTGGATAAGTTCCTAGAGTACTTATCAGCCGAAAACATCAATATATCAGCCAAACAAGCAATTTATCAGCCATGACACTAATCGCGTCAGCAATATCGATTTCCGTTAACGGCTTATCAATTCCCCCGCTTCACGAGCGGTTACATTGGTTTAGTAATACGCTGCCTGTCCCCCATTTTTTGTATACGTCCGCGATTTCCTCCAACCGTTCCTTTCTTCGCGCAGCCAAAACAATTTTGACTCCTTTTTCAGCAAGAGCAATGGCGGTCGCTTCCCCAATGCCACTGCTTCTATTTAAGAAACACTTTAACCGTGGAGTCAACAGTCACATCAAGAAGCATCGGTTTGTTTGCAGAAAACGCCTGTTGTAAAGCTGTCGTCAATTCCTCTTCATTTTCCACTTTTACTGCATCCACACCAAATCCCTTGGCAACACTGACAAAATCAATAGATGGTCCTGTTAAGTCCATTCCGGGAAAAAAGTTCTTTTTTGCTGCTTCCCCATCCATGTTTACTAAACCACCTTTTAGAATCATGTAACTGGCATTATTAATAACAAAGAAAACAACAGGGAGCCGATGTTTAGCAGCATTCCATATGGCCTGAATATAGTATAGGCTGGATCCGTCCCCTATGATATTCACGACTCTTTGATCCGGGCGCCCTAATTGCGCCCCTAAGGAGGCGGGCATTCCGTAACCTAAACCACCACCCTTCAGTCCAATAAAACTTTTGGGCTTTTCCAATTGCAAATAGTCGTGGACATATTGCCCGGAAGTGACCGATTCATCGACGATTAGTGCATTTTCGGGCAGATGTTGATTCAGTTCATGGATAACCTGAGCCGGTGTCAGGATGTCGTTTTCCTGCGATTCCTCCAACTGTCTCTGTAAGTCTTCAGTCCTTTGCCTATGTTTTGCCAACGTTCTTTTTCTCGTAATGTCAAATGTCCGAACGTTCTCATTTGAGGCATGTTGTTTCGTTTCATCAACGATTTCTTTCAAAACTTCATGGGGGTGTCCGAGAATAGGAATATCCACATGCATATTTTTACCGATTTGCCATTCGGAGTTGTCAATAGCAATTCGTTTCGTCCCTTTCTCGACAAGTGGTTCATCAAAGTAAAGTAATGGTGCCTGACTGATGACACCGGCAAAAATCACCAAATCAGCTTCTGACAGGACTTTTTTTATAAAAGAACCGTTCGGTAAGCATCGCCCTCCAAAATGTTGATGAGTGTAAGGGAAGTTCAACTCAGCACTTTGATGTTCTACATAGACTTGAGCCCCCGTTAATTCTGATAATGCCACTAAGCTTGATATAGAATTCGTGCTCCCGATTCGATCGCCTGCTAAAATAACAGGGTTGGACGCTTCAAGAATGCTTTTCGTCGCTGCTTTGATCGCCTCGCGATCGCCACGAATATTAGTTGATATATCTGTTAAAGGCAGGGTCTCTGCGTCCGATTCCTTCCACATGATATCGGAAGGGAAAGATAAAAACACCGGCCCCTTGGTTCCGTCATTGCAACTTTAAAAGCACGCTGCACAACGATCGGCAATTCTTCAATGCTTTTGACTTCCCAACTCCATTTTGTGTAATTTTCAATCATCGGGACCATTTCTCCCCATAAAGCCGGTTCTTGAGCAGCCAACCGTGTGTCCTGTTGGCCGGCAGTCACAATCAATGGCACGGATGCGCGAAAAGCATCATAAACATTTCCTAATCCGTGCGCTAACCCCGGAGCTGCATGTAAATTTAATACGCCGGGCTTCCCTGTCGCTTGAGCATAACCTGCAGCCATCCCCACACAGATATCTTCTTGAAGAGATACAATGAATTCAATATCCGGATAATTCACTAAACCATCCATTAAAGGTAACTCTGTCGTCCCCGGGTTGCCAAACAAGTACTCTACCCCATACTCCCGGAATGCTTCTAAAACTAAATCTCTTCCTAGCAAACTATCATCCTTCCTTTCAGATCGAGAAAAAATAACATAAATATAAATGTCCTTTTATTAAGTATTAAATATCGGAAAATCTAATATTTCTGCTGAGTAGTTGAAAAAACCTACATTTGATTTAACACCAACATAGCCGGCATTCACCATATTTTTTAATAGTGGACAAGGTAAATATTTATTGTTTCCCGTCTCCTCATAAAGATGATGTAATATTTTTAGTGTATTGTCCAATCCTATTTTATCAGCTAACTTTAATGGACCTATTGCCATCCCCATTCCTAATTCCATTTCATCATCTATGTTTTTCGGTGTGCCAATTCCTTCATTTAAAAGATGAATAGACTCATTGATTAATGTAAATACTAATCTATTTATCATAAAACCAGGTGAGTCTTTTAAAATGATTACCTCTTTATCCATTTTTTTTAAAATATTTTGCGCATCCATCAACGTTTTCTGTGATGTATGAATCCCTTTGATTAGTTCCACAATCTTTATACTTTCGAAATACCCAATAAATTGAAGTCCTACAACCTTTTTGGGATCTTCTGTCAGAGAAGCGATGTAATTCACGGAGTTAATTTTACTTGTAGTAAAAAATATCATCGCTTTTGATGACACCTCTTTGAAAATTTGTTTTACTAAACTAGAATCTTCTTCAAAATCTGCTAAACAATCAATAACAATTGAGTTTTTTAGGCTATCTATATTTAGTTCAGCTATATATTTTATTTTACTCTCAAAATTTAAATATCCCCTAATTCCTTATTAAGCTCTTCTTTTAAATCCATTAATAATGAATCGTCTTTTTCAAAAACAGATATAAATTCGGCGTTTGACATAAAAGCTTTTTTTATTATACCGATCGCATATTTATTTGAACCAAGTACGATCACTCTCATTTCGACCACCGCCTACATCATAGCTCAATATTGTATTTTTTTATTTTTTTATAAAACGTTCTCCGACTTATACCCAAATCTTCCATAGCTTTTGTCCGGTTGTACTTTGATGCCTTTAAAGCCTTGATGATTCTTAGTTCTTCATTATCATTCGAATCATATTCATGAATGTAATCGATTTCAAAAATTTGTTCAGGTAGATGCTTCGTTTGTATGATGGGCTCATCACAGAGAATAATCCCATGTTCGATAAAATTAGCAAGTTGGCGAACATTTCCCGGCCAATCATAGTGTTTTAACCTTTGAACTACTTCACTAGAAAGAATCAGTTTTTTATTATATAGGTTTGTAAATTGAGAAGTGAAATGCTTCGCAATTAATTCAATATCTAAAGGCCTTTCTCTTAAAGCCGGGATGCGAATTTGTACGACATTCAAGCGATAATACAAGTCTTCACGAAATTGTTTGTTTTCTATCATCGCTTCAAGATTCTGATTCGTTGCTGCTATAATTCGAATGTCGACATTTATCGTTTGTAGGCCACCTACACGTTCAAATTCTTTTTCCTGTAGTACCCTTAATAATTTCGCCTGCACCTGTATTGGCATGTCCCCGATTTCATCTAGAAAAACCGTTCCGCCATTTGCCTGTTCAAACTTTCCAATTTTCCCACCTTTTTTAGCCCCGGTAAATGCCCCTTCTTCATAACCAAATAGCTCTGATTCTAATAATGATTCCGGAATAGCGGAACAATTAATTTTTACAAAAGCGTTGTTTTGTCTATCGCTGGATTTATGAATCGCATTTGCAAACACTTCTTTCCCAACACCGCTCTCCCCACTCAATAAAATGGATGCGCCTGATAGGGCGACTGCAGACGCTTTTTGGAGACTCTTCTTAAAAAGAGGATCGCTACCGATAATATTTTTAAAAGGGTCTTTTAATTCGTCTTTATTTTTTTTCAGCTTTTTTTTCTTTTTGATTTCGTTTAACTTAGTGAGAGCATTATAATAATCAATGACTTCTCCCATTTTTTTAAAAACAGTGACACCACCTATTATTTTATTACCTTTATATAATGGTGTTGAGTCGACAACCACCTCAGCTTGTAGTGAATCTAAATAAATGGGTTCTTGTAAAATAGCTTTACCGGTTTTTAAGACTGTTAATATTCTGGCGTCATGTTCTACATCTTTCATTTTTTTACCTATCACACGATCCACAGGGACATTTAAGATACGGGTATAGGAAGGATTGGCATACACAATCACCCCTTGTTCATTTACAACAACGATGCCGTCATGAATGGATGACAAAACTTGCGCTAAAGGAAAATCATGTATCGATTCAGGCTCAAATTTTTCGCTGCCTAAGAATTCTTGCAACGTTTCATTATTGAACATCTTTATTCATCCCTCCAAATAACAACATAGTTTTGCCAAATAGTTTAACATAATATAATGGTTCAACTAAGGATATGGCCTCTTTTAATCAAACAAATCGATTAGAATTTAGTTCCTACGTAAAGTAAGATCAACTATAGACTACGGTTCGCCGTCTTATTTTTTCTATATTTAGCTACAAAAGGCATTATTACGGATAATAGAATTAAGATTATAAGGAATAAGGATATCGGCCTAACAAAGAAGATGGCCAAACTCCCTCCAGATAACATCAAAGATTGACGTAATCCCTCTTCAGCTATTGGCCCTAATATTAATGCAATGAGCATAGGAGCAAGTGGATATTGCAATTTACTCAATAAATAGCCGAGCACCCCAAAAAATATAGTTATACCTACTGTATATATCTGGTTTTCAAATGCATACCCTCCCATTAAACAAAGTGATAATACGATGGGAAATAAAATTGAAGACGGTATCGTAGCCACTTTTGCAAACCAACGGATCGCTAATTTTCCTTCTATTAACATAACAATATTAGCAACTATAAAACCTAATATTACTGTATATGCAACATCCCCGCTTTCCTGAAATAGCTGTGGACCTGGATTCAAGCCTTGAACTAAAAAGGCGCCTAATAGCACGGCAGCTACAACACTGCCTGGTATACCTAAAGTCATTGTTGGAATTAAAGTTGCACCGGTTACACCATTGTTCCCTGCCTCAGAAGCAGCAACACCCTCCATGCTCCCTTTCCCAAATTTCTTAGGCTCTTTTGATTTCTTTTTTGCTTGACCGTAAGAAATAAATGAAGAAATTTCAGCCCCAAGTCCTGGAATTGAACCAACAATCGAGCCTATTACACTTGATCTAAAAATCGTTCTGCGATATGGCTTTAATTCACGTATTTTCACTTTTCTTTGATTTTCTGATCCAGATCTCACTGATATTCTTTTTGATTTTTTTTCTACTTGTAAAAGAACTTCTGAAATGGCGAAAAGGCCAATAAGAACTGGCACAATTTCTATTCCGCCTAATAAAAACTCTGCACCGAATATAAATCTCTCTGAACCTGTCATTGGGTCCACCCCAACAGTGGCAATTAGCATACCTAAAATCGCCATTACCATACCCTTACTTATGGAATCTCCACTTACACTAGCGATTACTGTCATACCAAAGAGTGCTAATGTTAAGAACTCAGGTGGACCAAACATTAATGCGAGCTCAGCAATTAGTGGTGAAAATAACAGTAGGGTAAATCCACTAAATAAACCGCCTGCAACTGAAGCGTATAACGATACACTTAGAGCCTGACTAGCTTTACCTTGTTGCGCCAAAGCATAACCATCAGCAGTTGTAGCTGCCGATGCAGGTGACCCCGGGGTCTTAAGCAATATTGCGGTAATTGACCCTGCATATATACCTCCACAGTATATGGCAACTAAAAAAAGCACCCCTGTGCCTGGGTCCATAGCAAAAGTAAATGGAAGCATAAGAGCAACTGCCAAGGTAACACTTAACCCCGGTAAGGCACCAACGGCAATTCCTAATGCCATACCAAAAATAATAATTATGAGATTTCCTAACTGAAATACATTGAAAAGACCCTCTAAAAAACCGTCCAATTAGCTCACTCCCTTTTCTAGAACAACATTCCATCTGGGAACCTAACATTTAGAAATTCTGAAAACAGTAGATAAGATAATATAGGAAATATAATGGAGACAGGGATAATTTGATACCAAACTCTATTTCCAAAAACTAGCATCGTGCTTGCAACAAGAATGATTGTTGTAGAAATAAAACCTAGAAATTGAATGGTAATTAACCAAAATACAGAGATAAATATTACTAATATTATTCGATAATATTTATTAGACTGCTGCTTGCTCTCTTTTTCTACATCATAAGATTTAGATTTTTTTTCTTTTAAACTTATGATTAATGTAAACGCACTACAAATAATTAATGCTAATGATAAAATGTATGGGAAAAACCTTGCATTTATAGCTTCATTTCCTGTAATTGGAATTTGTTGAGGTATCCATGTTGTCAATAGTAAAATCCCCAATATTAAGAAGATCATGGGAGGTAAAGAATTTTCTACCTTCCTAGACATTACTTTTCCCCCTAAATAAATAATGTAAGTTTAGCCGTAATAAATTTGGCGTGACGGAGCTATCCTAACCACGCCAAATCTATGTAACGACCCAAATGTTGTTATGCTTAATCCATTGCTTGGTATACTTCTTCAAAAAATTCGGCATCCTCCGCTACTGCCTCCGCAAACTCATCAGGGGATAAATACGATGGAGTGTAATCCTGTTCTTCCAACTGCTCGATTAATTCAGGATCCTCAAAAGCTTGTTCAAAAATGTCTACAAGCACATTTAGTTCTGGTTCAGGTATGCCTTCTGGAGCAACCAATCCATAAATCAAGTCTGTATTAAATCCGTATTCCTCTTGAGTAGAAATTACCTCTTCTTCTAAATAATCTATCCCGTCTGCCGAGGCATCAGCTAACACTTCTAAGTTTCCACTTTCTACATCAGACATAACTTCCTCTATCGGGTTAACAAACCCGCCTACGTGTCCTCCCTGTAAAGCTGATATTGCAGGCCCAGCACCTTCAAAAGGTACAACTTCATTTTCTAGATTCAATTGATCATTAAATGCTTCTGCAGCTAAGTGTGTAGTATTTCCAGCAGCTGAAGCAGCAAAAGAAAATTCCCCTGGGTTTTCTTCCGTGTATTCTAACCATTCGTCGAAATCATCGAAAGGGGCTTCGGATGAAACTAAAAATGCTGCTTGCCCATGTATAGTACCTGCGATTGGCTCAAAACTATCTAGATCAAAAGACGTGTCGTTCACAAACGGCTGAACACCAATTGTCCCAGTAGTTGCTGCTCCTATCGTATAACCATCATTAGGTGCAGTGGCTATGTCAGATGTGCCAACAATGCCAGGGGTGTTTACGACCGCTATTGATTGATCATTTGGAACATATTTTTCTGCAACACTTGCGATAAGTCGCACTGAGATGTCATTACTACCGCCTGGAGCGTATGGCACAATAATCTCTATATCATCTTGAGGAAAATCAGTTTCTAAATCATCACTATCACTTTCTCCCGAAGATTGGTCATTACATGCTGCTAATATTGATATCGCAAAAACCAACAATATTTTCAAAGGTACAAATTTCATTTATTTTCACTCCTTCTCTTATTATTATTTTATTACAATAATGTAGTCAATCACAGGAGACACTATAAAAACACTTTCTATCTGCTTTTGAATCACCTCCAATTAAAAATACTCATTCTATTTAACGATATTTTTCAATTCTAATCTCCCAATTGTTCGCCTGTGCACTTCATCGGGACCGTCAGCAAGTCGCAATGTTCGCGCTTTTGTCCACGCCTTTGCTAGTGTAAAGTCATCGGTGACTCCTCCACCACCGTGGGCTTGAATGGCGCGATCGATGACTCGTAACGCCATGTTCGGCGCGACAACCTTTATCATTGCAATATCCATACGGCCTTCTTTGTTGCCAACCGTGTCCATCATGTAGGCGGCTTTCATCGTCAACAGACGTGCCTGGTCAATATCAATGCGTGAATCAGCGATCCATTCTTGAATAACTCCTTGTTCTGCAAGCGTTTTCCCAAATGTTGAGCGATCCTGTACACGTTCGCACATAGTCTCAAGCGAACGCTCAGCCAATCCGATCAACCTCATGCAGTGATGAATCCTCCCTGGGCCTAACCGTCCTTGTGATATGGCAAAACCTTTTCCTTCGTCCCATAATATATTAGACGCGGGAACTCGCACGTTATCAAATTCCACTTCTCCATGCCCATGGGGGGCGTCGTCGTATCCAAAAACCGGCAAATGCCGTTTAATGGTCACACCTGGGGTCTCTGTTGGCACTAAAATCATCGACTGTTGTGTATATTTCGGGCCATCCGGATCGTTTTTTCCCATAACAATCATGATTTCACAGCGTGGATCCATGATACCCGATGTCCACCATTTCCGACCGTTAATGATATACTCATTTCCATCTTTTGTGATTTTTGTTTCAATATTTGTCGCATCTGAAGAAGCGACCTGAGGCTCAGTCATTGCAAATGCAGAGCGTATTTCGCCAGCGAGCAACGGCTCCAGCCATTTTTTCTTTTGATCATCTGATCCATAACGGACAAGCGTCTCCATATTACCTGTATCAGGTGCTGAGCAATTAAAGACTTCCGGTGCAATCGATGAACGTCCCATTAACTCGCATAACGGGGCATACTCCAAATTAGTTAACCCCGCACCATACTCACTTTCCGGTAAGAAAAGATTCCATAAGCCTGCTGCCTTTGCTTTTTCTTTCATCTTTTCCATGATTGGTGGTGAATGCCAACGTTGCTCATTTAATTGTTCCTCGTATACAGTCTCATTCGGATAAATAACATCATCCATGAATTGACTTATTTTATTTTGTAAATCTTTGACTTCTTTACTTAATGCAAAATCCATTGTTATCCCTCCATTGGATATTTAATGACTAGAGAATAGCAACTTTTGTTATGTTTTTTCATTATATTCTTTTACTAAATTTCGCCTTAAGATTTTACCAGATGCGTTTTTCGGTAAAGACTCTCGTAATTCAACGATTCTAGGATACTTATACGCAGACATGTTTTCTCTTGCCCACTCGACAATTTTACCTTCTTCCAATTTACCTTGATATTCATCTTTTGGCACAATAGCAGCCATAATTTGTTCTCCTCGATATGGATCTGGAATACCAAAAACACAACATTCAGCAATACCTGGATGCTTATATAAATAATTTTCAACCTCTGCTGGAAAAACACTGTAACCAGAGGCTTTAATGATCTCTTTTTTTCGACCTGATATATATAAAAACCCATCATCATCCATATAACCTAAATCTCCTGTCAAAAAGAAACCTTTTGAAAATGATTCTTTTGTTTCTAGTTCGTTATTCCAATAACCTTTCATGACTTGGGGACCCTTAACGATGATCTCCCCTTTCTCCCCAAGCGGAAGTTCTTTATTAGGGTTATTTTCATGAACGATTTTGACATCGACATCAAATACTGGCATCCCCACAGATCCTAATTTAGGGTAATTAGGTGGATTAGAAGTGACTTGAGAAATAGTCTCACTTAAACCATAACTTTCTAAGAGATCAACACCAGTTAAACTTTTAAATTCTTTATAGATGTTGACTGGAATTCTCGCTCCCCCGGACCTAACGAGCCGCAAGGATGTTAAATTATATTGTTTTACATCATGAAAATTCACCAAGGCGATATTCATCGTTGCGATACTAGACCAATGATTGATCTGATATCTATCTATTGCTTTTACAACTGTTTCAACGTCAAATCTAGTTAATAATACCATAACCCCACCTGAGAACACGGGTTGTAACATACTATGCAGCATTCCTGTGACATGAAAGAAGGGTAAAACTGCTAGATGTGCATCTCTCTTTTCATACCCCCACCAGTGTTTAGCACCTTTCACGTTTACCAATAGGTTTCTATGGGTGATCATACTTCCTTTTGGAAACCCTGAAGTCCCTGAAGTATATTGTAGTAACGCAATATCTTCATGGAAATTAAATTTAACAGGGAAGTACTTTTTATTCAGGTTAATAATGTTCATAAACGACTCATCATTGTGATTTAAACTTTTTGCTTTTTCGATGCTTTTAGGTACAGGTAATGTCGGTTGTTCTGGAATATAGTCATCAAAAAATCCTATAATCACATTTTTAATCGATGTTTTGTTTCGCACGTTTTGTAACGTGTTATACTTAGATTCTAAAATAATAATGGTTTCAGCACCTGAATCATTTAAATGGTATTCTAATTCATCCTCCTTAAACATGGGATTCAAACAAACACAGACCCCACCACTTGCTAGTATTGCTAGATAAGAAATGATGAAATGGGGTGTATTATCGCTGTATATTGCTACCCGATCTCCTTTACCAAGTCCTTTTTCTTGCAACCATCCAGCAAGAGATTGAATAGATGATCCTAGTTCTTGAAAAGTAATTCCCCTCCCATAGTAGATAACTGCATATTCATCTCTGAATTTTTCACAATTCTCTAGTACGATTTCAGGTAAGGTTTTTGTTCCGTAATCCAATTTCTTCGGGAGTGCTTCTGGCCATTTCCTAAACCACGGCTTGCCCATAGAATCCTCCTATCGTGCTTTTTTCTTTACAAATTGTCAATATAGAATATCTTCATTTTCTATTGCTAAGAGTGAAAATTGCATTAAGTTTTTAACTCGCTCGTCATAATTCTTAAATCGGTTATCTTGTGTTTGACCTCTTTTCCAACGGTAATAGATTTGTTGGATTATGACTGCCCACTTAAAGTAAGCCAATATCATATAAAATTTAAGAGATGAGACATCTCTACCGCTCTTTTTTGCATAACGTTCAATAAAATCTCTACGGGTAATAAAGCCTGGTTGTTTTGTTACCGTCTGTAAAGTCTCCTTCAATAATTTTGGATCTTCTTCTTTTATCCAGTAACCTAAAGATAGCCCCAAATCGAATAATGGATCTCCAATTGTTGACATTTCCCAATCCAAAACAGCCGTCATACTTTTTAAATCATGAGAAAACATCATGTTATTTAATTTGTAATCGTTGTGAATCATAGTTGCTTCTTGTGAAACTGGCGTATTTTCTATTAACCATTTAGCTACTATTTCGAATTCTGGTATATTATCGGTTTTGGCTTTTTTATATCTTTTTATCCAACCATGAACTTGCCTGTCCAAAAATCCATCAGGATGACCAAAGGATTTTAATTTTGTTTTATTAAGGTCAACGCTGTGCAAATCAACTAGTGTATCAACTACAAGATATGATATATTTTTGCAATCGTTTTCAGAAACATTATATCCCGGAGGAAACTCACGATCTATCACGATTCCACTTTTTGTTTCCATTATATAAAATGGGGCACCCATAACGGACTCATCTTCACTAAAAATATAAGGTTTGGGAGCTAAAGAAAAGACTGGGTTTAATCGTTTTAAAATTTCATATTCTCTTTCCATATCATGGGCTTTAGGCGGTAAGGGACCTAAGGGGGGACGCCGTAAAACTCCTTCCCATGATCCGCATTTCAAATGGTAAGTCAGATTAGAAGCGCCAATTGAAAATTGTTTTATCTCTAATGGATTCGCTGGATTTATATTTAAACGATCGTGTAAATAACTTTTTACCTTTTGATCATTTAATTCTTCACCTGTCCGGACTGAATCGGCCATACATTATCACCTTCTTATGAGTAAGTATATCTAAACAATATCATCAAAGTAAGCGCTATCATTGTAGTTAGGTCTACTCTTAATTTATTCTTATAATTAAATAATGCAATATATATGCCATTTCTATCTCTGGCTCAAATCCCTTTTAAATCAACATTTTAGTCGGTTGAGTCAGAAAAATTCATAGATTTAGTAAACGGTTTGTATACCATTGTTAAGGTTCTCACCCAAAAAGGTCAGCTAGCCATTTATGCCACAACATATAGTATATAAGACGGTGAATTCAAAACAATATAATGTGTGTTTAAGAGCGTATTTTTAAAAAACCTACCTTTTTGGGAGCAAACCTTGTTAAATCCTCTCTATAATTGTCGCTGTTGCCATTCCTCCGCCGCAACACATCACTTGTAGGCCATACCGTTTATCCATATCTTCCAATTCATGAAGTAATGTTGTCATAAGTCTGGCTCCACTAGCACCTGTAGGATGCCCTAACGCTATTGCGCCTCCGCGAGGGTTTACTTTTTCAATGTAAGGGTTTAGTTCTTTCATCCAAGCTAACGGTACTGAGGCAAAGGCTTCATTACACTCAAAAACATCGATATCTTGAACTGATAACCCGGCTGTTTTCAATATCCGTTTTGTGAGTGGGATCGGACCTGTGAGCATCATCGTAGGGTCTGATCCAATTACATCTCTTGCGATTACTTTTGCTCTCGGTTTTAAACCTAATTCTTCTGCCTTTTTTGATGACATTAGTAAAACTGCCGCTGTACCATCGCTAATTTGGCTTGAATTTCCTGCAGTTATTCTACCATTTGCTGAAAAAGCAGGAGAGAGTGTACTGAGTTTTTCCGCTGTTGAATTAGGGCGAATCCCCTCATCTTTCGTTACTGTGACTTTTGCTCCGTCTTTTTCAACATCTATCGGGAGTATCTCCCTTGAAAAGGCTCCTGAACGCGTAGCTTTTTCAGCTAACTGATGACTTCTAACTGAAAATTCATCTAGCTGATCTCGGCTTAGCTCCCATTTCTCAGCAATACGTTCAGCTGATTCTCCTTGTGGTATCATTTCGTATAGATCGGTCAATTCACTTGGTGAATCGACCCGATCTGTTCCCAACGGATGTCGGGTCATATTTTCAATTCCCGCAGCAATCACTACTTCCTGATCTCCTGCTATAATGGATTGTGCAGCTTGGTTGATGGCTTGTTGTGAAGAGCCACATTTTCGATTTAATGATGTCGCTGGTATTTCCTCGGGCAACTCTGCCATCAAAGCAGAAATTCTAGCAATGTTATTACCTTGCTCTTCATTTTGTGTAACGCACCCGACAATGACATCATTTATTTCAGTGGGATCAATTTCCGAATGATTAACCAAACCTTTTAAAATTTCACTTAACAAATATTCAGACCTTGTCTCAGAATAAACCCCTTTTCTTCTTCCAACAGGTAAACGCAAAGCATCTACAATTACCGCTTCATTCATTGTATACCGCCTCCTTTATATATACATTTTGTATACGAGCCTTCTATTTAGTACTCCCCTTGTTTTAACGCGTCTCCCTCAATTCCGTCTCTACAGAACCAGTTGCAATAATGGTCGCACGAATATTGGATCTGGGGACAACTCTTGACGCAATCCTTCTATTGTAAAAAAATGATCAGCTCAGACTTTAAGTTAATTGTCTGGGTGATTCCGTGAACATAGACCACACATCGGATTTTTCTTCCAAAATTTTATCACCGAGAAGATCAGCCCATTCACTATCGGTGCCGTATTCATCTTGCCATGACCATAATCGTCGCGTGCTGTAATGTAATGGGTGTTCATCTGTGAAACCCATGGCACCATGCACTTGATGAGCAATATTTGTGACAGCTTTTGTGGCTTCACCCACTTGAATCTTGGCCATGGCTATTTCTTCATTTTGTCCACTGTTCTCATAAGCCGCCACAGCAGAGTCGGCCGCTATTCCTGAAGCCATCACTTCTCCTGTTAAGACAGCTAATTGTTGTTTTACGGCTTGAAACTTTCCGATTGGTCTTCCGAATTGTGTCCGTTCGTTTGCATACGTCAGCGTTAACTCTAGTGCGTTTTCAAGTGCGCCAGCCATAAGAGCTATTCGCGTGAGAGCACCTCTATTACAAATGTCTTCGTACGTTAAATTTTGAACAATAGCTACCCTATCATTTTCAATTAAATTCTCAGGCACATGAACTTCATCTCTTGGTTCACCTGCTAGATTTTGTCCTCGATTGATTTGACAATCAGTCGTAGAGAGAGTAGTAACGACCTGTTGCCCGTCACTTGTCTTTCCAAAAACAACCATGTCTTGCACATCACGTGCCCAGGGAATATA
Organism: Salicibibacter cibi; assembly: GCF_016495865.1. Classification (NCBI taxonomy): domain Bacteria; kingdom Bacillati; phylum Bacillota; class Bacilli; order Caryophanales; family Bacillaceae; genus Salicibibacter; species Salicibibacter cibi. The sequence continues at coordinate 2,078,357 of NZ_CP054706.1, forward strand.
CTGGGCTTTCCCGGATACTACCCATCCGTCCTCAACTTTTTTAAACGTGATTCGGTCCTTCTTTAGTGCCGGTATCAACGTTAGTGGGCTATTTTTTAAAGGTAATCGGGCAACACCAAGTATCCAGTTTGCAAGCAGCGTCTCTGCTAAAGGGATAGGCGCTGTAAATTTGCCGGCAACTTTCAGCAAACTCATGGCATCTTTTATATCACCGCCCACTCCACCTGATTCCTCGGAAACCCCAATGGAGGTCATTCCGGTTTCTTTCAATGCTTCCCAAAGTTCTTGGGGGAATTCCCCTTCTTCTGCATTGCTGATTAAATCTTTCGTACATATATCTTTCATGATTTTGGTTGCTGTATCGATAAGCATGGGTTGAATGTCACTCATTATATCCCACCCCCTTCGTTATAATGCTTCGCAAAATTTCTGTTGTCCCTCCACGAAGCGTAAACCCAGGCGCATGGAGGATCGCTTCAGCGAGTAATGTTTCGTATTTAGTTTCTGCATGCATCGATGGCCTGCTCGGTATGAGCTCTCTTGCCACGTCGATAACATCTTTTTCGAATTGGGTCCCTAAATCTTTCACTAGGGATGCTGCGATATCAGGTGATTCTCCTTTATCAAGCATGCCTGCAACACCTAGTGACATGCACCGTAATGTCCACAGCCGTGATGCCAATTTTCCAATTTTATTTTTTGCATGGTCACTACTTGACGTTTCCGAAAGTAGATTGATAAGTTCACTTAATAAAGGATAAGTGCTTAAGAAACGTTCCGGCCCACTTCGTTCATAGGCGAGTTCTGCCATGCTCTGTTTCCAACCGTTACCTACTTCACCGACGATCATATCCTCTGAAATTTCCACATCCTCGAAAATCACTTCATTAAAATGATGCTCGCCGGTCATTAAATAAATCGGCCGGACCGTGACTCCCGATGCGGAAAGATCAACAATCATCTGACTGAGCCCTTCATGTTTTTTCTCGCCCTGTGAGGATGTTCGGAGCAATACGACAATATAATGCGCGTGATGTGCACCGCTGGACCAAATCTTACTGCCGTTGATGACCCATTGACCCCCTGATTTCTTCGCACGTGTAGAAATAGAGGCTAAGTCGGAACCTGAATTTGGCTCACTTAAGCCTATGGCAAAAAACAGTTCTCCTCTAGTGATTTTTGGCAAAAATGTTTGACGCTGATAGGCAGTGCCATAATTCAATAAAAGCGGGCCGGTTTGACGATCCGCAAACCAATGCGCCGCAACAGGCGCACCGGCCGCTAACAGTTCTTCGGTCACGACAAACCGCTCAAATGCCGTTCGCTCGTGTCCGCCATATTTTTTTGGCCATGTCATACCCAGCCATCCACGTTCGCCTAACTTGCGGCTAAAATCAGCTGAGAAACCGCTTAACCAAGAATCACATCTCGTTTCAAATGATCCGTTCTGCAATTCTGCAGAAAGAAAGCTACGAACGTCCTCGCGCAAACTTTCTGTTTCTTTCGGCAGATCTACAATAGGCAGTTCTAATTCCTTCAGCACATTGTTCCCCCCCTTATTATTCAAATTTAGGTTTCCTTTTTTCAATAATCGCGTTTAAACCTTCTTCATAATCTGGGTGTTCAGTCACCAAACCCATGAATGATGAAACTTGATCAAGCGATGTCCGCAAATCTGTTTTAAGTCCTTGGTAAACGGTTCGTTTCATTAACCTTATTGCCTGTTGCGGACCGTTCGCTATTTTACCTGCCAAATGATAAGATTCATCCATTAAATCTTCCGATGTCACAACGCGCGTGACAAGTCCGATATCTGCCGCTTCTGTTGAATCGATAATTTTTCCCGTCCATAACATTTCAAGTGCACGATCCAGACCGACAATTCTGGGCAAATAATAACCCCCGCCATCTCCCGGGACAAGCCCTACTTTAACGTATCCTTCGCCAAACCGTGCATTCTCTGATGCAATTCGTATGTCACATTGAAGCGTCATATCCAACCCGGCTCCAATCGCATCTCCGTTTATGGCGGCAATGGTGGGTTTATCAATCTCTTCCATCAACAGTGGAATTCTTTGAACATGTTTCCATAAACTATTTTTTCGATTAATTCCTGTCGAAGCGAAATCCTTGTCTTCATATCCCTCTTTATTCAGAAACCCTTCCCCATTTTTCATCGTCTTGAGATCCCCGCCTGCACAAAACGCTTTACCTGTACCGGTCAGCACTAAGACGCGAATATCATCATTGTCACGCACGTCTTCAAGTGCTTTAATCCAATCTTCAATCATTTTTACACTAAACGCATTCAATGAATCCGGCCGATTCAATGTGATCGTTGCGATGCCATCCTCTACATCAAATAATAAGTCTTCCATCTTTTCATCTCCTCATCTTTCGTTAATTATATTAATGCAATATCTATGCCAACATAACTCCTCCATTTATATTGCTCCGGCAGGAGGAATAGCCTTCTGGGGACAAACATTTTGTATAGAGGTAAATAGGGATTGCTGAACAACGTGCAGCTATCAGCTGAAGCCGGGATGTCGCTTCCATGGCTTCGCTTTCCGCGGACGAACGGTCAAGCCTCCTCGCGCAAAACCGGCGCTTCCGGGTCTTGACGCGTCCGTTTTTCCGCTGGAGTCTCGCCATTGCAGCACCATCCCTCCGTACGTTGCCAGAAGTGCAAGGGTTTTTTGATTATAGGATGGATTTCCTTGCATCTAGCTTTGACAACACCAACGGAAAATGCTTATGTGCCAGTCTTTTTCCGTTATTCAGCAGTCCCTAAATAACGACACGTTTATAAAATTCCGAGAAAATAGCGAGAGAAAGCAAGAACGATCACAACAATCATAAACAAAATCAGCGCGAAGACCCAATTTTCCTTCATACCCACTTGAAAAGAAGAACGATTGGATAAAGAGCTCGTCAACAGTGTTAGCCCGGAGAACGGAGACAGAATAGATGCAAGGGACCAACTGGTGAGTAACATAATCGCGATGGCAAGATGAGACTGTTCAAACTGGGGCAGTTCACTTAAACTTACGGCCATCAATGTCACGGTCACAATCGAATGGACGCCTACCATAGAAAGAAGAACGACAATACCGATAATGACAGCAGCAAGAATGATAATGTTTGTGCCGATCAGCGAAAAGAACTGATCCATCCATTGCTTAAAATCGGTTTGTACGATCACTGCACCAAAAAATCCAGCTGTTGCGAATAATACCAACTCTATCTTCATGTTCGGTAGGCTCTTAAAATATGTATTTTTAAACTCCACAAAAAAGAGCCTTATCTTACGTAAGAACGATGACCAAATAACAGCGGCGCAAACCGCTGCAACTGAGACAACAACAATGACACTGAGTTCCGAATAAAACTCTATGATAAAAATGCTTACTGTAATAACCAAACCGGTCGCGATTAACTGCTTGAGTTTACTTGCACTGTTGTTCAGGGGATTTTCGAGCGTGACATCTTTTGGTACATTTTTGTGTACCTTTTTCCCTTGCCGTTCCATACCATAACCGGCAGCTAAACCCATCAAAGCAATCATCAATCCATAAGGAAATATTTGCACCCAACTGACATCAAAGTAGGAAATCACGAGTGCCATTGAAATGAAGTAGGGCGACCACATAACAGCCAACACATAGCCTCTTAATAAAGCCTTTCGCAGCTTCCCTGAAAATGGATTGTTTTGTTCTGTGTTCAACATTTGATACAAGAGTGGAAGCGCGCCTAAATTCAGCAGGACGCTGAACAAAAAAGCCGTACTGCTCGACATAAAATAGAAGCGATTAGCGTTGCTTATATATCGTTTATAAAAATCATCCAATGCCTCCAAGTAATAACCAATTCGAATGGGAATGCTTAAAAGAGGAACGGCGATGAATAGTGTCAATATACTGGCATTTTCTCCAAACGCGAGGAACCAAACCTGAACGTTTCCACCCTGTGAAAAATGAATCCAAGTCCCCGCAATAAGGAGAAGCACAATTGTTATAGCCGGTATTCCTCTCAAAGAAGGTAAGCTCATTAGTATAAGCAACAAGCAAAATAACGTATAGATGTTTAGAAGAAGTTCATTAGGAACAAAAACGTACATCAAATAGGAAAAAGCAATCAGCACGGTAATGAGCGCCCTTATCATTTCAGGTCTATTCATCGACTTCTCATCCCTATCTCTTCACTTAAAAACTCTCGGTTAACTCATCTCGAAAATCGAGATGAGTGATGTTGATCAATTCTTTTTTTCTTTCTGCCAACGTTTTCCCATACAGAGATGCGATCCCGTATTCCGTAACGACATAATGCACATCAGATTTGGTCGACGTAGCACTCGTCAGGGTGGGAACAATTCTTGATTTCGTGCCTTTTGCCGCCGTTGAAGGGAGAGCGATAATGGACTTCCCGCCTTTTGAAGCCATCGCGCCGCGCATAAAGTCCATTTGGCCTCCAACGCCTCCGATGTAAAAATCTTTTATTTTTTCAGCGTTAATTTGTCCGGTTAAATCTACTTGCACTGCTGAATTGATCGCATGAAAATTGGATAACTGCGAAATAGTCGCTGTGCTATGCGTATAATCGGATGGATGTAGTTCTATGTTCGAATGACAGTCGGCATAGTTATATAGTTGCTGTGTCCCTGCTAAGCACGTGGCAACGATTTTTCCTTGGTTAATTTCTTTATGTTCGTTTGTCACGACGCCGTTTTCATATAGATCGATGAGTGCTTCCGGAAACGTACCCGTGTGAACGCCGAGATCGGATTTATTTTTTAAAGCACCTATAATACTGTTTGCCAATGATCCTATCCCGATCTGGATCGTCGAGCGGTCGGGAATTAATTCAGCCACATAGTGAGCAATCTTGTGCTCTGTATCACCCGGGATCGCACTTGGAAGTTCATTTGGAGGGAGCGAGCCTTTCACAAATACATCAATGCCAGTGGAAGAAATCGTTCCTCTTCCGTTCACCCACGGTAGCTGATGACTTATTTCTGCGATCACCAATTGTGCGTGCTGGATCAATGATAATGTATAATCCGCAGACAACCCTAAATTAACGTTCCCTTCGTTGTCGGGCGGTGTACACTGGATAAAAGCTACATCCGGTCTCAACTGTTCCATATATTCGGGTATATCGGACAAATTCATGGGAAAATAATCGGTCATCCCGCTTTTATATGAATCTTTTAACCCCCCCGATAAAAGGAAGCTATTCACTTTAAAATGTTGATCCCACTCTGGATTTGCATATTCACATGGGGTGCCGAGGGGCATATTATAAATCGTTACATTTTCAAGCCTTTGCCTTTGTTGGATTAATTCTCGGATAAGCGTCGGAGGTTCACTGCACATCCCTGCCAACACGAGATGATCGTTTGACTTTACCTGTTGTACCGCTTCTGATGCCGGTATCGTTTTATCTATCATTTTTATAACACCCCATCTTCTCGCATACGGGAAATTTCATCATTGTTAAAGCCCAAAGATGATAACACTTCGTCCGTATGTTCCCCCAATAAAGGTGGATGAAGTCTTACCGATGCCGGGGTGTCTGATAATTTCACGGGAAAAGCAGGTGTTTTTAAGTCTTTAATTTTTGGATGATCAATATTTGCCATTGTTTCTCTGGCGACAGCTTGTGGGGATGTGACTGCCTCACCGACTGCGTTCACGGGGCCACAAGGAACACCGACTTCATCCATTTTTGTGCAAATCTCATCGCTTGTAAATTGAGCGAACCGTTCAGCCAAAACAGGAACGAGTCGATCACGGTTGGCAACACGCAACTGGTTTGTTTTATACGCTTCCACTTGCAATAAATCTTCCCATCCCATCGCTTTACACACTTTTTCCCACAGGGCATCATTTGCGGCCGCCAGAATGATATTTTTATCGCTTGCTTTAAACACTTGATACGGCACAATCGAATTATGTCCTTGTCCCATCGGCTTCGCTGATTGTCCGGTTGCAAAAAAACCTGTGGCTAAGTGGTTTAAGGTCATGATTTGCCCGTCCAATAAGCTGCTATCTACAAACTGGCCTTCTCCTGTGTTTTCTCTCGCCAATAAAGCAGCCAAAACGCCTAATGCACCTAGAATACCTGTCGTTAAATCAGCGACGGATGGCCCCGCCTTATAGGGAACACCAGGCTCTCCTGTTGTGCTCATCAACCCGGCGTAACCTTGCATTAAAATATCATATCCTGCACGAAATTTTTCAGGGCCTGTTCTGCCAAAGCCTGAAATGGATAAATAGATAATTCGCGGGTTGATTTTTTTCAATGTTTCATAGTCGATCCCCAACTTTTCGGTAGCACCGGTTCTGAAATTTTCAATTAAAACATCGCTGTCTTTGGCCAATTCATGAATAATTTGTTTTCCCTGATCTGTTTTAAGGTTTACAGTCATACTTCGCTTGTTTCGATTAGAGCTTAAATAATAACAGCTTTCCCCTTCCCATTCCGGGGGCGAGAAATGTCTGGCTTCATCCCCCCTCCCGGGCTGCTCCACTTTAATCACTTCCGCACCGAGATCTCCGAGCATTTGGCCGGATACGGGTCCCGCAAGTGTCCGTGCGAGTTCTAAAACTTTTATTCCTTCCAAAGGTAAACGCATGCTCTCCCCCACCATCAAACTTGTAAATTTTCGAATATGGTTGTAATCCCTAACCCACCGCCGATGCAAGCAGTAACCGCCCCGTATTTGCTTCCGCGACGCTCCATTTCATTCATCAATTTAATCGTTAAAATATTACACGTCGCACCTAACGGATGGCCTAAAGCAATCGCACCGCCGTTGACATTCAACCGGTTTTGGTCGATGCCCAATTCCTTAACGACCGCCAGTGACTGGGCGGCAAATGCCTCGTTTAACTCAATAAGATCGATATCTTCCAGTTTAAGGCCGGCTTGTTTTAAGGCTTTCCTCGTGGATGGAACAGGCCCTATCCCCATAATATCCGGCCCTACGCCTGCTGAAGCCTGTGCAACGACCTTCATTTTTGGTGTCAGATTCATTTCTTCGGCTTTTTCCGCAGACATAACGAGCGTAGCGGCTGCTGCATCATTCCTTCCACTTGAATTGCCTGGTGTAACGGTTCCGTCTTTTTTAAAAACAGCCGGTAATTTAGATAATTTTTCTATATTCGTGTCCCTTGGGTGCTCATCGATGTCAAACGTAATGGTTTCTTTTCGCTGCTTCACTTCGTATGGGGTAATTTCATCCTTGAATTTTCCTTTATTAATGGCGTCTTTGGCTAATTCCTGGCTACGCAATGCAAATTCATCTTGTTCAGTTCGGCTAATACTGTGCATGTCCGCCAAATTTTCAGCCGTGACTCCCATCGTCAAGTCATTCCCGTATACTTCTTCCGGTTGCGCTTTCGGCTGGCTTTCCGTATTGGGATCGACGATTACACCATTTCCCGCTGTTAGGCCAAAACGCGCACCCCGAATATAGTATGGGGCTGTGCTCATGCTTTCCGTTCCCCCGGCTATGACCGTATCCCCCAAACCGCAAGCGATTTGCTGCGCGGCATTATTGATCGATTGTAAGCCGGAGCCGCATTGCCGATGGACTGTATACCCCGGAACTTCAATAGGGATCTCGGCGCGAAGCGCAGCTTTCCTGGCAATATTTGGTTGATCCGTGCTTTGCTTAACGTGTCCAAGGATCACTTCATCAATAGTGGTACTATCCAGCTCGGTACGGGAAAGAAGCTCTTTCATAACATGGGAAGCCAGATAATCCGGTTCCACGTCTTTTAACGTTCCGCCCATTCTCCCGATTGCCGTTCGTACCCCATCGACGATGACAACATCTTTCATTTGAAAACAACTCCCATATAATATTTTGGCGCAAGGGGATGCGCTGTTACTTTTACGGTGTTGTTCGGACGAATTCTTTATTAATAGAGTTGAAACTGTCCGAACCCAGGTGATGTTGGAATTTTATGGGCTATATGCCGATAACCTCATCCATCGAAGGGTCAATTCAGTTGATTTTACCTTCTGGTGATGTCACATAGACTCTTCATGACACCTCTCTTTGGACGATTATTCCATTTAGGAGGTGTCATGACCCTCACAGCACTAAACAATCTATTATGATCCCCTCACGGCAAGGAACTCCCTCTATGAATATTCCTTTTTCAGTCTACCCGCAATAATGTTCTTTTGAATTTCCGATGTTCCTTCATAAATCTTTGTTATACGGGCATCACGGTAATACCGCTCAATGGGGTACTCTTTCATATAGCCCATTCCGCCATGGATTTGAACGGCGAGATCGGCAACCCGGTTATAGACTTCGGCGCCGTGTAATTTAACCGTCGCTGCTTCTTTAATCAAGTTTCGGCCTTGATCATTCATCCATGCAACTTTATACGTGAGCGCTCGCAATGTTTCAATATCCAGCGTCATATCGGCGAGATAATGTTGAATAATTTGTTGTTCAAAAATCGGTTTCCCGAATTGTTCTCTTTGCATCGCGTAGTCCAAGGACATTTCATGTAACTTCACGCAAGACCCTAAATTTCGTGCGGCTAAGCCGGCGCGGCCATTGGCAAGAATTTTTAACGCATTGACGTATCCTTTGCCTTCTTCTCCAAGCACGTTTTCAACAGGCACCTCACAATCTTCGAAAAACAACTCCACCGACTGCGAACCGTGTAATCCCATTTTTTCCTCGACTTTTCCTACTTTAAAGCCAGGAAAATCACTTTCTACAATAAAAGATGTGATCCCTTTTGCGCCCTTTTCAGGATCGGTAGCAGCCATCACAGTGAAAACATCTCCGATTGTCCCGTTGGTGATAAAATGCTTTGACCCATTTAAAATATATTTGTCACCTTTACGAACAGCTGTTGTTTTTACGTTCGCCGCGTTCGACCCTGCCGCGGGTTCGGTTAAGGCATATCCGCCGATTAATTCCCCTCTTGCCATCGGAGGCAAATATTTTTTCTTTTGCTCTTCTGTTCCCATTTCCACAATGCCGACACTGCCGATGCCGGTATGGGCACCGATGACGGTGGTAAACCCATTGATGGTTTTACCCAGCTCCTCATATACAGCGCATTTGCCGACCATATCAATACCTAAACCGTCATATTCTGCAGGAATACTTAATCCGAACAGTCCGATTTCCTTGCTTTTATCCATGACATCTTTCGGGATTTCATCCGTTTCTTCAATTTGATGGGCGACAGGATCCACTGTTTCATAGACAAAATCCTTGACGGTCCCTTTTAACATTTGAATCTCTTCCGAGAAATCGTAATTCATTTTCTTTCCCCCATTGTTTAAATAATTCTTTGCTGTTGTAATTGTTGAATGCCGGCCGGGGAGTATCCCAGTTCACCGAACAATTCGTGATTATGTTCACCCAAGTCCGGCGCGTTTCGCCTAATATCGCCTTTTTCCGTAGAAAATTTAATCGGGAATCCAATTTGTTTTAGCATCCCCAGTGCAGGATGTTCACTTTCGATCATCATCTCTCTTGCAATAACCTGCGGATCGGCAAACACTTCGTCAATATCGTGAACCGGTCCGACACATGTTTCGTCCTCTTTTAATAAATTCAACCATTCTTGTTGATTTTTCTCTAAAAAAATACGCTGTAATTCTTGTTTCATCTCTTGTTGCTCTTCCTCCGGAGCTGACAAACGATCGATAAAATCTTCTTTTTCAAGAAGTTGGCAAAGTCTTTTCCAAAACTTTTCTTCTAAAGCGCCCACGGAAAGATATTTTCCGTCTTTTGTCTCGTAGACGCCGTAACAAGCCTTTTGCCCGGAAAGTCTGGTCTCACCGCGTTTGGGCTTATCACCCGCTGCCAAATAACCTCCGGCTACTCCCGATAACCAAGAAAGCACCCCGTCCATCATGGAAATATCAACATATTGGCCTTGACCTGTTCTTTCTTTATGGAGAAGGGCCATCAACACCCCGGCCAAAGACATTAACGAGCCGCCGCCAATATCTGCAATTTGAACACCCGGGACAATCGGTTGGCCATTTTTTTCACCGATTAAACCCAATACGCCGCTATATCCAATATAGTTAATATCGTGGCCGGCCAATTGATTGTAAGGACCATCTTGTCCATAACCGGTAATGGAACAATAAATGATCCCCGGATTGAGGGCAGAAATTTGCTCATAAGATAATCCCAACTTATTCATCACGCCGGGCCTGAAACCTTCGATGATGACATCGGCATCCTTGGCAAGATTTTTAAAAATTTCTTTTCCTTCCTCGCTCTTTAAATCAAGGGTAACGCTCTTTTTATTCCGGTTAAGAACTAAGTGCCTGGTACTGTACCCTTCGATAAAAGGATCGGTGTTTCTGCCATAATCCCCAATGACCGGTTGCTCCACCTTGATCACTTCAGCGCCATAATCCCCCATTAACATCGTACAGTAGGGGCCGGGCAACAACCTCGTTAAATCAAGAATCCGTATTCCATCTAGTACGCCCATGTACCTATCCACCTGCTTTGCCTATTATTTTTTTAAAACGGTAAAAGCTGCGGTTGCAACCGCGATCAATCGATCTTGATCATCGACCACCTTTGATTCCACCGGTATTATACTTTTGCCCGGATGAACAATATTTGCTGTGGCATACAGCGTTCCATCCTTCACTGGGGATACGAAGTGTGTATTTAAATAAATCGTCGCTACTTTAACGTTCTGGGATGAACGAATCGTCACGCCAATAATTGAATCTAACAATGATGTAATGGACCCGCCATGCAAAAATTGATTGCAATTCATTTGATTTTCGGATACTGGCATTTTTATTCTCGCTTCCCCCGCGGATAAATAATCCATCGAGATTCCCATATGCCTCCAAAAAGGGGAATCTTCAAAATCATTCTGCAACCATGTTAAGTATTCATTGTCCAAAAGTTCTCTCTCCCTCGGTTCATAAATTATCGTCTAATCTTTTGCGTGCTAGATTTGCTTCCTTTAAAATATGATCAAATAATTGTTCCACACTTGGGATATCATCAATCAGTCCGACCCCTTGGCCTGCCCAGCCGAACCCTTCCTTCATATCGCCGTCTTGAATGAATTTTTGGTTTGCCTCGCCGTTAATATATGGCCATAATTCCTCAAATGAAGCTCCTTTTTCTTCCATTTGAGCAATTTTTTCCGTTGCTTCAGAACGTAATCCCCGTGCAGGGATGCCGATCGATTTTTTGATAATAATGGTTTCATTCTCTTGCGCATTTACAATTGCCTCTTTATAACGGGGATGCGCGATACACTCCTTTGTCGCAATAAATCGCGTCCCCATTTCTATGCCTTCAGCCCCTAAAGCCAAAGCGGCGGCATAACCTCTCCCATCCACAAGTCCTCCGCTGGCAAGCACCGGAATCGATACAGCATCAACAACTTTTGGTACTAAAACAACGGTGCCTACATCATCCCTGCCGAGATGGCCGCCTCCCTCGGTGCCCACGACAATAACTGCGTCAGCGCCCAATTCTTCAGCCTTTTGCGCTTGTCGTACCGAAGCTACAAGCACAAACTTTTTAATATTCGTTCCTTCCAATTGTTGAATAACGTTTGCCGGGTTGCCCGCGGTGAGAGAAATAGCAGGAACTTCCTCCTCAATCGCCACATCTACAAATTGGTCTACCGGGCGTCTTCCTAATGCAAAATTGACACCGAAAGGACGGTTCGTGAGCTGTTTTACTTTTCGAATTTCATTACGTAAATCGTTTGCATCTTTAAAAAATGTAGCCGTGATTTGACCAAGTCCTCCCGCGTTTGAAACAGCGGCCGCTAACTCGGCAAATGCCAGATATGCCAACCCGCCTTGAATGATTGGGTAATCGATACCAAACGTTTCATTTATTCTATTTGGCACAGGAACAACTCCTCAGTGGCAGGATAAAATCTTTTATAAACCGCTTTCAATTATTTGTCTTCATTTTACTTATAAAAAAATTTTTTGTCAAATAAATTTAAATACATTAAGACAGGTGCAAACACCTGCCTTATGGGGATCATTTTGTGGGGAGTTCACACTCAAATGTCCCTTTGACTTTCACTTCCCCGTCCTGATTCATGGCTTGAACTTCCCCTACAACCCGATGATCATCTTTCTTTTCCAAAATGGAACCGACGACCCGTATACGTTCACCGGGGTACGTCATCTTCTGAAAGCGTACATTCATTTTTTTCACGTTTTTTCTAGGTACCCATGTCGTCACACCCTCGGCAGCCATCCCCATGATCAGCATCCCGTGAGCGATTAAACCGGTTCCGGCTGGCTTGCTCCCCAACTTCTTCAACCGTGTGCAATGGATTAAAATCCCCGGAAGCACCTGCATATTTCACCAATTGCACTCTTGTAATTGGATCTTTTTCGATCACCGGCAATTGCTCGCCAACGTCTATATCTTCATAGATCATGTTATCTCCTCCTCTATTGATCAATGTCTTTCAATGGTCGTGCTTCTGGCAATGGCAACTTTTTTATCATTTTGATTCGTGTAGGTGTTTTCAGTCGTTATTAGATTCATTCCGCCGGAAGCACCTTCTTTTACCTTTACATCAATCACTTTCGACGTAACGGTTAAATGATCCCCCGCATATATATCACCAATGATTTCATACTCCTGTTCCCCATGGAGAACTTTCACCGGGTTTATATCCAGCATTTCCACTTTTTTATCAAAGGTATATCCACCCCACAGATCAATCACTTGCAAGAATGTTAATGGAATAGGAATCCTTTCAAATCCTTCCTTTCTAGCCGCATCCTCATCAAAATAGATCGGGTTGTCATCGCCAATGGCCATTGCCAACTCCTTAATTTTCCCTTTCTCCACATCAAAATGAAACGGCTCAAATTCCAAGCCTATTAATTGTTGTTTGTCCGACATTCTGAAACCTCCCTGAAAAAAATTAGCCTAACTCTTTTCCTACAATGGAAAGAAAAGAAACACATTCCCACGGCCGTCCGCCTAAATTATGTGTTAATCCAAATTTCGGATCTTCGATTTGACGTTTTTCCGCCTTTCCCTGAAACTGCTTATACATTTCATACAACATTCTCAATCCGCTTGCCCCAATGGGATGGCCAAATGATTTCAAGCCTCCATCAGGATTGACGGGAAGCTCCCCATCCAAATCAAATTTTCCGTTTAACGTATCTTTCCACCCTTCACCCCTCTCACTGAATCCCAAGTCTTCATAAATAACTAATTCCGTCGGTGTGAAACAATCATGAACCTCCGCCATGCTGATTTCCTTTTGCGGATTTTTAATGCCCGCTTGTTTATACGCTGTTGTCGCTGCGGCATTGTTTTCCTTAATGCTTGTAAAATCGAAATCTTGATGAATGGCTCCAAAACCTGTGCCGGCAGCTATGGTTAAAGCTTTTACATACATGGGATTGCGGCGATATTTATGAGCATCTTCCGTCCGAACGATTACTGCCGCTGCCGCCCCATCGGACACGCCGGAACAATCAAAAACCCCTAAAGGATCGGCGACCATGGGCGCGTTCATGATTTTATCCATCAGAACTTCTTTTTGATACTGCGCTTTCGGGTTCAATGACCCATTCTTATGGTTTTTCCATGCAATGCGAGACATCACTTCCTTCCCCTGTTCACGGGTAAGTCCGTATTTTTCGAAATATGCAGGCGCTAAAAACGAAAACGAGGCAGGGGCACTGATATTTGGGCGGGTGCCATCCGGATCCGGATCTGTGTTGGGCAAACCGCTGAACCCGGAGTCCTTTAATTTTTCAACGCCTACCGCCAAGACGACATCGTATGCACCGGAAGCCACGGCATAGCAGGCATTACGGAAAGCTTCCGAACCGGAAGCACATTTATTTTCTACTCTGGTGACGGGAATAAACCCGGTTTTGAGCGTTTTGGAAACCATTAACCCTGAGCCCGACGTCAACAACGTTCCATACCAAATCGCGTCCAAGTCATCGGATTCAATCCCTGCATCTGCAAATGCTTCCACGGATGCATCTAAAATCATGTCTTCCGGTCCCTTATCCCACTTTTCTCCAAATTGCGTACAACCCATGCCCACGACGGCTACTTGATCCGCTATGCTTTTTGCCATATAAAGCCCTCCTATCGTTTTGGCCGAACTTTCCACGTATAATTATGGAGACTTCCTGCTTCATAAAGATGTCTAAACGTCATCTCAACTTCCATCCCTACCGCTAATTGGTCGAAATGATAATCGACCATTTCGCAAATCATGCGGCCTCCGCCTTCAAAATCGATCACATTAAACGTAGAAGGTGGATCCGGTGAGACCGCTAGATAGTCTGATGTATACGTGACCACTTTCCCTTTTTTATCCGTAAATTTGTAAGGTTCCATTTGCCGGATTGCTCCACATTCCGCACACACGTGCTGTTTAGGAAAGTACGGGGTTTCACAAGCTGTACAGATGCTCCCATACCCTCCTAGATTTTGTTCTTGATGCCGATACATGGCAGGAGCTGAAGGCTGTGGAATTTCCGGGCGCCTCCCGGCTTCTACCGGGAGCATGTTTTTCCATTTCAAATAAGTCGTATAGGGAAGGTTGTCCCTTTTTGATTGCAATTGTTTTGCAAATCCCATGCGCGGGGAATAAGAACGAATTTTTTCTGTCACTTTAAATAAAATGGCATCACTGCCTGATCCATAGGTGGCCATGACAATCAAGTCACCCGGACTTGCTCCTTCCAAACAGTCCACGAGCAACAAAGGAGCCTGTGCAGTGCCGCAATGGCCAATAAGATTTTCATGGCCGGCCATAAGCTGTTCCTCGGAAAAACCGAGCGTTGACGCCAGTTTCTTCTGATACCTTTCCTTTGGCCCTGCCAGAATCACCTTGGTAATATCGGTCGTATGCAGGTCGTTCGATGTTAGCAATTCATGGATAGCTTCGGACACAAGTTGATTATAACCGCTTTCAACGCCGAAACGTTCCTCCCACGATTGAAGGAAATCATCCGCAGTGGAGCGCCATTGATCAGTAATATCAACCGTGATACTTTTGGAATCTTCAATCGTTGCCAATACATTTTCAGATCCGATTAGTAAAGAAGCGGCACCATCCCCCAATAAAGCTTCAAATCCTCCCTGCGCGCCCCCTAATCGAGTATCCGAGGTTGTAACTAACGCACTTTTCTCTCCGGATTTCACGGCATCGGCGGCTGACAATAATGCTCCGGAAGATGCCCGGAGTGAATCGGTCACGTCGGTTGCACGAATGTTTCGTTTGAAATCCAAAGCGGATCGGATAATGGCTGACGATTGCTTTTCTTTGTAAGGCGGCGTCGTAGATGCGAAAAAAACGACATCTACATTGAAATCGCCCTCATCTGCCTTTGCATCCATCGCCGCTTCTACTGCCATGGACAGGCTATCCTCATCGTGATTCGCGACCGCCTTCTCGCCGGAACCCCCTTTTTCCCCGTATGCCTCCGCGATAACTTTCCTGCTTAATCGACTAAATGGAATGTACGCGCCATACCCTGTAATTCCAACCACATGGATTCCTCCCTCGTTTCTTTAACGTTCAATGCCTGTCTGTTCCCAATACGGTTGCCGCAATTCTCTTTTTAGAATCTTCCCGGATGCATTCCGTGGCAGCCCATTCACAAAGTTCACAGTTTTTGGCTTTTTATAACTGGCAAGATGTTGCTTCACAAAGTCAATAACAGCGTCTTCTTTTAAATCGTTGTTTCTCGGCACGATAAAAGCTTTGAGCGATTCGCCCCATTTCTCATCCGGAACACCAATAACCGTTGCTTCTTTTATATCGGGATGTTTATATAGGACTTCTTCAATTTCTTCCGGAAAAATATTGACGCCGCCACTAATAACCATGTCTTTTTTTCTACCGACGATATAGATATACCCGTCATCATCTTTGGTCGCTAAATCACCAGCCGTAATATAATCATGATGGAATACTTTTGCCGTTTCTTCCGGGCGATCAAGATACCCTTTAAAATAATACGGGTTTTTTGTGTATATTGTCCCGACTTCACCATTTGGCACTTCATTTCCCTCATCATCTAAAATTTTAATGTCGTTAAATGGGGCCGCTTTACCGGCTGATTGGGGTCGTTGCAACTGTTCATGTGGATATAAGAGCGTGTTTACACCTGTCTCGGAAGCTCCGTAAAACTCATATAGTCCTGCATTCGCGAATTCGGAAGTGATTTTTTCTTTGATTCTGGTTGGTAATGAAGATCCTCCAGAAATCAGGATTTTCACGCTACTAAAGTCGTAGTGTTCTTTCGTTCGTTCATCCAAATCCAATACGAAATTATACATCGTAGGCGCCATAAACATATTGGTTACTTGATATTTTGCTATATTTTTTAACACTTCTTCGGAGTCAAATTCTTTCATTAATGCAATAGTACCGCCCATCACGAGCTGCGTCAGTAAAAATACATGGGGAGCTGAATGATAAATCGGACCGGGTACCAACTGGACATCTTTTGTGCCGATGCCAAATTCGGCAGCGTTAATCAATATGAGCATACCCCGTGATTCATGCGTAACGACGCTGCCTTTCGGTGTTCCCGTCGTTCCGGAAGTATATCCGATATAATAGATGTCTTGACTTTCAAGCTGAGTTTGCGGTTTGTGATCGGGTTGAAGGTTTAATAATGAATCATAGGACTCAAATCCTTCTATGGTTGCATAGCTGTCCATGTTAAAATAATCTCGAACCCCGATGTGTTTTTTAGTTGCCTCCACTACATCAAGGTACTCTTCAGAAAAAAATAATCCTCTGGGATGACAGTGCTGCAACAAGCCTACGATTTCTTCTTCGGTCATGCGATAATTAATGGGGGTAAAAGAAATCCCTGCTTTCGCAGCTCCGATCATGATAACGGGGTATTCGATATGATTTTTCGCCAAAATCGCGATCCGATCATTTTTCTTATACCCCATATTCATTAATAGATGAGCAAACTGGTTCGTTCTTTTTTCCAATTCCCGGTGACTGATCGATCTTCCTTCGCAAATAACAGCAGGTTTCTCGCCTAAATGAGCACAATTTAATGTGTATAATTCTCCAACATTCATTTTTGCTGCTTCCTCCTCCCAGCTACTAGTGCAGAGTGGTTGACATTCTAAACACGTCATAGCGTGGTTTAACTATTTTCCAGAAATCCCGCCTTCGTTAATCATCTTTTTAAAGATGAATTTCTCCCAGCGTACCTCATATGGAGAATTATTCTTTTTAGGGACGATGGGCCTTCCCTGCGCTTGTCCATCTAAAGCGCCCTTGATGAGGGGGATTCCTTCGTTCATCCGTTCTGCACTAGGGTGTCACCTAATATCACTGCTTAATTCAAAACGTCTTGGAATATTATGTCTGTTCGCATCCTTCCACCCCAAGGCATCTTCAGCAATCAGTACACGTTGAATATTGGCGGAGCCTTCACCCGTATGCAGCATGTTGGCATAATTTAAAAATTTCATGACCGGATATTCGTCCGCAAGGGCGTACCCTCCAAAAATCTCGAACGCAGATTTCGCCACTTTTGTTGTAATCTCAGCCGCGAAATACTTGGAATGGGCGCTTTCCCGAGTCGCAGCTTCCCGATTATCTTTCAAAAACGCGCTTTTGTGTACCATCAGTCTGGCTGCCTCTGTCTCCACGACCATGTCCGCAATTAAATGTTGGATCATTTGATATTCGCCTATTTTTTGGCCGCCAACGACCCGCTCATCACAATAGTTAAGCGCTGCATCAATGCAACCTTGGGCGATTCCGACAAGTCGTGACGGTACGGTGAGTCGCCCATAATCCAGCGCGTTCATACATATTTTAAACCCTTTGCCTTCTTCACCAAGCAAATTTTCCTCAGGGATGCGATAATCATCGAAGAAAACCTCACAACTGCGCACAGCGTTCCCCAAACCGCTCATAGCAATGGGGCGAGCTTCAAACCCCAGGCGGTCCGTTTCGATAATAAAAGCTGAAATCCCTTTATGCCCGGCATCCGGATCCGTTTTCGCAAACAAGACGCCGACATCGGCTTCATTCGCGAATGTAATAAAAACCTTTTGCCCGTTGATCACGTACTCATCCCCGTCACGACTGGCCGTCGTTTTCATTGCACCTGCCGCATCAGAACCCCCGCCCGGTTCCGTCAGGGCAAACATCCCAATCGTGTTCGCCTTAATTAAATCAGGGACATATTTTTCAATTTGTTCTTCTGTTCCCCAATTCAGAATCGTAAACGGACACGTCATGGCTTGCATATTGAACCCATAGGAAATAGCAGGATAAACACGGGCGATTTCCTCGGCAATGAGGGCTAAGTTCAAAAAGCCAAGCTCCGAACCGCCATATTTCTCGGGAAAACAAGCGCCAAAAAACCCTTGTTTTCCCATGGATTGCAAAAGATCTTTCGGGAATTCCCCGTTGCTTTCATATTTTTCGATATTCGGAGCAATTTCTTTATTCGCAAAATCAGCCGCCAGTTTTTTGATCTCCTTGTTTTCTTGAGACAGATTAAAATTCATGCTATGTTCCTCCATTTTTAGCTTATCGATGACTTTGTGCTTTTTCCTTTAATGCTCGTTTTAAAATTTTGCCTGCACCGGTAATCGGAAGCTCTTTTTCGATATACACGTCTCTGATTTTTTTATAGGGAACGACTTGTTTATTTATATCGGCCATGATTTGTTCCTTCGTTGACGAAATATCCAATGAATCAGGCTTCGATTTTAAAATCACAAAAGCAATTGGGATTTCAACGCTTTCTTCATGGGGGATTCCCACCACAGCGGCATTGGCTACCAGTGAATGTTGCATCAAAAGTTCTTCCAGTTCCCTTGGATAAACGTTGTATCCTTTGTGAATGAGCATATCTTTCTTGCGATCAACGATGTAGAGATAACCATCTTCATCCAACTGTCCGATATCGCCTGTTCTTAACCAACCATCTTTTAAAACGTCTTTGGTTTCTTCAGGCTTTTTATAGTAACCTTTCATGATCTGAGGACCTTTGGCACAAACCTCTCCGGAATAGCCGATAGGAAGGGGATCATCGGAATCATCGGCTACGATTTTTATGTCGGTAGCAAAAACCGGCATGCCGACGGAGCCCAATTTTCGGAGCCCCGACTTGTTCCCCGGGTTAGAGGTGTGCATCATCGAAGCTTCGGTTAAGCCATATCCTTCCGATATAATCGCGTTTGGAAAAAGTTCATGTAAGCGCTGTAACACTTTTGTAGAAATGGGAGCCGCGCCGGAACGAACTTGACGAACGGAAGTAAGGTCACGATCATTAATGCTTTCAGCATTGACAAGGGCACTAAACATCGGCGCTGATCCGCCAATCGTTGTTACGCCATATTGTTCGATGGCATCCAAATAATCCTCAGGTTGGAAACGCGTGTGTAATACAATTCTGGTTCCTTGCAAAATTAAATTATTCATGTAACCCAACGTTCCCATCGCGTGATACCAAGGGGAAATGTTCAAGACTGTACCTGTCCCTACCGGTACCGGGAACTCCCCTTTAGACATTTCGGACGCAGGATTAACGATAAGCCCGTCATCGACCACATCAGGTAAGAACCCACTCGACCAGCAACTGGATTGAATGATGTTGCATACCGCATTATAGTGCGTAATCATAACCCCTTTGGAACGTCCCGTCGTCCCACCCGTATAGGCAATGTGTGCTAAATCCTGTTTGGGATCTATACCCACCTCCGGAGATTCAGGTTCATAGTTTGCTAGCAAAGCTGAAAACCGATACCAATCATCTGGCCATTCGTCGGTTTCGACATTCTTTTCGCTTGTTAAGACAACCACGTCAATCATAGTCTCCGGCAAAACATTCCTCAATGTATGTGCAGCCGTCTCGTGTGTCACGACTGCCCGTGCTTCACAATCTTTTAATTGATGGCTTAATTCTCGTTCCGTAAGCATCGGATTTGCCGGAGAAAAAATAGCCCCATTCATCATTATACCGTAATACGCGATCATGTATTGAGGGCAATTGGGCATGTGAATCGAAACGACATCTCCCTTGCGAATCCCCGAAACATGCAGTGCGTTTGCAAACCGTAAAGATTGCTCGTAGATTTCTGCAAATGTCCAATCGCGTTCTTTGTAGGTCAGTGCGATTTGTTCGGAAAAACGTTCCGCAGACCCTTTTAAAATAGAATGCACGGGCAACTCAGGAAAATCCATGCTTTTTGGAAGCCCTTTCGGCCAATGGCTGTACCATGGTTTATTCATCGATTCATACCTCCAGTTTCACTAATTCATAAAATTCTCAGGGAGCCATAAGGCGATATCCGGGAAGAGCATGACAATGACTAATACCAAAATATAAAGCCCTACAAATGGCCAAACGGAAAGGTATAATTCACGTATACTTATATCCGGGGCTACACCTCTTAGAATAAATAGATTGAATCCAAATGGCGGCGTCATATAAGCCATACACATATTGAGAACGAATAACACCCCAAACCAAATAGGATCGAAGCCCAATTCGGTGACCACGGGTAGAAACAAAGGAGCCGTCATCAATAAAATGCCTGCCGGATCAATAAACATACCCAAGAAGAAAAAAATCAGCAACATGCCGATCAAGATCACCCAACGATTGACCTCTAGTCCTGTGATCGTACCGGCAAACCACTCACCTACACCGGAAACGGTTACAATTTTGGCATAGGCTGTTGCACCAATGAGGAGCCAAAAAACCATACCGTTAATACGCACCGTCATCATTAACATTTGCCGAATGTTATGCCATATCATTTTTTTCTTAATACCGGCACTGATCGCAGCACCGATCACACCGACGGATGCTGCTTCTGTTGGCGTAGCGATACCCGCATATATGGAACCCAACACTAAAATAATAATACTTACAGGTAATAAAACACCTTTCAATGATTGTAATTTTTCCGCTAACGTAAACTTTTCTTGCCGACTGATCGCCGGTCCCATTTCCGGTTTGAAATAGCACAAAATAAGAACATATGTGATAAAAACGACAACTGCCAGTATACCGGGACCAATGCCTGCAAAAAAAACTTGAGCAGTTGAAACGCCCGCCTCCGACGCATATAAAATCATAATGATACTCGGCGGAATTAATACCCCAAGCGAGCCTCCGGCCACAATTGTCCCGGAAATAATTTTACTATCATATCCTCTATTGAGCATGGAAGGCCTTGCAGTCACACCAAGTGTCGCTGTTGCAACGGTTGCAATCCCCGTCATTGAGCCAAATATAGCCGAAATCACATTCGTGCCCGCAGCCAATCCCCCTCTTAGTCCGCCCAGCCATCGATATATTGCCTCATACATATCTTCCGCTAAATCACTGTAGCGTAAAATAGCAGCCATAAAAATATATAATGGCAATGCCGATAACGTAAATTCAGTGACCTTCCCGTAGGAACCCAAAACAAACCCATCAACACTGGAGATCCCGTCCCAAAAGAAAAAGCCGAAAATCAGGGATAATCCCCCCAGCGAAAATGCCACCGGAATCCCTAATCCTATACAGAGGAGAAGTGACCCAAACAATATTAAAGCGATAACACCACCGTCCACTTAGATGTCCTCCTCCCATAGCTTATTTCCCGTAAAAAATGTGTATAGATCATTAATAACATCGACTACCGCTTGGAGGGCAAGGAGTAAGCCGCCGATCGGCACCATCAACCATTGCAGCCAAAGGTAAATATTTAACCCGGTTGAAGCTACGGCACCTAGCTCCATAAGATGCAAAACCCTTTCGCCGCCAACGATCATAAAAGCCAACGCGACTAAAAAAATGAACAGTGCAGTCATAAGATCAACTAAACTCTTTTTTCTTTCAGAAAAATTTTCATAAAAGAAATCAACGCGTACATGCCCCTTATGCAATAACACATAGCCCCCTGCCAAAAAAACGGAAAGACCTGTCATCCAAATGGATAAATCATATCCCCATTGCGTTTGATTATTAAAAAAGTACCGGGCAATGACATCATAAAATAATAAAACACTCATCAAGGCAATAATAATGCCAACCACCCATAACATCGTCTCATTTATGCTTCGAACGAATTTTACGAACCTATACATGCAAAACACCTTCCTTTATGATGACCAAAAATTCATATAGGAAAGCTATTTAGCATTGCTTCCTTATACGAATTTTTCACCATTGATCAAAAGGATCCACAAGGAATACTAATCCCTGCGATCTTCCAATATTTCAACCATTCTGGCCGTATCTTCGTTAATTTCAGCAAAATCTTGCCATATAGGTTCGCTGCTTTCTCGAAAGGCTTCGAGTTCCTCTTCCGTTAGTTCATTCACTTCAACATTATTTTCCTGTGCAATCTGTAACGATTCCTCTGTCAATCGTTCGGAACCTTCGATCGCTTTTTTCTCCATTTCCTGGCCAACTTCCAGCACAGTTTCCTGTAAATCTTCAGGCAATTGTTCCCAACTTTCCATACTAATCGTAACCATGCATACAATGGGATCAACGATGCCCGGACTTGTTGCATAGTCAACAACTTCATGATAATTGTTCGTATCGAGCGTATAGGCAGGATAAATCGTTCCGTCCATCATGCCTCGCTGCAGTCCCTCATACATTTCTGTCGTCGCGATGCTTGAAGGAGCGACTCCCAATTCGCTAAACCAGTCTAAATATAGCCCAGTAGGCAACCGCAAATTTGTTCCCGCCAAATCTTCCGGGCTACGAACCGGCTGATTCGTCATTAATGACTGTGTACTTGCCGGCCAATAAAACAAAACTTTTGCTCCGTATTCCTCCATGTTTTCTTCAAAAATTTCTCCGAATTCAGTTTCCCGCATTAATTCTATAGCATCTTGTTCCCCCTGGGTGGCAAATGGCAACCATAAAGCATCATTCGTTGGCACCAGGTCCCCCCAGTAAGGTCCGTGTCCGCCCATATCCACGGTACCCGCAGCTATTGCATCAAGCAATTCATCTTCAGGTACTAATTGATTACTATAGTAATAATCGATTTGCAACCTGCCATCTGTCTCTTCTTCCACTCGTTCAGAAAATGTTTCAACGGCATGACGTTTCGGTTCATAGTCATATTGAGGCGGCGGAAACGTGATATTATAAGTTAATGTATATGTTTCTTCGGAAGAAGCAGTCGTACTACCCGAATGTCCACAAGCGGAAACCAATAATAATGTTGAAGACATGATCGATAACATCGCTTTGTTATTCATCGTACCCCCCTTCAAGGTTGAGAAAGAAATGTTCTATTTTTTATCAGCTAAAAAATCAGCAATTTGTTTATGGGGAATATCGGTAGCAAAAGCAAGGCTAAACTCATTGATACTATCTTGTATCGCCATTTCCAAATGGGTATTTTGCCAAGTTTCAAAAAGTCTCTTTTGAATTGCTACCGTTTCCGGCGGGTTTAACAGAATTTTATCGGCGTATTTATCAACGGTATGCCTTAGATCTTTACTATCAACAACTTGATTGATCAGGCCAAACTGGTTTATGCGCTCGACATCTACCATATCCCCGATCAATAGCATTTCCTTGGCCAAATTCAATCCTACATATTTTTCAAGTAGCGCCGCATCCAATACCGAAGGAATTCCCAATTTTATTTCAGGCATCCCAAAGGAAGCATGGGTGGTTGCAATTCTGAAATCTGCTGCCATCGCGAGCTCCATCGCCCCTCCTATGCAATAACCATTAATAGCTGCAATCACGGCTTGCGGCATTTTTCGAAGGGTTTCACATATTTCCTTTAATAACGTGATAAATTCACGCGCATTTTGCGGATCGAGTTGTTCAAATTCATGCACATTCACACCCGATGAGAACGCTTTATTTCCTGCTCCCGTTATAATGACCACGGATATGGCGCGATCTTCACGAATTCTTAGAAGTTCCGATTTTAGGTTGGTCAACGTTTCTTTGTCCAAGCAATTCAACTTAGCCGGATGATTAAATTGAATCCATACTTTCCTGCCTTCTTGTTCGATCTTTAAATGATCTGCGATTTTTGACTTCCTTTCTTTTTACAATTCATCTTTATACCTGCCTTTATTCAACCAGCCACCACCATCGATAACGTGGTTTGCCCCCGTGACGTAGCTGGCATAATCACTAACTAAATAAGATGCCAAATTTGCGACCTCTTGCCGCGTAGATAATCGATGGGAGGGAATATTCTTTAAAATTTCTTCCTCCTGTTCCGGGCTTGCCCAAAGTTGGCTAACTGCACCTGTATCTTCTGTCGGTCCCGGGGTAATCATGTTCACGCGAATATTGTGAGGCGCCCATTCCACGGCCAACGTTTTTGTCAATGCCGCCACGCCCGCTTTCGCTGCAGCGGAATGCGCCGTTAGCGGTCCGCCTGTCCACGCATAGGTTGCTCCCACATTTAAAATCGCTCCCGGGTTGCCCTTCTCAATCATTCGTTTCGCGACACTCTGACTGCAATACCAAGTCCCGTTTAAAACGATATTAATGACCGTATTCCACGCATTTGTGGACATATCGATGGCCTTAACGAGAAAGTTTCCGGCGGCATTGTTGACCAAAATATCTATTTTTCCAAATGTCGAAACCGTCTCGTTAACCATTCTCTCTACTTGCTCAGGTTCCCGTACATCCACTTGAATCGTCTTCACTTTCGTCCCATATGGTTCTATGTTTTCTTTTGCTTGATCTAATTTTTCCTGTTTACGACTCGCGATGACAATATCAGCGCCCAAGCGTGCATATTCCATCGCCATCGCTTCGCCGAGACCGGTCGCTCCGCCTGTGATGATGGCCACCTTGCCTTTTAAGCTTTCTTCCGGAAGCATCGGCTGTTTATATTGTTCGGTTGACAAAAGAACCCCACCTTTTTAAGGATTTTATTTTTACACTAATGGATCGTAAGGGAATACGTCAGATGACACATCAAGGGAAACAAAATCGTTTTTAAACGCTTCTTTCACTGTGCTTCCGATATCTTCAACACTCCAGCCATCGGAATTGTAAGCGGAACGAATCGGTCGCGGTTGCGAAAACAGCATAATTTCTTTGCCGCGAACGCCGAAAATTTGACCGGTCACATCCGCTGCATCATCACTTCCCAGATATGTGACGATCGGAGCGATATCGGCAGGCGTCATTTTTTTATTTTCTCCACCCGCTTTTCTTGTTCTTCATTTTCCGTTGGGATGGAACCGATGAGGCGACTCCATGCAAACGGGGCGATCGTATTGGCCGTAACGTTATAACGCGCCATGTCAAGGGCTGTTACTTTCGTCATGCCGGCTATCCCTAACTTCGCAGCCCCATAATTGGCTTGTCCAATGTTTCCGATAAGCCCCGAAGTAGAGGTAAAGTTAATGAAGCGTCCGCTTTTTTGGTTCTTGAAATGAGGTGCCGCTGCACGTGTCATATTGAACGTCCCTTTTAAGTGGACATCGATAACAGCATCCCACTCTTCCTCTGTCATATTAAAAATCATACGGTCTCTTAAGATGCCGGCATTATTGACGACGATATCAATCTTACCGAAAGCATCGATCGCTTGTTGCACCATTTTTTGACCGTTTTCAAATTCCGCAACGGAATCATAGTTTGCGGTTGCTTCACCTCCGGCTTCTTGAATATCTGCAACCACCTGATCGGCAACTTTTACGTCTTTCCCTTCTCCATCTGCTTCACCACCTAAATCATTGACAAGCAATTTCGCTCCTTCGCTCGCTATCAGCAAAGCAATTTCACGTCCAATCCCCCGTCCTGCACCTGTCACAATCGCTACTTTATTTTCCAGTTTCCCCATGTGTATGTCCTCCAATTATTTATCTAAGTTATACCCCTATCCAAATCTACAGTGCTCACAATTTCATCTGTTTTGCGATAATCACTTTCATAATCTCCGTCGTCCCGGCTGCAAGCGTATCCATACGAACATTCCGATATCTGCGCGCAATGGGGTACTCTTCCATATATCCGTTGCCGCCGTGCAACTGCAAACAATGATAGGCCACGCGATTAGCCATTTCCGTAATCCACCATTTCGCCATTGAAACTCTCTTGACATCTTCGATGCCATTAATATGCCCTTCTAACAACTGATCAAGCAATGTGCGTCCCAATTCAATTTCAGTCGCCATCTCGGTGATTTTAAATTTGTTATGCTGGAATTTGCTAATTGGTTTTCCAAATGCCGTTCTCGTTTGACAATAATCAATCGTCATATCCAACATCGTCTCGGCATCTGTTTGACTGCGAATTATTTGAATCAGACGCTCTTGCTGAAGTTTTTCCATCATATATTGAAAGCCCTTACCTTCTTCGCCGATCAAATTGCCAGCGGGAACACGGCAATCTTCGAAAAATAATTCCGCAACTTCTGATGTATTACGACCCAACTTCTCCAATTTTTTTGCTTTAATAAATCCGGGCGTATCTTCTTCAACGGCAATTAAACTAATGCCTTTATGAGGCGGATCAGCTTTTGTGTCCGTTTTACAGGCTACGATGACCATTCCGCAATTTATGCCATTTGTAATAAATACCTTCTGACCGTTAATGATATAGTCATTTCCCGATTTTTTGGCAGTCGTTTGGATGTTTGCTAAATCCGAACCGGTATTTGGTTCCGTCATGCCGATCGCAAGCGGCATCTCCCCTGACACACACTTGGGGAGCCATTCGGCTTTCTGTTTTTCAGTCCCATTGCTGGCGATATATGGTGCCACGATATCGCTATGCAGGCTTGTCGCCATATCAAATCCGATTTTTGCCATTTCTTCGATCAGAATAACGGAATACTCAAAGCCTACACCGGCGCCTCCATATTTCTCATCCACCCATGGACACAAAAAACCATGTTCGCCGAACTTCTTCCACATCTCTTTTGGAACGAATTGTTGATTTTCCCATTCATCAAGGTAGGTAACCACTTCTTTTTCCAAAAAACGCCTCAATGATTCGCGGAAAATTTGATGCTCGTCGGTGTAAACAGTTAATCCCATATAAAGCCCCTCCTGACTTCACTTTCGTAAAACTGGTTATTGTATACAATCTAAAAAGAAACAGTGTCAAGCATTGGAATCGCTTTCATTTATTGATATTTTACATACAATAAATTTTTTTGTCAATAATATTATGATCTTTTTGAGATATTTTGAAATGAACAAAAAAAGGAAGCGCACTTTAAGCGCGCCCCTAAATAGGGATTGCTGAACAACATGCAGCTATCAGCTGAAGCCGGGATGGCGCTTCCATGGCTTCGCTTTCCGCGGACGAACGGTCAAGCCTCCTCGCGCAAAACCGGCGCTGCGGGGTCTTGACGCGTCCGTTTTTCCGCTGGAGTCTCGCCATTGCAACTTCATCCCTCCGTACGTTGCCAGAAGTGCAAGGGTTTTTTGCTTATAGGATGGATTTCCTTGCATCCAGTTTTGGCAACGCCAACGGAAAATGCTTTTGTGCCAGTCTTTTTCCATTATTCAGCAGTCCCTAAATATAGGTTCTCATTTGTTATACGTGTTGTTTCCTCAAAAGGTACCGCTGAATTTTTCCGCTCTGGGTTTTCGGGAGATTTTCCAGAAACTCTATCTCGCGTGGATATTGATGTTTTGATAATTTTTGCTTTACGAATTCCTTGAATTCTTGTGATAACATTTCAGATGGTTCATATGAGTCATTAAGCACCACGAACGCTTTCACAATCTCCCCTTTTGCTTTATCCGGTTTTCCGATTACAGCGGCTTCCATAACTGCAGGATGTTCCATTAGGCTATTTTCCACTTCAGTGGGGCCAATTCTGTATCCTGCGCTGGTAATGACATCGTCCGCTCGCCCTTCAAACCAAAAGTAGCCATCCTCATCCTGCTTTGCAAGGTCACCGGTCAAGAACCATTTGCCAAATTGCTTATCTTTCGTTTTTTGCTCGTTGTTCCAATAACCCATAAAGTTGAATTTACCATCGGTTGTATCAATCGCAATTTCTCCGGTTTCCCCTTTCATTACAGTATTCCCTTGGTTATCTATCAAGCTAACTCGATAACCCGGTAACGGCAACCCCATAGATCCGGGCTTTATAGCCATATCCGTTATATTATAATTATTCACAAGCATCCCTGACTCGGTTGATCCATAATGATCGTATATGGGCATCCCAAAATTATTCTCGAAAAAACGAACAACCTCAGCGTTTAATGGCTCCCCGGCACTGCTAAATTTTTTCGTTTTTATGTTATACTTCTGTAGAAGATCTGTGCCGGCTGCCATCATCATCCTATATGCGGTCGGTGCGTAGGTGAAGTTCGTAACATTATATTTATCCAAAAGCTTGTAAATTTTTTCTACATCAAAATAACCTTTATATACAACAATGGGGATTCCGAAGCTAAGCGGTGCAAAGGTACATGGCATTAGCCCATAGGACCAACCCATATCCGCGCCACCGAAAAAGATATCATCTGAATCGATATTTAACGCGTATTTCATATATGGATATAAACTTATAATGCTGTTATGGGAGCTTACCGCCCCCTTGGGAAGACCTGTCGTTCCAGAGGTATATTGAATGACAGAAGGGTCCGTCTCGATGGTAGGTTCGATCACGTAGTCATCAGCGAACGATTCAACCAATTCCCAAAAAGTTTTTCCTTCATTAGTAATACCATCAGTTGTTAGTACTTTGAATGCTGTTTCTTGATTCTTAAGCTTACTCATTTGTTCTTGATTCGTCACTAAGAGGCTGACTCCCGAGTCTGTTGCACGATGCATGATTGCATCCGGACCGAATGCTGTGAATAATGGAACATATATTGCCCCTACTTTCCAAGTTGCTAAAGCGGTGACGATTAATTCCATATCTTTACCTAAAAGTCCCGCTACTCGATCCCCCTTTTTTACCCCGAGTGAATTTAATGCATGTGCCATCCGGTTGGACTTTTCTTTTAATTTTTTATATGTCCATGTCTGTTCATTCCCTGATGCATCTTCCCAATGAATGGCAACTCGGTTTAGATCTTCTGCCCAGCGATCACATACTAAATGCGCCATATTAATTCCGTCGCCAGATCTAAAATTAAATTGTTTCTCCACTTCTTCCCAAGAAAAATGTTCAACCAATTCGTGATAATTCATTTTTGAACACTCCTTTGAAACCGTTAATTATTACGTATTCCATGGCAACCGTAAATTCTATATTTACAGAGGCCTTTTCAAAACCTAATCCATCACTTAACTTTTTCTTTTCCCTGCTTTCTCCTAAGTTAATCTAAATACTGATCCATGTAATCTTCTGCCTCCGGATTCTCTTCCATCCATTTTTCATTTTCGATCATCAGGTGCTCTATCATTTGTGCAGTACGATTATTTATGGATGCAAAATTGTCCCAAACTTTTTCTTGACTCATTTGTTCCATACGTTCGTAATCGTCTTCGGTCATACTGACAAATTCAACTCCATGATTCTCTGCAAATTCAAAAACTTCTTGTGTGTATCGTTGTGAACCTTCAATCGCAGCTTCCTCCATTTCCTGACCTGTCTCTAACATAATGTCTTGAATATCCTCAGGCAGCTTTTCCCAAGACTCCTGACTGATCACTATATGGGTCATCGCCGGATTAAGCGTTGGCACGGCCAAATAGTCAACGGTATCAACAAGACTATAGGTTTCCAACGCGTAATATGGAAATTGTATTGCATCAATCGTTCCTCTATACAACCCCTCATACTGATCGATTGCCGGCAGGGAGGCTATGCCAGAACCCATGGATTGATTATAATCAATCGTTAGATTACTTGAAACATTCATTACCACCCCTTCCATATCTTCAATGCTGGAAAGCGGGGTCGTTGACATATAACCAGTTGTACTACTGGGCCAGTAATGTAAGAGCTTTATTCCATAATCATCTAACGCGTCTTCATACAATTCCCCGACTTCTGTCTCTCTCAAAATATGAAGGGCATGTTCTTCCCCCATATTCCAATATGGCAGACTGACAAGATTTCCTTCCGGAATCCTTTCTGCCCAATAAGAAGGTGAAATATTCTGTATATCAATGGTTCCATTCGCCAGAGCATCCGCCGATTCATCTTGGCCAACCAATTGATTACTATAATAGACATCAAACGTCACACGACCGTCTGTTCGTTCTTCTACCAACTCAATAAATTTTTCTTGAGCATAGTACTTTGGTTCCCAATCATGTACCGAGGGAGGATAGGAAGAATGGAAAGTCAATGTATACGTTTCCTCTTCATTTGTCCCACCCTCGATTCCTGCTGATTCCGATGTAGCGCACGCGGAAAGAATACATAGCAGGATCAAAGATAGAACTACGAACCCATTTCTTTTATCCAAGCTATTCACAGCTATCTCCTTTCTTTCGTTATTTGTTAGTCTTTACTTTTTCACTCGATTTGCAATCGCTTATATTTTCCTTGTTAGAGCATTTCCAATCCCCCCTGTCTGTAAATTTTGATTCTCCCGTCAATGATCGATAAGCAGCCCCAGGAGGAATTTCCCGGAGAGATTATTTCAGTGTCAATCCATCATCATACTCGGCAACCACATAGCGACTTCCGGGAAGATTAGTACGATTACGATCATCAGCACAAGAAGGAAAACAAATGGCCATACCGCCGAATAGATTTTCCCGATACTTATGTCCGGCGCTACCCCTTTCATTATAAATAAGCTCAAACCTACGGGAGGCGTAAGGCTTCCAATACAAACCGTAATGATGAATAACACACCGAACCAGATCAGATCAAAGTCTAAAGCCGTGAGTAAGGGTAAGAAAAAAGGAGCCGTGATTAATAATACAGCGACCGAGTCCATAAACATCCCAAAAATAAGGAATAAAACGAGGATTAGTATTAACACGATCCACCGGTTATAGTCGGACTCAGCAATCATAGCCGCTAATCCATCTCCTACTCCCGTTACGGCAACGATACGTGCGTAAGCCGCTGCACCAATTAAAATCCAGAACACCATACCGGTTAAACGGGCGGTCATGAGAAATATGCTTTTCATATTTTCCACGTTTAATTGCTTCTTCGTGCCAGCCGCAAATAATGCACCGACACCACCAACGGCACCTGCTTCCGTCGGTGTAGCAATCCCTAAATAAATGGACCCAAGCACGATAGCAATCACTACTAACGGTAGAATGACCCCACGTAATGAACGAAGTTTTTCTCCCCAAGTAAAACGCTCTTCAATATCAATCTTTGGGCCTTTTTCCGGTTTTATGAAACATAAAACGAGAGAATAAACAATAAATATCGCCGCTGCAAATAAACCCGGAACGATTCCAGCCATAAAGAGAGCTGCTGCCGATTCGCCGGATTCTGATGAGTAAATGATCATCACAATGCTTGGCGGGATCAGAAGCCCTAACGTACCCCCAGCCATAATAACGCCTAAGGTTAATTTATCATCATAGCCTCTTTTTAACATGGAGGGCCTGGACACCATCCCCAATGCTGCTGTGGATGCAGAAATAACCCCAACCATAGAGGAAAATATAGCGGCAATGACCGATGTTCCGGCAGCCAGTCCTCCACGAATTCCCCCGAACCAACGGTAAATGACTTCATATAAATCTTCCGCTAAACCACTGTACATCAAAACGGCTGCCATAAAAATATACAAAGGAACGGCTGTGAGGATGGCTTGCGTGACATTTTCATATGAACCTAAAACAAAGCCATCCAGACTGGGGAGACCACCCCAATAAATCATACCAAGAATAATAGATATGCCTCCGAGGGCAAAACTCACCGGAATACCCAGAAAAAGAAAGAAAAGCAAGGATCCAAATAAAATAATCGCTATCATCCATAATTCCATTTATCGACCCTCCCCGGCATCATACAGTTCTTTTCCGGTGATGATAATATAGATGTCATTGATTACTTTCACTAAGCCTTGGAGACCGATTAGAGCTCCTCCCACCGGAACGATAAGCCATTGAATCCACAAAGGCATGCCCATCCCCCCCGATGACATGGCATCGATTTGATAATAATGGATCACATAATCCATGCCCAACCAAATTAATGTAATCGCCATCAGAAATAAAAAAGCGGCACTGATTAGATCTACGAAACATTTTTGTTTTCTTGAAAACCTTTCGAAAAATAAATCGATACGAACATGGTACCCCATAGCCAATGCATATCCACCAAGACCAAAAGCGATGATACCAGTGCTCCACGTTGATAGATCGAAGGCCCATGCGGTAGGGGAACTGAAGAAATACCTTAAGAGCACATCGACAAAGAGCAATATACTGACTACAGCGATTAATACGCCCATGATCCATACCATCGATTTATTTAGCTTTGTGATCCCATCCATGATCATAATAACGGAGCGTTTCATTGACATCCCCTCACGTTCCTTTTTTTTGTAGACGGCTAGAACCAACATTTTATAAGGGAGAACTAATCCAGGTACTGGTCCATATAATTTTCTGCTTCAGGGTTTTCTTCCAACCACTCCTCATTTTCCATAAGTAAGGATTCAACCATTTGTTCAGTACGATCATTCACGGACGCAAAATCTTCCCAAACAGTTTCCTGGGCGAGCTGTTCCATTTCCTTGAAATTCTCTTCGGACATGCTTACCAGTTCTATCCCATGGTCTTCCGCAAATGCAAAGATCTCTTGATCATAACTCGGCCCCACTTCTGCTGTAGTTTCTTCCATTTCTTGTGCTGTCTCCATCATAATGTTTTGGATATCCTCGGGAAGTTCGTCCAAAGTTGATTGGCTCATCGCAACCATTCCGATAGACGGATTAAAGGTCGGAACAGATAAATAGTCAATAACATCAACATATCTTATGCTATCCAATGAATAATATGGAAACTGTATTGTATCGATCGTACCCCGATATAGTCCCTCATATTGTTCCGCCACGGATAACGACGCAGTCCCGGCACCTGCTTCTTGGTTGAAATTTATAGCAAAATTACTGGTGGTATTTATAATGGATCCCTGCATATCTTCAACACTAAAAATAGGTGAAGTCGACATATAACCGGAAGTACCACTGACCCAATAGTTTAAAAGCTTTATATCATATTCTTCCAATGCCTGTTCATACAACGCACCTACTTCCGTTTCTCGTAAAATATGAAGAGAATGCTCTGCACCCATATTCCAGTAAGGCAAATTCACGATAAATCCTTCCGGTATTCGTTCTGCCCAATAATCAGGAGATGTAATTTGTACATCAATCGTTCCATTTGCAAGTGCATCGACAGCTTCATCCTGACCTACCAGTTGATTATTATAGTAAGCATCAAACATCACACGCCCATCCGTTCTTTCTTCAACCAAGTCCATGAACCGTTCCTGGACATGATACAAAGGATCAAAGTCCTCCGATTCATCTTTTGGTGTGTAGGAAGAATGATAAATTAAATGATATGTATCAGATTCACTTCCTTCCTCTTCCTCCACTGTTGTCATAGCAGTAGACGGACTAGAGCATGCTGAGATAACAAGTATTAGAAAAATGAATGAAACAACCTGCTTACCGTGTGTTGTTAATTGCTTCATCGTTATCTCCTTTCGTTGCTATTTCTTCGTCGGCTCAAGAAAAGCGCTTACAATATACCTGGCAAATGATCGATTCAGCTCAGTAGCAAAAAGGGGGCAATGCCCATCCGCATACCTGTCGGCAATAACGTAATGATGACAGCCCCCTCAATATTTAAACGGCCATTTTTATGCCCATGACTCAAATCAACCCTGCCGCGGACCGCCCTCCACTTTAATCGTCTCAGCGGTAATATAAGACGATGCTTCACTTGCAAGATAGATACAAGCGTTTAAAATATCTTCCGGCACTCCGATTCTTCCTACAGGAATTTTATTTCTATATTCTTGTTCTTTTTCTTCGGTCGGTATTAATACATCTTTTGTCCCCTCGGTTACGATCAACCCCGGAGCAATGCAATTTACAAGTATATTATACTTAGACCACTCCAAAGCGAGTGTTTCAGTCAAACTAATGACACCGGCTTTGGCTGCACCATAAGCACCCAAGCCGGGGGAGGGGCGAATGCCTGCCATCGAACTTACGTTAATAATCCGGCCTCCATCTTGCTCAGCCATAAATGGCCGGACGGCAGCGCAGCAATTAAAGACTTGATCCAAATTATTACGGGTAATCGCGGAAAATCCATTTGGGGATAGCTCATCCAAAGAATGACCGAAACTTCCGCCCGCGTTATTGATTAATAGGTCAATTGTTCCAAACCGTTCATTGGTTTTTTTCATTAACGCTACGACATCATCATACTCTCTCATATCTGCTTGTACAGGGAGCACTTCTCCCCCAAAACCTTCTATTTCTTCGATAAGCGGCGTAAGCTTGTCATACTTTCTGCTGTTAACGACGACTTTGGCGCCTTCTTCGGCAAATCCCGTCGCAAGTCTATGCCCGATCCCTTGAGAACTTCCCGTGATGATGACTACTTTGTCTTTAACCGAAAAGTCTTTTAAGCTCAATTTAAGCACCTCCAAATACCGTGAGTTGATGACTATTACTCGTGCGTAAACACCGGACGGCGTTTTTCGATGAATGCGCTGATGCCTTCTTTTGCATCCTTCGTCTCGAAAAGTCCGTCAAAAAATTCACGCTCCATTTTAAGGCCATCCTCCAGAGGTTTTTCTGTTCCTTCGTTCACTAACTGCTTAATGCGGCTAAGCGCTTGTAAAGATTGTCTGGCAATCTTCGTCGCTAATTCTTGCGCAGCAGCCAGCCCTTCCCCTTGCGGGACTACTTTGCTGACAATGCCGAGCTGAAGCGCTTCGTCGGCTGGCACTTGTGAGCCTGTAAACATCATCTCTTTTGCCTTGGAGGGACCGACGATTTTAGGCAATCTTTGCGTACCGCCGCCTCCCGGCAGCAATCCAAGCTTTACCTCCGGAAGGCCGACGTTTGCATGTTCTTCAGCGATACGGATATCACATGTTAATGCAACTTCAAGGCCACCGCCTAATGTATAGCCGTTGAGCATTGCAATGGTGGGCTTGGGCGTATTTTCAATGACGCTAAAAACATCCATGGATGCGGAGGACGCTTCTTGCTCCGTCACTTTATCCCGATCCGGAAATTCTTTAATATCTGCACCGGCCATGAATGCACGTTCCCCGGTACCTGTTAGTATGATCGCAACAACTTCGTTATCTGCCTTCAAATCAGTAAAAACTTCAGCTAAGTCTGTTCTCATTTGCGCACTCAACGTATTCATTGGAGGATTGTCCATCGTAACGGTTGCAATTCCTTGCTCTTTACTTACGGATACAACTTTAGCCATTTATAATCTCCCTTTCTTATTGCGGCTCTTCACCATGGTGATAACACTAGCTAGCGGAGGAAAAACACGGAGACTCCTGTGGGAAAGCGTAGTGTTTTTCCGTAGCGGTCACTACACATCATAATTACCCTAGGTTTGTCAAACCGTAGATTTTGGTGCCTCCTATAAGCAAAAAAACCCTTGCATTTCTGGCAACGTACGGAGGGACGGTGCTGCAATGGCGAGACTCCAGCGGAAAAACGGACGCGTCAAGACCCCGCAGCACCGGTTTTGCGCGAGGAGGCTTGAACGTTCGTCTGCGGAAAGCGAAGCCATGGAAGCGGCATCCCGGCTTCAGTTGATAGCTGCAAGTTGTTCAGCAATTCCTATTTAGGCTGCATTCGAATCGCGCCATCGAGACGAATCGTTTCACCATTAAGCATGGGGTTCTCAATAATGCTTTTCGCCATTTGACCAAATTCATCAGGATAGCCAAGCCGTTTAGGAAATGGCGTCATTTCTCCTAATGCGTTTTTTACTTTTTCGGGCGCGTTCCCAAACAATGGTGTTTCAAACAACCCTGGAGCGATCGTCGATACTCGGATGCCCAAGCTGGCTAAATCTCTTGCAATCGGCAACGTCATCCCAACAATTCCGCCTTTTGAAGCACTATACGAGGCTTGCCCCATTTGACCCTCGAAAGCAGCGACAGAGGCTGTATTAATAATAACGCCTCTTTCTTCATGCTCATTTGGTTCATTGACACTCATTTTCTCCGACGCAAGGCGGATGGCATTGAACGTTCCGATCAAATTAACTTGAATCACTTTTTGGAAATGTCCGAGGCCGTGCACCCCTTTTTTGCCATACGTTTTTTGTGCGCCTCCGATACCCGCGCAATTAACTAAGACATTCATATAGCCAAATTTTGCTACTGTTTCATCTAGCGCGGATTGTACACTTTCCTCATCAGTAACGTCTGTTTGAATATACATGACATTTTCTCCGAGAGACTGTGCCAGATCCTGTCCTTTCTCTTCATTAAGATCCAGAATTGCTGCTTTTCCCCCATTAGAAACAATGTTTTGTACAACGGCTTCTCCCAGCCCGGAAGAACCTCCGGTAACGGCGGCTACACTATTCTTTAGTTCCATGTGTAATAAACTCCCCTCTCTTTATACGTTCTTTCGACTTGTCATAAGCACCTTTTAGTTCGTCAACAATTTCTTTAACCGTCTGGACCTCACTGATCGACCCAACACCTTGACCGGCCCCCCATACATCTTTCCAGGCTTTCACTTCTTTGTTTCTTAGCTCTGAAAAATTAACTTCTTTCTTTTTATGAAGATTGTTAGGGTCAAGACCTGCATTTTCTATGCTTGGAATTAGGTAATTTGCATTGACGCCGCTGAATGCATCCGTATAAATGATATCTTCGATCGAAGATTCAACGATCATATTTTTATATCCTTGTGGGGCCATACTTTCTTTCGTCGGAATGAACCGTGTGCCAACATATGCAAAATCTGCTCCAAGCACCTCGGATGCCAGAATATCTTCTCCTGTTGTCATCCCTCCGGATAAAGCGATTGGACCGTCAAAAAATTCTCTAATTTCATGGATAAATGAAAAAGGATTAAATGTCCCCGCGTGGCCACCGGCACCATTTGCGACAAGGACTAATCCATCCGCCCCTTTTTCAATTGCTTTTTTGGCGAATTTTATATTGATCACGTCTGAAAAAACAAATCCTCCATATTTGTCAACAACTTCAACAACAGGACTTGGATCCCCCAAAGATGTAATAACAACCGGGGGCTGATATTTCTCAATCAGTTTAAGGTCTTCTTTGTATCGTTTATTCGACTTATGGACAATAAAGTTAATTCCCCACGGGCCAATTTTTCTTTCAGGGTTTTCGCGTTTTAATCTGTCTAGTTCCCCGTTTATTTGCTGCATCCATTCTTCCAAAATCGTATTCGTACGAGCATTTAGTGCTGGAAAGGTGCCCATGATGCCAGAGGAACAAGTATTGATTACCATTCTGGCATCGTTAATTAAAAACATCGGTGCCATAATAACCGGCAATTCCATTGATTGTTTCAGATGCTCTATTTTTCTGTTCACCTTGATTAACTCCTTCATACCATCAGCTTTTAAACGTACGTTCTTCCCACCATGGATAAAATTCCGGCATGTCTGTGCTCGGTTTCATATTAAAATTCGGTTCACGTTTTTCAAGAAAAGAGTTAATACCTTCCCGTGCGTCCTCCCGTTTGCCAACCCAATAGAGATACTTCGATTCAATTTTGTGCGCTTCCATTGGATGATCGGCACCCATCATTTTCCACATTAATTGTCTGGAAAGCGCTACTGAAATGGCAGAGGTGTTATCCGCTATTTCTCTGCCTAGCGACACAGCTGTATCCATAAGTTCTTCAGGAGGAACTACCTTACTGACCAGTCCTGTTTCCAACGCCTCTTCTGCCTTAAAAATCCTCCCTGTAGAGACCCACTCCATCGCTTGGCTGATGCCGACAATACGTGGTAAAAACCACCCGCTACATGCTTCTTGCGTGATCCCCCGTCTTGCAAAAACAAATCCCATTTTTGCTTTATCAGAAGCAATACGAACATCCATCGGAAGTGTCATTGTTGCGCCTATACCAACTGCAGGTCCATTAATTGCGGCGATAATCGGTTTTTTTAATTCATAAATGCGCAATGCCAATATCCCGCCGCCATCACGGTGTTCTTCGATCGAGTCTTCGAAACCGAACGTCTCGCCGCCTTTTTCCAAATCAGCTCCGGCACAAAAAGCTCTGCCTTCACCCGTTACGATGACAACTCTAACCTCATCATCCGAATCTGCACGGTCCAGTGCGTGCATGAAGTCGTTTTGCATTTGACGATTATATGCATTTAACTTGTCCGGGCGATTCAGGGTGATCGTCATAATCTTGTTACTGACATCAACCTTGATCGTCTCATCCATGATTAAATCTCCCTTCCTCAATTTAAACGCTCAATGATGGTTGCGTTCGCCATGCCGCCTCCTTCACACATCGTTTGCAATCCGTAACGTCCACCTGTGCGTTCCAGTTCATGCACCATCGTTGTCATTAACCGTGCACCGCTTGCCCCGAGGGGATGGCCTAAGGCAATGGCACCTCCATGAGGATTAAGCTTTTTGGGATCAGCCCCGGTTTCTTTCAACCAAGCAAGTGGTACAGGAGCAAAAGCTTCATTGACTTCATAAGTGTCGATATCATGGATGCTTAACCCTGCTTTTTTCAACACTTTTTCAGTGGCAGGAATAGGCCCGGTTAACATCATGGTTGGATCAGATCCCACAACGGAACGCGCTAAAATACGGAAACGCGGGTTAAGCCCAAGCTTCTCTGCTTTGTCTCTGGACATAAGGACAAGTGCTGCTGCGCCGTCGCTGATTTGACTGGAATTCCCGGGATGAATGACCCCGTCTTCCTGAAATGCGGGTTTCAAACTGCCAAGTTTCTCAAGCGACGAGCCTTTTCTCGGCCCGGAATCATCCCGTACAGTCGTTCGTTCTCCTTCTGGTGTCGTCACTTCTAATGGCATGATTTCTTTCTCAAAGAGGCCTTCTTGTTGCGCCTGTAACGCCCGTTCATGGCTTTCTAATGAAAATTCATCCAGTTGTTGTCGGCTCATCCCCCACTTTTCGGCAATACGTTCTGCCGACAACCCTTGATTAATCATCTCATAACGTGATGTTAATTCTTCGCTTCGCTCTGTTCCCTTATAAGTTGATCCCATCGGCACTCTCGACATATTTTCGACGCCTGCTGCAACGACAACATCCATATCTCCACTAGCAATTGCTTGAGCCGCAAAATGGACCGCTTGTTGACTGGAGCCGCATTGCCGATCAATGGTCGTGCCGGGCACTTCCGTCGGATAGTCGGCAATTAAAGCAGCAACTCTTCCTATGTTTAGTGCTTGTTCTCCAATCTGGGAAACACAACCCATAATGACGTCTTCCACATGTTCCGGAGATAACCCGCCCCGGGTTGCTGCTTCTTTTAGTACTTTTGCTGCCAATTCATCAGGTCTGGTCTCACTCAGTAAGCCATTCCTCCTCCCTACCGGTGTTCTTACCGCTTCTACAATGACTGCTTCTTGCATTGTTATCTTCCTTTCAAAGGTTCATATTTTTGTTATTGATTAAATGCCAATAGGTTCTTCCTTGCGATAATTCTCATCCATAATTACGATTGGTTTAATGGTTTGACCGTTCGTAGAGTCTGCTGCTGCTTGATTTATGTCATTGAATTTATAAAACTTTACTAATTTATCAAATGGGAATTTCCCTTCATTATGGTATCGAATAAGTTGCGGAATCGTAATTTGCGGAACGGCATCACCCATTAAGACACCTATTAACTTACGGTTTGTCAGTGACAAGTCTTTAAACGTGTTAAATGCTATGGAGTCTTTTGATATGGCTACGGGTGCACTAACACCGGCAATGGCCAAAACATCAATGGATGCTTTCATCACGGATGAAATACCCGTTGTATCGATTGAATAGTTTACGCCTAAGCTACCTGTAATTTTTGCTATACGCTCTCCCAAATGTTCAGTGCTGCTGTTTATGGTATGTGTTGCTCCAAGCTCTCTGGCTATTTCTAACCGGGAATCATGAATATCAACGGCGATAATAGTTGAACAACCTTCAATGTTTGCAGCCATGAGTGCCCCAAGGCCAACGCCTCCTGTTCCAAATACAACAATGGATGAAGACGTTTTTGGTTGTAAACCATTCACTACGGTGCCAAAACCGGTCAACAATCCACAGCCCAAAGGGCCAACTAAACGCAAGTCTACTTCCGGTTCAACTTTAATTAAGTTATTAACATTTGTAATCGTATAGGTGGCAAAAGAACTTTGTGCAAAGAAGCTTGACACCGGTGTACCATCTGCTTTAAAAAAGATATGGCTTCCATCCGGACGGGCACCACTCAAATTTAGTGTTGTCCATTGGCTACAGGAAGAAGGATGACCTGTACGGCAACTTGGGCATGCACCACAATAATTGTAAGCCATGACCACTTGATCACCCACATTTAAGTCTTTGACGGCGCTGCCAACCTTTTCAATGACACCTGCGCCTTCATGGCCCATAACAGCAGGCAATGGAGTAATACTTGACTTCCCCGTTCGTACTACTTCATCTGATTGACAAATGCCGGAGGCAACCATTTTTACGACAACTTCATCAGAATAAAGTTCACCTAGTGTTAGCGCTTCAAGTTGATAATTTTTATTGGCTTCATTGATAATTGCTGCTGTAACCTTCATAATCTTCCCCCCCTTTTGTAAAAAAAATATTTTTTCCTCATCATAACAACCTTTGTATTCGTGTATTCCGCAAGTCCCTCCCGGGAATGCTCGACACCTATTCCTGAATGTTTGTGTCCGCCGAACGGGAATTTTGGCGACAGGATGTGTGCTTCATTGATCCAAACCGTACCTGTTTCGAGTCGGTCTGCAATAGATTTGGCAAATGTTAGATCCTCTCCCCATACGGAACCGGCTAATCCATAGATAGAGTCGTTTGCCCTTTGAATGACATCCTCATAGTCGTGATACTTTAACACCGGCAAGATCGGGCCAAAAGCCTCTTCCTGAACAACCCTGGAATCTTCGGCCGGATTATCAACGATCGTAATTGGAATGAAGTATCCCGGTTTATCCTCTACATCTCCACCGCAAACGATGGTTGCGCCTGAGGATTTTGCATCTTCAATGAGGTCTTTGACTTTTTCAAACTGCATGTTGTTTTGGACAGGTCCAATCATGGTGTCCGAATCCATCCCATCACCGACGTTCACCGTTTTCGCATAGTTCACAAGTTCCGCTAAAAACTCATCGTAAATGTTTTCGTGAACATATAATCGCTTTGACGCGATACAGATTTGCGCCGTGTTTCGGAAAGCTGCCCAAAATACCGGTTCTACGAATTTCTTCGGATCTGCATCCTCTAGCACAATAGCCGCATCATTTCCGCCAAGCTCCAAGGTAATACGCTTTAGGTTGTCAGCTGCACCTTGCATCACCTTTTTCCCCGTTGCCGTTGAACCTGTGAAACTGATCTTATCGATACCCGGATGCTCTGTCATCCAAGCTCCCAGCTCATTCCCGCCGGTAACAACATTAACAACACCTGCAGGGAAAATATCCTTGGCAATTTTCCCTAAAAATAACGCTGTTAAAGGTGTATTAGGAGAAGGTTTCATTACAATCGTGTTTCCGGTTAATAATGCAGGCGCTATTTTCCAAATCGCGAGAGTCACAGGAAAATTCCATGGAACAATTAACCCTGCAACACCAAGCGGGGTGTAGGATTTCTCCACAAAATGTTGCTCTGTTTCCTCTAGAATCTCGTTTTCCAACCGTTGGCCGGCAATCATTTTACATGATTTCGATGACCCTATAACTTCTTGTAATGATCCCTTTAGAGGTCTTCCCATTTCCAAGGTAAATAGCCTTGCTAGCTCGTCGCG
Source organism: Salicibibacter cibi (assembly GCF_016495865.1). Taxonomy (NCBI): domain Bacteria; kingdom Bacillati; phylum Bacillota; class Bacilli; order Caryophanales; family Bacillaceae; genus Salicibibacter; species Salicibibacter cibi. The sequence goes on from NZ_CP054706.1 coordinate 2,120,245, forward strand.
TTGCTCGTAAAATGCATCCGCAAATGCTTCCAATTTAGCAGCCCGTTCTTCAGCAGAGCGTGCAGCCCATGCAGGAGAGGCAGCTTTTGCAGCGTTCACCGTATGATTTAGATCATTTTGATCTGCGTGGGGAACTTGCGCAATGACTTCTTCATTTGCTGGGTTGATGACAGGCAATGTATTTTTCGTGTAAACCGCTTCCCCGTTTACAGTCATGCCAAATTGTTTGACAGTTGTTCCCATCAATCATCCGCCCTTTCAGGTTTTAATGATGCACCGTATACTGTTCTTTCAAAACGTTCTTAAGAATTTTCCCGGTTGAATTCCGGGGCAATTCAGAAACAAACGTGACGTAACCGGGCTTTTTGAAACTTGTCATGTTCTCCCGACAATGCTGAATGATGGCTTCTGCATCCGGTTTATTGTTCTTGTCTTTCGGGACGATAATCGCCATCACCTCTTGCCCCCATTCAAGGCTTGGAACAGGAATAACCGAGACTTCATACACTTCCGGGTGCCGGCTAATGACTCCCTCAACCTCCAAAGGCGATATATTTTCGCCGCCTCGTATAATCAGCTCGTCACTTCTTCCCATAATATAGAGGTAACCATCTTCATCCAAGTAACCCATGTCACTGGATTGAAACCATCCATCTGATGTAAATGCCTGTCGTGTAGCTTCTTCATCCCCTAAATAACCATCCATCGTGCGCGATGTTAATAGCTCCACACGTCCCACCTTTCCTGGAGGAAGCTCATTTCCTTTCTCATCACAAATACGTATACGTACATCAGGCAATGGACGGCCGACAGAGTGCAGACGTTTTTTCTGTTTTTCAAGCGCCTCTCCTGTTCCGGTTAATTTATGATCACTTGGACCTAACGACGTTACCGTCGACATCGTTTCCGTCATTCCGAAAGCATGGGCAAAATCTGTCGTTTCCGGGAATCTGTGCATTGTCTCTTCGATAATAGTAATGGATGCCGGTGCCGAACCATACGTAACTAATTTTAAGCTTGATAAGTCATAGCGATCAAAATCTTTATGATCCAATACGTGTTTCATCATCGTTGGGGTCAAGAACGTGCGCGTGCATTTTTCGTTATGGACTTGCTCAAGCCATAACTGTGCATCAAACTGCGGGATTAATACGAATCGGACGCCTTTGTAAATGCCGATAATTGCATTTAGTAGCCCGGCTACATGAAAATTTGGGGCATGTAATAGCAAGACTTCTTGTTCCAGATTTTCAGAGGAGGGATAGACATTTAAAAAATTGTACACTGCTTGGTGCGTAAGCATCACCGGTTTGGGACGAGATGTAGTCCCACTTGTAAATAAAAGAACGGCCAGATCATCTTCTGTTCCCTCATGTGATAATTTCCTTTGAACGCCACACTTCAAAAGGTCTTTATACAAAAGTGCACCCTCATGATCACCTTCGAATAAAACAACACTTTCCAATGTAGGCACATTACGCTTCACTTGTTGCACCATCGGGTAGTAACGTTCCCCGACAAAAGCCATTTTTATATCTACCCGATCCAACATGTATTCCAATTCTTTTTCTTTTGTCCGGTAATTGATAGGTACAAAGACGGCACCCAGTGATACAGTCGCAAAAAGTATTTCAAAGAATTCATACCGGTTAGTATCAACAAAAGCAACACGGTCATTTTTTTGGACACCTACCGCCTTCATGGCAGCGGCTAATCGTTGTGTGCGCGCCTGTTCTTCACGATACGTCGCTCTGTATTCCCCGTTCGTCACCATTTCCAGTTCAGCACAATTTTCCACTGACCTCTCGAACAGTTTGCCTAAATGCATGATTAAGCCCCCATTACCAACCTAATTCACCGGCAGCGATTTCAAGGCAGTCGTCTGAAGATCCGAGGTAATTTTCTAATGCACGCGCACGTTTTAAAAATAGATGGCAATCAAATTCCCATGTGAATCCCATCCCGCCGTGAATTTGAACATTTTCACTTGCTGTCCGAACAAACGCTTCCGAGGTGAAAGAACGCGCAAGTGCGATCGCTTCAATCATATCTTCGGCGTTATTTTCCAAGGCCCATGCAGCATAGTAAGTAAGGGATCGTGAACTTTCCAAATCCATTCTCATATCTACGATGCGATGTTTAATGGCTTGAAAACGCCCGATCGGTTGGCCAAATTGCATCCGTGTTTGGCCATATTCATTCGCCATTTCTACAACTCTGTCGATGCCGCCAACCATCGTTGAACATAAAGCAACATGCAAATCGTTCATGGCGGATTGCAAAGCACCCCAACCTGCATTTTTCGGTCCCAAAAGCTGTTGTTTAGCTACTTTTGTTTCCTTAAACTTTATTTTTGCTATTTTTCTCGTTTGCTCAAAACTTTGTTGTTCTTGTATCTCAATGTTTGTATCCTCTCGGTCAACCAATAGTAAAGAAATACCGTACTCGCTATGAACCCCTCCTGTACGGACAGGTACAATCAATGTATCAGCTACGTCCCCGTGAGGGACTAATACTTTTGTTCCGTGCAGGGTGTATTCTCCATCCTCTTCGTTTGCGGCCAATTGGATATTTTCCGGGGAGTTTTCTCCGTTTGATTCAAGTAGAGCCAGCGTTAGTTTCCGTTTACCATCTACAATTTCCGGCAAATACTTCTCCTTTTGTTCCTCCGTTCCATAAGCCTCCAATAGAGGAACCGCGATCGCCATTGTTTCAGGGTAAGGACCGGGAATAATGGCACGTCCCATCTCTTCTAATATAGGAACCAGACTAAGCGATCCTTGGCCGAGCCCGCCGTACCTTTCCGAGACATTGACACCCAAATATCCTTGTTGAGCTAAGCCATGCCACATCTCTTGCAAAATGTGCGCTTCCCCGTCCATGTAGCGACGCGGAATGTCTAATCCCCCTTTTGATTTTAGATATTGCCGCGTTGACGTTTGGAACATTTCTTGATCTTCATTTAGTGCGAAATCCACCATTTCCACCCCTTCTCATTCTTGAAAATTGTGCAAGTTACTAATATTTCACGTCTTTCGGCAAACCGAGCATTCGTTCAGCAATGATATTCTTTTGAATTTCGGAGGTGCCTCCCTCGATGGTAAAACCAAACGACCGCAAATAACTTTCCTGCCAATCCGCAGATACGATTGCATCATCCCCCCACAATATGTTCCCGGATCCACTTATCGTCATAGCATAGGCGTACATTTCTTTAGCCAATTCACTGGATGCCATTTTATCCATGGATCCTTCGGGGCCTGGACGACCGGTTCGTATGATATTTGTTAAATGTCGATAGTAATTCATCAAAAGAGCTCTCGATCGAGCACGGAAACGGGTGAGGTTTTGGCGTACGATTGGATCCTTAATTAAGGAGCGGCCATTCTTTTGGAGGGTTTTTGCCAGATCAACTAACTCCTCAAACTGTTTCTGGATAGCAAAAGTTCTTCTGGCTACCCCGACTCGTTCATGACTCAATAGGATTAGCGATGTTTTCCATCCCTCGTTAATTTCGCCGACAATATCTTCGTCATAGGCAATTGCATCATTGAAAAACATTTCATTAAAAATAGGATTATCATCGATCGATCTGATTGGTTTTGTTTCTACACCTTCTTGATTCATATCCACTAAAAAAGCAGTGATGCCGTTATGTTTTTTTCCGCTATTATCTGTTCTTGCCAATAAAAAACATTGATCGGCATAATGGGCGTAACTCGTCCAAACCTTCTGACCGTTGATCACCCACCGATCTCCCTTTTTTTCGGCTTTTGTTTGGATCGCTGCTAAATCAGAACCTGCATTCGGCTCAGAATATCCTTGGCACCAGATTTCTTCTCCGTTGATAATTTTTTGAACATACCGATCTTTTTGCTTTTCTGTTCCGATTTGCAATAATGTCGGCCCAATCATTGCAGTACCAATGATGTTCAAAACGGGCGGTGCCTTTACCCTCACCATTTCTTGCTCATAAATCACTTGTTCAATCAGCGAAGCTTCTCTGCCCCCATACGCTTTTGGCCAAGAGATACCAGCCCATTTCCCTTCATAAAGTTTACGTTGCCAATCCCTAAGAAAAATTCCTTTTTCTTTCTCATCTTTCGGGACCTTACGTTCGCCATCTAACCAGCCTGATGGCAAATTTGTTTCTAACCACGCCCTCAGTTCCTCTTGAAATGCTTTTTCTGTCGTTGAATATGAAAAATCCATTATGTAATTCCCCCTTTATTTTCCTGTGAAATAAGGCTCTCTTTTCTCAAAAAACGCTCGCACACCTTCTTTAAAATCTTCGGTTTGGAAACATATGTCTTGGCCTTGGGCTTCCATCTCTAATAGATTTTTCAAATCTTTGTTCAAATGCTCGTTCATGATTTTTTTTGTCATTCCCATTGCTGCGGTCGCTTTTTTCCCTAATTTCTCTGCCATATCAATTACTTCAGGCAACAATTGGTCGGAAGAAACAACACGATTTACAATTCCGAACCTTTGCGCATCGTCAGCAGAAATTCGTTCTCCTAAAAACATCAGCTCTTTCGCACGTTGGGTCCCAATTAACGCGGGAAGAAAATGAATGGCTGCGAAATCCGGGATCAGTCCGATGTTTACGAAACTTTGAACAAAAAACGCTTCGTCGGACGCTACGATAAGATCACAAAGCAATGTCAAGCTGAAACCAGCTCCGGCAGCTGCTCCATTGACAGCTGCAATGATGGGCTTTTCCATGCTCAACATCTTCAGAAGCAAAGGGTGGGACTGTTGCAGTCTTTTTCTGCCTTCGAGGGGTTTTATCTCCTTTTTCATGGCTGAGATGTCCCCACCTGCTGAAAAGCCTTTTCCCGATCCTGTTAAAACGATACATTTAATGGCATCGTCTTGTTCTGCATCTTCCAATGCTTGCAGTAAGGCTAACCTCATTTCCATCGCCAACGCATTACGTGTTTCCGGTTGATTCAAGTAGATGATTTTCGTACTTCCCTGTTTTTCATTAATGATCCATTGATTTTCCATGTTGACCTCCTTTAAACGAACAGGTTATTTCCCTGCCCTTTAATTTTTGCACTGATGCGATCAGCCGCATCTTTTAACAATTCCCCTTTAGGAATCAGTTCGTGTTCGTCATACTGTGCGGTCATTCCAAACAAATTGATCGTCATGTCTACATTGTTATCCATATTGAAAATCGGTGCGGCTATCCCGAAGATCCCATTGATGGATTCCCCGAAATTAGTAGCATATCCATAATCACGGATAACGGGGAAGTCTGCTTTTAGCTGATTGATTTCTTGATCGGACAATGAGCGTTGCTGTTTTACCTCTTGGAGCAATTCATTCGATGCTTCTTCTTCCATAGACGCGAGCAGGCATTTTCCGTATGCGCCGTCCACAATCGAAAAGTGTCTGCCTACGGAAACGTTAACGCCGAAATCTCCTCCTTCGCTTTTGGCAACAATTGTTGTTCGTGTTTTACCAATTCGATTAACGAGCACGGACGTTAGACCGGTACGTTCAGATAGCTCTTCCAAGTAAGGAAGAATAATGGTAATATCTAAAGAATTTTCTTTCGCCCTTTCACCTAAGACAACTAAATAAGGACCCAGGCTGTACTGTTTTGAACGTTTGTCATAATGAACAACGGAGTGTTCCCTAAGTTGTTGCAATACGCGATAACACGTCGTTGGTTGTAATGAGAGGGCATTCGCAATTTCCGTTAAGTTGCTTTGGCTAAATTTTTTTCGGCTTAACAGCGTCAAAATTCTAAATGCAATTTCTACGGCTGGCACACTATATTTTCTTTTCCCGTTTTCCTTCTCATTCATTTGCTTTGACATATCCATTCCCTTTCGTGCGTCGTATCACATGATGTAATCGCTTTCAAAATAAAAACGATAGTTTCTATTATTTTATATATTATAAAGTTTTTTGTCAATGAAATTTTCATTTTTTTACTGTGTTGGACGGGTTAATAGGTTATCATTTTAACGCTTATTTTCTTCATGAACATTCTCCCGCAAATAACATGCAAGCTGCACTTGAAGGACGTCGTGACTGTTATGAAAAGATATTTGTAAAATTTCTTCAATCTTCTTTAAACGCTGGTACAAAGTGTTCACATGGATATACAGTTCCCTTGCCGTTTGCCCGGCGGATCGATTGTTGTTCATAAACGTTTCAAGTGTTTCGCTTAAACGTTCCTCTTTTCCTTCTATCGCGTTCAACGGCGCAAAGAAGTCCTGTATAAAGGCATGAAGGTCTTCTTGTGGTTGATCGATAAAAAGTCGATTGATGCCAATATCCGTATAGCTCATCACACACTCCCATTCGCCTTTTACCTCGAGGTGAGAGAGTGCTTTTTCTGCTTCTTTATAACTTCTTGGAAGCAATGAGAGTTGATTTGCTTGAGAACCCAGCCCAGCGCGCATTCGCATATTAGTGTTTTCTTGAGTGAATCGCGATAAGAAAGCATCGATGTCATCTATTTCCAACCGTGATGCATAGAGAAGGGTGACCACAGTCGTCCCCTTTGTATAGAGAACGGAAAGCTTTTCTTTGAAGTCATTCATGATGTCAGTGATGAAACGATGGATATAGAGATTGATAAATGACGGATCCATGTCAAATTCAAGTTCAAATTTGAGTATCATCACCGGGCGATGCTCTTCTATCTTTAACAAACGGGAAGCCTCTTTCAACTCTTTGGTCGTCTCTGCCATTAACAACGTTTGAAACGCTTCTTCAGATGCTTTAAACGAATGATCAGTCACGGATTTTTCGCGAATAAATTCCAACGCCAATATAGGAATGCCGAGTTCAAGGGCCATTCGTTGCAGAGATGACAAAGGCTCACGTTTCCGGCAGATGATGTACCCCAGACATATACCTACGCCGACAATGGGCAATACTTCGTGCACCTCCTCTCGGAAATCTTCAACAATAAAGGGGGTACTTAGCGAGCGCTTCCGTTCAAAAATAACATTTTGGTGATAAGCAGCAAACGTCGACGCATTCGAGTCAACGGGATCGTCAAATAAGCTTAACAACATAAGCGGGAATCCGAGCACGTCTTCCAACGTTTCTCTAATCGCCGGCGCTCCCTTCCCTTGAATAGAAAGGCTGACTAATCGTTCATGAATGTCATTTCTTTTCGCGAGGAGATGATTTTGTTCTTGTAGCTGATCAAACAATTCGGCATTTTGAAGGGCGATCCCCACTTGATCCGCAAAATTTTGCAATAGATTAAGTTCATGCTTTGTAAAGGAAGCGTATCGAAATTGGTAAAGAATTAACACGCATCTCGTTATTTGCCGGATTTTCACGGGAACACACAGAACGGACGCCGCTTCACCGAACGGGTAGGAGCGTTCAAGAATAGAAAGATTATCGTATGACATCGTTGAAGCAGCGAATAAAACGTCACGATGTGTTGGATATAAAGCCGCTTTTTCTTTTTCAAAAACGGTGCCAACCATTCCTTCCCCCGGCTTCATACGCATATTTTTCATCGTGCGCGTGTTCACTTCAGCTGAAGTTTTTTGTACTTTAAGACAATCCTCGGTTTCATCATACATCCACAAAACGCCAATATCCGCTTCGGATATCACTTCCATCGTCGTATCGAGAATTTTTGAAAGCAATGCATCCAAATCCGTCAACGCTGTAATCGCACCAATGCTCTCATTCAACTTTTGAAGAAGACGTTTTTGTTGCGCTTCAGTGGTATGATGAACAAACAAAGGCAGTTCTATCGCCAATTGTTCCTCCTCATATTTAGATAACGAAACTACCGACTCTATCCGTAAAATCAAGCGTTTCCCATAAGAATATTGAAAATGATATTCCTTATAATCCCGGAAGCCCCCGTCTGTATATGCGACATCTCCGGCATTTAATGGGAAAATATCAGGTTGTTCAGGCATGTCCAACGCTTGCTTCGTGATCATCCTTAACCCGCCCCCTTCAGAATAAGCCCAAAGTTGAAAAGGAGCTGCTTGCAAAACATCTGTTAAAATATCCGACATTGAAATCTCGCTCCTTATCTCAAAATACAGTGAAACAACTGATGTATTTTTTCACATATATTATATATTATTATAGAGATTAATACACTATTTTCACAATAAATTTTGAATTATACTTTATGCAGAGTCCATGTAATGAAAGGGTGGAAATATGCAAGCGGATACAAAAAATGTTGTTGAACGCGTTTCGCAAATAATTGAAAGTCAAAAGGACAAATTCACAGCAATTAGTGACCAGATTTGGGAATTCGCTGAAGTCAGGTTTGAAGAAGTTGAGTCGTCTGAATGTTTGGCATCCTTCATGGAAGAACAAGATTTCCACGTCGAACGGGGCGTAGCAGAGATTCCAACTGCCTTTACGGCAACTTCCGGAACATCTGGACCTGTCATCGCGATTTTGGGAGAATTTGATGCTCTCCCCAGCCTCAGTCAAAAGGCTGGGAAAACATCAAAAGAGCCTCTTAAATCAGAAGCCCCTGGCCATGGATGCGGACATAATTTGCTCGGTGTTGGAGGAATTGCTGCCGCTGTGGCGGTACAAACCTATATGCAAGAACAAGGAATGGAAGGAACGATTCGTTATTACGGCTGTCCGGCTGAGGAAAGCGGTTATGGAAAGACGTATATGGTTAAGGCAGGACTTTTTGAAGATGTGGATGCAGCCTTCTCTTGGCACCCTCATTATATGAACAGGCTATTTAATGGACCGACGCTTGCTGTCGTTCATGCCCATTTTACATTTAAGGGACAAAGCTCTCACGCCGCCGCTTCACCGGAACTTGGGAGAAGTGCCCTTGATGCGGTGGAATTGATGAATGTTGGCGTAAACTATATGCGCGAACATATGCCGGATGAAGCGCGCGTTCACTATGCCATAACCAATACAGGTGGCATGTCACCAAATGTTGTCCAACCGGAGGCAGAGGTTTCTTATTTTGTCCGCGCTCCTCAATCTGCACAGGCAAGGGAACTTTTTGAACGAGTGAAAAACATTGCCAAGGGAGCCTCTTTAATGACGGAAACAACAGTGGAACACCGCATTGAGGGTGCGTGTTCAAACATTGTACCCAATCGTGTCCTGGATCAGTTACTCCACCGAAATATGATTGCTTTAGAAGAAGATAATTTCACCGACGAAGAAATTCGGACAAGCAAAGCTTTTTATGAAACGCTTTCTGATAACGAAAAACAAATGGCAGCATCGCTTGTTGGTGATCAAAGGGCAGCAGAATTGTCCAAGCGTCCACTCATTCATGAAGCTGCCCCGTACAGCGAACCGAGAGCATCAAGTAAAGGAACAGGTTCTACAGATGTCGGGGATGTCAGCTGGGTGACTCCAACCGCACAATTAATGGCGGCAACCGAGGCCTTCGGGACGCCGTTGCATACGTGGCAAGTCGTAGCTCAAGGACAAACTTCTTATGCAAAAAAAGGGATGCTTTATGCCAGCAAAAGTATAGCAAGCACTGTCATCAATGTATTGCAGACACCCGATGTGCTAAGGGAAGCAAAAGAGGAGTTACATCGGCAAGGTGCGGGCGCACACCAATATGATTGTTTGTTACCGAAGGAGCAAATGCTTCCGCATATGCTGTGTCAGTAAATTGTATTCGTTAGGGGTCACGCTATCGTTGACCCCTTACTGATTTTATTTCTAATTAAGGGGGGAAAAAGATGACGAGAAATCAAGAGCCATTGAAATTTTGGAAAGATTGGCGTTTGTATTTTCTTATTTTATGTATCGTTCTTGTTGCAGAGTTAGTCGGGCCCATTCATTTTTCCGTTGGACCGGGTGTCATCTCACTATTACCGTTGCTCATTGCATTTGCGATCGGTTTTGCTCTATATTTCACACCGGTTATAAAAGAAAAGCAATCCAAAAACTCACAACCGCTTGTTACGTTGTCCATTGGTCTACTCGTTGCCAAAATAGGAGGAACGATCGGACCGGCAATCGATACAATTATGGAGGTAGGTCCGGCGTTATTGCTCCAGGAAATTGGAAATTTAGGGACAATTCTCTTAGCAATACCAATTGCTGTATTAATCGGCGTAAAGCGAGAAGCCATTGGTATGGCTCCGGGTATAGGCCGGGAAGGTTCTGTGGCCATTATAACAGAAAAATACGGTTTCGATTCACCGGAGACACGCGGCGTTATGAGTATGTATGTGTTTGGCACCATATTTGGTGCAGTATTCTTTGGGATCTTCGCAAGTTTCTTAGCAGCATTTACACCTTTTCATCCGTTAGCACTGGCCATGGCTTCAGGGGTTGGCAGCACGAGTATGATGGCTGCGGCAAGCGGTTCTCTAGTCACTGCATTTCCCGCTTTCGAAAATGACATTGTTGCACTTGCAGGTGCCAGTAATCTTTTGACGATGATCACCGGCATATTTGTATTCACGTTTATCGCCCTCCCGTTAACGATTAAACTTTACCAGTTGTTTACGAAACGAAAATCTCCAAATGCCAATTCAAAAATGGATGCGGGGGAATAAGAAATGCTAAGAAATATACAAGAGTGGTCCGTCGTTTTATTAATTGTGGGGGCTATTGTTATCCTTGGAAACTGGATGGGATTTGGCGTCATGCCATTTGAAGCTATTCCAGGAATGCTTATTCTCGTGCTTATTTGTTTAATTGGTTTATTTATCGGAAAAATTCTGCCGTTTAACCTCCCCAGCATGATCTATATAGCGATCTTAGGCGTTCTGGTCTCCTTGCCAGTTACACCAGGATCCGAATACATTGTCCAGGCAACGGATCAAATCGATATGCTCGCGATTACAACACCGGTATTGGCTTTTGCCGGCATTGCTATCGGTCGACGTTGGGCTGATTTTCGAAAATTGGGATGGAGAGTTATCGTGGTCGGATTTTGTGTTTTATCCGGGACTTTTCTTGGCTCCGCAATTATTGCTGAAATTGTTCTACGAATACAAGGAATCGTATAAGGTCTGTCGAGATCACCATTGTTAATTAATGGAGGGAGGAAGCCTAATGATAGGGAACAGCGGTCTAGGAAAAACCTGGTCAGAATGGACACAGTCGTTTCCGCTTTTGGAAGACATTATGGAAATGAAGCCGGTATTTTGGCAAAACCCTTCAAGAACAGATGCGACGGGGCTTCCTGTGAGCGAAGATGATATCGAAGAAGCAAAAACTCTATGGAGACGTTTTGCCCCATTTATAAAAGAATTATTTCCGGAAACAAAAGCAAGTGATGGAATCGTCGAGTCACCGCTCCGGTCGATCCCGAAGATGCAACAAGCGTTGGAACGTCATTACCATGCCCGTATAAGGGGCCGCCTGTATTTAAAATGCGACAATGAACTGCCGATTGCAGGTTCCATCAAAGCTCGCGGCGGCGTTTATGAAGTGTTAAAATATGCGGAAACGTTGGCGATTGAGCAACAACTCATAACAAAAGAAAAGAATTACGAACAATTTGCATCGCCCAAGTTTAAGCATTTTTTCAAGCAGTATTCCATCGGCGTCGCCTCCACCGGTAATTTAGGGCTAAGCATCGGGATTATAAGTGCCGCGCTCGGATTCAACGTAACCGTTCACATGTCAGCAGATGCTAAGGAATGGAAAAAGGAATTGCTTCGAGAAAAAGGTGCTACCGTTCGGGAATACAACGCTGATTTCAGCCGGGCGATCGCTAGAGGACGAGAACTATCCAGTTATGAACCGAATAGCTATTTTATAGACGATGAAAACTCTCGCGATTTATTTTTAGGCTATAGCGTAGCCGCTTTACGATTGAAAGATCAGCTTGAATCACAAGGTATTTATGTCGATGCGGACAACCCTTTATTTGTCTATTTGCCTTGTGGCGTCGGCGGATCTCCCGGCGGGATTACATTTGGTTTGAAAAGTATCTTTGGGCCTCATGCCCACTGTTTTTTCGTGGAACCTACCCATTCACCCTCGGTTTTAATCGGGCTTCTGACAGGCCAAAAGGAAAAAGTCAGCGTCCGGGACTTTGGCCTCGACAATTTAACCGAAGCTGACGGGCTCGCCGTTGGAAGACCATCAAGCTTTGCCACTGAAATTAGCGAAAAACTTGTAAGTGGTAATTATACCATTCATGACAACGAGTTGTTCAAACTTCTTACATTGTTAATGGATACAGAAGAAATAAAAGTCGAGCCTTCAGCTGCTTCCGGTTTACAAGGACCTATTCTTTTAAACAGGTGTCCCAGTTACATCGACAAACACCATTTATCTTCAAAGATGCATCAAGCAACACACATCGCATGGTCCACAGGCGGATCGCTCGTTCCCGACGAAGAGATGAGAATGTTTTATGAAAAGGGGAAAACACTAATGAGCGGGAATCGAGTAGGAGACAGTGACTAACTGCCGTCCTCACATACCACCGTACTGTCTAACAATTGATTGGTGAGCATGCTTTAAAACGTTTATTTATGCAATTTTGCTCGAATAAACGTCACGCATCGTAAATTTTGAAGGAGCTCGGTCTCTGAAGAGGCGTACGAGCTCCTTTACTCCCTTTATACGGCTTTATATGCCGCATTACGGTTGTTCCGGCTAACCACCTTGTTTATAAGGTAAGGCACATCATCTCGTTCATCCGTTTCGCCGCGGGGAATACTGCACACTTCCACCTTACCTTCGGATTCCAACCTATTCTCTTGTGGATAGCCGTCTGTAGACGTTGTCTGTGGTTTCTGCATTCCTCACACCTCCACGGTTCCCAAGATTACGATTGTTCAGCCCTTCATCCTCTCCGGACTACTATAGCTTCTGCTGACTTCTTACAATTCATCAAGCCATCGCTGCCCCAATTGTTCCTCTGGGAATGACCCTCTCTTGTCGGGAACCCTTGTAAGACCTCCCCAGGTAAGAGCTATAACCTTCCTCCCATGTCACTGCTGTATTTACTGTATGGAACTCGGGCAGTATCGGACTTCGTTTTGAGCGACAAACTCATTCATTCCAATTCAGCCTACGATACAGTTCGTCAGTTCGGGGATTTTGCCTCCGGCTCCTTCAGATTCCATCTCGCGATGGACACCCTTGCCATCGGCTAACAGTTCCTACTGCCAAGCCTGTAGTGGACTTTCACCACCAAGTTATAGCTCATGCCGGGCGCACCACTAAGAAGCCGGGATCTTGTATCCCAGCTTCTTTATTAATCCAGCACTTAGCCTCATTTCCTGTGGCTCTGAACGCATGACCCAAAGCGATTGTACCACCGTTTCGATTAACATCTACATCAGGCAAGCCCAGTTCACGTATAACCGCCAATGAATCGGAGACGAGCGTCTCATAAGCTCCCACACACCGATGTCTTCTATTTGCTTACTTTTTCTCTTCACAAGTGCTTTCACCACTGGAGTTCCCCTTAGCTTTTTGAATGTTGGTTATACAACTTAAAATAGATGAAATTCACTGTAACTGCTTACAAAAGTTTATTTAAAAACCTATTGATATGTGCAACACTTAAAATATTTCTGTCATCTAAAGCTTCCATTTTGATAAAAGGTCGATCAAACTGCGAAGCAAAATCGACATTATGATCCACTCGATATTTTCAGTTCGTTCATACAACAAATGCTCTGTCATTATAATTTCCTCCCGGCCAAATTCGACATTTTCATGTTAGAGAAGTATCAAACAGGTTGCAAACGATACACCTCCAACAATGAAAAGTCTTTCACCCTGACTGCGCTATCTCCTTAGGCTTATAATTCTGTCTTTCTTTTAATGTATTGCTTATACACAAGGAAACAATACTCGCGGCTATTAATAGAATGCCTGTGACTCCAAAAGACACCAAATGTGTGCCATAGGTTTCATATCCCCAACCCCCGAGCCAGGAACTTAACATCGCTCCAATTTGGTGGCCGAAGTATGTCCATCCATATAATAATCCGACGAGCCGCACCCCGTAGACATCCGACAATATCGCGGAAGATAGGGCAATGCTCCCTGCCCATACGATACCAGCTATGGCGGCTACCATATATAGCTGCCAAGTAACTGTCACGACGACTAGTGCCACCATCCCTAAACCTCTCACAAAATAAATTAATGCGAGCAGATGCTTGCGTTGCAACCTGTCTGAAAGAACCCCCATAAACAAAGTACTCGGAATAGCTACTATACCGATTAAACCGATTGCAAAGGATGCGGTGATCGGTTCGAAACCATGATCCCGGAGCATCGGCACACCATGGGTACCCAACAGATTCATGCTAAACCCGCATGCAAACAGACCAAATGCGATCAACCAAAAAGGGGGCGTGGCCATTGCTTTTTTCCATGTCAAGGTAGTGTCTGGATCCTGTCGAGCATTTGATGAAGATGCTGATTGCAAAGCGCTTTCCGGCGGATGGTCTCGAATAATGAATATGGTCGTAGGAATGATGATGATGAGAAAAGCAACGGCGAAAATCAAGATTGTTGCTTGCCACCCAAACACCTCAATTAAAAATGAGAACACCGGAGTCATGATGGCGATTCCAGCCATGGAACCCGTCGACAAGTAAAATAACGCCCTGCCTCTAAGCTGAGTAAACCAACGACTAATGACCGGTGTCAGCGCAACCGGACTCGTAAAAGCAAGCCCAAACGATAAAAAGACACCGAAGGCCATGAAAAAGTTTAACGGATGTTGCGCCAAAACTGTCCATACACAGGAAATGGTTACGATTATAATTCCTAAGATGAGCACCATATTTGTGCTATATTTTTCTACCAAATAACCCGCGATCGGCATCCCAATGCCATACACGATCATCCCTACAGCGATGATCGTTGACAACTCGGTACGGGAGAAATTTAAATCTTCCATAATAGGCAGGACGAAAGGGCCGACGCCCATCCGCATGCCTACCGTCAACAACGTAATGATGGCAGCCGCCCCGACAATATTCCAGCCAAAATACCATTTAGGAACGATCATCACCTCCTTCAAGTGGCTCCAACAATACATCAACGACGTCCTCGGGAATCTCCTCCCAATCTATGACCGTATCCAACCATTCATCAACCGACTGATCAAACAAGATGGGATTATCTGCAGCTTTTATATAGCGATGATAATAATGAAGCAACAAAAACAGCTTACGGTAATTACCATCCACCGTTATTTCATGCTCCGCTTCTTCCAACAATAAACTCGCAGCAACAAGATGGTACATTTGCTCCATAAAACGCTTTGCTGCAACATCATGTGTGCTTGCTTGTTCTTGCGAAATGTGTTCCATCTGCCTGGAAATAACGCCGGCACGTTCCAATATGAGCTTTGCTGTTCGCCCGGTATAAGCGTTATCCATCCCTGAAAGCCGTTGTTCAAGATGATGCAGTAACGTGCTGCCTGCATCTTCCTTGCGGATCGCCCTTAATACATCAAGGGAAACAATATTTGTCGTTCCTTCCCAGATGGAACCCAAATGGGCATCGCGTACGAGTCTCGGGTTTACCCAATCCTCAATGTATCCGTTCCCGCCCCGGATTTCCATAGCCTCCGCGGTCACATAGCGGGCACGTTTACATATATATCCTTTCAGTAAAGGCGTCAGAATGCGCAATGATTTTTTGGCATTCTCATCACCGTTATCCGACTGATCGAACACTTTTGCCGTATAAAAAATCATGGATGCGGCCGCTTCCGTATCGAGAAGCATTTCAAAGAGACCTTCCCGCATCAAAGGCAACTGACTGAGTTGCTTGCCGAAAGCATGCCTCCCTCTAGATGCCACAATCGATTCCAAATAGCTGCGTCTCATCAATGCTGCTGAACGAACTGCATTGGATAGCCTTGATGAATTAACCATGGACATCATCTGTTTAAAGCCGTTTTCTATGTTGCCTACGACATATCCAACGGCCCCTTCAAAGGTGACCTCCCCTGATGCCATGTCCTTGGTTCCAAACTTATTTTTTAATCGATTGATGCGGAATTCATTATGCTCCCCATTTTCCAATCTTTTAGGGACTAAAAACATTGCTAGCCCCTTTGAACCTTGTCGCGCTCCTTCGGGCCGGGCGAGGACCAATGCAATATCAGCGGACACGTTGGAACAAAACCATTTATCTCCCCATATTTCCCAATGATCACCGACCTGCTTTGCCGTTACTGTGTTGGCACCTACATCGGAACCCCCCTGTTTTTCGGTCATAAACTGGCCGGCTGTCCAATGCTCATCCATATTAGTGCTCGTTAATCGAGGTAAGTATTTTTCCTTTATATCACCGCTCGCATATTTTTCCAGAATAGTTGCCGCCGAGTCTGTCATACTCATGGGACAACAAAGGCTAAATTCAGCTTGGGCAAATAAGTACCAGAAGGAGTATTTCAAAACTCTTGAAAAAGGGGTAGGCCAATCCAACACGCCCGCGCGGTGAGACATGGCTGCAAGTCCAAATTGGCCGTATCCGATTTCTTCCAACCTAAGGTATGAAGGATGATACTTTACATGGTTGATTTGTTCCCCTTTCTTATTATAAGAGACCAATTCAGGGGGATTGCGATCCGCATCATGTGCCAGTTCATCCACTTGATTTCCCGCTACCTCCCCCAAATCTTTCAAAAGCGGGTGCACTTTTTCATATTCATCTTCGGATACGTAGTAACGAAGCAAAAATGCAACATTTGGATCTGTTTCAAAAAAGTTAAGCCCATGTGCATCGTACATACCTTGAACTTCTGCTTCCGGATTTGGGACTTGACGATTTTTTATCATTTCCGGGTCTCTCCTTTCAGGTATTATCTCCCCATAAATTGGAGTATTCTTTCCTTGTTCAAATGTTCATTCATGATCTTTGTCGTCATGCCCATGGCAGCCGTTGCTTTTCGTGCAAAGTTTTGTAAATATCGGGTTATTTCCGGATTTTACACACAGCAACATGAGACTAAAGATATTTCTGGCTTTCGGGTGATTTAAGCGTACTTTTTGCGTGGTTCGCTGTGAGATCGGATCTTTCAATGAGTTTCTTGTGATAAGAAAGAATGATGGCAATATTTAAAGAACATTCCTTTGGTGCTCTTCACCAAAATCTATCATTGATAAAAGTGAACGAGCCAGCGTAGGAAAAACACGGAGACTCCCATGGGAAAGCGCAGTGGGAAGACTCCGCAGAAAAAAGCGAATTTCTTTTTTCGAGAAGGCTGAGCTCGTGGCCCACGGAAAGTGTCGTGTTCTTCCGTAGCGTTTATCATCAAGTACATCTATTTGTCAATCATATGTTTTAGTATTGATCCCTTTCTCATTGGTTTTGTTCGGCATATCGCCCCCCTTTATTTTTCATATACTATTGTACTGAAAAGTTAACCAAAGGGGGAGTAACCTGCCTTGTAACTTCGAACCCACTCAGTAACACCTCTCCATTGGTCTAATTCACAACAGTATCTTTCTTATTTTTCCATACAATAATGCCATCTAAAGCTGCTACATCTTGTCCCTCTTCAAACACCCATAACGGATTTATATCCATCTCCTGAATGTGTCCGTTGTGGGTAGATGCATATTGAGAAATGCGGGCAAGCGTTTCTGCGAGCGCGGGAATATCCCGGCGACTTCCACCTCTGATCCCTTCAAGAAGCGGATAACCTTTTAGTTCTTTTAACATGTCGGATGCTTCTTCGGCATCGATGGGAGCATGTCGAATGGATATATCTTGCAATACTTCTACAAATATGCCTCCGAGTCCACACACAATCAGCGGACCGAATTGAGGATCTTCTTTAACCCCGATGAACATCTCAACGCTTTCATCTTGCAACATTTCCTCGGCAAGAATGCCATCGATATCCGCATCAGGATTATATGCGCGTAAAGAGGAGGCGATGGATTCATAAGCATCTTCCAGTTCGACGGCGTTTTTGATGTTTACTTTGACACTGCCAGCGTCCGTTTTATGCAAAACATCCTTGGAAATTCCTTTACAGACCACCGGATATGGAACGTTCGCTTTTACTTTCTGCAAGTGTTCGCGATCTTTAATAAGCGTTCCTTGCGGAATCCTTATTCCTAAAGAAAAGAGTTCCTTTTTGACACGAACTTCGGTCCATATACCGGTCGGATCGTCACGCTCTTCAATGGCAGGAAGTTCAAACGGATCCTTCTCTTCTTTCAGGCAAAATCGAGAGAAGTCTGCCAAATGTTTGACCGCAAACATCGTTTTATAAGAGGTTTTATAAACAGGTACACTCGCTTTTTCCAGGATCGCTCGTCCCTCACCCGTTATTTCCGTCGTTCCCGTAATCGTAACAACGATAGGTTTTTCGGTTGTCTTATCAATTTCGGCGATTTTTTCGCATATGTTCTGGCCTAGCTCTCCCCCAAATGTTGTTTGGACAACGATGACATTTACCTCGTCCTCGTTGATCAAAACCTCGAGGGTATCTGTGAGAATATGTTGCTCTTTTAAAGCCTGGGCTGTTATATCAATCGGATTTAGTGCAGATCCGTAGGACGGGATAATTTCCTCTACTTTCGCTTGCGTTTCATTTGGCAAACGGACGAGCTCCAATCCGAGTGGTTCACTGTAATCGGCCATAGCAATGCCTGCCGCCCCGGAATTGGAAATAGTTACTACATTATTTCCATTTGTTTGTTTGCCGCGAGAAAAAACTTTCATTAGATCGATCATGTCATCGACATCATTTGCAACCACCAAGCCATATTGCTTTGCAATCGCTTGGAACGTTTCATCGGATCCCGTTAATGAAGCAGTATGAGACATCGCTGCTTTCCGGCCAATTTCCGAGCGACCGGCTTTTAACATAATGAGCGGTTTCTTTAACGCTTTTGCCCTCTTCGCCAAACGGATCAACATTTCGCCATCAGGAATTCCTTCCAAATAACCAGCCACCACATCCGTGCCATCATCTTCAAGCATATAATCGATACAATCCAATGTATGAATATCCATCTGATTACCTGTATTAATAACATGGGAAAAGCCGATATTTTCCTCCTGAGCCAATCCGAATAGGGAGAATCCAAGGGCACCGCTTTGAGATGCGAAACCTACGTTTCCGGAAAGAAAACCTTCCTCTGTTTCAAACGAAGTGGAGAACCCGAGTGGAATGCTTGTCCTCACATTTAACAAGCCGATACAGTTAGGGCCTAAAATCGTGATCCCCGCTTTTTTCGCTTTCTCCAGCACTTCCGCTTGTAATCGTTCACCATCTTCGCCGGTTTCCGCAAAACCTGAACCGAAAAGAATCACACTGCGAACTTGTTTTTGCTCACATTCGGAGAGAATCTGCATCATTCTTTTGGAAGAAACAGCAATTAAAGCAACGTCAATTTTGCCGGGGACATCGAGAAGACTTGGAAAACAAGTAAATCCTTCTATCTCCTCATATTTCGGATTTACCGGATAAATATCCCCTTCAAATTGATGCCGAATCAAATTTTTCATCGGTTTTCCGCTGATAGATGTGAAATCTTTGGAAACCCCTACAATCGCTATCGACCCCGGGTTCAATAATCGCTCAATGGCTTCTCTTTTGGACATATTGAAACCTCCTTATTAATACCTGTGACTCGCGTTCTCTGCAGCTGTATTCCCTATTTTCTTCCTTGAATATGAGATGAAATAAAAGATGATAACCAGCAAAACAACGGTGGCATTTATAAAAACGTTAGGGACTAGCATTGCGATCCCTCCGAGAGAAAAAATAACCCTGTGAATCATAAACAGGCTTCCATAGCCAATAAGATATCCTTGCAACGCTGATGCAATGAGGACGACACCGATCAAGGCTGAACCAATACTAAGCAGCGATTCGGTCATCGTTCCGCTCCATATTAACGCAGGTTGGTACACGATGAAAAACGGAATGAAAAACGTTACAATCCCTAATTTTGTCGATACAATCGATGTTCTCAACGGTCTCGAATTAGCTATTCCGGCTGCCGCAAACGAAGCAAGGGCAACAGGAGGCGTAATGTAAGATGCAGTCGCCCAATAAAGAACAAATAAATGGGCCGCAATCGGATCAACGCCGACAGCCACTAATGCAGGAGCCAACACAATCGCCAAAAAGATGTAACTCGCGGAAACGGTCATGCCCATACCGAGAATGAAACTTGTGATCGCGCCGGCAATCAATAGCAGTAAAAGATTGTCTCCTGCCATCATGACCAATTCCCTTGAAAATGAGAAAGAAACGCCTGTTGCTGAAAAGGCACCTACGATCAAACCAACACCGGCGATCAAGGAGACAATTTCTCCAAGCACTTTGCCCATATCCGCGATCATATCCCCGAGCTTCTGCCCATTAAGTCGCGTAGGCTTCTTTAATGTAGTCAATATAAGAATTAAAGCACTGGCATAATATGGCGCCTGACCCTCCGATTGAATAAATATAAGAACGAGAATCAATGTCACCAAGCTCGCTAAATAAATCCAACCTTCATTTAAAGTTTTTAGCACCGGTGGCAACTCTATTTTCGGAATCCCGCGCAAATCATTTTTGGCAGCATAACCATCAACCTGGAGAAAAACGGCTATGAAATACAAAGCTGCCGGAATGGCCGCTGCCACTACGATTTCTAAATACGCAACCCCGATGAACGATGCCATAATAAAAGCAGCAGAGCCCATAATGGGCGGTGCAATCGTTCCACCGGTTGATGAGGTTGCTTCGACAGCCGCCGCATATTCAGAGTCATATCCGGATTTCTTCATCGCCGGTATCGTCATTTGACCGGTCGTTACGGTATTCGAAATCGCGCTTCCGCTCAACATCCCGAAAAATGCACTCCCGGCCACTGAGACTTTCGCCTCTCCGCCTCTTTGGCTACCGAAAATCGACTGCGCCAGCTTGAAGAAAAACTGTCCTCCTCCGGTATGTGTGAGGATCACACCAAATACTAGAAATCCAACAACCAATGTCCCTACCGTAGATAAGGGGACACCCAGCACACTGTTTGTACTCATGATATGGTTATTCGCAAGCGTAATGAAGTCAAAGCTGTGCCCTTGCAAAAAATACACAGGGATTATATGGGCGAAGAGTGGATAAATCGAAATGAGGCCGCAAATGGCAAATAAAATTTTCCCACCGGCTCGCCGTAATATTTCAAGGACGAGCGCCCACATCACAACTGCGGCGATGGACGGTGCCACCGGAGCCATCCAGTCCCATCCTTCCAATATAATGCGTTCACTGTTGAGCCCTAAATAAATGGTCGCAACAAGTGTCAACGAAAAACAAATCACATCATAATAACGAATGAAGGTGTCTGTTTTCCTGGCCGGCAACACTAGAAATGAGATTGACATAAATGCGGCAAGCAAATAGTATAAATATTCATTTTGCAAGGGAGCAAATCCGAATAATCTCAGATAAAACACATGATTAACAGATAAGAATACGCCTAAGAGCGTCAAAATAATAACAATGACTTTCCAAGGTCCATGTATACGATTCAAAACCTATCCCTCCATTCTAAGCTGCACACTTCTCTAGAATTCCTCCGGCACTAGTTCTTCTTTTCGCTCCAACCAGTGCTCCTCATGTTCGTCTTCGGATAGATTCATTTCTTCTGCCTCCTGCTCGGCCATCGTCCACGCCTCTTGGAGTTGCTCTTGGCGCTCAATTAAAGCGTCGTTTTCTTCTTGTTTTTGTTCATCCCATAACCCGATTTCTTCAAGATATCGGATGGAGCCTTCATGAAAAGGCACACCCATTTCCGCAGGGCTTGTAATCACTTCATCAGGATGATACGTCCACATATTCGATGTTGCGCCTTCGTAGTTCTCGTACTGCTCAACGATCGATTTCGTGTAAGCGTACATGTCTTCCTCGTCTTGATCAGCATACGCCGCAAACAAGTAACCATGCCCCAAAACTTCATTATCATCAGTCATGCCGGCACCATCATCTAACTCTCTCGGACTAAACCAAGATGCAACATCTTGGGCATGATCCCATCCTTCTTCATCGGATGCAGGCATTTGCAACCAGCGAATCCCTTCAAGGCTATCAGCTTCAAACATCCCTCCGGCTAATGGATTGATCGACGCTACATCAAGTTCACCTTGAATCAATGCCTCCCCTTGTCCACCATAATCGTTAAACTCCACGACATCGACATCATCGAATGTCAATCCACCAAAAGCAAGCATGGACTCTGTTTTTATATTTATAGACGTATTTCCGCTAATATGAGGAACACGCATCCCTTCCAAATCTTCTATTGACTCGATATCAGAGTCTTCACTAACCGCAAAGCCTAACGGAGAAATAGGCGCCCATAACGCACGCATATCTTGAGGTCCCCAGCCAAGATGAAAAAATTCTTCAGTTCCTTCAAAAGCGAACTTTACTTCATCCCCGATCTTTCCGACGTCTGCATCTCCTAAATAAAGAGGCATCATACGGCCAACACCGCTAGAAGATGGAAGCATTCGTATTTGGGTACCGTATTCTTCTGTGATCTCATTGGCCACTGCAGACGCCTCTGCATACCCTCCGGCATTAATATCATACACACTCCAGACCATCTCCTCCGGCATTTGTTCGCCATCTTCCCCAATTTCAAGCGCTTCCGATGATGCTCTCGGATTTGTGCAGCTAGCACATATGACTCCCAACACCAGTAGTGCAATAAAGGCTAAATATCGATACTTCAATGATGTACCTCCTGCTTGCAGATTTTTTTCAAATACTTAGCAACAATGATTCTATTTTTAAACCTTATATATATTTCATTTGTCTATTGTATCCAATTTATGTGTAATCGCTTCCAAATAAGTTAATATTATTTTATATACTAGAATCTTTTTTGTCAATAAAAAGGGTCAACACTAAAATCAATGGTTGATATTCGTGATTAAATATGGTAATACCACTAGCGAGCGAAGGAAAAACACGTAGACTCCTGTGGGAAAGCACAGGGCGAAGACCCCGCAGGAAAAAAGCGAACTTCTTTTTTTCCGAGGAGGCTGAGCTCGGGGCCCACGGAAAGCGTAGGGTTTTTCCGTAGCGGTCACTACCAATCATAATTGCCCCTAGTTTGTCAGCCATAGATTTTGGTGAAGAGCCAATAAAAATATAAGCTTTTATCGCACAAAAAAACCCTTTCAATCGGTTCATCCGATCAAAAGGATCTCTTTTTCTCCGATTTTTTAAAATAAGTTCTTCGGCAGAAAAGGATATTACTATTAATCGCACCAGTTTTTATCGATATTTATAAGCCTCCTATCAAGCCCTCCGTAGTTGCTTGATGATTTCGTCGGTGACTTCGTTCGTTGTTGCTTTACCTCCAATATCTTTGGTAACCACGCCTTTTTGAATCACGGTTTCAATCGCTCTCAACAACTGGTCACCGATGTCGGTTTCCCCAAAATGATCAAGCATCATTTTCGCTGTCCAAATCTGTCCGATCGGATTGGCGATGTCTTTCCCGACAATATCAGGTGCCGATCCATGAACAGGTTCAAACATGGAAGGATATTTTCCATTTATATTGATATTGGCTGCGGGCGCAATTCCCACACTCCCCATGATAGCCGCCCCTATGTCCGTTAATATATCGCCGAATAAATTGCTCGCAACGATCACATCGAACCTTTCAGGCTGTGTAACAAAAGATGCGGCGAGCGCATCTATATGAAATTGTTCCGTTTGTATCTCGGGAAAAGGGTTTGATACATCTTTAAATACGTCATCCCAAAACGGCATGGAGTGATAGATCCCGTTTGATTTCGTCGCGCTTGTCACTTTTTTTCCGCGCTGGTTGGCCAATGCAAAGGCATAATTCATGGCTCGTTCCGTACCTTTTCTGGAAAAAATAGCATTTTGAATCGCGATTTTGTCTTCCCCTTGGTAGATGGTTCCTCCTACCTCACTATACTCTCCTTCACTATTTTCGCGGACAACGATTAAATCAAAGTCTTTTGGATTTGCCAGTTTGGAACTCAAACCTTCAAATGTTCGTGCCGGCCGTATATTAATCACTTGTTCAAAGTGACGTCTAATATTAATTAGTAACTCCCACAAAGAAATATGATCCGGCACAATTTCCGGGTTACCGATCGCACCTAAAAAGATGGCATCAAAGTTTTTTAACGTATCCAAACCATCGTCGGGCATCATTTGATTATGTTCCAAATAGTATTCACTGCTCCAAGGAAATTCAGTGAATTTGAATTCTAGACCCCCGTGAACGTTTTCGGCTGCTTGTAATACCCTGATCGCAGCGGGAACTACTTCTTTTCCAATCCCATCGCCGGGGATAGAAGCAATGTCGTATGTTTTCATTGTGGATGTCTCCCTTGATAAGCTTCTGCGCCTTGTTGATACAAGTCATTACCATAACAGTCATTGATGACCGTAACCGGAAAATCTTTAATTGTGAGGCGACGAATCGCTTCAGGTCCCAAGTCTTCATAGGCAACGACTGTTTCGAATTGGATTTTTTTGGATAACAATGCTCCAGAGCCTCCGATGGCGGCAAAGTAGACGGCTTGATAGTTTTGGATCGCTTCTTTTACCGCTTCATTTCGATACCCTTTGCCGATCATCCCTTTTAATCCCATGGACAGCATTTTAGGGGTGTATTTATCCATCCTGCCGCTTGTCGTCGGACCTGCCGAGCCGATGATCTGGCCAGGTTTTGCCGGTGTCGGTCCGACATAGTATATGGCTTCCCCTTTCAGATTAATCGGTAATTCTTCGTTGTTCTCAATGAGTTCCGCCAATCGTTTATGCGCCGCATCCCGTGCTGCGTATACGTCACCGCTTAACAGTACCCGATCTCCGGCTTTTAAATATTGAACCTTTTTATCTGTTAGGGGAAGCGTTACTATTTTTTGTCCCATTTAAGTCCGCCCTTCCTTATAATGTCACCTCTTTATGCCGATTGGCATGGCACTGGATGTTCACCGCCACCGGCAAAGCGGCAATGTGACAAGGATAAACTTCAATTTTCACATCAAGGGCTGTCGTCGAGCCTCCCATGCCTTGCGGACCGATCCCAAGATCGTTGCATTGTTCGATCCATTTCTCTTCCAGTTCGGCAACCCGATCCTCTTCGTTGCGCTCTCCTACGGGGCGCAGCAATGATTTTTTGGCAATGTAGGCGGATTTTTCGAAACTGCCACCGATCCCGACACCAACGATCATGGGTGGACAAGCATTAGGACCCGCCAGGCGAACAGACTCCAGCACGAAATGTTCGATGCCTTCCAAACCGTCGGACGGTTTTAACATTTGCAAGCGGCTCATGTTTTCCGCGCCACCGCCTTTCGCGGTGAACTTGATCGTGAGGTGATCGCCTGCAACCATTTCCACGTATGTGATGGCAGGTGTATTATCCCCTGTATTCTTACGATCCAGAGGATCGCGAACGATCGATTGACGTAAATAACCGTCCCCATAACCTTTGCTCACCCCTTGATTGATGGCATCATACAAGCTACCGCCCACGATGTTACAATCGTACCCCAATTCTATAAAAAATACAGCCACCCCTGTATCCTGGCACATCGGGATGTGTTCCTGCTTGGCAATTTCAGCATTATCCAATAACTGCTCAATCACATCCTTGCCAATCTCCGATTTCTCTGTTTTCAAGGAAGATTGAAACGCGCGGATCATGTCATCGCCTAAATCAAAACTGGCCGCTTGGCACAGGAAAGCAACATTTTCCGTGATGTCGTCCACATGGATTTCTCTCATAACCCATACACATCCTTACTCCCGCGATAATCTGGCACCTTTTACCCTTCCTTCAACGCCTCCATCATGTCCAACGTTCGCTGGGCGCTTTTTACAACAGGCACGTCGATCATTTTGCCATTCAACTGGATCGCGCCGTCCCCACGTTCTTTTGCCCGCTCATATGCATCGACAATTTCCGAAGCTTCTTCGACTTCCTCCTCGGACGGGGTATAGACGTTATGAACGACGTCAATTTGTTTCGGATGAATAATCATTTTTCCTTTAAATCCAAGACGGTTGCCTCTTTGTGTGTCACGAAGCAACCCATCTTCGTTTTGAAAATCCGCATAAACCGTATCAATCGGCCCTTCAATGCCAGCTGCGTAACTGCTGTTAACGAGTTGTGATTGGGCGTACAGCAGCTCCTCCCCGCTCCCGCTAAGTCGCGTTTGCATATCAGCCGTATAATCAATCGCTCCAAAACTAAGCCTTACGATTCTCGAAGCCGCTTTCGCAATTTCATAGCTGTTGTGAATACCGAGCGCAGACTCGATTAACGGGAACAAGGGAATCTCGCCTGACGCGTAGCCCCGTTCTTTCTCCAGAGCCATCATCTGTTGATCAACGTCATTGATATGGTCGGGTTTCTCCGCTTTTGGGAGCACTATACCATCAACACCGGCACGAATGCCCGCTTTTATATCTTCCGTAAAATAAGAAGAGGTACTTTCATTGACTCTAAGTAGCTTATATGGCGCTTTATCAATATGCTTCTCTTGCAAATGCATCGCGACGGTTTCCCTTGCTTCATCTTTTTCATTCAATGGCACCGCATCTTCCAAATCATAAATAACGACGTCTGCATTGGTCTCCATGGCTTTTTCCATCGTCCGCGGATGATTGCCGGGCGCAAAAAGCCATGTGCGATGTTTTTTCATCTTCATCCTCTCCCTCTATCTTCGGATAAAATAACACAACGGTTCTAGAAATAACTAGAACCGCTTGTCATCATCAAAACGACCGGGGCAATCCGAGCACGTGCTGACCAACATAGCTGCGGATTAAATTATTCGTGATCGGAGCGACCATAAAGAGACGCGCTTCCCGAAATTTCCGTTCAATATGATACTCCGCCGCAAACCCATAACCGCCGTACGTATCCATCGCGCTGTTTGCCGCTTTCCAGGTGGCTTCAGAAGTCAGGAACTTCGCCATGTTCGCTTCTTCGCCACAGTTCTCTCCCTGATCAAATAAATCCGCTGCTTTGTCTCGCATTAATGTCGCCGCTTGAATCTCCATATAGTTTTCGGCCAATGGAAATTGTACGCCTTGATTTTGACCGATCGGACGATTAAAGACGACACGTTCATTCGCGTAATTAACCGCTCGATCGATAAAATATAAACCGTCTCCGACACTCTCGGAAGCGATCAAAATGCGTTCGGCGTTCATTCCACCGAGCACATATTTAAACCCTTTGCCTTCTTCACCGATTAAGTTTTCCTTATGGATTTTTGCCCCTTCAATGAATACTTCCGTCGTCGCATGGTTAATCATCGTATCGATTGGGCGAATGTCGATATGTTCCGCTTGTTCGTTCATATCAAGGACAAACAAACTTAATCCATCGGTTTTTTTCTTTTCCTGACCTTTTGGTGTTGTTCGTGCAAGGAGCAACATCAAATCCGAATATTTCGCTCTCGATGTCCAGATTTTTTGGCCGTGAACGATATAGTAATCGCCCTGTTTTTCGGCAAATGTGGAAATGCTCGTCGTATCACTGCCGGCGGTCGGTTCGGTAATTCCAAATGCCTGCAGTCGCTTTTCACCGGTGGCAATCGGCGGGAGCCAACGCTGTTTTTGCTCTTCCGAACCGTGACGCAGGATTGCCCCCATCGTATACATTTGCGCGTGTCCGGCAGCCGCGTTTCCGCCAGAACGATTAATTTCTTCCATTATAATGCTCGCTTCTGTCATCCCAAGACCGGCACCGCCGTATTCTTCCGGAATTAAAACGCCTAACCATCCTTCATCGGTCAAAGCTTGGATAAATTCTTCAGGATATTCATGCCGTTTATCGATGTCCTGCCAATACGATTCCGGAAAACGTTCGCATAAACTACGTACACTTTTTCGAATCATTTCATGATCCAGTTTTGTTTGTGTCATTTGTCATCCTCCTGATTATTGAGAGTTTTCCCGATGAACTTTTTCAAATAAAGCATTTCTTCCTGAAGGCGCATGGTCTTTTTTATAGACCATAAACGTTCGTTTGTAATCGATGACGACTTGGCCTTCCTGATTATACCCATATGTTTTTACTGTGACGATGCCTACATTATCCCTTGAGCCGGATTCTCTTTTATCTAAGACCTCGGAATAAGAATAGATCGTATCCCCTTCGAAAACGGGATTGGGCAATCGAATATCTGTCCAACCAAGATTTGCCATCACATTTTGGGATAAATCGTTCACCGACTGACCGGTGACAAGTGCCAATGTGAAGGTTGAGTTCACGAGTGTCCGGCCAAAGTCTGTTTGTTCGGCATAATGATCATCAAAATGAATCGGATTCGTATTTTGCGTTAGCATCGTGAACCAACTGTTATCTGTCTTCGTAACCGTCCTTCCCAGTGGATGTTGGTACACATCCCCTACTTCAAAATCCTCAAAAAAACGCCCTTTCCAACCATCTTTAACACTCACAATGATTCCTCCTTATGTTTATTGGATTCATATTTTCATGTTCCCAAATCCAAATTCCTCCAATATCGAATTAGTATGTTCCCCGAGCTCAGGGACATCTCCCATCACAGGTTCTACTCCACTGATGGATGCCGGAGGACGCAAAGCTTGAATGGGACCTTGGGGTGTATCAATCCCCTGCCAACGCTCTCTTGCTTGTAACTGGGGATGATCGAAGAATTCTTTCATGGAATTTAATCTCGCGTTTGCGATGTTAGCGGTTTCCAACCGTTCAATGACGGTATTTCTATTTAACTTTGAAAAAATGCCCTCGATCAGTTCCGTCAGTGCCTGTCGATGTTCGGAACGTTTGGCGTTACTCACAAACCTTTGATCTTCTGCTGTTTCAGGCTTTTGTAGCACATTTTCACAAAAACTCTGCCATTCCCGTTCATGTTGAAGACCGACAAAAACGGTTTTCCCATCCCCGCATCGAAACGGACCATAAGGAAAAATCGTTGAATGGCTGGCCCCTTTCCGTTGCGGCTCTTCGCCGCCATAAGCCGCATAGTACGTTGGATATCCCATCCATTCGCCCAACGCTTCCAGCATGGAAACATTGACGGTTTGTCCTTCTCCGGTACGAGATCGCTCGAGAAGCGCCGTAAGAATCCCGGAATACATGTACATGCCCGAAGCAATATCGGCAATGGAAATTCCAGCCTTGGAGGGAACGTCTTCACTTCCGGTAATGGATACGAGCCCGGCTTCGCATTGGACGAGCAGATCATAGGCTTTTTTGTCTTTGTATGGTCCGGTGTCCCCGTATCCTGTTAAATTACAAATAATTAATTCCGGATATCGTTCACGAAGCATCTCTGTCCCATACCCCAACCGTTCCATTGCCCCGGGCGCGAGATTTTGAATGAATATATCCGCTTCGCCCAATAACCGGTTGAACACCGGTCTTGCATCCTCCGATTTTAAATCAAGTGTCAGCGATTCTTTCGAACGATTCAGCCAAACGAAATGGCTGGACAAACCATGAACGGTGCTATCGTAATCACGGGCAAAATCACCTGTATGGGGACGCTCTACTTTAATCACTCTTGCGCCAAGGTCGGCAAGATGCCGAGTGGCAAAAGGAACGGCAACAGCCTGTTCAACGGAGAGAACCGTTATCCCTTCTAATGGTTTCATATTGACCCTTCCTATTTTCTAAGTAAGTACTTGTATCCATAAAAACGAATGAAGAGGATATTGTATCCAATATTAATTCGCAAGAGCGATGATCCTATTAATCATCCTCCGCCTGAATAAACGCGATTAATCGTTTACCTGTATTGAAAATATGATCATGAAGCAACGAAGCCGCGCGCTCAGGTTCTTGATTCTTTAATGCTTGAACGATTTGTTTATGGTCTTCATTCGATTTCTCCATTTGACCATGTAAAAATTCCGGTGTTTGCTGTGAATAGCCGTTCCACAATACTTGAATAAACGTGGAAAGCCGCTTCCAAGGGCATCGCTTTAAAAGCAAATGATGGAAATCAATATTGGTTTGCACGAACGCTTCATGAGTGGCTTGATCCATCTCTTTTGTAAGCGTATCCATATCGGATAAATCTTTCTCCGTGATAAAAGGATATGCCTTCTGAAGGGCCATTTTCTCCAATTCCGAGCGCAAAACATAATTTTCAAGGATCGCTTCCATGTCCAATTCGTTCACAAAAGCACCCCGATAAGGTTCGATCATGACGAGCCCTTCAATTTCCAGTTGCTTTAAAGCCTCTCGTATCGGCATTCTGCTGATCCCCAATTGTCTCGCCAGTTGTTCCTGAACCAATTTTTTTCCGGGCGGAAAATCCCCCTTAGAATGGCCTTTCGAATCGCATTACAAGCTTTTGTTTCAATCGAATCCTTATTTTCTAACTGAAAATTTTCCATGATCATTCTCCTTGAAACATAGTATATCGTATCCAATATATGCTTGCAATAGTAATACGTAATTTCTTTTAAAGGCAGCCCTTGCAAATAGCTAGTGAATGCCGGGAGCGGATGCTAACAGTGGAAACAATTAAATATCGCCAATCGTATATCCCAGTTCTTGTTCAAAACTGTTCATCGGTTGATCGACTTTTTCATATCGTCGGGATTCTCTGCCTTAGTCAACACAATGACGTCAATGCCACCCCGAATCCCGATCTTTACATCTTTTAGAAAAACTTGACTTATCGCCAAGGATGGCGAAAGTCAAAGTCTTTTCTTATACTATCATCCGAACAATTTATACATTCTGATAGTGCAAGAAAAAATGAGATCTGCTTTCCTTCACCTGAAATAACTTATCAAGCGCTTGATCGGCATGCTCCTCTTGTAAGTGTTGCGCGATGACATTCCGAGCCTGCTCCTTCTCCTTCATTGAAACAGCACCTTCAAGATTATAAATAATCACATCCGATTTTGAACCCATCGTCTTCCCCATCGCGGGCAATTGCCAGGGACAAAAAGCCAAGTGCGATGTTTTTCCATTTCGGCTCCTTTTTTCTTCTATTTATCTAAGGCCAAAAGCCTAACCAATTCCACCATGTATATATAACAACCAATGTTATGATTGTGGTTGCCAAAGTCGCCCATAGCCCCGGAATATAAAAGTCCTTTTGCTTAACTAACCCGGTTCCGTGCGCAACGACATTGGGCATCGTCTCCACAACTAAAATATAGCCAAACAACGTCGTAAGACCGGCTGCGAAACTGATAACCACAGGGTCCAGTCCCACTTGTACCGATAAACCAATAAAGACCGGAAGTAATGTGACGACAGCCGTCGAGACATTGGTAACACCTAAATGATAGATTTGCGAAATAATCACGACGAGCAAAAGCGCCAACCACGGCTGGCTGAACGCCGCAAGCAACCACTCCGCAGAAAGAACCTCTTCCAGTAAATCAATCGCTCCGGATTCAATTAAAGAAAACCCCAATGACAAAGTTGCACCAATCAAAAGAACCATATCGAAGTTAACTTTTACAAGGTTTTTCCATTCGATAAATCCCACTTTTGGCAGCCCCATCAACACAACCGCAAGGAGGGCCGGAACGGTTGGGTGATAACCATGGAACGGCTGGGTCATCCACAACAAAACCGTTAGACATAAAATAGCGATACATTTCCATTCCGCACGGGTGAAAGCCCCGAGGGACGCCCGTTTTTCTTTCATGTCGCGCTTTAATGCATCAAACGAATAGCCATTTTCTGGTGGGAAGCATTTCCAAACAATCCACGGGATCGTTATCATCAATAACATCCATATCGGGAAGGCATATAATAACCAATCCAAATATGACAGGGTTTCGCCGACATACAACTGCAAGATTTCAACGGTTAAAATGTTCCCAACTGCTGCCGTCAATATCGCCGTCCCGCTGATGTTCCCGGCGTAAGCGGTTCCCACCATCATTAATTTGCTGAAATTGCTCTCTTTTTTTGCCCCAACAACTGAGAGCACGGAAAGAACCATCGGCATGATAAGCGTCATACGTACGGCAGTAGCTGGGATGAAAAAAGCTTGCAGTTGCATTAACAAAAACAACCCATTAAACGTTCCTTTTGCCGAGTGCCCCACTCTCGACAGTAACGCATACGTTACCCGGTTCATTAAAGGAGTTTGCCTAACGCCTTCGGCGATCATCATTCCGGCAATAATCAGAAACACGGCCGGGTTGGCAAAACCGCTTAATACTACTTCAATGGGAACCGCCTGGAAAAATAATAATAAAACCATTGCTAAGACGGATGTCATCCCCAAGGGAATAGGCTCCAACGCAAACAGAAAAATCGCAAACACCATGATGGATATAGTAGCCCTGGCCTCCCAAGCAATCCCTTCCGGCAAGAGTAACAGGCATCCCAGAAAAAAGAGAATCGAAACGCTGAAAGAAACCGTCTGTTTGGATAAAATTTTTCCTTTTATTCTATGAATCGGCATATATAAGTCTCTCTTTTACATAAAGTTCGATCCCTATTTATTCATATTTTCATAATAACCGTTTACAAAGGCTTATAAAACGCCTCCATTTAAAACGACCGCGGAAAACCGAGCACATGCTGCCCGGCATAACCACGGATTAAGTTATTCGTGATGAGGGCTGCTTTAAAAAGACACGCCTCCCGGAATTTCCGCTCAAATCGATATCCGTCCAATAGGATTTCGTAAAATACTCACATAACCTCCGTACACTTTTACGAATCACCTCTTGGTCCAACAAATATTCTTTTAAACTGCCTTTACATACTTTCAGAGCCGGTCTTTTGCATGAAAATATTATCGAAGCGCATCAGGGAAGACCGTTAAATCTACCCCCCATACTAACGGTACGAGAAAATATACACCTAAAATAATAATCACTATTGCAACAATGTTTACAAAGAATCCGGTTCTGACCATTTCAATGATTTTGAGTTTCCCGGTACCGAATATAATCGCGTTCGGCGGCGTTCCGACAGGTAACATGAATGCCATGTTTGCAGCCATTGCACACGGTATCATTAATGCGAACGGATGAATGTTTAAAGCAAAAGCCAACGCGGCAACCACAGGCAGGATCATCGTTGCTGTGGCTGTATTTGAGGTGATTTCAGTGAGAACCATGATTAAGATGGTTGCTGCCGTGATAATTATAATTAAATTAAAGCCCTCAAAAACGGTCAATTGTTCACCGATCCAATCAGATAACCCTGATGCTGTGAATCCTTGAGCGATCGCAAGCCCACCACCAAAGAGAAGCAACACTCCCCATGGGATATCACGAGAGTCGGTCCAATTCAAGATGCGCCCACCTTTTAGACGACTGGCCGGAATAGAGAATAAAAGCACTGCAGAGAGAACCGCGATCATTCCGTCTGACAGACCTGGAATTCCCAAAATGAGTCCATCATCGACATCCCAGAAAAATTCACGCGTAATCCACATGAAAGCTGCAAAAATGAATATGATGCCGACCATCCACTCTTCATAAGTAGCTTTACCTAGACCTTCGCGTTCCTGCTGAATGACCTCACGACCCCCCGGCAATTCTTTAATGCTTGTTTTGAAAGCAAAACGTCCGAGATAAATCCAAGCAAACGCAATCATCAACGCCACAACTGGGACGCCGAATATCATCCAAGTGGCGAACGAAATTTCAACACCAAAAATTTCGTTCATCTGACCTGCAAGAATAATGTTTGGCGGCGTTCCGATTAATGTGCCGACACCGCCTATCGTACCGGCATAACCAATGCCAAAGATCAATGATTTTTCAAACTTAGGAAAATCTTCCTCTTCTGGTCTGCCTTTTAAAGCTGATGCGACTTGTGCGGTAATCGCGAGGCCCATTGGGACCATCATCATGACAGCCGCGGTGTTGGAAACCCACATCGAAAGGAAACCTGTTGCTACCATGAAACCGAGCAAAATCCGTTGAGTACTTGTACCAATCATGGCAATAATGAAAAGCGCGATCCGCTTGTGTAAATTCCATTTTTCCATTGCCGTTGCGATAAAGAAACCGCCAAGGAATAAGAAGATGATATCATCACCATAAGAAGAAACAACGTCATCGCCTTCAACTGCACCTGTCATCGGCAATAAAATGATCGGTAATAGTGACGTTGCCGGGATAGGAAGGGCTTCAGTCACCCACCAAGTTGCAACCCATAATGTTACAGCCAAAACTGCTTGCGCTTCTGAAGTAAGTCCTGGAGGTTGGAAGAATAACAGGGTGAGCAAGAAAAGTGCAGGTCCAAGAATCAACCCTATGATCTGTGCCTTCGCGTAAGCTTTTGGTTGTTCCGGTTTAGGGTTTTCTCCATCTCCGCCCGGCGAATCTGCAGCCTTGTGCTTTCCTTCTTGTTCACGCTTTTTAACTGACTTGTCCACATCTTTTTTATATGAAAAAATATTAATGAGATCTTTTGCACGATGATGTTGTTTCCATAAATGTTGCCAAGTTGATTGAAATACCGCTTTCATCAAATATCCCCCTCACTAATTTGGAAACGCTTACGCAATTTATTCTCCATGATTTGAGGGATTTCGACTAGTATTTTTAATTAAACGAAACTGGAATTTTTTATTTTTAATCCTTGAGAAGTGAGTCGATAATGCTGCAGCGGCCTTCCCGATGATTGATACACGACGTCTTTTTCGATCCAGCTATTTTCGAGAAAGTACCGTAAATATTTACGAAGCGACACATGTGAAATAACTGTTGCTTCACTCAGGGCAGCTGCCGTCAGCCATTCTTCTTGATCCTTAAAAGCACCAAGTACCCGCAATGCTGTCTCTTTTGTTATGCCCTTTGGCAAGGTGCGGGTTTCAGTGCTTTGCCGGTCACGAAATAATCGGTCCACATCTTCTTGACTGTAGATGAATGGATCACCTGCCAAGCTGTCCTTGTATTTGAGCATTGCGTCCTGAAAGCGATCATACGTAAAGGGCTTGATTAAATAATCGATTGCGCCGAATCGATAACCAATTTGTACGGAATCCCGATCATTGGCAGATGTGATAAGAATAACGTCCAGCGCCAATTCTTGTTGACGTATATAACGAAGTAAGTCCAAACCACTTTCCTCTTGCAAATAAACGTCAAGAAGCAGAACATCTATACTGCTTTCTTTCACCAATCTCTTCCCCTCAGCTAGTGTCGCTGCGGAGCCTGTCCACAAGAATCCGGGTAGCTTCTCCAAGTAGAGTTTGTGAAATTTCACGACCAAAGGCTCGTCCTCAACAGTTCCTACTTTAATCACCGTTTATCCTCCTGTCTTTTCAACGGAATCCGCGCCGTAAACACAGTGCCCTCTCCCGGGGTTGAATCAAATGCATACGTTCCCCCAGCTTTCATAATGGCCTCTGCCATAAGGGAGAGACCGAACCCGCGATGCGCACCTTTCGATGACACACCTTGTTCAATAAACCTTGGAAGTTTTTTGACATCAAAACCTTTACCGCTGTCTTTTAAAAGAAAGCAGAGCATGTCTTCATCCCTTTCGAATGTTAAGTCTATCGTTTTCTCGTTTCTGTCAATCATTGCTTCATAAGCGTTATCGAGTGCGTTGCCAATGACAGTGATCCATCTGTCAAGCTGCTCAGTATTTGTAAGTACTGGCCAACTCGTCTCTCCATGTAAATAGACAGTCACACCGGCCTTCTCCAAGCGTTCGATTTGGTTTGTAATGTAGCCAGCTAAGGTTATGTCTTTGATGTGTTGCCCGATTTCGTTAATCCCTTTCTCGTATTGAATCGAGAGAGAGTCAATGTAATCTTCAAGTTCTGTATACGATTTTGTATAGACCATGGCTCCAATAATATGAAGTTTGTTCATAAATTCATGCGTTTGCAGGCGTAGCTGCTGAGCGTAGTGCTCAACACCGACGAGCCGTTCGAGGACACGGTCGAGCTCACTGCGGTCACGAAAGGTAATAAGCGCACCGACGGTTTCGTTACCAACCATGACGGGCATACGGCTTGTGATCATTTGTATATCTTTGAACCATTGCATGTCATCAGTAGTCGTTTTGCCTTCGTAAATTTGCTCATCTATAGAAAGGGCTGGCCATACATCTTCGATTGCCTTGCCGAGCGTATAGTTGCCGAGCGTTGCGGTAGCAGTATTGTTCGTGACAATGATTTTTCCTTTATTATCGGTGGCAACGACGCCTTCGTGTACACTTTCAAGCATCGCTTCGCGCTCTTGAAGCCGTTGGGCAATTTCTTCCGGTTCAAGGCCGTGCAACGTCCGTTTAATCCGGCGAGCGAGTATGTATGCGCCACCAGCACCTAATATTAAGCTAAGACCTGTGCTAATATAAACGATCCGTTGGCTTTGCGAAACATAGTTATCAATTCGTTCCGTGGAAATGCCAACCGAAATCGCGCCAATCTGTTCATCATCATCGATGATTGGGCGGAATGCACGCATCGATGGGCCGAGTGTGCCCACTTCCTCAGATGTATAAGCTTCACCTTGCTCGAGCACATCGGCAACGTCCGGGCCAACAAATTCTTCACCGATTCGTTCGGGTGTCGGATGCGTGAGACGAATACCATCCATATCCATAATGACGATATAGAGCAAGTCGTTCTCGGTGCGCAGATTCGCGAGCAGCTCCCTTAGCTCCTCATCCGCTTCGCCGGTGATGAGCGCATCAATAACCATCGGACTTTCGGCAAGGTGACTCGCACTAAGTACCGCTTGATCTTCCAACGACTGCCGTGCCTGCTCGGCTTGTGAATAAGCCATGAGTATACCCGCTAGCAGCAGCGTTCCGAATAAAAGTGCCATCGCATAAACCATGATCCGGTATTGAAGCGGCCATTTCTTCTTTTTTGTCACAGTTGCACCCGCCCCCTTACTACCATTATATTGCACGATTGGAGCTTATTCAAAAGCCCATAAATTCATCTAAAAAATAAAACCGCACCCGGACAAAATACCAATTGTGGGGTGCGTTTCATGGATGTGAAATATTTAAGCCCTACTCATCCTGTTTCTTTTTATCCCTATTCGCTTGCAAAAAGGGATACGGAATACCGATAAGAGCAAATAGTATTATGACGAGTGGGATCCCTTCTATTTCCATGAGAAACACGTAATTCAGGATGATTAATAAAAAAGCGCCGAAAAACACACCGAATAGCCATTTGAGGTATGTTTGTATGTAATATCGAATTGTCATGGCGTTTCCTCCGTTCGTGATCGTCTTCTTCTATCCTATCACCGGGGAAACGGTCATGCCAGACATGGGAAATTATTTTTTGTTAACGACTATCATCCGCCTCCAATCTCCTGCGCAAAGCTTCCTAACACCTTCCCCTATAATCCCATTCTCTTGCCCACGCGCCGTATCATTATTATACTGTATAGAGTGTCTGCACCAAGAAAGAAGGAATACACATGCCCTACATTGTTTATTTTATTTTGTGCGCATTGGGCGGACTTTTGTTTTCATTTACGAATCTATCGATTGCATGGATGATCGGTGCACTAGTGGTCGGTAGCCTTGTCGCGATTTTCCAACCCGACTTTTTCAACCTAAAACGCGCAGTAAACGAAATGCCCAGCAGTTGGCTTTGGCTTGGCCAAGGCATCCTCGGAATCCAACTTGGCCTCTATATCAATATGACGCTCATTGAAACGCTCAGCAACTATTGGCTCATCATTCTCTCTGTACTCGTGCTTTCTATTATTTTTGCGTTCATTACCGGGTTTTTCCTCTTTCACTTTACAAAAACGGATCTTTTATCCAGTTTTATCGCCACGGCTCCCGGCGGAGTTGCCGCGATGCCTGCTTACGCACAAGAAGTTGGGGCAAACGTGGCAGCTGTCAGTGTGACACAAGTGCTCCGCGTCGTGCTCGTGATCAGTACCGTTCCGGTTTTATTATCATTCAATGGCGGAAACGGGGGCGCGACCGAAAATATCCAAAGTATCACGTATGACGCCACCGTTTTGCCGCTGTCCTTCGGTCAATTCGGATGGACGTTTTTATTGTTGGCACTGGCACTTATCGTTGCTGTCACATCAAAAAAAATAAAAATCCCCGCGCCCTGGTTACTCGGCGCAATGGTAACCGCCGCGGCCTTCAATCTCATTTCGGCTCAAGCTTTCCCCGCAGCCACGCTTTGGTGGCCCGACTGGGCATTGCCGGTTGCCCAATTATTCTTAGGGGCAAGCATCGGCGCCAAAATGCAAAAAGATTTGTTTCGAGATTCGAAAGCCGTGATCATTGTCGGCATCATCAGCTCGCTAGCGTTAATCGTTGCGCTCGCCGCTTTGTCCATCCTGGTCGCCTCCCAAACACGACTGGACATGATCACATCGATCCTCGCCTTTTCACCCGGAGGTGTCGCCGAAATGGCCGCCACCGCGGTTGAACTCGATGCCGATTCAACCTTCGTCGTCGCTGTACAAATCATTCGGATTATGGCAGTGCTGCTCGTCCTGCCCCCGCTGTTTCAACTGTTACGCAAGTATGTTCTGAAGGAAGAAAAAGAAAACCATCGAAAGGCATCATGACAAGCGGGCATTTTCTGGACGATCTCCCAGCAGATCGTCCAATCATGGTACCCGTGTCCGAACGTGGACAACGCTTCCATTCGCTATGAGCCTTTCAAAAATGGAGTATACTTATTCGATTCACCCAAGGCAATATGTTAATTTTGATAATAGAATACCTAATTGTTGTTCCAAGATGTATTCTTACCCCTAAACCGTTGGTGGTGAAACTATGCATGGGCTACCCAGATGGGTTTGGTTAATTATTATTGGAGTTGTCTTTATTGTCCTCGTGCTTGCACTTCTATATTTTTTTCAACATCGTCTGATTTTTCACCCTACTTCCCTATCGGAAGATGAAACAGCTGAGATCCGGTCCCAACATCCCGAGACGGAAGAGATCACTATTCCTGTGGCGGATGAAGTAAACGTTCATGGGTGGTTGATCTCCAACGCTGAGGAAGAACCGGCTCCATTACTGATTTATTTTGGCGGGAATGCGCAGGAAGTATCGCAGTTGATTCCCGAAACAGCGGAACTCGAGGACTGGTCGGTGTTATTGATGAACTACCGCGGATATGGATTAAGCGAAGGCAGCCCGGATGAAGAGGCGTTGTTGGGAGACGCATTGCAGATCTATGACGAAATGGCCGGGCGCGATGAGATTGATGAGGATAACATCGTCACGATGGGCAGAAGTATCGGGTCTGCGGTGGCCACGCATCTCAGCGCAGAAAGGGGTGTGCAGGGTACGATTCTCGTCTCTCCGTTTGATGAATTTCTGAACGTCGCCCGGTCCCAATTTCCTTTTCTACCGGTGGAAAGCTTGTTGAGATATTCTTTCGACTCCACGGAAATCGCGCCACAAATGGAGCATCCGTTGTTGGCGCTAATCGCCGGGGAAGATGAGATTGTTGATCCGGAATATTCGAAATCCCTCGTGAAAAAATGGCGCGGTCCCAAGGAGAGCTATATGATTGAAGGAGAGGGGCATAATACAGTTCATTTAAATGATGAATACCAAGCATATATCAAGGATTTTTTAACGAAAATTCGAGAAAGGTGACTCTTGCCATAATATAATGAACACATCCTAACGAAAAGTTGAATACGCATGGATGACAAGTAGCCTATTGGATCTTTACAAAAGCAAATACCTGGAGGCAGCATATTTCTGTTATCTTTCCTGTAAGCCTCTGCCAAAATTAAAATGAAGCTTTAGAATAGCGAAACGTTAATGAAAAGCGTGTTTACAAATGATGTCAGAGTACAAACGTTTGACGCCATTAACCTACAGAATCCAGCATATAATGGCGTCCATGGGCAACAATGACACCATGAAAGTTCCTACGCCTGATTATGATGGCGTCAAAAATGAAAAGACAAAGGCTTTCGTTCACCATATATTTCCATGAAATTACACGTGCCCTGCTCAGAAGAAAACCACGCCAAATGACGGCCAATCACCGAATTTGAACATTGACAGATGAAAACACATGTCCATCATTTTGCTTTAACGGAAAAAAGGACGATAAATGTCATTAGGTTTTAAACTGTCATGGCTGGGATTTATGATGTTGGCATTGGCACTGTGAAAAAATGCTTACAGCAGCTATCATCCATGATACTTCTCAAGTATCGCCGAAAATGCATGCATTAAACCGATTAGCAGAACATTCAACAATTAAAATGAGCAAACCACTGTCCATTCTCTTATTAGAAACGTTGTTCACATCCTTCATCTATTAGCATTAAGCTCGATCATTTCAAGTAACCCCTCTTCGACAAGCGTTAAACCATACGAGTCGACTTTTTACTCTGACCACATCCCCTTTCCATCCTCCTGCGCTTCTTCCTGAATCTCGTAAAATTCCTCTTCATAGCGCACGTCCGGCTCAAAGACGGCGACTTCAGCTAATCCTTCTTCCAACAGCATTTCTTGAAACATCCGATCTTCTTCCACGTACACGTAGAACAATAACCGATCATATTGATCCCGTTCCGACTCGTCTTGCTCAAGATACACGGTTTCTCCGAGCAAAACTTCAGTCGCAAATTCTGTGGCTTCATCCCCATATGGCTCCGGCTCACATTCCGGGGGATCATGTTGATGACAGATCTCCGGGGCATCCACCATAATCGGACGCACCCGCTCGTCCCCCATCCCTTGAATATTCACATCAAATGTATCGCCGTCCACGATGTTCACGACCGTCCCTTGAAGCTCGCCACCCTCAGAAGTTTGACAGCCAACCAAAAGCATAATCATTGCACCGAACAAAAATAAATACCGAAACATAACACCCTCCCCTTTTTGATTATATCGGCCAAAAACACCACTTTATTAGCCGAAAAGCCACGGTTCTTTTTCACATCATAGCATGATAGAATGACAGTTATGAAACAATCAAACAAACTCATCATCTACATTCTTATGTTAGTCATCACGCTCCTTTGGGGTTATGCGTGGGTGCTCATGAAAGACGCGCTTACATACATGGGACCGTTCACGTTTTCGGCGTTTCGTTTCGGCACCGGCGCGGTCACACTGCTCCTCGTCGTATGGATCCTGAGAATCGGCTTTCCGCCCCGACAATACTGGAAACATTTGGTCGTCATCGGCTTCCTGCAAACAACGGTCGTATTCACGCTCGTCATGTACGCCCTAGAATTCGTCGACGCCGGCCAATCCTCCGTCCTACTGTACTCCATGCCGATGTGGAGCAGCCTCCTCGCCGTTCAATTCCTTGGCGAAAAAATAACCCCGGCGAAGCTAACAGGCTTGATTGTCGGGATCATCGGGCTATTTACGATTGTCGGGTGGGATATGTGGATCGGACAATCATTCGAGGTGATCTTTGGGCAACTTCTGATCATTATTGCCGCCATCGCTTGGGCGATATCAAACATTTACTATCGACGTCACGTGTCCGGGCTATCGCAATTGCAAGTATCTGCCATGCAAATGTTCTTCGGGTCCATTGGCATCACGCTTGCTGCCCTCATCACGGAATGGGGCGAGCCGATTGTTTTTAATGCAGCGAGCATTTATTATGTTTTATTCACCGGTGTGCTCGCCTCAGCGTTAGCTTTTACCGCCTGGTTTTTTATCATCAGCAAAATTGATATGGTCACCGCGACGATCTCCACATTACTCGTTCCGATCTTCGGATTAACGTTCAGCAGCATTTTGCTCGGCGAACAAATGACTATTGGCGTATTGACCGGATCTGCGCTGATTATTTCCGGGATTGTTATCGCGACGATCTCGAAGAAAGGTTAAGAGTAAGAAGCCAAAAGACCACCCTATCAGCAGGTGGTCTTTGGCGATTATCCCCCTAAATTAGGGACTGCTGAATAACGGAAAAAGATTGGCACATAAGCATTTTCCGTTGATGTTGTCAAAACTGGATGCAAGAAAATCTATCCTAAAAGCAGAAAACCCTTGCACGTCTGGCAACGTACGGAGGGATGGCGCTGCAATGGCGAGACTCCAGCGGAAAAACGGACGCGTCAAGACCCCGCAGCGCCGGTTTTGCGCGAGGAGGCTTGACCGTTCGTCCGCGGAAAGCGAAGCCATGGAAGCGGCATCCCGGCTTCAGCTGATAGCTGCAAGTTGTTCAGCATTCCCTAAATTAATGCCTTCAAATTCTGTATCAACACCTGATCCGATTGCCACAACTCAGCGTAACGTTGCGCGTAATCGATGGCCTCGTTCTCATCTCCGATTCCATAAAAAGGGGGGATCGTTTCCGGAATTTTTCTTTTTCCGAGCAAGTACTCCGGAACGTGCGGATTTTGATCGATCGCTTCTTTTAAGCCTTTCTCCGCTTTTTTCGTCCATCCGTTTAGCTTATATTCAGCATAAGCGCGATTGTAGCCCATATTGGCTGTCGGCTCGTCATATTCATTCACAAGTTCTTTCGCTTCTTCATAGTCGCCCGCCTTCATTAACGCGCCAAGCAAGAGGTAGCGAATGCCTTGATTGTCCATCTCGTTTAAGTCTAGCAGTTCTCGGTAGTGTTCCGTCGCGAGATCCAAAGCGCCCAATTGCTCACACGTCTCAGCGTAGCCTTGTTTGGCTCGCATGTACGGCCTTGTCTCCGTGAGCCCCCAAAATAACCCACGATTATTTTCAAAAAAACCCGGGCCGAACTCCGCTTCGCCCTTGATCATGCCATCAAAATACAAATCATTTTGTTCTTCCACCGTGTCTGCTTTTTCTGCCAAACGCACGTATCGATCGATCTGATCTCCGGTGACCTCGCTTGTGCTCGGTTGGTTATCCATTGGCAGATCGGTCGGAAGAAGTTCGTTTATAAATTGTTCAATCTCTTCTTCAGACGAAAATTCTTTGCTTTCAACCGTTTGTTTTAATTCATTAAAAAGTTGCTCCGCTAACTCCGAAGCCCCTTCCGTATCGGGGTCAAATGGCGAAAAATCGTCGATGATATCATCGAAAAAATCATACATCAAATAGTTCATTTCTTGATACCGTTGCGATAAAGTGCTCGGGGATATCCCGTATTTTTCCGCGATCTCTTTTTGCGTAGCTTCATCCCCTTCCATCATATTTACTAGATATTCAAGTGCGGCGGCAAATACCGCTTCTTTTTTCACAAGGGGATTTTCGTCCTCGCAAAACTCCTGCCATACTTCAATCGCGAAATTGAGGAGGTCATCATCCCAAATCGGTCTGTTCGTTTCATATAAAAGTTCAATCACCGCCTGATGTTTTTTCGAAGCCCATTCATACGTATCGATTAATTCACGCGGGTCCGCTTCATCGTTAAACAGATCGTACAAAACAAAGGGGTATTCGTTTTTCATCGCGTTTGAGAAACGGGCAAGGTCCAAGTCACTTCGATATTGCTCATATACGCTTTGCAGCCACTCCAAGGGAAACTCATCATAGGTGAACAAAAAATGGTTGATGTTGTTGTCAAAGGGGACGAAGATTCCGACCACACCATTTCCGATTTCAGGCAACTCGTCCTCTTTATCGCAGAACACATCGCGTTCACCGGTTTCCAATGAAGCCACTTTAAAATGATCGTCATCAATATGATCAATGACTTCATACATGCCGGGCACCGTTACCCACTCATCTATCCTAGCTTTTGTCTCGGGACGCAATGCGCTTCTTTGCTCATCCAAAAACGTTTGAAAAACCGTTTCTCCTCCTTCAACCAACGGAGCATTGAAAATTGCCCACCCTACAAACAACACATAATATTCTGCTTCATAATCAGGATCGATGTCCCAGTTATTTTCACGTACATAATCTTTAAACAAAGCAAAAAAGCGGTCGCTATATTGAAACGCAAATTCTTCCAGTTCCTCGTTTAACTGCTCCAATTCTTGCGCTGCCATCTTCGTTGCGATATCTATAACTTTATTTTCTTTTTTCAAACAACATTGTTTATACTTTTTCCCGCTTCCACACGGGCACGGTTCGTTACGTCCGATTTTAGCCATCCTATCACTCCCCAACGCTCTTTTTCACAGTCTATCATAAGGGAGAAGATCATGCTAAACGAAAGGACAGCGAAACACTGCTCAAAAAAGCGCTTTCCTATGATACAATGAATATATTCTCATTGAAAACAACAGGAGGTTACACAATGCCAGTGAAAGAAGGATCCCTTCTTTGGGAACCGTCGCAGGAATTTATCAACCAATCCAATCTCAACGATTACATGACGTGGCTCAAAGACAACAAAGGATTGACGTTTAATGCCTATCACGAACTATGGGAATGGTCCGTTACAAACGTCGAAGATTTTTGGGAAACGTTATGGGTTTATTTTGATATTCAAGCAAATCCTTCCTACCGACGTGTGTTGGACGCCGAAGGCGTTCCCTTCGCGAAATGGTTCGAAGGTGCCAAGCTTAATTATGCGGAACATGCCTTTCGCCGCGCCCGGCCGGAGGAAACGGCGATCATTTCCAAGTCGGAAATTCGTCCGACGGAGAAAATAACGTGGCAAACGCTGTACGAACAAGTGGCTTCATTTGCCGCAGGATTAAAAGCTGAAGGCATCAAACCTGGGGATCGGGTCGTTGCTTATTTGCCGAATATCCCTGAAGCAACAGTTG
Organism: Salicibibacter cibi; assembly: GCF_016495865.1. Classification (NCBI taxonomy): domain Bacteria; kingdom Bacillati; phylum Bacillota; class Bacilli; order Caryophanales; family Bacillaceae; genus Salicibibacter; species Salicibibacter cibi. Next base: position 2,164,748 of record NZ_CP054706.1, read on the forward strand.
CTTTTTTGGCGTGCGCGAGCATCGGAGCTGTTTGGTCGAGCGCTTCCCCGGATTTCGGCAGCCGAACGGTCGTGGATCGTTTTCAGCAGATCGAACCGAAATTGCTCGTTGCCGTCGATGGGTATCGTTATAACGGCAAAGATCATGAGCGGATTAATTCGGTACGTGAAATTCAAAAAGCGATCCCGACACTGGAAAAAACGATCGTCCTCCCCTATTTGTCACAGGAACCGAACACCGAGGCGCTAACGAATGTGAAGTACTGGCGAGATTTTATGGAAAATAACCGGTCGACGTCTCTCACCTACACCTATGTTTCTTTTGACCATCCGCTCTGGATCCTTTATTCATCCGGGACGACCGGACTTCCGAAAGCGATCGTGCAAGGACAAGGCGGCATTTTGCTCGAACATCTGAAAAAATTGGCTTTCCACACCGATCTAAAACCGGAGGATACCTTCTTTTGGTTTACAACGACCGGATGGATGATGTGGAATATCGTTGTAAGCGGTTTACTCACCGGTTCCACGATTGTCCTATATGATGGGAGCCCGACGTACCCGAGGATGGACACGCTTTGGCAATTCGCAGAGGAAACAGACGTGACCGTTTTTGGCACGAGTGCGAGCTACTTAATGGCAAATAAAAATAACGATGTGGCACCCGGGGACACTTATCGATTAGAGCACTTGAAAAGCGTCGCCTCTACCGGTTCGCCGCTCCCGCCGGAAGGATCGGAATGGGTCTATGAAAATGTGAAAAAAGATCTGTGGCTCGCCTCGGTCAGCGGTGGGACAGACCTTTGTTCCGCATTCGTCAGCGGGTCCCCACTCTTGCCCGTACACGCGGGCGAAATCCAATGCCGGGCACTCGGGGCAGATGTGCAAGCGTATACGGAAGACGCTCAACCGATGTTCGATCAAGTCGGAGAACTTGTGCTCGCCAAGCCTATGCCATCAATGCCGATATATTTTTGGGGCGACAAGAACAATGAGCGTTACTATGATAGCTATTTTGCCGACTTCCCCGGCGTATGGCGACACGGGGACTGGATCAAAATTACGTCCATAGGGAGCTGCCAGATTTACGGACGTTCCGACTCCACGATTAACCGCGGCGGCATTCGCATGGGAACGAGTGAAATCTACAGCGCCGTCGAAGAGGTGGAAGCAATCGAAGACAGCCTCGTCGTCGACATCAGCAATCCGGACGGGAACGACTACATGCCGCTTTTCGTCGTACTGAAAGCAGGTGCCACATTGACCGAAACACTGGAAAAAGAAATCAAGCAAAACATCCGCGAGCACTGCTCTCCCAGACACGTGCCCAACGACATTTTCAAAATCAACGAAGTGCCCACCACATTAAACGGCAAAAAAATGGAAGTCCCCATCAAAAAAATCCTTATGGGCACACCAATTGAAAAAGCGGTGAACGAAGGCTCGATGAAAAATCCGGAAATGTTGGATTATTTTATTGAGTTTGCAAACAAGAGATAGGTGCATCGGAGGCAGGTGCGTTGAGCGCTTCATGACACCCCATATTGGAGTATTCTCGCCCTAATCGGTGCCATGGAAGCGGCACATTGGCACCACCTGTTGCCGTTTTTTCTTTCCCGTGGTGCCATGGGTCGTTCATGGCACCTTTCATTTCTATTTCTTACCTGTTAATGGTGCCATAACTCTTCTAAAAGACCACTTTCCCCTCACGATCACATAAACGCTAATGCCTACGATAGCACCGATGCTATCAAGGACGACGTCACTTACTTCCGCGCTCCGCCCCGGAATAAACAGCTGGTGCACTTCATCCGTAATCGCGTAACAGACGCAAAGCAACCACGCCCACAAGACGATTCGCCGCATCCTCCCAGCGGTTGTTGAAACCCGTAACGCATGGACAGCAAAAATGCCGAACACGACGTACACGGCCACATGCGCCGCCTTGCGAATCAACGTATGAAAGGTTTCAAAATCGATGGTCACAAACGGGATTAGACGTTGGCTCCAACGATACGCAACTTCCGTCACTCCACCGCTAAGCGAACTCGACGCTTCCCCCGACTGATGCGAAAAATAAAAAATAAGCCCCATCCATCCAATCACAAGGAGCCATGCTACGATCTTCTGTTTTGATAGATTCCTCATTTTATGCACATCCGTAACATGATCTTTACTGATTCACTCTTTACCCACACATCATAGATTTATTTATTTTCCGGCAATGCTTCATAGGCCATTATTCGAATCACCTGCTCGTGTTGCGGATAGTCCCTGCGTAAAAAGCTCAAAGTCTTCGTATTCAATTCCAGGAGAGATCATGCAGCTCACGAGTGCATAGTCCAAGTGAACGCTTGAACCGAAAATAGTTCCGGGCGGCACGACAGTACTCAGCTTTTGCCCTACGTCAAGATCCGGGCCTATTTCAACGGCTTCATAAACGCCATCGGGGTGAATCATATGCACAGTGAGCGATGATCCAGCATGATAATACCAGATGTCATCGTTTTTTTAAGCGATGAAAATGGGACTGATGCTCGGTTCAAGCAAAAAGTAAATACTGGAATAAGTTTTTCTCAAATAACCGGAAGACGTTTCCATCTTATTACTCGAAGCAAAGGTCTCAACAAAGTAGCCACCTTCCGAGTGTGGATTCATATGTAAACGCTCGATCCAATAAGACGCTGGTTCCAAAAAACCGCCTCCTTCATCATGTATATTACCGTTCATCAAAAGTGGAAGCAAGGAAGAGTGACAAGATATAATTAATTTTCCATCAAAGGAAAAACCCCGCCTCAATATCATCTTCCCTCTTTAATCGAAGTGGGGTGGGCGTTCCTATTTATGGCACTAACACGGTTCGACCGTTGATCTTGCCTTCATCCAGCATTTTCAATACGTCATTCGCTTGACTCATTGGATACGTTGTTGAGTGGAGTCGAACTTTTCCTTTCGCATGCATCTGCATGAGTTCATATAATTGATTATAGTTTCCGACGAGACTGCCTATAATACTGAATTCATTGTTAATAATATCTAGGGATGGGACGTGCAATGCTCCGCCATAACCGACAACGAAGTAAGAGCCACCTTTTTTAAGCATTTTCATGCTATTCGCATGCGTGTCGTCTTCTCCTACCAAATCGATAATCAAGTCAACACCATTTCCGTTATTTGAAAGATTTAATACTTCGTCAATCATACCGTCTTTTGCCAGCACCCCGTGATCAGCCCCATATTCGAGCGCCATTTCTAATCGTTCCTCATTTGTATCAAGCGCAATAATGTCCGAATTCCCAAACTCTCGCATGAGTTGCACTGCAATGTGTCCAAGGCCGCCCATTCCTATAAGAAGAGTCATAGTCCCCGGTCTTGCAAAAGGCGTTGCCCGTTGAACAGCTCGATACGCAGTAATACCGGCATCGGCTAAAGGGGCAACTTCCTCAGGCTTCACCCCATTTTCCAGTTTTATAAGCGCCCTTTCAGACGTCTTTAAATATTCCGCATATCCACCGTCATCCGTTAATCCCGGGAACACAAGGTTTTCACAATGCATGTCCTCCCCTGCTCGGCATTTCAAGCATTTCCCGCAACTAGCAACAGGGTGAACAATCACGGGATCCCCTACATCAAACATCGTTACACTGGACCCCTTTTGATGAACCCACCCGGCATTTTCATGTCCAATGGTAAAAGGCAGCGGCGTTTCCAATGCTCTATCCCATACACCTTCGATCAAATGAAGATCTGTGCGGCAAACACCTGCTCCACCGATTTTAATAATAACATCCGTTGGGTCTTCGATTTCCGGATTAGGAATTTCTTCATACTCCAACGGTTGGTCGAATTCTTTTAAGCGCCAGGCTTTCATGCTAATCCCTCTCCCTTCACTCAGTCAGTGTTCTAAACGATACTGTGCCTTAGTTTACATATCTGGTTTTCAATAATCCTTGGCAGTAATGTCCATTAAAATCCATAGTTAGTCGCGAACGTCTGGCATGTAATAAATGTTGATCAAAATCATCTTTCTCTATCGGTTTCCCCGTATGGTCAGTGATCAGTAAACTATTAGATAGATTAAAATCCTTGCGGATGTCCAAATAATTCAAGACCAAATACTCCAACTTACGATCACTTATAGATTCTAAGAGATCTTCATTAATTGTCAAAGCCAAAATAAAATCTTTTGATTGCCCCTTTCTGATTAAATATTGCAACAAACGTTCCTGGCGAGCATAAAATGCTTTCCTTTTAAAAATGGAACGTAACTCATCTAGTCCACTTCCATCCGTTTTATCAGGAAACATCTCCTCGAATGAATACCCTTCCGTTACACCTCTGTTCACTTTTTCTGATTCAGAATGATCCAACAATGTTACTTGTACATGTTTTACCCATTTCAATCGTAGGATTTCATCACGAATATCTTCTCCCATAATATAGGCAAAATTAGGTGAGCACCAATACGTAGGGAGCCTAAAGATCACATGAACTGACCCCTCATTTATTACTACATTCTCAATGAAATCCATCTCCAGTAATGATCGGTCAAGTTCAGGATCCATAACTAACTCAAGACTGTCATAAACTTGTTTAGTTTTAAACAATAGACCTCCCCTAATCCCATCTGTAGGGCTGCTTTTAAGGATTTCTTTTTGCTTTGGTATATCAATGTTGTATAGTCGAGCAATATTCTCTCCAAGAATTTTTCTTTTGACGTTTATATCAAATACTGCTCCCGTTTCCTCTCTAATATCCTCTGGCAACTCAAAATCAACAAACTTCTCAATAATCCAGCCCGGTTCCCAAATTGGGTAATCGCTGCTGAATATAATTTTGTCCTCATCAAGCCAGAATAACAGTTCACTGATAATTTGTGCGAAGTAACGGGGACGGGCATATACAAATGGCATCGCAACAGCTAAGCCTCCGTAAACATTCTTTTCTTGCGTTGCAATCCAACAGAAATCCTCTAATCGGGGCAATCCAACATGCTCTACGATAATATTTAGATTTTGGAATGTACTGGCTACATCGTCAACGTCACCCACATCAAATGCATCTTTGTTTAGTGGGGTAATGGTAGGTCCTTTGTGAATGTGAATATTCCGTATACCCAGTTCCTCACATTTTTCCAAATACTTTTTCGACCAATAATCTGTTAATTTATATCCTTTTGAATCCCCCCGCCACTCAGCTGTATATAGTTTAATTCCTTGTAATTGGAATCTTTTAGCTTCATCTTCTAAAACTTTCAACCCTTCCTCTTTATTTCTAGGATCGAAACTGCTGTTACAAATAAAACGTCCCGGATAACGTTGTGATAACTCCAAATCATTTTCTACCGAACCAAATGGCTCCCGATAAAAATCAGTTAATGGTACCGGTTGAAATATTGCCATATCAGCATAGCCACGGTTAAAAACATCGTCTATCAACCTGTTATGATCTGGCTTTAAAAAATCATCGTAATCCCAAATATATTCTGGTGGAGATAGATTCCGTTGGTAATTATAAAAACAATCGATAAACTGCTTCCCATAATCATTTAGTTGATTTTCTCGGCTAGCATTCCAGTTGTGAATATGGGCGTCAATGATAAACAATTCATGGCCTGATTTTGTACGAAACATGATAAAATCCTCCTGATATTAAAATTTTATACCCTTTCCGGTATCTTTTTTACCTTTTTAATGAATTCTTTCATGATTGCCGGTAAATCCGGCCAGGCATGACCTGAAACGAGATTACCGTCGACATAATTCATCTTGTTTACATACTCAGCTCCCATGCTTTCTACCTCGGGCTTGCAAGCCTGATATGCAGTCATTTTTCGACCCTTTACAACATCCGCAATAGGAGTAAAAACAAGACTACCATGACACATGACTGCAATTGGCTTTTCTGTCTCGAAAAAGTGTCTTACAATGTTTTGAAGTTCCCCATCCATACGAATGTGTTCAGGAGCTCTGCCGCCAGGAATTATTAAAGCATCAAATTCATTTTCCACAATGTCTGAAAAAGCAAGCGTCGCATCAATGCCATAACCTTTCTTTTCGGTATAGGTGTCCCAGTCCTCAAAATCATGAATAACTGTGTGAAGCTTTTTGACTGAACCTGCTGCAATGTGCGGTTCAAAATCTTCTTCTAAACATCTAAAATAGGGATAATAAACTTCTAATGATTCAACTGCATCGCCCGTGACAATAAGAACTTTTTTTGACATGAAGAATCCCTCCTATTTTAATTTAAGCGCTTACAATATTGGTTACTTGCGCTTTTCTTGTTAATATGCAATTTTCATGCCGACAATAACTAACTCTTTATAGTCAGGCATTCGATAAATTTCTATCTTATATATTGAAGCGAGAATGTATCATTTTGAGTCATTTAATCTCATTTTGATACGCTTATAATCCAAATTTCATTTTCCACCGATATACTGTTGCTCTACTCACTCCCAATTGATTTGCTATCTTTGAAGCATGGCCATTATTTTGATAATAAGCTTTTATAAATATATCTTTTTTTACATCTTCAACCAGTTCTTTATCTTTAAATGAGTAGTTTTGTATATCTTCGTCAATAATATTGAGGACTTCATCACGCTCTATTACAGAAGAATCACTCATGATAAGACAGCGAGAAATAATATTTTCAAGTTCCCTTACGTTACCAGGCCAGTCGTAGTCTTTTAACAATGCCATCGCTTCAGGTGTAAAACTCCTTGCGTAGTCATTCCACTGTCTCCGGATGACCCAAGTGACTAATTCTTCAATATCTTCTCGCCTTTCGCGTAATGGGGGAATAGGAATCCTTAGTAGATTTAATCGATAATACAAATCTTGCCGAAACTCACCGTACTCCATTGCAACTTTTAAGTCCTTATTCGTAGCTGAAATGATACGAATATCGACCGATATGGCATGATTGGCACCTAAACGAGTAACCATTTGTTCCTGAAGCACACGCAAGAGATTGATTTGCATATCCGGTGTCATTTCACCTATTTCATCAAGAAAAAGTGTACCTCCGTTTGCAATCTCAAATTTTCCAGGTTTTCCATCTTTCCATCCGCCTGTAAATGTCCCTCCTTCGTAACCGAAAAGTTCACTTTCTAACAGAGTACGTGGCAATGCCGCACAATTAACAACAACAAAAGGACCATTATGGCGGTGACTTAAATTATGAATGCTATGTGCAACGATCTCTTTTCCACTTCCTGTTTCCCCCAACAAAAGGACCGTAGCATCTGAACGGGCTATTCGATCAATTTTATTACGTAATCGACTCATGAGTTCACTTCTACCCTTAAGAGATTGTATTGATCGATAAGCTTCATTCCCCTCCACGCTACGTGCCAGACGATGAATTTGGTTGACTTCACGAAATGTTACTACAATTGTCGTGTAATTCGCTATATTCGAAACTGGTTTCACCTGTAATAAACATGATCTTCCTGTATTTAATGCCATTGCTTGTTCATTTTTCAGGGTGGAGAAAGTGCGCATAGCTTCTAGAAGTTTTGAATCGTCAAAAATGTCGCTCACCTTTTGACCTAACAATGATTTCGAAGTGGTTCCTAATATAGTGGCCGCTCTTTCATTTGTATTTATAATTCTAGTAGATTGGTTAACGACCAATACACCATCTTCGATCACATCAAGCAACATGCTCAGAGTATGATTTATCTGATTACTCTCAGAGATCTTATGATTTAGAGCATATTGCCGCTCTATAGCTTTTGCTGCTGAGACTACCATTCCAAGTGTATGTTCATGTACAAGTTCGACAGGTCCGGAAACGTTTAGAATGCCACGTAGGATACCCTCTTCATCTTTGATAGGAGCTGCAGAACAAGTCATGCCATGTAAACGCTCCCAATAATGCTCTTTGCCTATGACTTGATTTGATTGCCGTTCATGAACCACAAGCCCAATAGCGCTTGTCCCAGTAACATCTTCACTCCAAATACGTCCAGATTGCAGCTTATATTTTTGAATGAAAGATTCAGTTGAAGGATCATTAAATACTTTAATCACAACACCTTCTTCAGTGGTCAAAAGGGTCAGGAATCCAGTGCCATATACTATATCGTGTAAGTCCTGAATTATTGGAGCAGCAACACTCAGTAGGCCATCATGTGATTTTTTTAGTTTTTCGAATTGAGGAGCGGTCATTCGTTTTTCCATTTCTTCTTGAAAGCGGTCTAAACCGGCTTTTTCACATCTATTCCATGAACGTTCAATAGTTTCTCTCATGTATTTACCTCCTCGCCTAAATGACCAGATATCTTTTCCAGTTATTGTGGGGTCATTATAACACGCTCATTATTAGTTCTTGCCATCGAAAAAGACTGAACAATCACTACAACCTTCCCCCATTTAATGATATAATGAGAGTGTAACTGCTTCCCTGCATTACATACGTTTTTTTATTCCAAATACCTTAACACCGTAAGGAGTGTCACGCATGCAACAAAAGCAATTTGAACAAATCCAAAATGGGAATGGGTTTATCGCAGCACTTGACCAGAGTGGCGGCAGTACGCCAAAAGCACTGGCCCTATATGGCATTTCGGAAGACGAGTATACGAACAAAGATGAGATGTTCGATTTAGTCCACGAGATGCGAACACGCATCATCACCTCCCCTTCCTTTGATTCCGAGCATATCCTCGGCGCCATTCTGTTTGAGCAAACGATGGACCGAAAAATCGACGATATGTACACAGCCGATTACTTGGCTGAAAAAAAGGGCGTTGTTCCTTTTCTGAAAGTGGATAAAGGCCTTGCCGAGGAGTCAAATGGCGTGCAGATGATGAAGCCGATCCACGACTTGGATGAAATATTGAAACGGGCGAATGAACGGAATATATTTGGAACCAAAATGCGCTCCGTGATTAAGGAAGCCAGTCCGGAAGGCATCAAAGCTGTGGTTGATCAGCAGTTCGAGATTGGCAAAAAGATTATTGAAGCAGGACTCGTTCCGATTATCGAACCGGAAGTGGATATTAACAGTCCGGAAAAAGAAAAATGTGAGGAAATATTAAAGGCGGAAATTCACAGCCACCTCGATCAACTCGGCCAAGACGATCTCGTGATGTTAAAGCTGACAATTCCAACCGTCGCAAACACGTACAAGGAACTGATTGACCATCCAAATGTCGTGCGTGTTGTCGCTCTGTCCGGCGGTTACCCGACCGACGAAGCGAATGACAAACTGACCGATAACAAGAACCTCATCGCCAGTTTCTCCCGAGCGCTCACCCAAGATTTGAATGTCAATCAAACTGCTGATGAATTTAATGACACGCTTCAAAAAGCGGTAGACTCTATTTATCGAGCTTCTATTACGTAAAGATATCAAAAGCACCCGGGGCCAAAGTGTACCCCGGGTGCTTTTGATAAAACGAGGATCGAACGAAATATGCAGGGATTGCTGAATAACATGCAGCTATCAGCCGAAGCCAGGATGCCGCTTCCATGGCTTCGCTTTCCGTGGACGAACGGTCAAGCCTCCTCGCGCAAAAACCGGCGCTGCGGGGGCTTGACGCGTCCGTTTTTCCGCTGGAGTCTCGCCATTGCAGCACCGTCCCTCCGTACGTTGCCGGAAGTGCAAGGGTTTTTTTGCTTATAGGATGGATTTCCTTGCACCCAGCTTTGACAACACCAACGGAAAAATGCTTATGTGCCAGGCTTTTTCCGTTATTCAGCAGTCCCTATGTAGCTGGATAGATCGTGATAGCCCCGAAACCAGCGATTTCTTCTTTTTGAGTCCGCCCTCCATACCCGATCGTTTCCCAATCTTGAAACCCGTCACATGCTCACTCCCCTGTCATTTCTTTTCATTACACAATTATAACTTCGAGGTAGAATTATTTTGCGCCACCTTTAAAATCCAGCTACAATTGGCGAAGGTAGGGAAAATAAGGAGTGAACCTTTTGATTCGGCAATTGCACGTTGAAGATTTACCTCGGTATAAAAAAATGAACACGGGGATCGAAGATGACTACATCCTGGCAATATTTGATCGTTTAGTAACCGGAAATCATCGACTTTATGGGCTATTTATAGATGGCGAGCTTATCAGTACAGGTGGTTATACCGTTTATGCAAACCGCTATGCCATGCTTGGAAGACTTCGGAGTAACCAATCCGTGCAAAGACAAAACTTTTCCACAAAGCTAATGACCTATGTGATCGAACAGGCATGGGAGCATCCGGAAATCCAGTGGGTCGGCGCGAATACCCAAGAACATAATACGCCTGCGCAACGTGTGCTTGAAAAGCTGGGCTTAACGCCACAAACCACATTATTTAATGCCACAACCGACAATGTAACTTCACTGGAATCGGGCAGCGAACCTTGGCTGCCGATCGATGATTTAAAAAAGAAGCGGGAATGGCTAGAAAAAACCTATATTCAATCGGCTAAAGTTTTTCCTTTCGAATGCTATTATCCCTTTCCCGCGTCACCGGCGTTATTTTCAGATAACCTTTTACAAAACTGGTCTTTTTATGAAAATAAAAGCCAAACGCGATTCTTCATCGCAAAAACCGATCAGAAAAAATATCATTACTTGCATGTCGTTTACCCATGGAGCGATCTATGGTCTCAAAATGGTTTATGGGAGACCGTTTCTACTGAATACCACACGTTGAAAAAACAAACGGGGGAAGACACCTACGTATGGACCGATCTCACCAAAGAAGAAGTTAACCTTCTCCCGGACAACCATCCATTCGCGCTCCCCTCCCCTTGGATTTTGTACGGGATGGAGCGGGGTGTCACCGTTTAGTCGAGTCGGGCAAAGGTATCCGTTGATCCGGGAAACAAAAGGGGTTGCCGCTGAGCAGCTCTTTTTTTCTTCCTTCAACGTCCAAATCCAGCTGCCCCCTCAATGTTTCCGTAAATATTTATCATCATTTTCATTTACAATTTAGGGTCAACACTAAAATCAATGGTTGATATTCGTGATTAAATATGGTTATACCACTAGCGAGCGAAGGAAAAACACGTAGACTCCTGTGGGAAAGCGCAGGGCGAAGACCCCGCAGGAAAAAAGCGAACTTCTTTTTTTCCGAGGAGGCTGAGCTCGGGGCCCACGGAAAGCGTAGGGTTTTTCCGTAGCGGTCACTACCAATCATAATTGCCCCTAGTTTGTCAGCCATAGATTTTGGTGAAGAGCCACAATTTATACATTAATAATTAAAATTTATAGTATAATATGAGCATATAAAAACAACTATTTCCTTGAATGTGCTCATTTTTTCCCCATCAAGAGGTACATATGAAAAAAATGGTATTATTTGTCGGAAGATGGCGAGAAAATTGGTCCATATACGGAAGACGACATGCTTCATTTTTACAATGATCACATCATTCGAATGGACACCTACGTTTGGCAAGAAGGGCTCCCAGAATGGAACTATTTTCAAGAATCCTTATACATCGATAACACTAGACAGGCTGATTACACAGCTAAAAGTGTCTTTGATCAAGCAACGACACGCGTGAATCAAATGGTCGGTGAAGAAGGGGCGATGAATGTCCAACTTCGCGATGTGTTTTCCGAGGTTTTCAATAAGCATTCAAAAGAAGAAGCTGAAAAGCTGTTTATCGCGGGAACTGCCGCAACCACTCCCAGAGAAGAAGAGATTTCTGCCATGTGGCCAAAGCCGTGGCTGTTTTCCCGTGTGTTTTTCACCTTGATCGTCACTTATATTATCCTTTTTTACAGCGCGTCTTTATTTTATAACCCTATTTTATTCTCCGGATTGATGATTATAGGGTCATTCGCCGTGCCTTTTTCGCTTATGATCTTTTTTTGGGAGATGAACGCGCCACGAAATATTAGTTTGTTTGAGATTGTAAAAATGTTCTTTGTCGGCGGCGTGCTTTCATTATTCCTTACATTGATCTTATTCAATTGGTTTTCAATCGAGAATTTGGGTTTCTTCGAAGTCTTTATGGTAGGCATTATCGAAGAAGTCGGTAAGTTGGTAATCATCGGGTATTTTATTTATAAACTAAATACGCATTATGTGCTGAACGGCTTGTTAATTGGCGCAACGATCGGCGCCACTTTCGCTGCTTTTGAGACTTCCGGGTATGCAATGAACGCCTTTATGATGTTGGGAGATGGGGCAATGATCGATGTCTTATTTAACCGAGCTTGGTCGTCGATCGGTGCCCATACTGTATGAGGAGCCATTTCTGGGGGGCACTCGCGCTCGTCAAAAACGCTGATCCATTAAGAACCGATCACTTTACGGATCCAACGTTTGTTAAATTATTTGCAGTACCCATCATTTTGCACGTTGCTTGGAACGGATCCCTGGCTCTCTTTGACCAAACGCTATTCCTACTTGCCCTCATTGTCATTGCCTGGGTATTTGTTTTCTCTATCATCAACGCGGGGCTAAAACAAATCTCACGCGGCAACTCACAGAGGCTGATGGACTCACGTTCGGAGCACCAAGCGGGGGTGAGTTAGTTCCGGGATAAAAATCGGCAGGAGCCAAGAGCTTTCCATCCCCCTCACAACCTTCTTTCCAGATCAAAATTAATTTCTTTTATATTTACGTCCCGATACCCTTGCATAAGGCACCCATGCTTTCAAGTCCCTATGATCGGGGTGTTGTTCATCAGCAATAACGTCCAAGAACTCTTCGTATCCGGTTTCTCCGCCAACATCCTCGGGCGGCGCGTTGCCATGAGCTTCAAGGCAAACCGGATAATTTTTATCATAGTCGGTGATGACTTTTTCAGTTTCAATCCGATGCAACCAATCATCCCCGAAGTCATAGACATACTTCATCGTAGCCGGGAGGTACTCGGAAAGCTTGAAGCCATCTTCTAGTTTCACAAGAAGATCATCTTCATAAGCGAGATTCTCATTGTCACCAACGAGATTTACAATCGATTGCCCTTCTTTTCCTAAAATATAAAACTCATGCAAATACATGTTTTTCCAGCCAAAAGCCCTTTGTATAACCATGTGGACTGTATCAAAAGTCATGTTTGCGGGAACGATGATTTCACGCGAAACTTCACGATGTTCAAGCTCGAGTGTCACCCTCAACACAGCCGCTCGACTGCTAATGATCGGTCCTACCAACGAATTTTTCCAAGTCCTTATACATTTCTTCATTGGGGTAAATATAGCCATTGCCGCCGTCCGTCACCAAAAGACGGCTTACTCGAATCCCTTCCTCTATTTGATGAAAAGAATCATGTTGAAGCAAATCATCAAAAGCTTGGACCGTCTCACAAGCTTTGTTCAATCTAGTTACAGTGGTACGATTCTTTGTTTTTGAAAAAATGATTGTCCCGGCCGTCTCAAGATATTGCTCAATAACGTCGTCTTTTATCCCCTCTTCACGGAACGTTTGGCGAATGGCATGAACAATCAACTCATTTAATTTCCGAAAATCCTTTGCCTTCAGCCCATATAAAACGACGACATAACGATTGTTATCATTCACAACAACGACGGCTTTCCTCCGATTGATCGTTATCACATTGGCATGCCAAGAAAACAGAGATGACGCCTGATCCACGTCTGAATCCGGTTTTTCATATAATTCATCTAACAGCTTTTTCGTACATTGGATGAGCATGGGGTGGAACTCCTTTGTTTTTAATATCAACGATCTGGATTCGACTCACCGGTTAATTGAAGCCGCCATTCGTACATATGTATGTCTTTTCCCGCGAATAGCTGTTGAATAATCCATGATATTTTCCGGAACGGCAATCCCATGTTCTCCGGCATCACCGATATGGTGAACATCTGCGCCAGCCATTCTATTTTGAAGAGCTAGCTGTTGAATTGTTTCCCTTGCTGCTCCTTCCTGACTTGTTCCAATTGCCGTTAATGCCAGTGCGCCTTCTTCATGGACAGTTAGAACCAACGCCTCTGTCTTGGCAAGTGTCGACCCCGGAACACTGCCAACAGCCGGGAGAAGGATAATGTCGGCACCCGCTTGAGCAAACTCCACTACAACATTCTTACTTACAATGCCATCAACTGATTTATTTCTCACACCAGCGCCATACATTTTTCCGGCAATAATCAAGATGTTATCGTGGAAAATATTTTTTTCCTCTCGGATTGATTTTAAAATCGCCGTGTTAGTCACACCCGTTTTCGGGTTACCGGTGAAGCAGACAAAATCCATCCCCAGTTCTTTAGCCTTGTCCAACGATTCACTGACTGCAGTACGTCCTTTTGGCAGTGTATCCAACGTCTCTGCATGATCAGCATCAGGATCTAACGATTCCAAATTAATTCCGATCGGTCTACCAACCAATTTTTTCAATTCTGTGATATAGTGCTTCGGATTGTCCACCGAAAGCCCTTGGATGTTCGGCTGATCGACATCAAATACATTCAGAGCCTCCGCCAAAATTAAAATAAAGCTTTAGAGTAGCGAAACGTTAGTGGAAAGCGTGTTTACAAATGATGTCAGAGTACAAACGTTTGAAGCCATGAATCTACAGAATCCAGCATATAATGGCGTCATCGGATAGTTATGACGCCATAAAACAACGCATGTCTACATTTAATGGCGTCCATGGGCAACAATGACACCATGAAAGTTCCTACGCCTGATTATGATGGCGTCAAAAATGAAAAGACAAAGGCTTTCGTTCACCATATATTTCCATGAAATTACGCGTGCCCTGCTCAGAAGAAAACCACGCCAAATGACGGCCAATCACCGAATTTGAACATTGACAGATGAAAACACATGTCCATCATTTTGCTTTAACGGAAAAAAGGACGATAAATGTCATTAGGTTTTAAACTGTCATGGCTGGGATTTATGATTTTGGCATTGGCACTCAGGGGGAAAACCCGTAGTTCTACGCGACTTATAGTTGGTTCATTCTTCGCTTTGTAGGTAATGATTGATGGATGCATCACAGTTTTTTCGTAATCACGGCATCACGGTCTTCTTTTATTAAACCCCAATGCCTAATGAGAAAAGAGCAATGGAGAGGATAACGCCAAGTAATGGCACAACAACAGTTACTGCAAAAACGGCCGGGTATGCTGATTTATGGGTTTCTCCACAAATAACACGAATCGTTGTCACTGTATAACCACCGTGAGGCAATGAATCTAATGCACCGGACGAAAGCGCAGTGACACGGTGCAGTGCCTCAGGATCTACCCCTTGTGCTAAATAATCTGGGGCAATATTAGGCAAAGCAATCTCTTGTCCGCCAGATGCTGAACCGGTAAGCCCAACGATCACGATTACTGCAATGACTGCACCAACTAACGGGTCACCCGGGACATTTGTCATCGCCTGAACAGCATTGTCAAATGCAGGCGTTGCTTCCGCGACAGTACCGAATCCAACGACTGCCGAGGTGTTGGCAATGGCCAAGAGCCCTCCAGTTGTTCCGTTCGAAGCTGATGTCCATACATTTTCAAGATAACGACGATTGACGAGCCACGCGGTAAACACGCCACTGGATAAGGCAATGATGAGTGCTGAAGTCCCAAGGGTATCATGAAAAATAAATGCTGTAATCAATACGGCTAGTAACGGAAGCCCGGAAAACAGTGGATTCGGTAATTCCCTTTCCGTTTCCACGGGTTCTCCGTTGCGTTCATCAAATTGTTCACCTTTATTAAGCGCACGGTTGATGATCCATTTTAACCACATATAACCGAAGATCATCATAAATATTGCTACAATCAAACTGACTTCCCAACCAGCGTAAGGACTTGTTCCCAAGTGAGGGATGGGGATCCAGTTTTGTATTTCAGGGGAGCCTGCGGACGTCATGGTAAATGTTACGGAACCAAACGCAAGTGCGGCCGGGATAAAGCGGCGCGGTAAATTCGCTTGCTTAAAAAGGCTCAGCGCAATCGGAAAGACCGTGAATCCTACAATGAATAGACTCACCCCGCCATAGGTTAAAATCGCACATGCAACAACAACTGTCAGAACGGCGTATTTAAGCCCGAAACGACCAACCACCCATTTGGAAACACTAAGCGCTGAACCACTGTCTTCCATGACTTTGCCAAAAATAGACCCGAGCAAAAACATTAAAAACCAATTAGCAACAAATCCGGAAAAACCATTCATATAATCTCCGACAAAACTTGCTTCTCCTTCACCGGTAAGTTCCGGAAATAGAGGAAGGCCACTGAAAACAGCGACAAACAATGCGCTCAAGGGCGCGGCAACTAACAAATTCATGCCACGCATGGTAAGGATAATGAGTAATGTTATCCCTCCTAGTAAACCAATCATGCTCAGCATAAAAAATTCTCCTTTTACTACCTTTCAAATGGAGGGTTATTTAAGAATACTAAACAGCAAAAGGAGCCAGGAGAATAATCCCGACCGCCCTTTTACAGCCGCACAGTGTTGGACGCTAAACGTTCCTAGTTTTCGTAACGACGAACACGTAGGGAAGCTTGTTCTTTATGTCCCATAAAGCCTTCCAGTTCACATAACCTTTCGGCATATTTACCAATTTCCACACTGGCTTCTTGGGTTGCTTTCTGGTACGTGCAGTTCTTCAGGAACTTTCCAACCCACAAGCCACCTGTATATTTAGCCGCTTGTTTTGTTGGGAGTGTATGGTTTGTGCCGATTACCTTATCTCCATAAGCAACGTTCGTTTCAGGGCCTAAGAACAAGGCACCGTAATTCGTAAGGTTGTGCAAGAAATAATCCAGGTCCTTCGTAAGCACTTCAACGTGCTCAAAAGCAAGTTTATCCGCTTCACGCACAGCCTCTGCTTCATCTTCAACGATAATGATCGATCCGTTATCTCTCCAAGCTATTTCGGCGACATCTGCCGTAGGCAATGTTTGTAATTGGCGAGAAATTTCATCCTCCAGCGATTCGGCCAAGGAGTGGGATGTGGTGATCAATGCACCCGGGGACGTAGGGCCATGCTCCGCTTGTCCGAGAATATCTGTGGCGACCATTTCCACATCGGCTGTATCATCCGCAATGACGAGCGTTTCGGTTGGTCCCGCTAACAAGTCAATACCGACTCGTCCAAAAAGTTGGCGCTTTGCTTCTGCCACAAAAGCGTTTCCCGGACCAACAATCATATCAACCGGATCGATCGACTCGGTTCCAACGCCCATAGCTGTCATGGCTTGCACGCCGCCGATCAAGTAGATTTCATCGGCGCCTGCCATATGCATCGCTGCAACGGTAGCAGCCGGGATTTCACCATTTGCCGGAGGGGTACAAGCGATCACACGCTCAACACCGGCGACCTTAGCAGTGACAATACTCATATGAGAAGAAGCAACCATCGGATAACGACCGCCCGGTATATAGCAGCCAACACTATTTACGGATATTTTTATGGCCAAGAATGACACCCGGACGGGTCTCTACTTCGATATCCTGAATTGATTCACGTTGGTGCTTTGCAAAATTTTCAATTTGTTCTTGGGCAAACTTAATGTCTTGAATTACATCGTCCGGCAACTCAGCAATCGTAGCGTCAATCTCTTCTTTCGTGAGCCGGAAGCTTTCCGGAGACCAGTTATCAAACTTCTCCGAGAGCTCTCGTACAGCCACATCGCCACGTTCTTCAATGTCTCCTATGATGCTGCTAACTGCCTGTTGAACCTTCGCGTCCGCTTCTTGTTTTTCTTGATCGGTTTTCCCGTGTTTTAAAAAAGTCGCCATAGATCTATACACTCCTCTACGTTTGTAAACATGGTTGAATACGTATTCATTGTAATACAGAAGATATTTAATTGTAAACGGTTAATTTTAAAAATGTACCATGGTTTTTATGCTTGTTTATGTTTACATCTAATATTAAAGCGTTCACAATGGATGTAAATACGTATTCATCGAAACGGGAGAAGGTGCAAATCTTTCTGTCTATGAGGAAGTTCTAAAACAACAAGTGGATGGCATTGTTTTATCTTCGATTTTTATCGATGACCCTATCTATCAAGAGCTGGTAGCTTCAGGCATTCCTTTCGTCATGTTTAACCGCCGGTATAGTTCAGGTGGAAATTATATAGAAATTAACGATGAAAAAGCGGGACAATTAGCGACCAATCATTTATTAAAACTTGGTTATGTCAAAATTGCCTGGATAGGTGGACCAACACATGCGTCAACGTTTCAAGGAAGGTTATCCGGATACCAAAAAGCAATGACAAGTGCTAATCACCCTGTGGGCTATGAATGGATAAAAGAAACAGATACAACTGAATTATCAGTGGTTAAGGCGG
Organism: Salicibibacter cibi; assembly: GCF_016495865.1. Taxonomy (NCBI): domain Bacteria; kingdom Bacillati; phylum Bacillota; class Bacilli; order Caryophanales; family Bacillaceae; genus Salicibibacter; species Salicibibacter cibi. The sequence continues at coordinate 2,182,998 of NZ_CP054706.1, forward strand.
TAGATGCGTTGCTTTTATTGGACACCAACCGCCATTTTCGCGGCGACAGACTCGATTGCATTATTTTGCCAAAATTACTTACTGCAAATGGGGTACCGAATCCCCAAACACTTTAGCATATGCGGGATGGACAATATCGATATGACTGCCCACGCCGCCATTCAAATGACCACTATAGCACATGAATCCGAGAAATCTATGGGTCTGCATGCAATTGAACATTTGATTCATATGATGGATGCTGAACCAGGAGAGCAAAACAGTATGCGGAGAACGTTAGAACCGAGGATACTGCTTCGTGGAACAACCGGACCGAGAGAGTAAAGCATTTTATTGTTCTAATTTAATAACAAAATACAAAGGAGCTCCAATTGGCTCCTTTGTTTAGTGGAAAACACTCTGCGTTTACAACGATTATTAACATCTTTACGTCCTTTCAAGTCCTTATTGGATATATGTTTTGACCTTCACTTCATTTCAATCCTTTTTCATAAAATTGTTCCTTGAATGTCCAAAAAGAGATCCTTTCCATCTCGCTAGTTACTTTGACCAAGCGTGCCCTCATATCTTGCTTTAAATCTTCGCGTTCTTGCGGATGGGTCGCCTGTAAACCCTTTTGGATCCTAGGTTCCATATCCTTTAATACTTCCATAATGAGTGCGTTTTGATCCATCCTATCAGCCTCCTCGAAGTTGTGCGAACGCCATTCTCCTCATTTTCGAAACATTTTGAGGGGTGCACCCGAACATTTCTGCAATCTCTTGATCTTTAGCTTGAAAAAATAAATGAAAATAAACGATGATTTGCTTCTTTTGACTAAAAGCCTGAAAGGTTTTTCGCATATCGGCGGTTGGCAGAAGGTCTTGAACTTCTCGCGCTATGGCATCATCTGAGGATGGGCCTTCCGCAGGCACTAAATCTCCTCGCGACTTCCCTTCTTCCTCTTCCGCATCGCTCGGAGCATCCAACATTAACATCGCCATTTGTTTACGTTGGGACTGGTCATAAGTTTTGACATAAAAGCGGCTCAATGTAGTGATATATCGTATCATGCGTATTTTTAAATAGAACATTTCAAAGCGTTGATTTAATATATCCGAGGAGGCTTGATCCTCCTGTTCAATCGCGGCACGCAATAATCCCCAATGATGATTTTTCTCCATAAAGGCCTGAACCAGTGGGTCTTGAAAGAATTGAATATGGGTTCTTATGAAATCTTCCAACGACGGACCTCTCTTTATCATGTTCTCCCTCCAATCAATTAATCTAAGACATAAAGAACCAAAAGAAAGGAAAAAACAACCACAACGAAAACATTTGTTCGTATTCTAGCATACAATCATTTTTTTGTCATGGGTTATATGATACGGTGGTTGTTTTTAAACGAGGCAACGTTCTTTAAACAATAGACAATGCTGGAAAGGCTTTGTCAAAAAATGAATCAAAGGAGATGAACATTTTGGATCCTCTTTATCAACCTTACCCATTATCCCAAAAATCAGTATTCGCAAAAAACGGGATGGTGGCTACCTCCCAACCTTTAGCATCAGAAGCCGGTTTGGACATCCTAAAAAAAGGTGGAAACGCGATTGATGCAGCGATTGCGACGGCTGCTTGTCTCACTGTCGTTGAACCAACAGGGAATGGCATTGGCGGAGATGCTTTTGCGCTTGTATGGACAGAAGGAAATCTTTATGGATTGAATGCCAGCGGACCGGCTCCACGGTCTATTTCCATTGATGCCTTGCATGAAGCTGGATATGAGGAAATCCCCGAGACAGGCTGGATTCCGGTCACTGTTCCCGGCACGCCATCATCATGGGCAGCGCTTTCCGAAGAATTTGGAAAATTACCTTTCAAGGAGGTGTTGCAACCAGCAATTGATTATGCCGAAAACGGTTTTCCCGTTTCTCCGGTCGTCGCTCATCTATGGGAACAGACCTATGAAGATTATAAAGATAATTTGGTTGGTCCGGAGTTCTCGAGCTGGTTTGACACGTTCGCTCCGGGTGGTCAGATTCCTAAAGCTGGTGATGTATGGGCATCTTCTGATCACGCTAAGACGTTACGGACCATTGCACAAACGAAGGCAGAGTCTTTTTATCGTGGGAAGCTGGCGGATAAAATCGCTCAGTTCTCTCAAGAGCACGGCGGGTATTTAACAAAAGAAGATTTGGCCACTTACCAACCGGAGTGGATTCGGCCGATTGGTATCAATTACCGTGGCTACGATGTGTGGCAACTCCCTCCCAATGGCCAAGGAATGATTGGCTTACAAGCTTTAAAAATGTTAAATGGATTCGATTTTTTGGCTAAAGATACTGTTGACACTTACCATAAACAAATTGAAGCGATGAAACTTAGTTTTGCTGATGGTCAAACCTATATCACGGATCCGCGTTATATGAATGTTTCCATGGAATCACTGTTATCCGACGCATACATGAATGAACGACGCTCGCTCATTGGTGATACAGCGCTTAAACCTGACGCTGGTAAACCTTCAGAAGATGGAACCATCTATCTCGCAACCGCTGACGGGGATGGGAATATGGTATCCTTCATTCAAAGTAACTATATGGGCTTTGGTTCAGGCCTTGTCGTTCCTGGCACTGGCATTAGTCTTCATAACCGCGGCCATGATTTTTCCTTAGATCTTACCCATACCAATGCCTTACAACCTGGGAAAAAAACGTATCATACCATTATTGCCGGCTTTCTAACTAAGGATCATCAGGCCGTAGGTCCTTTTGGGGTCATGGGTGGTTTAATGCAACCTCAAGGCCATATGCAGACGTTGATGAATACGATTGATTTCGATTTAAACCCCCAAGCCGCTTTAGATGCACCAAGGTGGAGATGGGAGGAAAATAAAACCATTTCTATAGAAAAAACGTTCCCTTCTCATCTAGCGCACGCCCTCACAAATAAAGGACATAATATAGAAATCTCTTCAAATACGATCAGTGATTTCGGTCGAGGGCAAATCATTTGGCGAGATTCGAAAACAGGTATACTCATCGGTGGCTCCGAATCGCGTACAGATGGCACAATCGCAGCCTATTGAGATCAAATCATCCCGGAAATCCATACCAAGGATTTCCGGGTTGGAATGTTTTCTATAGCAAGATGCAATGACAGCGGCCTGTTAAGATACTAAAGTTCTTCATCCATTCATAAATATTTGAGTATGAAGCAGACCCTTTGGACGTATTAAGATTGATTACATTTAGAAAATGAGGAGAAAAAGGAGAAGCCGAATATGGACAAAATAAAAAAACGCGCCCGTGATCACGGTCTCACTTTCGGTACTTTGCCGACCGGAAAAGAAAATACAATCACGGATGTACCCGGCGTTTCCGTCGGTCAAATCACCTTATTCGAAGGAGAAGACATTCGCACCGGAGTCACGGCGGTTCTGCCTCATGAAGGTAATCTGTTCAGAGAGAAAGTATTGGCTGGCACCTCTGTTATCAACGGTTTCGGAAAGACGACCGGTCTCGTTCAAATCGACGAACTTGGCCTCCTTGAAAGTCCGATTATGCTCACGAACACGTTCAGTGTGCCCGCGGTCACCGAAGGTACACTTCAATATCTCTTACAAGAAAACGAAGAAATCGGCACAACCACTGGCACGGTTAACGTCGTTGTCGGTGAATGCAACGATAGTTCTTTAAACGATATTCGCGGTTTGCATGTGCGTCCAGATCATGCGAATTCTTCGATTAAAAGAGCCTCGAGCCATGTAGGAGAGGGAGTCGTAGGGGCAGGCACCGGCATGAGTTGCCTTGGCTTTAAAGGCGGAGTTGGCACGAGTTCGCGCATTGTTGGCGATGGAACGCTCGGTGTACTCGTTGTTTCAAATTTTGGCGCACGCAATGATGTAGATCTACCAACAGGATCAATCATGATGATTGTGGCGACGGATTATGCATTGAATGAACGTCAACTCCAACGTGTCGCCAAGCGGACTACATTCGGCCTAGCCCTTACGGGGTCGACAGCCCATCACGGAAGCGGCGATATCGCTATTGCATTTTCAACAGCCAAAAAAATAGACCATGAAGGCGACGAACTAGAGCGTTTTAAGTTTTTGCGCGATGATCATTCCGTAATGAACGATATTTTCAATGCAACCGCGAGCGCGACGGAAGAAGCGATCTGGAACTCATTGTTTGCCGCGGAAACAACGGTTGGCCGTGACGGGAACGAAGAACGAGCGATCACTCGGGAAGAAGCTCTTGAGATAAGACAGTCACTGGTTGGAATGAAGGACTAATGGCAATATGCACCCCGGGACCGAAATGAGAATGCAAGCCGGAAAAGCATGCTCTGAAGCCGAAACATGCACGGCCTCGGCAATGAAAGCAAAGGAATGCCAGGAAACCAAAGCACACTCGGCTTCGGCATAGAAAAGAAACAAAAAGCAGTGAATAGGCCAAAGATTGGGTTGCATCGACATGTGATCAGAGCAATCGCTTGTTCAGAAGCCGATGCATCCCCTACTTCTCCATGGAAAGGACCTACTAGGACCCTTTCAATTCCCGATTTGCAATTCGTTCCAGAAGATTCACAGTTGGGGCCAACACTTTTTCATCTATATCAAAAGCTTCATTATGATGCGGAGCTGAAATAGGCGCCTCTTCCCTTTCATTTATGCTAATAAAAATAAGAAGTACGAGCACGCCCGTCCCCCTCTGTTAAAAATGAAACCGACGTACAAGTTCGTTTTTCATCGTTTTATTTGCAAACAATCCCATGCCGATGAATGTTAATAGTGCATACAGTGCGGTTACTGCACTCGGCCACAAGACGTAGGATAAGGCACTTAAAAACAAAAGGACAGGGATAAAACCAAGGGATATCATCGTCATCATATATCCGAGGTACTCTCTCCATTTCATCGGTTTGCTTAATATAATAATCGTAACCATCAATGTCGCTACGATGACGAGGAAAGGGATAACATAATGAACGGACCAACGTGTACCCCCAGCCGCAACGTCGATCACGACGAGCATCGCCGAAAGCGCGAGAACTTGAAAGATTATTTTTGATCCGGCATGCGCTTTTGAAAGGATCGTATGGTTGATGAATAACAGCGCATATAAAACAGGACCTACGATGTAAAACACCCAAAGTTGGTCTGGTGTGGTGAGCAAATTAATGAGCAGACTTGAACTAATGATGAAAATCGCAATAAACAAGAACACTCGCTGTTTTAGGTTTCGGCGTTTCACGTCCGAGTGATAAGGCGGATACATATCCAATGAAACATTTTCTTCCGTTAGTTGGCGTTTACATAGCGGGCAATGCCGATGGGCGATCCACACGCCGCAGTTCTTGCATCGATGCATATGGGGTCACCCTTCGTCATTGGCATACACTTCAATATCAATGCCTGATGTTTTTGTGAGCTCTTGGAAGAAGGAACGAATAACGTCGGCTTCTTCAATCGATCTTGCAAACGAAATGACAAATTGATCATTAATGGAACAAATGCCGCCGTTCACCGGACTTTTTTTCGTTGGGTACATGACCATTTCCATACGTTCAATGTAAGGCATCATCTGTTCCGGCAATTGAACGTTGCCTAAATTGGTGAGCGTCATCGTTTTCGTGCGTTCTCCATAGCTTTTATACCCATAGCGGATGGCGTAATATTTTATAAAAATCGGCACAAAACGGGCAGCTAGCATCGTCTGCAATTTAACATGATGATTTAATCCAAGTTGTAAGGCTTCTTTCTCTGCTTTTTTTTGCAGCTGTTTCGAGATTTCTGCCATGATGTCTTCGAGCGTTGTATGTTCCTCAACTTGCATTCCTACGTTCACAACAGCGAAAAAGTTTCGGAGTGATTTTGACGGAAACATTTGCCGTAAATTAACAGGAATCGCAATTTTAATTTCTTCTTTTCGTAACCGATATTGCAATTTTTCATGATAAATAGCAGCAATCAATATTGAAGTGATATAAGCGGTAATCGTTACGCCATAGGCTTTCGCTGCTTTTTGTATATCGCTTGATTGCATGACGCCATGAACGACCATCGTCTCTTCGGTCGGCGTCCCTTTAACTTGAAACGCATGTCCTTCGCGTGGATTTTTAACCGAATGATTGGATTTATAACGATAATAGCTGTCATCTAATTCATAAGTGCTCGGTGGATCCTCAATATCAAGAACCGAACCGTCATTTTCAATCAGAGCATGTTGCTCGAGCAAATAATAATAAACGAGCGCTTTAAGAAACTCAAGTGCCCCAGTGCCGTCCGTGACCGAATGAAAGAACTCGACTGCGATTCGTTTATTGTAATAGAGCACACGGAATAAGAAGCCATTCGTTTCAATCGGATCTATCGGTGCGCAAGGAAAATGATGTTCTTCTTGTACGAACAGTTTTTTATCATTTTCTACGAGGAAGTCCCAGAAAATCCCCTTCCCCAGCTTAACCGCAAACATCGGCAGCCGCTTTAAGATATCATCTAAAGCGCTTTGAAGCTTGTCTTCTTCCACCGGGGAATTCATGATCATCGCAATTCGAAACACAGAAGAGTTCGCGCGTCCAGACACCGCGTGGAATATCTTTCCTGCATTGTCAATTTTATACCATTGGTCCATGCAACAAACTCCCCTGACATTGTTTGTTGCTATCATAACATTTCCTGTCGGTGAAATGGGAAATCCTAAAAATCAACGGCAAAAATACACAAAGTCCTCGTGAGACCATGTGACATTTAACGGAAAGACGGTTCAACAATGATTTGCATTGATTCTTCATAGCGCTGCTGGGTTTTATCAGCCGAAAACGCCGCTATCAGCCATTCCGTTAAAAACAACCAAAAATTTAAAACGGAGCGATCCACCAACACTAAAAATTTTTGACAAAAATAGCCCAAAACCTTATATACCTAAGGTTTTGGGCTATTCACCCTATAGTTGCAAATGCCAATGTCATTGCTTTTCACTATCGCTATCTAACACCCAGCATAATGGTTGAAAACACCAAACGATCGGGGGTATATATCCAGCCGGGGATCATAACACGTAACCAGTTCATCATCGGTTTCTTCAATCATTTCTTGACTCCATGGTGGTGTGGTTTCCCCGGGATCGCTCGTGCCGGTGGGCATACGGATGCCGTATAACCGGCGTGTTTCACCATCTACAATATCTGTCAATTGCATGCCGAGACGTAAACTTTCAAGAAGGCGTTGATGAACATTCTGTGAGATTAGCTTTCTAGCTTCTTCATATTGATGGTGCTGAAGTAACCAGAAATATTTTTCTTCCAACTCTGCTCTCTCCGCAATTTCTCCTTGCTCGAAGTACTCCATAGCCCCTGTGATGTAATTTAAAAATTGCACCGGATGTTCACTCGTAAAGTACAGCAATCGTTTAAATTCTCTTACAGCATACCTCGTCGCTTCCTGAGGAGCATAATCAGCACTTAAATAAGTCGAATCCGCGTATTTGGTCAAGTACCGATGCTGGACAAATTCAGGGGGCACAGCATAAGGGTCTGTTTCTATCGGTATCGGCACATAAGGAGTGGTGACGGCTCCTGTGACGGCGAGCCACAATGTTTGCAGTCGATCAGGTACGCTAGGCCGGATGTGAGCCACCTGACCGTAACCGGCACGATCGTTTGACCAACGCGGGTCACGCACAAGCGCCAGCATGTCTTCGAGGCTAACCGGCGTTTGGCCCATGACCTCTGCTTCTCTTTCCGGAGGAACACGCACAGAAACAAAATGATTTTCTTGCATGCTCACCCCTTCCCCCTCAAAAGGCTCTCCATACACATCCTGCAAGTTTAAATAATCAGGATGATCTGTTTCAGGATTCCACCATCCTTGCTCTCTTGCAAACGAAACGATATTATCTGACCCCATATAGTTGTCATTACCTTCAAAATCAACAGGGAAATTATGAATATAACCGGGATACGACACACGCACTTCATCCGGCCCTAATCGCTCCGCTGCCCACAGTCCTTGGCCGCCCGCGTACTCGATCACCACCCAGCCTTCCTGTTTATCCGCAAAGAGATGAGAGTTCCCTCCATAGGTGGAATATCCATAAGTGTTAATAAGCCCTCCAATAATTTCAACAGCTTCTCGAGCAGTCCTGGCACGTTCCATGGCGATACGGGCAAGATCACTATAATTCGGTCCTTGCTGCGGTTCCAACGTCATCTCTACTAATTCGGGACGGGAATTAGACCAAATGTCACGCCCACCTACCCCATACTCATTTAATCCTCCATTCGTTAAGGGAGGAGGAAACCCTTCGAATTCCGAATACGATGAACTAATAAATTTGTTTGTATAGGATGCTTGCGGAATGTCGATCAGTCTGCCGGGAATATTGGCTTCCTCCGTTACGCCGACCTGCGTTGTCGCTCCTTCCGGATGATGCTGACCCGGAACAATATCGATCCAATGACTGGAAGGTTCATGACCAAACCCACCAAGTAATGTAGAACCGTCTTTTGTTAATTGATTTCCTACATAGAAACCAATGCTCATAAAAAAAACACCCCTCTGACAGCCATATCAATTTACGTTATGCCCATCAACCGTTCATTATGTTTCCACACTCAAAGAGTAAAAGCCTGAAAAGAAAGCGGACAAACCACCCCGCTGGTTGGTTATTTAGTTCACATTATTTGTGTATAACATATGACATTTTCAGCAAAAAAATTCGACATTAGTTGCATTATTGAGTATAATCAAGACTTGTATATATAATTTACGGTTATTAATGAAAAATATTGGTAATCCGAGACGGAAGGAGTCTTCAACATGCAAGTAAACATGTACATGAACGGTGAGTGGCAAATGCCGGCGAAGGATCGCCTTGCATCCCTCATCAATCCGGCTGACGGCACATCTATCGGTACGACTGCAATGGCAACGGCAAGGGATGCTAAAAACGCCATCGGCGCAGCCAACAACGCATACGATGAATGGTCGGCATTGCCCCCGTCGGAACGAGCGGATTATTTATATCAAATCGCCCATCAATTGGAAAAACGAAAAGAAGAGATATCGAAATGGGAAACGAGAAATAATGGAAAGCCGCTTCGCGAGACCTCCGCAGATGTTGAAACCGCAAGCGAATGTTTTCGCTATTATGCAGGGCTCATTTCTTCCACCGACGGCTATACATTCACGAGCGGAACGGAAATACAGGGACTCGTTACTTATGAACCCATCGGTGTATGTGGATTAATTATTCCCTGGAACCACCCTATTCTCATTACCGCTTGGAAAATAGCCCCGGCTTTAGCTGCAGGCAATACAATTGTCCTTAAACCTTCGGAATATACGCCGATCAGCGCGTACATGCTGTATGAAATCTTCGATCAAGTTGGTTTGCCAAAAGGTGTTGCAAACCTCGTTCCCGGCGGAGGGGATGAAGTGGGCGCCACGATGACGAACAGTACGGCGATTGATAAAGTATCCTTTACAGGCGGCACAGAGACCGGCAAAAAGATCATGGCTGCTGCTGCCAACAATATTACGAATGTGACTCTGGAATTGGGTGGAAAATCTCCGGTCATCGTTTTCGCTGATGCGGATATTGAGCATGCTGTCGACCATGCGCTATATGCCATTTATTTCGGCAGCGGGCAAGTGTGCTCGGCAGGTTCAAGAATTCTGGTAGAAGAAAGTGCCTATGAGAAATTTGTCGATCATTTTGTCGCACGAGCGAAACAAATCCGTGTTGGCCCCGGAGAACACGAGCAGACAGAGATGGGTCCGTTGTACACGGAATCCCATATGAACAACGTGCTCGCAGACATTAAACGCGGAGAGGAAGAAGGGGCTACGTTGCGATGCGGCGGAAACCGGATGCACGGCGAAGGTTTAGATCATGGTTTTTTTGTTGCCCCTACCGTCTTTACCGATGTAAATGAAGACATGTCGATCGTGCAAGAAGAAATCTTCGGCCCCGTCGTTGTCATCCAGAAATTCACGCATGAAAAGGAAGCGGTCTCGCTTGCAAATAAGACGAAATACGGGCTGGCGGCAGCTGTGTTCACCGGCGACAGTGCAAAGGGAATGCGAGTCATTCGCGGAGTGAAAGCCGGTTTAACAGGGATTAACACTTACGGCATGGGAGATGTAAAGGCGCCTTGGGGTGGTCCTAAAATGAGCGGGATTGGCAGAAGCCTAGGACCGGACGGTTTAAAGGAATTTCAAGAGGCAAAACAAATTAACGTAGCACTTTACAACGAAAAACTCGGATGGTTCGCAAATTAAGGAGAGACTTCTTAATGAATTTTGAATTCATGTTTCCAACAAAGGTCGTGATGGAAAAGGGAATTCGGAAGCGGATTTCACAGTACATTGCAGACTTACAACTAGAAAAACCCCTGATTATCAGTGATCATGGCATTGGCGAAGCCGGTATGCTCCATGATGTAATCGAAGATCTCGGGCAAAATCATATTCGGACGTCAATATATCTAGACGTAAAGCCTAATCCAAAGGATAACGATTGCCATCACTGTGCACAAGAGATCGATGGCAAAGGCATTGACGGCATTATAGCGCTTGGGGGCGGGAGTGTCATCGATACTGCAAAAGCAGTCAGCATCCTCGCAACAAATGGGGGAACAATCAAGGATTATGAAGGCGTAAATGTTGCTGAGAAACCCCCTTTGCCGCTCGTCTGTATCCCTACAACAGCTGGAACCGGAAGCGAGGTCACCTCTTGGGCAGTTGTTACGGACACAAAGCAGCAATATAAAATGGCCATTGGGGATGAAAGAATGATTCCGAAGCTCGCTCTCCTTGATGCTGAGCTATTAGTTTCGTTACCGCCTGCGATTGCCGCAAGCACAGGACTGGATGCCCTCACCCATGCCATTGAAGCTTATACATGCAAAGCAGCCAACCCCATATCTGACGCTTTAGCCTTATATTCGATTACGTTAATAAGTAACCACTTGTCCGATTCCATCAATCTGGGAAACATTGAACACAAAGAACAAATGCTAGTGGCAAGTCTCGTAGCGGGGGCAGCATTTGGCAACGCGGATACCGCTGCTGTCCATTGTCTATCTGAAGCCATAGGCGGGCGTTATGATACTCCCCATGGAGAAGCAAACGCCATGTTTCTGCCATTCGTCTTTGAGTATAACAAAGCCGCAGACATAAAAAGACATGCAGATGTTGCGCGGGCGATGGGAGTTGGCATTCATAAATCAGATGAAGAGGCTGCCAACAGATGTGTAGCCAAGCTGTTTCAATGGAATGAGGCGCTGAACATCCCTCGCTTCCACGAAGTTCCACAACTCAACGAAGCAGACCTTGCCGATTTGGCAACGCGCGCTTTCCAAAACTATTCCAATGACGATAACGTAAGACACATGGAGCCGGAAGATTACCTTTTCATCTTGCAAACAGCATTTAATAATCACCGCTAATGGAGGTGTTTAGTATGAAAAATAAACAGGAGTTGTATAAGGCAATCACAGAAAAAACGGAACAAATGGATGATCCGGAATTTGTATCCGGTCCATCACTAAATAAAAAAGATGCCATTGCCATTGCGGTCATCGCATTGATAAGTGTGATCAGTTTAGTATGGGGCATTCTAATATAGGGGGAATTATCGTTGTATGAGTAAACAAGCGAAAAAAAGAGCAATCGATAGTGAAGTCTATTACGGGACAGTGCCATTAGGAAAAGAAGATAAAATATACGGATTCTGGGATATCTTTTTAATTACAGGTGGGTGGGCAATTGCCACATGGGCGTATGTCCAAGGTGGACAAATTGCAACCATGATTGGTTTAGAAGAAGCGGTGACGAACACGTTCTTTGGCATGACGCTGGCAGGACTGTTTCTTTGCCTTTGTGTCCTGATTACAACACGATATGGCATTGACATATGGATGTATCAAAAGGCATTGTTTGGCTACTTTGGCCTCGTCATCTTTGCAGTCATAATTCTTGCAAGCCAACTTGGCTATGATGTGATCAACGCCGAAGTGTATGCCAGTTCAATAATGAAAGTGTTCGCCGAATTTGGGATCACGATTCCTGAATACTTAACGCCATATATCGCTACGACTTGTGTCATATTCGGTGCATGGATTGCCCTTCGCGGCCCTATCGCAGTACGAACAGCTACGCGCATTATGGTTCCTTGTCTTATGGCGCTCGGTGTGTTTATTATCATCACCGTGTTTCGTAACTTTTCACTTCAAGAATTGCTGAATGTTGAGCCTTTATACGAAGCTGAATATGGCAGTGGCCTCGCGAATTACATGGTCGTATTAGAATGGAACATTGCTTTTATATTTGCTTGGTTTGCCTCAATAGGTGTCCTATCCAGGCTTGTCAAAACAGAACGCTCCGCATACTGGGGGCACGTTGGCGGTTTCTCCATTGTGATGGCCTCCTTTACGGTCATTGGTGTATTAACAGCGCTGGCTATGCTGCTTGCCACAGGTGTAGAGAGCGTTGATCCAACGGATTGGCTACTTGAACTTGGCGGTCCGGTGTTAGGTTTGTTGGCGATACTATTTGTCGCCGTTGCCAACGTAACGACGGTTGCTGTATCGCTGTATGGGATATCGATCAGTACCAAAGTATTAAAACCCGAATTAAGCTTCAGCAAAGTTGTCATCTTTTGGTCAGCATGGGTTGTACTCCTGCTATTCTGGGGCGGCATTTGGGAGTATTATAGCGTTTTTCTCGCCCTCGTCGGTGCTACATCAGGATCAGTGGTTGCTTTAATCGTTGTCGACTTTTTTATCGTTCGCAGACAGAAAATATCCATGAAAGACTTGTACCGAATTGGCGGCAGAAACGCCTACCGCTATACAGGCGGTTTCAACCTCGTGGCGATTCTCTCGTTTATTGCGGGGGTTATCGGTTACCTGTGGGTATATGAACCGATTGAAGCCGTGCCGCGAAACGATATCTTTTTATATACGACGGCAACGGGATTTTCCATGATCATCAGTGGTCTCACTTACTTATTGCTCAGCATGATTAAACCTTTGAATGATTACTTAAGAAAAGACAAGAAGAGGGGGAAATAACACTCATCCGATCAACTTCAAAGACAGCGAAGGAGAGAAAAGATGGGGAATGGAGTAAAACTACAACGCAAACTAGGTTTTTTCAGTGTTTTCGTCATCGGGTTGTCCTTATTAACACCCGCCACAGTCTTTACGATATTCGGAATCGCATCTCAGAATACGAATGGCCACGTCCCTGCCGTGTATTTGTTTTCAGTGATTGCAATATTATTCACGGTGTTAAGTTATACACATATGGTCAAGGTGTTCCCGCGCTCAGGTTCCGCCTATACGTATGTCCAGCAAACGTTTCACCCAAATTTAGGGTTTCTCGTCGGTTGGGGAGCGCTCCTCGATTATCTGTTTTTGCCAATGGTGTATGTATTAAGTGTTGCGATCTATATGGTTCCCTTGTACCCCAATGTGCCTGAGTGGGTATGGATTGTTGGCACACTGGCTATCATTACGCTCAGCAATATATTCAGCGTGAAGGTTGCCGTATCTTTCAGTACAATCTTAATTGCTTTGCAAGTGCTCATCGCTGGTATATTTATCGCATTGCTCATCAATTTCTATGTGGTAAACGAAGGGGCAGCAACACTTTTCTCGTTAGCGCCTTTCTATACGGAGGAGTTCACACTTACAAATGTGTTTGCAGGGTCGGTCATTCTTGCCTATACTTTTGTCGGCTTTGATGCCATCAGCACATTAGCTGAAGAAACGATTGAACCTAAGAAAAATATACCGCGGGCAATGATTGCTCTTGTTCTCTTTCTAGGTGTGCTGTATACGACCATTACGTATTTCATGCAGCGCGCTTTTCCCGATGTGACTGTATTTGCCACACCAGATTCGGCAGTTGTGGAAATTGCCATTCAAGTCGGGGGAATGTTCTTTAACGCTGTGTTCACGGGCATCGTAATTGCTGCAACATTCGTTGGTGGGATCGCAGCTCAGATGGGGACATCGCGTCTATTATACGCAATGGGAAGAGACAACGTATTTCCGAAGAAAATCTTTGGTTATTTGCATCCGAAAAGTCACATTCCGATCTTTAACATTTTGGCAACAGGCGTTGCCAGCCTTCCGGCAATCTTCATAACGCTGGATACGGCCTCTTCGGTCATCAGTTTTGGCGCTTTCACAGCGTTTACATCCGTAAATCTTTGCGTGATTTACTACTTTCTCGTGAAACGTAAACGAAAAGATGGCAAAGCGTTGATTTTGTTTGGCCTCTTTCCCAGTATCGGGATTGCCTTTCTTGCGGTCATGTGGTACAACATTGAACCGCTTGCCCTTACGCTCGGCATCGCCTGGAATTTACTTGGCGTCTGTTTCCTCATTTATATCACTCGTGGCTTCAAAAAAACTGCGCCATCACTTGATTTTAATCCTGAAGAAACGACGAAGAAGGTGAAAAAATATGACGACAGCGTTCATTTGGGATGAGTCTTTCGGTCATGCGCACGATATTGGTTACCAATCATTTACGTTTACCGACACGTCGATTCCTTCAGATGTTGAGTTTGAAAATCCCAGGCGTCTTCAGCTTGCGTATGACATCTTCAGTCACACGGAACTATTGAATAAAATGCCTCAATACCAGGTGCTTAAGGCTGAAATGCCAGACTTACTGCGCGTTCATTCGGAAGAAATGATTAACAAAGTCATTCGGGCGAGCAGGCAAAATGATATCATAGAAGTTGGCGAATCGGCATTGGCGGGACCAGGATCTTTTGAATCCGCCCAACGTTCGGCCGGCGGTGCAATGAAAGCTGTTGAAGTACTGTTCACAGAGCCTGACATCGAACAATCCTATGCATTCATTCGGCCTCCCGGACATCACGCCGGCAAAGATCAATCCATGGGCTTTTGTCTCTTTAATAATGTCGCGGTAGCCGCAGAATACAGTAGAAAACAATACGGAACCGAAAAAATTTTGATTGTCGATTGGGATGTGCATCACGGCAATGGCACACAAGAGATCTATTATGAAGATCCAAACACATGCTTCATTTCCATCCATCAAGAACACAACTACCCCACTACGGGAGGAGATATCTCGGAAACGGGTGCAGACCGTGGCAAAGGCTATAATGTCAATATTCCATTGCCGCCAGGTTGTAGTGACCAAGAATATTGCACGGTATTGGAAGAGATCATAGGCCCAATTGCCCGATCTTTTCAACCTGCGCTGATCTTGCTATCAGCAGGACAAGACGCAAATCTCTACGATCCTCTAGGGAGAATGATGGTGACAAGAGCAGGTTATCGCAAGATGGCGCAATGGTTGCGACGGCTGGCATCAAACGTATGCCATAACAAACTTGCCGTCATCCAAGAAGGTGGATACAGCCTACCTTATGCTCCTATTGCAACACTCGGTTTAGCAGAGGGATTGCTCGATTATACAAGTCCGATCACATTTACGATTGAAGAAGGAAAACCGTCCAATCATTTTTCACCACCTATTGATGGCATCATACAAAATGTCCAAGCCATGTTCCCCCATCTATTTGGACTTCGATAGGGGCAATGGTACAATGAAGCTATCTGTCAACCTGAAAAACAACTGAACAACATACTTGTAACGTTTCCCGCTTTTAGCTAGCGGCGAACGCACATGACTACGGAGGAGCGAGAGCTTATGACAAAGGAATACAGTTTACAACAGTTAAAGAACATCGACAGAGACATGATCTTACATCCCCAGTCAACACCAAAAGAAGTTTCCACAAACGGACCAAGCATGATCTTCTCTAAAGGGGAAGGCATTCGTTTCACTGATATGAAAGGCAATACTTACATTGATGGCGTTTCTATGTTGTGGAACGTGAACCTTGGCCATGGCAACAAGGAATTAGCGCAAGCTTCCTATGACCAGATGTCAGAGATGGCTTATGGTTCCCAGTTCTACGGCAATAGCAACGAGCCTGCCATCCGCCTTGCCGAAAAAATCGTCGATAAAGCCCCGGGAGATTTGAATTCTGTCTTCTACACATCGGGTGGATCGGAATCGAACGATTCAGCCTTTAAATTCGCTCGTTTTTACTGGCAACTCAAGGGCTATGAAAATAAGAAAATCATTATTTCCTTGAAATGGGGATATCATGGAGTGACAATCTCTACACAGCGGGCTACCGGCATTAAAGAGTTCCGTGCCTTCTCAGGCTCATCAGATCCTTACATCTATAATGCCGCCCCGCACTTAACAGCCGCTGAACAAGGGGATCGTTCACACCCGGATTACGAAAACAGTATTCGCGGTTTGATTGAAAAGCACGGCAGTAACAATGTGGCCGCGGTCATCATTGAACCCATTCAGGGTGCCGGCGGCGTACACATCGCTCCGGACGGCTACCTTGAAGCTGTCAAAACGCTTTGTGAAGACAATAAAGTGCTATTTATTTCCGACGAAGTCATTTGTGGATTCGGCCGTACCGGAAAGCACTTTGGCGTAGACCACTGGGGCATGGTTCCGGATATGATTACATTTGCCAAAGGCGTGACGAGTGGTTATTTCCCACTAGGCGGTGTCATCCTCAGCGACGAAATAAAGAAAACCATCGATACGTATGACCAAGATATTCCCCATGGCTTCACTTACAGTGGACATCCAACAGCGTGTGCCGTTGGGCTGAAGAATCTTGAAATCATCGATAGAGATGACCTAACTGCACATGCGGCTGAAATGGGTGTGCGCTTGCAGCAAGGATTCGACGAGCTCGAGAAAAAACATTCGACGTTCACTCATTCCCGTACCGTTGGCCTGCTTGGCGCCTTTGAACTTATGCGCGATCGGGAAAATGAGGTACCATTCAAAAATCATGAAAACGAAAGCATCGCAGGAGATTTCGTGAATGAAGGCAGCAAACGCGGCTTACTCATCCGCTCCTTTGATTACGAGGAAGGCATGAATATCCTCGCAGTCGCACCGCCGATCATCATAACAAAAGAAGAAATAGACGAGGTTCTCTCCATATTAGATGACACGCTCTCGTTTATAGAAAAGAAATGGCTCGCACTTTAAACCATATGTTCGCTGGGGAATCACTCAGCGAACATTTTAATTATAAAGCCTACTGAGCAAGTAAATTTCGCTTTCGTTCTTGTTTGAAAAGAGGTCATTATTGTTAGGGATAACTTAAACATTCACCATGACGGGCCGTCCGAGCGATGGAGCAAGTTCAACAAAAGGCATGGCCACCGATTTTTCTTTTATTATATGCCGAAGCATACCTCTTGATGAACCCGATCGAGATCTTTTTCTCCATCTTGCACCGCCGATGGTTGAAATGGGCAGTTTCCATTTCCAGGAGGCATTCACACTGTTGCTATAACACCAGCAGGTAAGGAGATTTAATATATTTTACTAGGATCCCCAGAAATTCTGCTGCATCAGCCATCCAAAATCTGGTGATCAAATGCCAGACTGAACGGAACGAACGTTCTTGATCTTTTCCACTTGACCATCGTCGCCAAGATCCAGTTCCTCTTGAAGGGCACCGACGCCTAAAATACCTGTTTCATTGCTGCTTAGGATAGGCGTGAAATATTCAATGCTGCTCGCACCCATATTTGTGATTGTGAAGGTTGATCCAGACAGCAGATCGCTCCCAGCTTTACCTTTTGAGCAGCGGTTGTTACATCTTCCATTGCCTGTGCAAGGTTTCAATAGTCTTCTGTTCAGCGTTTTTGACGACAGGGACGACCAGACCTTCATCAAGTGCCGTAGCAATGCCGAGATGCACCTCATCGAACTCAGATAGATGTCCGTCCTAATAAATGGCGTTCATTTTCCGGTAGTCTCTAAGTGCGAGGACTGCTGCTCTCGCAATCATGACGGTTAAACTGATTTTTACGTCGAGTTCTGCTTCCCCAGCCTCATTTCGCAGTGTTTTCTAGAAATCTATAAGCTGGTTGACCCGTGTTTTACGATGGAGCGTCAATTGCGCTGTCTGATCCTGGCTGTTACGCATGTTTTGAGCGATGGCCTTGCGCATCGGACTCAAACCTTCGCCAATAACCTAAGAACTGGCTTCATTTCTGGTGGATGTGATCGGTTCACGTTCAGAGGTTTGCAGTTTAGTCATCTCAAATAAGGTGTCGGTCGTTTCATAGTCGACTTGTTCCAGTTCGCTTATCGGTGGTATGAAAGGTGTACTACCGGTTGCCAGGATGACATCTTTCGCTTCAATCTTCTCCTCTCCGATGGTTACTGTATTGTTTTTGTCAACGGCAGCTTCGCCCTCAAATACGGTAATGCCATTATTCTTTAGAAGGTGCTGCACGCCACCCGTAAGCGTTTTTACAATCTTATCTTTTCGCTCGCGAAGTTTATCAAAATTGATGTGGGGTTCGTTAGTTTCGATCCCCCAGTCGTTGGCCTGTCTAATTTTCCTGACCGTATCACTATACTGTAGGTAAGTCTTAGATGAAATACAGCCCACATTCAGGTAGATTCCGCCTACTTTGTGTTTTTCAACAATCGCTACTTTCTCTCCAAGCTGAGCAGCGCGAATGGCTGAAACATAGCCGCCGGGGCCAGTGCCGATAACAACGACATCGAATATTTGCATATATCCCGATCACTTATATGAATTTTTTGAATGTTTTCTATATCATCATAGTAAAGTCGAAACTGATATTAAATTTTCACACTTTTATGCGAGGAATTTCTTGTTTTATAGGTTTATTCTGCCATTTCGGGAGACATGTGAGCAAGAGCATATTCATATTTTGGGCAGATTGTACTTCGTGACAACGATGCTGGCTCTACCCCATATAGGTAGGATAAATAAACAGAACCAAATTAACTGTCACTTTCAGCACATCCTGCTTTGACATACTCTAGAAACGATGGGTCCACTTCTATTCCCAATTCTTTTAATGCTGCCACCAAAGCCCCTGTAACAGGTGGAACCTCAGGTATCGTAAACGAATGAGCATCACGAACATTTTCATGAAACCCCTTTTGAATAGCAGGAAGCAACCAATCAGAACGTTGATACACACCTCCAGTCAAGCTTACTCGGACATTCTGATTTCTTTCTTGTAATAGCAATCGTTTTGAAAGAGTTTGAATCGCATGAGCAGTTTCACTACCGGCATTACTGATAATATTTTTCGCAACGTCGTCTTCGCGATCAGCTGCTTCGATGACAATTTTACTTATTGGGGCAATGACCTCTTGGGGTTTACCTACCTCATAGATGTGACCTAATAGTTCAGGTGGGCTATTTCGGTCGAAATACTGTAAAATAACATCCGTCAATTGCGTAAGAGGGCCACTGCCGTCATAAGCATGGAAGACAGCTTGTACCGCTTCTCGACCGATTGCAAAACCACTTCCCGGGTCCCCTAGCAAATACCCCCAACCGCCGACGCTGCCTCTTTCACTATGTTCATTAATACCAAATGTAATCGAACCCGTACCCGCGATATTGACGACCCCAGGCTCGCCCAATGTTCCTGAATACAGGGCATTGATGGCATCATGATCGATATAAACTTTCGTATTCGTTGAAAAGAAAGGGGAAACCATTTTTCTTATATTCAGCTTCATCTCTTCTCTGCCTACACCTGCCATGCCAATAAACACAGCATCCAAGTTGTCAAAAGCTATTTTGTTCTGCCTTTTCAAAGCAGCAAAAAGACTCTGAAATTCATTGCGGATAATATCGTAATCGATACTATTGGGGTTCGTTGCGCCAACAGTATCTTGTGCAAAAATTTTACCATTATCCGCACAGAGTACGCCTGTTGTTTTCGTTCCACCACCATCGATGCCTAATACAAAAATAGAAAAGCCCTCCACTTTTTCATCTCCTGTTTCACAGGCTCATACTGTCATAATTTCGATGCTTTCACTATAGCTTAAGGCATATTAGCCAGCAAATACACTATCCTTGTTACTCAGGATTGGGCTATCGGCGCTTCACCAATAGCCCTTTTGTATTTATCCACTTCCGGGCATACAACTAAGATATTTATTGCAATGATCAACTTCCATAGAGAAACACTTATGCTATTCCCACTGCTCTATTAGTTGCTCAGACTGGGAATGGAGATCGTCATACGCTTCTTCAGAAATCAATTCATTGTCTAACTGATGCTCTAGCAAATCTTGAAATCCTCCTATATGTTGAATGACAGTATCTCCATCTTCTTGGTTTTCGTATTGGCTAACAGCTCTTAAGTGTAACTGCATGTCATGGACTGCATCATCATCTATAATATCACCGCTTTCCTCTAAATCCGTCACTACGCCTTGAATATCTTCCGTGCTGATAGGATCGCTTGGGTGCGGTGGGTATAATAAATACTGATTTCGTACATCTTCAATCCAGGTGTTCAGATCCCCTTTCCAGGTAGCGATGATGTCTTCAGCTTCTGCACCGTCGCTTAACATTTCTTGCGCTTCTTTAGAACCGATTAATTCATTGTAATCATCATCCAATTCGTATTTATCAGGATCTTGATCACGCATGGCTGTAGCAAGCTCAAGACCGAGTTGAACAACTTCAATAGCACTTTCATTCTCGATGTGAACTTGCACACCTCCAACAATCTCTCCTTCGTACATATCATACATAGGATCGAAATACGCCGGACGGAAAGAAACACCTTCTATGTCCCTTTGCTCCATTTCCTCTGCTAATTCTTCCGCATCAATCCATGGAGCGCCCACAAGCTCAAATGGACGTGTCGTTCCCAAACCATCAGATAAAGTTGAATTCGCAACAAGAATGGTTCCAGTATAAAGTGTTGCAGAATCAGGCGTTGGGATATTCGGAGAAGTCATTACCCACGGAAGTCCTGTGTCTTCAAAATGCATGTCGCGCTCCCATCCGTCCATTTCAGCAACTTTCAAATCAATATTAAGGTCGTGTTCATCCTTCCACATAGTGGCTAACTCCCCTGCTGTCATACCATGGCGTACGGGAAGCAAAAAGTCTCCCATAAAGCTAACCGATTCCTGTTCTCGTACCGGACCTTCTACATGTTCTCCGCCAATGGCATTTGGGCGGTCAAGAACGATAACACTTTTATCATGTTCAGCTGCTGCTTCCATAATGAACCCGAGCGTATAAATATACGTATAAACATTGGAACCAATGTCTTGAATGTCATAAATCAATACATCTACATCTTCCAGCATTTCTTCAGTAGGCTCCCAAGTAGGGCCATACAAACTATAAACAGGCAAACCCGTCCTTTCATCCGTATAGGATTCAACATATTCTCCAGCTTCCTGATTACCACGAATGCCATGTTCAGGACCATATAGGGCCGTCAAGTCTACATCTGGATGTTCATACAATAGATCAATTGTACTGTTCAAATCTCGGTCCACTCCGGTCATATTGGTAGCCAAGCCGACGCGTTTTCCTTCGATCCAATCAAGATGGTCATCTAGAAAAACTTCAACTCCTGGCTTTACTTGTACAGAATCCTCTTCTTGCTCGCCGTCTCCTCCTTCTGCTAATACGGTAGTCGCTCCTACAAGAACACCAATTAATACGATTAGAAATAGTGACGTTGGAATCGAGGGCCACGATCGCTTAAACATCATTGCACTCCTCCTTGTTTATTAGAAGCGTTTTTGCACACAAAAATGCTGCTCAGAACCACGTGGTTCCTTACACCTCCTCCCTTTTTGCTACCAGTAAATGTCCAATCAAGCTCATTATTTATCATCTCTATAGATTATGAATCTTAAGTTGAATAATTATATTGAAAATATTGGATATTATTTTTCCTCGTTCTCTTTCACTTCTAAATCCGACACATCATTCTAATAGTTGCTTAATTAATCCTAAACTGCGGTAGATTTTCTTTATGAGCCTCTAACATCTCGTCTAAAATTTCTTTTGCGATATTATCAGATGGTACCAGAGGATTGATGGTCATTGCCAAAAGTGCAGTATGGTAGTCACCTGTTACTGCAGCTTCGGAAGCCACTCGTTCAAAGGATTTGATCTGTTGAACCAAACCACGAACAGCTACGGGAAGGTCGCCAATGGCAACAGGCTTTGGTCCTGCTTTTGTAATGACACAGTTAACTTCTATGGCTGATTCATTAGGTATACTAGCAATTGCTCCATTATTACGTGTATTTACAGGCTGAATATCCCCTTTGTCGTTGTAAATGGAATAAATGAGATTACATGCAGCTTCACTATAGTATGCCCCGCCTCGCTGCTCAAGTTGCTCAGGCTTTTCGGCAAGGTCCTTGTTTTCATAAAGTTTAAAGAGTTCTTTTTCAACTTCTTTCACAACTTCTGCCCTTGTTCCTTTTTCATGAGCTGCTGATTTTTCTTCTTCCAACATCTCTTTTGTTTTGTAGTAGTAACGATGATACGGACAGGGAAGAATGCCTAGCCCCTTGATAAAATCACGATCCCATTCGAAACCTGCACTCATTCTTTGCGTATTTTCGGGGGTGGTCACCGCTTCAAGCGCTTTCTCTTTAATCGATTCGCCGTCCAATTTAATATCTAACCCAAACACCATGTGATTCAGACCAGCAAAGTCTACACTAATATGTTCTCCATCGACATCTAATGCTTTAGCTACACCTATTTTCATGCCAATCGGTACGTTACAAAGACCGACAACTTTATCGTGAGAGGTGTAACGCAAAACAGCTTCTGTGACCATGCCGGCTGGATTTGTAAAATCGATTAACCAAGCATCCGGGCACAGTCTTTTCATATCAGAAACAATATCTAAAATGACAGGAATCGTCCGAAGCCCTTTCATGAGCCCACCAGGACCATTCGTTTCTTGGCCAATCACGTTATATTTTAGGGGGATGCTTTCATCTTTTGCCCTTGCCTCAAGTAAACCGACACGAAATTGTGTCATAACAAAATCAGCATCCTCTAATGCTTCTTCTCGATTGAAAGTTAGATGCACTTTCATATCTATTCCTGATTTCTCAACCATCCGTTGAACAAGTTTTCCAACCGTTTGCAGCTTGTATTCTCCTTCTTTAATATCAACCAACCACAGTTCCTGAATCGGTAGTTCTGCGTGCCTCTTGATAATACCTTCGACAAGCTCTGGTGTGTAACTCGAACCGCCTCCAATGGTTGCGACTTTTAACCCTTTGGTCATATCATTTACACCTCTTTATTTTCTAATTTTTCATGAAGATGAATGATCTCTTTGGCCAAATCTTTTGTTGTCATTGCATTCATCAGGTGGTCTTGAGCATGGATCATAAGCAAGTTTATTTCGATATTCTCATCCCCTTGAGCCTCACTTTGAATTAAAGTGGTTTGAATAGAATGAGCTTGGTTTATGGCTTTCTCACACTTATCAAGTTTTTGACAAGCGGTTTTAAATTGGTGCTCTCTTGCAGCGGCCATCGCCTCCATGGCTAAACTCTTCCCCTCGCCCCCATGTAATATTAATTGCATGGCTGTCTGCTCTGTGTTTCCTGCCTCACTCATAGACACTCCTCCGTGTTAAACACTTTCTTCGTTTGACTTTGATTCCTTTTTTTCAGCTTCTTGCTCTTCTCTCAGCCTTGATCGATCAATGATTTTAAAGAACCCAAAGTAAATGGCAACGCCTACTAGGATATTGACAAACTGTATGACTGCCCCTGATATTTGCCCTCCTGTGGCCAGATAGCCTGATATGATAGGAGGCATCGTAAATGGCATTGCGATTCCAGCTGGTTTGGCCACCAGACCTGTTGACATGGTAACAAACGTTATTGTTGTTATCGCTAAGGGTGTAAGAATGAAAGGGATGATTATCAAAGGGTTTAATACAATCGGCACTCCGAAAAGTAATGGTTCATTGACACCAAACAGCGAAGGACCGATGTTAAGACGACCCATCTGCTTCATTTGCGCACTCTTTGCGAGTAAAACCATCAAAATAACAAGAGCGATGGTGGCCCCTGATCCTCCAGTATTTACAAATAATGTTATAAACTCTGGGGTAACAACATTTGGAATTTCTTCACCTGCTGCGAAAGCTTGTTGGTTTTCCCCAAGTTGAGTATACCAAACGGGCGACATAACCCCCGAAACAGTAATGGCTCCATGAATGCCAATAGCCCAGAGCGCCTGTTGAAACAAGATGGCGATCATTGTTCCAATATAGCCACCTCCAGCTAAAGTTAAGGGCGCGCCCACAATTGAATAAATTAATTCATGTATATCGCCAAAAATGGTTTGCTCAATCAAAAGCCTAACCAGCCAAACGAGGACAATGACTATAAACGCAGGAACCAATGCCATAAAGGATTTGGAAACTGCTGGTGGCACCCCTTCCGGCATCTTAAACGTAAAATTCTTTTGTATAATGAAACGATAAATTTCTGTTGAAAACAGGGCTATGATTATGGCGACAAATAAGCCTTCGGGCCCTATCAATTCAACCGGAATCCCCCCTTCTACCATTATAGGATCAGCTTCTTCGTTTGGCACAAATTCCACTTCGTAAGGTGTAGCCAATAAAAAAGCAGCCACTGATAAGACTCCAGCTGATATGGCATCCACATCATATTTTTCTGCGAGGCGATAAGCAATGCCAAAGGCAGCAATAAGTGCTATAATATCAAAAGTGGCACTAACTGGATATTGAAGAGCGGTATCCCAATTTTCGCCAAAGACACTGGTCATGAATGCCTCATAACCAGGGATAGGGAGATTCAGCAAGATAAGAAAGATAGAACCGATAATAATAATGGGTAATACTAAAACGATCCCATCACGGATAGAGACTAAATGCTTTTGATTCGATAGTTTTCTAGCCATTGGCATAATTTTGTTATCAAGGGTATCAGTAAAATTAGCCATGATTATCACCTAACACCAGTGCTTCAGCTGTTTTTAACACTTCTGGACCGTTTGCCATTCCGTAGTGCTGCGGATTAATCATATCAACAGGAATATTTTTCTTTTCACCTGTTTTCTTAACATCGGCAAGCATATATCGTGCTTGAGGTCCAAGCAATACAGCATCAGCTTTATCAATATCACTAGATAGGTCTCTTCCTGAGACTGCCCATATGTTGTAGTCTTTATCTTGTTCCTTTGCACTTTTTTCCATTTTGCTGACTAATAGACTCGTTGACATGCCTGTTGCACATACTAACAAAATGTTCATGATGCATTTACTCTCCTTTTAATTAGTGTTACATACATTTTAAAAGGAAAGCGCTTTCAATTACATATAGATTTTTTCCAAAACGCTGCGGAAAAAAATTAATCCGACGATATTTTCGGGAAAAATGCAACATGTAGTTCATGAAATGTATTTGCGTTCGCCGCCGTTTTTACTCGAAATGGGGTCTCAATAAAATCGGTTAATATCTGATACATGTCTTGTAAATTTTCCATTTTATCTTTAGCAATGTTTAACAAACAAATAACCTGCACCGGATCTCCCGACCAATTTATTGGGTTCTTCAGAGTACAGACGGTCCAAAATGTTTCCTCTGTTACCGGTTCAAGGGGATGTGGTATAGCAATTAAATTATCAAAAGCTGTCGAAACAATATTTTCTCTTTCTAGTACGTTTTCATAGAAATGAGAAGGGACTAAATTTTTTTTGATTAATTGATCACATAAAAACTTCAAAACATCCTCTTTATCATCAAATGTTTTTTGCAAAAAGGTAAGGGAAGGGTATAAATATGAGTCACCTACACTTTCTCCCTGTCTTTTTTCCATTTCGTCTTCTATCTTCAGTAAATCCTTTTTTTCCATGATTGTATTGATGTTGACAACCGGGACCGGAAGATCCATTTGAATAGGAACGGTACTCACAATAAAATCAAGAGTCCTAAGATGATACTGTTTTATATTGAAACGTTCGGTGACTCCAACAATTTCCAAATCGTTTCCAAATATTCTAATAAGCTTATTGCGAATAAGTTGGGCACTGCCAACCCCAGATGCACATACAATGAGACACTTTTTCGTTGAGTTGCTATAAGTTTGATTTCTCTCGATTGCTGATTGTATATGGAGGGCAATATAACCGACTTCATGTTCATTAATTTCAATATTTAGCTGTTCTTTTAAAACTAAAGACCCTTCCAAGGCAATTTCAAAAGCCCACGAATATTTGGTCTTAATTTGCTTTAATATAGGGTTTTTCATATTCATATGGTATTTATAACGGTTTATTGCTGGCTTCATATGAAGGGCTAAATGCAGGAATAATTCTTCATCTTTTAACGGGTTAAAGTCCAGAGAACTTGAAATTTTTCTTAGCATTCTATAGGTCAATGCCTTGGTGTTTTCATCGATATAATAAGTGGCTTCCTGACTATCGGGATTGATCCCCACTAATTTAGTTCCCCTCAAATGAATAGCTATATATGCCACTTCTTCCTCGGATAAAAGAACATCGAATTCTTTTTCTACTTCCAAGGAGATTTCTTTAGCCACTAGATATTCTTGATGATTACGTATCTTTTCCATCTCCATATAGGGAAAATCAACCAAGTGTTCTTTCTTTATCCTGGATATGGTTATAACAATGTGCGTCGCTAAATTTTGGAATCCAATATCAGACATATTAATGAAATTGCAATCAATTATTTGCAAAATAATTCTTTTTACAATGGATAAATCTTTTGTTTTGATAAAACCTTCTTTGGTACCTACTTCAAATTGTTCACTGTAATTTGAAATAAAAAAGCGAATCCGTGCCTCATCGCCGTCAATTTTTATTCCATGATATGGTTTGCTTATAATTCCAAGGCTTGCTTCCTTGAAGATCTCTTTAGCCCGCTGTAAAACAAGCAATAATGTTCCACGGCTGATGAACATTTCATCTGCCAGATCATCAACTTTGCGAAAGTCTTTGGTGAAAAGTAAAGTTCTAATGAGATAGTCCACGCGCTCTTTAGGAGTGGAAACATTTTCTCTGACAAATGCTCGTTCATCGTTCAATAATTGTTGAAACTTAGGGTTATTTTGAATTTCTAGTCTAATACCTTCACCACGATTTATATATAACTTTGCTCCGCCTGACTCCAAAAGGGGTCGAAGAGCATGAAGGTCATTTCGAATTGTTCGACTAGATACAAACAATCGCTTTGAAAGCATACTGCTGGTTACAGGCATCGATTCATTTTGCAAAATATCAAGAATATCGAGATGCCGCTCCTTCACTATTAATCACTACCTTTAGAAATATTCATGTCCCAGATTTCGCGGGGATCCACCCAGGGACATAAAACTGATGCGTGACAAGAATAAAGATGGACGCTTCTTTACAAAGCTTTTCGATGGTTTCATCTAATGGCGATTGCAGCTCTCATTGCACGCGATAGACGGTGACCGGCGGAGGTGGTGCTTCCCTTTTTTTCGGGCGTCCGCGCTTCTCGCGTTTCCCCGGACGCTCGTCACGGCGGACGCTACTACGGCTTTTTTCATTCATAATATCTAAATCTATTTTGTCATCGTCAACAATAATTCCATATTATAACTCCTTTCGATTTGTTTTCTCAACCTAGCAACAAGTCGAGCTTGCCTTCCAATTCGCCGGAGGAACTTTTAACGTGATTTGAGATTTTTAGTTAATTATTTATTAAAACGCTATTACTATTTACATTTAACTCACCTACCATCCCGGAGTCCACCGTCAGCCAACGATTCGACTAAAACGTGCCCGGAAAATCATCCAATAGCACATAAAAATTGCCCTGTGAGCATCCGCGGATCTCCGCCCGACGCTCACGATAGTGTTGTTCATGCGGTAGTTATAGCGGACTTCGCTAAGCTGGGATCCGAATACGAGATCGCTCAATAGATTCGGATCTTTCGCAATGAACGCGCACATTATATATTTCGGGCTGCTTCTAGATAAAATTCAAACTTTGTGGCTGCATCATCAAGTGAACCAAGTGCAAAATAATCATCCTCAGTTTTTCCAACACAACCAATTAGTGGTGATGATAAAAACTCTAACATATCCTGTATTTCCTTAATTTTAGGCGACTTTTCAAAATCTGATTTATGTTTCAATAATTGATAAATATCTCGTGAGGATAACAATCCCTTAGTTTCAGCATCCGTACTTTCATCTGATAGACATTTTAAGATATTTTGAAAAAGTATACGATTCTCTATCATCAACTTTCTGTCACTCTCGATAAGTGATAGATTTACCTTGCCCGCTTCAGAAAACAATTTCTTATACGCTTCAAATTGCAATGGCACATCGATATGCCATCTAATCAGTTGTTCGAGCGATTTAACATCAAATAATACTACACCATGATTTTTAGCACGTTCAAAAATTCGTTGACCCTTAAATTCATAACCTACTATTATTGAAAAATGTGCATTATGTGTCTTTTTATGTTCTAGTAATGTATCAAAGTCAATTGGCCCATCACTAATAACACCGTTTTTGGCTGTTTTAGCATCAACAGCGACTGTGTATGTGAATTGAGGGGCTGTTGGTGCTTTTATCAATACATCAGTCTCCCCTCGATCTCCTAACAACTCAGATTCAAAGCCCAAGTAGGAAAAAGCATTCCAAATTGCTTTCTCAAATCTTTGATGATTGTCCGAGTCATACGAAGATTGTCTCAATTCAGTCAAAAGTTCGCCTAAATCAATTTTATTTAAAGAATTTATACTAGTTTCTTTTTCATGACTACTTATACTCTTGGATTGTTGAGTTTTAACTTTAGTAAGGAGTTTTTTTCCACGTTCCGTCAAAGTGAATGTGTTGTTTTTTGAATGTTGAATGAGCTTTGCACCTTTTAAGATATTAATTCGTTTTCGCGCCCCATCGACATTTTCATTTGGTAAACCATAAGATACAACACCGATTGAGGGTAAGTTTTTTGTAGAAAGGCTGCTCTTTTGAAGTTCTTGTAAAATCTCTAAAAAAAAGAGAAATCTATTATGTAGACAACAAATGAGATTTAATTGAAAGTCATCTGTTATAAGTTGCTTCCCTAATAAAGTGGTTTCATAATGAGTTTTGGATATTTTTTCAATTAAATTAGCATTGGTCAAAGTTGATAATACACTTCCAACTGAAGAAGCATTAATTGAATAAGTTTTTTGAGAATAATTGATTATGGACTCTTTGGAAATTGGCTGTTGCATCAGCTGTAAATATCCATTTATTGTTTGATGAATATTATGGTTGTTTCCAGGAATATAACCAATCGATGGCATTCGTGACTGAAGTTCATGTTCTGATAAATCGCATAATCTCAACGCCCAATCTGAAACTTGTAATTTTTCTTCATCAATCGTCTCATCAGTATTTATGCTTAAAATTTCAGGGTTAACAGGGGGAGCTACTGATAATAACTTTTCTCCTAATGTTGATATACAATATTGATTTAAATGATCCTTAAATTCAACTAATTGAAGATCTCGAAGCCATGAAAGGCGGTCATGGATTTGTGCCTTCCCTTTCCAACTTAAAAAATAATAGTTATTTGCAATTTCTAAAAGTTCTTTAGTAGTATTTGCACGTTGAATAAGAGCATTCAATAATTCCGAAATAAATCTAATATTTGCATTCAGATATAATGCAAGATATAAGTCATCCTTATGTTCTAACCAATATAGAGCTTCATCTGCTATTTCCCAATTACTCCCTGGTGCATTTTGATACACCAAACCAGTAGGTCTTAATGTTATACATAATTCTTCAAGTGATTTTCTAGAGTCACTTCCTGGTATTGTGATGATAGAACCCTTTGGTGTTCGGATTTGTACTGCATGTAATATTTTAGCAAGAGATTCTGGATACCCTTGATTTGAGCGAGGTATTCTGGGAATTGCAAAAACTTTTGCACTCCACTCTCTAGACTTTGGGGGTTGAAACGGGAGTATATTATGCATGACTGTAACACCCTCCTTTGAATAGTTTAACATATTGTTAATACTGTAATTGATGTTATCAATTATCTTATTATTACAATATCATAATAATATGCAAGTAGTAAATATTTAAAAATAAATAATTCAATGAATTATCATTGTTCATTATATTTCATTGCTTATTAATAAACACCGACCGTGCACCTTATTATATATTTTCCTAAAAAAGGATGGAACTATCCAAACTAAGATCAGACCGTCTAATGAATGAAGTCATATAACATAATAATGAGGATCGTAAAAATGATTAAGTTTTCATTTAATTGAGGTTTTTTGTTTGAGGACGTTTCATTAAAAACTACTCCACCCCCTCATCATGCGTGTAACACTCAGCTCTTCAATAATATCCAATGACTCATACCCATCTTCTCAGCTTGGATGCCCAACAGGTTGATCATGTATCTCTGTTTACCCTATCGAAACGGGCAATTCCGATGACAAAATCTCCGAATGTATCGCTTTTCAGCCCTTGTTAAAAATAAGCATTATTGTTGTTTACTTATAGTTACATAACATATTTATTGTAAACAACTTAATTGATTATTCGGGTACACCAAGCTATTGTTTCATCAAGAATATGATCTGTAACAACGGACCCGTTCCAAAGCTTCTTTGTTCATCAATCATTCCCCCGTCCTTCGACATTTTCCTGCTCACTGGGATTGTTATACTTCTCTGTGTTTTCGGACACAATGGAGGTAAATCAGATAGCCTTATGTAAAAGATTGCATGTGGTATGGAGGTTTATATGAAGGAAAGAGAGAGGCGCTTTGAGCAGAGTAGGAAGAAGCTGAAAGAAAAACAGAAGCAGCGAAGGGCCGAAATTGAAAAATCCAGGGCAAAAACAGCAAAGTTTCAAACAAATCTCAGAAAGAAGCTCATGGAAAAATAAGTTTCCATTCCTAAAATAAAAAAGCCTCGTTAAAAAAGGCTCTTCACCAAAATCTATGGCTGAAAAACTAGGGGCAATTATGATTGGTAGTGACCGCTACGGAAAAACACTACGCTTTCCATGGGCCCCGAGCTCAGCCTCCTCGGAAAAAAAGAATTCGCTTTTTTCCTGCGGGGTCTTCGCCCTGCGCTTTCCCACAGGAGTCTACGTGTTTTTCCTTCGCTCACTAGTGTTATTACCATATTTAGGGAATGCTGAACAACTTGCAGCTATCAGCTGAAGCCGGGATGCCGCTTCCATGGCTTCGCTTTCCGCGGACGAACGGAAAATACTTATGTGCCAGTCTTTTTCCGCTATTCAGCATTCCCTATTTAATCACGAATATCAACCATTGATTTTAGTGTTGACCCTTAAAAAATAAAGGCTTTTTGTTCGTACTATTGTCCTGCTAACTCTTTGATACGTTTTTTAAACTCTTCTGTTTTCTTCTTGCTTTGTTCCAGTTCGTATTTTCTTTCTTCTTGACGTCGTTCAATCATTTTTTGTGTTTCTGATTTTTCCTTTCGATTGCGAATACTCTTTTTACGGGTTGTTGTCATAAGAACACACCCTTTCGCTTCTTAATAGATTACATTTTCTATTCATCTCAATTAAGTTACAATGAGTCTCAATGATTTGATGAAAGTTCAGTTCCGAGAGCAAAGCTTGTCCTTCTATTATATCTCCTCGCCTTAAGATATTCAACTCACTATCCTTCTCTTTTGATCCCTTGTAGAAGGTTACTATCCAACTTTCACTTGAATAGTGTATATTAACGCGAAATGAAATCCCAATATCGCTTTCATAAATGCCGTCAGAATGAATGGTGTTGAATTGTTGGCTTGCTATGCTATTTGTATCGGTGACATACAGTTTATTCGGTATGTCTCCTCTTGGATAATACTGATACAGCAAATGCAATTCTTCGCTGTTCTTATCGAGATGGAACACAGTATAGTGAAAATTCAAAAGATATAAATGTTCAAAATCCAGCTTTTTTCCTTCAATAAGGCTAAAGTTTTCAGAAAGGTTTTTAACGAAATCACTTAACATGACGACATTTGATTCATTGCTTTCAAGTAGCTTTACATATTTATCTTTTTCATCTTGTATCTCATCGGTTCTCTTCGTAACTTCTTGATAAATTGCTCTTACAGCCTTATCCCCACTGTTTCTCATCATATAATCAATGGCTGAAGAAAGGGATGAATCGTCATCTAAGAAGGGTTCGATAATGTTATACTCATTGCTCCGAATTCTTCTGTAGGCATCAATGTGAAAAAAATAATCATTTTTCCAATTCGTCATTTGAACCAATGTGTATCCCACGGTCAAGAGATACCAAACCAACAAAATAACCAACCAATAAGTCGTAGTATCTGTGATGTAGCCTTGTATTGCGAGTACAGTTGGAAGCGCCGGTACAGTTGCTAAAAAAGCTAGCAAAATGGTGATGATGTTGATAACCGGCGTCACTTTAATTCTCGATTTTCCCAAAATCACCAAATTCCAAAGTTGTTTCAAAGGGTGATAAAGCAAAAGTGGCAACCACATGCGTTCCATTCCTCGCTTGTTTTTCACAACACGATAATTCCTTTTCGAGGTTTCTATTAGTGGGCTCAGATGCTCTTTTAGATGGTACATTTTATGGTCTAGATTAGGCTCATTACACATGGGCAAGCCTCCGATTTTTCTATATTATAACACATATGTTCGTGTTTTGTGATCGGAAACATGATAAGTGAAACATTCTTCGGCAAAAAAACAACGGCTCTCGGCTACATCACCGTAGATTGGAACTTTCCAAAGTAAGCATCCCGCTGGACGATTGCAGTATTTTCATCATTGTCCCCAACCATCTACGCCAATTTATCTTAAGTAAAATAACATCCATACTTGCTTCGCCCATTATTGTGATTTGTGCGTTATGATGATCGATTTTGCCTATTTTATTATTTTAAAAATATTTACTATAAAGTATAAAAGCGAATACATTTTACGCTGAAACTATTTTTTGTGTAGACTGATGATTATCTCGAATATAGAATCATTTTAAGAATATAAAAAGGCGGCATTGACCTTTTAGGCAATCATCGCGATGATCTTCCGCCTGAATATGTTAGATGGCTTGAAAAGGGATACAATATGGATATACATGATATCATCAAGGAGGACATAGACCTTTTATTTCGTTTAGAAATTGAATATATTAAAATCACATTATTCAAAGTCTACGACATCATAAGCAACAATCTTGGGCGATCGACTTAACAAATGATTCGACTTTGCAAATACCAATTTTGGCTTAACCATATATGACGCCATTTCGGCAAGGTATATTTGTGCAGTTCTGAATCTGTCAGGATTGTAATGGTCCCTTTCACCTAGCCTGCGGCTACAGGAGCAGCAACTTTGCATGGTAACGGACTCTGCAATGAGTGGTACATTTCCTTGGCGGTATTCAATACTTAAATAAACGCAAAAAAACCGGCGGTCATGCGTGCCGGTTTTTATACTCTGGGTTATTACTCATCATGCTCATTTAACCATTCAACTAGCACCATTAATTAATAACCTCCTTGATCAACCCCTTCATCTACAATTTCAGTTTCCCGTAAGTCAAAAAGGCCGCTTGGAAGCTGAATAAACCCTTCAACGCTGTCAGAAATACCTATTCGAAAATCATCGTAAATGATTGGTACGATGGGGGCATCATCAATAATAATTTGTTGTGCTTCCTCATATATTTCTAGACGCTCATCTTCATTTTCTTCGTCTACCTGGCGCCCGGCTTCCAAAAGCTCATCTACTTCATCGTTCGAATAGAATGTCTGGTTTCCTGAAGGTCCTTGATTATCTGAGTGAAAAACTGGATACAACCCATTATCCGCATCGCCTGTTACAGTCGTCCAACCAAGCATAACCATTTCATATTCACCAGCGCCCGTAGTTTCAAGTAATGAACCCCACTCTTGTTGCTCAATGGAAAGATCGACATTGATTTCTTGAAGTTGGTCTTGAACAACTTCAGCAACCTGAAGATTAAGTTGATCAGCGTCTTCTACCAATAACGTAGCTTCAAAACCATCTTCATAACCGGCATCTTCCATCAATGATTGTGCTTCTTCCACATCGTACTCTATAGGATCGATATCCTCGCTATAGCCAAAGACAAGAGGATTTAAAGGTCCGATCGCTTGTCCTCCGTATCCATCGTATATTCCTTCTATAATGGTATCTTTATCAATCATCATAGAAATCGCACGACGAACTTCCGAATCATCAAATGGCTCAGCATTATTATTCATTCCAATATAATCCATGCGCCAACTTTCGGTAGAAGAACTATCTGCTCCTTCCATACTTTCTAACTGTCCCGCTTGTTCTGGTTCAACATTATCAGCTACATGTGCTTCATTGTTTTCTACCATGCTGATTCGGGTTAATTCTTCATCAACAACTTGAAAAGTGGCCGAATCCAGAGAAACCGGACCTTCATGATAGTCATCATACTGTGTGAGAATAACCTCGTTACCCTGAGCCCAGTTTTCCAATTTAAATGGACCTGTTCCTACTGGCTCTGTATTCAAATTACGTCCGCCATCCTCCTCTTCTTCAATGGCTTTAGCGCTCATCATTCCTCCACCATCGTGTGTCAAATTAGCAGGTAGTGGAGCAAATGGATACTCTGTAGTAATTTGAACAGTATAATCATCAATAGCTTCTACCGTTTCAATCATTTCATATAAAAACATTTTTTCAGAGGCAAATTCCGGATCAGTCACCCGCTCAAGCGTTGCCACCACATCTTCTGCATCAAATGGTTCCCCATCATGAAAGGTAACGTCTTCTTTCAATCTAAATTCCCAGGTGTGATCATCTATCTGCTCATAACCATCGGCTAACTCTGGTTGAATCTCCATATTCTCATCGTATTCAACAAGTTTGTCATAGAGATTCGTGCGGATATGTGCGGACGACGTATCATTAGAACCATGTGGATCAAGATCAACTGCATCCGCAACCACTGTCAACACCAGGTCATCGCCTCCGCTGTCACTGTTATTCGTTTCGCCACTACCTTCTCCCTCTTCTTGTGGTTCATCCGAACAGGCTACGAGTAGCCCAGATAATAAAAATAAGAGAACTCCACCCACAAAACGTCGTTCTGGCCTTTTCACAGCACCGATGCTCCTTCTTCGTTGGTTTGAAAATCTTCTATTCCGATTCCGAATAACAAGTTCGTGATCTCCGTCTTTAGCGTTATTAAATATGTAGATTTAATTTGAAAATCCTCAGATATTATCCTTTCAATTACCTCAATCACTCTCCCCTCTCGTCATCCCCAACCCCGGCCGCGCCTCGATATTCTCCTCACTCAACGCTTCAATAATAGCCAAATGACTCACGCCCGCCTTTTCAAGGTCCATCGTCAACACCGTCAACCAACGGTTCGACTTACTCCATTCAAGCTCAGGGATAAAATCCACCCCCGACAACCCACTCAACGCCTCATCATACCGTGCAAAAACTACCCTCCAATACGCCACACGCTCATCCACCACTCCAATTGCCCGCGCCCGACACGAGCGCAATCACAGGCACCCATGTTGGTAATGGAGCACTGGTTCACGGGATTGGTTGCCAGAAAAGGGGAACATCCAGTGCCTACGATTCGTTGGAAACGTTGACACCGCCCTGAGAGGTGATAATTTTATTTCCATTGAACTCATTACTCAAGGGTTCCGCTCCATCTTTAATCATCGGCACACACCATACGCCCGGCAGCAGAGCTCCCCACTCAGATAGTCCTTGTCTGTATATATTTCATACAATTCCAATGCTGTCAAAAATAATCAATGTGATGATGGCGATTACTGATGCCATTGCTGGTGGTAAAGAAACATATTTGATTCCTTGCTTTGTCGTCAGGTTAAAAAACTGGCTCATAACCCAAAATCCGCTGTTGTTTAGGAAAATTAATGTTAACGTCCCCGCTCCAGCTGCCAGTACAAGTACTTCGGGCGACAATCCCAGCACACCCATCATTGGAGACGTAATGGCTGTTGCTGCAATAGCGGAGGTTGTGATTGATCCGATAAATGTCATGAGAATAACAGCAATAAAGTATGGAATTAAAATAGGTATAATATTTGTTTCAGCAATCATATTTGCTAATTTTTCAGCTGAATCCATGGAACTAGCTATATCTGCCATCGCCCCACTCATAGCCGTGATTAGTAGCGGAAGAATCGCAATAACTAATCCCCTGCTTATCCATATGTTGAATATGATTTTATGAAATGAGGTATCATTATCAATATCAGAACTATTTTTAATCGCTGAAGCCCGTACATTTTGCTTGTAAAGAAACGCAAGCATCATCACAAAGATAACACCGATCAACAACGCTACAACACGGTCACCCATTGTTGTTAAGACAGTATGTATCCATGACCCTTCTGCCATATACGCATCCGCAAATGAGGCAGAGGATATAAAAATAACAGGCAACACCAATGGCATGAATGCTATAAATGCCGGCGGAAATTTAACCTTGGCACTTGCATGTCCAATATCCTCAGTAAATTTTTCAAGAGGAACGATGAACTCTTTGGCTACCCATTTTTTCATAATCAACCACGTTCCGAAAAATGCGATGATACTCAGTATCACTCCCCAAAAAATAACAAAACCCAGATCAGCACCAACGGATAACGATGCAGCGAGAATTCCGGGTGTAGGAGGAACAAGAGCATGTGTCACTATCAGCGCTAACCCAGTAAAAGTAGCCATCGTTGACATTGATATTTTATGCAAATGCGCCATTCTAGAAGCAATGGGAGCCAACAGCACCATCGCAACATCACCAAAAACCGGAATAGATATAATAAATCCAGTTAAGGATGGAGCCAATTCCAAACGCTTACCCTTAAATAACTTATTGAAAAAATGAGCGATAGAGTCAGCAGCTCTTGTATCTTGTATTCCCATTGCCAAAATAGCACCTAAAATAATTGTTAAACCAACACTAGCTATCGTAGCACCAAAGCCTTCATTGATGAGTTCGATCGTCTCAAGAAGCGAATAGCCAAAAGAAACCCCCATCCCTATTGCTGTCAACAAAAGCGCCAGAACCGGGTGGACATTTAACTTAACAATCATCAGGACTAAAACAAGTAAACTTACAACTAAAATTATAACGAATAGTAACGGATCCATAGGCACCCTCTCATATACTTAATAAAAACTATTTACTGTTTACCACTTTTTGAATAACCTCAATAACTCTACTCCCCCCCCCCCCCTCCCGTCATCCTCGACACTGAAGGCAAACACAACT
Organism: Salicibibacter cibi; assembly: GCF_016495865.1. Lineage (NCBI taxonomy): Bacteria > Bacillati > Bacillota > Bacilli > Caryophanales > Bacillaceae > Salicibibacter > Salicibibacter cibi. The sequence goes on from NZ_CP054706.1 coordinate 2,220,208, forward strand.
CGTATCAGAACAACGACTGCTGATGCATAAGCTTCCACACGGAGCGCGCCTCGATATTCGCCGCACCCAGCACGTCCAATTGCCCGCGCCCCACACCGGCAACAATATTGCTCATCCGATAATTAAACCCAACCCCACTGTGCTCATAGTGTAACGCCGGCTCCCGCGCCTGGGTCGCCAAACGTACCACTCTTCTGCCCGCGATACTCACTCCCCAACGATTCCGCTGCATCCTCAATAACAGGAACGCCATACGACCGGCACATCCGCGCACTTTGCCCGTATAAATTCACGACAATCACGAACCCAGGCAGCTCTCCCCGCCCCAACACCCTCTCAAATTCCTGCATGTTGTTTTCCAGCGGTGCAGTCCGGTTTAAATCGAACGCTTTTTGTATGTATTTTTATAAAAAAATGCAATCTTGTTGTTATGAGATAATAACATCCTGCCTCTATCCATCATTCTTCATCGGTTTTCACGTGCGCCAAAGGCTAACAGTCCATCATACATATGATACATAACAACGGCTCCACCGTTACATTGCTCCACAACCATGCCAAACATCAACACGTGTCCAACACAAACACTATTGTACCAAAAAATGCAAAGCATGACTGATGGATTTCATTTATTTTTTCATATAGTCCATAAAAATCAATTTTTATTACTGATTATCAAAAATTATAATACTTTCTGGGGAATAGCTTAGGGAACGGCGCCGGCGCCGTTCCGGGAAGGATTTTCCGTGAGCACAATACAATCGGCCCGCCATTAGTGAGAGGAATGCTGACAATGCTGAAAATGGGTGCCACTTATTACGACCGGCATGCTTCCAGTTCCAATGATCAGGAGCCTGCTCAAGTGCACACAGATACAGGATCCTGGAGATCAGATGTAGACCACCCTCACCCCTTACCTGAACATGTTGTCCGGCCACAAACAACGTTGGAGCATCGAGCACGCCATGCACTACCAACCCCCGCTTTCTTCTATGAGTTTTTCGACTTCCTCAATGTCTAATCCAGTTTCTTCAGCAACTTCTTTAACTGAAAATCTCTTTAGCATTTTCTTTGCTAATTCCCGTTTAGTTTCTTTGACAGCTGCTTCTCTTTCTTGCTCAATCTCCTTCTCAATGATCCTTCCAACCTTCGTCATGCTTAACCACTCCCTTATCTTGGTAGAAAATTCATCATCTATAAATTTATCCCGGTGGTAAGCGCCCGTAAAACTCCCGCTTCAAACCCGGAAGCGAGAGTTAACGAGCGACTAACACCCCGATTTGTTCAACTAACCATCAGAGGGAAACCGCCTCTGATGGAAGTTTCACTGTATCAGTTACTGTCAGTATAACGGCGATGACTTGGACTTGTTCCCGTTCATCCGGTATATTTCTTGCCAAATTAATGGATTCCCGTGCCATTTCTTCGCGAGACTTCGTACTGTTCATTAAAGGAAGAAAGCTCAACTTAATCAGTTCCTCATGAGTCAGTGGTTCATCTCTTTTTATTTTATCACTTATCTTCTCCAAGATCACGTCTCCATTATGCTCACTAAGCAGAACAGCTCTTGACTGAACCCCTATATCCCCAGCGTTCAGGCGCTCTCCCACGCTGACCACATCGCTCGTGTATATCACCACGAGGCGAATGGCTCGGACCACTTTTCCTTCTTGATATTCTCGGTCTAAAATTCGCTGAGCGTAGTCGAGATATTTGATATGGTTTTCATCGATACGATTATCGCTCTCATATTCCAGCATAAGAACAGAGCCATCGTCCAACAGAAACTGTGTATCCGAGCGCCTTTCATCTGCCTGAACTTTCGGCATGGCCGTCGGTAATAACTGACTGATTTTAGGTAATCCTTGAATACCAAAAGCATCTAGAGTTGCATCTTTATAAAGCTCACTTAAAAACTTAAACAGCACATCTTTATTATGATATGAAATGCCTTCTGTCATAACTTTTCCTCCTTCATTTAAAAGGAACATAAGTTTGGTAATGTAGCATGATCATATCATAACAGAAGTTGCATTACAAACAAATGTTCTAATCGCAAAAGGAAAACGAGATATTTGAATTATTAGAAAACAAATGTGCGATTTTATTCCTCTTCAATTACACCCTTTTTCCCAATTTATTGCTATAAGTACCAAGGTAAATCATCGAACAACGCTGCTCCGAAAGGACTATCAATGAACAGCTTTCGAACCCCCTCGCCTTGCCCTCCGTTTGACGTCATTTATCACGACTATACCCCGCTCGTCCATCGTATGATCCGCCGACTCTACATCCATAGCAATCATGACGATTTTTTACAGGTTGGCTATTTGAGTCTTTGGTATGCATATCGGGATTATGATGAAGCGAAAGGACCCTTCTCTTCGTACGCGTTTATGCGCGTCAAATACGAAATGCTGACAATGTTATGAAAAGACAGCACCTATGGATGATTGATCTCACCATCCACGGATCAAGCCCCTCACATAATCGCCGTCGAATGCTTTGCTGTGGTAGTAAAAAGAACCATTTTTTGTCGACCACAATAACATCCCTCGTCTATTTAAGAAGATGCATCGGTATCGCGGCTATCCCAACGGTTTCAGCCTCAGCAGGGGTACAGTCTGTAACATCGGTCCCGGAACTCGCCTTTCCATTCGACAACTAGCATCTGGACATTCGAAAGCAAGCGTTAAAGGCACATATATTCGATACAATTATGTCAGGTTTCATTTCATTCTAAAATAAGAGGGTTATAACAAAAGCTCCGGTGGCCACACCGCTACATTTCACCCCAACCCATTCATTGACATTAAAATCCCAAGTACTAGCATTATTTCATTAATATATTCGACTTCAATACACCGTGAATATGCTATAATAAAAGTAAATCATAGCAAGGTGGCGTATTAATGAAATCAAAGGTGCTGAAACGAATCCCACTCGAACGACTCATGGACCTCAAGATAGATTACGCCTTCAAACAGCTTTTTGGCAATGAAAAAAACAAAGAGATTACCGTTGTATTTCTGAACGCCATTTTGCAAAAAACCGGTAGAAATCACATCATAGATATTGCTTTCGAAAACACGGAAGCAGGTGGAGAAGACCGTGATGATAAGCGTTCGAGGCTAGACTTGTTAGTGACGACCGATGCCGGTGAAGTCATTAATGTTGAGATTCAATTCACAAATCGGCACGACATGATTAAACGTTCCATGTATTATTGGGCAGGCACCTACCGCCGGTCCTTTAAAAAAAGGATGGCTTATAAAGAATTGCATCCGGTCATCGCCATTAACATTCTGAATTTTGATATCTTTGATCGAACTGATCGATTTCATACCACCTACCACTTATATGAAGACGAAGAAAACTTCCGATTGACCAATGACATGGAATTTCATTTTATCGAAATGCCCAAACTAATCAACGATTGGAAAGCCAATAAACTCGACCCATGGAGTGATGTCTTGGCTCGGTGGCTTTTGATGCTCGGCATTGTTGATCGCAAAAACGATAAGGTTTATGCTGACATTTACAAGGAATTGGGGGCAATAGCCATGAAAGACGAAACTCTATACGATGCTTTCAACCACTGGGAAGAACTCAGCTCGACAAAGGAACAGCGTGTTGCCTATGAAGAGCGATCAAAAGAACTTATGGATCAAGAAGCCGCGGAACGAGAATACGAACTTCGCGAACAGGAAGCTGTGGAAAGAGGAGAAGAGAGAGGAAAGAAAAAGGCAAATGAAGCGACTGCCCGCAGATTATTGACAATGGGTATGGACGTTGAGACAGTAGCCAAGGGCTCGGGTCTTGATGTGAAAAGAGTCATTGAAATCCAGCGGGAGATGCAATAACAGCTGAGTAAGGACGCCAGAATTTTCTTGGGGTCCTTTCCATATGATATGATGCAGTCGAAGATCCGTGCATGCTCATCTCAACATCCGCTCAACAACCTCAATCACCCCTCCAACTCCTCCCCATCCCCGACGGCAAACACAAACACACCCAAACAACTCGTCCGACACACTCCACCCCTCATCATCCGGGTTGCTCCCCCCAAACAACGGCCGTAGGTGCATTTGATTCATTTTAGTATATTAAGCCCCTCGCTTACCTATTTTATTGCAACACATTACCTACCTTGATTTTTACTATTCTCCATAAAAGATTGCGGATTATTACTTTTTTAATTCTTAAGAACCAAATATATTCCATTAATTATCTGTATTTATAGGTCGTTTAGTGGTATATTTATAATGCTATGTGGAATAAGGGGGGGGGGGGGCGGCGTTATTCCGAGAAGGAATTTCCGCGAGCAATAATCAATCGGTCCGCCAAATCGAGTACATCTCAAAGCAGTACACACCGTTAGTAAAAGAGGAGTTATTTATGATATGAAGGTAATTGTTGGAACCAAAGATGATCAAGAAGTGTACGATGGGTGTGTATTACCTGCCACAGAACCGGACGTCATGGAAACAAGGGATTAGATTTTTGATTGGCATGAGGAGTATATTTATCCAAATCGAAACATCCTATCCTTAAAAGTAAATGAAGATCCAAAAGTTCAAGCATTGATGTCCTATGTGGTGGACGAAGGGTTTATTCTTATCGAGCTTCTTGAGTCCGCTCCTTCCAATCATCATCAACAGTCTGCACTAAAAGTGACACCAACATTGCTCACTGCTGCCGCAGTTATTAGTTTTGACCATGGATTTTACGGATATATTGCAATTCATATTAAGCATCATCCATCGGTGATTTCACATTATCAACGATATGGAGCAGAAATTATACGGCCAAATCGCATGGCTTTATCAACCATTGCCTCAACCCGTCTCGTTCAGTTATACTTGAAGAAAGGAGAGCGATAGGATGTCTACAAGTCGCGAGTTTTCAGAAATGACTGATGGTGAATTAGCCCACTATATCGATACTGAATTAAACGGCGTTTATGCCATCCCTCAAGAATCTGAAGAGAAACGGGAAGAAACACGCCGCATCATCAAAGAAATGAAGGAAAAGGACCCAAATGTCCCCTCTTATATAGACACCTCTAAATTAAAAGCAGATGAATCAAAGTCCTCGAAATAATCGAGGATTTTTTTTATATTTTATGCGACTCAATATTCTTCGCACCCAACGCTTCGACAATATCCAAGTGTGTAATCACCGCTTCTTCGGGACCCACCATCAGCGCCGTGAGCCAAAGGTTGAGTTTCATTTAACAATTAATGTTGAAAAGATCATCTCAATAACCCCTCAACAACCCCAATCACCCTATCCTGTTCCCCCTCCGTCATCCCCGACCCAGAAGGCAAACACAATCCAAACCCAAACAACGCCTCCGACACACTCCACCCGTCCTCATGCGCATAATACGCCGCCCCTTCAAACAACGGCTGCAGATGCATCGGCTTCCACACCGGCCGCGCCTCAATAATATCCAAATGGCTCACGCCCGCCTTCTCAGGATCCACCGTCAACGCCGTCAGCCACCGATTCGACTTACTGCCCTCCAACTCAGGCATAAACGCCACCCCCGGCAACCCACTCAACGACTCATCATACCGCGCAAAAACAGCCCGGCGCTGCCCCACACGCTCATCCAACACGTCCAACTGCCCGCGCCCCACACCGGCAACAATATTGCTCATGCGATAATTAAACCCAACCTCACTATGCTCATAATGGAGCGCCGGCTCCCGCGCCTGCGTCGCCAAAAACTGTGTCCGCTCCAATGCTCCCACATCACCGGAAACCAGCGCACCTCCGCCGGACGTCGTAATAATTTTATTCCCATTAAACGAATACACACCAAAATCGCCGAACGTACCACTCTTCCGGCCTAAATACTCACTCCCCAACGACTCCGCCGCATCCTCAATAACAGGCACCCCATACGCCCGGCAAATCTCCATCAATCGATCCATCCGCGCACTCTGCCCATACAAATTCACGACAATCACAGCCTTCGGCAACGTCCGCACGCCGCTATACGTAGCCAATGCTTTTTCCAATGCGTTCACTTTGTTAACCAACGGCACGATCCAGTTTTACTCAAAAGCTTCTTAGTCAAATAAAAAAATGCGTTTTCGATTGCTATGTTGTAATGAAACCCATTTTCTATTTATAATCATTCATCGGTTTCGCTGTCATCTCATCGGTTTAAGCATAGCAGGGATTCAATATGTAACATCGGCCCCAGGTCACACTCTGCTTTATTCAAACACAAGCCTCACAGAAATCGACACACGCCCAATGCCAATTATCTCTTATATTAAGGGTATTTTTTTCGGTTAAAAGCCAAGCTATATTAATTAGCTTGGCATCACACTTTTATTCATTTTTCTCCTCAATTTCATTTACTTCATCGATGTCTAAACCGGTGATATCGGCGACTTCTTCCGAAGACATTTTCTTTAACAGTCGCCTTGCAATATCTCTAGACTTCTCTTTTTTTGCTTCTTCAGCGATAAGTCTTCCAACCTTAGTCATTCCCATCCACCTCCTTAACATTGTAGCGAATTCGTTGCTAACAAATTTATCCGTTGCTGTGAGTATGCCTGCAATAACTTGCATTTGCTGCCGTTCATCTTTGATTTGTTTTGCCAATTCTACAGAATCCCGCACGTTCTCCTCGCGGCTCTTCGTGGTATGCATTAAGGGGAGGATACTCAGTTTCATGAGTTCCTCATGAGTCAATTCCTCTCCTCTTTTTATTTTATCACTTATTTTCTCCAGTATCACATCTCCATTATAATCGCTAAGCAATATGGGTTTCGATTGGATCCCTACATCCCCAGCATTTAAACCTTTTCCAACTCTCGCTACATCGCTTGTGTAGATAACCACAATATGAATAGGTTTAATGCTTTTGCCCTCTCTATACGCTCGATCCAAAATCCTTTGAGTGTAGTCAAGGTATTTAATGTGATTTTCAATGATTGAATGATTGCTTTCATATTCCAACATGAGGATAGATCCATCTTCCAGTAAAAACTGGGTATCCGAGCGCTTTTCATTAGCACTCACCTTTGGAAGGTTGCTGGGCAATAACTGTTTAATCTTGGGCATGTCTTGCAAACCAAAGACATCTAATGTTGTATCCTTATACAATTCACTCAAAAATTTAAATAGTACATCTTTATTATGATACGAAATCCCTTCAGACATATTTTTGTCTCCTTTGCTTAAAGGTGATTGCCAGTTGTACTATTTCAATTATTATAATAGCAGACTCCGTAACATATAACAAACATTTGTTCTAAAATAGTCGCTGGGATTATCATTACTGTAAATCATGAACGAGAGTCATTAGACGTACGGTGCATGATTACGGGCGATTGGTTAGACTAAAAAATATTCAAACCGGCGAGGATCCACCTGCCGGTTTTTTAGGTTTAAATATTACTATGGCCAAGATGATCATCTCATTACCTCAACAACCTCTCAACAACCCCAATCACCCTACTCTGCTCCCCCTCCGTCATACTCGAACTAGAAGGCAAGCACAATCCATACCGAAACAGCTCATCCGACACACTCCACCCGTCCTCATGCTCATAATACGCCGCATCCTCAAACAACGGCTGCAGATGCATCGGCTTCCACACGGGCCGCGCCTCGATATTCTCCGCACTCAGCGCTTCAATAATATCCAAATGACTCACGCCCGCCTTCTCAGGATCCACCGTCAACGCCGTCAGCCACCGGTTCGACTTACTGCCCTCCAACTCAGGCATAAACGCAACGCCAGGCATATCTCCAAATGCATCATAATATCGCTCAAAAACACCCCGCCGCTGCGCCACACGCTCATCCAGAACGTCCAACTGCCCACGCCCGACACCAGCGACAATATTGCTCATCCGATAATTATACCCAACCTCACTATGCTCATAGTGTAGCGCCGGCTCCCGCGCCTGCGTCGCCAAAAACCGCGTCCGCTCCAATGCTCCCACATCACCGGACACGAGCGCTCCCCCGCCCGACGTCGTAATAATTTTATTGCCATTAAACGAATACACACCAAAATCGCCGAACGTACCACTCTTCCGGCCTAAATACTCACTCCCCAACGACTCCGCCGCATCCTCAATAACAGGCACCCCATACGCCCGGCAAATCTCCATCAACCGATCCATCCGCGCGCTCTGCCCATACAAATTCACAATAATGACAGTTTTTGGCAAAACACCGGCGTCACTCGCTTCCCCCAACGCACGCTCCAACGCCCCAGGCGACATATTCCACGTCGCCGGCTCGGAATCAATGAACACCGGCCGCGCACCCTGATACAAAATCGGATTCGCAGTAGCCACAAACGTCAGCGAGGAACAAAACACAACATCCCCCTCGCCCACATCAAGCTGCCGCAACGCCAAATGAATCGCCGCCGTCCCCGAACTCAGCACGGACGCACCGGCAACACCATTGTACGCCGCCAACGCTTCTTCAAACGCGTTCACATTGTTGCCGAGCGGCGCGATCCAGTTTCGCTCAAACGCTTCTTGTATGTATCCTTGTTCATTTCCGCCCATATGCGGAGCAGATAAAAAAATGCGGTCTTGTTGTTTTGACATAATAAATCCCTCTTCTATGTATAATACTTACTCTAATCCAGTCTGTAACAACAACCCCGGATCCCAGCGCTACAATCGCCCACAAACCTTCCAGAAATCGACACGTATCTATTCCTATTATCTCTTTTTTACCATAAAATTAAAAGAGCCATCGGCGAATTTTCATTGCAAAGAACCGTGAAAAACACGAACTTTATTAAACATTTCATCCCATTTTGAGCACAAAAAAGCCTCAGCGTTATATTGGTACGGAAACGACCACTTACGCGAAGGCTTGATCTCGTTTATAAATGACTTGACCTGTTTTCATAATTTCTACCAAAAAACCGCTGCGATCCTTATTTTTTTCCACCAATATGGGTTCCATTCGTACATCGATGTCACTGTCAGTATGTGCTGTGCCATTCCCATAAGAACCAAATAAAACAACCATGTCAATTTTTCATTGTCTACTTCGGTTTATTCGTAATCCCATAAGGTATATGAGCCGAGGGAAAAGCATGGGCCACATCATCAATATTTGCAGCTTGATCATCGAAAAAGATATGTGGCTTGTATATGTCTAACACCTTCCGTTTACTCATTCCACCTAAAAAAATGGCTTCATCTACTCTTATATTCATCTTCCTTAAAGTGGTAACGACACGGGTATGAGCAGGCGCATTCCTCGCTGTAATGACAGCAATCCTGATCTTAGGCTTCACAGATGTATCTTCTTCTCTTGAGAGCTCTTTGCTTTGGATTAAATGGATTTTACTTAGAAAACCATGAAGAGGCCCCTCCGCCATTGCTTCCAAGCCATGTTCTTTTTCATGTTCCTGGTAAACCGACAAGTCTCCGGATTCCTTGTAAATTCTCTCAGATGAATCATCAGCAATAATGCCATCGAAATCAAAGGCCAAACGCAGCTCGTTATCATCAACATTATCTTCATAATTTGTTGAACGCACGACACCCGCCGGTAACCCTTCTGAAAGTGCTTCTTCAACATCCGCTTGATTCCCAGTCAAAAATAAAGAGGCATTAAATGCTTCCATGTATGAAAATGGGTTTTTGCCTGCTGTGAAAACGGCTCGACTTATAGGCAGCTCATATTTTTCGATGGAGCGAAAGACCCGCAGACCCGTATCAGGATCATTTCGAGAGAACAACACAATTTCGATCAAAGGATCTGCAGAACCTTGATTCAGACTTAACAACCTTTTCACTAATGGAAATACCACACCCGGATCCAACGATGAATACTCATTTTCCCGTTGGTACTCACGATATACATCTTCACCCTCTTCGCGAAAAACTCTATCTGACTCCGACAAATCAAAAAGTGCACTGGACGCAACAGCTATGACCAGCTTTCCTTCCAAAGAATACGGCACTGTGGCACTACTCCTTCCGTTTAGATGAACATTTCTAGCTCTTGCATAAAAGAAACCCCCGTCCGCGCCTCCAACTCGACATCACGATGGTCTATGTATCATTCTTCATTGGTTTTGCGGCGGACACCCAAGACTAACATTTCATCAGGAATAATACATAACATCGACACCCACCGCTACAATCCTCCACAACCACGGCACGTGTCTTGATAACACTATTATACCAAGAAGTGAAAGCGACAGAAATTCAATTTATATAATAGTCCATAAGAAGTAATTTTTATTTAAAATTATCAGAATTTATACTGATTTATGAATCGTTTGGTGCTATAGTTATAGTACCCTGGGGAATAATCTGGGGGACGGCGCCGTTCCGGGAAGGAATTTCCGTGAACAATCATCAATCGGCCCGTCAGCAGTATTCATTCGAAGACATCTATCAACAGTACACACCGTTAGTGCATGGGATGCTTCAACGACTCCACATTCACAGCAACCATGAGGACTTTTTGCAAGCAGGCTATGTAGGACTTTGGCTTGCATACCAACACCATGATGGTGAAAGAGGATCATTTCCCGCTTATGCCTTCCTTCGTGTCAGAGGAGAAATGTTGGCGATGCTGAGAAAGGATGCCAATTATTACGATCGGCACTCCTTCAGTTCCAATGATCAGGAAAATGTGGACATGGCCATGTCAGAATCCTGGATGTCAGATGTAGACACCTTAGCCCCATATTTAAACCGGTTATCCGACCGCGAACAACGTTGGGTTATCGAGCACGCCGTGCACGACCTCCCCCGCGCATGATCGCCGCCAAGTACAACGTTTCCGTCGAAACCGTTAAAGGCTGGCGGAAAGGAGCACTTGCGAAACTAAGAAAATATGTAAAATGAATCGAAAGCCTGCAGTTACTACGCTGCAGGCTTCTATACGAAAACAATAATGTTCCTTTGGGAAACATAATCTCAAGGGTTTTTAGTGTTGGTGCCACAGGCACGCAGAAATGGTTCTTCTTGTCATTGTCCTTGAACATCCAATAAAAAATTACAGTATCAATGACTCTAAATCACGTGGATAATCTGTTAACCATTCGCAACCATATCTGGACACAACAAGTGTATCAGAATGTCGAAAACCACCAACATTGGGGATATAAATGCCTGGCTCTATTGTGAATACCATCCTTTCTTGAATGATAAGATCATTATCAAAACGTATATATGGTTCTTCATGCGGGCTCAAACCAATGCCATGTCCAGTTCTATGCACTGCATAATCTTTGTATCCTTCCCTAATGAAAATGTTACGGGCAATATCGTCAATGTCCCCGGCACGAACACCTGGTTTAAGGGCTTCAATAGCAGCACTTTGTGCCTCTACCATTGTATTGAATGCCTTCTTTTGTTTATTAGTTGGCTCACCGATAAAAATAGTACGTTCGAGTTCTGTTCGATAACCATCAATGCCCACCTGACGCGTATGGATCATGACGTCTCCTTTTTGCAATTTTCTTGAATTAGAAAAAACATGTGGCATTACGCTTCGTTCAGTACCCGATGGCGACATACCAATAATTTGAATAGTGGAGTTTGGATGGGTCTTTGGGATTTCGCTATACAAAAACGAATTTCCTTGATCATCAATTTCGAGTTCACTAACACCTGGTTTACTATACTGTAACGAAACTTGCATAGCTTGATTGATCCAACGACTTGCTTCACGGATATGTTCAATTTCTTCGTCCTCTTTAATATAACGCATTTCCACGATTCTTTGGCCGATATCTTTGATCGTAGCGCTTTGAGGAATAACATACTGAGTGAGTGTAATCGGTGCGCTATCAATATCAAGCGCTAGCGTTTGTGAACTAACACTTTCAATAGCGTTTTTAAGTGTCGTAAAATACGAGTTACTTCCTTTATCTACTTCATACTCAAAATAAACCTGTAAATCATCAACAACAGCTTTATGAGCATGATTCTCTTCAAGACTTGGTATTATAAACTGTGTACGTTTTTCATCAATTAAAAGTGTGATAGGACGAGAGTAAGTAAATGCTTTAAAGCCTGTTAAAAAGTACTGATGATCTGGGTCTGTTACTATACTTAAACTTATGCTTTTCTCTAACATGTAGCTCCTCAATTCATTGATTCGTTTATGATAATTATTCATTATACCAACTCCTCATATAGCAATATCTAGAAGTATCCACTCTCTTAGATATGGTTAATTTTATAAGGGCACATGTAATATTCCTTTCGGAAATTCTAGCGCCATAACATTTTCGAAAATAATTAATAGCCCAACAATCAGAACGACACTTACAATAATGGCTAACCAATTGAAATCAGTTCTTTTTTTCAAAAAAGCAGTAATGAAACCTGCAGCAGCGATTTTAAAACCTAAAATAAAAATTAACAGAAAGAAACTGGCCACCCAAAGAAAGTTAATAGCGGCCACCTTGAATTTGTGAGTCATAGGAATCTCATATTCATTCCCGTTTTCTTGATCGTTCGGTGTTGCCCCTTGCCTTTTGTAGTGAAATAATGTTCGCACTTGTGACAAAATATTAATTGCTGAAAATAAAGTACCGGCAACGCCAACAACTAATGGAAAATACATAGCTGTGGGTGAAAAATCCAGGGATATCCAAGTTACACTAGCAAATATTAAAAATAGGATAATGCAGAAAACAATCGATAATTTGAGCTTTATCATTTTTTAGCCCTCTTACTTTTATAAGATTTAATAAAGTTGACCAAAGGACCGTACAAAAATACTAAAAATATAATAACCCCAATGATGATAACACCCGGACGTGTCAACCAATCAAATCCATAACGACCTATTGAAATGAATAAATATTGTTCAGATGGAATTGCCAAAACGACTCCAATAATCAAGGGTATTCTAGGCCAATCCAATTCTCTCAAAATCCAGGCAAGGAAACCCAATGTTAAAAGCAACAAAAGATCTCCCCAATCTCGAGAAGCTTGGTATGCACCGACACTTATGATTACGAGTAGAAAGGGGACAAATTTATTAGGGTTAATCGTAGTTAACAAACTTACTGGCTTTGCTATAAAAAAGCACAAACCCGTGGCGAAAATGTTCGCAATAACTAGTGTCCATATGATGGAAAGAGTTATTGGCATATTTTCATCAACCATGCTCGGCCCAGTCTGTACGCCCATAAGAATAAGCCCTGCCATAAGAACGGCTGCGGTACCACTTCCAGGAATCGAAAATAGTAATGTTGGAATTAATATTCCACCATCCTTCGCATTGTTGGCACTTTCAGGGGCGATTACGCCACGTATATCTCCCGTTCCGAATTTTTCATTATTTTTAACTGTTTTTTTAGCAAAAAAATAAGCAATCCAGTCTATAATGCTAGATCCGACTCCAGGTATAGCTCCCATTAATGTTCCTAACAACTAGCCACTTGTTTCTGAATACATCCACGAGACCCTGATAGTTGCTTCCTTCAAGTTTTCCTGTACTTGATATTTTCTTTTCCGAGGATACAAGTTGAATGAGTTCCGGTATGGCGAAAAAACTCAACACGAGAACAACCAAGGGTATTCCATCGTACAAATATAACCAATCAAATGTAAAACGATATTCAGGCGCAGCTGGTGCTGCTCCAATAGTACCTAATAATAGTCCTACAAGCCCTATTAAGATGCCTTGTGTAGGTTTTTTTCCTAATAACATACCCATAATACAGATCCCTAATAATGTTAGCATGAAAAGTTCTGGGGAACCGAAACTCAAAATCACCGGTCTAATAATTGGAATAACTAGAAATAAGACGATGCCTCCAATAATACCTCCAAACATCGATGAAATAAAAGCAGCTGATAAAGCTCTTCTGGCGTGTCCTTGTTGAGCCAATGGATAACCATCCACAATCGTGGCTTGGGATCCAGCTGTTCCGGGTATTCCAAACAAAACCGAGGGGAATGTATCTGACGTTTGAGTGACTGCGAGTACACCGATCATAAGCGCTATGGCAGAGTTGGGATCCATCCCAAATACGAAAGGAAGTACAAGCGCTATTCCAACAGTCCCGCCCAGTCCTGGTAGAATTCCAATGAGTATACCTATCAACACACCTAGAAGCATGAATAATAAATTGATAGGATCTAATACAGTAGCTAAAGCTTGCATAGCTGCCTCAATCATTCTAATTCCCCTCTTACTAAAATAAAATTAGATGTTATCTTTCAGCGCTGATTGCCTATGCGGTTCGTATGGTATCGAGAAGCGCCCATTCTTCCACAAAAGGGCGCATCCGCTCCTGGACTTTATCGCAAAAAGTTTTTAGTCTAATCCTTCCACATCGTATTCTTCAGTTAACAAATTCTTTACAAAATCTATAGTTTCAGGATCTATATAGTCTTGTTCTCTTTCATAAGCTGCCTCAAGTTCTTCCCCCACCAAAACATTTGTAGTGCCCAAAGCATCCTCCGCTCCTTCTAAAAATTCTGGATCTTCAGCAACATCCTCTGCCGCATCCTTCAAAGCTCTAGTAGCCTCTTCAGGAGCATCGTTTGGAATGTAAACCCTTCGAGACATTTGGCCTAACGAGCCTTGAAAAAGCTTATAGGATTCCCATAATTCACCAGAAGGTTCCTCACCATGTAATTCCTCATAAAACTCTTGTATGGTTGGAAGATCTACCTCAGGATCCCTTTCAAAGTCACCCTCTTCATTCAATATTCCTGTTTGAAAAAGAGGGATAATAGTCCCTTCCTCTACCATGGGCATCATATCATTAAAATAAGTGTTATTCCCTTGTAGAGTAAGACCCAGTTCACCCTGTTCCAAAGCCATCAAGGTAGCACCACCACCATCATAACCAGAAACGAAATCCATCTTGTCAGCTATATCTAACAATTCAAACGCGAGGATATGACGGAGGTCTGCAATTGGATCGGCAAGCCCATATGGGATATCTTCATCCCCGAACGCTAGCAAGTCTTCAGGTTCTTCATAACCGGTTGCGGTGCTAATTGCTACCACACTGACTCCCGGCACACTCATAATCACATCCATATCAGTTACATCGTACTCAGCCTCTGGTCTCCCGATCAAATCTTGTATTACAACAGCAGGATTAGCCCCTAGCAGGCTGTAACCATCAGGTTCGCGCATGGCAAAATCATTACTTCCGGTCATAGATGAGCCTCCCGGAATATTAACAGGTTGAATGGAAGGAGATCCTTCCGTGTATTCTTCTATAAATGGAGCCATATACCGATTAGCAGTATCAGATCCTCCTCCAGTTGAGAAGGGTATAACGAGCTCAATGACATCTCCATTCTCGTAAAATTCGGAAGCTTCTTCGTCTATAGACTCCGCTGAATCATCTGTTGAACCCTCCGATCCTTCTGAACCACATCCTGTAGCAAAAACCATTAAAATACTCGTTAATAGAATACAGCATTTCTTACTCCTCATGATTTCAGCCCCTTCAATTAAGTTCACTCACTTTCATCTTTTATGCTTTACGGCAATTTCATTTATCAAGAACATGTTTACTCAAAATATCTCGGGCAACCTGCTCTGGTGCTGGCAAACGATGCTCTTCTTTTAAATTTACAAAGTGACCTCTGTTTGGAAAGTATACATTCTCAGCTTGGCGTATATTTTCTTGCAATTGGGTATCCATCACACCTGGATCGATAGTCGTTACCTCTACGTTTCGATTATCCTTGTGCTGTTCATCAATAACGTCGTAGAACATTTTAGCTCCTGCTTTAGTGGCACAATAGAGAGCCCATCCATCATAGGTCTGGGTCGCTGCTTTCGATGAAATGTTGAGTATACTGAATTTTGTCTTTAACTTTAAACTTTCTTTGTATAACATTTGCGTAATGTACAATGGCGAAGTAAAGTTAACATCAATAGATTTCCGAATTTTATCTGGTTCAAACTCTTCTATACTACCAATAGGTTCCACTATTCCTGCATTATTTATAAAGATAATCTCTTCAACGTTAAAAGCAGATAGTTTTTGAGAAATTTCCTTCGTTTGTAGCAATTGCTCAGGTTGATCGAAATCCTGTTTGATTAATCCAATATGTTTGTTTGACTTAGCTAGATCTAATTGTGAATCCAAAAATCGCCTTGATAAACTAATGATTAACATGGGAGATAGGTCAGTTAATAAGTCAAATATTTCTTTTCCCAACCCACTTGATGTACCTGTTATAATAACTGCTTTTCTCATAAATATACCTCCGACGAATTGATTGAAATGGTCGTTCCTTATTCCATTCTCGGTTCTTAAGATGTAGTTCATATTGCATAATCATTGCTAATACAACCTCAAACGGGATAGAGATAAATATATTAGTAATTATCTAATAATTTTTTGTGGATCATTACCTATTTTCATAAAGGTAAACCCTCATCCCGAATGAGCGAGTAAATTCAATTATCATGATGTTTAATGTCGCGCACAATATTTTCTCCTATTTCTTCCTAATAATCTCCACACCACGATTTTCTAATACACGATCATAATAAGCGTCTTTTTCTTTGTTTTTCTCTACAACATCAGGCCAATCTTCTTCGTTTTCCTTGATTGGTATATTCTCACATTTGGCAATAATTCGATCGGCATATTGTTGAGGAACACAGCAAAGACCATCCTCATCACCCACTATAATATCACCTGGATGAACAATGACACCCCCACAGTTCACTGGTACACCTATTTCACCAGGTCCTCGTTTTGGTCCCGTAGCTGGTTGAACGCCTTTGCTGAATACTGGAAAATCAAAGGACTGAATTTGGCTCATATCGCGATAAGGGCCATCAACGACTAAACCAGAAATACCTCGTCTTTTAGCGATTAGTAGCATTCCCCCGCCTCCACAGCAATACGAGGATTGTCCTCTTGCGTCAACAACTATCACATCACCTGGCTCAGCTAAAGTTAACGCTTTTTTAACCATGAGGTTATCACCAGGTGGAATTTTAACTGTAAAAGCTGTTCCTACTACTTTTTTCATTGGTTTGTACCCCTGTTTAATGGAAGTATCCATTGAATAAAGTGGTCCAACCCAATCTGAGATATCAGGCACAAAAAAATCTCGAAACCTTTCTACTGTCTCCTGTGAAGGCCTTTCAAAATCCATATTGATTTTAAGTCCCACCTCAGGATAGATTTGTTCCCAACCCGCGTCTTTAGGTTCGATCATTTTAATTCCTCCCTCAATTGTTTTTTTATGTTTACCCTTAGTTATCATTAATAACAAGGGACATAAACAAAGTGATTTAACAAATTACAACCATCTACTTCATGTCATTTAGCATCCATTTTTTGGACCGTATAATAGGAATGAAGCTTAGGATAAAAACAAGAATTAAAATTGCCCTTAGGTATAATGCAGGTTCCAAAGGAAATTCCAATGTAATGAAGAACGTTATAGCAGAAAAGACTACTAGTACAAGGCTTATTTCCATCAGACTTCAAAAATCCCCTTCCATTTACAACTCAATATAATAGTACATTACAATAACAGAAATTGTTGTACGCATAAGCGTACGGATATAGAGGATAATAGAAAAAGCGCTACTTAGATATTTTCAATCGTCTAGCGGGTAACAGTTCTATTGATAATTAGGGACATATTAAAGATATGTTCTCCTTTCATCAGATTGGATCATAATATTTTTACCCAATGTGATACTAAGCATTATAGAAGATTCTCTGATCCCGAGAGTCATATCCAAGAGATATCTGTATTACCCCTAACATCAGTCGCAGAATTCTTTATACATATATCAGGATCCTGATTCCCCACATGTGTGATGTAGATTAAAGACCCTTTTATATATTTCCTTCAGGTGTTGTGTACTATCCTTTACAAAATTTTAATAATAATTGAACCAGCTTATTTATAATTTCAGCTTTAAACTTGTTTCAATTATAACAAATAGAAATATTTTGTCAACATTTATATTGCTATTAGTAAACTATACCTATTTCTATTGCTGTTATACCTTGATAAACATATGCTTTCCATAGGGCACCATTACTGGTTGTAATAAAATGGGGGTTTATCATGGAAATTGGTCAAAGGATCCGAGAAATTAGAAAAAATACTGGGTTGACATTAACTGAACTAGCTGAAAAAATCCAAATATCTCAGCCCTACCTTTCACAAATAGAACTTGGTGGAAAGCAACCGCCAATAGACGTAATCGTCAATATTTGCAAAGCTATTGATATTCCGTTAGCCGAATTTTTTGCAGATGAAGATGACCACCTCCCCACAGACATTCTTCAATTAATTGAAACAGCTAAAAAACTCTCATCAGAAGAACGGGAGTACCTTAATCAATTTCTGCAATCTACAGTAAAAAGAGCAAAGAAAAATAACCTTGAATAGTAAGCTATTGTTAAAAGTTGTTTCCACTTTTACATCGTAATAACGTTGCAAACACGAGAGCGAAAGCAATATCCACTACTGCCATTGTGAGTACTTCAACGTAAAATTGGCTGGGTGATGCCCGGTTTCACACCGCACATCACCCAGCCAATCAATTGCAATCCCCACTTTTACAATATCACAATACTATCAAAAATAATCAGTCTTACTTAGTAGACCCCCTCTTTGTATTAATTGTAAACAAAATCCCACACATGTGCCTAAGAATCAGTTGTGCAGGATTTTGTTGGAGTATATTAGATTTCAGTTGAATTAAAAGTTCTTTTATAGTAGATTTGATTCTTGGTATGGAATCATGTTTGTGCCTCGCTATACCTTTTATTGTTTATAACGAATATTAAATTTTAAGAGAAATGTACTTTGTTTCCAGGAACTCATCCATGCCATGATGACCTCCTTCTCGCCCGATACCACTTTGCTTCCAGCCGCCGAATGGTGCCTGTGCGGCGGACGGACCACCATCATTTAAGCCGATAATGCCGTACTCCAGTTGTTCGCTCAAGCGGATCGCTTTAGACACATTGCTCGTAAATAAATAAGCCGCCAATCCGTAGATGGTGTTATTTGCCCGTTCAATCGCTTCTTCCTCGGTTTTAAAGGTAGCGATAGGCGCGAGCGGGCCAAACGTCTCTTCATTCATGCAAGCCATGTCTTCGTTTACCCCGCTAATTACTGTTGGCGTTAAAAAGAGCCCATCTTTCTTTTTGCCGCCCGTAACAACTTTTGCCCCTTGTTTCTCGGCATCTTCGATATGGGAGAGGACTTTGTCAACGGCATCTTCGTCGATTAAAGGCCCAATGTCAGTATTATCACCGAGACCATCGCCGACGTTTAAACCTTCAACGGCTTGCTTAAATTTATTCGTGAACGTCTCTTCAATCGATTCCGCCACGTAAATACGGTTCGCACAGACACAAGTTTGACCTCCGTTACGGAATTTCGAGGTCACTGCCTGTTCAACCGCGTTGTCAATATCCGCATCTTCAAGAACGATTAATGGTGCATGGCCGCCAAGTTCCAACGATATTTTCTTCATCGTTTCCGATGCGCCGCTCATTAACGTTTTGCCAACTTCCGTTGAACCGGTGAAGGTAAGCTTGCGCACGCGTTTGTCCTGTTGCCACGCCTCGGAAATTTCTCTGGATGAACCGGTGACAACGTTGACAACCCCTTTGGGAATGCCTGCTTCCACCGCCAATTCGGCCAATTTGAGAGCTGTTAACGGGGTTTGCGTTGCAGGTTTAATGACAGCTGTGCAACCGACTGCGAGTGCCGGCGCGATTTTACGCGTAATCATCGCCGCCGGAAAATTCCACGGTGTAATCGATGCCACGACCCCCACAGGTTGATGGGTGACAAACAATCGTTTGTCCGGTGCAGAAGCCGGGATCGATTCCCCGTAGTTGCGCTTCCCTTCCTCGGCATACCATTTGATAAATGAATTCGCATAAGAAATTTCGCCGCGCGCTTCCTTAATCGCTTTCCCTTGCTCTTTCGTCATCGTTTGCGCGAGGTCTTCGTGATTCTCACCGA
Organism: Salicibibacter cibi; assembly: GCF_016495865.1. Classification (NCBI taxonomy): domain Bacteria; kingdom Bacillati; phylum Bacillota; class Bacilli; order Caryophanales; family Bacillaceae; genus Salicibibacter; species Salicibibacter cibi. Next base: position 2,240,181 of record NZ_CP054706.1, read on the forward strand.
TCAATTCAAACCATTTCTCTAGTTTCGCACTCCTGTCCGCGGCGGCAAGCTTGGACCATGCCGGAAACGCCTCATATGCGGCCGTCGCTGCGGCTTCTGCTTCTTTTTCACCACCTTTGGGGATCGTATCGAGAACGTCCCCCGTCGCGGGGTTAACCACGTCGATTTGTTCAAGTTCATTCCCTTTCCATTTTCCGTTTATAAGACATTTCATAGATCATACCCCTCAAATTATGTTAAAGTATTTAACTGCCTGAAGATTACCCTCTACTAGAGCTTACTCTTAATACAATTTTTCCCATATTAAGATTTTGTTCCATGCGTTTATGAGCTTCTTCAACTTCTTCTAAATTGTATACACTATCGATTACTGGCACAATACTCCCATTATTGAACTTGCCATCTGTAAATTTTTCAAATCTATGAACGAGATCTATTTTATACCTCAAAGAACGTGAACGTAGGGTAGAACCGAAAAAATTAATTCGTTTTTGTAAGAAAGAACCTAAGTTGACTTTTGAAACGTCTCTCCCTCCAAGCGACCCAACCAAAATCCACCTACCATCCATACTAATAGAGCGTAAATTATATTCCCAGAATGATGCACCGATGAAATCCATAATTATATTTACACCTTTGCCCTTAGTAATATCTAACACTTTTGTTGAGAAATCTCCATCTTTATAGTTGATAACATAGTCTGCTCCTAAAGATAAACAGTGATTCCCTTTAATTGAAGATCCTGTTGTAGCAATTATCTTAGCTCCTATATCTTTAGCCATCTGAATAGCAGCAGTTCCCACACCACTACCGCCAGCGTGAATAAGAACATACTCTTCTTCTTTAATCTGTGCCAGTTGGATTAGGTTTAAATATGCAGTTAAAAAAGCCTCAGGAATGGCAGCAGCTTTCTCAAATGACAATCCAGCAGGTATCCTCATTGCCATATCCGATGGAATGACAACTTTCTCTGCGTAACCACCGCCAGGTAATAAAGCATAGACGTGATCACCCACGCACCAATCTGTCACACCAGCCCCCTTTTTTTCAATCACCCCAGACATTTCTAAACCGAGAATATTCGAAGTTCCTTTAGGCGGAGGATGTTGACCTTTTCGCTGGAGTAAATCTGCTCGGTTAATGGAGGTCGCTATTACTTTTATTAATAGATCGTTTTCATAACAGCTCGGATCTTCAACATCACTAACATATAAATCATGAGTGCTATCTTTTATTAATACTGCTTTCACTTATATAACACCTCATTACTTATGTTTTCCCAAAACTCGTTATTCGAATGAAAATGTGCGACAATGGTTCCAACTCTAGAAATTTTATTATTTTAGCTTAACTACTTCGAGTGCATGGAACCGTCCAATGGCCTTGAAAACACTATACATTTTGACTGAAGCCCACTGTCTTTAAGTGGGCTTAAAAGTCATGTGTGCACTACCTGATTCATCTCACAAGTTAATTTTCATCAGAAATGATCTCACCGTATAATTCATAATTCTCATCAATAAGTTCTTCATATTCATCACCGGGCATCCACTCTAACGGCGTATCTAAAGACTCAGCTGCCTCTTGGAATTCTGGATCATCCAAAGTTTGTTGTATAACTTCCTCCCAAGTTTCTATTATTTCCTCTGGAAGGCCCTCTGGTCCGCCTATTCCGAACCATGATGTAACATTCACATCATACCCTTGTTCTTCAGCTGTAGGTACATCGGGTTCGTCTTCAAACCTAACGTCACTCATTGAAGCAATCAACTTAAGATCTCCACTGTCCAAACCAGATACTACTGCAGATGGATTGTTCGACGTAAAATCTACATGCCCCCCTAATACTGCAGAAGTCGATTCACCGCCACCATCATATGGCACACTTTCAATTTGAAGTTCCCCGTTTTCTTCTCTGTCTAGTAAATCAACAACCAAACCATTAAGTCCTCCAGGAGCAGGATCACTAAAACTCATACCTGGATTCTCTTTAGCATACTCTACAAACTCATCAAGATCATCATAAGGCGCATCTGCAGCTGCAACAAGTCCATACATTTGCAACCCCCATCCGCCAACATAAGAAAAATCATCTGTACTATATGGTACTTGTTGGTTATGAGGTGAAACTGTTAAAGGAGCCATTGACAGATTTCCCATCGTATAGCCATCTGGTTCCTCATTAGCTAATTCAGATACCCCAACTGTACCACCACCACCATCCACATTTTCAATTATAATCTCCTCACCTAGATACTCTTCTGCGACATCAGCAAACTGACGATAGACTACATCGGTATTACCACCAGATGAATAATTCACATAAAATGTTACTGGTTCTTCAGGATAGTTTTCCGCATCAACCTCTTGATCACCGCATGCTGTTGCAAAGATAACAAAAAACGGAGCAAAAGAAAGTAATCCAATCTTTTTAATCATTTTAAAACCTCTCCTTCAATTTAGTGGAAATAAAAATCAATATCCTCAACTAGTTTAATCTTCATTTTTTGGGCTTTTCACCTCCCTAATAATATAAAAGATAACTATCATTATTGTGATGATGATAAAAACCAACGATATTGGATTTTGAAAGAAGATTATTGGATTATTGTTCGAGAGAATCATACTTTGTCTGAGAGAAGATTCAAATATGGGACCTAAAATGAAACCAATTAATAAGGCTGTTGTTGGAAATTGAAATTTAATCATTAAATAACCAATAACCGCGAAGATAAACATTGTTTGTACATCGAACATATTCTGATTCATACCGTATGATCCTGCTACACACAAAACTAAAATTGCGGGAATAAGCAAGGTTACATTTATATTTCGTACCTTAACCACCCACCTAGAAGCATACCAGTTAAACAAGAACAGAACACAAATTGAAATAAGAATACCGAAGTATATCCCGTATATAATAGGACCGTCGGTGTCAAATACTGTAGGGCCAGGAGTGATTCCATGGATTATAAGCACTGATAGAATCAATGCCGCTTCAGCATCTCCAGGTATGCCCAAAGATATTAATGGAATTAGATTCGAACTTCCCACTGCACTATTAGAGGCTTCAGGAGCAGCTACACCTTCCAGTGCTCCTTTCCCATATTTTTTAGGATTTTTAGCAAGCCTTTTCCCAGCATTTCGGCCTAAAAACGCTGCTACAGTTGGCCCTAATCCAGGCAAGGAACCTACAAAAGTACCAATCGCTCCACTTTGTAAATAAATCAATCGAGAATCTTTAAATTCTTGCCACGTCAATTTAGAATTATCATCTGGTTTCATTATATCGTTACCGGTATTTTTTCCTAAAAACGTTTCTTCCATTAGTATAAATACTTGCGAAACAGCTAAAAGACCTATTAAAAGAGGCACCAATTCAAATCCACCTGATAATTCCATGGAACCAAAAGATAGACGAGGCACACCAGTACTAGGATCATAACCTATTGTTCCTATAAACACCCCTAATACAGTTGCTAACATCCCTTTTATAATAGATTTTTGTGAAATTCCTAAAATCACAGTAAAAGCAAACAGTATTAAAGCCGTATACTCTGGAGGCCCAAATTCTAAAGCGAAATTTGCTATAACTCCGGCTATAGAAATTAAGACTATGACAGCAAACAAATCTCCCAAGGAAGAGGAAACAACAGCCATTTTAATTGCCTTGCGTGCTTTTCCTTGCCTTGCCAATTGATGTCCATCTATGGCAGTTGCAGCAGCTGCCGAAGTTCCAGGAGTATTCAATAGGATAGCTGCAATACTTCCTCCGAATATTCCACCTTTATACATTGCAGTTAACAGCACAATCGCCTGTACAGGATTTAATGTAAAGGTAAAAGGTACTAACAGGGCTATTGCCATAGTCGCTGATAAACCTGGAATTGCCCCAAGCACAGAGCCGAGAATAACTCCCGCAATAGCTATTAATATTGTTGTTGGTTCTAGTATTATTGAAAGACCACTTAGCACATCGTCCATATCAAACACAATTTACACCCCCCGTATGCTCACATCAAAATACCCGTAGGCATAAATAACCCAAGAAGTTGCTCTAATAACAGATAAAGCATCAAAGGAATTATAACCCCACTAAAAATCATAGTTTTTATATTCCTTGTTTTGAATAGATATAAAGCTAGCACAATAAAAATAACACTCAGGATGTAGTAACCGATATATTCTATTAAAAAAACATAGAGGAAATAAAGGAAGATGCCACTACCTAGTTTTAACAAGAGTGACTTGGAGAAGGAAATGACAACTTCTTTTTTCCTAAAACAGTTTGCCAGGCCACCAATGGAACATATCAAAACAATGGAAATACTAAAGTACGGGAGAGCTCTAGGTGCCCCTTCTTCAATTTGTTGAGGAATAATAAATAAAACAAGTAGGCTTATTATTATTAAAAAAATATAGATATATCTTTCTCTCCAATAAATATTTCCTTCACTCATTTTTATCCCTCCTGCCCCAATTCCTTAGATAAGTTATTAGCAGCACTCTTTACTACTGAGATGATCTTTGGCAATTCATCCTCCGTAAAACGACTTTCAATCCCCCCTAAACTTAAAGCCCCTACAGCATCACCCTCATGGTTGATAATCGGGGCGCCAACTGCAACGGTACCTTTATAAGTTTCATTTTGGCTAATAGAGTACTCATTAAAATAGAAGAATTCCAATCTTGCATAAAGTTCGTCTGTCTCATCCTGTGTTAACTCAAGATCACTCAAAATAGTATTCTGTGTTTCCTTCTCCATTGATGCAAGTATAGCTAATGGACCCCCTCCCTTGTGTAATGGGTACGAATCTCCAACATGTGTGGTATTAGCATTTATGACGTGGCCCCCTTTTATTGTGTCTACACAATAGGCTCTATTGTTTCTTTCAATAAACAAATAAGCGTTTTCATTAGTTTCTTCAACCATTCTTTTCAAATAAGGTCTTGCCCTAGTTGGTAGATCAATTGCATGCAGAGCTTGGTTTCCTATTACAAAAAGATTTATTCCTAAACGATAATAAGGTGTAGTGCCAATATGAATTTTTTCTAGAAAGTTAATTTTTTCTAGGGTGTTACAGTACCTCAATACAGTAGTTTTATTATTTTCAGTTTTTTGAGCAATATCATTTAATGATAATAATGATTCACTCTTTGAGAATTGTTTCAGTATGTTATTCGCCTTTTCTATAGAACGAATAATTGTTTTATCCCTTTCATCACTCATTTACGAAGCCTTCCTTTTTTAGTTACAGCCCTTCTAAATTTACAGGGCTGTAACTATGCTATATTTAATATAGATAACTTTTGTATGCGTGTGTGATCTTTATAAGGTACATGAGAGTTGTAAATTCCTTAATTCAAATTTTCCATAAAAGGTATAGGTGGAATATCATTTGGGTCCGTAAGTAAATCGATTACGACTGAACCCTTTGCTAAAAAAGCTTCCTTTAACCTTTCCTCAATTTCTTCAGGTGATTTAACTCTTATCCCTTTTATTCCACATGCTTCAGCTATAGCTGCATGATCAACAGCGGTAAAATCACAGACAGATGTATACCTTCCCCAACGTGATTGTTCTGCTAATTTTTGATAAGCTAGAATTTGGTTATTGATAACTATAGTAACTACATCGATTCCTTCCCTTTTACATGTTTCTAATTCAGCCCAGGCATGGGCAAAACCACCATCACCGACAAAGGCCAAAACCTTGTCTTCAGGCTTTGCGATATTTGCCCCCATCGCCAAAGGCAGACCCCATCCTAAACCAGCTAACCCTCTTGGAAATATAAACTTTCGATCACCTGTTGCTTTAATATAATTTGCAACCCATACTGATGAAAGACTTGCATCGGTTACTATAGTTTGATCAGAAGATAATTGCTTTTCGAGTTCAGCTAGAAACCTTTCAATTTTAATAGGGCTCTCATCAGAGTTTTTTACACTTTTCGTTTCTTCTTTATGAGCTACTCTAGCATTTGCAATATTTTCCTCCACTAAAGAGCGTTTTTCATTTCGCACATTTAAATCGTAATTCAATAATGATTTTTTCAGTTCATTTAACGTTAGTTTTGCATCGCCTACTAATCTTAAGGATTCGTAATTTCTACCTATTTCTTTTGGATCTACATCAATGTGTATAAACTGTGCGTTTTCTGGTAGTAAAGTCCATGAGTCTGTACCATTCTGATTTGTTCGATTGCCTACCAATAAAATGACATCAGCATCTTCAATCATTGGTCTTAAAAATTTAGTTGCTCCTCTTTTTCCCATATAATAACCTATTGGGCCAATTGTTAGCGGGTGTTCTTCATCAACTGAGCCTTTTCCCATTGTTGTTGTTGCAACAGGTATCGAACACTCCTCTTGAATTTGCCGAAGTTCCTCTTTAGCCCCGGAAGAAATTACTCCGCCACCTGCATGTATAAATGGGCGTTCAGCATTAGCAAGTAAATCTGCTGCCTTTTCGATTTTTAATGGATCTGGGATTGATCTATCTAACGGATAACTCCCCAAGCTTGCATTTCTATTAAATTTAACAGGGTATTTTTTTGTATCATATGTCAAGTCCTTCGGACAAAGTAAAACAGCTGGACCTGGCTTTCCACTTGCAGCCGCAACAAACGCCATATCAACGTAATCTTCTATTCTATCTTCTGATGGGATCTTTTTAACCCATTTTGCTACACCTGAAAAAAGCTCTATATGATCGATTTCTTGAAAAGCATTTTTATCTTCTTGGTCCTTTGGAACTTCATCAACCAGAGCAACTATCGGGTGAGACGCTTTTAAACATTCTGCTAAACCTGGTACAAGTAAAGTTGCGGCTGGACCATTCTGCGCTGCTACCACAGGCACTTTTCCTGAACACATTGCATAGGCTTGAGCCATATAAGAACCAGAATTTTCCTGCCTAAAACCAATTTGCCGAATTCCTAAATCCATACTTGCCAACATAATTGTTTGTGGATTACTTTGACCAAATAAATATTCAACTCCATTTTTTTTAAGGGCTCTAGCTATTCTCACTGCATTTGTTTCCTTATGTGTACTCATACTCTTGCCTCCCGATCTTCTTTATTATATTTAGATTCACTTCTGCTACCCACATGAATAGCTGCGTTAATTTCTGTACCAATCCCTTCTACTGAAATTGCAGCCATTTACCAGTAATAGTAATATTAAATCATTAAGGCTTTAAAACTACCTTCACTTTCTCTCCAGTTTCTGCTTTCTGGAATGCCTTCCGCCAATCAGTCAACGAATAAATATCTTGAATTAATGGAGATACGTCAATTTTTTTATTTTGTATCAATTTAATGCTATCTAGCCAATCAATTTTAGTGTGACTATATGAGCCCATTACTTGTATTTCCTTATACGCAATTTTCATAAAGTCAACGTTTAAGGACTCACTCCATGTTCCGACTTGAACATATTGACCACTTGCTTTACATAATTCTAAACCTGCATTAACCCCGGCGGCTGTGCCTGTACATTCCAGTACGATATCGGCGCCATTTCCTTGGGTATGTTGCATTATGACATCGCTGCTTCCTTCATTGTCTGCCTCAACCACTAAATCAGCGCCTAATTTACTAGCTAATGAAAGTTTTTCTTGATCTCTCGATAATCCGGATATTGATACAAACGCACCGTTTGCTTTACCGACCAACATCGCAATTAAACCAATAGCTCCTGATCCAATTACGTGGATAACGTCAGAAGGACTTATTTTTATTTTACGAAACGCATGAATGACTACTGCAAGTGGTTCTATTAATGCTCCAGATAAGATGTCTACTTCATCTGGGAGTACATGTATTTGATGTTGGTTTAGTTTTACATAGTCAGCGAATGCTCCATTTTGCTCAAACCCTAACCGGTTCTTTTGCCTACAAATATTAGTTTTACCAATTATACACATGTTGCATTGTCCGCAGTTAGATACTTCCGGTTGGGCAGTAACTTTAGCACCCTTAGATAATTTTTTTACGTCTTTTCCAATTGATGTTATATAACCACTAAATTCGTGGCCCAAAATAATTGGTAAATTATATTTATAATATTTTCCCTGATACATTTTTAAATCTGTTCCGCAAATTCCAGCAGCCTCCACTTTTACAATAACCTCATCGTCCCCAGGTAATAGATCTTCACCCTTCTCTAATGACATATTGTAAGCTTTTTTGCTTTTCTTATATAGCGCTTTCAAGAAAACCCCTCCTTTACTTAAAAATATAAGATAATTGCAGCCACTTTCTTGTCAATCCATAAACATGCCGCCATTAACATCGATTGTTGCTCCAGTAATATATGCTGCTTCTTCCGAGCATAAATACGAGACCGCAGCGGCAACTTCTTCGGGGTATCCCAAGCGATTTAGTGGAGAAATCCTTATAAATTCAGCATTCGCTTCGGATGAGACCTCATTCACCATGGGGATATAATTCTTCCAGGCGCAATACAGTTTGCCGTTATACCGTACTCTCCATATTCAGATGCAATACTGCGATTAAAACCAATTAAAGCACTTTTACTTGTTGAATAATGGGCACCTGCCACACGACTTAATGTCCGACCGGCTTGGGAAGACATATTCACAATTCTTCCCCAATTATTCAACATCATTAAAGATAATGCTTCACGCACACACAAAAATGAGCCAGTTATGTTCACATTTAGCACTCTATTCCATTCTTCAAGAGTGGTATCGACAATCATCCGTTTTTGACCATTATACTTCGGTGAAATTCCTGCATTATTGACTAAAATGTCAAGGCGTCCATATTCATTCCTAACATAATCAAAAAAATTTTCTATTTCTTCTTCCACACCCACATCAAGTACATAATCTACTACTGATTTTCCCTTACCACGCAAAAGTTTAGATTCTTCTTCCACTTTTTTTTGTAATACATCAGTCATTATTACAATAGTTTCGTCATCTGCTAGTTTTTCAGTGATATATAATCCAATCCCTTGTGCCGCCCCAGTAACAACAGCAACTTTTTTATCTGTTGCCAATAAATCAACTCCTCGTAAAAACAACAATGATGTAAGGTGGGTCATATTAATCCCCTTACTTTATTTCACTATGCGTAATTATATTTCGCATTACGTTGTACATTAAAATATACCACTACTCACCACATTGTCAATAGTTTTTGTGAATTTCGTGACATAATTTTGTCACGTAATATTGCATTAGCCAACATTTTATTATGGTTCGTAATATTAATTTGAAGTACGGCGGACGATTTTTACCACTTGTGCGGTCTTTTTTACCACCCTTCGCAAGGGTGTACCACTCATTGCGGGACCCTTAAAAAGAATGGCTTGGATAGAGCCTTTTAAAACGGAAGGATCCCTAATTAAAGTTCAAGCTCCAATTTCTCACAGCGATGCTTATCAATCTCTTTTTGTAACTCTTTTACCTTTTCCTCGAGTCTTACAATTTTGGTTTTATCATTAAAACTTTTTTCATAAGCTGTCCCAACACGACTAAGATCGTCTAAAAAGTCCAAAACATCTGGTTCTTTCACTTTATAGATTCTGTCCTCGTGAATTGCTTTTCATTTCCCTTGCATTATCCAGCGTCTTACTGTGATATGGTCACATTCAATTTCATAATTGTGTAAGAGATCGACCGTCTCTGCGATTGTCATATAATCTCTCATTATAAAATGTCCTTTCTGTGTCAAGGATCGCATCCTCAGTTTGCTAGGGATGGATCGTACCGTTTATACGACACCGAGAAATAGCTCAGAAGAAGTCGAACTCACGAGCCGGCAATCGTGAATCGGGCATTCCTTTGTCCGTTCTGTGTCGAATAATGCGGAAGGCGCAAGTTTTGTCCAACCCCTATCACTCGGGGTAATCCATTTTATTTTTCAAACGACATTCCTTCAGTCCCAATGATCAGGAACCTTAGGACATGGCCATGTCAGAATCCCTGATTTCAGATATAGACACCATAGCCACTTACTTGAACAAATTATCCGACCGTGAAGCTACATTGGGTCATTGAACACGCGGTCCACGACGAAGCCCCTCGCATGATCACAGCCAAATACAACGTTTCCGTCGAAACTGTTAAAGGCTGGCGAAAAGGGACTCTCACGAAAGACTAAGAAAATATGTAAAATAAAGCCAAAAATAAACCGGCGGGTACACGCCTGCCGGTTTATTTTTGGCTTTTAATCTTTCTTTAAAGAACATTAATTCCAGTTACTTGGCTGAGGTTATTTGGGGTTGATAAAAATGATTGATTTGACACTGATTCTAACCTCATGAAAATTTCAGGAGATCTTTCTTCGTGTTGTGTTGTGATCAAGCAGATTGTATTATATCCTACCATTCCGCATCCTTCCTATTATCTTTGTACTTTATTTATTCCAAGATGTTAATCCTCCATTTATGCTTGAAAATCTCTACTTTCTATTACATTGATAAATTTGAATAACCACTATTTCAAAATAGCTGGCCCAATCTGATATTCAGCTTATTCAAATAATTTTGTTAGTTTAGTTCTATCGATCACCTCATTTTCAACAATTGAATTCTTAACTCCCTCTAGAATCTTCATTGCAAACATTAGCCGATGAGCATTGCTATTTACTCCCTCTCTTAATTCTGTGTATTGCTGCTCTAACTCAGCCATTCACTCCTCTATGCTTTGCTCTTTAATCATAATTATAGCCATTCCTTTCGCTTTCGCTCAAGGCACAAAACGTCATGAAATGTGTACTTGCGCCGAGCGTTTTTTGTATTACTCTAGATTTATAGGGATACGCAGTTAACTACAAATCACGCGGAGGTGAGTGGGCCATTCCGATAGCGGATTGACCGAATAATTATATGTGTAGATTGCCTTCCCAAGCACAAATAAGTGTGCCATCGAGCACGTAGACTTATCTTTGTATAAACAACTCACTCGTTTATTGCTGGGCCATCAGTCAATGCTGTTTATCCCTATATATTCTAGAAAGGAGTGAAACCTTGATGGGATTAAAAATTGTATATCCCATTTGTTGTGGTATTGACGTCCACAAAACCTTTGTTGTTGCTTGTATTGCTTCTACCGACAAAGGCGTCACGACTTACAAACGCCATCGCTTTTCAACCTATACCAAAGGGTTGAAAGAGCTGTCACAGTGGCTTTGTGAACACAATTGCAAGGATGTCTGCATGGAATCGACCGGAAAGTACTGGATTCCCGTGTTCAATGTCTTGGAACATTCCTGCAACATCACCTTGGCCCATCCGAAATACGTCAAAGCCATCCGTGGTAAAAAAACGGATAAAAAGGATGCGAAATGGATCGCTGATTTATTCAAACATGACCTTGTAGCCGGAAGCTTTATGCCTCCGCTCGCTATTCGGCAGCTTCGTGACTTGATGCGTTATCGTTTTAAACTAACGAACTTTACATCAAGCGAGAAAAATCGATTTCAAAACAGCCTTACCGTTTCGAACATCCAGCTTGGAAATGTGGTGTCTGATACCTTTGGAAAAAGTTCCATGAATATCATTGGCAAGCTGCTGGAAGATCCAACGGACACCACCTTTGACATTGAGCCTCTGATTCACGGCTCCATGGATCATAAAATTCCAGAGCTGAAACTTGCCGTTGAGGGTTTTATTACACCAGAACAGTCCGGTAAATTGGCCGTTATTAAAAAACATTACGACAACCTTAACGCACGAAAATCTGACCTTGAGGAACTGATCCTTTCCCTTGCCGAGCCCTACACAGAAGAAATTAACTTGATCTTAACTGTTCCGTCCTTTAAAAACATCTTTTCAGCCATTGCCGTGGTTTCTGAAATAGGTGTCGATATGGACGTGTTCCCGACAGCTAAGCATTTATGTTCCTGGGCAGGGTTAACCCCTACAAATAACGAAAGTGCCGGCAAGAAAAAGTCAGTCAGAGTCTCCAGAGCAGGGGTCTACATCAAGCCCCTTTTAGTCCAATGTGCGACCGCTGTCGTCAAAAGCGATAAACATCCCGAAATCCGAAACCGCTATTTGAGAATCAAAAAGCGTCGAGGTCACAAGCGTGCCATCATCGCTATCGCACGAATGTTGTTAACAGCCATTTACCATATCCTAAAGAAGAAAGAACCTTACAATCCGGATTTGTATCAAAAAGCCGATGTTCTTCCGGTAAGCCGTGAAATCACGGTTGAGCAAGCCTTATCATTGGCAAAATCTCAAGGTTTTCGGATCAAGGAAACAGTGACGTAGACTCCAACTACTCTATTTACCATAAATCACCAAATCGATCACCCCGTGATGGCTTATTTGCCATGCGCTTTTATTTAGCAAAAGCATCAGTGGTTTATTTCAGACTTCCTCCTTTCTTTTTTGTTTTACAGAACTTTCATCCATCCGTAAACTCTACTCTGAGTAATTGCCTTAACTATACTTCAGTAACTTTAATGTTACTTTAATGTTACTTTAAAGAACTTATTTTTCTTTCAGTCTCATATAAGAGAGTGAGATTTAACATAAATAATCAGTCTTTGAAATTGGTACTCCTCATACTCTATTAACCATTCAATGAATCCCAGTATTTGGACTGTACCTTTTTAGCATTTGCAACGTACTGTTTTTGAATAGAAAATAGCTCATCAACTGGAAGGTCTGGCAATGCTCCCGGAAACGGATCTTCAACATCCGTATGAACGCCGCTCATTTCCTCTACAATAGCATGAGAGCAAAACGGTACATATGCGGAACTATAGCCTCCTTCGTGACAGGCTACAAATTTCCCTCCACAATGCTTTTCTGCAATGTTCAGCATGAATCTGGCAATTTGGCGGAATCCATCTGATGTTACCATCATTCTTCCAAGTGGATCAAATAGACTTGGATCCTGGCCGGCTGAGATCAAAATGAGTTGCGGTTGAAATTGATCCGCTATCGGTCCTACAATTTCTTCGAATGCATGGAGATAACCAGCGTTCCCTGTTCCTGCCGGAAGAGGAATGTTAACATTGAATCCTTCTCCCTTACCTTTACCAGTTTCTTCAGCATAACCACGTCCAGCAGGAAAATTTAGTTCCTGATGAAGCGAAATAAACAAAACATTTGGATCTTCATAAAATGCGGATTCTGTTCCATTCCCGTGGTGAACATCCCAGTCCAAAATCAACACTCGATCAAGCCCTAACACCTCTCTGGCATATTTCCCTGCCACAGCAACGTTATTAAACAGACAAAAACCCATACCAAGGTCACCCTCAGCATGATGACCAGGCGGTCGTGTCAGCGCATATGCATTATCAACCTTTCCATCCATAACTGCATTAACTGCCGTCAAAGCCCCACCTGCTGACAAAAGAGCAATTTCATACGAGCCTTTACCAACAAGAGCAAGTTCACCAGCATCACCGGACCCTATATCACTTAACTCTTCAACCTTTTTCATATATTCGTTTCCATGATAACGCAAGATGTCTTCTGTTTTTGCTTTTCTCGGTTTGAATTGTGTAAGTTGATCCATCAATCCACTTCGTTCAACTAAGTTTTTAAATCGACGCTTTGTTTCCGGATTTTCTGAATGAACATCACTTTCAACCCAACCTCCTGGTGGCATAAACAACGCACCATTCCCAGTATCATGCCAAAAATAACTTTCATCACTTATAAAACCAGTCTTTTTAGCCATTAGTCTTCCCTCCAAATATAGTACTGATTATATCAACAATGATATCGTTTTCTTTCAAAAAATACAAATATGACCAACTATTTTGATATTAATTGAGTTTCGTTTACAGATCTTTCACTTACATTTTCGGCACCAGCGAAGCGAAGATAAAATAAATCTTTTGGAATGTGGGCGTCAAGTAAAAATGAACATTTTTCGCTAATTAATTTTGACGTAAAAACCCCCAATACTTCACAAATAAAGGTTGACGCATGACGCGGCCGTTGCTGATTCATTTGCCCACCAGTTGGTCACGTCTGTTCGAGATCGGGCCTATGCCACCATCCGTGATTTCGATGGCCTGGAAGACGATGACGGATTTGTGATTAGTCTGAAAACGTCTATCTATACCAATGAGAGGGAGCCTATCCCACGTGTGACTTCTGACCATTCCAGGGTTTTCAATGATTATTCAGTGAAAACCGGAAAAGGGAAAAGCCAATCCAAGCACCGGTTTCGTATCGTTTGTTTTTACGATGATAAAGGAAATAAGCTCCGAGTAGCCACCAACCTCAGCGCCCTTTCTGCCGAAGATCTCGCAGATCTTTACAAGGCACGTTGGCAAATTGAGCTTTTTCACCGCTTTCTCAACCAACAATTGAATCGGAAAAAAAGAATACCACCTTTTACCAACGTCCTTCAGTCCCAATGATCAGGAAACTGAAGACATGTCCATGTAAGAATCCTGGATGTTAGATGCAGACAGTCTATCTCCATATCTAAACATGCCTATCCGAACGTGAGCAACGTTGGGTCATCGAGCACGCGGTGCACGACCAAGCCCCGCGTATGATTGCCGCCAAGTACAATGCTTCCGTCGAAACGGCTAAGACTGGCACAAAGGGGCACTATCGAAACTAAGAAAATATGGAAAATAAAGTCCAAAACCGGCGGGTATAACACCTGCCGGTTTCCACGCTTAATTGTTACCTTAAAGGACATTAACTCTAGTCGTTGGCCGGGGTTGTTTGTGATTGATAAAATTACTACGCTTCTTAGCTTTTCTATTCATGGCAGTAAATTGGAGAAAGTGCCCCGTAATAAACACTAACTCATGTGATTTTTTAGTTATTCTTGGTAGATTAGATCTCAATCTCTACTCGTTTAGTAAAGCGCCCGTAAAAGTTTAAATTACTTTGCAAATAATTTTTCAACATATGATTTATCCATTGGTTTTGTGAAGAAACTAATAACAATAATTAGGGTGGTTGAGACAATAGTGGCAATACCTGCTGCAGCCCATGGTACCATAAAAAGTTCACTCCCCATCCCTAAGCCAACAACAAATGTAAGAATTATGAATGTGAGAAACCCTGCAACACTACCAATTTCGGCAGCAGTGCGAGTGACTCCTTTCCACAGGCTCCCTATAACCATAGCAGGAATAACACTCCCGGTAAATAAACCAATTCCCAACCACATTAACTGCGTAATAAAATCCGGTTCATTCTGAGCAATGAAAATTCCAGCTATAACAATAATGGGGATGGACACTCTTTGAAATACTAAGGCCCGCTTATCTAATGTAGCATCTGAAATTTTCTTTTTTCTCCGTGGTACAATAGAATCCCTATAAATATCCACTGCAAGCGCTACAGCTACTACTAAAAATAAACCTGCTGTAGTAGATAATATTGCTGATAATATGCCAATCATTGCTATTCCAGTGAGCCAGTTAGGCAGCAAATCTACAAGTAAGTGTAAAACGGCTGTATCTGGAGCGACATCCGGGAAGAGAAACCTTCCTCCAAGACCTCCAAACAACATAATTAAGCCCAAAATACTTAATCCAAAAAAGCCCCATAATAGTGCCTTAGAAACATTTTTTTCATCATCCAGTGCCAACCATATTTTTGATAACTGAGGACTTAGACCAAATAATCCCAAGGAAATGAAAATTACAACACCTGTAAAAGGACCGAACATAGGGTCACTAAAAACAACACTTGAACTTAACATAGGATCGATTTCAGTCAACGTTCTGTCAATTGTACCTATCCCACCAACATTCACCACTACGACAGCAGCTATTAGGATGCTTAAAAAAAGCATAATTAGACCTTGTACAAAACTTGTTAAAATTTCTGCATGAGAACCACCTATTGTAATATATGCTGCCATTATAATTCCGCCTATAATAACCCCAGTCAAATAGTCAATCTCCATCGACTCAACGAAAACCAATCCTATTCCAGCAAATTGCCCAGCAATGTAAAAAATGCTAAAGATAGCAGCAACTGCTGTTACTACCCGTAGTAATGGACTTTGAAAACGTATCGCCATAAAATCTGCCATTGATTTAGCTTGAGCATTTTTCCCGATTCTAGATAATAGAAATGCGGAGGTTGCCCATGCAAGGGCAATCGCTGAATAACTTCCCATTGCATACCAAAGCCCTGGCCACCCTTGATCGTATACAAATCCTGGATTACCTAAAATTGCAGCAGCACTACCGGTAGTTGCGGTAAGTGCAATACCAATAACAAAAGGTCCGTATGCCCGAGGTGCTGTTGAGAATTCAACAGCACTGTTTGTCTTTTTTAAACCCCGTATTGACAGATAAAACATCACAATAATAAATATTATAAAATAAATCGTAGTCCATACAGTCAAACTCATGTTTAGCTCACTCCTATATTTTCTAGATGTTAAGAGTTTCATATTAGCCTTTATGTTTCATTATTATTCTGTGATCGACTATTCGATTTTTGTACGAAGTGAATAGCAAATAAGACAACCCAGCCAAGTGCCCAGAATCCCATCCAGAGCCAAAACATGATACCCAATATAAGCCCCCCTTCTATCACCAGATAAACACTTATTATCTATATTATTTAGATTTTAAAAATTTAACTCAATTTTTTTAATGGGTACAACTTTAAACATCCATATCAACATCATTCTTGGTATATGAGAACTACTAGTTGTCTACTGGTTTAAAATAGTAACATTCATTTTTTATGTCGTTGAGCACGACAAAGTCATTAATTTGAACAGCTTCACCTATGAATCTGCCCGTTAAGTTGAGTCCATCTAATTGAACAAGAACTACATAATATGGAACATGGTCGGCAAATTGTTTTGGAGCCGTGTGTATTTTTGTGTAAGAGTAGATGTTGCCCTCTCCCTTTATTGTTGTTAACTCTAAGTCATCCGATAAACATTTTGGACATTGATTTTTGCTGGAATGTAAAACTACTTCGCACTGCTTACACTTTTTTACAGTGAGATCCAATTCTCTACACCCCTTTTTTTCCTAAAATATGAACTACAGAATAAGCTCCAGTCCCCCTAAATTTTGTGCCAAACCGATATTTGCATGATCTACTTGGTTGCATGCACTTTGATTAAGTTGATCAACGATTTGAATAATTTGGGCGATCCCAGTTGCTCCAATTGGATGTCCCTTTGACAATAAACCACCACTTGTGTTCACGGGCACAGTGCCCCCATGTTTAGTAGCTCCTTTTTCAACCGCTTCCCAACCCTTTCCTTTGTCAAAGAATCCGAGTTCTTCAATTGCCAAAATTTCAGTCATGGAAAAACAATCGTGCAATTCGATTACATCTATATCTTCTGGTCCTAATCCAGCCACCTCATATGCTTTTTTGGCGGCTTCATTCGTAGCTGGAATATGCATCATGTTATCGACTTCTTGCATAACCGGACTGCCAGAAGCTTGTCCTGAAGAAAGAATTTGGACTCCATTTTTCCCTCTTTGTATAACTACAGCTGCTGCCCCATCAGAAACAGGGGAACAGTCAAACAATCCTAGCGGATCGGTAACAGGCCGTGCATTCATGATCTCCTCTATGGTTGTAATTTTCCTGAATTGTGCAATCGGGTTGAACCTTGCATAATTACGATTTTTAAGGGCGACCATAGCCAAGTGCTTCTTTTCTGCTCCATATTCATGCATATACCTGTTTGTTAGTACTCCGAAGAAACCTGGAAATGTTAGGCCTGATGCCGCTTCATTTGACTCCCGATCCATAGCGCTATTAAGAGCATTTGTCACTGTTTCGGTATCTTGATTTGTCATCTTTTCCGCTCCTGCGACCAGAATCGTATCGTACTCTCCAGCTTTAACTAGTTGGTAAGCATGACGAAGTGCAATTCCCCCGGAAGCACAAGCACCTTCCATTTTGACAGATGGAACATTGCCCAACCCTAATTCATTTGTAAGAATAGAACCTAAGATTTCCTGATTAGCAAGCTGCCCAGCAGTGAAGTTTCCAACAAATACAGCATCTACTTTGGGATTGCTCGCTTCCAGTATGGCTTTTCTGCTGGCTTCCACTAACATCGATTTTATCGTTTCATCTTTTTTCCCAAAAGTTGTGATCCCTCTGCCAATAACGGATACGTCGGACATCTCCATCACCCTTTTAATATTCATTCATGTAATTGTATTGATCATGATTCACTTTAGTTCACTTGCCTATTAGAATCCTTCCAATAGGCTGTTCTCAATAATTTTTTATCAATCTTTCCATATGGTGTGAGAGGTAATTCCTTTATCAATTCTATAGATTTTGGAACTTCATATTTAGCCAATTTCGTCTTGCAATGATTAATGAGTTCTGCCTCACTAATATTTTCTGTGTGGCTTACGACAAACGCCTTGATTGATTCCCCCCATTTTTCATCTGGTACACCAATAACTGTAGCTTGTTTTATAGCTTCATGCTCAAAAAGAACTTTTTCAACTGCGGTAGTATAAACATTAAATCCGCCTGTTATGATCATATCTTTTTTTCTATCAACCAGATAAATGTACCCATACTCATCTTTATATGCCATATCTCCAGTGTATATCCACCCATCTTTAATGGTATCGTTAGTTTCTTCAGGTAAATTCCAATAACCAATCATCATGTGAGGACCTTTTGTTATCAATTCTCCAACTTGATTAGGAGAACATACTTCATCTCGTTCGTTAACAATTTGTACCTCTGAAATAATAATACTTCTGCCACACGAGGATAAACGATGTTCAGAAACATTTAAGGCATCCTCATGTTCCTCTTTTGTCAATATTGTTGTTTGATTAATGACTTCAGCTTGGGAATATATTTGCATCAAAATTGGCCCAAAGGTTTCAATTGCATCTTTTACTCGACTTTGTGCCATCGGTGCTGCCCCATAAACTATTGTATTTAAACTATTAAGGTCATATTGCTTTAATTCTGGGTAGTCAAGCAACATGTAAATCATAGTTGGCACTAAAAATGCAAAGGTTATCTGTTTGTCCTCAACGATTTCACAAAAGCGTTGAGGGTCAAATCCTTTTTCAATATATTGTTCTCCCCCTCTTAACATTCCAGGCATAATAAAATATCCTGCTGAATGTGGCAAAGGAGTAGTGTGAAGTAGAATCGCTCCTCTTTCAATCTCTAATTCATAGGTTTCGCTATATACGATAGAAAGAATCGTTTTATGCGTATGCAAAACACCTTTTGACTTTCCAGTAGTTCCGCCAGTATACATAATGGTTACATTGCTATCAGGGTTTATTTGGGGCTTATGATAATTAGCCGAAGCATTACCCACTTTTTCTTTAAGCTCTGCTTCATTTAAAGTGATGCAATTATGCTCTATTTGTAACTTTTCTTGATTTTCAAGTAATGACTGATGATAAATTAATAGTTTAGAATGGGAGTCATGAATGCGATAAAGAATCTCTTTTTTATTTAAATAAGTGTTCATAGGAACACGTACTGCACCAATTTTGGCTATTGCGAATTCAGCTACAACAAACTCTATGCTATTTTCCATCCATAAAGCCACTCGATCTCCAACTTCAATATCAAAAGTTTGTAGCAAATTTGCAAGTTTATTAACTTCATTGCCAAGTTCAAAATACGTAATTGAGCGTTCGGAATCATGCAAAGCTATTTTATCTTGATGGTGACTAACAAGTTTATCTAATACTTGATCAATTGTTTTTTCCAACATGTCTATTCCTCCATATCATTTAATTTTGCTTTTTCCATAGGTCAGCGGCTATAGCAATACATGTTAACGCTTTCAAATGCACAGAAAATAAACTATTCTACTTACACAATAAAAATGGTTAATGTTTACACCCGTCATGTTTGACAAGTTTGCAATTTCTATGCACTATAAAAATAGCCAAACAGACTCTGTTCTAGAACGTAGTCTAATTCTATGACAACCATAAAATTCTGTCAATAAAAAAATGAGGTGAAGTCTTTGGCATCTAAAGGATATAAGCAAGCCAGGGGAGAGAAAACAAAGAAAGAAATTCTGGAGGTTGCCTTGCAGTTATTTAGTGATAAAGGGTATACCAATGTAACTGTTGAAGAAATAGTTAAAATAAGTAAAACATCCAAAGGATCATTTTATGCGCATTTTGGATCTAAATACGAAATTTTTTTGGAAAAATTTAAAGAAATCGATGGTTTTTATGAAGCACGCGTAAAAGAAATTCCAGCTAACATACCAGCCAAAAATAAAATTGTTTTGTTTATTAAAGAGCAAATGACTTTTATAGAAAATGAACTTGGCTTGGAGCTAATGCGAGTCATCTACAGTAATGCACTTACAAGTAATCCGCATGATTATTTTCTCAATCATCAACGCCCATTATTTATGATCCTAAGGAAATTTGTTGATGAATGTTTTGACAGAGAGGAGATAAATGAAAAGTTAACAAGCGATGAAATCATGGTAATTATAAACAGTGCAATGTTTGGTGCAATATACAATTGGAGTATGAGTAATGCAGCTTTTAAATTAGCAGATGAAAGTGAGAAGTTATTTAAAACAATTGTAAATGGATTATAATATATTAAAGAGTATTCCAGTTTATGAGAAATCGTTGAGGGAATCAAGGTGCCTAACAAATGTGACGCTTTATTGTTCATTGACAGATGAAAATTTGTTTGAAAGCATCATGTTTAAGGCAAAGATATAACTCCCATAATACGTGACAAGCAAAACCATTTGATAATATTCCCATATAATCCTGAATGTCAGATGCAAACAATCTATTTCCCTATTTAAACATGTTATCCGACCGTGAACAGCGGTGGGTAAAAGAACACGCGGTGCACGACCAAGCCCCACACATGATCACCTCCAAATACTATCTTTTCGTGGAACTGTTAATGGCTAGCGCAAAGGGGAACTCGCGTAACTAAGAAAATATGTAAAATAATTAGGAAGAGGAGCCTGCAGTAATATCTCTGCAGGCTCCTCTACGAAAACAAAATGTTCCTTTAGGTAACGGTGTTTCAAGAGATTTTAGTGTTTCATTTGAATCAGGGGGGGCTTCTTTCAATGATATACTAAGCAAGAAGTATAGAGTCTGGTTAAAGCTCACCACAATTCATTCTTTAAATAGATTCCGTTCTTTAGGAGGCGGTTGTTATATAATATTGAGTGTGTAATTGAAAAATAAAATAACTAAAGTTATCAATATTGATAGAATTAATTCATGGAGAATACTCACCAACCGCTCACTTCTGATCTCACAGAGATTGGAGGTGGATATATGGCTCGACGTGGCAAATGCAGTTGTACCCCAAAACGACGAGGTCCTATGACTGTAAAAGTTTCGGGGTATCGTCGTAGTAACGGAACAAAGGTTTCAGGGCACAAACGTCATATGCCTAGATAAATTTTTAGTAACAGCTGAAGCGATGTTGGTGTTGTATTCTCCTAACTATCTTAACAGCTAAATAATGAGGGGAAATAATAGACACAAGAAAGTTCTTATATAGCATCTGGCTATTTAGGTCTTTGGTATGCATACCAAGATTATGATAAAGAGAAAGGATCCTTCTCTTCGTACGCCTTTATTCGCGTCAAATACGAAATGCTAACGATGTTAAGAAAAGACAGCACCTATCAAGAACGTCATGTTTATTTTGCATCAGATTCACCAGAACTAGAATCATTGCTAAACCTCACGCCGGAGCATATCGAGCCATCAGATAGGCATACACTATCCCCCTATTTCCATCCCTTATCCCCTCGTGAACAGCTATGGATGATTGAACATGCCATCAACGATCAACCCCCTCGCATGATCGCCGCCAAACACAACGTGACCACCGAAGCCGTTAAAAGCTGGCGTAAATGCACTGCGGAAACTGAGAAAAATCATGCAGTAACGTCTTTCATCATTGGATAATGCGGAGGTGGTAAAAGAAAACATTGGTTTTTGCCTGCCACAATAACATCCCTCTTCTATTTAAAATGACACGCACCGGTATCGCGGCTATCCCTACGGTTTCAACATCAGCAGGCATACAGTCTGTAACATCGTCCCCGGAACCCACCTTCCCATTCAACAACTAGCTTCCAGGCATACATGAGTTCGATATTGCTACTCACAACTATTGTGGATGGCTCGTGATTATTCGATATCATCGTGTTAATAACCCCAATAACCCTTTCCAGCAAGCTGTCACAACGCCTAATGAATCCCCGAAGTCCCGACGTTAAGTACGGGTGCATGAAAAAATTCATTATTGTTGTATAGATAACTTAATGGCAGCTACACACCGTTAGTGCATGGGATGCTTCAACGACTCCACATTCACAGTAACCATGAGGATTTTTTGCAGGCAGGATATGTAGGACTTTGGCTTGCGTACCAACATCATGATGCTGAGAGGGAGCCTTTCCCGCTTATGCCTTCCTTTCGTGTCAGAGCAGAAATGTTGACGATGCTGAATAAGGATGCCACTTATTACGAACGGCATTCCTTCGCTTCCAATGATCAGGAACCTGTAGACATAAGCCATGTCAGAATCCTGGATGTCAGATACAGACAGTCTATCTGCCTTTCTAAGCATGTTATCCGACCGTGAACAACGCTTGGTCATCGAGCACGCCGTGCACGATCAGCCCCCGCGCATGATCGCCGCCAAGTACAACGTTTCCGTTGAAACCGTTAAAGGCTGGCGCAAAGGGGAACTAGCAAAACTAAGAAAATATATTAAATAATTCTGAAGAGGAGCCTGCAGTGGTATCTCTGCAGGCTTCTATACAAAAACGCAATGTTCCTTTGGGTAACACACTCTAAAGGGTTTTTGTGTTGGTTGATAGAAGAATAATATAATATCACCTTCTCCAAACAAATCCACCCTAAGGCTTTTTTTCATCCGGCTGTCATTATCCCCTTTTTGATCCCTTTCTGCTTATTCTCATTTTTCATAGTGACGAGGCCTGGACAATAATTAGACGCTCTCCACGCGTTTTACAATATTAATGTATCGACTTCGCTGAGTCCTGATAATGGCTATCGCACTTTGAATCGCCGCTGTACCCCGAATCTGTTGTGCTAACTTTTTTGGCAAGTAGTTTCCAACGATGAGCTTTTTGCGTTGTAACGATTTTTGCGCTTTAGGCGTAAAAACGGGACCAGGTTCACTCCTGGTTTTTTGTTGAAAACGCCTTAAAATTTCCTTCCACGAACCAAAATCGCTACTATTCGAATATCATTCGTTTTTATACCTCAAAAAAGACACACGTACCCTGTTATCCACAAAAACTGTTTTAAAATTCGGTTTCCCACATGTGGATGCTTTTAGGAAACCAAGCTTCGCATTTTTTCCGGGCGGCCTTCTTGGATATGGCCTAAAGCCATCGCCAACATCGTGCACAGAGCCAACCTAGTTTTCATTTTCATCTTCTTTTGCCCGCGTGTGGTATGCTGTTCGAAGCCAAAGGAGACGTCAAGCCGGCTGTTCACACGTTCCACGGCCGTTCGTTTCACGTATGCCTTCGCCCATGTGTAACTGGCTCGATCGATCGGTGTGAAGATCCGGCGGTCCTCCTTGAGCGGAATCCGAATTCCTTGGGCAATCGGACACTCCGCTTGTCCTTCACAGGTGATGCCATATTGTTTGGCCGGACAACGCTTTTTGAGGGTGGCTCGATCTTTCTCAAAGCCCCCATTCGCCATTTCGCGCTCTTTCCCGGTCATCGGGCAGTGACAGTACACGGTGCCTTTATAGTCATGCGTGACATTTTCAATGTCCATCAGTTGGCGCGTGTCCTCGCCATCTTTCCACATGTCCCGGATATCAATGACAGGCTTGGTTTGATGGTCATCCCACAGCCGCTCAAGCATTTTGGTGTCATCGTAACCGCGATCACCGGCGAGTGTTTCTGCTTGTCCCAAAAGCCAAGGGCGTTCTTTTTCAAGCTCATTGATCATATCATGACCGGCGTTAATATCGGGCACCGATGCTTTCGTAACTGAATAAGCCACAGGCAATTCATAGGCCGCGTCGACGATCAGGTGGATTTTATAGCCGAACCATTTGATCACTTTGTTCCAGATCGTCCCGTCTTTGTGTTTCCCCTTATATTCTTTCTTCCCATAATCGGCATCGGTATCACGGCGTCCGTCAGGATCCTCATCCTTATGTTTTCCCTTCGCAAAAGAGTCTACTGCCTTACCATCGATCGCAAGGGCCTTCCCGAAATCAGGGAGGAGCTCGCTCAATTGTTCCACCATCGTTTCAAAAATCGCTTCAACCTTTGATTCGTGCGCCCGCAGCTTTTTTAAAAAGCGCGTATATACATAAGCAGGGGGCACGATCACGGTGAGGCCACACAATTCGCGTAGCTGTCCATTGCGGCTCAATTCCCGACGCAATGATTCAATCGATGTGTGCTCAAAGACAACCCCTGCAAGCATCGTATTCCACATCGCGCGAACAGGGTATTCATTTCGCCCTTTATATCGTTTTTTCTCCAACGTTCGCATCAACGCTTCATCCGGTAAATAATCGAGCACCAAACGTAAGCGTTCCAAATCTCCAAGATCCGCAAGATCTTCCCATGAAAATAAGCTCATTTGTGGTATAATAGCCATAACAGGTGACCCTCCAGGGTAATAGTTGGTTTTTTGTCTATAACTATTCTAACCCACTAGTGGAGCGGTTTCACCTGTTTTTTTATGATTTGGGGTCGATGTATCAGGATCCGTGCTTTTGACCTTCGCCAAGCCTTTAATTCCGTTTGATTTTGGGAGAAAATATTTTTTCACGTCACTCGCACCCCTTGTGCGGCAACGGTTTTGAAACAGCGCAATTAGCTCAACGATCCACCGTAAGTTAGTCACCCAGGACAATATTTTATATGCTTAATCCTCCTAAAAATAAAACAATGAAAATCAGAAGTGCAAGACTTGCTAAGGCATTTTTAAAACACTTTATTCCCTTGTTGTAGTATTTAAATTTCTTTTGACATATTAAAGATGCGATATGAGTTTGTGAATGAATATCCTTAAGTAACCGTTCATCATCAAGATTTGCAACCTCTTTGTGAAATTCATCTATCGACAGTGATGATATATCACCAAAGTATAATAATGACCTGTCCAAGCGGTTTTTAGTGGAAGCTACCAAAGATCTCAAAACATTTTTTAACCCTTTATATGAGCAGAAAGCGAAGTATAAAAAAGTCACTATAACAATAAATAGAAATATAATTTGACCAACAGAATTTACATTTCTAAACACTTCATGGATAACCATTAAAGACGTTGATGCAAAACCGCTTGTAAGGAAGATCGTGAGAATTATACCGAAAAATACAAGTAAATAAGATGATTTAGTGTCTACATTTTGAATCCAATAATTTACTCTGTCTAAGTTTTTGTAGGCATCGTGTATTTTCATATCTTAATCACATGGAACATGGACTTTGGTTCTGTTTCTCCTCTAACCAATCATTCATTTCAATATTAATTACATTGGCATGATATAAGTCTTTACTTTGGTTATTGATAAACCAACTTTGGTAATACTCGTCGTATACATTCTTAGCACCAGCTAATTTTTCATAAACCTTACTCCCAATTGCAATAACATCAATGTGATCCTTGTTTGCTTGTCCGCATAAATTAGAAGCTGAATTCACCGTATCTCCCATCCAAACGATATCTTTAATGCCAGTACCACTATTTCCAGCATTTATCATCAAAGCTCTGCCTTGATCAATCCCTATACCTATCTTGATAGGATCCTTCCCCCTTTTACATAATTTATAGTTTAATGCTCTTACTAGGGAATTGACTAATGCTGCACAATTAACCGCATCCTTTGAATGCTCTTTTTTGGATGCTTCAAATATTCCTGATACACTGTCCCCAACAATATTAATCTCCTTACATATTTCGTAGCTGTTCATAATTGCTACAATTTCCGATATATAAGCCCGGTACAATCTTGCAAGATGAGGCCTTCTGTATTTATGGGGCAGTTCAGAAGAATCTCTTATATCTACAAATATAGCATGACATTCCACATAAAAGCCGTTACTATAAGTTAGATCACCCCTGGAAGGGATTTCGTTTTTTTCATCATAGGATCCAGAAGGGGCATCCAGATACTCATCAATTCTATTGAAACTTTTTTGATAATCATACGACTGATGGTTAGTTTTCATATCTCCACAACCTTATACAGATAAAAATATGACTACTCGAATTTACAAAATAAACATGTTTCAATAACCTCAATTAACTTACCCTCATCCACTTCTCCTCCGTTATTCAGACCACAAAGAGAAACTTTTGTCGAGCACTTCTATCTGGCTGCGACTTTCCATAGTGGGACTCTCCTTATAAGTAGCCTGTTCTTTTTCAAATACTTCACATTGTTGCTCAACGACACAATCCAGTTTTGGTCAAAAGATTCCTGTATATTCTTTCTTTAACATTGACATCATGACTCGATCTCTAAATTCTCCGTTAGTAAATACATCCTCCCGTAATCTGCCTTCAACTGTATATCCAAGTTTTTCATTTAAACGAATCATCTTATCATTTCCAGCCCACATATAAGAGTAAATCCTATTTATCCCTAATTCCTTGAACCCATATACTGTTAAAAGTTTCTTCACTTCAAAACCTATTCCTTGCCCCCGATATTCCTTACCACCTATGACTAAATACGCTTCTGCTTTAGAGTATCTAAGATCTATATTTATAAATCCACCAAATCCAATTGGGACGTTATTGTTCAAATCACATATTATAAAATCCTTACGTGTATTATCCAAGGATACATTCAGAAGCCATTTTTTTGTGCCTACTTCGGAAATGGGAACCTCTATATTTAATGTTTTTCGAACTTCGGGATCGTTTACCCATTTCACTTTATAAGGAACGTCCTGCTCCTCCATTAGCCTTAGATAAGTTTTGTTACCTTCCAGCAAAGTGTTCACCTTCTTTATTTTTGATATTTGTCCTTATTTGATTCATCCACTACTGTATCGTTTCGTCCCGAATAAACCCCTTCTGATAATAAGATAACCTTAAGAGTTCTAAAAAGTATCTTCACGTCTAACCAAAGACTATAATTCTCAACATACCATATATCTTTTTCGATCCTCTCAGGCCATGTCAAAACATTCCTTCCGTTAACTTGTGCCCATCCCGTTATCCCTGGTCTCATGTTCAACCGTTTCTTTTCTTTATCACTATATGTATCTAAGTGGTGAACCGGGGCTGGTCTTGGACCTATCAAACTCATCTCACCTTTTAGTACATTAAATAGTTGTGGAATTTCATCCAAACTAAGTTTTCGTAAATACTTGCCAACTTTTGTTATTCGGAGGTCGTTTTCAGCTGTTTTTAATCCTAACCCTTGATTTTCTGCGTTGGTTACCATCGTTCTGAACTTAATTATATTAAAAGTTTGGGCATGCTGACCAATTCTTGGTTGAGAAAAGAAAACACTACCCTGACTATCAACTTTTATCATTAGTGCTATGATCAAAAGAAACGGTGACAATATCAAGAGGATTATAACAGCCGTCATAACATCTAGTAATCTTTTTATAGAATGCTTCATTGTTACACCTTCTTTCCTCCACCACTATTTTATCATGATATTATCGTACTTCATCATCACTTTATTTTCTTTATAATTTAAACCAGAATAATCTGGATTGGCTTTTCCATTTAAATTATTAATTATTCTTTCCGGAAAATCGATACCCATTTCATGCGCATGGGGATATCCACCGCCAAACCTGGGATTTATTTCGGATATATATAAATTTCCATTGTACTCAAAGCAATCAATGTCTAACGGACCGACATAGGTGGTTTTTTCTATAAAATCCAAAATAAGTTTTTCTATTCTATAGTCTTTCACAGAAATAGCTTTATCCGTTTCGCCGGCCCTCATTCTTAATTTTTCTTTAATAAAAATGTCAGTGATGTTGTGACTAATTAAATCAACATAAACATCAATTCCGTATTCCTTTTCTTTTAGAAAAGGTTGCACGACTAGATTATCGTGATCTTTAAAAAGTTGCCCTAATTGATCGAAGGAATAGACGGTAACAATCCCTAGACTGGAGCTCCCCTCACGTGGTTTTGCGACAAGAGGATAACTTAAGTCGTTGTTAGAAATGGCTTGTGTTACTTGTTCAATCGTTATGTATGTAGGTACCGATGGAAGGTCACGCTCGTTTAGGTACTGGTAAGTCTTATACTTATCTAAACTCATTTCAATCATTGTGGGGTTCGATGTTATCAACGTAACGCCAATTTCCTCAAATGTCTGTTTATACTCTATCAAAACCGACAGTTCGGGATCAATTAATGAAAAAACCCCGCTAACCTCATACTTCTTACATATATTTATCAGTGTCTCTATATAGTTATCATCCGTAATTCGTGGAACAATTTCATAAGTATCTGCTGCATATAATGCCGGGGCATTTATATCCAAGTCCGTCGCAATTACTTGACCTCCATATTTGTTCAGATGGCTTTTAAAATATTCGACGACTTTATATCGTCGGCCCGCGCTTGTTATCAGGATATTCATATACTTGTTACTCCTACATCTGCAGATATTTGTATTAATTCAATCTTAAATTGATCTTTAAAAGCCCCCATTAGGCATGCCGATCATTTCTGATACTAAAGTGTGGTCCCTATACGAACCTATTTAATATTAAATTCTACGATATTTAAAACTGTATGAACTTTCTCATTAATGGGTTTACCACCTTTAATTCTTTTCAATGAGGGTTTTATCTGATTGATGTTCTCAAGAATAATGTCCATACTTTTTTGATGATAAGTAAGTAAAGATTCTAGTTTTTGAGAAGACAGCAAATTTATTCTTCCAGATTTCAGGTTCCGTTTTTTTACCCGATCAGCAGCTGATTTTGCATCAAAAGACATAAACAAAAGATTTACATCATTTTTTTTTGATAGAGCCCTTACTAGTTTTGTTAATCTAGCTTTTGAAAAAGAATCTCCACTTAGAACAATACTCCAAACATATTGTAATGTTCCTTCATCCATTATAATGATATCATAATTTTTCTTTTTCAATGTTCTAATATAATAAAGATGTCGCATCAGCACAATAGAATATATATAGCTCTCAGTGTTTCTAGGTTTTACACTGCTAGAGAATGTTAGCACTTTATAAAACAACAATACATTGACAAGGCAGAAAAAAAAGAAGGAGATGTATTTTATCAATTGTGAAGGTCTATTCAATTTAAAGGTACGTACTTTAATAATCTCCTTAATACTTGGTACACTATATCCATCTGCTTTTAAATGATTGATAACATGTCCAGCAACAGTAGTTTTCCCACTCCCAGGCATTCCTATAAATTCATATATGTGTGGGTGATTAGACAATGTTTTCATCCCCCAATCGATACTCGATTTTCTTAACAAAAAGGTAGTGTGTTTTTGAACTTATGGGAGAGCTACTCAAAACATAACTATTAAGCTTATAAAATTTCCAATAGTAATGGTCCATGTGTGTTATCAACACGTTAAGTACCTCCACCCTAAGTTAATTAACCTTCCCATAACTTACCCGTAACACTAATTATATATTTCGCTTCAATCTTTTATAGATAAATTGCTTTACCGTATTTATAGCCCAAACCCCATCTTTACCAAAGAAAATATTTGAACCATATCGATAGACAATCCATACAGAGAGTAAAACTAAAATCCCTATAGCTCCTACTGATACTAGCGGTGTAAGTTCATATGCTCTAAACAATTTTAATAGCACCCATACCTCACCAAAAACTAAAGTACCCAATAATAATCCAGGTATATGAGCACCCAAATACTCTTTCCACCTCATTCCTATCAACTTTAAGCTTAATTTCGCTAAAAGAAAATAATTCAGGGTTAGAGCTAACAACACCCCGAAAGCAACACCAGAAACACCCCAAAAATGCCCAATGTACGAACCGATTAAAACAGCTAACGCATAGACCCATTGTCTCCAAGAATTTCGGTATACAGCTCCTTTAGCACGAATCAGTGAATCACTGAGTCTATAGCTGGTTCGAAACAAAAGTCCTGCTATTAAAATTTGGAATGCGGGGATAATCTCCGTCCAAGAAGTCCCTAATAGCATCAGAACAATTTCAGGTGCAGCAAGCCATAAAAACGCTCCAATAGGAATAATTATTAAAGATACCATTGCTATACCTCGGCGATATACTCTTAATATCCTTTTATTCTGCTCCTGGATTGTTGACATAGCAGGGAAAAGAATCTTGTCCAAGACAGTTCCAAATAGTGTTACAGGCATCATCATCAATTGATACGCTCGACCGTAAAAACCTAATGCTTCAGCACCCAGAAATCTGCCTACGACAGCATTGTCCCCTTGCAAAGCAAAAAAGTTACCTATTTTCCCAAGAGTATGACCACCGCCAAATAATAATAATTCTTTTAGAGTAATTACATTTAATTCTAGCTTTTTTGAATGAGGTCGAAAATATAGCATTAGGGACATCTTTAAAAGCGTTTGACTAATATGAGCTCCCACCAAAGCCCAAACACCGAAATCAAGAAGCCCTAAAGTGATTCCCATTAGTCCATAACCAATTGAAAAAGATACAACTTGCATTATAGCTATATTACGAAATCTTAATTCTCTCCTTAATAGCGATTCTGCCACAATGCCCACACTTTGAAAAATAAACATTACAGAAATTACCCTTAAAACTTCAGTCAATTCATCTATTAGAAACAGTGATGCTATTACAGGAGCAAATATGATAATTAGTAGAGTAAAAGTAAACCCTAATAAAATACTTGCCGTAAATCCTGTCCTAATATGCCTCTCTTCAAGATACATACGTTGTATCAATGCAGGACCTACACCCAATTGAGTAAATATCATTGAAAAAGTGACTATAACCATAGTTGCATTTACAATACCGAATTCATGGGGGTAATTAGTCTGGCTAAAATAATTAAAACAAGGAATTGCATCAACCCTTGCATCCCTGAACCTGTAAAAATCCAGAAAAATCCTCCAAATGTATGATCTGTAAGACTTTTTCTTTGTTCCGTCATAAAATTGTACCTAAATAATTAAAGTTAATATATAGATTACTTCTCGTTATCATGTTAATTCTTCCATCTCCGAAGTTTTTCGTAAATTTACTAAGAGTCTTTAACAATATTAAGCTTTTCATTTATTCTCGGCTTTATCTGGTAAATCATACGTATATTGAGTTGTTGAAACAACTAATAGCAGACCCAAACTAATCCAAAGGAATTTTACATTAATATATGTAAAGCTGAATAAAAGAGCAGTTATTGACGCAATTGTAATTGCTAAAGATGTTCCTAAATAGAAATTGCTACGATTAAAAATAAAATAATGCATGAGCTTTATTGTTATTAATATAAAAGCAATCAACAAGATTAATAGCAAAAGAATTCCACCTTCTGCATAAATCTCTAAAAAAAGATTATGAGGGTAGTAGCTTCCAAAAATTCCTATTCCAGCTCCAACTAACGGATTTTCTCTAATTATATCAACTGCCACACTGTATAATTGTAACCTTGCAGAAATCGAATCCCCATCGCTCCCTTCCATAACTCTTTCGAGAATTAACGTAAACTGATTAATTTGAAGAAAGAATACCGCTGTTACTGCTGAGAAAATCAGGATAAATGTGATCTTTTTCAAATTAAATTTAATTAATGGCAACAATATTAATAAGCCAGCTATGGTACTTAGTAAGGGACCTTGTGAACCACTTAAAAGTAATGTCCAGGTGCTTATTAGCATTGTAATGGTAAAGGAACTATAACTAATTCGATTAATCGCAAATAAGCTAAATACAAAAATAATCGTAAGAGAGGCTATCATCCCTAACACTAAAGGATTCAAACCATAAAACTCAAATCTGCTTACTTGCATACCCTCTATTATAAAATTCCCAATCACTAGGGATTGTAAAATAGTTGAGTTTATAACAGAGGCCTTCACAAAAAAAAGAAAGTCACTCTTCGTTCTAATAATGAATCTTGAAAAATAAATCAAAGGTACACCTAGAAAGACAAGTTGCAAGATCCTTATTAATCCCATATATTGATCCGAAGAATAAAATAAAGATAATAACAATATTAACATCCAAAGAGCTATCAGAGCGTCAATTTTATTTAATATTAACACCTTATTTTTATAAATTTTTTTCACACAAACAAAGAATAAAATTACATAAAGAAATACAGTTAAATCTAAATAAGTAGGTAACAGAACTTTTAATATATAGATGTTTGGAACTAAACTAAGTGCAATGATAGACATTTTTTTTTCGTTCATTTGTATTCAAAACCTAACCCTATGATTTAACAGCATTTCTCAAGTAATGTTCAGCAACTTTAGAATCAGAAAACTTCAAGGCCGCTTCTAGAGCTGTATTTGCGATTCTTTCTTTAGTTTCTTCATCTAATTTATTAATATAATTTAATGTCTCAACTAGATTTTCTACACTGTTACTTTTACAAAGGAACCCATTCTCGTTGTTGTTTATTACACCATCAATACCTTCATTTTTTGAGCCTATGACTATGCAATTTGCCAGCATCGCTTCCAAATATACTAAACCAAATGCTTCTCTCTCACTGACCATTATGAAGCCCTGAGAACTTCTTAATAAGTCCATAATTTCTGGTCTACTTAATTTGCCTTTAAAATCAATATTGTGATCTAAATTTAAATCTGCGACTAATGATTTTAGATTAGATTCTTCAGGCCCTTCACCCACTATATGCAATTTGAAGTCCTTATTCGGATAAACATCATTTAAACTCTTTATAATCACATCTATATTTTTTCTTAAAATTAACCTGCCCACATAAACAAAATTTTTTAGAGGTGTCTCGTTAAAAATTTTTTTTGGTACTTTATTATAACCTGCATGCTCAATAAACTCATTCGGTAACCCAGAATAACATATAAACGGATCTTTCGTATCAACAATATTTAAGAGTTTTTGCGACATACTTACTGATCTACACCCAACAGTGTCAATATCACGACTTAAGGTATTAAGCCATCTATTACTTTTCTTAATGTAATGTAATTCGTGTAACACAATAGATGTTTTACAAGAATAATCCTCTTTGAACATTGATAATAGGGGAATCTGTGGGTTTTCCCAATGACCGGTGACAAAGTCAGGTTTAAAATTTTTTTCCTTCAAGTAACTCTTAATTTTATTGTATTGATGATTGATTTGTTTTGATGAAAAAGGCTTTCTGGGAACCTTTTTCGTGATAGGTAGTCTCAATACTTTTACCCCGTCAATTTGATAATCTAATACGCCAATATTTTTATTTGGAATAAATCCTCCAACTTTTGAATTGATGGTTCCTTTAAATCTTTCTGATAGTAAATATACAAAAGAAGGGTATTTATTACTGTTGTGAACAACCAATACATTGTGTCCCTGTTTGACCCATTCTTTAGCAAAATAATGAACAACAGGGGTCACTCCTGAGTTGTTTGGATCATCTGGCTGTGGGTACACTGAAGTTAAAACTAATATATTCATGGTACACTCCAACTCTCTTGCTTATATCTATTTCCCCCAAATAGTTTTATCTACAATACTTGTATAGCTTTGTATTAGCTTTACTACCTTCAGTGAAACATTATCATCCTTATAATCAGAAGGTATTTCTTCATTCTCATCATTATTGTTTTTTTCAATCATACTCCCTAAGTTTATAGCTCTCTCTATATCTTTATGATTAATTCCACCAATGATAACGTTCCCTTTATCGATTACTTCAGGTCGTTCAGTGGAGGTTCTTAATAATACACCAGTGAACTTTAACAATGCACTTTCCTCTGAAAGTGTTCCACTATCTGATAAGACGCAATACGCGTTTTTTTGGAGATTATTATAATCTAAAAAACCAAATGGCTTAATACTTTTTACTAATGGATGGAATTCAAAATTCCTTTCATTGATAAACTTTTGAGTTCTAGGATGAGTGGAATATATGATGGGCATCTCATACTTCTCTCCCAGACTGTTTAAGGCAGACATTATAGAAATGAAGTTTTGCTCGTCATCAATGTTTTCTTCTCGATGAGCCGAAACAAGGATATAATTATTTTTTTTAAGATCGAATTCATCTAATATATCGCTTGAATTGATACCTTCAAGATGCTTATCTAATACTTCATGCATTGGTGAACCTGTGACAAAGATATGTTCTTTCCTAACACCCTCTGAAAGTAGGTATCTTCTGGAGTGTTCGGTATAAGGTAGATTTATATCCGAGATATGATCAACTATTTTACGATTGATTTCCTCAGGTACATTTTGATCAAAACAGCGATTTCCCGCCTCCATATGGAAGATAGGCACTTTTAATCTCTTAGCACTTATTGCTGATAAAGCCGAGTTTGTGTCACCGAGAATAAGCAATGCATCGGGCTGTACTTTAGTCAAAACATCATATGACTTAGCAATTATGTCGCCCATTGTGTCACCTAGAGTCTCACCAGTACTATTTAAAAAGTAGTTGGGGCTTCTTATACCTAATTCCTCAAAAAAGATTTCATTCAAGGCATAATCCCAGTTTTGCCCCGTATGTACGAGCGTATGATCAAAATATCGATCACAAGCTTTAATCACTTCAGAAAGACGAATAATTTCCGGCCTTGTACCTACGATAGTCATAACTTTTAATTTATCCGCCATTATTACACCTCTTCCCGATATGTATCGGGATTGTTTTGATCAAATATTTCACAAGCCCAAAATAAGGTAATAAGATCTTCCACTCCTGTGTTCTTGATTGCATGTGTGTAACCAGGTGGAATATCTACAACTTCTGGATTTTCACCATTAACATGATATTCGATAACCTTGTCATCATTAATATTTCGAAATGATATAACGCCTTCTCCCTGTACAACCAAAAACTTTTCTACTTTTGTGTGATGCCAGTGATTACCTCTCGTAATACCTGGTTTTGATTTTGAAATAAATATTTGTCCCATCTCTTTAGACTTGATAAATTCTGCCAGCCAGCCTCTATTGTCTTCATTTTTATTAAGATAGTAGGAAAAGTCATCTTTATTAAGATAAGAAAGGAAAGTAGCATATACATTCCTATCAAATTGATTTGCCAAAGATGGCATGATTAAATTTTCTCTACTAGATTTGAATTCATATAATTTGTTAGCTAACTGGCCAACAGTAATTTTCGTTGTAGTTGTTATCTCGTAAAACTCACCAACTTTTCTACCTTGACCGTTTAACGAAAGAATGAACTCATTTATGATGTCATCGATATAAGCTAATTCCAGTAGATGATCCTCGTCATTTATTGTGATAGACTTATCATTAGCAATGTTATAGCTAAAAGTTGCAACAACACTATTGTAATTAGGACGAGCCCATTTTCCAAAAGCATTAGGAAGTCTATAGATCATCACAGGCGCTCCTGAGGATTTTCCATAATTAAAGATGACGTCTTCAGCCTTTTTTTTACTTTCACCATACGCATTATTATTTTCAGCTTGAATAGAAGAAGTAAAGAGTACAGGTACATTCTTGCTGTATGTTTGCAGCATATCGATTATTGTTTTAGTGAACTCAACGTTCCCTTCCGTAAATTCGTTATTGTTTTCAGGTCTGTTAACACCTGCTAAATGAAAAACAAAATCGCACTCTTTTATATATTTCTCCATTGCTCCATCTGTAGTATTGCGGTTGCAAACTAATAAATCATCATATCCTTCTACTTTTAACTGTGCAATTAAGTTTTTGGCAATGAACCCATTAGCTCCTGTGATTAAAATCTTCATCTTATCAATTCCTTTGTTTCATGCCAAGTTTTTAATTCATATTGAATATAGTCTAATGACAATAGCTTCTCTTTGACCTGTTCAACATTGAGTTGGTCGGTATTATCTGAGTTATATTGTTCTATCAAAGATAATGCTTTATTCCCTTCATCAAAAAATGGTTTATAGTTTAAATCACGATCATCTATTGGGACTTGGTAGTAGTTTCCTTTATCAATCGATCGTGCCGCCTCTTCTTTCGTTAAGAGTGTCTCATACATCTTTTCACCATGTCGAATGCCCATGATTTCAACACTGTTATTTACCTGAAAGAGTTCTTGAATTGCAGTTGCAATATCAGCGATCGTAGCAGCAGGTGATTTTTGAACCATAATATCTCCTGTACTCGCATTTTTAAAGGCAAAAATCACTAACTCAACTGCATCTTCCAAGCTCATAATGAACCGAGTCATCGTTGGCTCGGTAACCGTTAAGTTTTTCCCTTTTTTTATTTGATCAATAAAAAGTGGGATGACACTACCTCTTGACGCCATAACATTGCCGTAACGTGTCCCACATATTAAAGTTTGATCCGAGGGAACATTTCTCGCTTTTGCAGTAAACACCTTCTCCATCATTGCTTTGGAAGTACCCATGGCATTTACTGGATAAGCAGCCTTATCTGTAGATAAGCATATTACCTTTTTTACATTGGCATTTACTGCTGCAGTTAATACATTGTCCGTACCAATAACATTGGTTTGTACAGCCTCCATTGGGAAAAATTCACAAGAAGGGACTTGTTTTAGTGCAGCTGCATGAAAGACATAGTCCACCTGAAACAAAGCATCCTGAATACTCCTTTGATCACGTACATTTCCAATGTAAAACTTGATTTTAGGATTATTATATTTTCTTCTCATGTCATCTTGCTTTTTTTCATCTCTAGATAAAATACGTATTTCTTTTATATCAGTTTCAAGGAAGCGATCTAACACTGCATTCCCGAATGAACCTGTTCCTCCTGTTATTAACAATGTTTTATCTTTAAACAAAGGAATCCCCCCAGAATTAGGCGAAGTGATGCTCAATTATATCTACACTTTTATCGACAGAAAAATTTTCTTCTAAGTAAGACCTACCGTTTTGACCTAGTGTTCTTCTAAGATTTTTATTCTCACTAAGTTTAACAACACATTCTCTGAACGCTGCCACATCATCTGAATGACACCATACACCGCATTCAGCCTCTTCCTGAACTAATTCCTTAATATCGGTATTACGATCTGTAGTAGCCAAAATTGGTAAGGACTTATACATATAGCTCAACGTCCTTGATGGATAATTAGGTATCGTAAATCGATGGTCGAGGGAAATGATGCCTACATCACATTCAGTTATAAATCTTTCATACTTTTCTTTTTCCATCTTGTCCAATACCATAGTGTTGGTAGCTTCTCCTAATTTATTCTCTATTCTTCGTTTCTCAGTCCCACTGCCAACAATGACAAAATAAGCTCCTTTATAATCTTCAAGATTATTAATAGCTTTCGTCAAAAAATCTATCCCTTGAGGCTTTCCTAAGTTACCGCCAAAAACAAATACTGTTTTTTCTTTTGGAATTCCTAACTCTTCTCTTACAGAAAGGTCAGGATTATCTGGTTCTACACTATCACTTTGTATTTTAATTGAATTTGGGAATAGTATTACTTTACCTTCATCGACTTCTGGATTATTCCTCAAAATATAATTTATATTTGCTTGCGACATACATCCGATGATATCAGAATTATTATAGAGAGTGCGCTCTTTTCTTTTAAAATATTTATATAGCAAATTTCCTTCTTTAATCATGCCCATATCTACAGCGTTTTGCGGAAAAATATCTTTAAGCATTAAAAAGGTTCTAACCTGAAATCTTTCTTTGCAGTATTTAACAACATTAGCCATGTTTACTGGTGGTGTTGAATATGTAACTATATCGAAAGCTTCATTAGATAAATATTTTTTTATTGCACGGATCACGAACGGTTCAATTTTTAAATTTGTAATACCCTTTTCAATTCTATTAGCTTTTAACTGATTTCCTACTTTCACTCTTAAAACATTTATCCCATCTTCTATTTGAAAAGTCGTTTTGTTTATTTTTCTAGGTTCATCAGCTACAACTACGGTTACGCTATGACCTCTTTTAACCAAGCTCTTCATTAATGTTTTATATAAATTATCATGTCCCTTAGGATAAGAAATGGCTAAATATAAAATATCCAAATTTAACTCCGCCCCTGAATATCTGAGTCCATTAAAGTTACTTTCACCTGTCGCTTACTTTGCAATGGCTTTACTATTACCAGCAATCATCTTGAAATTAGAAATGTCGTGTAATATCTTTCATAAATCAGTACTATTAAATGTAATTTGGTTATAAATAACGTGGTCAATATCATTTATGTCGAATATAGGAGTCTTTCCCACATAGATCTTCGGATGCACCTGCTCCTCGTGCACTTCCTCATCCCCGAGCAGCTCTTCATACATCTTCTCCCCGGGTCGCATGCCTGTGTACTCAATCCGAATATCTTCTTCACTAAACCCGGAGAACCGAATCAAGTTCTGCGCCAGATCAACGATCCGCACCGGCTCGCCCATGTCGAGCACGAAGATTTCGCCGCCGTCGGCTAAGGCGCCTGCCTGAATGACCAGACGTGATGCTTCCGGGATCGTCATAAAATACCGGGTCATTTCCGGGTGCGTGACCGTTACCGGTCCGCCCGCTTCAATTTGCTTCTTGAACAGCGGAATCACACTGCCGCGACTCCCCAACACATTGCCGAAGCGCACTGCGACAAACCGCGTGGCGCTTTTCTTGTTTAAATCCTGCACGACCATTTCCGCGATTCGTTTCGTGGCGCCCATGACGCTCGTCGGGTTGACGGCTTTGTCGCTGGAGATCATGACGAAGGTGCGGACGCCGGCGGTGTTTGCGGCTTCGGCGGTGTTGCGGGTGCCGATGACGTTGTTTTTCACCGCTTCTTGCGGGTTCTTTTCCATGAGCGGCACGTGTTTATGCGCGGCGGCGTGGTAGACGACGTCGGGCGCGTATGTCGCCATGACCGTTTGCATCCGTTCGCCGTCTTGGACGTCGGCGATTTCGGTGTCAAAGGTGATGTGCGTGTACGTATTTTTCAGCTCCATATGAATGCTGTAAATGCTGTTCTCACCGTGTCCGAGCAGGATCATTTCCGCCGGGTCGAATTTGCACAGCTGGCGGCACAGTTCCGAGCCGATCGAACCGCCGGCGCCGGTGATGAGGACGACTTTGCCGGTGATCGTGTCGGCGATGCCTTCCGTGTCCAGTTCGACGGGATCGCGGCCAAGGAGGTCTTCCACTTGCACGTCGCGGATTTGCGAGACTTCCAGTTTGCCGCTCATGAGGTCCTCGAGCATCGGCATGATTTGCGGCTTAATGTTCGTTCCCATGCATGTCTCGTAAATGTGCTGCAGTTCGTCCCTTTTCATGGAAGGGATGGCGATCACGATATGTTCGATGCGATAGTTTTCCACGACGCGTTCGATCTCACAGATCGTGCCCGCCACGGGAATGTTCATGATTTCCAAATGCTGTTTCGTCGCGTCGTCATCGACGTAGGCGACGGGGCGAAGTTCGGTTTCCGGGCTCCCATTCAATTGGCGAGCGACCATCGCGCCGCCCGCGCCTGCACCGATAATGAGCGTGCGTTTGTGTCCGTTTTTCGATTTTATGTAGGCATCTCGATACAATCGCCACGCAAAGCGCGTACCGCCGATGAGTAGTATATGTAGCATCCAGGTTACCGTCAGCGCCCGCGCGGTCCATGTATCAAAAAAGAGCACCTGCACGGCCGCAGCTACCATGATCGATAGCTGTAACAGCATAAAAAATGCGCAACAGCTCATTTGTACTGGCATACTGCCAAGCGCCTTTGTACATCTTGAAGATGTACGCGAAGATGTGGTGGGCGATGACGAGCACGATGGCCGTTGCAACAAAAAGCTCGCTCCGTAAGCCGGATACATCATACAGTAAAAAAGCCCCAATAAAAATCGCGCTCAACACGATTAAACTGTCAATGGCCATGATCACGAGCACACGCCACCGATAAGTCATACGCCTCACCTCCTTAGCGGTTGAACAAACCGAATGCCTTCTTCTTTTTAATCCGCTGCGGCTCGTCCATCATGACGTATTGATGATTCATTAAAAGCTCCGCGTTTTCTTGGAAAAATAAAACCGTATCCGTTCCGTATTTGTTTTCCAACGCTTCATAAGCTGCCCGCAGACGATTGGGCCGTTTCGTCGTCGTATGTGTGTCGGATGCGACGAAGTGCGTCAAGTTGTTTTCAATTAATTGGTCGCTGAATTTCCGTATCGTTTTGCCGAAATCACCCGTAACACTCGCCGCGGTCACCTGTGTCACAGCGCCACCTTTCACCATTTCATACAGCCACGCGGGATCCTTCAAGATTTGCATGTTGCGTTCCGGATGCACGATAACGGGAACCACTTCCGCTTGTAAAAGATCATAGAGCAGGCGTCCCGTATAACGGGGCACATGATCGCTCGGCAATTCCACGAACAAATAGTGGCCGCCGTCAACGAGGGTGCAAAGCTCCCCCGTCCGTAAACCTTCAACCATCTCGCCGTACACACGTGTTTCCTGTCCGGACAAAACCATTAACGGCAATCGTTCATCGACGATCGCGTCGTTCAGCCTTTGTACCTGTTCCATAATGCCTTTTTTTTCATTATCAAAATGGCCGTTCCGATGATGCGGGGTGGCGATCATGTGCGTGATTCCGTCCGCGACGGCTTGCCTTGCCATCGAGAGACTTTCCTGCATATGAGGGGCCCCATCATCAATGCCTGGCAAAATATGACTATGTATGTCGATCATTGTGCCCTCCATCTTTTCCTCAATACTAACATAGTCCTAGTAAATTTCAACAGAAAAATGTATTATCCTCCATAATAATACATATAATTGCTTTTTGTTTGGGCATGTCGGTTGAGGACGGCGCCGAGCATTTTCGCGTTCGATTGCTTGATGAGGTCGGTCGCTTTGCGTGCTTCTTCTTTTTCCGTCTGCCCGCTATCCACAACAAGCATAACCCCGTCGCTTATGCCGGCAACAATTTGTGCGTCTGTGACGGCAAGGACCGGGGGGGTGTCGATGACAATATAGTCATAGAAGGAGCGTGAATCTTCAATAAAGTGCTTCATCGTTTGTGAACCGAGCAATTCCGACGGATTTGGCGGGACCGGTCCGCATGTAAGCACGTCGAGGAATTCATTGCTCGTGGTTTGGACGACTTCCGAAACGTCCCGTTGCTTCGTGATGACATTGCTTAAGCCGGTGTGATTCGCCAGATAGAACATATAGTGAACGGCCGGTTTGCGCATGTCGGCATCCACGAGCAGTACCTTCTCTTCTTGCTGCGCGATCGTTTCGGCGAGATTGGCATTGATCGTCGTTTTGCCTTCCTCAGGACCGGACGATGTCGTCATGAGCACTTGCATCGTTTGGTCAACGGCTGCATACTGGATGTTCGTACGGATCGTCCGAAATTGTTCGGAGATCGGCGAACGCGGGTTTTCGCGCGTGATCAGAGAGCGTCGTTTGCTAATTTGTCTCGGTTGTTTTTTGAACACGGTGCGACCTCCCTTGCGTTTTAGACTGGGCATTGTTGGCGTCTGACGCTATGATTTCCGGGATGGAACCGAGCGCGGTAAGCCCCAGTTCTTTTTCGACATCATCTTCGTCCTTGATCGTGTTATCGAGAAATTCGAGCAAAAAGGCCAGTCCAACCGCCGCCATCAAACCGACGACAAATGCGATCGCCATGTTCAAGGGCGGTTGCGGCGACACTGGGGACGTCACTTGCCCGGGATCGGGGCTTGCGAGGATGCTGACGTTGTCAATGTCCATAATCGTCTCGACTTCCGCTTGAAAAACATTGGCGATGGAGTTGACGAGGGTGATGGCCGTACGCGGGTCAGGGTCGGTCACCGACACCGCAACGACTTGCGATTCGCCTTCCGGTTGCACATCGACTTGGGATGCTAATTGAGAATAGGAACGATCCGCTTCCGTTCGTTCAATGACCAAATCCAGGATTGCCGGGCTCTGAATAATGACGCTATATGTATTAATAAGTTCCACATTCGTATCAATATCGCCGACTTCAAGCGAGCCGTTTTGCTGTTCTTCCTGCCCTTGATTAACGAGCAGCTGCGTCGTCGCTTCATATTGCGGCGTCATGACAAAAAAACTAATGATCGCACTCAAGAGGACGGCACCTATCGTTACGCCTGCAATCATGCGCCAACGTTTTTTCAACGTTTCAAAGATTTCTTTTAAACTAATCGTTTCTTCCATGATGTCCTCCAGTTCCGCTAAATTCCAACGTCTACTATAATATATACCTAGGACAAATGCTACCTTTTTCCCGAAAAATATTTTTTCTTTTTATGATACAATAATGTTTTCTATGGTACCATTATACATGGTTAATATCAAAAAGGAGATTACATAGCAATGAAAAAATTTCTGATTACAATTGGCGTCCTCATTTCGCTTGTAGTCCTAGTCGTGGGGGGCTTCGCCCTCTATCTTTATTTTTCCGTGAGCTCAACCGCAGACCGGATGCATGCCCCGCTGGAACGGGAACATTCCGATTTACGCGAGGGGGCGACCAATCTCGGGGAAGAAGAACCGGTTTCTTTTTTACTCCTCGGGGTTGATTCGGAAGATGAAACGTCCGGGCGTACGGACACGATGATCGTCCTTACCGTGAACCCGGAAGATGATTCGATGAAAATGGCGAGCATCCCCCGGGATACGCGCACGGAGATCGTCGGACAAGGCACCGAAGATAAAATCAACCATGCCCACGCGTTCGGCGGCACGGAAATGGCGATTAACACGGTGGAGAACTTTTTGGATGTGCCGATTGATTATACGGCTACCATTAACATGGACGGGTTCGAAGAAATGGTGGATGCCGTCGGTGGCGTCACCGTGGAAAATAACCTGGACTTTGAAGAAGGCGGACATCATTTTCCGGAAGGAGAAGTGGAATTGAACGGGGACGAAGCCCTTTCTTTCGTGCGCATGCGCTATGAGGACCCGCAAGGCGACGCCGGCCGCACCGAGCGCCAGCGCGAAGTGATTGAAGGGTTGCTGGACGAAGGCGCCCAGTTCTCTTCTTTGACAAGCGTCGGCGCGATTCTGGATTCGGTCGGCTCGAACGTGCAGACGAGCGCGGACTCCGGCGATATGTCGGACTTGCTCGGCTATGAGTCCGCAAGGCATAACATTGATCAGCTGGAATTGACCGGCGAAGGGACGCGGATTGACGGAGTTTACTACGAGTTGATAGACGACGGGTCGCGCGCGGAAGTGACGAATGAGCTACGCGAGCATTTGGAACTGGAAGACTAAGCGAACGTGAAAGTGCCAGAATGTGGCTGCAAAGTGCCAGATTAATTGGGGAAAGCGCTAATTACGAAATGGCTGATAAAAATTTTTGTTTTGGCTGATAAAGTGCCGGTTTTGGCTGATATATCGTTAGTTTCGGCTGATAAACACTCAGATAACGTTGAGCCGAATGAAGCCCTAACGAGCGCCGGTTGCTGACGTTAGGGCTTCATTCGTGCCGGTTGACGACCTAACGACCTGCGGATTCCTGCGTTAGGGCTTCATTCGTGCCGGTTGACGCCCTAACGCCTTTCGGACCCCCACGTTAGGTCGCCAAAATAAATATTCGATACTGCACGCCCCCCTTTTTTTCCAATAACTAGCGAGCAGCTGTGCTGCTCGCTTCCTTTTTGCTCTTTCCTTCATTGCGGGGGAAACAACTTGTGTATATGGACACGGGTTCGGACATTTTTTACGCGTTTCCATACTAATGTGTCCGTTATACCA
The DNA here is from genome assembly GCF_016495865.1 of Salicibibacter cibi. Taxonomy (NCBI): domain Bacteria; kingdom Bacillati; phylum Bacillota; class Bacilli; order Caryophanales; family Bacillaceae; genus Salicibibacter; species Salicibibacter cibi. The sequence goes on from NZ_CP054706.1 coordinate 2,283,968, forward strand.
CAATTTTGTGAGGAACGTAAAAAACAATAAAATCCCTCATGTTTGAGAGCTTTTTTATGTTCAGTTGCCTTATTATGAGATGATTGACGAATGGAACGCGCGGGACCCGTTACGCATTAATAGTTCTCTAAGTATGAATAAAATTCCCCTGGATGTATTCTTTCAATTTTTCCAATATTAGATGGAAATCGGCGATGATTCGTCGTTAGTATGTAATCGCAGGATTCTTGAATAGCTGTGATCCAAACGTGAAAATCTTCTTGGTCAAAGCGAAGAAGCGGTTCGGCCATTTCCTGTGTAGAAGCTATTTGTCGAGATGTTTCATGATCACAATCACTAAGCTCGACTAACACATCTCCGATGGGACGATGTTCTCGGACAATAGTTTCCACACTATATCGACCGATCAAACTATTGACCGGTAATTCCATGTAAAAATCAAAAATGGGGTTCAAGAAGTGATTTATGAATGCTTGAATCTCTTGTTGCTCATACTTAACGATTTTGTTTCCTTTTCCAAGCCCTTGAATGGCATTTCGTACAAATTCAAATAAACATATCCTTGATAAAACTGGTTGAAATAAATGGGGCAAACGAGCTGCTTTTAGAATTTTGCGATTTATGCCATCAACCCGCAGTGCCCCACACAGTACCGTTGTATCAATGAATATCTTTGGTGGAGTGGGGGCGTCATAGATCAAATTCATCTACATCCCCCACCTCCCGATTTTTATGATCGATTCGTTCCAATAAAGACTCTGCGGTTTCATCTTGTTCCGACGTAGTAACAAAATAGTCTTGCGGGATTCGCCAGTGGCCACCTTGGGTTTTATAAGCCCGAGGAAATTTTTTGTTCTCACACATTCGTCGAATGGTTTGATCGCTTAAGCCTATTTTTTTAGCTGCTTCATTAGGCGTATAATAATCAACATCAGCTTTTGCAGCTGTGTCCCGCGAGTTTAACAGTGAAGCCAACAACTTCTTTTGAAACCCGGAGGGATCTTCTGCCATTTGACTTAATTGCTGAATATATTCTCCCAAATGCTCATAGGCTACCTCAGTTTTTCCATCAGCATAGGCACTCCTCATCTTTTTTTCTATTTCACGAAGTTGACAAAGATGCTCTTCGTTTAATATAGATAATGGGAATGAGACAAAAACGGGTAAACGCACATCCACTTGTTGAAGGGACTTTTCAACTGTCGCTTTAAAAACCGCTTGCGCCTTTTCTGTATCTATTTGCGAAAGTATTCGCACACTTTCCCACAAATGATCTTGCTCTTGGTTGATCAATTGCATCATCGTCCACCACCTTATCTTTAACCTTAGCATATAATTTCAACAAACTCAACATTTCGATCATGCATGCTCATGACATTACATAGTCGGTATAAAAAACGGTTTCATGAATACACAGGATACAATTGTCTTTTTATCGTACCTTTCGCATCGAATCGAACGCCTTTTGTGGGACGATTTTCATCTTTTTCGATGTGCAAAGCGCAACCGCCGTCTCTCTGAATAATTTATCACAGGCGCGTTGATTTACCTTAAAATACCTTCTGGCATGAAAAAGAAAACTGTTTAGTATCAGATAAGTCCTTTCGAACATGATCTGCGGACTCAAAACAGTGCTCAGAAGCCAAAGGAGTCTTCAGGAACATGATCTGTGGACTCAAATCGCCGCTCAGAAGCCAAAGGAGTCCTCAGGAACATGATCTGTGGGCTCAAATCGCCGCTCAGAAGCCAAAGGAGTCCTCAGGAACATGATCTGCGGACTCAAATCGCCGCTCAGAAGCCAAAGGAGTCCTCAGGAACATGATCTGCGGACTCAAATCACCGCTCAGAAGCCAAAGGAGTCCTCAGGAACATGATCTGCGGACTCAAATCGCCGCTCAGAAGCCAAAGGAGTCCTCTGGAACATGATCTGCGGACTCAAATCACCGCTCAGAAGCCAAAGGAGTCCTCAGGAACATGATCTGCGGACTCAAATCACCGCTCAGAAGCCAAAGGAGTCCTCAGGAACATGATCTGCGGACTCAAATCACCGCTCAGAAGCCAAAGGAGTCCTCAGCAACATGATCTGTGGACTCAAATCGCCGCTCAGAAGCCAAAGGAGTCCTCAGGAACATGATCTGCGGACTCAAATCGCCGCTCAGAAGCCAAAGGAGTCCTCAGCAACATGATCTGCGGACTCAAATCGCCGCTCAGAAGCCAAAGGAGTCCTCAGCAACATGATCTGCGGACTCAAAACAGTGCTCAGAAGCCAAAGGAGTCCTCTGGAACATGATCTGCGGACTCAAATCGCCGCTCAGAAGCCAAAGGAGTCCTCTGGAACATGATCTGCGGACTCAAATCACCGCTCAGAAGCCAAAGGAGTCCTCAGGAACATGATCTGCGGACTCAAATCGCCGCTCAGAAGCCAAAGGAGTCCTCAGGAACATGATCTGCGGACTCAAATCGCCGCTCAGAAGCCAAAGGAGTCCTCTGGAACATGATCTGCGGACTCAAATCGCCGCTCAGAAGCCAAAGGAGTCCTCTGGAACATGATCTGCGGACTCAAAACAGTGCTCAGAAGCCAAAGGAGTCCTCAGAAACATGATCTGCGGACTCAAATCGCCGCTCAGAAGCCAAAGGAGTCCTCAGGAACATGATCTGCGGACTCAAATCACCGCTCAGAAGCCAAAGGAGTCCTCAGGTCTGGGTTTTGGGAGCCGTAATGGCTGGCGAATGCCAAATTAATCCGCAAATGTATGTAACATAACACGGTATGTTTAATACCCTTTTCGTCTAAACCCTTTTGTTGGAAAAATACGGATAATCAACACGCCTGAATTTATCATTTTTCTGCTTTTAAATTATGTCTAAATAACTATTCTATTCAATTTTCATGTATGATATAAGCATATAATATTTTAAGTATTTTTTATTTTAGCTTGAGGGGTCAATAATGGCATGCAGGTGATTGTTGAAACGAAAGATGACCAAGAAACATATGACGGCGAAGGATTACCCGCTACGGAATCGGACATCATTGAAACAAAGGATTGGATTTTTGATTGGCATAAAGAGTATGTTTATCCTGATCGAAATCGAAACGCCCTATCCCTAAAAGTAAATGTTGAATTGCAAGCAATGCTGTCTTATGTGATAGATGAAGGATTTATTCTTATCAAGCTTATTGAAACTGCTCCAGAAAACAATCATTATGGCGGATTGAGAATCACACCTCCAATGCTTGCTGTTGCTTCACAACACAGTTATGACCATGGGTTTGAGGGTTATACGGTAATCCATATCAAACATAATTCTAAGCTGATATCATATTACGAAGAACTTGGAGCAGAATTTATTCGCGGGGATCGCATGGTTTTGGAGACCATTGCATCAGATCGTCTCATTCAGTTATACTTGAAGAAAGGAGAGCGGTAGGATGTCTGCCAATCGCGACTTTTCAAAAGAGAAGAAAAAGACCCTTCGAGAACTAGAAAATTATATTGATAACGAACTTAATGGCGTTTACGCACACCCTAACGATTCTGAAGAATGGCTAGAGGAAACACGTCGCATCGTCAAAGAAATGAAAGAAAAGGATCCTAATGTCCCTTCCACTAAAAAAGATTCATATAAATCAAATTTTGAATCAAAGTCCTCGAAATAATCGTGATTCCCGGCGCCTTCGATGCATTGAGAAAAAGCCTGACCGGACGCAGGGTAGACTGTTGAAACATGTAACCTTTTATCGCTGATTTTTACAGGAGGGAGCTTCATGAACGTGATTGACGATGACGATGTGCTAACTCCACAAGATATTAAAGCGATTGAAAAAGCAAGAAAAGAACAAGAAAATGGCGAAACGATCTCTTTAGAGGATATTGAGCGTGAGAAATAAATATAGCGAGCAGCCGCGGCTGCTCGCTCCTTTTTTATTCAATCACTTTAACGAGCTGTTTGCCTAGGTTCTCCCCTCGGAATAGGCCTAAAAAGGCTTCGGGGGCGTTTTCCAATCCTTCGATGATGTTTTCTTCGTATGTTATTTTGCCTTCTTGTAGCCATTTCGATAAATCATTGATGCCTTCTTCATACCGTTCGGCGTAATCTCTGACGATAAATCCTTTTAGCAAGACGCTTCTGGTGAGTAAATACGGCAAGATTCGCGGACCTTGTTCCACTTTTTCTGCATTGTAATGGGCGATTTGCCCACAAAGTGCCACGCGGGCATGGAAGTTTAACTGAAAAAGCACGGCGTCGGTAATGTCGCCTCCGACGTTATCGAAATACGCGTCGATGCCGTTCGGACAGGCGTTTTTCAGATCTTCGCGAATATTGTTTGTCGTCTTGTAGTTAATCGCCGCGTCAAAGCCGAGTTCATCCTGCAAATAAGCGATTTTTTCATCTGAACCGGCGATGCCGACGACTCGACATCCGTGTAGTTTTGCAATCTGGCCGACGATCATGCCGACTGCGCCTGCCGCTCCGGAAACAACGACTGTTTCACCGGTTTTCGGTTGGCAGATGTCCATTAATCCGAAGTAAGCCGTTAAACCGGGCATACCTGTGACGTATAGGGCAGTTGTTATTGGTGTGTTATCCGGGTTTATTTTTTGTAAAGTTGCTCCTTCTGCTATCGTGTAGTCTGCCCAATCAAGGTTGCCGCTCACGAAGTCGCCGGGCTGAAAATCGTCGTGATTCGATGCCGCGATCTCGCCGACAACCCCGCCTGTCAGTGGTTTGCCTACCTCAAAAGGGGTGGCGTACGATTTTGCGTCATTCATCCGGCCGCGCATGTAAGGGTCGACGGAGAGGTAGTGGGCGCGTACGAGCACCTGGTTGTCTCCGGGGTCCGGGACGGTTGTTTCGGCGAACTCGAAGGTCGATTGATCCGGTAGGCCTTGCGGTCGTTGTGCCAGTAAAATTTGTCGGTTTTTATTCATGATGGGTCCTCCTTCTTTTCAGTCACCAATTCACTTGCGAACAATCTTTCTTTTGCAGCGACGTATTCACGGTCAAGCCGGTCGACCAATGTTGCTGCGTGCGTGATTTCATTAATAACGCCAATGCCTTCGCCGCTTCCCCAAATATCTTTCCATGTTTTTTTCTTGTTTTTATCTTCGGAGAAGCTCATTTTCGATGGGTCGCTTTCCGGAAGCGCGTCAGGGTCTAAACCGGCGTTGCGGATGGACGGGGCAAGGTAATTTCCATGTACCCCGCTGAAAAGATTACTGTAAACAATGTCATCGGATGTACTTTCGGTGATCATTTGCTTGTATTCTTCCGCGGCGCGCGCTTCATGAGTCGCGATGAAAGACGATCCGATATAAGCAAAATCGGCGCCCATCGCTTGCGCAGCCAGTACACTGTCGCCGCTCGCGATCGATCCGGACAAAACAAGCGGGCCGTCAAACCATTGGCGAATTTCCTGAACGAGCGCGAACGGGCTCTTCGCGCCGGCATGGCCTCCTGCTCCGGCGGCAACAGCAATCAGACCGTCCGCTCCTTTTTCAATGGCTTTGTGGGCAAATCGATTATTGATGACATCATGCAAAACAATTCCACCGTAGCTGTGTGCGGCGGCATTCACTTCTTCGCGGGCGCCTAAAGATGTGATCGTGATCGGCACTTTGTATTTTTCACAGATTTCCATGTCGTGTTCCAACCGTTCATTGGAGCGGTGGACGATTTGATTAATGGCGAACGGCGCAGCGGGTTTATCGGGATGCCGAGCATTATGTGCCGCGAGCTCCTCGGTAATTTCCGCCAGCCATTCATCAAGTTGGGAAGCAGGCCTGGCGTTTAGGGCAGGCATGGCTCCGACGATCCCCGCTTTGCATTGCTCGATGACGAGCTTAGGGTTGCTAACGATGAAAAGTGGTGCGCCGATGACGGGGGTGCGTAGGCCTTTTAATATTGATGGGATGTTTGGCATAGGTTTCTTTCCTCCATTTTAGTTCTCTATTTATTCTTAGCATAGCACAAAAGCTTAGATGCGTTGTGATTAGATTATCGAAAGTGGTATCGTTTATCAGCCAAACCGGGGATAAACAAAGCCCCGATTTTCCAGGACAAAATCGAGCCCTTTTTGTGGTTTTGTGTTAATTCATAACAAAATGACGGACACTCGAACGGAGTGGAGTGTTTTCAGAAGTTTTTCGAAAAATACCGCTGTTTCTGCGTTCACAAAGATTGTGAGATGGGATCAATCGATCTATAATCCGGGCGATCGGTGAAAACAGATCGATAGGCGCTTTCTTTCGATCTATAATCCGGGCGGGCGATGAAAACAGATCGATGGACGGTTACATCTGGCCGACGGACACGGCGTTCAACTTTTTACACGGCTTGCCCCGCTGTGTGAAGGTTAAACTGCCGCGGGCCTCTCCGGATTTGCACTCAACCACCCTTTGGGATCCACCCATCCCCCTCTGAACCCTATCATCCAATTTTTGCTTTTTTATCCCCGCCAAATAGCGCCCGTGCATTATCGGTGAACAGTTTTTGGATTTGCTCTTCTTTTATTCCACGGTTCATAAGTTCGGGCACTACAGTGTCAAAAAGATACGTGGGCCGCCAATTTTCGATTAAGCTTGCTAACTCATCAGACATCACCGGGGGACGGCCGAGCCAAAGGTTCACCTTATCATGAGAAAGCAACATGAGATCCTCGTAGCCTTCGTCCAATAGCGTGAGTAAAACGTCGATCCTTTCCTGATCGTAAGGGGTCCCTACCAATCCCTGCAAGCCGAAGCGATCGAGCCCGATTTTCATGCCTTTATCCATGACTTGTCGGTGAACACGGGGATCGGTATTTCCACACATATGACCGATAATCACGCGATTCGGATCCGCTCCTTCCTGCAAAAGAAGTTCCGCTTGCTCCGGGCCCATGGTTCCTTCTTGGGTGTGGGTCAACAATACGATTCCGGTTTCTTGTTGAACTTTTGCCGCTGCTCTAAAAAACATCTGTTCATACGGTGTGATCTCATCACAGCTGGACGCGAGCTTGATAACGCCCGGTTTTATGCCTGACCCTTCAATGCCCTCGGCTATTTCGTGCCTAAACATTTCCTCTATTTCATCTTCCGCCGTTCCCAATGATTGCCGGAATTTGAAATACGGCGTTGCGCCTTCTCCTTCGTAATAGTACCCGGTCGCGCAAATGATTTGCAGTCCCGTCGCTTCTGACACTTTCCGCAAAAAGCGGGGATCGCGTCCACATTCATTGGGCGTGGGATCCACAACTGTCTGCACACCTTCAGCCCGCATTTGATTGGCGATGTCAATGGCAGCTTCCAGATACTCGTCCTCGTTGAAGGGGCCAAGGGTTTGATCCCCTTGAAAACCCGGGTACCCGAAGATAAAATGTTCATGAATGAGCGTCTTGCCCATTGTCTCAACGTCAATTGGCCCCGTTACGGTTTGTACCAATTTTCCACTCATGATTTGCTCCTTTCTTTTTCTTCGTCTTGAAGCTGACGCCATAAGATTTTGCCACTGGCCGTGGTGGGTAGCGATGTGCGAAATTCAACCGACCGCGGGTACTTGTAAGCAGCCATTTGTTCTTTAGCCCAAGCGATTATCTCTTCTTCGGTGACGTTTCCTTCAGATTCGGGATGCAGAACGACAAACGCTTTCACGCTCTCGCCTCGTACGGGATCCGGTACCCCGACCACACATGCTTGTTGAATATCAGAATGTTTGAAAAGGTATGATTCAACTTCCGACGGCCAGACGTTATAGCCGGCCGCGTTAATCATTCGCTTAATCCGGTCGACCATAAAAAAGTACCCATCTTCATCGATTCGGCCCATATCCCCTGTCCGGAAAAAGTTTTTGCCGTCTATCTCAATAAAAGACTCGGCTGTCTCTTCCGGACGATTATAATAGCCTTCAAACACCTGCGGCCCGTTGACGATAATTTCCCCCACTTCTCCGACCTCGAGCTCTTGTAATGTGACAGGATCAATCACCCGGGAATCAACGTCAAAAGCTGGGATGCCTAAACATTGCAATTTTGGCGCGTCCGGTGGGTTAAAATGTGTCTGGGAAATCGTTTCGGTCAATCCGTAGCCCTCAACGTATTGCAATCCCAGCCATTCATGCATTTGCTCTCCAACCGCTTCCGGAAGTGCCGCCCCACCACCTGAAATCGATGTCAAAGAAGAAATATCATAATCTTGAATACGCGGGTTTGCAAGAAAATCAACGACCATCGTGCTGATATTCACCCAATTGGTACATTCATAACGTTCAATCATTTCTGCCGCATGTTCCCGGTTCCACCTCGTCATGACCACAATGGAAGCGCCGATCGTTAACGGCATAATGAGACTATGGATCACACCGGTAACATGGAAGAATGGCAATGCAGCCAAATGGACAGTGCTATTGGCGACACTGCTCCAATGAGCAGCGCTAAACGTATTGGCTTGATAGGAATAATGGGTATGGACACACCCTTTTGGCATCCCCGTTGTCCCTGATGTGTAGGGCAAAAAAGCCACATCTTTTTGATTCCCTAGATATTCACTTGGGATTTGATTCTTGGCGAGCGCATCGCTCCATGTCACTTCAGCATGTTTTTTCGCAGGAGCAATAACTTCATCAGGCAGATTCGTAAATAGCTGCTGATCCGGCAAATAATCGGAATAAGTGGCAACAAGAATAGATTCGAGTGTCGTTGACGCCTTTAACCCTTGCACGTTTTCATAGATTTCTTGTCCGACGATCCCCGCCTTTATACCGCAATCCTTGATGCAAAACTCCAATTCAGCCTCTTTGTTCATCGGGTTTATCGGAACCACAACTGCCCCTAATCGCAAAATGGCAAACATTGAAATGACATATTGAGGTGCATTTTGCATATAGAGCATGACGTGATCGCCTTTCCTGACGCTAAACGAATGTTCCAAGAAACCGGCAAGCCCTTCCACTTCTAAAAATAAATCGGTATACGTATACGAAGCCCCATAATAGTGAACGGCAACTTTGTCCGGGTATCTCTTCGCACTCACTAACAAGTTGTCATAGACGGTCGTCCCCGGCACTGTCAACGTTTTCGGCAAACGTTCCGGCCATGACGGATAATGTTTCATGTTCATGCGTATCCTCCCTTTCAAATGTGAGACGTAACTATATTATAACAAAATAAAGCGCTTACAACGATTTCGGAAGGAACTATGGAAGCGAAGGAATCCTTCTGGCAATCGCCGCGTTGCTCCGGTAGGCACAAAAAATAGTCGATCTCGTTCTGCTTTCCTGTCAATAAGGCACAGCCAAGGAGCCAATTCGTGCCCTAACGATTCCCGCTTTCTCGCCTTAGGGCACGAATACTTTTTTTGCCTGCCCCGCATGTAATACTCTGCTATGATGACTTACTCTTTTCCGCTTCTTCATTTTGCAGCTGGCGCCACAAGATTTTTCCGCTTGCCGTGGTCGGCAGCGATTCGCGAAATTCCACTAATCTCGGGTATTTGTAAGCGGCCATTTGTTCTTTAGCCCAAGCGATTATCTCTTCTTCGGTGACGTTCCCTTCAGATTCGGGATGCAGAACGACGAATGCTTTCACATTCTCGCCTCTTACCGGATCGGGAACGCCGATCACACATGCTTGCTGAATATCCGGGTGGTTGAAAAGATACGATTCTACTTCCGACGGCCAGACGTTATAGCCGGCCGCGTTGATCATTCGCTTAATCCGGTCGACCATAAAGAAGTACCCGTCTTCATCGATGCGACCCATATCCCCTGTGCGGAAAAAGTTTTTGCCGTCGATCTCAACAAAAGCCTCGGCTGTCTCTTGCGGACGGTTATAGTATCCCTGAAACACTTGCGGTCCGTTGGTGATAATTTCCCCAACTTCTCCGATCCCGAGTTCTTGCAAGGTGACAGGGTCAATCACGCGGGAATCGACATCAAAAGTGGGAATGCCCAAACATTGCAATTTTGGCGCTTGCGGCGGGTTAAAATGCGTCTGGGCAATGGTTTCGGTCAACCCGTAACCTTCAAAATATTGCAGCCCCAACCATTCATGTAATCGCTTCCCGACCGCTGCCGGAAGCGCCGCTCCACCTCCCGAAATCGCTTTCAGAGAAGAGATGTCATAGTCGTGAATATGTGGATTCGCAAGGAAATCAACCAACATTGTGCTGATATTCACCCAATTGGTACATTTATAACGATCAATCATTTCCAATGCGTGTTGCCGGTTCCACCTCGTCAAGATGACAATGGAAGCGCCGATGGTTAAGGGCGCCAGCAAACAAGCCATGACCCCTGTAACATGGAAAAACGGCAATGCAGCCAGATGAACAGTGCTATTGGTGGCGTTGCCCTGATGGATACCGCCAAATATATTGGCTTGGTAGGAATAATGCGTATGAACACACCCTTTTGGCATCCCTGTTGTTCCTGATGTGTAAGGTAAAAAAGCTACATCTTCTTGTTTCCCGGCATATTCACTTGGGATATAATTGTTAGCTAACGCGTCATTCCAAGTAACTTCAGAATGGTTTTTCGCGGGCGCACTGACGGCGTCAGGCAGATCCGAAAATACCTCCCGATCCGGCAAATAATCAGAGTATGCCGCAACGAGAATAGATTCGAGTGTCGTTGTCGCTTTTAACCCTTGCACGTTTTCATAGATTTCCTGACCAACGATCCCCACCTTGATCCCGCAATCCTTGATGCAAAACGCCAATTCGGCCGCTTTGTTCATCGGATTGATCGGAACAACCACCGCCCCTACACGCAAAATAGCAAAGAGCGAGATGATATATTGCGGGGCGTTTTGCATGTAAAGCATCACGCGATCGCCTTTTCTGACGTTAAACCCATGTTCCAGATAGCCCGCAAGCCCTTCCACTTCTAAAAATAAATCGGTATACGTATACGAAGCCCCGTAATAGTGAACGGCCACTTTGTCCGGGTATCTCTTCGCACTCACTAACAAGTTGTCATAGACGGTCGTCCCCGGTACCGTCAACGTTTTCGGCAACCGTTCCGGCCACGACGGATAATGTTTCGTGTTCATGAATCTTTCCCCCTAAAAATAATGTTCTTCTTCCGCGTTTGTCTTTTTTTCACCCCCCTTTTAGGATAAATAACTCAGGTTTTTCCAAATAAGCTTCCAGAGAACTCATAAACTGACCACAGTGTTCTCCGTCGATCACACGATGATCAAAGGTTATAGACATTCCCATTACATCACCAATTTGAATCTCATTATCTTTAACAACTGGCTTTCTTTTGATGGCATGGACACCAAGAATAGCGACCTCCGGCGGATTAATGATAGGGGTTGCGAAAAAGCCTCCGCTTCTCCCTGTATTGGAAATGGTAAACGTACTGCCCGATAATTCGTCCGATCTTAATTTTTTTGCACGCGCTCGTGTGGACAGGTCTTCAATACTGTTCGCAATCTCTTCCACACTTAACTTATCTGCTGCTTTAAGAACCGGAACGACCAAACCATCTTCCGTCGCAGTAGCAATTCCGATATGAATATCTGTTTGATAATGAAAAAGCATATTTTCTTTATCAACTCTGCCGTTAAATCTTGGGTTTTGTTTTAATGAAAGTGCCACAGCTTTTACAATAAAAGGCAAATAGGTTAATGTGCTATTTTGCACCTCGTTTTTTAGTAAACTTCGAAATTCACTTAAACGACTCACATCCACTTCATCCATCCCCGTGCATTGAGGAATTTCATTCATGGAATGAGTCATATTTTCAAAGATCTTTTTCCTGACCCCTTTGATCGGTTCACTATGAGATTCAGAAAGATTTGGCGCTTCATTACCTTTTTCATGAAGACGCACATCATCTGCCGTTATCTTTCCGGCTCTCCCCGTCGGGGTGACCTCAGATATCGTAACCCCGAGTTGCCTGGCCAGCTTTCTCACCGTGGGCGCGGCTTTTACTCTTCGAGAAGGAGAATGACTGTTAATCTTTTTATTGGATTCATCTTTTTCGTCCTCTCCATCATTCATTCCCTCGCTTTCCGTTTTTATAGAAATTAGCGTTTCTCCAACTTTGATACTTGCCCCTTCCTCCCCACCTCTTTCATAAATGACTCCAGCGTACGGGGACGTGATTTCCACAACAGCTTTGTCGGTTTGTACTTCTGCTATATTTTCATTTTCTTTGACCGCATCCCCTTTGTCCACAAACCATGTCACGACCTCCGCCTCGTGTAATCCTTCCCCAATATCCGGTAGCTTGAAATCTTTAATCATCCGATAACCCCCTCCTCAATCTAGTGACAATTCCCAGACATGTTTGACTTCCCGTACAATTCTATCCATAGATGGAATCCACTCATTTTCGACCGTCGCCACCGGGTACGGGCTATCGTAACCAGTCACACGAAGCACCGGCGCAGATATATAAAACAATGCTTTTTCATTAATAATTGCCGATATTTCCGCTCCTACTCCTGCAGATTTAACAGCTTCATGAACAACGACACACCGACTTGTTTTCATCACCGAATCAATAATCGTCTCTTCATCGAGCGGGACGATCGTTCGAAGATCGATTAATTCTATGGAGTAACCATTCTCCTCAAGCATTTGCACGGCTTTTTTCGTCTCGGCCATCGCCGCTCCCCAGCTAATCAGGGTGATATCCGATCCTTCCATTACAACGTTTGCCTCTCCTATCTCTATCGTGAAACGTTCCTCTTCTACATTTTCGCGTAAGGCACGGTACAGCTTCATTGGTTCAAGAAAAAGAACCGGATCAGGATCCGCGATCGCCGCGCTTAATAATCCTTTGGCATCGCTTGGCGTAGAAGGCATGATTACTTTAATGCCTGCCGAATGCATAAATAAAGCCTCTAAGCTGTCCGAATGAAGCTCCGGTGTTTTTACGCCACCGCTGTAAGGCGCCCGAATGACCATAGGCGCATGATAATTACCGGCGGAACGAAAGCGAATGCGCGCGGCTTGTGCAGCAATTTGATCCATCGATTCATAGATAAACCCCAGAAATTGAATTTCAGCGACAGGTTTAAGTCCACGAACGGCCATCCCAACCGCTGTGCCAATAATCGCCGATTCCGCCAGTGGGGTGTCCACCACTCGCCGTTCTCCAAACGTATCGACAAGTCCATCCGTTGCCCTGAAAACACCGCCGTTCCTGCCAATATCTTCACCTAAAATCAGTACATTTTCATCTTTCTCCATCTCTTGCTTAAGCGTGAAATTAATGGCTTCGATCATATTCATCTCAGTCATTTGCTCTCCCCCGATCCTTCCCACTCCAGTATTTGTTCTTTCAAACGATTCGTCGGTTTTTCATATACATGCCCAAGAGCCTCACCGAGTGAAGCAGTCGTTGTCTCTGCAGCTTCATTAAAAGCCTGTTTCAACTCCTCTTCTATCGAAGCATTTAAATCCTGCTCTTCCTCCTCCGACCATAACTGTAGACCTTCAAGCCATTTTCGATAACGAAAGATTGGATCTTTCTTATCCCATGCTTCATCTGCTTCCCTAGACCTGTACTTGGACGGATCATCCGAAGTTGTATGAGGTCCCATACGATGAGTTAGTGCTTCTATCAATACAGGTTTCCCTTCTCTTGCAAGCGATCTTGCTTGTTTCATTGTTTCGTAGACGGCAACCGCATCATTTCCATCGACTTGAACACCTGTCATCCCGTAGGCAAGAGCTTTTTGGGCAATCGATTGGCTATTGGTTTGTTTATGGTACGGAACGCTGATTGCCCATTGATTATTTTGCACAAAATAAATGACAGGCAACTGAAACACGCTGGCAAAATTCAGTGCTTCATGGAAATCTCCTTGAGATGTAGCTCCATCACCAACATAGGCAACACTCACTGCACCATTGGTTTTGTACTGGTCTGCCCAGGCACTGCCTGCTGCATGCAAGGTTTGAGCGCCAATAATGATTTGTACTGGAAATATGCGCTCTTCTTTTAATATGCCGCCATGCAAATGCCCCATCGCGTACTTAAAAAACGACGAAGGCTTCGTACCTCGTACAAAGCATGCTCCTGCTTCCCGGTAGCTTGGAAAAATCCAATCCTTTTTTTCAAGGGCAAACGCGCTGCCTACCTGAGCCGCTTCCTGGCCGATAAGCGGTGCATAGGTGCCAATTCTTCCTTGACGCTGAAATTTAACCGCTAATTCATCAAAACGTCTGGCTTTCACCATCCATTTGTAAATCTCTAGCTTTTCTTCATCAGAAATACTGGTTTCCCCTGTTAATATACCTTGCTCATTAAGTTGTTGTAATGGGTTTACATCAATGATGTTCGGCTCAATCCAATTCATTTACAAGCCCCCTCTTTATTATTAGAAAACTTGGCTTTTCGCCAAACTTTTATGGAGAAAAAGCATTAGTTGCACTTATGCAGGTAAGAAAGTTGATTTCTACTTTCTTATCTACTGAAAAAACTTCCTACCAGGCGCGTTGATTATCCGGATAAAAATGACATAAAGAAATATGAGGTTTCGTGAAATCTTATTTAAGATGAAAAGCATGTTAAACATACCGTGTTTTGTTACATTTACGAACTAATTCGGCGTTCAGTAGCCACTATGGATCCCAAAACCCAAGCCTGCGGACTCTCTTGGCTTCGGATCGACGCTTTGAGTCCGCAGATATTGTGCATGAGGACTCTCCTGGTTTCGGATCGGCATTTTGAAGTCCGCAGATCTTGGTTCTGAGGACTCTCCTGGCTTCGGATCGGCGCTTTGAGTCCGCAGATCTTGGTTCTGAGGTCTCGCTTGGCTTCGAATCGGCATTTTGAGTCCGCAGATCTTGGTTCTGAGGACTCTCTTGGCTTCGGATCGGCGTTTTGAGTCTTCAGATCTTGTGCATGAGGAATTTTCTGATACTAAACAGTTTTCTCTTTTCATACCAGAAGGTATTTCTACATTCGGAACTTCCAATAGATAACATTTTACTATGATGCCTTGGATTGCTCCATGATCGAACATATAGGACACCTATGTGAAGGTATTTTAAGGTAAATCAACGCAAATGATTTCCTACATCTCTTCACTTTTGTTTGCATCCTCTTTATGATTTATATTCTTCCTATCGATACCCATCATTAAGATATATAACACTACTCCGGCACCAAGCCCCCACTCGGGGCCTTCAAGCGCTGTCAATGTGCCAATGAATAGGGTTATGCCACGACCCACGTTGGTTGTAACCATATTCATAGCAATATAGGCACAGGCAAAACCAGTGAGCAGTAAAGTCAATGACAGTGCAACGTCCAATATTGGAAGTAACAAGGTGATAACAGGCATTAAAAAGCCTAACGGCAGTGAGAGCCAAAAAACATTTATTGTACCTGTAAATATCGAATCCATCACTTTTTGCCCTTGTTTGTACCGCTCAATAACAAACACCTGTAAACCTGTCCAAATGGGACCGTGTAAAGGAACGAAAGCGCCCCCGGTAAATAAATAGCCGAAGTTGCGAATAGCTAAAGAATAATGCGAACGTGTATAATTAATATCAATCTTTTCATCCGGTCTATGCTTACCGGCCTCTCTAATCAAACTATCGGCCACTAGCAAATCTCCGAAAACCAAAACATAAATGATTAGCGCCAATGGAATGGCTGCCATAATCATATCCCAAGACGGCAAACCAACGCCAAAAGGGGTTAACGTAGCAAACATTTCTCCAAATTGTGGCACAAATATGCCCCATTGTATGTCAAATTGGATCTCACCAGTAATACTCCCCGTAATCCCCGCGACAATAAATCCAACCAACAAAGCATTAGCCGCTAATAATGCTTTAATTTTACCACTGGGTATTTTCTGGAAAGGTATAGAATACATAATCAAGAGCACAACAATCCAGGCACTAATTAATGTAAAGGGGAGCTCTTGAACTCTTTCAAATTCATCCATAAAGGCAGCAATGGCTGCACCCAAAATGATTCCTGCTTTCAGCGCATCCGGGACGAGACGATTGAATCTTTCGCCTAAACCCGTGACAGCAAAAAACAGAAAGATGGCTGACACGCCAATCATTAAAGCCATCATCGCGTGCACCGCTTCAGTGCCGGGAGTGAACCCACCGAGGAACACAATAATCAAAGGTAATGCAGGCGTGATCCATCCCGGAACATGAGGCTCTCCAAATAAAAATGTGTGCGCCCATACCCAAAATCCTTGAATGGCAAGGGTCGTCCATGCCACCTCAAACGGCACATCAAAGAATTCCATCATTAAGGGAGCCAAAGCACCCCCATTGGCTACCGCAATGATCGCTCCTTGGATAACCACCGGCCAGGAAACATCGACATGAACACCTGGGAGTCGTGTTGTGAACGGTCCCCAATTGACTCCAGGCTGAATGCCGCCATACTTTCTTTTTTTAGCCATGAAATCACCATCTCCCGTGCTGAGGTTATATAATTTCTTAATCTTAACATTCGACGGATACACTTAATTTCCTTTATTAACAATTAACTAGTGCAAGGTAGTTTAATTACCCTATAATGGTAATAGTTGGTATAAGTTCGGTCGGCAACGCTTTTGGATGGCTCCCTAACGGACAATTTACCGCATCATGGTGACCGAAAAAGCGGTCGGTTCTCGCTTTCGGTCGCCATAACCGTTTTATGGCGACCGTAATGGCCTGAATCGAAAGCGGTCGGGCGTCATAGTTGCTTCATGGAGACCGAAAAGGCTTGTATCGAAAGCATTCGGGCGGCATGGCTGCCTCATGGCGACCGAACGAGCGATTGGCTTTCGTTTTCGGTCACCATGAACCGTTTCATGATGACTGGGAAGCCCTGCTTCGCAAGAAGACATTCGGTCAGTGACGATAGCCTTTGATACCTTCACTCGAGCTGTTGCAGTTTAATCCAATCGATCACTAACCCCAGTTTGAAGTCCTAATCCCGTCTTCCGGTCGTCGGTGTGATCGCTTATTTTCGAGAGGCTGCACTAGATGAGGTGTTGTCAGACAAATGTTTACGATCGCTATTCTCCAAACGCAAGTAAAGACGAAACACAATATAGGCGATAACCATCCAGCCTAAATATACGAAAAATAGATTGCGGAAGATCGCTTCCGGGGGCAGATGCTGCTGAACAGTAATGAGCATTCCGGCGACGCCGGCTCCGAATGCGCCTCCTACAAACTGAGATAATTGCACGACGCCCATCCCTGCGCCAATGAGCTGTACCGGCAGTATTTTGGAGACTTCATTATTCGCACTTGCGAGCAAAATGTTCGAGCCGGCAAATGCGATGAATAATATGCCGAGCACTGCGTACGGAGAGACGTTTCCCAAAAATGCAAACAGCAGAAACGCGATGAATAGAAGCATCAAGCCCGCCCGGATGACCATTATCGACCCTTTGCCGTCTATCATTCTGCCTGCCACAATGGTCGCGAATGTTGCCAACATCGCCCCGGGAAACATAATGACCCCAATCTCCAACGGACTTCTTTGAAAAAGTTCATCCAACAGAATCGGTACTGTAAATAATGTTGCAAAGTTCATAAATAAAGCTGTAAACGGCATGAGGAGTAACAGCAAGTAACTTCGATGATGGAGCAACTCAGGCTGGATGAATGGAATATCACTCTTATGAAGATGTTTCCATAAGAGGACCATCGCAGGAACCGAAAAAATAATGGCAACGTAGCTTCCGCCCGTCACAAACAATAATAATCCTCCCGCGGAAACACCGACAAGGAACGCTCCAAGCATGTCAAACTTCACGGTTTTATTTTCTTCGGATGGCAAATGTTTGCGAATGACGGGTAAAATCAGCAGTACGGCAAAAGGGGCGAGAAACAAGTAATTCCAGCCCCATTGTTCCGTAAGCAGTCCGCCAACGAGCGGTCCCAATCCGAATCCTAATACTGCGGTGGACGCAATGACCGTCATCGCTTTGCCCCGCCTGCTTACCGGGATATATTTTGATGCAAGTACAACGACTAAGCTCGGGAGCGTACCTGCACCCACCGCTTGAAAAAGGCGGGCGAGGAGCAACACGAGAAATGTGTTGGCAAAAAATCCGATGGCGGATGATATCCCTAAAACGATCAGCCCAAGAGTGATGAGCCTGCGGATGGGGATGTAGTCCGATAGCCGGCTGAATGTGATGGCAGATAAAGCAAACACGATGGAATAACCGGATACAAGCCACGTCGCCACCGACGAATTGATTTGAAATTCAACAATAACGGTAGGGAGCACAACATTAAACATCGTCGTATTCATCGTTATGAGCAACACCCCGATCCCCCAGAAAATCAGGATGAGCCGTTCATTAAATTCGAATGGCTTGCTTGCATGGGGCATAAGCGTTCCTCCGGTTATTTTTTGCTATCACGATTTTCTCTTTTGCAGTTCAGCTACGATTGTGGGATGTTCTTTATCGAGTTTGTAAAATAATAACAAAATGATGAGGATCACACTTATAACGATGGGAATATAAATATTTATTGCCAAAATCATTTCAGTGGCTAATGGCGTCTGTTCCACTTGCCCTCCTACATAGCCGCCAAAACTTAATAGCCAGCCGATGAGTGCAAGTCCGATCCCCGAACCGACTTTCATCCCAAAACTCACGCCACTGTTTATTAAACCCGCTGATCGTATCCCTGTTTTATATTCTCCATATTCAATCGTATCGTTAATCATGCCGTAAACATACGCTTGTGGTGCCATGATCCCGAAACCAACGATAACTGTGCCAATTAAGAATATCGTCAAATCAGCCGGATCAATGAATCTGATTACTTGGCCGATGATGAGTACAAATAAACCTATAAGCGCTGTATTACGTTTCCCGATTCTAACAACGACAGGGACCATAAAAAATAAACCTAGAATCATGGGGATCGTCGTAGCAAGTCCTATAATAGGGAATACATCAACGTTTTCTAATATGACTTGAGCGTGATAAATGGTCGATCCTTGGCTCATTCCTACGAGCGCGTACAAAACCATGCTGAAAAGCGTCATAATAACCCAATATTTATTTTTTAATAATGATTTAAATCCCAAAACGAACGGTACTTTTTCATCTGCTTTTAATGACTGCGGCCCCACTCGTTCCTTTACGGATCTAAACGTAATGAATATCGCAACAATCGCGATCAATCCGTATAATGCAGCAGTTGTTGTCCATCCAATGACCCCTGCTAATGGTTGGGAGAGGACCGTGACGACAAGCGCGCCCGAAAAATTTAAAATCCCGGAATACGTATTTGTTACGGAACGACTTTTAGGGGATGCTGTCATAAACCCTTGCAGAGATTTATAAGAAATAGACACAGCGGTGTAAAGCAAAATAAACCCCAAATAGGAGATATAGGCATAAACGAGCATCCCTGTCATGCCAATATCGGGGACTGAAAACAATAATACGGTTATAAGCCCAAAAGGCACGGCCACCCATAATAACCATGGACGAGCGGATCCATATTTTGATCTCGTTCGATCAATAAACACCCCCATGCCTAAGTCCGTAATTCCGTCAAAAAGGCGGGCGACCAACAACAATGTCCCTACCGCTCCGGCTGTTAGCCCGACAACGTCCGTGTAATAATAGGTAAGAAACGTATTAATTAACGTCCAGATTGCAAAAATGCCGAAGGCAGATGATGCATATCCCCACATCTCTTTCCTTGCCGGTTGTTCTATTTTTGGATTGTTTTGATCGATTGGTTTTTCTTTAACGCTTTGTTCTGTCATAAGCCCTTGACCCCCTTGCGATAATTTATCACTTTGGCTGATAAATCGTTAGTTTCGGTTGATATATTGATGTTTTTGGCTGATATCGAGGCGTTTTCGGCTGATAAACGATACAACGATACTCATTACCTATCAGTCCTTCAATTGTTCGCTATACCATTATGGCATCACTCTGCTTCTTTGTTCCTTTCGGTGCTGCTCGACCTCCGGCTGAGGGATTACAATAGAACTGTCGTCCTCCCAAAAGGAGATGTTCACTCTCTGCGAGAAAAAAATCACGCAACCGACCCTAGACAGATGGCAATATCACTCTAGATCGATAGACCACCAGTCTATAAATCCTACAAAAAACTCTCCCTTCCGTTTACCGTGCCTCTTCCCTAACTTTCCGGCGTAATATTTTTCCGACATTTGTCTTGGGTAACTCTTTTCTAAATTCAATGATACGCGGGACTTTATAAGCCGCCATATTTTCACGGCAATAATCGATTAAATCTTCTTCGGTACATTGCTGTTCAGCGTTTGATACGATAACCCCCTTTACCGTTTCGCCTCGATATGGATCCGGAACGCCAACAACGACGGCTTCTTGTACAGCAGGATGTTCATAGAGGATTTCTTCACCATCACGCGGATATATATTGTAACCGCTTGCAATAATCAAGTCTTTTTTACGATCAACAATATATAAATAACCGTCCTCGTCCATATAAGCGATATCACCCGTGTACAACCAACCATCCCTTAGTGCGTGGGCTGTTTCTTCCGGCATGTTCCAGTAACCTTTCATGACCTGAGGACCCTTAATAATGATCTCACCGGATTCGCCGGGCGCCATCTCTTTTTCACCATTAACCAAGTCAACGATTTTATAATCGGTTGAAGGCAACCCTATCCCGACACTTCCGGGTTTTCTGCGCGAAAAGTACGGATTCCCGTGCGTGGAAGGTGACGTTTCCGAAAGGCCATACCCTTCCAATACTGTAGCGCTTGTTTTTTCCTCAAACGTGCGCATGATCTCTTTCGGCATCGGAGCACTCCCGCTTATGCACGCTCGAATGCTATCAAGCGAGTAATCGGCTAAATCCGGTTGGCTTATTAAGTTGATATACATCGTCGGTACGCCCGGAAAAACCGTTGGCCGTAAATCTGTGATGACGTTTAATGCTTCCTTTCGATCGAATTGAGGCAACAAAATATTCATTCCACCGGTATAGATGGATAAGTTCATGCCATTTGACATTCCATATACATGAAATAAAGGAATAACTGTAAGGAACCTGTCAGTCCCAAACTCTAAAGCATCTCCGAAAAATTCAGCCGCTTGCAAGACATTGGCCAGCAAATTTCGGTGCGTGAGCATTGCGCCTTTGGAACGCCCGGTTGTTCCCCCTGTATATTGCAAAACGGCTACATCGTCATTCGCGTTAATCCGAACTGGCTGTAGATCGCCCCCCGATTCCAGGAAACGATTAAACCCTATAGCAATATCTTCGTCTGTATCCCGACCTTCTAAATTCACTTTAATGACATTTTTAATAAACGTGTCTCCGATGATTTGATCTAACACCGGTAACAATGGCTCGTGAATCACAATTGTCTCGGCACCGGCATTCGTTAAAATATATTGCAATTCTTTTCCGACTAGCATTGGATTGATCTGTGTCACAATCGCGCCTGCCTGTAATGATCCATAAAAACTAACGACAAATTGAGGACAGTTTGGAAGCATAATCGCGACTCGATCTCCCTTCTGCCCCCCTGCTTTTTGCAAAGCAGCCGTAAACGAATCGGTTAATTCACCAAGTTTATTGTATGTTATTTCCTCCCCATAAAAATGTAAGGCTACATTATCTCCATAGTTAGCAATTGACACTTTCAACATTTGCGGCAGCGATTTATTAGGGATTTCAATCTCTTTTTTTATATGATCCGGATAATGGTCTAGCCACACTTTGCTCATAACGTTCCCTCCCATGTTGGATTAAGCGTAAGCATGCGCCCCTCCGTCTACCGTTAAGACCTCCCCACTTACAAAATCTGAGGCCGGAGAAGCCAAAAACAGCGCTGCACCTTTTAAGTCCTGATCGCTCCCGAATCGCTTTAAAGGCGTTCGTTCCAATATGGCGTCGCCACCTTTGTCAAGCAATCCACTGGACATTTTTGTAGGAAAAAAACCCGGCGCAATCGCGTTGACATTAATGTTGTGTGCCCCCCATTTTACCGCTAGATCCTTAGTAAACGTCATAACAGCCCCTTTACTCGTGTTATAGCCAATCGTGTCCATCACACTTGGATCGGTGCCCCCAAAACCGGATGTAGAAGATATATTAATGATTTTGCCTGCGTTTTGTTTCATCATTATTTTTCCGACCTCTACACTCATATAAAAGGTTCCATTAATGTTGACATTCATCACTTTCTCCCACGATTCAACCGGCATATCCACAACCGGCGCCGCCCACGTTGCCCCGCTGTTATTGACTAAAATATCAATGCTTCCAAAATGATCGAGCGTAGTCTCCACAACATGCTTTACGTCTTCGAGGTTCGCCACGTCACATTTAAATGCAAGTGAATCAACACCGCGTTTTTTTAATTCCTCACTTTTTTCCTCACACGCCTCCGGTTTTCGGGAGCAAACGACTACATTCGCGCCGGCTTCTGCAAATACGTCTGCAATCTGGGCTCCCAATCCCCGGCCGCCTCCGGTAACAATGGCTGTTTTCCCTTCTAATGAAAATAAATTTTGGATACTCATTACCTTCACTCCTTCAATTTTTCATTCAAGTTCGCCGAATCCCAATCGTTTGCCCAGCTTCATCAGGTATTGACGTTCCTTCATGCGCCTTCGCAAGATCTATAATTGACTTAACAATAGTGTCCGGAAAAGGAGCGGAACGTCTTTCTTTCATATTTATACCCATAAGCATCTGCTCACTCGTTGCCAACCGTTCGCCTTCTTTATTTTCCATAACAAAAAATACATGCAAGCGTTTTTTATCATAGTCCAAGACTTGCACCGTAACGTTTATCTCCTGCCCGGCATAAGCCTCTTTCAAATAGCGCAAATGTGTTTCCAATGTGTATATGGTATAATGCTGCTTATCGCGAAAATCGCTATCAATTCCTATGGCTGTCATGAAACGATCCACAGCTAAGCTAAACACATGCGCGTATGCAGCATCATACATGTGTCCGTTATAATCGATCCAATCTGATTGAACCTTGCTTTCTAGCAATGGCCTGTCTATTTGTGGCATATCCAATTCCCCCTTCCCTAATGTTTCTGTAGAAACGTTGTCGTGTAGTTCCCCCGAATAAAATCTTCATCCACCAATATTTGCTCGAATAGCGGAGCATTGTTTTTAATACCTGATAACTCCAAACTTGCGAAAAATTGTTTGGCCTTCTCAATCGTTGCGCGTCGATCTGAACCGCTTACAATAATTTTTGCAATCATCGGATCGTAAAAGTGTGTCACCTTCGTACCGCTTTCCATCCCTGTATCAACACGGACGCCTGCTTGTTCCTCAGGATAGATAAATGCTTCAATGTCGCCCGGTGATGGAAGGAACCTTTTCGGATCTTCCGCATACAGGCGAAATTCGATTGCATGGCCTTTTTGGCTAAAACCGTCTTGATTAAGGGGAAGCCTCTCTCCATTGGCTACCTTGATTTGCCATTCAACGAGATCAAGTCCGGTCGTCATTTCCGTAACGGGGTGTTCAACTTGCAAGCGCGTGTTCATTTCAAGGAAATAAAAATTTTCATTATCGTCAACGATAAATTCAATCGTCCCTGCATTGACATATCCGACATGCTGTGCTGCTTTTTTTGCTAAAGTAAACATTTTTTCTTTTGTTACATCTGATAGAAACGGTTTCGGGCTTTCCTCAATGACTTTCTGATTTCGCCTTTGGATCGAGCAATCACGTTCATACAAATGGACAACATTCCCAAATGTGTCACCGAAAATTTGAACTTCGATATGGCGTCCGTTTTCAATCATTTTTTCCACAAACATGCCTGAATTCCCAAAATAGGTTTGCGCCCGCTTTTGATTGGAAGTGAATGCCTTTCGTAATTCTTCCTCTGTCGCACACCGTTGCATCCCGATTCCGCCCCCGCCGGCACTGGCTTTTAACATGACGGGATAGCCGATGTCCCCGGCGATCTTAGCAGCTTCATCGACATCACTTACAGCCCCATCGCTGCCCGGCACGACCGGCACGCCCGCTGATTGCATCATTTGCCGTGCACTGACTTTATCACCCATCATTTCGACAACATTTGCATCGGGGCCAATAAACCTAATTCCAGCTTCTTCAACAGCACGGACAAAACCGGCATGCTCCGATAAAAAACCATAGCCAGGGTGGATGGCATCCACGTTTTCTTTTTTGGCTACCTCGAGGATTTTTTCCTGATTCAAATAAGATTTTTCCGCGGGAGGTTCGCCAATCTCATAGGCAACCGTTGCTTCACGAACGTATGGCAGATTTTTATCCGCTTGAGAATAAACGACGACTGATTCCAATCCTAGTTTTTCACATGTATTTAATACACGCCTTGCTATTTCCCCGCGGTTCGCGATTAATATTTTTTTCACGATTCTTTCCCCCTCTCATTCTGCAACTCTGTTAATATCGTATTTTTCAGCTTAAATTTTTCAATTTTATTGGTTGCTGTGCGAGGTACATCCGAAACGATGCGGACGATTGACGGCTGCATAAATTTAGGGATATTTACCTTTATCCAACCCTCAAGTTCTGTTTCTGAAATATGCTCTCCTTCTTTGAGAACCACGCAGGCAACGATGTCATCCTCGTCTCCCTCGCTTGCAGGAATAGGAAATATGGCAGAGACATTTACTGAATCATGGTCGCTAAGCATGTCCTCCACTTGGTAGGAAGATACATTTTCTCCTTTTTTTCTGATGACATCCCCCATACGATCCACAAAATAAAATACGCCTTCTTCATCCTTGTAAGCAGCATCTCCAGAATGGAACCAATAGTTTCTGGAAGCTTTAATCGTCGCTTCGAGTTTATTGTAATATTCATCTAAAAGTACACTAGGGTATTTCGGTCGAAAAGCTAATTCACCAACTTCACCTGCTGAACATTCTTCGTCCCATTCATTTAATATGATCGCTTCAAGAAAGGAGGACGGCTTGCCCATAAATCCTTTTCCCAATGTCTCCTTTCCTTCTCTAATTTCAATCTCAAGTTGTTGGGCCATGTTAAGCGTTTCTCTATACGAATATCCTTTATATAGTTCCTGCGGAGTGCCGTTTACGCCTTCTAATTCATCAATGACACTGACAAACCCATTGCCTGCCTCGGTCTGGCCAAATCCGGCAAAAACAAAATCAAACCCGAAGCGTTTAGCAACATCGTGATGATACTGCGGCAATGGCTGCATATATACCTTGTTAAGCGAGTTGTTTTGATCTTCGGATGTTTTAGGTGCTTTCATTAGCCAAGGAATCATAACATCCAATAGAATCGCCGTTGAAGCACCGCTCTTTTCAATTCGATTCCAGAAATCGGTGGGGCTAAACTTATCCCAAACGGCGACCGTGGAGCCAACGAATGCAGCTCTTGCCAAAAGAGCAAAAGCACCTCCAACATGATACATTGGCAAGTCGTTATATACGACATCTTCTTGGGTTGTAAATTGTTGAAAAGAGTACGTGTAGGCATGGATCCACCTATACGATTGTTTCACGCCTTTTGCCGGGCCTGTAGTACCGGAGGTATAAATAATGTTTGCCGTATCCCAATAGTTAAGATGGACATAAGGGTTTGTTTTCGGGCCTTTAAGTGTGTCGTTAAAATCAATCACATGAAAATGATCTGCCTTAATGTCTATAACGTCTTCTTGATAATCATGTTCATTCGGTTGCGGATCATGAATAAGCGCGGTTAGCGGCGGTAAATCGTCTGCAACTTCATTGAGTATTGGGATCAACCGACGCTCCGTAATGAGCCATACTGGTTGGGTATCATTGATTTGATAAGATAATAAGGATCCTTTGTAATTAAAATTAATAGGGCTGAATACAGCTCCCGCTTTCCATATGCCAAACATGGATAAGGCGCTTACAAGCGGGTTCATAAGAAAGACCGATATCCGATCTCCCTTTTGAACCCCTTTATTTTGTAAATAATGGGCGATACTATTCGCCATTTCGTTGAATTGTTTAAAAGAAAAATGTTGATCCTCTTCTCCGTAATAGAAAAATGTCTTATCGCCTATCTCTTCTGCCCATTGTTCAAGTTTTTTAGTGACCATTTCTTCGTTCGTATTTAAAGATGTTTCAAATAGGCTCATGAGGAATGCTCCTCTCCATTCTACTTCTCATGATTCAATCTCAATCAACGTTTCACCTTCATTCACAAAGTCACCTTCATTTTTGTATATCGCTTGGACACGACCCGAAACTTCTGATTCGATAGGGATTTCCATTTTCATTGATTCTAAAATAGCAAGCTCATCACCGGATTGAACTTGGTCTCCTTGTTTTACTAATATTTTCCATGTTGTTCCGCTCATTTCGGCTTTTATTTCTGCCATTATTCTTTTCCTCACTTTCCATTATTATTGTTTGAATTAAATCTCCCTCTCATGATAGGTTGCCATTCGGTTTATAGCTTCTTGAGAAGGCTTTTCAGTCAATCCACTTACACTAACCATTGCAACGATAGACAAAGGTAAGGCAACCAATATCTCTGCATTATAAGGGAATTCAAATCCAAAAAAGGCAATAAGAAAACTAACAGCACCCACGACAAGACCGGTCATTGCTCCATGAACATTGGCACGTTTCCACCATATCCCCAACACAAGGGGAGCGAATAAAGCTGATGCCATAAATCCCACAGCTGCTGTATAAAGTACAACTAGAAAATCCGGTGGATTGAGTGAAAGAAGCATCACAACTAAACCAACGACCCATGTAGAGATGGCTGATACTTTTAAAATTTGACGTTGGGTTGCTTCAGGATTGTACCAACCTTTATATAAATCAAAGGCAACTGCACTACTTAATGCTAATAGCAAAGCATCGACGGAGGACATAACCGCTGCCATTATCCCTGCAGCCAGCACCCCCATTATGATAGGGCCAAAGAATTGTTCTGCAATTAGAAGCAACCACATATCAGATGGATTTGCTTCAAGTAATGAATTGCTTAACAATGGCACAAATGGTGTAACCAATAAAGCAGATGCCACCATTAAAGAGCCATAAGTAAACATCCCAATGTTCATCGATAATTTTGCGGAACGATCATCTGTTGCCGTAAAAACTCGCATTAACAAATGAGGGATAACACAAACGGCTACTGCCCAAGTCGTAAAC
Source organism: Salicibibacter cibi (assembly GCF_016495865.1). Lineage (NCBI taxonomy): Bacteria > Bacillati > Bacillota > Bacilli > Caryophanales > Bacillaceae > Salicibibacter > Salicibibacter cibi. The sequence continues at coordinate 2,311,050 of NZ_CP054706.1, forward strand.
GCACCTATATATCCTGTAATCGGCATCGTTGCCCCAACTGCCCCGAGACCCGGATTTTCGTTTGTTGCATTCAGGAGCAAATCTGTATAAGGCATCGGCAAATGAATAAGAGCTCCGATACATACAATTAATATGATGAGAATGACCATAGCACCTTGTAGTATATTCGTCCAAGTAACAGCTAACATTCCACCCATTGCAACGTAGAGGATGAAAACAATCGCAATAATAACGACTCCCCATTGATAGGACCACCCGGTGACATAAGAGCCAATCAATCCACCGGCCGTCATTTGTGACATGAGGTACATACCCGAGCCAATAATAATCACAACCGGTACAGCTACCTTAAACAAACGATGCTCGTAACGATCCACCAAAAATTCAGTGACAGTGAACTTACGCGAATTACGCATGGGCTTTGCCACTAAAACACTCGCAATTGCAAATCCGGCAATTGACCCAAGTGTCATCCACGACAGAAAAGGAAATCCAAGTTCCCACACAGTACCAACACCTGCCATGAATGACCCTCCACTTCCTAAAGCGGCCATCATAGCTAAAGCATTAACACCGGTCCCGATACGACGCCCAGCAACATAATATTCGTCCGTACTTGCTTGAGACTGTGTTACACGCTTTTGTGAATACTTCCCCAAAATAATAAGAAAAAGAAAATACAAAAGCATGATAGATATTTCAATTATTTTCATGCCATCCTCACCAGCCTATGATTTTTAAAAATCTTTAGGTACATTTGATTTTTCGCCTTTATTCTGATTTTCTTTTTTGTTCTCCCAAGTCAAGGCAATAGCCAACAGAGGAATGACCAACTGTAAAGAAAGTCCTATCCAAGCAACTAACGATATATTTAGAAAGGTTATATCATAGCTCCATGGCAGCATGAAAACGATTAAAAACAACACAATGAGAATGATGAGCAATCCTTCTCGAAACGGCATTTTGAACCAATTTTTTTCTTTGGTGGGCATGGTCTTCCTCCTCATTCAACTCTGTTGAATCTGCTTCCATTTTCGTTTGTTAACAAGCTCCAGCAAAAAAGCAAACTGAAATCTTGGGTGCGCCCGTATTTTCCAGGGAGCAACTTTCATGCGTTCGTTAAACATTTTTAACAACGAAGTCAACTTTTGCTTGGAATCATATTGAATAGATAAGAAGGTGATCCCACCTAAATTTTGTTTAGCGTTCAAGAGAAACGAAAAAAAACGGGTTAATGGATCGGCTGACACATAGATTAATACCATCGTTAATTCATCTGATGTAATAATTATTTGCTCATGTTTACTGTCATACATGAAATGTGGAGGAGCTTTATTGATTTTGAAATGAACCCCTTGCTCTCTCATTATTTCTGTTATCAACTGGTAAGCTTCATTTTGTTGTATACCTACATATGCTTCCCATTTTGTTTGATAGAATGAGAGCATTTATACTCTCCCCCTCTTTAGCTTTTATTTTTTAGCATTTAGCCATAAGGAGCTCAAGGCCTCATCGTATGTGAAGAGGGGCCGACATGTTGGGGCAAGAGCCGGTACGCATCATCAATCCATTCACATAACAGCGGTCTCGTATCACGAGGATCAATGATTTCTTCAATCCCAAATGATTCTGCTGTCCGAAAGGGGGAGCGTATGTCTTCCATGTTGTCCATTAAGCTTTTTAGTAATTGCTCTGGCTCTTCGCTCGCTTCAAGTTCCCTTCGATACGCGACTTGGACGCCGCCTTCGATCGGCAATGAGCCCCAATCGCCGGAAGGCCATGCATAGCGTTGATGAAGCCCATGACCGTTAATCATACCGGCTCCGCCAACCCCAAAGACCTTTCTGAGAATAATTTCAATCATAGGGACCGTTGCCTGATAAATTGCCGAGATCGCCCGTACCCCTTTTCGAATCGTTCCTTTTCGTTCTTCTTCCACCCCGATCACCATTCCGGGTTGATCGACGAAATTAACGATCGGTACATGAAACGTTTGGCACAAATCAACGAAACGTTCGATTTTTTCACTGCTTTCTGCCGTAAGACCGCCTCCTAATATAAAGGGATCGGATGCCAAGTAGCCAACCGGATAACCGTTTAACCGCGCAAAGCCAGTGACCGTGCCTCTTCCGTAATATTTGCCCATCTCAAATATCGAATCGCGATCAAATACTTTTTCGAGTATGGGGCGAATTTTATAAGGCTTCCGTCTGTTTCTCGGTATAGCCGATAGAAGCTCCTCGTCTTTTCGATCCACTCGATCCGTCGTCGCTTGATAAGGCGGCAGCTCCCAAACATTACTCGGAAGATAGGATAAAAACGTTCGGATTTGTTCAAAGGCCTCTTCCTCGGATGCAGCGATATTATCAACCGCTCCACTCGAACGGTGTACGTCGGCACCCCCTAATTCTTCTTTTGATACGTCATATCCTCTTCCGTACTTCACAACTTGGGGGCCGGCGACAAACAATTGTGACGTGTCTTCGATCATGATGGAAAAGTGTGAAGCGGCCACCCTTGCAGCACCAAGACCGGCCGTTGAGCCCATTGCGGCTGCGACGACTGGAACTTTTCCCATATTGTTCACGACATGATCCCATGCAGGGTTCACGGGCACATAAGTCGCACTCGTGTCGTTAAGGCTTTTCACACTTCCCCCGCCGCCTGTGCCATCGACTAATCTAACCATAGGCAATTGAAGTTCGTGGGCCATTAATTCGGAGTACACTTGCTTTTCATGAATGCCTCCATCGGAGGCACCGCCACGAACCGTGAAATCATCTGCACCGACGACAACCTTTCGGTCATTGATTCTTCCTGTTCCCAATATAAAGTTTGCCGGTTGAAAATCTTTCACTTTTCCATCCTCATCATAAGACGCTTTCCCGGCTAATGCTCCGGTTTCATGAAACGTATCCGTATCTAAAAGCTTGTCTACACGTTCCCTGACGGTATATTTTCCCTTTGAATGATGCTTTGCAACATTATCCTCCCCTCCCATTTTATGGGCGAGGCGTTCCAACCTTTTGAGTTCATCTACTTCGGGCTGCCAGCTCATACTATTAGTCTCCCTTGTAAAATAAATGGTTTTATCTGATACATCTATCGTTATTGTATACGCTTACAAAACAAAACAATAAAGCCTTTGTATTTTTTGATACTAACCGATTAGTATGTTAAACATTACAATAATGATTGAAAAAAAGCAATAGTCCTCACTATTCATTTGCCGTGTGAGTTAAAGATTTAATGTTCCTCCATCGATGACTAGTGTTTCTCCCGTGATAAAAGACGACTCGTCGGAAGCTAAAAATAACACAGCATTTGCAATCTCTTCTGGTTGTCCGACTCTCCTAAGCGCGTTGGCTTTAGATAAAATCGGCCACTTATCAGTTTCCTTCCAGTCGTCTGTCATTTTCGTATCGATAATTCCCGGCGCAATCGCGTTGACACGGATATTTTGCCTTCCATGTTCCGTAGCAGCTGTCTTTGTGAGTGCAATAACACTGCTCTTGGAAGCCGAGTATGCAGAGACAAGTTTTTGTCCTTTTATCCCTGCGATGCTGGCGGTATTAATAATGGAACTCCCCGGTTCCATATAAGGGATGGCATGCTTCATGCCAAGAAAGACGCCATTAATATTAATATCCATCACGTGTTGCCATTCCTCAAAAGAAACATCCGGCATTTTTTTCTCATCACAATTGACACCGGCGTTATTAAATAAAATATTGAGGGAACCGAAGGTATCAATTGTTTTATCGATCATTTCCTCGACTTCATTCGGTTTAGTGATATCCGTACGAATGAAGTCGGATTTCCCTCCTTTTTCAATTATAGCCTCTCGGCATTCGCCAAGGCTGGCGCGGCAAGGGATTCCTTGTCGCACCCATTTTGCTATCCTCCTACCTTCGGTAGGAGATTTTTATCTTTTCAATTTTAAATCCAGTCATGTGAATCACGAAAATTTCTTTTATAATTGGGTCTGTAAGCCCTTGACTTTTTCAAATCACCCTCATAATCGCCGGTGAAGGGAATGTATTTTCCTTTACTACGATTTTTGGGGGTTTTCTTTTGAAACCAACGGTTTTTCCTCATGACACGTATCAAACCTTTGTCCTTGAACAACTTCAGGAACACTACGGACGCTCCATTATCCATTTGAGTCAGGATTGGCCGCTCATCCTCAAATGTTGGCAAGCCGACCTTTCAGGCATTACCGGCCAACTGATGGAGCAGTATGCGGATCAAGGGCCAGAACCCCGCGATCCGGCTTCCATGTTGCGTTCCTATCTCGTCTTTTTGTTCACAAATCCCGGCATCGGGATCACCCAATGGATCAACGAAATGAAACGCACACCTATTTACGCGATCTTGAGCGGCTTTTCTCCTGATGATATCCCCGGGGTTGGCACGTTCTATGAGTTTATCGAGCGCCTCTGGCCCGAGGCGACCAAAAACTTAAAACCCAAGAAGCAAAAACCGAAAAAGAACAAGAAGAAGGGCCAAAAAGGAAAGAAAGGCCAAAAAGCCAATTACAAACCGGGTAAAGTCGAACGCTTCGCACGATGGTCGGAACGCCATATGGACATCGTCAAACCATTGCCCGGCGACCCACTTTTTCAGTTTTTCGAACAGAATATCTTAAAGGTTTCTGCGGACCTAGGCCTGATCGGAGATCCTGATGCGCTCAGTGTCGCCGGGGATGGTACGCCTGTTGTCACGCAAGCTTACCGGCGAAGCAAACCGACCTGTGATTGTCGCGCGAACGGGATTTATGGCTGCCATCATCATCGCATCTATTCCCAGCCGGATTGTGACGGTGGATGGGACAGCTCCCGTGAGAAGTACTTTAACGGCTATCATCTCTATATGTTAGCGGCCGCGGACAGCCCGCATGACCTGCCATTGTATCCACGTCTGCATCCGGCATCCCGGCATGATGCCGTCAGTTTGGTCGCGAGCGCGGTTGAATTCAACCAACGCTACACCTTGGGATCCGTGAATCGTATGCTTCTCGATGCCGCTCATGACGCCGAGGCTATCTATGAGCTCTTGGATAAGCAAGGTACCGAGCCTTTCATCGATTTGAACAACAGAAGCAAAAAGAATATCGAAACGAACAGTGATATTCAGATTTCACCCGAGGGCATTCCCATCTGCCCCAACGGTCGTGAAATGAAACCAAATGGCTTCGACAAATCCCAGAATCGCAGGAAGTGGCGCTGCACGCCATCCTGCGGGTGTTCGGACGCGACATACGGCCGGACCTATCACACGAAATCAAGTGACAACCTGCGTTTGTTTCCCAAAACGCCACGCGATTCTCAAGCGTGGAAAGACATCTACAAACGCCGCACTTCAAGCGAACGGACAAACAAACGCGAGAAGAATGATTATCAACTGGAAGCCGGTCGACACCGATCAACGATGATGTGGTACATGCGTATTTATGGCATTATGATCTGCCAACACATAGACGCCTGGTATGAAAGCCAAAAAGACGACTGGAACCAGCTCAAAACGACTATCTGCCCTGCCGCTGCTTAAGTTTTAAAAAACGACATCCAAAATTCTGCACGTATGCCCTTTTTTGAAAATGGTTTTCATTTCCATATGCTTCAAACCATTTTAGGCCTATTGTCTATCCGTTTCTTGCCTCGAACCACCCCCGTCGCCTTCTAATTCCGAGAGGCTATAATTATCATATTTGCGGTTTCTTTACCGGCATCCTTATCTACATCGGATATCATGACTTTGGCTTTTTCCTGTGCAAAATGCAACGCGACGGATCTGCCAATATCTCCTCCGCCACCGGTTACAATGGCAACTTTATCTTCCAAGCGCAAAACAACCACCCTTTCCGATTATTTAATACCCCGTTGGCCAATTGGCAAGACGTCGCTCGCTGATCGAACCATTTCTTCCACATGCATAGTCTAACGTTCGAGACAGAAATTTCCTCGTTTCTCTTGGATCGATAATGTCATCAAGCATATATTTACCGGCTGCTTTGTATGGGGAGCTGTCAAAACTCCAAGATTTCAACAGTTCCGCCCGTTCCGTCTCCGGCTGTTCCGATTGTGCAAGTTCACGTCCGTATACGACATTGATACCGACTTCCGGTCCTGTAAAGTTAATTTCAGCCGTTGGCCATGCCACAACAAAATCCGCCCCCATAGTTGGCCCGCACATATTGCCGTAAGCTGCTCCGATACTTTTGCGAATGACGATCGAAATCTTGGGCACGGTTGACTGAGCAAGGGCTTGGTTCCACACCATAATTTTTGTTGGCATTTTCATCTTCTCTGCCTCACTCGATACGCGAAAACCGGGCGTATCATGTAAGAAAATAAGTGGAATATTGTATGAATCACACATTACAATGAAATCGGTTGCCTTCTCACATTCCTTATCTCCCGCGGCGCCTGCAAATTTCATCGGTTGATTTGCAATAACGCCGACTGTCCGTCCATTTACTCTCGTTAAGACAGTGATAAGCGCCGTCCCATACGTCGCTTTCAGTTCAAAAAAGTGATGATCATCTGCAATGTGTTCAATAACCTTTTTCATATCATAAGCTCTTTGTCTCCGGGTAGGCACAAGATCGACCAACTCATCCAAGCTGCGGAATGGGTCATCCTTTGTTTCTTTGAATGGGGGCTCTTCACCCCCATTTTGCGGCATAAAATCAAGAAACTGTTTGAGGGAGTCGAGCACATCTTCTTCATTTTCCGCGAAATGGTCCACTTGCCCCGTATGATGCGCGTGTATTTCCCAGCCGCCAAGTTCCTCGTTTGAGACGCTCTCTCCTGTGGCGACCTCAAGCATGCGTGGACCGGCCACTGCCATGGACGTCCCTTTACGTTGTGCCACAAAATCCGAAGATACCGCCGTCCAAGTAGGGCCGCCAAAACTGTCACCTAAAATAGCTGTTATCATCGGCACTTCACGGTGATGGGTCAATAGCTCATTCGGAAAAAGCACTTGGCTTATGCCATCCGAGCCCATTCCATCCGGCATTCTCAACCCTCCGCCTTCCATAAGGTTTAAGAATGGAAAGCCGCGTTTCAAAGCAAAGTTGTGGGCAGCTTGTGATTTTCGGAAATATACTTTTCCCTCTGTGCCGGCAAAAACGGTTTTATCCGCTGCCTGCACGACAATCGGCCGTCCGTTTATCTTTGCCAGTCCGATAATGACGCCATCTCCTGCACTTTTCTCTTCGCTCCCGTCTTGGTCAGAGTGGCCAAGCATACCCAATTCCAAAAAGGATTCCGGATCGACGAGTTTGTCAATGCGTTCCCTTGCAGTGTAAAAACCCGAACTGTGCTGTCGCTCAATTTTTTCTTTACCGCCTCCCAAACGGGCACGATCTTTTCGATTTGATAGTTCTTTGAGTTCCATCTCCATGTTTGTTTTATCCATTTATAACTCCTACCCCTATGATTTTCGTGATGTTTGATCGAAGTGATCCATTCTATTCTTTTAAAAGCCGTCGTAACACTTTCCCGGAGCTTGTTGCCGGCAATTGATCAACGAAAACAACGTCGCGTGGGTATTTATACGCTGCCATGTGTTCCTTGCTCCAGGCAATAATGTCATCCGCAGTGATTGTCTCTCCATACTCCTGTTTCAAGACGACAAAGGCTTTTACACTTTCCCCGCGTTTGCTGTCCGGCACACCGATCGCAGCGACTTGGGCAATGGCTTCATGGTCGCTCATTAATGCCTCGACATCTTCCGGAAACACGCTGTAACCAGATGCTTTAATCATCTCTTTCACCCGGCCGTTAAATGTTAAATAGCCGTCATCATCCAACGTGCCAATATCACCGGTAAAAACCCACCCATCGCGTAAGGTAGCCGCTGTTGCTTCAGGGCGGTTAAGATATCCCTTAAACACGCCGGGGTTTTTCACGGCAATTTCACCTTGCCTTCCCGCTGGCAAATCTTCTCCACTTTCCGGATCTACAATCCGAATATCCGTTTGATACGTTGGAATGCCACATGTTCCATATTTGATTTTATCCATAGGCATCATCGTGTCACATGTATGCGTTTCACTTAATCCGTAAGACGCTTCAAAAAGAAGGCACCCATCTGTAAGTTTTCCCCACGCTTCTGCTAGTGGCTCATCGACAGCCATTCCAAAGCTTGTTGCGAAATTGGTTTCCAAACAAGACAAATCATGGTCTGCGGATGCTTCATTTAATATCGCCGCGTTCATTGTGGCTACCGTATACAATTTATTCACTCTGTAACGCTCAATCGCCTGAATAGCCGTCAATGGTTCAAAGCGTGTCAATAGAATACAAGAATTGGCACAATAGACGGGGAGATTAACCCCCATAACCATGCCGGCAATATGGCAAAGCGGAGCCGCCGCTAGCGTGCGATCTTCTTGTTGGTGTTGGTACCCATGCGCTGTAGCTGCTGTTTTGAATAACGCATTTCCAAACGTGAGCATCGCCGCCTTAGGTCTTCCAGTCGTACCGGAGGTAAATACCATTAGACCAACATCGTTCCAGACATCAATCGATGCTGTCTCTTCCAGTGGTGCTGTCGCGGTTACAATGTCTATTACATCATACGCGTCATCAGTCGCTTTCTTTTCTCCTTGAAGGTCCTCAGGCAAAGGCAGCGTTACATTTTCAGAAAGAAAGTCCGCATAATGAGTGGTCATTACAAATTGAAGCGAATGGGTTTTATCTTTAATAGCGACTATATGGTCATATAATTCATCGCCTGCAATAACCGCCATAATTTCAGCTTCATTTATGAAATACTCCAGTTCCGACGCCTTGTACATAGGATTTAAAGGAACGACCGTGCCCCCTAACATTTGTATGGCGTAATGACTCAGTAAATATTGAGGACAGTTTTGCATGTATAACGCGACTTTATCTCCTTTTGTAATTCCCTTGTTCTGAAGGAAGTGGGCCAGCCGGCGCGTTTGGGCCACTAATTGCTCCCAACTGATCTCATTTCCATAAAAATTATAAGCGGTTTTATTTGGATGATCGATGGCATTTTGAATGAGGTATTCATGTAAGGCTTTTTCTCCAAGTCGGTAACTCAATGTTTCCGGAACCCCTTGCGGCCAACTTTTCTTTAAAAAAGAAGTCATATATGATTCCTCCCTCCATTATTTGAATGTCTAACTAAATAAAGCAATTTTTATGCCAAAAACCAATCCGCTTAAAATCAGGCTTTCCATTGTATAAACAACGCACACCTACTTACATTTGAATTAAATGAATTCAATAGTGAATAATTTTTTGGAAGCCCTTACATTTCATCATAAATTATATTTATTGAGCTTTCTCGCAATGGTAGCCTGACTTGAATTTAAGGCCTCCGCAATTTGGTGTGTCGTTTTATAATGGCTGACGGCACTTTGAAGCAAATCTTTTTCAGCTTTTTCAGCTGCTTTTTTTAGAAGATTACTATTACCAGTTTCCAGATGAAATGAAGGTTGGTATTCTTCCGGTAGATCGGGGATAGAAAGTTCATTCGTGGGCATGATGATAACCAATCGTTGGATTAGATTAGCCAGTTCCCTTATATTCCCTGTCCACTCATATCGCTTTATAAAGTCCTGCAAATCATTGGACATCCATTTGTTTACATTGTATTTTTTATTAAACGTCTGTAGATAAAAATGTGCGATAGGTAAAATATCTTCTTTTCTGTCCCGGAGTGGAGGAACGTGAATTGGGAGGACATTTAATCGATAAAAAAGGTCTTCTCTAAACTCCCCATGTCTAACCATTTCTTTCAAATCTCTATTTGTCGCTGCAATGATCCTCGTATCAATATCTTGTGTCTTAGTTGCGCCAATTCTTCTTATCTCTTTATCTTGAATGACTTGCAGTAATTTAACTTGTAGCTTTAAAGGAAGTTCACCGATCTCATCTAAAAAAACCATGCCTTTGTTCGCTAATTCAAATAACCCCGGCTTCCCTGAACGGTTGGCTCCGGAAAAGGCACCTGATTCATATCCGAATAATTCCGATTCAAGTAAGTCAGTTGGTATGGCCCCGCAATTAATCTTAACGAACTGCCCCATTTTTTGGCGCTCACTTTTATTAAATATCTCTTTTGCAATGATGTCCTTCCCTACACCTGTCTCTCCTGATATAAGAACAGAGGCTTCCACATTGGCAATTCGTTCGATAACGTTATAAATCTCGATCATTTTTTTATCTTCACATATGACGTCGTGTCTTTTTTGATGATGTTCTGATTCGTCACTCTTCAATTCTTGAGGGAGAACAAGTTCTGTCACATCCCTAATGTTAATGATTACTTTTTCAATTTCATTATTTTCGTTGAATAGAGGGGCCCCGGTCATCACAATTTGCTTGTTATCGACGCCACCTTGATAAACAGTAACGGATTCCTTGCTTTCTAATACTTTGGATGTGACAGATTCCTGTAAAAAACCTCTCGTCATTAATTTATCTTCACTTTTCCCTAAAAAATAGTCTCTCGGAATGCCTGTCAATCGCTCAATCGATGAATTTAATCGAACAGTAACGCCTTTTTCATCTTGTACGGATATACCATCATAGGAGTTCTCTATAATATAATTTAGTTCTTTATTTACTTTTGTTAAATGTTTGACTTCCTTTTGTAATTCGTTGAATTCTGGATCCTCGTAGATTATGTGCATCTTGTAACCCTGATCATCCGCACAATCTTGTTCGATAATACGATATAACTTATTTTTGTATTCTATGTGAGGACTTTGGTTACGAGGGCTGGTCATTTTTTTCTCAATATCTGTCAAATTAAACATTGCATCGAAAGCTTCATTATAATCTACGATCTTCCCATTATAGTCAGTTATAGCTATTGGCAATTCCAAAGTTCGGGTGTACTCTCTTTTAACATAAGCCATCTATTTTGTTCACCCCGATCCGGAAATTTCCTATGGGAGCGCGGGCTATAATAAATTATAGCCCGCGCTCCCGATTATATGTCATTCTCCCACATCCACGACTAACTTCCCGTACGTCTTCCGGTCCCCCATGAGATTTAGGGCATTCGGAACGTCGTCAAAGGAAAACTGTCCATAAATTAATGGTTGGATTTTACCTTCTTCGTACATGGAACAAAGCGTTTTGTGAATGTTCTCCATTTCCTCTTCATAAAGCCTGGCAAAATAACCCCAATGAACGCCAACGACCGAGTAGTTTTTTACTAGAGCATGATTGGCGGGGGCTTCCGGTATTCGACCACCGGCAAAACCGATGACGAGCAACCGGCCGGCAAACGCAATACATTTACGTGAACGGTCAAAGGTATCGCTGCCGACAGGGTCAAAAATAATATCGGCGCCTTTTCCGTCGGTTTCTTTTTTTACAATGTCAACGAAATCGTCCGCTCGATAATCAATGGCGACGTCCGCGCCTAAATCTTTGCAGACTTGTACTTTCTCGGGACCACCCGCTGTCGCGATAATGCGGGCACCGGTGGCTTTCCCTAATTGAATGGCAGCCGACCCCACGCCACCGGAACCGGCGTGGACGAGCAGGACGTCACCCTCTTTGATATTTCCGCGATGGTGCAGGGCGTAATAGCCGGTTTGATACGTGATATACATGGCAGCCGCTTCATGAAAAGACATTGATTCAGAGACGGTGAAAACGGCGTCTTCCGGTACCGAGACCCATTCGGCTAATCCGCCGGCCGGAAGCGCCGGCCTCGCCAAAACCTTTTGCCCGATCTGAAAAGCGCTTCCTTCCCCGGCCGCTTCCACCGTTCCCGCGATTTCGGCGCCCGGTGTAAAGGGCAATGGTGGTTTTTCCTGATACTTTCCCTGGCATAATAGGATATCGAAAAAATTTAACGCTGCTGTCTGCGTTTTTATCAGCACTTGTCCATTTTCTTGAGCAGGCTTTTCCACCTCTTCCAAAGCCAGTGCCTGTTCCGGGTCTGCGAGTTCTTTCACTTGCCACGCGCGCATGATGTCCGCTCCTTCCTTATCTCTTATTGTTTAAACGCTGCGGTTTGTCCACTTAGGTCAAATAGATTCATCGTCGTCATTTGACCATCCTTCATGATCTATTGATATTTTTTCAGTTCCAATTTTGCAATCGACCGTCTGTGGACTTCGTCGGGGCCGTCGGCGAGTCGTAGGGTTCGGGCACCGGCCCACGCTTTGGCAAGCGAAAAGTCTTCCGTCACACCGCCGCCCCCATGGGCTTGAATGGCGCGATCAATGACGCGCAGTGCCATGCTTGGCGCAACGACTTTGATCATGGCAATTTCCGTACGCCCTTCTTTATTGCCAACGGTATCCATCATATAAGCGGCTTTCATCGTGAGGAGTCGCGCCTGTTCGATTTCGATGCGTGAATCGGCGATCCACTCTTGAATGACGCCTTGTTCCGAAAGCTGTTTTCCGAACGTCGAGCGATCTTGAACACGTTCGCACATGGCTTCAAGCGACTTTTCGGCCAAACCAATTAAGCGCATACAATGATGAATTCGTCCAGGTCCGAGACGACCTTGAGCAATCGCGAAGCCTTTTCCTTCATCCCAGAGGATGTTCGATGCCGGAACACGTACGTTATCGAATTCCACTTCTCCGTGACCTTCGGGCGCGTCGTCATAACCGAAGACCGGCAAATGGCGATGGACGGTCACCCCCGGGGTATTTCTCGGCACTAAAATCATCGACTGTTGCGTATATTTCGGGCCGTCCGGATCCGTTTTTCCCATCACAATCAAGATTTCGCAACGCGCATCCATAATACCCGAAATCCACCATTTTCGCCCGTTGATGACGTATTCATCGCCGTCTTTTTTTATGTTTGTTTCGATGTTTGTTGCATCCGATGATGCGACGCGAGGTTCAGTCATGGCGAATGAGGAGCGTATTTTTCCTTCAAGGAGCGGTTCCAACCACTGTTTTTTTTGCTCCTCTGTTCCATAACGGACAATCGTCTCCATGTTCCCGGTATCGGGTGCCGAACAATTGAACACTTCCGGCGCGATCGCAGAGCGCCCCATAAGTTCACATAGTGGCGCGTATTCCACGTTCGTGAGCCCTGCGCCGTACTCGCCTTCCGGCAAAAATAAATTCCATAAACCCGCTTCTTTCGCTTGTTGCTTCATCTCTTCCATAATCGGAGGTGACTGCCAACGCGTTGCCTGTTGATTTAACTGTTCCTCATATGTTTTTTCATTCGGCTCGATGACCTCTTCCATGAAACGGCTGACTCGATTTTGCAAATCCTTTACCTTATCTGACAAACTAAAATCCACCTTTATTCCCCCTCGTTTAAAAATTTCCACGCGTATTTAATTAAATTGGTCCCTCTTTGGCCATAGTGCCTGAACCGCTCATCTTCCGTTTGTCCATTTTTCCAACGAAAATAGATTTGTTGAACGATAACGGCTAATTTAAAATAAGCAAAAACTTGATAAAAATGAAGCGAGGAACAATCCCGTCCGGTTTTTTCCGCGTACCGTTGAATCAATTCCCGGCGGTTTAAAAACCCGGGTTCTTTGGTAATGGTCGGAAACGTTGATTGTAACAGCTCCGAGTCATCTTGCTGCACCCAGTAACTGAGCACAGCCCCAAGGTCAAAGAGAGGATCTCCGATCGTCGCCATTTCCCAATCGACCACCGCTTTCACTTGACGCAGATCATTTGAGAATAATAGATTATTAAACTTGAAATCGTTATGGATGACGGTCGTCTCTTTGTCGGCGGGGATATTGTCCAGAAACCATTTTTTCAGCTTCTCATACTCGGGAATCTCCTCGGTTTTGGCACGTTCATAGCGTTTAATCCAACCGTGAACCTGGCGCTCCATGAACCCTTCCGGCCGGCCGAACGTGTGGAGACCGGCTGCCTCTGCGTCCACTTGGTGTAACGCTGCCAATGTGTCGATAAAAGTGTGGGAGAGCTCCCGCCCTAAATCTTCCGTTGCTTGTATCCCTTCGGGCAACGATTGATCAATGACGATGCCTTGTTTTCGTTCCATAACGTAGAACGTGGCTTCCATCACCGTATCATCTTCCCCGAGGATATACGGCTTTGGCGCCAGCGGGAATACAGGGTGAAGCCGGGAAAGAATCCCGTACTCCCGTTTCATGTCGTGGGCTTTGGCAGGGAGCGGGCCGAATGGCGGACGACGCAACACCCCTTGCCACTCCCCGCAAGATAAAAGATACGTCAAGTTTGACGCCCCGGCGTAATATTGTTCGACTTGCACCGGTTCATCTTTAGGGATGTCGCTCAAATGTTTTTCCAAAAATGCTTTGACTTTGGTTACATCCAGCTCTTCGCCGCTGCGCACGGATTGTGTCATTTCGTTTCACTCCCCACGGGCATAAACTTTAGTTCGGTTCCGTTATGAAGCCCGACAATGGACGTCGAACTGCCCACGTCTACCGCAAACTCGAACAGCTCATGCAATCCTGATTTTTGGAAATTGCGCCCGACACGCCCCTTGGCCGCAAGTTCCGCAACATTATGAGGATCAATACGTTGGTCCAACGCAAACAGTGCGGCGTCATTTAGGTTGGCATTTTTCACATTCAGGTGGGGGAGAATGATATTTGCGCAAATATAATCCTCCAATGAAAACTGTCCGAGCGAACCTGCGCAAGCGATAATGACTTCTTCCGGAGCTTCTTGGTTGATATAATCCGCGATGGCATGCGCATTTCTCAAGTTTCCCAATAACAAGCGGTTCGCTGTTTTAGCACCGGTAATCGCCCGCGTCCCATTGGAAGATAAAAAGATGATATCTTTGTCTGTGACACGTTCAGATGTATAATCATCCGGTAAATGGGCACAATCAAACCCCTCAACGCGCTTCCCACCGAGCTCTCCACCGGTAAGGGACGAGTGGCCTAGTTCTGCTTTCAATTGATGCGCATCTTCCACACTTGCTGCCGGAAAAATACGATGGGCGCCCCGCTCCATAATGGTGACGAGGGTCGTTGTCGCGAGAAAGACATCGATGACAACAACCGTCGCGCCCTTTAAACTTTCGAGCTTCGTTTCTTCCGTTGTTAACCATAAATGGCATTTTTCCATACTGAATTTATTCACCACCTTTGCGGATCCGAGTGGTTCTAATCAAGTGAAAATACAACTTTCCCTTTTATAACGTCTTCGTCTTTTTGATTTTTCGCGCTTACATCAAACGTGATTTTGTCTTCCTGTTGCTCGCTCACGTTTGCCTGCAGAGAAATGACGTCGTCAAGAAAAACCATGCCCCGAAAACGAATCTGATACGTTTCGATAAACCCTTCTTCGTAATACGGGGTGAAGAGCTTCGCGAGGTTACCCATCGTCCACATGCCGTGTGCGATGATGCCGGGAAGCCCTGCTTTTTCCGCTTCGTCATCAATCGTGTGGATCGGATTATAATCACCGGAGGCGCCCGCGTATTTAATTAAATCAAGACGTGTCACCGGAGGGAGCGTCACGGGCGGCAACGTGTCGCCGGCTTTCTTTTCTACGATCGCACTCATGCTTCCATCCCCCTTCTCACCGCTTCGGTGATAATCACCACTTGTTCGGCGCGGAAAACGAGGTTTCCGCCTTGGTCCTCGCCTTTTCCTTCGAGGCTGAGAATGCCCATCGTGCCGCTTTTTCCCGCTTTTTCCTTGTAATCTTTCACTTCCGTCCAGCAATGGATGTCTTCGCCGACGAGAAGCGGGCGTTCATAATGATAGATTTGCTCGCCGTGAATGAGGCCTTTGTTCGGCAACTCTAACCCTGCGATTTCCCCGTAATCAAACACGCGGGGAAATGTCGGTGGCGCGATGTTGCGTCCATAGCGGGAAGTTTTCCCCGCCTCTTCATCGACGAAAATCGGGTGCGCGTCGCCGATCGCATCGGCGAATTTGCGCACGGCACCCCGTTCGACGGTGTTTTTTACTTTATTCGAAAGGTTACCAATCGCATCTTCAAACATGAGCTCAATCCTCCCTCAATATAATAAGATTTTCTCCAACATTCTCGTTTTTCCTCAAAATTTCATAGGTGTTTGATAGAAGCTGCTCTGAAGGACACTCGTAAGCCTAACGCTTTTGGAATATTCCGATGGAGTGAGATACGGCCTCCCGAAACTCCCCCTATAGGGTAGTTTTCAGAAATTTCTATGATCTAGCTTCTTTTTCACTCCGCGCCTCTCATGGCCGCTTACCCTCCCATGGCTCGCTGGATCGGATCCATACATTCCTTCGTACGGCGTGTCCATGAGGCGGAGGCCGAGGATGCTCCTTTGCGGGGTCTGCGCCCTTATGGAATAGATAAAGATCAGCTCTGCGCTTCCATTGTTCACCCATGTCTATGTTGATTCACAAACGGCTTGTGTTGGCTTTCTCTGGTTTTCTAAGCAGCTTCCTGTCCGGCCATCTGAGGAATGTCCTTGAGCATTTTTTCACCGTCAAACGCGCATTGTTTGGTGGTTATCACAAAGAAAACACGAATGAGCTTGCTACAAAGGGCAATGAGCGATTCCTTGGGTTTTAACGGGCGATGTTGCCGCGTCTTATAATGCTCATGCAAAGCACGAAAGGCCGGGTTGTGATTCGCCAGCGAACGTGCGGCCAGGTATAGGGTTTTGCGTAGGCCGTTTCGTCCGCGTTTGGTGATTTTGGTTTCCCCTTTGAATTGCCCGGATTGGTGCAACCGTAACGTGAGGCCGGCAAGATTTTGAATCTGCTGCGGATGCTCATATTCGTTCATATCTCCTACCTCGGAAAAGAAACTCGCCACAGTCAACAGGTTGACACCCTTGATCGCGATCATTTCTTTGGCCCCGGGAATGGTTGCCACTAAGCCCTTGATTTCTTCATCTATAGCCGCCATGTCTGCCTCGACTTGTTGATAATGCCGGAGTAAGACCTCCAGCTCGCGTTTCGCCATTCGCGCGCCTTGCTTCAGGCTCACGACTGATCGGCGGTTTTTCGTAACGCATCCGCTTTTTTCTTGCCTACCGCTCGTTGGACGACGGTTTTCCAGCCTTCATAAATCTCTTCGGCGGTCATCGCGACGATCTCTTCAGGTAACGGAAAATGCTCGAGCGTATAGAAAGCCGCTTTGCCGCTCCAGTCCTTAAATACCGTTCGGAATTCAGGGAAATACCGATCTAACCAGTTATCGACGCGTCCATGGATCGTTTGCAGATCCGAAGACAGCTGATCGCGTAATTTCATGCCTTCTCGGAGTCCAGCGTAGACACCCTCCGGAAGATTCGGTACAGCGTATCGGCCGTCTTTCATCATCTGGGCGACCACGTGGGCATCTTTGGTATCGTTTTTCGACGGCGAATTGTCATCGAACTCTTTGGCTTTCTTCACGTGCATCGGGTTCACGACGACGAATTGATGGGTTTGTTCCTTGGCCCAATGAGCCAGGTTAAACCAATAGTGCCCGGTCGGTTCACAACCCAAAAGCATATGCGTTTTGTCATGCTCGGTCATTTTTGCTTGCGCCCAAGCCATCAATTGCTCAAAACCGTTGATATTGTTGTCAAAGACCACTTTCTTACCAAATTCATAACCGCGATCATCGACCGCTCGTGCGACGTGTCTTTCTTTTGCGATGTCAATGCCTACAATCAGCGTTTCCGGTGTGATTTGCATCAGTTTGTCGTTACGATTATAATTCATGGTGAGTCCTCCTTGGGGTGTTGAATTTAGGAGTCGATGTTATCCATCGACATCCCGCATGATACCAAGGGGACTCATTTTTTGTTAAACCTCAAATTCTTTCCTGACAGGAATGCTCCTTTAATCTTTTGGTCCGCCGGCGACATAGATGACTTGGCCGCTCACAAACGACGAACGTTCATCAGCGAAAAATGCTACCGCATTAGCGATATCTTCCGCTTTACCACTTCTTGCCACCGGAATTTGTGACACGCTTGCTTCCACGAATTTATCAAAAGAAACGCCAATGCGCTCGGCCGTCGCCTTCGTCATGTCGGTTTCAATGAAGCCGGGGGCGATGCAGTTCGCCGTGATGCCGAACTTCCCAAGTTCAATCGCCAACGTTTTCGTGAACCCTTGCAAGCCTGCTTTTGCCGTCGAATAGTTGGCTTGGCCGCGATTCCCGAGCGCCGACGTCGATGATAGATTGATAATGCGGCCGTATTTTTGCTCGACCATGTACCCCTGCGCCACACTCGCGGCATTGAACGAGCCTTTGAGATGCACATCCATAACCGTTTGCCAATCGTCTTCGCTCATTTTAAAAAGCATGTTATCGCGGATGACACCGGCATTGTTCACGAGAATGTCGATGGAACCGTACGCGTCATGCGCTTCTTTCATCGCTGTTTCCACTTCGGCACGGTTGGTAACGTCCGCTTTAATGGCTAAAACATCTTGGCCGGAAAAGTGCTCCCGCACCTCTGCCAACGCCTCTTCGTTCACATCGATAAGGGCCACTTTCGCGCCGTCATGCACAAGACGTTCGGCAACGCCACGTCCAATGCCTCGGCTTCCTCCGGTCACAAATGCGGTTTGTCCTGAAAAATGTGTCATAGCTTCCACTCCTATCCTAGATTTATTTTTATGTTACACGTGTTGCCCGAGTTTCACATTCCCTTTTAATAGATTTCTGGAAATGATCAGGCGCTGGATTTCATCGGTGCCGTCATAGATTCTCCAGAGACGGGCCTCCCGGTACCAGCGTTCGATGGGAAGTTCTTTCGTATAGCCCATGCCGCCGTGGATTTGCATGACGCGATCGATAATGTCATTGCCTTTCGTCGCCCCAAATAATTTCGCCATCGAGGCCACGTGACGGTTATCCTCTCCGTTGTCCAAACTGAACGCGGCGTTGAGCACCAACCATTTGGCTGCTTCGAGCTCGACCGCGGAGTCCGCGATTTGCCATTGGATACCTTGGCGCGTGGCGATCGGCTTGCCGAACGTTTCCCGCTCATTGGCATAGTCGATGGCCATATTAAGCAAGCGCTCAGACGCTCCAACCGCTGTCGCTCCGACAATCCAACGGGCAAAGCCGATCCATTCCAGCCCCAGATCATACCCGCGGTGGAGCTCACCAAGAATATTGTCTTCCGGGACGCGCACTTGGTCGAAAATAAGCGCCGCCGGCCCCCATTCGCCCATCGTGTCAATGTATTCGGATTTCCAGCCCATGTCCCGTTCCGCGATGAAACAGGTGACACCATCCCGGCCGTTTGCCGCGTGCGCTTCTTTGTTCGTGATCGCGATCACCATGACAAAATCCGCTTCATTACCGCCGGTAATGAACGTTTTCTCGCCGTTCAGCACCCATTCATTTCCATCTTTTTCAGCGGTCATTTTGATGTTTTGCGTATCAGAACCAGCCCCCGGTTCAGTCATGGCAAAGCAGGATTTTTTCTCACCATTGATCGTCGGGATAAGGTATTTTTTCTTTTGTTCGTCGTTGCCGTAATACAAAATGTTGTCGGCCGAACCGCCGAACGTGAACGGGACGAACGTTTTCGACACTTCCATGATGACAAGCGCGTACATGACTTGGCCGAGGTCAGCGCCGCCGTATTCTTCCGGCGTGTTGATGCCCCAGAAACCGGCATCCTTCGCTTTTTGTTGCAGTTCCTCGATTTTTTCTTTGGAGAGGCTCGGTTTGCCTTCCCGTTCATTGCGTAGTACATCATTTTCGAGTGGGATTAGTTCTTTTTCAACAAATTTACGGATGGTGGACTGGACCATTTTCTGTTCTTCGGTTAAGCGTAAATCCATGATGATCGCTCCTCGTATAAAAATAATTTGGTGGTTTCATCGGGCAATCCGTTACTCGGTTTCCAGTGTGAGTGCAATGCCTTGCCCGCCGCCGATACAGGCCGTCACGAGCCCTTTCTTTTCGCCGAGTCGATTTAATTCATAACATAATTTTGTGACGAGCATTCCTCCGGTCGCGGCAATCGGGTGGCCGTGGGCAATCGCTCCGCCGTTGACGTTGAGTTTGTCCATATCAAAGGATAGTTCACGGTCACACGCGAGCACTTGGGCAGCAAACGCTTCATTGAGCTCAATTAAATCATAATCTTCCAGTTTTTCACCGGTTTTTTCAAGCACCTTCTTCACCGCCGGAACCGGTCCGATACCCATAATATTCGGGTCAACGCCCGCAACGGCTGATGCTTTTACTGCTGCCAGCGGTGTCAGGCCTCTTTTTTCCGCTTCCTTCCTTGACATCAGCACTAATGCCGAAGCGCCGTCGTTAATGCCCGACGAACTGCCTGCAGTGACGCTGCCGTCTTTTTTGAATACCGGAGGGAGCTTGCCGAGCGCTTCTTTCGTCACGTCAGGTCGCGGGTGCTCGTCCTGATCAAAGGTGACCGTTCCTTTCCGCGTCTTCACGTCAATGGGAACGATTTGGTCTTTAAAATACCCTTTGTCGATCGCGTTCGCCATGCGCTCTTGGCTTCTTAGTGCGAAAGCATCCTGTTCGTCGCGACTGACTTCATATTTTTCAGCTAGATTTTCCGCTGTAATGCCCATCGGCGGATCCCCGATACGGTCCGGTGACAGCCTCGGATTGATAAACTGTGGCGGCCTTTGGTCATAGGCTTTCTCCTGAACGGCTAATAGGTGCGGACTGCGTGTCATGCTTTCGGTCCCGCCGGCGACGACGACATCCGCGTTCCCGGACATGATTTTCTCAGCGGCAAGTGCGACACTGTTGATGCCCGACCCGCATTGGCGGTCGATCGTAAGACCGGGAATGTCAACAGGCAAATCTGCTTCTAACAGGGAAACACGTGCCATGTTTCCGCCTCCGCTCAAACAATTGCCGAAAATAACATCTTCCACGGATTCTGTTTCCACTTCCACTCGGTTCAAAGCTTCCTTTATCACTTCGCCGCCATATATAGCCGGATCCACGGAAGCCAGTGCCCCGCCTTTTTTCGCGATCGCCGTGCGCACAGCCGAAACGATAACTACATCATCCATTTATAGTCCACCTTTTTAGTAAAATATTTTTTATCTAATCGTTTTCATATTTTCTATGTTTCAACTTTTGTACGCGCTTACATGAGTTGTCTTAATTAATCGCAATACTGAAATTTACATTTTATCTCCATTCACCAGGATATACTAACCGATTAGTATGTTCTCTTAAAATATTACATTAGATACTCAAAGTTTTCAATTATTTTTTCCTTATTTATTTACGAAAATGCTTAAAGATCTTCTTTTTTATACAAATGTTCTTCTAATTCCTCCCTAATCTTTGTTGGAATACACTTCGGATGCTTTTCTACCTTATTAAAAATACCTCGATCGCACCTTAGTTAAGTATGCCTTTTGTTTATCCCAATTCAGATTTTGCCAATACCTCTTTTTTTATTTACGAATTCCGAGAGTCTATAGATATTACCCCTCCAATTACGCCGAGACCGGTATGAGAATGATGTTATTGCCCCACCTAATTTGATCTCAGTGAATTCAACAGTATCTCATTTTCCATTAAAACTGGGAAAACTGGGTCGCGTTTTTCCTTAAATGCTGTTACGCCTTCTTGTTGGTCTTCTGTTGATCTGACCAATGAGTAGCTTGTCTCCTGAATGTCAAATAACTGGGCATCTATGCCTTTCTTCCCGTAGGAGTAAAGCTGACCCTCTCGTCATTCATCGAGACTGACCCGACAATATCTATTGATGATTTATACTTCAACACAAAATCCCCTCGCAAAGACAAACAATGATATAAAATCCAAGTATCGAAAATTAAGGCGTTACAATATGAATAGGATTATTAAAGTTATCTAACAATGTAAGAAATTCATTGAGTCTATTTTGCTTGCCGGTTATTTCAAGCTTATTAGATGAAACCGCTTGATCCACAGTTAAATCTCCCAGAGCGATCGCATAAAATATCGATTTATCCGTCTTAAGTGAAACATCCGGATCCGCATTCAACTTATCCGCCTTATTCAAAACAGAATTCTCCAAAGTAATCGTGTAATTTTCTCCTGAGTCTGTCAGGGATATATTCATGGTGATTTTCTTTCCCTCCGCTTTTGGAGCATCTAGCTTCACAGCCAACAATTTGAAGAATTCATCAAATGGCATACACTGTATCATTTCAGGCATCCCTTTTTTTGCTGCCCGTTCTTTCTTGATGTACCCATTTCTAAGTTCGGCAGCTCCTGTAAGATAACTGTTTCTCCAATTTGCTGATTCCGCTTGATAACCTAATTGCTCGAAACTGTCCGCAAGCAATTCTTTTGCTTCCGTATTCTCCGGATCGGCCATGACGACGTGTTTCAATACTTGAGCAACCCAACGATATTCGCCGTTTTCATAATCAGCTTTTGCACGTTTTAAGATATTTGCGGCACCGCCCATATATTCGACATATTTCTGCCCTGACTCAACCTGAGGCAAAGCGTCCAAATCAGAAGGATGCCCACTATAATACCCTAAATAAAAATTATAAACACCTTTGGAATTGTGCTTTAGCGTTCCATAGTATTCGCGGTTCCCCCAATATTTACCTAGCGAATCCGGTAGCTTGAGCAGGTCCGCGATTTCATCCATTGTGTATCCATGGTTAGCCAACCGAATCGTTTGATCATGAATGTATTTGTATAAATCGCGTTGTAATTTCAAATGTTCAAATGCCTGTTCTTTTCCCCAGATCGGCCAGGCATGGATCATGACTAAGGCATCAATCTCACTTTCTTCGAATAAATCGATCGTTCTTTCGATCGCCTTCACCCATTCTAATGTATCCCGTGTTTTTGTTCCCCGAATGGTATAGAGTTGATGCATCGTTTTATTAGCATTCTCCGATACAAAAAGTGCTTTATAGCCTTGAATATAACAATGCATCTCTGCCGGGGCTTCGGTATTTGGCGTTAATAAAAATTGAAAAGCAACGCCATCAATGTTCATCTCCTCACATTCATTTTTTATTTCCATGGTCGGCATGGCAAAACCGGATTCGGCATTACCAAAGACTGATCCAATCCCTGCGTTTATATATCCTTTTTCTCCAATAGGTAAATCAAACCCAAATTGATAACCGGAACGACGAGCCATTATGAGGCCTAACAGTACATTTTCGCTAAACAATTCTTTCGTAAAATGCTCCGGAACTATAATAGGAATATTGGGATCATCCGCATACTCAAGGATTGATTTGGTACCGCCAAAATGATCGGCATGGCTTTGACTGATGATGATTGCAGTAACCGGTGTTTTTGGTCTATTCCTATAATATAATTCCATCGCTGCTTTCGCGGTCGGTTTTCCAGATAGTGTATCAATGACGATAACTCCTGTTTTTCCTTCTACGAAAATGGTTGTGGCAAGTGCAAGCCCGCGAACTTGATAAACACCTTCCACAACTTGATATAGACCGGCTGTGGCTTGCAATTGCGAATTTCTCCATAAACTTGGATTAACAGTGTCCGGTGCGGGACTTTCTAGAACCCCTAGATCTTTTATTCTATTTTCATAAGGGGCAATTAAGCCTCGATGTGCATCTTCAAAATCTTGTTTGTCTTCAAAGTTTAGATACTTCAAAAATTCTTCATGTATGTCTTTTGTAAAAGAAGTGGCAGCCTTAGATTGTTCTGATGTAGAATTCGTCATGTTATCCCTCCCGAAAATGAGTTCAGTATTTATAGTTTTTCTTTGGGGTGAAAAGCGTCCCTTTGTAACCGCTCACCAAGCATTCACGACTGTAACGCCCATCGTGTTATACTGCCCCATTCCTTCGAGGACGCACTCGCCTCCTCAATGGAGATACGGTTTGTTACCAGTTTATCAGGGTTTAGTTTTCCGGATCCAATCATTTTCAGCATCGTTGGATAATTAGGGGCTTGCATGCCAAACGATCCAATAAACTGCAATTCTTTCAGCGTCATGATATCGATAGGGAGAGTAACCATTCCTTGTTCCTCACTCGTTGTCAAACCAATTTGAACATGGCGTCCACGCTTCCGAAGCGATAACACTGAATTCAGCGTCGTCTCAGCAATGCCAAGTGCATCAATCGAAACTTGCGCACCACCTTTTGTAATGTCTTGAATGGCTTCCCACGGGTTTGTTTCCGTACTGTTGATCGTTACATCTGCACCGACGGTCTTCGCAAAATCAAGCTTGTCCTGACTAATATCAACGACAATGACGTTGGCACCTGCCGCATTTGCAATATGTGTTGCCGCCAAACCAACACCACCAACACTATAAACAGCGACCCATTCGCCAGGTTGAACTTTTGCCTGTTCAATAACCCCATGAAAAGAGGTCATGAAACGGCATCCAACACTGGCACCTGCTTCAAAACTTACTGATTCAGGTGATTTAACCATGTTCAAATCTGCATTCGGAATGGCTGTGTATTCTCCATAACCTCCCCAGTATGAAAAACCGGGCATTTGCAGATTATCGCGTTGTGATGACCTGACAAACATTG
This sequence comes from Salicibibacter cibi, assembly GCF_016495865.1. NCBI lineage: Bacteria > Bacillati > Bacillota > Bacilli > Caryophanales > Bacillaceae > Salicibibacter > Salicibibacter cibi. The sequence goes on from NZ_CP054706.1 coordinate 2,335,473, forward strand.
TTCACACGTTCCGTCTCCCTGGGTGAACGGAACAATGACACGATCACCTTTTTTGAAATTTGTTATATTCTTTCCAACCTCTTCAACAATGCCAGTAAATTCATGACCCATGACCTACGGCATTTCGAATGATTGACCGACCCAGGTTTGGTCACCCATCCACGCATGCCAGTCAGAACGGCAAACCCCGTTCGCTTTAACCCGAACGATGCCTCCTTCGCATCAACAGAAGGATCATCAATTTGACGGACAACCAACGGTTTCTTTAACTCTTCCATAACTGCTGCTTTCATGTGATTAATCCCTTAAGAAATTCAGGTGTACGGCGCTATTGGGGGGTAATTAGGTTAAATGTTTAACTCTTGCTATTTATCCCTTCTTAATAAACTGAAACTTTGACCTGAAGGTCCTTTATCTTTTTGAGTAGCTAAAAATAATGCTAACGGGACTACGTCTTCAGGATTTTTTATCCATTCACTATCCAAACCATTTAGCTTTTCATCATTCTGCTTTTTAAATACTTCACCTTCATTTGTAAGTCCGGTTCGCACTGGGCCGGGGATGATTTCATTAATGCTGATGTTATATTGCCAAAGCTCCTGGGCTAAAACACGCGTTAACATCCCTAATCCAGCTTTTGAAGAAGCGTAAGCTGAATAACCTGATTTTGCCCGATATCCAGCACCTGAGCCAATCGTGATTATTTTTCCAGCACTCTGCTTTTTCATATATGGAATAACGGAATATGCACAAAAGTACGGTCCGACTAAATTAACATCCAGTGTTTTGCGCCAATTCTCCGGATTGCTTTCTTCTACAGTGTTGCGGTCAGCATTTAGACCGGCATTTATCATTAAGATGTCAACAACACCGAAATGCTCGATTGTTCTTTCTATTAAATTATTAACCGAATCCATTTGTGTAACATCTGTTTTTACCGCCAAGGATTCCCCATTACGCTTTTTTATTTCCTCTGAGGTTTCTAAAATCTCTTTCTCGGTTCTTGCTGCACATACAACCGATGCTCCATTATCAGCGTAAGCAATCGCAATAGCCCTTCCAATTCCTCTTCCTGCTCCCGTTATTACCGCAACTTGTCCATTCAAAGGTCTCTCATCCATTATTGTTTTTCTCCTCTCTAATATTTTTACACTTAACCTTTTAAGAATGTTCTACCCTACATAATAGAACGGAAATGATCACCGATGATTGGCTTCACCTTCTCAGGAACTTCCACATGAATAAAATGTCCTGCATTAGGTATAATGTGAACGTTTGCCTGAGATAGCTGCTCTTCCTGCGTTTTGTATGCAAACTCATAATCTATATATCGATCTTTTTCTCCCCACAATATAGTGACATGTGTTTTAAGTTTTGACAGATTCAGATAAGGTTCAACTAACTTCTGATTCGCTGATCTATACAAGTCTAAAACGACATTTCTTGATTGCTCTGTTTGAAAGACACAGTAAAAATCTTCGAGAACATCTTCATCTACTCCAGGAACCTCATTTTTCATGTTTTTCATCCATAAAGCTTTATTGCTCATTTTTTCCATAACTTTTTCGCCTTCCCCGGGCGTCCTCCATTTCCTTGCAATTGAATGCCATTTATATTCAGGGTGTAAAGAAGTATCACTAATCACTAAACTTGATACTTTTTCTGGATGATCGCATGCCCATCTTAATCCAATAAGACCACCCCAATCGTGGACAATAAGATGAATATCGTCTAATTGAAGTGTTCTCATAAAGTTATTTATGAAAATAAGATAATTTTCCCAAGTAGATTTTGTTTTAAATTGCTCACTTTTGCCAAATCCAGGCAGGTCCGGAGCGATCGCACGAAATCCTAATGAAACAATTTCTGGGATAATATGTTTCCAAAGCATGCCCGACTCTGGTACACCGTGAAGCAGTAATACAGGCAGGCTATCCTTCGGCCCTTCATCGAAATAAGAAACCTTCTGTCCGTTCAATTCCATCGTTTGTTTTTTAATCATTCATCTCTCCCTCTCTAAATAATTAAGTTAGCTCAAATTCAAATGATGATTTCTTTAAATCGCATTCACTAGAATATCTTTGTGCTCCTCCTTAGAAAAGCGCTATAATTCAAAAGCTTGCATAACTTCTATTAAAACTGATTGATTTCCGTCAACTTGGACATTACTATCTTCCATGACTTCTTCAATTTCTAATTTTCCTAGTACAAAAGAAATCCATAGATTACTAGATATTTTCAAAGTAATATCTGGATCGATTGGCTCCTCCTCCAAGAATTCAGCGACACCTTTTCTCACATCCAGACCAAAACACTCAGTTAAATCACTAAAACAAATTTTTAATAACTTATTGATTTGTCCTAACTTTTCCGGATCAATTTTATATTCTAATAATTTAATTGATTTTTCGATCGGAAGAAATGGATTAGATATATTGTTAAGATCAATCTTTCCCTCTAAATGTAAGGCTTGAGAAAGATAAAACCCTCTGGATGATAGTGCAGGTGTCGCTTGACCCATTTCTCTTAACGCTTTTGCTTTAATTAGTCGAGCTTGTTCCTTGTCAGGATGGATATTTAATACATGTGTAATCAATTCAGCTGTCCAAGCATACTCTCTTTCTTTCAAAGCTTTTTCTGAAGCCTGTATTACTTTCTCGATTCCTCCAAAACCTTCAACTATCTTCTCAGATCTATACTGGGTAGACATTGGATTAATGTCGGCAGCATCAAGACTAAACCAACCAATTAATCCACTATATATACCTTTCACTTGGTGAGTAAGTTCTCCATACACTTCTTTTAAACGAGGATGGTTGGCAAGATGCTCTGGTAATGTTACCTCTTCAGCGATCTCATCCGATTTTAGTCCCTTATTAATTCCGCGAATTGTTTGGGAATATATAAAAGCAATAGCATCTCGATAATTAGTTGCCAATTCATAGCTTGATTCTTTCGTGGAAACAGGCTCTCCATGTGCTGGTATTAATATTTTCGGATTTAATTTGCGAACCTGATCGATTCCTTCCAACCAGTAGAGCGGATCGCGGTATGGCTGCCCTCTTAACGTATACAAGTTCGGGAGTACATGCCAAATACTATTCGTAATGACGGTATCATGCTCTGGAAGCCATGCGGTTATTGAATCCATAGTGTCTGAAGGGGTATGAAAAAATTGGAATCTCACTCCATCAATCTCCATCTCCTCCTTATCTTGCACTCCATATGTCGGCTGCACATAACCAGAACTTTTATCAGCTTCTACCCCTCCGTCATATGAAACAGGAGGTGCATCAGGACCTACTTTTGGAAGGTAAAAGCCAAAATGCTGTGCTGTTGTTTTCTTTAACATTTTCCCTAACTCCACTGAAGAATTTAGCACGTTTTTATGCACATCCGGATGAGCAATAACCTCTATATCTATCCCTTCAAAACCTTTTGGAACAAATTGTCTGGCTCCATTAGTGTAGTGATTATGGGAATAAATAACTGCTTTAACCGGTTTATCTGTGAAGTTACGAATCGCCTCGAACTTCTGCTTTCCAACGCCCATATTAAACCCCGTATCCCAAATAATTAAACCATTATCCCCTTGGATGACGACGGTATTATCAATGGAAAAATGTTCTAGCACAGCTATTTTGTCTGTAAGATGAGTAACTTTAGGTTTGCTTACTTGCGAATAATATTCGCCCATTTGTTTATTTACAATCGCTCCGTTTGACATTGTTACTTTTTCTGCCGGTTCACTCATATATCGATTCTTTTTTTTTACCATCTACACTAGAACCTCCTTGATTCTTTATTATTACCGAAGAAATTTTACTAGTTTAATCGACGGCTTTTGACCTTAACTCTGACCTCTATTTTTCGAAGAATTAACTATAGACGTAGCATGCAGGACTGTATGGCTTCATTAAAAATGAATACCAAAAGAAGCATGGTCATATTTTATGAAGGTAGCATTGTGCAGCTATCAGGATGGGGATCAAATATAATAAACCTCTTTTACACAAATTAGTTAATAGTAGTTACTTCATAACACTTTATACAAATTGTTTATAAATGTTTCGCATAATAAAATTTTGATTTTTATCAGCACATTTTTGAATGGCTTCTTTTTTCAACTTCTTCGCTTCTTCATGATCTTGTGATAAAACCAATATGTCCACAAGGTGTAAGGCCATCTGATAGCTTCCTTTATCCATTAAAGATCGGCATTTTTTGAGAATAACTTGAGGATTTTGAACAAGAGAATACATTTCAGCAGCCACATCTTCTTGTTTACAAGGGCTTAGATGAGTTGGATTTCCGTCAAACCACCCAGTATAGCGCCTATAAATACCTCTAATTGCAAACTCTAAACAACCGTATGACTGTTTCACATAAGGACTGTTTTGTAGATGTTCCGGTAATTGTATTAACTCCAAAGCATCTCCAAGTTGAGTACCCTTATTGATATGTGCAATTACTTCATTATGAACAAATTTAAGTGTATCAATGACATCTTGTAACGCAGATTTAATTTGATCCTTCCCTGTGATTGCTTTTCCATGCCCCGGAATTAGAATCTCCGGCTCTAGTTGCTTAATTCTTTCCAGCGTTTCATACCATTCCCGTTCGTAGCGAATGACCTTTAACGGGTTTCCAATGTTCGGAAAAGACCATACAAAGAAGTCACCGCAGTAAACAACATCATCCTCCGGAATATGAATAAAACAATGGTCATCTGTTTCTCCTTTACCATGAATAATGTGAATATTCTTATCGTCCAATGAGATATTATGGTTTTGTCTAAAGGTTATATCAGGGGGGACTACATCATACGATCGCATGCTGCTTAGTTTATTTTGAAATTGCGCAGAATTAATACGATTGTGATGATCTTCTAATAGTTTGTACTTAAAATGCCTTTCCTTAACATTTTCATGGGCTATCACACTAGTGCAGAATGGCTGAAATAAACGATCACACCTGTAAAGGACGACCTTTGTAGGTCCAACGAAACGGCTTGGCTAGAATTCGATTGTAATAATCGATGTATTGAGCCAAACGATGAGCCAAGTCTTCGACCGAATGAAAGCTTGCTCTCGGATTGATTAAATCACGGGATAGAATGCTAAACCAAAGTTCAATTTGATTGAGCCATGAGCAGTGCTTTGGTGTATAAATAAACCGGATACGATGATGCTTGTCTTTGAGAAATTTCTTTCGGGTCTTTTGAGACTTTAGAATGCCGGAACGTCTTTTTTGACCGAGCGAATCCTGTGGAATACCGCATTGTTCAGCGACAAAACGGACCAAAGATTCGGATTGATGTGTATTGAGTTGATCTGCCACAAAAACATACGAAGCCTCCGGATCTTGATCTATAACGTTTCCAATGTGCTCAACAAAGTCTTCTTCTTTTCGGGTTGGTCGAATCATTGGAGCCACGATTCTTCCCGTTTGAACGTCCCGGGAGGCAATCAGTCCGGTTGTTCCATGTCGGATATATTCTTGTTCTCGTTTTTCCGGAGAACCCGGCTTCATCGGTTTTAATGCACGGGCATGTTCCAAGGCTTGAATGCCAGTTTTTTCATCCGTGCATAGGACATACTCGTCTCGCTTCGTCGCTTCTTGATAGATGTCACAAACGTCTCCCATTTCTTCTCAATGCTGTTCGGGATCATCAATCTTTGGATTCAACCATACGTTGCTTTGATGGGGTTTTAGGTCGGCCGCATTTAAAAAACGCGAGACACTTCTGGTTGAAATACTTTCCACGATACCTTCTTCCTTCGCTTGTCGAGCGAGTTTTCCGTGTGTCCAATGGCTAAACGGTAAATCTTTGTCTTTCGGAGACTGACAAGATAAGGTCCATATTTGGGCGACCTGTTCATCTGTAAAGAAACGTGGCTTTCCCGACCGTTGTTCATCGCTAAGGACGGAATGGATCGCTTCTTTTAACGCCCGCGGCCGTTCGGTTTCAATTTGAGCGATGGCTTCGGCTGAATGAGCCCAACGATTGCGCCACTTTTTGACCTGGTTTCGGTTAAGATGACTCTGCCTTGAGATTTGTTTATTGTTCATACCATCGGTGGCTTGCAAGATGATATGCGCACGTGTTTTCAGATGAAGAGGCGTATGCGTCCCTCTGTCCAGTTTTTCAAGGATTTGACGTTCTTTTTGACTGAGTTCTATGGTTGCCGCTTGTCGAGTAACCATCATGGCACTCACCCCGTATCTATGATTCTACGAACAGGATAACATTGGGGTGAGAGGATAATTCAACCATCGTGCACTAGTATCTTCTTCCTTGAATACATGAGTGGAATTAACATGATCTAAATGACCATGTGTATAAATAATGTATTTAATAGGTAAATCTGTTCTTTCACGAATAGCATGGTAAATATTTTGAGCATATTTATTACTCATATTCGTGTCAATTACCACTACCCCTTGAGAAGTGATGATGACACCAACATTTGCCCAACCTTTTACATAGTAATAGCCTTTAGTGCATTCAATAAACTTAACATCATTTTGAAAATTTGCTGACGTATGTTCCATCACTCGATCAATACTTTGAAGAGATTTTTCCGTACTCATTAATGTGATTCCTCCTTCATTTGTTGAACTTACGTTTTCTTTACTAAACAGACGACCGGAACCAAAAGTATTTGTAAGCCAATCTGGTTATTTTCTTTCCATTTTGCGAAGATGTTGAGACTTAAGAGCCTAAAGCCTCACCCCTTCGCCTTTATCCTTAATAGCCATACGAAGTTCGATTGAAATATTTTGACTCTCCCTATCATATGGGCGTAAAGGATTTTTCCTTATGCTTATCTTGACTTGATATAACACTTATTCGTTCACATCAACTGTTTGTAAATATTGCGCATAATAAAATTTTGATTCGTTTCAGCTTGTTTTTCGATAGCTTCTTTTTTCAATGCCTTGGCCTCCTCATCATCTTGCGATAAAACCAATATATCCGAGAGGTGTAAGGCCATCTGATATTTTCCTTCATCCATTAAAGAACGGCATCTTTTGAGAATGACTTGAGGATCTTGAACAAGAGAATTTATTTCAGCCGCCACATCCTCTTGTTTAGCAGGGCTAAGATGCGTTGGATTTCCATCAAACCACCCGGTGTATCGTCTGTAAATGCCCTTAATGGCAAATTCTAAACAACCATACGTCTGTTTTACATAAGGACTGTTTTCCAGGTGTTCTGGTAGTTGAATTAACTCCAACGCATTTTCAAGGTGGGTGCCTTTATTGATATGCGCAGTTACTTCCTCATGAACAAATTTAAGTGTATCAATGACGTCTTGCAATGCAGATTTAATTTGATCCTTCCCAGTGATTGCTTTCCCATGCCCAGGAATTAGAATCTCCGGCTCTAGTTGTTTTATTTTTTCCAGCGTTTCATACCATTCCCGTTCGTAGCGAATGACCTTTAACGGGTTTCCAATGTTCGGAAAGGACCATACAAAGAAGTCACCGCAGTAAACAACGTCATCCTCCGGAACATGAATAAAACAATGGTCGTCCGTTTCTCCTTTACCATGAAAGATACGTATGTTTTTATTCCCCAATTGGAATTTGTGGTCTTGATGAAATGTGATGTCAGGGGTAATAAAATCAAATGAACGCAACCCTAATTTATTTTGAAACTGTACACCATTGATCCTTAGATGGTAATCTTCTAAACTTTGATATTTGATAAAACGTTCATTAACATTTTCATGGGCTATCACCTTCGTTTGCTCTTCTTTAAATACATGTGTAGAATTAACATGATCTAAATGACCGTGCGTATAGATAATGTATTTGATAGGCAAATCCGTCTTTTCACGAATAGCACCATAAATATTTTCAGCGTGGTTATTACTTACAGTTGTGTCAATCACCACGACACCTTCAGAAGTCATGATGATGCCAACGTTGGCAAAACCTTTGACATAATAATAATCTTGGGCAAGCTCTATGAACTTTATATCTTTTTTTACATTACCTTCCGTATGTTCCATCACTCGATCAATACTTTTTAGAGATTTTTCCGTAGTCATTAATGTGATTCCTCCTTCACTTGTTGACTAACAATCGCTGCATCTAAAGCAACTACGCCTTCGCCTATACTTTTAACAACCAATGGATTAATATCTAATTCCTTTATAGAGTCTCTATACTGCCAACAAAATTCCGATATTTTAACTAAAGCACATATTAATGCATTAATATCCGCAGGTGCTTTTCCGCGTGTGCCTTCTAAAATTTTATAGCCCTTTATGCTTCTAATCATATCTTCGGCATCTTGTTCACTCAATAGAGCTTTTCGAACAACGACATCGGATAAAACCTCAACATAAATTCCTCCCAAACCGAACATCATGCAAGGGCCAAATAATGAATCTTGAAAACAGCCAATAAACACCTCTATTCCATCCTTGATCATTTCTTCAATCAGAATACCTTCGATATTGGCTGACGGATAATCTTTTGCCATGTTAGAAATAATTGATTTATACGCATCGATCATTTCATCTCTTGAATTGATATTAACCTTCACGCCACCGCTATCACTTTTATGAGTAATATCGGGGGAAGCAACCTTAAGAACAACTGGATATCCGATTTCTTCAGCATGGTTCACGGCATCATCAACAGTTTGAACCAGGGCTCCTCTAGGAATAGAAATTCCATAGTTAGCTAACTCTTGTTTTATATCATACTCCGTCTTCGCATTCTGTAAGTCAGTTATTGCTGCAATTTCAGATACTTTTTGTTCTGTTAAATCATTTTTAGTCTGTACACGACGCTCGCGACCCTCGTTATACTGAATTAAATTTTTCACAGCTTTAATCGTTCGAGTAGGGGTTGGCAACCAACACAAACCACCGTCTAAAAGTTCATCCTTTGTCTTCTGAGATGGTTGTGCCCAACAAATGACTAGCGATTTATTCGTTTGTTCATTAACTTGTTTTAATTTAGGTATAATTTGAGGTGCTATAAAATCACCAAGTTGCATATAAAGGACTAACGCTTCGACATTATTATCTTCCAGAACAACGTTAAGGCTTTCTTCAAAACGATCAAGCATTTGAACAATTTGTGCTGTCAAATCAATTGGATTATTTACAGAGGCAAATGGTGGTAACAGTTCTTTTAGTTTAGAAGTCGTTTCTGAGGTCAAACTTGCAGTTTGAATACCGTACTCCTCACATTTGTCAGCCATAACAATCCCCGCTCCGCCTGAAACGGTGACTATGCCAACTCCACCCCGGTTTGGGGAAACTTTCACCTTATTAAATAACGCTAACGTGTCAACCAATTCCTCTTCATCATATACCTGCACAATATTTTTTTGTTTAAAAAAACTCTCATATACAGACTGGTTCCCTGCTAATGAAGATGTGTGTGACGATGCTGCTTCCGCTCCACTTTGGGAAGATCCAACCTTCATTAATATAATCGGTTTATTATTTAGTTCAGCTGTACGAATACCTTTTTTCATTTTGTTAATATCTCTGGCACCTTCAATATAGCCACCAATTACTCCTATATTTTCCTGATGAGCAAAGTATTCCACGTAGTCAAAAAAATCAACACCAGCTTCATTTCCAGTGGAAACAAAATAATTGTAACCAAACCCCAAATCTTTAGCCATAGCATAGGTAAATGTACCGAAAGCACCGCTTTGGGTAATGAAAGCAACCTTATCACTTTTATTGAATTCTATAGGAGCAAATGTAGCAATTACGCTTTCATTAATATTATTGAAGCCCAGTGAATTAGGGCCGCAAACAGGAATACTAGTACGGTTTATGAATTCAGTTAGATTTTGTTGCATCTTCCTTCCTTCTTTTCCAATTTCAGAAAAACCTGAGCTGTACACAACAGCACTTTTAATTGAGCGATCAGCCAATTGCTCTAATACAGCTAACGCATGCTCTGCACTAACCGAAACTATAGCAAGATCGATATTTTCAGGTAAGCTCTTTATATTTTTATAACATTTATATCCCGCAACCTCTTCATACTTTGGATTAACAGGATAAACAGTCCCTTTATAAGAGTGATCTCTTAAATTAACCAATGGCTTGGCACTGAGTTTTCTTTCATCCCCTGAAGCGCCAATGATAGCGATTGATTTAGGAGAAAACATCGGTTTTAAATTAAGTGTTGACATTAATTACACGCTCCATCTAATAATTTTCATGAGTTGTTCGCTAATTCTTTTTCATGTTTTGCACTCACTGAATAGAAATTACGGAAAAATAGATTGCTAGAAGCCGTAGACATTTTTTCTAATATCTCTCCTTTAAATGCATGTATTTCTTTATTATTCGGATTTTCTATTAGAATTAAATCAATCAAATGGAGAGCTAACTGTGGATTCCCTTCAGTTTCAAAACGCCTTGCATGCTCAATAATTTGATCTTGATTCCCTATTAATTCTAATATTGCTCGATTTACTTCTTTACTCGGTGAAGGCGATAAATTAGTAGGGTTGCCGTCATACCAACCAGTGTACCTGCGATAAATACCTTTAATGGCAAATTCTAGACACCCATACGTCTGTTTTAGATACTTACTATTGACTAGTGTTTCAGGAATACTGATTTCGTGAAGCATCTTGTCAAGTGAAGAACCTTGATTAATATGCATAACACATTCTTCATGCAGATATTTTAAAACAGCAGATGTATCACTTAAACATGCTTGCACTTCTTCGTTTCCTAATAGACTTCTTCCATGGCCAGGAGCTATCGCTTTAGGATCCAATTTTAAAATACGATCTAACATTTCATACCATTCTCTCTCATATCGGAGCACTTTATTCGGGTTTCCAATATTCGGAAATGACCAGACAATAAAATCTCCACTATAACAAATTCTATCTTCTGGAATGTACACTACTGTGGCGTCATCCGTTTCCCCCTTACCATGTAGTAATCGAAATGTTTTACCTCCAAGTTCAAAAGTATATTCAAAATCATACACTATATCAGGGTATATATATTCGTTCTTAATTCTTATATTTCTTTTGAATTGCATACTATTGATTGCAACATGATGATCCCTTAATTTTGTATATCGGTTAAATCGTTCAATCACATTTCGGTGACTTATAACAGTCGCACCATTTTCTTTAAAAACTGACGCGCCACCAACATGATCCCCATGACCATGTGTGTATATTAAATATTTAATAGGTTGATCCGTCATTTTTGTAATCTCATCAACTATCGCTTTCCCTCCTGTGCGGGAAATAGTTGAATCAATGACTACAACACCTTCATTCGTAATTACAATACCTACATTGCCAAAACCAAAGTTAATCGCATTATAAAAGTCTTCTCCCAGCTTCTCTAATCCCGAATCAGATCCGGGTTTCCAATTAACCTCTCCTCTGCCAACCTGATTTTGAAACTTTTCAATAGCACTCATAAATGTCCCTCCATGAAATGGCTATAATTTCAGCTTTCTACTGATAATTAAGGTATTTTTCTTACATCAACTGTTTGTAAATATTGCGCATAATAAAATTTTGATTCGTTTCAGCTTGTTTTTCGATAGCTTCTTTTTTCAATGCCTTGGCCTCCTCATCATCTTGCGATAAAACCAATATATCCGAGAGGTGTAAGGCCATCTGATATTTTCCTTCATCCATTAAAGAACGGCATCTTTTGAGAATGACTTGAGGATCTTGAACAAGAGAATTTATTTCAGCCGCCACATCCTCTTGTTTAGCAGGGCTAAGATGCGTTGGATTTCCATCAAACCACCCGGTGTATCGTCTGTAAATGCCCTTAATGGCAAATTCTAAACAACCATACGTCTGTTTTACATAAGGACTGTTTTCCAGGTGTTCTGGTAGTTGAATTAACTCCAACGCATTTTCAAGGTGGGTGCCTTTATTGATATGCGCAGTTACTTCCTCATGAACAAATTTAAGTGTATCAATGACGTCTTGCAATGCAGATTTAATTTGATCCTTCCCAGTGATTGCTTTCCCATGCCCAGGAATTAGAATCTCCGGCTCTAGTTGTTTTATTTTTTCCAGCGTTTCATACCATTCCCGTTCGTAGCGAATGACCTTTAACGGGTTTCCAATGTTCGGAAAGGACCATACAAAGAAGTCACCGCAGTAAACAACGTCATCCTCCGGAACATGAATAAAACAATGGTCGTCCGTTTCTCCTTTACCATGAAAGATACGTATGTTTTTATTCCCCAATTGGAATTTGTGGTCTTGATGAAATGTGATGTCAGGGGTAATAAAATCAAATGAACGCAACCCTAATTTATTTTGAAACTGTACACCATTGATCCTTAGATGGTAATCTTCTAAACTTTGATATTTGATAAAACGTTCATTAACATTTTCATGGGCTATCACCTTCGTTTGCTCTTCTTTAAATACATGTGTAGAATTAACATGATCTAAATGACCGTGCGTATAGATAATGTATTTGATAGGCAAATCCGTCTTTTCACGAATAGCACCATAAATATTTTCAGCGTGGTTATTACTTACAGTTGTGTCAATCACCACGACACCTTCAGAAGTCATGATGATGCCAACGTTGGCAAAACCTTTGACATAATAATAATCTTGGGCAAGCTCTATGAACTTTATATCTTTTTTTACATTACCTTCCGTATGTTCCATCACTCGATCAATACTTTTTAGAGATTTTTCCGTAGTCATTAATGTGCTCCTTATATTTAATTTGCCTATACTCTCAAGAAATTCAAGTGTACGACGCTAGTAGGTGCTAACTGTGTGTTGATTTTTTAACTCTTGCTATGGTTCTCACCCAAAAAGGTCAGCTAGCCATTTATGCCACAACATATAGTGTATAAGACGGTGAATTCAAAACAATATAATGTGTGTTTAAGAGCGTATTTTTAAAAAACCTACCTTTTTGGGAGCAAACCTTGCTATTTATCCCTCCTTAATAAACTGAAACTTTGACCTGAAGGACCCACATCTTTTTGAGTAGCTAAAAATAAGGCTAAAGGGGCTACGTCTTCAGGATCTTTTATCCACTCACTATCAAAACCTTTTATGCTCTCATCATTCTGTTTTTTAAATAATCCTCCTTCATTGGTAAGCCTGGTTCGCACCGGACCGGGGATAATTTCATTAATGCTAATGTTATATTGCCAAAGCTCTTGAGCTAAAACTCGCGTTAACATTCCTAATCCTGCTTTTGAAGAAGCGTAAGCTGAATAACCGGATTTTGCCCGATAGCCAGTACCTGAACCAATCGTGATTATTTTTCCAGTACCCTGCTTTTTCATATATGGAATAACGGCATATGCACAAAAGTACGGTCCGACTAAATTAACATCCAGTGTTTTGCGCCAATTCTCCGGCTTACTTTCTTCTACAGTGTTACGCTCAGCATTTAGACCGGCATTTATCATTAAGATGTCAACAGCGCCAAAATGTTCAATTGTACTTTCTATTAAATTATTAACCGAGCCCATTTGTGTGACATCTGTTTTTACCGTCAAGGATTCCCCATTCCGCTTTTTTATTTCCTCTGAGGTTTCTAAAATTTCTTTCTCGGTTCTTGCTGCACATACAACCGATGCCCCCTTATCAGCGTAAGCAATTGCAATAGCCCTTCCAATTCCTCTTCCAGCTCCCGTTATTACCGCAACTTTTCCACTCAAAGGTTTTTCATCCACTGATTTTTGTCACCTCAATAATAATTTTGCACTTCATTCATCTAGAATGGTTCACCATAATAGAATTAAAATGATCGCTGATGATTGGCTTTATCTTCTCAGGAACTTCCACATGAATAAAATGGCCTGCATTGGGGAAAATATGAACATTTGCTTGAGATAACTGCTGTTCCTGCATTTTATATGCAAACTCATAATCTACATATGGATCTTTTTCCCCCCACAATATAGTGACAGGCATTTTAATTTTTGACAGGTTCAAATATGGTTCAACTAGCTTATGATTCGCTGATCTGTACAAGTCTAAAATGACGTTTCTTGATTGCTCTGTTTGAAAGACGCAATAAAAGTCTTCGAGAACATCTTCGTCTATACCTGGAGCTTCACTTTCCATATTTTTTATCCACGAAGCTTTATTTCTTGTTTTTTCTATAACTTTTTCTCCTTCCCCAGGCGTTCTCCATTTTCTTGCCATCGGATGCCATTTATATTCGGGGTCTAAAGAAGAATCACTAATCACTAAACTTGATATTTTTTCTGGCTGATCGCATGCCCATCTTAATCCAATAAGCCCACCCCAATCATGGACAATAAGATGTATTTCGCCTAATTGAAGCTTTCTCATAAAGTTATTAATGAAAATAAGATAATTTTCCCAAGTAGATTTTGTTTTAAATTGATCACTTTGACCAAACCCGGGTAAATCCGGAGCAATCGCACGAAACCCTGATGAAACGACTTCAGGGATAATATGTTTCCAAAGCATGCTCGATTCTGGGACACCGTGAAGCATTAACACAGGAGGCCTATCTTTTGAACCTTCATCGAAATAAGAAATTTTCTGTTCATTTAATTCCATTGTTTGTTTTTTAATCATTCATCACTCCCTCAATAATTTATAGGTCTACGGTATTCTCCGATACTGGTGTGACAAGGGCTTGCTTGCCCAACCTCTTTGACCTTCCTCCCTCTTTCGTGAGGAGGCTTGAAGAAATGGGTCATACCATGAAATAAACACCGATTTGTGTTTTTCGCCAGATGATGTCCCGGACTCGGAACGTTCCTTTATTTCTTCTATATTATGGAAGATAGGTAGACAAAAACACCCAACCTAAAAAACAGCACAAGAAGAAGAAAAATCCAAAGCCCACAAAAAGAAGGGGGAAGCAGCCTATGAAACTGGAGAATTCCGGTATTGTTTAGTCAAGTGAGTTTTACGATCCATCGACGTTCATCTGGGGCTGCCCGTCGTTCGGCTCTCCATTTCTTCTAGACAAACATTCTAACTTAATCTATATGGCCTTCTTCTCTTAAATACCTTTCTGCGCCCGGATGAAGTGGTACGCTTATCGATTCCAGAGTATTTTCTACTGTTATTCCTTCTGCTCTAGGGCTATATGTTTCTAATTCTTCTGTGTTATCAAACATCGTTTTTGTAAATTCATAAATTAGATCTTCATCAACATCCTCACTTGTGATATAGAATTGACCTATTTGTGCTGTTGTCACATCTTCAGTTTGACCGCTGTATGCTTCAGGTGAATCTGCTTCTATATCTCTAGTCATTGGATTCACTCCAAACTCTTCAGCTCTTGTATCTATGAGATCTTCCTCCATTTCTAAAACTTTTACACTAGTCGTTTCATCTAAACTTTGAATTGTTGATGACGGATATTGATCAAAAAATACCACAGCATCAACATTATTGTCCCTTAAGGCATCCATTTGCTCTTGCGCTGGCAATGCTTGCATGGTATAGTCATTTTCACGTTCTAGACCAATTTCGTTAAGAACAACCTCCACGGATAATTGTGCGGACTCTTGAAAAGTCGCAATGCTTGCACCTTCAAGATCACTTAATGTATCTATATTGGAATCTTCTCTCACGATATACTGCATGGCAATTGGCTCTACAGCAGCTACACCCCGAATTTCTTCATATTGTTCACCTTCAAACGTGTGAGTACCATTATAGGCAAACCCTGCATTAGTATCTGTCACATCCAGT
Organism: Salicibibacter cibi; assembly: GCF_016495865.1. NCBI lineage: Bacteria > Bacillati > Bacillota > Bacilli > Caryophanales > Bacillaceae > Salicibibacter > Salicibibacter cibi. Next base: position 2,351,176 of record NZ_CP054706.1, read on the forward strand.
AGCTCCCCGTTTCCCTGCATAACCATACGCATCCCCTCGATATCTCCATTAGTTTCTGAAAGCGTATAATTAGTAGATTCATTTTTTTCATTAGCAACCTCAGCGAATCCTGACGATAGCATATAACCTCCACCCCCACCAACCGCATATATAGTTGCATGATCAACTTGTCCACTTCCCTCTTCAGAACCACAGCCAGTTACTACAATGAATAACAAAACTATCATTATCGTTGTTAATATATTTTTCCATTCCAACTTATTTCCCTCCCTGGTAATCTAATCATTAATTTCTATAATACGATGATCATTATTATTAACCTATTACATCATCTATCTCACCTCCTTCAAATGGTAACTATAATTATAATTTTCATTTTTATTTTGACTTTGTCGGTTATATCTATATTCATGCAAAATTAATAGAGCCAATAACACAATTCCTATAATACTTGTAATAAAATTGGCATCTATTAATAGAATTCCACACGCAAAAACTAATAAACGCTTCCATGTCGTAATTTTACTAAAAATATAGCCTTGAATACCTATGGTTATGCTGGCAATACCAATGACTGCAGTAACTATAGAAAGCAGTATTTCAGAAGTAGAACCGATTGTTAACAAACTTGGTTGGTAAACAAACATGAACGGAATAATAAGAGCACAAGTGGAAAGCCTAAACGCTGTAAAACTGGTTTTCATTGGATCTGATCCAGCAATCCCCGCACCATAAAAAGCGGCAAAAGCAACAGGTGGTACAATGGCAGATAAGACACCAAAATAAAATACAAACAAGTGTGCTGCTATCGGAATAACACCCAAGTCAACAAGTGTTGGAGCTACTAATACCGCTAAAACCATATAGATAACAATGGTTGGTAATGACATTCCCATAATAATTGCAGCAATCATTGCTAAAATTAATAGGGGTAACAAATAACCTTGTGACAACTCGATCAAAATAGAAGACATTCTGGGGCCTAGGCCAGTCAAAGCAAATGATCCGATAATTATCCCGGCACAAGCACAGGCTATGGCAATTTCCATAGTTCCAATTGCACCTTTTTCTAATACCTTAAAAAATTGCTTAATAGACAAACGATTCTTTTTATTGATTATGTTAATGACGATGGCAAGCACTATCGCAAAAAAACCTGCTCGTGCTGGTGAATAGTCAACAACAAGTAATAAATAAAAGAGCAAAAGCAATGGCAATGCATGAAACCATCCCTCTCTAATAGTTTTTATAAATGATGGTGCTTCTTTTCTAGGAACGCCTGCTAAATTTTTTTTGGCAGCTTCTAGATCTACCATGATTAGTAGTGATATAAAAAATAAAATAGCCGGTACAATTGCAGCGATAACCACTTGACTATAAGGAATTCCGAGAGTTTCTGCCATAACAAAGGCAGCTGCTCCCATAATAGGGGGCACTAATTGGGCTCCCGTCGATGCTGTAGCTTCTACAGCACCAGCAACTTTAGGGCTGTAGCCTAAACGCTTCATCATAGGAATTGTGATCGCCCCAGTACTCACAACATTCGCTGCCGCACTTCCTGTAATGCTGCCAAATAGACCGCTGCTAACAACAGCCATTTTCGCTGGTCCACCTCGTACCCACCCTATTAGGGCCATCGCTAGGTTCATGAAAAAATTCCCAGATCCAGTTGCCATTAAGAAATATGCCATGAGAATAAAGATAATCAGTATAGTTGAAGATACACCAAGTGCAACACCAAAAATTCCATCTAATGATAAAAATAAGGAACTAATTATTTGCCCATGATCGTTTCCTGCATGAGAAAAAATTAACGGCCAGTATTCTCCAGTATATGCATACACAAGAAATACAACCGCAACAATTGGAAGAGCTAAACCCAAAACCCTTCTTGTTGCCTCAATGACTAATACAATCCCTATACTCCCATAAATATAATCTGCTAATATTGGTAATCCAGCTCGTTCAATAAAGACTTCTGCGTTTTGAATAATATACAGTCCTACAATGACACTCATTACTACCAAAACCATATCCAATCTTAAAAAAAGCCGACTTTTTTTAAGTTTTTTAGAGGGAGGAAGTAATATAAATATTAATGTCAGCGCAAAAGTTAAATGAATTGAACGATGAATTAAGGTATCAGGCATCCCGAAATATGTCGTATACAAATGGTATAGAGGCCATATGATTGCTAATATGGTAATCATTAGGGATACGATACCCTGAAATTCCCTTCGTCGTCCATCTGACAATGACGTTTCTGAACTCTCTTGTTCTTTCTCAACTTTTTTTGTATCTTCCATAATTTTCTTCCTTCCTTTATCATGAAAGTAAACGTGATCTATCCATTTTGGATAAAAAATTCTAGTCATTATAATAGGTTAATTACAAATCAAATAAGTTAAAGAATGGTATAGTCCCCTTAATATCACTACTATTTATTTGCTCTTGAGAAACTGCATCCTCTATTTTTATTTTTCCTAAAACAATCCCTTTCCAAAGCTCACTCGAAAGTTCAATCGTAATGTCAAATTTCTTCGGCTTATAATTACTAACTTCGGCAACGCCTTTTCTCACATGTAGTCCAAAACTCTGCTTCAGATCAGTTAAGATGATAGCTACTACTTTATCCGTATTCATTGCACTAACGGGATTGATTTTGAATTCGAGCAATTTCATCATTTGATCTACAGGAAGTTTTTCTATCCCGTCATCACCGAGCCCTGTCAATCCTTGTGGCGTTTGATTTAAATCCACTTTTCCTTCTAAAGCTAGTGCTTGCGTTAGATAGAATCCTCTTGAAGATGAAGCAGGTGTTGTGTAGCCCAGTTGGCGCAAGGCATTAGCCTTTATCTGTCTAGCCTTTTTATTATCCGGGTCGATATTTAATACATGTGTAATCAATTCAGCTGCCCATGCATATTCTTTATCCTCCAAAGCCTGATTTGATAAATCGATAATTTTATTTGTTCCTCCAAATCCCTTCGCAATTCGTTCTGATCTAAATGGAATTGAAACTGGATTGATATCAGCAGCATCTAAACTAAACCAACCGATTAATCCACTATAGATCCCTTTCACATGATGCTTTAATTCCCCATAAGATTCCGATAACCAAGGGTGGTTCGCTAGATGTTCAGGAAGTTCTAAGCTGTCAGCAATTTCATCCGGTTTCAACCCTTTATTTATCCCTCGAACGGCGTGGCTATAAATAAAAGCCATCCCGTCCCTATAATTCGTCGCCAGTTGATAACTTTCTTCTTTCGTTCTTCTCGCATTCCCATGCTCGGGAATAAGATATTGGGGATTAAGTTCACGAATGATATCAATCCCCTTAATCCAATCTTTGGGGTCACGATAAGGTTGGCCACGTAACGTATACATATTAGGGAAAACATTCCAGATGCTATTTGTAATGACCGTGTCATAATTCGGCAACCATAATGTTAAAGAATCATAAGTGTCTGACGGCGTATAGAAGAATTGCATTTCCACCCCATCTATATCCATCTCTTCTCCATCCTGAACACTATAGGTTGGCTCAATATATCCCGTTTTTGAACCTTCTTCTGCTTCACTTTGAAAATGAGCATCTGGTCCCGTGCTTGGTAAGTAGGAACCAAAGTGCATCGCACCATTCCTTGTTGTTGCCGGATCTAGTTCAATGGCTGTATCAGTTATATTTTTATGAACATTCGGATGAGAAATGATCTGAATCTCTTTTCCATTTTCTCCTTCAGGAATAAATGCTTTTGCTCCCATGGTATAGTGGTTATGTGAATAAATGATGGCTTTAACCGGTTTATTCGTTATCTCACGAAGTGCTCGATATTTGCGCTTCCCCGCCTCCATATGGCCACCTGTATCCCAAACAATTACTCCTTCTTTCCCCTCGATAATAACCGTATTATCAAGGGAAAAACGTTTTAACACAGTAATTCCATCTCTAATTTTATCAATTTTTGCTCCGCGCTTTGGAATGGCTAGTCCTTGATTAACAATTGCTCCATTATCTAGAGTAGCCGTTTTTACTTCTCCACCCATATACGGAATATTTTCTTCTTTATTTTGTTTTAGGTTTTGTTTTTTATTATTCATGTTTTAATTCCCCTTCTTTTCTACAAACATAGGTAATCGCTTTCATTTATCATAAAATTAATTTGAATTAATTTTATCAAATATCTCATAACATGTTATACTTTTACCTTATATGAATAGGGTATAACCATACTGAATGGTCAGTTGTTTAGCCGATCTATAAACCACGATTGATTGCTTCCCTTTCATCATGTACCAAAAGAGTCCTTTACCATACCTGAAAATACCTTCACAGCCGGTTTTTCAAAGTTCAACGGTTTTTTCACGCACCACAGCGGCCGCGAAATTGTTAGATCGGCAATTGGCACTCTAACTAAAAGGCCGTTCTCTATTTCCTGTTCTACACTATAATAGGAAGCAAAGCCATAGCCTAAGCCTGACATAACAGCACTTTTTATAGCTTGTGTCGTGTTTAGTTCCATATATGATGCTATATTTTGTAATGTTCCTTTTTTTTCGAGGTGCTCTGTTATTATTTCCCTCGACCCTGAATTTTTTTCTCTGGCAATTAATCTTTCATTTTTCAATTCATTTGTCAGTATATGGGGGACGTTTGACCAAGGGTGAGCTGTTCCGACAATCAATACCAATTCATCATAAGCAATGGCTTCTTTGACCAACTCGTCATTTGCCACTTTTCCTTCAACAAAGGCAACATCAATTTCCTTATTTTCCAACTTCTCTAAAATATTTGGGGTATTCTCTATGAATAATTCCATATTACCATTATCGTCGTTCCGAGCATTGCCTATATATTTGCTGATGACAGATGGAAGAAAATATTCTCCTAACGTAAACGAAGCCCCTACCTTTAATTGCGATTGTGTTCTTTCATTAGCGTAACGCACAGCTTCCCTAGAATTATAATATTCATGTATGATCGCTTTCGCGTGGGGATAGAGAGTTTCACCAACTTCTGTCAATGACACGCTCCCTTTATCTCTGTTAAATAGCAATGCACCGTATTCTTCTTCTAAATATCGAATGCTTTTAGTAGCGGATGGTTGTGAAAGATAACTTCGTCTGGCTGCACCACTGATGCTTCCTTCTTCCACTATGCAGCAAAATAATTCCAATAACTTTATATTCACTACATTCATCCCCCTTCAAACTAACAAGGTTATACCAATTAGAATGACAATTACAGCTAACATTCTTGTAATAGTTGAGGCTGCTAATCGTTTTGAAATCAAGGCTCCAACTTGCGATCCAATCAATACGCCTATACCACTCCATAGTAATATTTCCCAATCAATGTCTTGACGTATGATAGGAGCAACTAAGCCAACAAAGGAATATATAGATAAGGCATAAATAGATGTTGCTGTTGCCTTATGCATATTTAAATGAAAAAGATACACTAGAATTGGAACAAGTAACCATCCTCCACCAATTCCAAAAAATGAAGAGACAACGCCAATAACTATCCCTACCATTAAAGTTAGCCAAATTTTTCTTCTTTTATGTTCTATTACTGCTGCTGTTTCTTGATGAAACTCCTCTGCATCTATTGAGGTCTCAGGGGGTTTTTTTATGGATAAAAAAAGTCCGAGTCCAACAAGCAATATGGAAAAAGCATAATAAAACGTTTGTTCATTCACAATGTTAACCAACCAATTCCCCAAAAGTGTTCCCGGAATAGCAGCTAAACCTAAAAATGTACCTTCATACAACTGTACTCTTTGCTGTTTTAAATAAGGATACAAACCGGAAACGCTATTAAGGAATACGATCGCTAATCCTGTACCGGCAGCCATTTGCGGAGAAATATTATAAAAAAGCAAAAGCATTGGCACAAGAATAAAACCGCCTCCCGCACCAACAATAATCCCGTAAGCGCTTGCTAAAATACCAAGGACGATGAGTAAAATAAACATACCTGTTCCCTACTTTTTGTGTTGTTGTTTTAATTATTTCACAAAAAAGCAGGAAATGGCGGCTCAGAATCCATTTGTTATATGCCATAATAAATTAGCATAGCGTCATAAATCGCGTATGTTCCGTGGGCATGCACCTGCCCCAATGGCGTTGAAAAGCTTCCATCCGCAAATTATGCTTTCTCCATGCCATCTTCTTCGTGCTTCTATAACCCTCTAGTTTCTCTACATTTCCTTTCCCATATTAGACAATTATTACTTCTCTTAATACTAATCGGTTAGTATGTTAAACATTACAATAATGATTTTAAAAATGCAACAATAATTGGTTAGAGGTTTAATGCTCCATAATGTCTTTAAATCCATTGAATAAATCCTCTCACATGACTGAAGTCACGAGTCTCCGATAGCCTAATTCGAAGAATTGGCAAAACGAAACAGCAAATAACCCTGTCTACATAGGGTTATAGCTGTTTTATCATCAATTTAGCTACAGAAGTCTAAACTATAGCTCAAGCTCTCACCATTCACAACCAAACTCCCTACATGCTACACACTTCCGTGAGCGATCAAAGATTCCGACGGGATAGATCAGCCCCCCGCGCGACCATCTGTTCTTTTTTTCAATGTCAACAAATAAATAATGTCAATTTACTCACCCTCACGTTCATACAAATGTACTTCCAATTCCTCCCTAATCCTTGTTGGAATAGGCTCTGGTTGCTTTTCTTCCCTATTATAATTCACATAAATCGCTTTTCCTCGGGCACAAATCGTGTCGCCTTGATGAATCTCTTCATATAATTCCAGGCTTGATTTCCCGATCCGCTTCACCCATGTGTACACGTCAACATTTGTTCCGAAATAAATCTGGCTTACATAATCAATCGATGTATGGAGGATAATCATTCGCCAGTTGACAAATGAATGATCCGGTGTAAATAATTTAAAAATGGGATTCCGTGCTGCTTCCAGCCAGACGGGTAAGGTGGTGTTATTGATATGGCCAACGCCGTCTGTTTCAGACACTCTGGGTTCTATGATTGTTTTGTACATCTTTATAACCATTCCTTTCTCAGTGCCCTCAAGGGGTTGGCTCATTGCATAGGAGACAACAAATAGTTATTCACCAAATTTTAATTCACCCTCGAACGCAGCTCTATATCGATCCCGAATATCATTCTGGGTAAATGGCATAGGACTTCTATCTAGTAATCTTTTCTGTTTAATGCCTTCCTCCGCGAGCAGATCCAAATCATCTTCTTTAACGCCAAATGACTGTAATTTGCTCGGGATACCAACGTCTTTCACGATATTTCTCAATTCACGAACGGCGGCGATGGTTGCTTCGCGTTTGCTCATAGATTCTGTAGTTACACCTAATTTTTCAGCCATGACAGTCATTTTATCAATGCAAGACGGCCAAATATAATCGTATATATACGGGAGGAGCACTGCGTTTGCTTCCCCATGAGGAATTTTATAAATACCTCCTAATGGATAGGCAAGCGCATGGACGCCGGCCACCCCGGCGTTATAAAAACTTAAACCGGCAATCATGCTTCCCCACGCCATATTACTGCGTGCTTCTATATTTCCCCCATTCCATACAGCAGTACGAATGCTGGAAGAAATACGCTCAATAGCATCTAACGCCAGCGCATCGGTTAGAGGTGTCGCATTAACAGACGTTAAAGATTCAACCGCGTGTGTGAGTGCATCAACGCCAGTTGCAGCTGTAATTTTCGGCGGGACCGTATAAGTCAATTCAGGATCCACTACTGCCACGTCAGCAATTAAATGTTCATGCGTGAGGACATCCTTGGTATTTTCTAAAGAAAAAACAGCGATATCGGTTACTTCTGCACCAGTACCGGACGTTGTGGGAATGAGTATTTTCGGTAAACCCTTCGCTTTTATTGATTTTGTTCCGGATAGATTTAAATAATCTTCCACGTTCCCGTCGTGATCCTTTAATACTGCGGCGGCCTTTGCAATATCCAGAGAACTCCCCCCTCCAATCCCGATGACAAGATCGGCATCAAATGCCTTTACCGCCTGTAAAGCTTTATTGCCTATATCTAACGGAGGTTCCGGTACAAGCTCTGAATAAACTTGATACTCTATCCCCTGTCCTTGTAAGTGCGTTTCAAGTTTTTGAACAACACCTGCATCAATAACCCCAGGATCAGCGTATACCATTACTTTTTTGGCATTAAAAGAATGAATGAGCGACGGAACCTTTCGGATCCCCCCTTCCCCTGTTACAAGTTTTAGAGGGGAGACAAAAGAATGAGACATAATAACAGCTCCTTTAAGGTTCACTACTTATTTTTTTCGATTTATTCTCGGGATGAGACGTGAACATGGTAACAACGTACATTACGGTCATACTGATCAATACTGCGATGCCTGAAGCTCCGAATGGATTGGAAAAATCGAAACCAAATGGCAAATACACAATCCAATATACGATATTGCCCGCCAATAGTGAAGATACAGCGGCTTGTTTCGTTGATCTTTTCCATAGAGCTCCGACGATGATTGGACCGGCTGTAGCGGACATGATACCACCAATACCAATCCACATAAATATGGACAAATACTCTGGTGGTGTCCAACCAACTATAACTGCAGCAATAATAACAACAAAGGTACTGTATCTGCTAATTAAAAGTTCATTGCGCTCTGCCTTTTCTTTCGTGATTTTAATCCTCGGTACGATCGTTTTACGATATAAATCATTGGCAAACAGTTGAGTAATCGAAACCACTAGACCATCCGACGTCGACATGACAGCAGACAACACCGCTACAGCAAAGAAAGCTGCTATGGCTGGCGGAAAAATTTCACTAAACAGGACTGGTATAATTTGATCCGGGTTAATACCAGCATCACTGCCAATAACCGCGATACCATGCATACCACCAAGTGCCATTAATGGAAGAATAGTCGCGATGACCGTACAATACATGATAAGTTTTTTAAGATCACGGCCAGATTTTACCGCCATAAATTTATTCCCTAAATGTGGTTGAATAGCAAAGGGAAGATGGGCGATAAACAACAGGGCAACCAACCAAAAGGAACCGTAGGTATCATCTCCGGGCAAAAATAATTGATTGAATCCACCTTGCGGTTTTTCTTCATCAATGGTTGAGAGCATATCACCAAAGCCACCATCGACACCTACACTGCCAACGAAAGAAAAAAATACGACAACAGCGACAACAAGCATTAAAAATCCTTGAATAGCATCCGTCATAATGTCCGAATGTGAGCCACCCATAAACACATAGATAGAAAGAACAACCCCTGTGATAATGAGACCCGTCTCATATTCAACACCCATCATCGTTTGGAACATGGTGGCAGCCGCTACAAATTGCGAAACGACATAAAAAATTAATAAAATGGAAATGATCGTTAAGGCTATGCGCAAAAAATCACTTTGATACCGTTCACCAATAAATTCCGGGATTGTTCTCGTACCGTATTTATCTCCGTATTTTTTGATAACTTTAGCGACAAATACCATTCCGATGACTGTTGCGATTGGGTAAAGTAATGGATACCACAAGCTAGGTGTTCCAATATCATAGGCAAGACCAGGCATCCCCATAAAAGTGGAACCACTCGAAATCCCCGCAGCGATCACAAGCGCGATCGTAAAAGGGCCATAACTTGAACGGGCTGTGGCGAAATCATCAGCCGTATTGGTTTTTTTCATTCCAACCCAACCCAGAACAAGCATCATCCCTATGAAAAGGGCCATAAATATCCAAGAATATATAGTAATAGAATCAGTCATTGCTCAATGCCCCCTAATCATCATTTAATAAATTTGTTTTCCATAGAACAATTGCCATTCCTATCCAAGTTCCGACAATCATAACGGCCCCAATAACAAGAAAAGTCATATTTTTCCTACCTTCCTTTCTATAAACTGATAAATCTCCGGAAACTTATCAATTTTATCTAATGAATTGGACATTGGTTCAAATAAATAAGTTTTTGTTTTCTTGCTGAACCTTCCGGGTTTTTCGATTAATTGATAAGGTATATACACCCATTGACTTGCTAAAAGCTCTATCGTTGGCACACTCCAGGATCTTACCCTATAAAGATAATGGCGGCGTAGTGTTTCAAATGCTTCCTCAATACAAGCATGTTCAGTCATTATTTCTTTTATTGCGTCGGATTCTATAACCTCTTCTTTGCGAAGGTCAGGAAGTTGGTTGGCGATACTGGTTCCTCCCCTCACGCTATCCGTCATTGTAGTTACTTTCTCCTTACGATGACCATAAATTAACCGATAGGTAACCATCCACTCTGTATAGTAATGAGGATAATAAAAAGAGGAATAACCCTCTTGTTTTTTACAATCAAATACAGTAGCTTCCATCATGTGTTCACCTCAATTTTTTGAATGCGCATTCACAAAGCTTTATAATTTACGAGTGGTGTTTCTTTGATACAAAATAGGGTCTAAAGTAATTTGCACAGGTTTTTGAGACGATTGGTCGCCCTCAATTGCATCGATTAGATACTCAATCCCTAACCTTCCTAAATTTGTGTTTGACTGTAGACCAATCGTTGTCAGTTTAAAGGAATGATGACTTGAAATTCGTATGTTATCCATCCCACAAATACTAATATCTTCCGGGATGCAGTAACCTAATTCGATCAAAATGTCGATTACGAATAAAGCAATTGAATCTGTGCTGGCAAATATAGCCGTTGGTTTATTTTTTCTGCCCATCATCATTAAAACGGCTTCCTTGACCCCTTTTTCACTTGTATCCGTTTCCCAGATTAAGTGCTCATCAATCGGAATTTTGTTCCTTTGCATTTCTCTCATAAATCCGGCGTGCCTACCATAAAAGGTAGATGCATACAACGGACCCCCAATAAAACCAATGCTTCGATGACCTAACTCCAATAAATGGTTAGCAGCCACCTCTCCTGCTTTTTCATTATCTATTTCAACAAAATCCCCACCTTTATTATGCTTTCTGTTAAACATAATATATGGGGTTTTTAAAGATATTAAGTCCTCGTAAATCGGATCATCCATAAATATGGAAGATATGATCATGCCATCCACTTGTGCTGACAGGACCGTTTCATAAATAGATAAGTTGTCTTCATCGTTTGCAAAAAAGACGTTGGTTTTGTATCCATTTTCATTGGCGTAATTAACGATTGAGGTCGTTGTATCAACGAAAAAAGGATTGTGTATAGGTCCGGAAATTAATGCAATCGTTTTCGTTCGTTTGTTAACAAGTGATCTCGCTATGGTGTTAGGACGATAATTCAGTTCCTTCATAGCATTCCTTACCTTTTCCAGGTTGGATTCTGTCACTCTGTCAGGCTCATTTAACACGCGAGAAACGGTTGATTGAGAGACACCGGCTCTGTTTGCTACATCCTTTGAAGAAACCATAATAACTCCTTCTGTGTGAATACGCATTCAAAGATTCATTGATATTATATTAAAATGAAGTCACTTTTTTTGTCAATATGTAAGAGCTTACTTGTTTGATTGTTAGTATATTTACTTTTTTTCTTTGTATGTTTATAATATATTTAGTTGTGAATGCGCATTCAAAGTTAGGAAAGGCAGGTATTGGTATAATCATGAAACAAAAAATTTATATTAACAACCACTGGCAACCTGGATTCCCGCAAAAAACGCTATTTTATAACGAGGAATGCGATTATAAAGGGATTTAGATATATAAATCATCGTTACATATATTTTTGTATAACGAGGCAAGAATGTTGTTGTAACGGCAATTATAGACTACCTCGTTATAAATTCCGGGAATCCAGGTGGCAAGGAGATGAACTAGGACATTTCGACGTCGTTAATCCTGCAACAAAGCAAGCGATCGCCACAGTGCCTAGCGGCGGCAGAAACGAAGCAGAACAAGCCGTAGAAGCTGCTCACGCTGCATTTGAAGCGTGGTCCGGTTTAACAGCTCAAGAACGCAGCCTATTTTTAGCTAAATGGCATCAATTAATCGAAGATAACAAAGAAGAAATTGGAAAAATCATGACGATGGAACAAGGAAAACCTTTAAAGGAAGCGATAGGAGAAGTCGGATACGCCAACGGTTTTATCTCGTGGTACGCAGAAGAAGCCAAGCGAATTTATGGCGAGACCATCCCCGCTTCCCACACGAATAAACGCATATTCGTGCAAAAACAACCGGTCGGTGTGGTGGCAGCTATAACCCCATGGAACTTCCCAGCAGCGATGATTACCCGTAAAGTGGCTCCGGCTCTCGCCGCCGGTTGTACAGCAGTTATTAAGCCGGCAGAGGACACGCCGCTTACAGCGTTAAAGTTGGCAGAGCTCGCTGAGGAAGCAGGTATTCCGGCAGGAGTGGTCAATGTCATTACCGGGAATCCACAAGAAATCGGAGATACATGGCTTCAGGACAAACGCGTACGAAAAATTACTTTTACAGGCTCCACTGAAGTTGGAAAACAACTGATGAAAGGGGCCGCTGAAACGGTTAAGAAGGTATCGCTTGAACTCGGCGGACACGCCCCGTTTATCGTCATGGAAGATGCGGATATCGACAAAGCCGTGGAACAGCTAATCGGCTCTAAATTCCGGAATTCCGGCCAAACGTGCATTTGCACGAATCGCGTGTACGTACAAGCATCGATCCTGGAAACCTTTAGCGAAAAATTCACAGCAGCTGTTGCGAAATTAAAGACCGGAAACGGATTGGAAGAAAACGTTGACCTCGGCCCATTGATTAATGAACAAGCCATAGAAAAAGTCCAGAACCATCTGGATGACGCGACAGCAAAAGGCGGAGCGGTATTAGTCGGCGGAAACAGCTTCGTGAAAAACGAAGGTCAATATTTTGAACCGACCATAATATCCGGCGCCACCGACGACATGCTTTGCATGAATGAAGAGACCTTTGGGCCCGTCGCACCCATTGCTTCTTTTCAAACCGAAGAAGAAGTCATCCAGCGCGCGAACAACTCACCCTACGGATTAGCCGCTTATGTGTTCTCGGAAAACATCGGAAAAGCCGTTCGTGTGAGTGAAGGATTGGATTACGGTATTGTGGGCGTCAATGACGGGCTTCCTTCCGTGCCGCAGGCGCCTTTCGGGGGAATGAAAGAAAGTGGTTTGGGAAGAGAAGGCAGCCACCATGGGATTGAGGAGTATTTGGAAGTGAAGTATATTTCTTTGGCCGTTTAGGTTTATGTAAAAGCGACATACAACTTACGGGGGAATACTTCCCCGAGTGTTTTTATCTTGATGATATGCCGAAGATCAAGACCCCCAACAATTGCGATATTAGCTCGGCATTTTACAGAAGCCATTTTTGGCCTGACACCCAAGTCATGCAACGGTGTGCACACACCATATGAATTGACAAAACAAAGAAGCCAATAACCCTGCCCATATAGGGTTATGGCTGTTTTCTTATAAAATCACACAATATTAAAACCCAGTTACCCGCTCCCTACTGTATTTCCCCAATCTCCTCGATCGTTTGCGGGTTAACTAGTAAATCTAGATCACCGGGGTCTTCCTTTAAGTAAGCTTTCCGTATCGTTCGGTGTTTAATTTTTTCATTTTTTGTTTTAGGGAGATCGGACATCGCGTGAATCGCCTTTGGACTTAGAGCCTTTCCAAGACGTTTGCTAATCATCTCTATGAGTTCATCCATTAGAGCTTTTGTCGCTTCATTGCCTTGATTGAGCACGACAAAACAAACGGGGGCTTCTCCCTTCACGTCGTCTGGTACGCCAATAACGGCTGATTCAAGGACAGCGGGGTGATCCACAATAATGGATTCCACTTCTGCCGGCCCTAAACGTTTGCCGGCTATATTCATCGTATCGTCTGATCGACCGAAAATCGTCCAATAGCCATCTTCATCTTGAATCACGGCGTCGCCATGAACCCACGTATTCTCCCATTTTTGCCAGTAGGTTTCTTCATATCTCTCCGGGTCCTGCCAAAATCCATCGGTCATGCCTAACCACGGCTGTCTTAGTACCAGTTCCCCGGTTTCGTTCACTACAGGCTCTCCTGATGAGTTATAGGCTTGCGCATCCATCCCGAGCGCTCGTGCATTAAAATTGGCTGGTGCTATCGGCTTGAGGGATATGTTCGTCAAGATCACACCGCCGATTTCCGTTCCACCGGAAAAGTTTATGATCGGGAATCGTTTGTTGATCACTTTTTCATACAGCCATTGCCATGGTTCCGGGTTCCAAGGCTCTCCTGTCGACCCAATCGCCATTAAGCTTGAAAGATCATGTTTTTTCACCGGCTCTTCACCGTGCTGCATGAGGGAACGAATCAACGTCGGAGCAATCCCTAGATAGGTAACCTGATGGCGATCGATTAATTCCCATAGACGATCAATGCTCGGTTTTGTAGGGGATCCTTCATATAGGAGCATCGTTGAGGCACTCAGCAGACTGCCAAAAACATGGGAAGGCCCCATTATCCAACCCATATCCGTTATCCAGAAATTCACGCCGCCACTGCCTCCCGGTTGCCGATCGCCATTGCCGAAAGCTCCTTTCACTGCATATGGGCCGTGATTATGAACCGTACCTTTCGGTCGGCCAGTCGTCCCTGATGTATAAATCACCATGCAAGGATCCATGCTGTCCATTGGTTCCGCCTCAAAATGCTCTATGCCACTTTCTAGTTCGACCCACTCCATATCTCTATTTTCCATCCAAGGAATGTCTCTGCCCATCCTTGTCACGACAACGACTTTTTCCACACAGGAAACCATTGAAACAGCTTCATCCACCACTTCTTTCACAGGAAATACGTTTCCTGATCTTAGATACCCGTCTACTGTGATCAGCATTTTTGCCTGGGAATGATCAAGCCTTTTAGCAATTGGATCTGCACCAAAACCTGAAAAACTGGGCACAAAAATAGCACCTAATTTAATGATCGCAAGAACGGCAACGACCATCTCGGGAATCATCGGCATTTGGATGACAATTCGATCACCCTTAGAAATGCCTTGTTGTTTTAAGCCGTTAGCAACTTGATTCACCCAGTCGTTCAATTCGGCATACGTATATGTCTCACGCTTATAATCTTCACGTTCCCAGATGATAGCGGGGCGATTAGCGATTTCGGGATCTTTAACCCACCGTTCCAGACAATTGTGTGCGACATTCAATTGTCCGCCGACAAACCAAGCTGGCCATGCCTTTCCTTTACTAAGATCCAAAACTTGCTGATAAGGTTGGAACCATTCAATACCGGTTCTCTTTTCTGCTTCTCCCCAAAACCACGAGATATCCCGAATCGAAGCGTCATATAACGCTTCGTAGCTTTCAAACCCGAGTTCTTTGATCCACTCGTAAAGCGGCGACTGTTGCATTGTGTCTTCAGTTGGAAACCATACGGGGTTTGCGCTCATTTTATTACCTCACTTTAAAGAAAAGACTTGAACAGCATTAATGACTGCTCAAGCACCTTTTTTCATTCAAAATCATTCACCCACATTCACAACCAATTTCCCGTACGTCTTCCGATCCGCCAACAGATTTAACGCATGTGGTACTTCTTCAAAGCGATACTGCTCATAAATCAACGGCTTGATTTTGCCTTCTTCGTACATGGAACAAAGGGTTTTGTGGATATTTACCATTTCCTCTTCGTAAAGCCTGGCAAAATAACCCCAGTGAACGCCGACGATCGAGTAGTTTTTCACCAATGCGTGGTTGGCGGGGGCTTCAGGTATTCTTCCCCCTGCAAAGCCGATGACGAGTAGGCGGCCGGCGAAGGCAATGCATTTTCGTGAGCGGTCAAAGGTGTCGCTGCCGACGGGGTCGAAGATAACATCAGCCCCGCGGCCATCTGTTTCTTTTTTTACAGTGTCGACGAAATCTTCCGCTCTGTAATCAATGGCGACGTCGGCGCCTAAGTCTTTGCATACTTGTACTTTTTCCGGACCTCCTGCCGTTGCAATGATGCGTGCGCCGGCGGCTTTCCCTAGTTCAATCGCGGCTGAACCCACGCCGCCGGACCCGGCGTGGACGAGCAGCACTTCGCCCGCCTTGATGTTTCCACGATCGTGCAGAGCGTAATAAGCAGTTTGGTACGTGATGTACATGGCGGCCGCTTCCTCAAAGGACATCGATTCCGGGACGCTGAAAACGGAGGCTTCAGGGACCGAGACCCATTCCGCGAAACCGCCGGCGGGCATCGCAGGTCTCGCCAATACTTTTTGCCCGACTTGAAAAGCACTTCCGTCATCGGCTGCTTCTACCGTTCCCGCGATTTCCGCGCCCGGTGTAAACGGGAGCGGTGGTTTTTCTTGGTATTTCCCTTGGCATAATAGGATATCGAAAAAATTTAATGCTGCTGTTTGTGTTTTAATGAGCACCTGTCCTTCTTCCCGAGCAGGTTTTTCAACCTCTTCCAAAGCCAGTGCCTGATCGGGATCCGCGAGTTCTTTTACTTGCCACGCGCGCATTCATTCCACTCCTTTTTTTATCGTTTAAACGCTGCCGCGCCGTCGTCCACGTAATGCACATGGGCATTCAGGAACGAGGCATCGTCGCTTGCCAAAAATGTCACCAGTTTCGCGACTTCTTCCGGTTTCCCGGCTTTCCTGCGCATTTGCGCTTTTTCTATTTTGGCCCACACTTCCGGGTTCTTTTTCCATTCGGATACGATTTCGGTTTCAATAAGTCCCGGTGCAATGGCCGTTACCCGAATGTTATGACGGGCCAAGTCTAAAGCTGCCGACTTCGTCATGGAGACGACGGCGCCTTTGCTTGCATGGTAGGCGAAGCGGTTTCGATCCGCGATATATGCATAGATGGAAGCGGTGTTAACGATGACACCCCCATTTTCCTTCATGGCGCCCGCTGCCGCTTTAATGCCATAAAAAACACCATTTTGGTTCACATTCACGACGTCCTGGTACTCGTCGACGGGCATGTCCATTACGCTTTGGGGCGGGCTGTTAATGCCGGCGTTGTTATGCATAATGTCCAGCTTTCCGAAGTGCGCCACCGCTTGTTGTACCAAGTTTTCTACGCTTTCATAATCGGCAACGTTCACTTTTACAAAATGTGCGTCGCCGCCGGCTTTTTCAATGTCAGCGACGGTCGCTTCCCCGGACGGCCTATCGATATCACCGACGATCACCTTAGCCCCTTCGCGGGCAAATTCCTTCGCCGTCGCGCGACCGATGCCGGAGCCGGCGCCGGTCACGATCGCTGTTTTCCCTTCCAATCTCATCTCAACATCCTCCTATCTTGCCGTCCCGCCGCCATCGAGGACAATGGTTTGGCCGGTCATAAATGACGCTGCCTGCGATGCCATGTAGACGATCGTTCCGCGCATATCATCCGCTTCCCCGAGCCGTTGCAACGGGACGCTTGCGATCATTTGATCCTTGATCGGTTCGATGACGTCTTTGCTCATTTTTGTCGGGATAAATCCGGGGGCGATGGCGTTGACGGTGATGCCGTGCCGTGCCCAGTTGATCGCCAAATCTTTCGTAAAGGTGAGCACGCCGCCTTTGCTCGCATTGTAGCCGATCGCCTGCATCACTTCGGGGTTGGAGCCTTTTAATCCCGCGACGGAGGCGATATTGATGATGCGCCCTTTTGTTTTATTTTCGATCATCTTTCTTCCGACCGCTTGGGACATGATGAATGTGCCGATGAGATTAACATTAACGACTTTTTGGAACTTATCGATCGGCATATCTTCAGGGTTGTATCCACCCCACGACGTGCCGCTGTTGTTGACCAAAATCTCAATACTGCCAAAATGATCCATCGTCGCGTCCACAACACTTTGCACGTCATCGGCATCCGTTACATCACAGCGAAAAGCTAAGGCATTGCCCCCTTTTTCATTGATCCGGTCTCTCACTTCGACGCATGCTTCTTCTTTCCGGGAACATAAAACAACATTCGCGCCTGCGTCGGTGAGCGCTTCCGCCATCCATTCGCCAAGGCCCCGGCCGCCGCCGGTGATGATCGCGGTTTGGCCGCTTATGTCAAATAAATCCATTGTCGTCATTGAAAAGCCTCCAAATTATCGGTATTTTTTCAGTTCCAGGCGCCCGATCGTGCGGCGGTGCACTTCATCAGGGCCGTCAGCGAGACGGAGCGTGCGTGCTTTTGCCCAGCTTTGCGCAAGCGAAAAGTCTTCAGTCACTCCGGCGCCGCCATGGGCTTGGATGGCGCGATCAATGACGCGCAGGGCCATGTTCGGCGCGACGACCTTGATCATGGCGATTTCCGTGCGCCCTTCTTTATTGCCGACGGTATCCATCATGTAGGCAGCTTTCATCGTGAGTAGCCGTGCCTGTTCGATTTCGATGCGGGAATCAGCGATCCATTCCTGGATAACCCCTTGCTCTGCAAGCGACTTTCCGAATGTGGAGCGATCTTGTACGCGTTCGCCCATCGCTTCAAGCGACTTTTCTGCTACGCCGATGAGGCGCATGCAGTGGTGAATCCGCCCCGGACCCAAGCGCCCTTGGGCAATCGCGAACCCTTTGCCTTCGTCCCAAAGAATGTTCGAAGCCGGGACACGAACGTTGTCGAATTCCACTTCCCCGTGTCCTTCCGGGGCATCGTCATAGCCGAAGACCGGCAAGTGGCGGTGAACCGTAACACCAGGGGTGTCTCTCGGCACTAAAATCATCGACTGTTGCGTATATTTTGGTTCGTCCGGATCGGTTTTCCCCATCACAATCATGATTTCACAGCGCGGGTCCATAATGCCCGACGTCCACCATTTGCGGCCGTTGATGACATAGTCATCGCCATCCCTTTTGATGTGCGTTTCGATGTTTGTTGCGTCTGACGATGCGACGTTGGGTTCGGTCATCGCGAATGACGAGCGAATTTTGCCGTCCAACAGCGGTTCCAGCCATTGTTTCTTTTGCTCCTCCGACGCGTAACGGACGAGCGTTTCCATGTTGCCGGTGTCCGGTGCCGAGCAATTGAATACTTCCGGCGCAATCGACGAGCGCCCCATGATCTCGCATAGCGGTGCGTATTCTACGTTCGTTAGTCCTGCGCCGTATTCACTTTCCGGAAGGAATAGATTCCACAAGCCTGCTTCTTTTGCTTTTGCCTTCATTTCTTCCATAATTGGTGGTGACTGCCAACGGGTAGACTGTTCATTTAATTGTTCTTCATAGACTTTTTCATTCGGGTCAATTTCTTGTTCCTTGAACCGACGCACGCGTTCCTGCAAATCTTTTACTTTCTCCGACATACCGAAATCCATATGTTTCACCCCTCATGTAATAAATGCCATGCATATTTAATTAAATTTGTCGCTCTATCGCCATAAGTTCTAAACCGTTCATCTTCCGTTTGTCCATTTTTCCAGCGAAAATAAATTTGTTGAACAATCACGCCTAATTTAAAATAAGCGAAAATTTGATAAAAATGAAGTGAAGAACAATCTCGTCCGGTTTTTTCGGCGTAACGGTCAATCAGTTCCCGACGGGTTAAAAACCCGGGAAGCTTCGTTATGGTTTGAGGCGAGGACTGTAATAACGCCGAGTCATCCGCTTGCATCCAATAACTAAGGACAACCCCAAGGTCAAAGAGCGGATCCCCAATCGTTGCCATTTCCCAATCAACCACCGCTTCAACTTGACGCAAATCTTTAGAGAATAATAGATTGTTAAACTTGAAATCATTATGAATCACTGTCGTCTCTCCGTCCGCCGGGATATTGTCCACGAACCATTTTTTCAGTTTTTCATATTCGGGGATGTCCTCGGTTTTGGCACGTTCATAACGCTTCAGCCAACCGTGAACCTGGCGTTCCATGAATCCTTCCGGACGGCCAAACGTATGAAGACCGGCTGCTTTTGCATCCACTTGGTGTAATTCAGCCAACGTATCGATAAATGTATAGGAGAGTTCCCGACATAATTCTTCCGTTACTTGTACCCCTTCGGGAAACGATTGATCGATAACGACGCCTTGTTTTCGTTCCATAACATAGAACGTGGCATCCATGACGGACGTGTCCTCCCCGAGTACATACGGCTTTGGAGCCAGCGGGAAGATAGGGTTGAGACGAGAAAGAATCCCGTACTCCCTTTTCATGTCATGGGCTTTGGGAGGAAGCGGACCAAAAGGCGGGCGGCGCAATACCCCTTGCCACTCCCCGCAAGATAAAAGATACGTCAGGTTGGACGCCCCGGCGGAATATTGATTCACTTTTAAAGGCTCGTCTTTAGGAATGTCGTCCAGATGTTTTTCCAAAAACGGTTTGATTTTAGCTAGTTCCAATTCTTCCCCGCTGCGCACAGATTGTGTCATTTCGTTTCACTCCCGATGGACGTAAATCCTAATTCAACCCCGTTATGAAGCGCTACAATTGACGATGAGGTCCCCACGTCTACCACGAACTCGAAGAGCTCATCCAAGCCCAATTTCTGAAAATTACGCCCGACGCGTCCTTTTGCCACAAGTTCCGCAACATTATCGGGATCAAAACGTTGGTTCCGTGCATACACAGCGGCATCATTCAGGTGGGCATTCCCAACGTCGAGCTGTGACAGGATAAGATTTGCACAAACATAATCTTCCAGGGAAAATTGTCCGAGCGAGCCTGCACAGATGATGATGACTTCTTCCGGGGCTTCCCGGTTAATATGATCCGCGACTGCGTATGCGTTTCGCAAATTTCCCAATAGCAGTGTTTCCGCTGCATTTGCCTTCATAATTGCCCGCGTGCCATTGGAAGACAAAAAGATAATATCCTGGCCTTTGATGCGTTCAGGGGTGTACTCATCCGGCAAATGGGCCATATCAAACCCCTCAACAGGCTGGCCGCCAAGTTCTCCGCCGGTAAGTACGGATGGATGATCGAGCTTTGCTTTTAATTGATTTGCTTCTTCGACGCTTGAAACGGGGTAGATACGCCGGGCGCCCCGTTCCATAATCGTGACGAGTGTCGTTGTCGCGAGAAGCACGTCAATCACAACCACCGTCGCGCCCTGCAAGCTTTCTTGCTTAATTTCTTCTGTCGATAACCATAAACGGCATTTTTTCATATTGAATGTTTCCAGCCCCTTTCGGAAAAACTAGTGCAACGTTTCAAAAATACTTTCCTGCACAAAACCATCCAAACGATGATCAACCACAGCAACTGAGGACTCAAAATACAATTTTTGACCCCCATCAGTCCTCAGACCGGGCAACTGTGGACTCATTATGCTATTTTTGATCCCCATCAGTCCTCAGATCGGACAACTGTGGACTCAAAATACAATTTTTGACCCCCATCAGTCCTCAGATCGGACAACTGTGGACTCAATATGCTGTTTTTGATCCCGATCAGTCTTCAAAGAATCGGGAGATATTTGAATAGGAGTTTTGGAACTTCTGATATAGACTACTAGTAATCTGTTGCAGAGATTGTTTCTCCTTATGTTCGTCATAACCCTATTTTCTGTAGATGAGTACGCATCCCCATTTGAAGCGCGCTGTCGCCCCTCAAAAAACTGGCTCCCCGCTATAAGAGGGACGAACGGAAATTACTTCGCTTCACTTGTTCCTCTCGGAGCAGCTTGATCTCCGTTTGAGGGATTACTTCGCTTCTCTTGTTGCTCTCCGTCCGACCATACTTTCGTTTGACACAAAAGCCCGGTATTGGGTGGCGACGAATGTTAGGCAATTCTCAATTATTTGGCGCCGTATCCATATTTTCATGCCAATCATTTTTCAGCGAACGATCCGTGATTTTTTCATTTATTCTTATTCATCTTTGAATCATTTGCTCAAGTAGGAAGAGCTGGCTTCGATCCTTTATGTCACTCCAAATACCGATCCAAATGGACATCAAACGTTACACCCCACCCGTTCTTTCCTCCACCAACTCCATCAACCATTCTTACGCAAAGTACTTATTCGGATGGGGGATACGACGAAAAATGGACGCTGTTTTTCTCAAAGGTTGCATCATTCATTTCCTGCCTTTTTATAAAAGCGTTTTCAATTCTAATGGAATAAAGAGGGGCGTCCTACATGTTATTAGCCCCTCTTTGTTTTTCCTAATACGTCCTAAAAACGACCGTGCCCTTTAAAACATCTTCTTCTTTTTGATTTTTCGCGTTCACATTAAACGTGATTTTCCCTTCGGCTTGCTCACTCACTTCCGCGTTCAATGAAATCACGTCGTCGAGAAAAACCATCCCTCGAAAGCGGATTTGATATGTTTCGATAAAACCTTCATCATAGTAAGGGGTGAAGAGTTTGGAAAGGTTGCCCATCGTCCACATGCCGTGGGCGATGATGCCTGGAAGCCCTGCTTTTTCCGCTTCTTCATCAATCGTATGAATCGGGTTATAGTCGCCGGATGCGCCGGCGTATTTGATTAAATCGAGCCGAGAAACCGGAGAAAGGGTTACGGGTTCCAACGTGTCGCCTACCTTTTTTTCTGCAATCGCGCTCATGCCTCCATCCCCTTTCTGACCGCTTCGGTAATAATCACGACTTGTTCGGCGCGGAAAACGAGCGTACCTTCGCTGTCTTCGCCTTTTCCTTCAAGCGTGAGTATACCCATCGTGCCACTTTTCCCTGCTTTTTCTTTGTAATCTTTTACTTCCGTCCAGCAATGGATGTCTTCGCCGACGAGAAGGGGACGCGTATAATGATAGATTTGCTCGCCGTGAATGAGGCCTTTGCTCGGCAAGCCCAATCCGACGATCTCCCCGTAATCAAACACGCGCGGAAACGTCGGCGGCGCGATGTTGCGCCCATAGCGAGAAGCTTTCCCCGCCTCTTCATTAACGAAAATCGGGTGCGCGTCACCGATCGCATCGGCGAATTTGCGCACAGCGCCCCGTTCAACCGTGTTTCTCACCTTATTTGATCCCTTCCCGATTGCCTCTTCAAACATGAACTCAAGCCTCCTTTAATCTTTCGGTCCGCCGGCGACATAGATGACTTGCCCGCTCACGAACGACGAACGTTCATCGGCGAAGAATGCCACCGCATTCGCAATATCTTCCGCTTTTCCGCTTCTCTGCACCGGAATTTCCGCAGCACGTGCTTCCACCATTTTTTCAAAAGGGACGCCAATTCGCTCGGCCGTCGCCTTCGTCATGTCGGTTTCAATGAAACCGGGCGCAATGGAGTTCGCCGTAATCCCGAACTTCCCAAGTTCAATCGCCAGTGTTTTCGTGAATCCTTGCAAACCGGCTTTTGCCGTTGAATAGTTCGCTTGTCCACGATTCCCGAGCGCCGACGTCGATGATAGATTAATAATGCGGCCGTACTTCTGCTCAACCATATACGTTTGCGCCACACTCGCGGCATTGAAAGCGCCTTTGAGATGGACATCCATGACAGCTTGCCAATCGCCTTCGCTCATTTTGAAAAGCATGTTATCGCGGATGACACCGGCGTTGTTCACGAGAATGTCGATGGATCCGTATTCGTCATACGTTGCTTTCATCGCTTTTTCCACTTCATCACGATTGGTGACGTCCGCTTTCATGGCTAAAACATCTTGCCCGGAAAAATGGTCACGCACTTCTTCCAACGCCTCTTCGTTAACATCGATGATCGCCACTTTCGCACCGTCATGGACGAGACGCTCGGCTATGCCGCGCCCGATGCCTCTGCTTCCTCCGGTTACAAATGCTGTTCGTCCTGAAAAATGTGTCATGTGTTCCACTCCTATCCTAGATTTATTTTTATTTTACACGTGTTGGCCTAGTTTTACATTGCCTTTTAATAGATTTCTGGAAATAATCAAGCGCTGGATTTCGTCGGTGCCGTCATAAATTCTCCAGAGCCGGGCTTCCCGGTACCAGCGTTCGATGGGAAGTTCTTTCGTATAGCCCATTCCGCCGTGGATTTGCATGACACGATCGATAATGTCGTTGCCTTTCGTAGCCCCGTATAGTTTTGCCATCGAGGCATAGTGGCGGTTATCTTCGCCGTTGTCTAAGCTGAAGGCGGCATTGAGCACCAACCATTTGGCCGCTTCCAGTTCAACCGCGGAGTCCGCGATTTGCCACTGGATCGCTTGGCGCGTGGATATCGGTTTGCCGAACGTTTCCCGCTCCTTGGAATAATCGATGGCCATATTGAGCAAACGTTCAGCCGATCCGACCGCCCGTGCCCCCACGATCCAGCGGGCGAAACCGATCCATTCAAGCCCAAGATCGTAACCCCGATGCAAATCGCCGAGAATGTTTTCTTCCGGGACGCGCACTTGATCGAAAATAAGCGATGCCGGTCCCCATTCGCCCATCGTGTCAATATATTCGGATTTCCAGCCCATGTCCCGTTCCACAATGAAACAAGTGCTGCCGTCCCGGCCGTTTGCCGCGTGCGCTTCTTTGTCCGTGATTGCGATCACCATGACGAAGTCCGCTTCATTGCCGCCGGTGATGAACGTTTTCTCGCCGTTCAGCACCCATTCATCGCCGTCTTTTTCCGCGGTCATTTTGATGTTTTGCGTGTCAGAACCGGCACCGGGTTCCGTCATAGCAAAGCAAGATCTTTTCTCCCCGCTGATCGTCGGAAGCAGGTATTTTTTCTTTTGTTCTTCGTTGCCGTAATACAAAATGTTATCGGCCGAACCGCCGAACGTAAATGGGACGAACGTTTTCGACACTTCCATCATGACGATCGCGTACATGACTTGGCCGAGGTCAGCGCCGCCGTATTCTTCCGGCGTATTGATGCCCCAGAAACCGGCGTCTTTCGCTTTTTGTTGCAGTTCGCGGATTTTTCCTTCGGGAAGGCTCGGTCTCCCTTCCCGTTCATTGCGGAGTACATCGTTTTCCAGTGGCATTAGTTCTTTTTCTACGAATTTGCGAATCGTTGTTTGCACCATTTTTTGTTCTTCCGTTAAGCGTAAATCCATTGGTTTCATCTCCCATATATAAAATTTATCTGGCGGTTTCGCCGTTTAATCTGGCACTTTCCGCCGTTAATCTCTCTCCACAACGAGTGCGATGCCTTGGCCGCCGCCGATGCAGGCGGTGACTAGTCCTTTCTTCTCCCCGCGGCGCTCAAGTTCATGGCATGTTTTTGTCACGAGCATTCCCCCGGTTGCGGCAATCGGGTGGCCATGGGCGATCGCTCCTCCATTCACGTTGACTTTGTCCATGTCAAAGGAAAGTTCCCGGTCACACGCGAGCACTTGAGCGGCAAACGCTTCGTTCAGTTCAATTAAATCAAAATCATCGAGTTTGTCACCGCTTTTTTCCAACACTTTTTTCACTGCCGGTACGGGTCCGATGCCCATGATGTTCGGGTCCACACCCGCGACGGCTGATGCCGTGACCCTTGCCAGCGGCTTTAGTCCGCGTTTTTTGGCTTCAGTTCCGGACATCAAGACTAACGCGGATGCCCCGTCGTTAATGCCGGAGGAACTGCCGGCCGTGACGCTGCCGTCTTTTTTGAATACCGGCGGAAGCTTCGCGAGCGATTCTTTCGTCACATCCGGACGGGGGTGCTCGTCTTGGTCAAACGTAACCGTGCCTTTCCGTGTCTTCACGTCGATCGGAACGATTTGGTCTTTAAAATATCCTTTGTCGACCGCGTTTGCCATTCGTTCCTGGCTTCGTAAAGCGAAGGCATCCTGTTCTTCGCGGCTGACCTCATATTTTTCAGCCAAATTTTCAGCCGTGACGCCCATCGGCGGGTCCCCGATAGCATCGGGCGATAGTCTCCGATTGATAAACTTCGGCGGTCGCAGGTCATAGGCTTTTTCTTGTACCGCCAAAAGGTGCGGGCTGCGCGTCATGCTTTCGGTGCCGCCGGCAACAACGACATCAGCGTTGCCCGCGATTATTTTCTCGGCCGCGAGCGCGACACTATTAATGCCGGAGCCGCATTGGCGGTCAATCGTGAGCCCGGGAATGTCTACGGGTAAACCCGCTTCGAGGAGCGACACACGCGCAATGTTTCCTCCCCCGCTTAAGCAGTTGCCGAAAATGACGTCTTCTATTGCTTCGTGTTCAACGTCCGCTCGGCGTAACGCTTCCCCAATCACTTCGCCGCCGTACACGGCCGGGTCGACGGACGCCAGTGCCCCGCCTTTTTTCGCGATGGCCGTCCGTACGGCAGAAACGATAACGACATCTTCCATTTGTACATCATCCTTTTCTCAGTATTTTAAATGTCCCTGTCCCTTTTGCGATCGCTGTTCCTTCTGCATCCGTAATAACCCCTTCAACAGTTGCTGACTTGTAGCCGAGTTGCAAAATCGTGGCGCTTGCCGTCAGCCGTCCTTTTTTCGTTGGAGCCAGGTAGTTGACGTTCAAGGATATGGTCGTACTTGGCATCCCGGTACGTTGAGCAAGGGCCGCGCCGAGGATGTTGTCGAGCATCGTGGCGTGGACGCCGCCGTGGAGGATGCCGTTGCGATTCATGTGCTTTTCGTCGATATCGAGGATGATGGTTATATCCCCGTTTTCAGCTTCTTTCCTTTCGAAACCAACGTGATTGAAAAAATGGCTTTCGCTTGCTAGTTCCACTTGTGTATGCCCTCATTTCGTTGTCTCGGATGCGATCAGTTCCCTTTTTAATATTTTGCCGACAGCGGTTTTCGGCAGTTCATTAACAAAAGAAACCAGTTTTGGCACTTTGTAATTCGATAGACTTTCTTTGCAAAAATCGATCAATCCTTCTTCCGTGAGTTCGGCACCTTCGTGTTTCACGACGACAGCTTTGACGGTTTCGCCACGGTATGGGTCCGGAACGCCGATGACGGCGGCTTCTTGGACGGCCGGATGGCGGTAGATGACGTCTTCCACTTCAATCGGGTAAACGTTGAAACCGCTCGCGAGGATAAGGTCTTTTTTTCTGCCGACGATGAAGTAATAACCGTCTTCGTCGATGTTTGCCAAGTCGCCTGTATAGAGCCAGCCGTCCCGAAGCGTCTCTGCCGTTTCTTCCGGCAACCCGTAATACCCTTTCATGATTTGCGGGCCGCGAATGATGAGTTCGCCGACTTCACCGGTTGGTTGCTCTTCTTCCCCGGTGGCAATATCGACGATTTTCGCTTCCGTGTTCGGCAATGTGATGCCGATGCTCCCGGTTTTTTGTAACCCATCGACAGGATTGCGGTGCGTAACCGGGGAGGCTTCGGACAGGCCAAACCCTTCAGCGACGTTCGCTCCGGTGATCGCGTTGAATTGATTGATAACTTCAACGGGGAGCGGCGCGGAACCGCTCGTGCAAATGTTCAGCGACGAGATATCAAATGGATGCGTTTGATAATGCTGTAATAATGCCATGTACATCGTCGGCACGCCGGGGAAACTGGTCGGTTTGAGCCGCTCGATGATCCCGACGACTTCCTCGACGTCAAAACGGGGAACCAAGATGATGTTTCCGCCGCGATAGAGCGTGAGGTTCATCGCGCTCGTCATTCCATAGACGTGAAAGAGCGGCGCGATCGAGAGCACCCGTTCCTGCTCATCATCGCTTTTGATGACTTGCGTTGCCGACGTTTGCAACGTATTTGCCACCAAGTTGTAGTGAGTGAGCATCGCACCCTTCGAGCGCCCCGTGGTGCCCCCCGTGTACTGAATGACGGCCACGTCTTCTTTTGCGTCGATCGTCGTTTGCGGCGGCTCGCCGTCGTCATTCAATAATGAATCGAATTCGCCGGGTCCTTTTAACGAGACTTCGATGGCCGTTTTGACACCGGTTTCTTTTTGTATCGCTTGAAAAATCGGTTGGAGATCGTCCAACAGAATGATCGCGCTTACATCTGAATCGTTGAGCACATGGAGCAACTCCGGTGGCTTGTACATCGGATTCACTTGCACAACGATCGCCCCTAGGCTGAGCACCGCAAAATAACTCACGGGATACTGTGGACAGTTCGGTAACATAAGCGCGACACGGTCCCCTTTTTTGACCCCGCGTTTGGAGAGTCCACTCGCCACACGTTGGATGTTACGCTTTAGTTCTTCGTATGTGTACGTAAGCTCCCCGAACGTCATCGCCGTTTTTTGGGGATTATCGTTGAGGCTTTGTTCGAGCATTTCCATAAGCGAAATTTCAGGTATTTCGATATCTTCGTATTTGTTCGGGCTCCCCTGCATTTTTGCTCCCTTCCTTTCTAACATGATGTCTATCTTTAATATATGCAAAAAGCATGCCAATACTGGAAGCGCTTTCTACCGGCGAGATACTGACCATTTAGTTAGTCATGCTTATATATAATGATGCAAAAATGAATGATTGATTCAAATTTGTATTCTGTATGTTAGACATGTACGATGACATTTTTATCGCGCACACTCGTAGGGAACGTTTCAACCTGCGCGTCCACCGGTTGTTCTCTATCAACGGTAACTTCATAGTTTTTAACATAATAACGATTGGGATCAACAATTGACTTTCCGCTTTTAATATTAAATTCCCATCCATGCCATGGGCAACGGAGGATCTCCCCCTCGTTAATCAAACGAACGTCATCCAAGTCATCGCCGCAAACATACATGCCTTGGACACTTCCCTTACATAGGGGCGCTCCCTTATGAGGGCATATATTTTTTATGGCAAAAAACTCCCCTTTGATATTAAAAACGCCGATAGAAATATTGCCAATTTTAACGATTTTTCTTTTCCCTTCTCGAATTTCACCAACTGTTGCGACAACATGTTCTGCCATTTGCATCCTCCGTCTTTTGATGGTGATTTT
The DNA here is from genome assembly GCF_016495865.1 of Salicibibacter cibi. Taxonomy (NCBI): domain Bacteria; kingdom Bacillati; phylum Bacillota; class Bacilli; order Caryophanales; family Bacillaceae; genus Salicibibacter; species Salicibibacter cibi. The sequence goes on from NZ_CP054706.1 coordinate 2,379,850, forward strand.
TACGGTAGTTTTTGATAAAAATCCTTTGCATTTTCATAGAAAATACGATTCTTTAGATCGCCGTCCATCTTGGGGAACGTTCTGATCGGTGAATCAAAGTCCCAATGAGGATAATCACTCGCGTACATCATCACTTCCCTGGCATTCATCATTTCAAATATTTGCAGAAGATGTTCTTTATTTTCAGGCGAATGCAAGGGTTGTGACGTAACTCGAACATTTTCTCTTACGTATTCACTTGGAAGCTTCTTCACCCATGGCACTTCATTTCGAAGTCCTCTCCACCCTTCATCTAAGCGCCAAAGAAGGGGAGCGAGCCACGAGGATCCTCCTTCAACAAGCGCGACCTTCAAACCTGGAAAGCGTTCAAAAACGCCCTCTGAAATAAAACTGACGAGATGAGCCTGAATTGAAAATGTAAGGCTTGCCGACCATTCAAAATAAGTCGTCGGATATCCTGGCGATGCCGGTGAGTTTATCCCCAATCCTTCAGATGTTGGATGAATGGCAAACGGAAGGCCATAGTGTTCACAAGTTTCATAAATAGGGTGAAATTGCTTATGCCCGTAATTCATGCCCGAACCGGAATCCGTAAGAACCTGAACCATATGGGGATGGTTCGCCCAGTGTTCGATTTCACGAACCGCGGCTTGCGGATCCTGGGGCGCTACGGTGATCGAACCTTTGAATCGCCCATCCGAGTTGTTATTATCCAGCCACTTGTCAGCAAGCCATTGATTGTAAGCCCTTGCCAAATCAGCGGCCATGGTAGGGTTGGGCCACATCGTTATATTCGGAATCGGCAGCAAAATAGCATAATCAATCCCAAATTGATGCAATAATTGTTCTCTGAGAAAATCAGGGTCACTACCCGGAGCACCTCCTTTTTCAGGCAGCGCATCCAATCGAAGAACGTGATGGGGATGGTTGTAAAAAGGCCTGGAAAATGAAAAATAATGTTTGTGCCATCGAGAAGGAAGATAGGCATGCAATTCTTCCAAGCTCCTTGGTATCGGGTGCACATCGCAATCGATAATGCCGTTTAATTTATTTGGCTTTCCAGTGTCTGCCACCACTAATCCCTCCCATAAAAGTGTCATCTTTCTGAATAAAAACGCTTACATTTTAATTTTACACTTTTAGTATAAATAAGTAAATTCATTGCCTATAGAACAGGTTGTATTCCGAAACATAAATGGAAAAGAACGTGCAAACAACATCGCCTCTTCATTCTTACCCTATTACCTTACCTAATCACGGAGATGCCAAAGAAAAAAAGCCAAGAGATTGGAGCGGTTCAATGCCCCTTTCGTCCAGCATCTCTCGGCCTGCATACGACTATTGGATCTCTCTATCTAGTCGTCAAAATCAACGAGTTCAATTTCACCGTCCTCAACGACAGCCATTCGCAATTCCGTTGTCATCCCGCCGTCTTCGGCTACTTCGGTGACATCATAAATGCGTTTGTCTTCATCCACTTGTTGCAACCCTTCATCCAGGTGCTCGCGAATGGCATGCGCATTTTCGGTATCACCGGCTGCCTGCATGGCTTCAGCTAGAATATAGACGCTATAATAGTGGTAGCCGGCTTCCGAGCCGGGATCGGCATCATGCATGTCTTGATAATTGCTGACAAATTGTTCGTTTCCTTCATGAATGTCATGGACGAGCGGGGCCACACCGACCGAACCTTCAATGATATCCGGCGCGCCGCCGAGAACATTATCAATTTCATCGAGCTTCGCCTGGTCCATGACGAGAAATCCGCCCTCAAAGCCAAGTTCTCTCGCCTGTTGCATGACTTGTGCCGTTGGTTCCGAAGAGCCGCCGACAAAGAGAACATCCGGGTCATCGCTTAATGCGTTTGTGATCAAGGTGTAAAAGTCGGTATCCTGTTCATAATCCACGGAACTATCATGAACAACTTCACCGCCCATTTCTTCCCAAGCAGGTCCCAGCGCTTCTACCCAGTCCATGCCGAATTCGGTATTTGGAGCCAACATGGCCAAATCCGTTCCGAAACGCTCCATTTGGTATTCGGAAAACGGTTCTACATAGTTGTCATACGTAGGTGGAATTCGCCACGTCAAATCGTTATCCTGTTGGGTGATCTCCGGCTCACTGGAATATGCGCCGAGCAGAACCTCGTCTTCTTCGTTAAATACTTGGGTCGCGTACGTTCCACCGCTATGGGGTACGAAAATGGCGGGCGTGTCATTCTCCTGCACAAGTCTTCGCACGTTGGCGCCTGTTTCGTCCGGCAAGTATTGGTCATCGAGGGACACGAGATTAAATGAATACATTTCCCCATCCACCTCAAAACCCCCGCTTTCATTAATTTCGTCAATTGCCATCGTGAGGCCGTTCAACGTATTGTTTCCGTAATAAGCGCCGGCACCACTTAACGGTCCGCTAAACCCAATGTCCACCACTTCCGTACCTTCGGCCACTTCCGTCTCGACTTCAACCTCTTCGCCTCCGTCACCACCATCGGGAGCTCCGGGTGCAGGGGTTCCTTCTGCTTCTTCCGTGACATCCGACTCTCCGCCGCCGTTGCACCCAACCGCCAATAGCAACATAATGCCACCGAACACCATACTAATCTTCTTCATTTTCCTACCTCCCATTCATTTGATTTTAAGCCCCAATATACGCTTTTCGGACTTCATCATTGGCAAACAACTCATCTTGACCTCCTTCCACGACAATTTTCCCGTCTTCAATGACATAACCACGGTCTGCAATTTTTAACGCAGCATTGGCGTTTTGCTCAGCCAAAAGAACAGTCGTACCCCCGCGATTGATCTCGTGAATAACATCGAAAACCTGTTTAACGATCAATGGGGCCAACCCTATGGATGGTTCGTCTAACAAAAGTAGTTGAGGACGCGACATCATTGCTCTTCCGATGGCGAGCATTTGTTGTTGACCGCCGCTGAGTGATCCTGCCGATGCCTTCATTTTTTCTTCCAAAATGGGAAAGAGCGTGTACACACGCTCCAGTGTGTCCGCGACTTCTTTTTTATTGCGCCTGACCGCATAGGAGCCCATTTTCAAATTTTCGTAGACACTCATTTCCGGAAACAATTTTCTGCCCTCCGGGCAGTGGCCGATACCGGCATTTACCAGCTTGCTTGCCGACATCCCGCCAATAGATGCTCCGTTCCATTCAATCCCGCCTTTCGTCGGTTTATTCAACCCGCTAATGGTCCGAAATATCGTGCTCTTCCCGGCCCCATTGGCGCCTAATAACACGACCAGTTCCCCAGGCTCCACTTTCATGGAAATATCCGTCAATGCTTCATAGAATCCATATCGTACCGATACATCAGTGAGCGTCAGCATCCTCATCACCTCCTCCTAAATACGCCTGGATCACAATCTCGTTGTTTTGAATTTCTTCCGGTGTCCCTTCAGCAATTTTCTTCCCTTGATTAAGGACGACAATATGATCGGCAATCTCCATAATCATCTGCATCTTGTGCTCGATTAAACAAACCGTTAAGTCATTGTCGACCATTTTGCGCATGAGTGCTATCAACCCGTCTGTTTCATCAGGATTAATCCCTGCGGCAGGTTCATCAAGGAAAACAACTTCCGGGTCCGTAGCCAACGCTACCGCGAATGCGGCGCGTTTCTTCGCTTCCTGGGAAATGTCTGACACCAACCGGTTAGCTTCCTTTGTTAATCCTACAAAAGACAACACCTCCTCTGCTTTCTCGCGACTAGCACGTTCTTCTCTTTTCAGTCTTGGTGTTCGAAACAGAGCGTCAATTACTCCCGATTTTGTCCGTAAACGATGGCCGACGATTACATTATCCATGACGGTGGCCTGCTCAAAAAGATTGGTTGTTTGAAATGTGCGGGCAATTCCTAATTTAGCAACATTAAAAGCTTTCTTTTTCGTAATATCCTCGCCATTAAAGACAACGGTCCCTTTTGTCGATGGATAAAAACCGCTGATTACATTGAAAAGCGTGGATTTTCCTGCGCCGTTCGGACCGATGATGGCCGTAATTTTCCCTTTATCAATGCCGACATCGACTTCATCAACGGCGGTTAATCCGCCAAATGCTTTGGTCAACCCTTTCGTTTCAATAAGCATTAATCTCCACCCCCGTATGTCGATGTATCTGATGATTGTTTTGTGATTTTTTGTCTTTTTTTATGTTGCCGTTTCGCTCTCCACATTTGAATCCCGCCAACGATCCCTCTCGGATAGAAAATAACGAGCAACACCAGGACAGGACCAAAAATAAGCATGCGGTATTCTTCCATAAATTGAAGAGATTGGGTTAACGTTACAATTATGAACGTTCCCACGAGTGGCCCGTACATCGTGCCAATTCCGCCAACAATGAGATACGTCAACATGTCAAACATCGTCATCGTGTAAGAAATTTCAGGCCCTATAAACTGGACGAAGGAAGCATACAAGGCACCGGCCATCCCCGCAAAAAAAGTAGAGATCACAAAAGAGAGCAATTTCTGCTTCATCGTATTGATGCCGATCGTCTGCGCCAGTTCTTCAGAATTACGGATAGCCATAAACGTACGCCCGACAAGGGATTCCGTGATAAATTTCATAAAGATAATCGTCAATACGAGAAATACGAGCACCAAATAATAGTTCGATTCAGCACTGTCGAACGTGATCGATCCGATCGCTCCGGGAGATTCAATGCCGATAAGGCCACGCACGCCCCCGGTCAACTCATCCCACTGATAAATGATGAGGTAGATAATGTAACCGACACAGAGGGTGTAGATGGCAAAGTAATGCGTCTTCGTTCGCAAGGCAATGAGTCCGATCAATAATCCAGCCACCGTTGTAATCACGCAAGCGACAACAAACGCGATCCAATATGGCACATTCGCATCAACCGTTAACAAGCCGAGAGAATAGGCTCCGATCGCAAAAAAACCTGCATGCGCGAGCGTAAGCTGGCCCGTATAACCGGAGATTAAATTCATGCCATAGACAGCAATCGACCAAATAAAGGCGAGCGTCAATATATATAAGTAATACTGATTGTCTGTGACAAAAGGGACGACTAAAGCGATAAACAAAAAGATAAGCGGTGTGGCGTTTCTTTTGAACATCGACATGCTAGTGTGCCCCCTTTGCAAACAAACCTTGTGGTTTAACGGTTAAGATGATAACGAGTAATACAAAGGCAATAATGTCACTGTATTCGGCAGAGATAAAGGTAGCACCAAGGCTTTCGGAAAACCCTAGAATGTAGCCGCCGATAATCGCACCCGGGACACTTCCCATCCCCCCGATGATAACAATGACGAACGCTTTCAAAATCACGAGATGTCCCATGTCCGGAAAAACGAGATTAATTGGCGCATTGATGGCAGCGGCAATTGCTGCGAGGCTACCGGAAATGAAAAAAGTTAACATCGCCACGCGATTGGCATTGATTCCTTGCAGAAACGCCCCTTCACGATTTTGCGACATGGCAATGATCGATGCCCCTACCATGGTTTTTTTTAGGAACAATTGCAAAGCGATCATGGCCAATACCGCCGCCACCACGATTAAAATTCGTTGTGTTGTCACCGTAATGCCAAGAAAGGAGATAATATCGTCACTGAAAGGAGTGGTCATCGATCGGTAATCCGAACCCCAAATGACGCGTATGAGCGTTTCCAGAAATAACAGCAAACCGATGGCTGCGATTTTATCGTGAATGGGCGGCGAATCGCGGAGCTGGTTAAACACGAGACGTTCCATCAGAACAGCGATGCCTCCCACGACTAAAATCGCGATGAACATGGCCACAAAATATGGCATTCCCAAGAGGGTCATCGACATTAACGTGACATAGCCACCGACCATATAAAGAGCCCCATGAGCGAAGTTCGGTACGTGAAGAATACCGTAGACAAGCGTTAACCCTAAAGCTACTAGACTGTAAACGCTTCCAATTGTAAGTCCGTTAAACAGTTGTTGCGCAAGAACATCCATGGAGCACCAACCTTCCTATTTTGTTTTCTCAAATGTTTTTCACAAATTGTAGTAGGTGAGCATCACGTCTTTCGAACTTTCGGATCAATCGCTGTGCGCGGCGCTTCGCACTCATCATTCAACAATGCATCAAAGTCGCTGGGCACTTTTAACGAAACTTCGATAACTGTTTTGACACCACTTTTATTTTTGATTGCTTGGAAAACTGGCTTAATGTCGTCCAACATAATGATCACACTTACTGAATCGTTAAGCACGTGCAGGAGCTCCGGCGGCTTATACATCGGATTCACTTGCACGACGACCGCATCCAGGCTGAGCACCGTTAAAATAACTAGCAGGAATACTGGGGGCAATTCGGAAACATAAGAGCGACTCGATTCCTCTTTTAACCCCACGTTTGGTGAGGCCGCTCCGCCACACGTTAGATGTTGTGACTTGGTTCTTTACATGTGTGCGTCGACTTTCCGAATGTCATCGCCGTTTTGTTGCTATTGTCGATGAGGATCTGTTCGAGCATTTCCATAAGCGTTCCGGTATTCAATATCTTCGTAGTTGTTTACTGTTTTCTTCGTGCGCGCACACTTCCTTTCATAAAAGATGTTGCATTTATAAATATGCAAAAAGCGTGCCAATTTAGAAATCTATTTTCTGTCTGAGATACTAACCATTCAGTCAATGAAATTTAAAAAAATGATTCAAATATGAATTTTCGATACAAAAATGAATTGTGTGCCGCTCATGACTTATCGATCATTTTTATGAACGCTTTTGATTTCACTCGACATCCCCTCCTTTTCGGAATCAAGCACTTCTTTCCATCTGTGAATCCGACGGTGTCCTTGATTCGAAACGATCATTTAAGACAAAGCATACGTCCCCTATCTAATAAAAAAATATAATATTTCGATCCTTGAACGCTTATTTGGCTTCTTCAAGTGCATCGTGGCTGAAATGAAATGTCATCTGCAAAGACCGATAGAACTCATGATCGATTTGGTTTATCCTTCTCCGCTCAGGCTTCCCTTTGTTTGAAGAATTGAATCGGCGTTCTTGTTCCTCTCGATACAGCTTTTCTTCCATTTAAGGGATTAGATAAGGGTGGTAATCCCTCTCGGGATCACTTTCTTTCCCATTGAGGGATTAAATCGGGAGTGTAATCCCTCTAGAACAAGCCTTCCCTCTCTTTGAGGGATTAGTTTGAGACTCTCTATTAGAAATAGTGGCTAAAATATAAGGTTACATCTGTGTAGTAAAAGCCTTTAAAATAGGTTGTAAAAGTAACTGATTATCTTAGAGAAAAAACGATAATGATTAAATTTTCACCCCCGCTCCTCATACTCCACCCGCCCAAACCATCGGTAGCGCCGCCTCGAAACAAAGCGATACACAGGACCGCCGATCAAGCCGGCGCCCGGCACATGCATAAGCACCGCCACAGGGAACGTCACCGGGAGCAACGCAAGCAGTTTGCGCACGGTATTAAAGCCGGTTATCACATGTTTATCCGGGGTGAGCATATATATCTCGTCGTACATATTTTTATAAGCGTTGGCTTTTTCGAGTGTCACCTCGCTTATTTCCTGAACAGGGTACCAATAAACCGCACCCCGCCAGTCAAGTTTACCGAGCACAAGCTTTACCGCCCGGCAAAGCGGACACTCCCCGTCATAGAACACGACATGTTTTTGTAGCATCGAACGTTCACCTCTCCATCAACCGTACCACGAAAAAACAGATGCGCCAATCCATGACGCACCTGTTCGTCCTTAACACCCTTGATCGTCGCTGGTGTCCTCGTCCTTTTGTTTCCGCACCTTTTTCGTCATGTCTTTCGCCACCGCGTCCTGCACCTGGGTCGCCTGAAAGAAACCGAATTCGCCCGCGATCTCTTCTTTGTGGTGATCGACGAACGCCTGGCTCGCTTCCACATCCAATAAATTCTTTTTCGACATGTGTATACCTCCTTCTTTTTTAGTCTTTCATTTCTCCATCAACTTTATAAATAAAAGCAAAAACTTCGGCGATCACTTCGTATAAATCAGCCGGGATCGGCGTGCCGATTTCGAGTTGATCCAACAGCTCCGCCAGCGTTTCATCTTCGCGGACGGGAACATCGTTTTCCTTCGCCCGCGCGATGATATCCTCTGCGATCTGTCCGTGCCCTCTCGCTTTCACAACAGGCGCGATGTTTTCCGCATGCCGATACGTAAGCGCCGCCGCCATTCGGCTTTTATTCTTATATGCGCACATCAAATCCCCTTCCTCCAATCGCCTTCCGCTCCTTCGTTTCCGATCGCTTCTCCGTTTGATTCCAGTGATAGGCGACGAGCTGAAAGCCCTGCTCCTCTAGCCTTTGCGCCAACACCGGCTTCAAAAGCGCGACAGCCCCCGGCTCTTTTCGATCATTATAAATTTGCACGGAAACGCTCTTTTCTTTTATAAATAAATCCAGCACCGTCTCTTCCAAATGTTTTAATTTCAGGAAAAATAAAACTCGTGTGGCGGTGTCCTCCTGATCCCGTTCGTGCGCATGGGTTTGCCATTGAATAAAACCGTCCGTTAAATAACCATCGAGATTAAGCGGCAAAAAGCCGGCGCCTTGCGAAGGGTCCGTGTTCAGCAGCTGAAAGCCGAGAGATTGCTGTAGGAGCGGCAGAAATTGCTGGCGATCCGCCTGGATGACTGTTCGCAGATTCAACACATCGTCCGCTGGGCGCCCGAGGGCGGCAAGCATCGTTTGCAGGCCGGAAGTGTCCGGGCGTTCACGCGTAAGTATCGTGCCTTGTGCCAATAGTTGTTGTGCCGCTTCCGTGGGAAGATTTCTAAGTTGGACCGTTAACGTTTGAGGGCGGGCAGCGCTTTTTAACGCCCGCCAAATGCTTGGGGTGAGCGGGATTCGCTTTTCAATCGCCCGGTGCGCGAGTTGCACATACGCCTCGGTCACGCGCCTCTCCCCTTTCAGCCGTTCGGCCGCTTGCATGAGATCCGACGAACGAAACGGCGTTTCATTTCGAAGAAGCTGCTGGGCCAAGGCGCGCGCATATTTATCATCCGGAATGCCAGACGATAAAGGCTCCACCTTTAATCGCGGCAATCCATCGATCGATTGAACGTGAAAAAGGTAGCGGCCGCCGACGCTGAGTGCCGTTTCCAACTTTGCCACGAGCGTATGGTTTCCGGTTTCAATCGTGGCAAGCTGCCCAGAGAACAGACGGGACACGGTGCCGCTGAACATTTGGCCAATGCGAAACGTCGGTTGCGATTGTCCATTGTTATTTAATTGGCCGGAGAGAGCGGCGATATCCATCTTTTATCTCCTTACGCTTCCCGAGTGATGACAGGTTGAAACGAGCGGCGGTGCTCCGGAGTGGGTCCTTCGCGATCGAGGGCCTCCAAATGCGCTTTCGTGCCGTAACCGGCATTTTCGTTAAACCGATAGGCGGGATAGTGTTCATGCAACGTTTTCATATATGTATCACGGGTCACTTTCGCGACAACGGACGCGGCGGCAATGCTCGCGCTTTTGGAATCGCCCTTGATTAACGGGGTTTGCGGAATATCGAGCGGCAATTCCATCGCATCGATGACGAGGTGGTCCGGACGGTTCGCTAATGTTTCGACGGCGCGCATCATCGCCCGGCGAGAAGCTTGATAGATGTTGATTTCGTCGATTTCTTCCGGCGTCGCTGTACCGATGCCCACATCCGCGGCAGCAGCAATGGCTTCGTAAAACTGCTCTCGCTGGTCGGCGGTTAGTTTCTTCGAATCGGTAAGGCCCGGCAATTCAAGCGACACAGGCAAAATAACCGCAGCGGCTGTCACCGGACCGGCGAGCGGCCCTCGGCCCACTTCATCAATGCCGGCGATTTGCGCACTGGGAACACTGAACGTTTTTTCATACGCGCGCATGTCCCTGAACTGTTGGATTTGCCGGAATTCCCGTTCGCACATACGGTCATAGCGAACGAGCAAGTGTTGGACGCCTTTGCGTTCATCGGCGCGTAATTCGTTGATCCAATCGTCCGATGGACGGTTTTCGGCAAAAAGGTGTGACTTGATCTGCGCGATCGATACGCTTTTTCTCACCACGTTCCCCTCTTTCTTTTTATATCGGTTAATCCTTTGGTTTTTCCAGTGAGATTGGGCCAAGTTTTTGCGAACGGAAATCACGAAGGATCACTTCTGCCGCCTGGTCAAAATCGACATCACCGCCGGCGATGAGGCAGCCCCGTTTTCGACCGATCGCTTCAAAAAGTTCCACGCCTTCGCTCGGAAGCTCGGATAAGTTATAGCGTTCCTTCAACGCTTCGGGATACCATTTGTGCAACTGTTGGATAAGATAAAGCACGACGTCTTCAAAAACGAGGCGTTCATCCTTGATCGCACCGGTGATGGCAAGCTTGTAGCCAACCTCGGGATCTTCGAATTTTGGCCAGAGGATGCCGGGGGTATCGAGGACATCCATCTGGTTGCTCACCTTCAGCCAGTGATTGCCTTGGGTGACGGCCGGTTTGTTGCCCGTTTTTGCCTGATTTTTTCCCACGAGGCGGTTAATGACGGTTGATTTGCCGACGTTGGGGACGCCGACGATCATCGCGCGGATGGAGCGGTTTTGAATGCCTTTTTTTTGCAGGGATTCCATTTTCGGTTGGGCGAGCCGTTTCACCTCCTGGACGAGCTTCCCGGTGCCTTGGTTATGCTTGGCGTTCATGAGGACAACGGGTTCGTCGTTTTGCTCGAAATAATGCTGCCATGCTTTTGTGACGGTTTCGTCGGCCATGTCCGTTTTCACGAGCGCGAGCACTCTCGGCCGGTCGGAAAGGATATCGTCAAGGACCGGATTACGCGACGCCTGCGGGATGCGAGCATCAGCGAGTTCAACGACGACGTCCACACGTTTGATCAACTCTTGGACTTCGCGTGTCGCTTTTGCCATATGCCCCGGAAACCATTGGATCGTCATGTTGGTTCACCTCCTGAGTGGTGATTTTATCAGCCGAAATCGCCCCGATATCAGCCAAAGCTTGGAATATATCAGCCAAAACAAACGATTTATCAGCCATACCCCAATTCCGGATTCTTCAACGCACCCCGGATTCGGGCTGTTTCCTTTTTTGAGGTGCATTGGATCGTTCATGAAACCTCTAATCTACTTATTTTCCGTTGCTGTTGTCAAAGCTGGATGCAAGGAAAATCCATCCTATAAGCAAAAAAACCTTGCACTTTTGGCAACATACGGAGGGACGGTGCTGCAATGGCGAGACTCCAGCGGAAAAACGGACGCGTCAAGCCCCCGCAGCGCCGGTTTTGCGCGAGGAGGCTTGACCGTTCGTCCGCGGAAAGCGAAGCCATGGAAGCGGCATCCCGGCTTCAGCTGATAGCCGCACGTTGTTCAGCAATCCCTGCATTATTTTCCCTTTTAATGGTGTCATGAACCGCCTTTTCCTATAAAAAAAGAGCCTGGTGTCCAAGCTCTTCTCACGATCATTAGCGAAGTTCTTTGACACGCGCGGCTTTTCCTTGGAGCTTGCGCAAGTAGTAAAGTCTTGCTTGGCGGACACGGCCGCGGCGTTTCACTTCGATTTTGTCAATGATTGGGGAATGGACAGGAAATGTCCGTTCAATGCCAATTCCGGATGTAGCCTTGCGGACGGTGAACGTTTCGCTCACGGAACTTCCGCGGCGTTTTAAGACAACGCCCTGAAATACCTGAACGCGCTGACGGCTTCCTTCCACAACTTTTACGTGAACGGCTACCGTATCTCCCGGCCGAAAGTTAGGAAGGTCATCTTTTAATTGAGATTTGTTTATTTCCCGGATCAAATTGCTCATTTTCGTTTTCCTCCTTTCTTCTCGGATGCTCTTACGGGGATTTATTCCCACCGAAGCGGAACATCGGATTCAAAGGCATTTGCCAATAGAGAACTTGGCTTATCGCCAATGTAAATCATAGCATAGAGTGCGCCGTTCAGCAACGTTTCATCCGGAATTTGTTCTGCCGGCTACGATGATTCAGTACACAGTATGCCTAATAACGGAACGGCACTAAATTTTTTTGCAAAATGCCGGGGGATACAAGGGCATTCAGTTATGCATCGAACAAACAAAGGTCATGGCGACCGTACTGTTGTGCTTAATACTTTTTCGGGCACCATGAGACCTTTATGATGACCGAATACGTATCCTAAGCCTCTATCACGGGCGCCATGAAACGTTCATGAGGACTGAATGCTATAAAAGGAGGCGTTTGCGGTCAACATGAAGCTTTCATAGCGACCGAATGCGCGCAATCATCGCTCTTTCGGTCGCCATAAACCAACGTTCAGAACCCCTTATTCATCCTCAAACTCCCGCAACCATTCCCTTTCTTCGTCATCCATCTCGTGTGCCTCTAGCAAATCGGGGCGCCGCTCCCACGTGCGTCGTAATGATTCCTTGCGCCGCCATTGCTCGATGTGGGCGTGGTTTCCGGATAATAAGACGTCCGGCACTACCATGCCACGGAAATCGGCGGGACGTGTATAGTGGGGGTGCTCCAACAGCCCGTCTGCAAATGATTCTTCTTGCGCCGAGCTTTCATTGCCGAGGACACCCGGAAGTAAACGGATAACGCTGTCGGCGACGATCATTGCCGGGAGTTCTCCTCCCGTCAGCACATAATCTCCAATGGAGATTTCGTCGTTCACGACCGAGCGAATGCGCTCATCATAACCTTCGTAGTGCCCGCAAACGAGGACCAACGCTTCTTCTTTTGCAAGCTCCTCGGCTTTTTCCTGCGAGAACGGCGCACCCTGCGGGCAGAGCATAACAACGCGGGCATTTCCACCCGACGCGCCCCGAACATCCTCCACAGCGTCCACGAGCGGTTGAGCGCGCAACACCATTCCGGCGCCTCCGCCGTACGGATAATCATCAACCTTGTTGTGCTTGTTATCCGAATAGGTGCGAAAATCGGTTACTTCATACTCCGCCGCGCCTTTGTCTTTTGCCTGTTTCCAGATTGATGACGAGGCAACACCTTGAAACATTTCCGGAAAAAGCGTGAGAAAATTGATCTTCATTCATCGATCAATCCTTCCAGCAAATGAACGATGACGCGCCCGTTTTCCACATCAATCGTCTGCACGACTTCTTTTGTGTACGGGAGCAGAATCTCTTTTCCGTTGCCTTCGACGACCCAAACGTCATTGGCTCCGGGGGATAAAATTTCCCGTACCTTTCCGAGAAACTCGCCATCTTCCGTATAAACGTCTACCCCGATGATTTCACTATAGTAAAATTCATTTTCCGGTAAGGAGGCACGCATGGAAGCATGGATCTCAAGGATCGCGTTTTTCAAGTGCTCGGCGTCCTCCTTCGTTTCATAGCCTTGAAACATGAGCAGATCGAAGTGTTTATGTTTGCGATGCGCGCGCACTTCCAGTATTTCCACGTCCCCATTTTCTTTCACCGCACGCAACTCGGACGTTTTAGCAAACCGTTCTTCAGGAAAATCGGTCGTGGCAATGGCGCGCACTTCTCCGGTGAACCCGTGTGTATTGACAATTTTTCCAACTTCGTAATAATCAGTGCCGGATACTGTCATCCTCGTCTTCTCCTTTGGAACGAATCTCGCGAACGATGTCATCTTCAATAATAATTTCATCTTCCAGCCGATGCGCCGACCAACGATCCCCGACCTGAACATCCGTAAACCTTTGCACCTTTTCTCCGGTGACGAGCGAACCTTCCGGCAATGTTTTCACTTTGCTTTCCCTGAAATTCAGACTTTCAATTCGTTGTCCGCGTTTATTTATCTCACTATTGTATTTGGCATCGACGGCAGATTTATTGCGGCCCGTCTGTTCTTTCAGCTGTTTTTGATACTGAAAACGCAACTGTTCGATTTCAGTGTTCAACCGCTCTTTTTCAGAACCTATTTTTTTTAAAAGTTTCTCCCTATAGTCTTCGGTCAGGACGTGGCGAACGAGTACATTTTTTTCAATTCTCATGACTTCACCTCTTTTATGTTAGAAAAACTGGAATTATCACCAAAAATGGCGAAAATCACCGTTTTCCTTATACTATCATCCGAACCATTGACAATTTCTGATAGTCAGATCAAAAAGGGAAGGCAAAGCCTCCCCTTTCGTTAATCAGCAATATTAAGCCGGACTTTGCCCTGATTTCTATTTGCCGCCGTTAACACGTTTCGAATCGCGTTCGCGACTCTTCCATTTTTGCCAATGACTTTCCCAATATCTTCCTCGTGGACAGATAGGGTCAGCACGGTCATCCCGTCGACGTCTTCTTCCTGAACAGCAACGTCATCCGGATGGTCGACCAATGAACGGGCAATCGTTACGACTAGTTCTTTTAACATAAAATAATCCTACTTACCGTATTTCGCTTGATGGACTTTTTCCATCAACCCACGTGTCGTAAAGAGGTTGCGAACGGTATCTGATGGTTTCGCGCCGTCGAGCATCCATTTAACCGCCTTCTCTTCATTCACCTGAAAATCACTCGGTTCCGTGAGCGGATTGTACGTGCCGATTTCCTCAATGAAACGTCCGTCTCTCGGAGCACTGGATTCAGCAACAACGACACGGTAAAAAGGTCGTTTTTTCGTTCCCATTCTTTTTAAACGAATTTTTGTAGCCATGATTTATTCCTCCAATTTTTATCAGTCGCATTTTCACATTTGCCTATTATAGACAAGTTTTCTTTGCTTGTAAAGGGTTTTTCCTTTTCAGCGCATGAACGGCAATTGCATGCCGCCTTTTCCTTTCTTTTTGCCTCCGCCCATCGACGACATTTGTTTCATCATTTTTTTCATGTCTTCGAATTGCTTGAGCAATTTGTTCACGTCTTGCACCGACGTTCCGCTCCCCTTTGCGATCCGACGTTTGCGGCTCGCGTTCATCAACTTGGGGTCTTGTTTTTCCGCTTTCGTCATCGAGCGCACGATCGCTTCGACGCGACCGATTTGGCTTTCATCCAACTGCATGTTTTTCATGCCTTTCATCTTGCCGGCACCGGGCATCATGCTAAGGATGTCTTCAAGTGATCCCATGCTTTTCACTTGTTCCAGCTGTTCCAGAAAATCGTCAAACGTGAGATCGGCGTTGCGCATTTTCTTTTCCAACTCTTTGGCACGCTCTTCATCTACGTTTGTTTGTGCTTTTTCGATAAGCGAAAGCATATCTCCCATTCCGAGAATTCGAGACGCCATGCGTTCGGGATGGAACGTTTCCAACTGGTCGATTTTCTCGCCCATCCCGGCAAACTTGATCGGCTGCTCGGTGACGGCGCGAATGGAAAGGGCGGCACCGCCGCGGGTATCCCCGTCCAATTTCGTGAGGATGACGCCGGAAACGGGCAATTGCTCGTTAAATTGTTCCGCAACATTAACGGCATCTTGGCCGGTCATGGCATCGACGACGAGGAGGACTTCATGGGGCCGGATCTCGTCGCTCATTTGTTGCAACTCGTCCATCAGCGCTTCATCCACATGCAAACGGCCGGCGGTATCAAGGAGCACATAGTCATGATTCTCCGCTTTTGCCTGCTCGACCCCTTCCCGGACGATGTCAACGGGATTGGCTTCGGTTCCTTTGGAAAAAACAGGCATCTCCAATTGCTTTCCGAGGGTTTGCAACTGATCGATGGCAGCGGGACGATAAACGTCAGCAGCAACAAGCATCGGGTTTCGGTTTTTCTCTTTGCGCAAATGGTTAGCGAGTTTCGCGGCGGTCGTCGTTTTCCCGGACCCTTGCAAACCGACCATCATGACAATCGTTGGCGCTTTATCGGCGACCTCCAGTTTGCTTTCTTCTTTTCCCATCAGCTCTGTCAGTTCTTCGTTGACAACCTTTATGACTTGCTGGCCGGGGGTTAAGCTTTTCATTACTTCCTGTCCGACGGCGCGTTCTTTAATGCGATTCACAAACTGTTTGACGACTTTGAAGTTCACATCGGCTTCAAGGAGCGCCAGGCGGACTTCCCGCGCCATCTCTTTCACGTCTGCTTCATTGACTTTCCCTTTGCCCTTAATCTTCGACATCGTCGCCTGCAAACGCTCGGCTAAACCTTCAAAGGCCATTGTGTCCCCCCTATTCTTCAGATCGTTCCAATTCATCTACAATGGAAAAAAAAACCGGTGATGCGGACGCGCTTGCTTGTTGGCGAAGCTTTTGGTAGAGGTGTTGGCGACGGCGGTACCGTTCGTCGAGCTGTAATTTCGCTTCGTACGCTTCCAGCATTTCTTCACTGCGCCGGATATTATCATAAACGGCTTGGCGGCTCACGTCAAAGTACTCGGAAATCTCCCCGAGTGAGTAATCATCATAATAGTAAAGCTGCAAATAGTTGCGTTGCTTTTCGGTTAAGAGTGGATGATAAAAATCAAAAAGTGCGTTCATTCGCATCGTTTTTTCCAGCACTGGATTCACCTTATCTGTTAAGTGTATCGCCTTTACAAGGATACAGGGGTGAGCGGAGGATGTCAAGACCGGCTTTTGCTGGTATAATGAAGAAAATTAAATGAAAGGACGTGCCTCATGATTCTCAAACCCCGCGAAGTCCCCGCCGAATTAAAAACGCTGCGGCTCTTACGCCCCCGAATGACCCTTCCTGATGAGCAGCGCTATCTCTATCTTGAGAAAGGTTTTAAAGGCGAGCAACAATTGGATGCTTGGTTGGAAGACTTAACGACTGACTGTTTTGTAATCAACGACCTTTTACTAAACCAAGACCGTAATTTTTTTCAAATCGATAAGATGCTTATTTTGCAAGAAACGATTTATCTCTTGGAGTCTAAATATTCCAAAGGTGATTTTTTCATCGATGACGACAAATGGAAGACAATTTCCGGGATCGAAATCCAAGACCCCCAGCTTCAACTAAAGCGGAGCGAAACCCTCCTGCGAAAATTACTTCAACAGCATCGACTGAATTTTTCGATTGAATCCACGCTAGTTTTTACCCATTCTGAATTTTATCTGTACAATGCTCCTCCTAAACTGCCTGCCGTTTTCCCGAACCAAATCCATCGCTTCCTGGAAACATTAAACCGCCTAGAATCTAAAATGACGTACAAACATAATAAACTCGCGGAAAAATTACTGGCGTTGCATGTGCATAACAATCCGCATACACAATTTCCCGACTATGATTATCATGAGCTGAAAAAAGGCATCGTCTGTGTGAGCTGCCGTTCTTTTATGACTGATAAAGGTGTGAATTGGGTCTGTGCCAAATGCGGTTATGAAGAAGACAATAAAACAGCGATCACGAGAAGCATTGGGGAATACAAATTTCTATTCCCGAATCGAAAAATAACCACAAACAATATTTATGATTGGTGTGGAATGAAAAGCTCCAAAAAGAAAGTCAACAAAATTTTAACGAATAGTTTCACCCGCATGGGCCATGCAAATGCCTCCTATTATATCGATTGACACGGTGACACCTTTCCGGACCTTAGCGCGTGCTTCTGCGGACTCGGATCGGGTCGGTTTCACCTTTCTCAGTCTGCAGAACGTACTTCTGAGGACTCCGTTCGCTCGAGTTCCTCTTTCTCAGTCCGCAGATCGTACTTCTGAGGACTCGACTCGGTCGATTCCACCTTTCCCAGTCCGCAGACCGCACTTCTGAGGACTCGGATCGCTTGATTCTACTTTTCTCAGTCCGCAGACCGCACTTCTGAGGACTCGGATCGCTGATTCTACTTTTCTCAGTCCGCAGACCGCACTTCTGAGGACTCCGTTCGCTCGATTTCACCTTTCTCAGTCCGCAGACCTATCTTCTGAGAACTCCGCTCGATCGATTTCCCTTTTCCCAGTCCGCAGATCGCACTTCTGAGGACTCCGTTCGATCGATTCCACCTTTTTCAGTCCGCAGATCGTACTTCTGAGGACTCGACTCGGTCGATTTCACCTTTCTCAGTCCGCAGAACGCACTTCTGAGGACTCCGCTCGCTCGATTCCACCTTTTTCAGTCCGCAGATCGTACTTCTGAGGACTCCGTTCGCTCGATTTCACCTTTTTCAGTCCGCAGAACGCACTTCTGAGGACTCCGTTCGCTCGATTTCACCTTTTTCAGTCCGCAGACCGCACTTCTGAGGATTCCGCTCGCTCGATTCTACCTTTCCCAGTCCGCAGACCTACCTTCTGAGGACTCAACACCGTCGATTCTTCCTTTCTCAGTCCGCAGACCTACCTTCTGAAGACTCAACACCGTCGATTCTTCCTTTCCCAGTCCGCAGACATCTTTCCTGCGCCGCCCCTGCTTATGCTCGCTCGTCCACCGCGGATTCATCCTCTTCCGCCAGCTCCCGGAACAATCCGTACGTGAATTGCTCAGCATCAAATGGTTGCAAGTCATCGACGCCCTCGCCGAGGCCGACGAATTTGACGGGGATGTCGAGTTCATTGCGAATGGCGAGCACGATGCCGCCTTTCGCGGTGCCGTCCAGTTTCGTGAGCACAATGCCGGAAACTTCCGTTGCTTCTTTAAACGTTTTGGCCTGCGTCATCGCATTTTGCCCGGTCGTGGCATCCAACACGAGCAACACTTCGTGCGGGGCTGACGGGATTTCGCGGCTAATGACGCGTTTTACTTTTTCCAGTTCTTTCATTAAATTAACCTTGTTTTGCAAGCGGCCGGCCGTGTCGCAAAGCAGCACGTCCGCGTTTTTGGAGCGGGCGGATTGAATAGCATCGTACATAACCGCCGCCGGGTCCGATCCTTCGGCTTGTTTAACGACATTAACGCCGACATCCTCACCCCAGGCGGCCAATTGCTCGATCGCGCCGGCACGGAACGTATCTCCCGCAGCCAAAACGACGTTTTTGCCTTCGGATTTAAAACGCTGGGCGATTTTTCCGATTGTCGTCGTTTTTCCGACACCGTTCACGCCGACGAACAGAACGACGGTCATGCCTTCGTCGTTCATGTTCAATGCGTAATCTTCGCCGCTATAATCGAGTTTGGCCGTTAACTTTTCACTGATGACCGGCAACACGTCTTGGGGGGTTTTCACATTTTGGCGTTTCACTTCCGTGCGCAGTTCTTCGGTCAGTTCCATGACCGTATGCACCCCTACGTCCGCAGAGATCAACAATTCTTCCAGTTCCTCAAAAAAATCTTCGTCCACGGTTCGATACCGTGCCGCTAAGTCGTTCATTTTTTCCGCAAACGAATCGCGGGTTTTTTCCAATCCGTCTTTAAATTTCGAGGTGACCGTTTCGGTCTGGGCGGAAACCCGTTCCTTTAATTTTTTAAAAAAATTCATGGCGTGTCGCTCCTTCCTATCGTTTGCAGCTCTTCTTCTGCTTCCGTTTCGGGGACATAGTCTTCGAGCCGGACGGAAACGAGGCGGGAAACGCCTGACTCTTCCATGGTCACGCCGTATAAAATATCACTTGCGACCATCGTTCCTTTCCGGTGGGTAATGACGATAAACTGCGTTTGATGGCTGAAGGTGCGCAAATAATTGGCAAAGCGTTCCACGTTCGCTTCATCAAGGGAGGCCTCCACTTCATCAAGCACACAGAACGGGACCGGCCGCACGTGGAGAATCGCGAACAAAAGGGCGATCGCGGTCAGGGACTTTTCCCCGCCCGAAAGCAAGGACAACGATTGCCTTTTTTTTCCCGGAGGGCGGGCGTATATTTCAATGCCCGTTTCCAATAAATGGTTTGGGTCTTCCAACAAAAGATCCGCTTCCCCTCCTCCAAACATTGCCGAAAATGTCTCTTGGAAATACGTGCGAATCAACGAGAATGTTTCCCCGAATTTGCGCGTCATCTCCTCGTCCATTTCACGAATGGCGGCGACGAGCGTATCTCTCCCCTCTTGTAAATCCGCTTGTTGTTCCGATAAAAATTGATAGCGTTCGTTGACGCGCTCATAGTCATCAATTGCGCCGATGTTCACGTGCCCGAGTTCATCGATGCTTTTTTGCACGAGTTTTAACCGTTTGCGCGCGTCTTCGACTGTCTTCTCTTCAAAAGAAGGCCGTTTTTTCGCTGCTTCAAATGTGATTTCATAATCCGTTTGCAACCGTTCGAGCAACTGGTCCAGTTCAATATCAAGGCGATGGCGGGAGAGTTGCAATTGATAGCGTTCTTCTTCAATGTCCGCGGTACGTTTTTCCAAAACGGCAAGGTGGTTCTCTTTCTTTTCGA